>JAUICZ010000009.1 GCA_030429205.1 Bacteroidia bacterium
TCAGAGCCCGGTACGGTAAACTTGTGTTTTTATAACACCTGTACGAACCAGACTTTCAACCAAACGATGCAGAAGTGGACAGGAACACTTCCACCGGATAACCGTCCTAACGGTTCATCAGTATCAGCAGGTTGTTCGCAATATTCTAATAAATGTGACAACTCCTCATCAAATGTACCGGGTTACCGAGAGTGGTGGTATACAACGATCATGACCTTACCATTCAAGTGTAACTACTGGCGTTTCGGGGCATCTATTAATGCGCGTAATCCCCAAACCAACATTATTCCGGGTACATTGTATGTAGAAACGACATTCAATTCAAACATCTCATGGAACAACTCTTCACCGTTCTATTCGGTAAAACCGATTCCTTATGTGTGTTTGAATCAGCAATACACTTATAACAACGGAGCCCTGGATGCGGATAACGATTCATTGTATTCAGTGATGGTTAACCCGCTTGCGGCTAATACCTGTTCAGGTACACCTGCACAGGCAGGTTTACAGAACCTGACACCACCGATCAACTTTACGACCAACCCGCTACAAACGAACAATCAGTTTGGTTTGAACGGTCTGAACGGTCAGATGACCTTCACGGCTACGTTGCAGGGTGCGGCAACACTAACAATGCGTACCAGCGAGTACCGCAGTGGTGTATTGATCGGGTCTATCATGCGTGATGTACAGGTACAGGTACTGCCATGTAGTACACTACCTCCGACCTTGGATACGGTATCGATCAATGATAGCGGAACCTTTTTGAACGGTAAAGTATTTGGATGTGTGGGACAGAAACTGGAGTTCTGCTTTGATGTATCTTCAACAGATACCAGTGCGATCCTGCTTGCAGGTGATAATCTGGCAACAGCGATTCCCGGAGCAACCATGACTTATACGAACCAAAAGAATGATTCAGTAAGAGGTTGTTTCAGCTGGACACCGACATTAAACGATGTAGGTCCGCACAGCTTCCTGGTACAGGTAAGAGACTCTACCTGTAAGCCACCGGGCATCTTGTTGCAATATGCACACGTAGTAGATCTTCAGATCTGGGGTCCTGTGGAAGCATCAGCAGATACGAATATTTGTAGAGGTGAGCCTGCGTTCCTGGGTGTAACAGGCGGAGATCAGTATCAGTGGACTGTGTTGAGCGGTACACCGAACAGTTTGAACAACCCGAACATCTCTGGTCCTACGGCAACACCAACAGCAACAACAACATATTTGGTTACATCAACGATCAACCCGTACTGTCCATCCTTTAACAAGGATACAGTGGTGATCACGGTAAATGAAGGTCCTGCCATAGCAGGTCAGGCAGATGATACTACCTGTCCGGGTAATGAGATCGGATTGGATATAGGTATCACCAAAGTACCGAATGAAGTATACAGTGTGAAGTGGACACCTGCTACCGGTTTAAGCAGTGATACTGTTGAGAATCCGAAAGTATCATTGAAGAACTCACGTACTTACTATGTAGAGATCGGTTCAAATGTTAACCGTTGTAAAACATTCGATACAGTAGCTATTGAGATCCTGACAGGTTTCTCTATTGAGAATCCGGATACAGCTATTTGTCAGGGAGAACAGGTAGAAGTAAGGGGTACCGG
Source organism: Bacteroidia bacterium (assembly GCA_030429205.1). Taxonomy (GTDB): domain Bacteria; phylum Bacteroidota; class Bacteroidia; order Chitinophagales; family Chitinophagaceae; genus UBA5543. The sequence goes on from JAUICZ010000009.1 coordinate 1,620, forward strand.
TGATAACCGTTATACCTACAGCTGGAAATCGGATGATGATCCGGGTGTAGCCTTCTCTGATCCGAGTATTATAGACAGTAAGATCACCCCTAGTGATACAGGTAGTTATACTTATGTATTGACAGCTATCTACGGAGGTTGTGATGACAGTACTGCATCTATAGAGATAGAAATACAACCCAACCCGACCGTACAGGTAGATGACGATGCTACTCTGTGTTTCGGAGATACAATGAAATTACATGCAATTGTAGATCCTGCATCTTACAGCAAGTTCAACTACGAGTGGGATCCGGGCGCATCATTGGATTACCCTAACCGTTTAGAGCCGATCTTTACGGCAGTAACAACAGGGGTGAACAAACTGACCTTTACTGCGAGCAGTACAGCAGGATGTACTGCATCAGATGATATTGAACTGAATGTATTCCCTGCAGAGTTCCTGAACCTTCCCGGAGATACAGCGATCTGTCCCGGTGACAGCATTATCATCGACATGGAAGTGGATGCAGATCCTAAGTTCTACTGGGCTCCTGATTTCAACATCAGCAGTGTAAATGCACAGAAGCCGGTGATCTGGCCTGTGACAGACCAGGTGTATACAGTATACGGTATTGATACCTTCGGTTGTTTAGATACTAATCAGATCCACATCACGGTACGTCCGAGAGCAGTGATCGATCTTGCAGATACAGTAACGATCTACCCTGGTGAAGCACACCGTATGGATCCGGGTGGTAACTGTTTATACTATAGCTGGTTCCCTGCATTAGGCTTGAGCAGAGCAGATGTATCAAATCCGCTGGCACAACCATTAGTGAATACACGTTATGTAATAAGCGGTCGTACAGATGCAGGTTGTGCAACAACAGATTCTGTAGATGTGATCGTTAAGCATGACAGCTATATTGAAATGCCGAATGCGTTCAGCCCTGCTCGTGGCAGAAATGACCTGCGCATCATCAGAAGAGGAGATGTGGAGTTGAAGAACTACAGCATCTACAACCGTTGGGGAACTAAGGTGTTCCAGACCTCTGACATTAATGAAGGTTGGGATGGTACATTGGATGGTGAAAAACAACCAATGGGTGTGTATGTGTATGTCATAGAAGCGGTAACACCTACAGGCAGAACAATAACTAAACAAGGTAACATCACTCTAGTGAGATAATATAGATCACCGGGAAAGCAATAATAATTATGAACAAAATATTTAATATGCGCCAAGTATTGATAATTGTAGCGGCACTTACAATGAGTGTGTTCGCATCTACAAAAGTTAACGCTACGCACTTAGCAGCAGCAGACCTATATATAACATATGTAGGTGCAGGTGCTGATGGGTGTTCTGCTACAACAGAGTACAAATACTTAGTTACTCTGGATGTATACAGAGCTTGTGAGAGAAATAGTGCGACCTTGGGTACGACTACCTCTTACAGGGTTGCATCTGTAAACGCTAACTATAACCAAAGTCGCTCTGTAAACACACCTCAGATTGATACCTTGGATGACCTATGTGCGTCGTTCAAACCAATTAACTCTTGTCGTATTCCGGCAAACCAGCAGTATCCGGGCTTTGTTAGACACAGATGGACAGATACAGTAGTATTGCCTTCTGCTCAAGACGACTGGACATTCTCATGGACAAGCGGAGCAAGAAACGGAGGTATCTTAAATGGTTCTGCCAACAGAAGTATATATATTGAAGCTGGTTTAAATAATATATATAAGTATAATAATAGTACGCCTCGCTTTCTGGTGAGTCCGCTACCTTATATATGTGCTAACCAGCCTGCAACATATTTGAATGGTCCATACGATATTAATGGAGACTCAATGTTTACTGTTGTACAAGAACCATTAAATAATAATGCGACATCTCCGATACCATATGCGCCTAATCCGCCATATAGTATTAATGATCCGATAGGTTCTACAGCAGGTAATCCTTTCTCGTTTAATAACACTACAGCAACTGCGACATTTACACCTTCTCAACAAGGTAGATTTGTAATGGCCTTCCGCTGTGACGAATACGAAAGAGGTACGGGTGTTAGATTAGGTTATATAATGAGGGATGTACAGGTTTCTGTATTTGCTTGTAGTGCACCTCCTCCACCGTTAGATCCGTTACCGCCAACATCTACACTTGAAGATATATCACTGGTAGATATTGATGGTAAAAAAGGTCTAATAGGATGTCCTGGAAGTAATATTAAATTTACAATGAATACTGAGTCACCAAATGCTACAAGTAATGTGTACTTAGAGGCAAACGTAGCTCAGTTACCAGGTTCTCAATTCAACACAAGTGGTGGTGGTACAAATAAAGTTAGTGGTGAGTTTTTATGGACTCCTACAGCTCAACAAGTAGGTGAGCATACATTGATTATAACATCAAAAGACTCTACTTGTACCGGTTCTGGTTTCTCTATAGTTTTAAAGAACTACACTGTAATACTAATGAAAATCGTTCCTGGTTTAGACGCAGGGCCGGATCTTCCATTCTGTGAGATCAATCCTGATTCTGTACAACTTTTTGCGAAAGGAACAGAGTATATCAATTTTACATGGGAAATTGCCGGTGGCGGTGGTACTAAAGGTTTAAGCGACCCTACTATCCACAATCCAAAAGCATTACCTTTTGAAACAACCGATTATGTAATTTCCTCGCCAGACTTAGTAGGTAACTGTAAGAGCAGAGATACGGTGAGCGTGTTTAAAGATGAGACCAACAAAGTGGTGATCTCTCCAAAGAATCCGATTCAGGAAAAAGATGCCATGGTACTTTGTCGCCCGGGATATGTACAACTTGAAGCTTTAATTGCTGGTCGTCCTCCTAAGAACAATGTACAGTGTGGTACCGGTGCACCAACTTTATGTAGCAGCACATTGACATCTACTATATACGGTTCTTCTGTTTATGGTTCTGTGCCTTACGATACTATTGGTGCAAATACACCAATTATGTATAACACATTAAGAACATTTAAACAACAGTACCTGATCAGAAGGTCTGAAATTACAGATGCTGACATGTTCTCTTCTACTATACGCAATCTGTCTTTTGAGACAAAAGGTACAACTACACCGAACCATGTGTACAGTAACTTTAGTATCTCTATCAAGTGTACTGAAAAAGAGCAATTAACAAAAGCAGATGGTTTTGAGAACTTTGGTATGACTCAGGTATACTCTACTCCATCTATAACTTTCGAAGATAAAGTACATGACTTCCCGTTCAGTACTCCATACAACTGGGATACAACTAAGAACCTGATCGTTCAGATCTGCTATGGCGGTAACCCTGATGTTGATACAGGTTGTGGTGTTACTAGTAGTCCTCCGGTTATACCGTTTGCACCTACTACATATGTGTCAGGTTTATCTCTACCGGCTGCAACACCTTCAGTACAGTCTGTATGTGGTATATCAAAAGACCCCGGTATTTTAGAATTACCAGCTCGTCCGATATTCACATTCACATATTGTGAAGCTAAGCCACTTGATTTCTTTATAACCTGGAATCGTGGAGAGTACCTGTCTGACAGTACGATAGAACAACCATTAGCATATGTACCTAAGTCTACCACTTTTGTGGTGCAGACAATAGGTCGTAGTGAATGTATCATGAGAGATACTTTAGAGATCTATGTACCGAATAAAGAGTACAGCATTGTACCAAATGATACGGCGATCTGTTTTGGAGAAAAAACGCCGATCAGTGCATATGGTGGTACACTATACAAATGGTATGAGTATGAGAACGGTAACTATTTGGATGCATCCAACAGTTTAAGTTGTATTGATTGTCCTGAGCCGGTATTCCAGCCTAAGAAAACAGCAACATACCGCTTAGCCGTTGCAGATAGTGTATTCTGTTTTGATACATTAGAAATGAACCTTGAGATACTACCGTTACCGGATGTACGCATCTTAAATCAGGATGATACAACTATCAAGTATGGTCAGAGCTTCGCTCTATTGGCATCAGGAGCAAGACTGTACAACTGGATCCCGGTATCGTCTATCAACAATCCGAATATCTCATATCCGATAGCACGTCCATTGGATGATACCAGATATGTAGTTAGCGGTATAGGAGCAAATGGTTGTAAAGCATACGATACGCTGCATGTAACAGTAGATGAGCGTGACAGGTTGCACATACCATCAGCATTCAGCCCGAATGGAGATGGTAAGAACGATAAGTTCAGAGTGTCTAACCTGACATTCCAGAGAATACTGGAGTTCCGTGTATTCAACCGTTGGGGTCAGGAAGTGTACAGTACTAATGACAGCCGCGCAGGCTGGGATGGTACTTACGGTGGCAAGCCACAGGATATAGGTACATACAGCTACATGATCAGAGTAAGCTTTCCTGATGGATATGTAGAGACTTATAATGGAGAGGTGACACTGATCCGATAAGAAAGAACAATAACTTAATCATATAAAAAATCCCGATAGCATTGCTATCGGGATTTTTGTTTT
>JAUICZ010000010.1 GCA_030429205.1 Bacteroidia bacterium
GGTCGCCGGATACTGCTGATGCCGGATTGGCTACCGCTGCCGGTGGTAGAACCTCCGGTGTGAACTCATAGGCACCTATATCAGGTACACCATTCACCACATCGTCTACACGTGCATTACCCTTGATGTCCTTAACATCGCCGGCAATCTGAATTGCACGACCATTCAATGACCACGATGCAGGGTTTGCCTTGTTCGGTAACAAGTTCGTCGCACTCGTAAATCCTGGATCGTAGGTGATCGAGTGCTCATCTGTACCACTCGCTGCACGGTAAGCAGCAAAAGTATTTGTATTACTACCTCTAAAACTTGCCAGAGTAGAACCAGTAGCCCAGATGTTATTATAGTCCATCTTATTGGTGCTGGCTCCTGTAGTGTAATCATAGAAATATACCGCTAAACCTCCACCCTGGTTCGCAAACACATTATTGTAGAATGAGTTGTTACCATAAGTTGAGCTAGATAAGTACGCATACAAACCGTAAGAACTACTGTTCGGGTTAGTTACGTTAACACTGTTGTGATTAACATCTGCGTAGCTACTATAGTAGTATTGAATACCTGCATAACCTGTTGTCGTACCGGTTAGCGCAACTGCATTATTATTCATCTGCGCTCTGTTAGATGAAGAACCTTGCATTTGATATACATAGATACCATAACCTCTCACTACCTCGATATCATTACCGGTAATAACAGGGCTTTGGTACGGATAGTATGCATATAAACCATAGTACGAGTACTGAGTATTTACAGCCTTAAGAGTGTTATTGGTAAACTTCATACCGTTGGTACGATAAACGTAAGCTGCCATGTACATACCATGAATCTCGTTACCATCTACAACTAAACCGTTGGTATATGTATTGTAGTTATACAAATACAGTGCATAATAACCACCATCCATCAAGTTGTCTTTCAACACCAGGTTGGCCGAGTTAAACCCTGTATTGTAGCCATAACCGTAGATACACGAGTTGTATGTGTTAGCCACCTTAGGCGCAAACAAACGACAGCCTATGATCGAATCATTATCCGCTTCATTATAAATACCAAATGAATGACCTGTAGAGTTTGTGCTAACTGTCAGGTTCTTAAACGTAAAGTTATCTGCATTTCTCAACTCGATAACACCATCATTAGACGTAGCATGAGTAATAGTAACACTGGTTGCATTACCATTTTCTGCCTGGAAGGTTACACGACCAGGAGCACCAACACTCTGAGGGTTATTGATTACAAGCTGACCGGTATAAACACCCGGACGAATATCAAAGATCACATTACCACAAGTACCAAATTGATTCAACGCACTTACAGCATCTACAACATCAGTGTAATCCGGAGTTGTACCACCTACAGTATATGTACCTGCAAGTGCCGCCTGATATGCCACTTCTAATGTATCGTCACCAGATACAGGATCAGCATTACCATTTGGCTCATGAGTCCACACCTTGATGTTTTGTGCAGTACTCGCAAAGTTCACACTACCAAGAGTGATCGTTGTACTGTTACCACCGGCACTACCATTGATATTGATCGGTGTTGTATGGTTGATCGTGTTTTGGAATACTCCGTTCAGCGACCAGCTTACCTTAACATTATTAATAACGTTGTTACCGTTGTTCTTAATACGAACTTTTACAGTATAAGTACCAGGACAGAAAGGAGGTGCCGGATCCACGATCGCGTCTGATCCTGCGTTATCCTTAACATCTATACCTGAGAATAAACCTTGTGCATCGTCTACACCCGGTGTATTAATAAAGTTACGAGTAGTATTAGACGAACTAACTGTCGGACTATAGCCACTCCATGCACTTGTACCGATCTTCTCTGCCAAACGCAATGCTGATTCTGATGCGATAGTACCCATCCATGGGTCTTTATAATACAGATCTTGTGTGTAATCTAAACTGCTACCACTACCAGATGTTGCTATGTAAAAGAACATTTGAGTAGGGTTGATGCTCAAGATACCCGGAGGGTTAGTTCCTGTATACTGCTTAACAGTATAGCTTGTAGGAACATTTGTACTCCAGTGCATTACCGCTACGGTATCCTCACCAAACGTAAATACCTGATCGGTACCCGCTGCAGGCGCTGCCGGAGTAGCCACACAGTTCGGAGGTGTTGATGTTGGTGTAAACTCATATGCACCAAGATCAGGCACGCCTGCTATTGTTGTTAGTGCACGGGCACTACCATTAATATCTTTATCATTACCCGCAATCTGAACACCACGACCATTCAAAGACCATGAATTAGGATTTGAAGGATCAGGTGTAATATCACCTGTAGATAAATTAGTAAAACCAGGATCATAACTTAAAGAGTTCATGTTCTGGCCGGTTGCTGCACGATATGCTGCAATACTACCATAGTTACCACTCAAGCCAGGATAGTAAGCGAGGTTACCACCAGCTGCGCTATATAAGTTGTTATAATCCATCTCTTCGTACTGAGGATGGTAGTTGTAAACTAAATAACCACCTGTACCACCAGAACGAGAAATAACATTATTGTAAATCTTAGCATACTGACTAGCTTGAGTCTCATATGCTCTTAATGTATAGTGAGTACCACTGGTTTTAGTATGCACAGTATTGTTGTATATACGCGTACCACCATTATTATTGTATCCACCATACAAACCATATGCTGTGCTACTCTGGCTTTCTGCAAAAACAGAGTTATTAATCACATCAGCATCTGAACAATAGTAGAAATACAAACCCATAGAAGTACTGGTAGTAGACTTTGTCTTTACCTTGTTGTTTGCTATGCGCCAAGGAAGCGATCCGCTAGAATAACCATATGAATATAGCCCGTATGCTATTCTACCTGTTACTTCAATATCGTTACCAATTACATCGCAACCATTAAAATAGTACCCCATGTAGTTATAACAATAGTTTGTAGTACCTCCATCTATTCTAACCTTGTTGTTATTGATCTCGTTATTCGAAGTCGTATTCTGGTAGTTATAATATCCCATGTAATTATACAGGTAGTTAGTACCGGTATAATTTGCTTTAATTGTTATGTCGTTGTTATTAACCTTAAGATTACCGTTTTCATATGGGTAGTATAAAGCATAGTTATACACGCGACCAGATGTAGTAGTTACATCAACCTTGTTACCACTATATTCATAACTACCTCTATTGTAATAATATCCCATGTACAAGTACTTATAACCTGAAGTACCTGTCATTTTAATATCATTGTTTTTCACTTCTGCATCATATTGGTAGTAGTAACCACCATAGATGTATTGAGTTCCACTACCACCTTCAAAAACTATTTTGTTACCATTAAACTTAGGGTTTTGCTGGTAGTAATAGTGACCATATAAATAAATTGTACCGGAAGTTTTAGCATAAATATCGTTGTTCTCTATATAACAATGTTTACCATAGTTAAATGCTGTACTACTGTTGTAGTTATAGTTGTACAACGGATATAACGTACTGCTGGAGGTTGTGCAATAAAACTTGTTACCACTAACAGAGTAGTAGTTACTATAATAGAAATAGTTATATATAGTACCTAATGTATTGATGTTGATATCATTATTCTCGAACTTACCTCTATTGTTAGGCGTACCGTCACAGTAGTAGAAGCGAACTCCATATGTTGTAGAGCTTGACGACCTGTTTACATTTAACTTGTTGCCGCTAAACTCCCAAGCCTCATCACAATAATAGTTGTAAAACCCATAGAAGGTACCACTACTTGTCTTATTAATGATGTTGTTTTTAACCTTAAAATTTTTGTTATAGTAACTGTAAATACCATAATAACCTGCGTTATTGTATACATTACCGGAAATCTCATTACCATCACTCAAAGACGATGATGACGAGCTTGAACCTCTCCAATATGCAAACATAGACCCACCATCTGCAGTATTGTTTCTGATGATATTGTCTTTAACGTTTGCACCAGAAGTAGTATATACCAATGCACTGTTTGAACTCGACGACGTAGTACCTATACCATCAAACACACAATTTTCAACTATATTGTTTTGTGCCGATCCAGCAAAACGCAATACAGTTTGATAACTGGAACTACTTCTTGCTAAAGTCAGGTTTCTAACTCTTATGTACTTAGCGTTATTGAAGTAAAAAATCATATTACTTGTAGTACTACTACTAGAGCTTGTATTACGAATAATAGTATTAGCCGCATTACCACTTTCCGACTCAAAAGTGATAGTGTTTGTAGAACTGGCTCCTGCAACACTTAGAATATAAGCCTCAGAAGTAGTTGAACTGCTCCAGGTACCCTGGCGCACTTTAAATACTACAGGACCTGACACACCCTTGTTAACAAGGTCTGTAGCAGCTGCCTCTAGATTTGAATAATCCGGCGACGATCCATAAATGGTATATGTACCATTTAGTGGCTGTGCCAGAGCTGGCAGTGCAGTAACCAATAAAATAACAATTGGTAACAAAGCTGCCCTCATTTTGTTGAAATGCTTCATAGATTGATTATTTAGACGTTTACCCATTTGACACATGTACAGCAATATTTATTTTTTTTTAACAAATAATGCTATTATCATATGTACTTTTTTTTAAATGACTGTAGTAAATATAAGTATGCCTGTTAATCAAAAATTAAAACATAGATTAAAAACAAATTAAAATTGAAATGAGATTAAAATATATAGCCTTATTATGACAGTAATGTTTAAACAAAAAACTAGGGGCTAGCCATATGGCTAGCCCCTAGTTTTACTATCTCTATCAGTTACCTAAAAGGCAACTATAGTTATCTATTTCAGAACATCAAACGGTTTGCTGACCATTCCATCCGATGTTTGTGCACGTAGCATGTAATGACCGTTAGCCAAAACACTAACATCTACACTGTGACTCGTACTTCCAGGAGTTACCACTCCGCTGTATACTACAGCACCTACCCCGTTCAATACCTGTACTCCTTCCAACGTCGTACCGGTAACATCTACGGTTACCTGATCCTTCGCAGGGTTCGGATATACACTCACGTTAGAACCATCTACTACTGTCTCTACACTTAAAGGCCAGCCCAACTGGATCGTATCTGTTCCACATGCGTTGAACATCACTAACC
>JAUICZ010000008.1 GCA_030429205.1 Bacteroidia bacterium
CACATACACTGGTAATACAACACCTGCACCAACAATGCCTGTAGAGAATGTATTAGCGGTAAAAGTAACAGCCAACGGAACAGGTGGGTCAATCGCTAGTCCTTTTTCAGCAACAAACTATGCTACATTGAAGAGCTCTAGCCAGGATTTGATCAGTGCGGGTACACGTGGTGGTAACCAAACCTTCAGTGTAAAGTATAAAGCTACCCCTGGTTTTGCATATCCAGCAGGTACCTATGCAGTAGACGTAGTATACACAGCTACTCAACAATAAGAAATGTCTCTCTCGTTGTAATATTAAAAAGGAGCCCTGTAAGGCTCCTTTTTTGTTTTGTTTTATTGTATCATATTGCGATAATATTCAGATATTTGTATAATATAGATAACAGGCCTCTGCCTGTGTATACATATAAAGAGGACTAACCCATTTAATGCTGACAAAGCAAACATATCTGAGCTTTGGCAAGAGTAACATTAAATACTTGCTACTGCTATTATGTACATGTGCTTTTATTTCATCTAGCGCACAATTAAGTAGTAGAATATACCGGACCAAAATTCTATACGATACCCTCGTTGCAGATAACAACAGGGACTTCATGTACAACAATGTCACAATTACTAACCTTACCAGTGACTCTATTAGCATCTTTCTAACTATATCTATGCCAAAGGGTTGGACGCTTACAACTCAAAAAGTTATCACTGTAAGCTTACCCGCCAATCAAAATACTATTGTAAATATCAGGATGCTGCCCTCCCAATCTATTACAGCTAATTGGGAAACTGTGAAACTGGAATACCGATTGAATAAAGGAATGGAAACTCTTACAGATACGTTTAGAGTGAAAGTTCAGGAATTCATGAAGTTCAAAGCAAAACTTCCCATGTCATCTATGGTATTGGGCGCTTTCCAAAAAGACATCTCATTTCCGGTATACGTAAAGAACTCTGGAAATACAGCAAAAAATTATACCATATCATATCACAACCAGCTATTGAATTTGAATTATAAGCAACAAATCCATCTGGAGCCATCTAATGATACGACATATAAAATTCCATTACGATTAACAGAATCTCAATGGAGCTTGTTAAGGAAAGAAGAGATTAAAGTACAAGTTACGGTAGAAGATGGTGAGACAATCAATTTAATGCAAGAGATATCAAGAATAGGCTCTGTGTTAAAGGAGTATTCATCGGCTTACTTAGATATGCCTCTGCAATTGGAGACAGGAATGACTATGCAAGGTAAAGATGATATACAGTATTATGGCGCATTGCATGGGCGTATACAGTTTGAGAATAGAGACCGACTAAGTTTTGATGTAAGAAGTAAAACATACACAAAGGGAGCTATACTTGATAATGATATTTATAGAGTGGAGTATGAAGGCAAGAAGTGGTATGGGTCGGCGGGTAATGTTATGCAGTTGACAGATTTTGTAATGGATGGGTATGGAATACAGTTAGGTAGAAAATGGAGAGAGGAAACAAGTCGTGCAGGCGTATATGCATTATTGAAGAGTCGTTCAGGTAACAGTAAACTATATGGTGGAGATGTAACTTTTTGGCTAAAAGATAGATTGAAACTAACAGAGTCAGCTGCTGCAAATTTTGATATTGAGAATAAGCTGAATAGCTACTTGATTAAACAGCAGGCGGAGATGAAGTTTAATGATTACATGGAAGGGAAGGTGATTATGGGAGCTGGTATAGAGCAAGCCACGCAAAAGTTATTAAATAGTGACAAAAACACACAAGCGGGTACATCTATAGGTTACACCTTTAGTATGAACCATAAGTATGTAAATATCATTTCAAACGCGTTGTTTAATAGTAATTCTTATCCGGGAGTATTTAAGGGGCAGCGGACACAGTCGCACGATATTAGGGGGATATATAAAAGGGTTTATCTGGGAGTTTTCTACGATTATAACTTGCGTAAACAGAATATTTATACAGATACTCAACTTTTTTCAAATGTTTTTAACTTAAAAACTGAAAACTATGGTGCAAGAGTTGGAATAAGCTTTAAGAAGTTTAATGTGTCTTTTTCTGCTGGCGATCAAAGGCAGCAACAAAGCGATAGTGAAGATGAGCCGGTTTATTTATACTCTTTTGTGAATATGAATGCATCGGTTATGTTGGGAACCAGGTCGTATTTAAGTTTAAATAGTTACCTAGGAGAGGGTAGACTTGAAGGCTATGAAGATACGACACGAGTCACTGTAATGAGTAACCAGGGCTCCGTACAAATATTTTTTGGAGGTATGTCTGCAAGGTACGATCGGGGGCCATATTTCTATCATGAGTATATACGCTACTTAAAGAACCCGGATACCTACCAAAGGTTAGTTTTGGGACCATACATCAATCTGAACTTATTTAAAAACAGCCTGACATTCAGGTCTCAATATAACTACAACAAGACTTTGCCGGCTAATATTGAGGCTGCTAATGTATTAGGAAACATTGTTTATCATAATTACAGGCATGGGTTCGACCTTAACGTAACAGGTATTGTACCAATAAATCAAAAAGAAGCAGAACCATACATAACAGCTTCCTTAAGAGTAAGGCTACATGCACCTTTTTTGCCTGTTCGTAAATACTATCAATTAAAATTGGTTTTATTTAAGGATGAAAATACCAACGGGAAACTTGACGAAGGAGAGGGGGCTGTTTCTGGCCAAATGCTTGCATTAAATGACAACCTTTTTGTTTCAGACGAAGAGGGCGTGATTATTTTTAAAAATGTAGCTAAAAGAGACTTTAAAGCCGATTTTGGCTATACCAGTAAAATTAAAGGCTGGATTCCTCAAGGTGGAACTATACAAACTTTCCCTGTTACGGGTAATAAAACTGTTTATATACCTTACAAGAAAAGTAAGGTACTGTCAGGTAAACTAAGGTTAAAGCTGGATAGGAATTCAAATTTAGAATTCGACCTGGCCAATATTAAGGTTACAGCAACAGGTAATGATACATTAAGAGCATCTTATTCTACTCTTACAGATGCAAACGGAGAGTTCTACTTTAATTTACCGGCAGGTACTTATACTATTACCTTAAGCGAATTAGCTTTTGACGATCAGTTTAAACCTGTAGAATTTGCAAAACAGGCAGATCTTGTTAATAATGATAGTAAGACTGTTTATTTCGATATTAAGCAGAAAAGAAGGGCAATAAACATCAAAAGAAAGAAAAAATAGCTTGTTAATCAGTTGTTAACCAGTTGCAAACCATTGGTTAACCATTAGCTATATTTTTCATGTGTTTGCAGCCCGTTGCATATTTGTACTGACTAAAACAAACCAAAAACAAGCAACAAAATCAACAGTACAATGAACAAGCAAATCGAAATTTTCTCAAGAGTAGCCAATTCTACAGTTAACAGGTATATTAAGGATGGTGGTATGGAGCCTTCTAAGGATTACATCAAAGACACCATTAACAATGTTAACATGATTAACCAAACATTGATTGCAACAGCTATTAAGTTAGTTAAGAAAGCTAAATCTTCTCACAATTTAGATATAGATGAGTTGACAAATCGTTTAAACGATATTATACAAATATCAGTTACATCTTACGTTAAGAGAGCATACTAGACGGAAATATAGGTATAAGAGAAAAGCTATTTTAATTTACAAACAAAAAGGACAGCTGTATTAGCTGTCCTTTTTGTTTATTCAAGTTCTGTGTTACTTAGTAACTGAGAATCTGATTATTTTGTTGTTGTCATCATTGCTCAACTTCATTATGTATATGCCACCTGGTAGTTGATTGTCAAGAGAAATGCTTTCACTTAGCATTCCATTCTTTGTTTCTACTTTTTGTGAATATACTTTTTGTCCTACAGCGTTAATGATCTCGATATCTAAATCAATATCTACACCTATATCTCCTTTCAGGTTAAAGTTACCATTGTTTGGATTAGGGTACAGCTGTAATGGTGCAAGCTTGTTAAGTTCACCAACACTGAGTAAAACAGTCATTGTTATAACGTTACTTACAGCCTCTTTAGGGTTAGTACAAGGGTCGTTACTAATCATTTCAACACTTATCATGTCTCCGTCAGATAACTCGTGTGTACCCCAAATAGAACCAGTAGCTCCTTGAACATTGTTATTGTTTCTTTTCCACTGAAATACAGGTTTTTTACCTCCGTAAGTGGTAGTAGCAGTGAAAGTAACCAAACTGTCTTCAGGAATTGTAGTACCCGGATCTGCAGATATCTGAACACTCGGTTTTACAATTGGTCTTACAACCATAGTAATACCAATACTTGTATCTGTTGCAGGTGCGCTACATGTTGTTGTAGATGTATAAGTACAAAAGAATATATCTCCTGAGTTTACATTAAAGGTAGAGTATGTACCATTTGTTGCACCCGTAATAGCAGCATTGTTTTTATACCATTGTAATTGTGGATTTGTACCGCCATTTGAACCAAGAGAAACAAGTGTTACGCTGGTTCCGACACATATACTATCACCAGGTGATGGGTATATGGCAATCGACGGTGCCTTGTTAACCGCTACTGTTGTAGAATCCGGTAAAGACTCACATCCATTGATAATTGCAGTTAAATAGTAAGTACCTACTGCATTACTATTTGCACTTTGTAAAGTGGCTACAGTATTTGGCGTGCTAGCAGAGAAGCTGTTAGGACCAGTCCATTTATATGTAGCACCATTTACAGTAGATGATGTTAGCTCTAATGTTTGTTTCTCGCATATTGGGCTGTTACTACTAGCTGATGGTGTAGGCGTAGTAATAGCAACTGCTACAACTGCACTATCCGGTGGTGAAGTACAGCCACTTTTAGATGCTGTAACATAATAAGTACCTGCCATACCATAAGTTGCATTATTTATAGATGGGTTTTGCATACTTGATGTGAAGCTGTTTGGTCCTGTCCAACTATATGTTACACCCGAGGTAGTACTTGTTGCAAATAAGCTTAATGTTGTTTTAGGACAAACTACACTGTTACTACTTGCGGTAGGCACATCAGGTATGATATTTACTTTGACATTAGTTGTATCTCTAACAGAACAAAGATTACCTACAGTTGCTGTTATAATGTAGTCACCAGTGTCAGCCAGCGCAGCGCCTAGTTTAAATGGATTTTGAGAGTTTGATCCAAAGCTGTTAGGTCCTGTCCAGCTATATGTTACACCAGACATTGCAGGGTGCGTCACCGATAGTTTAATTGTATCCCCTTCACAAACCGGAGTGTTATTATTAGATGTTAATGGTTGAGGAGGACCATAGATTTGCATTTCCAGAGGGTTTACTGCAGACACCCTTGTAGGGTTCGTTGCAACAATCCTTAGTTTATAACCTGAACCGGTTACAGTGTTATATGGGATAATACATTGAATAGTACCTGAATCTGTATGATTTACTGTACCGATAAGCTTAGGGCTGGCAAAAGATCCACTTGCGTCAGACATTTGTACACCGAATGTATTACCAGACTGGAATGGGAATGTTACCCCGTATTTCAAATTAATAGTGTCACCTGCACAATGCAATGTGTCTACAAATGGAAACTTAAAGTAAGGTAATGTATCTACAACGAAGCTTACTAAGAACCCATCGTAGTATTGACCTCCATGAGTTGTTTGGTGAGCTCCCGGAGTAGCAATTCCTGTATCACTATAAGTGGCACTTACACAATATAACTTACCTGATATATTAGCGTCTAAGCTGTGGCTACCATTGCTGCCCCAGCCGCCGCCGCCCCAGCCGCCCCAGTTGTATTCCCAACTAGAGCCACCGTAGTATGTACCCCAGGTTTGCGTTCCCGAAGTATCAAACTCAGCGATAAACACATCATAATTACCGTTGTTTGAAGTCTTGTACCCATCATTAGTAGCAATACCACTAGTACTTGCGGTAGTACCATTGATATAGATTTTATTAAGCGGGCTAACTTTTATAGAGTTGCCGTATTCAACGCTTGTTCCACCAAAATAAGTACCCCAAACTCTGGTACCTGTTGGGGTGAACTTAGCTAGATGAGCATCATATGTACTGCTGCCAATGCTTGTTTTATGAGCTCCTGCGCTAGCCAGCCATACATCACTTTGTGTAGTACCGGTAACATATACATAGTTGGCCTCATCGTGGTCTACTCCACTGATCCAGTCCCATTTGGTACCACCATAATAAGTACCCCATTGCCTTACACCACTACTGTTGAATTGCGCAATAAAGCCTTCTCCGTTATTGATATTATTAGGATTGACAATACCTGAGTGTAAAGGCTGGTGTGCACCTGTAGTTGCTACACCTGCGGTATCAAATGTGGTACCTGCAATAGCAAATCCTCCATTAAAGTCTACACTAATACTGGTTACCATACCAGGATAATAAGTACCCCATTGTCTTACCCCATTTGTATTGAATTTTGCTACAAAACCTCTATTATAATAATAGTAGTATGCATTTGACCTTGGTGGCAATGTGTCCAGGTGAGCACCTTGTGTAGCAATATTAGAGTCACTCTCTGTACTACCTCCTAAGTATATAGATTGAGAAATAGGATCGTATGCGACTGATGTGCCACCATCTCTTTTCTCTCCACCGTAAAATGTGCCCCATATTCTTGTGCCATTTGTATTAAATTTTACAAGAAAGGCATCACCAGTACGCCAGTACCAGCCAGAGTCTCTACCACCAAATTTTGTTTGGTGTGCCCCTGCTGTAGCAATAGATGGAATACTGTCTGTCCAACCGGTTATATATAAGTAACCTAAACCATCACAAACTGCAGCATTGATAAAGCCCGGATAGTATGTACCCCATAGCTTTTTACCTGTATCATTAAATTTTGCAACGTAACCGTTATAATACCACCATGTCTGACCATATAGGTTTGGCGTAAGCGTATCTTGGAATGCGCCACTTGTAGCAATATTATTGGTGCTGTATGTCCAGCCGGCCATGTAGATATTGCCCAGATAATCTGTTGTAACAGTGCTACCCCAATCGTAGTGGTTACCACCATGATAAGTACCCCAGTTCAAGAAAGGGTCAATTACCAATGTTGAAGCAGAAGGCTCAACATTAAATGACAGGACATTATTATCCAGGTTGAAAGATGAACTAACCTTTTCATTAGTTTC
The DNA here is from genome assembly GCA_030429205.1 of Bacteroidia bacterium. GTDB lineage: Bacteria > Bacteroidota > Bacteroidia > Chitinophagales > Chitinophagaceae > UBA5543. The sequence goes on from JAUICZ010000008.1 coordinate 7,143, forward strand.
TTTTATGTAGCTGTACGGTGCTTGTTCTGTTATTTCACCATATGCTGTAGTTACTTTTAACATGCCCTCTGTAAGTTGCAGATCATCAGCTCCGTCGTATTTTAACTTAATATCAGAGGGGTTACCACCGGGATGAACAACAAAATCATATTTTAACTGGTTGTTCTTTGCATATACTACCCAGTCAATGTTAGGATATACGTTTTTGTAAGTGATCTTGTCATATGTGTGCGCAATTACCTCATCTTCACTTTCAGGTAGATAGTATTTTTCAAAATAATCTAACTCCTTACCTTTCTCAAGCTCAGCATTATCGTTTGCACCCACCAAGCTAACATCTAACCTATATGTTGCAACAGATATATCCAGCATTGAAGCTTGAGATTTTGAAAATGCAACAGGATCACTAAGATCCATTTTATTTTCATTGTTCAATGGCTTAAACCATTGGTATTGTATTTTACCGTTGCTGACAAATATATTTATCCCATCAGATGTTAGAGAGAAGTCAATGTCTTTTCTTGACTTCTGTTGTTGGTCAGTTATTCTGCCATTGTTTTCCAAAAAGGCCAGTTCCGTTTTATTCTGTAAGTTGGCAGTTTTGACTTCTCCGTTTGATTTTGCATTGCATACAAAAGGAGCAAAAAATGCAAGTAGGAGAGTTAAGATTTTGTATCGATACCTCATGATTAAGTGATTTGCGTATTTAACGAATCAAAATAAGTATTAATTTATTCTGAAAAAACAGCTGGATAGGCTTTTAGGGCTAATTTAATGGCCTTTTAAGCAATATTATTAACTAGTGGTTAATGCTATTTTGCGCATTGAACACAGTATAAACTTTGTGGCCTTAGAAGTATTCTTCTCAATAGGAATTTTACTACCACATCCCTTACAAATTCCAAACTCTGGCTTGCCAATTTGCGAGAGTACATACTGCAGTTTTTGTAACTTGTCTTCAGCTTGACGCTGCCCGGCTTCCATTACACTCTTGTTGTTAATAGCATCCATTCTGGAAATCCGACCAATTGCATTTTCCGGTACTACTGGTTGAGTCATTTCTTTATACTCTGCTATACGTTTCTTAGTCTTATCTATTTCTGCTAGTATACGGTCGTGTATTTGGTTAGCATCCATTTCCATACAGAAATGAATATATCGATTTTCGAGTATTTGAAAAAATATTATCTGTACTAAAATTGCATCTCTACAACCTTTGCAATGGAAATCGCAAATATTGTAGCTAGTATAGTTGTAGCTAATATTATGAATACTAGCTCAATATTTGAATGAGATGTTTTTTTTATCATCTGGCGGGTTGTATAAATTAATATATCGTATATATTGTACTTGTTGAAAAGCAATTAACTACAATCAAAGTAATAACACTTGTATTACTTATATGTAAATAAAATTGGAAATTTACGTGAAAACCCAGCCATCAACATAGCGATTATTTATCTTTGCTGCGAAATATAGATTTTTCACACACTAAAAGAAATAACCAAATGAAAGTTACGGTAGTAGGTGCAGGAGCTGTTGGAGCCACTTGTGCAGACAACATTGCGAGAAAAGAGCTGGTAGAAGAGCTTGTATTAGTTGATATTAAAGAAGGTTTTGCAGAAGGTAAGGCGTTGGATATTAGCCAAACAGCATCTTTGCTTGGTTTTGATACCAGAGTTATCGGAAGTACAAACGATTATGCAAAAACAGCAGGATCTGATGTTTGTGTAATCACTTCAGGTATTCCTCGTAAACCAGGTATGACTCGTGAAGAACTAATCGGCACCAATGCAAAAATCGTAGAAACAGTTGCAAAAAACCTTTTAGAGCACTCTCCTAATGCTATTATCATTGTAATATCAAACCCAATGGATACAATGACCTACTTAGCACTTAAAGCTACCGGCTTACCAAAGAATAGAGTTATTGGTATGGGAGGAATACTAGATAGTGCACGTTTTAAAACATATTTACAACAAGCATTGAGTTGTTCTCCTAATGACTTGCATGGTACCGTAATTGGCGGACATGGAGATACAACAATGATACCACTAACAAGGTTGGCTACATTAGCAGGTGTTCCTGTTTCTGAGTATCTTAATGAAGGGCAGCTTGAAGAAATTGCTTCTGCTACTATGGTAGGAGGTGCTACTCTTACAAAACTATTGGGTACTTCTGCATGGTATGCACCGGGTGCTGCAGGAGCTGCATTAGTAGAGAGCATTATTCGTGACGAGAAAAAAGTTTTCCCATGTTGTGTCTCTCTTGATGGAGAGTATGGTCAGAAAGACATATGCTTAGGCGTACCTGTTGTAGTAGGTAAGAATGGCTGGGAAAAAATTATAGACTATAAACTAACTGCGGACGAGCAAGAGAAATTTAATAACTCTGCAGAAGCTGTTCGTAAAATGAACAGTGTGTTAGATACACTGGTAGAAAGTTAATTAAGAAGTAGTTTACTAAAATAATAAAGCCCGGCAATGCCGGGCTTTATTATTTATAAGCAGTGGTCTAATACATACTGTCGCCACCGCCTCTAAATTCTTTTGGTCTTACAATTGTAAACACTCTTGATAAATTAAATCCAAAATGAATTGCGTCAAAACTTCCGGTTTTACCATCAAAACCCCATTGTCCATTTGTTTGGCCAATAAATGCACGCTCTGTCATAGCTCTTGAGTTAGAGATGATTAGCTGAAATACATGACCTCCCGTTTCGATATCAACCCCAATTGATAGAACATTATAATAACCATTTTGCTCTGTTCCCGGTACTCTGTAATAGTATTCTCCGTTAATTGCTACTCTGTTAGATAACTTAACACGTCCGCCTACACCTACTGCAACCAAGTCGTTACTTTCAGGAGTAGTTGGTACAAGGTTGTAGTGCACATGGGTTGGCATAATTTGTAATGATAGCCACCTGTTAAACTTTCGTGCTATCAACAGTTGGTTTACATAATACATCCTGTTGCTAAAGTGGTATTCTTGTCCTGCGGGCAGGGTAGGTGCCGGCATAGATTGAATACTACTAGCACCCATATAACTCAGGCTAAGTGGCATTCCTTTGTTTTCTGTCTGGCGTAAGAGTTTTACTTTTAAAAAGCCATCATATTCTTTTTGGTATGTGTTACGTCCAAAGCCTACCATTAGCCAGTCTGTAACACCATAATCAAACCCGATGCGCGTATTGGCATCATCTAGTCCAAAAAAGTTAGAAGTACCGTTTAGTAAATTTCCAAATCGGTGGTTAACGCGAAAGTCTAGTACTCCTTTTCCTGTGTTTTCGATACTATGCCCATTAACCAGACGAGATGTTTTAAATGCAGCAGTAGTATAGCTTTTCTTTTCAGGAGTATCCTTTAATATATCTAATAGATCATCTCCGTCTTTTTTATCGCTTTCATCAACTTGTAATTGGTGTTCTTTTCTAGGTTGAGCAAAGCTATCAACATCGGAAAAGGTTATAATTGTTGATGCCAGGATAAAAAAATGTAATAAGCGCATAGTATTCTATTGTTACTTGTTATTTAGTTTGCATTATGCTATTGACAGTTACTTCTATTTCTTTAGCGATTTTATCAACTACAACTCCTGGTATTTCTATATTGTAGTCTTGTGGAACAACTTTAAATTTTGATTGCACCGTGATATTGTTTCCTTTAACAATAAGTTTACCGGGAAGTGAAACCTCCTTTGTTACACCATGAATTTTAAGGTTGCCTTTTGTTTTAACGTCGTAGGTTCCATTTTTTGAAAGGTCAATATCATTTATGTTCTCAATAGATCCTCTATATTCAGCTTTGGGATATGTTGAACTTTCCATATAGTTCTCATTAAAGTGTTCTTGCATTAATGATTTTTCGAATTTAAAGCTCTTGACTGGCACTTGAAAAATAAAAGAGCCTTTTTCAGCATCTAAAACACATGCCACTTCATTATTTATTGCTTCTATTGTTTCAAGTGGAGTGGAGCCGTAAAAACTAACCTTACCTGTTCTTGTTAGATATTTTTGTGCGTTACCATGTAGTGCAATTAAGCTAAACGCCACTAGTAATATGATTGATCTTTTCATGTTTTAAAGATTTTGTTTCATGTAATATAATTCAAAAACTATACCTAACTATTGTGGAGTACCGGCATTTATCCATGCGGTAATTTTAGAAATGTCACAATCGCTAAGTTTTGCCATCCCCTTTGGCATAGCGCTAAACCCATTTTGATGATTGATGGCTCCTAATAGCCTGCCTTGGGTGCTTGCTACAGAGCCGTTATAATCACTTAAATCATAACCAAACGACTTTGTTTGTGCATCGTGACAGCCAGACATCGCACAATTGTTGTCGAATATCGTTTTAATGCTTGCTGAATATGTTACATTGGTAGTATCACAACCGGTACCTGTAGTAGATATGGGATATAATTGATCTTCTTTATCAAAGTAACAACCCGATAAAATTAATACTAAGGCAATTGTAGTTACGATTTTTAGTTTATTCATAAATGAAAAATAATATAATTTCCGTTAATTATTCTGTTTGCCTGCTTCCACCCACTTTTCGAAAGTTCTTATTTCGCAATCGCTAAGTTTGTTTCCGCCTTGTGGCATTGGGGTATAACCTTGTTCATGCCTGATGGAGTTCAACAAACCTCCATTATCAACTCCATTTACAATACCTGTATAGCTATCGAGGACAATGCCCTTTGGTGCTAATGCAGATGTATGGCATGCTACGCAATGTTTTTTTATAGTAGGGTTGATATTTGCGGCAAAAGAGAATTTGTTGGTATCGCATGATGAGCCGCAATTAGTTGTGTTTTTTGCTCCCTCATTAATCCAGCGTTCAATCAGTTTTTTCTGATCAAATGTTAATGGAGCTGCAGGAGGCGGAGGCATGATTTTATCCGCTTTGTCCTCATTTATTTTTTCAAATAACTCCGTAGCCCCTGCATTTCCCGGTACAAAGTTTTTTGACACAATAGAATTGTAATCAGTAAACTGATAACCATCTTGTTTGCTTAGGGCGTCATGACAACCAGACTGAGCACAATTACTAATAAATATTGGCAGTATATCTCTTTCAAAACAAATACCTGTATCTGATCCTGTAGATGGATTATTGTTATTGGGATTATTAGTGTTACCGGCTGGATTTATATTGTTGCCTGGGTTGTGCTTACATGCAACAATGGCTATGGTAACCGTAATAAATAAAATGGTGTACTTATTCATATAATACTATTCATTCAATACAATTGCATCCCTTAACGAAACATCCCCAAAAATTGTCTGTCCTGTACAAAAACCTTTCACTGTAATATTATCTCCTACTGCAATAGTGTGATTTTTTTCTCGAAAAGTACATTGCACGGTTAGCTCCGGATTTGCTCCATGAAGTACAACTAATAACCCTCCGTCTTGATTTTCTTCTGTCTCCGCAACGATACCTGACACTTGAATGGCCTTGTCCAGGTAATTTGCATTTGCGGCATCTTGGTTGTTATTAAATGCATTTGCTATTTCATCTACAGTAAGAAGTACCCCTTGTTGATCTTCTACTTTTTCATGTGGTTTGTTCCACATGTAATATCCTACAGCAAATGCTATAATTATTCCCGAAAGGACAACGGCTAAAGCTCTTTTTAATAATCTGCTTTTCATTTAGGAGTATTAATAATCAAAAATAGGTACAAATACACTTTGTTATTGCAAAAGTACGATGAATCGGTAAATTGTATAGCTGAACTGGATGTCTACTATTAGCTAAGCTCACCGTCTAGCCATTTCTTGAAAATTGAGCTTCTTTCTGAGCTTACTAAAGGAGGTTCTTTACTTTCTGGCATTAATTTTACCAATACTCTTGATTTGCTATACGTTTTCATTTCGTGAATTGCATCCATAGCGATTATATATTGTCTGTTAAGCCTGAAAAAATGTTCAGGATCTAATAGTTGTTCTAGCCTGTCTAAGTTTTGGTCAATTGGGTAGGTGCGCCCTTCAAAAGTCTTTGCAAATGTTGCTTTATTTTCACTGTAGAAATATGCAATTTCTTTTGTGCTGAGTGTTTTGATATTATCTCCAAAACGAATAAGAAACCTCTTTTTATATGTAGCGGGTACAATGGCTTCAAGTAGCTCTTGCGTCTCTTTTTGCGAGGGGTTGAATAATTGCTTAAAGCCATCCAGTTTTTCAAGAGTGTCTGTTAACTCATCAGCTTTTATGGGTTTTAGCAGGTAGCCTATGCTGTTTGCTTTAAAGGCATCAATTGCATATTGGTCGTACGCAGTAGTAAATATTATTGGCGATTCTATTGTAGTTTGTTCTAAAAGGTCAAATGCCGATCCGTCTGCCAAATGGATATCCATGAATACTACATCAGGTTGCTCGTTCTCCTCTAGCCATTTTTTAGAACCCAGTACACTATCATGATGAGCAAGGAGCTTTGCGTTTGGTACATGTTCTTCTAATAGCTTTTTTAAACGTGTAAATGCAGGTAATTCGTCTTCTATAATAATTACGTTCATAACAATGGTATTACAACAACAAATTCATCATTTTCAATTCCTGAAATAACTCTTTTTTTAGTCAATAAACTATAGCGCTTTCTTATGTTCGCAAGACCTAAGCCAGCTCCTTTTTCTTTGCTCATTTTAGGTTGATATGTATTTCGAACAATCAGTGAGCTCGCTTTGGTAGATATGTTTATTATAAGGGGTTGGTGCATTGAAACAATGTTGTGTTTTATGGCATTTTCTAAAAGTAGTTGTAATGCCATAGGTACTACTCTTTTTGACAATCTGGTTGTTTCGTCAACATCTGCTTTCAACTGTAATGCGTTGCCAAATCTGCTTTTTTGAATATAAAGGTAATTATTCATGATCTCCCATTCATCGGCTAAACTAATAGTGTCTTTGTTTCTGTGAGATAACATGTTTCTGTATAAATCAGAAAGTTCATTGGTATATTTCAGGGCGGCATCATCTTCATTTTCAATTAAACTGGTGAGTGTGTTTAAGCTATTGAATAGGAAGTGTGGGTTTACCTGACTTTTTAAATGCTCGTATTCAAAAAGCATTCTTTCTTTTTGTAAAGAAGAGACTTTACGTAAATTTCTTTCTTTCGTTTTTACATATGCGTAAGCAATGCCCCAGGCAATGCATATTGCCAGAATAATAAACCATAGTTGCAGCCATATTGGTTTCCCTATATAAAACTCTTTAGTGTCCTCACTGTATATATTGAATGAATTATTTGTTGATGTTTGAACACAGAAAGTATAGTTGCCCGATGGTAATTTGGGAAATGTTACACTTCTGTCTTTAGTCTCTATCCACATATCGTTATACCCTTTTAATTGATACCTGTAAAAAAGAGGTTCAGTATTAACTAGGTTAATACCTTTAAAGTTGAAGGTAATATGGTTGTTTGAATAGCTGAATTCTTTTTTGTCTAATGGTGTAGGTACGAAAAAAGTGCTGATACCAGTAATGCGTATACTAGGAATGATGTTTTGATTTTGATTGGTGGGAGAGAATGCAATTAACCCGTCTTGATAAGGAATGAAAATATTAGTGCTGTTTTGGGTAATGAGTTTAAGCACGTCTGATAAACTATCAATACCTAAACGCATTCGTTTGTTAATGCTTCTGAATTGCTGACTATGCGGTTGCCATATATCAATGCCCTTAGTATTTGTAATATATACTTGACCGTTGGTACTACTGGTAATGGCAGAAATATTTACATCCTGAATGCCGTGATTTCTATTGTATTGCGTCCATTTTTCACCATCAAATTTTATTAGACCTTTATTGAGTGTAGTAGCCCAAATATTCCCTGAGGTGTCTTCAATAATACTATAGGTTACCTTGCTAACCATTCCTTGAGAACTATCCCAGTGAGTATACTTACCATTATTATACATGCATACACCTGCACCGTCAGTTGCCATCCATACACCTCCGTTGTTATCTGTGCATATTTGATAGACATAATCACTGCCAACGCCAGTGTTCTTGTTGTGTAGTTTATGCAATTTTATTTTTGCAGCCGAGCTACTAAGAGATAATTCTTCAATACCATTCAACCCGGCTACCCATAACCTGTCATTACTGTGTGCGATGTCAAGTATGCTTTCTTTATTTAAGAGGGGTATGTGTTTGATTTTTTGTGCATTGCTATGGATGTTCTTGTGCCACAGTCCATCGCCAAAGGTGCCTATCCATAATGTGTTATTATCATCAAGATGAAGGTTGGATATTGATACTTTTGATGTAAATGTTTTATGTTTTGTATTGGTGGTTAAATTATACCTGTATAAATTGTTGCCCATGGCAAGCCATACGTATTTGTCATTAGCCACAATAGATGTTAAGGCTTGAAGAGAGTAAGGAGCACTTATAGCTGTTTTTTTCATAAAGGTATACGTAGATAGCATAAGCCCTTTGTTTGTAGCTATCCATATATTACCTGTATTATCTTCTATGATTTTGTTGAACTTCCGGTTAGGGTAGTGGAACGGTGTCGTTTTTACATGGTTACTGTCTATTAATGTTGCATCTATTAGGTAGCCTTGGTCTGTACATATTAATGCATGCCCATCTTCAAGAGGTAAAATGTCATTTATGCTACCCCACTTCCATGATGTTTCGTTTTTGGGAGACCATATGGTGTTGAGCATTTTGCAATAAAGTGCCAGCCCGCCTTGCTGTGTGCCAACCCAACTCCAGCACTTCTTTCTCATAGGTTTTATTGAGCGAACGATATTGTCCGGTAGCCCTGTTGTGGTAGTGTACTTTTTTATTTTTAGAATATCCTTTTTGAAGCCTATTTCATTAATACCTCTGTCTGTTGCTATCAAAATATTTTTGTTGCCGGGTATGGTGGCAGTGTAAATGTATTCATCAGACAGGCCTTTGCTTCTGCCATATCGCGTAGCATAACTATTATGAATAAAAAACAAACCTTGTCCGTATGTTGATACAATTATTGTTTGCCCCTGCATTACGTGAATCGATGAGATAGCGGTTTTTATACTATCTCCATTAAGAGGTTTTTCGTAAAATTTATTTTTTTGATAAAACCCAATAGTCCCGTTGTTAAAACCCACCCAAACAATATTGTTTGATATGCTTAGTGCTGTAATATTATTGTTTCCGCCGGTACTGCTCTTTTCAAATTCGTACCCATCATATCTATATAATCCATTTTCTGTGCCCAGCCATAGAAAACCTGCAGAGTCTTGTTCAATACAATTAACTTTTACGTCAGTATTTGTTTCATTGAGCCAAATGTCTTTAGTGAATGGTTGTTGCGCATATGAATATTGTACGAAGAGTACTGCCAATAATATAATATGGAGGATGCGTGCTATCATTTCTGTGGCATCATTTCTCCTGTTACTAATAGGTTGATCTCTTTTGCGAGTTTAGTATGAACTACTCTCGGTATTTTAATGTTATGGTCTGATAATGTAACCGAGAACTCACTTTTAAAAGAAACAAGTTCTTCCTGTACTTTTACTGTAGTATATATTATTCTTTCTTGTTCAGTTCCGTGTATATTGATTTTGCCTTTAGCTCGCAGTACGTATTCTCCTTTTTTACTTAAGTCAATATCTTCAATTATTTTTCCTGAAAAAGTGGCTTGTGGGTACTTGAAAGTTTCCATGTAATTCTCGTTAAAATGCTCTTTCTGAATCGGACTGTTAAAACCGGTAAAAGTTGATACAACGACTTTAAAAGCAAATAAGTTTTTGGAAACATCAAGCACTCCTTGCAATTCATCGGATTTTGCTTTGATAATCTCATTTGGTGAGCTTGAATTAAAATATATCTCGCCTTTTACTACTTCGTATATGCCTTGTGCTGAAGTAGTATATGTAATGGATAAAAAAAAACTGATTAAGACTATGAAATGCGCACGCATAAGTAATGAAAATACATTTTTATGCGGTTTTGGTCAAGAATTAACGTGCTTTAACAAATACAGAACGTGCCGTTTTGTTGTCTAAATAAGAAACCTCTATAATATACGTGGCATATGGTAATGCACGGATGTTTAATGTACACCGGTCGCATTTGCTATGCTGAGCATTATATACAATGTTGCCAGCCATATCCATAATTTTCACCTCATTGAAGTTATGGTTAGCAAAAATGTCTAGCTCATTGCCTGTTGAAATGGGGTATACGTTTAACTCCTTTGACATAGAGGTTAGTTTCTCTATGTACAAAAGTGATGAAACGAACTAAAGAATGTAATACCGTATATAGGGTATGTTACATCCGTGCTGTTGGGTATAGTGTTAATTATCCAGCTTAACCTCAAATAGATATGGCCAGTTTTTACCTGTAATATAGAATTTATTATTAGCCTTGTCATAGGCAATGCCATTCATTACTTCTGGTTGATCGTCTGTTGTAGGTGCAGGTATTCCTGTTTGATGTCTCAATGAATGTAGGTCTGCCATCGCAACAACCTGACCGGAATTAATGTCTATTTTGAGAATATAGTCGGTATTGTATTGGTTTGCGTATATATACCCATTAACGTATTCAAGCTCATTTACTTGGGTTACAGGTCCGTATCTATCGTATACTTCTATCTTTTTTACTTCCTTGAACGTTGCAGCATCTATAAAGTATAAGTTTGCAGTACCATCGCTATATATCAAATGTTGTCCATCGTTTGTCATGCCCCAACCCTCTCTCGAATATATAGGAAAGGTTTTAAGTTCCTTGAAGGTGTTTTTGTCAAAAACAAAACCTGTTTGAGATTTATAGGTAAGCATGTATATCTTATCATTAAGTACGGTCATCCCTTCTCCAAAGTATTTGCTATCAAGGTCAACTCTTTTTACCTGCTTGCCTGACTCTAATTCATTTTTGCTCAGGTAAGATTTGCCATAGCGTCCGGTGCTTTCATAAATGTGCCCATCAATATATTCAAGCCCTTCCGTATATGCCATAGTACTATGAGGGTACTTTTTTACAATTGTATAAGGAATGTTTTTTTGTAATGGTGCACTGGGTTCTGTATTTGTACTGGCCTTTTCTTGTGGCGTTTCATCTCCACAGCTTGTAAGAATTAATAATATAAAAAAGGCCAAAAATTCTGTATAGCGTTTCATTTTATACTTGGTTGAAAGTAAGCACGAATTTATTAATCATATTTGATTTTACTGAACTTAGTCTACTGAAGTTCTTACTAGCTGATAGTATGGCGCATTGTATTGCGCATTGTTGTTGTTATCCGTTTTGTAGGAACAAAAGTATAGGGTGTCCTGTGCTTGTGTTGATAATGGAGCAAGAAAGCTAATATTGCTCGATAATATATATTGATCTGCAGTTTTGGTAGCTAAACTAAAATGAGCCGAACTGTCGTACAGTACAAATGCTAATAAACTAGAGTTTAGGGTTTTGTTACTATCAATATAATTGTGCTTGATTGAGTGGAACCTATTAATTACAAAGCTGTGAGTTTTTGCACTATCTGATAATGTAGCCCATATTGATGTACCAGCGGCATCAAATGCATTAATAGCTTTCCAGCTAGATGATAAGCCATCTCCGTTAAGGCAAATGAGTAAGTCATTCCTATCCTTGCCCGTAATAGTTAGTAGATAGTCATTGCTATCAGCGTAATAATCAAACGAATAGTTTAGTTTTTGGTAATTGCTAAATTGAAACCAATCACTATATCTAAAGTTGTTTGAGTTCCAGTTATAAGTGTATCTCGTTTTGTCTTTTAAGTCTATGCGGGGGATGGTTGTAGTGTCGTTAGGTGCTAATGTCAATTCAATGATATGAGGGATTGTTCCTGTTGCTAAATCAAGCCCACTTAAAGTGATTTTTATACTATCGTTAATCGTATTAGCTATTATCGCTTTTGCTGTACCATTAACTATATCGGCTTCAGCAGTGGCCGGGGTATCCTTCTTGCAAGAAGCTAAAAAAATAATAGTAATAACGATAGTTGTAACTCTTATTGACATGATTTAACCTTAATAAGATACTCGTAAAGTATGCGTTGTATATTTATATAAACGTAAAAGCACTACTCATATTGTAATAACAGACACGTAAAAAAATCGACCTATGGGTCGATTTTTTTATATTTTATACTTGATAAGTTTAAGTATTTCTATGAGCATATCCGGGGTAAACAGTTTTTTCTTGCAGTGTAATATTCGGCTAAGTATTTGTTGGTCTGTTTTAAGGTGAGCCGCTAACTCTGCTTGTGTTACTTTTCGTTGCTCCATGTATGCTTGCAGACCTTCTGCAATTACTTCATACATGTTTTTAGGTGGTTTTTTACTGGCTAGTATTTCTTCTACACTACCAGACCTTGCATACTTTAAAAACTTATCCAGGAAAGCTTGCGTTAAAGGAGTTTCACCATTTATAACTTTTGAATAATAGTATGGTGTAACTTTTATACGAGCTGCCATCTCTCCTTTAGTGGCGATGTTTCGCCTTTTCATTAATATGGCAGCAGCTTGCTTTAGTTGCAAAGGTTTTACATCCTTTACATGTTTAGCTTTTGGAGGCATTCGCTTTTGTATTTCTGTAAATATACATATAACTATCTGTTATTACAATATTTAATGTAAAATTGCTGCTTAAGTTCTTTTTGCATCAACAATATAGTATATAACGTTTGTTATTATTGTTTGAGCATCATAAAAATATACTCATTGTCAGGGAAAAGTGCCATTACAGTATCGGTAGATGAGCTTGCATATCCGGGCTGGGTGGAAGTAGGTAGTTTGCCTCCTGTCATATTACCCAATGTGTTTGACATTCCGTCTCTGAATTCAATATAAGGTACTTCGCTTTCGTGAATCATAAATTGTAGTTGTTGCATCTTTACAGCACCAAATTCGTCTCGGTGAGTGTAGTCTGCAACTCCGCTTTTGTTTACCGTTATTTCTCTGTACCGCTCGTTGTTATCTAAGTTATTCCATTGGTCAGAATAACCTGTATTGCTACTATACAAATATGCACCTACGGCTATCCATTTTGTTGAATTGCTTTCTCCGTTTAAAAAGGCTTTTCTGCTATTACCCCTTAAATTTTTTTCTAAGTAGTAAGTGTTATCTCCTGGTTCTGGTTCAAATTGCACTCTGTTTTCATACACTGGGAAATTGTCGTTATACCAGTTGTTGTAGTAATAATCTGCGGTATACCAGTCCATATAATAAGTGCGTCCATCTACAAAAACATCGCCTGGTATTCTTGCCGTTTCGCCTGCAGCAACTAATTGCTTATGTACATGCCCTGTATTACTTGCATATGTATTTTTCGAATCGTAAATGGATAGTGTTACTTCTTTTCCTATCTGGTTTACAAAGCTAACGGTAGTTGTGTCTAAGCCTGATTTTTTACAACCTGTAAATACAAGTACTGATACTATCGCAGCTATCGCACCAAGGGAATAGATAGATTTCTTAGGCATTTTCATATTTTTTTGTAGCCAACTAATGTAACGATTTTTAGTGACCTGAAAAACAAATAAATGCTACCTGACTATTGAGAATGGTATTTTTCTGGTAATACCTCCGATCTGGATTCTGAAGATATATACACCGCTTGCTAAAAGATCTTTAATGCTTACAGATGTTTGTAACTGCAAGTTATTAGATATAGCTTCTCCTTTATAAACAATCATTCCAACTGCATTCACAATTTCAAAAGGCATCACCTGATCTTCTTTTAGTTCACCTGCTACCCAAAAGTTCCCGTTGTTAGGGTTAGGGTACAGTATGATATCATTTTCTCTAGCTGTATTCGACTCAATTAAAACTATTGTACTTGCAGAAGAGTGACAGCCATCTAGTGTTGCAATAAGCTTATAAGCTCCTTCAGAACTTTTGTTTACGTTGTACATTATTGCGTTAGGTATAATTGATGCAAACCCATTGGGGCCTATCCATTGGTAGGTAGTATTGTTTTGTGGGTTATTCAACGTTAATTCTAGTTGTTCTCCAACTTTCAGTGGACTATTACTAGTTACATCTGGTATTTCAGGCAAAGGTTTTACAGCTATTTCAACACTATCTTTAATGGTGCAACCTTTTCGTTCTACAGTTAGGTAGTAATACCCTGCATCTTTTAAATCAATATTAGTGCGTGTTACATTTTTCTCTTTTGCAGAGTATCCGTTAGTACCTACCCAGCTATAGTTTACATTATTAGAAGTGTCTTCTACATCAAGTTTTAAGTCGCTTGACTCACATACAGGTGAATTATGGATGATTGTAGGTTTACCGGGTAACGAGATCACTTCTACAAATATCGTGTCTTCACCTATGCAACCGGATAGGTTATTCTTAGCTGATACTATGTAATCGGTAGACTGATTTAGTTGTGTATTGCTGATAGAAACACTTGCTCCGCTTGCGGTAAAGCCACCATTTATATTCCGCCATGTGTAGGATTGTGTGCTCGTGTCTTCTACAGACATATTAATGGTCTCTTTTTCGCAAACCGGGCTATTGCTGTTGATTTGAGGTTTAGGGTTGGGGTTAATGATTATAAGAGTGCTATCAAATTCTGATGCACAGCCATTTAATATAGATCTGACCTTATAATACCCGCCGCCTGAAATAATAGAAGCATTGCTTATGCTTGGATTCTGATCATTAGATTGATACCCAGATGGGCCTTCCCAATAATAGTTTACACCGGATGTGGAGCTACTGCTACTGAGTTGTATGTTTTCTTTGTCGCATATAGGGCTGTTGCTATTTATAGTAGGTGTTGCAGGTACGGGCTTTACCGTTACTGTAGTGGTGTCAGAAGCGGAGCAACCACCACCTGATACTACTGTAACTATATAAGTGCCTGCATCTGCAGCAGAAGATGAATTGCTGGTGATTTTCTTTCCTGTAAAATTGCCAAAAGGTGTTTTCCAAAAACCATTTAGGGTTAATTGCGAGTTGGGGTGAGTAACTTCCAGTACTAAGCTGTCACCATTGCAAACCGGGCTGTTGGTGATTATAGTAGGTGGAGATATCGTGTCAACAACCTGTACTTTAATACTGTCTTCTCCGTATCCGCAAAGCCCGGATATTACAGTTACGTAATAATACCCTGAATCAATGTAGGAAACATTTTGTTTGGTCGGGCTGGCGGCTGTATCATTCCAGTTATTAGCACCAGACCATGTGAATTTTGATCCTGTAGGTGCAGTAGGAGATATGGAAAAAGAAAGGTCTGAAGTAGGGCATACTATATTGCCTTGCGTTATGTTAATTGAAACATTCATGTTCGTAGATTGTATAATACTCACATGTGTTGTGTCTTTTTCTTCGCACCCATTTAGTGTGCTGGTAAGCACATAATCGCCACTATCTGTAACTGAAACATTATTGCGGTTTGTTGTATCGGTATTACTGCTCCAACTACCGGGACCAGACCATGAAACTGAACTGCCGGAAGTTATATTGCTCCCGTAGAGCTCCAGTACATCACCACTGCATATAGGGGTGTTGTTAGCAGTGACAGGTTTTTCGGGCGCTTGTTTCACGGTTATATTTACCGTGTCTTTTTGATAACAACCACCTAGTGTAGCTGTTACTATATATGAACCAGAGTGCCCGGTGCTTAAAGCACCTCTGGCAGTGTTTTGTCCCAGAGAAGTATAGTTGCCGGGCCCAACCCAAGAGTAGTTGACACCAATGCTGCTATTAGTACAAAATAATTTAAGGCTATCGTTGGTACATATAGGACTATTGCTGCTTGCTGTAACAGGTAGTGGTGTTTGTCCTACAACAATGGTGGCGGTATCACTACTGATACATCCATTTAGTGTAACATTGAAAATATATTCGCCTCCGTCAGTAGTCTGCGCATTAATAATATTGGTATCAGTTTGAGCTGATGAGAAGTTATTTGGTCCGGACCATGAATAAGTGCTACCGCTAGTTATGTTTGTTGCAGAAAGTTTAACCGTATCTCCTGTACACAACGGGCTATTGCTATTTACAGTTGGTTTTTGTGCTGCATTAATTATTGTTACAGAGGTGGTATCAGATCTTTCACAACCGTTTAGTATTGCTTTTACAATATAATTACCTGTGTATGATGTATGTAAGTAGTATCGGTTAACGTTTTGGCCGTATTGTATATAGCTGCCCGGTCCTGTCCAGACAAATGTCGCGCCAGAAGTGGATGCGGTACTATATAAGCTCAAAGTGTCATTACTGCAAACAGGAGTGTTGCTACTGGCAATTGGTGTTATTGGGTTGGGCTTAATTGTAATGTTATTACCATTGTCATATGATGTATCTGCAGGGTAGCTGCCTACTATTCGTATTCTGAACCCGGTTCCGGTAAGGTTAGTAGGTACGCCACATTTTATTTGTCCTCCTGCTCCGGAAGTTACAGAACCTATTACTACAGGGTTTAAGAAACCTCCTGTATCATCAGAAAGTTGTACCGTAAAAGTATTGTTAGTGTGAAAGGGAGATGTAACACCATAATCAAGTAGAAAGCTATCTCCAACACAGTGTACCGTTTGAGTAAAAGGCTGAAAGATAAACACACTGGTATCTGGCGTGAACTTAGCTAGAAAAGCATCGTTAGATCCTGCTCTGGTATTTTGGCTACCACTATAGGCAATCAGGGTGTCGCTATCGGTATGCCCGCATATGTACATGTGTCCTGTAGCTTGCCCTATAATGCTGAATCCCCAATCGTTGTCTTCTCCTCCATAATAGCTTGCCCATTGCCTACTTCCTGAAGGGGTGAAAATGGCCATAAATCCATCGAACTGTGAGCCGGACGAGCCAAATGCAGGTTGATGAGAGTTTGGTGTTGCAATACCACTGCTGCTACCTGTATTGCCTGTAAATATTATGTTGTCTGCATCGTCAATTATGAGGTCTGCACTATGATCTACCGAAGTGCCACCGTAATACGTGCTCCAAATCCTTGTTCCGGAGCTGTCAAATTTAGCTAAGAATGCATCGAAGCTTCCTGCACGCGAAAGTTGATGCGCTGTATTAGATGCAATACCATTGTTACTACTTGTAGAACCTGATATGGCAATGTTATTTGAAGCATCAATCCCAAGCCCCTGAGGTGTCTCTTGATCTGTACCACCAAAATAACTTGCCCAAATCCTTGCGCCTGTACTTGCGTTAAATTTAGCAACTAATGCATCAGAAGCTGCGGATGCAATATTAGGTTGATGAGTACCCATTGTGCCCATTCCGCTGCTTTCAAAAACACCTGTGGTGAACAAATAAGTACCATCAAAAACTACCTTTCTGAGGTTATCATCGTTAGCACCACCGTAATAACTTCCCCATTGGCGAACACCGTTTTTGTTGAACTTTACTAAAAAACCATCGAACCCGCCGCCCCTTACGGTTTGGGCTGTGCTGGAAGTTGCAATGCCTGTATCACTATTGGTATTACCCACCATATATATGTTGTCAGCAGCATCGCATATAACATTTAGCTGAAATTCATCAGAGCGTTGCTCTGCGCCTGCACCTCCATAATATGTACACCAGTAGCGCTGTCCGTTTTCGTTCATTTTTACAATAAAACAGTCACTGCTGCCACCTCCATGGTTGGGTTGGTGCATATTATTATTAGTAGTGGCAAGTGTATATGAGGTATCTGTAACGCCAGCTATTATAAAGTCATTGTCGCTGTTTTGTGCAATTGAAAAGAAAATCTCGTTACCGGCCCCACCGTAATAAGTAGTCCATAGTTTAATTCCAGCAGGGCTGTATTTTACCAGACAAGCGTCTTGTGTTCCGTTTAGTGCTACTTGGTGAACACCGCTAGTTGCAATGTTTGAGCTGGTAGTAGCGCCGGCCATATAGATGTTATTGCTTGTGTCTGTACTTAAAGCATAACCATTATCTACTCCTGTTCCGCCAAAATAGGTTGCCCACTCTAGTGTTGGGTCGATGGTGTAATTGCCTTTATCATCAGTCGCTACATGAAAACCCAAAGTGTTATTGTTAAGGGTGTACTGCGATGCAATTTCGTTATTTGTAAAGTTGTGATAGGTATATGGTGGGTTCTCTTTCACAATACCATATGGGGTATAAGCGATTATTGATGCTCCTTCTTTTTGGATGTTGGTAGCACCGCTGTATTTTATTTGTATATCATTTACATCAGCTCCATCGTGTAAGATGAAGTCGTACTTAAGTTGCCCATCTTTAAAATAAACTACCCAGTCAATGTTATTGTAGATGTTAGGGTAGATGATCTTTTGATAAGACTTAGCAATTACGTCCGTTAAATCTTTAGTGTAGTACCTTTCATAATAATCTTGTTCCTGAAGTGCTAAAGCTTTAGTAGGGTTAGCATTAATCAGTGTCACATCAAGGCGGTAAGTATTAATAAGAATTTGTTCTTTTTTGTTGCGTTTTTGCCATTGGTAATGCAAATGTCCATTACCAATAAATACGTTGATGCTATTTGAATTGATCTTAAAATCTATGTCGTGACGTTTATTGTTGTGTTGGTCTGTAATTTGCCCCGCATTTTTAATAAATACAGGATTCGATTTGTTAAACTGCTCAGACCGCCCCCATGCACTCCCAATGATAGATAGGCAGCAAAGTACAATAAGCATTATTTGCTTTCGCATATATGCAGGCATGATTTCAGTATTCGTTACTATGAAATTAAGTAAAAATTAATGTTTCGGGCATTATAATCGTATTATAATGCTAATAGTTAAAGCTCTTTTACAAAACCCTCTATTGTAGACTTAATGACATTTCTCAAGCTGTCTGTAAGTTTGTCAGATGCAGCATCGTTTGTAGTTTTAAAATTCTCTACAATCTCAACACCTTTTTTTGTAAGCTCCTGTTCCAGATTTTTTAGCTCATTCATCAGCTCATCAAAGTCGGGCTTGCTGCCTTTCATAGCAGTAGCTACTTTAACATCGGCCAGGTACTTTGCAGAAATCGCACCCGCCATATTTTCGAACAAGTCTATCGTATCTTTTACATTACCCATTTAAGGATGAGATCAGGTTACACCAAATATAAAAAAAAGGGATTTAAGGCACCCTTTGATAGAGCTTAATTCTCTGATAAATAAAAGGGCTGCTATTCTGCAGCCCTTTTATTTATAGTTTGAACTATATTAGTTTATTGTACAAGTATAATGTTCCTGACTGTCCACTGCATTTTGTACACGCTCCTGATAATCGTTACACAGTCTGTTAGCATGGCTTTTTTTGTTTGTTTTAAAAACCAGCTTATTGGTCTTTTGTGTTTCTGTGTTTATACAGTCGCAACTATAATCTTTGGTACAAGATGTAAACGCAAAGCAAGAAATAGCAATAATTAGAACATTCTTCATCATCAAATATTGATTTAAACCACTCAAAGTAGGTAATTAATTAACAAAATTAAAAAACAATATGCTTTTTTTCTACTGAATTGTGTCCCTTTTTTGTCACTATTATGTTGAATATTTTAATATGCACGTTAGAAGTCCAGCACAAGCTTTGCATTGATCAGTCTGGATGTAAGTCTGTTGGGTACAGCAAAGGTGCTTCCGCTCGATTGATCTTGTATCCATGAGTATGATAATGTGTTTTGGATACCTAGCAGGTTAAAGACTTCTGCACTAAGCCATATTTTCTTGAAACTCCGGAGTACTTTTTTGTCTGTATGCTTACTTCCATCAAGTAGTAATGCTGAGAAGCCAATATCAACTCTTTTATAATCAGGTAACCTCAACGTATCTCCATATCGCTGCTGATCTGGAGGACCAAAAGGCAGCCCCGTTGTATACAAGAGGTTAAGGTGCATTTTAAAGTTTTTGTTTCTTGGTAGATAATCTTCAAAATACATACCCAGCATAAATCTCTGGTCGGCTGGTCTTGGTATATACCCCGGTGTAACAGATGCACTGTCAACCCCGTTTACGTCTTTGTAGGTGATCTTATCATTTGTGATGTCTTCCTCAGCCTTTAAAACCCCTATGCTAATCCACGAAGTTGCATCTTTAACAATATCACCGTACAAACGTAGCTCACCTCCATATATTCTACCAACTGCATTGTTTTGCCCAAAATATCTAATACGAACATTGTCATATTCATATGGCACTATATCCCATAGTCCTTTATAATAGATCTCAGTAGTTAGTTTAAATGGGCGCTTTGCAGCCTCGAAATTATAAGTTGTTCCCAGTAGTATGTGATAAGACTTTTGGGCTTTCAGGTTTTTATTGACCTTACCATTCAAGTCTCTCATTTCTCTATAGAAAGGCGGTTGTTGGTAAAGCCCTCCGGCTAGTTTAAAGGTCCAGCTTCTTTTCCATTCAGGGCTATAGGCCAGTTGACCTCTTGGGCTTATTAATAACTCATTATTTAAAGTGCTGTAATTAGCTCGTACACCTATAGAACCTGTAAGGTCTATACTATCATTGAATTTGAAATTATCTTGAAGATATGCCGTGTATCTAATATAGTTGAAGTTAGATGTAGATGAGTACACTCTGGTAAGTTCAAGCAGGTTTGGGTTGTATGGTTGCGTATATCCGGCACTATCCCTACGTTCCCACTCGTTAAGCTTATCGCTAATGTTGGTAACACTTCCGCCAACTCCCCATTGTATAAAGTGCTTATCACCGTCGTAATAACCCTTATGGCCAACATCACCAACATTTACCTGAAGGTAGTTTCTTGCATATGTGTGTATTACACCTGTCCCCAGAAATGTTTTTACCTGGCCGAAATCTTCTTTACCTAAGTCGGTTTCCAGCTCTCCCAGTAAGTACTCTCCCAGTATGTCGTAAGTTTCTTTTTCATTGGTTTGAAAACCAGACGCCAATAGTTTAAGACGAAGCTTTTTATTTGGCTTGTATGTAGTAGATATGCCGCCGAATCGAGAGTCGAACTGGTCAATCTCTGCACCATCGTAAAAGACCCTCAGCTGGAAGGCTTTGTTTATTAAGCCAAAGCTGCTTGTTTGCTCTTCCGGTATAAAGTTGAACCTGTTTCTGGCGTAGTTACCTATTAGTTCAACCTCCCACTTCTCGTTAAATTTATATTTGATGTCGGCCTGAACATCAGTAAAAGATGGGTTATATACTCCTTTTGTCGGTTGAGACTTCAGTAAATATTGATTGCTTTTTTGCCTGACCCCTGCCAGCCAGGTTAACTTTTGATTTTTAGACGCACCTTCTAATGATAAGCTTACTCCCAGTAGGCTCATAACAGCGCGCCCGCCAAACTCTGTTGGTGTTTTATAATTTACATCCAACACACTAGACATCTTGTCGCCATATTTCGATTGGAAACCACCCACAGAAAAGTTAACACCCGATACAAGATCAGCATTTACAAAGCTCATACCTTCTTGCTGACCACTGCGTGTCAGGAAAGGACGATATATTTCAAAATCATTTACATAAACAAGGTTTTCATCATAGTTTCCACCACGGACGTTGTATTGAGAGGTGAGTTCGTTATTACTACCTACGTATGTTTTAATTAAGGCACTTACACCATCCCCAAAGCTTGTTGTAGGTATTTGGTTCGCTTTACTAACGTTTAGCTTAATATTACCGGCTTCTCTGTCTCTTTCTGCTTTTTTTGTAGCTGCCGGAAGTTCTGTAGACGATTTTTCTAGTTGTATGTTTATTGTTTTTGATTGACCGGGAACCAGCGTTACCGTTTGAGACTTTTGTTGATAGCCCACATATCTGAATACTATTGTAACACTTGTGTTTGATGGGACTGAAAGGTTGTAGTACCCTTTTCTGTCTGTGCTTGATCCTATGTCTGTTCCGCTAACAGCAACAGTAACAGCATCAAACCCTTTGCCTTTTTCATTTAATACACGACCGGAAATGTAGCCAGCCTGTTGAGCAAACGCAGAAGCGGCAATAAATATGAAAAGAGCAGTAAAAAGTAGGATTTTCTGATGCATTGTATTGAAAACGAAATAACTAAACCTTTATTTCGCTGATTGTTTTAATTTTTGAATCGTGTCACTAGGGTTTGCCGAAGAGAAAACAGTGTTGCCGGCAACCAGTACGTCTACACCAGCTTCCACCAGCTTGGATGCATTATCCAGATTTACCCCTCCGTCAATTTCTATTAAGGTGTCACAACCTCGGTCTGTAATCATCTTTTTGAGCTTACGCACTTTCTCAAACGATTGTTCTATAAACTTTTGCCCGCCAAAGCCAGGGTTAACGCTCATGATTAATACCAAGTCAATATCTTGAATGATATCTTCCAATAAATGTACGGGTGTATGTGGGTTTAATGAAACTCCGGCTTTCATGCCCAATCCTTTAATTGCCTGAAGGCTTCGGTGCAGGTGTGTGCTGGCTTCGTAGTGTATTGTAAGTATATCTGCTCCTGCGTTCTTAAAGTCTTCAAAGTACTTTTCCGGCTCAACGATCATTAAATGGACATCAAGCGGCTTTTTTGCCTGTTTTTTCAGTGCTTTTATTACAGGCATACCAAAACTGATGTTGGGTACAAATCGCCCATCCATTACATCTACATGAAACCAGTCTGCCTCACTATTATTGATCATATCAATATCACTACCCAGATCAAGGAAGTTTGCTGACAGTACAGAAGGTGCTATTAAAGGCATTATTCTTTAGTGTTTTATGAAATTTATCAGATACCTGCGCAAGATAATGATTCTATTCTTGCAACATTCATCATAAAAGGTGAGGCATAGTATTTTTATGTTTTAGAAGCCCAAAACTGATATTACGATGTTATTTTATCGATAAAATACCCTGTTTTGTCTTTTAGTTCTTACTTTTGCCCGACTTTTTTAAAACAATATTATATATGGCATCTCAAAAAATTCAAGAATTACTTGGTGATCAGGCGGCTTATTATTTGGACCACACTTGTAAGACAATTGATAAATCGTCTTTACACTTGCCATCTGCAGACGCAGTAGATAATATATGGGCACCCTCTAACAGGAATATCCAAACATTACGCAGTATCAATACCATTATTGGTAATGGTAGATTAGCAAATACAGGTTATGTGTCTATTCTTCCTGTTGATCAGGGTATTGAGCATAGTGGTGGTGCATCATTTGCTCCAAATCCAATTTATTTTGATCCCGAGAATATCGTGAAATTAGCTGTAGAAGGCGGCTGTAACGCAGTTGCATCAACTTACGGTGTTTTAGGTGCTGTAGCACGTAAATACGCACACAAGATTCCTTTTATCGTTAAAATAAATCACAACGAGTTTCTTTCTTATCCTGGCAACTTCGACCAGATCATGTTTGGTACAATTAAAGATGCATGGAATATGGGAGCTGTGGCTGTAGGTGCTACTATCTATTTTGGTAGTGAAGAGAGTAACCGCCAGATTGTTGAGGTTGCCAAGGCGTTTGAATATGCTCACCAATTGGGTATGGCAACAGTTTTATGGTGCTACCTGCGTAATAGCGATTTCAAGAAAGATGGCGTAGACTATCATACGTCAGCTGATTTAACAGGCCAGGCAAACCACCTTGGTGTAACTATACAAGCAGATATAATCAAGCAAAAATTACCTGAGAATAATGGTGGTTATAATGCTTTGAGCTTTGGTAAAACACACAAGAAAGTATATGATGAGTTAACAACAGATCACCCAATCGATTTATGTCGTTACCAGGTAGCTAACTGCTATATGGGCCGTAGTGGTTTGATCAACTCTGGTGGTGCATCAAAAGGTTCTGTATCTTCTGATATGGGAGAAGCAGTAATGACAGCGGTTGTTAACAAGCGTGCAGGTGGTATGGGATTAATCAGCGGCCGTAAAGCGTTCCAAAAACCAATGAACGAAGGTGTTGATCTTCTAAACACGATTCAAGATGTTTATCTTGACGATAGTATTACTATAGCATAATATATTCGTAATAATTTACTTAAAACCTCCTCTGCAAGCAGAGGAGGTTTTCTTTTGTGCAGACAACATGCTATTGCGTAGTATATTTTTTTAACTGAATAATGTTTAATGCGCCTTTTATATTAACTATTTGTTATTATTCTATTGGATTTCAATTATTTATATAGTACTTAATTAATTAAAATTTAATACGGCTTCGCGTTGTAATGGTGCAATCCTCGTTAATTTTGATGTTGAATATCACTGGTTGTATAAATATAATATAGCATAGTGTTCTTTAAACTAAACCCCCATAAGGTATGTTCATCATTAAAAAGCTATTTAAGCACAGTGCAATAACTAGACTCGCGCTACTTGTCTCTTTTATAAGTCTTTCGTTTACTTCTTACGGTCAAACATTAATGCCTTTACCGACTCATAATACAGTATACACTGGTTATGCAAGGGGATTTTGGTTTGTTGCTCCTACAAGTTTTACGATAACTGGGGTTCGTGTGCCTAGTCAGGCTGGTTCAGGTGCTCAGTATATACAGATAGTTAGGCTTACTACGGCTCCGTCAACATCAACAGGCTCTCAGTCAACCAACTTTACGACCTTGTTATATGTCAATGGTGCAGCAAGTGGGGTTATAACACCGACAAGCTTGACGATTAATGCAGGGGATATAATAGGGGTTCTAGGAAGTGCAGGTAGTACTGGTCAAAGTAACTCTTATGGTACAGGTTCGTTTACAACAAGCGTTTATGGGAGTACATTTAGTATACAAAGATTTGGTTATCAAGGTTATATAAATTCTGGTGCTACCAATCAGGTTTGGGGTGTAGCTCAAAATGGTTCTGGTAATGTAGGTAGGGTTGAGTTGTACTACGGTCTGCCATGTACAGCTGTATCTAATATTGTTGTTAATAGCGTTTCTTCTACGGCTGCCAGCTTTAGTTGGCAAGGTGTGTCAGGCTCGGTGGGTTATGATTATGTGGTAGATCAGAGTGCTACAATTGCGCCAACAGGTACACCTGTAAATGTTACAGCTACAAATGGTAGCGCATCGGGTTTAACGCCTGCTACCAGGTACTACGTTCACGTGCGCAATTACTGTAGTAGTACAGACAAGTCTGCCTGGGATACTGCTTCTTTCGAAACTTTGCCACCATGTAGTGAAGCGCAGGGAGTAAGAACTACATCTGTTGATAGTAACAGTGCAAATTTTGTGTGGAATCCGCTTACAACAGCTTTAAGTTATTTGTATGTAGTAGACCAAAGCAGAAATACTCCTGCAAATAATACAGGTACAGTAGCCACAATTGCGGCCGGTACTGCTTCTGGTTTACAAGATGGTACAAAGTATTATATACATATTAAGACCTACTGTATGGCAAATGATAGTTCCGGCTGGTCTTTAGATTCATTTTATACACCTATTGCATGTAGGGCACCTATTGTGTCGTTTAATAATATTAATGCTAACAGGGCAGTTGCTTATTGGCCTAACATGCCTAGCGCTGTTGAGTATGAGTATTACACGAGTACAGACCCTGCTACTCCGGTACTAGGATCAAGAACAAAGAGTAATGACAGGCATATCCCATACCTTGATGCAAATAAGAAATATTACTTCCATATACGTACTCATTGCTCAGACAGAGGGGTAGAGTCGGCATCGCAGTGGGCGTCTTATGAATTTAGCACACATGCATTATCAATAGGAGGAGACGTTAGTGAAAAGCGTCTTGTTGAAATTTATCCTAACCCGGCAGAAGACGAGTTAAATATTGAATTGAATGATAAGGTAAGCATTGGCGGAACACTTGAGGTTTTAGGGGTAGACGGTAAGGTGTTGAAGACTAAATCTGTCGACCAAACCGGTGTTACTACAATTAAGCTAGATGGAATCGCTCCTGGTATGTATTTGCTACGATTCTCTAATGATAGTCACAGGGAGCTAACGCGATTTATTAAAAAATAGACTCAAGCATTAATATTGTATTAAAGAAAGAGGAGGCTTCACGGCCTCCTCTTTCTTTGTGTTATACCTGACTGTAAATGAAAAAGTTATAGCAATAATTCTCTGATAATTACCAAATGAGCGTACGTTTTGCTTTAATTTTATTTTAATCTTATGCTAATTAATTTTTAATAGTAGTTATATATCGATATGAGTAGTTTTACTAGGAACGTTATTAAATAATAATAAAATACAGGCATTTTAACTTAAAAATAGTGTTAATGCAGCCTTGTTTTATTAAAAATTGAGTAATCAATATCATTTTTTTTAACCATTCTTTTAAAAATATCAGGTAAATGAAGCAAATCAACTTTTTTAAAAACGTTGCTTTCTGTGTTGTCGTTCTGGTAGCTACTTTTAATGTTACGGCATTTGCTCAGTTGAGCGGTACGTATACGGTAGGTGGTACCAGCCCGGACTATTCGACACTAAGCGCAGCGATCAGTGCATTAAATAGTCAGGGTGTAAACGGCCCTGTAGTATTTAATATTCGTGACGGTAATTTCTCGGGAAGTAGCTGGCGCGGTGAAATTGGTAATGTAACTGGTGCAAGTTCTACTAACACTATTACTTTCCAATCTCAAAACGGTAACAAAGCTAACTGTACACTTAGTCCTTCAGGTAGCTCATCAACTAACTATGTGTTTTACTTAAATAACGCTAAGTATGTTACAATTAAGAACTTGACACTTAATAACACAAGTTCTAGCTATGGTTGTGACATTAGACTTGCAGGTACAGCAAAGTATAATACAATACAAAACTGTGACCTGACAGGTCATACCGGTAGCTCTACCAGCACAAACAAGAGTCGTATTTATGGTACTAGTTTGGCTAATGCGTCAGACATTATGTTTGTAGGTTGTAAAATTGACAGAGGTGCCTACGGAGCATATTTGTATGGTAATGGTACTACTACTCTTGCAAGTAACTTTACTTTCGATAACTGTACTTTTGAGCAAAACTATTATTACTGGAGTCGTTTCTATTACATGGGCGACCTAACGGTGAAAAACTGTACGTTTAATCGTTCAGGTTCTGCATCAAGCTATTTCTATGGTTTATACGCATATTACACTGGTAATGGTTTTGTTTTGAATTCAAATACATTTAACAATAGCTGTAACGCTTATTATAACTACTGTGGTTATTTGTATTTCTCAAACTACTACACACAAAACAAGTCTAGTGTTCCTATGTTCGAGGGTAATACCATCAACATGAACACTACGTCTAGTACTTATTACAACTACCCGTGGTATAACTACTATGCTCGTTATGGTTTGTATAAAAACAATACATTCAACATAAATAATAGCTATACATCAGGATATGTTTATTTAATGTATTGGATGTACTATAACTGGGATAGTAAAGCAGAGGGTAATACATTTAATGTTAATAAGTCAGGTGGTTATATTTATACAGGTATGTATTATGGTGACAAGGATACCTTTACCAATAATACCGTGAATACTTCTGGTAATGCATATTGTTACAATTACCTTTATTACTCGCAAAATCACGTTTATACCAACAATACTATTAAGTTGAGAAGTACTAACCGTACTATGTATGGTCTTTATGCATATCGATATAGTGGTATAATAGCTAATAATATTATTGATGTTCAGAATTCATCAAGTGGTACTATCTATGGTTTGTATCCTTATTATTCTGAGTCTAAATTCTACAATAATGTAGTTTATACTAAAACATCAGGTTCTAACTATACATGTCGTCCATACTATTGTTATCCTGCATGTAAGATCTATAATAATACATTCTATAGCGCAGCTACAGGTGGTACTAACTATACAATGTATGCTTATATCACTTCTTCTTCTTATGGTTGTGATATTAAGAACAACATATTGGCGCGTTCTGGTACAAACGGTCGTCTGTTCTATGTTTACAATTCATCTTATGTAAAATCAGACCACAACTTATATTCAGCGCCGGGCGGAAGTTACTTCCAGCGCGCTAGTCCGTCTTTGAGTACTAATGTGCTAGAAGACTGGCGTGTAGCAACTAAGTTTGATAAGAACTCATTGAAGTATATGGCGCCTTTCTCTAATGCAGCTTCACTAGATTTCAGCATTGATGCCAGCAGTCCAGGCGCCTGGGCCGTCAACGGTCGTTCATTGCATGATACGAGTATAGCAGTTGATATTACAGGCGCAGCCCGTCCGACAACGGTGCAGGCTGGTGTACCTGATTTGGGAGCATATGAAGTAACGCCGACGAGCACACCTCCAAATGCGACAGCGACACCGTCGAGTCCTGTAGCTAACAGCACACAGGTGTTTACCTTTGGTGAAGATACTGTAGCCACAATAGATTGGGGTGCAACAGTACCATCAACGTATACCATGCGTCAATATACAGGTACCCAGGCAAGTCCAATGCCTGCAGGTGTAGGCCGTATGTTCTTCTATACAGCAGCAACGCCAA
>JAUICZ010000001.1 GCA_030429205.1 Bacteroidia bacterium
GGTCGCCGGATACTGCTGATGCCGGATTGGCTACCGCTGCCGGTGGTAGAACCTCCGGTGTGAACTCATAGGCACCTATATCAGGTACACCATTCACCACATCGTCTACACGTGCATTACCCTTGATATCCTTAACATCGCCGGCAATCTGAATTGCACGACCATTCAATGACCACGATGCAGGGTTTGCCTTGTTCGGTAACAAGTTCGTCGCACTCGTAAATCCTGGATCGTAGGTGATCGAGTGTTTGTCATCACCAGTTGATGTACGATACTGAGTGAACGTGCTCTTATTTGAGTTTCTGAAGTTACCTATAGTAGAACCTGTAGCCCAGATGTTATTATAGTCCATCTTATTGGTGCTGGTTCCCGTAGTGTAATCATAGAAATATACTGCTGGTCCACCACCCTGGTTTGCAAACACATTATTGTAGAAGTTATTGTTACCATAACTACTACTGCTCAAATAAGCATATAGAGCGTATGCGCTTGAGTTAGGGTTAGTTACATTGATACTGTTGTGATTAACATCACAGTATCTACCGTAATAATATCTAAGTCCGGAATAACCAGTTGTTGTTCCAGTTAATGCTATAGAGTTATTGCTCAGCTCAGCTCTGTTAGACGATGAGCCCTGCAAGAAGTATGCGTAGATACCATAACCTCTCACTACCTCGATATCATTACCGGTAATAACAGGGCTTTGGTACGGATAGTATGCATATAAACCATAGTACGAGTACTGAGTATTTACAGCCTTAAGAGTGTTATTGGTAAACTTCATACCGTTGGTACGGTAAATGTAAGCTGCCATATACATACCATGAATCTCGTTACCATCTACAACTAAACCGTTGGTATATGTAGTATAGTTATACAACCATAGCGCATAATAACCACCATCCATCAGGTTGTCCTTCAATACTAAGTTAGTTGAATTGAAGTTTGTGTTGTAACCATAACCATAGATACATGAGTTGTATGTATTAGCCACCTTAGGCGCAAACAAACGACAGCCTATGATCGAATCATTGTCAGATCTGTCATAAAGACCAAACGGATGACCTGTAGTATTTGTACTAACAGTCAGGTTCTTAAATGTAAAGTTATCTGCATCTCTCAGCTCGATAACACCGTCATTAGACGTAGCATTTGTAATAGTAACACTGGTTGCATTACCATTTTCTGCCTGGAAGGTTACACGACCGGTTGATGTACCTGCATTTACAGGATTCTGTATGTTCAATTTACCAGTGTATACACCCGGACGAATATCAAAGATCACATTACCACAAATACCATATTGGTTCAATGCATTTACAGCTCCAACCGGATCTGCAAAGTCAGGAGTTGTACCACCTACAGTATAAGTACCTGCAAGTGCCGCCTGATATGCGATGTCTAATGTATCATCACCAGGTACAGGGTCAGTATTACCATTTGGCTCATGAGTCCACACCTTGATGTTTTGTGCAGTATTCGCAAAGTTCACACTACCAAGAGTGATCGTTGCGCTGTTACCACCGGCACTACCATTGATATTGATCGGTGTTGTATGGTTGATCGTGTTTTGGAATACTCCGTTCAGCGACCAGCTTACCTTAACATTATTAATAACGTTGTTACCGTTGTTCTTAATACGAACTTTCACAGTATAAGTACCAGGACAGAAAGGAGGTGCCGGATCTACGATCGCGTCTGATCCTGCGTTATCCTTAACATCTATACCTGTAAACAGACCTTGTGCGTCATTAACACCAGGAGTGTTAATGAAATTACGGTTTACATTCGATGAACTTACAGAAGGACTGTAACCACTCCATGCACTTGTACCGATCTTCTCTGCCAAACGCAATGCTGACTCTGATGCGATAGTACCCATCCAAGGGTCTTTATAATATAGATCTTGTGTGTAATCTAAGCTGCTACCACTACCAGATGTTGCTATATATGAGAACATTTGAGTAGGGTTGATGCTCAAGATACCCGGAGGATTAGTTCCTGTATACTGCTTAACAGTATAGCTCGTTGGAACATTTGTATTCCAGTGCATTACCGCTACGGTATCCTCACCAAAAGTAAATACCTGATCGGTACCCGCTGCAGGCGCTGCCGGAGTAGCCACACAGTTTGGAGGTGTTGATGTTGGTGTAAACTCATATGCACCAAGATCAGGCACACCTTGCAAAGTAGTCAATGCACGAGCATTACCATTAATATCTTTATCATTACCAGTCATTTGAACTCCGCGACCGTTCAACGCCCAACAATCAGGATCTGATGCATCAGGACGAAGATCACCATTTGCAGCATTAACAAATGCCGGCATATACATTAATGAGTTCATATCCTGACCGGTACCATTACGCCATGATTGTATACTGTTGTGCTGACCACTACCCGGACCAGTTACTGCATAAAAATCTCTGTTACCTGCAGTATAAACATTATTATAATCCATTGTAGCGTAGTTCATATTATACACATACAAACCTGTACCATTACCAGAACTCATAGTAACTGAGTTATTATGGAAGTTTGCGTGATAAGATGAAGATGAGTTGTAGATATACGCACCATAGTTTGTACCGCTACGAGTTGCGTCACTATGGAATGTATTGTTATATACATCTAAGTTGGCACAAAAACGAGCATATAGCGGACCGTAACAGTAATAAGACGTATTAGTGTAAATCGCATTGTTATATATTTTCCAGTTTGTTCCATAATATGCGTACAAACCGTATACATAACCACCATTACTACTAATAGCTGATATTTCGTTATTACCTATATCGAAGTTATTATCGCTATTCATGTAAGTATATAAACCGTAACAATAACCACGTTGAGTTCTGTTATGCAGCTTATTACCTTTGAATGTTAAGTTACTGGAATAATAGATGTAGTTCAATACACCATTACTGCTAGAGCTGTTTCTATTCTGAGTAAAGCTCATATCATTATCACTGATGTTTGCATTATCAGAATAATATGCCCAGTAGTTGTAAGTATAGTAGTTCTGCGTACCTACTGAAGTAATTTTATTACCCTTAAACTCAGGATTTGAGTTACGATAGTTCCAATAGTTGTAGATGTAATAACCGTTATTATATGGCTTGTTCTGTACAATCGTATTGTTATTGAACTTACTGTTATTAGAATAATAGTTCCAATAGTTGTAGAAATAATATCTACCGCCGTATTGATAATCTATAGTATTGCCAATACTCTCATTATTACCACCAAAATAGTTGTGGTAGTTATAGTAGTAAACCGCATCATTTGAAACATTATGCTTAGCCGTGTACTTATTACCATTGAACTTACAGTTATTAGCATAGTACATAGTGTACATTCTAAAATAGTCGTTACCGGTAATACTTACTTCATTGTTAAGCGCTTCACTATTGTTACAATAATATAATGTATAAGCATAAACATCACCACTACTGCTTGTTGTAGAAGCTGTGATCTTGTTACCCTTATACGTGAAGTAGTTTGAACGATAGTTATATACCGGATACACAGAGCTTGTAGTCTGACATGTAAAAGTATTATTCTCTACAACTACTCTGTCATTCGAATTACCATCACAATAATAGAAATACATTGGCATACAAGTAGAACTCTTACCAGTCATACTACCACTGTTGTTCTTTACTTTTGCATTATCGCAATAGTACATATAGATACCATAGTAGTAGCTACTCTGTGTACTATTAAATGTATTATTCTCAACCTTTGTGTTTTTAGTATAGTAAAAATACGTTGCATAACCTCTCTGTTGAGTGAATGTATTACCGGTAAACTCATTGTCCTCACTTAAAGAACCGGATGAGTTACCTCTCCAATAAACACCATAACCACCACGCTCGATAGTATTGTTTCTGAAGATGTTGTTAGTAGCGTTTGTTAAGCTGGTACCATAGATGCGAGCATTTGAGTTACTTGTAGAAGTTGAAGTACTTCCTTTAAGCACACAGTTCTCTACAATATTATACTGAGTAGAACCTTCTATTAAAAAGACTCTACCATAAGATGAATAACTCTTATATAGAGTTAAGTTTCTAACGCGCACATATTTTGCGTTGTTGAACCTGAAGATGTAGTTACTACTCGTACTACTACTAGAATTAGTATTCTGGATAGTAGTATTGGCAGCGTTACCGCTTTCAGATTCGAAGGTGATCGTGTTTGTAGAACTAGCACCTGCGACACTTAAGATATAAGCATCGGATGTACTGGAACTACTCCACGTACCCTGACGAATTTTAAATACTACAGGTCCCGATACACCTTTATTATTTAGGTCTGTCGCGGCCGCCTGCAGATTCGCATAGTCTGGCGACGATCCATAAACAGTATAAGTACCGTTTAGGGGTTGTGCCAAACCTGGCAACGCTGTAACCAATAAAATGACTATTGGTAACAAGGCTGCCGTCATTTTGTTGAAATGCTTCATAATAACAATATTTAGACGTTTACCCATTAAAAAAATGTTTACTATTCGATGTCGTATTTCTATAAATATTACAGATGTAATACAGCTATAGGATTACAACAAAAAAATTAACATAGTTATAAGTACTTAAAAATAGGAGATGTGCTTACTCAACCAGAACGGAAGCAATTAAAAAGCCAATAAACCAATATTAAAATAAAATTAACCTAAGATTATATATATATTAATCAACTCAAAATCAATGAGTTCCAAGGTTAAATCAATATTAACAAACGGCTGTGCTATTCACGACAAAAACATCAATTTGATGTATGAATGGTGTTGATACAATATTATGGAACAAATAAGCAACCAGCTATATATGTATTTTTGATATAGAAGTCCTATTGTGTCGTTAACCTGTTGACACCGGCCTTTGCTTGCTGCTGTATGGCATTTTTGAAATCGTGCTGTTTCATGGATAGTGCCTCGCGATACATACTGATAGCTAACTTATGTTCTCTATTCCTTTCGTACAAAAAGCCAAGCTGCAAGGCTGCTCTTGCGCCAAATTGCTCATGCCTGTCTCTTCCAAGCTCTATAGCTTGTTTATATTCTGTTATGGCTGTAGTTTCCATGCGCATCTCATCATTAACCCTGGCTACACGGTAATGATATTCCAGCAACTCACTTTCTTTTGTAAAGTCTTTAGGAGAGTACCTTTTAAGCAATTGATATGCAGTATTATTATATCCTCCATCTATGAGCAATTGAGATTTCAGCAGCACCTTATTGGGCCATTCTATACGTTCCGCAAAACGTTGAGCGTGTTTATCAGCATCTGTTTGTGTATTCCCCTCTTCTGCTATCATTTGTTTATACTGCATAGCTGTTTCGGGCATACCAAAAAGGTAATTTGCATATGCTAATTTTTGCAAGGCATCTTTTACAAACAAAACACCCTTATAATTCTTTAAAAAGCGCTTAAATGCGTCAATAGAACGTTTATCTAAATGGTGTAGCAAACTATAACCATATTCATAGTCAAGTGTAGGATATTGATAATAATACCTATTCTGCTGTGCGGCCTCCAGTACCCTGGCAGCATCTGCAGCTTTTCTGTAATTAAGGGCAATATTAGCTTTAACAAAACTGTTCAGAAGGTTATCCTTTGTGCCAAACTCATTAGAAGACACTATACTCCATGCCTTCTCTTTATCGGAAAGCAAGAAGTAGTTGAGGTAAACATTATATATAAGTGCTTCTTCATAAAATAGGTCGCCCGGCTGATGTCTGTCTAAAAAACCTTGAATCTTCTTAGTACCAGCCTTAAGATTGCCTTTCATCCCGAATATAGACGCTATCCACTTATAATTATCAGGCAAAGCATCTACCGCAGCCTCTTCCATGCCAAAAAAGATATCGTCATACTCAAAATCCGGGAATTGGGTCTGATTTTCTTTCAAGAGTATAAACGATTTTCTGAAGTAGTTTGCCGCTTTTAGCTTGTCGTCAAACCTTACCCCAATAAAGGCCCAGTGCATATATATGCCGGCCTTACACATTTTATACCACGGGGAATTTTTATCTCCTGCATTGATCAATGCTAAACGTTTATCCAGGTGCGGCTTCCTTCTTTCATACTCATCTTGCCCTCCGTTAAACAACAATGTCAAGCAGTCTTCATAATCTGCAATATAAACAGGCATTAAGTTCTTAGGGTGCTCCGCAAGCTCTTTATTGATGGCATTGTAGCCGGCATCGTTTTGTAACGCTAAAAAAGCCTGGTATGCTTTTTTACAGTTATCAGTATAGCTATAGTTGTGTTTCTGTGCAAACACACCACCACCAAACAAAACCAGTAAAAAAAAGCACAGGAAAGCCCTCATTGCAGCAAAGGTACTGTGCAGTACCGAACAATAAGGCAAATACTTTGTTATTCTTAGACAAAGAAAATATACAAATCGTTGCAAACCAGCTAAAACACCACTATTTTTGGCACAGCTTTTGAACTATATAAAATTCTAAAAATTTACTTTATGAAATCAATACGTAACATTGCACTGAGTGCCCTTTTAACAGTAGGCACATTCTCCACTGTGTTTTACACATCTTGTACTAAAGACGAATGTAAAGATGTAGTTTGTAAAAATGATGGCACTTGCGTTAGTGGTACTTGTAACTGTACAGTAGGCTATACCGGCTCTGATTGTGGTTCTGAAATAAGAACAACATATTACAACACTTATAAAGGTGACGGCTCTGATTCTGATGGCGACACTTACACAAACTTCGGCTTGAAGTTCTATGCAGTGGGTACACAAGCTAAAACATTTGGGATGGACGTTTTAGATGCTAACAACGTAAGCATCGGAGCATTTACAGTTACTCTACAAACAAACGGTACATTCGTAGTAAACCAAAAAGTTGATGGAACTACTACATTTACCGGTACAGGTACTATCAGTGCTACATCGTCTTCTCTAAGCCTAACAGTTGATGATACTATTGATGGAAAATACATCATTACATTTGCTAATATGCTTAAGCAATAATTAGTATTAAGTAATACTGCATTAAAAAAGGCTACCAAATGGTAGCCTTTTTTAATGCTTATATTTTGAACTATTTATCAGATTTCGATTTGAATTTACTGCTACCAGACTGTTGATTTTGATCTGAGCTTGATTTAAACTTGTTACTTCCTGACTCCTTGTTATTATCAGCACTTGCTTTAAAACCGTCCTTAGGCTTTGTTGGTTTGGCTGATGCAGGTTGCTCTGTAGTACCGCTACCATCACTCATTTGTTGTTTGTCAATGATTCTTTTAGTTGGCTTTGGTTTTACAACCTTCACACCTTTGCGGGCATTTATTATAGAGTCTGCACGCCACATTGCCAATTCGTTGATGATAGAATCGTTCTCTGCCTTCAATTGTAAACGCATATCATCAACACGTGCATTTACCATTGAATCTATTTTTGCTTGAGCTTCTTCTGCATTGCCGGTCTCTGTATTACAAGATGCTGTTGCCAACAAACCTGCTGCAATTAATAATACGGATTGTTTTCTCATTGCTGTTCTTTTTATGTACTGTAAAATTATCTTATGTAGCGTACTTAGCAAATAAAATGCCGCTATTTACTGTTAAAATAACAAATAAACTAGCTAGGTAGTTTTGCCGGCAGGCTTTTCCTGTTTTTCAGCTTCTTCCTCTACTACACCCTCCATCGGCAGGGTGATAATAAAAGTGGTGCCCTTTCCAAGCTCAGATTTTACACGAATATCGCCCTTGTGCAAGCCTATTATCCTATGGGCTAACGAAAGGCCTAACCCGGCTCCTTTTATGTAGCTCTCGTGCCTGTTACTTCTGTAAAAAGGCTGGAAAATGTGTTTCATATCATGTTCACTAATTCCCGGCCCGGTATCTATGATAGAGATGATGATTCTATCTTTCGTAAACGATAGGATCATCGAGGACTTTTTGTCTTCAGAAAACTTGCACGCGTTATGTACTATGTTTTTGATAGAGCTGTATAATAAATGTTCGTTACCGTATATAATGAGCGATTTCTCATCCTCAGGCAATTCATCAAACTCAAGCTTCACATCATACATCGGGCTTATTTTCTTTAGCTCGGATGGTATACGCATCAGCAACTCATCTATACGCACAGAGGTTAACTCCGTACCGCCCATAGATCCGCTTACTTTTGCAATTTCTAACAGGCTTCGTACCAGCATACTTAATCTACGCACATCATCGTTCATAGACAACAGCGCCTTTTTATATTCATCACTACTACGTTCTCTTTGTAGTGCAACATCCATTTGACTGGCGATAGATGCCAGTGGCGTAGAAAGCTCGTGCGAAGCGTTATCTATAAACCTACGTTGCAGGTTAAACGATGCTTGTAGCCTATCAAGCAAGTCGTTAATAGTGATAGCTAGTTTATCTAGCTCATCTTTACCCTTGCCCGTCTCTAAACGAAGCGAAAACTTTTCTGAGGATATATGCTTGATCTTATGAGTAAACTCTGTTAAACCATTTATCAAACTAAGAGAGAATATATATCCTGTACCAATTACAATGAATATACTAGCTAAAATACATATCAATAGTATCCATTGTAGTTTGCTTAACCAAGCAACGCGACCGCTATCATATGCGGCTGCTATAACAATGTAGTCATAACCATTCCCTTTATACTCTACAGCAACAGCATTCCTCTTTCCAATATCAAAATAATATGGCTTGCCGCTTGTAACGTTACTAACAATGTTATCTGTAACCGGTATGGTGTTCACACCTGCATCACAATAGTAGTACCTCTTGTTATTAATATAGTCTTGAGCGGTAACACTTTTTTTATCAAAAGACTCACCTGCCGCACGGTTAACGGTTCTAAAAACACTTGTATTAAACTGTGGGGATTTAAGAAGCTCTGCTGTACTTCTTGTCTTGTTCAGCAAACGCGCATTGAAACGCTTGACCATATCCTGATAAGAGAAAAGGTACAATGTGCCACAAAACAGTAAAAGTATTACAGTTACTATTACGGAATAAACTAGTGTTATGCGGTACTTTATCTGCATTAATTATTGTTAGTCTTCTTCCACTTTCAGTATATAACCCATACCAACTTGCGTGTGTATTAGCTTGGGTTCAAAGTTCTTATCGAGCTTCTTTCTCAAAAAGTTCACGTATACATCAATAACATTTGTTTGTGTATCAAAGTCGATATCCCATACATTCTTTGCGATCTCTGCACGAGAAACAACCTTCTCTTTATTCTTCAGCAGGTACTCCAGCAATTGAAACTCTTTCGCTGTTAATGATATCTTCTTATCATTTCTACGCACCTCCTTACTGTCCAGATTCATTTCAAGATCAGCAATTTGTAACATCCTTTCTTCTTCTGCATCTGTTCTCAAATCAGACCGGCGTAGCAATGCTTTAATTCTGGCTACCAACTCTACAAACTCAAAAGGCTTAGTTATATAGTCATCAGCACCACTGTCAAAACCTTCAATCTTGTTATCCGT
Source organism: Bacteroidia bacterium (assembly GCA_030429205.1). Classification (GTDB taxonomy): domain Bacteria; phylum Bacteroidota; class Bacteroidia; order Chitinophagales; family Chitinophagaceae; genus UBA5543. Next base: position 9,491 of record JAUICZ010000001.1, read on the forward strand.
AAAGTTCATTGCAGTAAGCAGTATGATAGGCACGTGTTCATCCGTTTCACGTATCAGCTTACAAAGCTCGTAGCCATTTACAAAAGGCAGATTTATATCCAGGATAATAAGGTCGTAGGCATTTTCGGCAAATAGCTTTTTACCATCCAATCCATTGTATGCTATTGTTACTTCGTAGTCGTGCTCAGACAAGCCGGCTTGTATTGTATCAGCCAACTTTTTCTCATCTTCTACCAGTAGTATATTATAGTTCATAAATCAAATTGCTGTTTCTAACTTAGCTACGAAAATTAGTACATGCTGCGTTATAATGGATTAAAAAGCTGTTAAAGCATTTTCAGTACCATACACTTACATAAAGATAATTCTTTTTATTGTTGCATGAAGCGAACCTTGTTCAAATATTCAACTATAATAATTCTCACTACTTGTTTCATCAATTGTTTTGCAAAAGCTACACAAACGAGTACCAGTGAAGAGCTTTAATTAATAGATTGCAAATAAAACATGTGAAAAAACTCAGGCGTTAATCCAGTAATAGCTTCCGGTAATAAGCCCCTGCATTATCTGTAACAACCACCAGATATACCCCCCTTTGAAGATGCTGAAGGTTCAAACGCACATGCTTTTGATCTGGCTTAGATAGATATACCCTCCGCATTACCTGATCATATATCTCTATCTTCTCGATAGTTTTTTTATGCTCTACAGTAAAAACTCCTTCTGTAGGGTTGGGATATATAAAAAAGTTATTCTCCTCAATATTGCTAACACTACCAGGAGGCGGAGTTATTATTTTCTTTCTTGTAGATGTGTCTTTCAAAGCCCACAACTCTCGGCCATTACCTTTATAGTCAGAGCAATAATATAAAGACGAATCGTACACAATTACTTCTGTAGTTCCGTAAATAGGGTTGTTTTTAGGATTGGGTGGAGATACTGTAATAGCTCCCGTATCGGTACCGTCATATCTTGTAATGTGTCGACTACCACTATTGATTGTCGCAGTCATGTACAAATAATCATTGTACTTTATTAATGTAGAAGCTTCCGGTATAGTGCCATCAGGTTTTACCTTCGTGTTTTTCACCACTTTAGTTCCGGCAACTGTGCCATCGGTAACCCATAAATTAGTTTTTGTACCGTTCTGGTCTGCATCTGTACATGCAAAATATACTTTATCATCGTACTCACAAAAGTTAGATATACCATTAGTACTAACTCCCGGCTTGTATGGGAATACCTGTAGTTGTTGAGTACCGGATGGCGTACCATCCGTTAAATACAAATATGCCTTACCAACACTAAAACGTGTTGTTGCCAGCATCAGTACTTTTCCTTTGTACTCCGTTATATATAAGCCCGATACTCCAAAATTAGGGCCGGGCACAACTTCTTTCAGTAATAATGTACCACCGGGTGTACCATCAGTAACCCATATTTCGTAATAATGTGCCGATGTATACTGTAGCATGTATAATTTGCCTAATACCTCCTGTATAAGTATTATAGAATTACCGGTAAAGATTCCGGGAACAGGCACTGTTCCGGAAGGGGTACCATCTGTTGCCCACAGCTCTCTGCCATTAGCAGTATTTACCTGAAAATAAACCTTACCATTGTACAGTGTAAAATCATATGGATAGCTACCTGTATCGCTAACATAAATATCCTTTAACAGCTTAGTACCAACTTCAGTACCATCACTGATCCACAACTCCATTCCGGCAGTAGAATCTTCTGCAGCAAATATCAACTTGTTGTTATATACTATTTTGTTCTGAGGGTCAGAGTTTCCTATACCTACATTTATATCCTTTACCATTTTGGTACCAGTATCCGTTCCATCACTCACCCAAAGCTCTCTGCCAAATACAGGGTCTGAGGCCATGAAGTATGCCTTGTTGTTCATAGTAACAAACTTACCCGGACCACCACCTGTTTTACCTGGATAGATATCTTTCAGCATTACTGTTCCGGTATCAGTACCATCTGTTGCCCATAACTCAAAACCATGAGATGTATCGCGAGCGGAAAACAGCAGCTTTCCACCGGCAATATTAAAGTTTGCCGGGCTTGAGCCTACCTTACCGGGGCTAACTTCAAACTCTTTGAATGTAAACGAGGGCTGAGCGAAAACAGTACAAGTCAATAAAAATGAGCATGCAAAAAGCAACTTCTTCATAGGGAGCATTTCGGTTAATTATCAATTCTTTTCTTATGGTTGCAACAACAACTTTTTATAAACAGATCCGTTGTCGGCAGCAATTTTTATGATGTATATACCTTCAGGGTTACCTGACAGGTCAACGGTAATATCTTTTTTATTAGCAGCTTCTGTTTCGAACAGTACAGCACCCTGAAGGTTAGTCACCATTACACGAGTAGCCATATTTTGTGGTAAAGATATAAGAAACAGACCTTTTGTCGGGTTAGGGTAAATATTAACAGTAAGTTCTGCTTGAACATTGTTTACTGATGCGGGCCATTTTGTAACACGCACACTGTCCATTACCACATCTGTCAATGGTTTATCTTGCGGGTTACCCGAAGACCCTGACGTAGCTACATTACCTATTGCCTGCACTACCGACGAACCACTTGTAACCATGCCAAATACAGTATGCTTATTATCTAAATGAGCGTTTGTAACAAGGTTGATAAAAAACTGACAATCGCCTGTGTTTGGCTGCCCTGTATTTGCCATAGACAATGCCATTGGCACATTCTTTAAAGAAGAATGGAATTCATCAGGAATTTTAGTGCCTGTTCCTCCTGACCCTGTACCTGTAGGGTCACCACCTTGAATCATAAAGTTCTTTATTACCCTATGAAAGATGATCCCGTCATAAAAATTACGCCCTACACGAGCCAAAAAGCTATCAACAGTTATGGGAGCTAAACTATCCCACATTTTTATAGTGAAGTCTCCCATTGTAGTATAAAAGGTCACCTCTGTGCGTTGTGCTTCAACCTTGTTCGCAAATGTGCAAAACAGTACTATTACAAATAAAAAGTATAGCTTTTTCATAGAGTAGTTTTTTGTACAATATGTAAGATACACTTTTTGGCATAACAAAAACCCTTCCGTAAAGAAGGGCTTTGCTATGTATTAGTTATTACTACTTGCTTATGCTTACTGTATGTACTTCTACATGCCTGTCCAGCTCTATTAGTACTTTATATATACCCGTAGCAATATTATTTAATGATATTGTAGTTTGCGATTGCCCTCTTTCAAGCCCCTGACTATACACTTCTCTACCGGTAATATCGTACACACGTACCAAACCATTAAGAAATGAAGGGTTGTTAATATTTAGACTAAATGTGCCATTGTTTGGATTAGGGTATAACGTCGCTCTTCTTTCGGCTGTTATACCACCTATGCTCTGCGGAGTTGTTGACACTTTTGCACGATGAAGGAATAACTCTTTACCAATAGCACCATCTGTCATAGCCAACCATACATTGTTGCTGTCAACAAAAATAAAGTCTAGCTCAGAGCTGGTTGCATTGTTAGGTATGTCACCTACATCTTCTACCATATATGTACCGGTATCTGTACCATCAGTACGCCACAACTCACTACCATTGGTGCCATCATCTCCATTTAAGTACATCACACCATTATATACATTATTAACTGTCAGCCTTTGCAAAAGCGTGCTGTAAGAAGAGGATACTGTATACTTACTACCATCTCCACTACCTGTGTTGATATCGTACAATAGTTTTGTTCCGTTTGATGTTCCATCAGTTATCCATAGTTCATTACCGTGTGTGCCGTCATCTGCTCTGAATATTAGTTTATTATTCAGTATGCCTAGCGGTGCAGGATCAGCCGAAGATGCTCCGGGATAAATATTCTTCAAGAGCTTAGTACCATTTTCTGTGCCGTCTGTCACCCATAGCTCTTTGCCCAATGTAGAAGTTTTAGCAGTGAACAGGAGCTTGCCATTTACCACCATAAATCTCTCTGGCTCACTATTACTGGCTGCGTTTATATTTTTTACCACTTTGGTACCTTGTGCCGTACCGTCTGTACTACACAATTCTATACCTGTAGAGCCAGGGTTTTGCCCTGCAAAATAGACCTTGCCATTGTACTCTATCATAGTATGTCCGCTCGCACCAGAAAGTGCACCCGGATAGAAGTCTACTATCATTTTTGTACCATTGTCCGTACCATCGCTTGTCCACACTTCGTGCCCCGAATTACCATCTGAGGCGAGGAAGAACATTTTGCCATTTGCAATCGTCAATGCCGTTACGTAGCTATCTCCACTACCCGGGTTCATGTCTTTCACCAACAAGGTGCCTGAAGGTGTGCCATCAGTCTCCCAAAGCTCTTCGCCCACGCTACTAATACCATTGAAGTATACTTTATTATTGTAATACTTAAACCATGTATTAGCAGACAGACCAGTATCTTTCCCGGGGTAAATATCTAAAAGCATTTTAGTGCCTCCCGTAGTACCGTCACTTACCCACAACTCCGTACCATGTACACCATCATCACCGGTAAAGTATAGTTTACCATTTAGATATATTGCGCTCTTATATAGGTACCCTGATTTACTACCCGGGTTGATATCCTTAACTATTTTGGTGCCTTGCGAAGTACCATCACTTACCCACAACTCTCTTCCGTTAATTGCATCGTAAGCAGAAAAAAGTATGTCACCATTAGGTAGCGCTGCTAGTATTACCGGGCTGGAAGGGTCACTACCGGTATTGATATCCTTTACCCTGTTGATCTTTTGAGCATTTGCATGTATTGCAAATACACTTAATACTAAAAATATAATTTTTCTCATGACGTATTTGTTTTAATGCGAAGTACGCAACACCGTCATGCCTGAGAAATCAATAAGATTCAAAAAGTGTAAAAAAGGATAAAAAGCAAGAATCCACTTATTTACTATACAGCTCTTCTAGTGGTATCCACAAAGTAGAATCAGGAGCTTTACCTGTCATTTTTTTAAGTGCGATAGCTATATAATCAGAGAAGGACTGTTCAGATTTTTCATAAGCCGCTTCAATATCCGGATTGGCTACATTAAAGCTCTTAAACACATTCACTTTCCATATGCCGTCTTCATATATCATCTCTTCAAACATATCTGCATCCTGTCCTCTAAAGGTCATTTTAAGTTGCGCAACAGTATCATCGATAGAGCTCGCCTCACCTGGCTCAAAATCCCCGATCATACCATGCATCATTGGCATTGTTTTATGAAAAAAAGCATACACACTTTTTCCATCCATATCTAATAACCTTCCTCCTAATTGATGACGAAGCATTAGTACAATCATCTTTTTAGGTACAGGTAGTTGTGCCACTTTAATGCTGTCCAACCTTATAGCATATTGTATCAGGCTATCATAATAATCGAACATTTGATGGCTGATGAATACGGTTGCTCTTGTAGGACTCTCTTGCACTAATGCCTCCTTATAAAGGTTATAGCCTCTTATTATCTGCTCTTCTTCAACATGGTCCGTTTGGTTTCCGCAACTGGTGCAGAATAAGGTAATCAGTAAAAGGATCAATAACCTGGGCATAGTGTATGATTTGTAGTAAATATAAAAAAGCCCCTCCGAAAGGAGAGGCTCTTAGTATTATAAAGCTTAAAGCTATTAATAACGATAATGCTCAGGCTTGTATGGTCCTTCCTTAGGAATACCTAAATAAGCAGCTTGCTCATCTGTAAGCACATCCAACTCAACGTTGATCTTACCTAAGTGTAAGCGAGCAACTTTCTCATCCAAATGCTTAGGAAGAACGTATACTTTATTCTCGTAACGATCTATGTGGTTCCAAAGCTCTATTTGAGCAAGCGTTTGGTTTGTGAATGAGTTACTCATTACAAAGCTTGGGTGGCCTGTAGCACAACCAAGGTTCACTAAACGACCTTCTGCAAGGATGATGATATCATTACCATCAATATTGTAGATGTCTACTTGTGGTTTCAAAGTATCTTTAGTGTTGCCGTAGTTTTCGTTGATCCATGCCATATCGATCTCGTTATCGAAGTGGCCGATGTTACAAACGATCGTCTTATCTTTCATAACACGGAAGTGCTCTTCACCAATTAGGTCACGACAACCAGAAGCTGTAACAACGATGTCTGCTTCTTTAACAGCATCAATCATTTTCTTCACTTCAAAACCGTCCATTGCAGCTTGTAAAGCACAAATCGGATCGATCTCTGTAACTATAACACGGGCACCTGCACCACGTAAAGACTCTGCAGAACCTTTACCAACGTCTCCGTAACCACCTACAACAGCTACTTTACCTGCAAGCATTACATCTGTTGCACGACGGATAGCATCTACAAGAGACTCTTTACAACCGTATTTATTATCGAATTTAGACTTAGTAACCGAGTCGTTCACGTTGATAGCCGGCATAGGAAGAGTACCTTTCTTCATACGCTCATACAAACGGTGAACACCGGTAGTAGTTTCTTCACTAAGACCTTTAATACCGTCAACTAGCTCAGTGTAGTTATCCAATACCATGTTGGTAAGATCACCACCATCGTCTAAGATCATATTTAACGGACGATCTTCGCTACCGAAGAATAAAGTCTGCTCAATACACCAGTCAGCCTCAGCTTGCGTTTGACCTTTCCATGCGAAAACACCAATACCTGCTTCTGCAATTGCAGCCGCTGCCTGATTTTGAGTAGAAAATATGTTACAAGAGCTCCAACGTACTTCTGCACCAAGCTCTACTAATGTTTCAATTAACACTGCAGTTTGGATAGTCATGTGCAAACAACCTGCAATACGCGCTCCTTTTAAAGGCTGCTGATCTTTATACTCTTCACGAATAGCCATCAAACCAGGCATTTCAGCTTCTGCCAGTTTTATCTCCTTACGTCCCCACTCTGCCAGGCTAATATCAGCCACTTTGTAAGGCAGTTTAAAATCGATCTCTGAACGAGTCATTGTACTCATACTTTATCTTTTATTCGGTTTAAAATTTTTACGAAGTGCAAAGGTACATAAAACCTTTTTATTAACCAGTTTTACCATATGATTAATAGACACTTAATACACAACAAAAAAACTGCTTAAAGGTTGGCCATATAGCCTTTTATTTTTGCCCTAAGGTCTGCCGAAGCTGCTACAAGTGGTAAGCGAACACCAGCACCACAAACACCCATTTCATCCAACACACACTTAACACCGGCAGGGTTACCTTCTGCAAATAACAACCTGATACCTTGCAATAGCTTGTAGTGCAGGCTTCTGGCAGTATTTAGATCTGCATCCAGAGAGGCGTTTACCATGCCTGTAAAGTCTTTTGTAAAACAGTTGGCTGCTACAGAAATAACGCCATCCATGCCGGAAGCTACCTGCGGTAATACAAGATCATCATCACCGCTTAAAACAGCAAAATGGTCGGGCTTACCTTGTACAAGGTCCATACATTGCCCCATGTTTCCACTGGCTTCTTTTACAGCTACTATATGCTTGAATTCGTTTGCCAACCTCAAGGTAGTTTCAGGCAACATATTAGCTACAGTACGGCCAGGCACATTGTACAGAATAATATCTTTATCGGTAGCCTCTGCAATAGTTTTAAAGTGTTGGTACATACCTTCCTGGGTAGGCTTGTTGTAATAAGGTACAACTGTCAAAATACCATCTACGCCACTTAGGTCGTTCTCTTTTAATTGACGAACCACCTCTGTAGTGTTGTTACCACCTACACCACATACCACAGGCACACGACCATCATTAGCTTTCACTATATGCGCCAGTACCTCTGCTTTTTCCGATACACTAAGCGTTGGGGTTTCTGCCGTAGTACCAAGTGCTACCAAAAAGTTTACACCACCATCAATAGTATGGTTCACTACTTTTGTTAATGCGTCAAAATCTACGCTTCCATCTGCTGCAAAAGGCGTTACTAAGGCAACACCCGTTCCTCTGTATTTGTGAGACATTTCCTTGATTGTAATTTATGTTATTCGAGATTTATACTTCTTCGTGAAAGCCCATAGCTGAGAACTTCTCAATACGCTGGCTGATGCGGTCATCTGCATCAATACCTTGTAGCGCCTTAACACTCTCAACCAAGTACTTCTTCAGCGTTTGAGCCATTTCCTCTGGTCTGGCATGTGCACCGCCGTTTGGTTCTTTCAGCACATCATCTACTAGTCCAAAACCTTTCATGTCCTCTGAGGTCAGTTTCAACTGCTCTGCTGCCTGAACTTTATAGTCCCAACTACGCCAAAGTATGGTAGAACAGTTCTCGGGAGAAATAACGGTATACCATGTGTTTTCCAACATAGCTACTTTATCTCCTATACCGATACCTAATGCACCACCCGATGCCCCCTCACCAATTACCACACAGATAATTGGCACACGTACGTTGAACATCTCATACAGGTTACGGGCAATAGCTTCACCCTGTCCACGCTCTTCTGCTTCCAAACCCGGATATGCACCCGGAGTATCTATAAAAGTGATAATGGGCCTGTTGAACTTTTCGGCCATCTTCATCAGCCTTAAAGCCTTGCGATACCCCTCGGGGTTAGCCATACCAAAGTTGCGCATCTGGCGCATTTTGGTGTTCACCCCTTTTTGCTGACCTATCAACATTACAGGCATACCGTCCAGCTCTGCCATACCGCCTACCATAGCCTTATCGTCCTTTACACCACGGTCTCCGTGCAGCTCACGAAAGTTGGTAAATATCTGCTCTACATAAAAATGCGTGTACGGACGATCCGGATGACGGCTCAACTGTACTCTTTGCCAGGGGGTAAGGTCTTTATATATTTTTTTACGCTCAGCCTCTATTGATGCCTCCAGCTCTTTAACTGTCTTAGAAACATCTACCCCATTCTTAGCCGAAAGATCCTTCAGCTTATTCATCTGCGCATGTAATTCTTCCAGTGGTTGTTCAAAATCCAAAAACTGCATAATCAATCGATTGAAGTATACAAATGTAAAGCTTTGAATTATTTTTAAAAGAGATTTGCAAAATTTAAAAAAATGCACTTATCTTTGCACCCCTCGATAAGAGGTACGGACTGGTAGTTCAGCTGGTTAGAATGCCGCCCTGTCACGGCGGAGGTCGCGGGTTCGAATCCCGTCCAGTCCGCAAAGAAGCTCTCAGATTACTGGGGGCTTTTTTGATTTCAGGAGGTTTTGTCCACGCTGTCCACATTTGTACAGGCACTTATTTCGTGGACAAGATGGACAACATAACACACAACTCTTGTTTGTCCGCGCTGTCCGCCTGACACCCGGCACCTATATTGCGGACAAGACGGACAACTACTATTATACCATTTACGAATACATATACTTTACTAACTTTCAACTATGCTTATCAAGAATATTAACTTGATCATAGTAAGTAGTGTTATACTGATACTCTCCATTGGTGGAATATTAGTATATCATAGTATCAGCTCTATCAAAAACAACAGGCAGGAAGAAGTATTTATTTGTGGGAATTCAATTTATGATAACAATATAAAAATTAGTGGTAGTATAGACTCTATTGAGGTTGATGGTAAAGCTTTATTTCAATCAAACTGTGCCTCTTGCCATAACCCCGTAAAAGATGCTACAGGTCCGGCACTAAGAAGTATTATTACAGTTCGTTCTCCCGATTGGATTTATAAATTTCTTACTGATACCACCTTCCTACCTATAGATGATAGGGCTAGACGATTAAAAAGCGAGTACGGGTCTAAGTGCATGAAGTTCCCCAACCTTACACCTAATGACGTAGAAGCATTACTGAATTATGTGTACATGTAATTCATCTGTCCACGTTGTCCACGTTTTAGGTGCCTGTACTTATGCGGACAAAGTGGACAAACTAACTCTCTACAAAGTACATCTTCATGTTGCCCAAGGTAGATGCATAGGTACTGAATCGTGTTCAGCATGACGATGCGAGCGGGAAAATCACCCCTTCCACACTCCCAACAATTAAACCTATCTTTACAGTTGAAAATATTGAAAGCGTAATTGCTTTCGTCTTGACTGGAAACGTAGGAAATTTCAAGAACACAGGACGAAGTAAGTACGCTCACGCTAAAGGCGTGGGCTCTCTTATTCGTGTTCAGGTCTCCTACGGCCTCCAGTCGGTAAGTTGAGTTCCACGCCCGTTTTTTTACGGTCGGTGCTCAGGTATCCTAAATAAGCCTATCAATTTATTGTGATACTAAACCGTAACTGTATGAATACTTTCACCACCCGCTTTGCGGGGTTCGAGTTTGCCGGCACAGAACTGTCTGCCTACATTTTTTCAATAGACACTTTTGTGATCTCTTTAAAAGACGGACGCGTCGTCCGCTTCACTACCGACGACCCCGAGTTGTTCGAGCAATGGTTACAACATCATGGCGCCCGCAACATCAACGATAAGGTCGGCTCTATGATTTACAACTTTTATTTTGATAAAAAATGACGAGGCTAGTTTAAGTATCTCCTATTACCATGTTAACCAGTATACATGTATATTTGCGCCATGCAATTATTAGATGGTAAGGCTACAGCAGCCCATATAAAAGAACAAATAAAGAAAGATACTGCCGAGCATATTGCTAAAGGCGGTAAGCAACCCCACCTTGCAGCTATCATCGTTGGTAATAACCCTGCCAGCGAGGCCTATGTAGGTAGTAAAATACGTACTTGCGAGGAGCTGGGTTTCGGATCTACCCTTAAGCGCTTTGAAGAAGATATTACAGAGGAAGCATTATTGGACGAAATACGCCATATGAATGATAATGACGAGATAGATGGCATATTAGTACAGCTTCCGTTACCAAAACATATTTCTGACGATGCTGTGATCAATGCCATCGATCCCGGTAAAGATGTAGACGGGTTCCACCCTGTTTCTACCGGCCGTATGGTTTTAGGACAAAAGGCATATTTACCTGCAACACCTTATGGTATGATGTTGATGCTGAAGCATTATAACATTGACACAAAAGGCATGCACTGTGTAGTTGTAGGCCGTAGTAACATTGTTGGTACGCCAATGGCATTATTGATGAGCCGTAACAGCAACCCCGGTAATGCTACAGTTACGCTTTGCCACAGACATACTAAAAATCTGAAAGAGCACTGCTTACAGGCAGACATTATTGTTGCTGCAGTAGGTATACCTAAGTTCATTACAGAAGACATGGTGAAAGAAGGTGCTATTATCTTAGACGTAGGTATCAACCGTATAGACGACCCTACTCGTAAAAGTGGTAAGCGTCTTGTTGGTGATGTTGATTTTGATAATGTGAAAGATAAGTGTAGCTACATCACACCTGTACCGGGTGGTGTTGGGTTAATGACCATCTGCGGTTTGATGATGAACACTTTAGAGGCGGCAAAGGAACATTCTAATATTGACTAATACAGAACATATTACAGCCTACCCTGTAATGGAACACTTTTATACGCTGCAAGGCGAAGGGTTTCATCATGGGGTAGCTGCTTATTTCATCCGTTTGGGCGGGTGCGATGTGGGTTGCGTATGGTGCGACGTAAAGGATAGCTGGGATGCCGAAAGTCACCCGCAACTGCAAGTAACAGACATTGTAGCAAAAGCAAAAGAACACCCTGCACGTGTAGCTGTTATTACAGGCGGTGAACCTGCTATGTATGATCTAACCAGCCTTTGTCAATCTTTACACGACGAGGGCTTTAAAACGCATATAGAGACATCAGGAGCTTACCCTCTTAAAGGGAATCTTGACTGGGTAACAGTATCTCCTAAAAAGTTCAAAGCACCAATTGACGAAACACTCGCAAAAGCAGATGAGCTAAAAGTAGTAGTGTTCAACAAACATGATTTTGATTGGGCAGAACAACATGCAGCAAAAGTTTCAGAAAACTGTAAGCTGTACCTACAACCCGAATGGGACAAGCGCGACAGCATGACACCATTGATCATCGATTACATCAAACAACACCCGCAGTGGGAGTTGTCTTTACAAACACACAAATACATCAACATACCATAGCATGACTTGGATCGAAGCGATTATTCTTGGCATTGTAGAGGGGCTTACAGAGTTTTTGCCTGTATCATCAACAGGGCATATGATCATCACCAGCTCGTTGATGGGTATACAGTCAAACGATTTTGTAAAACTGTTTACAGTGGCCATCCAATTTGGTACAATACTATCTGTGGTAGTGCTGTATTTTAAACGCTTCTTTAAGTCGATACAGTTTTACTTAAGGTTACTGGTGGCGTTCATACCTGCTGCTATTTTTGGCTTACTATTTAGTGATGCGATTGATAACATGTTGGAGAACCCTATGGTTGTTGCCATATCACTTGTTATAGGCGGCATTTTCCTTTTGTTCATAGACAAGATCTTCAAGAACAATACCGACGAAGACTCTGACAATGTAAAGTACCCCAGTGCATTTGTTATTGGATTATTTCAATGTATTGCAATGATACCGGGCGTATCAAGATCTGCGGCTACAATCATAGGTGGTATGCAACAAAAGCTAACCCGCAAAGCTGCTGCTGAGTTTTCTTTCTTTCTTGCTGTGCCTACCATGTTTGCTGCTACCGCTAAAAAAATGCTCGACTTTTATCAGGATGGTCATACCATTACCTCTGAAGAGGTCAACCTATTATTAGTTGGTAATATTGTAGGGTTCATTGTAGCTATCATAGCTATCAAATCCTTCATCAGCTTTGTAACAAAAAGAGGGTTTCAGGTATTCGGTATTTACCGCATTATAGTTGGCGGTATTATACTGGCACTCTTACTAAGCGGCCACAGTCTAGAAATAATATAGTTGTATTAAGCCTCGTCCGGTTTCCACGCGTCGAAGAGCATGTTCAAATATTTATTCTCTTCTTCAGTAATAACATTATCAGCCTTTGTCAGGTCTATTGCAAATTGCAGTAGTCTGTTGCGCTCATCTTCTGTTGCGTCATCATAAAAGTCATCCATCATTTTAGAGAAGTGTTCTTCCCACTGATCAGGATGTAAGCCGCTTATCGTAGTCATTTCCTTATCAAGATCTACCTGTATAGGAAACTCCTGAACAAGATACTCACGTATTACGTCATCTTCTTCTGCAATGAATTTATGATCTACCGCCGAAAGTATCATTAATAGGTGGTAGCCTGCTATTGTCTTATTTACCCTATTATTAGGCATATCAATCAATTCTTTATTTTAACTCGGAGATGCGAATAGCAAATCTAAGTCAGTATACTTAAAATCAAAACGTTTTGCGATAGGTGCATTTGTAACACACCCTTTGTAAAGATACACACCATTACGGATGCCTGTCTTTGCCATTATCACACCTTCTACACCTCCCAGGTCAGCACAATCCAGCATAATAGGCATCAATACATTACTAATAGCTCGCGATGCCGTTCTCGACACACTGGAAGCAATATTCGGTACGCAATAATGTATCACGTCAAACTTCTTAAATGTTGGTTGTTCGTGAGATGTAACGCGTGAGGTTTCAAAGCAGCCGCCCCTATCAATGCTCACATCTACAATTACAGAGCCTGCTTTCATATTCGCCACCATATCCTCATTCACTACAACAGGTGTAATACCGTTTACCGGCTTTAAAGCACCTACTGCTACATCTGCCATAGACAATTCTTCTGCTAATGTCACCGGCTCTATTACTGAAGTATAAACACGTTGCCCGATATTATTCTGCAAACGCATTAATCTGTATATAGAGTTATCGAACACCTTTACCGATGCACCCAGCCCTATAGCTGTTCGTGCAGCATATTCACCTACAACACCTGCACCTAATATCAGTACTTTTGCCGGCGGTATACCTGACAAGCCACCCAGCAAAACCCCTTTACCGTTGTGCACATTGCTCAAGTACTTGGCTGCATTTAATATGGCCGAACTACCCGCAATCTCACTCATAGATCTTACAATCGGATAAGTGCCTGAGTCGTCTTTGATAGAATCGAAAGCAATAGCAATGATCTTCTTTTTGATGAGCTGCTCCAGCATCTCCGACTTTAACAAAGGCATGTGTATCGGGGAGATGACAGACTGGTTGGGTTGCAACAATGGTATCTCATCCTCAGATATAGGTGCCGACTTAATAATGGTATTGGCCTTATAGAGCTCTTGCCTGTCGTATACAATACGTGCTCCTGCTTCGCTGTAATCGCTATCGAAATACGATGAGCCTACTCCGGCGTTATGTTCTACCATTACTTCGTGCCCATTATTTACCAGTACTGATACAGCTTCCGGCGTTAATGCAACACGGTTTTCCTGAAAAGATGTTTCTTTCGGAATACCTATAAAAAGTTTTTTCTTTTTCGGTAGAATCTCCAGCGTCTCTTCCAGGGGCACATACGAAAACGATGGCGAGATATACGGCCTCTTACTCATCTATTACACTTAGTGTGATTTGCTGAAAATTACGAAACTCCACTTTATTTTTAAAGCAATTAACATACATTTTCATGTTAATGTAAGTTTTATGTTTTTGTTAGTTATCTGCTACAGAGCGTTTCGTATATTGTATTGAATTTCAGACAGGGAAGTAATGTTAAGACAGACCCAACAACAAAAATTACTACAAAAGTTATCGCCGCAGCAGATCCAATTAATGAAGCTGCTGCAAATACCTACGGCCAATTTAGAAGAGCGTATCAAAGAAGAAATGGAAGAAAATCCTGCTCTGGAAACCGGTACTGAAGAAGAGGATGATGAATATGGGTTAAATGACAGCGTAGAGGATGAGTATGAAGACGATGTGGAACTAAGCAACGATGATGCGGAGAAAATAGACCTCGATGATTTTTTGAGGAGAGAAGATGACGATGGACCTTCTGACTACAACAGAGACTATTACGGCAATCAAGATAACGAACAGCCAAGTACCCCCGTAAGAGTAGAAACCAGTTTTCATGACCACCTGCTAAACCAGGTAGGCATGCTCGAAGTTGATGAACGAATGGAGAAGGTGGCCCAGCAAATCATAGGTAGTATTGACGAGGATGGTTATTTGAGAAGAGAAGTAATAGCTCTGGTAGACGATCTAGCATTCGGGCAAAACATTACCACAACGGAGCAAGAGGTACAAGAACTGATAGAACGAATTCAGCAATTCGACCCTCCGGGCGTATGTGCGAGAGACCTGCAAGAATGTTTACAATTACAACTGGATAAAATTGAACCCAGAACTAAAGAAGTTGAAGATGCGCTAACTGTAGTCAATAAATATTTTACTGAATTCACTAAAAAGCACTACGATAAAATTCAAAAACAGCTAGGCTTAAACGATGAAGACTTTAAGGCTGTTATCAATACCATAATAAAACTAAACCCCAAACCGGGTGCTGCATTTGCTATAGTCAATAAGGCAGAGAGCTACATCCTGCCCGACTTCTTTGTACACAACAACAATGGCAAACTTGAGCTATCTCTTAACGCCAAAAATGCACCTGAGCTGAGAGTATCTGCCGGGTACAAGGATATGATGCGTGCTTACGACAATAGCGAGAAGAAAAATAAAAAACAGAAAGAGGCCGTGATGTTCATCAAACAAAAACTTGACTCTGCAAAATGGTTCATCGATGCGATTAAACAACGCCAGCATACTTTACTGCAAACCATGCAGGCTATACTGGATTTTCAAAAGGAATTTTTCTTAACAGGCGACGAGGTAACACTCCGCCCGATGATATTGAAGGACATTGCAGAAATGACCGACTTAGACGTGTCTACCGTTTCGCGCGTTGCTAACAGCAAGTTTGTACAAACAGAGTTTGGTACTTTCCGTTTAAAATATTTCTTCTCAGAATCGTTACAAACAGAGAGCGGTGAAGAGGTTTCTACTCGTGAAGTAAAAAGTATTCTGCAAGAGATCATTGACGGAGAAAACAAACGCAAACCTTTCTCTGACGAAAAGCTCACAAAGACACTACAGGAAAAAGGTTACAATATTGCCAGAAGAACAGTTGCCAAATACAGGGAACAGTTAAATATTCCTGTCGCACGTTTAAGAAAAGAGTTATAAAATGAACTTTGAAGAGATATTTGCAAACTACCCGGAAACGCTGATAGATATGGCCAAACAAATAAGGGCAGTAGTTATAAACATCGATAAACGCATAGAAGAAAATGCATACGGTTCTAAAGTCCCCACAGTACTATACAGTATTGGCGACAGCAACCAAGTACTATATGGAATAGGGCTAGGCAAAGATCATGTAAAAGTTTACTTACACCACACTCAAAATGCAGATACTGCCACATTAAAACTCGAAGGACAAGGCAAACATGCCAGGACTGTAAAAGTCAAAACTATAGATGATGATTATTTGAGCGTGATGAAACAAGTGATGAGTAATATTAGAGATGTCGCTAACTATTAAAAATGGTTCTTACATATGCTTAGCTGTAGCATCCAGTGCATCGTAATACTCTTCACCATACTTCCTGATGATAGCTTCTTTCAAAAACTGGTATACAGGTATTTTTAATTTACCACCCAGTTCGCATGCAGGGTTACACATAGGCTTACGCGGCGAATAGTTTACCGCATCGTACCCATCCATTTCTTTAATGCGTATAGGATATAAATGACATGATATGGGCTTCTTAAAACCTATCTCACCGGCCATATATGCTTTCTCAAAACCACACTTAACAATACCTGCAAAGTCGGTATAAGCATATACACAAACACCGCCGTTCACAGTTGGAGTGACATAACCAAACTCATCGTCGATGGTATGTGTACCTTGTTTTTCTATTTCGTCTATATATTCCTGGGGTAAGTATTTTTTGATCTTAGGGTAGTTCTCTGCAACCAGCTTTGTTTCCTCTTCTGTAAGCGGTGCACCGCAATCTCCATCAACACAACAGCCACCTTTACACTTATTTAAATCGCAAACAAATTGTGCTGCCACAACATCATCACTTATCAGCGTTTCACCTATTGCGATCATAAATTACATATTGATATAAGCCATCAAAAGATTGTACCTGTCCATCATATCCTCCTTGTTACTTTGTTCTCCGAACACTTGCAGTACTTTGTAACCGAAACGTTCGTATGTTGCTGCCAGAGCATCAAGCTTCGTACGGTTTGTTTTCAATGTAAGCTCATGTCGTATCCCTGCAGGTGGTGTGTATAGCTGAGCACTAATAATGGTCACCTCTTCACTTTCTGCAATACGGGCAACTTCATACAAGCTATAATCATTCACAGGTATTTCCAATACAATAATACCACCCGGATTATCAATACCGCTCTTTTCCGCTATATAATGAAGTATCGTTTCGTGCGATGCAACACCCAGGTATTTGTTCTCTTTGTCTACTATCGGCACTACAGAAAGCTTTTGATCATGTGCCAAACGTAAAACATCGTATGGATGCGCATTTGTATTTACGGCAGGGCTATAACGCATAAAATGTGATGAACTCACTTTGTTATCAAGAGCCTGCCATTCCAGCATATCTTCTTCACGCACCAATGCCATATATTGCCCGTTAACAACAACCGGTATTTCTGCAAGATTGTTCTCTTCCATTAACCGCAATGCAGTATCCCCCGTATCGTCGGGTAAAATAGTAGGCACGTCGTATGCTATAATATCAAGTAGTGACATAACGTGTTTGTATGCAAAGTTATTAACCATTGCACACATGAACAAAGTTCTATTAGTATTAACAGTTATGATTTATGCTTCGCAAGGAACTCATCTAATACTCTGTTGAATTCTGCAGGAACCTCCATCATTGGTGCATGTCCACACTTATCTATCCAATGTACTTCAGAGTTAGGTATCAGTTTATGGAACTCTTCTGCAACCATTGGAGGAGTAATAGTATCGTTTTTACCCCAGATCAAGCAAGTAGGTATGGTTATATCGTTAAGTTCATCGCCCAGATTATGCTTAATAGCAGAGCGTGCCAACGATATAATTTTCAATGCCTTCAGCCTGTTATTTACGATAGAATAAACTTCATCGACCAACTCCTTAGACGCCACATCCGGATCATAAAAAGTCAGCTCTGTTTTTTTCTTTATATAATCGTAATCACCACGCTTAGGATAAGTCTCCCCCATGCCGTTTTCAAACAAACCAGAACTACCTGTAAGTGTTATCGTCTTAACCTTGTCTTGATTCTTTAAAGTGTATACCAGCCCTACGTGTCCACCTAATGAATTACCTAACAAATGAACATCTGTTAGCTCACGTGCTTCAATAAACTTCTGAACATGTTTAGCTAATCCACCAACGGTTGTATTAGGCAATGTAAGTTCGTACAGTGGTAACATTGGTATAATTACCCTGTGTGTCGCCTTAAAATGATCGACCAGGTCTTTAAAATTACTTAAAGCACCAAACAGACCATGCAATAGAATTAAAGGCTCTCCCGTGCCTTCCTCTACATACTTGAATTTACCAGATTGTTTTATCTCGTATTCCATCCGGTGCTAAAATACTATTGTTTAGCAGAAAAACATACACCTATGGTTGTTACTATTAGATTGTATTTATCCTCTTATAGATATAAAAATAAGCCATGAGACCATTTATCAGCACATTTCACATATCTCTACCATCTCTTTAGCTACCTTTGCCAAGCAAGCAATATTAAATATGACAGGACAATACTGCCATCCGCTGACAGAATACAAAAGACTAAAAACAAGAGAAGTAAGAGTTGGCAATCTGCTAATAGGGAACAACAACCCTATACGCATTCAGACCATGACTACTGCCGACACAATGGATACAGACGCCACCGTTGCTGAAACTATTCGCTGCATAGAGGCAGGAGCAGAGCTAGTGCGCATTACCGCACCTAGTAAGAAGGAGGCAGAACATCTGGCTGTCATCAAAAAAATAATTCGCGACAAGGGCTACAATACTCCATTAGTTGCTGATATACATTTTACCCCTAATGCAGCAGAAATTGCAGCAAAAATAGTTGAGAAGGTACGTGTAAACCCCGGCAACTATATAGATAAGAAGAAGTTTGATTTTATAGAATACACTGACGAGCAATACACAGCAGAAATAGATCGTATTCGTGAACGCTTTACCCCTTTAGTAAAAATATGTAAAGAGCATGGCACTGCTATGCGTATAGGCACCAACCATGGTTCTTTAAGCGACAGGATCATGAGCCGATATGGAGACTCCCCAATAGGCATGGTAGAAAGCGCCATGGAGTTTTTACGTATCGCTCGTGATGAAGATTACCACCAGATCATCTTAAGCATGAAATCCAGCAACCCGCAAGTAATGGTACAAGCCTACCGTTTGCTGGTAAAAACCATGGTGGAAGAATTTGGAGAGTGCTACCCACTACACTTAGGCGTTACTGAAGCTGGCGATGGTGAAGATGGTCGAATCAAAAGTGCCATTGGTATAGGCACATTGCTGGAAGATGGAATTGGTGATACAATACGTGTATCTCTAACAGAAGATCCTGAATTTGAAATACCTGTATGCCAGGACATTGTGAAACGATATGATAACCGTGCAGACCATGAACCAATACGTGACCTTATTCAGGATATAAAGACCATTAAGTATAATCCATTTAAGTTCAGTAAAACAATCAGTAAACCTGTAAATAACATAGGAGGAGAACAGGTACCGGTTGTGATAGCTGATTATTCAAATGAAGATATTATTACTCCTGAAAACCTTTCAACAATAGGATACAGGTACGATGCAGCTACAGACAAATGGAACATAAGCGATGCTGCGGCCGATTATATATACACCGGCAACAAGTTGTTAGACTTTAATCTACCAGGCACTTTGCAAGTAATCTGTAATTACCGGGCATGGGAAAATGCTGCAGACAAAAGCAAATATTATCCTTTATATGTCAATGGAGAGTTTCTGCATCATACCACACCAGAACAATTGCATTTTGTATTGTTAAATGCGAATGACGAGCCATTGAAGCTGATGGAGATAGTAAAGCATGTCAATAATCATACGATACTGGTTGTTGGCAGCAATAACCAGCACACTATGGTTTCTGTGCGTTGGTTCCTGACAGAGCTGAAACAGCTTGGAGTTGAATGTCCCGTGATACTGAAAGCAGAGAATAGAGACAAAACAATTGATGAACAGCTTATAGACTTTGCGACTAATGCAGGTGGGCTAATGCTGGATGGATTTGGTGATGGTATCTGGCTATGGAACAATATGCAATCTATTGAAAACATAAAAGCCTCCGGCAGAACATATTTAGAAGTAAAAAACATCCATCAGTTTTTAAACAATACTGCATTCTCCATACTACAAGCTACACGTACACGCATCAGCAAAACAGAATACATTAGTTGTCCCAGTTGTGGCCGTACCTTATTCGATCTTCAAGACACTACAGCAATGATCCGTAATGCTACGAACCATCTTAAAGGAGTGAAAATTGCCATTATGGGCTGCATAGTTAACGGCCCCGGCGAAATGGCCGATGCGGACTTTGGCTACGTAGGTAGCGGTCCGGGCAAGATCACACTATACAAAAATAAAGACGTAGTAAAGCGTAACATTCCAAACGAAAATGCGCTTGATGAATTAATACAGCTATTAAAAGATAATGGAGTGTGGACAGAACCTACTGAAGTTCTGGAGCATTAGAGTCCTTTTCTAGTTTATCTTTTTCCTCTTGTTCATTAGCCATTCTACGCAATACTACAAGTATTGCCAGGCTGATGTAAAACAGAGAACCCACCTTATGTGTTTCTAGCAGTTCTGAGAAAAAGTTATTGATAAACCCTGCACTGAACATCATTACAGCACCAAGCGTAGCATACTTATAGAACCTGTCTTTAAACTTATAGTAGGTTTTCTGTGCATGAGCCAAGGCAACCATCACTAATACAGCATATAATATCATAGCAGGCCACCCCTGCTCTACCAGCATGTATAAAAAGTAGTTGTGTGTGGTAGACTTTTCTACATTCCTACTCACATACGTTCTGAAAGAACTTACTGCGTATGGCTTATAATAATAATAGAATGCGTTAGGGCCCCACCCTTTTACAGGTTCTTCTTTACTCATACGCATCGCAGCAATCCAACGATACAATCGCTCCATAGAGGACATATCCTCCCCTCTAAACGTTGCGATCATATGCTCGGTAAAGCTCTTGTGCATATACGTCTTCTCGTAGTTGGGACGAAAGTTGATAAAGCGATTATCCTTTGCTAATACAATGATGATAAAGGCTATCAGCCCATAAAAGACTGGCATAACCAGATTAACTAACTTCAAACGAATAGCTATCACAATACCAAAAGCAAATGCAACTGCTGCTAGAGCAGCACGTGCGTATGTGAAGTATAGTGCCGGTATAAACAACAATATGATACCTACCAATATCAGATTAGAGAAAGGTCTTTGTAAACCTTTGTTCATAGGTATTGCTACAAACAGCACAGGAAATACTACCGATAATACTGCAGAATAATCTACGTGGTTATAATACAGGTCTCCAATTGCCTGTTCTACTTTATAGAAAAAGAAGTTCCTTGCCGCGTGTCTATACATGATAATAACCACGGTAATCAACAACGGAATCAAGAACATTAAAAATGCTGCCTTAAAATCCTTCTTCTCTCTAAACACGTAATAAGGAAAGACAAAGAAACACACTAAAAACCAAGTTTTAGCCGCCATGAATTTTAGCGATAACACAAACTCTTTCGAGTAGATTACCGCCACTATCATCCATAAAAACTCCAGAATTATTACTGTAACTATCGGGTCTCGCCACCATGTTCTTCTACCTAGTACTTTAGGGTTTTGTAAAAAGATCAATGGAAACAGACTAAAGAAGATCCACATGAGCGGCTCATCCGGTAAAGAGGTGGATAGAGAACTACTCAAATCAAAATCGATAGACAATGGTATGGTAAACAAGAATAACCAGTAGGCAAACTTCCAGTTTATCATCAGCAAGCAAGCGAAAATAAACCCTAGCGGCAGCAACAGAACTTTATAACTCTGTGTTGCAGCAAATAGAGCTATGCTTACAAATAGCACAGCCAGGCCGATACGCATCAGCCACTTTTCACTTATGTTCAGCTCTTTTATCAACGCTCTACAGTAATTAATCTGCGGTAGTAGCTAACAATAAGTATATAAATAGCTGTAAAGAATAAACCAAACAACCCTGCACCCACAACCGTCAATGCCAAACCAACACCTTTAGGTTTTAATGGTGGTTGTGCCGGAGTAACCTGATATAAATAACGGTTTTGATCCTTCTCATCTACACCCGTCATAAACTCATTCAACAAAGAGGTGTGCTTTGCCTTATCTTCTATCAATTGTTTATTAATAGCGTTCAGTTCTTCAATTTTTGTTTGCAGTATCAGGTGCTCTTCTATGCTACTCTTAGGAGATCTTGAAGATCTTTTCTCTGCCAGTTTAGCCAGCTCTTTCAAGTTACCTTCAATGGTACCGTCTATATCACTAATTTTATTTTTCAGAGAGTTCGCCACATTATCTCTCATTCTCAAATAGTACCCGCGATATAGGCTCTCACAAATATCAATTGCAGTATTCACTACTTCTGCAGCTCTATCAGGATCCTTATCTGTATAATAAACCTTAGCAGTTGTATACTCGGTACGTTCCATTTTAAAATCATCCTGGAACTTTTCCTTCATCTTCAATCTGTCTTCCTTATCCGTTTTATCCAGCTTGTATATTTCCCACAAGTTCAACTTGTCGGCAACTGCGTTTCTTAAAGAATCAGAAGAACCGATCACCAATACCCTATCGATATCATCATCACCACCAAAGTAATCTACAAAACGAGTATCCGTTGTACGAAACAAGTTGTTACGGTCTGTATACAAAGGGTTAGAAACAATCAAATCTGCTTCTGCCTTATATTTTTTAGGCCATGCAACATAAAAAACAGCACCTAAAATTGAAGAAATGACCAAAACGATCAATAACAATTTTTTACGACTGGTCAACGTTTGGGCTATGTCAACCAAATCAAAACGAGGATTACTCATTGTATTTAATTAAAAAGATTTAAACAATAAACATAGTTATTTTATCGCAAAACAACTGTCTTAGTAAAGTTATATTACTGTTTCTCCTGCCTGCATCTTCTCCGTATTCTCTGCCAGTTTCAATGCCTCAATCATATCATCTATATCACCATTTATAAACTCATCCAAATTATATACGGTCATATTTATTCTATGATCTGTTATCCTTCCCTGCGGCCAGTTGTACGTTCTTATTTTAGCAGACCTATCTCCTGTACTTACTAAACTTTTTCTTCTGCCGGCTATCTCTTCTTCATGTTTACGCACTTCTTCTTCGTAAAGTTTGGTACGTAGCATATGCATAGCTCTTTCTCTGTTGCCTAACTGTGTACGTTCCTGTTGGCATACTACAACCGTTCCTGTTGGTATGTGCGTCAACATTACTTTAGTCTCTACCTTGTTCACATTCTGTCCACCTGCACCACTACTACGTGCTGTCTCCATCTTCACATCACTCTCCTTCAACTCAAAGTCCACCTCCTCAGCTTCAGGCATTACTGCAACTGTTGCTGCAGAAGTATGTAGTCTACCGCTTGTTTCTGTTGCAGGCACACGCTGTACACGGTGTACACCACTTTCAAATTTAAGCGTACCGTATACATCATCACCTATTACCTCCAACTGTACCTCTTTGTATCCACCAACAGTACCTTCCGTATCAGAAAGAACAGCAACTTTCCAGCCTTTCTTTTCGCAATACTTCAAATACATTCTCAACAAATCTCCCGCAAACAAACTTGCTTCATCACCACCAGTTCCTGCACGAATCTCCAGAATAGCATTCTTCTCATCTTCAGGATCTTTAGGTATGAGCATCATTTTCAGCTCTTCTTCTAAAGTTGTTTTTTCTTCTTCCAGCTTTTCTATATCGTCTTTTGCAAGCTGTTTTAACTCTTCATCACTTTCATTAGCCAAAACATCTTTTGCGAACTCATAATTGTCCAGGCATTTTTTATAAGCATTTCGCGCATTTACAATCCCTTCAAGCTTACGATACTCCTTGCTCAGTTGCATGAACTTTTTGTTGTCCGACACAACCTCCGGGTTGGTCAAAGCCACACCCAGATCATCAAATCTTGCCACAATGGCATCTAACTTATCCAGCATAAGAACTGATTAAATAGTTATTTATTGTCTTTTTTAAACACTATATTTTCTGATGTTACGGCATTGGCTTTCATATAACCTTGCACATCATCAGTTTTTTCCAAAGTGCCATCCAAATTTATTACAAAGGCATTATAACCTGCCTTTTTCAAAATATCTGTGGCATCACAGTAAGTGGTATCTTTTTCATCCTCCAACAAATACTCCATAATCACTATTGGAGATATACTACTCCACATTCTTGTACCGCCTGTTATTGCTTTTACTTCTGCCCCTTCAACATCTATTTTTATCATATCCGGCACCAATCCGCCTTCCAACAATCCGTCTAAAGTAATGGCTTGCACTTCTGTTTGTTCCGGTTGATACTTTTTCATCCAAGCTTCATCTTCAAACTTAGATATATCTATCGCATTATACTCAGAATACCTGATAGGGAATTCATAAAAACTCACAACTTCATTCTTATCTGATATTGCATTGTGCAACACGCGGATATTTTCTTTAGCATGAGTATTTCTACTCAACAATTCAAAACTACCCTTTGCAGGCTCAACACTTACAACCTTGCCCGTACTCCCAACAACTTTTGCTGCCAATAAAGTAAAATATCCAAAATGAGCTCCTACATCTAAAAACGTTTGGCCTTCTTTAAGGTTCTTAATAAGATACCTTGCAAGAGCTAACTCAGAACTATGTGTTTTACCACCAGTTAGAAAGATATCTGTAGCTGCAGGCAACAACACTTCCATATCATCACCAAAGAACAACGATGCTTTTTTTAAAACGCCCCTTTTAGTAATCGGATAAAAGCAATGTTGTAATAACATAGCCCTTGTATAACGTAACGGGCTATGAGCAAGGCGCGTCAGCTTACCGGCTGTCGCCAATCTCTCTACCTGTTCCAACTGTTGTTTAAGGTTGCTCAATTTCAAATATGATATAAAACAAAACCGTTAATCTCTATGAGATTAACGGTTTATAATATTTCAAGCGTCGCTATAATGTACGTTTTACTTCTACCTCTTCGTAACCTTCAATAATATCACCAACTTTTATGTCGTTGTAGTTCTTGATTTGTAAACCACACTCATAACCTGCACTTACTTCTTTCACATCATCTTTAAAACGTTTTAACGATGCCAGCTCACCACTGTATGTTACAATACCTTCACGTATCAAGTTCACTTTTGTATTACGAGATATTTTACCATCCAGTACATAACAACCTGCGATACTACCTACGCCACTGATCTTGAACACCTCACGTACCTCAACATTACATACTGTTTTCTTCTCGATCTTAGGTTCAAGTAGACCTTCCATCGCACTCTTCACTTCTTCTATTGCATCGTATATGATAGAGTAATTTCTGATCTCAATATTCTCTTGCTCTGCTAGTTTAGCAGCTTGTATTGACGGACGCACCTGGAAACCAAGTATAATCGCATCCGACGCTGTTGCTAACAATACATCACTCTCTGTAATCTGACCAACACCTCTATGCACTACGTTTACCGCTACTTCTTCTGTAGTTAGTTTTTGTAAAGAGTCACTTACCGCTTCCACAGAACCATCAAAGTCTGCCTTGATAATAACATTAAGCTCTTTAAAGTTACCTAATGCCAGACGACGTCCGATCTCATCAAGCGTAATGTGTTTCTGCGTACGAATACCTTGTTCACGCAATATTTGTGCACGATGTGTAGCAATACTCTTAGCCTCATCTTCATTCACATATACTTTTGCTTTCTCACCGGCTTGTGGTGCACCGTTCAAACCTAATATCTGTACCGGTACAGATGGTCCTGCTTCTGTAACTCTCAAACCATGCTCATTAAACATAGCTTTCACTTTACCAAAGTGCTGACCACATACTACCATATCTCCCTGCTTTAATGTACCTGCCTGTACAAGTACCGTAGCCTGATAACCGCGCCCTTTATCCAAAGAAGCTTCAATCACACTACCTATTGCAGATTTATCCGGATTAGCTTTCAACTCTAATAACTCAGCCTCAAGCGATATTTTTTCTAATAGCTCATCAATGTTCAATCCTTGCTTCGCTGATATTTCCTGACTTTGGAATTTACCGCCCCAATCTTCTACAAGGATGTTCATAGCAGATAACTGCTCTTTAATCCTTTCAGGGTTGGCACCTTCCTTATCTATTTTGTTGATCGCAAAAATCATCGGCAAGCTAGCTGCCTGGGCATGCGAAATAGCCTCTTTTGTTTGCGGCATTATCGCATCGTCCGCAGCAATTACAATTACTGCAACATCTGCTACTTTCGCTCCACGAGCACGCATTGCTGTAAATGCCTCGTGACCCGGTGTATCTAAGAAGGTAATTTGTTTACCAGAACTGGTTTCTACCCTATAGGCACCAATGTGCTGTGTAATACCACCAGCCTCTCCGCTGATAACATTTGCACTTCTGATGTAGTCAAGTAAAGATGTTTTACCGTGATCTACGTGTCCCATAATAGTTACAATAGGAGCACGTGATTCCATATCTTCAGGATCATCCACTTCCTCCTCTTCAATATCCGCTTCTTCCTTAAGGTCTATGAATTCAACTTCATAGCCAAACTCTTCTGATACAAGCTCGATAACCTCAGCATCCAACCTTTGGTTTATAGATACCATGATACCTAAGCCCATACATTTACTAATGATGTCTGTAAACTCTACATCTAGTAAGCTGGCCAATTCACTTACAGAGATGAACTCTGTAACTTGAATTACCTTATCCTTCAATTCTGCTGCTTCTTGTTCCGCAGCACGTCTTTCAGCCATTTCCTCACGCTTACTACGGCGGTATTTAGCTTTCGACGGTTTATTTCTTCCACCACCACCGGCTAGTTTAGCTTGTGTCTGGCGGATTTTATCCTGAATTGCTTTTTCGTCTATTTCTTGTATTGGAGCATTTGCCTTGCCTCTTCTATTACCTCCGCCTTTTCTATCTCCTGCACCACCGCGTCTGTTATCTCCGCCACGGTTTCCACCACGCCCTTGTATGTCCTTAACTCTTTCAGGCTTTTTCTGAACAGGGATACGCTTTCTACGCTTTTCTTTTGATTCCTTAGGCTTGTCCTCTTTAACCGGCAAATTGATTTTACCAATAATCTTAGGGCCTTCCAACTTAGGAGCTTTCATTTGTATATGCTCCATTGGCGGTGCCTGTTCGGCTGGCTGTTCTTTCTTTTTAGCAACAACCGGCTTCTCTTCTTTCGATGTCTCTTTTACAGGCTTTTTAGCGACTTTACTCTTCTCTACCTTTTCTTCCTTCTTCGGCTCTTCTTTTTTCTTAGCCGACTTTTTAGGTCTGGTAGATTGGTTCAACTCATCTAAATTGATCTTCCCTACCAGTTTAGGGCCACCTACTGTAGATTTCTTTTCTTCTTTAGGTTCTTCTTTAACCTTAGGCTCTTCTGCTACTGGAGCCTTCTCCTCCTTCTTCGGCTCTTCTTTAGCTACAGGTGGCTCTTCTACCACAGGAGCCTTTTCCTCCTTCTTCGGCTCTTCTACCTCTGGAGCCTCTTCCTCCTTCTTCGGCTCTTCTTTAGCTACAGGCTCAACAGGCTGCTCCTCCTTTTCCGGTGCTAGAGCTTCCTCTGTTTCCTTAGTTTCTTCTGTAGCTGGTTCAGAGTCCTCCTCTTCTTTATCGCGAACGGTAATGTCCAGCTCCTCCTTTGTTTTATCAATATTATCCAACAAAGCGCCTTTAGGCAGATCGATCTCATCGCTTTTGCGTTTTGCCAGTTTATCCTGAGCAAACTCTTCCTGCAAAGCCTGATACATTTCTGCTGTAAGCTTAACGTTTGGATTACTCGACTTCAATTCAAAATTCTTCTCTGTAAGGAACTCAATTAAGGTATCCTTTCCGATGTTAAATTCTTTCGCTGCAGCCAGTAATCTTGGTGTTTTTGTTGCTGTCGCCATTCGTTTATTTACTCTGTATTAAATTCTCTTTTTTTCTTCTGATCTTTAGTTTAACAATAAGCTACAAACCTAAGCATTTTTTTAGCTAAATATCTATAATTGCTTTGTTTGCAGGCCTTTCTGTTAACTTTCCTGCTCTTGTTCTTCTTCAGCGGCTTCATCATTAAATTCAGCCTCTAAAATCTTTCTTACATCTTTTATTGTCTCAATCTCTAAATCTGTACGACGTGCCAAATCTTCATCAGATAGCTCAAGCACACTCAATGCTGTATCGCAACCCACTTTCTTAAACTCGTCGATCACCCACATATCGATTTCGTCAGAGAATTCCGCCAAATCAATATCATATTCCATTTCTTCATCAGGCATATCTCTAAAGACATCAATACTATAGCCTGTTAGCTCTTGTGCAAGTTTGATGTTCACACCTCTACGACCAATAGCTAATGACACCTGATCCGGCTCCAGATATACATCTACACGCCCTGCTTCATCATCTATAGCCATACGGCTGATTCTTGCAGGTGTCAATGATCGCTGTATCAGTAGCTGCTGATTATTTGTAAAGTTGATAATATCAATATTCTCATTACGCAACTCACGAACGATACCATGTATACGACTCCCTTTCATACCCACACATGCTCCTACCGGATCAATACGATCATCGTAACTTTCTACAGCAACTTTAGCTCTCTCGCCCGGCTCACGAACAATTTTTCTGATCACAATCAAGCCATCCATTATCTCAGGAACTTCAATTTCCAGAAGCTTCTCTAAGAACGATGGGTGTGTGCGGCTTAATATGATAATTGGTGTATTATTCCTTGTTTCTACCTTCTTAACTACAGCACGTACAGTTTCCCCTTTCTTAAAGAAGTCTGTAGGTATTTGCTCCGATTTTGGGAGTATCAATTCATTACCTTCCTCATCTAATAACAATATCTCCTTTTTCCAAATTTGATATACTTCACCTGAAATGATCTCGCCAATACGGTCTGCATATACTTTTAATAGGTGGTTTTTCTTCAAGTCTCCTATTCTGGCTGCTAATGTTTGTTTTGCAGCCAAAATTGCACGACGTCCAAAGTCGCGTACATCCACCTCTTCATACAACTCTTCACCCACACTATAGTCCGGCTCAATTGCCAAAGCTTCAGATATCCCTACATGCATGTTCTCATCTTCTATTGCATCATCTTCAACTATTTCGCGCCTGCGGAATATCTCCAAATCACCTGTCTGGTCATTCACGATTACGTCAAAATTATCGTCTTCGCCGTATTTTTTACGCAATAAAGTTTTAAACACATCTTCTAAAACTTTCATCAGGGTTGGCCTGTCAATACTCTCGGCATCTTTAAACTCCTGAAACGAATCAATTAAATTGATACTTGCCATTTTATTAAATATTTGCCCCTATCAGGGTATTGTTATTTAAGACTTACTTGTACTATTGTTTTCGCAACATCTGCAAACAATACATCTTCAACTAAAACTTCCTTCTTTTTCTTTTGCTTTATCTCTAATGTCAGCCTGTCATCGTTTACAGCAATTAGCTTACCTTCTTTTTCTCCCCCATCTACTAAAGCCACAGACACACTTCTACCGATATTCTTTTTGTACTGTCGTTCGTTTACCAAAGGTTCATCAACGCCCGGGCTCGATACTTCAAGCGAAAAATCACCGTCCGGAAAAAAACCTTCTTCCTCAATTAGTTTATACAACTTGCGGTTAATACCAGCACTTTTGTCTATCGACAACCCACCATCTGCATCTAAAAAGAGCTTGATATTATTGGTGGGTTTGTTCTTGATACGCACAATAAACATATCCGTCCCCTCTAATAAAGGCTCCGCAAGAGATACTATTTTTTCTAATACGTCTGTCATAGGTAAAAACAAAGGGGACTTGTCAGTCCCCTTCAATTAGCTAATTCCAACGCAAAAGTAGTTTTTTTTTCATTTCCCAACAAGAAACTGTCTTTTTATCTCTGCAATTATCTTTTCATTAACGCATATGGTTGCTGTAGTTTCAGTACCTTTGAAGTTATGTTAGGAAAAATAATTGCACTGATAATTGTATTTCTGATTTTCAGATTTGTAATTAAATATATTGTACCCATCTTCCAAATGACAAGAGTTGCTAAAGAAAAGCTAAGCCAAATGCAGGAGAATATGGAAGATATGCAACGCAAACAAAACAAATCCGGCAATACACAAAGAAATATTGACGGAGAATATATTGATTACGAGGAAGTTAAATAGGTTTAAAGATATCCTTCTCTATCGTCATTCCTTTTTCAAGCCATATTGTTTGAATACCTAGTTGCTTTGCCCCTTCTATGTGTTGCGGGCTATCATCAATAAACAAAGTATGCTCCGGGGTAAAATTGCAATCTTGTAGTATCCTCAAAAATATTTCTGCATTGGGTTTACGCATACCTACCCTATGTGATAAGTATATCCTATCAAAAAAAGCAGCAATATTAGGTATGGTATGACTATCCATCAATATTTTATTGAATGCAGCCTCGTGGGTTTCATTTGTATTACTCAGCAAAACCATATCGTAATACATTCTCAACTGTTGTAATATTTGTAATCTACGTGTAGGGAAATCCAGCAACATTGCATTCCAGGCAGCAACTACATCCTGCTTACTGATATTAATTTCTGCAACGTTTAATAGTAGTTCCACAAACTCGTCTTCAGATACCCTACCAGTTTCAAAATCATCAAATAGAGAGGTTTGTCTAAGCTGCGAATACATATCAGGGAAGTTCTTTACCCCTAAGTCAACAAAAGCCTGCTCTGTAAGATGGTAGTCTATATTTAATAACACACCACCCAAATCGAATATGATATGTTTTACACCTTTTATCATGTTGCAAAAATAACCTTAGAATATGTTTTATTTTTTAAGAAAACAGCAATACCTTTGCAATCCTCTCAAATCAATTGAGAGCTTGGCAATTGCCAGGGTCCTATAGCTCAGTTGGTTAGAGCACCTGACTCATAATCAGGGGGTCCAAGGTTCAAGTCCTTGTGGGACCACGTTTTAAAAGCTTGATAAACAAAGCGTTGTGCATTGCATGACGCTTTTTTATTTTCTTTCTTTCAGTTACTCGCACTGAATGTCGCATTGTTTAGGAAAAGAAAGACCATACAGACCTATTCTTGTTTGAATTTGGTGCTCTAACCAACTGAGTTAAACACATTCAACTTAGGATATTTACCTTTATTAATCATGAAAATTTCTCCAGAGTATTATTTAAAGCATATATCGTTAGGAATAGAGTATCAAGACTATTCAATGTTTCGTCACTTTATTGATAGATGGTTTTGTTTAAAACATGGCTACATTAATAAGAATGGCAATCCTAATTGGCATAAGATTATAGGCAAGGAATACATATCAGAAAAATATAAAGAACATAATATAGATAAAGATGGAAACGAGCCGTATGTTCACAAGGAACATATAGTACCTCTTCGTGTAATTAGCAATATTTTACTCAAACTACCAGAAAACCATAGCCTTAATGACATAGAAAATATACTTATTAAACATGTACACTTTGCAACTATATTGAAATCAGAAGATAAAAAACTACGTACATCATCGATGCCCGAAGAATATTATGACAAAAGACATCAACTATATGGTAACATCTTTGCAAGATATAGAATAGCCGGAATAGACCTTTATAAATACAACGACAAAACTAATGACTACATTAAAGCATAAGCAATGTTACTTTTTATTATAAAGTTGAATTGTTTTTAACAACTAAAGGCGACGCATTTGTTTATTTCATATGTCTGTTTCTCTAATTACGTATACCATATCATCATAACCATTTCGAAGTAACAACATCTTTAGTGTACTAATAAACCTATTAAGTTCTCTCTCAACTATTAAATCGTAATCATTATCTAATTGATTGAATTCGTTAGGTAGTAAGTTTGATATAGAATAATTAATACCACTTATTATTGTAGGGAAATCTATTAGCTCCAACTTGCCACCTATAATTTGTGTATCTATAGAAATATTTCGAGGTCTGCTTGCATAGTTGTAGCTAACATTTGTCAACGAAAACCTTGATTTTAATCTTTCGAACTTAATATTCAAATCATTGGATATTCTATCTGGTACAATTACTTTGATAACAACGTTTTCATACTTAATACCATCGTGCTCGAAACCTTTGTTTTCTATCAAGTATCTACAAGTTGGGGAAATTAAATTTTCAAAATAAACAGAAGCCAATGTAGCAGATGGGAAAAAATTAATTTCAAAATCTTTACTTTTTGTAAACGCCTCTTTCACTCGTAATACCGCACTTTCAAATGTAGAGGTATTAGCTTTCTCAAATATTGATAAAGAAACACCTTGCAAATCAGTAAGTATTTTTAAATCTTTTTCTATAATAAACGAGCACTTAGACACTCCTAACCTACCAAGGAATAGTCCTAACTCAAACAAAATATTATCTCGTGGCTGCAGAACACTCTTTCCCCGATATTTTACCCTATCATCAGTTGTCCCAATCAAGATTCCAAAATCGAATTTTAGTGATGCTCTTAGTAAGTCTGATAGAAAATTTTGGTTTAGCCTGAATACTGCATTATCCCAAATAGTATCATTCCAAATTGTCACATCATATTCTGGTTCTAAAATTTTTTTTGCGATGCTTGCAAACTTAAGTTCTTCAGAAGAGGAGCCGATAAAAATTCTTTTTTTTGTCCGCATCAGTAGTTAATTAATGAGTTATAATTGTAGGAATACTTTAGATTAGATTTTACGTCGCGTATTAAAGTATCAAGTTCATCCTTAAGATTTATTAACTGCTCAATACAGTTTTCGCCTATCAGTGGATATTCTGTACCATTGGGACTTTTAACAGATTTTCTATATCCATTATTATTTATCAAGGCAGATAACTCAAAAGAAACTTGTTGAGCTAAAGAAAGCTCATCTCCTAAAGAAGCAGGAAGCAGATTATTATCAATTGAATGCACTATTGAAGTTAGCTGGAAACTTGTAAGCTCATTATTTGAATCAGCTTTAATATTCTTCAGCATTCTAATTGCTTTTTTTGAACCACCATTAGTGTAAACACCCTTTGTATTAACGCTTTGAATATGTGCGAATGGGTAGTCTAAAATTTTCTCATTTTTGTCGAAATCAAACAAATATACTCCTCGGTAATACTCATCTCGTGATGATTCATATTTAACAGTGTTATACCAATAACAAAAAACGACATCAACCTTCCTCTTTAGGTTCTTATTGAAAATTGATATGCTTTTTGAACCAGACAAGTCTATTTCATCATATTGCTTTTTTAAAATGTCAATTGTTTGCTCTCTTAATAATTCAATATCGCTTATTGGATTTGTCTCTGTATAGGGATTATTATTAGGAACCCCTTCTCCTGTATAATGATACCTATCTATAATAGTTAATAAATCGAAGTCGCTATGAACCTTAATATTAGTATCTGTCATAACTGAACCTTGATTACGATACGCAATAGAAAGATGCAAGTCAAGACCATTTTTTAAATGATTTTTGACCCTGCTACCAGCATCTATAGTTTTATTGTTATACAACCTTCCTAATGGGGTCGTGATTTCTCTCAAATATTTTATATCAGCAGGTATATCAGTGCGACTAAAAGATTTAGAAATTAGAGACTCATTTATACTTGAATCAAACTTGCGCGCCTGAATATTGTCAAGCCTCTGTATGTAATCTATTACTGCCATGTTACACTATATTAATTCATTAAGTATGACTATATCTTTTCCAAGGAATTTGTGATGGATGAATACTTAACAAAAAACGCACGATGTCTGGTTTGCCATGATATGTTGGGACGCCTCTTGAATCCTGTCCCATTAGAATAATTGGTATCCCAGGGAAGAAACGGCTAAAGCTTTTTCTTGTTGTTTCTCTTTCAGAACTATTATTTAATATGTATGATTTCACAACGACAATTGCAAAGGTCACTCCTTGTTCTTTTATTATAGCTCCATCAAACTGCATAAAATATTTTTTAATCTATCGACCAAAATTCTTTAAAGTTTTTTCAAAGTCTTTAAACGCTTTGTTTATATCACTCACACTTCTTTTTACACTACCCTTATCATCTCTTAATTGAATATTAGTACCACAGTTACAATGAATCACTTTCTGCTTACCAACATCATTAAAAGTTGCATTATGCTTTCTTCTGCATGTAGGACAATCGACTTGAATTTTTTTGTTTTCCTAAATCCATAACATATTACTTTTGAGGAGTACTATCACTCCCTATTAATCCTCCTACCAGGCCTCCAACTAAAGCTCCAATTGGCCCAAAACGCAATCCAATTATTGCTCCAACAATGAAACCGCCAGAGGTATTAGTATTCTTAATACTTTCCAACTTACTTTTTGAGTACGGTGCTCTCTTGTGTCCATAAACACTTCTAACCAGTTTATTATTAGAGTCGCTTTTAGTTAAATTACATGGGACGCAAGCAGCATAAAGGTTATTCAAGTGGTCTGAACCACCCTTGGCTCTTGGGATTGAATGGTCAATATGCCAAGCACCTTTTGCGCCATTAATACCATAATTGGAAAAGGCTAACTTTTTATGACATAAATGGCAGTATCCATTTGTTTTATCGTAGATAGCATTTAACCTTTCATTACTTCTTTTCATATTGCTACTGTGAGCTTTTTACTACTCCACAATACAAAAGAACGACATGATGGCGCAATCTATTTTCGCGATGTACTTTTTTTATTATATTTTTTTTCTCCCTTAACTAATGACTCATAAATCGCATCTCGTAAACTTTGAGGAGAAACTACTTTAACAGCAGGTGTTTTACTTAGTATGTATGCCCTTAACTCATAGGAATCAAATACATCAATAGAAATATCTGTGTACGACTTTCCCTCTTTAACAACCTTTTGAGTAGTATGAATCGGTAATGATAAAATATACGGCATCTCTTTTATATCAAACCTTAGTATGACCTTCATAACTTCTCCATCTGGTGCCGTTATACCAAAAGAATGTTTGAAATATTCGTCTGCATCAAAATGTACTGTCTTATTAAACGACTCATCTAACACCTTCATGCTTTTTATTCTATCAAAAGCATAAGTCTTAATCTTATCCTCTTTCTGATTTGTAGCAAGCAAATACCAACGATTTTTATACTCTTTCAAAAAATAAGGACTCAAAGTCCTCTTAAACGGTTTATCCCATCCAAAACCTTGATACTCTACCAATACTTTTTGTTGTTTGTCAATTGCGCTTACCGCTTCGCCTAAAAACCTATGACCTTTTGCGACAATTAATGAGTCTGTTTGCAATACTTTATTTACATTCTCCCTATCACTTATCTTACCACCAGCTTTTACACCTTCTATAATTTTGTTCAACCCATTAGAGAAGTCGTTGAAGAGACTATAATCTTTAAATATGTCGAGACAATTTGCATAAAACACAAATGCAGATATTTCTTGGTCTTGCAACCCAAAATTTTTAATCGTATATCCCTCTTCAGTATATTTATATGCTTTATTTTTTCTGTCGTACTCAATTGGAGCAAAATATCCCAATCTTGTGTCTTCTTTTAAGTCTCGAATATCATTTTGAATTGTTCTCAAACTTACTTCTTCACCAAACCGCTCAACTATGACTTTTTGCATAGTCGTACTTTTTACCCAATTTTTACGAGCTAACAGCTCATCAATTACCCTAATTCTAAATATTTGATTCTTTGTAGCAGACATCTCTAATTAATTACACCATTTATTCCAGGCTTCCCAAATCAATACCATAGCAAAAGTATCGAGCTCACAATACTTTAAAAGTGCTTTAGTAGTATTATCTCTTTCAATCTCGCTCATTTCTGAAAACTGCATTTTAGCATAAGCTATCATAGCCGCTCCGCCATCTGCGATAACTCCATCCTCGCCTAACATCAAATTGTCTAAATCTTCATTTTTGTATCCCTTGTTTACTTGCTGCAGCAATAAATAAGGATTA
Source organism: Bacteroidia bacterium (assembly GCA_030429205.1). Lineage (GTDB taxonomy): Bacteria > Bacteroidota > Bacteroidia > Chitinophagales > Chitinophagaceae > UBA5543. The sequence continues at coordinate 45,679 of JAUICZ010000001.1, forward strand.
ATAACTTTGCTATCTCTATCAAAAGTTATCCAGATTTGTTTACTAAAATTCAAGCTCTTAATCTCATCTCCATAAATTGGCCTTGAATATTTCTCCTGCAAATGACTACTTTCCTGAAGAATTGCTGGTAATACATCCTTTATAGAGTTTGAACCTCCCATTTGTGGGTGATAGTAATATTTCTTTACTAAGTCCCATAGGTCAACCATATCACGCACACCTACCCATTTATCAGAACTTGATTTTGTAGAATGTGTTATAGTTTTTATCCATTCACACAGCTCTGATTTATCTTTTTCATCTGAATCTATTAGTTGTTTGTATATAGCATTTAGAATTGAATTCTCATGTGGAGCATACCTGAATATTGTGCCACCGTCTGACTCCAATTCTTTTTTTAATGCCCTAACAAAATTGAAATTTGGGAACTCGCCCCTATTGGGATTAATCCATTCTCCAACATGCTCAACTATACCGTCTTCATAAACAATATGATGTGAAAACTGAAATGCCACTTGCTCGTATGGTCGCCTTCCTTTGCTAAATGGAATAGCGACAGCAGAGGTTTCAAAATCTATAAAATGAAGAGGATATTCCCATTTATTCATCTCATCTTTTAATCCATCCACATCTATAAAATGCTCACTATCCTTTTGTGTTAGTTTTTCAATCTGTAACATTTGTCTGTCAACTCGAGACAAATATGTAGAATTGGGTTTTGGCTTTGAGCTTTTTGACTCTAAGTCTTCACGTTTGAGCTCATTGAGAAAATACTTGCCATCCTTAATGTAAGCATCTTTCTTTCTAAAATCCCACAGAGATAATATAGAAGCTCTTTCAAAATCATTATCTGAAAATTTGGCATCCGATTTCCAACATTCATGAAAACCCGACAACTTTCCGTCTTCATTCTGACCTTTGACCTTAAATTCACATGAAGCACATTTAGCACCTACAGCACTGTGAATCTTCCTCTCGTCAGTATAGCTTTTCGAATACAACTCAATAAGATTTTCAAATGAATCAGCTTCTTCAGGTTTAATATCATGTATAGAATCAATTTCATTTTCAACTATAACTTCAGTTAATATTCTATCGCCTAATGCCTTTAAACTCACATCACCATTAAGAACAACTTTTGTCCTCCCATTTTCATTTGTTAGAAGAAACTTTTGGTTTAACCCTTCAACTGTTGCGACCGCTGTCTTATCAGCGAGTAGCAAGTATGAGGATACTTCAAAATCCGGATTTGAACTGGTTATTACATACTTCTGAAATGCAATATCATATAGGTAGGGCTTCCAATCAGGTTTAATATTACCCTTCTTCCCAATAAAACTGTCAGCCTCTTTATTAATAGACTTGGCCTTAACTTCTATTAATTTGATTTTGTTTCCAGATTTAACGACAATATCAGCCCTGATAAATAAATTTTCATACCTAAACGCAGCTTCATATATAGTTACATCATCTTGTTCAAGTAACCTATCTGTTTGTTCAACTGCTTTATCATGGTCTAATGTTTCAATATCAACTCCATTAGGATAATATAGTTTTGCTAACTCACCTACTTGGAATCCACCTTCTGCAAGTGCCATTAAAAAAGAGTCTTCTAAACTTGAATTATAATATTTGCTCTTGTGGCTTTCATAATACAATTTAGTTGGGCACTCAAGCCCAAGCTTAAATTTTGATTTAGTGAGGTACTTGCTCATAAATACTTAGGTTTTGCTATCTCACAAAATACATAAGCATAGAATTACAAAACAGGGTGTTTTAACCCTTTTTCATAATAATTGAACTTATTTTGAGAGTGTATAACCAATTAAATTGAGCATTCTTTACATAAAGAAGTAGGCAGTTTACAATTCTTGTTACATTTACTTTATGGACGAATTCTATAAGGAGCCTCTATCTAAGGGGGCAGTAAAATATTACGAAAAGGTAAGAGACCTAATACAATATTGTAATTACGACCAATCATATGATGGTAGCGAAGTCATTTGGCTTTGGGGTCAACAGGCTGAACTTGGGGAAGTTTTAGCAGACAACAAAGTGCCAGACAAGTATATCGATGAGGTAGCTTCACATATGTCATGTAATGGGTGCGGTTGTGAGGACTTTGACAGATATTCGACAATTGGATTAATTGACCTTATTGATAAAGAGGTTCAAGATAAAATTGAAAAAGCAAATAAGAAGTATAAAAAGCATATCGAAAAGCTACTTGAATATATAAATAGTTACCCCTCACTTGCATTAAATAACCCGGTAGCTAAAGCAATTCACAAAGAGATTAGTAATAGTAAAGTACCCGAATGTACTATCGAAAACGTTACCGTATACCGCTGTCGCATGCCAGAAGGAAATAAGACGTTTTCCTTTAAAGAGATTCATGCTCCAGAAGTTGGTATCTCTAACGCTGGCAGATATAACCATTTTGGGCAAAGTGTTCTTTATGTATCATCATATCCTGAAACTGCAGTCACAGAAGTTTCAGGTGAATCTAAGGGTGATATAAAAATATGGATGCAAAAGTATACAATAAAGAAAATTGGTAAAATTTTAGACTTGACAAGTGATTGGGAAGGTTTTTTAAAATTGAGTACAATATTTACAGCAATTATTAACAATAGAATTCTCGAACAAACGAGTCCAGGCAACACATCAACATGGAAACCAGAATACCTATTCACCATTTTTATTTCAGACTGTGCAAAGTCATGTGGTTATAACGGGATTAAATATCCAGCAATTAAGGGAGTAGGAGAAAACTATGTATTCTTTGACCCATTAAATAAAGAAATCGTCCCTGCTGAGCCCCCACCAACTCATAGATTTCAAATTCAAAGTTGATAGTGCAATTTTAGATATTTAAGAACCAAAATTAGCAATCAATATATTCTATCATCAATACCTATATCTTCTAAGCATTTTAGTCTTGAATATGACTGCTCAAAACTCTGTTTTAGATAGTTTTTTATTCATTTTTATAATTGAGTGTCTTCTTTTTTCTTACAGTTAATGCTCACTTGGAAGTAAAATCACATTTCCCTCTACCCAAACAGTAGCGCTATCAGCTTCAAACATGATGAATGGTATTTCTTGAGTCTTTATTACTCTGTCATTCCCATCAGTACAAACCACTTTACCTGAACCATCTTCGTTCTTTCTCAAAGTCCACACCTGGAAATCTTCTCCTTTAAGTTCAGGTTGGTAGGAGCATACAATATCAATGAACCAGAAACATTCAAACTTTTCACAGAGGGCTTTTGTTCCATCAGTCAATAACATTCCTAATAAATACCTGTAATAACTTTCTGAACAGGTATACTCCTTAAGCTGGTCATTCGCATTCATAATGAGATTATTTAAAGCGAGTGTAGAAGAAGTTTCGGGTAAACGGAATGTTTTCTTTGCTAACGTTTCGCTAATCTGCCGGAGTTTCTTTGTGTGTACTTAAGAATTGCCACAGAACCGCTAAAGAATCGCAAACGTTTCCTTTATCCTGACCCGTTTCCGCCCTTTCCCCATATACTCGTCTTAAAAACGAAGTATTATGGCAAAGACAAATCAAAAGCTGCTTACGTTCTTGGAGCAGAATCCCAAATCAACAAAGAACCAAATTCAAGAAGCGACTGGTCTTAAAGGATTACAACTGTATAACCTTCTAAGAAAACTCACAAAAGAGGAGACCATTATTGAGCACCCTAATCAAACCTATAGTGTAGATATAATAGATGGTACTGAAGAACAAGAACCTGTTCAACAAAAAACAAAACAGACAACTACAGTAAAACCAAAGACAGCTTCAAGGGATAGTTCCAAGTATAAGTTTGAAGGTAAAGAGTACGGTAAAGGGCCACTTGTAAGAGCAGTTGTTTCAAAATATGTTGAGGATAACCCAAAGACTACCTATGAGCAACTTAAAGAGGTATTTCCTGATGAACTATTAAAACGCTTTGGAATATTCCAGGATGAAAAGACCGCCAAAGAAATCGCTCCTAAGGGTAAGCGTTACTTTGAGAAACCTGAACAGATGATAAAACTCAAAGACAGGAAGGTTGTTGTATGTAACCAGTTTACATTAGCAAACATCCAGCCGTTCCTAAAAGTGGCTAAATCATTAGGTTATAAAATAAAGTAGGGTCAACACCTCATTATTTATCAAGGGGGCAAAATTGCCCCTCTTAATATCTCAATTCATGAACAAATTGGATAGCTACTCAGAAGAAACAAAAAAGCAGATTGAATACTTCTTAGAGAATTCGAACCATGAAAGGATGAGTAAAACAATAATAAAGTTATTCTTTGCCTACTTAAGAGATTCCAAAGAAGGTCTAAGCGTTGACTTTGATGACATCCTATATGATGTAGAAACTTTAATCAACTTTCTTGATAAAACACATTGTAGTATTCAAGCGACTAAAAGCGACAAGTAACTCATTTTATTTGTACCTATACTTCGTTAATCGTTTATCACCCTTTTTGATTAGTATCCTTTCCGTTACTGCCCACTTTAAATCTCTACTCGCTGTTGCTTGACTTATTTCCTTATAATTCAACAAATATTCTTTTCTACTGAATTCACCATCTTTTATTTTGTCTCTAAACAGTTCAATTCTTTCTCTGGCTGTAAGTGTTCTATTCTGTGTTTGAAGTAGTTCTTCTAATGCAGTTAGTATTATTTGAAGCATAAACTCAATAAATAAAGTTGAATTCCCTGCTTTATCTGATTGGCCCAATGCTTTATAATATTCCTCTTGGTTCTCTTTTATCAATGATTCTACTGGTAGATATTCAAATACAGGATATTCTTGCATTAATAGTAGCGTTTGCCACAATCTTCCCATTCTTCCATTACCATCTATGAATGGGTGTATAAATTCAAATTCATAATGGAATACACAGCTTTTTATAAGCAGTATCTCTTTGTCTTTTTTGATGTAATTGAACAAGTCTATCATTAAACCCTTCACCATTGTTCCTATTGGGGCTAAATGAGCAACTTTTGAACCTTTTACAATACCTACATTCTTTGTTCTGAACTTCCCAGCCTTATCAATTAGACCATTCATCAAAATCTTATGAGCATCTTGTAGGTCTTTTATACTGTGTGGATTGTAAGTATCTATATGTTCATATACTTGTATTGCATTCTTTACTTCTACTATATCTTTTTTTGGTGCTAAAATTCGCTTATTATCAAGTAACGCTGTTATTTGTTCTTCTGTGAGTGTATTACCTTCTATTTCTAATGAAGATTGGATTGTTTTTATCCTGTTCTTCTTTCTGAGTTCAGTAGGTGGCTTCTGTAAATGCGTTGCCTTTATCTCTCCTAATCGCTCTGAAATACTTACAATTAGTCCTAATATCTTTTCTGTTAACGTATATGGTGGCTTCATTTATGATAATATCATTTGATACTATCAAATATAGTCTTAAATTTTTCCCTGACTATTAAAACTTCTTCTTAATCGTCATTTTCACCCTCATAAGCATTTATACCCTTAATCATTTTCGTCGCGATTATGGCTATCTAATACCCCATTCAGGTCATTTTAAATCCTTATAACAATCTAATAATGTGCAACTTATCATTTTACAAGGGTTCACGTGAGCCATATATCAAGGTAATTTATCTCATTTAGGATGGTCAGGCATATAGAATTACAAACCGTGGTTCGATTCATGTTACTTATCTAACCCATTCTTAGAATTAAATATCACATCAACACTTAACCTCTGTGTTCTATATCTTTCTATACTGCTATTATTCACATCTACAGTATCTGAATTAAACATTAAAGTTCTATCATTAAATATGGTTAATGAACAGTTCTGTATTTCCTCTTCTATTTTATAGTTAGTAATTAGATTCTGTATTTCATTATCAGTTTTTTCTAAAGATGGATACTCTCCAGTAGTTTGTTCTTCTTTATCAAACTCATCATTTAGTAATAGTATACTCTCTGTGTTAAGCCAACAAACATTGAATACATCATGTAGTGCTATGCTGTTTATATCTGTATACCCATCCTTTAAGGAGTTCAATGCTACGTTTATATTGTCTGTCAAATTCTCATCAATCCATATAATTCCAGATGTATTATTTCCTGAATGATTAAATGCTTTTACTATTATTTGCTTCTTTTTCTCTACGTTTTTCATCGTCGTTATCTATTACTGTTAGAAAATTATTGTTTACAAGAGTGAAGATGCAGGAGAATGATTTAAAAGGTCGTAATTATCATGTTTATTCTTAAACTCCATGAATCTTTAATAAACTATAATTGATTACCAAGACTTTAGTGAAAAAATGATGTACTGAACTTCATGGGGAATACTATTTCATAGTCCAGATTATTTATTAGAAAGTAGATAGCTGTTTTATTTATAAGGTTACTACTATAGATATTAATCAACAAGAGGACATTCAGTATATAAATAATAATAAAAGATATGTTATACACTGAAAGTCCCTTTTACTCACTATTTATTTTTTTTCATTATCCTTAATAACTATACTTTCTAAGCATTTATACTCTTAATCATTTTTATCTTGACTAAGGCTATCTAAAACTCCGTTATGGATAGTTCCTGTTCATTCTTGTCAAGGTGTTCTTCATACTCTATATTAAAAGTCGGATTTACACCTACCTCATTAAATGCCTTTCTAAGAAGTTCTTCAGCTATTTTATAATCTTCATAGCTTGTTACATAGATTGAATCAAAAATATTGAAGGCGCTTATTCCCCTTTTCATCAATTCAACATTTACAGTATCATATATAATTGCAGATTCAACCATTTGTAATTTCTTAGCAAATTCATTGTATTCCATACAGTATAAGCCACCTTTTTCATCGCATATCATTGACCATACACTTGGATATTTCTCAATGAACATATCTTTTAAAATATTTGATTTAGCTATAACCTTCGAAAAGAAAACTTTCTGAAAGAAGTCCTGTTTAAACTCGCTTCTAAGGTTAGCTGGCAAATCTAATTTTTCCATAAAATCATCATAGAATCTTCCTTGCTCACAAGCCTTCTGATATTCTATAACGTCTTCAGGTAATTCATCTTGTTTATTAAGCCAATATCTTCTTATTAGGATAGAAGCTATCAGCGGTTGTGAATTCCTTATATCTATACCGATAATCATCTTACCATCCAATAATATTGATTTCCTAAACTCTCTATTCAGGTTTGTAATTAAACTGTATACGCGTGAATCTTTTACTGGCCTTTTAGGTATTATCTCTCCTCTATTTATTTTATCTATGTAATGTAAACATCTTGCTCTTATACTTTTTCCATCTACCAATTCTGGTTCAACTATTACTATTTTATTCTTAATAAACTTCTTTATTACAAATGGAGACTGGTTACACCTTTGTTTTGAAGTAAAGATTCTATGCTCATTTTTGGCTGATTTTATAGGTACGATTACACCGCTAAATGGTTGTATTACTTTATTATTATTTGATTTATTATGATATTCTGATTCTTTGTTTGATATAAATCTCTTGTATTCTTTCTTTGATTCTATTTTCTTCTTTTTGTTTTCTATGATTTCTGATATGGTATTGTTTATTAGAGAAGAATCTATTGTGATTTTATTTAAGATTTCATGATAATTTTTCATGGATTCACCTACAATAAATTTGATATTTTGCTTCAAAATTGTTTTTGATGCAAAATGTCTGTTGTCAAGTATTGACACAATAACTAATGGTTTCTTTTCAATAAACTTATATCCATAGGATTTACCATCTTTCAGATATATTTTTTCTCCGTTTCTTATAGTTGTTAAAGCTGTTTTTGATATGCCATCTTTCTCTAATATTTCATGTTTAATTAAGTCTCTAAGTATTGAAGACATTTGTTGGTTATTTACCGCCAACATTTCAGCCATCATAGCTATATGAATGTTTACATACTCTAATTCATCTTTTTCATAAAACTGATTTGATATGTATTCCAATAGGTAGAAGAATTTCTGTTTCCATATTTCTTTTCTTTTATACTTATCGGACTTATTTACCAGTTCTGCCACCTTCTTATCTAAACCTTCTGGTATCAGATATTTTACTGTTTTTTGTTTGGGTTTCTTTCTCGGCATTATCTACATCTATTTACATAGCGTAGTTTAAACCGTTCTGAATTCCTAAACTTGATTTTGAAGGATTATTCCTAAACTCCACGAAACTCACATAAAGGCTATTCATAAGCTCACCACCAGCCTATAATTGTGCTGACTTACACTTTACTTAGAATTAGATTATTTGAAATAAGAGAGGAATTCACTTACGTCCATGCTGCTGTAAGTGGTGATGATTTTGACACGTAAATAATCATCATATGTACCTATTAACAAGTTCATATGTTTGATTAACTCTATATAAATCCGCCTATGTCTGTGAACTTTGCTTGTTAATATGGTATTCACCAAGGCAACAAATTGATTTTCTTGCATTAAAAAAACCATTGAAATGTAAACACGCAATGCAATGCATTTTAACTTCAGCTATATACTCGCCTTTATATTCTTTCCTTTTTATGGGACAAGGACTTACATATTCTGTTTTCTGGGTGACTCCTATAAGACCACGACCTTTAATTCTCTTATAAACTTTCTCCTCCTTAACTCTAATTTCTTTAGTGTTTTTCGAGAGCAATTCTTCTCTTTTTCTTTCTTCATGTATTGCCTCATACCGATTATCCGATATGAATTTAGTTCTTTCAGCATTATATCTTCTTTCTGCTGCTCTATTGTATATCCATTTTTTATTTTCTGTTCCTATTATAATCTCTTCTTTAAGTATCTCGTTATTTATTGTTCTATCACTTTTGCTTAAATCAATTTCAATAGTAGATATTCCTAACTGTTTAATTTTTTCAAGCTTGACCTCATCTATAAAGTGTGTTACTGCGATTTCAACGATTACTTTCTGACCTTTAATTTCAAGAACTATATCAGGGATGATATTATCAGTTCTTTTTTCTAATATCACATCATCTACAACAAATGTCTCTTCCTTGATTAACGTAAGAGAACTCGGCAAGTCAATAAACACTTCAACGTCTTCATTAAAAACATCTTCTTCATTTATTTCCTTAGCATATGCTGGAATTCTGAACTTCTTCTCTTTTGAAAGTATTTCTTTTGCTGCTAAGTGAAGAGCACTTTCAAGGGCATGCTCACATTCCATTGTTTTATAGTGAGCGAAGTGGTGGACTTTTTTAGTTCCTTTACGTGCTATCAACACCGCTCCACATGAAGGGCAGAAACAATCTTCTTGGATACCTGAACCTTTTATATCATCAATATGAACAAGCTGATTATTGTTTAAAGCATATGGTAGTTTGACTTTCATAGTTGAGGTAGTTCACATTCAAATGAACATACTAATAAAGTTACTATATATACCTATTACTGAGTTCGCATTACATTTATTCAATATATAGCAGACAGTAAATTGTCAGTTCGTTCAACAAAAATAACTTGATTACAAACAATTAAATAAACTGGCTATAGGTGTAAAGTCTAAATATCTTTTCTTAAAATCATGTACCCACTGCTGGTGAGAGTTTGGTACATTTTCTTTTAATGAAGAAACAAAATCTTCTAACCAATGCTGGAACATTGTATGTTTATAATCAGCAGCTAAATCTTGTTTAAAGCTTTCAATCTCTGATTCCGAACTGTTTTCTTTAGGTGACAATACAACGGCAAATACTTTACTATAGTTATGCACTTGAGCGTATTTTAGACCTAACAAATAGTTTCTACCTATCTGACTGTAACCTTTCTCTGCATTATAAAATGCTTCTACATTGAACCTACCAGAATTCTTTACAATGTCTATTTGTTGTTCTTTATTTCTTGAAGCATTTGAACCTAACTTCTCTACATATTTTGTTTCAACAGCTAACAAACATCTTTCTCCTTCATTATCCTTAAATAGTATCAAAGCATCAAAGGCTGTTTTATCATTCAAATATTCATCTTGGGGATAAGGGTAATACTCAATTTCAATTCCCAATAGTTTCGTGATTGGTAGATTGGGAAAACATGATGCAATAACTTTTGTTGCTGATGCATCATCTCTTTCAAACAGTCTTTTTAAAGGGTAAAACAAATTAAAACACATAGGTTGGCTCCCAAGCATATTATTGAACAACCTATATTCTTCCATAGTTTCACCCTTTAGCTCAGTTTGCTTTCTATATTTTGCATATTCAAATGTCTCAGGTGTTAGAAAGTTGCTTCCGGTAACTTCTCCGTCTTTGAGCATATTACCATATGTGACGTGACTTGTTTTACTCGGGCCATATCCACAGTCTTGTTTCAGAATAGTATGTCTGTACCACGATTGTAGCAATCTACATTTCTTAGCGAATTTATTATCGCTTGAACTTTGGTTTCCTAAGTGTGCTGGAATGGCTTTCATATAAGACTAATATAAGTCAATCGCATATAGATTAAAAACCTAAAGAAACTTATCGAGAAACCGCAACTGTTAGAAAATATGGTCAACTGCATTGAATTTAGAATAAGAAAGCCATCAAATATTGTACAACTAAGCAAGGTTATAACAAAAGTGCATAATTACTATCATGTTTACAGTAACCACTAACTAATTACACATGTATTTTGCATTGTAGACATAAGTCGAAAAGAGAGTATTTCTTTCCAAAAATAATTAATATGTATTTTCACAAGACCCAATAATGTAATCCTAAATGCCAGAGCAGAACTATAGGACACTATTTCAATTGACGAATTACCTAAAAGGCTTAATCGATGAGAAGTTATTGAATAAAGGGTTCTGGTTAAAAGCTGAAATATCCCAAATTAACTTTAGTGGTGGTGGACATTGCTATTTGGAACTTTCAGAAAATAAAGATGGTCAAACAATTGCTAAATGCTCTGCAAATATTTGGAGAACTAATATTCAGAATATCAGATATTCACTTGGAGAAGATTTCAACAATATTCTTAAAAAAGGAAGTGAAATATTATGTTTTGTTGAAGTTACATTTGATAACGTATATGGCTTAAAAATCAATATTAGTGATGTCGATAAAACCTTCGCCTTAGGGGAACTTGAGAAAAAGAAACAAGAAACAATTAAACTGCTTACCGAACAAGGACTTATCAATACTAATAAGCAGTTTAGTTTACCTATCGTTATTCAAAACATAGGTATTATTGGTTCGCCTAACACCTCAGGACATACAGATTTCTTAACTCAACTAAGGAAAAATGAATTCGGTTATGAATTTAATTTAACAAACTACACTTGTTCAGTTCAAGGATTAAAAGCTGAAGGTGAAATAATCAATGCAATTTCTGAATCTTTAAAAGCTCAACATGACATAATAGTCATTATTAGGGGTGGCGGCAGTAAACTTGATTTAGAAGTATTTAATTCTTATGACCTATCAAAAAGTGTAGCTCTATATCCTAAAGCTGTTTTAACTGGTATAGGCCATGAAACTGACACAAGTGTAGTAGACATGGTAGCAAATACAATGCTAAAAACACCAAGTGCACTTGCAGCTTATATAGTAGAAAAAAATAGAGAATACGAAGTAAAGATTTTGAGAGATTATCAAGAAATCCGAAACATATTTTCAAACAAATTTCAACTACAAAAACATAGAATTAATCAAGGTTTACTGAACTTTAAAAACTCCTCTATTTCATACACTCAACTTAGAAGAGGAGCATTACACAAAACAGGAAGAAGAATAACAGCCGAAACCAATCAAATACTTTCAAATAATAAAGAACAAAACAGTATTATTTCACAAAACATAAAAAGTGAAATAACTACATACTTTACAGCAAGAAAGAATAGACAAAATGAAATCTTACAATTGTGTACTGTTACTTCTATAAATAAAATAGAAGACAATAAAAGTAAGATTAACCACTCAGTTGAGTTGTTAGATATATATTCCAAAAGAACACTTACTAAGCATACAGAATTCATATTGCAAGCAAAAAATATCATTCCAATTTATCACCCTGATAATACATTAAAAAGAGGATTTTCTATTTCAAGGAAACAAGGAGAAATAATTGGTCAAACAACAAATTTAACTACTAATGACAAATTAGAAATTGAGTTAGTTGACAAGTATATTAATGTATCTGTTATAAATGTGAAAGAAAAAAAATCAAAATGGAAAACCTTAATTACGAAAGTGCTGCAAAAGAGTTAGAACAAATTCTTGAAGAATTAAAATCAGACTCTATAACAATTGATAAGCTTGCAGATAAAGTCGAGCGGGCGTCAGTACTATTAAAATTTTGCTCTGAAAAATTACGTACAACCGAATCTAAAGTAAATGAGGTTATACAAAAGCTCGGACTATAACATATACTTAAAACCTTCAAAGAAACTGAATAATCCACCATTGATATGTACATCTCTAAAGTAAGTTTAGTTAATTATAGAAACTTTTCATCGGCAAAATTTTATTTCAATAAAGGTATAAATACTATTATTGGAGAGAATGGTTCAGGAAAAACAAATGTTTTTCGGGCGATAAGACTCCTTTTAGAAGACTCCTCTTACCAGTATTCTTATAAGCTTACAGAAAATGACTTTAACAGAGTACTGGATGAAAATAAGTGGAAAGGTCATTGGATAATAATTAGTATAGAATTTGATGAATTAAGTAATGAAGAAGCTATACAATCACTATTTATTCATGGAATTGGGATTTTAGAAGAAGAATATGTAAAAAAGGCGACCTATAATCTTTTTTTTAGACCGAAAGCTGATATAAGACAACGTCTATCTGAATTAAAAAAAGGAGACAAGGCTGGACTTAAAAATATTCTTGATGACATTACAATAGAAGAAAACTACGAAACAGTCTTTACAGGAAAAAGCACAGCTGATTTTACCAGCCCAGATGTATACTCCGAGCTTGTTGGAGATTTTGAAAATGTTGTATTTCCAGAAAAAATAGATGCCTCAAAATACGGCTCAAAGATACCTCATCAGCTATCAGTATCAAAAGAAGTCTCTTTTACATTTATAAAGGCATTGCGTGATGTCGTAAGCGATTTTCACTCAAATAGAACAAACCCGCTACTCAAATTATTAAAGAACAGAAGTGGTGATATTAAAGAAGAAGACTACCTGCCTATTAGTGAGTTAGTTGAAGAATTAAATGAGAGCATAGAAAATCTCCCTGATGTACAAAATATCAAAAATGATATCAAGTCAACAATTCAAGATACAGTAGGCCAAACCTATTCTCCATCTTCCTTATCTATTACTTCAAGTGTTCCAGGGGAAGCAGAAAGGTTACTGCAATCACTTAAGTTATTCATAGGAGAACCCGGAGAAAAATATGAAGGTGGTGTTCATGAATTAAGTTTAGGGGGAGCTAACCTTATATTCTTAACTCTTAAACTACTTGAATTTAAATACAGAAAGTCTAAGGATACATTTGCAAACTTCTTAATAATTGAAGAACCTGAAGCTCATATTCACAATCACATACAAAAATCCTTATTTGACAAATTGGATTATGGAGACACACAGATAATTTACTCTACACATTCAACACAAATATCAGAGGTGAGCAATGTGCAAAACATAAATATTCTAACCAAAAAATCTAACTACGCAGAGGTTTACCAACCATCATATGGTTTGAACGCGGATAATGTAAATCAGATTCAAAGGTACTTAGACGCAGTCAGAACTAATTTACTTTTTGCAAAAGGTATAATTTTAGTTGAAGGAGATGCAGAAGAAATATTAATTCCAATAATTACAAAACAAGTGCTTGGACTCAGTCTTGATGAACTCGGCATAAGTCTAATTAACATTAGAAGCACTGGCTTTAAAAATATTGCGCAACTATTCCATGATAATCGTATAAAAAGAAAATGCGCAATACTTACAGACTTGGATGATGCAATTTGTGATACAACTATTGAGGAAAGAGATAGTGAAAGAGTTAAACGGTACAAGCGAAAAGTTGAAAACTCGATGAATAGTGGCTTAGCAAGAAAAGTAGATTTAGAAACGTTTCAAAAAGATAATAAGTGGATAAAATCATTTTATGCAAATTATACTTTTGAAATAGATTTTATCCAAGAAGGGAACGAAGCAGAAGTAATAAGCACTATTAAAGATATTTACTCAGAAAAGACTACAAGAGAAAAAGCACAATCAGAACTCGAAAGTGATGACGTTGCCATATATGGGAAACGTATTTTAACTATGGCACAGAATGTTGGCAAAGGTTGGTTTGCTATACTATTAGGAAAATACATTACTTACGAGACATGCATTCCTGAATATATTATTGATGCTATTGTTTTTGCGAAAGACAACTTTTCAAATCACATTATTTCTGATATTATTGAGTATAGAATTGTAAAATATCTTGAAGACGATGACACGTTAGATTTCACTGAGTGTAATAGTAACCTTTCTAAATACAGACATGGAGAGATTCTCTTGGAAGACTTGGTATTTGGCTTAGAGTCAACTATGGAAGACGATATAGCAATAACAATAATTGAGAAACTAAGTTAAGATTATGTTCTTACTTGAAGACGGGAACTTAAACAAAGAGCAAATTTGTTCAATACTTAATGAAGATAGCATCTTATTAATTGCTTGTCCTGGAAGTGGGAAAACTCGGACACTATCTTATAAAATAGCCTATGAACTCAGCAGATTAAACACTAATAAAGAGTTCATAATTGCAATTACTTATACTAATATCGCAGCAGACGAAATAAAGGAGAGAGTAGAATTATTAGGTGTAAACACGACACAATTATGGATTGGAACAATTCATTCTTTCTGTATGGAATGGATTCTAAAACCATATCATTTGTATTCAGAAAGACTTAAAAATGGGTTTAAGGTCTGTAATTCTTATGACTCTGAAGAGATATTAAAAACCTTATGTAAAAATTATACTAACCCAAAAGTTACCATATACGACTTTCAATACTACGCTACAGTAAATGGCACTTTTGAATTCACTTCAAAGAATAATAACCAGAATAATCATATCCAGTCTATACTTGAAGAATATTTCTTGATATTAGAACAGAATGACCTTTTAGACTTCGAACAAATTCTCTTCTATTCATATGAGATAATTCGCTCGAAACCTATTGTATGCAATATACTCTCCAAGTTATTTCCATATATTTTGATAGATGAATACCAAGACACGAAAGAAGTACAATATCGAATTATTGCAAGTATTCTAAAAGAAAATAATGGGAACTCAAAAACTCTAATTGTAGGAGACCCTAATCAGTCTATTTATCAATCTTTAGGAGGTCACCCAAAATCAAAAAAAGAATTAGAAGGCTTGTTAGGTTTTAGACTAACTCAGCTAAGCTTAGAAAAAAATTACAGGTCATCAAAAGCTATTATTAATTATTTCCAATACTTTAGAACTTTTGACTCTGAGATAATTGCTAAAGGAGAAAATAAGGATTACGAAAGCGATATAACTTTTAATAATTCAGTCCATTTAGATGATTTAATTAGTGAAATTGCAAAACTTATTTTATACAATGTTCATGAAGTAGGAATAGACCCAAAAGAGATTTGTATAGCCGCTCCTCAATGGATACATATTGCAAGTATAACAAGAAGACTAATGGTTGAACTGCCTGACTTTAGTTTCAACGGACCTGGCATGGCTCCTTTTTCAAGAGATATAGATAATATTTGGTTTAAAGTTGCAAGAATTGTCTTAACTGAGCCCTCACCGAAAATGTATATTAGGAGATTAAGATGGAGTAGTGAAGTATTATCAGAGTTTGAGGCTGCTGGCATTGACATTTCTGAAATATCTAATAAAACTCTTTTAAGAATATGTAATTCTATTGATATTGATGAAACAGATGGCATATCTTATTTGCAAATATTTTTTGATACTATATGTCAAAAAATAAATATTGATATTAAAAATTTCCCATTACTAAAAGAACATCATGATTCCTTTTTCGAAAGCTCTGAAAAAAGGATTAAACGATTAATAGATGAAGGGAACCCATACATTGGGGATATTGATAATTTCAAGAAAGTATTTAGGCAAAAAGACGGAATAACAGTTTCAACAATTCACGGTGTAAAAGGTGAAGAATATGATACTGTTATTGGGTTTGCATTACTTGATGACTACGTACCACACTTTAACGATGATAAGGGTCATGAGAATTCTAAAAAACTGCTATACGTATTAGCCTCAAGAGCAAGAAAGAATTTGCATATAATTTCTGAAAAATTCAGAGGGGTTCATAAATACTATGCTCCAGAAGGCAAACAGCCAACTCCTCTTTTATTAGAATATGAATATAATTACATAGACATTATATAGTTATATGTTCGGCACTAATGCCTAAATGAATTAGTACTGAACAACCTGAAAGTAATCATATCGGACAACTATCAATAACATTGTAATGCATGAGAGAGACATTTTTAAGTACTCTAATACAAAAAACTACAGTCTAAATGTTTAGGTTAGGTGCCCCCCACCTGGCAATAAAATTGCCTTATGATGCGTTTTTACTCATTTATCTTCCTTCGCCTTGTGTTTCTTTTATATATCATATATATAGGTCCTGCTATTAATAAAAATCCGAGTAGACCATCTAAACTTTCGCTTTCTACTTTTTTTGAAAGTGCCACTGATAACATAAGCAATATGAAAAATATAGCTACCTCAATATTTGATTTCTTATTCGCTCGATTAATTAGTACTTTTTTTATCTCATCCGATACAGAATTAAGTTCTTCATCAACTTTTACAAATTGATTAGCTTGTTTTATATGTTTTAAAGCTACTTCGTAGTCCATATTTTGATATGCATCAAGTGCCTTTTTCTTGGCACTATGAAACATATGGCTACTATCCTCAAGAATAGGTTGTGCTTGTTCTAATAGTATTTTTTTTTCTTGTTCACTTTTTATTTTTTCATTCGCAACTTCTATTTCTTTTTCTGTTCTACAAAGTGCAGTTGCTTCCTTTTTTGATTCAAAAAGAAATTTTTTAAACTCTTTTAGTTCACTTTCATCGGAGTCATCACTATAAAACTCAAGTGCTTGTTCGGTAATTTCTGAAATTAATTCTTCAATTACCTTAATAGCTTCTCGTAAACTTTCAGCACTTTCTTTCGAATCAATATATCCCATAAAGTTCATTGCAGATAGCCCTACACCCATCATATAACTTAACTTGTCATTTGCTTTGCTGGGAGGACCCGACATGGCTAAAATTCCAATGGATGCTATAAGTTGTTTTATTCCCTCAGCTTTGACTTTACGCTCTTTCAAAACTGCTTTTACATAAGTTTTATACAATTCAGAAATAATTTCTTTCGAAGCTTCAAGAGTAAGAATGTCGATTTTGGGTTTTTCATCAGAAGTTGATTTTGCTTTTGAAAAACAATGAAACACTTCTAATACAGTAACATCTTCTGTAATTAGTCCAAATTTTGCTATACCTAATCCAATCCAAGAAAAAGTACTATTTGTAAGCCTTGCCAATTCTGAGAATTTCTCTATTGCATCTCTGTATCGTTTCCCCTTCAAGTCAAGAGTTGCCATTTCGGTTTCATATTCATATATATTCTGATTTTCCATTTACAGTTTTCATTTAGAGAATTAGCTATTACAATTTTGTTGAAAATAACAAATACTGACAAATATGTCATTAATATTATCACCAATGATTTGGACTTTGCCATTGATAAATGGCACAGTTCAGAGACCAAAAGTTATTAGACAAAATCGCAGCGAGGTTGAAAGACTTACGGGAAGAGCGTGGTGTGTCTCAAGAAACTGTATATCATGAGCTGGACATACATATAGCACGTATTGAGGTTGGAAAAGTAAATATTAGTGTAAGTACTTTATCAAGGTTGTGCGAGTATTTTGATATTGGTTTGGCTGAATTCTTTTCAGAGCTTGAGTAAATAGCATTGCATTTCTAAAACAATGTATCTTTTGGGTATATAAATTTCTCTTGTACTTCCGGTATATTGGGCTGAGAATTTATAATGCTCTTAGATATTGTATAAGCATCAAGATTTCCGTCAGGTAAAGTTTGCATCATATTCTTGACTGACACTCTATCAATATCACTTAGCCATTCTACTCTATCATTTGGTTGTATAACTAAAGGCATCCTTTTTTGGCTGTTATGAATATCTGCCATTAATTGATTTGCTTCAGTTGTGATGATACTAAATGTTTTAATGATTTCACCTGTTTCAAAGTCAATGTTATAATCATACAAGCCACCAAACGTAAAAGGTTGCTTATCCTTCATATAAATAAAATGAGGTGTCTTCTTACTTTTCTTATTATTTGGGTCGTCCCATTTATGTTCGAAGAATCCAATAGACCATATCAAACACCTATGTGGTAATATATTGTCTTTGTAAGACCAAGTTTCAAATATCTTATCGTTACGAGCATTTAGTGTTTTAGCAGCTCTTTCTTTTGCTTTAGCATCGTCAGCAATCTTTCCTTTTAACAAACCCCATTTGGCTAATTCAATAGTGCCATTTTTCTCTTGTGTTGTTATTGGTAAGTATGGTCTATTAAAACCATTTGCGAGATAATAATGCTGATAGTCATTTATAGTATACGCTGGTTGTTCCTTAAGATATTCAACCATCTCTTCTAATGTCGGTGTAGCGTATTTGTAACACATGTATTAATTACTAACAGTAATAATTATAAATAGCTTCAGATATTTTCCCCTCATATTTCAATAGCTCCTTAGGTGTACCTTTTTCGAAATTAAAATATGTATCCCCATAAGGCTCAATAAATAGATAATAGCGCTTATCATGACCAATAGCTGGAAGTACTAATGAATAATAGGTTTCACTATAACTACTATGCTCAGAAACCCCAGCACGGAAGCTTACACACCCCAACTTAATTGGTATTTCTAATATCACTTTAGACATATTAATAGAAAAATTCTTTGTCTTACGAATCAACAAGTTACAATAAAAATAAACTTCATTCAGCATCAAACTTGTACATACATACTAAATATATGTACATTTGTACAAACAAACAATAAGAAAGCACATGAACCCAATAGATAAAAACATTGTCCACCTTGACCTTGACACGTTCTTTGTTTCAGTTGAAAGACTGAAAAACTCAAAACTAAATGGTCTTCCAATTCTAATAGGTGGTAGTAGTGATAGAGGTGTTGTTGCAAGTTGTAGTTATGAAGCAAGAATGTTTGGAATACACTCAGCTATGCCTATGAAAATGGCAAGACAACTTTGCCCTGAAGCTATCCTTGTTAAAGGTGATATGGACACTTATTCTAAGTATTCACAATTAGTAACAGATATTATTTCAGAAGAAGCACCTGCATTCGAAAAAGCTTCGATAGACGAACACTACATTGATGTGTCTGGGCTTGATAAGTATTTCGGTACGTTTAAGTGGACAAGAGGGCTACGTCAAAAAATTATTAGAGAGACTGGTCTTCCAATCTCTTTCGGTCTATCCACAAATAAAACAGTATCAAAAATAGCTACAGGTCAGGCAAAGCCTTCGGGTGAGATACAGGTAGCATGTGGAACTGAAAAACCTTTCTTAGCACCTCTCTCTGTAAAGACGATACCAATGATAGGTGAAAAGACTTACAGAAAGCTAACAAGTATGGGTGTACAAAGAATCAAAACCATACAGGAAATGGATATTGAACTTATGCACCGCGTGTTAGGGGAAAATGGTATTACAATTTGGAATAAAGCAAACGGGATAGACAGGTCACCAATTGTACCCTACTCTATAAGAAAATCCATGAGCAAGGAAAATACTTTTGATAAGGACACAATTGATATTAGGTATTTAAAGAAGCTCATAACAAAGCAGGTAGATGTATTATCCTTTGAATTAAGGAAGAGCAACAGGGTTGCTTCTTGTGTGACTGTTAAAATACGATATAGTAACTTTGAAAACTATTCTAAACAAGCACGAATACCATATACAGCATCTTGTAAAGTTCTAACTGAAAAATGCCTTGAGCTTTTTGACGCTCTTTATTCAAGAAGAATGCTTATCAGGCTTGTTGGCATCAAATTCTCACACTTAGTTTCTGGAAGCTATCAAATTAACCTATTTGATGATGCTACTAAACAAATCAATCTTGACGTTGCTATGGATAGCATTAGGAACAGATTTGGGGTGCAATACGTAAAAAAAGCTACCACACTATAATATGCTATTGAATGTACACAGCTATTATAGCCTTAGGTATGGCACTCTTTCTATTGAAGATTTAGTAAACCAACTTATAGAAGCAGGTTACAACACTGCGGTACTTACAGATATTAATAACAGCACAGGAGTTTTTGACTATATAAAGGTCTGCAAGAGTAAAGGGTTTAACGGATTAGTTGGTATGGAGTATAGAAAAGGTGACAAATTACTTTACATAGGAATAGCTAAAAATGAATATGGATTCAAAGAGCTCAATGAACACATGAGTTATCATAATCTTAATAGATTAGAATTACCAGAGCATCCGCCAGAGTTTAAAAATGCGTTTGTTATTTACCCTCTTCAATCATACAATGGAGAAAAGCTGGATGATAATGAGTTCATTGGTATTCGAATAAAGGATTTGAATTCCCTATCGAAATATCCAAAAATATTATCATCACGGCTTGTAGTGTTACAAACGGTTACATTTATCAACAAAGCTGGCCACAAGTTGCATGCTCAACTAAGAGCAGTAAACAATAATATTCTTCTCTCGCAAATCAAAAGAGAACAAATTGCTGAAAAGCAAGAACAGCTTATAACATATGTAGAACTGTTACAGGCTTATAGAAATCACTCTCAAATAATCGAGAATACAATCAAGCTATTGCAAGAATGTAGTTTCAACTTTGATTTTAAAACCAATAGAAACAAACAAACTTTTACAGGCAGTAGATATGATGATAAAGAACTACTACGAGTACTTACAATGGATGGTCTCGCTCACCGATACGGCATGTCTAACAATGTGGCATTACAAAGAGTAGAAAAAGAACTTGAGATAATTGACAGGCTGGGGTTTTCATCATACTTTTTAATTACTCACGATATTGTTAGATATGGAATGTCGAGAGGATTTTACCATGTAGGTCGTGGTAGTGGTGCAAATAGTGTTGTGGCATATTGTTTAAGAATAACAGATGTTTGTCCCATTGAGCTTGACTTATATTTTGAGCGGTTTTTAAACCCCAACAGATTAAGTCCTCCCGACTTTGATATTGATTATGGCTGGGATGAACGTGACGAAATGTACAAGTACATTTTCAATAGGTATAAAAATCAGAATACTGCATTACTTGGGGCCATTAGTACGTTTAAAGAGAAAAGTGTTATTAGAGAACTTGGTAAAGTTTACGGCTTACCTAAGAATGATATAGACAGGATATTTAATGAACCTAACTCTATATTGAATAAGAATGAGTTGGTAGATATGATTATTTCATTGACTAAAGAGTTAGCCGACTTCCCTAATATGAGAACAATACATGCGAGTGGTGTGCTTATATCTGAACAACCTATTACACAATTTAGCGCGCTTGACTTACCTCCAAAAGGATTACCTACTGTACAATGGGATATGTATGTAGCTGAAGATATAGGATTTGAAAAATTCGACATACTTAGCCAAAGAGGCATATCACACATTAAAGAAAGTGTCTCTATAATTAAAGAAAATAAAGGTATATCTATTGATGCTTATGATGTTGAAAAGTTTAAACACGACAATAAAGTAAAAGAAGAATTGAAAAGCGGTGATACCATTGGTTGCTTCTACATTGAAAGTCCTGCCATGAGACAGCTACTAAAAAAACTAAAATGTGATGATTACTTAACCTTAGTTGCAGCGAGTTCAATAATTCGTCCAGGTGTTGCTAAAAGTGGAATGATGAGAGCTTATATTGAGCGGTTCCATGACCCTCACAAAGTTGATTACCTACACCCTGTTATGAAGACACAACTTCAAGAGACTTATGGAGTAATGGTATATCAAGAAGATGTATTAAAAATAGGTCATCATTTTGGTGGTCTTGACCTTGCAGAGGCCGATGTACTTCGAAGAATGATGAGCGGTAAGCATAGAAGCGCACGACATCTTAAAGAAATAGAACAGAAATATTACGCCAATTGTAAACGATTTGGCTATTCTGAATCCTTAGCCATAGAAGTATGGCGGCAAATAGAAAGCTTTGCAGGATATTCCTTTTCTAAAGCACACTCTGCATCATTTGCAGTTGAAAGTTTTCAAAGCTTGTACCTCAAAACTTATTTTCCTAAAGAGTTTTATGTTGCAGTCATCAATAATTTTGGAGGATTCTATAGCACATGGATATATGTTCATCAGGCGAGAAAAGCTGGAGCTTCTATTAATTTGCCATGTGTGAATAATAGTAATTACAAGACAGCAATCTTCGATGATGATATATTTCTTGGTCTAATTCATATTAAAGAATTGAGGTCAGAGGTAGTTGAAGTACTACTCAATGAACGCAACCTGAATGGCGAATACATAAGTCTGGATAACCTAATATTAAGAACTTGCATTTCGTTAGAACAGCTTATTATACTAATTAGAATAGGTGCCCTTAGGTTTACAGGTCAGAACAAGAAAGATTTATTGTGGGAAGCACATGCCATCCTTAACAAACCAATAAAACGTGAAACACAATCTTGTCTATTTCATACACCTACTAAAAAATTCACCATTCCAAAGTTTGATGTCAATAAGTTAGAAGATGCGTATGACGAACTTGAGTTACTTGGATTCCCTATATCGTTAAGTCTTTTTGATATGATTGAATACAATATCAATACCAACAACACAATAAAGACCTCACAGATTATTAACCATATAAACCATCCAGTAAGCATACTTGGTTGCTATGTTACATTTAAGTATGTAAGAACAGTCAAAAACCATTCAATGGCATTTGGAACTTTTATAGACGTAGAGGGTAATTTCTTTGATACTACACATTTTCCTGATGCATTTAGGTCTTATCCATTTAAAGGAATGGGGATATATTCAATAGAAGGCAAAGCAGTTGAAGAGTTCGGTTTCCCAAGCATTGAAGTTACATCCATGAAGAAGATACCTATTAAACCAGACCCTCGTAGCACCTAACTAATATTTTTATAAATTGCTACTAATGAGTAAAAACCTATACATGATTGCAATGACTCCAATTGGAGATGCAAAAAAGAACATCAAAGAAATAAGAGAACACTTCTCCAAAAAATATCATGTCAACGAAGCATTAAAAACAGAAGAGCATATTACACTAATACACCCTTTCCATACTGAACCCGGCATATTAAAGGACTTAATACTCGGATTAACCAAACTATATCAATACTTAATGCCTATAGAAATCACTATCAATGGCTATGGCTTCTTTCGACAAAATAAGGTCGTATTTCTAAAACCAGTGATAAACGATAAACTAAACGAGCTGCATGAAATCACGCAAGAGTATATCAAAGACCGTTTTGGAATTATTAAAATCAGAAACATTCATACTTATACTCCTCATGTCACAATTGGCTACAGAGACTTATCAACTCATGATTACAACGAAGCAGAAAAAAATTTAATAACTAAAACAGAGTTTATAGAATGGGTACAAAAAGAAGTATCTATATGGGAAAGAATCAACAACAAATGGGAAACAATTGACACTATCCAACTTGGTGTGAAGTAACCAACTTTTACAACATCACATCATCAAATAATTTTTCTCTCTTCAACCTTACATAGAAGCCATTCCCTAAACTCTTTAATTTTAACCTTCTATTCAAAATTTCATCCTTAACTGCATTATATAGACTTTCAGTTGTCAGCTTGGCTTTTCCATACCCCAAATCAACAATAATATATTGCTGTCTCATTACCGGGCACTTTACAGCCTCTTGCAACAGACCAAACTTCTCTTTGTCTATATCTAAATGAATATACTTTTTACGATACTTCACTAAGTCATTTAGCATTTGGTCATCTACATCATCTGGTAAATCACGACTGTAAGCTGGCATTATCTCTACGACCTCATCATCAAAGTGATTGTGTTGATTATTACCTAAGAGGGTAGCAATCATATCTCTTGTTACATCATCAATGTATCTACTATAGCCTGATTCTAATATTATTTTATGTACGAAATCTGACATTTGATTCTTTATTCTTTAAATAGCTGTAACAATAAAAATCGGGGGCAATTTTGCCCCCAAATATTATACAGCCTCATTCAAAACTGGTTCCATCCTATTGTAATAAGGCAACAATATCTCACTCCTTATATGTCCAGTAATAGCTTCAGCAAAGGGTATTTGTACCATATTCCCCATAAGTCTTACCCTATCTTCATCTTCGAATATACTAAGGTCATATCCTTTAAGATGAGATAATATTTGTCGCTCCTCAACATTTATTTTTCTCCAACTTTTGCCATCAAATACCATTAAGTTGTCACCAGATGCAGTCATCGTATTAATTACATTTCCTTTAGCCAACTTTGGAGTGCCATATCTACCGTATCTAAATGCAATGATGTACGGAAGTACAGAATTAACAGAAACTACTGATAAATCAATAGGTATTGGTTCTGGAAAACTTGGGACACCAACATCTTTGCGAACCATTATAATAGTAACTCTATCTCTTGACTGGTATGAATCATAATCAAGAGCGTTTAAGACTCTAATAGAATATGTATAATCTGTCTGAGATTCCAATGCGGCTATAACTTTCATCCTATGAGCTTTCATCGGTTCATCAAAGAAGCCTGGCACTTGTTCAAACCATGCTGTTTTAGCTCTTAAACCTTGCATGCCGGCTAATCGGATTTGCTTAACCATTAATTTGTTTCGCAAATCATAGTTACTTCTACGAGGGTTGACTCCAGATTGTCCTTGGCAGGGACTACCAGAAACAACACAATCAATGTCACCAATACCAATATTGTGTTTGCCTTTATAGTGTTTATTTATTTTTTCAAGTATTCTTGTACTATCTAACAAGTTAAAATCACAGTTATCAAAATAGCCTGTATTTAGAAGTGCATTCTGTTTAAAGGCCATTTCAGATTTATCCCAATTATCAGTAGCATACAGTGTGTCGTACCCTGCTTTAGCTGCTCCTTTTGACATACCACCTACACCATGGAAAAATGATGCAAGTGTCAATAGGTCTTCAATCTTTAGACCTTCCTTTTGGATATTAAAGTTTACTTTTTTCATAACTACGCTGCTTTTTTAGTTTCATTAATAATATATTTTTCAATTCCTCTCATTATAAATTGGACGTCAAACGAGTCATCATTAGGTAACAATGTATGGTGCTGGCTGTAGTCCCTCTTCCCCTCAAAATCTCTATCAGATACCACATTATGTGTAACCTCACCAATAAGATTACCATTTATACATACGGTCGAAGACTTCCCGTTAATTTTAAAATCAACTCTTCCAACTTCTTCGATTTCAAATACTGCTGAGGTTACTTTTAACTTGGCTTTCTCCCCTGAGTCAATATTGGGAGCATTAGAAATTAGTATTCCAGCATGACGCTTTCTGCTGGTAAACGTATCATCTGTTTGCTTTTTCTTCTTTTGTCCGTTAGGCTTCTTTGGCTTAACTATTTTCAGAGCTTGACTCGCAGTTATCTTTTTATTATCAACTTCATCAAGCAATTCAGGGTTATGATTACCTATAGCTGTAACACTTTGAATAGTACCATCAGATACTCCGGCCATTTCTGCTACTATGCCTCTTGTCTTATTACTCTTGAATTGTTCTTTCCACTCTTTATCTTTTTCTTGCACGTATTCAGTCAACACCTTGACCATTTCATACATTTTACGTCTACTCTTTCCATGTTTCCAAACATGCTTAAAGCTGATAAAATCAATGATGTCATTCACCATTACATTTTTCATTACCACTACTTCAAGTTCAGGCACATTTGATTGTAACGCTGCAAGAAAATCAGGTATTTGATTAATTACATAACCATCTCCTGTCACAACAGGTCTTTCATAATAATTGAAATACTTAGCGCGCTCTTTAAAAATCTCGTCTGGCTCATCATAACCGACAATCTTTAATAACTCATGTACTTGTAATTGTTTAGGGTTCATATACTTTCTTTCATATTCAAAGTTGGTATCACTTTGAATAACAGCCGGCAAGTTTTTTGTAGATGTTTTTTCCATACTCTTTTTAGTTTTTAATGCTTGTTTTTTCTTAGATTTTGTAACTGATTTTGTCATATTCTTAATTTTTAAAATGATAAATATGCATTCACGTATATAATTAAGGTTCAAGCGGTTATCCAATATGTCAAAGAACTTCAGGCTACATTTCAGGCATAGCTACGCCTATACGGCTATCGACCGTTTCTTTAAATTTTCCAGTAAATGTTTTGCTGAACGGGTGACGGGTTCAGGTTTTACCTGCTATGAGGCCTTGGATTTATAAGGATACAATCCGATTATCTTGTTCTGCTTCACCTGCTCATCCAGAACAACGTATCGCTCTATAACCAATACTTCTTTTTCATTTACCTTCTTCGATATATATTTAATCACCGTAAACGTCCTAAGATTAACCGTCACATTCATGCGCTCTGGCTTAACCGTAATCTCATTTTCACTCAATACCTCAACATCATTCACTAACTCGTCTTTCTTACTATAGTATACCACCACCATATAGTGCTCGTCCCAAGGTTTACCAATCTTACTAAACATCTTTTCGTTACTTCTATATAACTCCATCGCCCATACTATATCGACCTTCTTAAAACTTCTACCGTTCTTACGAGCCTGTTCTCTTTCGAAAATCGCAACTGCTTTTGCTTCCGTTTTAGTAAATAACTGCTTAACAACTTTAATTGTAGCCATAGAAAAAATGATTTTTTGTTTTTTAATTAATTAATATGAATGCAAGGTATATGGAGTTTAAAAAAATGACTTAGATTAGACGCATAAGCATAACAGAAAGCAATCTCATAAAACATAACATATTATTAAAAATTATAGTAAAACAACCCAGTATGACAGAAAACGAAATAAGGGAGCTATTTGCAAGTATAAAATGGGGAGATAAGTTTTGTTGTACTAAGTGTGGTCACGACAAATTCACAAAAGGCAACAAATTTCAAGACAGGAGGTGCCAAGCTTGCAGGACAAATGAAAGCCTATATCTTAATACAGCACTGGAGGGACTTAGGTTTAGTAATGAAAAAATGTATGCGGTATTGGAAACAATATACAATACCGTACAAATAAGTCATGATACAGACATAATATTAGTGGAAGGTGCATATATTTCAATTGAACAATTTAAAAGTGACTATAAACATAGGTATCCTGGTAAAGCTGGCAGAAGTAGAATGTTTGAAATAATAAATCATTCACTCATGAGCCAGCAAGTATCGCTTACAGAAATTGCTAAAAGAGATGGATTAGAACAGAACACACTTGCTTTAAGGTTAAGAAGAATTGCAGACCGAATACCTCCATTCTATCAATCGGAATATTACTATGACACTTTAAAAGCTTTGCTATTAAGTGAATCTGTTGGCTCAAAAGGCCGGCAGTACATTTTTAGCTTCAACGATTTATTAAAAATTGTCCTATATCCGACAAAAGGTGTTTGGAAAAAAGGGATACTCCATTTCAAAAAAGATACTTACGAATTTTGGGATGAACCAGACATAGTATTAATCAAAGATGAGGTTGGAGTTGTTCCCCACATACCCTATGCTTCTAAAAGCTGGAAAAGCATCTTTGTTGGGGATTCAGTGACCAAATAAACTTGATTGGTCCCCCTATCTATAGTCAGGGGTCATTCATATAGATATACCTCCTTGTATTTGTTGATAGACAAGTATTTCAACTACTCGCATTGAACTCTATCAACTTGTACTTGCATTAAACATTGCAGTAAGTATCTCAGGCGTTTGTTCAGAATAGGTCTCTATTAGCGATTTTTTAGCGTGATTATGGCAATGGTAGGCGGTACCCTATCCTCTTTTCTTGCATCTTCGGCAGAAACAGATTAGAGATGAAAGCAAAGAATTACTCAGTAAATATACATTGGGATAAACGCTACCCTAAAGCAGGCACAGACCTATGTCCGATTCAAATCAGTATTAACCTAAATGGCTTGCAGTTTAAGATGAGTTTAAGGCTGTATAGCAATAAAGCTGATTTTGATAAGGCTATTAAAGGTAGAGGTGGCAATTCTGACATCAAGGATTTGAGGCGACAAATAATTGAATATGTAACTAAGGCCGAAACTATACTTGACAGGTTAAAAAATCCTACAAGAGAAGTATTTCAAAGGATATTCAAATCAGAGACAGACTTATTTACAACAAGTAAAACTGATGCTTCTTTCTTCTTTGAACAGAAAATAGCTGAATGCTATAAAGAAGATAGAATAAAGACAGCACAGAACTTAGGACATACACTTAAATCATTTAAGAAGTATAAGACAAGACTATACTTGGAAGATATAGATGCAGCATGGCTTAAAGGATATAAAAATTGGATGGTACTACAAGGCAATTCAGTTACAACTGCTCAAATCTATATGAGGAACCTGAGAACCATATTTAATATAGCAATCAAAGAAGGATACATTTCAGAACGTCACTACCCTTTTAAAACCTACTCAATTGGAACTACTGTAAAGTCTAAAGATGTATTATATCCTGAACAGATAAAGGCACTTTTTGAATATACACCAAGAACATACAGAGAAAGAAGAGCTAAGGCATATTGGTTCTTCTGTTACTTAGCTAATGGCATGAACTTTAAAGATGCTTGTTATTTAAAGTATAAGGACATAAAAGGTGAAAACCTGGTATTTGTAAGAGAGAAGACAAAGAACACGAATACAGTGACAGATAAGACCATTACGGTATACTTACATCCTGTACTTAGAGAAATCATTGAAAATTGGGGAAATAAACCAGTAAACCCTGAATCGTACATCTTTCCTGTAGTAAGTAGATGTAAAACAATGCTTGAAAGCGAGAAGAAGAGAAAGAACCAACAAAGACTAACAAATAGAATGCTTAATCAGATAGGGATTAAACTTGGGTTTAATGTGAGGCTGAACCTTAACCTTGCACGTCACTCATTCGCTACGATGCTAAAGATAAGTGGGACTCCAACATCATTTATAACTGATGCATTAGGGCACTCTAATAGTAAGACAACCGAGCACTACTTAAAGAGTATTCCAGATGAAAAGTATAAGAGCATATCAGATAAGCTACTTAAGTTCTAAAATAGCTTGTTCGATTACTATTTCGTATTTTCAATTAACTAAGTTCTATTGAAAAATGGCTAATTGTTATAACTGTGCAAATGAAATAGAAGCTGATAAAATTACGGCTGAACATATACCTGCTCAGAATTTATATACCGGGTACAAAGAAGATTACAAAAAAGATAGAATAACAGTACCTGCATGTGAAACTTGTAATCATTTATACTCAAAGATAGACCAAGAAATACGTGATGCTATCGCAATAAAAAGCGACAGTAAGAGCGAGATGGTTAGTAAAGGCTTCAGGTCGATTTTAAGACGTTCAAACTGGAAAGAAAGAACAGAAGTAAATATTGATGGGAAAGTAGTTTCAGTAGAATTTAGCTATAATGACCTAAGGCAAATACATTTAAAAAACTTTAAGGGCATCTACTTTCACACATATAATAAGGTAATACCAGACAATTTCGTATTGGAAATAATTGCTGATGGTGATGAGAATCTTAAAGAAAGCGCTGAGTTTTTATATCAATATGCAATGGACGGTAAAGAATGGATACCATCTGGCCATCCAGACATATTTAGATATATAATAAAACCAATAGCGATTAATGATGTAGAACAAAAAATAGTTGAGCCTCAAAATTTAGAAGATGCGATAGGTTTTGTTGGTGTATTAATTTACCATGAGACCATTTTAGCAATTATTGTTGCTGGAGAAGAAGAATATGTCAAAACATGTAACCCTAATACATAATTTAAATCTATAGTTTTTATAGCTAATGAAATATAGAATATGACAACTGAAGAACTACTACATTTCGTCGACCATAATGTAAATGTATTTACTGACAAACATATAGTTAGAGATGGATATTGCTACCACTATACATCACATTGGGATTCTATAAATAAAAATGGATTTTTAGGCGCACTAATTGATGAAAATTTAGATAAAACTCAAAATGAAATATACTCACCTCCAGCAAAGTCTAACCCAGGTGTAGTATTTGCATATGAAAATATTAAAGATGCAAGAGAAGAAGGGGGTGGTTGTGATGTGATAAAAATAAAATATAGGTCTGCAATATCGGCAACTCATTCGCAAGAAGCACATTTAAGCAATCTTGTAAATGATTCTCTAAAAAAATACGGAATAGAACCAGATGTTACACAACACCCTAAAACAATTCTTATCTTAAACACTGAAATTATAGAGTTTGAAAAGGTTGATTGAATTTACCAAGCAGATATATAGATATATTTCCGAATATAACTTTGTTAAGATTAGAAATAAACAAAGTAAATAATACCGCACTAAAACTCGCACTAAATTCGCTTCAAAACTACAACTTGCAGTAAAATCATGTGTTCCATTACAGGCATACGTTTCATCAAACATAATACTGTAAAAGTCTTTATTAACAGTGTATAGAGCTTTCTAAAACTGCTCTTTAAAGCACCTTAAATGCGCTTTCAAATGCCAGCTCATAATCAGGGGGTCCAAGGTTCAAGTCCTTGTGGGACCACCGAGTAACAACTTGATAAACAAAGCGTTGTGCATTGCATGACGCTTTGTTATTTTCTTTCTTTCAGCAACCCGCACTAAAAACCGCAATGTTCAGAAAAAGGGAGCTCATTTGACCTCAATATGGCGTATTGTTTAGGTTTCCAACTCAAAACAACCAGTCATTTTTCTCAATATTTTCAGTTTCCGATAATGTCCTAATTATTAAGTTTTTTTTGCATGATTCCATATGATGGTAAGAGTCATTTACATTAGTATAGTCACCTGATATGCAAACTTTCTTTTAACACTTCTGCTATGTGCCAAATAAGGCGTTCTCTTGAACCAATATCTAAAGCTCTTTGCCCTGAGAGCATACTTGTAAAGAATACTGAAGTTCGATTCAAAACTCCATCTTCAATTATCATGTCTGTACCTATTTCATCCAAAAATTCAATTGAGTATCCAAAGTCTTCAAATTCTGGAATCATTGTTTCTTTCCTTATAAGCTGACGGGCAAGTGCATTAGATACTACAATTACTTTAGGATGATAATGTTCAAGCAATCGTTTAGATAGCTCTAATTGGTCTTTCAAAAATTGCCTGCCTTCAATATCCTTGAATAAATCATCTGTAATGATAGATTGTGCAGTTTCTCGAAATACAAAGCAATCAAGATGAGTCCAAGTCACATCTCGTCCAAGTTTCATAGACACCTCTGTCTGAATATTGGCAAATGGCTTTAGGTATGCCGGCTTTAAATTCTTGACAGAATATGTTTTAGAATCATCAACTACTCCGCTATATGATGGGTTTATCCCCATGAATACAATATCCGGGGTTTCAATCTCATCAAACTGAAAAAGATAGTTGCGACTTAATAGTTCTTTAAACTTAAACTCTGATTGATTTGAATATTTATTCCAAATCTTATCGTACTCATTTATCAAATAGTCTTTCATAACATACTCATTAAAATTTCCTTTCAAGCTGTTTTAGTAAAAACTGCCTCACTTTTTCATCTTCAATTATATCTGCTACTTGCTCCCATAATACAAAGACGACAGGAGTTTCCAACTCTTCAATAAGCTGTTGTTGTTTTGAATAGGTATGTTTCTGTTTAGTTATTAGTAGTATTTCTACCGCTTCTTTCTTCACTAACTTTGCATACTTATTAATTCTGTATTGTACTTGTTCAATGTCCTTCTTAAAAGTGTAGTTATCATAGTACTTACACTCTATTGAGCAAAATATTGACTCACCCATTATAAGTATATCTGACATTTCTCCATGGTCAAACTCAGCTTTATAATGCTGCTTTGGATGATAATCAAAGGTTACATTTAAACTTTCTTTAGAAATCTGCTCCAGCCTCTCTATTGCGACTGTATCATTCCCATGAATGTATCCAGACCTATTACAATTTTCTAATAGTAAATTGAAGAATTGCTCCTTCCTTTTGTTATAACCATCAACAGATTCATTAAGAAGGTACCCTCCAATAATTTTATAGTAAAGATTTCTCTCTTTATAAGACTCGCCCTCATAGAAATCATCATAGTCAGAATTGAATATCATAGTACTGATTTTAGTTTATGCAATATTTCAACCATTGCCATCGTATCCAATTTACAGTATTCGAATAGGTCTATCATGGTTTGTTCTTTTATTTCATTATTTGTTTCATCTTTCAAATTATAGTAAGTAACACTTGCATCACCTCCATTACTAATATTCAGATTATCGTAACTCAAGTCAGGAATTAACGCTGGTAAAACCGCTTTAATAGAATAAGAGCCATTCATTTTCGGGTCTTTATAATGACCTTTTCTAAATGGCACCATTAGGTCAATTATTCTGGACTGAATATTTTCAATCTGGTCATAATACTCTGGGAATTCATTCTTCAACTCGTTTAATCTTGTATTCTCAAAAGTCTTGTTGTAAACAATAATCGAACCTTTACTTCCTATATTAGACAATAGAGTTTCAATAAATTCTTTGTTAGGATTTGAACCAGGCTCTGCAATGTATTGATGGTGTTTCAACGTTTTACCAGAAGCACTTTCTATATGTAGTGAGAATTGAAAAGGTATTTGTCTATATGGCCAATGCCCATCATGTTCAGGTACTGCAACAGTATAGGTTTCAAAATCTACATAGCATAACGGATACTTGAGCTCTGAAAGGAAAGACTTTATTTCTTTCTTATCGATTACTAGTTCAGTTTCAGCATCATCGTCTTCAACTTCTAATTGTTCAGTACAGTACCTTAAATAATCGCAAGCATATGGATTATAACACTGTCTACCCATCTCAACCAAAGGTTCATTTTCTGCCTTAACTACGTCTTTCAATTCGATAACCTTAGCTGCAACATCATTTTGTCTTTCCATAACATCATCGAGAACAGATTCAATATTGAACAGTTCTTTTAGATTTAAAGGACCATTTCTAATGTATTGATTATTAATATAAATTATACTGATGTCAGTCAATTCAATTCCACAGTTAATCATCACATGATACTGTATAGAAGCATCTAACCTAAAGACTTCTTTTACTTTTGTACTTGACTTGACTTCATATGCATACCATTTGCCACCTTTATATACGAGAATATCAACTGCTACGAGAACAGCTTTATACTGAAATGCAGCTTCATAAATAACTTTCTGTCCTTCTGCAATTAACCTATTGGTTTCAGCAACTGACTTTTGAAAATCGAAATAGCTTTCAGGGCTAACATCTATGCCTCCAGGAAACATTTCTTGTGCGAGTTGGCCAACTTCAATTCCTTGTGAAAAAATTGCTGAAGTTCCAGAATCCTCTTCATCCCGTTCATCATACTTGTGTTTGTATAACCAAAGACTTTTAGGGCATTGACATCCACGAAGAAATGTGGACTTTGAGAGTATGTGACGAGGCATATTAGTGCAATTGAGAGTTTCTAAAATAATAAATTAAAATCACTACTTTAAGCATCTCGCATTATAAGCTTAATAATCATGACAGATAAAGAACAATACGAATTACTTGAATCATTTCTTAACGAATGGCCTATTTCGAGATTAGAGTCAATGACTTTAGACGAGTATACGAATCTTGATAAAGAAACATCATTTTGTTATTGGCTGGAAAAAAGAACTGAGGACCTTGGTAGCATTTGGGGAGGCTCAGCTTATAAATTTGGTATTTATAAAAGAAAAAATACTGACAAAGATGTTAACAGGCAGGGATACCAAACTGATGGAGAATACGCATGGGTTACAAAATATGATGGGAATAGCGCAAACGAAGTATTTGAGACAGTCAAAAACATAGTTGTAGACATTGCGAAATCTTCAAAATCTGGCAACTTTCAGGCCGTGCAGGATGCAGATTTAGGTTTTGCATATAAATGGAAAATAGCCTTTTTATATTCAGATTATAAATTGGTCAGTATATACAAAGAGGAGGCTATTCGTAAAATTGCTTTAAAACTAAATTATGAAGCACCAAGGAAGGCACCAGTATATAAATTATTTGAGTTTCTAAAAAGTCAACAAAGAGAAAATGAATCTCAATGGGAGTTAGGGAGGAGACTTTGGAGTATATATTTAGACGACTCCTCTGCTTCTGGAAGCAATATTGCTTACTATAAATACTCTCCAGGCAAGCAGTCATCCAGATGGGATGATGATTATGGCTCTGAATCAATGTCGATAAATTTTTCAAAGTTTAACACAGAGTCATTAAGTCAATATGACAGCATTGAAGAATTAGCAGAAAGAATGGGGGTAGACCCAAAGAACTCTAATAATTGTTGGAATTTGTGGTTATTCAAAGAGGCAAATATTGGAGATGTCATTATCGCCAATAATGGTGTAATGCAGGTTTTGGGGTTTGGTATTATTGAAGGACCATATGAATACAATGAAAATGAAGAAGAATTTAAACATAGCAGAAATGTAAAATGGATTGCTGATAAACTTTTCGAGTATACACCTAATACTATTGAGGGCTATCCTGAACTTTTAAGACGTGACACATTTTCAACAACCAAAGTTTCAAAAGAAATTGTGGATATGTATTTAAACACATATCCAGAATACCTTTCTACTTTCAAGCAATATGGTTTAGTTGCTCAAGACTATCAAATCCCTAAAAACAGTATCAATATGACTAAATCAAATGTTGAACATCCACTCAATCAAATACTATACGGACCTCCTGGAACTGGTAAAACATACAACACCAGACATGTAGCATTTGAAATAGTAAATGGTCATAAGGCTAAAGATTATGATGAAGCTAATGACTTTTTCAAAATGGAACTTGGTAAAGATGAAGACAAAAGAAGGATTGACTTTATTACATTCCATCAGAATTATACTTACGAAGATTTTATTGTTGGTATAAGACCCAATATAAACAATGATTCCGCTCTTTCATTCAACAAGTATGAGGGTGCATTTTATAAAATTTGTAAAAGAGCAAAAGAGAATTGGCTTAAATCAAGTGAAATGCAATCTTATAAACCATTTTTTGAAG
The DNA here is from genome assembly GCA_030429205.1 of Bacteroidia bacterium. GTDB lineage: Bacteria > Bacteroidota > Bacteroidia > Chitinophagales > Chitinophagaceae > UBA5543. The sequence goes on from JAUICZ010000001.1 coordinate 81,093, forward strand.
AGGTGATTGACGAATACTTTAAAGACATGTTGGAAAATGGCACCTCAAAAGAGATACCCATGACTGACCCTAACTATAAGTTTTCCGTTAAAAAGAAAAATGATAATACTTTGATTATAACCAACTCTGTTGGAGTTGAAAGAGAGACAATGTCCATCTCTACAATAAAAGCCTTATACGAGGGCACAAGAAGCATCAAAGGAGGAATGAATGCGTACTACACTCCCCTAATTAATGAATTGAGAGCTAAAGCTGGTGAAATGGCCTCTATTACAAAAGGAGAAGACCCTGAAAATTACGTCTTAATAATTGACGAGATAAACAGGGCTAATATTTCAGCAGTTTTTGGAGAGTTAATAACATTAATTGAAGACGACAAACGTCTTGGAGAAAAAAATCACATCCGGCTACAACTACCCAATGGTGAGTTTTTTGATTTACCACCAAACCTATATATTGTAGGCACTATGAACACTGCTGACAAATCTATTTCCCTTATTGACATTGCTTTAAGACGTAGATTTGAATTTGTAGGGAAATATCCATCTTACGAAGATGTAACCAATCTTGAATATCGACAACTTCTAAAATCGATTAACGGAGCCATTTATGAAAAGAAAAACAGTGCAGATTATTTAATAGGTCATGCATATTTCTTATCTAATAGTCCAATTATAGACATCTTAACAAAGAAAGTAATCCCTTTATTAATGGAGTACTTTGGCAACAAGACTGATATTGTAGAGCATATTTTTGACGATAGTACATATAAGGTGTCTTTCAATAAAGCTACCTACATGTGGGATATAGTTGAACGTAAAGCTATGGAACAGGATGAATTATAGCATTTACGAACATGGCAATTCTGTAAAGATTCCTAATCGTAAAGATTTGGAAATGTTCCTCATTTCTGTCCGAGAAGAGTTTGACAATTATAGAGATATTGACAAAGAAAACAACAGACAAAACTTTCTCGCTTTCGATGGGGATTTAGCGCGTGCCAAAAACTATTGTGGGTTTGTACATACACCAGATGTCCAAATTGATATATGGCCAAAGTTGTTTGATAGTCATCATCCAACTGATGAAAATAAATCAATTTACATTCAGCATATCTTGTATTGGTTGAGTTATTGTACTAAATGGAAGTTTCCCTTTCTTAAGAATAAACTTGAATCAATAGAGATTACTGATTTCCCTGAGATTATAATAAATCTCATGGCTACAGAAATACTGCGCACAATTTCTGAACAACCCATAGCTCTCTATGAAGATGTACAGGTATCATTACAGAATCCTAAGGGCAGAATAAACTTTAGCAGATATTTGTCAAAAGGATTTGTTTCTGGCAACCATCATATTTTAGAATGCGATTATGCACCATTTCAATTTGATAATGCTTTAAACAGAATAATCAAATTTGTTGCACGGGTATTAGAGAGAAGGGCTAAACACGAGGATACTCTGTACAAGCTTACCGAAATTCTCTTTATTCTTGATGAGGTTAGCGACGTGTACTGCAGTGTGAACGATTTAGATAGAATCCGTCTTAACACACACTACAGCGACTATGAACCTATTATTGAGACATGTAGAATCGTAATTAATCAGCTTTTTTACAATTCGGGAGGTTATGAGCAATCGCATTGGTGCCTGCTATTGCCAATGGAACTAATTTTTGAAGATTTCATAGCAGGGTTCATCAAGCGAAATTTCCGAGGTTGGGAGGTAGATTATCAGAAATCAGATAAATACCTGGTAGAAAGCCCATCTGCTTTTCAGATGCAGCATGATATATTTTTGACTAAAAGCAGTACCAATATTATTATTGATACTAAATACAAAATACGTCAACCTGTAGACCTTAACTCTGGCAAAAAAGGTGTTTCTCAAAGTGATATGTACCAGATGTTAACTTACGCTTATCGCAGAGGTTGTAATAATGTTTTGATGTTATATCCAAATACGGGAGATAAGGTTAACACACACACTTTTAATATTAAATCAGGATATGAGGATTTTGATGAAGTAATAAAGGTAACTGTAGCTGACGTCCCTATCTGGTCGATGACAGCATTTTCAAAAGGAGAACTTGACACTAATTTATATTCCGTTCTTGATAGGATTTTATCTCAGTACGCCCAATAGTTTATGAATCAGGATGGTTAAGGTACCAGATACAAACATCAAGTGTTGCAAAATCATCTATTTCTGTTTGTGTCATAATGTTCAATAATAATTCATTCATAAGTTTATACTTATTACCGAATGATAATCCTCTCGGGAAATAAAGCCCAAAAGGTTCAAGTGCGTCAGTGACTGCTCCATTGTGTAGATAGTAAATTTTTGGCTTATGGAGTACAAGTACTTTTGATAAGAGGCTTATGTTTACTTCCGGGATTTTATATTTACCGTTTAAACAGTCGTCAATTCTTTTTTCAATTGGTAAAGATTCATCAGTTAAATGTTTTAGGGTTCTTTGGAACCTTTTAGGATTAGCATAAATCTGGCCCTTAAGTTTGATTGGAATTATCGCACCTAATTCTTTTACGGCCAAAAAGCTTTCGAGGTCAATATTTTTAAAGTCAGGATAGTCAATGTATTTTCTAAGATTATTTACAACCTTCTTCCTGTTTTTAACCCATTGTTGGTAGTTTTTATTCTTTCGTTGACTTTTTAAAGCCGAAACGAAAGCTTTCCGATTGGTAAGGCTTACATTGTAGTTTTCTTCTGCTGCCTCTTTTATTTGTTCGATTTCTTTTTTGGGTCTTTTCTGCTGCTTTATTCTGGCGTCATATAGTTTAGCATACTTTTTTATAAACTCGTCTGATAATGGTATCGCACCTGGTAACAGCTCCTTATTGTACCAGTTTATTATATCATTGAATGTTTTGCTGCTGGTATCGTATGCCGTCAATTCTACGTTTTTCTCTAACCCTCCGCCTGTTAAGTTTGCCGAACCTACCGCAGTAATGTATTTGTTGGAATATTTGATAGCATATACTTTGGGGTGGTAGAATCCTGATGTAAATACATGTGCATTTAAATTCCTTTTGAGCGAATGGGTAAGTATTTCTCTCAACGCTAAAGGGTCTGTCGGTAAGTCGATACCTACTATAATATTAACCGTACAGTCTTTCCTGGTTGTCTCCAAAATTGTCCTGATTCCTTGTTTATTGACTAATGCAACAGCAATCCACACCTCATCAGCTTTTTTTAGATGCGTACTTAATATTGAGTATAGATTAGATGAAATCTGCATGTATTTTCTGTTTTTTTCTAAAAAATATTTGGTCAATTCGAAATATATCCGAACTTTACATCTGAATTTTGAAAAACTCTACAAAAATATTTTGAACAAAAAACTACAACATATCGCTCAAATCAGGTTCGGTTTATATACTAAACCGAAGTATAAAGGGGCTATCCAGTACCTGCAAGCCAAACAGTTTGACAATTCAGGCAATATGGTCAACACTTCTGATATGTTCTTAGATGAAGATAATAAGATATTACCTCATTTGCTCATGGATGGAGATATTCTGCTGGCAGGTAAAGGATTCAGAATTTTCAGCTGGAGGTATAGCGAAAGTCTCGGACCGGCTGTCGCATCTTCTATCTTCTTTGTAATAAGGCCGGATAGAAATAAGATTGCCCCTGACTACCTCACCACCCTCCTGAATATGAAGAAAAGCCTTGCCTATTTTGAGCAATTAAGTTCAGGAACCAATATCAACTCTATCAGGAAGAATGAACTTGGAGAATTTCCCGTTCCTCTCTTGCCTATGAAAGAACAAATGAAAATAAGTAACCTCAGCAAGCTGCATAAGGAACAAGTACAGCTGCTTGAAAAATACACCCAACTTGCAGAAGACAGGTACAATGGGATACTCAATAAACTAATAACAGATAACTGATAATATGACACAGAAAGAAATAAACAATATCGTCTGGAAAGCATGTGACAGCCTACGTGGCAAAATTGACCCCTCACAATACAAGGACTATGTATTGACCCTGCTCTTCCTCAAGTACCTGTCTGACGTGTGGAAGGACAAACGGGCATTCTACGCAGAGAAATATAATAATGATAAGGAGCGCATTGAGCGTGCCATGCGCAATGAAAGGTTCCAGGTACCTGAGAACTGCACCTTTGATGCTGTGTATGAAAACAAGAATGCTGCCAACCTGGGCGAACTGATTGATATTGCCTTGACAGGATTGGAAGATGCTAACCGCACCAAGTTATTGAATGTATTCAGGAATATTTCATTTAACTCAGAGGCTATCTTCGGGCAAACAAAAGAGAGGAACACGATACTCAAAAACCTGTTGACAGACTTTGCCGCGCTCGACCTGCAACCTTCACACTTAGAGGGGAATGACATTATTGGTGATGCATACGAATACCTGATAGCGCGCTTTGCTGGTGATGCAGGTAAAAAGGCCGGAGAATTCTATACTCCCGGAGAGGTTTCCACTTTATTAGCCAAACTGGTAGCGCCTGAACCCGGCAACCGAATTTGTGACCCTACTTGTGGAGCAGGTGGATTATTAAACAAAGCAGCTAAAGAGGTAGGCAGTAACAACTTCTCACTATATGGGCAGGAGAATAATGGTGCTACATGGGCTCTGTGTAAGATGAATATGTTTCTGCATGAACTGGACCAGGCTACTATTGAATGGGGAGATACCATCAACAACCCTAAGTTGCTGGAAGGTGATGAACTGATGAAGTTTCATGTTGTGGTGGCCAACCCCCCATTTAGTTTGGATAAATGGGGGGCAGATGATGCAGCCATTGACCAACACAACCGTTTTCATAGAGGCGTACCACCTAAGAGTAAAGGCGATTACGCTTTTATTACACACATGGTGGAGACCATTTATGAAGATGTAGGGCGTGCAGGTGTGATAGTACCACATGGTGTGTTGTTTAGAGGTAGTAGTGAGGGCAAAATAAGACAACAACTGATAGAGGAGAATCTGTTGGATGCGGTGATAGGGCTGCCTGCCAACCTTTTTTTTGGTACTGGGATACCGGCAGCAATACTACTGTTCAGCAAAGCCCGTGGTGAAAAGCGCGATGTGCTGTTTATAGATGCCAGCCAGGCATACGAACCAGGTAAAAACCAGAACAGACTACGTAAAGAAGATATTGAAAGAATTGTAGACACCTATAAGGAATATAAAACCGCAACACCTCTTACAAGTGATGAAGGCTTAGTAGTGGCTGACAAATATGCTTACCGCGCCACGGCAAAAGAGATAGCGGATAATGATTATAACCTGAACATACCACGCTATGTAGACACTTTTGAAGAGGAAGAGCCCATAGATATCAAAGCTACACAAGTAGAAATAGACACCATAAAAAGACAATTAGCCGAAACAGAGCAGCAGATGAATGCTTACTTGAAAGACTTGGGATTTTAAACACACATAACATGACAACAGCTATAGAAAAACATATCATACAAGGTCTTAAGAACGGATACTCTCAGAACCTTGTTCTGAAAACAGATTTTGACACTTTGCAATCGACGACGATAGAGTACCTATTTACAGTAAATGTAGCTCAGGAACTGATTAAGTGGAATAATGACAATAGTTATAAGTACGGTATATTCCTTGAGTATGACGCAACCAAGTTTGTTCAACAAGCATTTGAACAAGCAAAATTTGAAGGCGAAGATATATTTAACCTTGAATTGTTGAATGCAGATACACACTGCTCATGCAGAACTGGTCGGATTGATATTGCTATCACACAAGAAACAACCGGTTTGTTTTCATACGATAAATCATTGGTTGGTATTGAACTAAAAGGAATAATAAAAGGATATACAAAAGTAGCTGAAGATATAAAGCGTCTTGCACATGCTATGCAGCAGATGGATAAAATATCTGATAATAGTATTGAAGCATGTTATTGTGGCTTTGTGTGGAGGCTGGACAACCCTGAAACTGTATTTAGCGATGATGATTATGATACGAAATTAGAAAAATTCAAAAAGCAGGTTGCTGAGAAATTATGTAAAGAGTACGAAGGGGTAAATGTAACTGCCGAGTACCATGATATAGAAAAATCTACTGTCTCGGAGGTACTTGGAGGATATGACCTTTCTGAACATGAACTGGATGAAGGAGAAGTAAGTAATATGACCGGAGCTGTTGTTGCCACACTGATAAAAATATCAAGGAAATGACCACCACACAAAGAAAGAACATAGAAAAACGCCTTGGTTACAAGCACACACCACTAGGATGGATACCAGAGGAGTGGGAGTTGAAAGAGATAGGTGAGTTTGCGCCACTTCAAAGAGGGTTCGACCTAACAAACTCAAACCTTGAGAAAGGTGAATATCCTGTTGTGTATTCAAATGGCATTATGAACTACCACAGTTGTTACAAAGCAACTGGTCCTGGTGTGGTGACAGGCAGGTCAGGTACCATTGGGAAAGTTACTTATGTAGAAGATAATTATTGGCCACATAATACCTCATTATGGGTTACAAACTTTAATGACAACCTTCCTAAATATGTCTACTATTTTTACCAAAACCTACGCCTTGAAAGATTTGGTACGGGTTCAGGTGTGCCTACACTAAACAGAAATGATGTACATTCTCATGTAATAGGCGTACCACCCCTACCCGAGCAGCGCAAGATAGCTGCCATACTCAGCACTTGGGATGAGGCGATACAACAAACTCAAGCACTCATCAAACAATTGGGAAAACGTAACAAAGGGCTGGCGCAACAGTTGCTAAAAGCTAAGAAAGAGTGGAAGGAAATAAAGATGTCTGCTCTGTTTGAAAGAATAACAAATAAAAATGAAGAAGGTAACGATAATGTAGTCACTATTTCAGCCCAGAGAGGTTTTGTAAAACAGGAAACATTTTTCAAAAAACGTGTAGCCAGCGATACATTACATAATTACTTCCTTGTAGATAAGGGGGACTTCTGTTATAATAAAAGTTATTCAACAGGCTACGATTGGGGTGCTACGAAGCGATTGAAAGATTTTGACAAGGCCGTTGTTACAACTCTATATATATGCTTCCGTATAAAGGAGGAAACAAAAACATCAGGAGCATTTTTTGAACATTTTTTTGAGACCGGCATTCTTGATAAAGGGTTATCTAAAATAGCACATGAAGGTGGACGGGCACATGGCTTACTAAATGTTACTCCGCGTGATTTTTTCAGTTTGAAAATTTCTGTGCCCAACATCAAAGAACAACAAGCTATAGCCGCTGTGCTGGATAAGGCCGATGAAGAACTAAAACAACAAGAACAATACCTCACAGCCCTGCAGCAGCAGAAAAAAGGTCTGATGCAACAGCTGCTCACAGGGGCTGTACGGGTAAAAATTGATAACGTGTAAATAACTAAAAACCATACGCTATGGCAAAAGCACAAGAAGTAATTAAACAAGAAATTGAAGAGTTCAAAAATGTTAATAGAGGTGAATACGAAGACTACTATATCGGTATCACAAATGACCTGAACAGGCGTATCAACGAATCGCAAATTATAGATGAACATATTAGTAATGGTATCTATACGGAGGGGCAACCGATATACACTGCCGAATGTCAAAGCAGAGATATTGCTGTTGCAATAGAAATATACTTTCAGGAGAAAGGTATGGAAAAGCTTAACAAAGCTGCAAAAGGAGTGAATAGTAGCAAGTACATCTATTGCTTCAAAATGACAGAAAAAAACAGAATGAAACTATTGCTTGAGCAGATGATGTCATTTTCTGAAGAAACAAAACGCCGGATTATGACATTCAAAGAGTTTATAGAAAAAACAAGGGAATAACATCTACCTACGATGTATTTGGGAATATTGCAAATATGTACATGGAAGCAGATATGAATATTGTATCGGTCGAAGAAGAATAAAAACTTAAACTATGGACACACCATCTTATAAAGAAGACCATATAGCGCAGCTACCTGCCTTGCAGTTGCTGATGAAGATGGGCTATAAATACCTGAGCCCTGATGAAGCATTGGCAGCCCGTGGGAACAGAACCAGTAACGTACTGCTGGAAGGGGTGCTGAAACAACAGCTTGCAGCCATCAACCACATTGAGTATAAGGGTAAAGAGTTCCCGTTTTCTGATGCCAACATCAATGCGGCGGTACTTGCCATGCGCGACTTGCCTGTGCAGGATGGCTTTATGAAAGCCAACGAGGCTTTCTACGACCTTATTACTCTTGGTAAAAGCTTTGAACAAACAGTGCTGAATGATAAAAAGTCTTTCAGCTTCAGGTATATAGATTGGGAGCATCCTGAGAATAACGTGTATCACGTAACAGAAGAGTTTGCCGTTTTGCGCGAGGGGCGCAATGACCACTACCGGCCGGATATTGTGTTGTTTGTAAATGGGATACCTATGGTAGTCATTGAATGTAAAAGCCCACGCATCAAAGAACCTGTTGACAAAGCCATACAACAACATTTACGCAACCAGCAAGACGATGGCATACGCTCTCTATACCATTACTCCAACTTGGTGATGGCGCTTAGTTCTGATGATGCTATGTATGCCACCACCGCAACTACAAAGGAATTCTGGGGTGCATGGAAAGAAGTATTCAGAACTGAAACAGAGCAAAAAACTTACAACGAGGGAATACATGAGTTAAAGAACAGCGCTCTTCCACAGGACGAAAGAACAGTACTCTTTAGAGAACGATTCAGGAACGTTTTGCAATACTTTGATAAACTGGAGGCAGAGGAACAATTAGTAACCACACAGGATAAAACACTTTATAGTATTTGCCGTCCTGAAAGGTTATTGAAACTCACCCATGATTATACATTATATGACGAGGGAGTAAAAAAAGTAGCCCGTTATCAGCAGTACTTTGCGGTAGAGGAAACAATCAGTAAAATAACCAAGACGGGGGCTGGTGGCAAACGTACCGGTGGAGTAATATGGCATACACAAGGTAGTGGCAAGTCGCTCACTATGGTGATGCTGGCACAGCAGATAGCGGTGAAAGTAAAGAACCCCAAAATCATCCTTGTAACAGACCGTATAGACCTGGATAGCCAGATAACAGGTACTTTTAAGAAATGTGGTAAAGCTGTAGTAAACGCAACAACAGGCAGAAACCTTGCCGAGTTGATAGAAAGTGATTCTGATGCTGTTATCACCACTATTATCAACAAATTTGAATCTGCCATCAACCAGGCACCTACAGGATTTGAATCACCAGACATCTTTGTATTGGTAGATGAAGGGCACAGAAGCCAGTATGGTACTTTCAACGTCAAGATGCAGCGCATATTTCCTAATGCCTGCTTCATAGCCTTTACAGGAACCCCTTTGATGAAGTCGGAAAAGAATACCGCCATCAAGTTTGGGGGAATGATTGATGTATACTCTATCATAGATGCTGTAGCCGACAAGGCTGTAGTTCCGCTATTATATGAAGGGAGGCATAACCAGGTAAGTGTACATGCTAAGCCTTTAGATGCTCATTACGACAGAGTTTCAGAACCATTAACCGATTATGGTAAAACTCAGTTAAAGAAGAAATTCAGCAGAATAGACACCATCAACAAAGCAGACCAGGTCATATATGAAAGGGCTATCGATATTGTCGTTCATTATTGCGATAACTTCCAGTTAGCAAACCCTGACTATCCTCAAAAAGCCATGTTAGTGGCACCTAATAAGAATTCAGCTATCAAATACAGGGAGTACATCCAGGAGTTTGGTAAGAGTAATCCGAAATACAATGTTCATTGCGAGGTAATTATTTCCGCACCTGATATGAGAGAAGGTGAAGAAGATACCTATGAGAAAGCCGATGATAAAGTAAAGGCTTTTTGGAATGCCATGATGGACAGGTTCAATAACAAGGAAAAGGATTACAACGATAACTTGATAAAAGCATTTAAAAAGCAGGAATATCCTGAAATGTTGATTGTTGTAGATAAACTACTCACAGGGTTTGACGCGCCATGTGCAACAGTGCTATACTTAACCCGCCCGCTGAAAGAGCACACCTTACTTCAGGCTATTGCCCGTGTAAACAGGCTGTACCCCGGCAAGGATTATGGATATATCATAGACTACTATGGTAATCTCGAGAATTTGGACAATGCTTTGAATACTTACTCAGGACTTGAAGAATTTGACGAGGAAGAATTGAAAGGTACACTTACCAATATCAACAAAGAAATACAGAAGTTGCCTCAAGCACATTCGGAATTGTGGGATGTATTCAAAAGTATCAAGAACAAATATGACGCAGCAGCATACAAGGAGTTCTTATTTGATGATGCTGCCAGGTACCTGTTTTATGACAAGCTTTCTGTATTTGGACGTTTACTAAAACTCGCATTTACAAGTGTTGAATTTGACACCAATACATCTGACAAACAGAAGAAAAAGTACAAGGACGATTTTAAGTTCTTCCTTGAACTAAGAGAAGTTGTCAAGTATAGTTATAGCGATGACCTGAAATATGAGGAATATGAACCCCAGGTACAGAAGCTGATAGATAAGCATATAACAACTGAAGGAGAGGTATTAAGACTGACCGGCAGTGTAGATATATTCAACAAGCAAAGCAGGGAAGAAGAAATTGAAAAGCTGGTTGGTAAAGCCGCGAAAGCTGACCACATAGCCACTAAGACCATCAGGGCAATCAATCTAAAAATGAATGAGGACCCCGTTTTTTATAAGCGCTTATCACAGCTGATAAGGGAGACCATTGATGCATATCATGCCGGAAGAATATCTGAAATAGAATTTTTGAATAAGACCCGTGAACATGAAGACCAGTTCAAGAATAAGAAACAGACTGGAGTGCCTCATGAATTGGTAGGGAATGAAGTAGCTGTAGCATTCTACAACCAGGCAATCACATTGTTTGAAGATGAGGTTGAAAAGGATGGCCAACACAAGCAATTCTATACAGATATTGCATTAGGTGTTGAAAATGCTATTAAGAATATTATTTACGAGAATGGAATTATGATAGTGGACTGGCAGAATAACTCTGACCTTGAAGGGAAATTAAGAATAGCCATTGATGAGTTTGTTTTCGAAATCAAATCGAAATATGACCTGTCATTGCAGTTTAGTAAGATTGACGAGTTGATTGAGGAATGTGTTAAAATAGCGAAAGTCAGATTTAAATAAACAGGATGAATCAAATTAAGGTCGGAACCAAGACAATAGGATATAGTGTAGAGTACAGAGAACGAAAAACCTTGGGAATTAAGGTTATGCCTGACTCATCTGTAGTTGTGGTTGCTCCTGTTCATGCGAATCAACCTGAAATACAGAAAAAGGTTAAGGAGAAGGGAAGGTGGATACTACAGCAACAATCGTTTTTTGATTCTTTCCAGCCTGGTACTCCTTCAAGGCAATTCATAAGTGGAGAAACCCATTTATATCTTGGAAGACAGTATAAATTAAGGATTGAAAAAGGACCAGCGAATGCTGTAAAATTGTATAGAGGACAACTTGTGGTTTCCTCAGCCAATACTAAGGATGTTCAACAGTTATTAAACGAATGGTACAGAGAAAGAGCAAAGACCGTAATCAGTGACTTGTTTTCTCAACTATTATTAAATCATAAAGCATTTTCTAAATATGCTCCTATACTAAGAATACAGAAAATGAATAATCGATGGGGAAGTTGTACTCCAACTGGTAAGATTATTATCAATAGCGAACTGATAAAGGCACCAAAGGTTTGTATTGAATATATCCTACTTCACGAACTATGTCATTTAGCTTACCCTAATCACAATAAGAAGTTCTATAACTATCTTTCGACCTATATGAGCGATTGGTCAGATGTTAAGAACAGACTTGAAAAGATAATGTCTTAATGCTCACTTGGAAGCAATATAACATTCCCTTCAACCCATACAGTAGCTCTATCAGCTTCAAATATGATAAAAGGTATTTCATGGATTTTTATCAATTCAATCGGTCATCAGGGTGTGAGTATGCAAATTAGCCGTCTAATATAGTACTTTACAAGATGTATTAATAGTAGTAAAACAACCTATTATAATAAATTGCAATTGTGTATATTGTCTCATTAATTTAACAACCAGAACACATTTACAGGCCAACAGACTCATTTGTATATATCAAAAAAGTTCTGATAATTCAATATTTCTCAAATGGAATGAACTTCAAGGATGCCTGTTATCTAAAATACAAAAACATCAAAGGAGATAACATCAAGTTTGTGAGGGAGAAAACCAAGAATACAAATGTCATAGCTGACAAGGAAATCACAGTTTACTTGAGAGATGAACTAAAGTCAATAATCCAAATATGGGGCAATAAATCAAGAGATAAAGAAGACTACATTTTCCCAATCATTAAAGACTCAAAAACTATGTTGCAGAATGAGGGATACAGAAAAAACCATCAGAGAGAAATTAACAGGATGTTAAATGGTATTGGCGAAAAGCTTGGCTTTGAGGTCAGATTAAACCTCAATCTTGCTCGTCACACATTTGCGACTATGCTAAAGATTAATGAAACACCTACAGCATATATAACTGACGCATTAGGGCATTCTAACAGCAAGACAACTGAGCATTACCTAAAGAGTATTCCTGATGAGGTATATAAAACCATTTCAGAAACCCTTTCCAAATTCTAATAGTGATGATTACAGAAATAAAGACAAAAGAAGACAATTACAATAACTGATAAGACCATTACGGTATACCCTCATATTGAACTTAGAGAAATAATTGAAAATTGGGGGAATTAACCGATAAATCTCAATAGTTACATTTTCCCTGTTGTCAATAGATGTAAGTCGATGCTTGAGAGTGAGAAGAAGAGAAAGAACCAACAATGACTAACAAATAGGAACTAATCTTGACTTTAATATAAGGCCGAACTTAAACCTTGCTCGTCACTCATTTGCAACAACGCTTAAAATAAGTGGAACACCAACCTCATTTATTACAGACGCCCTTGGTCATTCAAATAGTAAAACGACAGAACACTACCTAAAGAGCATACCTGACGAGAAGTATAAGAACATATCAGATAAGCTACTTGAGTTTAAATAAATTCACATCCCCAACATTAGCTTATTCTTAATAAATGCCAAAAAGTAACTATACAATATATTACAATTAAAAATTTGTTTAATTTTTCTAATGTCAAGTCGCGTCTCGAATAAAGATTTTAAGGTTGAATGTATAAATTTCACAAAATAAATTATAGGAAGATTATTTTTATGAAGTGAAAAAAAATTATCATCAAATATTGGGCATTTCTGAAGGGGCTTCTAATGAGGAAATCAAAAAAGCTTATAGGAAATTATCTAAAAAGTTTCATCCAGATTTAAATGATGGAGATAAATATTTTGAAGAACGATTTAAGGAAATCCAAGAAGCTTATTCATATTTATTAAAAGAATCCAATACCAAACACTTTGATGATTCATCAAAAAAAGCTAATAACAGTAATAGACATTCGAATAGCAATACCACACAAAGTCCAAATGCTAATAAACAAAAGACAGAGCAACCAAAAGAAAATAACTCTAAGTCCCCATATCTATTTATTGGAATAGTTTTAATAATAATTCTTATCGGAATGGTTCGTAAATCACTTACTCGTCAAATTATTGACAATGGAGTAAGTGATTATAAGTCAAATCTTTCTGACAATAATTTGGGAAAAACTACTACCGTTAATGACTATAACATAGCCAACAAAGTTGAATTTAGAAACATAGAATTTAAAGACTCAATAGAGTTCGAATATCTAAACAATGATTTTAGAGCATTAGTATACTATTCACTAATCCTTCCCAAGGAAAATGAATATCCGAATCTAACTAACACCTTAAACTCAATTTATAACTCATTTTTTTCGTGTTCCTCATTTCATGAATTGCAAGAATGTATTTCTCAAAGAGGAAAAAACTATTTAATAGATTATTCAAATTCAGTATACGAAGCTGATACAAGCTATTTACCATTTGGTTATAACGATTATTATGATGAATATTCAGTTCAGGTGTTATTTGAGAATACCAATATAGTTGTATTGAAAGCCCTACTATCAAATTATTCCGGAGGTGCTCACGGAATGTATTATTATATTTATTACAATATACAAAAGGCCACTGGCAATAAGATAGGATTACATAACGTCTTAAATGTTGATTCGTTATTTCTTTCAAATACAATTGAAAAAAGTGCACGCAAGTATTTCAATATCAAACCGAACGAACAACTTAGCAATAGAATGTTGGTAGATAAAATTCCCATTACAGAGAATTTTTACATTACTGATACTGGAATTATTTTTTCTTACCATCCATATGAAATAGCATCATTCGCTGACGGTCAAGTTGAGCTATTAGTAAGTTTTAACGATTTGCATCTTTTAATAAAAGAAGATAACCTAAACAAACTAATAAATGGTTACAATTAATTGATGAAGGCTTAAACTTTCACCCCGACACTCCTTTTGAAGAATACATAAACTATGAAACAAAAGAACCATCATATACAAAAGAACAGGCTGACCTTAGGAACCATTTACTTGAAAAATGTTTCAACGTTTGTGAGAACAATGGAATAGATATATAACTATGCGAATGACATTTATCTCTTAGAGACAGGATTAGATAAATTTATTCCTTTGTCGGGCAACCACTATTAATAGATACCGTTTCTAACTTCTGCACAATGAAATGTGAGATAATAAGAGGTTAAATATTTAAATCTTAATATTAATTTACATGATTTAAATCTATTACATATGGCAGCAAACTGGTATCAACGCAGAAAGTTTGATACAATTATACAATCAGATTTCATACCAGCCTCTTCGGTATTTCCAGAAGCACCATTTCATTCTTGGAATAAACTATAGATGAACACTACATTAGATAACAAGTTTCTTGAAATAAAAGGATTAAAATGGTTGCCATGGGTAGGCAACAATTATTTGGTTCAAGAATGTAACCCTCGTATGTTGATTGTTGGAGAAAGTCACTATCATGATAATTCTCAACAGTCAAAAGATAATCATGAGGATACAACATTTACTCGAAAAATTATTAAAGAACTCGCTATTGACAGACATTATTGGGGAACCAAAATATTTCCCAATCTGCATAAAGCATTATTCAGAAATGACCGCTTTAACACAACAACCTTTTGGAATGAAGTTTCATTCTATAATTTCATTCAACGACCAATGAATACAAATAAAGACCGGCCAATTAACTCTGACTTCTATAATGGTTGGCTTTGCTTTTTTGAAATAATAAAAATCCTACAACCTAAAACGTGTTTGTTCATTGGGACAAGTGCTGCAAATCATTTAGTGAATTTAATTGAGGAAACTGGATATACATGTACTGGTGTGAAATGGGATGAATTTATTAGCAATGCTTACGCAAAATCAGCAACAATAACTGACTCTCAGAATAAGTCAACAAAATTCATATTTATACGTCACACAAGTCAGATGTTTAGTTGGAATCAATGGAACAAGTATTTACAAAAAGTGATAACTCACGAATTGGATTATTTTGAAACGAAAATCAATGGAAGACCTTAGTAAGGTCTATCTGGTAGTGGACTAATTAAGAGATATTAACCAAATATCGTTATAGTATTATTTTTATTATTAATTACATATAGATAAGGATGATTATTACCAAGGAAAGACCAAATTCATGGAGAGACTTAGAAAGCAAAGTTGCAAAGATACTTGTAGAATGTGGTTTCGTTGTGGAATCACCTAAGAAAATAGATACTGTTCGTGCCACTTATGAAGCAGATGTCTATGCTATTGAAAGAATTGAAAAACTAGAATATTCATTGATATGTGAATGCAAATACTGGGGTCAGGATATCCCTCAAGGAGTTATTCTTGGTTTTCGTGCAGCAATAGCAGATATTGGATGTAACATTGGATATGTGATAACAACCAGTAGGTTCCAATCAGGTGCAATTCAAAATACTGATTTTACAAATATTCAATTGGTGACTTGGGAAGAGTTTCAAGAAATATTTTTTGACGTTTGGTATTCAAACTACTTTTTTAAAGAAATGAATAAACAGCTTTATTTTAACTATGAGCCAGTTGTTGAATGGTTTGATGACTTAGATAAGAAAGACAAAAAATTATTTAATGATATTAAAAATAAACTATCCGAAATATTAGAAATTCAAAACTACTTTTGGAATCCACAATTTAAAAGTATAGCCCCTGCTATGCGTAAACATAAACTACCTTTAGAAAATAATTTATTTGACATGACGGAATATTACGGTGATGTCCCATCTGATGTTTTACAAGAAGAAAATCATTTAGAATTTTTAGATAAATTCCTTAAGTATTCTAAGCCAATTATTAAAGAGTATATCCGTTTGGAACAAAAATACCAAAAATTATAATCATATTGTTTTTATTGCGTTATTATTAATTTTATAAAAACATTTCCAGAACAAATAGATAGGCGGAAACTAATCGCACTACAAGCCGCACTAATGTCCATAAAAAGGCTTATCTACACTAAAAATTGTGTGTTTCTTTCCTGCATTACTTTTCGTTGAGTCAAATGCCCTGAAATGCTTTATTGGCAATGTGTAGAGCTTTCAAAAAACTGCTCAAAAAGACCTTTAAATGAGCTTTCTAACGCCAGCTCATAATCAGGGGGTCCTAGGTTCAAGTCCTAGTGGGACCACAAAGAAGGGTTACTGAAACAGTAACCCTTCTTTATTTCAACCCTACCAACACAACAGTAAGCAATGTCAGACATAGATATTGCTTTAAGGCCTGCAGAAGAACAGTTCATTCACTTACAGACCCAAAACTCTAATCTATTATTTGTATTATCTTCAATAAGCATAACATATACTCACACACAATGAAAGGAATAGTATTTACCAAATTCATCGAGATGATTGAAGAGGTGGACGGTTATGAAATTGTTGATAAAATACTGATGGATGTAAAACCTGCAAGCGGGGGTGTTTACACCGCTGTAGGAACATACCCTCATAGCGAAATAGTAGAGATGGTCATCTCTTATTCAAAACATAAAGGGATAGAAGTAAGTGCTGCGCTAAGGGTGTTTGGCAGATATCTATTTGATGTATTTTATAACAATTACTCCAGTTTTTTCGACCCAAAACATACCGCTTTCGACTTTCTTGAATCTATAGACAATTACATACACATCGAAGTAGCAAAGCTATATCCAGATGCACAGCTACCTAAGTTTACAACAGAAAGACCCGACCCCAAAACTTTAATAATGATCTATAATTCAGAGCGCAAAATGTCCGACTTAGCTTACGGTTTGATCGAAAAAACATTAGAGCATTTTGGAGAGGAAAGAACGATACATGTAGATCATATTGAAACTGATGGCAGTAATGTAAAGTTCACCATTAAATAATGTCTGATAATATTGAAATACTGGAACGTAGGCTGCAAAGAGAAATTGCCGCTAGAAAAGAAGCAGAGGCTATTCTTGAAAAGAAAGCTTAGAGCTGTTTCATAGTAATGAGCAATTACAAAAGCTGAACCAATCTTTAGAGCAAACAATAGATGAAAGAACTAAAGAACTGGCAGAAAGCAAAAAGCAATTCCAGAATCTTGTAGAATCTGCAGGTGACATCATCTACAATGCAGATGTACGAGGATATTTCACTTACGTAAACCCGGTAACAAGTAAAATATTAGGTTACGATATAGATGAGCTTATAGGCAAACACTACACAGAACTGGTACGTATCGACAAAGTTGAAGAAGTAAAAGCATACTATAGAAAGGTCCTAGAGCAGAAGATATCTACCAGCTATCTGGAATTTCCTGTATATGCCAAAAACCAGGAAGTATTCTGGCTGGGACAAAGAGTACAAATAGACTTCTCTAATAGCAACAAAATTGAAATCACGGCCGTTGCAAGGGACATAACAGAGCTAATGAATACAAGAAAAGCTCTGGAGTATAGCGAAAAAAAATACCGTAGCCTCATCAACAATATGGAGCTGGGGCTTTTGGAGGTAGACAATAACGGATTAATAATAAAAGCTTACGACTGGTTTTGCGACATGACTGGATATACAGCTGATGAGCTCATAGGTAAAAACCCCATAGAGGTATTCGTTAAACCGGAAGAGCGGTATATCATACTTGAGCAAGATGAAAAAAGACGTAGAGGACAGGCTGGCATCTACGAACTCCAAATGCGAAAAAAGTCCGGCGAATATATTTGGGTCGCTATTAGTGGTGCACCTTTTTATGATGGCGATGGCAATGTTGCCGGTTCAATGGGGATTCATCTGGATATAACTGCTCATAAAAATTTACAAAGAGAGCTGGAAACTGCTAAAGAAGCCGCACTGGATGCACAGCAGGCAGAAAAAGATTTTCTGGCACAAATGAGTCATGAAATTCGGACTCCTTTAAATGCGATCCTGGGCATGGCCAATTTGTTGAACACCACAAAGCTGAACAAACTGCAGGAAAGTTATGTAGAAGACATTCGTTATGCTGCAGACACCTTACATGGGTTGATCAGCGATGTACTGGATATATCAAAAATAGAAGCCGGAGAGGTAGATGTTGTAGAAAGTGATGTTGACTTAAATCTTGCTATATCAATGCTATGTAAAACGCTTGATTTTAGAGTAAAAGAAAGAGGCAACACTTTATCTTATAAAATTTCTGACAGCGTCCCCCAACATATTTTAGCAGACAAAAACTTTATCAATCAAATATTATACAACCTTGTTTACAATGCCATAAAATTCACCAAAGATGGTAGCATCTCTATAAATGTATCCATTCAGCAAAAGTTAGGCAAAGAGCTTTTACTAATGTTCATAGTAAAAGATACAGGCATTGGTATTAGAAAAGACAGGATACCGCTTGTTTTTGATCGTTACAAACAAGAAACAAAAGAAACAAATCGCAAGTATGGTGGCACAGGTCTGGGGCTCGCCATTTCTCGAAAATTAATTGAGTTACATGGTGGTAATATATCCGTAGAAAGTAACGAAGGCGAAGGGTCAACTTTCAGCTTTACTTTGAAAGTCAAGCCAAGTACTCGTCCGCAAGAAGACTACAACATTAGCAATGATGAAAAGAGTCTGAAAAACATAAAGGCGCTCATCGCAGAAGACAACGACCTCAACCTAAAATATATACAAACCATCTTAAGCCAATGGGGTGTTGAATTTAAAATAGCCCGTGACGGACAGCAAGCTGTTACCTTATCAAAAGCAGAACCTTTTGATGTAATACTAATGGATATGCACATGCCCGTTATGGACGGCTACGAAGCTGCCGTTACAATAAGATCAGACAACAACAATCCTAATAATAAATCAAAAATACTAGCCTTAACCGCTTCTGCGTTGCTTGATGAAAAAAGAAGAGCCAGAAAGGCAGGCATGGACGACCACCTTACCAAGCCTTTTACCCCTGATGCCTTATTTGGTTTTATTGCACAGCATGTAAACATACATTCAGCAAAAAAAGATGAGCTGCAAACAGTCTTTGATGAACTCAATCTTCCCGAAGCAATTAGTAAAGATACATTAGCTGAGTTCTATCAAAACGAGAAAGACTATGCACAGCAAATGGTACAATTTTATCTGGGGATGATAGATGAAGAACTGAAGAAAGGTAAAAGCTACCTTGAATCTAAAAACTATAATGAAGTTGTAAGCTGGATACATAAATTAGCGCCAAACTTTGTAATGGTAGGGTTACCTCAGTTCACAGAGCAATTCAAGAGCATAGAAATTAAGCTAAAAGAGCAAGGCTCGCTGGATGGGTTTAATGATGAAGTTGTATTATTATTGAATAACTTATCCCAAGCAAACAAATCCGTAGAAACTCTTAATGAAATATTACAATCATGATCAGTGCAATAGTTGTAGACGATGATAGCATGGCAAGAGAATCGATGAGGTTCTTGTTGGAGAAATTTGACAATATTGAATTAATAGAATCTTTCGAGTCGGCATTCGATGCTAAAAAATACCTGGCAGAGAATAGTGTTGATATAATATTCCTGGATATAGAAATGCCGGAACTGTCTGGTTTTGAGTTCTTATCTACTACAAAAGAGCTACCCGGCATAGTACTTACTACAGGTAATGCAGACTATGCAATTGAAGCCTTTGAGTATGAAGTGCTGGATTTTCTAGTAAAGCCCATCAACTTTGCACGTCTATCTAAATCAATAGACCGTTATGAAAAAAGCAAAAAGATAGCGATAGCAGATCGTGAAGATATGTTTGTAAGATCTGAAGGGAAGTTTGTACGAGTCCCCTTTGATGATCTGCTGTTTGCACAAACAAGAGAAGATTACATGTGCTTATTCATGACAGACAAATCTAAACTCATCATACACTCGACCCTATCAAAGCTTGAAAAGAGTTTACCTGAATCTCGTTTTCAGAAAGTGCACAGAAGTTACATCGTCAACTTGAGCAAAATAGTTGACGTTGATGAAACAACTATAGTGATAGAAGACCATGTTATTCCCATAAGCAGAGCTTTCAGACCCATACTGAAAAACAGGTTAGGTCTTCAATAATTACCAAACTCCGAAAGATTCCTTCCAAACTCCGAATTGTTTCCTGTAGAGGCAGATTGCGACTCTACTTTTGTACTAACAAATTCAAAAAACAATTCTTTTTAACGATTTAAAAAACTAACAAAATGAAAAAATTAATCGCAATCGCAGCCTTCGCAACAGTAACTATCTCTGCTAACGCTCAAAACTCAAATCAATCAGCTAATGCTTCTCAAACTGTAAAACTACAGTTGAGTAATGCAATCGAGATCACTTTCACAGGTAATGGTAATTCTATCGGTTCTGATGTAACTATCCCTTTCAACTCGGTTAACGATTACGCTAACGGTGTGGAAAGTAACGACCAACAATTGAAAGTTCGTTCTAACAAAGACTTCGACGTAACAGTAAAAGCTAATGCAGCCAGCTTTACTTACTCTGGTAACACAACACCTGCTCCAACTATGCCGGTACAAAATGTTCTTAACCTGAAAGTTACAGGTAACAACACCGGTGGTGCCATTGCTTCTCCTTTCTCAAGCACTGCATATGCCAGCCTTACTGCTGCTGACCAGGATCTTATAGAAGGGGGTAGCCGTGGTGGTAACCAAACTTTCGACATCAAGTATAAAGCTACTCCGGGATTTGCTTACCCTGCAGGTGTATACGCTGTAGACGTAGTATATACAGCTACTCAAAAATAAAATTCACTTTTCATAACTGTAGTAAAAAGCCGCTTCTATAGAAGCGGCTTTTATATTCTTTTCAACCAACCTGTTATGCTAAAACGTGGCTTAGTACACACCGCTACTTCATGTTCCATTTCATCACTTTTAAAGAAAACGGTTTTGCCTGCAGTAGGTGCTATCGAAACTATATCATCATCTTCAGGATACAACATTAAATGACCTCCATCAACTTCTTCCCAATCTTCATTTAGGTAAGAAACTAATGAGAACTTCCTTTCACTGTTTGTTTTAAATTGATCTTTATGCCTTTTGTAAAACGTGCCCGGTTCATATACCGCATAATGAAACTCGTATGCATTAATACCGGTATAGCATGTTCTGTTCAGATATAAAATAAAAGCCTCAACCAGCTCAATAAATTTTTTCTCTGCATCATTCTCAGTAGCGCTGTTTATCCAGAAAATCTTGTCTCTTCTGATCGTATCATTTACCACTCTGTTATTTACATCACCTATTCCTGCAACTGATAAATGCCCATCAAAATACAGATTATCGAGATGCGCGCGCAACTGTGCAACTAAAGGTCGCGGAATAAAAAAATTAGAAATACCGGCTCCATTATTCAGATAACCATCAATTAGTTCTTCAAACTTCTCAATCATCACTTTGCCCTTCTACGCTGTGTTCGAAATATTGTTAAAGCCTGCTTTAGTATGGCTGCACAATATTAGTTATTCTTTCTAATATTCAGATCAATACAATACGTTTTTTTGTTGTAACTAATGTTACAAACAGGCTTTTTTGTTTCATGTATTATTGTAATATGAAACTACGACTACTATTGCTTGCTGCTTTCTTTATCAGCAGCCAGACACATGCTCAAAACTTTGACTATTCTGTACAGGTTAAACCAATAACAATATCCGGATTACCCGGCTTGCATTCGTATGCATTCGCCCAAAACAATGGGAAATGGCTGATTATAGGTGGACGAAGAGATGGGCTACACCCAAGACAACCGTTTAACAGCTTCCCTCAATCTCAAAACAATACAGACATATTTGTAGTAGATATTGCTTCAAAACAATACTGGAGCAGTAGTGTTACATCTTTGCCTTTGAGCATTGCAGAACAATTACAAGCTACCAATATGAACTTCCACCAGATAGAGGATACACTATATTTCATGGGAGGGTATGCTTACTCTGCATCTGCAACAGACCATATTACCTTCCCATACCTGACAACAGTAAACATTCCGGGCTTAATACAAGCTGTCATAAATAACACATCAATTAACGGGCATTTCAAACAAAGCTCTGACACTGCATTTGCTGTTACTGGCGGCCATCTTGCAAATATTGGTGACACATTGTACTTAGTAGGCGGGCACAAGTTTGACGGCAGGTACAATCCGATGGGTAACCCAACATATACGCAGAAGTACACTAACCAAATTAGAAAGTTCACTATCAACAATACGGGTAGCCAACCCGTCATTGCGTCTTATGCTACAATAACTGATGCTGTACACTTAAGAAGAAGAGATTATAATTTGCTGCCACAGATATTCCCCAATGGTGATGAAGGTTTTACTATCTCGTCAGGAGTTTTTCAGCAAAATATTGATTTGCCTTTTTTATACCCTGTTGATATTACATCTAAAGGGTACACGCCACAAACTTCATTCAATCAATACTTGAGCAATTACCACAGTGCTACTGTTGCACTATTTGATAGTAATGCAAATGCTATGCACATGATTTTTTTAGGTGGCATCAGCCAATACTACTATCAAAATGGAGTGAAAATAAAAGATGACAATGTACCTTTTGTAAATACAATCAGCAGAGTAACACGTGCTGCAAATGGCACACTCAACGAATATAAATTAAAAGACAGCATGCCCTCTTTTAAGGGTGCCAGTGCAGAGTTTATTCTCAACACATCAACACCTCATTATTCATCAGAAATAATAAAACTACATACAATTAAAAACGACACTGTATTGATCGGACATATTCTTGGGGGCATTTCCAGCTCTATGCTCAACCCCTTTGGTAGCAACCAAACTAATAACACCAATGCCGACAATACTATTTATGAGGTATACCTGATAAAATCTAACACCAATACTGTTGAACATATTAACGGATCCAACCCATACGACGTAAACATATACCCTATGCCTGCAAGTGCAGATCTGTTTATAAAGCCCGGTAAAAATAGCTACAATAAAGCAAACTACTTCATTACAGACGTATCAGGAAAAGTAGTACAAAGCGGAGGATGGGATAAAGCAGATATTACTACTGGCGATTATCATATAAAACTCGGACAACAACCAAGCAGTTCATTATTATACATCACAATAGTATTTGACAATATTTTCTTTACAACAAAAGAAGTAATGACCAAATGATGCATAAAAAAAGGGCACCGAGGTGCCCTTTTTTATATTGTTATTATGTATTATTTACTAACTACAAACTGTCTCACCAGTTTCTGCTTACCGTCGTTCACTTCCAGTATGTATGTACCGGCAGGAACTTCATTAATACTCATTTGAGTAGTAGCTTTTGCATTTTCTGCCCAGTTCTTGATCAATCTGCCATCCATACTTACGATAGCAAAATGAGTACGAACACCTTCTTTGATGCCATCTAGAGATATATTAATAACATCACTTGCCGGTGAAGGATAAACGTTAACCATATCCTTAGCTTTATCAACATCTTCAACATTCACATTCCAACCCCAGTACCAATGGTTGATGGTATCTTGGTTGTTAGCTTGTCTCCAAGAAGATGTACCATCCCAAGAGAAACTAGTCTCTTCGGTCATTTTACCACTAGTAGCGGTTAAGTATTTATATCCCCATTTACCAATATTTGTAAAGTTTGGAGGGAATATTTTACCTATTCTGATCATAGTATCAGGGTAAGTACCAGTACCGTTGTATATGAATGAATCACGGCCATTATCATTTTCCCAAGTAGATGTATAGATATCTTGTTGTATCAAATTACGACGTCCCTGACCATCGTAGTAATGCAAATAGCGGTCTTTATTCACCCAGTTACCTCCGCTTGAAGAGAAGATATTCACCTGAGATATTTTACCGGCACTGTAAGTCGTCTCTCTTTTAATAGAGTCAACCCATTGGCCACCACCACTTGTAGACCATTTTTGATCTATGAAGCTAGTTTCGTTGCTACCAGACCAAGTATAAGTGTGCATACGATTGTTTCTCCACTGACCACCTCCCTGGAAAGAGTATGTTTGTCTTAAGCGAGTAAGAATATTATTCCCAGCCCAAGTATAAATGATACGGCTAGTAGTTCTCCAGGTTTTCCATTGACTACTCCAAGACTGATAGAATACAGTATCAGGCTTATTAGATTTATATTTTATCCAAACCTTAGAATCATTTTCCCACTGACCGTTATTATACTCATAAGTTACACTTGAGTCAAAATCAGTACCAGTATAGTAACTAAGCGTTTTACTTTTCAACGCGGGAGTACCTCCATTATCTTCATATAAGTATGAAGAATCCTCCATTAGCTCAAACTCAGGTATTTTGTATTTACCGGGATTATTACCTTTTGTACCAGAATGGTAGTATACAATACTATCTTGTATAACATTACCATTAGAATTATAGGCAATATGGGCTTTAGCAATTAACTTTTGCGCATTTGCAACATTGGCAAACAGCGCAAAACACAATAACATTGACAGAGTAATTTTATATTTCATATGACAAAATTTTCACCTAATTTAATTTATTTTTAATAGAAAGGGGAATAATCTATATGTTTTTTTTATCCATAAATTAATCTTTATACCCAAAAAGGGGCGCAGAAGCGCCCCTTTTTGTATCCATATAGGTAATTAGATAGATTAATACATGATAGTACCTTTCAAATTCGTAAATGATGCAGTAGCTCCCAGTACTGTAACTGTACCGGTAAACTGTCCTGTTGCATTTTGAAACCTACCAGTACCGCCGATAAAGTCTACAGTTGCATTACCAACCGCACCACCCGGCGTGTATAATAGATTATAAGGGTGTGTATACAAATAAGCGATATCGCCATCTGCTGCTTCAAAATAAGCACACTCTACACCAACAAATTCTCCAATTTGCACACCATCTTCAAATAAAGGAGCCACACATGGCTTAATTAAAGAAGTTGCTTTACCGAAATGACTTAAGTTACCTGTACCTTCAAAAGTACCTACAGGGTAATAGTCACCACAATCGCAAGGAAGATCCTGTGTTACAGAATAAGAGTAGCTCAAGCTACCTTTAAATGGTCTTGGCTGATTCTTTTTAGCCAACGAAGATGCATCTTCATTAACTGTTGGTACAACAGAGTTGTCTTTGTTACACGCAGTAAATAGCACTACTATAAGTGCTGATAGCATAAAATAATTCTTCATAATCCTCTAGTTTTTAGTAAATGTATTGCGAAATAAACAATACTATGTTTTTATGTATGGGCTCAAATATCGTCGTTAACATACAAATTGCAAACTATTAACCAGCAGATAACAAAATTTAGTGCCCTCTTTTCATCTTAACGAAGTAATAAATGATAGGTATCACAGGTAAGGATAATGCTATTATAATCATAGGAATGCCTCCACCATTTATGACACCTTTAGCAGTAAGGAAGATAGTTATGCTGATCAAAAAGAACAGTATGACCATCATTAACTTTAGAACACGCATCATTTGCATAGCTGTTCTGTATTGAAATTCGGCATTATCTTCAGTTATCTCCACCATGTAATTAAACGTGTGAGGGAACCTGTTAAACACCGTGAGCAACAAAAAGGTAAATACCGCCATAATGGGCATGATCCAAAATGTAGCTTTATCTCCTGTAGCATCTACGTTACCCTTTCCGTTAAAATGCGTTGGTATAGTATCCGGCAATACATTGTATGCATACACGGTAAATGATAAAAACAGAACCAATGCAACCCAACAAATGGTTTCTGTAGTTCTTTCTTTAGCATTAGGTTTTATATCTAACCGTGGTCGTTTCCTCATACTTACTAATATAAAAAATTACCCATTGGCTTTCGTAGCTCTGAGCATTTCTCTCTTGCCCGGTGGTCCTTTTAGTTTCTCTACCTCAAAGCCGGCAGCTATCATAGCTCTGCGAACATCCCCTTTGCTGCAATAAGTGACTAAAAGCCCTTTGTTACGCATCATCCCATATAACTTTTTGAAAATATCGACTGTCCACAACTCAGGCTGCGCTTTGGGTGCAAAAGCATCATAATAAATAACGTCATACAAACAATCGGCATTATAATCCTCCAAACCCTTCAACAGCTTTTTTAACAACACCCTATCTGTTGCCTGTTCTTCTTTACCCCATTCTATGTTATTAAGCGATTTCCATATTACATCAGCATCTTCACCTAACAACTCTGCATAGTTTATGCCTTGTAACTCATCATCAGACAGGGGATACTTCTCAACTGCCGTATACTCAACAGCAATTTTGTGCGTTGTAGCATACATACTACTCAACAACAAGTTCAACCCCGTTCCCAAACCCATTTCGAAGATTCGAATAGCGCCTCCTTGCCACTCCTCTAAATGGTAGTGTTTCAGCCCGGCTTCAATAAACACATGCTCACTTTCTTGTATTGCACCATGTTTGCTGTGGTAACTTACTTCCAAATCATCTATCAATATCGTATCAGACCCATCTGCTGTTTTTACTATTTTTCTTTGCATGCTTAACTACAAAATTAGAGTTGATAGTTAGTTTACATAACACTTTCCACCATCTATACAGAAAAACATACCTTTGCGCCTTTCTCAGAAAAAAGAGCAGATGAAAGCATATTTAAATCTATTCGATTTCAAGCAAAAGGTAAACTATAAGTCCGAAGTTTTATCAGGACTTACAGTAGCATTAGCACTAGTACCTGAGGCTGTTGCATTTGCGCTTATAGCAGGCCTATCTCCTTTAACGGGGTTATACGCTGCCTTCATGATGGGGTTTGTTACTTCTATACTTGGTGGTCGTCCGGGAATGATATCTGGTGCAACAGGTGCAGTGGCAGTGGTAATAGTTAGTCTGGCCGCTACCCATGGTGTTGAATATGTTTTTGCAGCAGTTGTTCTTGCCGGATTGATACAGATGTTGGTAGGTTTTTTGAAGCTCGGTAAGTTCATCAGGTTGGTGCCACACCCGGTAATGTTTGGGTTTGTAAATGGGTTAGCCATCGTCATTTTTATGGCGCAGCTGGTACAGTTTAAAAAAGAAGATGCAA
The DNA here is from genome assembly GCA_030429205.1 of Bacteroidia bacterium. Lineage (GTDB taxonomy): Bacteria > Bacteroidota > Bacteroidia > Chitinophagales > Chitinophagaceae > UBA5543. Next base: position 108,673 of record JAUICZ010000001.1, read on the forward strand.
ACGGAGTACTGCAATGGATGACAGGCAATGAACTATATATGATGTTGGGCTTGGTACTATTAACCATGCTCATCATTTGGGGTTTGCCTAAACTAACTAAGGTATTCCCATCATCTTTAGCAGCTATTATTGTTATATCAGCTATTACACTTGGTTTTGGTATAGATACTAAAACTGTGGGCGATATCGCATCTATCGATGGTGGGTTCCCTCCATTCCACATAGCAGATGTACCATTCACACTAGAAACATTAAAGATCGTTTTCCCATATGCGCTGATAGTTGCCGGTGTTGGGTTGATTGAAAGCTTGCTTACCCTTAACCTGATAGATGAAATCACACAAACACGTGGGCGCAGTAATAAAGAAGCAGTAGCACAGGGTGTAGCTAATACACTTAGCGGCTTCTTCTCAGGCATGGGTGGTTGTGCTATGATCGGGCAAAGCCTTATCAACATCTCTTCAGGCGCCAGGGCAAGATTATCAGGTATTGTTGCATCTGTCATGCTGCTTGTGTTCATTATGTTTGGCGCTCCGCTTATCGAAAAGCTACCTATGGCTGCACTTACAGGCGTAATGGTCATGGTATCTATCGGAACTTTTGAATGGGCCAGCTTAAAGACAGTGGGGAAAATGCCATTGCATGATGTACTGGTGATTGCAATAGTTGCACTGGTAACAGTCTTTTTGCATAACCTTGCACTGGCGGTACTTATTGGTGTGATCATATCTGCATTGGTATTTGCATGGGAAAATGCCAAGCGCATACGTGCCAGAAAATATACTGATGAGGAAGGCGTAAAACATTATGAGATATACGGCCCGCTTTTCTTTGGTAGCGTATCTGCCTTTAACGAGAAGTTTGAAATTGCTGAAGACCCTGAAGAGGTAATCATTGATTTTGCAGAAAGCCGCGTGGCCGATATGTCTGGCATAGAAGCTTTAAATAAGATCACCGAGAAGTATAAGAACGCAGGAAAGAAACTACACTTGCGCCACTTAAGTGCAGACTGCCGTCAGTTACTGAAGAATGCAGAAGAGATCATTGACGTTAATATCATTGAAGACCCTACCTACAGAATACCGGTAGACAACTATGATAAAAAGACAAACAGCTAACCGTAACGGTTAGCTGTTTACTTATATACATTACTATAACTTATTAGCTAAAAGCATCCTTTATTTTATCGAAGAAGCTCTTGTCTTCTTCTTTTGCTTTTGCGGCTGTTTCGCTTGGTATGAAGTTTTCAGAACCTGCTAACTTATCTATTAGCTTTTCTTCTTCGGCAGTAAGGTTTTGCGGTGTCCATACGTTCACCTCTACCAACTGGTCTCCTTTATCGTAAGTCTGGAAGCCGGGGAAGCCCTTACCTTTCAGACGAAATATCTTACCACTCTGTGTACCTGCCGGTATTTTGATCTTAGCTTTACCGTCAATTGTAGGCACCTCAACAGATGTACCTTTAATAACATCAGGAAAAGATAAATGAAGGTGATACACTACATCTAAATCTCTACGCTTTAACTTAGGATGTCTTTCTTCTTCTATCAATATCAGCAAATCACCATTGGGTCCTCCCCTTTCACCTGCATTACCGGCACCGGCCATGCTTAGTTGCATACCATCTTGCACACCTGCAGGTATATCTATTGATATTGTATCTTCTCCGTACTGGCGACCTTCACCTTTACAAGCAGAACATTTTGCCTTGATCTGAGTACCCTCACCATTACACGTCGGGCAGGTTGTTACTGTTTGCATTTGACCTAAGAAGGTACTCTGCACTTTACGTACCTGACCACTACCGCCACAAGTTCCACAGCTTTGTACCGATGCAGAATCTTTTGCACCACTGCCACCACAGGTGTTACATGGCACGTATTTCTTAACCTTGATCTTCTTTGTTGCACCATGGGCTATGTCAGCATAACTCATCTTCAACTTCACACGAAGGTTAGCACCACGTGTTCCCCTGCGCGGACCTCTGCTTCTTTGCTGTCCGCCGAAGAAGCTACCAAACATATCGTCACCGAATATATCTCCGAAGTTGGAGAAGATATCATCCATGTTCATACCGCCGCCGCCGCCAAAACCGCCGCCGGCTGCACCACCCATACCCGCATGCCCGAAACGGTCATACCTGGCCTTTTTCTCACTATCGCTTAATACATCGTAAGCTTCTGCAGCTTCTTTAAATTTCTCCTCTGCTTCCGCATCACCCGGGTTTCTATCCGGATGATACTTCATAGCTATCTTACGATATGATTTCTTTATCTCATCAGCACCGGCACTCTTGGTTACCTCTAATACCTCGTAATAATCTCTTTTTGACATAAATATATATTGAGCTTTACAGCCCCTTTAATCATTAAAAAATTAGCTTCCCACTACCACTTTAGCATGGCGTATTAATCTGTCATTCAGATAATAACCCGGTTGAATCACATCGATGATCTTACCTTTTTGCGTTTCGTCCTGAGCAGGGATTTCTGTTACAGCTTCGTGTAAATCAGGATCAAAGTCTTTACCAACACAGTCCATTTCCTTTACCCCTTTTTGCTGTAAAATATGCTGAAACTTATTGAATACTAATGATGCTCCCTTGCGTAAGCTTTCAGGGTCGCTATCATTCTCCATCTCTTTTTTAGCACGCTCCGTATCATCCAAAACTTCCAAAAGATCTTGCACAACACCTCGAGCAGCCGTCATAGTAGTTTCTAAGCGCTCTTTTGCACTGCGCTTTCTGAAGTTGTCGAACTCTGCTACAAGACGCAGGTATTTATCCTTGGTCTCGTTCACCTCTTTCTGCAATTGTTCTTCAACTGTCAGCTCTTCTTCTTCCTCCTGCTCTTCTATGGTTGCTTCTACTTGTTCCTCATTCTGCTCATCTTGTGCTTCTATATTCTCGTTCGCTTCATTTAGTATCTCTTCTTGCTCTGCCGCTTTATCTGTCATTTTTTTATTTTTTTTGAAAATCATGCGCGAAAATAAGAGCAATTAGCTTGCCACAGCAGTTTTTAGGGACAAAATGTCGGGAAATATCCAGTTATAATGTCATTATGTAATACGTATCTGTGTACTGACGAGATGATTTGTTCTATTTTGTTCAGGGAAATGTTGTGGGATATTGGTTTTGAAGGTTTATACAAGGTTGATTATTAGCCTACTATAAAGACTTTGTTCTATTTTGTTTCAGAAATTAGAGTTTTAAAATGATCATAATACTTACCACCTTTCGACATCTGCTTTTTCATGGTTTTAAGGTTCTTTTTACCTAAGTCTGAGCCAAGCGCAGCTGACTTTTCATTTAGTGCCAAAGCCTGATGCAAATCTTTTTCACACTCAATACCATTCTCATACATTATTGCTAAACCACTACATGCGTCACCATGATTATTGGCACATGCTTTCGATTGCCAATAAAACATTTTTTTAGTGCTGTAGTTGGGATTGTCACTACTCAAAAAATTTCCATCTTCATACTCAAGTGCTAATTCATACATAGCATTAGAATTACCCATGTATGCAGCTTTTCTCAGTAGGAGTAAATAACGTGCATAAACCCTTTGTTTTCTCTTAGGGCTTGCATCCATTTCCTCTCTGTACATTTTTATGCCAAAGTCTCTAGCCTTCTTATATGCCTTTTCACCTTTCATAGCGACATATTTACAACAACAAATATACTTATAATAAACGTAACCTACCGCAGCAAACTCTTCAGTTTCCAGCGTAACGAAGTGTTCTTTTTTAAGACGAGATAAAGGGTACGTTCACACCCAAAGTTCCTGAAGAATTTTTCTACCCCTGCATCCATGCTGCCTTCAAAATCAAAGGTCTTTTTCTCCATGATCTTCGACTCTGTAATAGCATGCCAGAGCAAGGCCGTCATAGCACGATAATCTTTTGAAGCGGGGTTCTTCCCCCCTACCAGATAGTATGCTGTATGCCTATCCCACACATGCCAGATGATAGCACTTACCTGACCATTTTTACGCGCTACCCACAGTGCTGTACAATCTCTTTTAGAGCTGGCATCGTACAATGCTTTCAACTGCTCAAAGCTAAAGTGCATGCGCACGTCTTTATTGTCCAATGTTGCTTTTTGATACTCCCACAAGTCTTTAAGCAGTTGCGGTTCGTCTTCTATAGATAGTTCCAGTTCTGCCTTGCGTATTTTACGCCTATGGTCTTCGTGCAGCCTGTCAAAAATAGTATCTATCCTATCCTCCAATGGCATCAGAAATGTTTGCCTGGGCTCTACATTAAAACCTGCATATTTAAATAAACCTGTTTGCTTCAATTCAGGAAAAGTAGATATATGCCATACTTTGGCTTGGGGCAATTGCTCCAGCAGTTGTGATATTGTATCGTGTTGAAAGCTGTCTCTTTTAGTAGGCTTCAGGTCGTGCGGATAAAACACATAGGGACCGGTATAAGGTGTCAATACCTGATCGCGAACAATCTTTACACCTATCTTTTCTTCTGTAAAATAGGGCCATACTCCGGCTATCTTATCGCCATTATAAACTATGGCTACATCCCAATTGTTGCCAATAGCATCCAGCCACCAGTCTTTTAAAAACAGTGGTACATCATTTTGCTCTGCGCAAAAAGCCTTGTATGCATGTTTATTGTTCACGGTTATTTGAATTGCAACACCTTTGCAGGCAGTATACGACGAATATACAACGTAGGCAACCACATACAAAGTATGCACAGTACCAATGTAACGATACTAATAGCGACAGGATGCCACCATACCAGTTTTATAGGTACGTACTGCATATAATAAGTAGCTTCTGATAGTGTTAGAAACCCGGTTTGCTGCTGAAGGATACAGAGCCCTAGCCCCAGTATATTACCCAACAGCACACCTATACCACCTATATATGCTGCATGATACAGAAACACCTTCCGCATATCGGTTTCTGCCATGCCCAGCGTCTTCAATACACCCACCATGCGCGCATGCTCTACTATCAAAATAAGTAGTGCCGCAATCAGGTCTATTATGGCGACAAATGCCATGATGATAAGTGCTACCAATGCATTTACATCTTGCAGGTTCAACCAGTCGTAAATAGCGGGGTATGCCTCTTGCATGGTGCTGGGATATAAACGATTATCTTCCGGAAGTATATTATAGAATATTCTTGATGCCACACTATCGGGAGACACTCCATGCGATATTGATAACTGATAACCATTCACCTCATCTTTGCTCCACTGCATAATACGCTGCAACAAACGAATATCACAAATAGCATAGTACTTGTCAATATCCTCCATGCCGGTATTATAAGTGCCCGATACTGTTACCTTCCTGATGCGGGGGTAGCTTTTATCTTCATCCAGAAAATACAGTAGTATATCTTCCCCCTCTTTCACCTTCATCCTGTCCAGAGTCTTTTTAGAAAGGATGATCTCTTTACTATATGCGGTATCCGCAAAGTTTAATGAAGTAGCATGAATAGAAGTAAAGTCATATTTGTCATCAACCCCCTTTAACTGTATACCCTCCATCATGCCATTTGCATTCAATATGGCAGGGCGTGCCACAAAAGGAGCCATCTGCTCCACACCATTTAAGGCAAGTATTTTTTGCTCTATATCGGTATTCCTTGTTACAGGATCGGGTGAGATAATTGTACTGGCACTAGGTGTAAAAGGCGTAACAATAACCTCTCCCCAGAAGTTGAATAGCTTTGCCTTTATCTCATGCTTAAAACCTGCAATCATAGCCACCGCAGCTATCATGGCCGCCACACTTAAGGCAGTAGCTATAATAGCCAACCTGACGATGAAAGCAGAGAACCGCCCCTGCTGTTTCAACATCGACCTACGCGCTATGAAGAGTGATAAATTCAATTGGAACTTAAAAGTAAACAGCGAAAACTAAAAATGCTGTTATAAGCTTAAAACTAGCAATAAAAAAAGGGACTACCATTCGGCAATCCCTTTTTTGAATATCTAACAGACAAATTAGCCTATAGCTTTAGCACCTTCAATAAGTACACTTGCCTTATTGTTGATCACTTCTACAAACCCACCGCTTATTTCATACAGCTCGTTTGTATTCTTGTCTTTTAAAATTTTCATTTTACCTGCTTTCAAAGTAGCGATCATAGGCGCGTGCTTTTCCAGTATCTCGAAAGAACCTTCTAAGCCTGGTAGTTGAATACCGTAAACGTCTCCGCTATAAACTTTTGACTCAGGTGTTAAAATATCTAATTGCATATCAGCAAATTCAAGTTTTAATTAAAAGGCCTATTTAGCTGCCTCAGCCATCATTTTCTTACCTTTCTCAATAGCATCATCTATAGTACCAACAAGGTTGAACGCTGCTTCCGGATACTCATCCACTTCACCGTCCATGATCATGTTGAAACCACGGATAGTTTCTTCGATCGGTACAAGTACACCTGTAAGACCTGTGAACTGCTCTGCCACGTGGAATGGTTGAGACAAGAAACGTTGTACACGACGTGCACGAGATACTACTAATTTATCTTCATCACTCAACTCATCCATACCAAGGATAGCGATGATATCTTGTAGCTCCTTATAACGCTGAAGGATACCCTTCACTCGGTTAGCAGTGTTATAGTGTGCATCACCTACGATAGTAGGAGTAAGGATACGAGAAGTTGAATCAAGCGGGTCAACCGCAGGATAGATACCTAAATCCGCAATTTTACGGCTCAATACCGTAGTTGCATCCAAGTGAGCAAATGTTGTTGCCGGCGCCGGATCTGTCAAGTCATCCGCAGGTACATAAACCGCCTGTACAGATGTAATTGAACCGTTCTTAGTAGAAGTAATACGCTCCTGCATCAATCCCATCTCTGTAGCTAGTGTTGGTTGGTAACCCACCGCTGATGGCATACGACCAAGTAGTGCTGATACCTCAGAACCTGCCTGAGTGAAACGGAAGATATTATCTACGAAGAATAGGATATCCTTACCTTTTCCTGAACCATCACCATCACGGAAGTACTCGGCCATTGTCAAACCAGACAAAGCCACACGTGCACGTGCTCCTGGAGGCTCGTTCATCTGACCGAACACGAATGTTGCTTTTGAATCTTTAAGCTCTTCCTGATCAACAGTGCTTAAGTCCCATCCGCCTTCTTCCATGCTCTCTTTAAACTTGTCACCGTATTTTACGATACCAGCTTCAATCATCTCACGCATCAAGTCATTACCCTCACGAGTACGCTCACCCACACCTGCGAATACTGATAAACCGCTATATGCTTTCGCAATGTTATTAATCAACTCCTGGATCAATACTGTTTTACCCACACCGGCACCACCGAAAAGACCGATCTTACCACCTTTTGCGTATGGCTCAATCAAGTCAATTACTTTAATACCTGTGAATAGTACTTCAGAAGCTGTACTTAGATCTTCAAATTTTGGAGGTTTTGCGTGTATCGGACGACCACCCTCTTTGTTTGGTTGAGGAAGACCATCGATAGCATCACCAGTTACATTAAACAAACGACCGTTGATCTGCTCACCAATTGGCATTGCAATGGCTTTACCTGTATCTACTACTTCCATACCACGCACAAGACCTTCAGAGCTATCCATCGCTACGCAACGTACGCTATCTTCACCAAGGTGTTGTTGTACCTCAAGCACTAGTGTTTCACCAGTTTCACGCTTGATCTCCAATGCATTATAAATTTCCGGAAGTTTGTTGTCTGCACTGAAGTACACATCCACAACCGGGCCAATGATCTGCTTAATTTTACCAACGTTTGGCATATCTGTTATTTAATATAAAGAGATAATGTAATAAAATTTGCGCAAAGGTAAGTTTCCGGCGCTTAAATGTCAAAAAACAAGGTGAGTAAATTCAGCGCATCTCATATATAAAAAAATAAAGAGTATAAGTCAATAATTACATTAGTCTATGAGAAACTTGAATGCTTTTTTATATGGAAGAGGAATAGGTATATTATCTACCATTGCCGGCTTTTCCCATTTAGGCAAGGTTGACATAACCTTCAATGCTTCGACAGTAAGGCTTTGATAACTCGGACATTCTGCATACACGTTTTTAATTGTACCATCTACATCAACTACAAAAGCGATATTAACCCAGAAGGGGCCTGCCTTATCTGTTCTGCTTAATGCTTTGGGCACAACTATGTGTTCATTAACATATTCACTTACATTATAACCTGGTTCCGGAGCGCTGTATGTTATATCACAACTATCGGAAATAAAATCGCCTTGCTCATTAAAACACTCATACCTTAATAGTTCACCTTTGTCATAATACTTTTTAAGGCTTAGTTCTCCGTTGAGGTGGTAATACACCCAAGTGCTATCTTTTTTGTATCCCTCTGCATATTTCCCTAAAAAACAAGTGTCACCATTAGGGTAAAATCCCCAAGCATACCCTTTCCCACTGCCTTTAGTATCAAAGTCTCCGTAGTGTCTTAATCTGCCTTTTTCATCCCAAAGAAAAGTTTTATGATATGGAAAACCTGTAGATTTAAATCTTGAAGAATCCAGCAACTTTCCATTAATACTGTAGGCCTTGTGCAACCCTACCGGTTTATTCTCATAATACCTTGCTTCACTCTTTAGCTGACCATTATAATAATAGAAATAACATAGTCCATTTTTGACATTTAAGCTGTCATCAGAAAACATACCTTCCATTTGCAAACTATTAGTCACTGCATAATAGTCCTTAACATGCCATACTCTATCTTCTGTTTTCTTTGCAACACGATAAAACGCATATTCTCTATCTTTGATTTTTTGTTTTTCTGTTATTTCGTTCCAGTAAACATCAAAATACTGCCTAATCGTTTTTACATATTGTGCACTTGCCCTAGTGCAGGTAATTATTAGAATGGCAATAAGCCGTATTCTTTTCATTTCAGGGGATTATAAGCACACAAAGATAAAAGCTGAAAATAGATATAAAAACAACGGTCGCACAAAAGTGCGACCGTTAATTATTTCAATAGAGGTTTTGCTATTAATACATTCTTTCAAACTCGAATGAAGGGCTACCCTTTACACCCTGCTGATTGTAAAAGTCCAGAAAATGCAACTTCCAATACTCGTCTTTTCTGTTTTTGATGATGTAGGTTTTATTAGGGTTTACTGTGTATACCGCCTTATCCATATCATACTCCTTCCAACTGAAGCCTATTACATCTCTATGGTCAGTATACTTTAAATCAAACACCATATCACCTGTCACATCCTTGTATGTTACGCTACTGTCAACAGCCGCCCCCATAGTATTGTGTGGGTTCATCAACGCGCCTGATACTACATAAGGGAAGTTGTCCAGATAATAATAAATATACCTGTAGCGAGTAAATACTATATCCCAGCTGTTTTTCGGAGGATCCGGAAAAACCTCATGCCCACCTTCGTCGAAAGAGAAATACGCATAACTATACGTATCGTCTTTAGGTATGGTTACCGTTTTAGCATAGGTATCATCCAAGTCAGCATATTGTATCACGTACTCTGTTGCAGTAACAGATACGATCACCATCTTTTTTAAATGTTTTGTTCTGCCTGTAGGGTTTTGCCTTACTATATAAACTTCATTTTTAGACAAGCCTTTCTTACCCTCTCTCCAATCGCCTATGGCGGTAGAATCTTTTACAAGAGTTGGAGAGTCAAATTCCCAATCTGTACCAAACTCATCAGGCGCTGTTGTTACTTTACTGATATCTGTTTCGTGCGTGTTGTAAATTTTCACATCCGCACCTCCATTCATAAACACATTATAACCATCTACAGATGCATCAAAGGCCAGGTCCCAACTATTGATCTCGCTCACCTTTACTATGCTGGCAGTTTCAAAGTCGAAGAACAGTTGATATTCATAATCTTCACCCATTTCAACAATGCCATATTCAGCCTCGCCTTTTTCCGGCAAGCGCACAGGTTGGTCAGCTTTTTGGCATGAGCCCAAAAGCACACTTGCCGACACCACTACAATACCTAGTAAACCTTTAATATTCATTGTGGTACAAATATCTTTCAGAAACGCACATCCATTGTCAGAGTTTTGTCATTAAGTAGCATTTTGTTAAAAATCCCCCCTTTTTGACATCCGGCAGACAGTAGACCGTCTATAACACGAATAATTAGTTAGGTTTGTGGCAAAATACAAGGGAATGCAATTCAAACATTTACTATATACTTTATTTGTTGTAACCATATTTAGCGCTTGCGGTGAAAAACAGAATAGTTTTACTGTAATAGCTGATATTAAAGGGATACCCAGCTCTTATGTTTATCTGGAAGATATTTCTACTGACAACTTTATAGTAGTAGACTCTGCCATGCCGACAGGCACCGGCAAGTTTGAATTGAGCGGCAATACCGTTGAGCAAGGTTTATTTCGTCTAAGACTATCTCCGAGAGATTTTATTCTATTATCTGTAGATAAAGGAAATATTCAAATTAACGCAGATTGGAGCGAGCTGCACAACTATCAGGTAAAGGGCTCAGAGGCCACTGCCAGTATCAGCAGCTTGTTAAAAGTTGTACGTAGTTACCTCAACGAGATGAATGAAGTACAATTTGCAATGGACACTTTATACAAAGCACGTAACCAAGAGGGTTTTGCACAAGCTTCTGAAACAATGAGCAATTTGAACATGAACCTTACCCGCTATGTAGAACAATATGCTGATACAACTCCATATGCACCCAATGCGATTTTTGCAGCCAGAATGCTACCTGCCGGAAAAGAAGCTTTTATGGAATCATTCATCCCAAGTTTGAAAAAACGTTTCCCGGACGCAAAAATGGCTAATGATTTTATTGCCAAGCACGAAGAAAAACAAGCTCAACTAGCTGCACAAAAAGCTGCCACTGCACACCTGAACATTGGTCAACCAGCACCGGAGATCTCTTTACCTACACCGGAAGGAGATATAGTTAACCTACAATCTTTTAAAGGCAAGTATGTATTAATAGACTTTTGGGCATCATGGTGCGGACCTTGCCGCAGAGAAAATCCTAATGTCGTTAAAGCTTATAACAAGTTCAAGAACAAAAACTTTACCATACTGGGTGTATCGCTCGACGAGGACAAAGACAAATGGCAACAAGCTATTGAGAAAGATGGTCTTACATGGACGCACGTCAGCGATCTTAAAGGGTGGCAATCTATAGCAGCCAGAGATTACAACGTAAATAGCATACCTGCTAACTACCTGATAGATCCTGATGGCAGAATAATCGCGACTAACCTTAGGGAAGAAGCCCTACACGCTAAATTGGCTGAGGTATTGCAATAGTAGCCCGGATTACATAATCTGGTCTTGCTTATCTTTCTTATACTTCACCTTCATTTTGTTACTATAGCGCATATCAATACCTACGCTGAATAGCAACAAGTTAACATCGTAAAACGCATACGGTTTTGCTGTTGCAGGAAGGTTTGTCCCCGGTACTGTACCTGTAAAATTGGGGTTCATGAAGTTGTTTGGATAGTATTGAACCTTTAAAAAGATACCCGGCTTAACACTACCACCAACAAATACATAAGGCATAAAGCTTGCATTACGGTCGCTGAACCATTCGTTATACTTATCTTTTTTACTTCTTTTTACATACCCCTTCTCTTTGTAGTGAAAAGGCAGATCAACACCGCCGCCTAAGAAGAAGAATGTGTTATTACGAAGATTACCTATTTTAATACCTAGCGGTGCACCTATTGTATAAACACGCCTCTTAACTGTGCTATCGTTTGCTGTGAACTTTTCTATAAAACCCATGTTCTTAATATTAACACCGGTAAAAAGTGCAATTGCTTTATTTACATTGTAATTAAAGTTGAACCCAACATTCCAGAAATATGTAAATCTGGGTGTACTAACACTACCCGGTGCACCAATAATAAGCGGTGTGGTTGTATTTTGTATTGCTGTTGAAATGAGCGCCCCTTCAAAATCACCCGTGAAGTAGAACTTTTTGTGCTCGAAAGTAATTTTGCTATGTTCTATACTATCTTTAAGCGATGTATTTTGTGCAGTAGCAGTGATCGTTAACAGAATCAATCCTAAAGTGAAAAATTGGCGAAAGCTCATTGTAAAAAGTGTTTTCACAAATATAAGAAAGAAGATAGTACTGCAAATATTACAGACACAATGGCATTGGCACAGCTATTGCCTATAAGTAACCTTTGCTCTTATATATGACTTATAAGAGTTAAATTGACAAAATGTCGGAAATGAAGTCTAATATTGAATTTTTGATGGGGGAATCGGAAGAAGAGATGGAATTTATGCCTATTGTCCCCTTAGGCGAAGGAGAAATAGATGAAGAAGAAAAAGCTACCATACCAAACGAGATACCGGTAATTGCGTTGCGCAATACTGTACTTTTCCCTAATGTAGTGCTACCAATTACTGTAGCCAGAGAAAAGTCTGTAAAAGCCATAAAAGAGGCCGAAGAACAAGGAAAGTGGATAGGCGTTGTTGCTCAAAAAGATGGTGAAAAAGAAGACCCTGACTCTAAAGAGGTATATAAAGTTGGCACAGTAGCCAAAATAGTGAAGCAAATTAAAATGCCCGATGGTAACACTACCATATTTATAATGGGCTATATGCGCTTTAGGGTAAAAGAGTTCACACAGTCTGAGCCATACTTTAAAGCCAGGGTAGAGTACATCAACGATGAGTTTCCTAAGGGAGATGCAGAGTTTGATGCTTTAATGTCTTCTATCAAAGATCTTTCAGAACAAATTGCACAGGCATCACCCAATATGCCTAACGAAACCAGTATTGTTCTGAAAAACATTGAACATCAGTCTTTTTTAATACACTTCATATCTTCTAACATTAGCGCAAAGCTCAATGAGAAACAACTATTGCTGGAAGAAGATGATGTGAAATCTCGCGCGGAGAAACTATTGAAGATCTTACAATCAGAACTTCAACTACTGGAGCTGAAAAATGAGATCACCAATAAAACCAGAGCAGATATAGACAAACAGCAGCGTGAATATTTTTTACAGCAACAACTAAAGTCTATTAAAGAAGAACTGGGTGGCGAACCTAACGACAGAGAGATACGTGACCTGCAAAAGCGAGCTGAAACTGTAAAGCTTACAGAGGAAGCCAGAGAACTTTTCAAAAGAAATATTGAAAAGCTGGAGCGTATGCACCCCAGCACTCCGGACTACTCTGTTGTATACAATCACCTGGACTGGATGCTAGACCTACCATGGGGAGTATACACAGAGGATAGCTACGACTTAAAGAAAGCACAGAACGTACTGGACCATGACCATTATGGCATGGATAAGATCAAAGACCGTATACTGGAATACTTAGCCGTGTTGAAACTAAAAGGTGATATGAAGTCGCCGATATTATGTTTCGTTGGCCCTCCGGGTATCGGTAAAACCTCATTAGGAAAAAGTATTGCCAACTCTATTAATAGAAAGTATGTTCGCCTGAGCCTTGGTGGCTTACACGATGAAAGTGAATTACGTGGACACCGTAAAACATACATCGGCGCCATGCCGGGACGAATTATCCAGTCTTTAAGAAAGGCCAAATCTTCTAACCCTGTATTTATACTGGACGAGATAGATAAAGTAGGCAAAGACTTTAGAGGAGACCCTAGCTCTGCCTTGTTGGAAGTTTTAGACCCCGAGCAAAACAACTCTTTTTATGATAACTACATGGAGTTGGAGTATGACTTATCCAAAGTCTTGTTTATTGCAACGGCTAACAGCCTGAGTGAAATTCAACCTGCACTTAGAGACAGGTTAGAGATCATTCACCTGACCGGTTACTCTCTGGAAGAAAAAGTTGAGATAGGTAAGCGCCACCTGATACCCAAGCAAAAAGAAATGCACGGGTTGAAAAAGAACAAAATTAAGTTCAGCAATAAAGTTTTAGGCAAAATAATTCAAGAGTATACACGAGAAAGTGGAGTGCGTGAGCTGGACAGAATTATTGCATCTATCATGCGCTCTATTGCTAAAAAAGTAGCACTGGAAGAGCCGGTAGAACCAAGCATCTCTGATGAATTTGTAGAAGAGGTTTTAGGTAAACCAAAATTCAATAACGATATATACACCAAAGGACACCCACCGGGTGTTGCTGTTGGGTTAGCATGGACATCTGTTGGTGGAGACATATTATTTATAGAAGCGGCCACATCAAAAGGCAAGGGCAACCTGGCACTTACCGGAAACTTGGGTAACGTGATGAAAGAAAGTGCTTCTACCGCTTTGACATATTTAAAGTCTCATTGCGAAGATTACAATATCGATCCGGAAACTTTTGAAAAGAGCAATATTCATATACACGTACCCGAAGGAGCTGTACCTAAAGACGGACCAAGCGCGGGTATTACCATGCTCAGCGCATTGGCATCTGCATTTACAGGCAGGAAGTTACGCTCTTACATCGCGATGACCGGTGAGATCACGCTGCGGGGACAGGTATTACCGGTAGGAGGTATTAAAGAAAAGATCTTAGCCGCAAAAAGAGCAGGCATCAAAGAGATTATTCTTTGCCAGCAAAACCAAAAGGATGTTGAGGAGATCAACCAGGCATATATAAAAGGACTGAAGTTCCACTATGTACATGAGATGAGTGAAGTGCTGGATCTGGCATTGATGAAACGATAGTAAAACCACAATTAACAAAAGCAGCCAAATGGCTGCTTTTTTCATATATTAGAGAATCTAAATTAACCCTTATGCGATCTATTCTTCTTTTAACTTGCTTGATCTCGTCTAGCTTTGTTTTCGCTCAAATGGACAATAGCGGTAAAACTATTACCACTGCCGCTGGTGATATGATCACCTTCAATGAAGGAAAAGTAAGAACTGTAACTATCAAATCTACAGGAGCAACAAAAGATATAATAGTTGCGGAACCCAGACCAGTATTATTGGGTAACGAAAAGATATATTACAGACCAGAAGATTTTGACGAGGAAGTAAATTCATCTGACGCTCAGGCAAACTTTTATGATGAATGGGAAAATTTCAGGAAAACACTAAAAGAAAAAATAGCTGCAGAGGGGATTACACTACCCGCGGGAACATATGTATTCCCTATCAAAAATGCAGTCATGAACACTTATGGTCGCTATGTATATTACGAAGCAACAGGAGTAAGAAGGACAGTTGAGAACCCTAACAGAGAACTCAAGCCGCAAACTAATTCTGACCTGAAACCTATAGAACTAGAACTAGATGAAGCTACGGCAAAAAAGCTCGATAACATCTTTACAGAGCTTTACGAAAAAACAATGTTTACTCCACTGGTATACCACGGAAAGCCTACAGTCTGGGTACATAATTACACCTACGAGTTTGAAATAAAGTAACAGAAAAGAACCGTCATTTATATTCAAATTTGCTTTTTGCGTTTTATAACGTATTTTTACGTCATGAAGCGTAAAGTTACATCAGACCAATTAACAAAAGCCGAAGAAGAGATCATGCAAATTATCTGGCAGATAGAACCCTGCCTGGTAAGAGACATTATCGACAAACTGGGCGACCCTGATATACCACACAGTACCGTATCGTCTGTAGTACGCATACTGGAAAAGAAAGGCTTTGTAAACCATAAAGCTTATGGCAAAACACATGAGTACTTTTCTGTCATCTCAAAAGAACAATATGCGCAGCAGGGGGTAAAAAGCCTGATCGAGAAATACTTCAGCGGCTCACCAAAAAAACTGGTCAGCTTCCTGGTACAAAAAGAGGACATGGACCTGAAAGAACTAAACGACCTTTTGAAAACAATAGACAATAAAAACTCTTAACTATGTTAGAATACATTTTAAATACAACTGCAATCTGGTTAATTGGTTTGCTGATGTTTGACCTGTTCTTACGTCGTGAAACCTTTCACAACTACAATCGGGTATACCTGCTTGCCGTTTTAATTAGCGGTGTATTAATCCCCTTCTGGTCGTGGGATAGTAACGATGTAGTCTACAGCTCCGGTATTACTCAACCTCTTTTAAATTCTACTGCTACTCTTAAAGAAGGGATAACAAGTACGGGATCGAAAACTATAATACCATGGAGCAGCGTGTTATGGATTGTCTATCTGTCAGGAGTAGGAATAACAACAGGCAGAGTAATTTACGAGGCAATACAAATTATTGGTTTGCTACGTGACGGCACTAAAAAAACTATTACGGGTAAGAAAATAGTTAGTATCAACAAGGCGATAAGCCCTTTCTCTTTGTTCGGGCACATATTTATTTACAATGCAGATAGCTATGAAGTACATGAGTTGAAAATGATACTGGCACATGAAGAGAAGCATGTGCGTTTATTACACACTATAGATTTGATAGTGATGAGAACGGTACAAATAGTATTCTGGTTCCATCCGTTAGTATACCTGATAGAAAACAGACTGCGCATGGTACATGAATACCAGGCAGACAACAGCAGCAGAGTAGATGCAAAAACTTATGGTAAGTTCCTGGTGGAGCAATCGGTCTTAGGCGCAGCCCCTACTCTATCTCATTCCTTTATTCGTTCACCTTTAAAAAAACGTATTATGATGCTGACAAGAAAAACAAGTAGAATAGCTAAAAGTAAGCAGTTTTTTATACTGCCATTTGCGTTCATCACAATGGTGTGTTGTACACAAACTGCCTTTTCTGATGACGGGCCTCAAAAAGATGGCAACAAAGTAACCTATCGTGGTAATGTTATTGAATTCAGCGAACAACCGCCTAACGACACAACATGGGTAGAAGATCCCGTGAGCGGAGAACTTAGTATGGCAATAGTACATTCACAACCCATGCCTTTAAAGCTAAACGATGAAAAGATATATAATGATGGAGAACTGAGCTTTCAAAACAATAATGGTGTATATACAGACAATTCCTCTCTTAATGCCGAAGATATAAAACGACATCTGCTAAAAGGGCTTGAGAAAGAGTTAAAGGCACTGGGTGATGGCAAATATTCTTTTGCAATAACCAATATAGTAGTAGACAAAAAAGGTAATGTAGTCTACTTTGAATATGACCCTATCTCTACAATATATAAAGGCATGTTTACCCGGGGACCCGGCAAATCGGTGACAAAAGTACCTGTACCTAAGATTGATGAAGATGTGGCAAAAGCTATTGAACAAAAAATAAGCCACTTGATGAATAACCTGCCCAAACAAACCCCGGCACAATACAAGGGCAAAAACGTACACAGCATAGGCGTTTGGTATCACGAGAAGTTTGCTATTATAGATGGCAGAATAGAGACTTAAGTTATACACTATACCATATTTAACTACAGATTATTAATTTAGTCTGTAGTTAAATATGGTTTTCAAAAAGTATTTATTCATACCGATCTGTTTACTAAGTGTACTATCTTGCTATGCTAATGGTGGCGATACTGATACAATCGTTTTTAAAGGCAATTACTTTGAGGTTGCATCAGCAGTGGAGACATTAATGGTGGAAAACCCTGTTACGCAGGAAGTAGAACTGGTTGTAGCCAACCCCAACCCTATACCGATAAAAATGAATGGGTATACGATATATACCGACAAGGAAATTGATTCACCTCCATCGCTCACAGTATCGAAACTCAAACATTACTTGTTATATCAGCTAGGGCATACTCTAACAGGGCTGGGTGACGGCATGTACCGCATATATCTGGATAATGTAATAATAGATGATAGAGGAAAAGTGGCTTATTACAATTTCGGCGGCATACAGTACGCTCAAAAACCACAAACAACAACTAACCGCAAATCCGGATCGTCAATAAGAGTTGCCTTTAAAACAGACTGGCAAAACCTGCCCGAAGCTCATCAACAAAAGATCAAACAAAAGCTGGAAGACATTATCGATAATATGCCGGCGCATACGCCAGCCAAGGCATATAATCACCCTGTTATATACAGGATGGAAATGAAAACATTTACAAACTTATTCGAAGTAGAAAAAGGAACATTAATCTTAAAATAAAAATCCCCGCTGTTGCGGGGATTTTCTATTGAACTGTTGTTCTTATTAATTGTGTATTGGTAAGTAGCCGTAGTTTTTACCGTACTCCATCATCTGACCAAAGAAGCTTTCAGGGTACTCCACTTTCACATCAGTTACTTTATCACCTTCCATTACAGGAACTAACTTAGGTTGAATAAACCCACTATATGGTTTAGCATCTAATGTTTTGTAACGAGTCAAAACCTCTTCGTGTAACTCAGGGTTAACTTTCACACCATAAGTTTCTACCAGGTTCTTACCAGCCTCGTAATCACCTTCTGATTTGATACGCTGAATTTCTCTTAATAGCTGACCAAACAACTCGCGAAGTTTATCATAATCGTTCACTTGTACATAAGTTTTACCATCATGCTCAACAAACTCAACTACATTATCAGCCTTACCTTTCTCATATGCCCAGTAAGCGTTCAATGCACGGTTACGCATGTGCGCCTCTTCTATTTCATCACCCGGCTTCAAACGAGTAAGCTGTGTCATTAAGCCATTCATCATATAGCTATCATACTCGGCCATACCTACTTCTTTTGTATCCATTACACCGATCTCTATCAACTTATCGTCCATTGCGAAATACAAACCTACAAGGTCAGCACGAGCTTCTTCAAGAGTTGAAGCATATGTTTTAAGCGTGATGTCTGTAGTAGCAACACCAGGGTTGATCTGACCCGAAGCATGACCGATACACTCGTGCATATCAGTATGCAAGTCAGATGAAAGGTTACCATACTTTCTCATACGCTCTTTTACTTTTTCATCGTAAACAAATTCGTCTAAGAAACCACCTTTAGATTTTGCCACATTATAAGCGTGGATAATGTTACTCAGCGATACTGATTTAGAACCGTGATTCTTACGTATCCAGTCAGCATTTGGCAGGTTGATACCAATTGGTGTACTAGGAGCTGCATCACCACTTTCAACAATTGCAGTAATTGCTTTTGCAGTAATACCTTTTACTTTCTCTTTTTTATGCTCATCCATTAAAGGAGAGTTATCTTCGAACCATTGAGCTTCTTGTGCAATCGCATTGATACGCTTTGTAGCTTCAAGGTCTTTTAAAGACACAACACTTTCAAAGCTACCTTTCTTACCAATCGCGTCAAGATACACTTCGATGAACCCATTTACTACATCAATACGAGACTCAGTATCGTTGGCCCATGCGATGCTATAATCATCGAATGTTTTAAGGTCACCTGTTTTGTAGTACTCTACCAATAACTCTAAAGACTTTCTTTGTTGATCGTTCTCTGCAACCGGAATTGCTTTTTCTAACCAATAAACTATTTTCTCAATCGCCTCAGAATACATACCGCCTACTTTCCATACTTTCTCAACGATTTTTCCATCTTCCTTCATCAACTTGCTGTTCAATCCCCAAGATGGTGCGTCTCCTTTTGAGTTAAATTGGTCATAGTATGCATCTACTTCTGCCTGCGTCACTCCTTCGTAGAAGTTGTTAGAAGACATTACAACATTATCAACGTCAGGGCGCTGGTCTACAACTTTAGGCTCAATGCTCATGTCGTAAACGATAGGTGTAATACGTGTAACAAACAGATCTATACTTTCTCCGTCTTCTAAAGGCAACAAAGAAGCGTCACTGTTTTTAATTACTTCAGCAAAGTATTCTTCAGAACACTCTGGTGCAAACTTCTCATTACCATAGTGATGGTGATTACCATTACTGAACCAAAAACGGCCACAATACTCTTCGAAAGCTTTCCAGTCATCAGAGTTTTTATCTCCGCTATATGTACCGTATGCAGCCTCTAGTGTTTTACGAAGCATGATACCGTATTTACTTTTCTGATCGTAAATGATATCGCGTCCACATAGTGCAGCTTCATATAAGTAATACGCCAGTTCTTTTTGTTGAGCAGAAAGCTCTTCCCAACCCGGAACCTGATAGCGTAATATCTTCAGGTCTGCAAACTTCTCAGCTTCAACCTTAAACTCTTTTTCTGTTGCAGGTGCATCGGCACCATTATTACATGCTGTCATAAATATTTGTGTTCCCATTACTACTAATAATGGTAATGCCCATTTTTTCATATACCAATAAACAATTATGTTAGGTTGCCAAAAGTAGCGCATTCTTATAAAGAATAAAAAGAACTAATTGTAAAATCACCCTTTTTATGGCACAATTAATCCGTCGGTTATTATTTTAGCCATCGATGAAAAAACTTGTACCCTTTATACTACTGACTTTACTTGCTGCCTGTAACAACACTGCCGAACATGCTCAAGAAATTACACACTTCTATGCCCCGGAGCCGGGAACAGTAGTAGCTTCAGACAGCTTTAAAATACAAGAAGATGATTTAAACAACTTCTACTATGTAGCTAAAATCATCAGTACAGACTCCAGCGATAAAGGCTACTATTTCTTAGATGCAAACTGGGGGCTTTATGATGCGAAAACAGAACTGGTATACCCTGCCTTACAAGAAGAAATAATACCTGCAATTGAAAGAG
Organism: Bacteroidia bacterium; assembly: GCA_030429205.1. Taxonomy (GTDB): domain Bacteria; phylum Bacteroidota; class Bacteroidia; order Chitinophagales; family Chitinophagaceae; genus UBA5543. The sequence continues at coordinate 129,175 of JAUICZ010000001.1, forward strand.
ACCGCACAGAGCCATACGTATATATACTTGGCTTCAAATACAGGCATAATGACACTTTTCATGATTATGCAAAACTCACGGCAACCAGATCTTCACCTTTAAAAAGTCAGTTAGAATTAAAGTACTTGAAATCGTATTATATAGACAGTGTAGAAACAAAATAGCCGTCCTGAAAAGGAAGGCTATACGGTTGCTGAATCGAATGATAAGATTTTTAGTCCTGCTTCATCATAAAAGTCTTCTTATGATATTACCTGTATATTGCTTTAACATTACCCAATAGTTATGTTACTATTGATGTTATGTTATATCCACATAATATTATAACACACTCACCACATATACACAATTCCCGCACTATTACTGCTTTATAACTACATAACTGTTTGCCCCGACAGAAGTCTGTACTTGTAAAAAATATGCTCCTGCAGCTAGTTTATAACCTACATCCAACCTTATCTGTCCTTTCAACTTATTAATATCATACACTGCGGAATATACCTGCTTACCGGTTACGTCTACCAATTTGATCTTTGCCTTCATAGCACTAGGCAAATCATAATTTAGATATAAGGTATTAGCAAAAGGGTTGTTGACTACTTTAAAATACTTGCTGCCATCTACTTCTGTTACAGATTGAGGAACAGGCAGTGTTATATCTCTATCAATTAAATAATAGCGTGTTTTAACACCCGTAAAGCTCCCTTTAAAACTATAATAACCTGTAGTACCTGCCGATACAGGAATTATGATCTTGGTATTACTTGTATCCATTAGAGAATCTTGCAGCGCAGTTGTGCTAACAATCCGCACATTACCCAGCTGCGTTACAGACAACTCAGATGTATCGAAGTAGAGCGTAAGGTCATAAGTGGCAGTTGCTGCATTTTTAGTGACACTTATACCAAACTCTTTCTCAGATCTGTTTGCCATAGCAAATGGAGCACTCATAGTAACCATACCCTTACCTTGCTTTACAATACCTGCATCTGTACAACCTATATTTATACCTGCATTATTAAGCCTTGCTATAAGCTTAGCATCATTACTACTTCTAAAAAACACATCTTGCTGCGGATACACATCCCATTGGCGACTTTTAGCGATCACTTGCTCTACTTCTGTTGATGCAACCGACTGGCTCAACCTAACAACAGGTTTCGATAAGCCATTGTGCGCACCTGAAAATGACATTGCACAGCCATTACTAACCAAATCAGAACCTCTGAAGCTGGTAATGATCGTATTAGTACCGCTTCCCAGTACGTAATCATTCTCACTACCTGCTATTACATTCGTAAAGCAAGTCTCTATAGCAAGGTTATCTGTACCATTCCATATTAGGCTGTTTGTAAAGGTCAGCTTATTCCAACCAGCCTGTGTTGATATACTACCACTGTAATATTGTGTAGTTGCGTTTACTACTCCCGATGTTAAGTCTGTCAATGCAGTAGGTTCTATCTTCAAAGTAAAATTACTGAAGGGTTGATTCGAATGCTTTTCTGAGACAAAGAACTCTAACGCGTTAATCGGCAAGTTAGGTCGCAAGCCCGCCTGTATTAATTCTTCTGCTGTAATTATAAATTGGTTTCTGGCAACTCTGTTTCTACTAAAGAAAGGAGATATAGCTTTACTTTTCAAATCAGCTTTACCTACAATAGTGTTAACGGTACCCGCTGTATCTGGCCCTCTTCTCGCCCCCACAATATTGATATAACATGTATCGTACGTGTACGATTGCGTCAAGTTGCTTCCGTTTTGCGTAATAACAGTATATAAGACTATTTGCTTGTCTTTGTTTATATCGCCATTATCAAAAATGGTCACAGGGATACTCTGAGGAGCTGTACTGCCTGCATTGAATGTAGCAGTTGCTGCAGGTATAGAGTAATCTACACCACTTAAAGCGTTACCTATTGCCATTAGCTGTACCGTTGCATTACCGCCAACAGGAGCATTACCCGTTACCCTCAACGCTACTTGTACTTGTTGAGATGCCGGGCAGTTGGTGCCGGCAGCTTGCTTATTGACTGTTAGAGTATTTTCTGAAAAACCTACTTGCGGAGCGCAAGGCACAAAACTACCTACACCTACAGCATACCATGCTCTTGCTACCGCCTCCGCCTCTCTGGAACATTGACCGTATTTTGTTGCTGTGTAGTTTATTGAAGCTGTGCGACATTCTGCATATGTAGCAGTTTTTGTCAACACCTGCTCTGTTGCATACGCTATTTCAGCAGCCTTATCTATGCCAATACCGGACACTTCGTAAGCATCGCTATTGTCATTAGTTCCCTCTCCTCCTTCTACTAACAAATAGAACCAATAATTCAACACACCACTATTGGTATGAACGCCGCAATAGTCATTTCCACCGTGCGGGCTACAGCCTGTTACCGTTACCCAATTTTGTCCTTCATATGTATCAGGATCTCCGGCAAGTTTTGGGTTACTCATACTGCGCAGTCCGTTTATACCCAACTCTTCACCAATACTCCACATCTGCTTCGTACTATCTCCATAATGTTCTATTACTGCCCCCCATATATCACTGAACGCTTCGTTCATAGCGCCTGCTTCTTTGCTGTACACCAAGTCAGAAGTATACTCACAAACACCATGACCTATCTCATGCGCACACACGTCCAATGCTACTAAAGGATCAAATCCATTTGCGAACATACCGGTACCATTACCATATATCATGGCAAAACCATTCCAGTTAGCATTATTGTAGTTGTTACCATAGTTCACAACGCTGTTCAAATCAGAGCCCTGATCATCATAACTATCTCTGTTATGCTTGTTCTTCCAATAGTCATAAACTACAGTTGCCCCCCAATGCGCATCTACTGCCACACTTTTATTCCAACTTGTAGATGAATTACTGACACTTGTTGCACTTCCCAGATTCGTCCCCCCGTTGAGGGTATAAGTGTAAATGTCTTTTGTCAAGTCATTCATCTCGTAGTTGTTTGGCCCTTTTTGCTCTACATCAAAGCTTACTGTTCCGCTATAAACAGACTGACCAGATGCGTTTACATGTTTCAATACAGGGTCTTTTAATAGAACCTTTCCTGTTCTTGCGTCAATGTATATATCATCTCTGCTTAATGGATCTTGCGCATAAATGTCAAACTTATACGCCAGGTGCAGTTTTCTATCAGCATCTGTTATTGTAAAGTCCTCTACCCAAACAAGTTTTGCTTTAGGGTATTGAAAGGAAGGGTTATTTCTTGTTAATTCAGAACTACTTTTTTGCTCCCATGCATACTGCCTTGCCCCAATATTGTCGAGAGCAACCTTTAGTGCCTGTTGCTCTGTTAATACAGGCGTTGCAGATAGCTGTTGATCTTTAAAGATATTGGCATTTACGAATGAAATGCGATCGTTTTTCGCAATGAATGTCACAGAACCATGCTCTACTTCCAGCCCTTTATATAAAAGATCACACCTTTTTATAACAATACCGGCATACTTACTATTCTCAAAAGTTGTCTGCCAGCCGTAATGTTGCTCTAGCTCTAACAAAACATCAATTGCTCTACTGTCACTTAGCCTTGGCCCCTCGCTAACAGGAAAGACGATTTGACTAACAGTATTGTCAATAGGATTACGCTCTACTACAACACCACTCTGTGCAACAACTATATAAGCACTAAGCATACTAACAGCAACCAGTAGCAACCTCTTCATACATATAATAATTAAGGATACTAATTTACTGAGGTTTGGCGGGTTTATAAAAAAATAAAAGCGCCACACTTTTGTGTGGCGCTTTATATAAGTCAGTAATTAAATTATCCTTTAAACTGAGGGATGATCTCTTTAGCCAATTTCACCATTTTATCCAGGCTTTCTTGGTTAAGCTTTCCTTGTTTGAACTCAGCTAATACTTCAGGTAATTTGCTGTCCATTTCGCGTAAGAAAGTTTCTTCAAACTCTTTTACACTGTTAACCGGAACCTCAGAGATCAAGTTGTTTGTACCTAAGTAAATGATAGCAACTTGCTTCTCAACCGGGAATGGAGAGTATTGTGCCTGCTTAAGGATCTCCACGTTACGAGCACCTTTGTCCAATACTACTTTAGTAGCAGCATCAAGGTCACCACCAAACTTAGAGAAGGCTTCCATCTCACGATATAGCGCCTGGTCAAGCTTCAATGTACCGGCAACTTTCTTCATCGACTTGATCTGTGCACTACCACCCACACGGCTTACAGAGATACCCACGTTAATCGCCGGACGAATACCGGAAAGGAATAAGTTCGACTCCAGGAATATCTGACCATCAGTGATCGAGATCACGTTTGTAGGGATATACGCAGATACGTCACCAGCTTGTGTTTCGATGATCGGAAGTGCTGTTAAAGAACCACCACCTTTCACTTTATCTTTCAAGCTTTCCGGTAGGTCATTCATATCTTTTGCGATGTTATCATCGTTGATCACTTTCGCAGCACGCTCTAGTAAACGGCTGTGCAAGTAGAATACATCACCAGGATATGCCTCACGACCCGGCGGACGACGAAGAAGCAGAGATACCTCACGGTATGCTACCGCTTGCTTAGAAAGGTCATCATATACCACTAATGCCGGACGACCTGTATCACGGAAATACTCACCAATAGCCGCACCAGCAAATGGCGCATAGAACTGAAGTGGTGCAGGATCTGATGCAGATGCCGCAACGATTGTTGTATAAGCCATTGCACCATTCTCTTCCAATGTTTTCATAACACCGGCAACAGTAGATGCTTTTTGACCAATAGCTACATATATACAGAATACAGGCTCACCTGCTTCGTAAAATTCTTTTTGGTTGATGATGGTGTCAATACAAATGGCAGTTTTACCTGTTTGACGGTCACCAATTACCAACTCACGTTGTCCACGACCAATAGGGATCATCGCATCGATAGACTTGATACCTGTTTGTAGCGGCTCTTTTACAGGCTCACGGAAGATTACACCCGGTGCTTTACGCTCGATAGGCATCTCGAAAGTTTCACCTTCGATAGGACCTTTACCATCAATAGGCTCACCAAGAGTGTTTACAACACGTCCTACCATGCCTTCACCTACATTGATAGAGGCAATTTTACCTGTACGACGCACTTGTGCACCTTCTTTAATATCACCGCTCTCACCCATCAATACCACACCAACGTTGTCTTCCTCAAGGTTCAAGGCAATAGCTTTTACACCATTTTCAAATTCTACCAATTCACCCTGGCGAACGCTGTTCAAACCATAAACACGAGCAATACCGTCACCTACTTGTAGTACGGTACCCACTTCTTCAAGATCTGCAGAAGCATCGAAGTTGGTTAACTGCTGGCGAAGAATCGCTGATATTTCATCCGGTTTAATTTCAACCATGACTGTATTATTTATAACTGTTTATAAAAATCTATAATTAACTATTATCTCAATTGAGACACATAAATATTTTTAGCAAATTGCTTTTTCACATCATTCAAATCACGACGAATACTTGCATCAAATAACTTGTCGCCCATTTGTAATACAAAACCACCAATGATCTCTTCTCTTACCTCTTCTTTCATTTCTATTGATGCTTCCGGCAATGCAGCCACAACTTGTGTCATAATAGCTTGTTTTACACTATCAGACATTGGCGTAGCAGTAGTAACTGTAACAGTTTTGATGTTTTTCAAATCTTTATACTGCTGTATAAAAGCCTCAGCTATTTCCGGAAGGTTCTCTTCACGCCCTTTGTTGATCAAAAGGTTTACAAATGCTTTAGAAAGAGGCTTTAACTTAGCGCCTACTACAGCATCTATAATACGGTGTTTTTTATCTGCATTGATAACCGGACTACGCAATAAGTTTGTAAAGTCTTTGCTTTCATTGCAAACACCACTCAAATATTGCATGTCAGCCAAAGTTTCATCAAGGCTGTTTTGCTCTACACACAGGTCTATTATCGATTTAGCATAACGCGCTGCTAGACGTGGATTTGGCATATTTTATAATTGTACCTTTTACGGTTATTATTAGTTTAACTTGATCTCTCCTGCTAAAGCGTGTGCATACTCGCTTTGGCTATCTGCACTTGATAGCTGCTTACGCAATACTTTTTCTGCAACCTCTACAGCTAAGTTACCAACTTGATTTTTCACATCAGTAAGCGCTGCCATTTTTTGCTGCTCTATCTGCTGCGTAGCATCTGACATCATTTTATCAGCAACAGCCTTTGTATCATCTTTTGCTTTGTTAATGATACGATCTGCCTCTAAACGAGCTTCTTTCAACATTTGAGAACGCTCTTCACGCGCTTTAGCCATCAACTGCTCGTTCTCGTTTTTCATTTCAGCCATTTCAGCCTTCACTTTCTCAGCCGCAGCGATAGAATCAGCGATACCTGTTTCACGCTCGTTCAAAGCTTTTAATATCGGCTTCCATGCGTATTTCTTCAAAATAAAGAATACTGCTAAAAATGCGATTAAGGTCCAAAAGAACAACCCGAATTCCGGAGTTAACAAATCCATAGTTAATACTTTATAATATAGTTTCTTGTAGTTTCTTTTTTAATTAAGATAACAGCGCCTGTTGCCCTCTGCGCGAGGCGCTGTTAAAGTTTGTACTAGCAATTATAGTACGATAGCCAATAGACCTGCGATTACACCAAATAGCGCCACACCCTCAACGAATGCTGCTGTAAGGATCATGTTCGCACGAATGTCGCTAGAAGCTTCTGGCTGACGAGCGATTGACTCAACCGCACCTTTACCAATTTGACCGATACCAACACCTGCACCTAGTGCAGCGATACCTGCTCCGATAGCACCACCTGCTGCGGCTGTACCATCAATTGCTAACATAATTGTGTTTAACACTGACATGTTACTCTGATTTAAATTAAAAAAAACTCTTTATGATCAATTTATATTTTAACTGTCTCGTCATGATGATGCGGATCTTCTATAGCTTGTCCTATAAATACCGCAGTCAGGTTGGCAAAAATAAATGCTTGTATCGCAGCAACCAACAACTCAAGGAAAAACATGAATATGCTGAACGCCAGAGATACAGGCACAAACCCTGCACCAACGTATACGCTGATACCGCTAAATATGAATATCATCGAGATTACACTCAATATCACAATGTGACCCGCCATTATGTTTGCGAACAAACGTATCATCAATGCTATCGGCTTGATAAACAATGAGATGATCTCAATAGGCACTAGTAAAAACTTCACTCCTAAAGGTACTCCCGGAGGATTAAACAAGTGGCCCCAGAAATGTTTGTTTGCACTAAATATCATCACCACAAAAGAAACAACAGCCAAACAGCCAGTAACTGCGATATTACCTGTAAAGTTGGCACCGCCCGGCAATAACCCTAACATGTTGTTGATCCAGATAAAAAAGAACACCGTTAATATAAGAGGCATAAAACGTAGGTAAGAGTTACCCAAGTTAGGCTTAGCTACCTCGTCACGTATAAACTCAATAATAGGCTCAAGTGCGTTTTGGAAACCGCTAGGCGCTTTCATTGAGCCGTTCTTTTTATATTTCTTTCCTACGTTCGTCATGATAACTACCAATAGTATCACAGAGATGAACATAGATATTACATTCTTTGTCAAAGAGAAATCATAAATAGAAGCGCCATCTTCAGAAATGATCTTTTCTTTAATTCCAGACTCTATATGGTATCCATTGTAGCTTTCGTGTCCGTGGTGAAACTTAGATGCAGAAAACATCTCCAATCCTTTTTCAGGATGGTATATAATTACAGGTAATGATAAACTTACCGGATGGTCATTCCAATCGAATAAATGCCAATAGTGAGAATCCGCGATGTGACTAAAAATCACTTTAGATGCATCAAAACCTTTTTCCTCTTTAGCTTCTCCATGCTCATTATGCCCATGTTCAACTGCTTCGTGATGAGAAGCCTCACCCTCATGCTGTGCAATTGCAGGATTTGCTGACCAGAAAAGAACAAAAATCAATACTACTAAGGAAAAACGACGTTTAACTTCCATTACTGTATTTATAAAATTTTGCGCAAAGGTACTCGTTTTTAGTTCAAAAAAAAGCTTGATACTGATCCAATTTCATTAATAGTGCATCTAATTATACTTATCAATATCGCAATGCCATTTCTAACTAGCTTACAATACTATATACAAAGCAATAAAAATGAATATAAAAATAACTTATACGTACAAATTTATAAATTGAAAAACTGTCAAATTTAATACACCCTATGCGGTATAAATATTATTTTTGCCGTTCAAAATTTTTCTAACAAAACGAAATTTATGCAGGAAAACGGCAAAAAGAACCCAAATGCTAGTTTAAATAATTTGGGTCTTAATGTAGCAGTAGCAAACTGGAACCTTTCCCCGGATGAATTAATCAACAAAACCATCGAATTGGGACAAGGTGAGCTGAACAGCACAGGAGCGCTGAGTGTAAGCACCGGAAAATTCACCGGACGTTCGCCAAAAGATAAATTCACAGTAAAAGACGCAATTACAGAAAACAGCGTAGATTGGGGTAATATAAATATTCCTATTTCTCCTGAAGTATTTGATAAGCTATACGATAAAGTATGTGCTTACTTTAATGATAAAGAAGTTTGGGTGCGCGACTCATATGCTTGTGCAGATCCTGAACATCGTTTAAACATACGTGTTGTAAACGAAACACCTTGGGCTAACTTATTTTGTTACGACCTTTTCTTACGTCCGACAGAAGAAGAGATCAATACACAAGAGCATGATTGGTTGATCCTTCAAGCTCCTGGTTTTCAGGCAGACCCTGAGGTTGATGGCACTCGCCAAGGCAACTTCACTATAGTAAACTTTACACGTAAGATCATCTTAATTGGAGGTTCTGCTTATACAGGTGAGATGAAGAAAGGTATCTTTGGTGTACTAAACTTCTTATTACCACACGATAAGAACATCTTAAGCATGCACTGCTCTGCCAACGAAGGTAAAGATGGTGATGTGGCATTGTTCTTTGGTTTATCGGGAACAGGTAAAACAACTTTAAGTGCTGATGTAAATCGTTCTTTGATCGGTGATGATGAGCACGGTTGGGCAGATGGTTCTGTATTTAACTTCGAAGGTGGTTGTTACGCAAAAGTGATAGACCTGAGCGAAGAAAAAGAACCTCAGATATTCAAAGCTATCAAACACGAGGCGCTTCTTGAGAACATCGTATTTAAAGATGGTACAAACGAAGTAGATTATACAGATGGCAGCATTACAGAGAATACTCGTGCTGCATATCCTATACATAACATACCAAACGTAAAACAACCTTCTTACGGTGGAGATCCTAAAAACATCTTCTTCCTTACTTGTGATGCGTTCGGTATCCTACCTCCTATCAGTAAGTTGAATACCGGTCAGGCTATGTATCACTTCATTAGTGGTTACACTGCAAAAGTTGCAGGTACAGAAGTTGGTATTACTGAGCCACAAACAACATTCTCGGCTTGTTTCGGTCGTGTATTCTTACCATTGCACCCTGCTAAATACGCAGAGCTTTTGGGTAAGAAACTAGAGCAACACCCTGATGTAAACGTTTGGTTGGTGAACACCGGCTGGAGCGGTGGTGCTTACGGTGTAGGTAGCCGCATGAGCTTGAAATACACTCGTGCAATGATCACGGCAGCTATGAACGGTGAGCTGGATAATGTAGAATACAAAGCACACAATGTATTTGGTGTTTCTATTCCTCAATCTTGCCCTAACGTGCCAGACGAGATATTGAACCCTCGTAGCACATGGGAAGACAAAGAAGCTTACGATAAGAGCGCTAATGAATTGGCTAAGTTATTCAACGAGAACTTTGCTCAATTCGCAGATCAGGCAAGTGAAGAAATACGTAATGCTGCACCAAAAGAAGCAGCAAACGCTTAAGATCATAAATCAATTAATAAAAAAAGGCTACACTGTGTGTAGCCTTTTTTTATTCTACTATCTTATAATAGTTAAGCGTATCGTTCATGATAAAATATCGCTCTGGTAAATCCTGGTAAGGAAACACCCCCCACTGTCCGGCAAAAGAGGTTCTTACCTGGTTGCGCTCCATCCAACGCATGTTCTCTATTTGGTCCTGCACACAAATAGAAGCAGTTCTCCCCAGCTCTGTTGTTGATAGCAACCAAAATTCATAAGGCGTACCCCAGCTCATTAGCAATGTATCTTGCGGAACCTGCGAAGGTGTCATGAACAGCTTTTCGTCTTTATGTTTATCCAGGAAATCGCGCTCCCAGGCTATCCTGTTGCTATAAGTATCATTTGTGTAGTATATACGAACCAGTAACGACAACATGATAAGAGCATAGACAACGGTAATCTTTTTACCCGACCTTTCCGAGTAATAAGGCAGCACATCAAATACCAATGGAATCGCTAAAATAACAGACAACGGCATGTACATGTTCTCTACATAAAAGAACTCTGCCTGATTATCCGGATATAATACATTGATCAAAAATGCGTAACCAAACAGGCTACCGGCAAAAAGCAATAACGGCAACCATTTCTTTTGTCTGATGTACACAATAAACACCAATACTGTTACAATAGGCAACCATATAAAACGCGACAAACAGAACTTAATAAACTGTTTATTGATCGGCATATCCCAATACGGGAAGTATTCTTTAAAGTGTTTTAACCTACCGAAATTGGAATCCTCATAAGCTGATACAAACACAAACTTCTTAATAAGGAAGGCAGATATAAACAATGCAAACAGTAGCACAACCTGCCTTTTTGATACGCCAACATCACTATTTAAAAACAAGTAAGCAACAGTAAATAAAAACGGCAACATCATTAAGGGATGTGCACTGGCTAAAGCTGCAATAAAGAATAATAAAAGCGGAGCTTTTATAAGGGCTTTACCGTTTGCTGCGATATTAGCCATCAGGGCTACCAGTACAAACAATAGAGAAATAGCCAACCATAACTCTGATAAACACCAGTAAAAAACCTCTGTTTGTAACAGTACATGCGACATTAATAACGTCAATGCAATACGATACTGTTTTAGCCAACTACCACATGCCACATAGCACAGAAAATGATAGAGGACAAAACTTGCCGAATACAATAAGGAGATATTTTTGAGTGATGCCCCCAGTTTTACGGCAAGCAGCGGCAACAACTCCGGAAAGGCCGCAATAAAACGATCATTCTGAATGCAGAAATCACTATCCTTCACCATATAAAACAGGAAGAACGATGTATCTAATAGAATAGTACGCTCCTTGTAAAGAACAATGGCTAACACCATCATTATTGCGAAGCCCCAAAAGCCGGCTTTATATAACCTTTTTGTCATGCTATAGGTATAGATTATGCATCAAAGATAATCTATGACATTATACTTTGAATTGCTTTAAAAACATTCGTCACTACCGCACTCATGCGAAAGTAATCCAACGTATCAGGCTTGTCAGTATCTTCATGATAATTCTTGTTTCTGTAAAAAGAAGTATCGGTGATCATCAATGCACTCCACTTATACTTCCAGTAATTTTTATGGTCGCTTAAGTCGATTGACGGCACTAACCATAAAGGAGCCTTGAATACTTTTGTTCTTACATTCTGCCGCCCTTTCCTTTTAAACTCCCTGGTAAACAATCTGGCAAATTTACCACTACCTGTTTTACGCACAACCGTTATATAGTCACCCCTAGAACCATAAAACAAGCTCATGAGACCTATCGGATAATCCTGCGAGCCTTTCTCATCATCATAATATCCAATCATTTCTAAGCTGATCATTCCTACAATTGGAGTTTTATTAGTTTCCAAAGCTGTAGCGTGTACAGAGCTACCCATGTTTTTTGTATCGAAGTATGGTGGCTCTTCCAGCGAATATGCTACCAGATCAATACGCATCTCCCATTTAGACTGATCAGCTACTGCAAAAAGCCTTGCCAACTCTAATAACCCTGCCACACCACTGGCATTATCGTCGGCGCCCATCTGGTCGCCGCAAACATCATAATGTGCACCTATAATTATCCGTGGCGCATTTACAGGTCCAAAGGAGGCATATACATTCTTGTATTCCTTACCATCTACTTCAAAAGCTTGTATAAATACATTCTCTGTTTGTTGATGAAAGACTTTATAAATATAGTCGGCCGTTCTATCCAGTGCTTTTATGTTGCGGTAATTCCTATAGCTTTCACCTTTAGTTATAGCTTCCACATGTTTGCGTAAGCTAGCCTCACTCGCTTTATCATCAGCTCTGCAAAGAGCAGTATGAATTAGCATAATCAGTACAACAATTAAGAAACGACCCATAATATAAAAGTTTTAAACCCAGCCATCTTTATACCGCCACAAATACATGCAAGCATATGTTCTGTACGGGCTCCACAATTCAGCCTTCTTCACCATACGATCTTTCAGCTTTTTTTTATCTTTTGTCCGAAACTTGTACAACCCCATCATAGCCTGCTGAATACCTAGGTCGTCTACACTAAAAATATCCTTCCTGCCCAGACTAAACATCAGCAACATCTCAACCGTCCACTTACCAACTCCTTTTATTGGTAGTAAAAAACTCATTACCTCCTCATCGGTCATGCTAAGTAGTTTATCATCACTCATATCATTCTCTAAAGCGTACTTAGCTACATTCTGTATATACATGGTCTTTGCATTTGACAGACCAATACCTCTTAGCTCAACAAAAGAAGTATCTAAAACTTGCTCGTGAGATGGTATCTGGTTATCGTACAGTTCTAAAAATCTATCGTAGATAACTCTGGCTACTTTTACAGATAGCTGTTGCCCCATAATAGACCTCATCAACTGATGCGCAACATGTTCTTTCCTTGTTAATTTCAACACCCCAACCTGCTCGATAACACTCCTTAACTTGTCATCTTGCATTAAATGTGCTACGTATTTCGGCTGCTTGTTTGTGTTCATTATTTAATTGAGTGTGTAGTTATGTTAGGCCTGTCAGCACATAACCAGTAGTTGTAAAAGATAATATAAATATGAAAAATATTATAACTGTACGAATAGAATGACTACCCTAATATTTTAATATGCAAACGCTATCTTTGCCCGCATAATAATTTGATATGAAGAATACTCCATTTACGCATAAACACACAGAGCTCGGCGCGAAGATGGCTGAGTTTGCAGGATATAATATGCCAATCTCTTACACAGGCATTAATGATGAGCATGCAACAGTACGCAAAAACGCAGGCGTATTCGATGTAAGCCATATGGGTGAATTCATCTTAAAAGGTGCAGACGCCCTTGACCTGATACAACGCGTTACCAGTAACGATGCTTCTAAGCTAGACGCACCTGGTAAAGCACAATACTCTTGCCTGCCAAACGAGGATGGTGGCATAGTAGACGATTTATTAGTGTATTGCATAGAACCCAACAATGTATATATGTTGGTAGTAAATGCATCAAACATTGAAAAAGACTGGAACTGGATCAGCAAATACAACACGAACAATGTTGAGATGCACAACATATCTGACAAAACCGGTTTACTAGCCGTACAAGGCCCTAAAGCTGTTGAGTACATGCAAGAGCTTACAGATATGAACTTGACAGACCTTAAATACTACACTTTTGTAAAAGGCACTTTTGCAGGTGTAGATAATGTAGTAGTGAGTGCTACGGGATATACCGGGGCAGGTGGTGTAGAGATATATTTTGAAAATCAGGATGGGGCTGCTGATAAAATTTGGGATGAAATTTTTAGAGTAGGTGGACCAAAAGGTATGAAGCCGATTGGTTTGGGTGCTCGTGATACATTGCGCCTTGAAATGGGCTTTTGCTTATACGGTAATGACATAGATGATACGACTTCACCTCTTGAAGCTGGCTTAGGCTGGATCACAAAATTGAAGAAGCCATCTGACTTTACGTCTAAAGCTATTTTTGAGCAACAAAAAGCAGAAGGCATTAAACGTAAGCTTGTAGGTTTTGAAATGGTGGATAAAGGTATTCCACGCCACGGTTATAAGATTCACAATACAGATGGAGAAGAGGTAGGTTATGTTACATCCGGTACACAATCCCCAAGTTTGAAAAAAGCTGTAGGGTTAGGGTACGTTCGTAAAGATCTTGCTACAGAAGGTACAGAGATCAACATTGTCATCAGAGACAGAAACATTAAAGCTAAAGTGGCGAAAGTGCCATTCGAATAGTAAAAGAACTGTAAAAAAAAGCCATCCTGCATAGGGTGGCTTTTTTGTTTATCCGGCATTTGGTAAACTTGTAATTACCTATGCAAAAACCTTTATACTCTACCGTATCTGCTTTGGTTTGCATCATACTATTAGTTTATGTAGGCAACATACATTTTAAAAGATGGGATAAACTTAAAAGCGAAAGTACATTCGGCTGGGATGCAGGTGAGTACTATGCATACCTTCCGTCAGTGTTCATATACCACGATGTACAAACACAACACAGAACAGACAGTGTAAGGTATGAGTATCGTTTACAAGCGGACAATATACCCGGTAGCAGACCAGACACTATTAAAGTATTGAACTATAGCTCTGGCATGGCATTGATATACACGCCGGCATTTTTCATTGCGCATATATTGGCAGAACCATTTGGCTATCCTTCAGATGGTTTCTCCAGACCGTATCAAATGGCGCTGACGTTGTATTGCATGCTTATTGCGATCATAGGGTTATGGTATTTAAGAAAGCTATTGCTCTTCTATTACTCCGATACCGTCGTTGCCATCACACTTATACTCATAGTAATCGGCACCGGCTACTTAAATTATGCTACAGCAGATGCAATTTTGCCCCATAGCAGCTTATTTACTATATATGTCTTGTTACTACTAGCTACAAGAAGGTTTTATATACAACCTAACGTTAAAGCCGCTGTGGCAATAGGCTTGTTGTATGGTTTGGCAATTCTTATCAGACCATCAGAAATGGTCGCTGCTGTTATTCCACTGCTCTGGGGCTTAGAAAAAGTAAACCTAACATCAATAAGAAAACACCTGAACTTTTTAAGGCAAAATATTAAATACATCTTTATTACTGCTGTTTGCACTGTATGTATTGGCAGCATCCAAACTATGTATTGGTACTACGTTACCGGTAAGCTCTTTTACTATAGCTATGAGTTTGGGTTCTTCTGGGATGGACGTTTTTTATACGACTTCTTGTTTAGCTGGGGATACGGGTGGATCATGTACAACCCTATGGTTAGCTTTGCCGTTCTGGGTTTGATCATTTATTTGTTCAAAGGCAAGCACAAAGTTGCTATTGTACTTTTCTCAGTACTCAACCTCTATATAATATCTGCCTGGGAAATCTGGTATTACTCTGGCTTGCCGGGCAGAGCAATGGTACAAAGCTATGCTATACTGGCAGTGCCTTTTGCTCTGTTTATCGAATGGGCTTTATCAGTTAAAGTCATAAGGTTCAGTTTTTCATTACTAGCTACAGTTTTTTTATATTTCAACATTTGGCTATTTCACAATGCACATCTACCGCCTGCACTTTTTCAACCCGGTGCTATGACAGGGGCATATTTCAGAACCGTCGTAGGCAGGTGGAACGTTTCAAAACAAGTAGAAAAACTGAAAGATTCTAATGAGCTATATACAGGTCACCCTAAAAATATACAGCTCCTTTATTTCAATGATTTTGAGGAAGACACCACGTCAATCAGTCCTATTGGTGGTATTAACAGCAATAACGGTATTTGTATAAATAGTGAGACGACCTTCTCTCCCAGCTATAGGATCGCACGAAAAAATGTACCTGACGCTACTCATGTACGTATTACGTTTGATGCAAAAGCTCCTATTGGAGAATGGGATAATTGGAGAATGATACAATGCTCTGTGAGCTTTATTAATAAAGACGGCGTAAAGGTAAAAGACAATATGATGAGAGTCAGCAGGTTTGTTAACAGTAACGATGTTTCTAATGTGTTTCTGGACACAAAACTCCCGGACAATGACTATGAGTATATAGAAGTATTGTTTTGGAACCCCGGTAGTAACGGAATTTTCCTGGCCGATAACCTGAAAGTTTACAGTTTTGAAGAATAATCTCAATTTTGACGTAAAATGGTTGAACAAACCGCTAAGTTTTTTCTTTCTTTGCTCTCGGTTTTAAAACGAGTATTACATGTTACCAAAATATAGCCGAGTTCTACTAAAATTATCAGGAGAATCTTTAATGGGAGATGATGGTTATGGCATCAGCTCAAAAAAATTAGAGCAGTATGCACAAGATATCCATGCAATCACAGAACTTGGTGTACAGGTAGCAGTAGTAATTGGTGGTGGTAATATTTACCGCGGCATGAACGAAGCCGAAACAGGCATTGAAAGAGCGCAAGGAGACTATATGGGTATGCTTGCAACACTTATTAATGGCATGGCACTGCAAGCCGCACTTGAAAAAATCGGTGTTATCACCCGCTTACAAAGTGCCATTAAAATGGAGCAGGTTGCAGAACCTTACATTCGCAGACGTGCCATTCGTCACTTGGAAAAAGGCCGTGTTGTAATATTTGGTGCAGGTACGGGTAACCCATACTTCACTACAGATACCGCTGGATCTTTAAGAGCGGTAGAAATAAAAGCGGAAGTTATCTTAAAAGGTACACGTGTAGACGGTATATATACAGCTGACCCTGAAAAGGATAGCACTGCAGAACGCTATGACAAACTAACTTTTAGCGAAGTAATCAGCAAAGAGCTAAAAGTTATGGATATGACAGCATTTACACTATGTCAGGAAAACAACTTACCAATTATTGTATTTGACATGAATACACCGGGTAACTTGCTGCATGTAATTAGCGGCAAACCTGTAGGAACGCTGGTAAGTTAATTTATCCAAACTCCTTAAACATTTATCGAAAATTCGGGTTTAATACACATGGGTGTTTTTAAACTTGAAAGGCAGCAGTATATTAATGCCTCTATACAAGAGGTATGGGCATTCTTTAGCGATCCGGGTAATCTGTCAAAGATCACACCTGATGACATGAGCTTTAAGGTTACTTCTCAACCTTTTGAAGGCAGTATATACCCGGGACAAATAATTACATATAAAGTTGCGCCCATATTAAACATCCATCTTTTTTGGATGACAGAGATAACACATGTTACTGAAAATAAGTTCTTTGTAGACGAACAACGTGTAGGTCCTTATAAAATATGGCATCACGAACACCACTTTAAAGAACATAAAAATGGGGTGCTCATGACAGACATTGTTCATTATCAACCACCACTTGGAATTCTGGGAAATATTGCCAATAATTTATTTATAAACAAACAGCTTGAGAAGATTTTCAACTACCGCCATAAAGTTGTGGAAGAAATTTTCAATTCTTAAAACAATAATGCTTCTTATTTTGTTAATATAGAGTATTGAAAAGTGATGAACAGGTTTAGTATTAAAGACATAGAGAACTTAACGGGTATCAAAGCTCACACACTAAGAATATGGGAGCAAAGGCATGGTATTATTAAACCCAAAAGAACTAATACTAATATCCGTTATTATGACGCTATAGACCTGAAGAATGCACTTAGAGTATCCCTGCTCAACAGATATGGATATAAAATATCCAGAATTCGTAAAATGGATGAGCAACAAATCGATGAAGCTATAAATGAGCATACTGATAAAAGCTTTCAGTTAGAACATCAGGTAAACATGCTTTTAAGTGCTACCATAGACATGGATACAGATAAGTTTAACGAACTTATTAACCAATACACTAAGCAATACGGGCTAGAGCAAATGATTGAAGAGTTGATCTTCAATTTCTTAGAAAAAGTAGGCATCATGTGGATGACCAACAGAATATTACCTGCCCAGGAACACCTTTCCAGCCATATAATTGAAAAAAAGCTACTTCTTGCAACAGAACAAGTAGATGTACCCCAAGTTAATGCTAAACAAGTGCTGCTGTTTTTACCCGAGGGTGAAATACATGAGCTTGCTTTACTATATGTAAACTATCTTTTACACAAAAGAGGTATCAGAACTATCTATTTGGGACCCAACTCCCCAATAGACCAAGTAGAGTTTGTTGTTAATACCTTAAACCCTAAATACCTGTATACACACCTCACATCTGTGTCAAAAGACTTTAATACTATTGATTATATAAACACATTAGGCAATGTATTTAAGACTCAAGAGATACATATATCAGGTATCATGCTTGACGATCAAATACAACCACAACACAATAATATTCAATTACTTAACTCACTTCAAGCAGTTAAGAAATTTGTAGCTTCTATCTAGAAAAATATTTTTGTTTAACTGTTGTCTAATCAAACATAAACAAAATCTATTTCCATAGGCAGACCTTTTGTTTAACTTTGCAATAGATCAAATTAAACAAAAAGATGACGACAGCAGATTTCAATCGATTAGTAGTAACAGAAAGTAACAGCCTAAAACCATATGCTATTTCTCTAACTAAGAATAACGATGATGCTAATGATCTTTTTCAGGATACTATGGTTAGGGCACTTTCTAATAAAGACAAGTACAGAGTAGGTACAAACATTAAAGCATGGTTATATACCATCATGCGTAATATTTTCATTAATAATTACCGTAAGAGCAAAAAGTTTGTCAAAGTAGCCAATGAGGACAACTCTGATGCATACATATACACTTACAATCATACCACATCAAACCAAGGTTGGAACAATGTAAGAATGAAAGAAGTAAGAAAAGCATTGAATACGTTACCTGAAAATTTCAGACAATCTTTTGAGATGCATTATATGGGTTACAAGTACCAGGAAATTTCAAGCATGTTAAACGAGCCTTTAGGTACTGTAAAAAGTCGTATACATTTTGCACGTAAGCAATTGGTAGCAAGTATTGAACGATAATTATTTTTCGTAGCAACCAATATCAGGCTGGGCGTCCCTTGTCTTATTATCCAGATCAGTTGGTATAGATATAGGAGATTTACCACTGTTCACCAAGGGCGACCCATCTTTAGGCCTGTAATTCCATCCTCCGGGATCTTCAAATAGCGGGTCTTCATTAATGATATTGTTACTTGCAGTTACATTTGATGGTAAACCATCTTTAGATTTAAGTAAACAATTTTCTATAGTCACCTCATATTGTGCTTTATCAGCATCGCGACTATTAACAAATGCTTCGGTTTCCAGAGATCCCCAAACAGCACAATTGGTCATGCTACAAACTAAAGGCCCTACAGTATACTGGGTACTGGATACGTCGAAATAGTTGATCAATGCCAATGTCGGTACATCTACATGGCTTACTTTATTAGTTCCGTAAGTAACAAACGTACAATGTTCAAGTACATACAAACCTCCTTCAGGCGTTGCTAAACAAGATGCACCGCATGTATTAATAAGGCAATTCACAGCTCTTAAACGACCTGTAAAAGACAATATTCCGT
Source organism: Bacteroidia bacterium (assembly GCA_030429205.1). Classification (GTDB taxonomy): domain Bacteria; phylum Bacteroidota; class Bacteroidia; order Chitinophagales; family Chitinophagaceae; genus UBA5543. Next base: position 148,636 of record JAUICZ010000001.1, read on the forward strand.
AACCAATTGAGTTTTCGATTATCGAGTTGCGAATATCTAATTGGAATTCGCTGCTTTGTGTAGAATCATAGTTTAGCTGTATAGCAGCAGGTGATGTAGGTTGCCCCTGTCTTCCGAGAAAGTTTGTACTGCTGCCGCAGTTTTTAATAACGGCATAGTTAAATACACTTCCTTTGCTTTGGCCAAAAAAGTAGAACCCTCCCCACTCTCCCGGATACCCCTCAAAACCAAAATATCTTCTGTCTAGCCTGTCTCCTTGAAATACTACGCTGTCTTGTTTAGTTCCGTTTACATTTAGTTTACCGAGAACATATATTCTAGAGTCGGCATGCATGTATATTCTACAACCGGCAGGTATATTTAATGTTTTACCTTCATCTACTGCCATATTGTTCATTACAACATAAGGCTTATCAGTCTTCCAAGTGTCATCTTTAGCTATAACACTATCTACTATGTAATAGGCATCTTGCCCATACGCTACAAAAGGGATCAAGAAGTCTTTGCCATTTAGAGTAGCAATAAGTTTATCTTCTATTATAAATGGGTTGCTTTCATCTCTAGGGTCAATCTTTACGGTAGCAAAAACATATATACTGTCTTTGGCCGCTACTTCTATGTTATTCACAACATTACCAGCCTCTCCATTCACATTTAATTTAAAGAATGATGTTCCTCCATCTTCCATTCTTACAGAAGATATTTTCACCAGCTGATCTTGCGGATTGTATATTTTTATTGAAGCTGTAAAACTGCCTTGATCTGTAAAAACAGTATCAAACATTAGTGTATCTACAGAAAACTGTAGCTCACCGCCAGATGTAAGCAGCTTTTCTTTTTTACAAGAAGAATTAACCACCACACCGGCTAGTAAAACAAATAATATTATGTAGAGTGTTTTATTTCTCATAATTGTATGGCAACATTACTAAATAATGTCCATTCATAGTAATATTAACGCAGTGGTAAAGGAATTATTTCACTAATTTTCGCCTCGACTGCTAATTACTTTGTAAGCAGTAGTTTTACATATTGATGGCTTGCGTTACTTTACTATCCGATCTAGGCTTACAAAGCACTTCTGTCGCCACTGCAAAAGGCGTGCTATTGAAGTATGCGCCAAACTCTGAAATTATAGATATTTCGCATAACGTAGAACCATTTCATTTACAACAAGCAGCTTATTTACATGCTGCCACGTACAATAAGTTCCCCAAGAGATCTTGCCACATTGTCCTGTTTGATATCTTCTATGGCAATAATCCTGCTTTGCTACTGGCAGAGGTAGATGGTCAGTACATCTTGACACCCGATAACGGGCTACTTCCATTAGCTATAAGAGGGATACCGGAAAATGTATGGAAATGCTTTGAACTTTCTGAACAGGACAATTTTGAATCGTGGATAACAAAGGCGGCTGAAACAGTAGAACTGTTAAAAACTAAACAGCCTAAACAACTAGGGCTACAAACGTATGAAATCACCAATGCTCCTAACCATTGTATACCTAATGTATATGACGATGTGATAGAAGGGCAAGTAATCCACATAGATCGCTTTGAAAATGTGATACTAAATATCACTAAAGATGAGTTTGACGCTGCACGTAAAGGCCGCTCGTTCTACATATCATTTATGAGAGACGAGATCATCAGTGAAATAAGCACTCACTACAGTAGTGTAAAAGAAAGTAAAAAGCTATGCCGCTTTAATAGTGCAGGATATTTAGAGATAGCTATTAACAGGGGTAATGCAGCCGGATTATTCGGGCTAAGAATGGTAAAAGAAAAGCAGCAAATATACAATACTATAAAAGTACATTTCGAATGATTATACGAATTGTAAAAATGGTTTTTAGACCTGATGAGGTAAGTACCTTCTTATCGTTATTTGAAGAACGCAAACAACTTATCAGAAGCTTTCAGGGCTGTAATCATTTAGAACTATGGCAAGACGAAAAAGAAAAAAACACCTTCTTTACGTATAGCATTTGGGATAGCGAAGCTCATTTAAACCACTACAGGTTCTCGGAACTTTTTAAAGATACCTGGGCCCTAACAAAAGCTTTGTTTTCTGATAAGCCGCAGGCATGGAGTGTAACTCGGAATATGGTTGTAGAACCTAACTCTTAAAGGTTAGAAAGTATCCTTTGCTGTGCGGCTATTAATTCATCTTCGCTCATCTTTAATTTCTGACGAGTAAAGTTCAAATCATCGGCTGTATTAATAGGCAATAGGTGCATGTGGGCATGAGGCACCTCAATACCCACTACACTAATACCGCAACGGTTGCAATCAAATGATTTTTCTATAGCCTTGGCTATAGGTTTTGCAAACACCAACCACTCTGATAATAATTCATCATCAACATCAAACACCTTATCAACCTCTTTCTTAGGGACAACTAATACATGTCCTTCAACAAGTGGGAAAATGTCAAGAAAAGCAAAGAACCTTTCGTTCTCGGCGATTTTGTAACAAGGTATTTCTCCTGCAATTATCTTAGTGAAGATGCTAGCCATATTATTACAAACTTATGTCTTCTATTTTAAGTTTCAATATACCATTAGGCACTTCAATTTCCGCAACATCGCCAATTTCTCTACCTAACAAGCCCTTACCAATTGGAGAGGTAACAGAAATCTTTTTTGCTTTCAAATCCGCTTCCTGTTCAGAAACTATCTGATATTCCATACTTTTTTTAGTAGCAATGTTCTGCACTTTTACCTTGCTTAGTATAGAAACCTTACTCAGATCTAAGTCTTTAGCATCTATTACACGTGCATTGGCAATTGCTGTTTGCAGTTTAGCCACTTTAGCCTCATGCATACCTTGAGCTTCTTTGGCAGCATCGTATTCTGCGTTCTCTTTTAAATCCCCTTTTTCTCTGGCCTCTGCTATTTGCCTGGCAATCTCTGCCCTACCAGTTGTTTTTAACTCATTAAGCTCAGCGTTCATCTGGTCTAACGTCTCTTGTGTTACATAATTGGTTGCAGACATAACAATAATTGTTTAGATATTATAACGCACAACGCCTCTGTAATAAACAGAAGCGTTGATTGCGACAAAATTAAATATTTTTTATTTAACGCATAATGCGCAGCGAAATGGTGTGTACACCATTGTTTGGACGACGAGTTGGTCTGTAAGAGTAGTCTACCCCAAGTGTTGGACCTGTTTCTCCTACCTGATATTGTACAGTAGCGCCAGCGCTTAAACCGGTATAGAAGGTGGTGCTTTCTGCCGCGTCACCTATTTTCTTTTCGTGTCTGTATCCGGCACGAACCATAAACATCTCTTGATAACCATACTCAACACCTAAACCAAAATAGTCGTTGTTGAAAGAGTTAGAGGTAAAACTACCCATAACTGTTAAGCGATGTTGCAATTCAGTAGACGCCTGGCTTTGAACGTCTTCAGGTCTTACTTTATTTTTATCAAGATAAAAATCATAAGCAGCACCTAAGTTCAAGTAAGTCGGCATCTCAAATTGCTCTGAAGGTATCGATCTGTTAAGAGTATAAGTTTCATCTTCAGGAGCTTCTGAGTTAATAGAGAAACCACTTCCACTAAACCTCATACCTGTACCAACGTTACGTAAGGTAATACCAAAGTGGAAGTTATCATCTTCACCGGTTACATATTGTATACCCGCCTCGAAAGCTGCTCCACTAGCCTTTATATCAGAAATTTGCTCTGATATAAATGTTACACCAACACCGGCATGTATGCTATGAGAAAACTCTTTCGCAAAGCCTACATTGGCATTGAAAAACTGTGGAGTATATGTACCCTGACCACCTTCGGGGTTGTTAAAGTCTGTGATAGTAATTTCACCAAAGCTCATAGCCATGATGTTTACACCCAGAACACCTACATCGCCTAAACGTTGCATGAAACCAAGGTTGTTAACACCAACACCAGACCCACTCAAATACATTTGGTGAGCAAAGCCTATTTGTGTTTTATAATCACCAACAGACATTCCTGCAATGTTAGTTTTAAGTGCGTCTATACCCTTAACGTTTGCGGTATTCATACCAAAAACACCTGTGCTTTGCCCCCAGGGGTTTATTAAAAGTTCAGTTGCACCTGCCTGCCCTGTTCTGTCTTTGTTACCTGCAATAGCTGTTACAGACATTGCCAAACCACAAATAACTAAGGCTGCTTTGTTGTATAACTTTCTCATAATTTTTCTTAAGCTATATTTTTATGCAGGCCGGCTAAAGCCAACCTGCATTGAATATTCATTTTTAGAAGTTTGTAACGTCAATTGGTCTCATTGCACCGAACCAACGAATTACTTTCTCACCAATACCATCAGCATTTACATGTATCAAATACATACCACTGGCAATAGGCAAGCTTTTGCTGTTCCTTATATCCCAATCAATGTAAGATACATTTGCATCATCTTTCTCCAATCTGCGTATCAGAGAACCATCCAGAGAGTAGATACTAACTGTAGCTCTTTTTGGAAGATTAATGATCTTAACACGCGTGTCATATCTATTCTGCTCGTAACCTGTATAACCATAATATGGGTTAGGTACAGCATGCATTCTGTCTAGTAACGCTTGCTTATCAGCATCAGGATTAGCAGCAAGAGACCTTGGCTCTAAACCTTTTGTAGAGAACTCATACAATGGTAATCCACCATTCTTCAAAGTAGCACCATTAATGTCTGTCTTAAGAATAGTATATGGTCGTGTTACACGAATACGTATTCTAGTTTCATTAGGAATAAGACCAGCATCTAAAGACGTTAGCTTACTACCAATGGTAGCATTTAATAGAGGTATACCTACGTATGCAAAATCATTAAATCTGCTGTTTCTTACAAGAGGACTACTGTTACCCAACATTTCTCTAAAGGCGGCACATGAATCATATCTATGGTTCTCAATATAAACTGTGTGCTTACCACCAAATACGATACTGATAGAACCATTAGGGCCACCGGTTGTACCTGTATATGCAGCAGTAGATGTCGGATTCCAAATCATGTCCCCACCATTATGGTCTTTCAACCAAGAATCTTCACCGAAGTATATATTCAAACGCTCACCAGTCTCTTGGTTAACAGCATAACCAGGGAACCAAGAGTAACCTGTATCATTTGCAGTCTTAGAATATACAGGTCTTCCTGCGTCATCAGTTTCCATATTCCAGCTAGCATGAGACCTGATAGCAAATTTAGATACCTGACCTTCAGCCAAAGATTTATCATCTTGCATTTCAAGAACTAATGATCTTGTCCATTTAGACTTATCAGACGTGAATACGATATCGACACTAGGAATCTTATTGATATTTACATTATTAGAATTAAATGTTACACCAAAACCGCACTCTGCAGAATTCTCATCAGATGCCAATCCATAAGGTGCCCATGTACCTGAAGTGGTAGATAGGTTATCCAATAAAGCTTCATATACCTGATCAACTGTATCCTGACGCTTATCATTCCAGTTACACATAGTGCTGGTATCAGAAGTATTACCACTACGTATCCAGTTGAAATAAGATCTTGCTTCCTGATCCGGAACACCTGATAACCATGGGTTTGTCGGATCTGCAAAAGTAATGTTAGATTCAATCAAACCATTACCTAAATCTTGGTTACCATCGTTTGGTCTAAGTGTTTGAGATGCATTTACAGAGATACCTTGTGTCTCTATGATCTGCTCATTATCTACTGATAGATTTCTTTCACTATATATAGTTTGACCTGTAGTTACATTAACAAGTTTCCATCTACTAGCCGTGTCTACTAAACCACGAGCCGTATCAGTGCTTAACGGACCTTCTAGGTATAGTTGATAATCTGCAGCTTTGATCTTGATAGGATCAATAACCTTAACATCTACAGGACCTGCATTACGTACATAAGTAGGATTCAAGCTTTGGTGTATCAACCTTCCCGGGTTGTTAATATCAGCAACACCATTCAAGGCTTCGTCCTCAGACTCTTGATCCATTGATATACTAGAACCACCATTACCGGTACCTTCAATTCTCTTAACTACAATACCATCTCCGTAATCTGAGTTTAATACTGTACCCATATCTCCGTTAGATGGGTTAGGAATAGCAGATACAATTTGTATTGCACCACCACCTGCAGATTTAGAGCTCTCTATATATGCCTGATCTTGAGTAGAATCCGGACGGTTGTTCTGGAACTTTGCAAAATCGTTGTGTGCATATGCTACTGCTACAAAGTAGTAGTTTTTGTAGTTAACAAGACGTTTCTCTTCTGTCTTTGCAAACTGATCAATTGTAATTTCAAAACTGTGGCGTATACCACTATCCGCTCCTTTTACCTTTACTGCAGGTACAAATGTAGAGTCACTTACGTCAGTTCTTCTTTCGTAGTTAACTATAGTTCCTATACCGTTTTTGATATCACATTGGAAAACTTCCTGAGCAACTGTATTATCTACTTCACCATCATCTCCAAATATCTGTGCTGCTGTTACGAAACGATCTTTTAATTGGAATACACGATAACCTTCAAATTTATAAAGAGAATCACTAGATAGCTTTGATGCCTTAATAGAAGCTACTCTATATTTTTGAGCTGTATCATATCCGTAACGCTCCTGGTAGTTATTACTAGAAGAATCATTTACCAGATAGAATACTAATTTTCTATTTAACTCTCTTACAACTAATCTTGGCGCTTGAGGACCTTCAATCGTTTCGAAGTTATTATCGAATAGAGATTGTGCAAGGTCATCAGCTATTCTGATCTTAGTATAAGAGGTGTTAGGACAACCACCAACATCAGATACCCATACAGCACCGATAGTAATGTCATTTACTACACCCGGATCTAACCTGAACGGACCAGAAGAGTGAACAAAACGTCTGTCACCAACCGGGTTGTTACAAGTACACTCAGACCACTCTGCTTTATTTCCGGGATCTCCCGTAAATACAAATGGTACTACCGGACCGTCACCATATGCGGTTGAAGGTGTATTAGGACCTTTAAAGTCATTACTAAAACGCTGACCGTTTCTGATAGAACCAGTCATGTAGTTATATATCTGAATACCGTTACTAGGGTTACCGATGATCGTACCATCATTATTATAGTACGTAAACGCGGTCATCCCTAATTCCGTTTCTACGATCTGTCCATTTACAGAATCTCTTTTGATAGGTCCTTTAAAATAATCGACACCTACCATTGGTATTTTATCACCATAGCTATTTACCTGTCCTGTACCATCTACACTCACACCATTGTATAGAATACCAAGATCTCTTGATGTATCACAACCGATATAGTCATCTCTGTAATACCCTAAATCCGCATCTGTCCAAGTAGAGATATATGTACTATCTAAGCTAAGGCTACCTCTGTTGATTAAGCGATAATTATAGAAAGATGCATCGTTTAAGAAGTCTTTGGTAGAATATGCAAATGCACTTGCTTGAACCTCAACTCCAATACCTTCTGTATTAGACTGGTTCTTTACATTACCCTTATCGTTAAATACCCACCAAATATATTGGTCACCATTGATGTCCGGGTAATCACCAGCTTCAGGATCATACTTATCATCGTTATCAACATCAACAAACGGTGCATAATCTAAATCAGCATATAAGTTCAAAGGACTTTGGTTACGACCTACGGCACCGCCGCCATCAGCAGCACCATTACCTTTCGCAGGCCATTGGAAAATTGCCTCGTACTCAGAGTCACCCTTTACAGAAGCTTTTGATTCTAAATCCTTGAATTTGTTGATTGTTTCTGCATTGATCTTCCAGAAACGGTCCCATTCAGAACAATCAGTTTCAGTGATCTCTGCTGTAGCCGGATCAAGAGGACCAGGCCAATAGTCATTACCGCTCTGACGATACGTTTGCGCAGCTACTTTTAGCTGTTGTTGCTCATCGTATCCACCAATCCAAACAGAACCGGCAAATAAAGCGTTTTTACGAGAACCTTTTGGCACTTCGTAACGCGCTTCTGAGGTACCATTATCCCACCACATGTCACCACCAGTCATCAACCTTGCTCTAACATTATTTATGTCAAGGTCAATAGATCCTTCAGCGGGTTTACATGATGCAGTTGTTTTTAGCTGACCTCTTTTCATACCCGCTTTTTTAGCAGGGTTTACATCGGGCCTTGCAAAAGCTAATGTAGAACACATTAGGCCTCCTGCCACCATCAACAACGCAATTCCTATCTTGTTATTTTTCATCATCATAACTTAATTAAGTTATATATATTGAATAATTTTTATTAAAAATTAAAGCCTAAACCAACGTTTATCCTTCTAGGAAGGTTAATAGACGAACCGTTTATCAATGCAGCTGAATACAAGTCAACATACGACTGCTGAATGAATTGGTTTTGAGTAAACTGTCTACCTTGAGGAGATATTAAATATCCGTTATCATCAGGTCTTCCTGTATAACCATTAACACCAAGTATATCACGAGTGTTCAATAAGTTAGTAACCAATACAAACGCATTCACAAAGTATTGTCTGCGAGGTCTCATACCAGCTTCTTCTTTTTTCTTACCAAACCTAACCATGAAGCTCTTATCAACTTTTAGGTCAACCATGTAGTGCCAAGCTAAACGAGAACCGGCAACCTGACCATCTATCGTATTAGCAATAGGTGTTGGTTGAGTATATCTTGTATAAGGCTCTCCACTTCTTGTTCTGAATACAAGGTTAGCACCAGCTCTCTCTAAGATGTGTTTACCTGCAACAACCGGGCCCTCACCCTCAGAATAACGATAGTCTAACGTAGTAACTATATTATGACGAACATCTGTGTTAAGCGGGAATGTTGTACGAATGTTTGGCAAACCTGCACTAATGAAACCAGACAATAGACCAGGAGCACTTGGGTTACCTGTACTGGAAACACCAGATGTTGTTCCTGAACCTGTACCACTTGAGAACTGTAATGTATATGCTAAATCAATTTTAAGCTTACGTGTACGACGCATATCATATCTCAATGTCAAACCTTTCGTAGTTGAGAAGTCACGGTTACCGTAAGTGTAATATGTTGCAGGCCATGCATATAGATATGGACGAACCTGAATCATGTCTTTACGCTCTTTATAGAAACCGGCGATTGTAATAGCCGAACGCTTAGTTAGCTTTTGTTTGAAACCTACTTCATAATCAAACATTTTCTCAGGCTTCAAATTCGGGTTGTTGATGGTACCACCTTGTCTTGCTGTTAAGAAATAGTAAGAAGATGCCGGAGTAAATACATTTGATTTTGGTCTTTGAACGATCACATCGTAGTGCGCATAGAATAATGCTACATCAGATACGGGGAAACTGAATTTGATACGTGGCATCACGTTGATCTGTGGTTTGTAATCCGTGAATGAAGTATTCGGATCAAAAGTACTATCCGTAATACGTACATCATTATCAACCAAATATGGCTGAGGATCTCTACCACCACTGTATTGCTTCAATGCTGTTGGATCTTGTATTAACTTACCATATGGATCGTACCAATCGTCACCATCACGATAACCGATAATTGATGGAGAAGCAGACTCATTGTTGTTTACATATACAACATAATCGTCACCAATATTTTCAGGATGCGCACCACCTTCAGTAAAGTTATTTTTAACCGCACCAAGATTTTTAGCGTCTCCAAGTGTATTAACCGCATATAAAGAATATGGATCTTTCAACACTTTGGTATTTGCATCAAAACGTTCAACACGTACACCTATGTTAAATGAGATGTCTTTGAAATCGAATTTATCCTGGATATAACCGGCTAAGTAGTTCGGACGGAAAGAACCTATATCACGAGTGTAATTACCATTGTCATCTTTCTTAGTGAAGAAGTCGTTGAAGTTAACCTGACCAGTTTGTTTCTTACCATAAACATCATAACCATAGTAGCTTACAAAACCGTTACCACTATTCAATAGCTCATCAGCAGAGAACATTTCCAACTCGTATACAGATGGATCTAAACCGTCAATATTTACATAATCGGTAGAGCTAGCACCTATTTTATTTCTAAGGTTTTTAGCAAAATTTGTTTCTATACCCGATACAGTATTGTTATATAATATAGTATCTGTTGGCGAGATCAAAACACCGTTTAATCCCCCCACTTCGTTCTTAGTATACTGTTGTCCATCTTTAATAAACACAGGATTACCATAATCAAGACCAATATGATCGTTTGCCAACTGACGCATGTACTGCCAAATACCACCTGTACCACCGGCAGCACCTACTCCATACCCCCTCTCTGTACGTTGTTGATAATATAAACCGAACTCTATTGAGTGCCTTGTTTTACCAGGCTGTAAATCGAACGATGCATCTACTGATATTGCATACTGGCTAACATCTGCATAGTTAAAACCTGTTTGCGTTGTACCTACGTTATTAAAAAGCCCGTAAATACTACCCGGAGTCTGACCATTTGTCAAACCACCTTGTGCACGTATCTGATCTACTGTTTGAGGTAATAAATCTCCTCTTGAATTATAAAACTGTGTAGTATAGTTTGCTAATAATGGGTTCAACTCAGAACGCTCAAAAGTTGTTTGAACAGGCAATCTGTCTACCAACAACCTTGTCGCAAAAATACCAGTTACGCTATCCGTACTTGGAACATAGATACTAGCATAATCAGTATTAAACTTACCTATGTAACCATAATTGAATAAATTACGTTTGTGATCAGGATGCTCAGTGCTCTGATATTCCCTTTGGTAATCTACCTGAAGTGTATAGAACGCATTACTAATGATCGACTTTGTAGTAGCTTCATCTTCTTCGCCAGGCATTGTCTGGTTTGCTTTTCTAAAGCTTTGTTGTAACCTTACATAACCACGACCAGTGTAGTTATTAACTATACCATTTGCCTCAGGAGATGCAAATGCTCTACCGCTAGAATAACTCTTATATCTTTGATAGTTAAATGTACCGCCTGCGCTAAGAGTTAAACCATCAGCCAACTGAAAATCTAATCTACCATTAAGACGACCTTCTAATACGTCTGCATTTGGTCTTTTCTTTTCTATATGTATATCATTACCTGTTATAGTCTCACCTCTGTTTCTGAAAACAGACCCTCCGGATTGTACAGGCACTGCTATAAGTGGGTTTGCTTTAATTTCTTCTACCTTATCGTCATTCAATACATATGTACCATGATACCTCGGACTTCTGTCCTCGTCATACCAAAAATCACCCCCAAGGAAGAAACCAATGATCGGCTTTTTCCTGAAAGTACTATCTGCACCCCATACTTTTTTACTCCATAACGGACCAGAAAGGTTAAAGTTTGCAAGATTGTGACCGTAACCATCTACAGAACGCTCTAACAACACACTACCGCGCATTTTGTTAGAGATACTCTTAGACGTGATTGTAATTACACCACCCAATGCATCACCATATTTCGCAGGAAGACCTGATGTAATCACCTCCATCTGGCCTATAGCACCTTGAGAAAGGTTAATACCTCTACCACCATATACCTGTACACCATCAATTATATATAGTGTACCATTTCCGCGGGCACCACCTATACTTACTGCACCACCATCGGTAGCCGAAAGCACACCTGCAGTTGTGGCAACAGCTGTAGATGTATTACGCGTAGGAAGGCGCTCAATATCTTCACTTGTTTTAATTGTTGATGTTTGGTATTTATCAATTAGAGGCGGCTCATATCTTCTAACTTTCACTTTTACTTCAGTTAACACCTTAGACTCAGGAGTCATTTTAGCATTCACTTCAGTTTTACCACCTGGGCTTACAAGCACATCTAACACTCGCTCTTCGCTGTAACCTAGCGCCTTGATAGTAACTGTATACTGACCGGGAGCTAGTGGTTTAACTACATATTTACCATCGAAATCTGTAGGCGCACCACCTTTAACACCTGTTGCGTCAGAAACCTCAACTATCGCACCTGTCAGTGGTTCGCTTTTGTCGTCTGTAATCGTACCTAAAACCTCACCACTTGTACCTTGAGCGAAGCTTTCTACTGAAACAGCCGTGACTATCAACACTAGTATAAAGCGTAGTAAATTTGTCATATCCTGCATTAAATAATTATTAACCAAATGAACGGTAAAGATAAAAATCTTTGTTAAAAGTAATACGCCAGATAATAATTTTTGTCAGCCTTTTGTTTGTTTTAAAGTTAATGACAATTAATGCCTTAGTTCTTACAACGCATTGACAATTCTATCTACCAGAATCTTACTCATTTTATAAAGCGCTTCAACGCTATATCCGGCTATATGGGAGGTAATAATCGTTTGAGGCATTTCAGCCATTTCCTGTAGGTTGTTTTTAGCCGTTTCGCTCATTTGGCTAATCGGCTCTTCTTCCCACACGTCAAGGCATACACCGGATATTTTGCCTGATTTCAGCCCTGCTAAAACAGCACTTGTTTTTACTACTTTCCCTCGCGAAGTATTGATTAAAACGAAAGGTTTTTTCATGTCATTTATCAAGCCTTCATTTACATATTCAAAAGTCTCATCCGTCAACGGAACATGAAAACTTATAATATCTGCTTTTTCAAAAATTTCTTCTAATGTATCGCACTCTTTTACATACGATGGTGAATTCCCTCTATTATATTTATCATATACTAATGTATGAACATCAAAACCGCTTAAAATTTTAGCAAACGCGCCTCCTGTATTTCCCAAACCAATAATACCTACGGTCTTATCTTCTAACTCTACTCCTCTATTCTCCTCTCGCTTCCAAATGCCTGCTTTTACCTCATTATTGCTCTTGACAATCTTCTTATTCAACGCCAGCAACATACCCAAAGCATGCTCTGCTACTGCATTTCGATTACCTTCGGGGCTGCTGTAACAAGCAATTCCTTTACTTTTCGCATAGGGAACATCAATAATTTCCATACCAGAGCCCATTCTTCCTATGAATTTTAGTTTGGGTGCAATATCTATAATCTCTTTATCTATCAGCAATCTTGTAGATGTCACTAAGCCTTCGCAACCTTTCAATAGTTCCATAGCCTCTTCCCTGCCTATCTTTTCTTGTATATGACATTGAAAACCATGCTCTTCCAGCGTTTCCACCAAAATGGGATGAACGGGTGCTGCAATCAGTGCTTTTTTGCTCATGAGTAGTATTTCTTTTGCAGGTCTACAAAATCGGCAACGGTTAGTTGCTCAGCTCTTTTATCAAAAATAGGGTCTTGTAATGCATCCTTTTCAATTAAAGGCTTCAATGCATTGCGCAATGTTTTTCTGCGCTGGCCAAAGGCCGTTTTAACTAATGTTTTAAATCGTTTTCTATCGGTAATATTATATGGGTTGTGGCTGTTCACCATTTTTATCACCCCGCTTTTCACTTTTGGCGGTGGCGTAAAACTTTTCTCATCTACATCAAACAGGTACTCTATATCAAAGAAGGCCTGTAACAACACACTGAGTATGCCATAGACTTTATTGCCCGAATCGGAACAGACCCTCTGTGCCACCTCTTTCTGGAACATGCCTATTACTTCATCAACATGCTCTTCCCAGTCTAACACTTTGAAGAGTATTTGTGATGAGATATTGTAAGGAAAGTTGCCGATGACACTGAAATGCCCTTCAAAAGGCATATCAGCCTTGAGTATATCTTCCTCAACTATCTTATCATTCAATACCGGATATGTAGCTTTTAGGTATGCTACCTTTTCGGTATCAATTTCTATCGCTTTGTAATTAAGGTTCGGCAACTCTATGATGTATTTGGTGATAGCCCCTCCACCGGGGCCTACTTCTACCAACTGCAAGCCCTCTCTTTCCGGGATTTGCGCTACTATCTTATGACAAACCTGTTCGTCGTGCAAAAAATGCTGTCCTAGACTTTTCTTTAATCGGTATGATTGCTGTGCTGCCAATATGTTAAAATATAATTCGTTGTATCTTGTTAAAAAGGCAAATTTAGGTTTTAACTCAACAACCTTTTAATTTGCAGCTTTCGATTACTCATATCATAGAAACTTAGGACATGAATTTCAGCATAATACAGAAAAAACCAAAAGACAGCCAATTATTAATTATTGGCGATGTGAAAGAACTTAGAAACATAGACCTACTTGAACCTAATGAAAAGACATACGTAAAAAAAGCAGCTGAAGCAGGTGATACACTCATCACAATAAACAAGCTAAAGAAATACCTTTTCATATACATTATAGAAGATAAAGGCAACAATACTGATACCAGCGAAGCTATACGCAAGGCTGGAGCACGAGTACAGGCAGTTGCAAATCAGTACAAATTGGAGGATTTATGTATTACTAATTACTCTGCAAACAACAAGGCTGCATACATACTAGCAGAAGGTATAGGCTTAGCTAACTACCAGTTCTTAAAATACAAAGGCGATGCAGACAAGCTAACCTATAGTCTGAAAGCAATTCAGTTTACAGCAGACAGTATAGACCGCAATCAAATAGCGCAACTACGCATCATAAATGAAGCGGTTAGCCATTCGCGCAATTTAGTGAATGAGCCTCTTAGCTATTTAACCGCGGTACAGCTTGCGGAAGAAATAGCTAAAATTGGCAAACAGGCTGGCTTTAGCGTAAAAACACTCAACAAAAAGCAAATTGAAAAAGAAGGGATGGGCGGCTTGCTCGCAGTAAACAGAGGAAGCATGCAGCCACCTACCTTTAACATAATGGAGTATAAGCCCAAAGGTGCTATTAACGAACAACCAATTGTACTTGTTGGTAAAGGCGTAGTATATGATACAGGCGGACTTTCGCTAAAACCTACTGCCGCATCTATGGACAGAATGAAAAGCGACATGAGTGGTTCAGCAGTAGTCATAGGTTCAATGTATGCAGTAGCTAAGATGAAGCTGCCATTACACATAGTAGCATTAGTGCCAGCTTCTGACAACAGACCGGGACAAGATGCTTATGTACCGGGCGACGTTATCACAATGTATAGCGGCACAACCGTAGAGGTTTTAAATACTGATGCAGAAGGTAGATTATTGCTTGCTGATGCACTACACTATGCTAAACGCTACAATCCGGAACTAGTGTGCGACTTTGCAACACTTACAGGAGCTGCAGCTATAGCAGTAGGGCCTTATGGAATAGTATGCATGGGTACTGCTGAAGACGATACAAAACAACAACTGCGCAGCGGTGGTGATCGTCAATACGAACGCCTTGTAGAATACCCGCTTTGGGACGAGTATGGCGCACAATTAAAGTCTGACATCGCTGATATGAAAAACATTGGCGCCAGAGAAGGCGGTGCAATATCTGCCGGTAAATTCTTGCAGCACTTTACAGATTACCCATGGATGCACTTTGACATTGCCGGCGTATCATTCAGCACAGCTAAAAAAGATTATATACCTTCGGGCGGAACTGCGTATGGAGTGCGTATGCTACTAGACTTTTTACAACAACGCAGCCAACAAAACACACAAGAAGCATAAGAACATTAAGAGATGCACGTACAAGCAGAGAAACCGGTTATCGGTATTACAATAGGAGATTTGAATGGTATTGGTCCGGAAGTGATCATAAAAACTTTTGCTGACAACCGTATTATTGAACGTTGTACACCAGTCATATTTTCATCGAGCAAAGTGATCAACTTTTACAGAAAAGCTTTGCATCAGAACTTCAATTTCCACAGCACAAAAGACTTGTCTCAACTCAACTTGAAACAAGTAAATGTCTTTAGCTGTTGGGAAGAAGAGGTGCCAATACAACCCGGACAACTAACAGAGATCAGCGGAAAATACGCTGTTCGCTCGTTAAATGTTGCAGCGCAATGTTTGAAAGATGGTCAGATAGAGGCATTGGTAACTGCACCGATCCACAAGGCTAATACGAATATTCCTGATTTCCCGTACACGGGTCATACACCTTTCTTACAAGATAAGTTTGGAGCAAAGGATGTAGTGATGTTATTATTCCATAACGACCTTCGTGTGGCTCTGGCAACAGAACATATTCCGATCGCTAATGTAGCATCACAAATAACCAAAGAACATCTGACTAATAAACTAAACATCCTAAAAGAGAGTTTAGTAAAAGACTTTGGTATTGATAAACCAAAGATCGCTATACTGGGATTGAACCCACACGCAGGTGATAATGGAGAAATTGGCAAAGAAGAAGAAGAGGTAATAAAGCCATTGATAGAAAACCTCCAGCAATCAGGCGACTTGGTGTTTGGCCCTTATGGTGCTGATGCGTTTTTTGCACGTGCCAGCTACAAAGAGTTTGATGCCGTACTGGCTATGTATCACGACCAGGGATTGGTTGGTTTTAAAACACTGGCAGAAGGCAAAGGCGTAAACTATACGGCAGGTATTCCTGTCGTGCGCACATCACCTGACCATGGTACAGGTTTTGAAATAGCAGGTAAGGACCTTGCAGACGAAAGCTCTTTCAGAGAAGCGGTATTTAAAGCGATGGACATCATCCACCAGCGAAAAGAATATGCTGAGTATACGGCCAACCCGCTGCAACGTAGCGAACCTCCGAGAAGAGGTAAAAGACCCGAAGTTTCTGAATAAAACATATAATCCCGTTCGAATAATCGAACGGGATTTTTTGAATATCCTTTGACAATATCGAAACTCAGAACACGTAAATTACAACATGCGATTATTACTACTTCTGACACTCTTGTTATTATCAAACTATATCACAATGGCACAAACCGAATACCTTAGTGTTGCGATACGAACGGGTAAAGGAGTTGTAATAAACGATAAAATGGTAACCAAACCTCCTTATATACTTACCGATACTACTGCAGGAACTAAATATATTATCAATAGGAAACGGACAACTATAAAAGCTGTAGATAGCAATGGTAAAAAAATGTGGAAGAAAGATCCTCAAAAAAGCTTAGGTATGAGTCGTTTTAAAAATTATAGAACTAATAACCCATACATAGAGTATATAAAATTTAGTATTGACAATGAAACAAATAAACCTAGCAAACTTTCCATTCGATATAACAATTCACAGTTTGGGCATGTTCACTTAAAAGATGGTACGTTTCATTTTGAAGGACAAGATTAACCATAATTTGAGTTTAAACGAACTGTAGTGTATTCTTCGCAGCACAATACTACCTTTGCAGCCATGTCTTTTTACAATACCAAGTCGGCGATAGTAATTACCTGTAACAACAGGTTAGCACCTTATGTAGAGCAAGAGGTTAAAGCATTAGGCTATACAGTTGACGAAACATTTGCTACAGGTGTACGCATGACGGGTACTATGAAAGATTGCGTTCGGTTAAACCTGCACCTGCGTTGTGCCAGCCAGGTATTGTATCGTATCAAAGAGTTCAACGCTGTAAATGCCAACCAACTTTATCGCGGTGTAAACAGTTATGCATGGGAAGACCTGCTCTTACACGACGGTTATTTTTCTATCACCAGCAATGTTTACAACGACACCATCAACAATAATATGTTTGCCAACCTGAAGGTAAAAGATGCTATCGTAGACAGAATGATGCAGGCACATGGTAAACGTCCTGATACGGGTGCAGATCTATCGAAAGCAGTGATACATTTGTTTTGGGAGCTGAATAAGGCATCGTTGTTTATAGACACTTCAGGTAATTCTTTAGCGCGGCATGGTTACAGAAAGATACCGGGAGAAGCACCCATGCTGGAAGCATTGGCAGCGGCTACTATACTGGCCAGTAAATGGGACAAGAAATCTCCTTTTGTCAACCCCATGTGCGGCTCGGGAACATTAGCTATTGAGGCAGCGCTGATCGCTACCAATACCGCACCGGGAGTCTTTAGGACAAACTATGGTTTTATGCATATACAAGGGTATGATGAAGACCATTATTTAGCAGAAAGAGGCACACTGGAAAACGAAATTCAGGACGATATACCCGGCCTACGCATCGTCGCTACCGACCATAGCAAACAGGCCATCATCAATGCTGAGAAAAATGCCAAAGCAGCAGGTGTGGCAGACATTATAGAATTCAACAAAGTAGATTTTGCAGACACACATGTACCACCCGATGCAGGCGGCGTAGTTTTTCTAAACCCCGAATACGGAGAACGATTAGGAGAGGAGGTTGAGCTACAAGAAACCTACAAACGCATCGGCGATTTTATGAAACAAAAATGCGGTGGATACCATGGGTATATCTTCACGGGTAATATGGCACTGGCTAAAAAAGTAGGATTAAAAGCCAACAGGCGCATAGAGTTTTACAATGGTAAAATTGACTGTCGGTTATTACAATACGAATTATACGCAGGTACTAAAAGAACGGATAAGTAAGCGTAATGCTTTATCTTTAATACCATGACCATTTATCTCCCCGGATGGGGCCTGTACCTTATTGTTTACTTTATTTGGCTAGCCAGAAAAAAGCCATACAAACGTACCGTTACAAGACATTTCTCCTGTGGAGATTTTGAGATAGTAACTAAACGGTGGTAATCAGTTCAAAAAAGTATTAATATTCACTATAGTCAATCACCTCAATGCCCCTGCTTTCTAATTCCTTTATAAGCAGCCTTCTTTCTCGTTTCCACAAAAATGATAGCGTTCCATACTCTCCGTTTTTCAACTTAAAATTCAAACCTGCCCTAGGTCCGAAACCAATTGGCCTGTAATACACTTTTTTAATATCAACTATATTCAAAACATCTTTCTTCTCAATAGGATTAAACATAGGGACTATCGAAATAGTGTCTTTGCTAAAACGAAATATATCAGTATTTAAAGCATAGAATAACGCACCTACAGCTAAGACAATCGGTATATAAGGTAGTGCTTTACCCTTGGAAGCTAACATCATGATGACCCACATAACGACACTGAGGAGTTGATTGTACCAAAAACTCTTGTAACCTATTGTGATGTTCTCTTTCACCTATTCATCCCCTTCCTCCAACAGATTAATATCAATACCATCCATACCCGCTATACCATCTATAGAGCCGCGTATGTGAGTAGAGCTTAATAGGATCTTATCCAGTTGCTTTTCACGTGCTTTCCAGATGCGCTCCATTGCGTCGCGCTCTTTTTGTATTGACATCCGCATAGACATAAACCCTTCGCGCATGGCCTTCCATTGTTCTCCAAACTCCGCACCTGTCAGGTATTCGTATAGCAGGCTCATTTTATCGCCCATATTTTCTTTGCTCTTGGTGGCATTGTACACCTTTAAGACGCCTTCCCTCAACACATGCGCCACTGCTTTTACTTCTGTAAATGAACATACCCACACACCGTCTACCTCACCGAAAGTATCCATGTCTTTAGGCATGGCTTGTGTAACTATCACCGCCAGCTCTGCACCTTGGCTGCGCATATCTGCTTTTAGCTTGTCTATCCACTCTTTACTAAAGTCTTTAGTACGCTTACTCTCGTAGATGATCTTACCGCACTCCTGCCCCATATTGTTACGCACAATTTGTATACAGTCGGCCCCACGCTTACCTTTACTCACCTCGCTAATGACATCAAACGGGAAGGTAGTTTGCAAGAGCTCTTCCAATGCCAGCTCCTGTACTTCTCCCTGCAACTGCATAGAGCCCTGTTGTGCTTTACGCACTGCCTCTTCGGCTATTTTCTTCTGATCTTCCAGCTGCTTGCGCAGTTCTTTAAATCTCAGGTCGTTCTTTTCTTCTTCCTGTTTGCGTATCTGGTCTGCCAGCTTATCACTTTCTTCCTGTAGCTTTTTCTGCAGCTGTATCTCCAGCTCCTGCTCTTTATCCTTCAGCTCACGTTCTCTTTTTAAGAAAGCCAGTTCTTTTTCACGGGACTCTTTCAGCTTCTCTTCATTTTCAGCATTCTGCTCCTGCAGCACCTTCATCTGCGTTTCATAGTCACCTTCCAGCTTCTTTTTTATCTGTGCTTCTATCTGCTCCTGCACCTTCTTACGCTCTGCTACCAGCAGTTTTTGGGCATCTTCGTCTTTCTGATCCAGCAGCTTCTGGTACTCTTCATCTTTTTTACGCTTCCAGTCGTTCATCTTGGCACGCAGCTGGTTTTCCACCTCCACACGTATAGCCTCATTGGGCTGAAATTCGTTACCGCACTGCGGGCATTTTATCAAATTATCCATATCTATTCTTGGGTATCAGCAAAATACAAAGTTCTTATTTTATGATTAACCGTATAGCTTATTAATTTTACCTGTTATAGATGCCTGTTTTGAGGAAATTCATCGTCATATCGTATTGTTTGCTGTTTACTCTTAGCAGCTATGCCCAAGTGCCGCAAAGTGCTGTTAAAAAGTTTAATGCAGCTATTAAGCTGCGCCTGAAGAAGCAAGACAGTGCTGCTTATGTTATGATGCATAGTGCCATAAAAGACCATGGCAGCTATATTGATGCCTACAGCAAACTGGGACAATGGTACTTTACAGACAGGCAATATGATAAGGCTGTAGATGTATTTGTGCAGGCCAGCAGGTATTGTAAGGACGGTCATAATGCGTTTGCCCTGCCACTGGCGCGCTCATTACTGTACGATTACAAGCCCACGCAGGCATTACAACTCATTGTATCACACAGCAGCGGAAAAGATGCCCCCAAAGAGTGGAAAGGTTTGCACCGACAAGCCAGCTTCATGCAAACCACACTCAACAACATGCTGAAGGACACTGTATTCAACCTGGGAGTACGCATCAACACACCATACCCTGAAATGCACCCAGCCATATCTGCAGATACAATGGAGCTTTACTACACCCGCATGGTGAACAATGTAGACATGGATTGCTTTAAAACCACCAGAGATAGTTGTGGTGGATGGTTCTCTGGCGGAAACCTGGGTGAACCTACGAACACTCTCAACCACGAAGCCGCTCAAAGCATTTCGGCCGATGGGCACTACCTGTTCTTTATGCGTTGTGACAACCGTAGTGAAAATGGTTGGGACCAAGGCGGTTGCGACCTGTACATGGCATACACACCAGACAGTATATGGACCAATGCACAAAGCTTTGGTGCTACCATAAACACACCTGCATACGAAGGAATGCCTTGCCTTTCTCCGGACAATCGTGACTTATATTTCGTGAGTGATAGAGAAGGTGGTTTTGGCGGTTTGGACATTTGGGTATCTCGTTTTGAGAATGGGCTATGGCAGTTGCCCCGCAATCTAGGGGCTGAAATAAATACAGCAGGCGATGAGACAGCTCCGTTCATACACATCGATAACCGCACTCTTTACTTCTCCAGCAATGGGTTAACAGGTATGGGTGGTGCAGACTTATACTATTGTCGCCGTACCGGAGATACCACATGGTCGCGACCTAAAAATATGGGCTACCCTATTAACACCACGGCCAATGAAGAAAGCATCAGCATTACCATAGACGGTAAAAAAGCATACATAGCATCGGATAGAGATAGCGTGGAAGGCAACTATGACATTTACGAAACCAATATGCCGTTATATGCACAACCCGTGCCTGTAGCTGTCATTAAAGGTTTTGCCTACGATAGCCTGAGCAAAGAAAAGCTGACACTTACTGCCGTCAACATCAGTGACGCTTTAACGGGAGAACACTTATACCGCTTTGTTTCTAACCGTGGCGATGGTAGTTACATGATCACGTTACCGGTAGGCAGAAACTATGTATATACCGCAGATCGAGTAAACTATTCTGAAATAACAGACACCATACATCTGGCTGATGTAAAGCAAGAGGCAGGTGAACATATAGAAAAAAACATACCACTACTACCTTACGACTACTTAGCACCGATTAACGATAGCCTGATTGCAACCCTGCAATTTGTCATGAACCAGAAAGAGTTAACAGACACGCTGAGGTCGCAAATACAAGACGCTATTTATCCCTGGATGCAGGAAACAGGATACACAGTAATCGTCAACGGGTATACAGACGATACCGGCACGCCAATGATCAATGAAGAACTTTCTACCATGCGTGCGCAACTAATTGCGGATGAACTGGAAGCCTACGATATTGACCCAGTAAACATGGCAGTACATGGTTATGGCGAGTTAAACCCCAAGGCTTCGAACGATACGGAAATCGGTCGGGATGTTAACAGGCGCGTAGAAGTTATCATCAGACGATGACACATCATCTTTATACAGATACATAACGTAAAAACTCTTTGTTTTTTTCTACTTTTATTGCTCATAAAATCTAAAGGAACAATAGTATGGCGCACGAAATCTTAAAAGGCAAGAAAGGAATCATATTTGGAGCATTAGACGAACGCTCTATAGCATGGCAAACTGCTCTTAAAGTACACGAGGCAGGTGGGCAAATCGTACTATCTAATGCACCTATTGCATTAAGGATGGGTAAGATCAACGAGCTGGCAGAACAATGTGGAAACGCCCCTGTAATTGCTGCTGATGCAACATCTGTAGAAGACCTGGAAAAACTATTGAACGAGAGTGTAGATAAGCTGGGTGGTAAACTAGATTTTGTGTTACACTCAATCGGCATGTCGCCAAACGTAAGGAAAGAAAAACCTTATACAGATACGAACTACGATTTCTTCCAAAAAACATTAGATATATCTGCGCTATCACTACACAAAGTATTACAAAGCTGTATGAAGTTGGATGCACTGAACGAATGGGCTTCAGTTGTAGCACTATCATACATCGCTGCGCAGCGCACCTTCCCCGGCTATAACGATATGGCAGAGGCTAAAGCATTGATGGAAAGTATTGCCCGCAGCTTTGGCTACCATTATGGTTTTGCCAAGAAGGTTCGTGTAAATACAGTTTCTCAGTCGCCTACAGTTACTACAGCAGGTTCTGGCGTATCAGGTTTCGATGCATTCTTTAGCTATGCTGATAAAATGTCGCCATTGGGCAATGCAACATCAGAAGATTGTGCTAACTACTGCGTGAGTCTATTTAGCGACTACACACGTATGGTAACTATGCAGAACCTCTTCCACGACGGAGGTTTCTCTAATACCGGTGTAAGCCAACCTATTATAGAAGAGATGATTAAAGCTGCTGAAAAGGGCTAATAGCTAAAAAAGGGCTATTATTGTAACAGCAATATTCTTGCTGACCATACGTTTTTACATTATGCCTAAAAAAATACTGTACAGCATATTTGTTTTTTGTCTGGCTGCTACGTCTGCCGGTGCGCAGGTAAGTGGCGGACAAAGGGCATTTGAATTTTTAAGACTACCTAATGACCCTCATGTATCTGCATTGGGAGGCATGAATGTTTCTAACCCTGACAGAAATATTGCTTTTGCCTTGCAAAACCCTTCGCTTATGCGCCCGGGCTTGCACAATACACTGGGGTTGAATTATAATTTCTATTATTCAGGCGTTAAAGCATCTAACTTACAGTATGGGTATCACGTACCGGAGATCAATACATCTTTTGCTTTGGGTGTACAGTACATGAATTACGGTAGTTTCACTCAAACGGATAATATAGGTAATCAGTACGGCGACTTTAAGGCGAATGATTACGCCATCTCATTAGCAGGATCAAGAAAGTATAAAGAAAAGTGGCGCTATGGAGTTGCATTGAAATATGCTCATAGTTCTTTGTACGACAAGAAAGCAGCCGCACTTTTATCAGACGTTGGTATTACTTACATGGATACTGCTAACCTATGGACAGTAGGCGTAGTAGCTAAAAACATGGGAGTTACACTGCAAAAGTATAACCCCGATAACCAAGCTGAGCCACTACCTTTTGATCTGCAGATAGGCATTTCAAAAAGGTTTAAGTATGTACCGTTAAGACTAATGGCCACCATACACCATTTGTATGAGTGGGACATTCGCTACGATAACCCTGCTGATGCAGAAACACAAAACGTATTTAACGGTAACGACAGTAACGCAAAACAGAAAAATTACTTTGCTGACAAACTATTCAGGCATTTCATTTTCGGTGCAGAGTTTTTATTAGGCAAACGCATACTGGTATCCGCATCGTACAACCACATGCGCAGAAAAGAGTTGGCTATTGCAGACAAACCGGCATTATCAGGTTTTGCATTTGGTATTGGGTTACACCTTAATAAATTCAGGGTACAATATGCTCGCTCACATTACCATGTGTCAGGCGCGTATAACGAAATAGGTTTTAACATCTCTTTAAACAAGCTATTCGGTATAGGTAAAACAGGAGATAAAATACACTGGAATGCCACTTACCCTGATTGGGAAATGACTACTATTGCACCTACTCTTGAGGCGGCTGATGTTTCGGAAAATTAAACAGCATTGATGTGAGTATAGGTACTATAAAAATACCAATACTCAATATTGATGTAATGATGTCGCCTAATATCATAGGATGCTCCCCTTCAGGCAAATGTTTCCCCTGCGACTCCAAACATGTTTGCGGTCCTTCAAGAAAATATGTAAACTCAGAACAAGGGTAATAATGTGTTACCAAAGACAGGGTAAGCTTTAACCCAAGTATTCCTATTACGGTATAGGCACAAGCATTTAAAAAAGGGTACTTCTCCATCAACCTGACAAACCCCTGTGCCACAAACCTCATTGCCAAAATGCCAATGAACACCCCCGTCCATATTAGTATAATGTTCTTAGTATACGCATTCGCTGCAATCACATTATCAATAGAGAATGCAAGGTCCATCAACTCTACCAAAATAACTGTTGCCCAAAAAGGACCGAACATACCAATTGTCCTTCTATAGAGTTTACTACTCTTCTTTCTTTCCAGCTCTTCTGCTATAGTTTCAGGATCTTCGTCTTTTTCTTTTTTTAAGAAATACTTTAAGGCAAGAATTAAGAGGTATATACCACCAACCGGTTTAAACCACCATATCTCTATCAATGCAGCAGCAAACAACAAACATATCCCTCGAAAAACATACGCACCAACAATGCCGTACTTCAACGCTTTTTTGCGCTTATCTTTTGGCAAGTCCATTACCATTGTTGCCAATACAGCAGCATTATCTACGGATAGCAAACTCTCAATAAGTATCAGGTTGAGAATGACCGTTAATGCAGGTACAGGCTTATCAATAATTTGTTGAAGTAACTCCTGAAGATTCTCCATGAATGCAATAGCAACTGCTGGTTGCCGTAAAGATACCGTAATTATATTTCAGTGCCTATTTGCTTATTTTGTATAAGTTGTGCTGCCCTTTTGCAGTTGTTATTTCAAGCATATAATTGCCATCAGGCAAATTACTAGCAGGTATATACACCTTTCCTTCAGATAGCTGCTCGGCAAGTTTTTGACCCGATATATTATAAAGCTGCACTATAGACTTTGCAGGTAAGTTATCAATATACCACCCATCTTTTGTAGGGTTAGGGTATATACTGACGTTGCTCAATGATTTTTCTGATACACTCAATAAAGAGGGGTCGTACACAACCTGGCCCGTCTTGTTCAAAATATGATCATTAGGATCAACAGTAATAGATATAACACTATCCGGCCAATAGAATATTACATGGTGTGTTTTTTGTGTAAAATCTACTTTGATAGTAGTATCTGCCCAATCTGTTTTTAACTCTATTTCTACAGGGATGTTAAACAAAGCTACAGATGAGTGTGATGTATTTTGCTCAATCTTTATATGCTTGCGCGGACCATCTTGCACCCACTTCACATTAAATATCGGGTAGCCTTCACCATACACCCACTGCCTGAAGAAACTATCCAAATTGGCAAAATAAGATGCCTCAAAAACTGTTTGCAGATCTTTAGTAGTAGCAGTTTTGTATTTGTGTGTTTGCTGAAAACCTTTTGTAGACTCAAAGAACAAACTATCGTATGGAGCAATGTAACGCAACATATGTGCAACTGCTGCACCTTTTTTATAAGTAAGCCTGCTATTAAAAATACGGTTCACGTTTGTTGTATCATCAACCCAAACACTACCACTAGAAGCGGTAAGCACATCGTTAAACACGCTGGTACGCTCAGTCTGCGCTGCGGCTTTCCCCCAAAACCTTTCTATAAATAATTGCTCGCTATAGGTAGCCCAACCTTCACTAAGCCAAATGTCTTCCCATTTAGCATATGTAACACTATTCCCCCACCATTGGTGAGCCAGCTCATGAGCTACCAAAGTAGTCCTAAGGTTACTTGTGCTCATTGTTGTCATGGTTTGATGTTCCATACCCCCACCAAGTGCAGACATACAATGCCCATACTTCTCTTTATCAAAAGGATAGCGTCCATATAACTCTGAAAAATAATTTACCATCCGCTCTGTACTATCCAATATAGCTCTGCGTGCCGGTGTCATAAAGTTTGCCGAATCAAGAATAAAATTCTGTATAGGCATATTATCAGTAGTCATAGAAAACTGCATATTGTATGTATATACCGAGTACGGACCTACAGCTACAGAAATCAAATAATATTCAATTGGATATCTGGTCTTCCATTCGTAGCGTATTTTATTTTTAGACAGTTTGGTTATGTTCTGTTGCAACCCATTAGTTCCCACTTTTAACGAATCGTCTACCGTTACCCACATTGAAACAGAATCTATCTTATCAGTCAGCGATTGCTTACATGGCCACCAGTCATCAGCAAAATCAGGGTCGCTCAACGAGTAAACTATATTATGGCCGGAAGGCATTTGCACTACATTTAAACCGCCTGTAAAAAACTGTCCGCTGCCTGCTGTAGCGGCACCACGATAAAATACCTGTGCCGTAAAAGTTATATTTGAAGCCAACGTAGTTTTCAGTGTTGCTTTTCTTACGGCACCTGTTGAAGTTACGTTCACATTTTGCCCGTTTATTAATACTGAATCAACTGTAATAGCTGCATCAAGTTCAAAAGCATAAACGGAAAAGTTAGAAATAAGTGTTTTAGCATGTGTTGTTACATTACCGCTAACATTGGCAGAAGTATTGCTAAGGTTGATATCAAAATCCAGGCTTATTACATCGTAATCGTTCTCTTCCGGGGCTGCTACAGTAGTTTTTGCCTGCGAACGACTTTTAGTACGGCTACAATTGTAATTATGCGCACTAGCATCGATAGCCAAGAAACTAATAAGTGTAATAACCAAAACTGTGATCGACCTCATAATTATTTATTTTTTGCGTGCTACAATTTGATCAGCTTTACTGATCTCTTTTGTCCGCTTTCATTAATAACATTCAGAATGTAAATACCGCGCCACTCTTGCCTGGGTATTTCTATCCCATAATTATTGTTTGCTGTCGTACTCCATAACAGTTTGCCTGTTATATCGGTAAGACGTAACTGAGCATTTGCAGTTACACCTGCCACATACCAACCATTATTCGTCGGGTTTGGGTAAACAACAATATCTTTTGAAGTTAAGCTATTTACGCCTAAACTTAAATCCCTAACCGAATATTCCGACTCGTTCAACACCCAATTATCTGGGTCAACTTCTACTTCCATAACAGCTTCACTTATCGTAAACCTATACTCTTGCAAGAGCTTATCATTAAATACTCTTATCACAGTATCACCTTTACTTGTTTTTACCTTTAACTCTATCGGTATTGTAAACAGTGCTGTTTTGTTCGGATAGTTTACTTTCTGTTCTAAAGCCAGTATCAACGTATTGCCCAGTTGATTCCACCTCAAATTATACGTAGGGTAGCCAACACCATATATCCATTGATCGAAGAAGCTACGCAAGTATACTCCTGAATAGTCTGCAGCTAATTTTATAAACTGCTCAGTAGTAGCATTACCGTCTTTATATCTTCTCTGGTATTCTTTTAAGATGCCGAAGAACATATCATCGTCATTGATCAAAAAACGTAAACTATGTATTACTGCAGAGGCCTTATGATATGAATAGCTTGATTGAAAAACTCTGTATGGGTTCAACGTGTCCTCTGCAGAAACATAGATACTCCCGTTCATACCTGTATCCTCAAACACCCTGTCGTGTATCACCTGCATATATGCTTGTGCATTAGCCCGCTCCCAATATTTTTCTGCAAAAAGATATTCAGCATAAGATGCAAAACCCTCGTTTAGCCATATGTCTTGCCAAGAGGCGCATGTTACATTATTACCAAACCACTGATGAGCAAGTTCATGTGCTATAAGTCTGGAACTAAAATTACCCATAGTAGTCATAGTCTGGTGTTCCATCCCCCCAAACAAAGGGGTGATACAATGCCCATATTTTTCTTTGTAAAAGGGATATGTACCAAATAGTTCAGAGAAATAGAATAGTGCATTTGCCGTACTATCTATGTCTGTTTTGTACTGCTCCAAATAACCCGGTCTGTTATAAAGAAAATTCTGCACAGGCAGCGTTATACCATCGGGCAGCGTTACATCAAAACTATAATCATTATAGTTTCCTACCGACACAGATAACAGATAATATGCTGTTGGATAATCAGTATGCCACTCAAACCTTTTTTTGTTACCGGGCAACGTAGTGACGCTTTTCAACATACCGTTACTACCTGCCATCAAACTATCAGGCACGGTGATCCATATATCTGCAGTATTTATTTTATCGCTCAAATATTGCTTACATGGCCACCAGCCTTTTGCAGTATATGGTTCGCTAAGGGTATATGTCACCGGGCACCCCCATTCTTCAGCTGTTACATTATTAAGCGCCTGTTGAAAGAAGAACACAGTACCTGCCGTAGGCGTACCGGCATAAAATACTTTGGCAGTAAAAACATCCAGTTTTTGCAAAGGAGTACCAAGCGTTGCCGATACTATATCCCCTTCTCTATTAAAGGGTACAGCAACATTATTAATTAATACACTATCAATGATTAACTCATCAGTTAACTCAAAAACATAAGTAGAAAAGGTTTCTGCAACAACTTGTGCAGTTGTTACAGCATACCCGGCAATACTTACCGACGTATTATTCATCGAGAGATTTAAATGTACATGGAGCACATCGTAATTAGCCTCCTCGGGGATATCTGCAGTGTTTTTACTCAACGACCTTTGAAATAAGGCCATCTTCCCTTGTTTGCAATAATTTGTCGGAGATAGTTGTGCAAATGCTGTGCCCCAACACAATACCATCAAACTCAATAATCCCAGTTTGTAAAAGCAATTTTGCATAAACTTTAAATTTACGCATAAAACGCATTACAATTGTCAGTATTGTATCACGTGGATATCCCCCTAAAAGGGGTACTCAAAGGCGCAACACATTACGTATTTTTATAACTATAGCACTTAAACCGGAACAGTTATGAAAAACTTACAAATAACCAGGTTAAAATTTATTGGCAAATCTTTACTATGGGCATCTTTATTGTACACAGTTTTTATTACTGTTTTCAATATATCTGAAGTAAAGCACAAAAAAAATGAGCCTGTAAGCTATACGCACACAAGCCCAAAACAAACAATCCCTTTACATATATCAGTAGACAGCTTCCAGAAGAAAATCAACATTACAGGAAGCAACATTATACACTACCTGCTGAAGCAGATATAATTTAAACCGCTACTGCCTGACAGTTTTCAATAATCATTTTGTTTTCGTTACCTACAATTTGTAACGCCAAGTTTTTTATCGACGGGAACAACATATCGTATACACTCTTTTTACTGGACGGCACATCAGAGTCTTGCATAGCCAATATATACAATACAGCCTCGGGTACATCTAAAACACTACAAATGCTTTTAATTGTTTTATTACTCGGGCGTTTTACCGCGTTTTCAATTTGTGATAAAGAAGTTTGTGATATTCCACTTCGCTCAGAAAGTTCATGCTGAGTGATATTCAATTGTCTTCTAACGGACCTTATCGCAATTCCTAAATTCATATCTGATAGTTAATGTTAATACAATAAATTATTTATATCAGGTAATAATTCGTACATACCTATAGACGTATAAACCAGATAAATGGTTGGAATTTTTTTCCGGAATTGATGTTAAAATGACACTATATTTGACACATGCGGCAAAACTTTAAAACCAGGGTAATATATGATGGGCGCAGCACACAAGCCATTATTGTACCCGAACATAGAAAGGATGGAATGTACTATGAAATAAATATTCCGGAAGTTGACCGCTTTTACATGTCTTGGTCTGCACTCGATAGGTATGACATTGTTCCACAAGAGGGGCTATCAGTTCCAGACAGTTTAATACTAGCCGTAAGTGATGCTATTGAAGAAAAGATGAAGTAGACTTGATAAGAACCTCTACCAGTCTTTAACGCAAACGTCTCTATAATATTATACTACCTTATTATTATTTAATAGCAATAAACAGGCATACCATTTAATATTTGTTAAGGATTCTTAAGCATTCTTAACTCGTTTTCGCCAACAAGAAAAAAATCATTGCGTGTCTTCCAGATTGTAAACATCAAAGAATTACAATTTAAAATGAAACACGTTATGAGAAAATTTACACATTTATTTAGGACATTAACTGTGGCCTTGTTGATTGTCTTATCAATACAACCGGTACAGGCGGCATGGACAGTTAAAGCAGGATTCCCAATTTTTCCACCGGGAAGATGGGGCATACAGATGGTAAACCTGGATGGTAAAATATATGCCGGTGGTGGATATGAGGGTAGCAACAGCGTAGGTAATGAATGGGTTGAGTATGACCCTACGACCAATACATGGACATCTAAAAAACAAATGCCTGGTACTGCTAGCAATAGAGCCGGGGGTATCGCATTCAACATTAACGGGAAAGCATACATTGGATTAGGTATTGAAAACTTCAATAGCTTCCAACACCCTTGGACATACTTGACAGACTTATGGCAGTATGATCCTACTAATGACACATGGACAGAAAAAGCAAGCTTCCCAGGAGCAGGTGTTGGTTTTTCAGGCTTTTTTATTGCAAACAATAAAGCCTACGTTGTAGGAGGAATGATCAATAAAGGAGGCGATGCTACAAATAAAGTATACGAGTACGATCCTGCCACTGATAAATGGACAGCAAAAGCAGACTTCCCTGAAGAAATAAGCAATCAACCATTTGGGTTCAGTCTTAATGGTAAAGGTTACATTAGCGGCGGTAGCATTACAGGAGGGTCATCGGACAAAACTTATGAATATAACCCAACATCAGACAAGTGGACCCAAAAGCAAAGTTATCCATATGCTGTATATGGCGGAGTTTCATTTGTTGCTGGCGATCGCGCTTACTGTGGTCTTGGAAGCAAGGGTGTAGGCGACTACCCTGAAATATTTTATGCCTACGATGCTTCATCAGACAGTTGGTCATACGCCGGAGGCCTTGAAACTACGAGCAACTTTGTTGGTAGAAATTATGCACAAACAGAGGTTATTGATGGTAAAGCTTACCTTTTAGCGGGTTGGAAATTTATCGATGGAAACCAACAGTGGTTTAAAGACTTACATGAAATTGATCTTGGAACAGCTTTGAACATTAGTAACATAGAAAATGATAAAACATTAGAAATTTATCCTAACCCGGCATCTAATGTTTTAGCGTTCAAATCAGAACAAACATACGATACATATCAGCTATACAACATAACAGGTCAGGTAGTACTATCCGGAAATGTAAAAACAGTTAACTCAATAAATGTCTCTGCACTCAGCAGCGGACAATACATTCTTTATTTAAAGGGGGCTAGTAGTAGTGCACATAGGGCTGTCACTATTAAATAGTGTATGCATTCAATTCCACAAGAAGTTCAAACCTGATCCTCAGGTTTGGACTTCTTTAATCAAAAATCATTTAATATGAAATTAATTCAATCTATACTTCTCGCAGCAATCTTATTGCTTCCAACATATATAAATGCACAAACAACATGGAATAAAAAAAAGGATTTACCTGAAGGTAGAGAAGGTGCGGTATGCTTTAGCTTAAACGGCAAAGTATACTGGGGAGGAGGTACTTCTACCGGACAAACAATGGTATTATCCGATTTTTATGAATATGACCCTACGACTAATACATGGAATAAAAAAAACAACATGCCGGAAGAACGCATGTGGGGTGTTTCATTCGCGATTAATGGCAAAGGCTATGTTGGTTTAGGTAAAAAGAGTGGGGGTGTAAATAGCGGATACCTTTCAACATTATATGAATATGATGCTGCAAACGATAGCTGGACTAAAAAAGCTAATTTTCCTCACCCCAATGGAGGCTTAGTACAAAGCTCTGTTTTTGTCATTAATAACAAAGCATATATCCTAGGAGGATACGACGACAGTTTTATTCCCCATGGCACACTTTATGAATACGAACCTGCAAGCGACCAATGGACAAAAAAAACAAATTACCCATTAACTATTGGTGTCAACAATTGGGTAAAAGGACCTTTTGCTTTCAGCATAGGAAACAAAGGTTATATATGCGGTGGAGAAGTTAGAAAAGCATCTGGTATTGGTACTGAAATGACAAAAAAGAGCTTTGAATACGACCCATCAACCGACACTTGGAAACCTATAGCCGATTTCATTGACACCCCAAGAAGCTTTGGTACTGCTGTTAGTATCGGAAATATTGGATATTGCGCTATGGGTTACCACAGAGATGCTAACTTTCAGCCTATATTTCATAAAGAAATATTTGCGTACGAGCCTACGACAAACACATGGAGTAAAATGGCAAATAATTTTCCGGGTGATGCAAGAGTATGGGCTGTAGCTGCCGTCATTAACAATAAAGCATATGCAGGTGGAGGTTCAGAGCACCAAAGTGCTTATAAAAAAGACTGGCATGAATTTAAAGTACCGGTTTCAATAAATGACCTGCATAATAGCACCAAGTTTAGGATATTTCCTAACCCTGCATTTGAACAAGTAACAGTACAAGGTATTGACAAAAACTACAGCTATACTATAAGCAATATACAAGGTCAAGTTGTAATAAATGGAAAGCTCAACAATAATGAAAATAATATTAACCTGTCGTCACTAAACACAGGAACTTATTTTATTAAGATACAAAGTGAACATGTTTCTATATGGCGAAAAATGGTGAAACTGTAATAAGAGTAGGGCTTCACTAATTACAGACTGCTTGTTTCTACAAGCAGTTTTTTTATTCTGTTACTTCGTGAAAACGAGTATCTGCAATAAAGCTCTCATCATTCAACGTATTCAAAAATGCCAGCAAATCGCTTCGCTGCTGCGCAGTAAGTTGTATGCCATTCTGCAGTTGAGGATCTAATGTTGGAGATTGATGTATACCTGTAGCATAATGGTCTAATACATCATTTAATGTATTCAATCTTCCATCGTGCATATAAGGTGCCGTATAGGCCAAATTTCTTAACGATGGCACTTTAAATCTATAACGATCTGTATCACTTCTGGTTATGCGTATCCTACCTGTATCATTCACACTTGTAGGTGGCAAACCATTGTTCTTAAAAGAGAAATCTGTAAATAAAGGCGCTTTATGACAAGAGGCGCAGTTATCATTATATATTTTTAAACCTGCCTGCTCTGATGATGTTAGCGACGCTTCTCCTCTTTTATATTTATCATACTTAGAGTTGTCAGAAACCATTACACCCATAAACTGAGCCAATGATTTGAATATTCTTTGAGAGTTTACCTCCTCACTACCCCATGCTTCTTTAAACATTCTTCTATATTTATCGTCTGCACTAACCTTAGCAATAATCGACTCTAAGGTTTCGTCCATTTCAACAGGGTTTTGAATAGGGTTGATCGGCTGACTCTCAAGATGATTTACTCCACCATCCCAGAAAAAACTAGTATGCCAGTTCATATTAAATATCGGCGGAGAGTTGCGTGTACCTAATAAGCCGTCTACCCCGTGGCTCAAGTCATGATCTGCATGTGCAAATGCAGCAAATGCCTGGTGGCAAGAACCACAAGACACAGAGTTATCTCTAGAGAGTCTCGGGTCATAAAACAACTTTCTTCCTAAGTAGAACCCCGCATTGGTAAGCGTATTGTTTTCAAAATTGTAAAATGGAGCGGGCCAGCCTTGTGGCACTTTAAATGTAATATCTTCTACTACAACTTCCGGCGTAAATGATGGATCTGGCTTACATGCGGTATATAATACCACCATACTTATAATAACCAGCCTTAATTTTTTTATATTCATGATACTCAACTATTCTATTAATCTACATGATCGACCCTAAACATATCCGCATAGTTTTCAGCAATTATCCTGGCATTAGTACCTTCGCTTAAAACTTGTCCGGTAGTATATAAATCTATTTTTGTCGGGGTTTGAAACGCTTCTAAAACATCTGCTGCTAAGTGAATGTTAGGAGTACTGCTACCCACAGTTATTGTTTTACCCAAATCAAGTGTTACCGTTTTCTGCACCTTATTTTCGCCCTTAAACCCTGCTATGTGATAAAACAAATAATTCGTAGAACTTTTAGGAGATTCGCCTTCTATCATCGTCATGATATACCCCGTATTCCAATCCCAAAACATACCATGTTTAGGATCTAATGCTCCTGTTTGCGCTCCGCTAACATTGCGTAAACTATCTACACCAATCATAAATTTTACTTGCGAATAATTCCCTGTCGGTACATTTTTGAAAGTGATTTTTTTTGATTGCGGATCGCTCTCCATAATAAGAACATAACTTTCCTCAATCTTATGTTCTTTGCCTTGCTCCCCTATCAAAACAAAGTTTGAAAGATAATAATTGAATTTCTTGAACTTTATCGAGTCGTTGTTGGATGTTAAGTACCATTTATCGTCTAATATCAACTCCTCACTTCCGGCTTTGTGCTCTATTTGAAATGTTACATCTCCGCTAGTAGCGGTTGTAGTATCATCAACAGGTGCTGGCTTCTTCTCACATGCACTCACAAGTAACACAATACCTAACAAGCTTAATAAACGGCTATTCATATCTTGTCAATTTAGTCTATAAAAATACGAAATATGCGACAAACACCTCCTTGTCACCAACTTAGCTCATCGTCATCAGAGTTCTTATCAAAATGAGTTTTGTATTTAAGACGGGATTTTGCTTTTTCCAACTGGCGATCATAAACCATATTAGCCAAAACAGACACTGCTTCATGATGTTGCAACACCTCGTGTAGTTTATGTTCCGGTATATCTATACGATACATGAGTTGAAAGAACTCTTCAGGAGTTCTTTCTATAAGCTGGCTAAACCGAAGCTCCAGCAGGCGGATAACATCCTCTTTAGAAATACCTTCTTGTATCTCTAAATCAAACTTATCACTCAGCAACCTGGTAAGTTCTGCCTGCTCTTTGTGCATATCATAAAGTTACGAAAAGCACCTGCTGAACGTCAATTACGATATTAAAATTGGTTTATCTTATCTAGAACAAAGCTCTTAACACTATCCATAGATATACGCTCCTGCTGCATACTGTCTCTATGACGGATAGTAACGGTACCATCTTCTTTTGTCTGATGATCGATCGTAATACAGAATGGTGTACCAATAGCATCTTGCCTGCGATAGCGCTTACCGATGGCATTGTTTTGCTCATAAATACATTTGAAATGTGGGCGACATTCGTCCATGATCTGATGTGCCAGCTCCGGCAAGCCATCTTTTTTGGTCAGCGGGAAGATACCTAACTTGACAGGCGCTAAATGTGGTGCAAATTTCATTACCACACGGCTATCTTTCTTATCACCTTCACTCAAATCTTCTTCTGTATATGCCTCACTTAGTACCATCATTACGGTACGGTCAAGGCCAATAGAAGTCTCAATCACATACGGCACATAGTGCTTATTCTCTTCTGTATCGAAGTATGTAAGCTTTTTCTTACTAAACTCCTGGTGGCGACTTAAATCAAAATCTGTACGGCTGTGTATACCTTCAACTTCTTTAAAACCCCAGTCTGGGAAGTTATATTCAATATCACATGCAGCATCTGCATAGTGTGCCAGCTTTATGTGATCGTGAAAATTGTATTGATCTTCAGGCACCCCAAGCGTTTTGTGCCAGTTCATACGCGTTTCTTTCCAGAACTCGTACCACTTCATTTGCTCGCCCGGCTTAACGAAATACTGCATCTCCATTTGCTCAAACTCACGCATACGGAAGATAAAACCACGTGCTACGATCTCGTTACGAAAAGCCTTTCCTATTTGCGCTATACCGAATGGGATCTTCATGCGGCCAGTCTTCTGCACGTTTAGGAAGTTCACAAAAATACCTTGTGCTGTTTCAGGACGCAGGTACACAACATCAGAATCTCCTGCTACTGAACCCATTTGTGTTCCAAACATCAAGTTAAACTGGCGAATATCTGTCCAGTTAGCAGTGCCACCTACCGGACATTTTATCTCTAACTCTTCAATCAAGCCCTTCAATCCGTCAAAATCATCATCTGCCAGCATTTTTTCCATCTTCTCCAGCAATGCTTTTTTATCGGCAGCTTCCAGAGTGTCAGCATGGTTTTCTATCAAATGGTCTACACGGTAGCGTTTTTTGCTGTCTTTGTTATCTATCATCGGGTCGTTGAAGTTATCAACGTGCCCGCTGGCTTTCCATGTAGTAGGGTGCATAAAAATGGCAGAATCGATACCTACAATGTTATCATGCAAGCGTGTCATGCTATACCACCAATAATCTTTGATGTTCTTTTTTAGCTCAGCACCATTTTGTCCATAGTCATATACAGCCTGTAAACCGTCATATATTTCAGACGATTGAAAAACAAAACCATACTCTTTACAGTGTGCAATAATATCTTGTAGCTTATTCTCGTTTGCCATAATGCGGGCAAAGATAATTGATGTATTTGGTTAATCCATTGTAGCGCCTAAAATCAAAAAAGCCTGCTGTTTAGCAGGCTTTTAAATATAAAAATGTTTTAAGATTAAATCTTCCAATCTTCTACGCTACTGTCATCATTATCTGACGATATAGCAGACTCTGCTACTACACTTTCTGAAGCACTATCCTCTGAAACTGTGCTTTCTGAAGATGCTTGTGTCGTTTCAGACTCGTTGTTTGAGGTATTAGTATTTGGCTTATAATCCTCGTCTTGATCGTGATTGAATGCATCAAAATCAAAATCAGGCATTAAATCCGTTTTCACGTAATCAACAGTTTCTGTCAAGGCTGCTATAAACTTGTTGAAGTCTTCTTTGTACAGGAACATCTTGTGTCTGTCATAGCCATTGTCATCAAACCTTTTCTTGCTTTCGGTAATAGTGATGAAGTAGTCGTTGGCACGAGTTGTACGCACATCAAAGAAGTATGTTCTCCTCTTCCCTGCTCTGATTCTCTTGCTGAAAATACTTTCATTGTTTCTGTTGTCGCCAAAGTTCTTGTTTTCGTACGCCACTTTTCTTAGTTTTTTAGATCATTTATTGTGTTACATATAATTTTGCTCGCGATGCATATAAACACAAATTTCACGCGCAATGCTACACAAGATATAGTTTTTATTGAAAAAATAATAACTCAGCAAAAAAGAAATTAAACGGCTGTAAGTCTTACCAGTAAAGCTTTGGATAGTTTATCGGTTACTACTATCTATCAGTTACTTAAATATTGCATTAGCCATTCATTCATATTTGCAATTGCTTTTTCTATTTGCCAATTTGCTTTGTTTCGCACTTCCACATAATTAGATATCCCCCTTATCTGCATATAGCTTACCTGCTTTGCGCTACAAACATAATGTAACGCTATCCCCTCCATACTTTCCACTTGCGGCTGAAATAACTGTAACCTCTTTTGAACAGTTCTATCATTTCCGGCAACTGTATTTACGGTAATCCCCTTAACGGAAGGCAAAGAGGTATTGTTCTCATTTTCTATTACACCATTGCTATATACAGAGGCAGATCTATCCATAAAGCCTAATTCAAAAATATCAATGAATTCTTCTTTGTCCTCTGCCCCTAAATCACCATACCTGTCTTGCGCAACAAACACAACACTGCCAAGTCCAATATTCCGGTCAAAACTACCTGCAATACCCGCTTGTATAACTAAGTCATACTCATCCTTAACCAGCTCTTTTGTAAGAGTATAGGTTGTTTCTAATATACCAACTCCCCCCACTACCAACTTAACCAAATGCGGTCCAACCTTGTAAAAACCCTCAGAATCTGCTTCCCCACCCTTTTGTATGTGTTTTATCGATGGGCCTATTTCAGCCACTGTAGCGGTTATCAGCAAAATTTTCATACTACAAATAACAACAATTTTGTGCAAACACAATGTAAAGCTAATTTTGCACGATAATTTAAAATTAACAATGGTTTACCTTACTAGAGTAGAGCACTTTAACGCTGCTCACAAATTGTATAACGAGGATTGGTCTGCAGAGAAAAACCTGGAGGTTTTTGGCAAATGTGCCAACCCTAACTGGCATGGGCACAACTATGAACTGTTTGTTACCATTAAGGGAGAACCCCATCCCGAAACAGGATTTGTATTCAATGCAAAAACATTGGGTTCTTTAATAAGAGATATTATTGTGGAACGTGTAGACCACCGCAATCTGAATGTTGATGTAGACTTCATGAAAGGGAAATTTACAAGTGCAGAGAATTTTGCCATTGCTATATGGAATGAGCTGAAACCTCATATAGAAAACGAGGGTGCTCAATTGCACTGCATCAAGCTACAGGAAACCCCACGTATTTACGTAGAATATTTTGGGTAGTATTATTTATTAAATCTTAGACCAGTGGCATATAAAAAAACTGAAGAATACGACGAGGCAACTACAGAAAAGCTAATGGAGCAATACCGTACTGTCATCACAGAGATAGGCGAAGACCCGGAACGTGAAGGGCTGGTAAAAACTCCTGAAAGAATAGCTAAAGCGTTACAGTTCATAACACAGGGCTATGATATGGACGCAAAGGCAATTCTTAACTCTGCCAAGTTCGAAGAGTCGTACAGTGAAATGGTGATCGTAAAAGACATTGAACTATACTCCATGTGCGAACACCACATGCTACCTTTCTTTGGCAAAGCTCATATTGCGTACATACCTAACGGCTACATTACGGGTTTAAGCAAACTGGCACGTGTGGTCGATTGTTTTGCACGCAGGTTACAGGTGCAAGAACGCATGACGCACCAAATACTGGATGCTATACAAGAAACATTGAACCCGCTGGGCGTTGCAGTAGTTATAGAAGCCAAGCATTTATGTATGATGATGCGTGGTGTGCAAAAACAAAATAGTGTTACTACTACATCTGCTTTTAGCGGACAGTTTCAATCAGAAGCTACAAGAGCTGAGTTTATGAAGCTGATCACATCAGACCTTCATTAATTTTCCGAAATCGTATTTTAGTTTACATTTGCAGCCCACTGTTCGGGAAGTGGCGCAGCTCGGTAGCGCATCACGCAGGGCGTGAGGATCGCAAATTACCATGAAAGTATACATGTACATATTATATAGTAAATCACTACAAAAATATTACGCAGGTATCAGCAAAAATGTAAAAGAACGGCTATCAGAACATAATTCCGGCAAAGGGAACTTTACCTCAAAAGGCACGCCGTGGGAAGTAGTCGTATCTATTGAATGTGCATCAAGAAGCGATGCAATGAAGCTTGAGAAAACTGTGAAGAAAAGAGGAATTAAACGATATTTACAGGATAATAATCTCCTGTAATTGTACGGGAAGTGGCGCAGCTCGGTAGCGCACTTGTATGGGGTACAAGGGGTCGCAAGTTCGAATCTTGTCTTCCCGACATTTAAAAAACCGCAGCATATGCTGCGGTTTTTTAATTATTAACCT
This sequence comes from Bacteroidia bacterium, assembly GCA_030429205.1. Classification (GTDB taxonomy): domain Bacteria; phylum Bacteroidota; class Bacteroidia; order Chitinophagales; family Chitinophagaceae; genus UBA5543. The sequence goes on from JAUICZ010000001.1 coordinate 188,308, forward strand.
TCTTTTTTGTTGTATTTCTCTGGCCTTGCATCGTAAGCCATCTTACACCCTTCGCTACAAAACCAAACAGTATCGTTACCGTTTACAGAATGAGCTGTCCATGCATCATTATAAAGCATACCACAAACCGGGTCTTTTTTTGCATTTTCAGCGACAGGCGCTTCCATTTCAACAGGTTCTCCGGCAGCATTGCCTTCTGATTGCTCTGTGTTTTCACTACCACATGCTACGAACATGAATGATAATGCAATTGCTAATACAGTGTATTTCATAACAAACTAATTTTTACAAAAATAATTCATCTAAAACCCTACACCAAAGCCAAATTCAAGATTTGATGCTTCCAGGTTATTCGACTTTATAAAACAATTCAGCGCAATATTCCTGATCACGCCCTGCTCTTGCTGTAACAGGTAGTAGCTATACCCTAGTTTTTGCACAGTTTTGTCTTCATTGAATTTAGTGTGCTTAAAAGGTATCCCCAACTGAGCTATTACGCCAACCTTGCCTATTAAGAATTCGTGCCCAACAAATATTACCCCTTCCCAAGATTGTGCACGCTCTTTACCTGCATCTATTTCATTATTCCTCAACAGCGAATAAACAGAGGTGTAATAATTATAATCAATACCAAATAGCACTTTATTCTTCCCACGATAGCGCCAATATCCTAAGGCTGTTGTTGCGTATACAGGGTATAAAGGGCCATCAGAATTGTTATACTCTACGAAGCCCATACCAACTCTTATTTGTCCACCAAATTTGTTGGGTAGGCTTTGTACCTGTGTACTCGTTTTTTGCGGATCATCTGTTACGGGAAAGTACCGTACACCTACATGGCCACCATACATATTTATTCCCAGGTTAGGCAGCCTGAATGATCCGTTTGACACATGACTGAAGTTAAACCCCGCATGCACATGCACTTTATGACTGAGCTTATACCTAAGCTGTGTAGTAAACATGGTAAAATTATTCAGCCTACTGCCAATAAGGTTATTGATCGTGTTATCAGTGGGGTAACGCTGGTATCGTTTGGTAATATACCCTATGCCGTAGCCAAAGCGACAAGTCCATTCAAGCTGTTCACCTCTGACAATCGGTATTTCCCAAACGGGATATACACCAATACATTTACCGTAAATACTATCTATACCATAGCTAGTATAGGTGACACCCAACCCCACCAAAGGAAAATTTCTTTGTGTTTGCCATGCTTTTTTGCCGTTGGTTCTTTTCAGTATACAAACATCTATTGCATAAGAACTCTTGGGCAGTGGCGGGAAAATATAATTATGCTTGATTACCTTACCCAATACTGCATTTACTTCTACACCGTAACCTGCCAATTTACCTGAGGGTTGTGCATACACACAAACCGCTGGCACAAGGGCTACAAGTAAGAATAAATATTTCTCGTATCGCATTGAGCAACAAAATAGGAATAATAACTGATTGAATTAACTGTGCTAAATTGCAGTTATATGAAACCTAAATACTACATCTTTAAACACCCTGTTTTCATTTGCTCTTTACTATTGCTGATAGTGAACGACCACTATCTTAAAGCCGCATATCATAATATAATCACAGGCAAACTTTCTGACATAGCCGGGCTGTTCATCTTTCCAATATTTTGGGCTGTGGTTTTCCCTCGTTATAAAAAGCATATTTATTGGATCACCGCAATAGGGTTTACACTATGGAAGTCTGAGCTACCTCAACCTCTAATTGCTTTTTTCAACCATTACCACATACCGCTTACAAGAGTGGTTGATTATTCTGACTTGTTTGCTTTGATCGTCCTTATACCTTCTTATTTCTTTTTTGACAAAACGAAGCCTGCTAATGATCATCGGTTAATCACCTTGCCAGTTGCAGTTATTTCTTTAATAGCATTTTGTGCAACTAGTCCTCCTGGGTATTTTTCGTATGTACCACACCAAACTCAACAAATAAGCTACGGTAAGTATAAAACTAAACTCTCAAAGCAAGAAGTACTTCAGAAACTTAACAAGATGAATATCGCATACAATTTAGACTCATTTTGCACACATACATCTCGTATGCCCCACCTAATTGAGATGGATTCAAAATATTGTGACACATGTACAATACAAGAATACATATTGATATCAGGCTACCAATCCAATCACGACACTCTCAAACAAATATTCTTAAGGCATGAAACTATTAAAAAGCATAACTACATCAGAGTACTAGGGTATCGATACAATTCTAATAATTACACAATTTGGGAAGAAGATAAAGCTATAATTAAACGATATGCAAAAACTATTACAAAAGAATTAATCCCATCGATAATTGAATAGTATTTTTGCTCTATGAAATTAAGCTTAGGATTTAGCCCCTGCCCCAACGACACGTTTATTTTCGATGCTCTAGTGAATAAGAAAATTGACACTAAGGGCATTGACTTTGATGTAGTATTAGAAGATGTGGAAACGCTTAACCAATGGGCAATAGAAGGCAAGCTGGATGTCACAAAGCTCAGCTATAACACCTTCTTACATACTGTTGATAAGTATGCACTACTCCATAGTGGCAGTGCATTGGGAAATGGAGTCGGGCCTTTATTAATTGCCAAGCAGACCGTTGAGTCAGGCAATATAAACAACCTTAAAATTGCCATACCAGGTGTAAACACCACAGCCAACCTGTTGCTTAGCTTAGCTTACCCAAATGCTACCAATAAAATAGCATATACGTTTAATGATATTGAAGATACTGTCATCAATGAAGAGGTAGATGCGGGGCTCATCATTCACGAGAACAGATTTACTTATCAAGCTAAAGGACTGCATAAAATCATCGATCTCGGAGATTGGTGGGAACAGTATTCCGGCGCAGCCATCCCGTTAGGTGGCATTGTTGCTAATAGGGCTCTTGATAAAGACGTTATTACAACTGTAGATCAACTAATTAAAGAAAGTGTGTTATACTCATGGAAACATTATCCTTCGTTAACGCCCTATGTAACCAATCATGCTCAGGAAATGATAGAAGATGTCATGCGTCAACACATTGAGCTCTATGTAAACGATTATACTACGGACTTAGGCACTGCAGGTACTAAAGCAATTGAAACGTTATTCTCAAAAGCAAAAGAGGCAAATCTTATTACAAGTCTGCCTCAAAATATTTTTTACTAGTCTATCGCTTCGTATAAATGTGTCAGGTTTCTTCCCTGCCCATCATAGTCTAACCCATAGCCCACAACAAATTTGTTGGATATGTCCAAACACTGGTAATCTATCGGGACATCGTATGTGCGAGCAGCAGGCTTAGAAAGAAACGTTGCTACTTTTACAGAGGCTGGCTCTTGCTGAGTCAACTCCGGTAAAAACTTTGACAAGGTTTGCCCTGTATCAACTATATCTTCTACTATTATTACATGCCTGTCCTTTATGCTTTCATTCAGGCCGATGACGTTCAATACTTTGCCGGTAGACGCTGTCCCTTTGTACGAGCTTAACTTGACAAACGATATTTCGGCAGGGATATTAATAACATGAAATAAGTCGGCAGCGAATATGAACGATCCGTTCAGCACAGCGATAAACAGAGGATTTTTATCAATATAGTCAGCCTCTATCTGCTTGCCTATCTTAACTACATAACTCCATATATCAGCTCTTTCGATAAATAGTTTAAACTCTTTACCGTTGACTGTTACTTGATCCATGCTCTAATTTACTGCTTAATGCGCAAACTCTGTCCCGCCCTTATAGCGTCAAAGTCAAGCCCGTTCCAGTCCATTAACTGGCGTACAGTTATACCATGTTTCTTCGCAATAGTATAAGCCGTGTCTCCATCTTGCACTGTGTAGTACTTTGAAGGATCGCGCTGCGGCTGTCGCTGAACAGGCTGTCTGTATGTTTGCTGTTGTTGTGTATTATTCTGAGAATATATCACATCATCAAACTGTGCTTTTAGTTGATCCAGCTCAGTTTTAGGTTGCTGTTGCACAGGCGCTTGTTGTACAGCTTGTTGCGGCCTTGCCCCCCCATATTGTTTAGATACTAACTCTTTTCTTTCAGCTTCTTCTTTCGCTCTCTGCTTAGCTAAACGTCTTGCTTCTTTTTGCTCTTGCCTTAACTGTTTAGCTGTTTTAGGTGCAGGTGCTGTAGCGGCAGGCGCTTGCTGACGTGTGTTAGGATTTATATACCTCGGGTTGTTATACTGGCTTGGCGGTGTATCATACTCATCTTCAGTACTGCCATATGTTGCGTCGTCATTTTGTCCTCTATAACCTTGCGAAGAGGTAGATGCATCATTAATGATCCTGTCAGAAATAGAACTACTACTATTATTATTAGCCCGTTGAACGGGTTGCTGTCTGTACGCTGTAGTATTATTATTGTAATTACTCCTTTGCTGTGCTCCCCTATATCTAGGATTATTGGCAGGTGCAGGCGTTTCATCCTTCTTAGACATATTTAACCCGAAAGGCCCTGTATCAGGAGTAGGCTGCATTGGATTTTTCACCATGCTTCTTTTTACTACTACAGGCTTTTGCTCCTGCTTTAATCTAGGCTTCTCTGCTGCTTGTGCCTGTAACTCCAATGTTACACCCGGCATTGGCTCTTCACCCGGCTCCAGATAGTTTAGGTCGCGTAAGTATTTTAACTGAATACCTTCTTCCTGTGCAATTTGTATCATTGTTTCATAAGGCTTCACCAAGTGCATTGGTCTGATACCCCAAAAATGCTTGCGCTCTAAATACAACGGCATATTCGCCGGCAACGGCTCGTCATTCAAATCATTCATCTCCAAAAACTTCTGGTAACGAATGTTATTCTTCACAGCATATTGCAATGGCATATCACCCTTTTTACCATAAACAGCTTTCAGGTTATTCACCTTTACAATCTTATTCTCAATTTGTCTTGCAGGTGTGGCTTGCGGTTCTGCGCTTTGTCCGCCACGGTTGCGGTATGAATATCTTGACGAGCTACTGCTACTATAACCGACATTTTGTTGTGGCTGTGCAACCTCAGCAGGTGCTGCAGCTTGCTCACTATTGTACGAGTAACGAGAAGCACTACTACCATAAGTACTTTGCTGTGTTTGCGCCGGTGTGCTGGCCGCCTGTCCTCTGTACCTCGGGTTGGTTGCAACAGGTTCAGAAGAAGTATTATTAGACTTTCCCCACAATCTATTGCTACGTGTATTTTGTTTAGGCTGCGCTGCTACTGCAGGTTGCTCTACTTTATACTCCTCGTTACCCATAGCAAGGTAAGTGTACTGCTGCAAGCGATATGTTTCAATCAGCTTGATTAACTTTTGTGCGTACTGCGGGTTTGTCGCATAACCTGCTTTACGCAACTCCATTGCCCATGCTGCATAGTCTGTTACAGACAATCTAAATAATGCCGCATACCTTGGGTTTCCTTTTAAGTAATCTGAATGATCCTGGAAAGATTCAAAATCAATAGCATATTTTCTGAAACACTCATTTGGTCTGTCGTCGCTGTAAGTATAGGTATCTCCATTCCATCCTCTTTTACACTTTAAGCCAAAGTGGTTGTTTGCATTCACAGCAAGAGCGCTGGTGCCTGCCCCTGTTTCGTGTATACCTTGTGCCAGTTTTATAGCTGCAGGTATGCCTGTGCGTTGCTGCTCACTCATCGCAAGGTTGCGATAACGCTCTATGTATTTTTGGATTTGCTGGTTCGTTTGTGCTAGTGTTGTTTTCGTATTTGTAAATACTAAAAAACTCATCATGCACAGTGCGACTACATGTTTCATAACAGTGTGTTTATATTCCTTATTTTGTTTTTCTCATTATCATAATGCCATCTCTTATTGGTAATAAAACTTGTTCTATCCGGTCATCATTCTTTAAGCGCTCATTAAGTGCGTGTAGGGCTTTGGCATTTTTGCTTTGTTGTTCTTCAGGCAAAACCACTTCACCATTGTACAACATATTATCTGCCAATATAAACCCACCAACTTTTACTCTGTCGAACACCTGGTCGTAATACAAACCATAGTTCGCTTTATCAGCGTCAATGAATACCAAATCGAACTCTTCATCAAGAGTTGGTATTATTTTCTCAGCTTGTCCTATATGTTGCGTGATTTTTCCCTCTAAACCTGCATCACAAATATAACGAAAACACATATCATACAACTCCTCGTTGATGTCTATCGTGTGTAGATGGCCGCCTTCAGCTAAACCTTGCGCAAGACAAATTGCAGAGTATCCAGTGTAGGTTCCTACCTCCAAAACGCATTTAGGTTTTATCATATAGCTAATCATCTGTAAAACAGCACCTTGCAGATGACCTGAAAGCATAATAGGTAGATCTACCTTTAAATTTGTCTCTCTGTTTAGTTTAGATAACACCTCAGTTTCAGGTGTTGTATGCTCCTCTACGTATTTGTTAATGTTTGGTGAATGTAGCGTGTGCTCCATAAAAACAGTCAATTTTTGTGTGAAATCAATAATTTGACTGTAAAGTTACGGAAGATATTATGCCTTTTGTGGTGTTTGTTTTTTAGAGAAAACGTACAGTAATACAAATGCAAAAAGCGCATTGATTATCAGTAGCTCTAAACCAATTTTATACCCTCCTAATAAACTTTCCTGATTGTCTTGAAGGATATAACATAACGTCGGTGCCAGCAAACAAATAATAGGTACTAAAGAGTTATTCACCGCACGTTTTGTTAGTATACCAAATGCAAATAATCCTAATAGCGGCCCGTATGTATAACTGGCAATTTGCAATAATGTACTGATCACAGATCCATTATCCACTTCTCTGAAAATAAATACGCAGGCTAAAAATATCACTGCAAATGTATTGTGTACAATCAACCTTACACGGTTCTTCTTTTTCTCGTCCCAATCGGTACGACGTTTCATACCTAATATATCAATACAGTAAGAAGAGGTAAGTGCGGTCAACGCCCCGTCTGCACTTGGGAATAGTGCTGATATTAACCCGATCATAAAACATACTGTAATAAAGAATGGTAAACCACTTTTTAAAGCGATCATCGGGAAGATGCTATCTTTAGTTGCTTCTATACCTTGTGCGTCTGCATATAAATAAAGCAAACCACCCAGCAGTAAGAATATAAAGTTGGCTATCAACAGAATAAAACAGAAAGTGATCATATTCTTTTGCGAGTCTTTCAGGTTACTCACACTGATATTCTTCTGCATCATCTCCTGGTCAAGCCCGGTCATACCAATTGTGATAAACGCGCCTCCCAAAACATTTTTCCAAAAACTGTTTTTCGCTAATACATCGCCGGTGATCATTTTAGTGTATCCCTTATCAGCCATCGCCTGCCAGGTACCCGAAAAGTCTAAACCAAGCGAGTTCATGATATAAATAACACACACTATTAGTGCCAACAACATGAATGTGGTTTGTAATGTATCTGTCCAAACAATAGTCTTTACACCACCCCTAAAAGTATATAGTAATATTAGCGCGAGTATAAGAATAGCTGTAAACTCGAATGACACACCAAAGTCTTCCAGCACAAACATCTCCAACACTTTTATAACCAAATACAGTCTGAGTGTAGCCCCAAGTGTTCTGGATATGATAAAGAATAATGCGCCTGTTTTATAAGAAGCTATGCCCAGCCGCTCTTCCAGATAACTATATATAGAGGTAAGCTGCATTCTATAGTAAATTGGCAACAGTACAAACGCTACAGCAAAATATCCCAGCCAATATCCTATAACTACACCAAAATATTCAAACCCGGTAACACCTACTGTACCCGGCACAGATATGAATGTGATGCCCGAGAGTGAAGTACCGATCATACCAAAGGCAACTACCCACCATTTACTACTGCGGTTTCCTATAAAAAACGATTCGTTGTTAGAACCACGAGATGTATAAAATGCGATACCCAGTAACAGTGCAAAATATGCAAGTACTATAATCAATAATATGGCAGAATCACTCATGCCATGAAAATAGATAAAAACTGTTTTTAAAAGGAATGCTTTAATTAAAAGCCTACGTTAATACCTACCCGTAATGCAAACGTATTGTAATATGGACTTCTGGGATCCTGCAACACATCGTACAAAGCCATGATTACTAAAGCTGCTCTGCCGCCAACAGGCTGTCTTAACCCACCACCTAATAATAAAGACGGAACACTAACCGACACCTTCCTTTCTTCGTAAGGAGGAGTCAGCAAAAGGTTGTTTTCATACTCTTTGTACGAAGATATATTGTGCTCATATTCAGCATGTGCGAAAATATTGCTCCAGATCAAATATCGCCCCCAAACACTTGGCGAATAGAAATGTGCATTCAGAGGTTTTAGTTCTTCTCTGGCAGTAGAAATGTCTACAATAACAGAGTAATAGTCTTTTATCCTTAAATATTGATACCCAAAACCTATACCTGCAGAAAATTCGTCAGTGATTCTATAACCCACAATAGGTGTTATTCCCAGGTTAGTAACTCCCGAACCTATACCAAACACACCCCAACCACCGAAGATCAGCCTATCAGGATCTATCAGCTTATCACTTTTCACACTTGTTTGTTGTCTGTTCAGTGCCTTACCAGAACTACTGTAAACATCCTGCGCCGATGCTACACCTGCACATGCAGATAATACCAATATTGTAACTATCAAGTTTTTCATAACTCAATCCGGGAATCGTGTTGCGTAAAGTTAAGGTATAACGAAGTAAACCTTGTCTGTATTATGCAAGAATATGTGTTATAAATGCAAAACATATCACAAATTTCACTCCGGCAATACCTTAAGCGGGTTAAGTATCCCATTGGGGTCAAAAGATGTTTTTATTTGTTTCATCAAAGCAATATGAGCCTTAGAAAAAGCAATGTGCATATATTGTTTTTGCACCCAACCTATACCGTGCTCTCCGGATAATGTACCTCCCATACCCACAACAGCTTTAAAAAGCTCCGCTATCCCCTCCGACAGTTTCGTATTCCAATCATCATCGCTCATGTCCCCTTTAATAATATTCACATGTAAATTACCATCCCCCGCATGACCATAGCAAACCGACTGGAAACCATGTTTTTCACCCAACATTTTTACTGTTTGCAATAATTCAGGCAACTTAGCCCGGGGTACAACGGTGTCTTCTTCTTTATATATAGAATACGACTTTACTGCTTCTCCTACCTTTCTGCGTACCGACCATAACGCCTGCTTTTGTTGGTGACTGTCTGCAAATAACACTTCACCTATATCAAAAGTTTCCAATACATTATTTATTTGCTCTACTTCTTTATATAGTACATCCCTCTCATTACCATCAACTTCTATCAATAAATGAGCCTGAACATCATCAGTTAAACTGATTACCGAACTATCCATATGCCGCATAGTCCACTCTATGGCATCTCTTTCCATAAACTCCAGTCCCGACGGTATTACACCTGAAAGCATGATCTTATTCACAGCCTCACAAGCTGCTGTTGCCGACTTAAATGGCACTAGCACCAGCATATCAAACTGCGGTGCCGGTATAAGCCTCAATACAATTTTAGTAATTACTGCCAGCGTACCCTCGCTACCTACAATTAACTGTGTTAGGTTGTACCCTGTTGCATTCTTTAACACATTTGCCCCCGTCCACATGATTGTACCATCTGCTAAAACCACCTCTAAATTCAACACATAGTCTTTGACCACCCCATACTTCACAGCTTTAGGCCCCCCTGAATTTTCAGCAACATTGCCACCTATAAAGCAAGAACCCTTACTCGCAGGGTCCGGAGGGTAAAACAAACCTTTCTCCTTCACCGCGTCTTGTAACTCCTGTGTTATTACACCCGGCTCAACCGTTACCTGAAAATTATCGGTATCTATACCTACTATTTTGTTGAGACGTTTTGTATCTAACACTAATCCTCCCGCTACGGCTAAAGCACCACCGCTAAGACCTGTACCTGCTCCTCTTGTTGTTACCGGTATTTTATGTTCGTTGCAATATTTTAGCAGCAGGCTAATCTCGTCTGCATTATGTGGCTGTACTACAGCTTCCGGTACGTAAACAAGGTTTTCTGTTTCGTCTTTAGATACTGCTAACAGGTCTTCATTGTCCAATAATACATACTGCTCACCCACAACAGTTCTCCAATAATTAATATCCTTTTCTGTAATTTTTTGAAACATCTGTAACAAAGTTCTAAATACTCGGATATAATAGCAAAGACTATGCAATGCCCATTATTTTACAATATTTAGTATTATGTTTTGCATAGTACTATATTTTTACTATGTTTGCATTATAATTTAGAGCAGATGAACATAGAGAATACCGAATCGCAGATGAAAAAGGGCTTGCTGGAGCTATGTATACTGGGTATTATTCAAAAAGAGAAAGAAGCCTACCCCAGCGATATACTGGAGCAGCTAAAAGACAGCAAGCTGGTGGTGCTGGAAGGAACACTTTATCCCTTATTAACACGATTAAAGAACTCAGGACTATTAAGCTACAGGTGGGAAGAATCTAACGCAGGACCACCTAGAAAATATTTCTCCTTAACTAAAGAAGGGGATGAAATATACAATCAACTTAAAAGCTCATGGACAGACCTGAGTACTTCAGTAAATCAATTAATCAACTCAATATAACATCACAAATACTATGCAACGAATCATACAAATAACTATTGGCGGTCGTGTCATTCCAATCGAAGAACAGGCTTATGCTGCTTTGAATGACTATGTTAAATCGCTTGAAAGACAATTTGCAAACGAAGAAGGCAAAAACGACATAATTCAAGATATAGAGAATCGTATTGCTGAGCTTTTTGCCATGAAGCTGGAACATGGTGCACAAGCCATAGAAACACAGGATATTAAAAAGGTAATTGAAACTTTAGGGCATGCAGAGCAGCTTGATGTAGAAGAAGAAGAGCAAACCCATAAAAGAACATATAGTCAACACCAGCATACATTTCAAGAACCCAGAGTTCGCAGACTATATCGTAACCCAAATGACAAAATATTGGGTGGTGTATGTAGCGGGTTGGCGAACTACTTCGACATTGATACTGTCATCGTACGTTTAGTTTTTGCAATACTACTATTTGTTGGGGGTACCGGTTTGTTAGGTTACATCATAGCATGGATAATAATACCTGTTGCAAGAACACCGCAAGAAATGTATTACATGACCGGTGTGCCACCTGTTGATATCAACACCATCAAGAAAAACATGGAGCACGAATTGCAAGATCTGAAAAAGAAGGCTGAAGATATGAGCCAGGAATTAAAAGACTTTTTCACTAAGAAGAAATAACCAAATGCAAGCAAAGCTTGTCGTATCCACATAGTAACCTGCTTTTTCAAGCAGGTTTTTTTATGTCATGATCCTTTTAAGATCGTCTAGTTTAATAGGCTTAACAATATAGTCGCTTACCTCTGTGTACTGATGTGCTTTGTCAATATCAGACTGCTGTATTGATGAACTAACCATATAGATAGTAATATTCTTTGCCAGCCTGTGCTTGATCTTTATGAATTCTTCCAGAAACTCCCACCCATCCATTACCGGCATGTTGATATCCAGAATTATTATATCCGGCAGCTTTTCTATATTAGTTACTATAGGAGATAAGTATTTCAGGGCTTCTTCGCCATTTGAAAAAACCATAACATTTTTACAGAAGTCGCTAAACTCTATTAGTTTTTTCAAGCCAAATACATAAACCTGGTCATCATCTATAATGCAGGTCATTCCAACATTCTTCATGCTAAAAAGTTATTGTGAATTTAGTGCCCTTATTTACCTCACTTTCCACATCTATTTTGCCGCCCATACTTTCTACCTGATTCTTAGTAATGAACAGCCCAATGCCCTTAGCATCATCATTTCCATGGAAGGTTTTATACATACCAAATAATTTATCTCTGTATCGGTCCAGATCGATACCCAAGCCATTGTCTTCTATAACTAAGGCTTGCATACCACTATTACTAATATAATCAAATTTGACAAAACCTTCCCTATCTAATGATCGGTATTTGATACCATTAGACATAAAATTTAAGATAATACTCTCTAAATAAGCTTTATTATACTCTAGATACACCTGCTCTGGTACATTATTAATAATTTGTACTCCTGTCTGTTGTATATCTCCGGCAAGTGTTTTAATCGTGTTATCGATATACGCTTTTAAATTAATTCGCTCTTTGTTGCTAGCAAGGTCAGTTTGTATTGTAACTACATCATTTAAGTGCAAAATAGTCTCTGATAGGTGTGAGGAAACACCATTCAAATGGTTGATTACCTCTTTCTTTTCTTCATCAGTTTCTGATGTATCAATGAGACCAAGTAATAGTTCCAGATTTCCGGAATGCGATCTCAGGTTGTGAGAGACTATATGAGCAAAGTTGATTAATCTGGTATTTTGCTCACTAACTATATTTAGAGTGTTTTGTAATGTTTCTTCCGCTTCCTTCCTTTTTGTAATGTCAGTAGCTATTCCTAAAAAACCGGTGATTTCTCCTTCAGCATTTTTTGTTGCTGTTACCACCAGTTGTACAGGAAATGTAGTTCCATCTTTCCTGACATAAGTCCATTCTCTGGACTCAAACTCACCTTTTTTAGCATATGCTACAAATACGTCAAACCCTTCTACATGCTCTCCCAGCTCTACTGATAGTTCTTTACCCCTTGAAACAACTTCTTCTTCAACATGTATAATCGCAGGGCTTTGCACATCTATCATCTCTTCAGCAGTATAGCCTAATAAGTTTTCAGCGCCCTTACTAAAGTGCTTAATTGTACCATCATAATCTGTGGCTATTACAGATACATGCGTTATTGACTCAAATAAAGCGCTCAGTTCCTTATTCGTTTTCTTTAGTTGTTCCTGCGCCAGCTTTTTCTCTGTTATATCTTCTATCTGCGACACAAAATGTACAGGAGCGCCATCTTCTGTTCTTACCAGAGATACGCTTAGTAATACCCAAACGATATGTCCATATTTATGGAAATATCGTTTTTCCATTTGATAGTTATCTATTTTTCCTTCTAAAAGCTGCTGTACAAAATCCAGGTCAGCATTTAAATCATCAGGATGGGTTATTTCCTGAAATGTCTTAGTTAATATTTCTTTTTGCCCATATCCGGTGATCTCTACTACTTGTTTGTTTACTCTTAGCCAAGTTCCATCTAACCCCACCAACGCCATACCAATAGCAGCATTTTCAAAAGACTCGCGGAATCTTTGCTCACTTTGGATAAGTTCATTCTGCATTTTCCTACGTCTGCTGACATCCTGAAAAGTACCGTAAGTTTTTACCACCTTACCATCTAGCATTTCTGCCTGCCCAATAGCCCTTACCCACTTCTCATTACCTTTTGCAGTAACTATTATAAATTCCTCATCATACGATATACCATCAGCTACCAACTTCCCGAATACTTCTTTTATTCTGTTACGATGCTCTCCTTCCTTGTAGAAATTTATCCCTTCACTTAACACAGGTTCATAGTCATCATCTACTTCATGAATTTGTCTGGTAATATGCGTCCAATAAACTTTGTCTTTTAGGTGATCAACTTCCCATGCACCAATGATAGCCACTTCGTTGGTTTTGTTCAGAAATACTTGGGTAGCATGTAATGCTTCTTCCGCCTTTTTCTGTTTTGTAATATCAATATTACACCCTACCATACGCACAGGTTCATAACCGTCCCACTCTATAACACGGCCTGTACACATCACCCAAACAGTACTTCCGTTTTTATGAGTATACCTTGCTTCAGTCTTATATGGTACCCTTCCTCTTGACACCACATGCTCGTTGAAGCATTTCAGTATTTTTTTATGATCTTCAGGAAATATGAGTTGCTCCCACGCTTCCGGCTTGTTTTCCATTTCATGGTCTTCATACCCAAACATTAACTTTAATGAGGGGCTGAGGTATTCAGTACCTTCTTTAATATTCCAGTCCCAATACCCCGCAAGTGTATCTTCAAGAATTATCTTGTAAATATTCTCCATAAAGTCTCTCTGTACGTAATTGTCTGTTAAAAATAGACAGGGGGCATAGTAAAATGCAAATATAAAAGTACAAACAATTCGAACATGCAATAACATCAAATTGTTTTTTTGTTTAATGATTTTTCATGTTAATTATATATTTATCGTATGAATAGTTTTAAGAAGAGAAGAGTTCCGTTACATATTCAAATTATTATAGGGCTTGTGCTGGGTGTTGGTTGGTCTTTCCTTTCGGGAAATTTAGGGCTGAAAGACTTTACAATGAACTGGATAGCCCCCTTTGGTGATATTTTTATCAGCCTCTTAAAACTCATAGCAGTCCCATTGGTGTTGTTCTCTATTATACATGGAATTTCCGGCTTGTCTGACACTAAAAGCCTTGGCAGGTTGGGCATTAAAACCCTTAGCATGTATCTCATCACAACAGTTACTGCAGTATGTATGGGACTACTACTGGTAAATACGATACAGCCGGGTAAGAAAATAAGTGAAGAGCTACATACAGTGAACCGTTTGTCTTACGAGATATGGGCACAGGAAAACAATGTAAAGATCAAAGACGATAAAAACTACATGGCCAACCCTGCCAATGAAAAATACCTGGCAGAAGCAAAAGTAAAACTGTCTGAAGAACAGCAGGACGCTTCTCTGGCAGAAAAAATGCAAAGTGCCGGATCTCAAAAAAACAAACGACCATTGCAGATAATTGTAGATATGATACCCAGCAACATTTTCGCATCCTTTACAAACAGCAAAATGTTGCAAATAATTTTCTTTGCGATATTCTTTGGCATAACCCTGATATCACTACCTAAAGAAAAAGTAAAAACAGTCAACTCTTTTGTAGCCGGCGCCAGTGAAATATTTATTAAGATGGTAGATATCATCATGCGCGGCGCACCCTTCTTTGTGTTTGCGCTAATGGCCGGTAAGTTAACAGAAATGTCTAACGACAACCCTGAAAGGATACTAAACTTATTAACTGCTATTAGTAGTTACATGCTGGCTGTAATACTCGGCTTGCTCTTTTTAACTTACATACTCTATCCTTTTGTTGTAACACGTGTTGTAAAGAAGCTCAATTACAAACGCTTCCTGAAAGCCATTACACCCGCGCAGTTTCTCGCTTTTTCTTCCAGCAGCTCCGCAGCAACATTGCCTGTAACAATGGATTGTGTTCATAACAACTTAGGAGTGAAAGATGAAGTTGGTAGCTTTGTATTACCAATAGGAGCCACTGTTAACATGGACGGCACAAGTTTATATCAGGCAGTCGCTGTAGTTTTCTTAGCCCAGCTACATGGTGTAGACCTGAGCTTAGCGCAACAACTTACTATTGTACTTACTGCTACCCTGGCATCAATAGGAACAGCGGCTGTACCTAGCGCAGGATTGATCATGCTGATTATAGTACTGCAGTCTGTAGGCTTGAACCCTGCATGGATAGCACTAATATTTCCTGTTGACAGGATACTGGATATGTGCAGAACCGTAACCAATATAACCGGTGATGCAACTGTAGCAACAGTAGTAGCAGCATCTGAAAAGAAAATGAAATATCCGCCCAAAAAAGATTAACCAGCTTAATACTACCTTTGCTTGATGGCAAAATTCTTAGTCATACAAACAGCATTTATAGGAGATGTAGTACTGGCGACTGCTTTGGTAGAAAAAATACACCAGCACCACCCCGATGCAAAAATAGACTTCTTATTGCGTAAAGGTAACGAGGCTTTACTTTCAGATCACCCATACCTGAATCATGTGTATGTATGGGATAAAAAAGAAAACAAGCACAAAAACCTGTTAGCCATTGCCAAACAGGTGCGTCAGGCTAAATACGACTATGTGATTAACCCGCACCGTTTTTCTACCTCAGGTTTTGTAACATGGAGCTCTAAGGCAAAAGAAAAAAGAGGGTTCGACAAAAACCCATTTGCCTTTTGCTACACACAAAAACACAAGCACACCATTTCATCTAAAAACGATGAACACTATATACATGAAGTAGAGCGCAACCAACAGCTGATAGCAGATATTACAGATGTAAATCCAGCTAAGCCTGCACTCTATCCTTCAAAAGAAGATTTTGAAAAAGTGAAGCAATACCAGGAGCAACCATACATCTGTTTAGCACCTTCTTCTGTATGGTTCACTAAAAAAATGCCCGAAGACAAATGGATAGCTCTTGCCAACAAACTACCCAAAGACCACACCTTATACTTCATCGCCGGACCAGATGATACTGAAGAATGTGATAGCATTATCAACAAGGCAACCCACCCTAATATGGTGAACCTTGCCGGGGAACTTAGTTTTCTGCAATCGGCAGCTTTAATGAAAAGTGCAGCCATGAATTACGCTAACGATTCTGCACCCATACATTTTGCATCAGCAGTAAATACACCTATTACAGGTATTTTTTGTTCTACATCCCCAAATTTTGGGTTTGGCCCTCTAAGCGATACCAGCAAAGTAGTACAGGTAGAACATCTAGACTGCAAACCCTGCAACCTAAGGGGGTTAAAAGAGTGCCCTAAGGGACATTTTAAATGTGGGCATGAAATAAATGTAGACCAGCTATTATAAAAAAAGCCGCCCCAAAGGGCGACTAAAGCTGTGGAGAATACCGGAGTCGAACCGGTGACCTCTTGCATGCCATGCAAGCGCTCTAGCCAGCTGAGCTAATTCCCCAAACAGAACAGCAAATATAATATGGCTGAAACAATTCTATCTATTTCTTGCTAACTTTATTAGTATGTGGAAACAATTACTTACATATTTCTACTTGCGTAAAAGAGACCCTAAAGAGCCTCATAACGTAAATCTCAAGATGATGCATGGTATGAATCGGATTTCTATCCTGTTATTCTTGATCGCTATTATTGTAATAATAGTGCGCTTAGTGAGCAAGTAAAGCCAGAACTTCATCTGCAGCCAGCTCAGAGGTCTTATAGTCGCCCAGTTTATGCCACAACTCTTTATAGTCAGCCTTTAACGAGGCTAAATAATCTTTATTATCCAGTATCTTTTTAAGTTCCGCTTCTAACAGCACTTCGTTAAACTCATCTTGTATCAACTCTTTGATCACCTCTTTATCCATAATCAGGTTGACCAATGATATATATTTTACATCTACCAACTTTGTAGCCAGCCAAAAAGATATAGGGTTCCCTTTGTAACATACCACCTCAGGCACACCAAACAGCGCGGTTTCTAAGGTTGCTGTACCGCTGGTAACTAATGCAGCTTTTGCTTGTTTTAAAAGATTATAAGTTTGGTTGTTAGCAATAAGTACATTTTTATCACCAATAAATTCTTTATATAAACTATCCGGCTGCGATGGCGCCTGCGCAACAACAAACTGATAGTCGGGAAACTTATCAACCATACTTAGCATGATGGGAAGTTTCACACTTATTTCTTGCTTACGGCTACCCGGCAGTAGTGCTACAAGCGGTTTATCAGATAGCTTTTCTACGGGAACATTCTTTTGTTCATGCTCTATTACCTCTGTTAACGGATGACCGACATAACTCACATCAAACTGCCACTTGCCTTTATAAAAGTCTACTTCAAAAGGTAGTATCACCAGCATTTTATCTACATCACGTTTTATCTTCTTCACACGGTTTTCCTTCCATGCCCATACTTGTGGAGATATATAGTACACCACCTTAATACCCTGCTTTTTAGCCCACTCTGCTATACGTAAATTAAACCCCGGGTAATCTATCAGTATCACTACGTCGGGTTTGTATTGCTCTATATCCTTTTTACAAAAACTGATGTTTTTTAAAATAGTACGCAGGTTGGCCAGCACCTCCACAAAGCCCATAAAAGCCAGATCTCTGTAATGCTTTACTAAAGTAGCCCCGGCAGCTTCCATTTTATCGCCACCCCAGCAACGCACATCTGCTTCGCTATCTTTTTTGTGTAATGCCTTTATCAGGTTACTACCATGCAAGTCGCCACTCGCCTCTCCCGCTATGACGTAATACCGCATTTACCATACAAACTTTAGCAATACTATCAATACTGCATATAACATTGTAGAAATAAGTACCCCACGAGCCGTAAGGTCTAACCGTTTGCTGGTATAGTAGATAAAAGGAATCAGGTTCGCTATTAGAGCTAAACTTAATATTTTGGCTGTTTCCTCGTGGTTGCGCAACAACACAGAAATAAATTCTTCCATGCCCATACCCGAAAATTTAACCAGGTAAAAAAGCAACAAACCCAATAGAGGCATGATAATACCTAAAATAAACCCTAATACCGGAACGTTACGTTTCATAGTAGTTTAAATATAACGCTAATATACGGGTCAAAAAATCATTTTCGTAACGTTAGTGTCTCTATATTTAAAGAATTACCTTTGCATACGATTTATTGAAAAAATAAGATTGTATGAACTTTGCCTTAAAAGATATACCGGAAAGGACACAGAAGCCTCGCGAGTATGGCTTAACTATGTCGATGGATAAAGGTATGGGACTTGATGATGTGAAAAACTTCATGTCTGTTGCCGCACCTTATGTAGATATTGTAAAGTTGGGTTTTGGCACTGCATTTGTCACTAACAATTTGCGTGAGAAAATAGACATTTATAAATCTTATAATATCCCTGTTTATTTCGGTGGTACATTATTCGAAGCTTTCCTGATACGCGGACAGTTTGATGACTACCTAAGTGTAATAAAAGATTACGACTTAGAGTATGTTGAAGTGTCTGACGGATCTATCACCATACCTCATAATGAAAAATGTAAACACATAGAAGAACTGGCTAAACACGTAACAGTGTTGTCTGAGGTGGGTTCAAAAGATGCTACACACATTATACCTCCATACAAATGGATTGAACTGATGACTGCCGAGCTGTCTGCAGGTTCAAAGTATGTAATTGCCGAAGCCAGAGAGTCTGGTAATGTAGGTGTATATCGTGGTACAGGAGAGGTACGTGAAGGTTTAGTGCAAGAGATACTTACTAAAATACCATATGAGAAAATCATTTGGGAAGCTCCGCTTAAGGCGCAGCAAGTATACTTCTTAGAGCTATTGGGTGCTAATGTTAACTTAGGCAATATTGCCCCTGCAGAAGTAATACCTTTGGAAGCTACAAGAAACGGACTACGTGGAGACACCTTTCATATGTTCTTAAATAAATAATTTTAAAGGCATCTTAACGATGCCTTTTTTATTTTCCATGCTGATATGACACAGGTATTATATGGCGTGATTGGCAAAGAGTTGGCGCACAGCTTTTCACCATCTTATTTTAAACGGAAGTTTATTACGCAAAACATCAATGCGGACTATCGTACATTTTCCATCCCTGATATTAATGAGTTGTTACCATTGCTGGAAGTACACTCCAATATCAAAGGGTTGAATGTTACGATACCCTATAAAGAAGCAGTTTTGCCACTACTACATAGCATTGACGAAACGGCACAAGCTATTGGTGCTGTTAACTGCATAAAAAATACTGACGGGAAATTATACGGATACAACACCGACGTTATTGGTTTTAGAAAAAGCCTTGAACCTATTTTAAAGAACACTACTAAACATGCATTGATTTTAGGGACAGGTGGTGCATCAAAAGCTGTTGCATATGTTCTTGATAAACTTGGCATTAATTACCACTATGTATCCAGAACACAAGAACCTGATACATATACTTACTCACAAATAGACTTAGAAGTACTGGCAAAATACCAGCTCATTATCAACACCACGCCTTTGGGTATGTACCCTAATATCGAAACATTCCCTTTATTACCCTACCGCTACCTAACAGGCAACCATATTTTATACGACCTTGTTTACAACCCGGAAGAGAGCAAGTTTATCAAGTATGGAAAACACTATGGTGCTACTACCAAAAACGGTTTAGAAATGCTGGAAATACAAGCAGAAGCTTCCTGGGATATTTGGCAAAACAATTAACCTACAGTATAGTATACACAAGTGGTTAAGAAGTTGCGCACAAAAGGTACAGCCGTAATGATGGGAGTTTGCTTTATGGGCTTCCAACCAAACTTATACTTGTATATAGGATTCAACAAATAATGCTGTTTGTTTTTTACCTGCAAGCCACTCTTCTTTAGTATACGCTCAAAGCGTTCTATAGATATACGTGTATCATATACTTCCTCCAGTTCAATAAGCTTATTTTTAGGCTCACCTATAAGCTTTAGTATGCCCATGTATATAGGCTTGGGTAGTATATGATAGTAAGGCAGCATGGCTATTTTATGTTCCGCTACCTGCTGGTGTCCACCAAAGGGCATATACCATGGAGGGAATCCGAAAAATATCTGTCCGTCTTCTTTCAGCAGTTGTTTAATGTATGGTACAAACTTTTCCTGCTCGGGAATATGCTCAATAGTATCTTTTAGTACAATTACATCAAAGTAGCCCTTAAAACGCTGTAAGAAATCTTCATCGTATACATTCTTCAGCAAAAACTCTGCTTTGCCTGCTGCCACTTCATCTTTTAAGTAGTCGTTAGCAATATCTATCCTTATCTTATCCAGATCGACACCAAAACACTTAGCACCCTTTTCTAAAAAAGGCACCATTACACCACCTTCACCACAACCTATTTCCAGAACAGTTGTTCCATCTTTTATTGGTTTTGTTTGCTCTATAAATGGCAATACATAGTTCCGTGAATTATCAACCTGCTGGTTGTAACGTACCTGATCATCCTTATGTTGTTTTAACGCCACGCTATATCCGATTTGCTAAAAGTGGGTAAAGTTAACTTTTTACTTCTTTTATCACAGCCTGCAGAATTTCTAATTGCTTGTTGATACTGTGGTGGTGAATTTTCTCATATATCTCAATGATAAACTCTTTAGAGATGCCTGCATTAGCCGCACGTTCTCCTCTTGTGTTTACTATATCTCTCCAACGCTCGGGTTGAAAAGCGGTCATGTCACACTCTTTTTTCACCTTACCAATTTCCTTGCTGAGCTCTATTCTTCTTGCTAACAAGTCTACTATCTCAGCATCTATGCTATCCATTTCCTGCCTCAAGTACTCCAGTGCTGCTCCATTTGTCTCTTGTGCAGCATTCCCTCTAACAACCAGTTTAGACAGTATATCTGTTAAAGTAGTTGGCGTTACTTGTTGTGCGGCATCGCTCAAGGCTGTATCAGGATCCGTATGCGTTTCTATCATCAAGCCGTCAAAGCCCAGGTCCATAGCTTTTTGTGCTACTTCTGCTATTATCTCGCGGTTTCCGGTAATATGGCTGGGGTCGCAAATAATCGGCAGCTCCGGCATCCTTCTTTTCAGCTCTATCGGTAGTGGCCAGTTAGGCTGGTTTCTGTATACAGAGGTTTTTTGATAGGAAGAGAAGCCTCTATGTATTGCTGCAACTTCTTTTACACCCACAGCATTCATTCTTTCAATCGCGCCCTGCCATAGATCTACATCCGGATTTACGGGATTCTTAATCATTACAGGAATATCTACTCCCTTTAGTGCATCTGCAATTCGTTGTACCTGAAAAGGGTTTACCGTTGTTCTCGCACCAACCCATATGGTGTCCATACCATATTTCAGCGCAAGCTCAACATGTGTGGGAGATGCTACTTCTACAGTCGTTTTTAAGCCATATTCTTTTCTCAGATCGCTCAACCATGCAAGAGCATCTTCCCCCATTCCCTCAAAACTACCCGGACGGGTTCGGGGTTTCCATACTCCTGCCCTAAACAAGTTCACGGGATTCCCTTTCAAAGCTTCTGCAACCTCAAAAACCTGCTTTCTGCTTTCTGCACTACAAGGACCTGCTATTAAAAACGGTCCACCATCCTGTTTGAAAAAAGACATATTACAAAGATAGAACCCAAATCGGTAAACACTTACTACTAATTACTTATAGTTGTATTCTGTTTATTGAAGATGCTATATTTGCGCAATGAACAAATTGCCTACGCCTGACGAGTTGAAAGAAGGTGGTGTACTACTAGTAGACAAACCTGTAGATTGGACATCTTTTGACGTAGTAAATAAGCTACGCCGCCAACTGCATGTCAAAATTGGGCACTGCGGCACCCTAGACCCATTAGCAACAGGTTTGTTGATATTATGTACAGGCAAGTTCACAAAAAAAATAACTGAATACCAGCAGCAGGCAAAAGAATATACCGGCATCATTCACTTAGGCGCCGTTACACCTACATACGACCTGGAAAGTACTCCTGAACAGGAAAAAGACATTGCTCATATTACAGAAGAAGATATACTCAAGGCCACACAACAGTTTATAGGAGACATACAACAATTACCTCCTATACATTCTGCCATCAAAAAAGGTGGTAAAAGGGCATATGAATATGCAAGGGCTGGCAAAGAAGTAAAGCTAGACCCCAGAAACATCCAAATAACAGCCTTCGATATCACAAAAATAGAACTACCAGAGATACATTTTCGTGTAGCTTGCAGTACCGGCACATATATACGCTCTCTGGCACACGATTTTGGTCAGGCATTAGGTTGCGGAGGCTATCTTCAAGAATTAAGACGCACAAAAATAGGCGAATACAACGCAGATAATGCCCTCTCCCCTTCCCAGTGGATAGAACACTGGAAACCAACCGCTTAGTACTTTTTACATCTTACATTTTTTACCATATTTAATGAGAACGGCCATTCGTTGAATGAAACCTGTCATTCGTCAAATAGCTGATCCATATTTCAAAATAATGGGCTTCTTTTACAATACCTGTAAGCCCAACCTATAAACCCACCTATAATAAAACCCAAACTTTGAAAAACGGGAGCGTCAGCCCCTGTAAACTTTAAAGCAATCCATTATGGATTGCTTTTTTTATTTTAACCTAATGAAGCACATATTAAGTACTACTTGCATCATCTTGGTTATTATACTTTTCAGCTGTAATAATGCTCACATTAATAATGAGGAAGCCAACATAGAGAAAGTGCTGAATACTCAGGTAGAAGGCTGGAATAAAGGAAATATAGACGAGTATATGAAGGGATACTGGAATAGCGACAGCCTCTTATTCATAGGAAGAGGAGGCCCGGGTTGGGGGTATCAAAACACATTGGAAAGGTATAAAAATGCGTACCCCAACAAAGCTACAATGGGTGAGCTTTCATTTTCAGATTTAAAATACAACCGACTGTCTGACGAATACTACCAGGTTATAGGCAAGTTTCATCTGGAAAGAGAAAACAATGATGCTAACGGCTATTTTACCTTACTATTCAGAAAAATAGATGGTAAATGGCTAATCGTATCAGACCATAGCAGTTAGACCCGGCAAGCTCTTATCTCATTTTTTGTATCTTGACGCAATAGTTGATACTCCATGTTGAGAGAAAACATCATATCGATCTGCCCGACGATATTCGCAGGCTTGACAATATTATTTATTGTCTTGAAAATATTTACACTGAAAAATTTAAATGTAAAAACCAGCAACTATAGCAAGGCGTTCATCAAGTCTCTTATGCCGGTATCCAGGCAAGAACGTAAAAACATGACCAATACAAGGTTAGCCAACTACTATGCTCGCAGTAATGATATCAACTTTGTATACTATGTACTTTCAATAATTGTACTGGGCACCTACTTTCTATTATCTTCAATTAACTAAAATAACAAGGGCTACTCAATGAGTAGCCCTTGTCTTTATATCTGAATATTAGGTTCTATTTACCCATTGTAGCTAAGAACTCTTCATTGCTCTTAGTACCTTTCATTTGACTCATTAAGAAGTTCATTGCCTCATCTGTATGCATATCTGCGATATGGTTACGGATGATCCACATCTTGTTCATGATGTCTTTTCCTAATAGTAGGTCATCACGACGAGTAGAAGAAGAAGTAATATCAATTGCAGGGAAGATGCGCTTGTTAGCCAATCTACGATCCAATTGAAGCTCCATGTTACCCGTTCCTTTGAACTCCTCAAATATCACTTCATCCATTTTACTACCGGTATCGATCAATGCTGTTGCAAGTATAGTTAAAGAACCTCCGTTTTCTATCTTACGAGCTGCACCAAAGAATTGCTTTGGCTTTTGCATAGCATTAGCTTCCACACCACCAGACAATACTTTACCGGATGCAGGAGCCACTGTATTGTGTGCACGAGCAAGTCTGGTTATAGAGTCTAGTAATATCACTACATCGTGACCTACCTCTACCAAACGCTTAGCTTTTTGAAGTGCTATGGTAGAAACTTTTACGTGTTTATCAGCCGGTTCATCAAATGTAGATGCAATCACCTCTGCATTTACGCTGCGCTGCATATCGGTTACCTCTTCCGGACGTTCATCTACCAACACGATCATCAGGTAACACTCAGGATGGTTTGCCGCAATAGCGTTAGCCACCTCTTTCAGTAACATTGTTTTACCTGTTTTAGGCTGCGCAACGATCAAACCACGCTGCCCTTTACCAATTGGTGTAAACAGATCCATGATACGCGTACCATAGTAAGTGTTTTTTGTATACAGGTTCAACTTTTCGAAAGGGAAAAGTGGTGTCAGGTAATCAAAAGGCACCCTGTCCCTGATCTCTTCAGGCAACTTACCATTAATGGTCTCTACCTTTAAAAGAGCAAAGTATTTTTCACCTTCTTTCGGTGGGCGCACTGTACCTTTTACAGTATCACCTGTTTTAAGTCCGAATAGTTTTATCTGCGACGGTGATACATATATATCATCCGGTGAGCTTAAATAGTTGTAATCACTACTACGCAAGAAACCATAACCATCCTGCATCATTTCCAACACGCCTTCACTAACTATGTTAGCATCTATTTCTACATTGAAATGAGAGTTATTGTCTTTTTTCTGGTTTCTGCTGTTAGACCTCGGCTTTCTTCCCTCGTTCTCCTCAGTTTTTTCTTCCGCCGCATCTTCTGCAGGTTGATCTTTAGATGAATCATCTTCTGCAGTCGGCATGATAATATCAGAGCTGCTGTCCTCTTCTGAAGCCTCATCAGCAGGTTCTGCAGATTTTGCAGGCTCTTCTGTTTCTTCTTTCTTAGGCTTTCTTGTTCTGCGTTTTTTAGTAGGCTCTGCTTTTAATGCAGGTTGCCCGTCGTTTGCAGCAGCATCTTCCTCTTCTTCTTTCTCTTTTTGAGGTTTACGAGTACGGCGCTTTTTAACAGGTTCAGCTTCTTTTTCTTTATTATCGGCTTTTTCACCCTCTGCAAGGGCCTGATGATCTAAGATCTTATAAATAAGGTCTTGTTTACCTAATGATTTTACACCTCTGATTTTAAGGTTGCTGGCAATGTCTACCAGTTCGGGAACGAGCATGTCGTTCAATTGAAGAATATCGTATGGCATACGAATGTTTTTGTAAGAATATTTTTTAGTACGTTTTTTTGACCCTATTTAACTCTATTACGGCTACTCTGTCCGAAAAACCTATAACTTAATAAATGGGAAAAATTCAGTATTCTGAATGATTAAAGCGGAATATGGCTACTCCGTAATGCAAGGATACAAATGTTTTCTATTATAATCCAAATATTTTTTTAAGATTTCTGTCCTTTATCTGTCAAATATGCCTTTCCTATGCGGTTGAGCGTATCTTTCAGAGCAGTGTACTCAAAGCCATTTATATATTTATGCAGCTTACTATTGTCGTATTTTACAAGTTGCTGCGCTGTCCTTGCCGTTTCTCTTGTAATACCGGCGGGTTTGCCTGTAAAGAAGCTTTTCAGTGCGCTCAAACGCCATACCAATGCGCTCATCCACCTGCTGGCCTGTTTATGCGGCGGCTTTCTGTTCATAGCATTGGCCAGCCCGGTAAACACATCTTTATATGCAAAGTTACCGGCACTCACAATAAATCGTTCTTCACTAATATCGCTTTTCATTAACTCATACATCACCCTGCAGACGTCTTTTACATCTACCCATGCATTAGTACCCAGCGTATAATATGCAAACTCGCTATATACTATACTCACCAGCTTTGCCGAACCTTTATCCCAATCTCCCTCTCCGAGTATTATTCCCGGGTTAATGATAACTGCATTCAAACCTTCTGCCATGCCTCGCCATACTTCCATTTCAGCATAATACTTACTCTCTGAGTAAATAGAGTTACGCCTGCTTTCTTCCCACTGCTCCGCTTCTGTAATGGGTACATTTTCTTTGCTACGCCCTAAAGCTGCAATAGAACTGACGTGTACCAACTTTCTTACCCCGGCATCGTTTGCGGCGTTTACCACATTTGCAGCACTGTCTATGTTTACTTGTAATAGCTTCAGCCTGTCTTTTTTGCTGAAAGAGACTATAGCAGCACAATGATACACTTCTGCTACCCCACTCATTGCCTCTTCTACATCATATATATCCAGCAAGTCTCGTCGCTGCCAGTCTACATTGGGTAGTTCTTCCAGCTGTTTTGAGGGAGGGGTGTTATTATACAACGCCCTTACGTACTCACCTTTTGCGGATAGGTATTGTACCAAGTGGCTACCTAAAAAACCGCTTGCACCTGTTACTAATACTATATCAGACGATTGGCTCAATATTTATATCAAAGTGGCTGAAACTGCTTTAAGAAACGTACATCGTTTTGCGAGTATAAACGCAGGTCGTTCACCTGATATTTGATCTGTGTGATACGCTCTACACCCATACCAAATGCAAAACCAGTGTATACATCGGGATCTATATCAAAGTTGCGCAGCACATTAGGATGTACCATGCCGCAACCCAATATCTCTACCCAACCTGTTTTTTTACAAAGGGCACAACCGCTACCACCACAAACTGTACATGAGATATCCATCTCCGCGCTTGGCTCTGTAAATGGGAAGTATGACGGACGAAAACGAACTTTCGTATGCTCTCCGAACATCTCTTTCACGAAATAATATAAGGTTTGCTTCAAATCAGCAAAAGAAACGTTCTTATCAATATACAATCCCTCTATTTGGTGGAAGAAACAGTGTGCACGTGCAGAGATTGTTTCGTTACGATATACACGCCCCGGACATATCACCCTGATAGGTGGTTTGGTTTGTTCCATCACCCTTGACTGTGTAGACGATGAGTGCGTACGCAATACCCAATCCGGGTTTTGCTGTACATAAAAGGTATCCTGCATATCACGGGCAGTGTGATGCTCAGGCATGTTCAACGACGTGAAATTGTGCCAGTCATCTTCTATTTCAGGACCGGTAGCCACACTAAATCCTATCTTCTCCAATATCGATACCATTTGGTTTTCCACCATTCTCAACGGATGGCGAGACCCCTCAGCTATTGGCGTGCCAGGTAAGGTTTTATCAATACCGTCATCTTTTTTAGCCTTGCTGTTTTGCAGGTACTTATATTCTTCGAATTTAGCTTCTGCTGCTTGTTTAAAGCCATTCAACATCTGCCCCGCCTCTTTTTTCAGTTCTTTAGGCACATTCTTCATCTCTCCGAATATCTCCTTCACGATACCCTTTGTACCCAAAAACTTGATGCGGTACTGCTCCAGTTCATCAGCACTAGCCGGCACAACTGCCGCTATCTCTTGTTTAAGTTGCTCTATTTTTTCCTTCAGGGATTGCATAATGGGCAAAGATAACTGCTTAATATGATAATTAAAGTGCGGATTATAGGATTACTATTTTAACATATTTGTTCTGTTTTGTTGCAGAATTAGAAGTTATAGGTAAATGTTTGTTTCAATTTGTTCTATTTTTTAGCATTTTGAGCTTGTAAAAATTACATGTAGCTAATTTATGTTACTTAAACCCATTTAATAACAAAAATACGCAATTTTAACCATACGCAATGAAAGTATTATCACTTATTACAGCCCTTATAACACTGCCTTTATTATGCTTTAGCCAAAGCCAAACTGTAAAATATTATAAGAATATGTACCTGACTAAGGAAGTGTCAGAAAAAAAAGGGAAATACATATTGACCACGACAGAAAATAAAGACGGCAGCACAACAAAAGAAATAAAGGAAATTAAGTCGGGGATTCTTTTACTAAGCGAAACCTTAAAAGATGGCAAACCACATGGCACATGGATTGATAAAATAAGCCGTCCTAGTGATTATAATAAATTAAACTATGGTTTCAATGTTACATACTCGAAAGAGAAGTGTACCAATAGCATGCCAATTAATAGTAACACTGCACTAATGTTTAGCATAGACTCAACTTACCAACCTCCAGTACTAGCGGGTTACTCTGATTTTAATCAATATTTAGCGTACAATTTGGTTTATCCAGCTAATGCAAGAGGAAATGCTATACAAGGAGAAATTCTGCTTTCTTACACAATAACAGAAAAAGGAGAAATAACTAATATAGTTGTTAATCAAAGTGTACATAAACACTTAGACAAAGAGGCTGTAAGGGTTATTAGAGAAATGAAAATTAAAGAGCCTGCAAAGTTTGAGGGCAAGGATGTTAGTATATGTGTTAGCCTACCTATTAATTTTACGTTGGGGTAACATAGTTATGAAAGGTCTAAACCCAACCAGCCTTTACGAAAAGTATACTCATGAGTAAGCATAACCACAAGCCACAAAAGGTTGATTTTTCTTCTTTAACACTTCTATGACAAAAATACGCAATTAATTTATTGTCTTGCTCGTTTAAATGTTAGCATAACACCTTGCATGTCCCAAAAACATTATACATACATCCTCATTGCGATATGCATTGTAAGCAGACTACCACAATTATTAAATCATAACATAGCACTTGATGGTGATGAAGCCGTATGCGGATTGATGATCAAACACATACTCGCAGGCAAAGAGTTTCCGCTCTATTTCTATGGGCAAAATTATGGTTTCACTCTCTTTGAAAGCCTGATCAGCTTACCTTTTTGCGCGATTGGTGGTTTAAACACATTTACGGTGAAGTTACCCATATTGCTCATGTGGACGGCAGGTGTAGTTGTTTTCTATAAAGCCTTAGTACACATAAATAACAGCAAGGCCATTATTCCTTTTGTTTTAGCCTTAATGCTGGCCACTACCCCGGCCTGGGCTGTTTGGAGCATGAAAGCCAGGGGAGGTTATCAAACGTCTTTTTTACTTTCATCAGTTATCCTCTACTTACTGTTCAATAAAAAAACAGCAGAGGCTGTACTTATCTTCTTTTTTATTGGGTTGTTGTCTGTTATTATTTACGAAGCTCAAAAGCTATGGTTAATGGGGCTTATACCCATCATTTTATACAAAATCATCGCCTTAAAGTCTGCTAAACATTTTATTGCGCTGCTATTAGGTTTGTCCGTGTCTGTTGGTGTGTTTTATGCTGTAATCGATCACTTTTCTGCACACAACCACTCTATTAATCAAGATATGGATGCTGCTTATAATAACCTGAGCAGGTTTTTGAATTATATGTTCGCTCATTTTAAAGGGAAGTATTATTTAGCAGAAATATATCCTGAAAACTTATTCACTGCCGCATCAGCATATATCTACATTGCCATTTACTTTTTATTGATCATTGGTCTTATATACTTCGTTTTTAAAAGAGCAAAAGATATTGGATTTTTTGTGGTATCCATTGTATCTGTCATTGCTACGATATTGGTCCCAAGTGCCTTTTCTCAATACATTGAACCAAGGTATTTGTTACCGCTATCGGGGTTTATGCTACTCTCCCTGCAGTTACTCATCAATAATGTCAGGTTTAAGAACGCCTATTCCATAGCCGCACTTGCCATTACAAGTATCAGTATTGTTGCTACCCTAACCTTCTGGAACTTCCCATCCGGCAAAATAACCCAAAGTGCTATCGATGACATGATCCTACGTTTAAAAGAAAAGAATATCAAACACGTGTTTACTACCTATGCCGTTTTAAACAACCAGATCACATTCTATTCAAACGAAGAGGTCATAGCCAGAAACCAATGGCTACCCGGCAGGTACCCTCCATATACTAATAGCGTTAATCATGCCCGGGAAGAAGGAAAGCCACATGCGGTTGTTGGCTACCCATATTTGTACAACCACAATATCAAATTTGACTCTACATACACTTCTAAAGAATATTTTATTGGATTTAGCCCTGATCAAGCTGATTTAGAGCGTGCTTTCGGGTTTTACGAATAGTCTGTTAAGAAATATCTAAGCCTTGTGTATACGCGCCAGTTTTTACGTAAATTGTATATCCACAAGTAAGCACATGAACAGAGCGATCAAAAAAGTAGCCATTATAGGTAGTGGCGTGATGGGTAGCCGCATTGCAGCGCATTTTGCAGGCATTGGTGTACAGGTATTATTGCTGGATATCATTCCGCGAGAGTTAACGGATGCAGATAAAGCAAAAGGGCTGGATGAAAACAGTAAAGTATGGCGCAACAGCATAGTTAACAGCGCATTGCAATCTACGTTAAAAGCAAAACCCAGTGCAGTATACACTCAAGAGGTAGCACACCTTATTACCACAGGTAATATTGATGACGATCTGCACAAGATTGCTGATTGCGACTGGGTAATGGAAGTTGTGATTGAAAGGCTGGATATTAAACAGCAGGTATTCGAGAAAATAGAACAATACCGCAAACCAGGCTCGCTGATCACGTCCAATACATCAGGAATACCTATACGCATGATGAGCGAGGGTCGCAGCGATGACTTTAAGCAACATTTTTGCGGTACGCACTTTTTTAATCCGCCACGTTATCTGCAACTATTAGAGATCATACCTGCTCCGGATACACAACAAGAAGTGATAGACTTTTTGATGGAGTATGGCGATCGTCACTTAGGTAAAACAACCGTACTCTGTAAAGACACGCCTGCATTCATTGCGAACCGTGTGGGTGTTTTCGGATTCATGGCTGTATTCCATGCCATGCAAAAGTTGGGATTGAGCATAGATGAAACCGATGCCTTAACGGGTCCGATCATGGGGCGACCAAAATCAGCGACCTTCCGTACAGGTGACGTTGTAGGCCTGGATACGTTGGTGCATGTGGCAAAGACATTACCGGACAATGTTCCACACGACGAAGCAAAAGAC
Organism: Bacteroidia bacterium; assembly: GCA_030429205.1. Taxonomy (GTDB): domain Bacteria; phylum Bacteroidota; class Bacteroidia; order Chitinophagales; family Chitinophagaceae; genus UBA5543. The sequence continues at coordinate 219,334 of JAUICZ010000001.1, forward strand.
ATCTTCAACATACCACCATTTATAGAAAAGATGGTGGAGAATAAATGGCTGGGAGATAAAACCAAACAAGGTTTTTATAAGAAAACAAAAGACGAACAGGGACAGACCGCAATACTTACCCTGCAACCCGACAGTATGGAATATGCTCCCAAACAAAGAGCAAAATTCGCTACGCTGGATGCCGCAAAACCAATAGACAACTTACACCAAAGATTAAAAGTATTGTATGCAGGTCAAGATAAAGCCGGTGAATTTTATAGAATGTTCCACCATATGCTATTTGCTTATGCCAGCAACCGCATACCTGAAATTGCAGATGAGCTATACAAAATAGACGATGCGCTAAAAGCAGGTTTTGGTTGGGAGATAGGTGCTTTTGAAACATGGGATGTTTTAGGTGTAGCTAAGATAGTAGCGCAAATGAAAGCTGCGGGTAATGAGCCTGCTGCATGGGTGCAGGAAATGCTGGACGGAGGCTTTGAGACCTTCTACAAAACAGAAAACGGGGAGCGTAAATATTACGACATCAACAGCAAGTCTTACCAATTAATAGAAAGCAGTAAACACTTCATCATACTCGATCATCTAGACGACAAAGTTGTTTGGGAAAATAGTGCTTGTAAACTATACGATATTGGCGATGATGTGGTGGCACTAAGCTGGAACACGAAGATGAATAGCATTGGCGGTGAGGTACTGGCAGGTGTCAACAAAGCGGTAGCCATTGCAGAAGAAAGCTATAAGGGTTTAGTAATCGCTAATGGTAGCGACAAGTTCAGCGCAGGTGCCAATGTAGGTTTAATATTCATGTTTGCAGTAGAGCAAGAGTATGACGAGTTGGATATGGCTGTCAGGCAATTTCAGAACACCACTATGCGCTTAAGGTATAGTAGCGTACCTGTTGTGGTAGCACCACATGGCATGACACTGGGTGGTGGTTGTGAAATGTGTTTGCATGCTGATGCGGTACAGGCCGCAGCTGAAACTTACATAGGTTTAGTAGAGATGGGTGTTGGTTTAATACCCGGTGGGGGTGGCACCAAAGAAATGGTGTTACGCGCATCTGACAGGAACATAAAAGAAGATGTAGAGCTGAATTACTTACAACAACTGTTCATCAACATAGGTACTGCAAAAGTAGCCACCTCTGCACATGAGAGCATAGACATGTCTATACTTAGAAATGGAACGGATGGTATTTCCATCAACCCCAACAGAAGAGTGTTGGATGCAAAAAGAAAAGTACTATCACTACACGAACAAGGCTATACACAACCTGCACCACGTAACGATATAAAAGTTCAGGGGCGCAGTGGGCTAGGTGCTTTAATGGCCGGCATACATGGTATGTGGCGCGGGAAATACATCAGCGACTATGATAAGTTTATTGCTGAAAAACTGGCACATGTTATGTGCGGTGGCGACCTGTCAGCACCTACCATGGTTAGCGAACAGTATTTACTAGACTTGGAACGCGAAGCATTTTTAAGCCTTTGCGGACAAAGAAAAACTTTAGAAAGATTACAAAGTATATTGCAGACCGGTAAACCATTGAGAAACTAATAGTGAGATCAATACGAAATATCACCATCTTAGTGATTGCGATGAATTGCCTATTAAACAATTCAGCTAGTAGTAAAACTATTACACAAAGTGAAGCAACACAGCAAATTTTGTCTTACATAAACAGGTTAGAGCAACTGAATTATGACAGACAAGAAAAAATTGGTATTAATCCATACGATAGTATACTATCGATAAACAATCAATTGAACAATTACCTTACATTTTTGAGTAAAAAGAACCCCGAAGTACTTTCAGAGCCTCTAACCTTTCCTGACAATAGCAATATTAAAGTAGTAACATCAAAAGACAAGAAACTGAGTATATACACTTGGGATACTTATACTGGCGGTTCTATGCATTACTTCAATAGCTATGCTGTGTACATTAGCAATACCAAAATATTTTTACAGCCTATTTGTGTCGCATCTCCAAGAACTGGAGAAGAACCACCTCCCACTGGAGAGTTTTATAAAGAAATTTTTCAATTTAAATCAAAAGCGCAAACAGTCTATTTAACGTATGGTAATTCTATATTGTCTTCAAACTTAACATCCACTTCAGTTAGTGCATATCAGATCAAAAATGGTAGTTTGTCATCTGTAAATATTTTTTTTAAAGACGGCAAACCCACTTCAAGCATTGTGTACGAATATGATTACAAAACAAACTACGACTTAATGAACAGCAGGGAAAGGAGACAACCACACATAAAACACAATAAGCTATTTATACCCACTACCATAGAAAAAAAGATGTTACCCGCATGGCAAGTTTATACATATACTAAAGGGAAATTAGTATATCAAAAAACCAGAATGTAGAACAGTGAGGAATTTTATAAAATATCTTTTGATAGCATATCTTGTTACAACTTTTTGCAACATTCAAACTACCTATGCACAAACCAGTGCTATAATACAAGCGCAAACATACTACGACCTTGAGCAATACCAAGAAGCACTAGACGCTTTTGAGCAGCTATACAAAAAAGATAAAACGGCTAATGTCTACACAGGATATCTGAAAACATTACTGGCATTAAAAGAATACAAAAAAGCCGAAAAACTAGTCAACGATCAATTAAAGCGCAACCCGCACAGCCCTGTATATACTTTAGACATGGGTAACGTTTTTAAAGCATGGGGCAAAACAAAAAAAGGGAATGAGTTTTTTGAGATCGCTATCTCTTTACTGAACGGTGACGACATGATAACGCAAATGGTGGCTAATAAGTTCGTTGCACTAAAAGAAGACGAATATGCTTTGATGGCTTACGAGCGTGCCGGAGAAATTCTACGTAACAAGAACTTTTATAGCGGCCCCATGTCTGACCTGTACTTTAAAAAAGGAGACATAGACAATGGCATCGACGCGCTACTAAGAACCAATCGTAATTATTTTCACAACGGCATTAATGATGTAAAAACTACACTACTTGAGTACTTAGGTGATGACAAAAAGAAACTGGCGAAAGCACAAAAAGCCATTCTTAAAAAAATAAACGAACAACCGGAGAACCCATATTATTCTGAGCTGCTGGTTTGGCTATACACACAGAAAAACGACTGGGAGGGAGCATTAATACAAGTGCGTGCATTAGATATGCGATACAAAGAACAGGGAGAACGCTTACTTAGTTTTGCCAGATATGCAGTAAAAGAACAGAAAGAGAATTTTGCCCTCACTGTTTACGATGAGATATTAGAAAGAGGTAAAGAATATCCATTATACACCTCTGTACTCAACGAAAAACTATCTGTACAGTTCAGAATTGTTGAGGACAATCCAAAGCGCAGTAAAGCAGACATAAAAAAGCTGGCGAAAGACTACCAGCAATTGCTGGATAGCTTCCCGGAGTTTTACGGTATGCAACCCCTGCAAGATTACGCTAAACTAGAAGCTCAATATGCCGACGATCCAGAAAAAGCCATTCAGCTTTTAGAACGCGCTATTAAGACGCCTAATACACGTAGACCATTTGTGGCAGAATGTAAACTAATGATGGGCGACTATTTGATCTTGACAAATAAAATATGGGATGCATCTCTAGTATACAGTCAGGTACAAAAAGAGTTTCGCGAAGATATTTTAGGCGAAGAAGCACGTTATCGCAATGCAAAATTGGCCTACTATCGTGCAGACTTTGATTGGGCAAATATTCAATTAAACGTACTTAAAGCTTCTACATCAGAATTGATAGCAAATGATGCTTTGTACTTGTCTGTATTGATCACAGAGAACATACCACCCGATAGCAACTACACTGCATTGGAACGTTTTGCGCAAGCAGACCTTCTGATGTTTCAGAATAAAGATGAAGAAGCAGAAACAATGCTGGAAGACATAACCACCTCCTTTCCCGACCATCCGCTACAAGATGACATTTTTATGCAACGGGCTAAGCTGGCGCAAAAGCATGGCGATTATGAAACTGCTATTAAACACCTGCAACAAATACTTGCCACACATAAAGATGATGTATTAGCAGATGATGCGCTTTTTACAATGGCTAAGATATACGAGTCTTACTTAAACAATAAAGATGAAGCCGGGAAGCGCTACACCCAATTGATATTGGAGTACCCCGGCAGTACCTACGTACAACTGGCAAGAAAAAAAGTAAAAGAACTAAATGCCGATATGAGTTTATAAAAAGAAAGGCACCTTAAAAACAAGGCACCTTTCTTAACCATTAAACTTACATTTACTTTGTAATAACCACCTTTTGGGTGTGAACTTTATTCTCTTTATCATCTACTATAGAGCATATATATACTCCTGAAGCATCTAACATAATACTAACTTGTCCACTTGCTGTTTCCAAACTTTTCTCTACAATTACTCTACCTGTAACATCTGTAATAAAAATTGTCCCTGTACTACTATTAAACAAATTGTAATCAATATTTACCACACCGTTTGAAGGGTTAGGATAAATATTAACCATACCATCACTATTCAACTCTTGAATAGTAGTTGCTCTTCCCGGCTTTAATATATCACTTCCGCACAATACAAATATTTGTAAAAACTCATCAAACCCAACTAATAATAGTGGCTGCTGAGGGTTAATAGTGTTATCAAAGATGCCCAGTTCATAATCAATAGCACTTACTGTTTCAATATTTACTGTTTCATCAGGATGTTCACAATCTACCTGACCATCTCCATCTGATGGCCAATAAGGAGCCTTTGTTACAGAATAAAAAATATCAGTTCCTCCATATGTTGTTCCATTTTCAACCTCTTCTCTGTATCCTACCATGTACAAATAACCATCATGATAATCCATATCCAATATTGCCTCCTGATCTGGCACAATTTCCAGGGTTCTTGTAAAATCTACATTCAAAGATGAGATATCTGTTATTTCAGACAACCATGCATCACGCGGATAAGCTATCCTATTCCCATTGAACTCCGGATCAAAACTAGTTGCACCCGGATTTTGTATCGTAAAAAAGTGGTTTTCTGTAACAGGATACATTGCTTTACAATTTGCAAATTGGTAAGGGAACCCAGTACCTCCGTCAATAGCCGGCAATGCCCATGTTTCTGCACTTGCTATATTAACGGTACTGCTGGTAAAAGGCACTCGTACAATACCGTATGTAGAAGCATTCGGGTTATAATATTCATCATCAAGCAACGTAAGAATTATCAAATAATCATCAACACCATCATTACGTATCCATGCTTCTTCAGCCCTTTGGTCTATCAAATCGTAATCAACCCCATCAATTGAAAGTGTATATACTGGATTATAACCTACGCTCCACGCAACATTAGATGAACTATATGAAGTACCGGGTGTAAAGTATGTCATTGTAACATTATGTTTACCGTTACCATTTATTTCTCCAACTATCAAAACATCATCTCCATGCGCTACAACATCTCTAAATTCATCACTAACAGGACTCATTGCGACAGAACCGTTCATCCTGCGCTGATCCATTATACGATGATATCTTAGAGTTAAGTTTGGTTCAAAAACACTGAGGAAGCCACTTGATACACCCGCTACTTTATTGTATGTACCTACTGCTACTATATCACCATTAGTTAATTCGCAAACACCAAAGTAGTGTTCTCCACCATCTGTTAATGCAGGAAAGCTATAGTCGCCTACCCAGCCTCCTGCACCATCAATTCGAGCAATAAAGGGCTGATTATTCTGGCTGGGGCTATTGGCTCGTCCGATAGTACCTACTACCACAACATCTCCATTTTGCGTAATGATCATGTCCGTAAGTATATCATTAGAGTTTACATCCGGTAACCCTAAAGGCAACTCCCAAAGTATAGTGCCATTTTTATCGACCTTGTATACAATAAAATGAGAACCATTAATATCTCCATTCACATCAAGGTCTGCTCTATATGCAGCAATTACCGCGTCACCGGTACCGTCTTTACATGCTCTTACCAATGTCCCCACTTCATCATTCCATGCTAATCCTACCGAACCCGGCGGTGAACTGTAAATATTGTGCCTGTAAGACCCTTGTGCATTTGCTGAAAATACTGTTGCTAAAACAACAGACATGCATAAAATAAATTTCTTCATGATTAGTTTTTTTTAGTTGTTGAAATATTAATCCGGATTCATATAAAACTAGCTCTGATTAATATCTACTCAGTGTTTCATTCATTCAACATGCTGATTCGTTCATTGAATGTTACGTTTCATTCATTCAACAACCAATTTCATTTTATAGCACATAAAAAAAGCGCCTTATTCAGGCGCCTTTTTAAATCACTAAACCATATTTATTTAGTGTAGACCAACGTTCTGCTAGCTAATGTCTGACCATCATTAACTATTGTACACAATAGCTCTCCCGGAGTAGTTGTTGAAGGCAATTCAAAGCTCATGCTTTTCTTGCTTACATCAATATCCATTGTAGATACTGTTCTACCCGTAACGTCTGTAATCATTAATACAGCACTGTTTGTACCTTGAGGCAAATCGTACTCTAATGTTACTTTACCATCTGTAGGGTTAGGAAATAGTTTTATAGAACCTGTTTTAGATTGTATATCGCCATTGTTGTGATTCAAAATTGTTTGCAGTTGTTCTTGCAGTTGCTCTACTTTTTGCTCTAGCTCAGCGATGCGGCTATCCGATCCACCATCGTCTCCTCCGCCGCCACCAGGGATATCGGCTGTTTTATAAACATACCCGGCGTCGTCAATTACCAAGTAATGACCTTCTCCTTCCATTAACTCTTCAAAACGCACATTTGAGTGGCCTTGCATATGCTCTTCGTTCAAATCACAGAATACGTGTAGTTTAGCATCCGGCAAGTTACCTGTTTGGAATAGATTGATACCGAAATCACCTTCTGTATCGAAGATTCCTCTCTCCTGGTTTACTGTTCTGAATCTAAGTTCTGCATTGTTGATGCTACCAATGAAGTTGTTTGCACCTATATTACTGTTACCTAATAGTGTCCAGTAACAATCTTCATTACAAGGATCTCCAGAAGGTGGAACGATAGGATCACCACAAATAATATCAAAGTTCATATCCCACTCACTAAACGCCCACATCATAGGGGCATCAATTGTTATTGTGGCTGAATTTACCATAACACTAGAAGCAGTTATCGTCGGGGTTTGAATGGTGTATTGCAAATCATCAATCTCACATTCTTCACGTGTGTCCGTAAGGTTGTGGTTGCTGGTAACAAAATAAATATCACGGTTACCAAAACTTACAGAAGCACCGTTAATGCTACCAACCATCTTCAAAACGCCACTGTTGTCTATAACATCAAGAATTGCCTGGTCTCCTGTATTGTTAAATTGCTTGGTCAGATTGGCTGTTCCTGTAGATAAAGTCAAATCACCAACAACAGCATTCACTGTACCTAAGAATCCGTGAGCAAACGGGTCGAATGCAACACCGGTTGACGGGTTTTGGGTAAAGAATACTCTATCGCTTGACAATGGCACCATTCTTACAGAGTTCGCATATTGGCTACCAGTATTGATCACAGTAGCCGTAGAACCAATAACATTACCTGTTGAAGCATCAACTTTTATGATCGCTTGTTTATTGTCGTTTAATGCACAACAAGGAGTAGAGATAACACCATTGATGATTAACGTACCGCTTTCCAGATAAATATCACTACCATAGTTATTAGTTTCCGAGCTGATCGTAAAATCATACCTGTTATCGTAATGCATTGTACCTGAGCCTGAACCCGGTGTGTAGTGAGCAACCCTGAAATCGTGAGAGTTACTTGCTTCTTTTACGAAACCACTAATGTAAATATCAGTTCCATCGGTAACTACACCTGTATACTCATCACTGGCACTTGCAACGTCATACAATTCATGGTATAACAAACTACAGCTTGCATCGTATACACATATTAAGCCACCAGATGCTCCTCCTGTAAAGTTTCTGGTACCTACTACTGCAAGGTTACCGTTGTTTAGTTCTGTAACTCCCCAAAAAATTTCCCCTGCAATATTTGAGGCGTTGCCCAATTCTCTGAAAGTACTTCCTGATTGCGTAGTTCCGTTATTGTCCAAACGATGAATATACGCTGTATTACCATTATTGGCAGGCGTACTGTTTGCTCTTGAGTTTGCCACAAAAACAATATCCTCACTCCCCTGAGTGATGATCATGTCTTGTATAAACTCTTCATCAGACCCGCCAAAAGTTCTTACCCATTGCAGGTTATTACTCGGGTCCAATCTCAAGATAAACACATCTGAATTGGTGATAGTACCACCAACATTATCGTACATAATACCACCGATAATTGTTGACCCATCACTTAACTGTCTGACGTGTGTGGCTGTTTCATTCCGATCGGTTCCGATCACTCTGGTGTTCATTTGTGCGTATGAGAATCCCACGCACAAGAGGGAAGCCGTAAGGCTTAGGATTAATTTTTTCATTGATTTTAGATTTTAGGTTAAAAGTTGTAGTAAAGCTACACGCCATGCATTGACAGCAATATCTCATTCAACGAATAGCCAACTTCATTCGATAAACAGTATCTTTCATTCGACGAACGGACATTTCTTGTGAACCAATGGCCATTAAACAAATCTTACTTTTGGGAACGTGCACCCTTTTTCAGGTTGCTCATGCCTTTGATTATTGGCATTATTAGCTACCCCGAACAGTTTTACAACACTACACTTCTCCGGGTCACTCTAATTGCAGTTTTGGGCTTCCTTTCTGTTCTTATTGTTTCTTTAATTAATTCCCTAAAAACAAATTCGGCAATTAGTTTTTTAAGCATTAATGGATTTTTCTTTTTCGCTGCCTGGCTCTTGTGCTTTTTTGCCGAGGTAAGGAATGACAAACATTGGTTTGGGCACAGAATAGAACAAGCAGATAGCTTTAATGTGGTTATTAAGCAACCACCAAAAGAGAAAGACAAAACATGGAAACTAGAAGTATCGGTCACACACAGCATAAACAATCATCAAACAAACCCTGCAACCGGCAATGCATTTATTTATGTATACAAGTACCCTGCAGTATTTGCCTTTAGAGAAGGAGATACTATAACCGTGCCTAACAATTGGCAACTGATTGAAAATAGTGGCAACCCTTTTGAGTTTGATTATAAAGCTTATGCTGCAAGAAGCAACATTCACTTTCAACAATTTATATCTGCAAAAGACATCAACATCATTCATTATGCAGAAGCTAAAAACCTGAATTGGATACGCAGAATACACCATTGGAGCAAAAGGCAATTAGAGTGGTATATAAAAGATGCTGCTACACTCGGGCTTCTAGACGCAATACTTCTCGGCGATAAAACTGACTTAAAGCCGGAACTCAAACAAGCTTATGCAGATACCGGGATAGTACACACTATAGCCATTTCAGGTGCACATATTGGCATATTCTTCTTGTTGGTACTGCTGTTGTTATTTTGGATAAAGCATAAAAAATATACCTGGATAAAATACCTGATAGCCCTACCCTTGATTTGGGGATACGTACTCATTGCAGGCGCACCGGCATCAGCAGTTCGTTCTGCCACTATGTTCTCTATTATAGCAATTGGCTTTGCAATACAAAAACAACCTAATGGCATCAACCAATTATTAGCTGCTGCATTTATTATTCTTTGTGCAGACCCGATACTAATATACAATATAGGTTTTCAACTCTCTTTTATCGCTGTTTTATCCATCTTTATTTTTTACAGACCTATTAACCGCAGCATTTTCTTCAAGCACAAGATTTTAAAGTTATTATGGGGTGCTATGTCTGTGAGCTTAGCTGCAGAAATACTGGTCGCGCCAATCGTTGTCTACTATTTTCATTTATTCCCCATCCAGTTTTTAATAGCGAATTTAGTAGCCTATCTATTTATGGGTGTAATACTCATAGGTGGCATGTTACTAATTGGCCTTTCTTTTGTACCAGTCATTGCAGAACCAATTGCATCAATACTCACATTCATCACCACAGGTTTCAACCGAATAATATACCTACTAAAATCGCTTAACCTTGATGTCTTGAGAACACTCACACTGAACTTGGCAGAACTATGTCTTACATATATTATCATAACAGCAGGGGCTGTTTTTATCTTTCGTAAAAAGAAGTCTGCATTACATATCGCTACTTCAGTGTTTGTGGTTTTTATTGCATGGAACATCTACGAATGGAGACAAACACAGTCGCAACAAATACTGGTAATGTATAACATAAGAAACGATAGTTATACAGAATTGATAAACGGGAACAACGCTCTGATTGCATATAGTAAAAGATCACCTTCTGCATCTACTCAACAATATGTATTACAGCCTGCACACATTAATTGGCATATACAGTCGGTAGACACAACATTACCGCAAGAGAGCAAACTTATAACGGTAGGGAATAAGAATGTGTATCTGCATGTTCAAAAATATCTACCCCCAACAGATGTGGACTACCTCTTGCTTACTGAGCATAATAGCAATACATCACTAACAGAACTGATGCACCTATACACACCGGATACCGTTGTTATTGGGAATAGCTTTTCAAAGTCAGCCAAGGCTTTATTATATGAGCAATGTGCTGCGTTTAACTTGCCTGTTCACGATGTCTCACAGAACGGGGCTTTTATCTTACAGAGTAATTAGGCTTTATTGCAGTAAGCTTAGTATCTTCGCGGCTCATTCTACAATTGAAATAGCAAGTATTATGGAGCGCAAAATGACATCTGCCTTAATTTCTGTTTTCTATAAAGATGGTTTAGAGCCAATTGTGAAGAAATTACACGAATTAGGTGTAACCATTTACTCAACAGGAGGCACCCAAACTTTCATTGAAAATTCAGGTATTCCATGTACTTCTGTAGAAAGCGTAACCAGCTATCCTTCTATTTTAGGTGGCCGTGTTAAAACATTACACCCAAAAGTTTTTGGCGGCATTCTGGCTCGTCGCGATTTTGAGGATGATCAAAAACATGTATCAGAATACGAAATCCCTCTATTCGATCTTGTGATTGTAGACTTGTACCCTTTTGAAGAAACAGTTGCTAATACAGATGATGAAAAAGCCATCATTGAGAAAATAGATATAGGCGGCGTATCACTTATAAGGGCTGCTGCTAAAAATCACAATGATGTTTGTACCATCTCTTCTCGCAACCAATACGATAATTTATTAGAACTGCTTAACGAAAAAGGTGGCAATACATCTTATGAAGACCGCAGAAGATATGCTGCGGAAGCATTTGCAGAATGTGCTCATTATGACGTAGCAATTGCTGATTACTTTGCGCAAACTACTCCTGCAAAATCTTTCCAACTTTCTGTAGGTAATAAAAAAGAGCTGAGGTATGGTGAAAATCCACACCAAAACGCTGCTTTCTTTGGCGATATTGATGCTATATTCAATAAGCTGAATGGTAAAGAGTTGTCTTATAACAATCTTGTAGATGTTGATGCTGCATGTCAGGTAATTGCTGAGTTCAACGACCCAACCTTTGTGGTGATCAAACATACCAATGTTTGCGGGCTAGCTACACGCGATAATGTAGCTGATGCATGGGATGCTGCATTAGCAGGTGACCCTGAAAGTGCATTTGGCGGTGTACTCACTACCAACCAAACCATCAACATGGCAGTGGCTGAAAAGATCAGTGAGTTATTCTTTGAAATTTTGATAGCTCCGGATTTTGAGGATGATGCATTAGAACTACTGAAGAAAAAGAAAAACAGAATTCTGCTGCAACAAAAAGAAAGCTTTTACCCTAAACGTGAGTTCAAGCGTATCCTAAACGGTGTGTTGACACAAGATGCAGACACAACAGACCATGCTGAGTGGACTGAAGCCGGTGACAGAAAATGCACAGAACAAGAAACAGAAGATCTGATATTTGCTAACAAGGTTTGTAAGCACTTAAAATCTAATGCTATTGCTTTAGTGAAAAACAAGCAGCTTATTGGTAAGGGTTGCGGGCAAACCAGCCGTATAGATGCTTTGCGCCAATCGCTGGAAAAATCAAAGCAATTTGGTTTCGAGTTGAATGGTGCGGTAATGGCCTCTGACGCCTTCTTCCCGTTCGACGATTGTGCCCGTATGGCACACGAAGCGGGTGTTACTGCTATTGTACAACCGGGAGGTTCTGTTAGAGATGGAGATACCATAGCATATTGTAAAGAAAACAATATTGCATTGGTAATGACCAAAACAAGACATTTCAAACACTAAATTTCTTACTTTAGTCGTCTATGGTTTCTATCCTCATAGATGACGAGATACTGTTACGTTCTCTGGAAGCAGATGACGCTGACGACCTATTTAAAGCAATAGATCATTCGCGCGACCATTTACGCGTATGGTTCCCATGGGTAGATGCAACAACAAAGCAAGAACATTCACACCAGTTCATTCAGCAAATGCTTACCCGCCAAAAAAGCCAGGAAGGTGTGGCTTTGGGTATTTTTCATAAAATGAAATTAATTGGCGGTATGGGTATGCACCACTGGGATCACGATCTGAAAAAAGCACAAATCGGTTATTGGATCAGCCAGGACTATGAGGGTAAAGGCATTGTATACGAGTGCCTGCTTCATTTTATAGATTTCTTATTTGTAAAAGTTGGGCTGAACAAAGTAGAAATACAATTTATGCCCGAAAATACCAGAAGTGCAGCACTTGCAAAACGTATCGGATTCCAAATAGAAGGCGTAATTCGCCATAACTATATACACAACGGCAGCTTTAAAGACCTTGTTATAACTGGCTTACTCAAATCTGAATGGAAGGCTCTGCCCGAAAGAAGAGGTAAAGAATTCAAAGCTACTTAGCAGTCAGCTTTTCCCATATTTCAGGAATACGTTTTATCCAGTTCAGCTCACGCATTTTGGTACGAGCATCTTCTACCGGGCTACCAAAGTATACTTTACCACCTTCTATAGATTGGCCAACACCACTTTGTGCATATATGATAGCGCCTTTGCCGATTGTCAAGTCCTTACTTACTCCTACTTGTCCCCACAGTATTACTTCATCTTCTATAATGGCCTTTCCTCCAACACCTACCTGCCCGGCGAATAAACAATTTTTGCCTACCTCAACACCATGACCAATATGGATATGATTATCCAGTTTCGTTCCTCTGCCTATTATCGTATCTCCACTAACACCTTTATCTATAGTACAGCCGGCACCTATTTCCACATCATCCTCAATAATCACTCTACCACAGCTTTCCATTTTGTCATACTGTACTTCACGCTCTTTTCTACGCTTGAAATAAAAGGCATCTGCACCTAATACAGTGCCTGAATGTATAATGACATTATCGCCAATAATAGCGTTATCATAAATAGTAACATTAGGATGTATCAGGCAGTTTTTACCAATAATTACATGATTACCCACAAACACCCCGGGTTGCAAATGAGTACCTTCACCTATAACAGCAGAATCACTGATCATTTTATTGGCCGGCTCAAACGGACTAAAGTGTTTAACTATTTTCACATATGCTTCGAAAGGATCTTCACAAACCAGCAGTGTTTTACCTTCAGGACAGTCTACTTCTTTATTAATAATAATGACAGTAGCTGCTGACATTAAACAAGCGTTAAAATACTTCTCATTGTCTACAAAAGATATATCTCCTTTTCTAACTTTATGTATCTCGTTAATGCCGTTAGCCGTTTGCTCTTTATTACCTACAAGTTTTGCTTGAGTAAATTCTGCTAGCCAAATTACGGGAACACCTTTCTCAAATTGCATATAAATGAATTTGCGTAAAGGTACAACACAAGACTTGTCGATACATCATTTTTGCTCATAAAGCACAGATGATTATCGTGTAACCCTATACTATAATAACGAGCGCAACTTGAGAAAAGTAAACATAAATGGTAAGCTACACAGCAGCACATCTGCAGCTGTGCCATACGACAACAGAGCGTTTCGCTTTGGTTTTGGATTATTTGAAACCATGCTTATTATTGATGGGCAAATCCAGCTAAAAGAATACCACTTCGATAGGTTGATGAGCAGCTTAAGTACACTGCGCTTTGAGATTCCTGAACTGATGACACAGGAGTGGATAGAAGAAGAAATACTTAGAACCGTCGCAAAAAATAAACTACAAAAATTAGCACGGGTACGTTTTCAAATATATGCAGGCAGAGGAGGTTTGTACGACGGACAAAACCAATGGGCAGAATTCGTAATTGAGTGTAAACCTGTTGAAGCTCATTTACTTCAGTTAAATGAAAAAGGCATCACCTCCATATATGCAGAGGGATTCAATAAAAGTGTTAACGATATAGCTAACTTTAAGAGCTGTAATGCAATGGTATATATGCTTTCAGCACGCTTAGCAACCAGAAATAAAGTAGACGATGCTATTATTCTAAACTGTAACGACAATGCTATTGAAACTACACTGGCCAACTTATTTTGTATTAAAGACGATGTTATTTACACACCGCCCCTTAGCGAAGGTTGTATTGCCGGAGTAATGAGGAAGTACTTAATAGAGCATTTACCACAAAAAGGGTTTACTGTTGAGGAAAAACCTTTTACAAGAGACTTTCTTGCATCTGCAGACTCTGTGTTTATGACAAATGCCATACGTAGGTTGAAATGGATTGAACGTATTGGAGACAAAACTTACAGTATTGGCAAAATACTGGATATTTACGAGCAAATCAGTTATTAACACCATATCTCCCCGGGCGAAACATAGCTTTTTTCACAACATTAGCTGTAAATTTGCAGCCTTATGGAAAAAGATGTTAGAGTAAGGTTTGCTCCCAGCCCAACAGGCGGTCTTCATTTAGGAGGAGTTCGCACAGTATTGTACAACTACCTGTTTGCCAAACAAAACAATGGTAAGTTTATTGTAAGAATTGAAGATACAGACCGTACAAGGTTTGTTGAAGGCGCTGAGCAATACATTTTTGATTGTTTAGACTGGTGTGGACTAACCCCGGACGAAAGCGTTGTACATGGCGGAGAGTATGGCCCATACAGACAAAGCGACCGTAAAGAAATATATAAGAAGTATGCAGAGCAACTAATAGATCAAGGTAATGCCTACTATGCATTTGACACACCTGAAGAACTGGAAC
Organism: Bacteroidia bacterium; assembly: GCA_030429205.1. Classification (GTDB taxonomy): domain Bacteria; phylum Bacteroidota; class Bacteroidia; order Chitinophagales; family Chitinophagaceae; genus UBA5543. Next base: position 234,493 of record JAUICZ010000001.1, read on the forward strand.
AAATGCGTACTAACTTAAAAACAGACAAAAACCCCAACCCACAATACGACCATAATACGCGCATGAACATGCGCAACTCTCTTTCATTGTCGGATGCAGAAGTTAAACAGCTGATAGAAAGCGGTACGCCTTATGTAATACGCATAAAGATGCCTGATAACGAGACCATTAGCTTTACGGATATGATTCGTGGTGAGATTTCTAATAGCTCAGGCCTTGTTGACGACAAAGTTCTTTTAAAGGCAGATGGAATGCCTACATATCACCTCGCCGTAGTTGTAGATGATTATCTGATGAAAATCAGCCATGCGTTTAGAGGTGAAGAATGGTTACCAAGTGCGCCTGTACACATTTTACTTTGGAAATATCTAGGTTGGGAAAATGAAATGCCGCAATGGGGGCATTTTCCGTTAATTCTCAAACCAGACGGGAACGGTAAACTCAGCAAACGAGATGGACAACGACTTGGTTTCCCCGTATTTGCCATGAAATGGGCTGATCCGGGAACGGGTGAAGCACTGGATGGCTTTAAAGAAGTAGGTTTCTTGCCCGAAGCATTTGTGAATATTCTTGCCATGTTGGGTTGGAATGACAATACAGAGCAAGAAGTCTTTTCTTTAAATGAGCTCATCAGCAAATTTAGCATTGACAGGATACATAAAGGAGGCGCTAAATTCGATTACGAGAAGGCTAAATGGTTCAACCACAAACACTTACAAGAAAAAACAGAGACAGACTTATATAACCTGGTACTACCATTCATACATACACATTCACCTGAAGTTGATAATGAATTATTGAAAAAGGTAATTCCGCTAGTAAAAGAGCGCTGTAACCTTCTTACAGACTTTTGGGATCAATCACACTTCTTTTTTGTGAGACCTGAGAATATAGATACTACGCCTATTTCTGGTAAATGGGATGATGACAAGACAAACTTTTTTAAAGTATGGCTAACCAAACTGGACGAGCTAACTAATTGGGATGCAGATAGTCTTGAAAATCTTTTTACAGACACAGCTACAGAGCTTAGCATAAAAAAAGGGCAGGTTATGTTACCGCTGCGCATTATGCTTGTTGGAGGCAAATATGGGCCAAATGTAATGGATATTGCAGCACTATTAGGCAAAAAAGAGGTAAAAGTCCGTGTGGAGTGCATTTTAGAGCAGCTTTGATGTTACAACAAATAACTTATTAGTTTTGGTGTTTTTAGTTGAAAAAATTGTTATATTTGGTAACTAAACTATTTTAATAGAAATAATTATCTAACTAAAATTAACTCTAAATGAAGAAGATTTTACTTTCATTAGGTGCTATTGGTTTGCTTTTAAGCTCTGCTAATGCACAACGCGTTTCAATTGTAGAAGATATGGGAGGTGAAAACTGTCCTCCATGTGCGCACTACATCGGGCCAACTGAAGCTTTAATTGCCAGCACTAACGGTGGTGCTATTCTTTTAGGCTACATGGTTAACATACCAAGTGGTGGTACACTATACAACACTACTAAGCATTTTGTTGATTCTCGTCGTTCTTACTATGGTATCAACTCTGCTCCGGGTGCAAGATTAAATGGTCAAATCTTTGCTCAAAGTACTCCAAACCCAGGACACCCTGCAAATTTGACTAAAGCAATGATTGATGCTGATAACAACGCAGGTACTCCAATTGAAATTACTGCTAAACACGAGTGGGCAGGTGGTACTAACGGAGATGACAGCATTAATGTAACTGTTACAGTTAAAGCTATAGGTGCTGATTATACACCAGGTTCTGGTGACAAACTTCATGTTCTTTTAACGGAAGATCTACACTATGCTAATCCTCCGGGAACTACAACTCAAAAAGACTTTAACCACACAGCTCGTCAAATTATCGCAGGCGGTAACACATGGGCTGGTGAGCCACTTACTACTACTATTAAGAAAGACTCAATGGTTACATTCACTTACTCTGTAGCTAGAGCTAACTACGTAAGTGCTTCTAACGTTACTCACATTGTAGCGTTTGTTCAAAAGTCTGACAAAACTATCATCAACGCAAACCAAGGTCCGGCAGCATGGCGTACTAGCGTTAAAGATGTTACAGTTGCTAACAACTTAACGTTATATCCAAACCCTGCTACTTCTGAAGCACACATTTCTGCTGATTTTGCTACAAAAACTACAGGTAATGTAATTGTTACAGATATTGCTGGTCGTACAGTATTCAACTCTGGTACTTTAGAGTTTGCTGCTAAAAACAACACATACACTATACCTACTTCTGACTTAGCTAATGGTATCTACAATGTTAGCTTAAGAACTGAAGCTGGTGTTAGCACTACTCGTTTAACAGTAGTTCACTAATTAATAGTAACATAAGTTAAAAAATAAAAAGCCCGGCTTAGGCCGGGCTTTTTATTTACCACATAAATAGTACGCAAGCAAACTCTATTATAAGCACTTCATTTTGTGCAATCAATCAACCTTGATAGAAACAAGACAACATAGATAAGCCGCAATTAACCACGTATTTTTTACCGTTATATATTGTTACAGTTGCCATAAAGCCCCTGCTACTTTTAATTTAAACAAAGGTGCTACTATTAGAACATGAAATGCGGGTTCCATAATGAAAGTATGACCTATATAACATCTATCTACCAGAACTATATCTATTAAATGCATGCAGATTTAATACAATCAATTAAGCTATTACTCTATTATTATGTCAAAGCTTAAAAAATAAAAAGGGCTACTCGTTGAGTAGCCCTTTCTTATGAATAAAATGATGTGTTATCTATGCGTAAATCTTTTTGTACCGAAGACTCTACCTTTTGAATCTGAAACTCTTATATAGTACATACCAACAGGAATTTGTTTGATGTTGATTACCATATTTTTATTTACAACCTTTTGAGATAAAACCTGCTTACCTACATAGTTGTGTATAGTTACTTGATCTGCCAGAGTATTCTCTCCGAAAGAGATATTTAATTTATCAGTAGCAGGGTTTGGATACAAGACCATAAAGTCTTTATCTGCCTCTGCTCCTGTAATACTTGTAGGCCAAACAGTGAATACAAATGTAGTAGTGTCCGCAAATGTACTGCCGTTTACCTTATACTCAATAGTAGCATAATGAGTACCCGGTGTTACACTCAGGTAGTTTACAAACTGGAAGTGCCAGTCACCTGGAACACCCGGAGCGTAGTCCAAAGAAGAGTGGGTAGAACCATTAAGAAGTTGGTTCCCACCGTTTGTTCTACAAAACAAATTATCGCACATGCCTAACCTTGTAGAGTCTCCCCAATCAGCCGGGAAGTCATTGCTAATGACTCTCCAATCAATTTTTATCGGATTTGCGCTAGTATTAGTTATCTTATTATAAACGTCGAAATTAGATTTAGTAATCGCAACCTTTACTGTATCTGTGGTATGCTCCAGACTAAATGATTGTGCAGATACATTTGCAGATGATAATGCCAAACCTGCAATGCCTATGCTAAGTAAAAATTTCTTCATGTAAAGGATATTTGGATACAAATTAAGGAAAATCAACGATTTGACAAAATAGATTTCATAGAAATTGTATATAAACTAAAACAGGCAGCTTTTAAGCTGCCTGTTTCTATAATTAATTGATTTTCTTATAATTAGTGTGCTTCCTCACCATCTTTCAACGGAACTGTTTGAGGGATAAAATCGTTACCATTACCATCGTCTTTGTAATCGTAAGGCCAGCGATGAACTGTTGGGATTTCACCTTCCCAGTTACCATGTCCAGGATTGATTTCTGTGGTCCACTCTAATGTTGGAGCATCCCATGGGTTCTTAGTCAAACACTTGCGACCGCGGAAAATACTTACAAAGAAGTTTACAACGAACAACAACTGTGCAAAGAATACGATGATTGCTGCAACACTGATGAAGGCATTCAAATCGCTAAATTGGTTGAATGATTCCCATGCAGTATAGTCGTAATAACGACGAGGCATACCCGCAATACCTTCGTAGTGCATTGGCCAGAATATCAAATAAGCACCGGCAAATGTCAGGAAGAAGTGAATATACCCTAAAGTATTATTCATAAACCTGCCAAACATTTTAGGGAACCAGTGATATATACCAGCAAACATCCCGAAGAAGGCACTCACACCCATTACAATATGGAAGTGTGCTACAACAAAGTATGTATCATGCAAGTGAATATCTAATGCAGAGTTACCTAAGAATAAACCTGTAAGACCACCAGAGATGAATAGTGATACGAAACCAAGTGCAAACATCATTGGCACAGTGAAACGTATATTACCCTTCCAGATGGTAGTTAACCAGTTGAACACTTTTACCGCAGATGGTACCGCGATCAATAGCGTCAATAGTACGAATATAGATCCCAGGAACGGACTCATACCTGTTACAAACATGTGGTGTGCCCATACAAGGAATGCAAGCACTGTAATACCGATAAGAGATATGATCATTGCGAAATAACCAAATATCGGCTTACGGCTGTGACAAGATAATACTTCTGATGCCATACCCATACCCGGTAGCATAATGATATATACCTCTGGGTGTCCTAAGAACCAGAATAAGTGCTGATATAGTATTGCAGAACCACCAATATTAGGAAGCGCTTTACCTGCAATGAAGATTTCTGATAAGTAGAAGCTTGTTCCGAAGTTTCTATCGAATATCAATAACACGAAACCGGAAAGTAATACAGGGAATGACAATACACCTAACACAGCGGTGAATAGTAGAGCCCATATAGTCAAAGGCATACGAGTCATCGTCATACCTTTTGTACGCATGTTAAGGATAGTAGAAATGTAGTTTAGACCACCCAATAAAGAAGACACAACAAATAGTGCCATACTGGTCAGCCACAAATCCATACCTAAACCAGATCCGATTGAAGCTTCTTTCAGAGCACTTAGCGGAGGGTATGTTGTCCAACCACCTGATGCAGGACCTGTTTGTACGAATAATGAGATAAACATTATTACGCTCGACAAGAAGAAGAACCAGTATGATAACATGTTCATGAATGGAGATGCCATATCACGAGCCCCTATTTGAAGAGGAATAAGTAAGTTGGCAAATGTACCACTCAAGCCAGCTGTCAATACAAAGAATACAAGTATTGTACCGTGCATGGTTACTAAAGCGTAATAGAACTCAGGCGATAATTTACCACCTTTAGCCCACTCACCTAAGAACTTCTCCATAATAGGGAAAGTGTCATCTGGAAAACCAAGCTGTAAGCGGAAAAATACCGACATTAATGCACCTATTACCGCCCAAAAGATACCTGTAATCAAAAACTGCTTACCGATGATCTTGTGATCCTGGCTGAAGATGTATTTCGTAATGAAATGCTGCTCATGGTGTTCGTGACCATGATGCTCGCCATGCGCTGCGTCCGTGTGCGCTACATTAGTTCCTTCTATGATAACGTCGCTCATTATTTGCACTTTTTTTGTTCCGATACAGGAACGATTACTTCATCGTTATTACGTTAACACTATCAATTTCTTGTTCTGGTTGAGCTGCAGGTGCGCCATTGTTAATAGCGTAGTAAGACTGCTGCTCTGACAACCATGCATCGTACTCTTCCTGAGTATGCACTATCACTGTACCACGCATTGCGTAGTGCCCTTTACCGCACATTTGGTCACAAGATATCTCGTAAACAAAGTCTGGGTTGCCTGTTTTTTCTTTCATTTCGGCATTTGTGAAACGTGGAGTAAACCACATAGTTGTCACAATACCTGGTACAGCATCCATTTTCATACGGAAGTGCGGCAAACCAACATCATGGATCACATCACGAGAACCAATGATCAACTTTACCGGCTTGCCTTTTACTAAGTGAAGCTCACCATTTTGTAATACGATGTCGTCAAGATTACTCTTATCATCCCAGTCCATACCCAACACATTGTCAACATCGTTTATGTTTCTAAAATCTCTTTTACCTAAAGTACCGTCTGCGCCAGGATAACGCATGATCCAGTTAAATTGCTTACCTACAACTTCAACAACCATTGCTTCTTCAGGTGCTTCAGATGTCATTTTACCCCAGTTTTTCAACCCGATTACAACCAAGACAGCCATCGCGATTGCAGGTATTGTTGTCCATATCAACTCCAACTTATTGTTGTGCGGGTAGAAGAAAGACGTACGCTTTTCTGTTGACTGGTAACGGAAAGAGAACCAGAACAACAATGTTTGCGTTAAGAAGAATACCACACCTGTTACAACAATTGTTACAGTAAACATTTTGTCGTATTCAACACCATGTTCTGATGCTGATTCAGGAAGCATTTTGTCCATTAGGTATTGGTGACATTCCCATATACCAAACAAACCTAAAAAGAAGAATGCTACAAGCAACCAAGCCATTAATCGGTTGGTCTGCGCTTTCGACTTTTCTTCACCACGTAGTATGGCTGCTAATTCACTGGCCTTAGCTATCTGGTATATGATGAAGAATACCAGGCACGTTAAAACTATTGAAGTAAGTCCCGACATAGTCAGTTATCTTAAAATTCTTTTATTAATAATATTCTTTTCGTCACAAATTCAGCTATCCTTAACTTTCGTGCAAGATTGCCTCTTTCAGTAAAGGATTGTTTTTCGGTATCAAAGAAGCTTTCGCTAAAGTTTTATAGACTACAAACATCAACAAACCTGCAAAGCCGGCAAAAACACCTATCTCATACCAGCCAAGGCTCCAGTTAGCTCCTAACGGACCAGGCATTGTCATGATGTAAAAATCTAACCAGTGGCCAAAGATGATCATCATCGCCATGAATGTAATTGTAAAGTAATTACGCTTACTAGGACGAGACATTAATATCAAGATCGGCATGATGAAGTTGATGATGAATACAGAGTACCATATCATAGCATACGGTCCTTGCTGACGTATTTTGAAGTACACAGTCTCTTCCGGAACGTTACCGTACCATATCAACATATATTGTGCAAACCATACATAAGTCCAGAAAATGCTGAATGCAAATAAGAACTTACCTAAATCGTGCATGTGCTCTTTAGTAACTAATTGCAGATAGCCATTATTCTTTAATGCACCAACAAACAATAGTATTACAGCCATACCACTAACAAACGCACTTGCAAATACATACCAGCTAAACATTGTAGAGAACCAGTGAGCATCAATACTCATGATCCACATCCATGGTGTGGTACTCATTTGTGTTAGTGCATATACAAGTAAGAAACCTGCAGACCACTTAACCATGGTCCAGTATATCTTTGTGCTGTTCTTAGGCGCAGACTCTTGTTGTAAAGAAAGAGATCTGAACTTATGGCCAAAATATGACCATAATCCAATTGTAATAAATGTAAACACGGCAAACATAAGAGGGTTTAAGAAACCGCTCTTGCCTTCCAGTATAGCATCTCCTTCAGGGTGTATCCAGTGATAAATAGGATTGTGCCCGTGTACATTAAAACCGAATACGATGTAAAATAGTACAATCATTGCGATCACACCAAATATCCATACGTTCTGTCCTATTGCTTCCGGTATGCGCTTGTAAGCTACTATCCATCCGCCTTGTGCCAGCGATGCTGCTGCCTGAATAAATATTGATGCTACTGTCAACAATAAAAAGAACACACTGTTCTGTAACAATACGATCCAGAAACGGGTTTGCGCGGTTGCGTCACCTGTTAGCAATGTTGCTCCTCCTATAATAAGTACCAGTACTCCGACAAGCATTAAAGCAAAGCTCATCTTTTTCAATTTGCCCGGTATCTCAAAACGTTCGTTCATTGTATCTACTATTAGAAGTACGTTTATTAAATCTTTTAGTGTTTAGTTTCTTCCATTGCCATAGCGGTATGCTCTTCTTTCGCCCCGAAAGTAAAAGGAGCACCGCCATTCTCTGACTGAATCTGCTTGATGTAAGCTATTACCATCCAACGTTGTTTTATATCCAACTGACTGGCGTAAGAGCCCATCATGTTTTTACCAAATTTAATGGCTGCATACATAGTACCAGGTGTCATGCTCAAGTACTTGCTATCTTTAAGATTTGCAGGCATCGCCACAAATTTGCCACTTGTATACAACGGTCCCTGACCGTCTAGCTTGTTACCATGACATACACCACAGTAAATGTTAAACAGACGACCGCCTTCTGCTAGTTCAGCATCAGTAAAGCGCATGCTTGTGGTAAAGGTTTTATACGCGTTTGTATCTCCTTCTACCAAATGATCAGGAAGCTCGTGCCCTCTTGCAATTGTACCATTCACCGGCAGGCGGCTGGTTTCGCCATCTGCAAAGTTAGGGTTGTGCGTATAAGCATCGTAAGCTTGAGAATAAGTCATATCCGGCGCATATATCTTACCCGGGTTACGGCGCATATTACCACTGTTACATGCACCAAGGCCCAGCGCTATCGCCAGAACTGCAACTACTATGCCTTTGGTCTTATTCATAATTAATATTCTAAATAACTTTTATACTCAATTTTCTTAAACCGCTGGGTTTAACTTTTCGTATTCTTCTTCTTTATCAAAACGTCCGTACCACCACTCGCTCTCTGCAATTTGCACTGAAGTTTCTACTGTTCCGGTAGATTTCAGAAAATCGATTGCTTCCTGCTCAGAAGTTTGGTCGTTGATCTCCAATGCTACTACAAACAGATCATCTGTTTGACGTGGGTGGAAAACGTGTTTCTTAACCCCCGGCATTATTTGGTTCAAATAACAGAAGGTAAGTACCATACCTACTGCCGCAAAAAGTACCGTCAACTCAAATGTGATCGGGATAAATGCAGGTAGTGAGAAGTGAGGCTTACCACCGAAGTTGATCGGCCAATCGCTGGTGAAGATCCAGCTCATGAAGCCAACAGCCGTGCTAGTACCCGTTAAACCGTAGATAAAACCAGCCACGTGCAAGTCTGTATCTTTTTGCCCTAAAGCTTTATCAAGACCATGCACAGGAAATGGTGTGTACACATCGTGCAGCTTATAACCGCTGTTGCGTACTTTGTCTACTGCAGGAAACAATACTGCCTCGTCATCATAACACCCTACTGCAAATTTCTTTATAGCCATTTTATATTAATGTTCTAATGTTCAACAACTATTTTATTAATGATGCGATTGTTCTGCCAAAAACTCTTCTGTGCTCTTCTCATCAATCGCTGCCATTTTCTTCTTATAGTTTTCACCTGAAGTTTTCAAGACAAACTTGATCTCTGCTATCGCAATTACAGGGAAGTATTTAGCAAATAAGAAGAAACATGTAAAGAACAGACCAAATGTACCTAGATAGAAACCTATCTCAGGCCATGTCGGGCTGTAGTACGTCCAGCTACCCGGCAAGTAATCACGATACAATGAAGTAACGATAATTACGAAACGCTCGAACCACATACCAATGTTCACTACAATTGACATAATGAATGTGAACGGTATATTACGACGTAATTTTTTGAACCAGAATAACTGAGGAGATACCACATTACAGGTCATCATTGCCCAGTAGCTCCACCAGTATGGTCCGAAGATACGCCAGTGGAAAGCAGATTGCTCATAATTCACCTGGCTGTACCATGCTATAAATAGCTCAGTAAGGTATGCAACACCCACAATAGAACCTGTCAATACGATTACTTTGTTCATCGCTTCGATGTGGCCGATTGTGATATACTCTTCCAAACCTAAGATCTTACGACAGATGATCAATAGCGTTTGCACCATGGCAAACCCGGAGAAGATCGCACCTGCTACGAAATATGGAGGGAAGATGGTTGTGTGCCAACCCGGAATAACTGATGTTGCGAAGTCCATCGATACGATGGTGTGTACAGAAAGTACAAGTGGTGTACTTAAACCTGCAAGTACAAGAGACAATGCCTCGTGACGTTGCCAGTTTTTAGCAGTACCCGTCCAACCGAAAGAAGCTAAACCATAAAGACGCTTACGCAATTTAGTTTTAGCACGGTCGCGCACTGTTGCAAAGTCAGGGATAAGACCTGAGTACCAGAACAACAATGATACAGTGAAGTATGTCGAGATCGCAAATACATCCCACATCAACGCAGAGTTGAAGTTAGGCCATAAAGGACCACGAGAGTTTGGATAAGGTAGTACGTAGAATGCATCCCATACACGTCCCATGTGGAATATAGGGAACTGACCTGCACACATTACGGCAAAGATCGTCATTGCCTCTGCAGCACGGTTTACCCCTGTACGCCACCCCTGACGGAATAGTAAAAGGATAGCCGAGATAAGTGTACCGGCGTGACCGATACCAACCCACCATACAAAGTTGGTGATATCCCATCCCCAACCAACGGTGCGGTTAATACCCCATACACCTATACCGTAATAAACTTCCCAGAATACAGAGAACACACCGAATGCTAACAAGACTACTGAGAAGAAGAAGCCTACGTACCACATACGGCCGGGTTTCTTCTCAATAGGCGAAACGATATCTTCAGTAACCTGACTATAGGTCTTGTCACCGTCAACCAATGGTTCTCTTACAAATGATTCGTACTTTAAATGCATAGCACGTTATTAGTAGTAGTTCTTTTAATTTATTTAATAGCTTTCGCCAATCCTCAGGTATTCAACTTAAAATACTATCGGATTCATCAATTTATCTTTGTCTTCATTACCAGCAATTACCTCGTCAGTATTACGTATCACAGACAAGTAGTTAATATTTGGTAATGTGTGTATCGATTCCAACACGTAGTTTACACGCTCACGTTGTTCGTTCTTACGTAGTTGGTAGATCGCACTGTTCTTATCGTTCACGTTACCAAATACGATAGCATCAGTAGGACAAGCTTGCTGACAAGCTGTTCTTGCAGTACCATCCTGCATTGGCTTGCCGTCTTTCTTAGCAGCCAATTTAGCATCTTGTAAACGCTGAACACAGAAACTACATTTCTCCATCACACCACGGCTACGAACTGTAACATCAGGGTTCAACACCATACGTGTCAAGTCTGAGTTCATTTCATCGCGGCGATAATCTTCGTATAAGTTATCGTCGAAGCAATCTGCACCGTTCCAGTCCATCCAGTTAAAGTGACGTACTTTATAAGGACAGTTGTTCGCACAATATTTAGTACCGATACAACGGTTATAAGCCATTTGGTTTAAACCTTCGCTACTGTGGTTGGTTGCAGAAACCGGACAAACATTCTCACAAGGAGCGTTATCACAGTGCTGACACATCATTGGTTGGAACACCGTTTGAATGCTGTCTGCATCTTCAGGGTCACCGCTGAAGTATCTGTCGATACGGATCCAGTGCATTTCCTGAGATTTCAATACATGTGTTTTACCAACAACAGATACGTTATTCTCTGCCTGACAACCTACAACACATGCACCACAACCGATACAACTACTCATATCGATAGACATACCCCAGTGTATACCCGGAGATTCGTATACAGGATAAAGCGTACCGTTTTTACGGAAATCTTCCTGCCAGTCAGTGCTGCTATGGCTTGCCATTGGTGCTTTTGCATGACCGTCACCGTGTCCTCCACCATGATCTTCTTCATGCTCCCAAGACAAGTGTGTATAGTGCTCTAGTTCTTTCTTACGCTCATTCTCTAAGTGGTTAGGATCTTTCTTGAACTCATCAAGAGTATACTCATGAATGATCGGACGCCCCTCGTAGCTATGGTGCGTTTGCGTGATAGCTACATCGTATGTACTTTCTGTTTTATCTAAAGATGTAACAGCAGCACTATAAGAGAATGTCTTACCATTGAAGCTTACCATCGGGTAAACATTCTTACCACCTATTTCTTTACCCCATTTATCTAAACCGCTACGTGCTGCCATACCAACTTCTTTGGCACGACCATAACCTACTGCAACAGCAACAACATCGTTGTGCATACCCGGAACGACCACTATCGGTAATTCAACCTCCTGACCGTTAACCACCATCTTCACAACACGCTTAGCGCTTACTACCTCTGTGATACTTGTTAGCTCTTCATCCCAATCTTTTGCAGTTTTAGGAGAAACACACAAGTAGTTATCCCATGTAGCTTTAGTTATCGGGTCTGGCATTTCCTGCAACCAAGGGTTGTTACTCCATGCGCCACCGTAACCGATAGATATTTTCTGATAAAGCACTACCTCTTTATCGGTAATTGCTTTTCTTGAGTTTATGTTATTGATAGATGCGGTTACATCACCTGCAAAACTTGCTCCACCTACAGACATTTCATTTGGCTCTATAACACCATCCTGCAATGCCATATCAAAAGTCTTCTGTCCGCCCAAACGGTTCATCCAGTAAGACTTCCAGTAATCTCCATAAGTTGTTCCCGCATCAGCCCAGGTCAATAAGCTATCCTGGAAAGCACGTGTTTTGAACAACGGAGCGATACCCGGCTGTTGTAAGCTGTAATAACCAGATTTAGGCTCAGCATCTCCCCAGCTCTCTAAGTAGTTGTGATCAGGAACCACGAACTTACAAGCTTGTGCTGTTTCATCCATACGGTCTGCGAAAGAAACTGTAGTAGCAACTTTCCCTAAACCTTCTGCAAATGCAGCACCATTATAATAATCGTAAACAGGGTTAACACCGTGCATCAACAAAGCACCTACTTTACCAGACTTCATAGCTTCTGTAAGCGCTACCATGTCAGAGTCGATACCTTGCTTATAGTTAGATGTAACTGCCCAGTTGATTGTTGTACCGTTAGCACCGATATGACTGTTGATAGCATTCACTACCATTTGGATATCCATATCGTTATCGCCACACACCACTAAGCCACTACCTTTCTTAAGGTCTTTAGCAGCATTTGCGATTGTAGCATTCAGCTTCTCGCTACCTACGTTTGGCTTTGTGCCGTTTACAACTGCGTTGTATAATGCTACAGCAACCTTACCCATCTCTGAAGGACGGCAAGTAGCACGCATATCAGCCTTTGCACCTGTAATAGTATGTGTTGGCTCTACCTGATAGTGCTTAGACATTTCAGGATTTTTCGCGCTCACTTTTCTACCCTTGCTATACCCTTTCGCAAACTCTACCGGAGACAACCAGGTACCTAAGAAATCAGCACCAAGACCTACAATAGTTTTTGCATTCTCGAAATGATAAGAAGGCAATGTGCGCTTGCCATAACTTGCTTCGTTAGCCAATAGCATACCAGAGTAAGACATAGCATCATATGTAACATGCTTTGCATTCGGGTATTTAGCTATAAACTTAGCGATAACGTCTTTCGTTGTCGGGCTAAGAATAGTTGAAGTAAGAATATATGTTTCGCCGCTTGCACTCAAACCTTCTTTTACAGCACGGTCGATAGCTTCAAAAGTAGCTTCATTACCATCTGCAAAAGGCTGACGCAAACGAGCAGTATCGTATAAATTAAGTACAGATGCCTGAACACGAGCAGAAGTACCACCTTTTGTAATAGAAGACTTTTCGTTACCCTCTACTTTAATAGGACGACCATCGCGTGTTTTAACCACAACAGCACAATAATCACCACCATCTACAAACGTTGAAGCATAATAGTTAGCCACACCAGGCACTATTTCTTCAGGTTTGATCGCATATGGTATCGCCTTACGTACAGGCATTTCACAACTGGCAGCCAATGTAGCTGCAGCTGTACTGAATCCTAAGAATTTCAAGAAGTCACGACGCGGCGTATTCGCATCCAATAGTTTACCACTCAGGTCGAACGGCAAATCCTCTTTGAATTCGTTTTCTACCACCTCTTTATGATCTGCAGTGTTATGCAGTTCTTCCAGACCCTTCCAATATTGTTTTTGACTCATACGTTTCGATTCGGTGTAATTAATGTTTCCGAATTAGTTTTTATTATCAAATACAATTAATAATGGCATTTTTGACACTCAGTACCACCTATATCATCCACAGTAACGCTTGTACGCTCTCCGGATTTGATCTCTTCGTGGTATTTCTCAAATATGCTATAGTAATCGTTATTGGCAAATTGCACTTCAGTTTGGCGGTGACAGTTGATACACCAACCCATAGATAATGGAGAGAACTGATACACCTCGTCCATATCCTGTATTTCACCATGACACTGCTGACACTGTACTTTACCTACTGCTACGTGCTGAGAGTGATTGAAGTAAACGTGATCAGGCAGGTTGTGAACCTTAGTCCACTCGATAGGCTTAGCCAGTATATGACCCTCTTCGTCGCGATTGTAATCTTTCTTAGATGGGTTCCATCCGGCGTATTCGTATAATTTTTGGATTTCTGCAGTTCCGTCAACCTCTTCACCTTCGTATGTATATAGCTGATCTCCAGTGTATTCGTTGATCTGCTTGTGACAGTTCATACATACATTGGTAGAAGGTATCATAGCATGCTTACTCTTCTCTGCACCTGCGTGGCAATACAAACAGTTGATCTGATTTACACCAGCATGCACTTTGTGAGAATAGAAGATCGGTTGCTCTGGCATATAGTTTTGCTGACGCCCCATTTCAACAGCGCCATTCACTATCCAGTAACCCGCAGCAATAAATACTACTACAGCCGCAATAGCGATGAATACTTTATTACGATAAACCGGAACTTCTTTGTGATTAGGTATACCCTGCTTGTCGAAAGCTACTCTACGCAAAGCGTGGTTGATACGCCACAGTATTACCGTGAATACCAATAAGATAACAGTAATAAGAGAGTATAACCAACCGTTACTTTCAGGAGCTTCAGACTGCACCATATTAACATCTCCACCGCCGCCGCCAGGAGGCACCGCAGTTTCAACATAATCAATGATCGCGTCAATTTCCTCGTTGCTCAACGCCGGGAAAGCCGTCATGGTCACCTTAGCCCAGTCAGAGTATACTTTATTAGCATACTCGTCTCCACCTAAAACTAGCTTTTGTGAATTATGTATCCACTCATACAGCCATTCTTTACTAGGCACCCTATCAGACACGCCCTGAAGCGCAGGACCTGTTGCATCCTTAAATGGGTTATGACAGCTGGCACAATTTGATTGGAATAACGCTTTACCATCCGGTTGAGCAAACGACGTGTTTGCACAAGCAAAAATTGCAACTATTATAGCGAAAGTGCTGCGAGCAATTTTCCGGAATATCGGCTTAATTGTTTCTGACACAGAGATAATTTTGAAAATTAACGTTACTTAATGTTAAAGTCAGGCAAAACTACAACACAAACCCGAAAATCTATAAACATTTTTAAAAAATGTTTGTCAGTGTTTATGCGGGTTTCAGCGGATATTTTAAAACTTAAAATATGACAATTGTCAGATTTCTGTCATGTCATAAATTTTCCCAATATTGAAAATAGCCACTTTCCGAACTACACTTTTGCCAACCCTTATTTAAATTTTATTTTAATCTTGTCATTTATATTGAGCCTGTTCTGCCCCCGTCTACAGGGATGCTCACCCCATTCACATAAGCAGCCGCCGGAGTAGCCAAAAAGGCTATCATCGCTGCTATTTCTTTAGGCTCACCAAACCTTTTAGCCGGTATTTCCGCTACCATTTCACCACTTACATCGTCTTTATCCTTACCGGTTTTAACAGATTTGTTAGTTATGATCGCATCCAGCCTGCCTGTAGCCGTTGCTCCCGGCAGTACATTATTTACAGTAATGCCGTGTTCTGCCACCTCATTAGCCATAGTTTTTGCCCAGGAAGCTACCGCACCACGTATTGTATTAGATACGCCAAGCCCCTTTAACGGGATCTTCACGGAAGTAGATATAACATTGATAATGCGTCCATAACCTGCCTCTTTCATTTTAGGCAGCACTGCTGATGCTAAAATATGATTACACACCAAATGCTGGTTAAATGCAATACGGAAGCTTTCTACCTCTGCTGTCTCAATCATACCGGCAGGAGGTCCTCCGCTATTATTAATCAGTATATGAATGGTATTTTCCTGCACAAACTCATTAATTGTTTCCTCTACCTGATCCGGGTGTTGGAAATCAGCCACTAAGTAGCTGTGTTTCTGACCGTTAGAGTCATCCAACCCTGCTATTGCCTTTTTCAAGGCCTCTTCGTTCCTGGCAATTAAGACACAGTTGGCTCTCAGCTCGGCCAGTTCTGACGCTGCTGCATACCCGATACCCTGCGTACTACCTGCTACCAAAGCAGTTTTTCCTTTAATATCTAGTGCTAACATTCTTATTACTTATCGTTGCGCTAAGATAACTATTCAGACAAGGTTTTGCAGATTAACAACATGTTTTTTGAACTTTTCCATACCTTTACCTCAGCGTACCCCGATAATATGTACAACCCTCCTTTTCTACTGTACAGACTTATCAATGTTTTTCAATCTGACAATACGCTGATACAAACCTCTACACAAGAGGTACTTTATTGATTTACAATTTTTAGAACTTTCAAATTTTATGGAATATAATACTACGCGTAATCATTTGATCATACCTGAATATGGACGTAACGTGCAGAAGATGGTAGATCATTTGCTGACTATTGAAGATAGAGATAAGCGCAGCAAATTTGCTGCAGGTATTGTTGAGCTGATGGGCACACTAAACCCTTCTCTAAAAACAATAGAAGATTACAAACACAAGCTTTGGGACCACCTACATCAGATAGCCGGGTTTAAACTGGATGTAGATAGCCCTTACCCTGCTCCTTCTGAGGAACAAATGATGCGCAGACCAGATCCGCTACCATACCCTCAGACTAAGATCAAGGTTCGCCATTTTGGGAAGAATGTGAACATGCTGATTGAAAAAGCTGTTGAAGAAAAAGATGATGAAAAACGTCAAAACCTTACACAACTTATCGGCTACTACATGAAGCTGGCATACATCAACTGGCACCGAGAGCCTGTGCATGATGATATGATACGGAACGAGCTTTCTGCAATGACGGAAGGCAAGTTACAGTACGAGCAAGGCGGATACAAAGTATACTTTGATACCCGCAACTACAAAGGTGGTAACCGTAGCAATAACAAAGGTGGTAAAGGTGGTCGCAACAATAACAACAACCGCAGTGGCGGAGCTAAAAACAGAAGATTTAAACAAAGAAATAAATAATACAGCATGAGTGCTTTTGAAGTAAGAGGAGGCAATACCCTTAGCGGCAGTATCACGGCACAAGGTGCAAAAAACGAGGCGCTGCAAGTATTATGTGCCGCACTACTCACCAACGAAGCTGTTACATTCAACAATGTGCCTGATATACTGGATGTAAACACGTTGATTGAGTTGCTGGGCGATATGGGTGTAACTATAACACGTCCAAAATCGAATACTGTTATTTTAAAAGCGGATAATGTAAATAAAGACTTCTTTGCCGACCCTAAAGCAAAAAAGAAAACCGCTCGTTTGCGAGGTGTTGTAATGCTGGCAGGACCAATGCTGGCCAGATACAGATACGCTTATATACCACAACCTGGCGGCGATAAAATAGGCCGACGCAGATTAGACACACACATCCGCGGCTTCGAGAAGATGGGCGTAAAATTCACCTACGATACAGAACAAAGTTTGTTTGAGCTTGACGGTGCAAATATGGCTGGAGCCAATATGATGCTTGGAGAACCATCGGTAACTGGTACTGCAAACATTGTAATGGCAGCTGTACTTACAGAAGGTACTACCACCATTTACAATGCAGCCTGCGAACCTTACGTGCAACAGCTGTGCCGTATGCTGAACAAAATGGGCGCAAAGATCAGCGGCATTGGCTCTAACCTGCTAACCATTGAAGGTGTAGAAAAACTGAGCGGTTGTGAACATACCATGCTGGCCGACATGATCGAAGTAGGATCGTTCATTGGCCTGGCGGCAGTTACACAAAGTGACATCACTATCAAAAATGCGGGTGTAGCACACTTGGGTATCATACCAGAAGTATTTGAAGGCTTAGGCATACAAATGAACATCAATGGTGATGATATAAATGTGCCTGCACAAGACCACTACCAAATACAAACGTTCATAGACGGCTCTATACTAACAGTATACGACCACCCATGGCCGGGCTTTACTCCGGATTTGTTGAGTATTATTCTGGTTACAGCCACACAAGCCAACGGAACAGTACTGGTACATCAAAAGATGTTTGAGAGCCGCCTATTCTTTGTAGATAAGCTAATAGACATGGGCGCGCAAATAGTACTCTGCGATCCGCACCGTGCTGTAGTGATTGGCCACGACAGGAAAGTGCCACTACGTGGTATTACAATGACCAGCCCTGATATTCGTGCAGGGGTAGCGCTACTGATTGCAGCATTATCTGCAAAAGGGAAAAGCACCATACACAACATTAACCAGATAGACCGTGGTTACGAACGTATAGATGAACGACTGAATGCGCTGGGCGCAGATATTAAAAGAGTGAACGTTTCGTAAATAACTTTTAAGCATTTTAACTTTAGCAGATCAACATACTATATAACCTATTTGATACTTTATGAAGAACATACTTATTGTATTACTCATACTTCCTTTTATTGCAAATGCACAAGAGTTAACCAAGAAAGAAAAAAGAGCTATAGCCGCCAGCGGTGCTGCAAAACACTATAATATCCCCGTTAATGAAAGAACCCAAAAGATATCTTACAATGGCGAGGTTAAACTTGCGGGATCTAAAGAGAAATTATACAAAAGAGCATTACAGTTTATTGCCTTTCAAAACTGGGACAAAGTAGTAAACATTAAATGTAAAAATGCCATGCCTGTATCTATGCGCATTATAGAAAAGGCTATAACCTATGAGGATGATGAAGATGGCGTTGTAATAGGCAATGGTTACACCTTATATCCTCTGGAAAGGGCTAGCCACTTCGTACTCACTTTTAAATATAAGATCTCAACAAAAGAGGGTATGTACAAATATGAGTTTACAGACTTTGAGGTTTTAGAGTTTGTAAGTGGAGAAAGAGCAAAAAGAAAATCTTCTGCCGTTGCCTATGGTGGGTTTGCCACCGGTGGCGGACAAACACGGTTTTACGGCATTGATGTAAGACCATACCCTATGGAAGAGTTTGTTGACTTTATTGGCTACTATGAACAGTTTAACCCTGAAATGCATTACCGATTTAAAGAGATTGCAGCAGGCTTAAAGAAAGACCTGAATAGCGTAATGCAGGGAGAATTTTAACTTGAAAAACAAACATGAAAAACCGTAAGCTCTTATTCATTGTTTTTAGCAGCATACTACTTATAGCTGTTGCAATAGCTTTTAAAGAAAGATTGCCGTTTCTTTTTTCGAACTCGGTAAATACCAAGGAACTTAAAAATGGAGACATCATTTTTCAAGAGTCTCAATCTTCACAATGTAAGGCTGTGCAATTAGCCACACATTCCAGATACGCTCACTGTGGCATCATTTACATCAACAATGGAAAGAGCTATGTTTACGAAGCCATACAACCTGTAAAGGTCACCCCTCTTGAACAGTGGATCAAAAGAGGTAAAAACAACCACTACGTGATAAAGCGTTTAAGCAATGCCAACGAAGTTTTAACGCCTGCAGTATTGAAACGTATGAAAGAAGAAGGAGAACATTTTAAAGGTAAAAACTATGACCTGACCTTTGAATGGAGTGACAACAGAATATATTGTTCTGAGCTGGTATGGAAAGTTTATAAACGGGGCGCTAATATTGAGGTAGGCGCACTGGAACAGTTGAAGGACTTCGACCTGTCCAACCCCATTGTACAGGCAAAAATAAAAGAACGATATGGCAGCAACATTCCTTTGAATGAAACGGTAATATCACCTGCGTCTATTTTCAACGACCCGAACCTGGTAACAATATTCAGTAACTAAAGAAGCCAACTCAATGAGTTGGCTTCTTTCATTCGATTCATAAATATCTACTAAGGTACTTCTACCGTATTTAGTATTTCGTTGATTATTTGTTCGCTGGTTACATTCTCTGCTTCTGCTTCGTAAGTAATGCCTATACGGTGGCGCATTACATCGTGGCAAACAGCGCGCACATCTTCAGGTATTACATACCCCCTACGCTTAATAAATGCATAAGCTTTTGCAGCCAATGCCAAATTGATACTCGCACGTGGCGAACCACCATACGCGATCAATGGCTTCAAGCCTTTCAGTTTATATTCATCCGGATAACGTGTAGCAAATACTATATCCAGAATATACTGTTCTATCTTCTCGTCCATATACACCTCGCGCACCAGCTTACGGGCGTTCAAAATATCCTCAGGCTTTACTACCTGGTTTATTTTGGTCATCCCCTGTGGGTTTAGGTTATTACGAATGATGTAGCGCTCTTCTTCTTTCTTAGGGTAAGATATCACCACCTTCAGCATAAAACGGTCTACCTGCGCTTCCGGCAGCTCGTAAGTACCTTCCTGCTCAATCGGGTTTTGTGTTGCCAATACAAGGAATGGTTCTTCCAACTTGTAAGTACTATCACCGATAGTTACCTGACGTTCCTGCATAGCCTCTAGCAAGGCACTCTGCACTTTCGCCGGCGCACGGTTGATCTCATCCGCCAAAATAAAGTTGGAGAAAATAGGCCCCTTACGCACCTCGAACTTATGATCTTGCGGGTTGTACACCATTGTACCCAACACATCGGCAGGTAAAAGGTCTGGCGTAAATTGTATACGCGCAAAGTTGGCATGTATAGCCGAAGCTAATGATTTGATCGCTAACGTCTTTGCCAAGCCCGGCACACCTTCTAAAAGTATGTGTCCGTTTGCCAGCATACTGATCATGAGCCTTTCTACCATATGCTTCTGGCCCACAACTGCTTTATTCAGCTCCATCGTCAACAGATCGATAAACGCACTGTTCTGGTGGATCCGTTCGTTCAATTCACGAATATCTACTGATGAAGATGATATTGGTGTTTCCATTTCTGTCATAACTAGTCCTTAATTTACGAAACGCTATTAAGTAATAACTGTTTTACTCATACAAAAATATCATGCAGGCATTACTTAGGCTGTTAAAACTGCGTTAAACCAAATTCTGACATACCTTTGCGCACTCATGGAAAGAATAGTAGAAAGATGGCGCAATGTGGAAGCATTGCTTTTAGAACGTTTCGGTAAAATACCAGATCTGCAGGGCATATTATACCTGATAGGCATTAACGAAGTGGCTGTTGACCCCGCAGGGAAGTTTACTAAAGAGCAAAAGCAAGACCTGATGCACGTAGCCGTATGCACCCTTTTAGAGAAAGAAGGTTTCTTTGAATTCACCGGGCGCGATGGCGATGGCTGGCCACATTTTAAGCAATTAAAACAACCTGATGTACCGGGACTTATCGGGCAGGAGCTACTTTTAAAAGAATGTGTCATTAAATATTTTGGACAATAAAAAAAGCCCCGTACGGGGCTTTTTTTATTGTAGGATTTATAAAGGATTATCTAATGAGTGTTATTTTTTCGATGTGGTTGGCATCATCACTACTAATGTGTATTGTATAAGTACCCGCAGAAAGCTTATGACTTAACTCTACTTGAGTCTTCTTCACATCATAAATGTTTGATTCATACACTACTGAACCCATCATGTTCATTATTTTAATTTTATATTTATCTGCATCTGGCAACTCTATAGTAAAAGAGCCTGATGTTGGATTAGGATAAACACTTATCAAACTGTTGAACACTTTATTTTCTGAAACCGTCTGGCCTTTACCTGGCTTTTCACCCGCACCACCATCTCCTGATGAACTATTACAACCTTCTATTTTTGCATAAAGGTGTTTACCATAAGGGTATGCTTGTGATATAGTTACTTCAAAGCCCGGTTCAAATATTATTTTTTGACCAGCATCGTACGTCACCTGTTTATCTAAATTTGATATTTGCGCACTTGATGTTATATAATCATCTACCCTATACAAATTTAAGTATTGTGGAGAGGTGTATAAAACCAGATAAGGATGACACCTGTCACAACCATATAAGCATGTACTATAATGAATAGCATTACGAATAAGGTCTCCAGGCTGTGGACCAAAGCCATTGTGAAGGTCTACTCCTGGTTTTCCCGGTAATGCACAATAACTCATTATGGTTCCTTCATTCGCTCCTGGAAGAGGCCCATTAGGGCAAGATCCTTCTGATGGCACACAACCATCTATTGCAGTATTATTTCCATTCCATACACAAGCCTGAGTGTGTCTAGATCCTAATAAGTGACCCGGCTCGTGAGTTATAATAAAAATACTGTGCGCATAATTAGGAATTGGACTTTGTAATGGTAAAGGTAGCTTAATACCGCTTACACACATTCGTGAATTCGCATCGCCACAATATGGTACACCCCCAAAAGATCCGGCTTTACCATTATCGTTGAACGCGTTTATAAAATGTGCAATATCAGAAGAAAAAGATACTAACATGTTTTGAAAGTTTGTCAATCTGGAGTCGGCATCTCCCAAACCAACAGGGCTGTACATTGTAGACCATACCATAACAATATCCAGATACATAGACACACCATCATTCTTAAAAACACATGCAGATTGGTTAAATAATGATACGGTATATGCTACTGTATTATTGATATTTGACCCCAAGAATTGGTGTATGTCATTCTCTACTTCAAAGAAGTTAGTGATGCATTTATCAACAGGTATGACATCTTCGTGATATGCTTCTGGTAGTTCACCCGGTTCATAAATATCAACCCCTTCAATGTCACAATCTGTCTCAGGAGGGCCCGGTATATAATCTTCAGAACTATACCCTAAATGGATGTCAGAGTTTCTCAGTTTACCAATTGAAAAGTTGTGAATATTATCTGTACTAATAAGCCCATATACCTGATCTTCAAAAATGCTCAATGCGACAATAGACTGCATTGGAGAGTTGCTAACTATACCTTGATAATGTACCCCGTACTTATCTTCAGAAAGATTTGCATCTTCAGGGTTTTGTCCATCTCCGGTTTTAGTTTGTACTGTAAAACCATCAGACAATATATCGGCTCTTACCAGTTCCAATGTTACCATCGCGCCACCTATATATATGTCAGTGGTAATTGCATCGGGTTTATTATTGTACAAACTTGTAAATGCGTCGCTATTAAAATTATATAGCTCATAATCTTCAAGTTCATCCAAATTTGGATAAGAATTACCAGGTATGCTTTCAAATATTTGGTAAGACTCAAATAATACGCCTTCTGCCTTTTGTGCTTCTACCAGCTTAAATAGCCCATTATAATTTTCGCTATTCTGGGCATGTAGCCTAATAGTGCACCCCAGGACAAAGCCTAAAATTACTATTGTTATTTTTTTCATAGCTAAAAGTTTTTAAATGAATAAATAAGTTTTCTCTACAGTTGATTACTTATTCAACTTAGCTTTTAGCTCTTCTATTTGCTTTTGCTGTTCTATTACATACAATGTTAGCTCTTCTATTTTTTGTAATAAAGTTGCGTCCATTTTTGCAACATCAATACCATCTTTAACCACCTCTTCTGCTGAAGGGACACCTGGCAAGTGTTTATTTTCTTTAATATAATCTTCTACTTCGTTAAGCGTTTTCAACTCATAGTTATCTGCAAACACATAATCAGACCAATCGATTGTAGAAGCCAAAGCTACCTTTACGCTTTCTGTTAGAATACCTTTTTCAACATATAATTTATATTTAGGAGCTCCGTTCACATAAGGTACGGTACTTACATTTCCTATACCAACTTGTCCGTCTTTCATGATACGCATAAGCTCACCATTCCAGTTACCAGTACCATTATCTGCAGTATTAAAAGTAAACGCCTTATCGGTATTATTTAAATCTGGAACAACAAACTGCATACTACCACCATGTAAGCCTCCGCTACCATTTAGTAAGATACCTGCACCATCTGCCCAATCATTGTTAGCCCACAATACAATACCCTCGTTTGATGAACGTCCGCGTATGGTATTGAAAGCTCCGGGACCACCAGGGTGTGTATCAAAAGATATATTACCTTTTATGTTTAAAACATCCATAGGCGCACCATAAGCAGAGGTACCAATACCAACACTATTTTGCACTACCAAATTCTGATCAGCAAGAATATCATTATCTGCTCTTATTGTACCTCCTACATCCAACGTGTATTGAGCTTGTGTTTTATTTACTACTACTCTTGGGTTAACTACATTATTTACAACACCCAACGCTAATTTGTTTAAAACACTAGGACTGCCTGAGCTTACAGGATAAGTATCATAAATTGTATTCGCCCAAACTTCAAATACGTTATAATCGTTTGCTATCGGCGATGTGTTTGTTGTATTAGTATAAAAATCATCAACAATCTTTACTGTTGGGCTAATGTTTGTAGAAGGCAATGCAGCAACATGCTGCAAAGACAGCTGCCCTTCTTTATTCAAAGACATCATATTTTTCACCCATTGACCACCATTATCTGTCAGCCAAAACGAGAATGCGGATTCTGTAGTTGCTCCTACAGCTGGCGTAGCAATAAAATCTATCGCACCCGGATTATTACCTGTATTTGTTACAGAGTTTAACAGAATACCTCCACCAGATTGCCAATCTTGATCGCTGTACAATGCTACACCATATGAGCTCCTTCCAAATAAATGCCTGTACCAATTAGTAGTAGCTTCAAAACCAATATCTCCGTTTACAGATAATTTATCAGCTGGTGCTATTGTAGTACCGATACCAACAGCATTAGTGTTCACCGTAGTAATATCGGCTCCTCCTGTATTCCAACTTGACTGAGCGTGAGCATTTTTTGAAAGTCCGACTAGGGACATTGCGAAAGCAGTCGCAATGAATAATTGCTTTTTCATAATCGATTTTTGTTTAGAGGTTAAGAATGATGCAACTTATGAACATTACTTTCTTTCCGAATGTTATATTCGACAAATAACAGACTTCATTTATCGAATAGGCGTTTTCATTCGACGAACGGACATTTTCATTCATTAAACGGAATATTTTGAATAATAATATTGCTTTTCCTTATCCCCTCACCTACCTTTGCATCATTGTTAATCGGGGTGCCTAAAAATTTCAGGCTGAGATCATACCCGCTGAACCTAGACCAGATAATGCTGGTTAGGGAACATAAGTTCAGCAGCGTACTCGATTGTAACTAACTACCTCAAACCACCCGTTTGTGTATTTGGTTGCATTGGGCCCCATTTTTTTGAACTATTAATTATTTAATCAATGAAAAAGCATTTACTCAGCATTTTCGCACTGACGGGCGCTGTATTGGCTCATGCGCAGTCAGACTCAACAGAAGCAGCACAACGCACACTCCTGAAACCGCAGTATTTAGAACCCGCAGAAGTGCGTGCCATTCGTGCCGGCTCTAACAGTCCTTTTGCAAAAACAGAATTGAACAAGGGGCAAATTGCTGAAGGCAACAACGGACAAGACATCCCTTACCTACTGCAATACACACCGTCAGCAGTTGTTACTTCTGATGCAGGTGCCGGCATTGGCTATACTGGTGTCAGGGTACGTGGTACAGATGGTACACGCATCAACGTTACACTCAACGGTATCCCTGTAAACGATGCAGAATCTCAAGGTACATTCTTCGTCAATTTTGGCGACTTAGCTTCTTCAACCAACTCCATACAACTGCAACGCGGTGTAGGTACTTCTACCAATGGTGCCGGTGCTTTTGGTGCTACTATGAGCATCAGCAATCTGGAGCAGATGAAAAAAGCAGGTGCTGAATATATGACTGGTTACGGATCTTTTGACACATGGCGCAATACTTTAAAACTGGGTACAGGGTTACTAAAAAATGGTTTTCAGTTTGACCTTCGTTTATCTAAGATCAACTCTCGTGGTTACATCCAGCGTTCTAATACCGACCTAAAATCGATGCAGTTCATTGCAGGTTGGAAAGCCAGCGATAAAACACAACTGCGCTTCATGTTCATGACCGGGCAAGAGAAAACAGGACAGGCATGGAATGGTGTACAGCAAGACAGCTTAGCAACCAATAGGACATTCAACGAATTAGGTGCTATGACGGGTGGCGGTTATTACGATAACCAAACGGATAACTACCAACAAGATTACTATCAGCTTTTCTTAGACCATCAATTCTCTAAGTATATCAAAGGGCACATAGCACTGTTTACTACAAGAGGCAAAGGGTTTTACGAAGAATACAAGCAAGGGCAAGACTATACAGACTATGGCTTGCAAAACAACATCAGGGGTAATGATACTATTACATCAACAGACCTGACTCGTCAACTATGGTTAGATAATTATTACTACGGTTCCGTTTTCTCCTTGATATATGATAAGAACAAAACGCTATTCACTTTTGGTGGGGGCTGGAACCAATATGTAGGTGACCATTACGGCGATGTTTTATGGGCACAAAATGGCGGAGTACCTGTTAACTACCGTTGGTATAATAACAATGCTCAAAAGAACGACCTGAATATCTACGCTAAACTGGAGCAAAAAGCAGGCGAGAAGTTTTTGCTGTTTGGTGATGTACAATACCGCAATGTTGCCTACAATATTTACGGCTTTCGCGACAACCCGAATGTAATGCCTATAGCTACCTTCAACTTCATCAACCCGAAAGCAGGTATTACCTACTTACTAAGCAACACTGCTGCTAAAAGAGAAAAGCTATATGCTTCTATTGCTATAGCAAACAAAGAGCCTAATCGTCATGATTTTGAAGCATCTCCTACCAATCAACCATTGGCACAACAGCTGTACGATGTAGAAGTTGGTTTTGAAAGAACTGTTCGCAAACTTCAGCTATCTGCCAACTACTACTATATGCGCTACAACAATCAGCTGGTACTTACGGGGCAAATCAATGATGTAGGTGCTTATACACGTACCAACGTACCAAACAGTTACCGTATGGGTTTAGAGGTACAGGGAGCTTATGTACCTAGCTACTGGTTGAAGATCTTTGCCAATGCTACATACTCTCAAAACAAGATCGAAAACTTTACAGAGTATGTAGATAACTACGATCATATTTTGGGACATCAAACAACAATAAACCACGGCACTACAGATATCGCTTTCTCTCCGAATATTATTGGTGCCGGCGGTATCACACTTTCTCCTTTCAGGTACATGAAGAAAGACCAAGTGTTTGAAATAGACCTTTTAGGAAGACACGTTGGCAAACAGTATTTAGACAACACAAGTAATAATGATAGAAGCATCAGCGACTATACGGTAATGGATATTAGAATACGTTATTCCATCAAAACAAAACCATTCCGTGAGCTAGGGCTTAACCTGATGCTGAACAATGTACTGGGCAGAGAATACGCCAGTAACGGATACACCTTCAGTTATATATACGGTGGGCGTACCAATACGTTCAATTATTACTATCCGCAAGCCGGGTTTAACTTTTTATTTGGCATTACAGCTAAGCTGTAATTAGTATACAATCAAGCGTTAAATACACCCCACTGCCAAAACGGGGTGTATTTTTTTGCTTATAACTGTATAAACGGCACAAAAACGGCAAATCCTATCTTTGCAGAACTGACACTTTTACATTGGTAAACTATTTGATGTTGATATTAGCATGATAATAATATTTATAGTTATAGCGCTGGTGGGAGCGTTGGTGAGTAGCCAGCTCAGAAGCAGGTTTAGAGAGTACAGCCAGGTACCATTAAGTGCCGGGCTTAGCGGTAAAGAAGTTGCCGAAAAAATGCTGCGTGATAATGGCATTTACGATGTACAGGTTACATCGGCACAGGGCTTTTTATCAGACCACTACAACCCTTCAGATAAAACAGTTAACCTTAGTCCCGATGTATATTCAGGCAGAAGCATCGCTGCTGCTGCAGTTGCAGCTCACGAATGCGGGCACGCTGTTCAACATGCCACTGCTTATAGTATGTTACAATTTCGCAGTGCGATGGTGCCTGTTGTAAAAGTAAGTAGCACTTTAGGGCAATGGGTTTTAATGGCAGGTGTTTTACTGTTATACTTTAGAGGTAATGATTTTGTATTGCTTATCGGCATCATTATGTTCGCAGCATCTACATTATTTTCACTGGTGACATTACCTGTAGAGTACGATGCCAGCAACAGGGCTTTAAAGTGGCTGGATCAAACAGGGCTCACCTCCAATCAGGAACATGACAAGGCAAAAGACGCATTGAAGTGGGCTGCCAGAACATATGTTGTAGCGGCTGTCGGCTCCCTTGTCACATTATTATATTACATTTCAATATTCACAGGGCGTAGAGATTAAGCGCTGTAAAAACTATATATGATCGTAGAACAACTGTACACAACATGTTTGAGTGAGGCTGCATATTTCATTGCGGATAATGGAGAAGCTGCAGTGATAGACCCTTTGCGCGACGTAGATGAATACATCCGTAAAGCAGAAAAGCTGGGCATAAAGATCAAATACATTTTTGAAACACATTTTCATGCTGATTTTGTAAGCGGACATTTGGAACTATCTGAAAAAACAGGCGCACCAATAGTATATGGTCCGCAAACAGATGCAAAATTCAAATTCCACAAAGCAGAAGATGGTGAAGAGTTTGCTATCGGTAATTTGAAATTAAAGGTGGTACACACACCTGGGCATACATTAGAAAGCACTTGTTATTTGCTGCACGATGAAGCAGGCAAACCACACAGCATATTTACAGGAGACACATTGTTCGTAGGCGATGTGGGGCGCCCTGATTTGTTTAGTGGTAATTTGAGTAAAGAGGACCTTGCAGGTTTGATGTACGATTCTCTGAACGATAAAATCAAAGTTTTACCTGACAATGTGATCGTGTACCCTGCACATGGTGCAGGCTCATCTTGCGGAAAGAACCTGGGCAGCGAAACATACAGCACCATTGGTGAGCAAAAAGAAAGCAACTACGCGTTACAGGACATGACTAAAGAAGAGTTCATAAAAGTAGTAACAGAAGGCTTGTCTACACCTCCTGCGCATTTTCCTGTAAACGCTAAGATCAACAAAGAAGGATACAGCAGCATGGACGATGTTCTGAAAACATCTCTAAAAGCGCTATCTGTTGAAGAGGTTAAAGATAAGGTTGCGGATAATGTTTGGCTACTAGATACACGTGCGAGAAATGAGTTTACATTAGGCTTCATTCCGGGTTCTATCTTTATAGGACTCGAGGGCCGTTTTGCAGAATGGGCTGGAACATTAATTCCATTCGATCAACCGTTGATACTGGTGACAGATGAAGGAAAGGAAGAAGAAGCTATCGTAAGACTGGCAAGGGTTGGTTTTGAAAATGTACAGGGCTATCTAGATGGTGGTTATAACGCCTGGGCAAATGCCGGTGAAGATATTGATATGATCATCGACATTGAACCCGACGAGCTGGCTATGGATATTCCGCACGATAACAAACTAGAGATTATCGACGTAAGAAAAGAAAGCGAGTTCGAGGCCGGACATATCAAAGGGGCCAGAAATAGCCCGTTGAATGACTTGATGGATCCACTACACATAGCGCTAATAGATGATGAACATAATCTATATGTTCACTGTAAGGGTGGTTACCGTTCTGTTATAGCCTCCTCCATCTTAAAAAAGCACGGATATAATAGCTTACGCAATATTCTGGGTGGGTTTGATGCCATGCAAGGCCAAAAAGGGTTGGAAATAGTAACCGTACAAAGCGAAAACGCATAGATTACAATTAACTTTATACAAAGCCTCTTTTCCGCAAGAAAAGGGGCTTTTTTATTGCAATTGTACAGTCAGGCATGTATTTTTAGGTTTATAAAAGTATATTTGATACTTATCTGTTAAATGATTAGCATGAGATACTTATCCGCTATATGCCTGTTCGGGCTTTTTAGCATAGCAACTTTTTCGGCAAACGCGCAGGGAGAAAACAACCCCGGCTATATGTCTACAGGTGCTATGCGTACTGCTTCGGGTTTATTAATCAATGACGAAGAGTTTGAAACACAAAGACCACAGATCAGCGTGGGGCATGCCTTTGCAAAAGGTGAGCGCCATTTAAGATTAAACACTACACATACACAGATTCGTGTACCACTTTTTGGTGAATATTCAGGTGGTTACTTCGATTTCAATATTCCTATATTTTCAGCTTCCGGCGAACTTGGAAACTCTTGGGGTTTGGACGATGTTACTGCAACATATACACATATGTTTACCGGTCTTGAAGATTGGTTGATACAAGGAACGCTTGGTTTGAATATTGGCATGAGTACAGCTAACCAAACAGACGGTAAAGCACGCCCTCTACCAATGGCATATCAGCCTGGTCGTGGTAGTACAGATGTTATTGCAGGTGGTAGTATTACCTGGAAGCGATACATCACTTTAGCAGCTGGTTATCAACAACCGATCTTCAGGTACAACGAAAACGATTTCTTTGCAGCCAACAAAATCAACGACACACTTTACAGTGCATTAAACTATACTATTGCTCGTAAGCTATACCGTCAGGGCGATGTGATGCTTCGTTTAGAAGGACACTATTACAACAACCGCTGGGGTATTACTGCCGGTGGTGTTGCCAACTACCACTTAGCAAACGACTTATACGAAGACCGCAATACAAACTTGTGGCACGAGATTGATGGCACACAAGGCTTAACTGTAAATATTACAGGTAACGTCTTTATGCGCTTTGGTCGTTACGGAGAATACAAGATCGATTTAACAGGTGCTACTCCTGTAGTACGTACAGATACTTACTCTGCAGGTTTATACCGCCAATGGATGTTGATGCCAAGGTTTACTTTCTACTTCAACAGCAAACAAAGCTTGTTGATGTTCTAGTAGACACTGAACATTATTTTAAAAGCCACGCATTGCGTGGCTTTTTTGTGTCTGAATACTAATCATCAGTATATACAATAAACGACATTGCACTTGCAGGATGCAGCTCTGGAGGTTGTAACAATATCGGGTTAACTACATGCTTTGATGGTACAACAATATCAGTATGAGTGAACGTAATATTCATGTAGTTTGCATTAGCATTATTTGCAATTGCCTGTTCAAAGCACAACACTTCAGTATGGTGTTGCCCGATAGAGGCCAACAGAATATCAGGCTCTATTAATACTTTGTAACTAGTTAAATATTGTTTATTCACTCCACGTTCCAGCACTACACAAACAAAACGAAAGTACTCCTGCTCTTTAAATCCATAGTAACTAACAACCTGGTAAACGGGATCATCCAACAGCGTTACAAGTTCTTTATAGAACAATTGGTACGACAGTAACGGAATTTGATCTACTGTTACTTTTTCAGTTTGCGATATACCAAAAAAACAGGTAGTCATTATTATTTCTTTATCCAGAATTTTAAATCTCCACCTTCTAATGACTCCACTAGTTTATAACTTCCGGGAATTTCCTCTTGTAACGAATGAAATGTTGCTATCCTGGTACCACCGGGCATTGTACCAAGTACTTTATGTAAATACTGTACATAGTATTCATACAATGCTTCAGAGTACTCAATGGTATTATCTATTTTATCAGTACCCTCTATGTTTTCAAAAAACGAATTGAAGAAGTAAAAATGGTCGAACTGCTTTAAATTCAACGTAGTGAAATTGCCTTCTAAAAAGGTAACATTATCATACCCTAAAACGTTTAGTGCATTACGAGCATGCTTTACCAGATATGGGCGTTGCTCGATGCCATACCACTCTGCATCCGACTGGTACGATGCTCCTGTCAGGCAAAATTTCCCAACTCCGCTTCCTATATCAAGTATCCTGCAATTACCACCTGTATCTAAAAACTCTGCCGCATATCTTGCGATGTGCAGCGGCGTCCAGTGCAACGTAGAGGAAGATCTGACATAGTAAGGAAACAACTCACTAAAATTAAGGTCACTTTGCAGATACCAACTGTTCGGAATCAATAAACGATCATTCATACTTTAACCCTGAAGAAATTTTTTGCAGATATTGTTCCGTCATCGTTAACCCCTCTCTTGAATATGGGGCACGTGGTGCTACTTTGATCAGCCACATACTGTCTCCATCAACCTCTATGAACTTCTCGGCAGCATTTATATATTTTTCATTATGCTCCAGTATCTTACCATCAAAAGGCATATTGAACGGGATCTTATAATCATCAGCATGTAAATAACCCAGCAGCTCGTTATTTTCAACATAAGCTGAGTCCACTATAAACTCAACCGACTTTATCTTTTCAATACCAGTAAGTTTAAACCCTGATACACCTATATACGCCACAGTTCCGCTAAATTCAACCCAATCGTGTTCGTCTGTATAATATCTGTTTGCCAAATTGTTTTCTTTTTTGAGGAAGAACAAAGCTAGCTTTATGACAGTATAGAAAATGTGTGATTTATCAATTATAAAATTGATTTTTCGCACCTTTACAAGACAATAATTAGTGATTATGAGTTTAGAGGGCATTTTTCCAATAGACAGATGGGACTTCAATTCTGACACCATACTGTTAGATCTACCCGATAAGGATTACGATCTGTTGCTGGCACACTCCAGAGAAGAGAAATATGCCAAAGGGGAAATTATATTCAGAGAAGGTGCAAAGCCCACAGGTATCTACTACATCACAAAAGGAACGGTTAAGAAATACAAGGTTGATAATTTTGAGAAAGAGCATATAATTTATGTGGCCAGCTCTGGCGAGCTTATCGGTTATCATGCAGTGCTGGCTTCAGAAAACTATCCTGATTCTGCATCAACGCTGGAAGAGTGCACCATCAGGTTTATACCGGCCAATGAGTTTCTGAGTGTACTGGATCAGTCGCCCGAATTAACACGACGACTTTTAAAAACACTGAGTCATGAGTTTGGTGTACTGGTTAACAACATCACCATTTTTGCACAAAGGCCTGTTCGCGAACGGGTGGCTATTGCTTTGATCGTTTTAAGAGAAAAGTTCAAAAAAGAAGATCAGCCCGGCAGCTCAACTGTTATCAACCTGTCTAGAGACGACATTGCAAAGATGAGCGGCACTACACGAGAAAATGCAACACGTTTTTTAACAGAGTTTAAAAACGAAAAAATAATAGAGACCATGGGCAGAAAGATCATTGTGCTGGATGTTGCCAAGCTTGTTGCAACTGCTAATTACGAGTAGTAATACAGTATGTGATAATTATCACAGTTTTTGCAAGCGAGGGTCTTATAATTTTGGCTTAAATACTCATTGTATATGTCTGAATCAAAACCATCATTTATTAGTGGCGTTCTTAGGATGAAATGTCCGCACTGCGGTAAGGGCAGCATATTTGTACATAAAAGCGTATTCCCGCTAAAGACTTGCCTGCGCACACACGAAAAATGTACCGAATGCGGGCAAGAGTATACCAGTAAAAGTAATAATGCCCCGGGCATGAACTATGCCTTAACTTCAGTAGCTTATATTTTATGTTTTGTAGCCTACGCGCTGATCTTTGGCCTGTCTTACTACGACAATAGTATTTATTATGCTTTAATAGCCTCCACAGCAGTGATCTTAATCTTAC
Organism: Bacteroidia bacterium; assembly: GCA_030429205.1. Lineage (GTDB taxonomy): Bacteria > Bacteroidota > Bacteroidia > Chitinophagales > Chitinophagaceae > UBA5543. The sequence continues at coordinate 267,978 of JAUICZ010000001.1, forward strand.
AACCCTGGCTGATGCGGCTGGGCAAAGTGATATACCTCTACATTTTTTCCCGAAGTGATTTTTAGAACGTAAAACAGCCACGCTTTGCGTGGCTGTTTTACGTTCTACTTATTCTATCTCTTTTCAACCTGTCCTGTTGGTTGGTATACCGTGTTATTAACAGGTCTGTGTACCCGGGTAAGCATAAACAGCACACCTAATACGCCTACCAATATCACAGAAGTAACAATCGTATTCAAACGTCTGTCGGGGTTCTTAATACCATTGAAAAAGTACAGCGGCAGCAGAGCTATTAGCGATATCCCAATACCGCTGATCCACATAACATTGGCACCCGGCCAGTGCATTACCTTAAACATGGCAGCCAAACATAATAAAGACCCCATAGCAATACTCAGCCCCAACACACCTTTGTCGCCGGCCGTTTTTAACTCCTTAGATTTTACCACATACAACATGGGTAGAAACACCATACTAAAAAATACTACACCCAGTACCAATAGCACTCCTGCCCCGGGCAAGTGCATGGCTTTAAAAAAGGAGCCCACTAGCAATAAAAAAGCAGATGAAGTACCACTGATGATCATTAATTTTTTCATTACATAATAGTTTTTAAACGTTAACAGATATTGGGTTTCCTTTTCTATTTCCTTCAGCTCTGTTTCATAAAACTGTTGGATCGTTTGTTGGTATACACCTTCAAAATGGTCGCCCTCTTTCATGGTCTGTTCTACAATACAGCATATATGATCCAGTAGATTCTCGCGTACTTCTTCTGTTTCAATGCCATTACGTCTAATGTCATCTTCTATAAATGCTATTTGTTCATTGGTCAGACTATACATTACTTAGCTGTTTTTAGGTCTAATAAAAAACTCATGGTCTCCGTAAATTCTGAGAACTCCTTCAACTTCTCTTTTATTCTGGAGTTACCGCTCGGGCTGATGCTGTAATACTTGCGCACCCGCTTACCGATGTACTCTTTTTCTGTAGTTACATAACCATCTTTTTCCAGCGAATGGAGTGTAGGATACAGAGCCCCTTCGGTGATCTGTATTCTGTCTTTGGTGAGTTCTTTCACCTTTTGAGTAATCTCGTAACCATACATCCTATCGTTTTCAGATAGTAGTTTCAGCACAATCGTTTTCAGTGTTCCTTTTACCAGTTCAGAGCTAAAAATCATAATTCATTTATTATACCTAAGACAAAGACACATAAGATTCCAATGTATTTAAAACGAAATAAAATATTATTTATTGTGTCTATGATCTATGAGTCTGTTATGGTCTGATTATCAATTATATACTGTCAACTTGGCAAAACGGCAATTTATATGCCGCCAGCTTGTCTAAACGACCAATTCTGTGCGAAACGAGGCCTGTTTTCTGCATATAAAATGTAAAATGAAGCTACTCATTACCTAATCTTTGCAAATACATTAATAGCGGTTTAATTTATTATTATGTATTTTTGTAATGATAGGCAAATCGTCACATCTTACTATGAATAGTAATAGATATAACATATTCCTGAAGGCTCCCTGCAAATTGCGGGGAGTTTTTAATTGGAGCAATCTTTTAAAAAATAAACGGTTATCAGCAACAAAACTTAACAATCCGGGGTGTCAATACAGCTTGTTCCTCATAAATTCAAAACGGTTCGTTACAGCAAGGGTTTTAGTTATCTTTGCTCTCAATAAATAAACATCATGCTACCGATACAATTATTTAGACAGGAGAAAGAGCGCGTACTGGCAGGTTTAGAGAAAAAGAACTTTTCTGAAACCGAGTTGGTAGATAAGATCATCGAAATAGATGAGCAACGCAGACATATACAAGCAGAGAACGACAGTATTCTGGCACAAACAAATGCTGCATCTAAGAACATCGGTAAGCTAATGGCTACAGGCGATAAAGAAGGTGCCGAAAAAATCAAAGCAGAAGTTAGCCAGAATAAAGAAAAGACAAAAGAGTTGACTGCTCAATTACACGAGCTGGAACAGCAGCTGCATGATAACTTAGTAAAGCTACCCAACATACCGCACGATAGTGTACCTGCCGGTAATTCTGAGAACGATAATGAAGTTGTCAGAGAAAATGGGACAACTCCTGATTTGTCTGAACAGAAAAAACCACACTGGGAACTGACGGAGCAATACAACCTCATAGACTTTGAAATGGGAAACAAGATTACCGGTAGCGGTTTCCCAGTATACATTAATAAAGGAGCAAGGTTGCAACGTGCACTCATCAACTACTTTTTGAATTATAATATCGATGCAGGTTATCAGGAGTTCTACCCTCCTTATTTAGTGAACGAGGATAGTGCCTACGGTACAGGTCAGCTGCCTGACAAAGAAGGACAGATGTACCATACTCAAGACGGGTTTTATCTGATACCAACCGCAGAAGTACCATTAACTAATATCCATAGAGACACGATCATCAAAGGCGAAGATATTCCTGTAAAGATGACCGGGTTTACACCTTGTTTCCGTAGAGAGGCGGGATCTTACGGAAAAGACGTAAGAGGACTGAACCGTGTTCATCAGTTCGATAAAGTAGAGATCGTACAAATAGTAGATCCTGCAAAAAGCTATGAAGTGCTGGACGAGATGGTAGCACATGTAGAAAAGCTGGTACAGTCCTTAGGGTTACAATACCGCATATTACGTTTATGTGGTGGCGATACCAGTTTTGCTTCGGCATTAACTTTCGATTTTGAAGTGTACAGTGCTGCTCAGGAGCGTTGGTTAGAAGTAAGTTCAGTTTCTAACTTCGAGAATTTCCAAACCAACAGAATGAAGATCAGGTACCGTGATGAGAATAACAAAGCTCAGTTAGCACACTCATTAAACGGTAGCTCACTGGCTTTGCCGCGTATAATGGCCTGCATTATAGAAAACTTTCAAACACCTGAAGGAATAAAAGTACCGGAAGTACTACAACCATACTTCGGAGGTAATATCATCAACTAATAACAAAAGAGATCATGATACAGAGAAAACAAACCTTATGGCTATTAGTGGCTGCTGCATTGAGTGTAGCCCTGTTCTTTTTAAATATGGTGAGCATTACCTACTTACAAGGTAGCGAAGCCGTTGATAAGGGCGTCAAGCTTTTAGAATATAACTACTTACTTTCTATACTGGCATTTGCGCTGATAGCTCTGCCTGTGGTTTCTATTTTCTTTTACAAGAATCTAAAAAAGCAGGTAAACTTTGCCTGGCTAACTATCGTATTAAATCTTGGTTTTATTGCTTTCCACTTAATGTACATCAGTATGTATGCTGAGGGACATAAGCCTCCTGTACAAAGTCATGCTTATGGCATTGGTTCTTTTATACCGGCATTATCTGTGGTATTCTTATTTATGGCTATGAGCGGCATGCGTAAAGACAAAAAGCTACTAAAGTCTTACGATAGGTTGAGGTAACCTATTTCAACTTTAATACTACACCCGCAGTAATACCAACATTACTAAAAGGGATTTGTGTGGTTGGCGATACATTCTCTGTACCGTTTACGTAGCCATCAAATTCGTACTTAGTAGTTCTTTGTGACGGACTAATGGCAGACATAACATTTACACCATCTTGCACTACAGAAACAAGCTCCGACTCTTTGTAGTACAATGTCATTGATAGGATGTTTACTTCTGCAAACACAGTTAGCTTTTTAACAGGTTTAAACTGTACACCCATAGCGCCTGTAAAACCAGGTGTTAAACGCATTCTGTACTCCTCTTCTATGCTTAAGGTGCCTGTTCTTACTGTTTGCTGTGTAGCGGGGTTGTAGGTATCTTCTATGTAATCAAAGTTCTCTACAATTGTAGCTTTTACGGGTATAGCTAATCCACCACGTGCATAAACATTTATTTTACCACCTGTTTGCAATACTAATGAGGGCGATACCGTTATTGGCAAATCAGCCTGTTGCACGACATTTAAAGATGTGGTTACCTGACCATCATTATCATTCAAACTGGTTTCTTGTTTTTGTGTGGTCAGTCCTAAATCTGTAGCTATCTCCACACCAATGTGATCCGTCAACATTAAGCCGATGGCCAGAGTTCCGCGAACACCTTGTGTCATCGATCCCTTTTTAAGGTTGAAGTTTTCGCTGGAATTATTAGGGTCTGCTGTATTTGAATTATATGAGCCTGTACCCATGTACAACCTTCTGAAACCGGAACTATATATTGGCGAATATATCAGCCCACCCTGAGAAAATGCATAACCCAAACCACCGCGAAAGTATACACTTTGTGCAGTAGCCGGTTTCTGAATGAACGTGAATACTATTAACAGGGGAAGTAGATATTTCATTATGTATCGTTTATTTACCAAATATAACGGAAAAAAAACGGGTGGCAGATGCCACCCGTTTAATCAATACTTATTTTCCAGTCTTTTTCTTCTTCATACAAGCTTCAATCTCCTCTACCGTTATTGGTATACCCTTGAACAAGTCTACATGGCCTGTTCTGGTTAACCAGATATCATTTTCTATACGGATACCCATTTGCTCTTCTTCTATGTACAAACCTGGCTCTACTGTAAATACCATACCCGCTTTAACAGGCAAAGTACGTGTACCCAGATCGTGTACATCTATACCCATGTGGTGAGAAATACCATGATACAGGTACTTACGATAAGCAGGGTTATCAGGATCTTGATTTTTAATATCTGCTTTAGTGATCAAACCTAACTTAACACATGCTTTTTCTGTAGCAGCATTTACCTTTTTAGTATAATCTTCAACAGATATACCTGGCTTTAAAATGCTCTTAGCATAGTTGTGCAAATCTAGAACGGCATTATATACTTCTTTCTGACGTTTGGTAAACTTACCGTTTACAGGAATGGTTCTTGTCAGGTCAGATGCATAGTTACCATACTCAGCACCAAAGTCCATAAGTATAAGGTCGCCATCTTTACACTCTCTGTTGTTCTCTATATAGTGTAACACTCTTGCGCTATCGCCCGATGCGATGATACAATCATACGCATGTTTGGTAGCTCTGTTTCTAAGAAATTCGTGCGTGATCTCTGCTTCAATTTCATACTCCATTACACCCGGCTCTATAAAGTCCATTACCCTTCTGAAAGCTTTGTGTGTAATATCTACTGCTTTTTGAATGACCTCTACCTCGTATTTAGTTTTAATACCACGCAGCTCTTTCATGATGCGTGCCGCACGCTCATAATTATGCAATGGATAACGCTGCATAAAGCTGTGCACAAAATCAAGATCCGTACGAAGTAAAGAAGTGCTTAACCTGTCGTTCTCGTTACTATTTAAATAAACAGTATCTGCATTATGCATCATTACCTGTAATACCGCATCTATACTATCAGCCCATTGTACATTCTTAATACCGGATATGGCAGTAGCTTCTTCCTTACGAAGTTTATGACCTTCCCATTTTTCAAGATCTTCATTCGGGCGCAACAACACCAATACCTCTTTAGCAGATTGGTCGGGATTGTCCGGATATAGTATTACCATTGTTTGCTCTTGTACTATACCCGATAACCAAATCACATCAGAGTTGGGTTGGTATGTATACACTGCATCTCCGTTTGTGCTAAGTGTAGGGTTTGCCGGAAATATAGCCACAGAATTAGGCTTCATTTTTTTTATAAAACGCTTACGATTTTCCTCGTGCAGTTTCGACGGTATTGGTAAATACTTCATGCTATTAATTTTCTTGTTGCTTTATAATTTGGATGGTGAAGTTAGTAATTATTGACTGAACAGCCCGTTAACCCACAAGCAGGCTTTAATAAATCCTACACAAAAAAACAAGGTGAAAAACACCCGTTTTTTAAGCCGCTGATAGGTATTACCTTTAGTTTTCTCTCTCCACCTTGAAGACCAGTATCATTTTTTCACTTTAAAAAAAACTAACTACTATGCCAACAACGATTGGAGAAGAGGTATCTGTAAGCACAGCGAATGGGTATATCAACAACTTCATCACTGACTATTACGAAACGGGAAAGGCCCCTGTAAAATCTATGATCATGGACGCACAGCTAATAAGAGATTATTTAGCTGATAACACTATCAAAAACGTGAAATTTATGCTTGGTGCACGTACAATTTCTGTTAACGGGCAAGACAAGGAGATCTTTACTTTAATTGTTGCAGGTTACGATGCTAATGAAGATTACGTATTGACCTCATCAAATAAGGTATTAGATTATAGTGCTCCATGCCCTCATAACTGCCCAACAGGAGGGACCGCCGCAAATGATACTATTAGCTAATGTGGTCTAGCATACTGCAAGCGTTTAATATAACCCTAATCGGTTTAGCTATTATTGGGATAATAAAATTCCCATCTGCTAAACTACCGATTAGGGTTATCATTATATACATTATAGTAACTGCTTTATCTGAAAACATTGCTTTTTATACCGCTGTTAAATACGAGTATAATCTCATTGTATACCATATCTATGGCCCAATACAAATATTTCTGCTCTCTCTCTTCTACAACAACATTATAAAAACTTTCAAAAAAAACAACGCAGGAATAATAATAGGTATTATAGGTGTTATTGCTTCTATACTGAATTCTTTGTTTTTGCAGCCACCTAAAGACTTTCTTAATACAAACTTTCTAGTATTTGAGTCAATAGTTATAATAGGACTTTCCTTATACTACTTCTACGATTACCTAAAACAAGAAATAAATAAAAAAGATATAATACCCAATGAGTTTTACATAGCTTGTTTATTACTAGTCTTTTCAAGCTTTACTTTGCTCTACTGGTCTATCCAACCTCTTACAGCAGACTTTCTAAAGAAATATAACATGCTATTAAATTATATTTTGATAGCAATCAACACAATAACGTATTTAGGAATCGGTTTTTTACTTTTAAAAAACAAAGGCACTAGAAGTGAATGATGTAAACGTAATACTGATTTTCGCAATAGGAACATTCGTCCTTGTATTATTTGCAGTTGCTATTATTATATACGTTGCTGTAAACAAACGCAAGCATCACCAGTTTCTGCTGGAAAAACAAGAGATGGAACACCGCAGGCAACAAGAGTTGATGCACAGCAGGCTGGAGGTGCAAGAACAAACGCTTAAAACACTTTCAGAAGATCTGCACGACAACATAGCCCCCACCTTGGGTATTGCCCGTATGAACCTGCTGGAAGCCAGCATGCGGGTAGAAACCAAACATAAAGAAATGATAGACGCAGCATCGCAAATGATGGGGGATGCGATTTTGGAATTGCGCACACTCAGCCACTTGATGAACGGCACTTTTGTACTAAAAAGAGGCATACAGCAAAGTCTGGAAAAAGACGTAGAGAAAATAAGATCTGCCAAAAGAATCACCTGCGAACTTGATGTAGAAGGAGAACCGATCAATATGGCTGACGATAGGGAGTTGATCACCTACCGTATTATTCAGGAAACTGTCAATAATGCTATAAAACATGGGGAGCCATCAACTATAAACATAAAACTAACCTATCTTACAGACGGGCTGTCTATCACCGTAGCAGACAATGGAAGAGGGTTTGAACCCGTTGATCTTGAGGAAACGAAAGGTATAGGTTTGATCAACATTAAAGAACGAACTAAGCTATTAGGCGGCACACATGAAATAACATCTACTAAAAATCAGGGCACCATAGTAAAACTTTTTATACCTGTAGAACATGAGCAATAATACCATAAACATAGCCATTGCCGATGACCATACCCTGTTTAGAGAGGGGTTGATAAAGATTCTGGATAATTACAGAGATATTAAAGTGGTAATAGCTGCCGAAAACGGCAAAGAGCTGTTAAATACACTAAAGACTGTTCAGGAACAACCACAAGTATGTATTCTGGACATTAATATGCCGGTAATGCGCGGGTACGAAACAGCTAAACAACTAAGAAAAATCTATCCGGGCATGGGCATAATCGCCCTCTCTATGTATGACGATGAAGCCAAGATCATCCGTATGATACGCAGCGGTGCTAATGGCTATTTGCTAAAAGATTGCATGCCATCTATACTGGTAGATGCTATTAAAGAAGTATACGAAACAGGCATATACCATTCTGATATTATGACTGATGAAGTACTAAACAGATCCAGAGCAGAAGAAGGCAAAAAGAATAAACTCACCGATAAGGAGCTGCTTTTTCTTACCCTGGCCAGTACAGACAGAACCTACAAAGCCATTGCAGACGAAATGGGCTTATCTGAACGTACCATAGATGGTTACCGGGATAAGCTATTCCATAAATTTCATGTACGCAGTCGTGTAGGCCTGGTTATGGAAGCGCTGAGGCATGGCCATATCCAAGTGGACATAGAGTCTTAAACATTAAACCTGAAGTGCATTACATCGCCGTCTTGCACTACATACTCTTTACCCTCTATACGTAGCTTACCATTTTCTTTACAAGCTGTTTCGCTACCGTATTCCACATAATCGTTGTATGCTATAGTTTCTGCTTTAATAAAGCCTTTCTCAAAATCTGTATGAATTACACCAGCAGCCTGTGGAGCCTTCCAGCCACGCTCAATAGTCCATGCGCGCACCTCTTGCACACCTGCTGTAAAGTAAGTGATCAGGTTTAGCAATGAGTAGGCTGCACGTATTAACCTGCTTAAGCCCGGCTCTTTCAAACCATACTCATCTAAGAACATTGCTTTATCCTCCGCATCATCCATCTCTGAGATCTGTGCCTCGATGGTGTTGTTCATCACAATCACCTCTGCACCTTCTGCCTTTGCAGACGCCACTAATGCTTCAGAATACTTATTACCTGTAAGTATAGCACCTTCATCAACATTGGCTACATACAATACAGGTTTTGCTGTCAGCAAGAAAAGGTCTGCCACAGCATCTGCATCATCACCTTCCAGCGCAAGTTCACGAATGTTTTTACCCTCCATTAAATGCTCCTGGCATTTCTTCAATGCTTCAAAAACAATTTTTGCCTTAGGGTCATTCTTAGCCAGCTTCTCAAAACGCTGCATTTTCTTTTCTACACTTTCCAGGTCTTTTAGCTGCAGCTCTGTATCAATAATTTCTTTATCGCCAACAGGGTTTATCTCTCCCTCTTCTCTTAAGATATTCTCATCCTCAAAACAACGTATCACATGTACAATGGCATCTACCTCACGGATATTCGCCAAAAACTTGTTGCCCAAACCTTCTCCCTTACTGGCACCTTTTACTAAACCGGCAATGTCTACAAACTCTATAGTTGTAGGCAATACACGTTCAGGGTTCACCAGTTCTGCCAATTTATCAATACGCTCATCAGGTACTTCTACCTGTCCGACATTCGGCTCAATAGTACAGAAACGATAGTTAGACGCCTGAGCCTGTGCATTATTGCTCACCGCATTGAATAATGTTGATTTTCCTACGTTGGGTAACCCTACAATACCAGCTTTTAGTGCCATATCTTCAGTTGAAATTTGCGCAAAGGTAAGCTGTTCTTACCATTTATTTGTACTGCAACAGCGCCTCTTCCATTTTTTGGTATACCATGGCCTTTAAGCGAGGCAGATCTGCCTGTGTCATCCCCTCTGTTTCAACAGGTTCCATATACACTACCCTGTTTTTACCGGGCTTTAGTTGCCATACCGTGCTGTAGTGCCACCTATCATTAGTATCCGGGAAAGCCATAGGCAATACAGGTGTTTGAGTATTGATGGCCAGACGAAAAGCACCGTCAAAAAACTCTTTAAGCGGCTGCCTCGTTTCATTAAAAGTACCCTCAGGGAAAACGGCAATATTACATTCGTGCTTTAGCTGCCGCCACATCAGGCGCATACTTTTTGCCCTGCTGTGTGTGCTCGATCTGTCTACAAGTATCGCCAACTGTTTGTATACAAATCCAAAAACGGGGATCTTCACCATCTCCTTCTTCGCCAATGTGCGAAAGTAATATGGTACCGCAGCATAAATGAGTACTGTATCCAAGTAGGATATATGGTTGGCTACGTATACATACTTCTTGTCTTCGGGACGCACACCAATTCTACGCAGAGGCATACCTATACAAAATAGCCAGCCTATTGCCCAATAGTGCACCACATACCAAATGAATTTTCGGTTTTTCTTATTGTCTTGTAAACCTACAATAAAGAATAGCGGAAAAGCCGCCAGTAGGCAGGCAAGAAAAGTGGTGATCACCCATACAAAATATATCGGCTGAAGTATCTTCCGCAGCATATGTCAGGCCTACATTCCCGGGAATAAAGGACGCCCTACTATTTCTCTAAAAGGCCAAGGTATAGTTGCCAGAATAACTAACAGTCCTACCAAAGTAAACCAGAATAGCTTTTTGAATTTCTTAGCATCGTCAATATTCTTTTTCACTACACTGTAGCCCAGGTGTATGAATACGATACCGATGATCATACCCACCATATGCTCCATAGCCCAAAAGCGTTGAGCTGTTTTGCCCATAAATCCACCACTGGTTAGCACATTGAACCAACCTTTATTAAAGTATAAGAACAACCCTAATAACAATTGAATGTCAGCACTTATCATTAAGAACAAGGCAGGGCGTTTATCTTTTGCTGTAAATGACTTGCCGCCTCCCATGCCGGACATACTGTTGATGATGGTCCATATTGCAAATAGCAATACCAACCAGCGCAAAAAATTATGTAAGTGAAGCATTCCCGTTGCCATAGTTCTCTTTTTTGTTGATTTAAAAATACTACCTAATTATCAATTCCACCCCATTCTCTCGCGCAAACTTCTTATCTGTTCAAAATGATGACGCCCATGCCATGCATAAGTGTCGGCGCTCATCCATATATGGCTGGTCCTGTCATCTTCGGGATGATAATACGTACGTTCCCAATCGGCAGGTTCTAAATTGCGTAATAAAGTACCCCAGCGTTTGTGTAATGCATGTATTAATGTAATAGAAACATTCACAGGCTCTACTTCAACATCTTTTAGCATGGTCCACCTTTTTTCGTCGTATGGTTTTATTACCGGTTTATCTTCAGTAAGTGCCAGCTTCATTCTGATGTACCCGTTCATATGACTATCGGCTATATGGTGTATCACCTGACGGGTGTTCCACCCGCCTGTACGATAAGGCACCTCTAGTTGTTGTGCGTCAAGGTTTTCAATAATATGGTCGAGCCAGGTAGGCAGTGCCTCAATAGCATCTATCCAGTCTTGTTGCATCTCCGGCATATGTTTTTCAGGCACTTCATATCTGCCTATCGGATAGGCTAATTGTTCTTCATTATCAGCAATCATAGTTTAATTTTTCGCTACTACTTCTAAGCCCATACGTTTGATAAAATCAGGATGTAATAAATCCATAATCTCATTGTAAGGAACAAAAACCTCGATGATACCATCTGCATACGAAGCTATTTCGTACAATCCGTATGAAAAAGTTATTCCTTTATGATTGATATAGTAGTTACCCGGTACATAAAGCTCATCACTAAACAAGTACGCACGTAACGACTGCCCTTTCTTGATATTAAATCGCTTTCTTAACTGGGGTGTTATTATTTGTACAATCCTTGCAGAGTCTACATGCATCATATCAGCGAGTTTCATTACCTTTTGATTACGTGCATCTATATTGGTGTAATCATTAGAATAGTTGCCATGCGCACCGCCGGAATATTCATAATGTCCCCTATCAAGTACAACAATATCATTCGCATTATACACTACTGACAGGTTTATACTCTCCTCCCAATTGTTCATTGGTGAATTATCCATGTCCGCATCCAAGTCTGTCATGGTTTGGCGATACATGTTCTTATACACCTCTATTTTTTGCTGTATGCAATCCTGCATATTTTCCGTACTCGTATCACAACCTATTGTTTGTGCAACTACAGACCTTACAAATGATGCACCCTCACTACGATCTAATGGCAATATTACTGTATAGCTCACCTCTGCCGCAGGGTCTGTTACCCCCTCTTTATAAGGCAACGACTCTTCTACGCTTACTATACCAAAGCGCATGATACCTTCAGCATACTCCTCCTTTAATTGTATTGGAAATGATTTAGAGCTATCACCATTAACCCATATACCCACAATGCTGTCGCCTTGAATTGTTACATACCATTTATCCAATGGGTCTTTATGTTCGGGCGGATATTCACTGAAAACGAATTCGTTCGCAGCATCTTCATCACGATGATAACTATATATGCTGATCGGGATACCAATTTTTTCGTAATAGTAATCACCGTTGTATTTAGCGTCTACATCTGTCAGGTTCACTACCACAGGCATACCTGCAATGGTGCCTATGTACCTTTTATACATTCCCTGAATAACATCATCACTTGCCTGAAACCCCTCTTCAGCAATTAGCTCTTCCGGCTCAGAAGTTTCATTAGCAGGCTGCTCTTCGCTATTGCAACCAGCTAACACAAACAAAAGAAAGACAAGTGCGTATTTGCTCATATGGTCTATTTAGCGTCTAAAATGATATTGCCGTTTTTGCCACTGCCCAATAACACCATTTTTGCATTATCAGAAGTTGCTAAATCGCGCAAGGCTTTTATTTGTTCGTACTTTAACTGCTTGTCTGTAAGGTTGGTGCTGATGATACGCTGATAATCTGCGATACCTTGAGCTTCTACACGTTTACGTTCTGCCTCTTGCTTTTCTTTCTGTAGAACGAATTGCATTTTTTGTGCTTCTTGTTCTGCATTTATCTTTTGCTCAATTGCCTGTTTTACAGAAGATGGCAGGGTGATGTTTCGGATCAATAGATTCTCTACTAACAATCCGCGCTTTTTAAATTCTTCCTCAATGCTGTTATAGATCAAGTCTTGAAACTCATCCCTTTTACTAGAGTACAAGGCAACAGCATTATAGTTTACAGCGTTGTCACGAATTTTAGTGCGTGCTATCGGACGAACGATCTTGTCTTCATAGTCCAGTCCTATTTTATCAATTAGCTGCGGTGCATCACCGGCAATAACGCGATACAATACCGTTAAATCTATTATCACCTCCAAACCATCGGCAGACAATGTTCTGATAGCATCATCACCCCTCTGGCGGCCTTCGGTATGAATACCGCTCATGGTATAATTCATGGTACGTATATCCACCTCTATTACTTCTACTAAAGGATTAACCAAATGCAAACCACTGGTTAAAGCTGTCTTCTGCACTTTACCGAACAACTTCTGTACCCCTACATGCCCTGCATCTATTTGCACAACACTTGCTGTTAATGCACCAATCAATAATAAGATAACACCCAGTGCTTTTGCTGCTTTTGTAAACGGCAATAGTTTACGTGCCTCCGGCCCGGCCTTCCCAATAAAAAACGATACTAATAATACTAATACTCCTAATGCTACAAATCCCATTGTCTATAATTTTAGTATATCAAAAATACGTATCTAAAAGGTGAAAAACGAGAAATGTGTATGAACATATTGCTTACCTAAACACAAAACCGCCCCTAAATATTTAAGGGGCAGTTTTGTTATTGTAGCTTATTTCTTAGCTCTGATATAAAACAGATAGCCCACATGCGACCATCCAGATTTATGATCAAATACTAGCGAATCATTATTCTTGAAACCTCCTTCGTTTCTATAACTTGAAACACCATCATATTTTTCGTAAAAAAAAGTCAAATTCCCTGCTTCATCTATTCCCCAGTTATGTTTGTATCCTGGATCCTCTATTGTATCACCTTTTCTATCTGTAATAATTATTTGTATAGCAGGCAGTACTTCAATTACAGCTTCACGATTTTCATACTTTGCAGAATCACCTATACTATATGCTACTGTAAATAACAGATCGTTAATTGTAGTATCTAATGTTGCAGCAAAATTGTAAAACTTACGTTTCAGCAGGCTCCCTTTATATACTCCAACAAATTTTTCACGGTAATCTTTCACATTAGCTGCAGGATCTTTGGGGACAACTACTTCTTTAGCTTTCTTACATGAAACACCTATTAGCATTAGCATAAAAAGCAACAGGTTATATTTTACAAAAGGGCAAGACATTCAAAATATTTAAATGAAAATAATCAAATTTCGTATAGCGATTGTCACCTTAATGCAAAACCGCCCCGATAAAAATCGGGGCGGCTATTTGTATGTATCAATCACCAAAAACTATACGTGTTTGTTAGCTACAACCTGTGGTAGTACCACAGTTAGGGCACATATAACAAGTACCATTACGTAGCGTGATGTTTCCACAGCTGCGACACACAGGAGCATCTGCACTGGTTCCCATCATCTTCTTCACATCTGTTGATTTTTGCTCTGCGCCAACAGATACCGGTTTCGGTGCAGGAGCACTGGCTTTAGGAGCAGTTGAGCTTGGTGGCGTTATCCTTACTTGTGATAACTCCTGACGCTCTTCGGCTTCATCGCCCGATGCTACTCTTGCAGGGTCTTGTACGTGTACAAGGTCTGTACGATCTAAGTATTCATACGCCAATAAGCGGAAAATAAAGTCTAGTACAGAAGTAGCCGATTTAATGTTCGGATGCTCTACTATACCTGCCGGCTCAAAGCGAGTAAAAGTGAACTTATCTACATATTCCTCTAACGGAACACCATATTGTAAACCTACCGATACTGCTATGGCAAAGCTATTCATTAAGCTACGCATAGTAGCACCTTCTTTGGCCATATCCAGGAATATCTCACCCAGCGTACCATCGTTATATTCACCCGTACGTACGAACATTGGCTGCCCGCCTACTTTTGCTTTAATAGTATAACCACGGCGTTTTGCAGGTAGCTGCTTGCGCTCAACTATTCGGCTCAGTTTACGTTTCAATTGAGTGTCAGGGCTGGCCTGCATACGCTTACTCATCTCTTCCAACAACTCGTCTACTGTAAGCTTACTCAAATCTATGATCTGGCTGTCTGCTTCTACTGTTACTGCTTCTGCATCTTTAGCATCACCATCTTTTTCTTTCTTCTTCTTATCGCTCTTATTGCTTAACGGCTGGCTTAGTTTAGAACCATCACGATATAAAGCACAAGCTTTGATACCCAACTGCCAGCTTAAGTAGTAGCAATCTTTTATCTCATCAACAGTCGCCTCATGCGGTAAGTTGATCGTTTTAGATATTGCACCACTGATGAATGGCTGTGTTGCGCCCATCATGCGGATGTGACCGTGTGCGTGAATGTAACGCTCACCTTTTTTACCACATTTGTTTGCACAATCAAATACAGGCAAGTGCTCTTCTTTCAAGTAAGGCGCACCTTCTACCATCATAGTACCACATACATAATCGTTCGCTTCTTCTATCTGCTCGTCTGTAAAACCAAACGCTTCAAGCAGGTTAAAGTCAGGTGCAAAATATTGCTCAGGAGTAAAGCCTAAACGTTTCATACACTCTTCGCCCAAAGTATAAGCGTTGAATACGAAACCTATTTCAAATGCACTTTCTACAGCTGCATCCAGTTTCTTCAACTCTTCAGACATCAAGCCTTTTTCGCTTAACGACTGATGGTTGATGTGTGGTGCTCCTGCAAATGTCGCATGACCTTTTGCGTAATTAACGATCGCGTCGATCTCATTCTTTTTATAACCCAAATGCTTTAATGCCTGAGGGATAGACTGGTTGATGATCTTGAAGTAACCACCACCAGATAGTTTCTTAAACTTAACCAGTGCAAAGTCCGGCTCGATACCTGTAGTATCGCAATCCATTACCAAACCAATTGTTCCGGTAGGTGCAATAACTGTAGCCTGTGCGTTGCGGTAACCATGCTTTTCACCCATTTGTACTGCTTCATCCCATGCTTTGGTAGCAGCTTTCAATAAGTAGTCAGGGCAATACTTAGCGTTGATACCCATTGGCTTAGTTTCTAAACCTTCGTAAGCATCTGTAGCATCGTATGCTGCTGCACGGTGGTTACGCATTACGCGCATCATGTGCTCTTTATTCTCTTCGAAACGAGCAAATGCGCCAAGCGATTCTGCCATCTCTGCAGAAGTACGGTATGCAACACCATTCATGATAGCTGTGATAGCTCCACCAATAGCACGAGCTTCTTCACTATCATAAGGGATACCACTTACCATTAGCATAGAACCAAGGTTTGCGTAACCCAAGCCAAGTGTACGATAGTCGTAGCTTAACTGTGCCACTTCCGGAGAAGGGAACTGAGCCATCAATACAGATATCTCCAGTACCACTGTCCATAAACGAACACCATATTCAAAACCTGCTACATCAAATTCACATGTATCTTCGTTAAAGTAACGACGTAAGTTGTGCGATGCTAGGTTACAAGCTGTATTATCTAAGAACATGTATTCTGAACATGGGTTAGACGCATTAATACGTCCACCCTCAGGACATGTATGCCACTCGTTAATTGTAGTATCATACTGTGTACCCGGATCTGCACAACGCCATGCAGAGTAAGCTATCTTCTCCCACATTTCTTTTGCAGGCATGCTCTTCATTACCTCTCCGGTGCTACGCGCTGTCATATCCCAATCTTCGTTGTTTGTTAAACGACGGAAGAACTCGTTTGGTATACGTACAGAGTTGTTTGAGTTTTGACCAGAAACAGTACGATAAGCTTCACCTTCATAGTCAGAAGCATAACCCGCAGCAATAAGTGCAGCTACTTTTTTCTCTTCTTCAACTTTCCAATCGATGAACTCTACAACCTCAGGGTGATCAAGATCAAGACACACCATTTTAGCAGCACGGCGTGTTGTACCACCACTCTTTATAGCACCTGCAGAACGGTCACCGATTTTCAAGAAACTCATTAAGCCGCTAGATGTACCACCACCACTTAATTGCTCACCTTCTGCACGGATGTTTGAGAAATTGGTACCTACACCAGAACCGTATTTAAAGATACGTGCCTCGCGTACCCATAGATCCATGATACCACCTTCATTTACCAAATCATCATCAACACTTAGTATAAAACAAGCGTGTGGTTGCGGACGCTCATATGCATTTTTAGAACGCTCCAACTCACCTGTAACAGGGTCTATATAATAGTGCCCTTGTGGTTTACCTGTAATATCATAAGAGTTGTGTAATCCTGTATTGAACCATTGTGGCGAGTTTGGTGCACAGCTTTGGTTTAAGATGCTATATACTAGCTCATCATAAAACACCTGACCATCTTGCTTGCTTGCAAAGTAGCCATATTGCTGCCCCCATGTTCTCCAGCAATCTGCAAGACGGTGTGCAACTTGTTTGATAGAGCCTTCTCTGCCAAGGCTACCATCTTCTTGCGGAACGCCTGCCTTACGGAAATACTTTTGAGCAAGTATGTCTGTAGCTATTTGTGACCAATGTTGCGGAACTTCAACATCTGTCATTTCAAAAACCTTCTCACCATTCGGGTTACGAATTACCGACGTTCGGTAGTCATACTCGAACATATCATACGGGCTTACACCGTCCTTTGTGTAATGCCTGGAGAAACTGAGCCCCTTACCTTTTCTGGTTTTTGCTACTGCCATGGGTATTAAAATATTTTGCGTTAAGAAATGTTACTTTTCTGTAAAGAAGTAGACAACGAAAGTATTTAAAACTGCCATTCGTGAAGAAATTAAAAACCCACTGTTTGTGGATAAAGAATGTGCAATTCTAAGACGGTTGATTTTCAAGCCTTTTCCCCTCATTGGTCTGATTCATCACAAAAAACATCTTGACTTTTTAATGATTTTTCCTTATATGTTGTACAGCACAAAATTAAGGAATTTAAAACTTCTATAACGCAATACGGGCAGCCAATGGCTGCCCGTATTGATTGCAAAATATTTAGACTTAATATTCTTATTGTATTACTAGCTTACGGATAAGCTTGTTACCATCTGCATATAACTCTACAAAGTATACACCAGCCGGTTGAGAAGACAAGTTGATCGACTCGTTAAACTCACCTGTCTGCACTTTGTATGCTTCCTCAAATACTGTTTGACCTGTAATATTCGTGATCACTAAATTCACATCATCAATTATTGATGAGCTGTTGAACTGAACATTGAATATTCCTTGCGTTGGGTTAGGATATAAACCGAAACCAGACAACCCTTGTATTTGACCTACAGACTCTGGTATTTTATTACGGAAGATCACCATAAAGTCTTCTGTCTCACCTGAAGTGTAACCACCACAAGCCTCATCAGAAGGAACGTTAGGACCCACATCGTTATTTAATATTACTCTTAACCCTGTTGGCACATCCGTTATAACGGTTTTCGGTATTTGAACATTATCAATTAAAGTGTAATTACCGATTGAAGAGAAGCCTGTGTATACACGCTCGTTAGGGATATCATACTCATGGTCATTATCAAAGTCCATGAATATCGTGATCTTCGCATCACCATGTTCTACTGATTTCATAGTATGGTATACATAGAAAGAATACAAACTATCAATAAACATCTCTGCAGGTTTATCGTCAGTATGATCTGTACGAGGAAGAACAGCATTAGGATTAAGCACGTGCGGGCCACCATTGTTCGTATTAATAGTAGCGATCGTAACACCACCGATATCACTAGTATCAGCAGAAACGCCACCTAATGCTTTACTATAGCAGTAACATTTATAACCAGGCTTACTATTCACCAGAGTTGGCGAAGAATATGATGTATCTGTAGTAGCCGGACAAATAGTTCTTAATCTATAATATAGCGGTTGACCAGTAAATATTCGTTGTAATGTATCCTTGCCTGTACTATTCGGCACGTTAAACCAGCTTACATTGTCTCCAGACACTTCCCAAGCTATATTATATGCAGAACGATCTTTCTGATAAGTCGTATCTGTCAAAGTATACTCGTAGTCTTTACACATTGATGTATCTGTAGAAGACACAATACCTGCAGCAACCGGGCCGTCACAAGGACGGTGACAGATTTCTACTATATAATCTTCAATCTCTCCCTGTCCGTCTAGCGTATCACAAGGAGCAAGCTTGATTGTGTCTTCGCTTACTACAATACGCATACCTGTATAACCTATAGCTGCACTAGTAGGTATTTTATAATCTATTTGTGCTACTTCTGGTGGGTTACCTGTACCGTTTATCGCCTTGATAGCTACACGCTCTGTATTAGGATTGTATGCACCATCTCTGTTTAAATCGATGTATACATGCGCTACGGTTGATGTTAAGCTTGATGTAGTATGCGCTTGAGTGATGATAAACCTATACGTTGTATCTCTGTACAAACAAGGCCATGCAACACTATCCTGATAGGTTGAGTATACTTTATTTGCCTCGCTATTATTGTATAGCGGAGTTGTGATACCCGTTGTAAGAGGAGCTGTTGTAATAACAGTATCTCCCGATGTCATATTAATCACTTTCAGGTTACCAACATCTGCACCTGCATCGCTTCTCACTTGAGTTTCACAATAGCAATAATAGAATGGAGCAATGCTTACTTTATGTACAGGAGTAGTCCATGAATAACTATTATTTCTACATTTAACAGTTAGTCTGTAATACTTAGCTGCGGTAATAGAATCTGTGATACCACCTGTAGTAGTATCTACAACACCAGGATAGTTAGACCATGTTGTTCCATTAAATGAAAACTCATACTTATAATCAGCATCAGCGTAGAAACTATCCGGTTTGATCGTGAACTTTCTCTTTGGACATACTTGAGTAGGACCATTTAGAGATGTTTTAGGTGTATCTGTACATGGATAACCAGCTTCAAATATGATTGTCATCACCTGAGTAGGTGCACCACATGTTGCAGTATTAACACCACCCCAGTTAAGGTTAGTGATACACGGCCTTAAAATATAACCGGGGTTAGGACAGTTTGAACCACTACACATTGATGGCGGATCTACCCATGTTTCACCGTTGTATCTGTTACAAACAGACCATACGTGGCCATTTGCTGTCGGCGAAATGTATGCTGACGCATTTTTAATGGCCAATGCCATATTATTCACAATAGTTCTGTCGGTACAAACCAACCCTGTCTGGTCGAAAGTACCTTTAATAATCATCCTCAGATATACTCCGGGGTTCAGTTGGTTTCGGAATGCATTCCAGTTGTTACACTGTGTTGTTGCGGTTTGCCCATTTGTATGGGTTTCCGAATACATTACCGTTTGCGCATTAGATATACCTGCCTGCGACAACAATAAAATGGCGATGAATACAATTTTTTTCATAAATATCGTGTTAAACTAACCCATGTTAATCTCCAATTAATTGAAATTTAACTATGCTAATATAGTGAAAATGTGCTGTTTCAATGTATAGACATAAAAAATACCCGCGACGTTGGTCGCGGGTATTGCTTTTAATTAAAATCTCTAAAAATATTATTTGATCACCAGCCTCCTGATCAGCTTCTGACCATCTGCTTGAATTTCAACTATATAAACGCCTGTAGGCTTGCCTGTTAAGTCTATTTCTTTACTAAATACGCCACTTTGAGGTTTATAGCTGTCCTGATAAATTAATTGTCCCGTAACATTGGTGATCCTTAGTTGAAGATCGTCTATAGCAGCATCTGTATTAAACTGTATGCTAAACTGACCATTATTAGGGTTAGGGTAAATACCAAAACCGGTTAGCTTGGCAATATTATTAATGTCGTCAGGCACTTTATTACGGAAAATCACCATAAAGTCTTCTGTTTCTCCTGAAACGTAACCACCACAAGCTTCATCAGATGGTATATTAGGCCCCACATCATTATTAAGTATAACCCTTAAACCTGTTGGGACATCTGTTATGGCCGTTTTCGGTATTTGAATGTTGTCTATTAATGTATAATTACCAATTGAAGTAAAACCGGTATATATTCTTTCTGCAGGCACATCATATTCATGATCGTTATCGAAGTCCATGAAAATTGTCACTTTCGAATCGCCATGTTCTTTAACATTCATAGTATGATAAACATAAAAACTATACAAGCTATCTACATATATATTGGTAGGGTTATCATCTGTATGGTCTGTACGTGGTCTTACTGCCTGTGCATTTAGCAAGTGCGGACCGCCATTATATGTTGATATTCCGGCAATTGTAATTCCACCGATATCACTTGTATCAGAAGCCCCTCCGATTGCCTTACTGTAGCAATAACATTTATAACCGGGTTTTACATTGATTTTAGTAGACGACGTATATGTCGTGTCTTGAGTTCCCGGACAAACCATTCTTACCCGATAATATAAAGGCTGCCCCGTAAACACCCTTTGTAGCGTATCCTTTTTTGTACTATTAGCAATATTGAACCAAGAAATATCATCACCTGAAATTTGCCAATCCCATGTAAACTGAGATCTGTTCTTCTGATATGTTGTATCTGTAAGTGTGTACTCATAACTATTACACATCGATGTATCTGTAGAAACTACAACACCGGCATTCAACGGCCCATCACATGGCCTGTGACATATCTCGACAATATAGTCTTCAACCTCTCCCTCACCAGTAAGCGTATCACAAGGTGCTACTTTGATCGTATCTTCGCTGACTATTACACGCATACCGGTATAACCAATTGAAGCGGAACCAGGTATTTTGTAATCAATCTCTGCAACCTCTGGCGGATTACCGGTACCATCTATAGCCTTAATAGCAACTCGTTCTGAATTAGGGTTGTATACACCATCTCTGTTTAGATCTATATACACATGCGCTACTGTTGAAGTTAAGCTGGAAGAGGTATGAGCCTGTGTTATGATAAACTTATACGTAGTATCTCTGTATAAGCATGGCCATGCCAGACTATCATGGTAAGATGAATAAACCTTGTTTGCATCTTTGTTATTGTATAATGGGCTTACTATGCCTGTTGAGAGCGGAACTGTAGAGACTACAGTATCGCCGGATGTCATATTAATCACCTTCAGGTTACCAATATCTGCCCCTCCATCATTAGTTACTTTATTATCGCAATAGCAGTAATAAAATGGCGCTATTGCTACTTTATGGGCTGATGTTGTGTACGTTTTATTATCGCCATTACAAGTAATAATACATCTGTACCATTTATCAACTGTGATAGAATCAAATATCTGGCCTCCGTTTGAAGTATCAGGGCTACCTGTAAAATTCGACCAGCTGGCGCCATTATTATAAGAATATTGCCATTTATAAGATAAACCTGTAAGCACAGGATCAAGCCTTAGATAAAACCTCTTATTCGGACATACATAGTTTGGCGCAAGCACTTTTGAAATACTAAGAGGGGTATCAACACAAGGTATTCCGGACGAGTAGCCTATCCATCCATTAAACCTTCTGATATGAAAAGTCGGAGACGGAGCTCCTCCTCCATATCCTACATTAGAGCCTGTATTTATATGCAGTGTCCCATCTGTGTAAACATCTGCCTGAGCTCCGGATCCTGTAGTATAGTGCACCCCACCAGATGTAGGTTCTATGTAAAAGCCATATGCCTTACCTGCCGGTATAGTAACATTAAACGCTGTTGGTATTAATTGTACGTTACCCGCTGCACCTCCTCCTGGTACAGAAACACCTGTAGCTATCTGCGTCCAGCCATTAGCAGTATTAATGGTAGGGCTACCGTTAATAGAATCAGTATTCATCCAAACATTCACTGTTGTGTTTGCATATGTTGAAACGTGTATCTCTTCTACAGTAACCCTCTTGTTCGCTCCAACATTAAAAGAAATACCTGCACTACCATTACCACCATTTAATGGCGGCACTGTTTTTACATATTTAATATTTTGAGCCTGCGTTAACGTACTTAGTAGTAACATCACTACCAGCAAACCCACACTATATACGCTCTTTTTCATAAGTTAAAACAATAAAATTTGAACAAATAGTAACCATATGCAATATCAGAAATTGCTCACTATATATTGACCCTAAGTCCATTATAATAGCATTAAAGAGGCAGCTTCTAATTAATAGCACCTTAAATAGGCATGTTTTTTTAACCCACAGACAATAAAAAAATCAGGGGCAATTCATATTGCCCCTGATTTTTTTATGTTTAGTACTTAAACTTACCTTATTGTATTACAAGTTTGCGTATCAACCTTTCCCCATCAAAATTCAACTCTACAAAGTACACACCTGCGGGCTGATCGCCAAGATCAATCTCCTTAGTAAACTCTGTACCACCAACGCTATATTGTTGTGTATATACTACCTGACCGGTAACGCTGGAAACTCTTGTTTCAACATTATCAACAACATCAACAGCGTTAAACGATAATGTAAATGTTCCGGACGTAGGGTTAGGATATATTCCAAATCCTCCCAACTTGCTGGTAAACTCACTCACACCTGCCGGAACTTTCTTACGGAAGATCACCATAAAGTCTTCAGTTTCTCCGGACTGGTAAGCGCCACAAGCTTCATCAGAAGGTGTATTCGGGCCTACATCATTATTCAATATCACCCTCATACCTGTTGGCACGTCTGTTATCGCGGTCTTGGGTATTTGAATATTATCTATCAGGGTGTAATTACCGATAGAAGTAAATCCGGTATATACACGCTCACTAGGAATATCGTACTCATGATCGTTATCAAAGTCCATAAAGATGGTCACTTTCGAATCTCCATGTTCCTTCACATTCATAGTATGATAAACATAGAAACCATACATGCTATCTATGTAGATATCAGTTGGTGTATCGTCTGTATGATCTGTACGCGGTCTTACAGCTTGTGCATTCAATAGGTGCGGACCGCCATTGTATGTAGAAAGCGTACCCATAGTGATGCCACCTATATCACTACTATCGTCAGCTTTACCACCTACGGCTTTACTGTAGCAATAACATTTGTATCCTGGTTTAACATTAATCTTCGTTGAAGGCGAGAAGGTTGTGTCTCTGGTACCCGGACAAACCATTCTTACACGGTAGTAAAGTGGCTGACCAGTAAACACTCTCTGTAATGTATCTTTTTTGGCACTATTCCCGACATTGAACCAAGATATGTCATCGCCTGACACTTGCCAGTCCCATGTAAACTGAGAACGATCTTTCTGATATGTAGTATCAGTAAGTGTATACTCGTAGCTGCTACACATAGATGTATCTGTCGAAAGTACGATACCTGCAGTCATTGGGCCGTCGCACGGACGATGACAGATCTCTACAATATAATCCTCTACTTCACCGCCACCAGATAAGGTATCACATACTTTTGTTTTGATAGTGTCCTCACTAATAACAACACGCATACCGGTATATCCTATAGCCGCAGTTGTTGGTATTTTATATTCTTTATTTACTTCATGAGCAGGATTACCTGTACCATCAAAATTATTAATGAGAATACGTTCAGTATTCGGGTTATACTCTCCATCTCTGTTCAGGTCAACAAAAATTTGCAACACACCTTTTACCAGCGATGAGCTTGTTTGCTCCTGAGATACTATGAATTTATATGTAGTATCTCTGTACAAGCAAGGCCATGCAACACTATCATGGTATGAAGTATATTTTTTGTTTGCTTCTGCATCATTATATATCGGAGCCAAAACACCGTTATCTAAAACAGTGTCACCAGATGTCATGTTAATCAGCTTAATATTACCAATGTCAGCACCTGCATCAGAAACTACCTGATTATCGCAATAACAATAGTAGAATGGCGCAATGCTAACTTTGTGCGGTGCTGTAACATACGTGATGTTACTATTAGTACATGTAACAGTACATCTGTACCATTTTGCTGCTGTAATACTATCAGTGATCTTACCACCTAATGTCGTGGGCGTTCCTATAAAGTTGGACCAGATGACACCATTGTTTGAAACTTCCCACTTAAAAGTAAGATCAGAAGTGATCTGCAAACCTTCCAAACCTAAAGTGAACACTTTATTCGGACATACCTGCCATGGTCCTTCAACTTTTGTTTTAGGAGTATCAGTACACGGGATAATACCTGCATATACTTCAATCTCTCTGTGGTTTTGGTTGTAGCTACCTACTATGTTGGTAAAACGAATTCTCGTAGTGGTAACTGTAGTGAAAGAAACTGAATCGTCACAGGCTGTACCACTATATGATGCTATCTGTGTCCATCCGGATCCATTCCAATACTCTATATCACAAGATGTCATTGGACGATCTCCTTTCTTAAAGATTACTTTACCCACTAACTGCGGCGTAGACCATGTGTAATCAATTGTACCACCTGACGAGACCCATCCCCAAGGTGTATTCGGGCAGTTGGATATGACCTGATCGTTGTAGTTCGTCGGACCATAAATTGTAACACCACCACCAGAGTGATTAGGCGTACCAATTAATGCAATATTCTGTGCCTGAGCACTATTTGACAGTGAAAACACCACCAAAAAAAAGCTTAAAAGTCGTAAGCATTTCCGAGTAAAAACTTTATCCATAAAAAGCTATTTTCAGAATAAATTGTTAATAATTAAACAAGTCTACCAAGTTAAGTAATTATTAGCTAATAATGCACGAAATATATAATATTTCACACCTGCCAATTATAATTTATAAGTTAATTTGAAATATAAATACGTGCAACTGTCTAAACAAATTTTAAAGCCAGAAGGTCTTCTAAAGTCCAAAATTCTTCTATTTTTACGTTCAAATTTTTCGATATGAATTTTCCTGATAATCTGAAATACACAAAAGACCACGAATGGTTGTTAGTAGAAGGTGATATAGCAACAGTAGGTATTACCGATTTCGCACAGCGTGAGCTAGGTGATATTGTATTTGTTGATATTGACTCTGACGGTAAGTCGTTGGAAGCCAATGATATATTTGGTACTGTAGAAGCAGTAAAAACAGTTTCTGACTTGTTCTTACCTATTGCAGGTACTGTTACAGAAGTTAACGCTGAGCTAGAAGGCGCTCCTGAAAATGTAAACTCTGACCCGTATGGCGGCGGTTGGATGATTAAAATGAAGATGAATAACCCTGCAGATGCAGACGCATTGATGGATGCCGCAGCTTATCAGGAACTTGTAGGAGAATAATACAGATTACAACTTGGTAGTTTTTACAGAAAACTCACCTTACAAGAATAGAGCAAAGTTTTCGGCCATAGGCTGGACTTTGCTCATTTTTATTTTGTGCTTTTTACCCGGCAACGAGATTCCCAACATAAAAATCCCGTTCATAGACAAATGGGCACACGTTATCCTTTTTGCCATATTTGCATTCCTTTGGCTTTGTGCATCTCCTTCCAATAAATGGTTGCACCTGTTTTTGATACTCGTTATCACCATATTCACCGGCTGGCTGGTAGAATATATCCAAGGACATTATGTTTCCGGCAGATACCAAGATAATATGGACACGCTGGCCGATGCAGTTGGTGGCATCATCGGGGTTTTGTTTTTTTATGTTGGTAACAACTTAGCCTTAAGAAAGTATTCACAGGGTTGATAGCAAATACTTCGTATTTTGCAATTTCTAAAAACACAAAACTCGATCAATGATATACAGAAGTAAAGCCCCGTTGCGCATAGGTTTGGCAGGCGGTGGTACAGATGTAAGCCCTTATTGCGATGAGTATGGCGGCTCTATACTTAATGCAACAATATCGTTGTATGCATATGCCAATATAGAACCTATAACAGAACCTAAAATAATTATTGAGGCCGTTGATAGAAACGAACATGCTGAATATGATCTGGCCAACGAAATACCTATTGATGGTAATCTTGATTTAGCAGCGGGTGCATATAACCACATAGTAAAAAAATACGGGGCTGTACCTTCGGGATTTAAATTAACTACTTACGTAGATGCTCCTGCCGGTAGTGGTTTGGGTAGTTCTTCTACACTAATGGTAGCTATCATAGGTGCTTTTTGTGAATGGCTGCAACTGCCATTGGGAGAGTATGATATAGCCCACACAGCATTCATTATAGAAAGAGAAGAATTGGCAATGGCAGGAGGTAAGCAAGACCAGTACGCTGCTACATTTGGTGGGGTTAACTTTATGGAGTTTTATGATCAGGGAAGAGTGATCGTAAACCCGCTAAGAATAAAAAGGAGAGTTTTATTTGAATTAGGCAACAACCTTGTACTATACTTCACCTCAACCAGCAGGCTTTCATCTACTATTATTGAGGCACAAGCGAAAAATGTAACTGAAAAAAGTGAGAAACCTATCGAAGCAATGCACCAGCTTAAAAAACAGGCATTGATGATGAAGGAAGCCTTGCTGAAAGGACAGGTAGATGAAATAGGCCCTATTCTTGACTTTGGGTTCAAATACAAAAAGCAAATGGCGCAGGGCATCAGTAATGAAATGATTGATAACATCTACGATGCAGCTTTAAAAAATGGTGCTACAGGTGGTAAAGTTAGTGGTGCCGGCGGTGGTGGCTTTATGATGTTTTACTGCCCCGGCAATAGCCGTTACAATGTAATAAAAGCATTAAAAGAGTTTGGCGGAGAGTTCCGCCGCTACAACGTAACAGATCACGGATTATTTACCTGGAGTATTTAATATGGAGTGTATTGTATTAGCAGGCGGACTAGGCACGCGCTTACAAAGCGTGGTTGAAGATGTACCTAAATGCATGGCGCCGGTAAACGAACATCCTTTCCTGCATTATGTATTCGACTATCTTGAAAAACAAAATTGCAGCAGGGTTATATTGTCTTTAGGCTATAAGCATGAATACATTACCCAATGGCTGCAAACACAAAAAAGAACATTCTCAGTAGACTATGTTATTGAAGAAGAACGTTTAGGTACAGGCGGGGGCATACAACTTGCACTAAATGCAGCTAAAGAAGAAAATGTAATGGTATTGAACGGGGATACCATGTTTGATGTCCCGCTGCAACAATTGCAAAAGTTTCATACCGATAACAATGCTGCTACTACACTTGCCTTAAAAGGGCTTAAGGATTTTGACAGGTATGGTGTTGTTAATACAGATGAGGAAGGTTGTGTTACTTCTTTCGAAGAGAAGCAATATAAAGCAGAAGGCTTTATCAATGGAGGCGTATATGCCATTAACAGAACCTATTTGTTCGACAAACACTTACCTGAAAAATTTTCTTTCGAACAAGAGTACCTTGAAGCTTTTGTAAAAGAAGG
Source organism: Bacteroidia bacterium (assembly GCA_030429205.1). Taxonomy (GTDB): domain Bacteria; phylum Bacteroidota; class Bacteroidia; order Chitinophagales; family Chitinophagaceae; genus UBA5543. The sequence goes on from JAUICZ010000001.1 coordinate 296,035, forward strand.
AAAATTCTATGGGTATAAATGTGATGGTTATTTTATCGACATAGGCATACCCTCCGATTACAATCAGGCACAGCTAGACTTTAAACAAATGTTTTAAATGGACATTGCAATTATAGGACCTGCACACCCCCTTCGTGGTGGTTTGGCAACATACGATGAACGATTAGCTAAAGCATTTCAAGATATGGGACATACTGCCTGTATATATTCCTATTCATTGCAGTACCCTTCTTTCCTGTTTCCCGGTAAAACTCAGTATACAGACGATCCTTCACCGAAAGACATCACCATACATACAGTCATCAACTCTGTAAACCCGCTTAACTGGCTAAGTGTTGGCAAAAAAATCAAGAAAGCAAAACACGACCTTATTGTAGTACGTTACTGGCTACCATTTATGGGACCTGCTCTAGGTACTATTCTTCGACAAGTAAAAAAGAATAAGCACACGCAGGTATTGTGTATTGCCGACAATGTGATACCGCATGAGAAAAGACCCGGCGATACTGCATTCACCAAGTACTTCCTCAAGACTATTGACTCATTCATTACAATGAGTAAAGATGTACTGAAAGACTTGAAGAACTTCACTGACAAACCGGCCATGTTCTCTGCCCATCCGTTGTACGACAACTTTGAAGAAACTATTGGCAAAGAAGAAGCTTGCAAACAACTCAATATAGATACTGATACGAAGTACCTTTTATTTTTTGGTTTCATCAGAAAGTATAAAGGGCTAGACATAATGCTGGAAGTAATGAGCGATAAGCGCATACAAGATGCAGGCATAAAACTCATACTGGCAGGAGAATACTACGAAGACCGCAAACCTTACGACGAACTGATAGAAAAAAATAAGTTACAAGATCATGTGCTGCAGTTTACGGAGTTCATACCCAATAGCGAAGTCCACTATTACTTTAGCGCGGCAGATGTTGTAGTACAACCGTATAAGTCTGCTACTCAAAGTGGTATCACACAGGTTGCTTACCATTTTGAAAAACCAATGATCGTCAGCAATGTGGGTGGACTTCCGGAAGTTGTATTAGATGGTAAAACAGGCTTTGTAGTACAACCTGATGCCCGCTCTTTTGTTGATGCTATTTTAAGATTCTACCAAACTAATAGTATACCACAAATGGAACAGCACCTGCAAACAGAAAAGAAAAAATATAGTTGGGATACTTTTGTCAACAACTTACTGAGCACTGCCTTTCCTTCAAAATAACGAGCCGCTGCCTCCGCTGGCATCTTTACCTAAATGACGGTATGCTTTTTCTGTAGCTTCTCTTCCACGAGGAGTTCTGATGATAAAACCTTCCTGTATTAAGAACGGTTCATACACTTCCTCAATAGTACCTGCTTCTTCTCCAACAGCTGTAGCAATATTGTTGATACCTGCCGGACCTCCTTTAAACTTATCAATAAGAGTGGTAAGTATTTTATTATCCATATCATCCAACCCATGGCTATCTACATTCAATGCTTTTAAACCATGCTCCACAATACCCATATCTATCACACCATTGCCTAAAACTTGCGCAAAATCGCGCATACGCCTCAACAATCCGTTAGCAATACGCGGTGTTCCTCTGCTACGCCCTGCAATTTCTCTTGCAGCGTCAGAAGTGACCTTGACATTTAATAACGAAGCGGAACGCATCACAATACGTTGCAACACGTCAGTATTATAATACTCCAGTCGGGATTTGATTCCAAAACGGCTCAGTAATGGTGAGGTAAGTAAACCTGATCTTGTTGTTGCTCCTACTAAGGTAAACGGATTGATATTGATCTGTACCGTACGCGCAGCAGGCCCTGTGTCTATCATGATGTCGATCTTGAAATCTTCCATCGCAGCATACAGGTACTCTTCTACTACAGTGCTTAACCTGTGTATCTCATCTATGAACAACACATCCCTTTCTTCCAAACTCGTCAGCAACCCTGCAAGGTCTGCCGGCTTCTCTATTACAGGCCCACTGGTTTCTTTAATGTTTACACTTAGTTCATTAGCAACAATTCTGGACAAAGTGGTTTTACCCAAACCCGGAGGACCATGAAACAAAGTATGATCCAGCGCCTCTCCGCGCAGATTGGCAGCCTTGATGAACACACGCAAATTTTCTATCAGCTGTGGCTGTCCTGAAAAGTCTTCAATAGATTGCGGCCTGATACTATTCTCGTATTCTCGTTCTTGCGGACTCAAATCGTCACCCGGCCTTATATGGGAATTATCCATGCGAGTAAAAATAACTAATTCTTACCACGCTGTACAATATCAAAGTTTATACTATAACATCGACCACCAAATAGCCTTCTGTTTATAGTCGCCCCAACGGTCGAGGCTGGTGCTGAGCTTATCGTACATTTCTTTCTGGGTTACCTCTTTACCTTTTTTAGGCGGCACCATTTCTTTCTGGTCAGCATTACCATAATCTACCTTAGTTGCGATCCATGTTGTATGCAAACGAGGTATGGCAACTTCCAGCACCATTCCCGGCAAACCGCTAAACATTTCAGGGCCACCACTTGCAGGTATATCATCCGTATAAAATGCTACAACATAAACAGAATCGTACATCTTTGCCAGAGCCTTACGGCATTTATAATTGGCTATAGTACGTACCTCGTCCATTATCTTCCATTCTATTTTGCGCATACTATCCTTCACCAAAAACTTCTCTTCGTACACCTGTTTCTGAGCAACGACCTGCTTTGTATTAAAGTCTGTATAAACTACATTTTCAGCTGCTGGAGTACGGGAGAACCACATATTAAATTGTTGCTCCGCTTCCCTGCCGGGTTGATATACACTTTTGTCGGTATCAAAAATCAGATCAAAATACTCAACCTTGTGCTTAGGTATTTTTGCGCGAAATTTTTCTATCCACTCTTTTCTTTCCTTATCCATCTGGTCAATAGTGCGGTGTAAATTCGTCTTACGCTCAAACTCTATTTTACCTTGCATAGTATGCTGTGCAAAAGATCCCAGCGTTATCAACATCAAGAATTGTATGAATAATATTTTCTTCATTTCAGGTCTATTTATTCAGGATAAAATCAGCTGCGCTGTTTTCAGGTTTAGCGCCTGCCATTTTTGTAAAATTCCATATCAGGCTGATCATACCATATCTACGTATAGTATTGTAATTACTTTCTGTAATACTATTGCCATATGCATACCTGTTAAAGCCGAGGTTTTGGTTAAGGATATCATATACAGATGCTCTTAGCTCTAGCTGATCATTTTCCAGGAACGATTTAGACAAGTATGCATTCCAACGGAAAACATTATTATTCCTGTCAAATACAGCTGTTTTTTCTCTTATGTACCAATTGAAATCTGTACCTATTTCCATCTTCCACGGCAGCTCATAGCGGGCATCAAAACCATAGTTTGTAGACCAATAGCTTGTGGTTTGCGTATTGATATCCGACTTATTATCGTTGTATGTAAAACTAACATCGATACCTACCTCAAACTTCTCATTTTTTGTTTCGTAATCAGCATCCACACCTACAGTGTAACTATTGTTGTTTGTTACATTCTTCACATTGTTTACGAAGTTGTTATTTCTGCTAATATTGGTATTAAAATTAGCCCCAACACTAGCATTGTATTTAGTTATTCTTTTACCAATACCACCACCGGCATAACCATTGTAGTTACCGTCAATATTCACATATTGAGATCTACGGTTACCAACCGTATCCACAGTCTGTGCCCTTGTAATAGCATTATCTGTGATAGTGAATCCACTATAAATGTATATCCATCTGCCCGATAGCACCTTGTAATCGTTGAAGTTCAGGTTGAAACTATTTCTAAACTCCTGGGTAAGATTGGCATTACCAACGGTAATATTCTGTGGGTTGGTATTATCCTGTATTGGCTGTATTTGTTGTATTGTAGGTTGGCGCGTCTGTCCGTTATATCTAAACCTGATACTGGTTTGTTTACCTATCTTGTAACGCAGACTAGCTTTTGGAAAAAGGTTAAACACACTATATTTAAAAGAGGTGTCTTGTATAAGGTCTTCCTGATTAAATGCCGTATTTGCAACATTCATACCGGCAGAGAAGTCTAGCTTTTTATAATCCCAACTGAAGTTGGTACCAGCTCTATGCGTAATGATATTATATGCGTAGTGGTTGCTAAAGTTAGGATCTATCGCATCATATACATCGGCATTAACAGCGCTTTTATTAAAAGTATTCCTTTCAGAGTTAGTATTATTGATACTTAATTTATACTCCAGCGATACTGCCATAGCCTTTGTTATCGGCTCTGTATATGTAGCAGCCCCGTCTACATTCAATGCAGTTGATACATTTTCTTTGCGTTGGTCTGTAATACTATCCTTTCCGCTTATCTTATTTCTTACTATAGTATTTAATCGCCCCGAACTATTAGACTCTTCGTAGTGCTCACCCATAGAAAGCACCAATGTCCTTCTGTCTTTATTAAACTTCTTTCTCCACGTCAAGTTGCTGATGATTCTTTTTGTTGTGGCTTCATTATTTACATCCCTGTCACTTGTACTTAAAGTATCTCCACTCGTGCTCAAAACATTCTGATTGAACTTTGTTTTGTTTAGAGAGTTCATATGATGCCCTGAGGCTGTAAGCCTTAATGTAGACAAGCTATCTGTTTTCCACTCATACAATCCATCAACTTTATGCCTTTGTCCTGTTTTAAATTTATCTTCTGACTGCTGAGTAAACTGCACCTGGTCGTCCGGTAGTATTACTTGGGATATAGTATTGTCAATAGACTCGATATTCTGCTTTGCATAACGATAGTTAGTGGCAATACGGTGTTTATCTTCATTCCATTTATCAGAGAAGTGCACACCACCTGTCCATGCTTTGGGGAAACCCTGACCATTATACTGTCCATTCCAACTGTCAAACTCGTCGCTGGTGTAATATGTAGTTACGGAACCATCATCACCCATTGACGTATTATTTCCACCGCCAAACTTGTCACGATCTTCCCATCCCAAACCGATCTTACCGGTATTGGCCATAATACCAAAAGCGGATATTTTCTTTTTACCCTTGAAGTAGTTAAACATGGCCTGATTCTCAAAATAATCCTGATCTACACCGGTACCTCCAGAACCAACGACTTTACCAAAGTACCCCTTCTTCATATCTTCCTTCAATTGAAGGTTTACAGTTCGCGTCACCTCCCCATCGTCAATTCCGGTAAACTCTGCCTGCTCACTCTTTTTATCAAATACCTGTACTTTATCTACTGCTTTAGCCTGCAAGCTTTTAGACACTACAGCCGGATCGTCTGTAAAGAACTCCTCACCATCTACAAGTAATTTCTCTACCTTCTGTCCATGAGCCTGTATATTACCATCTTTATCTACTTGTAAGCCCGGCAGTTTTTTCAGCAACTCTTCAACTGTGGCATTATCTTTTACGCTAAAGCTATCTGCCAGATACTCAACAGTATCTCCTTTAACCCTAATTGCAGAGTAACGTTCTGTAAACACAAACTCCTCCATAAGGTGTGTGCGCGATGTCATTGGCACTTCCCCCAAATCTGTCACAGGGTTTTGAATGTTTATTTTATCTACAAAGTCTGCAAAGCCGGGAAATACGGTAAGCATGATATACTTACCTTGCTTGGATACCGTCAACGAGAAACTACCATCTTCTTTTGTTCTGGTAAAATTTTCCATTACAGAATCTGCCGCTCTTAACAAGGTAACACTGGCATTTGGCAATGGATTATAGTTTACTGTATCGGATAACTTTCCCTTGATAGTATAGGGCTGTGCAAGTACCTGTGTAGACAACAGAATACACAAGATGAATAGAGGCAGGCGCTGAAGCATGAGGGTATATTTATTTCGTCTGTTTACATTTGTATGACAAATATGAAGTTTATTTATTCATAACAGGCAAAACAGTTGTTAAAAAAACTAAAATATGAGGGGTAGAAAAAGGGGGATATCAGCTCCTATTGAGCTGCCATTTGTTCTCTTTTAACATTGGCTCTGTTCCTGTTTTTAGGTATGCCTAATGACTCGCAAATGTAATCCTGAACTACAGTTCGCGTACTTTCTCTGTTGATTTTCCTGTTATCTGCAGACGGGTTTACACGATTAGACAGGAACACAAACACTACACCTGTTTTAGGGTCTGCCCATGCACATGTACCTGTAAAACCCTGGTGACCGAAAGCATAACCTGATGTTCTGTCTCCGGCCGGTCCTGAATCATAAGCATCCGGTGCAGGCTTATCAAAACCCAACCCTCTTCTGCTTAAACGAGAATGATATGCTGTAAAATATGCTATAGTTTCTTTCTTGAAAAAACGTTTTCCATTGTAGGTACCCCCTTGTACCAACATTTGAAAAACAGCTGCAACATCTCTTGCATTAGAGAAGATTCCTGCATGCCCTGCAACTCCACCCAACATTGATGCACCCTGATCGTGCACATAACCATGTACTAACTGCTGGCGGAAATAGTAATCATCTTCCGTAGGTGTTATTTGAGAGATGTCGAATTTATTAAGCGGGTTATAAGTTATCCTTGTTAATCCCATTGGCTGGTAAAACTCTTCATCTACATATACATCAAGAGATTTACCGGTAACCTTTTCTACAATTGCTGCCAAGAAGTAATAATCCAGATCACTGTACACATACCTTCCTTTGTTTTCCAGCGGATATTCTAATATCACTTTCCATATACTATCTACATAATCATCCCTCATATACAGCCCTTTGGCTACCTGACGGGTGAATACCTCATCTTTTACATTACTGTATATCTGTTTGGAGGGCTTATCATTATCATCCAATGTTTCTTTATAAAAAGGTATCCAGCTTTTTAACCCTGCCTGATGCAACAACAAGTCTTCAATTCTTAAATTATGCTTATCTGTACCTTTTGTAATTGGCAAGTAGTCGCCTACTGTATGGTGTAGTTTTATTCGGCCTTCTTCATACAACTTCATTACTGCTAGTGTTGTTGCCAGCACTTTTGTTAGAGAGGCTACATCATATATCGTATTTGTATCTACTCTTTGTCTTTTTGTATAGTCGAAGTAACCAAAGGCACGATTATAAAATACTCTGCCGTTTTTTGCTGCTATTACCTGGCAACCCGGAAAAACACCGTCAATAACACTGCGCTCTAACTTTATACTCAACTCACTTAATGCATCGGGATTTACAACACCTGCATCTTCTATAAAAAACTCATCTTCCAGCCTGATCACTACCGGATCTTTTGCCTTGTCAGCAGGTGTCGCCATCAGGTCAGGACGTTTCTCCATGATCATACCTTCGCAAGGTGTAACAGGCAGCTTGCCCATAGGTGGTGTAATACCCCTGATGATATCTGACATTACAGTTTGTACTGCTTCATTATCTTCATAACCTACCAGCACCGATCGGAAGCCACAGAAGTTTTGCAATAAGTACGGGTTGCCCATCAACACCAACAAGGTTCTCTTCTTCTGTTCTACCTTTTTAAGAAAACTCATTTGTGCATCATCTAAGCCATAACTTCCTCCAACAGGGTAAAAGCTCATACCATGTACTGCTATAATACACATGTCATCGCCGTTAATTACCACATTAGCTAAATTCCTCACTGCGGTAGCGTCACTACCCTTAGGCAACCAACTGGTAGCCATATTAGGGTATAGCTCTTTCAACTTAGTTGATAACACCGTACTACTATCGGCATTTATACCTACATAGCGTATGCGACCATCACCTCTGATGATTCTATTGATCAGGTTATTTCTATCGCGTACAAACGTAACACCTGCTGCTGCGATCTGATAACGAATCTCATCAACAGAACTATTTAGGTCTGCTGTCGCATTGCGAGCATCCACCTCTTTCCAGTTGGCTAGCCCTACTTCATATTTCGCTCGCAATATCTTCTTGACCCTATATTCTACCTCTGCCTTAGATATTTGATCTGCCAGAATAGCTCTTTTAATTTTCTCGATTGCTAATGGTACATTTTGAGAGAACAGCAACACATCGTTACCGGCTAAAAATGCCTTAACATCTGCTTGCCCTGCAGCATAGTATTTTGTAACACCTTCCATATTCAAGGCGTCTGTAAAAACCAGCCCCTTAAAACCCATGCGGCTTTTCAATAGAATATTTACTGCTTCGCCAGAAAGTGTTGTAGGTGTATTTGGGGTACTGTCTATAGCCGGAACTTCTAAATGCGCCACCATAATGCTTTTCACACCGGCATCTATCATTTGCTCAAACGGATACAGCTCCAGGTCTTTTAATTGTTCCAAAGACTTATTGATGGTCGGCAGGTCTTTATGTGAATCTGTTTCGGTATCACCATGCCCGGGAAAGTGTTTGGCACATGCCATCACACCATTGTTCTGTAACCCGTTCATATAAGCTATCCCCATACGACTTACCCAAAACTTATTCTGCCCGTAAGAACGTGCATTAATGATCGGGTTATTCGGGTTGTTGTTCACATCTACTACAGGGCCAAAATTCACATGTACCCCCATACGTTTGCACTGTTTGGCTATAGCTGCTCCTATACGATAAGCCAGTGTAGTGTCCATAGTAGCACCGATCATCATACTACGCGGCAGGTCTTTTACACCTTTCAGCCTCATACCTAATCCCCACTCTGCATCCATACCGATCAGCAATGGAACTTTGGACATATGCTGATAAGTATTATGCTGAACAGCCTGTGCTTCAGCAGTACCTTGCATAAATATCAAACCACCTATCTGATTATTCTGTAACAACTTGGTTATAGCAGATCCGTTTTGATTTTTTCCACCGGAATACGCTGCTACCATAAATAGCTGGCCTATACGCTCATCTTCTGTTAATTGATTGTATACACTATCTACCCACTTTTCTTTTGCAGACATAGGTACGTCTTGCGCATAAACTTGCGATACAAAACTAAATATGGATAATAAAAAGACTATTGCGGTACGCAAAGGGGCTGCCATGACCACAAATATAATTGTTTGTAAACAAGCAACACAAACTATCCTATATGTTGATATGTATTATATCTCATACCTTTTCTGCATTCATCGTTTTATCTTAATTTGCTTGGTTTAATTTTACCTTTACATAAAATAGTTTGCTGCATAGTGCCTGACGTAATACAATTATTATCTGACCATATTGCTAACCAAATTGCTGCGGGAGAAGTGATACAACGCCCCTCTTCTGCTGTAAAAGAGCTGCTGGAAAATGCCATAGATGCAGGGGCAACAGATATTCAGCTGATCATTAAGGATGCCGGTAAGGAGCTGATACAAGTGGTAGATAACGGTTGTGGGATGAGTACTACTGATGCACGCATGTGTTTTGAACGTCACGCCACCTCCAAGATCAAAAACATCAATGATCTTTTTTCTATCCGTACTATGGGTTTCCGCGGAGAAGCACTGGCATCTATAGCCGCAGTTGCGCAAGTGGAGTTGAAGTCTAAGAGAGAAGAAGACGAAGTAGGTACAAAGATAGTTGTAGAAGGCACAGAAGTTAAGTTGCAAGAAGCCTGCGCCGGGCCAAATGGCACCAGCATAAGTGTAAAGAACCTGTTCTTCAATGTGCCGGCACGTAGACATTTTTTAAAATCGAACTCAACAGAATTCAGACATATTGTTGATGAGTTTACCAGGGTAGCTATGGCAAACCCTCAAATAGCTTTCAGGCTGTTTCATAACGATAAAGAGCAGTTTCACTTAGGTAGCGGTAATACCAAAACACGTATTGTTGACTTATTGGGTAAAACCCATGCAAAAAATTTAGTGCCTGTTGAAGAAGAGACCGAGTTCCTGAACATATCAGGTTTTATTGGCAAACCCGAAGCCGCCACACGCACAAGGGGCAACCAGTTTTTCTTTATCAATAACAGGTATATTAAAAGTCCTTACCTGCACCACGCAGTTGTAAATGCATACGAAGGGTTGATAGAAAAAGAGTCCTTCCCGTTTTACGTATTGTTTTTAGAGGTTGATCCTTCTCGTGTAGATGTAAACGTACACCCTACAAAACAAGAAGTTAAGTTTGAAGATGACAGGATGATGTACGCATACCTCAGTGCTGCAGTAAAACATGCACTGGCAAGGTATAACATAGCACCATCGTTAGACTTTAGCTTAAACCCTGAAATACAGCAACTACCTTCGGTACAACTACCAACAACAGAAGAAACTAAAACAAAAACAGCACAAGGGTATCTGAGCAATACTTTCGCGAATAAGGGGCAGGCGCACAGGATAGAAAAAAGCGACAGCCTCAAACGCTGGAAAGACCTTTACGAAATTGCCAATGCCCAAACTCCTGAACAAAAACCCGTAGAGGAACAAGCGCCCTCTTTGCACGAAGATCATAACAAACAACACAGCAACGACAATGCTCAAAACATATTGCTGGTACAAGGCAGGATGTTGGTCACTACCGTCAAATCAGGTTTAATGGCCATACACATTCGCCGGGCACAAGAAAGGATTTGGTACGAGCGTCTTTTATCACAATGGAACGATGGAGAAGCACCTACACAAAAGGTTTTGTTCCCTGTTTCTTGTGAATTAAGTCCGCAAGATGGCATTTTGCTGAATGATGCATTGCCAGACCTGGCACGCATAGGCTTTGATATTGCACCATTTGGCAACAATACTTTTGTAGTACAAGGTACACCATCGGACTTACCGCACGGCGAGGAACAAAATATTATAGAAGAAGTTATAGAGCAATTGAAGCACAATGCTGATGACGCCACAGCCAAACGTACAGATATATTGTTGACAGGCATGGCTAAACGATTATCGCGCAATACTACCGCTATTCACCAAAAAGAAAACCAACAAGGTTTAATAGATGAACTTTTTGCCTGCACACAGCCAGAATATACAGCTGACGGCAAAAGAATATTCACTATGATACGTAAAGAGGAGCTGGACAAGAAGTTAGATGGCGTATAACCTCATATGAGTACCTTTTTTGTACCTTTGCGCCACTTCGGTTTAAAATCAAGTAATTAAGTAACGAGACGATGGCATTAAAATTTCATCCACTAAAAGTGGTAGATGTTCGCAGAGAAACAACAGACTGTGTATCGGTAGCTTTAGATATTCCTGAAAACCTGTCAGATGAATTCAAGTTCATTCCGGGTCAATATCTTACATTTCGCCGTGGAAATGGAGAGACTGAGATACGCCGTTCTTATTCTATTTGCGCTGCACCATCTGATTGTGAACTACGAGTAGCCATCAAAAAAGTTGAAAACGGACGCTTCTCTTCTTATGCTAATGATGAGCTTAAAGTTGGCGATACTCTTGAGGTAATGCCGCCAATGGGCAACTTCTCTCTTAAAAAGAAGAACGTACAACATAAACATTACATGGCTATAGCTGCGGGTAGTGGCATCACCCCTATTATGAGTATCATGAAATCAGTATTAGAAGATGATGCTGAGGCTCGTTTTACATTGATCTATGGCAATAAAAACCGAAACACAATCATATTCAGGGAGCAGATAGAAGCACTTAAGAATAAGTATATGGAGCGCTTGCGCGTGTATCATATATTGAGCCGTGAAACGATGGATGCCCCTTTATTCAACGGACGTATTACTGCCGAGAAGTGCGAAGAAATGTGCAGCAGCCTGATAGATGTAAGCAGTGTAGATGAAGCTTTTATTTGCGGACCCGAAGAAATGATCTTGTCTGTTCAGGAAAAACTAGCTGCATTGGGTATGGATCATGCCAATGTACACATAGAACTGTTCACTTCCCCTGACCAGCCTAAAGAAACACACGAGAAATGGGCGAATGAGCATGCAGAAGACAGTGGCAAGATGAGTAAGGTAAGTATCACCCTGGATGGTACTACTTTTGATATGGACCTTGCATACAACTCTGACACTATTCTGGATGCCGCACTAAAACAAGGCGCTGACCTGCCATTTGCCTGTAAAGGTGGTGTATGTTGTACTTGCCGCGCTAAAGTAACTGAAGGTGAAGTAGAAATGGAAGTAAACTATGCACTGGAACCGGACGAGGTGGAAAATGGTTATGTGCTAACCTGCCAGTCTCACCCAAAATCGGACAGAGTAGTGATAGACTTTGATCAGAGGTAGCATCAAAAAAAGTATCCAATACTAAAATTAACAGGCCCAGATAAAGAGGCATTGGTTCCAAAAACCGGCTCACCGAAATTAAAGTCGATTTTTGAACTTCGATGTTCGATGTTATATCTACCTACCGGCTCTACTTTTTTTATTTTCACCCCAATACCAAAATAGGCTTCTATTAGAAAATGTTTCCAAAACCTTTTTTGTATCCCTGTTTTCAGCGTTACAAAACTCAACATACTTTTATTCAATAAGTATTTATCGTGATAACTGCTATTATAGTTATCGCCTATGTAACCACCGGCAAACTCTTGTTGATATTGCGTATAAAATATTTCTCCTGCAATAAAAAAGTCAGCAGTTTCGCTCTTACGCTTAGGCTTATAGTACTTTCTCCCTTCTGCTCTTATCGTAAAACCACTGTATACACCAGATAAAGAACCAGATGGATTATTTATTGTATCTACTATGTCATATTTCAAGGGGACACTAATGCCAAACTGTACTTGGCCTGCATACTTCCCTACCCTTTTCTCAACGCCTAATTGAATAAAATGCCCCGGCCATAGTATACTATGTGTAGCCCATTTAATCGCAGTGTACTTTGCCGATAAAATGCCCGTATCTGTTTGTGCTTGTGCTGTGGTATATAATAACAAACATAATAGAAGGGTCAATATAGGTTTCATAAACATGGTTTTAGGCACATCAACAAGATTAATGCCAAAACCTACTCTACCTCTTCAGTCAACACTTTCCAAAGTTCATCTTTCAGTTCAGTTAAGCCCTGATTTGCTACTGAGGATATGAACATATGCTTGATGTCTTTAGGTAAAGTAGCAGCAATGGCTTCTTTTAATTCATCATCCAGCATATCGCTTTTACTGATGGCCAGTATACGTTCTTTGTTCAACAACTCAGGGTTGAATTGTTCTAACTCGTTCAACAATACTTCATACTCCTTGGCATGATCGTCGCTATCTGCCGGTATCAAAAACAACAATGCCGCATTACGCTCAATATGCCTTAAGAAACGATGCCCTAAGCCTTTACCTTCAGAAGCGCCTTCTATAATTCCCGGCAAATCTGCCATGCAGAAAGAACGCTCGTCTCGATACTGTACCATACCAAGTTGTGGCGTAAGTGTTGTAAAGGCATAGTTATCGATCTTGGGTTTTGCTGCACTTATAGACGATAGTAAAGTAGACTTACCTGCATTTGGAAAACCTACCAAACCAACATCTGCCAGTATTTTTAACTCCAGCAACTTCCAAGCCTCAATGCCAGGCTCACCGGGTTGTGCATAATCAGGAGCCTGATTGGTAGCTGTTGCAAAGTTTTGGTTACCCAAACCACCACGACCACCTTTTACCCATACTTCTTCCTGACCGTCTTCTAATATCTCTATCTCTACCTCACCTGTTTCTTCATCTCTGGCTACAGTACCTAATGGCACCTCAATAATAATGTCCTTCCCCTCTCTGCCGGTACAATTATTCTTGTTCCCGGGTTGGCCGTGCTCTGCCAGTATGTTTTTATGATACCTTAAGTGTAATAAAGTCCATAATTGCTGATTACCCTTTAAAATAATATGCCCACCACGACCACCATCACCACCATCAGGCCCAGCCTTAGGGTTGTACTTGGTGCGTGCCATATGAGCGCTGCCCGCGCCTCCGTTACCGGATCGGCAGAAGACACGGATGTAATCAACAAAGTTTCCTTTTTCCACTATGCGGGTTGTAAATATTTATCTATCTCTGCTGACAGACTTTTGAAAATATCATCAATAGAACCTTCGCCTTTAATGTTCACAAGCTTACCCTGTGCATCGTAGTGGCTGGCTACTATTGCAGTTTTTGCATGATATTCTTTAATACGTTTAGTGATCACTTCTTCATTATCATCACTACGGCCTGATGTTGCTCCACGCTCTAATAAACGCTTTGTCAATTCATCTTCAGAAACCTGTAATGATAGGACAGTAGTAATACTGGTTTCTTTTAGCTGCAATAGCTTGTCTAGCGCAACCGCCTGCTCTTTTGTACGAGGGAAACCATCGAAGATAAAACCACGTGCATCCGGAGTCGCATCTATTTTGCTGCTGATCATCCCTATCACAACTTCATCGGGCACTAAAGAACCATTGTCCATATATTCTTTAGCTTCCAGACCAAGAGCTGTTTCATTTTTCACTTCAGAACGAAGTAAGTCTCCTGTAGAGATGTGCTCTACCTTGTAACTATCTACTATTTTTTGAGACTGTGTACCTTTTCCACTACCCGGAGGTCCAAACAAAATCAAATTAAACATATATATAATTTCTTTTTAAACAATGCAAAAATAAGCATCCTGCCCGATAAGCAGTTATAAGTATTTCTTAATAAACAATAATCAGTTGGAAATTGAGGTTAGTTGTAGTGCACAAGATAATGCATTACACATAAAAATGCAGTGCTAAATAGCTCATTACCATATACTCACCTCTTCTTTGCGCGCAAATATCCCTTTATCTGCTCATCAAATGCTAAATATTCACCAGGCGCAATGCCTTCAAGGTTTAGTTTGTCTACGCCATACCTAATCAATCTTAAAGTAGGAAAGCCCACTGCTGCCGTCATCTTTCTAACTTGTCTGTTTTTACCTTCTGTTATCGTTAGTTGTATCCATGATGTTGGAATGTTAGCACGATATCTTATTGGTGGATTCCTTTCCCATACATCCGGTGCTGTTTCCATTTTCTCTGCTTTTGCAGGTAAGGTAAAATGCTCTTTACCATTATGCTTTATAACAACACCTTCTTCCAACTCTTTTATCGCGTCTTGTGTAATGTCTCCATCTACCTGTACCCAATAAGTTCTTTTGTGTGCAAACTTTGGATCGGTCAATTCGTGATTTAAGTTTTTATCATTAGTAAGTAACAATAAACCTTCACTATCATAGTCTAACCTGCCAACAGGGTAAATGTCTTTACTAATTCCTTTTAAGTAATTAGCTAATGTTTCCTTATCACCATCAGAAGAAAACTGAGAGAGCACTTTAAACGGCTTATTAAAAACTATGTATTGAAAAGACATTTTGAATAGAACTTTAAAAGAAATAGAAATCTATAAAAAGAAAAAGTCCGGATAGTTGTTAAACTTCCGGACTATTAGGATGGGTTAGTAAGCACAATCCTAACACAATATTAAAAAGAAATTCTACTACTAAAAAAAATAATCAAAAGTTTTTTTCGAAAACTTCTAACAGAATGTTGATAACCTGTTGGCAACAACTAAGAAAAAACACTTAAAAACAACCACAACATTAAAGCAGGTTACCAGTCTTTTTCAACCTTTACCGGAACAGCTCTGCCTTTCTTCATTTTGTCTTGTAACTTTTTTTCTTCTTGTTGCAAAGCTTTCAACAGTTGCTCTGCCTGTTGCTCAGAAAGCTTGCTGGGCTTAGATTTTGGAGGTTGTTCTTTTTCTTTGTTTTGTTTTTGTTGATCTTGTTTGTTCTGCTTTTGCTGTTGTTCTTTATCCTTTTTGTTTTGCTGATCTTGTTGATTTTGCTTGTCTTTATTTTGATCTTTCTTATCCTTATTCTCGTCTTTATTTTTGTCCTTGTTCTGGTCTTTTTTATTTTGATCTTTTTTGTCTTGTTTGTTGTTCTTACCTCCACCACCTTGCTGTTTTTTCAGCATTTGTAATGCGTAAGACAAATTATATTTTGCCTGTGCATCTTGAGGATTTTTTCTTAGTGCCTCTTTATATGCTTCTACAGCCTCCTTGTATTTCTTTTCTTCTAAATAAGCATTACCAATGTTATAATGAGCAGCAGCTTGTTGCTCTTTTTCTGTAGCAGTTTTTGCAACACCTTCCATCAGCTTACGAGAACCTTTGTAATCTTTTTGCTGGTATTTAGCATTACCTAAATTGAACAAACCGGGAGCATAGTTAGGTTGTTTAGAAAGTGCTGACTGATACGCCTCCTGAGCTTCTTTATATTTACCCTGTTGGTATAACTCATTACCACTACGCACTTCTTTTTTAGGCTGTGCGTATGATACTACAACCACTAAAGACAATGAAACCGTTCCTATCCACCTGAACATCATACAGCCAAGTTTTTATCTTTTTTCTTTCTTCCCGGTAATAACCACTCAACAACTAAAAGCATCAAACCAATACCTAAGAAGTACTGAAAATAACTGGAGAAATCTGTGAACACCACCGCACCTAAACTTTTTTGCTCCATACCGTCTATCTCTCTAATCAACTTATCAGCAACGTTATTTGTATTCCTGAGTAGAGAATAAGAACCTCGACCTGCCGCTGCAATATCTCGCAAGGCATCTTGATTCAAACGACTTATTACAGCATCTCCGTTATCATCCAGTTTAATAGATTGTGTTTCAGGGTCATAAATAGTAGTTCCTTGCGGAGAACCAATACCCACCGTATGTACTATTACACCAGCTTCCGCAGCTTCTCTTACTTTTTCAATAGCACTCTCATCATGATCCTCCCCATCTGATATTATAACCAGAGACTTATACTTCTTTTCTTTCTGAGAGAACGACCTCATTGCCAGATCTACGGCATCACTGATTACGGTACCCTGTGTAGGTACTAAATCAGGATTTACATTTTCCAGCATCATCTTCATGGCACTGTAATCGATGGTCAATGGCACTTGTAAATATGAGCGACCTGCAAACACTACCAGCCCCACACGATCGTTACCCATTTTATCTATCATGCTTTGCACCAGTTGTTTGGCGCGGGTCAGTCTGTCCGGTTGTATATCTCGCGCCAACATACTCTTGCTCACATCCAAGGCTACAATAACATCCACACCCTTACGCTGCACCTTTTCTGTTTTTGCACCCATCTGCAAATTTGCCCAACCTATAACTATTACTAGCAGTGCTAAAGAAAGCAGTACAAACCGTAGTGTATTACGACCAGGTATGAAGCCCAGAAGCTGCTTATTAATGAGCTGTTCATCGCCCAGACTCTTAAGCTTTTTCTTACGCCAATATACCATAGACACAAATAGCGCTATGAGTATTGGTATAATACCCAGTGCCAATAAGTGTGATATGTGCTGAAAACGCATCATTGTATGCAAATTTAACCCTGTCAGTAATTTATGCTAAGAATAAATAATGATTTTTAATTTCTTTAACAGAGGTTGTTTCTGAACAGATATTTGAGTAGCAAAAATGTAGATTTGCATCTATGCACAATTATTTAGAGGGACTGAATGCAGAACAACGCATAGCAGTAGAACATATAGAGGGGCCATTGATGATAGTGGCAGGAGCAGGAAGCGGTAAAACTAAAGTATTAACAACACGCATAGCACACCTAATGAATAAAGGTGTTGACGCTTTTAATATTCTGGCACTAACCTTTACCAATAAGGCCGCTGCCGAAATGAAAGAACGTATTGAGCTGATACTGGGCAACCACGAAGCTCGTAATTTATATATAGGTACATTCCACTCTGTATTTGCACGCATACTCAGAGCAGAAGCCAATAAGCTGGGCTACCCGAATAACTTTACCATTTATGACACGGACGATGCAAAGAATGTCATAAAGGCGATTGTAAAAGAAATGCAGCTGGACGAGAAGCATTACAAGCCTGCATATGTATATAATCGTATTTCAGCAGCTAAAAACAGTCTGATTGACCCTGCAACTTATCTGCAAGACCACCATATACAACAAGAGGATGCCAGAAGCAGCCGCCCTGAAATAGGCCGTATATATGACCGTTATGCAAAGCGTTGTTTTAAAAACGGTGCTATGGACTTTGACGACCTTTTGTTCAAAATGTTTGTGCTGCTAACACATTTCCCTGAAGTATTGGCAAAATACCAGCATAAGTTCAAGTTCATTTTAATAGATGAGTATCAGGATACCAACCTGGCACAGTATCAAATCATAAAAATGTTGGGCTCCGTACATGAGAACATTTGTGTGGTGGGTGATGATGCACAAAGTATTTACTCCTTCCGCGGAGCAACCGTTCAAAACATATTACAGTTTCAGGATGATTATGAAGATGTACAAGTCGTAAAACTGGAGCAGAATTACCGCAGTACGCAATCTATACTGAACGCAGCTAACGATATTATATCTAATAACAGCAACCAAATACCTAAATCTCTCTGGACTGATAATAGTGAGGGTGAAAAAATTGTACTGGTACGCACACTTACTGATAATGATGAAGGACGCTTTGTAGCTGATGCAATTACAGAGATGAAGCTGCGCAAACATTATAACAATAAAGATTTTGCCCTTCTTTACCGTACCAATGCGCAAAGCCGCTCTTTTGAGGAAAGCTTGCGCAGGATGAACATACCTTGTAAGCTATATGGTGGTGTATCATTCTATCAACGTAAAGAGATCAAAGACCTTTTAGCTTATCTACGCATTATTGTAAATCCTCAAGATGAGGAGAACATGAAGCGTATTATTAACTATCCGGCGCGTGGTATTGGTAAAACCAGTATTGAAAGGCTACTGGTTTTTGCCAACGAACATGATATCACTTTCTGGGAAGCATTACATAAGCCTGCACAAGCAGGGCTCAACAATAGTGCATCATCTAAGATCGAGAATTTCGTAACGATGATCAAAAGCTTCCAGACACTTCTGGAAAAAGAGAATGCTTACGATGTAGCATTTACAGTAGGTAAACATACAGAGCTGGTTAAAGAATTGTATAACGATAAGTCTGTTGAAGGACTGGCTCGTTACGAGAATATACAAGAGTTACTCAACTCAATTAAAGAGTTTACAGAAACACCTGATGAAGATGGTGAGCTTCAGGACAAATCATTAGGTAGTTACCTGCAACAGATCACCCTGCTTACAGATGCAGATAATGAAGATGATAAAGACGGCGATACCGTAAAACTAATGACAGTACACGCAGCTAAGGGGCTGGAGTTCCCTTGTGTATTTGTAGTGGGTATGGAAGAGAACCTGTTCCCCAGCTCTATGAGCTTATATGACAGAGAAGACCTGGAAGAAGAACGCCGACTATTTTATGTAGCCACCACCAGAGCTAAAGAACGTTTATGGGTGACATTTGCCACCAGCCGTTATCGTTTCGGCCAGTTGGTACAAAATGAGCCTAGCCGCTTTATTGATGAGCTGCCCGAAAAATACTTAGACAGAACTTTTACAGGGCCCAGCGCCAGAGGCACAGGCTCTGTTGGAGCATTTGGCAATGTTGTAGGCCGCTCGTTTGAAAAGAAAACATCAAAAACTTCTTTGAAGCAAATAGCCGATAAGATGAACAAGCCTAAAGCGTCTAGCCATACTCCTTCTGCCGATTTTATGCCGGACAACCCACTAGATATTGAAGAAGGTATGGAGATCGAACACATCAAGTTCGGTTTTGGCTCAGTACAGAAATTAGAAGGTGGCGCAAATAATAAAATAGCTACTATAGAATTTAAAGACGGGCATGGCATTAAGAAGATAATGTTAAACTATGCTAAAATCAGGATAGTACGCTGACAATTTTCCGGAGCTTTTATGGAATTTGTAGTGCGTATGCACCATAACACCAAAACCTTTTTGTTTATGTTATATAGAAAACTATTGGTTGTTTGCGCACTATTGTTTGCAGGCACCACCGTACACAGTACACCCAAGCACAAAGTAGATATTAAAGAGGCCACTGTATTTCTTAGTGGTGCAGAGCTATACAGCACCGCTAAAATAAACATACAGGCCGGCGAAAGTGAGGTCATCTTCACTAATGTAGCAGGCTACATTAACACAAACAGTTTAAATGTAGGTGTAAACAATGGTGTTGTAGTGCAGTCTGCCACGTTCCTAAAAGATTATTTACAAGAGGAAATTTTATCTCCACGAGCAAAAGAAATAAAAGATAGTATTGAGCTTTTGCAGGATAAACGCAACCTGAACAAGAATAAAATAACAACTGTAGATGAGCAAATAGCCATCATACAGAGCAACAGGAAAATTGGTGGTGAGTCTAAAGGGTTAAGCGCATCGGAGTTACAACAGATGTTGTCACTCGTAAAAAACAACATGAATGCTCTGTTAGACGAGAAAACCAAGTACACAAACCTGGAGCACGACTTGGTAAAAAAAGTAAAATTACTGGAACAACAACTAAGAGAAGAAAAGCAAAAAGGCTTTGTGCCGGGCGGACAAATAAAAGTGAAGTTTTATGCCAAACGCGCAACTACTTCTAATGTCACAATCACATATTTGGTAAAAAATGCCGGCTGGACACCAACCTACGACATTCGGGTTGCGAACGTAAATGCACCTGTAGAACTAGGCTATAAAGCACATGTATATCAAAATAGTGGTATCAACTGGGATAAAATAAAACTTACACTATCAACAGGTAACCCAACACAGGGAGCACAAGCGCCTACACTTAGCCCCTGGCATTTAGCTTTTTACACGCCAAGACCATACAGTTATGAAAACAAAGCAAATGTTTCTACCGCAGGAGCTAGAGGAGATGGAAACCGGTATGTAATTGATGGAGTACAAGTATATGGCGAAAGAGGTATTAATTTAGCAGACAAAGCCAAAGCACCGCAAAGCGATATCGGCAACTACGTCAACGTAAATAATAGCGGCGTGAACACCGTGTTCGACATTGACCTGCCGTATACTATACCAAGCGATGGCAAGCAAGTGAATGTAGCTATTAAAACAGCTAAACTTAATGCGACGTACAGATACTTTGCAGTACCTAAACTGGATAGAGATGCATTTTTACAAGCACGTATAACAGACTGGGAAGATCTGGACCTTTTACCTGCACAAACCAACATTTTTTACGAAGGCACTTATGTAGGTCAAGGATATATAGACGTACGTAATGTAAAAGACACGTTTAACTTGTCTTTAGGTAGAGATAAAAAGGTTGTGGTACGCAGAGAGCTGGACAAAAAGATGTGCAGCGTAAAAACAATAGGTACAAACATTCGCGAGCAGTTTGAATACAAGATCAGCATACGCAATACTCGCAAAGAGAATATTGAGTTAGTACTATTGGATCAGATTCCTGTAAGCAACGACAAGTCGATAGAAATAGATGACAAGAAGTATGATGGTGGTAGTTATAATGAAACCACAGGAGCAGTTGAGTGGAAGTTAAACCTGAAACCTGCTGAAGCTAAAGAAGTACGGATAGGCTACACAGTGAAATTTCCTAAGGGAAAGCAAATCAATTTATAAGCAACAAAAAACCCACTCTTTATCGAGTGGGTTTTTCTATTTTTTCAAATCTTAACGCTTGTATTAAAAACTTATCATCGTGGAGTTTTATTTCAACATACAGTTGATACATACCACTGGATGTCATTAGATCACCAATAGCATATTGTGCGTGGGTACCATTATTACCACCTTGTGCAACACTAAACTCCTGAACGACATTCTTGTTAAAGAAGTCTTTCATCACTATCTGAGCTTGAGATGCACTGTAGCTGGCTTCATTATTATTGATAGTAATAGTTACATTCTTATCAAAATAACGCGCCATACCCGTCACATTACCACCCCTGATATAATGCACTACCTCTTGCAGCGGTTCCTGTGCCTGTGTGTTCACAGACCAGCATACACTGAACAATATGGTAATTAATACAAATTTGTAAATGTTCTTCATCGGCAAAAATCTCTCACCCGCTTTTAAGTAAGATTAAATACAGCAAAAAACTTGCCAAAACGTCCCTACTTTAACGCTAATTTGGCAAATTAAACAAAATATATCATAAAACAGACACACATATAACATACCTATAACATGTAATTATTTATTAACCATTAGTTGATTTTGGACATATGAGTATTAACTGCAGAATTCTACGCAGGTAAATACTAAATTTGCGACATGTCTGATAAAACAATGCTGATCATTATGGACGGCTGGGGGCATGGACAAGTGCCTGATGCTGATGCAATTAAAGCTGCAAATACTCCTTTTGTAGATAGTTTATATAACAAATACCCTAATACAGAGCTGATTACATGTGGAGAGGCAGTAGGGTTGCCCGACGGTCAAATGGGGAACTCTGAGGTAGGCCACCTGAATTTAGGTGCCGGTCGTATTGTTTATCAAGAGCTACAACGCATACATCTTTCTATAAAAAATAATGAGATCGCTAAAAACGATGCATTATTAAATGCTTTCGCGGCAGCTAAGGAAGGTGGTAAAACGCTACACTTTATCGGACTGGTTAGCGATGGTGGTGTACACTCGCATATAGATCACTTAAAAGCTTTATGCAACCTGGCAAAAGAGCAACATGTGCCGGATGTAGCCATACATGCCTTTACAGATGGAAGAGACACAGACCCTAAAAGTGGATTAGGCTATTTAACAGACTTGTTAGTTCATACAAAAACAACCGGGGCTAAACTGGCTTCTGTTTGTGGCAGATACTATGCTATGGACAGGGATAAACGTTGGGGGCGTGTAAAACTAGCGTACGATGCGCTAACTAAAGGTGTTGGTAGTAAAACTACTGATGCATTGGCTGCACTAAAAGCATCTTACGAACAAGAGGTTACAGATGAGTTTGTAAAACCTATAATAGTTACCGATGAAAACGAAGAGCCATTGGCTACTATTAAAGACGGCGATGTGGTTATCTGCTTTAATTTCAGAACAGACAGGTGCAGAGAAATCACAATTGCATTGACACAACAGGATTTTCCAGAAGAAGAAATGCACCATCTAAACCTACATTATGTTACGATGACGGAATATGACAAAACATATAAAAATGTACATGTCATTTTCCACAACGACAATTTAAAGAACACACTTGGAGAAGTACTCTCTACACAGGGTAAAAAACAAATACGCATTGCAGAAACAGAGAAGTACCCACATGTTACTTTCTTTTTCTCAGGAGGTCGAGAAAAAGAATTTGATGGAGAAAGGCGTCTAATGGCCGCGTCTCCTCAGGACGTGCCTACATACGACCTAAAGCCAGAAATGAGCGCATATCATATTACTAACCTTATACTGCCTGAAATAGAACAACAATCTGCTGATTTTATTTGCCTAAACTTTGCCAACACTGATATGGTAGGACACACCGGTGTTTGGGATGCTGCTATTAAAGCTGCAGAAACGGTAGATGATTGTGTATCGAAAATAATACCGCTAGCTTTAGAGAAAGGCTATACTATTCTTTTAACAGCAGATCATGGCAACTCAGATTATCTGGTAAACGAAGACGGTTCTCCTAATACGGCACATACACTCAATCCTGTTCCTTTGTTCTTGATATCTAATGATTACAAAGGGAATGTCCGCTCCGGTAAATTAGGAGATATCGCACCAACAATACTTAAAATAATGGGGCTACCTATACCGGAAGAGATGACAGGAGATATTTTAGTGGATTAATGAGCGATCCATAGCTCAGGGTCAACCTTTGTACCGCTTATCCAAATCTGGAAGTTCAACACAGCTTCGCCATCGTCATTGCTGGCTACAGTACCTATGGTTTGTTTTGTTGTTACCTTTTGATCAGACTCTACAACAACTTTTCCAAGGTTTTTGTAAAGGGTAAAGTACTGCCCATGATTTATAAGCACATTCCACGTACTGCCATCCATGGTAAACACTTTAGACACTGTACCTTCAAAACAGGCACGCACATTAGCGCCTCTGTTCGTCCTAATGTCAATACCATAGTTTTCCAGAGTCACCTTTTCTGCAATAGGATGCTTGTACCTACCGAACGGTAATGAAATAAAGCCTTTCTCAACAGGCCATGGTAACTTTCCTTTATTACTTTCAAAATTCTTAGACAACTCTGCCGCTCTGGGTGTTAACCCATAATTGTACTTTATCTCCGCCGGTTCTGCTTTTATCGGCTTTGGCGGTTCTACCTTTACTACTACATTGCTGTTATTACCTTCGGCTTCTTTTTCTTTATTTTTTTCTGCTTCTGCAAGCAAGCGTTTACGTTCCTCTTCTAATCTTCTTTTCTCTTCTGCTTCTCTGCGCTTACGCTCTTCTTCCGCTTTTTTACGAGCGATCTCCATTTCTTTTCTAATGATCTCTGCAACGGCTTTATCTATCTCCTCTGCCTTACGCTGGTTTTTTCTGATGGTAGCCGTCAGCTCTTTTTCTCTACCCTTCAATTCCTGAACAACTGAATTCGTTTTATTTCTATCCTCTTCAATTGCCGTTTTTTGCTTTTGTTCTGTAACCAATAACTTATCCTTGGTAGCCTTTTCTGTATTCAAGCTGGCAATCTCGTTCAACAACTGTAGTTGTGTTTTCTTGATTTGCGCAGCCTGATCTTTACGATAATCGCGATAACGTTTCAAGTATTTTAGCCTGCGCACAGCTTCATTAAAATCATCGGAAGAGAACAAAAACGCAAGCATATCATATGAACTGCGGCTTTTATAAGCATAACGTATCGACTGCGCATAACGTGTCTTAAGCACATCCAGATTGCCTTTTAACCTTTCTATTTCTTTATTAGAACGATTAATGCTACCGCCTATCTGGCTAATCTCTTCATTAATAGTATTAATGAGCCGCTGCCTGCTATTAAGCTGTGTTTGCAATGCACGAAGCTGGCCCATTGTAGCACGAGTGTCTTTTTGTGTATTGGCCAATTGTTCTTCTGCCTGTGCAATAGATTTAAGAATATACTGCCTGCGCTTCTCCAGCTCTGCCCTGTTGGGTTGTTGGGCCTGCGAAACGAAACTAATAGCTATAAGTATTGCAATGGCAAGTTGGCGCATGAAATAGACTCTCCTCTTGATGGGCAAAAATAACTAAATATCATACCCATCAATTATTTGTAGCCTGAATTTAGCTTTCATTTATCAATATTTTATAGAAAATGCCGACGGTTATTAGTTTCTTTGTCACTTAAAATAAATTTACATGCTGTATTCGATGACAGGGTTTGGGCGAGCAGAAGCCCAGGTGAACGGGAAACAAGTGGTAGCAGAAATAAAATCTTTGAACGGGAAACAGTTTGAGGTGTTGACCAAATTACCTCCAATTTTACGTTCTTATGAGCTGGACATCCGCAATGCACTCAATAAAAAACTTTTCAGAGGCAGTATTGATCTGACGGTTAGTATAAAGCAAGAAGGTGCCAGTAAACCCATGTCTGTAAATACAGAGTTGGCTGCTTTCTATTACAACAGCATGTCGCAAATAGCCGACAAACTAAATATAGAGCAAGACAATGTACTTTCTACCATCATGCGAATGCCCGAAGTGGTAGCCCCTGATCAGGAAGTATTGCCGGAAGAAGAGTGGGAACAGGTAAGCAATGTGATCAACAATGCAGCTGAAGCATTAATGAAACATCGCAAGAGAGAAGGAGAAGCGCTGTATAAAGACTTAAACCTACGCATTAACAACATAGAAAGCTTATTACAAGATATAGCTCCATTAGAAGCAGCAAGATCTGAAAAGGTAAGAGCTCGTGTCAACCAATCTATGAACGATTTCATTGCTAAAGAAAAAGTTGATCAAAACAGGTTTGAGCAGGAAATGATCTACTACTTGGAACGTATGGATTTTTCTGAAGAAAAAACAAGGTTACAACAACACTGTAAATACTTTCACGAGACAATTTCAAGCGATGGAACTACTAAGGGTAAACGCATAGGTTTCATTATGCAAGAGGTAGGTAGAGAAATCAATACATTGGGGGCAAAGGCTAACGATGCTGATATACAGCAAATCGTCATCAATATGAAAGACGAGTTGGAAAAAGCTAAAGAGCAGGTACTGAATATTTTATAAAACAAACAGAGCAGCTCTATACATGCAGCAAAGTATTAAAATAGTCTTAGGTTTTTGTTTGATCATCTTGATGGCAGGTTGTTTATCATCGCCCTACTATCAAAAGCAATACCCCATTCCTCATAACGAATGGGCATACAACAATACGCCTTCTTTCAAGTTTGATGTTACAGATACCAATGCCTTATACAATATATACTTCCTGATGCGTCATACAGATGCATACCCTTACTCAAACATATGGCTGATAGTAAAAACCAAAGAACCGGGTGATACTACTTTTGAAAGAACACGTATTGAGATACCTATGGCAGAACCATCCGGCAAATGGCTGGGCCGTGGTATGGGTGGTATATGGGAGCACCGCATGCCAATATCCAACGAAGGCGACACGGTTATGCTGCGCAAATTAGGCACATGGGAAATAGAATTGGAGCAAAATATGCGTATGAACCCACTGCCGGAAGTTTTACAAGTAGGGATACGTGTTGAGAAGAAGCCAAAACCTTAACTTTATGGTGTAACATAACTTATTACACCAAATGCGCTTATTTACCACCGCACACATCTTACTATTTTTATATGTAGTTTCTGCAATACTGTTTTGGGGGTACAGCCTTGAGAACAATAGCCAAACTATATATCAGCTAGAGTACAAATCTCTACAGGCAGAAGTTGATAGCGCTGCCAGCCCCGGCACTTTTAACGGACGTTTAGAGTCTATTAAGAATAAACGAGATACCCGCACTAAACAATATATTGGCGAGGGTAGTACTTTTTTACTGGTAATCATCATTGGTGCTGCCGTCGTTTATACCTCTTTCAGACGAAGTATCAGATTATCAAAACAACAGAACAACTTTATGCTGTCTGTTACGCACGAGCTCAAATCTCCTATAGCAGCTATGAAGCTGAACTTACAAACTCTGGAACGACATAAATTAGACGAAGAGAAAAAAGGCCTGCTCGTCAACAGGTGTGTTAAAGAAGCTAATAGACTTAATGACCTTTGTAATAACATGCTTTTTGCATCGCAAATGGAAGGACGCCAATACAAACCTGCCAAAGAGAAACTTAGCTTGTCAGATTTAGTAAATGATAGCCTTCATGATTATGCTTCCAGCTATCCAAACAGATTTGTAGTAAAAGAAATGGATACCGTTTCAATAACAGGAGATAAAGTTTCTTTGCAGATGGCGGTTAATAACCTATTGGAAAATGCTATTAAGTATACCCCTGCAGAGAAGCCTGTTACAGTTTCCTTAGTAGAAAATGGCAACCAGGTTATATTATCCATTGCTGATGAGGGACATGGTATACCTGAAGATGAAAAGCCTAAGATTTTTAACAAGTTCTATCGTGTAGGTAATGAAGAAACCAGAAAATCGAAAGGCACAGGACTAGGACTATACCTCACTTCTAAGATTGTGAAACAACACAGAGGTAAAATTTCAGTAAAAGATAATGAGCCACAAGGTGCGGTGTTTGAAATCGCATTGCCTGTTGCTTAATTCGGTACTTCTTTCCACTTGAACGTTTTCCTGTGATATGGAGAACTGCCATGTACCATTAATTGTTTACGGTGTGCTATGGTTCCGTACCCCTTGTTCTTATCCCAGCTATATTGCGGATACTTTTTATGCAGCATCAGCATATACTCATCTCTATGGGTTTTTGCCAGTATACTGGCAGCAGCAATAGACATATACTTTCCATCTCCTTTAACTATACACTGATGCGGTATTCCTAAATAAGCGGGAAAACGGTTACCGTCTATCAACAATAATTCAGGACGTACTTCCAGATGATCAATCGCTATATGCATGGCTTTAAAAGAGGCTTTCAGAATATTGATCTCGTCAATTTCCTCATGTGTACACATAGCTACATGCCACGCCAACGCTTCTTTTTCAATAATCACTCTCAACTCATCTCTCTGGGTTTCAGAAAGCTGTTTACTGTCATTCAGCAATTCATTAGAAAAACCTTCCGGCAAAATTACTGCTGCCGCACATACAGGTCCTGCCAGGCAACCGCGGCCTGCCTCGTCGCAACCTGCTTCAACTAATCCTTTTTGAAAATAACTGGCTAACATAAACGTACAAGATACATAGAAACAAAAAAAGCCACCCTAATAGGGTAGCTTTTTAAAACATTCTTTATGACCATATTATTCAGCAGGTAGTGGCTCTTCTGTAGCCAAAGTAAACTCACGTGTCACTTTGGTCATAGATCCTTCTATTGGATTGCCATCTTTATCAACGAGTGTCAATGTAATTTCCGGAGTCCCGGTAGGGATATGATGTAGGAAATAGGCTTTCCAATCTGTAATTACCATAGTGGTATCTACATTATTGCCTTTGATATGTGCCAATACATGGTTACCGTCAGCACCAATTTCAGTATTCCACGGGAAGAAATCAAACAACAACTTATCAGTATTCGCAGCACCTACATATTGCCCTTTCGGTCTGCTGTAGAACAGCATAGGTGTCGTTGGGTCATCCAGCTTTTCCACCTTACCATCTTCAGTAACTTTGAAATGATAAAGAATAGAAGCGCCTTCGCTTTTTACGCTTTCGTGATATGAACGTGATAAAAATGCTAACAAGTAATGCTCTGTATTCTTTTCAAGTACTACCTGATGATGCGGTTCATATAATGCAGCATATGGCTGATTATCTAAAATAAAGTGTATATGCTGTCCTTTCGCAGAATTAGCACACATTTTCACATCTGCATCCGCAGTTTGGCTCATTAATTCATAATTCTCAACACTAAAGTTGAATCCTACATTTACTTTACCATCCTCTTCAAGTGCCGTAACAGATTGCACAGATAATTTTGCTCCATCATATTCAGGCGAGCCTACAGCCTCTGACAACTCTACCGGAGTTTGCTTTATTACTGTTTCTTCTTCCTTTTCTGCATTGTCAGCACACGCTGCAAATAATAACACTGTTCCTAAAGTCAAATATTTTACGTATCTCATAATGGTTGTATTTTGTAGCTATATATAGCAAAACTAAGACTATAAGGCGAGGGGAACAGTTATTTTTCACAAAAATTTTAGTTTTTACCCCGGGCATATAAATTACTGAACTGTTACATTTGTTGGTCGATATATTATGATGACTACATCAGAAATATTAAAACGTGTAAGACGTATAGAGATCAAGACTAAAGGCTTGAGCAATCACATCTTTGCAGGAGAGTACCACTCTGCCTTTAAAGGACGTGGTATGTCCTTCAGCGAAGTGCGCGAATACCAACATGGCGATGATGTAAAGAATATTGACTGGAATGTGACCGCACGTTTCTCTACGCCATTTGTAAAGGTTTTTGAGGAAGAACGTGAGTTAATATTAATGTTGCTGGTGGATGTGAGCGGAAGTTCTTTGTTCGGCACGACAGAAAGACTAAAAAGGGACTTGATCACAGAAATAAGTGCTGTACTATCTTTCGCTGCAGCTACTAATAACGACAAGGTTGGTGTTATTTTCTTTAGCGATAAAGTAGAAAAATTCATTCCGCCTAAAAAAGGACGTTCTCACATTCTACGTATCATTCGCGAATTGATCGCCTTAGAACCTAACCAAACAGGCGGAACCAATGTAGCATGCGCTTTAGAGTACCTTAATCAGGTACAAAAGAAAAGAGCAATTACTTTTTGTATTAGCGATTTCATCAGCGAACCTTACGAGAAGCCATTGCAACTGGCTGCGCGCAGGCACGATATGGTAGGTATACAGGTTTTCGATAAACATGACAGAGATTTGCCCGATGCAGGTTTGATACAAGTAGAAGATGCTGAAACAAAAGACACTGTATGGCTGGACACCAGCGACAGAAGTGTGAGAGCAAACTATATACACAAGTTCGAAGAGCAAAAAAAATACTGTATACAGTCTTTTAGGAAAAGTGGGGCGTCGCTATTAAGTGTACGAACTGATCAGGATTATGTAAAATCTTTACAAGGTTTCTTTAAAGCAAGATAAATGAATTGTAAACACATTACATATCGTTTATTGATACTGCCGATACTATTGTTTTCGGTTTATGTTCACGCACAATCAGAAGTATCGGCTAAGGTAGATGCAAAAAAAATTGCAATAGGCGATCAGGTAAAACTCTTCATTGAGGCAAAACCGGATGCCGACGAACAGCTGGTTTGGGCTACACTACCTGACACATTCAATAACCTGGAAGTTGTTGAAAAGGGTAAGATCGATACCGTAAATACCAATGGTATCATTACGTATAAACAAAAGCTGTTAGTCACAGGTTGGGATTCCGGAATGTTCCAAATACCATCATTTGAGTTTACAGCTAACCCTAAGCAAGGCACCCCTTACAAAATAGCCACTGATAGTTTTGACATTTTGGTACAAACCATCCCTGTTGATACCACCAAACCATTTAAGCCCATTGTAGATATAATGGAAGTAGAAATGACATGGGAAGACTATCTGTGGTACATTGTAGGCGCAATTGTCGCTATCGGGCTTATTATATTCTTGATATACTACTTTAAAAAGAATAAAGGCAATAAAAAACCTGTACTAAAACCTAAGGGACCTACAGAAACACCTAACCAAGAAGCTCTTAGACTACTAAACGAACTGGCAGAAAAACAACTTTGGCAAAACGACAAGATAAAAGAGTATTATGTGGAATTAACTGGTATTCTACGTAACTATATTGAAGCGCGTTTTAAAACCTCTGTAATGGAGCTTACTTCTGACGAGTTACTAGAGGTCATTAGCAGAAACAGCAAAATGGCAGTGCACAGAGAGCAGTTAGCAACAGTATTACGCATTGCCGACATGGCGAAGTTTGCAAAAGCAAAACCTTTGCCACAAGAACATACTGATGCTTTTGACAAGACAAAAGATTTTGTGCTAAATACTAAACCTGTAGAAATAGATAACACCAAAAAGCAAGCATGAGCAAATACTTAGACTTTGAACATATGAGCTTTTTGCATCCCTGGTTTTTCGGGTTGTTATTATTGGTTCCTGTTATGATATGGTGGCACTACCGAAAGAAAAATCATGACAGACCTGCTATTCGACTTACAACTCTTTCAGGGATAAAAGAAGTAAAGCCTTCGTGGAAGGTCGTATTACGCCCTATATTATTCTGGTTCAGAGTTATCTCATTAATATTACTTATTGTAGCATTAGCTCGTCCGCAATCCAGCAGTGTTACCGAATCAATTGACAGCGAAGGTATCGACATTGTAATGTCTATAGATGTATCCGGCAGTATGTTGGCACAAGATTTAAAACCCAACCGCATACAAGCTGCTAAAAAGGTAGCAGAAGATTTTATTGACCAACGCCCTACAGACAGAGTTGGATTAGTAATTTTTGCCGGAGAGAGCTTTACGCAAGTGCCAATCACCATCGACCATAATGTATTGAAGGAACAGCTAAATAAAATTAAAAGTGGTGTATTGGTAGATGGTACCGCCATTGGTATGGGGTTAGCTACGGGCGTAAACCGTTTACGCGCTTCTAAGGCAAAGAGCCGTGTATTGATATTATTGACCGACGGTGTGAACAACACTGGGCTGATAGACCCCAGTACGGCATTAGAAATAGCGAAGCGTTACAATGTGCGTGTATATACAATTGGTGTGGGTAGCAAAGGGCAAGCCCCCTACCCTGTACAAACACCTTTTGGCACACAAACTCAAATGATGCCGGTACAGATTGACGAAGCATTGCTCAAGAAAATAGCTACTGAAACAGGCGGTAAATATTACCGTGCAACCAGCAACACTTCTCTTAAGGAGGTTTATAAAGAAATTGACCAGCTAGAGAAAACTAAAATAGAGGTAAGCAGTTATAAGCAATACGCAGAACTCTTCCACCCATTTGCATTACTGGCAATTATATTGTTGGTATTAGAAATGGGATTGAGGTACACCGTATTTAAGAGTGTGACATAACTACAGCCCTAAATCTTTTTCTACTAAGTAATTATTACGGTCTGCTGCCGATCGAGAAACAAGCTCCCCTAAAAAACCGGCTAAGAAGAATTGTGTACCCAGTACCATAGTTACGAGCGACACATAAAAACCGATACGATTGGTCAACCCATAATCAGCTCCTTGAATTGCACGTTGTACTACCAACCAAACTACTATACAAAAACCTATCAGGAACATTAGTGTACCCAGCGAACCAAAAAGGTGCATAGGCTTTTTGCCAAATTTGCTGATGAACTGAACAGACAGCAAGTCTAAAAAGCCATTGATAAAACGTTCCCAGCCAAATTTAGATTCACCATATTTACGCGGTCGGTGTTGTACAACCTTTTCACCTATACGTCTGAAGCCTGCAGCCTTTGCCAATACCGGTATAAAACGGTGCATTTCTCCATACACCTCAATACTCTTCACTACATTTTTCCGGTAAGCCTTTAAACCGCAGTTCATATCATGCAGCTTAATACCTGATATACTCCGGTTAACGGCATTATATAATTTCGAAGGGAGATTTTTTGTAAAAGCGTTATCGTAACGCACCTTTTTCCAACCACTTACCAAATCAAACCCATCGGTCATTACCATACGGTACATCTCCGGCACTTCATCAGGGCTATCCTGCAGGTCAGCATCCATCGTAAATATTACATTACCTTGTGCCGCACGAAAGCCTTCATTTAAAGCAGCGCTTTTACCATAGTTTCTCTGAAACTTTATTCCTTTAATATTAGAATTACCAGCTACCAGTTGCTCAATAACATTCCAGCTGTTATCAGTGCTGCCATCATCTACCATGATCACCTCATAAGCATAACCATGCTCTGCACACATTTTCTCTATCCACTCTGCCAGCTCCGGCAAAGACTCTTCTTCATTAAATAATGGTATGACAATACTGATATCTATCTGCATACTTTATCCTTGTGTTTCTATCTTCTTTTTCTTAGCTATACCTGCTCCTATTAGTGAGAACAAAGCCCCCGAAAACAGAATCAAAAAAGTTTGACCACTTAATGTAAATAAAACAAAGTTTTCTCTTACCGGTTTATAACGTTCCTCCAGAACTTCTTTCGAAAAGCCTTCTTTTGTACCCTGCTCCATCATAAACGATAGCACCTTTTCTTGGGAATCCGGAAAAACCCACTGCAAAGCAATTGCACCCCATATAACATTCAGCAATAGAACTACAGCTGTCATCTTAAAACCGCTACTAAACACCTGACCAAACATCACATTGTTTTGATTTTTGTCAGAAAAGGCCTTCGCATTTAATATTACTCCTCCCAGAAAAAAAAGGTGTACAATATACTTGGCCGCAGACACTTCAGTAGAAAAAGCCAAATCTGTCAGTTGCAATATTACACTGACAATAATCATAACCAAAGAGGTGATAAGCCCGTATATAAAATGTGTTTGTTTCACTTGCAGATTAATCTAAATGAGCGGGTTTATCCTTCTTTACTATTGCGGCGATAATAAAGCCAAAAATGCTGTAAAAAATAATAGATAGGGCAAAACCCATTGCCTGACCAGAAAAGCTTTTTTGTCTTTCAATTTGTTCTTCGGCCCGTTCTATAGCTTCATTTGTAACTTTTTCATTTCCAAAACTACTAGCAAGCTCTATCGACATTGCTTTACTTTTCTCATAATATTCCGGATCTATAAAATTGGTATAGATAATAGAATAAACCTGAGATATAACGATCATAATGAGTATGCTGACAAATATTCCTTGAAAAGCTTGTTTAAAGTTGATAAAGCCACCCATGGCCTTTCTTTGCTGTACCCCCATAACACCCAACAGTATCATACAAACAGCAAATGTTACAAACATTAACCCAAATGCTCCCCAAGGTCTTGCACTAGACATTAAGAACATTGAGTAGATAGTAAAAATGAATATTTGTACTATACCAATTACAACACCCCACCTTAATGGTATAGTAAACTTGTTGAAATTATTATTTGTATCGTTCATTTTACTAATGGTTTATGTTCACTTGATTGTTATTAATAACTCCTACGACCTTGCCACTTAGCTCCTTACCTATAAATGGATTGTTTTTCGATGCGGAGTGCATTTTATTACAAACAGTTGTTCCTTTCGACGTAAACAATGTTAGCCCTGCACTATAGCCCTTTTCTACTCCGTTTACAGACAAGTTAAATAATGTGCGAGGTTTGTTTGCAAAAGCTTCTACAATTGTATTTAACTCAACTTTATCGTTTACTGAAGAAAGAACAATATTAAATGCCAACTCTTGAATGTTCATGCCATAAGCAGCATACTCAAACTCTTTGGCTTTGGCATCCCACTCGTGCGGCCTGTGGTGCGAGGCGATACAATCTATAGTACCGTCTTTTAGTCCCTTTATCAGTGCCTGTCTGTCTTTCTCACTACGTATTGGTGGCGACACTTTATACATGCTACTATACGCAGCCAGATCTTCATCTGTTAGTGCCAGATGATAAGGTGTAACCGAACAAGAGATATTTAGTTTTTCTCTTTTAGCTTTCCTGATCATATCTAAACCAGCAGCTGACGAAACCCCGCTTATATGCAGTTGAGAACCAGTATATTTTAATAATTGTATATCTCTGTTTATTATAATTGTTTCTGCTTCTACTGGGATACCCGGCATCCCTAAATGAGTAGACATTTTTCCTTCGTGCATCAATCCGCCCGATGTAATAGACGCATCTTCGGGTATTTGTATCAGCACTCCATTGAATGCTTTTACATACTCTAATGCCTTGAGCATTAGGTTTGCATTTTGTATCGGGCTCCACCCATCTGTAAATGCAATTGCACCATGTGCATGCATATCCATCATTTCAGCCAGGGCTTGCCCCTCAATATTATGCGATATGCTACCCGTGGCTTGCAAGCTTACAGTATTGCCTGCAGCTTTTTTCAGCACAAACTCTACCAGAGATTTTGTACTGATACCGGGATTTGTATTCGGAGCAAGTAAGACATCCGTAAATCCGCCCGCTGCTGCAGCTTTCAGCCCACTGCTAATAGTTTCTTTCTGCTCATAGCCAGGCTCGCAGTAATCTGCTAATACATCTACCCAACCTTGACTGATAAGTAAAGGGCCTTCTCCTTGAGGGCACTGATATACCTTTTTCTTATCTATTTCAATAGAGCTATCAAAAGATCTCTTAGACGCTGTAGCTATCTTATTGATAGTACCGTCTTTAATAACAATATCAACAAGTTTGTTATGAAACTCTGACGCGGGATCAATTACCTTAGCCTGTCGGATGTGCACTTGCATTGGCTATTCAGTAGCAGCAGTTGGTTTGCGAAGACTGGTTGTCAAAAGGCATGTTTCGACAACCAGCATTATCAAAGCGAAAATAACACAAACTTTCCAAAGCGGGAAACTACCCCACCTGTTGTAAGCTCCTGTTGTACCAATCGTTTCAGGATTAACGATCTGTATTTCATCCGCAGACCATAACCTGCTAATATCTGCAGGATCTATAATATCTAGATGAGACTCTGCTCTATTGGTATTAACTGCTATAATAGTGGTATCTCCTTTTTGTGATGCCAAAGCATAAAAACCTGCATTTTTCACTACTTCGTCTACAAAAACATTTAACCCGGCACCTTTTGTTCGTTGAGGAGGAATCGCGTCTGTATGACCATCAATCAAGTGCACCATATCTCTCTCACCAGCATTTGTTAACGATAAGTAAGCCGGCTGTCCATCACCTAAACTCAATGCGTACACATTACCGCCTGTTGATTGTATGGCCATTTGATATAGAAAAGGAGCAAAAAAGTAGCTGGATGGAAAATCTCCATCTTGCAACCCAATACCTGTCGTTGATAAATACAGTTCCCCACCCTGCAAACTAAATTGTGTAAACATAGGGTCTCCGTCTCTGTAGCTGATTATAGACTGTTGGTTAGCCGACAACCCTGCCTCTATTACGTAGTGCCAATTGGTAGCAGGCAATTGTACATTTTCCGGCACCTCTTCAAACAAATCTCTGATCAGTGCATTTCCACGCTGCAATAGTGTAGCTGTTTCGGCAGAGGTATCGCATTTTAAAAGCTTTATATCTGCAATTTCTGACAAACCTGTATTGATAGCAGAAGTATTAGAAACCTTCGATGGGAAGATGCAAACGGTTTGACCTCTTTTAATTGCATCACGGATTTTAGCACCTAAAGCTTTATTGATAGCGGTGCAACCATTTATAAGAATCAAGCTATACTCATTCCAGTTTTCTTGAGGGGTGTTTATACTTGCATTTTGCAGCTTAAACCCGTTGTACGCCCTGAAGGCAGCTTGTATGTATGGGCTAGGGCTTCCGCCATTCAAACAGAGCACAGACAGGTTTGGCGCGCTACGTGCTGTAATCCTGAATGTATCGTCAAACTTTGTGGCTATATCATCTACTACCAGTTCAATTTTCTGCCATGCTGCGTCATTTACTCTAAAACTCAATGTATCTATACGATCATTCGCTCCATTGAAATTAAGTGTGGCTGCCGACTTTACCTGTCCATTTACTTTAAGATTTAATACAATATCTTGCTCCGGCTGAGTTCCATACACCTTTGTGCGAACCACTAGCTCATTACTTTCCCCTATATGCAGAACAGGCTGAGATAAGTATGCTGTATCTATATATACATTATATCGGCTTTCAGGTTGTAATGGTACTATAAACAGGTTTACATGTTCCAGTAAACTTTTATCAGGTGGCGATGAAAAAGCTGTTTGCTGCACATCTGAGTAACAATACAGGTCTGCATCTGCAATACTTTCTGATTGTCTGATACTCTGCAGGTATGATAATACCTGCAGCGCTTTTTTCGACTTATCTGAAATAGTAACTTTTGAAAGCTCTTCTAAAAACTTGTCAGCAGCAAGAGGGCGGTAACTAACCGGCTTGTCGTTGGTGAGTAATACAAACTTAGTACCGGGAGCAGCTTGAATAACCTGCCTTCTGGCAGCAGCTTTCGCAATGTCCAAGAGTGGTTGCGCCCCCTTTTTCAAAGACATACTACCAGAATTATCAACATAAATCGCCTGCAAATGCTTTTCAGTGGTCAATACATCTTCTCCTGAGAAAAAAGGTTGAGCAAATGCCAGTATCAGGCTCGCTAAGAATAATAGCCTTAACGCCAACAACCATTTATACCTTAACTGCGATGACTTTTGTGAGCGTAATTGAATATCCTTAAGAAACCTGGTATGGGGGAAATACACTGTTTTATACCTGCGTAGGTTAAACAGATGTATCACTACAGGAATTGCCAAAGCCAATCCGGCTATTAAAAACAAAGGATATATAAAGCCCACAACCAAATATAAGTTTAATACACTGATATAGCGAATAGTAGAAAGCTAATGATTTGTAAAACATTATGCTGTAACCTATTGTTTTACTTACTACACCTACTATTAATCATGAGCTAATAATTATGACAGAATAAAAATAAAATCGTATATTATAGTCATGCAGGAAGCCGCAGTAATAATAGAAAAGTTAAAAGGGGTTAAGACATCCCTTAAACGCAGGTATGGTGTTACAGATATAGCCCTGTTTGGTGCATACAGCACAGGTGAAGCTCAAGCAAATAGTGATGTAGACCTATTAGTAACAATTGACAAACCGATCGGGATACGCTTTGTAGACCTTGAAGAAGAGCTATCTACCTTACTGGGCAAGCCTGTAGACCTTACCCAAAAGAAAGGTATTGAACAAAAATACCTAAAGTCTATACGCAAAGAGCTGATACATGTTTAACCATCTGCTCACAGATATTCGCCGACATATTTCATAAGTTCACCGATATAAAGTTCTGTCATAGTATTGTCTGACGTACATTTGCAACATAATGTTAGCAGCTATGCGATTTTTTATTTTGGCCCTCATTTCAGCATTTTGGATTACGGGTGTTTCCGCACAATCAACTATTAGCGGTACTATTACTACTAAAGCTGGCGAACCTATTAAGGGCGCAAGTGTTTATTTGTTGAACACAATAGATGGCAGTACAACAGACAGCACAGGTGCCTTCACGTTCACAACTGAAGAAACTGGGGCACAAACTATTGTTGCCGAACATCCTGACCATCAAAATGCAGGTACACCTATTACTATTAATGGTGACATCTCTGGCGTTACTTTAAAAATGAGCAGAGGTGTAGTACGTATGGATGCCGTTACAGTTACAGCAGGTTCTTTTGAAGCATCGGGAAGTAAAGCCACTATACTCAACTCACTGGATATTGTAACAACTGCCGGAGCGCGTGCGGATGTGGTACAAGCTATACAGACATTGCCCGGCACACAAAAACAAGGCGACCAGACAGGTTTGTTTGTACGTGGCGGCGATGCGAGCGAATCTGCAGTGTTAATAGATGGGCTAGTTGCTCAAAATGCTTTTTTAAGTACAGCACCCGGCGTTGCAGCACGCAGCAGGTTTGGTCCATTTCAATTCAAAGGCATCTCGTTCAGCAGTGGTGGATACAGCGCCAGATACGGACAGGCGTTATCTTCGGTTTTAGAATTAAACAGTAACGATCAACCTGATAAAAGTACTGTAAACTTAGGTGTGAATATGGCAGGAGTATACGCCTCTGCATCAAAATTGTTTGACAAAACCAGTATTGAAGCTACAGCGTCTTACAACAACTTAACACCATTCTACGGTATTGCAGAAACCAACTTCGATTTTTACGATGTGCCAAAAGGCGGGGGTGGATCTACAAAATTCACCTTCAAACCAAATGAGCACGGCATATTCAAAGCCTTTATCACATACCAGCAATTTCAAAACGGAACTAGAGTACCCGACCCGGCAGACCTAACTCAGAAATTAAATTTCGGACTAAAGAACAGATATGTTACCGGTGGCGCATCATACAAACAAACTTGGAAATCTAAATGGGGACTATATGTTGCCAGTATGTATAGTTATAATCAAGACGATATCAACTTCAACAACACTCCGGTTGTTAATAACGACGATAGAGCTCAAATAAGGCTGGAAGGGAAACACTACACCAGTAGCAGGCTTACCATATTACTAGGTACAGAAGTCCAGTATTTCAATTACCATCAAAAATTTGCAGTCTTTGAAAACGACTTCAAAGAAAACCAAACAGCTGGTTATACAGAGGTAGACTGGACACCAGTCTATTGGCTGGCTCTTAAACCTGGAGTTCGTTTTGAATATAGCTCTCTTATTGCCAGTAGCAATATATCTCCACGCTTTGCCGCAGCCATCAGAGCAGGCGAAAATGGACAAATCTCTTTGGCAAGTGGTATCTTCTATCAGATAGCAGAACCTCAATATTATTTACTAGGTCACCGCCCCGGTTTTCAGCAATCTATACATTACATAGCCAACTATCAATACTCTAAAAATGACCGCACATTACGTATAGAAGGGTACTATAAAGATTACAACCAACTTGTACGCGAACGTTTGGCAAACGGCACTTTCGACCCTAATAACTTTCGAGTGCCGGTTGGGTTTGTTGATAATTCAGGATATGGATATGCGCAAGGAGCAGAGTTATTCTGGAGGGACAAGAAAAGTGTAAAGAATGGAGACTACTGGATCTCTTACAGCTATATTGATACACGTAGGTTATACAAGAACTATATTTCTGAAGCACAACCAAACTTTATTGCAACACACAACCTGAGTGTCGTAACAAAGTACTTTATCCCGAAGTTGCAAACCCAGTTTAACATGACATACAGCTACGCTAGTGGTCGCCCTTATTACGACCCTGCTAACCCTGTGTTCATGGCAGACCGTGCACCTGATTACCATAACTTGAGTTTGACAGTTAACTACCTGAGATCATTCGGGAAGTGGTTCTCTGTAATATATGCAGGGGTTGATAACATTACTAACAACAAAAACATATTCGGATATAGATTTACAAACGGCACTCGTACACCCATTGTACCCGCCATATACAGATCTGTATTTGTAGGTATCAACTTTTCTTTAACTGCATTTGATGTAGATGAACTTTAAACTTAAAACACGAATAAACATGTTACGTAATTTACTATTAGCAACTATTGTTGGTTTAATGAGCTTCTCGGCGCAAGCTCAAGACATGAATGTTGCACTAAAAAAGACTTTTCTGGCATTTGACAGCACCAGAGATCTAGACAAAAAAATTGCCGGCAGCAATAAAATGGCCTTAATCACCAAAAAGTGGAATGACGAGTGGGTAACCCACTATTACAACTCATACTGTAAAGCTCAGTTGTCTTACATAGAAAAAGACCCCACTAAAAGAGATGCATATGTTGATGAAGCAGAAACAGAACTTGAGGAGGCTATCAACCTGCTAGGTAAAGAAGATGATGAAATATTTGTGATGAAGGCAATGTTAGCACAAGCACGTATGTCTGTAGATGGCAGAAACCGTTGGCAGAAATATGGAAAAATATTTGAAGAAAACCTTCAAAAAGCGAAAGAGATCAACGAAGAAAACCCACGTATTTATTACATGAAAGGGACTAGTGTATTCTTTACCCCTAAAATGTTTGGTGGTGGCGCTAAGAATGCTATGGAATATTTTGAGCGTGCTGACACCTTTTTTGAAAACGAAAACGATAGCGACATGAAAGAACCCTTCTGGGGCAAGCATGCCAACAAGTATTTTATATCGCAGTGTAAAGAAGCTCTTGCAAAAGACAAGAAGGATAAAAAAATTGATGAAGAAGAGAGCGAAGAAGGTTAACCGTTTTTAACACTCCCATAATAAGTAAGGCCTTGCAGATCACTGCAGGGCCTTTTTAAATATTTGTATATCAATGTATTATAATCAGTTTAACATAGCTTTTAGAACTTTTTCGGGTTACAATTGTTGTTTCATTGTATCCACTAACATAGACTAAACTGAAATATTATGAAGAACAGTAAGATTATAACGACGACGATTCTAATGTTGGCAACATCAATTTTCTTTTTTGCTTGTAAGAAAGAAAGTTCGAACTCAAACGTTCAGCCAACAACACAAAAAGCAAAAGTAAACTTTCACTTAACAGACGCACCGGCAGATTATGATGCATTATATATAGATATACAAAGAATTGAAATTACTATGGAAGGGGCTGCGAAAACAGAGGTTGACATTTTCAGACCTGGTGTATATAATTTATTAACTCTAAAAAACGGTGTAGATACTTTACTCGCCCAAGCTGAGTTACAAACCGGTAAAATAAGTCAGATAAGGCTAATACTTGGCTCCAATAACTCAATAGTTGTAGATGGTAGCACCTACGCATTAAATACGCCGTCTGCCCAACAAAGCGGATTTAAGCTAAACCTTAACCAAGAGTTGAAGGCTGGTGGGGCTTATGATATTTGGTTAGATTTTGATGCAGGTAGTTCTGTTGTTGCTACAGGAAGCGGCAAGTATAATTTAAAACCAACAGTTAAAGCATTTGCTGCAGAAACAAATGGCCGAATTAAAGGTTATGTATTACCCGGCAGTGCATTAGTAACTGTTTATGCCACAAACGGAGTTGATACATATACAGCCATACCAAATGCTGATGGCTTCTATATGTTCCAAGGACTGGAAGAAGGTACTTACCAGATTACTCTTGACGCATCTGTTGCGCTATTTGCGGACCTTACCATTAATGATGTACAAGTAACATATGGCCAAACAACAGATCTTGGCACAAAGACTTTGATAAAATAATAGTGGGTTTTGCATAACGAGGAAAGCGTGAAACAGTAAATACTGTTTCACGCTTTTTCTTATTAATACTTATTGGATTTCAAACACTTCTTAAACCTATCATTTATGCTTATTTTCCAGTCTGTTACTATTAATACAAATAGTCCATGCACCAAAAGTTATCTAAACTTCCATACATAGTTTGTTATTTATGCGCCATTGTTGTAGGCATTAAACAGTTAAGAGAGCCTGACATCTGGTGGCAATTATTAAGCGGGAGATGGATGTTAGAGAATAATGCCGTTACTCGTACAGATATGCTCTCTTATACAGTAGAAGGCACACAATGGACCAATGTAAAGTGGTTATATGAAGTTTTAGCGGCCAGTCTTGAAAGAGGGCTAGGACCACACGCGGTAATGCTGTTGCAAATAATAGTAAATGTCCTGATCGTTTACCTGCTGATAAGAGTTTTAAAAAAATTCACAGAACATATAAATGCGCACACATCTACCTTTTTTACAGTAACGTCTGTTATTGCTTTACTAGCTGTTTCTGAATTCAGGATGGCAGGACGCCCCGAAATGATCTCTCATTTAATGACCGCCATGTATATGTTTATTATATGGACGGCACCCAAATTTTCATGGAAACGACTTGTATGGCTAGTACCATTACAATGCATATGGGCAAACATGCATGAAGGCTATCCTGTCGGGATGGTTATTATTGGCTTATATGTTGCCGGCACTCTAATTGCATATCTTAAAGATAAGAGCACTGAGCACTTGCAGGCTGTTAAGCAATCATCACTAATAATGGCTGGCGCAGCAATAGCCATCCTCATCAACCCCAACACTATCACGTTATGGACACAGCCTTTTGAAATATTCAGACAATTAAAGGCAAACCAGTATACAACAGAACTATTCTCTTTTACAGAAGTCGAGTACTGGACCTTCCAGGCAAAAGTGCATGTAACAATGCTTTCCGCTGTATTGTTATTCTGGGCATACAGACTATTTGTTGATAAAAAAGAATTTAAACTCACCCCAAAACTTATAGGCTACCTATTATCTATACCTCTATTTGGCTACTTATCATTATCTGCGAACAGAAACATTCCATTTGCTCAAATAGTGATGTTCCCATCAGTACCTGTTATTTGTGTATGGCTAATTGAGACACTAAAAATCCAACAAAAAAAATGGTATCAACAAGTTTCAAAAAGAACAGTTTTTGTCAGTATTGCCTTAGCTGCTATATTCTATACATCTATTGCCAGCAATGCTTATTACAAGTATACCAATTCGCCAAATAGATATGGCATACACATTACTACGCTACATAATGCTACAAGTGCCGCAGATTTTATAAGAACTCATAACATAAAAGGACCTGCATTCTCTGACTACTTTGTCTCATCATACTTATTGTGGGACCTTTATCCACAATTCAAGTCGTATATAGATTTACGAGACCTTGACATATTCAATGAAGATTTCTTTCAAGAGTACATAGATTTATATGGCAACCCTAAAAAATTCTATGAGAAAGACAGCATCTATAAATTCAACTACATTGTATTGAGTACGTCTCAGTTAAGATCGTTACAGCAAACACTGTATTGGGAGCAGGGTTTCAATGTTGTGTATGTTGACCCTGTAGCTGTGATATTCTTAAGAGAATCTGAAGAGAATGATGCGCTCAATAAAAATGTTGCTGCGCAAAGACTATTCACATGGCCTCAACAACCCAGCGACCCCGAGTGGGCAGAAGGTATTACCAAATTATTCAACCCTGCTGTAGAATACACTGAAGAGCAGGAACGCTTTGCGCCATTGTATGCGGGGCTGTTTTACAACAGTGTAAGAAACACCAAAATGGCTGTAAGGCTTTTACAGCCAGCAGTAGAAGGCGCGCTAAGTAACAATGCAAAAGCGCTATCTACATTAGGTTATAGTTTTTTGGAGTACCAACAGTTTGCAAAAAGCGATAAGGAGTCAGAACGAAAAATAGACAGTGCATTCTTTTTATTTGACAGAGCATTAGAAATCGACCCTAACCTTACCAGTGCGCATATAGGCATCGCATCATTCTTTATCATACGTAATAACTATAGAGACGCGAAAGCACACTTAGAAACATGCTTAAAGCTGGATAGCAAAAATGATTTTGCACACTATTTATATGGACTTTCATGCAGAAGTTTATGGCAGGCCTCTAATAGCGAGCAAGAATTAGAAAATGTTATCTCAGGAATGGAAAATGCTCTTGAAATAAACGATGCAAATGTAAAAGCATATTTATATCTGGCAGAAGCATATTGGTACAAAGGAGAGAAAGAAACATCTCGTGAATACATGCGCAAGGCTATCGATTCTAAAACGTATTGGGTTGCTCAGGAAAAAGAACTTTTGCAAACTATGCAGGGACTTACAGGTGTACAGTAA
This sequence comes from Bacteroidia bacterium, assembly GCA_030429205.1. GTDB lineage: Bacteria > Bacteroidota > Bacteroidia > Chitinophagales > Chitinophagaceae > UBA5543. The sequence goes on from JAUICZ010000001.1 coordinate 340,104, forward strand.
GCTTAAAATAACTTTAAGCTTACTGTAAGGCCCGGCCACACGTAGTTGTCTTGCCCTTTACGTACCAGTAAAAATATTTCAGGCGTGATTCTCACTGAAGGTGAAAGGCTGTAGTTCCAAAATATTTTATACCCTTCGTGCGGCTCTAAAGAGGGGTGATCTGTCAACATATAGCTAAAACCCAATGAGGTTTCATATACAGGTATCCAAGTGTTCTTTCTATCAATGAACGTACCCAGTTCTGCATTAATAAATGCCAGGCTATAGTAGTTATATACAGAAGCAGAAATTCTTTCGAACTGTGGCATAGTGGATATTGAAACTCTTACATAGTCGTGCTTACCGGGAGCTGTCCTCCATTTATATGAACCTCCAACTTCTAGAAATGGCGATAAATTATTTCTAAATACAGATGCACCAATATAATAGGTTACATCAAACCCTTTAAGAATCCCTCCTCTGTTTTTTACACTTAGCTTTTCTTTACCATCTATAGCTGCAGCAGTATAGTTGATAGCAATACTATGATACCATGTATCTTCCCTGTTCCATTTACTGCGTTTTTGTTCCACTGCTTTATCCAGCGCAGAGGCTACTTCTTCTACCAGTTGCTCATTTTTTGAAATACTGCTGATGTCTTCTATATCCTTCAATACAAATGTGTACAACAGCAATGCTTTTTCCACCTGCCCTTCTTGATCTTTTTGCACCTCATAGGTTTTTAAAATACGTATAGTATCCATACCCAATTTTAGTGGGGCTTGTTGGTCGTAATTAATAATTAGCATATCTGTGCCATCATTATGTTCTCTTATTCTTACCGACAATGGCCTGTTTTTTATCGGAGCATGAATATCTATTCTTTTAGACGTGAGTGTACTTTTAAATGAATCGGAGACTTTCGCTACGGTACTACCTGCAATATCAAAAATTGTGTTCAGTGCTTCTTTTTCAGGCCAATAGCTCATCTTGTAAAAGTCAACCAGCAAGAAGTTATCATCAGGTAAGTCCACTTTTATATGATGGTTATGATATGCTTTATTCAGCTCGAACAATTCTCTTTTCAACTGTTCTTCATTCTTTACAGGGCGCCTGTTTTGCGCTACAGAATTAGCACTGAAAATCAATAAGATTGCGAGTATATATAATAGCTTTTGCATGATTACTTAGATTTTTTAAACCCGTGAAAAATAGATGATGCATGCTGGTTGCTTGCAGGCAATCGCTCTGCGGATATTTGCAATGCAAACCCAGACCTCACTTTCGCAGAAGGGTCACTTTGATACAAGGCCGTATTACGATCTTCATTCTCAATATCCAGCAAGTGCACAGGCTTCACTTTCTTTACAGGAGCTTTTGCAATTACAGTTTTTTCTTCAGTCAGGGTCTCTGTCACTATAGCAGGCGCCTGATCTTTCTTCTTAACAGGTTGCGCTACTTCTTTTTGTTGCGCCACTACTACCTGCTGTTTTTGTACCGGCTGAAGCGGAGCTGCAACAGGTTGCACTACAGGCACTTCTACTTCTTTAGTAACATACACCGTATCCGTTTTTACAATAACTTGTGGTGCTACAGGTTTATTTGCTATTGTTACTTGTTGTTCTGCTTGTTTATCATCATTATTAAGAATTGTTGTTATAGCCACACTACCTATTAAAACGCCGGCAACTACTGCTGCTGCATGTGTCCACCATACAGGCACAACTCGTCTTTTCTTTTTGGCAGGAAGTTTTTCAGACAACTCATCCCAGGCTTGGTCTTTATCAAAACCAGGCAGCACATCATGCAAACTTGCATTCTCCATTTTATCATTCATCATCTTTTCAAAATCTGTACCCATGATCAGTTGTTTTTACTGTGATCTAAAATTGTTTTCTGTAACAAGGCCTTTGCTTTATGTAACTGAGATTTAGAAGTATTATCTGATATATTCATCAAGACTCCAATTTCCTTATGCGTCATGCCTTCAAAAGTGTACAGGTTAAATATTGTCCTGTACCCGTCAGGCAAACTATGTATCAAAGCCATCAGTTCTTTCACACTCATCCTGCCTATTGCATCATTATCCAGAGCCACATCGCTTGCATAATCCAGTTCGTTTGCTCCTGCCAGTATGTTATCTTTCTTTCTTAAGAACATCAGGCATTGGTTGATCATTATTTTCTTCATCCAAGCTTTCAAACTTCCATCTCCTCTGTATTCAAACTTTTGCAAATTCTTAAAACAGTTACAAAACCCGTCCATCATTACTTCTCTGGCATCTTCTGCATTGGGGATGTACCTAAGGCACGTCAGCATCATAAAATCGATATATTTATCGTAGAGCTGCCTTTGTGCAATACGTTCCCCGTCAATGCAAGATGCAATGAGTTCTTGCTCGTTTATTGTATGTGTAGTGCGTAGTGTCAAGCGAGTGCTAATATAATCTGTCAGGTTTAGATACCCCTTGCCTTATTCATATAAATGCAGGATATGCAAAAAGGGTTGCCCGACTCAAAATATTTTTTTGCAGGACAACCTCGCACTACTACATTTTGTAAAACCTAAACGCTTTTGTCATGCCGCCAATATTTACTTGCAGCATATAAAGACCTGGTTGTAAATCACTTACATTAATAGCTTTGCTTTTGCCATTTATATCACCTTTCTTACCTATCAATGCTCCGTTCATACTAACAATGCGATATACTCCTTTAGCTGGTTGCCCCAAATTAATATTCAGCGTAGCTTGAGTTTGTGTTGGATACACTACAACATCGCTCATAACCTCATATTCACTTACGGATAAGGTTAAGTTATTAAACACATAAACGGTACTGTCTGCAGGGTAGCTGTCTAAAACTCCTCCAAAGTAGCCAAAGCTGATGCTATCTATTACAGGGTTGGCAGCCGCTCCTCTTAAAGAGTATATAATACCGGTAGACTCTTGATAGTTAAATTCGCGCGCATAACCTATTAAAGGGCCATTACCAAAGTAGAAATAATCCGTAGGATGAGTTATGCGAGAGGAACCGAAATGGATCTCGAATTTGCTATCTGCCTCATATAGCCAGAATTGCACATTAATATAGTCATTTAGCGTACCATAGAGTGACAGCTCATCATAAAAACCTGCATTAGTTATCTCAATCTTGCATATTCTGTTACCCGGTGCTCCCTCCACTTTATAGCTAACAGGGGATAACGATGTATTACTATCTGCACCACGATCAATTAAGTCTATACCAAGACAAACAATACCATTTATGACCTCTTCTGTAGTATCATGAGATATTAGTGATTCTGGCTGCAAGTAAAAAACATCATTTTCAATGCCGTTCATCGTGTATTTAAAACCCAATGGTATTTTATATACAGCATCATCCCAAACAGTACCATTATTCAAACTAATAGCATTTTCAAGAGGCCTATATACATCTGTTTTAGTAGACACTGTATAGGGTGCCTGCGCTGTAGCATTTGTTGTTACAATTAGTATCAGAGCGAGTAACGTGAGTATATTTTTCATTTTTAACTGATTTTAGTAGTGTTAGATATTTCTGCTTGCGCGCTTTTAGCAGTTTTCCTGATTGCTTTATTTAATAAATGCAGGTAGAAGAAAAAGGGTTGCCCGGTTTCAAATATTTTTTTGAATTGCAAAAGCCCCTGTTTTATAGCAGGGGCTTTTGCATGTATGTTTAGTCAATTAAAATGCTATAATAAATCCGATTGTAGGTATGATAACGGGATCACTTTCTTTTATAACATATGGTATTGCATTACTTCCGTCAGAGCGTACAGGTTGGCCATCGGTAGTAGCAAAAGCTGAGTTATCATCCGTTCTCTGAAAAGTGTATTGCGGGTACTGAGGTTGTACACCACCGTATACATTTGTTACATCCAAATACAGGTCTAATGCCCAATTTTTAAAATTCCATTTTTTATCTAACCTTATGTCTAATGCATGGAATGCACCCAAACGCAGATCATTAAACCTGTTGTAGTTGAGCGTACCTACTCCTGTCGACAAATAATTTTGTTGAGATGCAGCATCGTCAAACGGTGTATACGGGGCACCACCTTGATAACGAAACTTAACGCCTAGTTCAATATTGCGTTTGAACTTATATCCTCCAATCAGCGATAGTAAATGCCTGTTGTCCCAAGATGCGGGTTCGTATATGCCATTGGCGTTTGTAAACTCACTAATAAAATAGGTATATGATAGAATGGCAAAAAAGTTCTTTGTCAGTTTACGTTGAAACTGAAACTCAACACCATAGCTTCTACCCTGCCCTGTAGACGATACCGGCTCATTCCCTAAAACGTTAAAGTTGCCTCCTTTGTTAGCCAGTGATATGCTGTCAATCAGTGAGACTGGATAGTTATCATATACTTTATAAAAACCTTCGAGCGTAAAGCGAATATCACGTTTAGGCAAAAATTCAAAACCTACTACGATGTGATCGCTCTGTATGTATTTACTATTCTTACTAACATACACCCCTCCACTTTGAAACCCTAAAATGGTGTAAGGCGGAATTTTGTAATAGCGAGCTACAGAAGTATTAAACTTCAGATTCTCGACCAGCAATAACGAAGTAGCCAGGCGTGGCGATATGGTTTCGCCTAAATTATTTCCGCCTGTAGTAAACGTATTACCATCTGTACGGAGACCTAATGAAACGCTTAGCCTTTCTTTAAAAAGCTTTGTAGCGGCCTGCATAAAAGCTCCATACCTATAAAAGTTAATATCAGATGCTCCTTGTACAATAACAGAAGGTTGAACAAGCAGCCCGTTTTGATCTCTTATCTCTGAACGAACACGAGTATAATAGTCATTAGTATACTCATCGTACTGTGCCATTACACCAACACTGAAGTTCCATAAGCCATAATACTTATTCAGCTCAAACCTTGTTTTAGTCTCACTTTCCTGAGAACGTATCTTTAATATTCGCTCTGTCTCTTTAGGATTTTGGTTGTCTTCGAACTGGTCCAGCTCGTTATTCAACATGTTTCTGCTGAATGTCCAGTTCCAAAAACCATTTTTGACCAGTTTCTTCAAACCATACCCGTTGGTATAATTCCACTGGTTGATGGTAGGGTTACTTTTAATGGTATATATATTTTCCGGGGTAAGTTCATCAGGCGTAATAAAACTGAAGTTATCTATAGCGCCTATACCCAACGTATAAAAGGTGAGCTTTTTATTGATCTTATAGTCTATCTTATATTGAAAATCCCAATAAGATGGTTGAATTGGTATTTGCAATGCCTTAAACAGCAACTGTAAATAAGACCTTCTGCCAGATGCCATAAATGTCACCTTATCTTTCTTAATAGGTCCATCAACAGTATACGCTAGCTCTGTCGCGCTTAATCTTACGTTATGCTGCACCTTATCCGGGTTGGCGCTACGTTGCTTTAGTTGCAACACGCCTGAAAGCGGATTATCGTACTTAGCAGAAAAAGCGGAAGTATATAAATTCACCTCATTAATGAATGAGATATTTACGATACCTGTTGGACCTCCGGCACTACCCTGTGTAGCAAAATGGTTAATCACCGGCACCTCTATACCGTCCAGATAATATACATTTTCATTAGGTGCTCCACCACGGATGACCAAGTCGTTTCTATATCCACCAACAGAGCCCGAGGTGCCTCCCACACCGGGGAATGCCTGAATAACACGAGAAACATCGAAATTTCCGCCGGGGTTACTCTTTATCTCCTGCGCGGACATGGTTTGAATAGATAAAGGTGTTTCAGCGTTTTTTTGGAATGGGTTACTGCGTACTACTGCTGTTGAAAGTTCTATACTATTTTTCTCCAGTTCTATATCCAATACTTCAGCATTACCTGTAGTCACTACAACATTGTATAATGTAATTTCTTTGTAATCGATAGATTTTACTCTGATGTTGTATGTTTTGGGTGGTACATTCTCAATCCTGAAATTCCCGTCTATATCACTCACTGTACCCATGTCTGTATCAATTAACGAAATACTGACACTGATTACAGGTTCTTGCGTTTTCTTATCTTTTACAGTACCGGTAATAGTGCCTCTGGGACCAAGTTTTTGCCCGTATACAATACCATTTAGCAGTACCAATGATATCAAAACAGCTAACTTCTTCATATGACAACAATATGTATAAAGACAAATAAATCTATAAAATGTTCAACAACAAAAGGAAAAGCTTTAGAAACTCTCGTTTCGCACCGGCACACCTAAGCGTTTGAAGTGTTCTATTAAAGTCAGCCATTTTTTTGTTGTAAGTGTACTTGCAGGATAGCTCTTACTCTTATAATCATAAGTAATCACTCTAACGCAGTAAGGAGACTGAACACTTGTTGTTTCAATAACCAACTCTTTTATATCACTAATATCATAATGCTTATGAATCCAAAAACGATAGTGGTTTTTTATAATAATGTATGAAGAGCATACCTGTATATAGTGGAAGTTATACGTAATTGCAGGAATCATAAATACCGCACACAAACCCATGATTAATTCTGTAAAAACATCTTGGCTAACACGCAAAATAAAGATGGCCGTAAACAACATGAATAAAAAAAAGACACTTAAAAGATTCGCGAAAACATTGCCTTTATACGTTTCTAAGAATTCTTCTGTTTCATGAATTTGATTTATCCTTGGGGGCTCACTAGATCCTTTTACGGTTGACAGCACTCGCTTCAGCTCCCATAAATTAATGTACATATCATCGTGTAAATACTTTCTTGTTCCATCTTTAAATTTTAAGTACATCCCTTCAAGAACTCTACTCGATAGAAATAATTTGACCGGATATTTGCCATGTAAGTGTAATTCTTCAATATCATCAAAGCTATATGTTTTGCTGCCAAAGAATATCCTATTACCCTTTATTCGGATTGTTGGTACACCTCTTACAATACTAGCTATCGCATATACCTCGAACAACATTAGAACAATGAGAAACAGAATTGCCTTATAGTTGATGTCAGGCAGGTCATTAAAAAACCACATCAACATTAATACTCCAAACGATATGCAGAATATTGATACTATTACCAATGTTAGATAAAACTGTATCCAGTGCCTTTTTATTTTTAATGTATTCATATACCTAACACTAAAATAGATTATATATCATTTACCATGTAATTATTACATATTTGCATCATGAAATGGCAAAGCCTGTATAGCACAAGAAGAACAGGAGACCCTGTTCGAAAAGCAAACAATCCTGATCAGGTACGTACATCTTTTCAAAGAGATTACGACAGGTTAATTTTTTCTTCCGCCTTTCGAAGGTTACAGAATAAAACACAGGTATTTCCGTTGCCACGGGCGGTTTTTGTACATAACAGGCTTACTCATAGTCTTGAGGTAGCGTCAGTAGGCAGGTCTTTAGGAAAATCTGTTGGCGATGCTATTGCCGAAAAATATGCCAACGAGTCGCAAGAGTTTATAGACTTCTATCGGTATGAGCTCTCATCGGTAATAGCAGCAGCTTGTTTAGCCCACGACATTGGCAACCCTCCTTTCGGACACTCGGGTGAAGATGCAATTCGTACGTTTTTCCGCGAGTTAGACATTGACACAAAAACTGCGATCCATGAACGACTAACAGAAAAACAGCTAAAAGATTTTGAATTATTTGAAGGCAACTCCAATGCCTTAAGAATACTCACCAATAATTTTAATGAAGACGAACAAGGTGGTTATAAACTAACTTACACCACCCTTGCATCTATTGTTAAGTACCCATGTGCTTCTTACGAAGGCTTTAATAAAGCTAACGGGCTTATAGCAACTCGCAAATCAGGATACTTCAATAACGAAACAGGTATTTACAAAGACATTGCAGACACACTGAGCATCCCCAAAAAAGAAGGTTTCGAAACAGTATACGCACGACACCCCTTTGTATATCTTACAGAGGCTGCTGATGATATTTGTTACCGCATCATCGATATGGAGGATGCCCACAGGCTGGATATTGTAAGTCTGGAAGAAATAGAAGTACTGTTTTTACCATTTTTTGATGAGCCTGACGGATACAATAGTGCTGACTATATCCGCAAAAAAGTAGACAGTTTAAGGGATGCGAATCAGAAAGTACAATACATACGTGCACGATGGATAGGCATAATGACAGATATGCTTGCAAAAGCATTTATTGAACATGAAGAGGATCTGCTAACCGGCAATTTGCAAAAAGACCTCTTAAGTTGCCTGCCCGACAAACAACTACAACTCATTAAAGCAATTAACGATTTTTCTTTCAAGCATATTTATAATTATAAATCAGTTGTAGAGATTGAAATTGCAGGTTACAATGTAATTGGAGGATTATTGCAAGAGTTAATGCAGGCCATTTTGCATCCTGAAAAGAGTAAATCATTTAAGCTATTGCAACTAATACCTCAACAGTTCACTATTAGTAACAATAAAGAAAAACTATACGACGATATCATGTCTGTGGTCGATTTTATATCAGGCATGACAGACCTTTACGCTATAGATCTCTACCGTAAAATAACAGGTATCAACATCCCCGAAATTAGATAATGCACCCGGCAGATATAAAAATAGAAGAGTACAGTTATGAGCTACCCAACGAGCGTATTGCAAAATATCCGCTGGCAGAAAGAGATGCGTCGAAGTTGTTGATATATAAAGACGAAGCAATATCAGAAAGCAATTATCGCAATATATCAGAACATATTCCGGGAAATACTTTGATGGTGTTTAACCAAACCAAAGTAGTACAGGCACGTTTGAAATTTCAGAAAGAAACAGGTGGTGTAATAGAGGTTTTTTGCCTAGAACCTCATGAACAGTATCCCGACGTACAAACAGCCATGCAGAAGACTCATAAAGTTTGGTGGAACTGTATTGTGGGTGGTGCCAGTAAATGGAAACACGGCTTAGTACTGAAACAATTGATCAATGACTTTGCCCTTAGTGCAATGATCGTTGAGCGTAATGATGGTAGCTTTACTATTGAACTGGAATGGGGTAACGAAAAAAGCTTCGCTGAGGTTCTGCACCTGGCGGGAAAAGTTCCATTACCTCCATACCTCCATCGCGATGCAGAGCAATCTGACGAAGAACGTTATCAAACTGTCTATGCCAAAAACGAAGGTAGTGTAGCGGCTCCAACAGCGGGATTACATTTTACAGATGAGGTTTTAACCAGCCTAAAACAAAAAAACATAGAAACTGCTTTTGTAGACCTGCATGTAGGTGCAGGCACTTTTATGCCGGTAAAATCTGAAACTATTGAAGGGCACACTATGCATGCTGAATGGATCAGTGCGGATGTTGCCTTTCTGCAAAAACTGATCGAATATTCTGACAAATCTGTAGTAGCCGTAGGCACTACTACTATGCGCACACTAGAAAGTTTGTATTGGATAGGTGTTAAACTTCATAACAACGTCAGTATAAATTTTGATGGATATGCTGTTACGCAATGGGAACCATATGAGCTATCAGCTGCAATTGATATAACTACCTCTATAAATGCCATTTTGCAGTATTTGTCTCACAACAACTTAAGTAGGTTAACCACACGCACACAAATACTCATTGCACCACCATATAAACCTCAAATAATCAAAGGACTGGTTACTAACTTCCATCAGCCTAACAGTACACTTCTGCTGCTTGTAGCATCTATAACGGGTAATAGCTGGAAAGAGATATATCAACATGCATTAGACACTAACTATCGTTTTTTAAGCTATGGAGATGGTTGTCTGCTGTGGATTTAGTTACAGAACAAGTTTTACGACAACATTAATAAATCATTACATCTACTGAAAACATAATGTATTTAGTAGTTTTGACGCAACAAAATTTTGCAAGTGAATACAAAAGAGTTTATTGCTGCAGCGCTTGATGAAGATATAAAAGATGGTGACCATTCTACCCTTGCATGTATCTTACCTGATGCAAAAGGGAAGGCAGTACTTAAAATAAAAGAAGACGGCATTATAGCAGGCATAGACCTTGCTCAAGATATTTTCTACTATTTGGAACCCGGAGCAGATTTTACCATATACAAAAATGACGGCGATAAGGTAGAGAAGGGTGAAATAGCTTTTGAAGTTGCCGCTAAAGTGCATACTATCTTGCAAGCAGAACGCTTGGCACTAAACTGTATGCAACGCATGAGCGGCATTGCAACTCTTGCTCACCAATATGCAGACAAAATAAAAAGTTACGAAACAAAAGTGCTAGATACCAGAAAAACCACTCCACTCTTTAGAGCTCACGAAAAAGAAGCAGTACGCATTGGTGGTGGATATAATCATCGTATGGGATTATACGATATGATTATGTTGAAAGACAATCATATTGATTTTTGTGGCGGTATAGAAAAAGCGATTGACAGGACAAATGAATATCTGAAAGCTAACGGACTGAACCTAAAAATAGAAATAGAAACTAGAAGTTTGGATGATGTTCATAGAGTACTCAATCATGGAGGAGTGCACCGTATAATGCTGGATAACTATACCCCAGAGGAATTAGAAAAAGCAATTGAACTTATTAACGGTAAATATGAAACAGAAGCTTCGGGGGGTATTAATTTGCAAACGATTGAAGCGTATGCACGTACCGGGGTAGACTTTATTTCAGTTGGGGCGATCATTCACCATGCTACCAGTATGGATCTAAGCTTGAAAGCGCAAATAGACTCATGAAAAAGCACCTGATATTCATCATCAACAAAAAGTCAGGCGTTGACAGACAAAAGGCCATAAAAGATGCCATTGATTACAAGCTGGACTTTGACCAGTTCACCTACGAAATACAATACACAGAATATGCTAAACACGGCATTAAACTGGCAAAAGAAGCTGCAAACAAAGGAGCTTATGCAGTTGTTGCGGTAGGAGGTGACGGTTCGGTAAATGATATAGTAACCGGACTCTTAGGAACAGGAACTGCATTGGCAATAATACCTAAAGGCAGCGGTAATGGGCTGGCACACAGCATGAAAATCCCGCTAAAGGTAGACGCTGCTATTGATGTAATAAACAAAGGCAACACTATAATGATGGATATTGGCTATGCCAATGATCAACCTTTTGTGAGTAATGCCGGTGTTGCATTTGTAGCGTTGATCTCTCAAAAATTTGCAGGCAGTAAACGCAGAGGCTTACTAAAATATGCTCAACTGGTCACCAGCCACATGGTAACTTATAAAGAGCTGGATTGGGAGATCATTATTGATGGAGAAAAGATCAACCAGAAATCATTCATCATCAGTGTGGCTAATGGCAAACATTTTGGCTACAACTTCCAAATTGCACCAGATGCCAGCTGGACAGATGGCCTATTTGATGTAGTAATTGTAAAGAAGTTCAATAAGCTGTTTGGAACGGGGTTGGTATTACGTACCATGAACGGTACTATCACCAAAAGCTCAAAAGTATTACACTATAGAGCGAAAGAAGTAATTGTAAGGCATCCTGAACTGAACCTGATGCAAACAGATGGTGATGCACATGAGTGTAACGGAGAAGTAGTTTTCCGTTTAGACTCCGCAAAACAAAAAGTAATTGTTCCATAATGGAAGATGTATACAAAAGCTCAGAGTCATTCGAGAATATAGACTTTACTGAAGATGGTTTCCCTAAGGGAGAGTATGATAATTGTAGTTTCTCTAACTGCCAGTTTCATGAAGCAGACCTGTCATCCTGCCTTTTCCTGGATTGTGATTTTACAGGCTGCAACTTAAGTATGGCTAAACTAAAGGATACTGCTTTCAGGGATGTGAGCTTTAACGGATGTAAAATGCTGGGACTCCAGTTTACTGATTGTAATACATTTAGTGTACTATTCCATTTTGACGATTGTCAACTAGACCATTCTTCTTTCTATAAACTCAGCATCAATAAAACAGTTTTCAAAAATTCTTCTTTAGAAAGTGTAGACTTTACAGATACTGATTTGAGTAATGCTATGTTTGAGAACAGCAACCTGCTGAATGCCATGTTTGACGCAACAAACCTAACAGGTGCAGACTTCTACTCTGCTTATAACTACAGCATAGATCCGGACAAAAATCAAATCAGCAAGGCCCGTTTTTCTCAAACAGGCATACACGGACTACTTGATAAATACAATATAAGTATAGAACCTTAAGACAATAAAAAAGGGGCAGCTGCCCCTTTTTTAAATAACTAACATATCCGATTAACCATTCGGTGTAATGTCATATATTTCTTTAATGTTGTTCAATGTTTCTTCAAAATCAACATTCAAGTCTTTCAATAAGCCGGTTTTCAGGTCGAACACCCAACCGTGCACCACGGGAAAGTTATTAGCAGCATATTGCTGTTGCACTTCTGCTGTTTTAATGACATTGATGCATTGCTCCTGAACATTTAATTCAACCAACCTGTTATAACGATCATGCTCATTTGCAATACTATCAAGCTCGTCTCTGTGCATGCGATATACATCACGAATGTTACGCAACCATGGATTTAAGATACCAAGGTCTTGCGACGTCATTGCAGCTTTCACACCGCCACAATTATAGTGTCCGCATACAATGATATGCTTTACTTTAAGGTGTACTACAGAATAGTTGATCACAGACATTACATTCAAGTCTGTATTTACAACCATATTGGCCACATTTCTATGAACAAATACATCTCCCGGCTCCAACCCCATTACCTGGTTTGCAGGAACACGGCTATCGGAGCAGCCTATATAAAGATAATCAGGTTGCTGCCCTTCAGCTAATTTGTCAAAAAAATCAGCGTCTGAGCCTTTCATTTCCTCTACCCACTGCTTATTATTTTCAAATACTTGTTCGTATGATGCAGCCATGTTAGTTCAGTTTTAGTTGATTGCAATAATAGTTAATATCCCCTTTGTATCCAGAATATAATGATAAAGGTTTCTAAAACTATATATATCGTGTAATTTTACGGCTCGAAAAACAAAATTTAGATTATGAAACTGGTAACCTACTCAAAAGCAGGTAAGGAGCAATTAGCTTTTTTGGTGAATGATATGCTGTACGATATGAATGCAGTGAACGACAGATTGCCTGACAACATGAAAGAGATGTTAGACAACTGGGAAACATTGGTAGATACAGCGCGTCAGGCTGAAGATGACATCAAAAGCGGCAAGAGCAATGTAGAAGGTATACCTTTTGATGCTAATAATGTTTTGGCACCTGTGCCACATCCTACTTCTTGCCGCGACGGATACGCATTCCGCCAACATGTGGCTGCTGCGCGCCGTAACCGTAAGGTGGATATGATACCTGAATTCGACCAGTTCCCAATATGGTATTTCACTAATCACAATGCGATTCAAGGTCCCGGCGATATCGTATGTATGCCGGATCACTTCAACAAACTAGATTTTGAACTGGAAGCAGCAGTAGTATTAGGTAAGAAAGGTCGCAACATCAAAGCCGAAGAGGCAGACAACTATATTGCAGGCTATATGATCATGAATGATATGAGTGCCCGCCTGATGCAAATGGAAGAGATGAAGCTAAATCTTGGACCTGCAAAAGGTAAAGACTTTAGCACTGTCATAGGTCCAATAATGGTAACGCCTGATGAGTTAGAAAAATCGCGCATACCTGCGAAAGAAGGACATACCGGTAATAACTATGATCTGAAAATGAAATGCTGGGTGAATGGCGAGTTATTAAGCGAAGGCAGTATGGGAGACATGGACTGGACTTTTGCTGAAATCATTGAGCGTTGTGCTTATGGTTCTGATGTTTTACCGGGTGATGTTATCGGTAGCGGTACTGTAGGTACAGGTTGTTTGCTTGAGTTGAATGGTACAGGTTTATTAAACGACCCCAACTATCAGGTACAATGGCTACAGCCCGGTGATGTAGTAGAAATGGAGATTGAAGGCCTAGGCAGATTGAAAAATACTATTGTAAAAGAAGATACAGACTTTAGTTTGTTAGCTATTAAGAAAAACTTATAGCAAAGAAATAATGGTAAAAAGGCGGGCATAGCCCGCCTTTTTATTTGCATGACTAAAGAAGTAAACCCAAAATATTATCTTCAAAGGCTCAACCAATAAATGCTATGTATTACAAAGAAGCAGTATTATGTATACTATTTGCAATGGCAGAAGCTGACGGCAATGTCAGCGCAGAAGAAATGAGTGAGATACTGACTATGAAAGAAGCCTTCAACGGATACAGTGAACATAATATTGTCGCATTGTTCGATGAGTACCGTCAAAGGTTTTCCGATAAATCTTTTACAGAGATCTCTAATGTAATGGTATCTCAAATTCCTGAAGAGTTATTTATGGGCACGCTGTCTATAATGGCTGATATTGCAGTGGTCGACTTTGATGTAAACTTGAAAGAAGGATCTCTTATCAGCATTGTTGCTAATGCAATGGGCATTACCGATGTTGCAGTAAAAACACTCTTACTAGCTTCATTATCAAAAAAGCTAATGTTAACCGCCAGTCAGCAATAGTATAAGCCTGCCTTATAATTGTATCAACATTAGTTTGAATTATTTCATCATGCATTCCCTTATCTTTATAGTATGATGAGCAGAAAAAAATTCATTAAAGGTTCGGCAATAATCGGTGCCAGTATAGCTATGCCTTCTTTGGTATTAGGACAATCGGGCATGTATTCTTCTAAAACCAATCGAAAAATATACCGCATACTAAACTCTGACAGAGTAAACGTAGGCACCCTGCCTGTAATGAGAGCTTTTGCAGGCAATCATTTAGATCATGTTTCGCCGTTTGTACTTTTTGATGAGTTTGGCCCTGTAGATATCACACCGGGGCAAGATGCATTGCGAGTAAATGCTCATCCGCATGCAGGTGTCATCCCTACTACTTATTTCTTATCGGGCGAAGGGCACCATAAAGACAGCTTGAATTATGATTTTCAAATTGGCACAGGAGAGTTCATGATGTTCAGTTCCGGTAAAGGAGCCATACACATGGAAGAGTCTGGTAACAAACTAAAAGAAAAAGGTGGTAACCTACACGGCTTCCAGATATGGTTGAACATGCCTGCGCAACATAAATACGATGACCCGACAACCGTTGTGTTTAACGATAAACACATGCCTACTATGGTAAAAGAGAACTTTACCGCCAAAATAGTTCTAGGCGAACTGATGGGGTTCCAGTCTGAAGTAAAAACATTTACACCTACATTCTACTATTATATCAAACTGAACAAACAAGCACGTCTGGATATTCCTGTTGACCCGACACACAATGCTTTTTTGTATCATGTTAGCGGTAAATTGGAGATAGAAGACCAAAACGAAATGAAACCCAACCAGCTCGCACTGTATAAACGTGGTGGCAATAATATTAATCTATACAGCGAAGAAGGGGCAGAAGTATTTGTAATGGGCGGACAGCCACTAAACGAACCTGTATTTGCTTATGGGCCTTTTGTTATGAATAATGAAGAGCAGATAAGACGTGCTTACTCTGATTATATGTCAGGTAAAATGGGCAACCCCGATGAGGTAAACTAAGCGATCACCTCAATCACTGCATTTTCATCTAAACTGCTTATATGTACTAATCCGCATTTTTTGCCGAGTTCTATACTGCCAATAATACCATCCATTTGCAAGGCTTTTGCACCGTTAAAAGTTGCCCATCTCAAAAGGCTTTCCCAATCTATATCAGCGTAATGCTTTTTAATAGCTTGCAACTCTGCCAATACAGACAACTGATGATTTGAAGAAAGACTATCAGTACCTATACATATAGTATCGCAGTTATCCATCATCATAGGAATATTAGGCAGGGTATTCTCTATATATAAATTAGCATTGGGGCATAAACACCAGTAAACATTTGGCAGATGGTCTTGTGCAAATTCAATATCAATAAAAGAGGTAAACGTATTATGCACAAATATTACAGGATGATTACTACTTATCCATGGCAGGTAGGTTTGTAAAGATGATTTTCCTGACGGGGTAAAAAAACTGTCATCCAGATTAAAGGTTTTCTTTAGTTCAACAATACTCCCCGCTTTATCTTCGTAGTATTCGTTTTCTCCCTGTGTCTCCTGATTATGGATACTTAACAATGTACTTTCTTCAAAAGTATCTACAAGTTCAAACAACTGTTTTGATACAGAATATGGAGCATGGGGCACTACGGATTGTCGCAATGTTCTTTCTTCTTGCTCCTGGGCAGTAAACGAGTGGTATACGGCCATAGAGTAGTCGAATTGTTTTTGGGGGGTCGGAGTAAACCCATAGGTTTCTACAAAGCTGTGGAAATGCATTTTATTTTGCACCCTCAAGTCCAGCGTGTCTGAAGTATTGGCTATATCTCCAACCGCTACAATACCGTTGTCCTGCATTTGTTTGAATGCGGTATGTCTTGCTTCTACCTTTTGCTCTTCAGTATAATTATCTCTTTTGTGTACTATCTGCGTTACAAATGGCACTAAACCTGTGTGCTCCGGCACCGCACCTTTTAGATGAGAAAGCTCTAAATGGCAATGCGCATTTACAAACCCCGGACATATTACACCATCATAGTATTGCACATTATCTGTAACATCATTTAAAACTGCCTTGATGGTTCCGTCATCCGCTACATCTATAACTGTGCCTTCCGGCAACCACTTTATTCCATTATGAATTTTTGCCGCGGATACCAGCATTAGTTTTTAAAATGTTTCAGGGTTATCACTTCTTTAGACGTTAGTTCGCGCCATTTACCACGCGGAATATTCTTTTTGGTTAACCCTGCATACATGACCCTATCCAGTTTGTCAACGGTATAACCCAAGTGTTCAAATATGCGGCGAACGATCCTGTTCCTCCCACTATGTATCTCAATACCTATTTCATTCTTCTTTTCAAGATATGCCAGTGCATCTACTTTAATCTTTCCATCTTCAAGAGTCAATCCTTTTACAATTTCATCAAAGTGTGCATCTGTCAAAGGTTTATCCAAAGTAACCTGATATACTTTCTTTATGTTGTATTTGGGATGCGATAGCTTCTGCGCCAACTCTCCGTCATTGGTCAATAATAATAGTCCTGTAGTATTCCTGTCTAAACGTCCCACAGGATATACTCTAAGTGCCTTCACCCCCTTCAACAAGTCCATAACTGTTTTTCTTCCCTTTGGATCGGCTGTGGTGGTAATGTGATTCTTAGGCTTATTTAAAAGAATATAAATCAGGTCTTTTTGAGAATGAAGCACTTTATCATTATACGCCACCTTATCCTTTGACTGAACTTTATAGCCCGGCTGCAACTCTACCTTACCATTCACCTTTATTTTACCTTCTTTCACCAGCTCTGCTGCATCTCTACGGCTACAAATACCACAATGGGCAATAAACTTATTCAATGGCATTTCCTCTGGCTTCGGAGCCTCTACTTCTTCTACATACCTGCTTCTGAATGGTCTTTTTTCGCCATCACTATCATCAAACCTCCTACGTTGGTTATCATTCCTTCCCCTTGTATTTCCTGAGCCTGACCTTCTACGGTCATCATCTCGCGTATATCTTTTAGACGGACGGCTTTCGTTATTGTCAGCATCAAACCTCCTACGAGGGCTATCATTCCTACCTCGAGTATTTTCCGACCCCGGCCTTCTGTTATCTCCATCTCTGGAATACCTTTTAGACGGGCGACCTTCGTCATTATCAGCATTTCTGCTACCGTACTTTTTCTGCTCGTCAAGCCCGTTAAAGCCGGGTTTCCCTTTTCTGGCGGGGCCAGCATTCCCTTTCCTTCTACTACCAGATGATCTGTCTGTACTCATATTAACATTAATGAAACATCAAAGGTACAATCTTTGTGTACCAATGTTCATAAAATAAATCATTTGAATTTGTAACTTTTTTTAATCCTCCGCGATATACTACTGAATGGAGCTAAACGACTACAACACTTGCGTACAAGAGTGGGCTGATGCACTTTTTCGCTTTGCCTGTAAATCTACAGGTAATGAGGAGGACGCAAGGGATGTAGTTCAGAACAGCTTCGCAGTTCTTTGGCAAAAAAGAGAGAATGTAGTACCGGCAAAAGCAAAGGCATTTTTGTTTCAGGTAGCGTATAACCAGTCTATAGACTTATACCGTAAACAAAGCAGGGTGCATTACACGGAAAGTCAACCCGACACCGGATATACTCAATCTGGAGAAAGCGACCTTAAGAAAGTACTCGACAGGGCACTATCTAAGCTGGACGAACAATCTAGAGCGTTGGTATTACTAAAAGACTATGAAGGGTATAAGTACGATGAGATAGCACAAATAACAGATTTATCGCCTGCGCAGGTAAAAGTATATCTGCATCGTGCCCGGAAAACGTTGAAGAACTATTTAGTAAGTGTAGAAAACATTATTTAAAAACATGGCTATGGTGAACAAGGAAAACTACGAAGAGTACATGATGCTATATGCAGACAGAGAGCTGAACGAAGCTGAAGAAAAAGCTTTACTGGCCTATGTATTAAAGCACCCTGAATTGGACGCGGAACTGAATGCCTATACGGCTACACAGTTGCAGCCCGATAACACCCTGGTGTTTGAAAATAAAGAGGAGCTGTTGCAAAAACCTGCTAAACGTATAGCCTTGGTTCGTAACTGGAAGTTTTATGCCGCTGCCGCATGTGCATTATTACTGTTCGGAACGTTCTTCTTTCAGACAGAAAGCACTACTACAAACTCACCAATAGCACAAACAACAAAAACTATCACCCCTAAAGAAATTATTAAAGAAAATGCACCCAAAGAGCAACCACAAAAGAAGCTCTATTCAAAGCAACCTATAAAAACTATCGCTATGGAAACAAAAAAAGTACAGCCTGTCAGCCAGCCAAAAGCAGTAAAGCAAGAGGCAAAACATCAGCAGGAAACATTACTGGCACTCAATACTTTGAATACATCAGCAGATTTCGAAGTAAGGTCTCAGCCTATAAGCATCAGCGAGGTTGCTGTACCTGAAATAGAGCCGGTAATGCCTGAGGAGCAAAATATCGGCAGCAAAAAGCTTGCGGTAAACACACCTTTAACTGACGCTACAAAAGGCTTACAGCAAATCGAAAATATATTTAACGATAAGCTGATGGCAGCAAAGCAGGTAAAAGAACAAATAGAAGATACTGAGGTTCGATTCCTCATTGGTAAAAAACAATTATTCGCAGTAAGACTATAAAACAAGTAATTATGTATATAAGATTAACAACCACATTTCTAGCGGCAATTCTGTTATTGAATATGAATGCAACCGCACAGGATAAGGATAACGACAAACCTAAACACACTAAAACATTGAGTGTAGGTTCTAACGGTATTACAGTTGAAAAAGATGAGGTAAAAACTAAAGAAAGTAAAATCACCTTAAAGTTTGGTGCAGTAGACCTTGGCTTGAACTCTTTGCAGGACAAAACCGATTACAACTCTGCCGCGGCTAAAGCCTTTCTGAATGTACCGGACAAGTTCCGCAACGAAAGCCTATTTGATCTACGCACAGGCAAATCTTGGAATGTTAATGTTTGGCCTGTCTTACTAGGATGGACCCCTCTCTGCAACGATAAACAACAAATTGTAATTGGTACTGGTGTTGGTATACAGATGTATAACTTCCGCTTCAACAAAAATATTACTTATATAAACGAAGTAACTCCGGAAGTCTATATAGACACTGTCAGGTCCTTCACTAAAAACAAGCTTACAGTATCATATTTGAGCATTCCTTTGATGCTTAACTTCAAAACTAAAGCTGGTAGTAAAACTTGGATTGTTTATGGAGTAGGTGTCACCGGTGGTTATAGAATAGCTTCTCGTAACAAGCAAGTAACCTTAGAAGATGGCAAACAGAAAAATAACAACAAATATAACCTGAACGACTTTAACGCCTGTGTTACAGCAGAGTTTGGGCTAGACGACTACTTCAGGCTATTTGCCAGTTATCAACTTACGCCATTGCACGAAAATGCACTAGTACAACATCCTTTATCAATAGGCATACGTTTTGGCGGTATATAAAAAATAAAGAGGCGGTGTAAAACACCGCCTCTTTATTTTATTGAGTTCCGAATAATTCTTCCATCCTTTGCTGCATAACTTCCTCGTTTTGCATATTCTCTATTCCGATGGTCATAACCGCCCAAACCATTATCAGTATAAAAATGACAGAAAGTAATATGCTGAATATTGCACATATTCTGCCGGCATTCAAATTCTTATAAGAGGCCTCCTTATACCGCTCAGGTTCAAGCTTATAGCGTTTCATATCTTTGGCGGCCAATATCAATGCGATAATACCAAATATCAATCCCCCACCGTAGCAGCAACAGGTTATAATACCAATAATACCCAAAACTAAAGCTGCAGTTGCGTTGGGTAAATTCACCTTATTTTGCTGGCCAAAATCGTGCTGTTCGTAACTATAATCAGTCATAATAATTGCAAGTTGATAATTTTATAAGTGTAATTAATTAATATAGTTAAAGCAGTAATTACATAGCTATACATTAATATAGTAGCTCCATGCTTAATACTGAAAAGCAAATGTGCAACTAATAAACATATTGTGACTACTACAAAAATACCCGGTGGATATATTTGCCATGCGGCAGAAATATCGCCATGCAATATGGCCCAAACAGACCTCTGCAAGCCGCATCCGGGGCAGTCTATAAGCATCAGCTTTTTAGACGGACAAGCCAACATAAAATGTTCTGTGTAGCTCATATTTATAATAAAATATCAACCTACTCCGAAGGTCTATTTTTTTCTATTTCTGCATTTATGATCGGTTCTGCCTCATTAAAAGTTTCTAATATCAATTCAAAAACTTCTCTTATCCTGTCTAAACCCTTCTCCTCTCTGCCCAGTGTCTCTATCTCTAACAGGCGCTCGTACATATCTGTGATTTTCACAATACTTACACTGGATTTTAAGGCATGTGCTTGTTTTGATGCCTCTTGCAAGTCTTTACCTTCACCAACAAGGTTTTTAAGATTATTTAAACCCGGAGGTACTGTATCCATAAAAATGCTCAAAACATCATATTTATACTTAGGGTCACCGTCAGAAAGCTCTTCTAAAAAACTAAAGTCAACCAAATTCTTACTCATATCGTATATGTTGTTAAGCAAAAGTAAAAAATATGGCACGGTATTTTCGGTATATGAATTTACCATTAAGTATAATAATAAAAATTTGTCTTAAAGCATCTAAACGACTGATTATCAACAACTAAAAGAACACTATCCATCACAAAAAAGCTAGCTGGCTACAGTTTTTACAAGTATTAGTGCTTTTTTATTAGTTTTGACATGAGTAAGAGAGAGAGCTAAAACAAGTTTTACCGTGTATAGTTCTTAATTGCAACTATATACATATCTAGGTTAAGCTACATACATATGCACTACAAAATACGCATTCTACCTCGCTGGTTCATCTTCCTTCTAGATCTGTCTTGTATTCTACTGTGTATATTCTTTTCATTCATACTCAGGTTCAACTTCAATCTGGAAGAAGTAGCAAAATATGATATGTCATTCATATTGCTTACTGCTCTGGCTTTGAATGGTGTTTTGTTCTATCTACTAAAAAGTTATTCTGGAATTATCCGCTATACTAATATTGAAGATACCTTCAGGCTGTTGATAGTTAACTCAATTGCAGCCATATTCTACTTCTCTATCAACTTTGCAATCACATTCTTTGCGCCCAAAGTCAATCTTTTCCCTACATCAGTTGTAGTCATCAACTTCTTCATCACCAACTTTGTATTGATTACATACAGGCTATTAGTACGTTACACTTTTAACTACTACAAAGCCACACAAAAAGAAACTAATAAAATAAAAGCTGTTGTATTTGACACCGGAGAATATGGCTTAGAAACTAAAAAGGTAATCAACAACTTCCCTAGCAGTAATATTAATGTTGTAGCATTCATTGATGATGTTCTAAGCAAATTGGGAAAGTTGATGGAAAACATTCCTATCTACAGTACTCACGAGAATAGCTTCAAAAAATTGAAGGAAGATGGTGTTGAGCTACTCATTATAGCGAACACAGATATTAATAAGGAAAAGCTGGTATCACTCGTAGATACTAGCTTAAAATATGGTATTAAAGTACAGCAAATACCACCTATTAACGAGTGGATACACGGAGAACTGGATGCACCACAACTAAAAGATATTAAGATAGAAGACCTGCTTGAAAGGGAGGTTATACAGATACATAACGACAAAATACACTTTGAACTAAAAGGTAAACGCATATTGGTTACAGGAGCTGCCGGATCTATTGGTAGCGAGTTAGTTCGTCAATTGATCAATTATAAGCCTTCTCTGATTATTCTTTGCGATAAGGCAGAGACACCAATGCACGACCTGTATTTAGAGATATCTGAGAACTTCAAAACTGCTACTGTAAAATCATATCTGGGAGATATTACAGATGCAATACGTATGGAACACTTATTTGAGGTATATAATCCTGAAGTTGTTTTCCATGCTGCCGCATATAAGCACGTACCATTGATGGAAGAAAATCCGTCGATTGCAGTGTTGAACAACGTATCGGGAACAAAGAACTTAGCCGAGCTGGCTGTTTCATATAAGGTAGAAAAGTTTGTAATGGTATCAACAGATAAAGCTGTTAACCCGACAAACATAATGGGAGCAACCAAACGTATAGCCGAAATATATACTCAAAGCTTTTTCAAAGACCTTATTAAGACGCACGAGCAAAGCAAGTCAAACCCGGTACCAACCAAATTCGTTACTACTCGTTTTGGTAATGTATTAGGCTCTAATGGCTCTGTTATACCAAGATTCAAAAAGCAGCTGGATAAAGGCGGGCCGATAACAGTGACTCATCCGGAAATCACACGTTACTTTATGACAATACCTGAAGCCTGTCAGCTTGTAATTGAAGCTGGTGTAATGGGTCAGGGTAGTGAGATATTCGTGTTTGACATGGGCAAACCGGTTAAGATCATAGATCTGGCCAAAAGGATTATTAAACTTGCAGGTAAAGAACCCGGTGTAGATATCAAAATAGAGTTTACAGGATTAAGGCCGGGCGAGAAACTATACGAAGAGTTGTTAAGCAATTCTGAAAATGTGCTACCAACTTATCATGATAAAATTATGATAGCAAAGGTTGCAGAGTATGATTACGAAGTTGTAAAAGCTAAAGTTGAAAAACTTATTGCCAGTGCAAGGCAGCACTATACATTAGAAACTGTTGGCTTAATTAAAGATCTTGTTCCTGAATACATCAGCAACAACACTGCTTTTCAAACCAACAGTAAGAAAGATAAGAACTTAAAGAATTAAGAGAAATAAATACGATTAGAAAAATAGCTGTACAACTATTGTGCAGCTATTTTTTTGATCGTTAATGCGATAATGCGAAAGTAGTTACCTATGGTGGGATCAGTAATAAAGACTGTATTGAGTCTAATCTTTTCAGGCATTATGTGGTTAATGTAATACTGTTCAGGCTCTTGCTGACCTGCAAGAATATCATTCTCGCTAATAAACTTTATAGATGCTATGTCAGTAATACCAGGACGTACTTTCAGTATTTCTTTTTGCTCCTTACTATACAAGCTAACATATTTCGGAACTTCCGGTCTTGGACCCACAATGCTCATTTCTCCTGAAAGAACGTTGAAGAGCTGAGGTAGTTCGTCTAACTTGTACTTTCTCAACCAGCGTCCAAATTTTGTGATTCGTGTGTCTGTACAGCCGTATGTAAGCAGGTCTTTTTTATCTGCCCCGATGCACATAGTACGGAACTTATATAGGTAAAATTCAGTACCGTTCACCCCTACCCTTTTTTGTTTATAAAACACATTACCCTTAGAGTCTAACTTAACTCTTATGGCAATGTAAATCAAAAGGGGGCTCAGGACTATTATTCCTAAAATTGATATTACCAGATCTAGCAACCGTTTCATGAAACTACTTCAATGTACGCATTTTCTACTTGTTCTTCTACATACTTACATTCCTCATCTGTTAGCTGCACATATATAGGCAAAGAAATTTCACATGCATAATTCTTGTACGTATTGGGGTAGTCTTCAATATTATACCCACGCTCTTTGAATACGGTAAGCATTGGCAAGGGTATAAAGTGAACATTAGCACTCACACCTCTATCCATTATCTTCTGTATAATAGCATCACGTTGTTCTTCTGTAATATCCTTTATGCGTAACGGATATAAGTAATGAGAAGAGGCGGCTGTCTTAGTTTTACCATCGGGTATTATCGCCCATCCTTTATCGCTGAAGAAGTTGCTATAATGGTTATAAACTCTTTGCCTCTGCGGTAATAAGTAACTATGGTACTTTTGCAACTGTACTAAACCAATCGCAGCACATACGTCAGGCAAATTAGCTTTTAAACCATCAGACACAATATCGTATCGCCAGCTGCCAATACGTTTTTTTGCAAATGCATCTCTATCCTGCCCACTCATCGAATTTACTTTCAACCACCTATAAGTTTCTGTGTTATCCAATGGCTCAGGTAAACTCAAACATATTATCCCTCCCTCAGCAGTAGTAACATTTTTCACGCTGTGCATAGATATAATAGATACATCTGCAAATTGCACTGCCGGTCTGTTATTATATACAGCTCCTATAGAGTGTGCCGCATCTGCTATTAATACAGGGCGTCCAAACTGTTCCTGCACATCACTTGTTGCATTAAAGTTATTGTGTACTTCATCTGCTCCTATCACTTTATTCAAAGCATCGTAATCGCAAGGCCAACCGCCCATATCAACAGCTAAAACAGCTTTTGTATTCGGCGTAATCGCTTTTTTTACTTCTTCAGGGTCAATGGTAAAATCATCTTTCACGTCTACCATTACAGGGGTACCACCAGCGTGTAATACACTTAATGCTGTTGCCGCATATGTATATGCAGGCAAAATCACTTCATCTCCTTTTGTAATACCTAGCCATTTAAATACCAATGCAGCTCCTGAAGACCAAGAGTTAACACATACTGTTTTTTCCAGTCCAAAAACTTTTGCAGAAAGCTCTTCTAAAGCTCTTACTTTCGGTCCTGTAGTAATCCATCCCGACCTGAGTGTTTCTGTAACCTCTGCAATAATATCTTCGTCAATATAGGGTGGCGCAAAATCTATCTTCCGCATTATTATTTTTTTAGGGCGTATATCTGCTCTATAATATTAACTATTTTTTTCCCTTCATGTACACTGGTAGCTACTTCTCTATCTCCGGAAAGTACATCAACAACATTTTGTATTACATACCAATGATTAGCTTTAGCACCTGTATAACCGGCAATGCTTAACCCTGTGTTATTAATTTCCTCCAGTGCACTGTTATCTTTCATATGGCAATATTCTACCTCCTGCATATACTGCCCTCCGAGTTTTACAGTTCCATGCTCTCCAATAACTATCATACTACTCTCCATATTTTTGTCCCAAATAGATGTTGAGTAGTTCAATGTGCCTGCACCTCCATTCACAAATCCAAAGCTGATAATAGCAGAATCCTCAAATTCTATACTTCCTTTGTGATTATAATTATCAAATTTTGCATGAATTTCTTCAACATCACCAAAAAGCCAATATAATAAATCTATGTAATGACTGAATTGGGTATATAGTGTACCACCGTCAACTTCGGCAGTACCATGCCATGTTTTGCCATTATAGTAGCGTTCATCTCTGTTCCAGAAACAATTCATGTGTACCTGATAAATATCTCCCAGTGCCTTTGAGTCCAGCAACTGTTTCAACCACTGTACAGGTGCTGAATATCGGTTCTGCATGACACAAAACACTTTTTTATTGTGTTTATCAGCAGCCTCAATAATACGGTTACAATCTTCTGTAGAGAGTGCTATAGGCTTTTCAATTACAACGTGTATGCCTGCTAACAATGCTTCAACCGCTTGGTTTGCATGCAGTGAATTTGGTGTAGCAATACAAATCACATCTACTTCAATTGTTGATGCGATAAGATCAGTTAAAGAACTGAAGCTTGGCTCTTCATATTTTTCAATAGCGGTTTCTTCCACATCAACTACAGCAGATAGCACACAATCATCATGCGCTTTTATCATATCTGCATGACGCTTACCAATATGCCCTAAGCCAACTACAGCACACTTTATTTTATTTTTTTTCGATTCAGTCAATCTTAAGTTTTCTGAGCTGCCACAAAAGCTATGTACTTCATATCAGGTGGCAAAAAATTCAATACTCTGTTTAAACTATGCGAGAACTTATTTATCACATTGCTCGAAAAAGAGCTGGGTAAAATAGCAAATGTTTTGATTTGTAGTATGTTATAGCCATCGAATAGTTCTGACAACTCCTCATATTCTATATATCTCCAGCCCTTGTTCTTATTATTGATATGCCTTACCCCCCTAGTAACAATATTACCTTGCAAGTTTTCAGCTGACAAAAAAACTCCTTTGTGCCTCAACATACTTCGTATATGTGCAACAGCTTTCTTTTGTACGGTGAAGTTTCGAGTAGCGGCATCCTGCCTATCTTCCTTTAGCCCTCCTATTACCGACTTCGCCAGTATTATATCATACATTTCATCAGGCTCGTCATTCACTACATCCAGTTTTTTATAACTTATTTTATCTGCTACATGATACTTTCTATGCAATGTCTGCGCCTGTTCTGTATTATCAACAATATCAGTACATGTAACATGATAGCCTAGTAATGCCAGCCACAAAGAGAGCCCACCATTACGCTCTCCGATTGTTAGCACCTTTGCCGTTTTGGGGAACTCTTGGATAATAGGTAGCCAGTACTCTATAAGTTGCGCCCAGTTGAGCACATCCCATTCAATAATATCCTGTACGGGTACTTGTTTAATCTTTAAGCGGTGGTTGGTTATTGTGTTGATCTATACTTAAAAGAGCTTTTACGATGCGCTGTGCCGTTTTGCCATCCCAAAGGTCAGGTATTCCTCCCGGCTTCCACTCTCCTTTCAGTACTCGTTCCAGTGCCAGCTCCAGTTTTTCAAGATCATTACCAATTATCTCGTTCGTGCCAATAGTAACCGTTTCCGGACGTTCTGTACTATCCCTTAAGGTTATGCAAGGCACTCCCATTACTGTTGTTTCTTCTTGTATACCTCCTGAGTCTGTAACAACTGCCATACAATCTCTAACCAGATAATTAAAGCTTAAGTAGTTCATGGGGTCAGTAACAAACAATCGTGGGTGCGAGTAATTCATACCGTCAATTACCTTTTTAGTACGCGGGTGTGCCGGTAAAATAACAGTATGACCGTATGTGTTTTTCAGTACTGCCTCAAGCGTATTTTTTAGTTTATTGGCATTATCTACATTACTAGGCCTGTGCAATGTCAACACTATCGACTTTGTTATATCAATACCCTCTTCCTCGATAAATAGGGGTGCTACAAACTTGTCTTTATTTTGCAACAAGCTATCTATCATAATATTACCTACATAATGTACCCTGGATGCGCTCACTCCTGAACGCATCAGATTTTCATTAGCGGTTTCTGTAGGCGTAAAAAAATAATCTGCAATTGAGTCTGTAACTATACGATTTACCTCTTCAGGCATATGTATATCAAAAGAACGTATTCCTGCTTCTATATGTGCTACCTCTGTATGTAGTTTCTTAGCGACAATGCTGCAAGCCATGGTAGAATTCACATCTCCTACAACTATTACCAGGTCACTCGGGTATTCAATCAGCTCTTTTTCAAAACCAATCATAATATTGGCCGTTTGCTCAGCATGTGTGCCAGAACCAGACTCAAGATTTACATCCGGCAACGGAATACCCAACTCGTCAAAAAACACCCTACTTAAATTATCATCATAGTGTTGCCCTGTATGTACTAACCTATAGCTGATGCCAACACCCTGTTGTATCACCTGTCCTATTTCTTTAATTAGCGGTGCTATCTTCAAGAAATTAGGTCTTGCTCCTGCTACTATAGTTAACTTCATTTATTCTTCTCTTGTCAAAAACTTGTCGAGCGTATCTATTTGAATAGCTCTGTTGAATACCTCATCAGCCGCCTTGATACAATGTGTGCGAATCTCATTCAAGCTCTGTGCATCCATTTCTGATACTTTCAATATTGTATCCTGTATCTGCTGATGATCTGACGGCACACATACCCACCCTGTATTGTGCTCCTTTATAATTCGTTCTCCTTCACCCCCACCTGAAAATATGATTGGTAAGCCGGCAGCCATCGCTTCATATATCTTAGAAGGCACTGCTCCGTATATAGGTGTCACCAAAGGTATCAATGTTACATCGTACTGCGCAATTATTCTCGGTATCTCAGCCCTGCCAACAGCAGAGTGCAAATATATATTACAGTCAGGGTTTTGTGTTAAGTATTCTAATAACTCCTGTTTTTGAGACCCATCACCATATATATGCAACTCAGCATTCGCCGATGCAAAACTCACATGCTTACATAAATCTGCTACTCCTTGCGCTATACCCAACAAGCCTGCATATACAATTTTCAGCTTCCCCTCTCTTTCCTTATTAGTAATTCTGTTACCCTCAAAACGCTCCGTATCAACTCCATTTCTAAAAAGAAGCGTCTTTTTACTACCAGCTTCATTGAGCCTGTCTGTAATTTCAAAAGACTGCCCCATACAAGCATAAGACTGCTTATATAAATACCTTTCCAGCTTCTCGAGTTGCTTATACATATACCCTTCAGAAATAGCCCCTAGCCTTAATGCAGACAAAGGCCAGATGTCAGACACATTCAGTATATGTTTTGCTCCTGATCGTTTGGCTAACCATAGTCCCGTCAAACCTACTGTTAACGGCGGCGACTCTGTGATAACATAGTCAGGGTTAAACTTTCTCACTGCTCTGGTTGAGAATAAAGCAGTGAAACTAAAAGACAACATACTGATGATGCGTGGTATCGCCTTTTTAGAATGCGATGCATAAAGTGTATATCGCTTTAGCTCTATGCCATTTATCTCGTCCTTCATGCTCCACTTCCCTCTATAACCTTCAAAAACTTTTCCTTTTGGATAGTTCGGCATAGCAGTTATCACTAATACTTGCCAGCCTCTTTTCTGAAGAGCTAATAGAGTCTCGTACAAACGCGATTGTGGCGCACCCATTTCAGGGGGAAAGTATTTCGTCAGTAATACCAGTCTTTTATTCACTAATCTCTGAATAGAAATGTTTCAGTTTGCCCGACTCGGGACGTTGAATATGTTTTACCTGATGAACGACGACTTCAACATCTGCCGACAGGTAATCACGAGTTTTGTTTTTCAGTAACTCTTGCTCAGCATCACTTAAACTTCTGGCAGCCACTACATCAAATTCAAATTTATTGATCGCAGTCTGCCTGATGATAAACTCTTTCAGTACATCTGTTTGTTCCAGCACGCTACGTGCTACATAATAGAAGCTCAACCCTGCGGCCTTTCTTCCATTTGGCAGAAGCACTGTATCGTTTGTCCTGCCGGTTAATTCTTTTACATAACGATATCCGTTTTCATCTCTATCTGTTATCGTACCCATATCACCAGTAGCATAACGGATCATTGGCATTGCCGTATTAAAAAGTGATGTTACAACAATCTGCCCGTCTACCACTTCTGTATATAGTGTATCATCATTCAGCAACCAGCCATTATCAGTATCAAAAGCCACAATACAAGCTTCAGACAACCCATATTCCCTGACAATAGGGACTCCAAAACCTTGTTCCATTACTTTTTTATCCTCTACGCTACAGGTTTCAGAAGTACAAATGCACAGTTTTAACGAGGAGCAAACATCTTTCAGTACAACATTCCGTGCAATTAAATAACGAGCAAACATCACTAATGCACTGGTATACCCATACAGGTATTCAAATCGCTTACGCTCAAATCGTTCAAGGTATCTTTGAAGCACTTCGTCTGACAGGTCGAATACATTGAATCTTTCCCTGTTCATCAACTTGTCTTTCAACAGCTCTTTCTTGTTAGCTGCAAACTCTTTAGGCATTCCGTAAAACCTCGCTTGCTTAGACTGTAAATCGACACCCCATTGTTGATAGCATCTCTCAACATAAGCCCATGTCATAGCATGAGTAAGCTTGTCTTTAGCAAATGAAAAAGGTGTTCCTGTAGAGCCTGAAGTACTTCCTTTATAGCATTTTTTCAGATCAATATTTTTGGGCACTAATTCTGAAAGAGGCTTTTGTAAATCTGCTTTTGTAATGATGGGAATATCTTCCCAACGCTCCGGCATAGCTCCACCTATAAAATCTCTGTAAAAACCATTCCATTTGTAATGATAGAGCAACATATTCCATTGCTTATTTTCCTGCCAGGCATCTCTCCCATCAGCACTTCTCGATTGAAACTTTTTCAGCAACCCTTTCGCCTCACCAATCGGATAGCCTTTTACTGATAAAATTTTTTCAAAAAAATTAGCCATTAAGCGACAAGAACAATTTATTCCATTTTTGTTTTACCACTTGCCAATCATACTGCTCAACAAAGTGGCGTGCGTTACTACTTATCTCTTTTGCTTTATCAATATCCTTTAGCAATGAAACAATTACTCTACTCATTCCTTCAACATCATTCTTCTCAACCAACAAACCATTCTCACCATCTTGTATCAGGTAAGGCAAGCCACCCACATTTGTTGAAACAACAGGCAAACCTAAAGCCATAGCTTCCAATACGCTAATCGGGACATTATCATAGTTGGTCGTATTGATGAATATATCTGCTTCTTCTGATAACCTTATCCATTCTGCCTTAGATAGCTTATCTGTAAACGCTACATTCAAATTTTTTTGTTGGGCTGTTTCGATACACTGTATCATACTCCCGTCTTTATCCGGGCCAACCATTGTTAATCTTGCATCCGGATATTGTTTGTTTAACTCCTCCAATACTTTTATCGCCATCAGCGGATTATATATCTCATCAAACGAGCGTACCCATAACAGCTTAGGGAACAATTCTTCTCGAACCTTAAACGGGTAATGTTTTAGAATAACATTGTTCTCAATAAGTAAAGTATCATAACCCGCTGCCTCTACATGCTTTTTTAAGTACGCCGATAAAACTAAATTAGCATAACTGTCGCCCAATAACATTCGGCACATGTTTTCAGACTGTTTAAGCCTTTCCGGCATATTACCTCCACGCAGTATAGGTATATATTTAACCCTAACTCGTTTACACATCCAAGCACTCAACCATGCAAAGTAAAATGCGGTAGTGCTGTACGTATCTATCAACACCACATCTGCTGTTTTCCTGTACTTAATAATTACAGACAACATATTCAGTAAGCGCAACACCTTATTCCTTCGTTCGCCTCCATACACTACATCATACCCCTCTTGTGCCAACAAGGGGCCCAAGGTGTCGATACCTGTTGGCGTATTACCAAACGCTGCCAACTTATTACCTATATATAGTATTTTAAGCTTGTTGCCCACGTTTCTTTTTTGCTATTACAAATACAGGGATGGATGCCAATGCATAACAAACAGCCATTGTATTAGTTCTGGTAGCTGAATGAGAGCTGGTGAGGATGGCCATACAAAACAAAGCACCATTCACTCCCATCCACAACCTATATCGTTGTTTGGATAACCAATACAAAGGGAATAGTATTAATACCAACGCAGCCAACGCACCACCAATACCGTGCTCACTTAATAACCTTGTCACTTCGGTATGTGCAGCGGAATCTGCTGGCGCACCGTATAGCGAACGCAAATCTTTAGCACCACCCGGCCCTACACCAAATAATGGGTATTGTTTAAAGATGATCCAGTCTGCCTGAATTAAAGAGCTTCTACCAGATGTTACTTTGTTCCATGTTTTCTCTTGCCTGCCAGTAGCAGTGGCAACAGTTTCTCCCCGATACCTCTGCGTCAACATATGATTTGTTAGGTCATCTACTTTTTGAAAAACCAGTAACCCCACCACCAAGAACGCTATCATAATAGCAGAGTAGCGAATAAATGTTTTTCTGTTGGCTGTCATAGCGAAACCTACTACAACCAATACACATGCTATGGCGGCAAATACACCACCTCTGGAGAAAGTAAGGAAGCTCCTGAAAAACAAATACCCTATTAACAGATAGCTGATCCATTTTATAGATACAACAGGCCTCTTTAAAAACAATAGCAACATAGTAAATAGTATACCCAACCCCAAAACAGTAGCAACTTGGTTGGTACCACCTGCGGCCGTTTTAAAGTTCGCCCCCAATGTAAAATTCACCCCCGCTAACGACGGGCTTTTGTAGATCATATAAGCCACTACAAACACAATAGGCATTACTCCATATTGAATTGTCTTTGCAAATCGTTCAACATCCCAACGTTCTCTGGCAACTAACATCAGCAGTGCTCCCAACTCTAATAACGATAATATATTGAATACCCATTGTTCCCTGTCAAAACTAGCAACGTTCACTATCAGGCTGGGGATAATCAAAATGAGTAACAACTCACCAACTTTAAATAACGGTTTTTGCCGACCATTTTTTTGTTGGTATATAAATAACCCTACAATAGCCAGCAGTAAATAATACTTACCTATCTCATCTACCATTACCGCACCCCGCACCATCCTCGACCACACCTCTAGCATTGGCGATGCCGCAATACAATACCATATCCAATCTTGCCTGCCTTTTATCATTGCCGCCAGCGTAGCCAGAAATACACCTCCCCAAACAGTAGTTACCACCCACGGCATATAACATGCCGCCACACCGGTTACAATAAGTGCAACAGCCTGTATAATAGTTACTCCTTTATATTTAAACCGGGGCATCAATTTCGTATATCTGTGCCATGCGGCTTTTAAATCGTTTGTATGTAAATAAACGACTCATCTTAACAGCCTCTGTACTTACATGTTTAAGATCTGTGCACGCTGCTACTCTGTTTAGTGTTTTCAAAATATTTTCAGGACTATTACTATCCATCAAAAAACCGTTCTTGCCGTCTTTTACTTTTTTAGTAATTGCAGATAATGATGTCGTCACAGGGATGCATCCAAATGCAGATGCTTCTGCCACAACTTTAGGGAAGCTCTCAGAGCTACTAGGCAATATCAATACATGAGCGTCTTTGTACTGCTTATTCAATTCAGTTCTGCTCATATATCCTAAAACCTTGACCTTTACTCTGTTAACATTTTCAGCTTGCTTTACCACTTCATTATGCAATCTCCCTCCGCCTGCAATAGTCAGGCTTTCAATCTTGCTACTTAGCTCATTGCTACTTAATGCTTGTAACAATTCCAGAATCCCTTTTGTGGGTATTAGATTGCCTACAAATAACAGTTTCAGGCTTTGAGAAAAAATTTTCTCTTCAGTAGCTTCGTTCATGGCTGTCAGTTCGTTCTCGTACATACATGGGTTTTCCATGTCGTGCACATTGGCAGACTCTTCCTCATTCTTACCACTAATGACTACTTTAATATTAGGCTTGCGAACTCTTTTGAGTAAACTACGCTGCACCCTGTATGTAAATGGAATATTTCTGTCCGTCCATTCACCGGCATACTTGTGTGCGTATACCCGTTTATTATCCAGCAAGGACAACACAATCATCACCCATGCCGGATGCGATGGAGCTCGAGTATGTACATGTGTAGCCTGTCTTAAATATTTGAGTATGCGTAGCAAGATGACGGGGTAAGCGAACAACACGTAGAGTACATTCACCCAACCACTACGACTAACACATGGCAACATTTCTGCCTTTATCTTATCATTGTCAATAGTGGTCATAGACCGCTTATTGGTGAGCGATCTGGCACCTAACCATATGATCTCATCAAACATATCCGATATAACATTCAACTCGCGCAATACCGGATTGAACACCAACAAGTCTTGACCATCGTGAAACATGGCAGTATCTGAAACTACTAAGAGTGTACGCTTTTGTATATCTGCAGACATTTATCTGTAACCTGTTCAGGACTGTAATACTTTAAATACAATTCCCTAAGTTTTTCTTTTTGCTCCTGTGAGTCATTGAATTGATTTACCTTATTCACCCATTCATCGATTTCAAAGCTATCTGCAAAACAGTCTTTCAACTCATTATAAAGGGTGTCTGCAACATCGCCGGTTTTAAAAGCGACAAAGAACACTCCTGCCAGCATATATTCCAGCAGCACCAGTGGACCTGTTTCTTGCTTAGACGTGTGTATAGCAATACTATGTTTACTATATACCTTCGAAAGGTCTGTAACCCCTTGCACTATTTCAACATCGTCTTTACCGCCAATAACATTTAGGAGTTCACTGTAATAATCATTGTCTAATACATTCCCGTAGACCGTAAGCTTTTTATTTAACTGCCTTGCTAATGCAATAGCGAACTCAATATTTTTCACTCTCCTGATGTTACCCACCATCATCATACTGCCAGACGGAGAATTCGCTACCATATTTATGGTATTAGCAACGGTATTGTTCAGTAAAAAAGCATGCGGCTTGCCAACATGTAGCTTTTCAATAGCCCATACCAGTTGTTGTTTATATACACCTATGTAGAATGCAGGTTTAAACAACCCTTTTAAACGAAAAGGCACCTCGCCGGACACACCGCTATGATCGTGTAGTATCAACTTATACGTTCCTCCAAATAAAACCTGGCTCAACTTTATATAAGCATGTACATGCCTTAAGTGTGCATGCACAATATCGTATCTGCTACATATTTTGTATGCTTTATAGAGTGTTATCAAGTTGTACTTATTGCTTCTCTTCAAGTCAATCATATCAGCTGCTAACTCTCCCTCTAATTGATGCCCTGTTTCAAAAAGCAATACTTTAACCGCCACACCTGCATTGCGTAAGTTATTCACTAATGAAACGAATACCCTTTCAGCACCACCTACAGCTAACCTATCTATTACATGTAAGACTTTCACTTTTTAACCGCAATACCTCTTTTATCAAATTCAGCAAGGGTAGTACTCACCGCTTTCTTATAATCCCGATACATGAACGGAGATTTAAATAGTAAAAAAATCAGTCGTAATATTTTTTTAAGCAAGTTGCCTTTTATCAATAGTTGGTTGAAATATTTTATTCTTACGTATTGCTTAAACTGCTTCCAACTAAAATATTTATTGTAGATAAACACTTCTGAAGTAGAAGGGTTCAAAACTTTCGTGATGGAGTTCTTGGTCATAAAGTTTGTGATCACCCGAGCGTTGTGTGCTCGCAAACCTCCTGATGGCGCACGGTGATGTCCTATTTCAGCAGACGGGTCAAATATCATTAATGCTCCGTTCAAATAACAACGCATTGCTAAGTCGCCATCGGCCTTTACATTCCTGTTAAAAAACATATCCATACCTCCTGCTTGCTCTACAACAGATTTCTTTATTAATGTAATCGGGAAACTATCTGACATGTAATAATGATAATTCTGTTTACCATAGACTATGCCTTTCTCGATCACATTAGACGCTACCATATCCGCATCAAAACGCTGCATGGTTTGCAACATCTTCTCTATCATATCTGGCTTGATATTGTACGCATCATCACCAAAGAAGAACACATACTCTCCAGTTGATTCGTCAATTAGTTTATTCCAAGCCAGGCATTGCCCTTTTTCTTTTTGCGGAAAGTATTTTACAGTAAGGTTTTTATACGCAGAAAAATCAAGCTGTTGTCTTCTATTCTCATCTGTTTGATCCGTGATCAAAACCTCATGTGGCAATATGGTTTGTTCGTTTAGCTCACGCAGCTCTTCCCTCAGGTAACTATATCTGTCTAATGTAGGTGCCAGTACCGACACTTTTTTAGGTTCAACTACAGCACCTGTTTTTTCAGAACTATATAAACATGGCTTATGTTCAATATACTTTACATGCTTTGTTTTCTGCCATGCTGCCAGATTTTTAAAGAACCCTCGCTTATTGAGCAATGTCCAATACTGCCATTTCTTAGTAAAAAACTGTCGCGCAAACACAAACTCGTCGTGTAATGGCACCTCCTGAATTTCTTCATTAATCCCATCAAGCATATCATGTGCATACCTCACAATGGCACCTTGCTTGAGCCACCTATAGCCCATAGCAATACTTGCCATAGTTACACTTTGATATTCTGCAGATATACCTCCCAATTGTTTCAATGCAGACACCCGCACCATGCAAGCCCTGCAACTACTTCTAAAGCTGGTATGAGTCACCTCAAAATCCGCATCAGCATTGTACATCCAGGTAGGGTGTACATAGTTTAGCACATCAGGTTTTGCGGCTGTGCCTAACTTCAAACCACAATGCCAGAGATCAACAGGCTTTGCGGCCAACTTGTTGAGTATTGTTCTGTCAGGCATACCCAGCTTAATATCCCAAAACAGAATCCACTCTGCATTGGTATTTTGTAATAGCTGCTGTGTTTGCTTCTTTAAAAACGAGACCTCATAAACGGGAACACAAACCTGCAAGCCGTCCCATTCAACATTATTATTGTTATCCGAAAAATATATTAAGTCTATACTACTCTGCTGAGCCATATAGTTCATTGTAGAAGTTTTCGAAGCTTTTTATCTGATCTTCTATTTTGAAATGCTTGTTCACTCGTTCCGTTCCTGCTACTCCCATTTCTTGCAGCTTTTCTCTATGCTTATAACACCATTCTAACTTTTCTACCATTTCATCTACACTATAAACAGGAACAATAAAGCCTGTTTCTCCATCTTTAATATTTTCAGCAAGACCATCAGCATTTGTAGTAACAACAGGCAATCCCATAGCTTGTGCTTCTAACACTGCATTACTAAAACCTTCTGAAACAGCAGGATGCAGTAATACATCTGCCTGTTCCATTTCTTTTTTAATATCGCTGGTTGTTTTACCTGATAATATCTCAACATTCTCATTCAAGCCCAATTCATTTATCGTAAAAAGTACGGCTTGTTTATGCGGACCATCTGCGATGATCTTGTATTTACAACAAATACCATTTGCTTTTAACTGCACAATGGCTTGCAGCCCATACTCATAACCTTTTTTCCATACCAGTCTACCCACACTCAACACAACAAACTCATTACTATTTTTCTTAACACTTGATGGCTTAAAAAAATCTGTATCAATAGCCGGAGGAATAAGCGCCTCTACTTTGCCTATTTGGTAGCCCCTTTTAATGGCACGCTGTTTCAGATCGTTCCCTAAAAAGTGAAAGCCATCAAAACTAGTCCACACATCTTCATAATAATTAGCACTTTCCAACCCAACATAGTTAATATCGTATCCTCTAAAACTCACCGAAGTTTTACAGTTTATATACTGTTTTATATCACTGAACTGATGCCCCAGCGTACCATACTCAAAATGAACTATATCAGGATTTAACCTCACAATGGGGTAATACAGACTGAATTTCAAGAACCTTTCTTTTGCTGTATTATCATTACGCATAAGCTTTACCAGCAAGGGCAATGCAATATGAGGGTAAAAAAATATTCGGAATAGACTCAATAAAAACAACCGTAGTGCAGCACCTCTTGTTAGTTTGTCGTAGAATAGATGAATATTTCTCTCTGGCAATTCTTTTGAAAACTTCTCGTAATACTTTGCTCGGTTTTTCTTGTTGTCCCAGCACAAGTAATGAACATTAAACAACTTAGAAAGCCCAAAAAGTTTATGCTTTAAAAAGTCTGTTTCAGGCAATGGCACTGAATTAGCGACTAGTACTATTCTTATATTTTTACTCATAACGATGACAATGCCTTACGCACTACTTCGTCTATATTTTTTTCAAACTTTCCTTCAACCCCAAACATCTCTTTAAATATCTCTACTTCATAACCACCTTCATTAATATTTTCATCAGTTGGCAGATATATATCCGTTCCTGCCATACAACCTATATTAATAGTATCGCATCCCATCACTTCTTTTACCCCCCCCCTGTACCCTACCAACACCTCTGCAGAAATGCCTACAAAGTGTAGCGCATCACCAATACTTAGCTTCTTAAAATGCAGTTGCCTGTCAGTAGCCCCTATTACTTCATTCAGAGAGATTGCTGTATGAGATGTAATTAATTTTGCTTCTGCATTCTGCAAAACAGATGGAGATACGGAGTCCACTTCTTTAATGAGTTTACTCACCCATTGCTTATAGTAACTCAAGCTGGGAAACTTGGTGTACTTAGGTTTATATTGAAAGAAATAGCCAAGCAGGTCTAACCACTTGGTATCAGTAACGGCTGTAACATCAGGCTTCAAATCACCAGCAAAGCCTATAGCAAATGTAACAGGTAGTTTGTCGTTAGTTTGCTCACGTATAGCTGCTCTGACAAAACCTATAAAATCTGCTGACACTTCTGTTCTGTTTGTAAACCCTACAGGATGGCAAGCATAGTTCCAGAATATTGATTTTACTTTACCTCCTTTAGCGATGAACCTGATCAGATGAATAGTGTCTTCCTTATCTCCATCATGATCAGGATATATCAACGTTTTTCTTTGTAAGCCAAACTTACCTCCCGGCCTCCAAAGCTTTTTTCGTCTGTTTACATTCAAAGATGATTTAGTAATGCCATACTCTATACTTACTTCTTCATATTCCGAATTAAGCACCTGTTCAGTTAACGTCAATATTTTTGACACTACAAGTTTGTAATACTCCTCATCAAAAGCGCCTAACCCGGGCTTCGTTTTATCCAGTGAAGGTGCTGTATGTGTATGGGATGCCATAAGCCACACATTAGCCCTTGTAATACCATACTTTTCCCCAAATCTTTCCAGCACTTCATCTTCAATAGAGACAGGCACAAACAATGTATCTACTGCATACAATAAAACTATATGACCATCCTGTTTCAAAACAGTAAGGTTCACTTCCAGTTGATCATGCACTTTTGAGTATGCACCTTTTCTGGTAGCAAAACCAAATAACGGGACCGGCTTAACTGGTGTAATATCAATATGTCCTGCGGATAAATACACTACCTTCTTTTAATACAATAATTATCGACTATTAAAATATCTATCTCTGAGTTTAATAACACTTCAATTGCCTGCTCTGCATTTTCCACTATGGGGAATCCATGTAAATTAAAGGAAGTGTTTAATAAACATCCAATACCTGTCAACTTTTTAAACTTAGTGATCAGGTCATGAAATTCAGGATACAAGTTTTCATCTACTATTTGTGCCCTCGCTGTATGATCTGCCTGATGTACTCCGCATACAATATCGTCTTGTCTATCCTCTACTGTGTCAAAAGCAAACATCATGTATGGCGAACCATGACTCAAAGACTTTGGCTGCTTAATAAATGTTGCCGTATCTTCTTTCAACATGGCCGGTGCAAAAGGCATCCAAAAATCTCGCTTCTTTACACTCTGGTTGATCTTTGCTACGTTTTGCATTCGCGAGGGGTTAGCCAAAACAGATCTGTTACCTAATGCCCTTGCCCCAAATTCCATTCGTCCGCTACACCTGGCAATTATCCTGTTTTCTGCTAATTGTTCGGCTATATAGATATTAATATCTTCATGCATTTCTACAACAATATCAACTTCGTATTTCTTAATTGCAGCATCAACATCAGTGGGCTTTGTACCTAATGTAAAACCATTCAGTAACTGAACTGATTTGCTATACTTTTTATTATGCAAGTAGAAAGCCGCACCGAATATATTTGTTTCATCGCCGCAAGATGGGAATACATTTACCCATTCCACTTCCGGCAATTCCGCAATTAGTTTATTCAGCTTCACATTCATGAACACTCCACCTGCACATACTATCTTCTTAACATCATACTTCTTAATATTTCCCTTCACCCATCGCACTACAACTTCTTCTGTGAACGCTTGTAAAGCTGCAGCAATATTATCGAATCTACTCCCTGTAAATTCTTTTATCAGCTCTGCAAAGAATATAGAATGGTTGATAAAATGGGGATTCGCAAAAGCCGTATCGTTGTTTTCTAAAAATAAATACTGCTCAAAGAAACGCTTACATGCATCCGCATACTCTTGCTTAACATAAGACGCTAAGCCCATTAGCTTATACTCATGCTCATGCGATCGAAAACCTAAATGGTGTGTAACGGCAGAATATATATTACCGATAGAGTACTCGTTTGTTGCCGACTGTCTTTCAATTACTCCATTTTGGGCAATACTCACTGTTGAGCGCAGGTCATCACCGCCACCATCTAAGGTAAATACAAGATACTGTTCATCGAGCGACTGTGCTAACCCAAAGTACGCTGACGCAGCATGGCACAAATGATGTTCAACATGGGTTACTTTGCTTTTATCTAAACCATAAGATACCAGTATTTCATATAGACGCTCATTGTATTGCAGATCTTTTTTGCCTCCTCCTTTCGCCTCAATGTAATTTCTGTATAGCCCTGTCGACTTTAGTTTATTCTTAATATCCAATTTTACTTTAGCCTGCGCCGTGCTATACGCAAGCTGTTTACCTTTCTCATAATGGTTTGCATAACGCTGGTAAAAACGTTCTCTGGAAACATTGCCCAACACCTCATCGCAAATAGCTATATCAGTAAGATCATCCGGCTTTAAATACTTATTGTCTAACAAATACTGAAAAGCCTGTTCAGGAAAACCAAACCAGTTCTTAACTCTATTAAAGCGCTCTTCCTCTACACATATAACCGGTCTGCCATCTTTAAACAAACCAATGGAACTATTAATACCCGCGTTGATCGATAAAATTAAACTCAATACTTTTCTTCTTGTACTAGTAAACTATCCAGTAAATTATTCATCAAAGCCTTTGTAAACTTCTGAGCACCATCCACATTCAAATGCTCAGGGTCAAAAATGCTATTAGGCCATATATAATCAAGTTGAGAGATGTTGTACGATTTCAAATCCGACACATCGATGTAATCAACACCTTTTTCTTTCAACTTTTTCAACTCTTCGTCGTAATAAGACTGCCCAACCGTATTCAATACAATATCATTGTATAATGATTGTGGCAACTTCAAAACATAAAGCTTACAGCCTTTACTAGCCAACCAATTATTTAGTGCAACTAGTTTTGTTATTCTATTATTGTCGAACTTGCGAACAGTATTATTTGCAGGTGCTATCGATTTTATATAATCAACAAATGATTCTTCATCTTTCAAATGCTCGTTTGCAACTTCTTTCCTGTAAACACTACTACTACGAAACACTCTGTTATAGCGCTCATTAATAGTAGTAGTAACATTATACCGCAATTCAGGTATTTTCAAAAAGCTGGCAATACAATTACCAAAAGACACTTGCTCGTCTCTTAGAATAGTCTGTTTCACGTAATCATGCGTATTACTATCCTTATAATCAGAAAACAGCTCCACCCTGTTTAACCCATACAGCACGACTGTGTTTGGCTTCAATCTACAACCAATACTATCAGCATAGCTCATAAAGTAGTCCGCTATATAGGGTGTATTGTTACCGGTAGTAAAATCCAGCATACTCAAATTAATATAACGCTCGTGAAATGCAGGTCTGTTAAAAGCACAAAAGAATATTGAACTACCTAGTAAGATGATATCAGGGGCTTGGTTCTTCCACAACTCATAGCGCAACCTTGGGTGCTCTCTTAAAATGAAATTGTTTCCGTGTTCCTCAAACTGGGGCAGGGTAAACTCAGCAGCCTTGGGTGTTGATAGTAAATAATCATGACCCTGTATAAAACGGCTATACGAACCATACATCTTGCTTATGATACCTTTACCCCGATTGTTTTCTTTTTCAACAAACGCTACTGCGCCTGTATGTTGGTTAATCAAACTTAGCTTTTCAGGAAAAACAGTCATTTGATTAGGATGTGAATTATAATAACCTGCATTCACTAAAAGCAATGACGCAAATGCTAACACGATACCCCATACCACTTTTTTATAGCTCAACCTTCCTAAAAGTTAAAGTATAAGAATTCTGAGTTATCACCCAGAAACATAAATGCAAACAAAAAGCTGACGCACACCCAAATTATGTTAACAGCCCTCAACCTTGATTTCACCAACAACTCTTGTGAATTTTTAAATACTATTGCCAGTACTCCAAAAACAAATAGATAGAATAAAATACGGTTAGAATAATAAGGTTTTTCCAGTAAAAGCTCGTTCCAGTTACCAAAACTAACAGACGAAATACTTTTGACGAATGAAACATTTGCCAAACGTTCTGGCAATACAAGGCCGTTCAACCCGAACATAGCTTTCAATACATTTTTTGCGTCAGCCCAACTAGTCGCCCTGAAGAATACCCAGGCAATATTCACAAAGTTGAACACCAACAACCACGACAATATTCTAGGCAACTTAACTTTCACTTTTTTAAACACTCGCTCAACAACAATTGCCATACCGTGTAAGAAACCCCAAAATACAAATGTCCATGCTGCACCATGCCATAAACCACCAATCAGAAAAACAATAAGCAGGTTATATAGCTCCCTGCCAAACTTCACCTTATTGCCTCCTAATGGTATGTATATATAATCGCGTAAGAATCTGCTGAGTGTGATATGCCACCTGCGCCAAAAATCTGCAATAGAAGTAGCTTTGTATGGAGAGTTGAAGTTAAATGGGATTTTGATATTGAATATTAACCCCAGCCCAACTGCCATATCGCAGTAACCGCTAAAATCGTAATAGAGTTGAAATGTGTAAGACAATGAGGTCATCCATGCCTCTACCATGTTAAGTACTCCCGATGAAGCAAATCCTTTATTTGCCCATACGGCAAACGTATCTGCAATTATAACTTTCTTAACTACCCCCAACATGAATATCAATATCCCTTGTAACAAGTGCCGGTAGTTAATACGTTTGTTATACTCATCTTTAAACTGCGGCAGCATTTCTGCATGGTGTACAATTGGCCCCGCAATAAGCTGCGGAAAGAAAGAAACAAACAAGGCATAATCCAGTAGATTACGTTCTTGAGTTTTACCCTTGTAACAATCTACTAAAAACGCTATAGTCTGAAAAGTGATGAAGCTGATGCCCAGTGGCAATAACACTTCATGTAGCCTGAAGTTTGCTCCCGCAACATCATTAATATTCTCAATAAAAAAGTTTCGGTATTTAAAATAGCCTAGCAGTAATACATCTACTGCAATCCCTATTATCAGCAAGAGTTTCTTATTACGACTGTCTTGAGACAGCTGCCTACCAACAACATAATTAAAACTGATAGTAAATAACAACAGCAAACTATACTCTACCTTCCAATAGCTATAAAAAAAGATAGACGCCAGCAACAAAAACGCCCGACCAACCTTACTATTTGTATACTTATTCAACAAAAAGTACCCAATAAAGGTAAGCGGTAAAAAAATCAATATAAATTCATAAGAGTTGAATAGCATTATTCAAACACCTCTTTTAAAAATATTGAAAAGGTCAACAACATTGACACTGTATATCCATTCGCACCTGTTGGGCTCTCATACAAATCTCTAATCAGTCGCTCAACCATTTCTTCCGGCACAACTTCGCTTAACTGCTTATTACCCAACAGGTATTCTTTTAGTTTTTTTCTACCTGCGTCGTGCATGTAAAACACCTCCCAGTTTCTTTGTATAGCTTTTTCTCTGGTGACAGTTCGTTTTATTTTATGCGCGGCTCTATATGCAAGGCTTCTATTATTAAACCCTTTATAATTATACAGGTTAGCATCATACTGCTGCCATTTTATTTTAGCCAGCTGTTCATAGTAGTGCTTGATGTATTCTATTTGAAACTCTCTGTCGGCTACAGTTGAAGTGGATACCTTACTAAAAAAGTCAACTACTCTGTTATCGTAAAATGGCAGTATGGGGAATGCTCCCGACTGGTACATACGCAAACTGGCAGCTGTCCACCTGTGCGACCATTGATCTGTTTTGTATATCTTCATCAAATAATCAGCATCTTGAATATCATCGTGCCTACTTATAAAGCTGTTGAAATAATCTGCCAGATATTCCTGCGGCTTACTGATGTATTGAGTGCAAATATGTTTCAACAACCAACTACTGCCACGCTTGATTATTTTCTTTTGAAATGCAGGCAACAAATCTCCATGTGATGAAACTTTCATATCATCCATCCACACATCGCCCCAATGCCCACCAACTACCACATCTGCATTTGCTGACAGCCAGTCTTTAGCGGAAGCTTGCCTGGTACCGTCTACATATTGAAACAGCTCCACTGCATCCACAATATCATTCATTTGCTCAAACAAGTAATCAGGCATTACATAACTGTACATGCTCATACCCAACGCATCAGCTACTTGCTCTGCTATTTTTATTTCAGGAGACGAATCTGTATACCCATATGAAAATCCTTGTACTGAATCATATTGACTTAATTCTCCTACCAACATTCTGCTATCCAATCCACCGGAAATTGGCAATACTACTCTTTGACCTTTTGTAGCTACAGTTAATGATGATTGTAAAATGCTATGCAATTCTTCAAACAACTGAATACTGTTCGCAGACGTACTGTTTTGAGTCCATTGCCAATACCTTTCTTTTTTTCTCAGGTTTAGCTGTGTATCAAAGCAATAATAAGATGCGGGCTCAAACAGACTCACACCTTTCAGGTAAGTGGTATCATTTGGGAAGTACCCCATGGCTAAGAACCCTGTTACCCCCTCCCAATCCAACTCCTTATTTTGTTTACTCTTAGCGATGGCTAAATAGTTAGTACTAATTATATTTTCATCTGCGCTGTTCGACCAGTAAGCATGCATTGTCCCCAGCCTGTTCGTGAACACATGTGTATGATGATCTTCTATCAAAAACAAAATGTAATGCCCCGCGGGATCATTGAAACCTTTACCAT
Organism: Bacteroidia bacterium; assembly: GCA_030429205.1. Lineage (GTDB taxonomy): Bacteria > Bacteroidota > Bacteroidia > Chitinophagales > Chitinophagaceae > UBA5543. Next base: position 384,988 of record JAUICZ010000001.1, read on the forward strand.
TTATAGAGTCAATGCATCTATTAAATAATTCTTCTCCCGACAGTCGTTCGTATAACTGACCTATGAGCATGAGCTGTTGACCACTTCGTTCGTATACCCTATAAAATGACTTATCGGTTAGTGGCAAACTCCAGTATACATGCTCCTTCTTCTTCCAATCGCTATTACCTTTTCTTTTACGAACAGGCTGTTTACTTCCAATCCATATATCGCAAAAGGTACTCACTAATACTTCATTATTTTCTTGTACATGGCAGCAAAATTGTTCACCTCTTTATCCAACGAATACTCGAGATAAGCTTTATCCAATGCCTTTTCCGCTAGTGCTTTCCCGTAACCAGGCTTAGCGATCAACTCCTTGATACAATCTGCCAGCTGCTCTGTTCGCTCCGGTTGAAATATGAGCCCCGTTTTACCATGCTCTATCAGATCTCTGCTGCCCGCCACATCGCTTACAATACAAGGTGTGCCCGATGCCATTGCTTCCAGCACTGCAACAGGGCAGCCTTCTTCATGTCCGCCATGTAATGATGTTGACAGAACAAAAGCGTTACTTGCATTCAGCAAACCATTCACATCAGAGGTAGCTCCAATAAATCTAACTCTATTCTGTACTCCCAATTGTCTTATCAAACTATCCAGTTCTTCTTTGTATTCCTTATCTCTTGTAGCACCGGCCATCAGCAAGTAACCATTATCTACTTTAGCAATGGCTCTTATTAATGTTGCCTGATCTTTTGAACGAACTATCTGCGCTACATTACATACCATGAAAGCATCGTCTGGCACGCCATGTTCTTTTCTTACAGACATGTCAAACCCCGGTTTGAATTTTTCTACATCCACTCCGCCATGAATATGGTATACCTTTCTTTTGTACTTCTTATTATCAAAAAAGGTGGTCAGCATGGTTTTATTGCGCGCTACTACTGCAGACGACAACATGGTTTTTGTTTTCCATGCTTTACGCCCCCAGTTCATGTTCTTCTTTACATACACATATTTTGCACCAGACCATCTTGCCACAAATGCTTCAGAAAAATCTGACGACCAGTTAAACGATTGCCAGATATCAAAATCCATCTTCTTAAAATCCTTAGCGTATGCTCTCGCCTTCCTTATTTTGGATAGTAAGGGCATCCCTTCCTCCAGTAAATAAGGCTGTACAACAATAGGCAGCTTCTTAGCTATTACTTCATCAAACAGTTCTCCTCCGCCTTTCTGTATGCCTACCCACGCCTCAAACGTTTTTTTATCTAAACGCTCTATGATATTCAACATTTCTCTCGCGCTACCTGCAGTTTTTAAATTAGGCAGCGTAAACAGCACTTTAATTTTCTTCAATTCTTTCTTTTTGTAATGGTATTATCAATCTCTGTAAAACCTTGCAAAGTTTTTTGCAAAGTCCTTTTTATTATGTTGTGTTACTATTGTTTGTTTTGCCTGTTTTGTTATTCCTGATCTTTCTTGTATTGAAAGTTTCGATACTTTTTTCAAAGCCTCGCTTATCGCAATAATATCTCTTACAGGTACTACAAACCCATTTTCATTATTAACAACCACCTCTTGCATACCACCTACATTAGTTGTAATAACTAATGTCCCTAAAGCCATTGCTTCTAATACAACATTGGCTATCCCCTCCTCTACACTCGGTAGCAGTAAAACATCATGCTGTTCTATATGCTCCAGCACTTCTGCATGTGGCAATCCGTTTATAATATGCACATCATCCATGAGCTTTAACTGGTGCAGCTGGTATTTAATTTCAGCAGGCACTGTACCTTCTGCTATAATGGTATACTTAAATACTATGCCTTGCTGCTTCAACAGGCTCATTGCATCCAGCGAATAGCCGTACCCTTTCTTCCAAAAAAACCGCCCTACAGAAATAATGTTCAGCACTCCGTTATTTTGTTTATACTGAATATTCTTATTTAATAACTCATCAGACACGGACGAATAAATCACTTCTGTTTTTTCGGCACTCACTCCATACTGTAATGCTTCTTGTTTAATTGCCTGAGACACTGCATGAAACTTATACACCTTTGGCAGCAGCTTCAAATAGCTTTCTTTTATTTCGGGAGTGGTTATTGGTGTATAGTTGATATGTGCTCCTCTCAAACTCACCAATACTTTCTCCGGGAACAGGTCGAACAACAACTCCTTCTTATGTACAAATGCTGTCCATTGTAAATGGACTCTATCAGGCTTTGCGGCTATTATGGGTAAGTAATAAACAAGATTGTTCAACAACTCATACAGCCCTTTACTTGCAGCCATTATTTTACTGAAGTGCTTAAACCCTGTAGCTAACAATAACCTTGCTGCAAACAACACACGTTGGGTAACCGACTCAGGCACAATAACAACCTCCACATTTTTGTGGTAGTTCCATTCGCCTGTTTTTTTACCGATCACTATCACCTCAAAACCTTCCTCTGCCATTGTATTGATGAGCGCATCAATAAATGTAGTTGTAGGAACAGAACCTGACAGTATTACAATACGCATGTTTAGTGTACGCCGTACAGTTTATTAAAATATGGTTGCACTTTGGGATAAGTACCTCCTAAGAATCCGGAAATCGTCTCTAGCTCTTTCGGATAAAAAAGCTTTACCAATAAATTATAAACAATAAAAATTGTCACTCCCGTTATTGCAATTGCTATAATGGCATGCATACCTGTAAAAGAGTCAAGCAAATAATAACTGCCAGCCCATGATAACAGACCTACCACTATAACAATCGCAAAGTAGGGCAGCAGATCTTTATACCAGCGCATTACCGGCTCTTCAACAGCACGCATCATTAGCTTTATACGCCAATTGTAAAAAAACGCCCTTACCAGCACCAAAGCTGTCGCTACGCCTGATACCCCAAACCAATAAGCACCAATAGCAGAACCAGTTAAATGAGTTGGTGTGAAGAACAGGTTCACTTTAAAGGATTGTTTGTTCAGATGAAAAGAGTTCATTACTACACTAAACGAACTGGTTACAGAACGTAGTGCCGTATACACAATGAGTATTTGCATAGGCAATACCGCATCTACCCACTGTTCACCATAAAACAATAATATGATCGGTTTTGCAGCAACCATCATTACCGCCATAAACGGCAACATCACAAAAGAGAACGATTTGAGTGCATTCATGTAGTAGCTGTAAAATTTCTTTTTATCGTCTGTATACTTAGGGAGCACTGCTGCTAATACATTATTAGACATCATGGTTAATTGGGTAGTAAATAATTCTGCCATGCGCATAGCAATATTGTAGATACCCAACACCTCTAAGCCCAGTAGTTTACTAAGTATGATCTTATCACCGTTATCTGCCAATCTACGCAACAAGCTAGACCCAATCAGGTGTTTTGTAAACCCGAATATTTCTCTCCAGCGGTGTGTATATAGTTTCGTGCCCGGGTTCAGCTTAGTTGCACGAAAGAAAAACAAGGTTTGGATAGGCACGAGTACTAATGTCGGCACTATCAAACTATATACTCCCCAACCAGCGAGTACAGCAGCAACTTTTGCAATAGGTATCAAAAATGTAAACGGCAACTGAATCTTAACTTGCTCATCGAACCGTATTTGTTTGTTCAACCATATCCTTGGAATGATACCTAGCTGGGAGGATAGAAATATGCCCCCTGCAATAAAACTAATGTTCATTATTCTTGCATCTTCCTGAAAGCTTGCCCAAAAAGGTGCAGCAGCTAAAAAGACGATCAATACACATATCGTCAAAGCAAAGTTGAACCAAAAGGCTGCTTTGAAAATCTCTTCAGTATCATCTTTTTTATACGCCAATAAAAACTCACTCACACCCGTTGTACCAAAAGCAGATATGGTATACAACAATACTTCTGTAATGCTCACCAAACCAAAATCATAAGGCGTTAACTTACGCGCTAATATGATGATGGTGGTCAAGCCCATCAACTTCTCCAGCATATTTCGCTGGAACAACCTTATAAAACCTTTGCCTGCTTTTTTGCCTATACTCATACAGAGTACCGGTACTTAGATAAGAACTATATTTTTTCTACCCCGCTTTCAGTGAGCCTGTACTCTTGGTTATTTTCGGGACAGGTAGCCGTTTCGCTACTATCGAAATTGAGTTTATAACCACACTCGCTCATCCAGCCTGTTTGCCTTGCCGGATTACCAATAACCAGTGCGTATGGTGGAACATCTTTTGTGACCACTGCACCTGCACCTATAAATGCATAACTGCCTATATTAATACCGCACAAGACAGTAGCATTTGCACCTATCGTAGCACCTTTGCCTACTTTGGTCTGCAGATACTCATCTCTGCGGACAATTTCGCTACGCGGATTAATCACATTGGTAAATACACAAGAAGGGCCTAAGAACACATCATCGTCACATGTAACACCTGTGTATATGGAAACATTGTTTTGCACCTTTACATTGTTGCCTAAAACAACCTGGGGAGACACCACTACATTCTGCCCGATGTTACATTTTTCTCCAATAGAGCAATCGCTCATGATGTGCGAGAAGTGCCAAATTTTGGTATCTGCACCTATCTGTGCTCCATCATCAATTACTGCCGTTTCGTGAGCAAAGTAATTCATATTATAATCTTGCGCTGACAGCTGTTTTATCTAAACAGCTTTTTACATCGTAGATAATGCCATCTTCAGCCAACCACTCTTTCCAATCGTTATCCAAAAACTCTTTGTGTGCCACAGCTAAAACAACTGCTTTGAATTTACCCTTCTCCGGTAATTGATCTGTAGTGGTAACACCATACTCATGCTTTACTTCAGCAGGGTCAGCCCATGGATCATACACCGTTATATTAGCCTCATATGTTTGCAGCTCTGCCAGTATATCTACTACACGTGTATTACGTACATCAGGGCAATTCTCTTTAAAGGTGATACCTAATACTAGTATTTCTGATCCTTTAACAGGCATATCTCTTTTGATCATTTCCTTCACCACCTCATTGGCGATATAACCACCCATGCTGTCGTTCAGTCTACGCCCTGCCAATATAATTTCGGGATGATAACCTACCTCTTGTGCTTTTTGCGCCAAATAGTAAGGGTCTACACCAATACAGTGGCCACCAACAAGACCCGGCTTAAATGGCAGGAAGTTCCACTTGGTACCTGCTGCAGCCAATACATCTGTTGTGTCAATACCCATACGGTTGAAGATCTTTGCCAGCTCATTCACAAATGCGATGTTGATATCGCGCTGTGCATTCTCTATCACCTTTGCAGCCTCTGCTACTTTTATAGATGCAGCTTTATGCGTACCTGCTGTAATGATCTTTTTATACAACTGATCTACTACTTCTGCTACATCATCTGTAGAGCCAGATGTTACTTTCAATATTTTAGTTACAGTATGTTCTTTATCACCCGGGTTGATACGTTCAGGAGAATAACCGCAATAGAAGTCTTCGTTGAATTTAAGTCCTGATACTTTCTCCAATACAGGGATACACTCATCTTCTGTTACACCGGGGTATACTGTAGACTCATACACCACTATATCTCCTTTGCTCAACACCTTACCTACTGTTTCGCTGGCTTTGTATAAAGGAGTAAGGTCGGGACGATTATATTTATCTACAGGTGTAGGCACCGTCACAATATAGATGTTACATCCTGCGATATCATCTGATTTGTTACTGCAATGCAAGCCTTTATCGGCATTGGCATTATCTACTATCACAGATTTCAGGTGATCATCTTCTACTTCTAAAGTACTATCCGTGCCTGAATTCAGTTCTTTGATCCTTGCTTCGTTAATATCAAAACCGATGGTCATATAATGCTTACCAAACTCTACTGCCAATGGTAAACCAACATAACCTAAACCAATAATTGCGATTTTCTTATTGCTCATTGTGAAGTTTTTATTATGGTCATTTTTTGTTTCTCAACCGGTTGACCATTCCCTTTATTCCTCTGGTATTGTTTGTATTTTCAAAATAATTATCTCCTCCGTAACTACCGTATCCATAACCGTAAATACCCGTTTTTGTTTTCACATCATTGATCACCAAATTCATCACAGGCATTTTATTCGTCTTCATCATTTCTTCAGCTGTCCTCAATTGCTCTTTGTACGTATAATCCATACGACATACATACAATACTGTATCTGCAAATTTACTCAACAGCTGTGCATCTGTTACTAAACCAACCGGTGCAGAATCTATAATTACATAATCATATTCTGCACGCAACTTCGTTAGCAACTCTTTCACTTTCGGCGATAGCATTAATTCTGAAGGGTTAGGCGGTATAGTGCCTGATGGTATTATTTTCAAGCTTTCCTCTATGCTCGATGGCTGTACAATATCCTCTACACTTGCATTACCAATTATATATTGTGTAAAACCAACACTGCTATTCAAATTCAAATTAGCAGATATTTTTGGTTTGCGTAAATCTAATTCTAATAATATAACTTTTGCACCGGATAACGATAATGTAACAGCCAGGTTCAATGCTACAAAAGACTTCCCTTCACCACTCATACTAGAGGTTAAAAGTATGGTACGTTGATCTTCTTCAGACAACAGAAACTGCATATTAGTGCGTAACGTTCTGAACTGTTCTGCTATCACTGTTCTACTCGCCTTTTCTACTACCACTTCATTCCCTTCATCGCTATGCCCCACCTCACCAATAATATTCATACCTGTTGCCTGCTGAATATCTTCTTTACTGTTTACCTTAACACTCAACAGCTCTTTAAGGTACAACCACAAACCCGGTATAATAAGACCCAGCATCATAGCAGCCAGATAAGTTCGTGTAGGTAAAGGGCTGTAAGGAGCTCCATTACTTTTAGCAGGGTCAACCACTCTGGCGTTTGCCACTGTAGAAGACATAGATATGGCACTTTCTTCTCTCTTGGTCAACAAGAATAAGTAAAGCTCTTGTTTAATGTTCTGCTGGCGAGAGTACTCAAGAAACACACGCTCATTTTTAGGCATTTTCTGGATTTCGCTGGCCACCATGCCAATATGTTGTTTCAGCTCTTTTATAGAAGCCTTGATGCTTTCTTTTACAGATGATAAAGAGTAAACTATATCCTTTCTAATATTCTGTAACTGCTTATCTACCTTTTGTACAAAAGGGCTGTTTTCTGTATTGGTTAATAGTAGAGATGACCTTTGCAACTGCAGTTCGTTATAACTGCTCATCATATCCATAGCTCCTCCATCTTCTACTAATAAAGAAGGAGGTACAGCCCTATCTTTATTGTTATCGTCTTCTAAGTATTTTTCCAGCGACTCTACTATGCGCAATTTCACTTCCTTTTCTGTCAGCTGTCTGGAGTACTCGCTGGTATAATCCATCAGCAACTTCGATTGCTCGCTGAGGTTAGTTAGCTTATTGCTGGTTTTAAATGTTTCTATATGCTGCTCTATTCCTGAAAGTTCGCGCGTCACACTGGCCAACCTGTCATCAATAAAGTCCAGTGTAGCATCCAAGGTCGCATTCCTATCGTCAATGTTTGCCCTTAAGTAAGCATCAATCAATTTATTGAGAACATCCTCAGCTCTTCTGGGCAACACGTCAGATACAGAAAGATCAACAACACTAGCTTTGCTGTTTACAGATTTTACATCCAGATGCCTGAGTATTTTTATAGCCTGATACTCTGTTGGTTTGATCTTAATAGTGCAATTACTGAAATCATAAGCCGGGTTTGCCAGTTGTTTACGATCTTCTATTATTGCTTTTCCTATCGGCAGGTCCAGTGTGTCTCCATATTTGCCTTCCCAACTACGCTGCTTATATGTAATAGTAAACGCCTCTTCTCCTTTAGACTCAAAATAAAATGTGTAACTGAACTTTACATTACTGTTATCATACAGCGGTACAAATTTTATAGGTATGTCTTTATGGTAATACTCCCCTGTGGTGATCCTGCCCGGTGCATAGTAATGAATATTCAACGCTAATGCACTTACCACATTCGTCATTAAAGTACGGCTCTGAAATATCTCTATTTCATTTTCCACGTTAGCAGCACCGGTTTGTACACCCAACTCTTCCAACACCTGCCCTTCGTCCAAACCTCCTTTATTCTGATCTTTTATCAGCACCTTTGCGTATGCCATATATTTTGCCGGTGTATAACGCAAGTATACAAAGGCTATGACACAACAAATGAGTACACTGACGACAAAAAGTATCCAGTGAGACGCAACCTTAGCGAGTAGTTTTTCAACTTTTATACCGCTGCTTGCTGTAGTATTTTCTTCTTTAAAAATTGGCTCCAGGCTATCGCTCATTGATAGTCCTCTTTATTAATTTAGCCTCGTGAGCAACGTTATAATTGTTACTGAAATTGATATAAAGCTCAACGAGATCGTCAACAAACTTTGAGTTCTTTGGTCTGTTGTACCCGCCCTTGCGTGCGCTTTAAGCGGTTCAACATATATTTTATCTCCAGACTGCAGATAGAAGTATTCTGATTGAAAAACATCGGTTGAGTTCAGGTTTACTCTTGTAAAAACCGTTTTCCCGTTTTCTTCTCGCATCACCATTATATTATCCCTTCTACCCATGATATCCAGATCTCCTGCTAAACCCAGTGCATCTATCAGATTGATTTTTTCTGCGGTAACAAGATAGTTGCCTGGCCTTTGCACTTGCCCGATGATGGTGATCATAAAATTAGCAATGCGGATATTCACTATCGGGTCTTTATAAAAACGCAAACAAGACTTCCTCACTACTTCCTTAGCCTCCTCAGTTGTTAAGCCGCTTAATTTTATTCTTCCGTATACCGGCATCTCTATATAGCCAGCCTTGTCAACCATAAAACCTTTATTTTCTTTCTCTCCTGCCTGCTGCTCACCTGTTGCTTCTGTCATCTGCCCTCCGGTACTCATGTCAATATTAGTAATGTCTACATTAAGAATATCGCCGGTCTTTATTATTGGCGGATCATAAGAAGAATTCTGAACGTAAGTGACTGTATTTAGAGAATCGGTAACATTTTGAAAGTATGCCACTTGTTTTGCACTGTGACAAGCCGAAAACATTACGATAACTCCTAATAATAACGTTGTTAATACACTTGAATACTTAACATTATACGTTCTTACGTTCATTTCAATTAAATTTTTGCTCAAATGTAGTGAAAAAGCAAGGTGAATTAAACTATATATACTTTAACATTCGGGTATTTTTGGCTGCCCGGCTAACCCTCGTTTAGCTTTTTTAATGACTGTACAGGTAGCTTTGCGATCATATTCAACCCAAGTGTATGTAAATGTAATACAGCCCTGTTCCCTTTTACTTCCAGCACTTTACCTCTGGCTTCTTTCAAAGGGCCTTCCTTTACCTCTATTTTTTGTCCTTCTTCAATCTGTACGGTTATCTCGGCATCTTTATAGTCATTCAAAAAATCTTTTATCGCTTCTATCTCATACTCTCTTACGATACCCGGCTTGCCATTCCACCACAAAAAGCGCACCGTACCGGGTGTGGTCAGCACATCTACATTATCCTGCTCATAGTTATCCAGCTGCACAAACACATACGAACGAAAAACCGGCTCGCTCACTTTTTTCTTTCTGTCGCTCCACTGCCGCACCTCTTCTTTCAGCGGACAATAGACCCGTATTCCCTTTTCCTCCAGCCTTTGCGTTACCTTCTTTTCGTTACGGGGTTTTGTATATAAAACGTACCAATGCATTAATTATCATTTTTATTCTCCCACAATAGCAAGTAAGTATCACCTGTCTGTGTTTCAACTATATTATCATACCATTCAGCCGGCTCATAGGTTATGAACCTTATCTTTTTGTGTACTTTCTTCTCCGCTTTGCTCACCATACTCATCAGGTAGTTCTTGTCAATGTTCCCTATAATCACCAGATCAATAATACCAGTATCCTGCCCTTTGGCATAGTCACCCGTAAGGTACACCTTGTCCAACTGCCCCATCCGCTCAATAATCACCTCAATAACACGGTCTACGCCAATGTACTTTAGCAGAATACTGTGTATATCCCTAAACAACGGGTGCTTATCGTTGGCTTTGTATAGCTTTTTATTACCCTTACTTTCCGATACCAGCATATCTGCCTCTTCAAACCTATTGAGCTCTACACGTACACTGTTGGTACTTTCATCAAACTCTTCTGCCAAACCTCTTAAGTAAGCAGTAGTACCGGGGTTCAGGAACAACCTTAGTAATAACTTTATCCTGGTTCGGGATGATATTAATGTCTCCAGCATATTTTATGTTTTTGCTGATGAATGTTTATTGCATGGCTTCGCCACCGTCAGTCCCATATAAGACGACAACAGGTTGAGTAAAATAATTACTCAACCTGTAAACAAAAATATAAATAATATTTGCTAAAGTAAAGGCTTTCAGCCCTGTTACAGAGCCAGAGATTTAATGTCTTCCTGAGCTTGTTTGAAGTCATCGTGCTTACCTATATCCAACCAATAACCCAGTATCGGGAAGGATACTAACTTTCTGCCCTCCTCTATTAACGCTTCCATTAAATCGGTCACGTTGTAGAATTCGTTATGCGGGACAAGAGAAAGTAATTCTTTTTTGATGATATAAATACCTGCGTTTGAATAGTAGGTATAGCTTGGCTTTTCTTTCAGTGCGTTTACATAGTTACCATTGTCTACTTCCATTACACCGTAAGGCACTTGTACATTGTAGCTGGTTGTAGCTACTGCCATGTCTGCACCTGATTTTAAGAAAGTCTGGAAGAAACCGTTGAAGTCAATATCTGTCAACAGATCAGAGTTCATCACCATTACATAATCGTTCTCCAACTCTTCTACTAACTTCACAGAACCTAGTGTACCTAACGGTTTGTCTTCGTGAACATATTTGATGTTTACCCCTTTGTCGCTACCGTCTTGGAAATACTCTTCTATCTGGTCTGCCAGATAGTTTACACTCAGGTAAATATTCTTGATACCATATTTGATCAGCCTGTCTATATTATGCTCGATGATAGGCTTATCACCTACATGCAGCATTGGCTTTGGAGTGTTTTCAGTTAATGGCATTAGTCTGCTGCCTTTACCGCCGGCCATGATGAACACGTCTGCAGGTACAACAGATTGTATTTCTGTCAGGTTAAGGATCTTAACGATCTTCATTTCACGGTTTACAATAGGTATTACCATGAAGTTTCTTAACCTCAAATTATTTAAGTCAGAAGTGTGTACTTCGTCTTCGTATATAAATAGCGGATCCGGCTGCAGATAATCCATTAATGAATTATCAAAAGTTAAACCCTGAATAAAGCCACGGCGTAAATCACCATCAGTTAGAGAGCCTACCAATTTCTCATCCTTATCTATTACAATAAGAATTGTGTTCTTTTTAAGATCATTAAGTTTGATCAGTGCATCCCTAACGGTGTCAGTGTTGAAAAGGATATGTTTCTTGTCGTTGTTGTTCATTTTTAAAAGTATTGTGTCTGTTTGTCGTTTGTATTGCTACCACAATAATATGACGGTACAACACTTTATAAGGAAAGAACAGCGGCGAATAACACCACCACAACAACTGGTTAACAACTCGTTTACATTTAATATAAACTTATGGGCGAAAACTGCTGGGAACGTTTACTATACGGTCTTCCAGCCATTCAGAGTTGGTTAGGTCACCGCACTGGCAATGCTGATACATGTCCAGTTTATTCATCAAAGTCCATATAGGACGGGTCATTACTTTACTACCGTTTGTAGCTTCCAAAAAGGCATTTCTTTGCTCTAAGTCTTTGAGAATAACACAGTTAAGCCAATAATTGGCAGTTGTCCCCTCTTTTTCACTTACAAAGCCTATTTCTTTATCGGTAAAGTATTCTTTATACAAGCCGGCCAACGCTCTTTTGTTAGCTAATATCGTATCCAGTTGCTCTAGCTGAGCACAGGCAACTGCCGCATTCAGGTTCGGCATACGAAAGTTGAAGCCTGCTACATCGTGCACAAACTCCCAAGGGTGAGGCACTTTTGCCGTGGTAGATATATGTTTCGCATATTTTGCCAGTTCTTCATCATCAGTCACAATAGCACCACCACCACCACAGGTAACCGTTTTGTTTCCGTTAAAACTAAAAGTGCCCAGCTTACCAAATGTGCCTGTATGTTGATTTCCTACATAACTACCTAATGACTCTGCAGCATCTTCTACTACGGTAATATGGTATTTGTCACAAACAGCTACGATCTCTTTTATTCTGGCAGGAAAACCAAACGTGTGCATAGGTATACAGGCAGCAATGCGCTTACCTGTAGTTTTGTTATACGCCGCACCATCTCTCACTTCAGCATTAGCTTCTAAGAATTGCGCTAACGCATCAGGAGACAACCCCATGGTATCTCTATCTACATCTACAAACACAGCTGTAGCATTGGCGTGTGTAATAGCATTCGCGGTTGCAACAAAAGTCAAAGGTTGAGTAATCACTTCATCTCCGCTCTTAACTCCTGCTGCTATTAATGCCAGTTGCAGTGCTACAGTACCATTGGTAGTAGCCACTGCATATTTTGCACCTGTCATCTCAGCCATCATCTCCTCGAACTTATTTACATAAGCGCCTACAGAAGAAACGAAAGTACTGTCGATGGTATCCATCAAATACTGCTTTTCGTTACCGCCAAAATAGGGCGCGTGTAGTGGAATGAATTCTTCAGGAGTATTAAATACCTCCCTGATGTATGAGATAACTTCTTTAAACATTTTTGTACTTACTATCGTCAGGATTTACAATAAAGCCGGCATCCAGCACTTCTTTTATTTGTGCAATACCTTTCGGCACGGTGAATTTCAACTCAAACCCTAACACGTCCCTTATCTTATCAAAATTCACACGATAATCGCGCGGGTCTTCATCTTTCTTTACATACTTAATATTGGCATCAGGTATTTGCTTTTGTATCTCTTCTACTATCATTTGTTTTTGATAGTTCTCAGATGTATCACCAACGTTAAATACATCAAAAGCTACTTTATCCTGATCTGCCTCTATAACCGTTACTACAGAACGAGCCAGGTCGTACACATGACAATACGGACGCCAAAACTGCTCACCAAACACCACTAGTTCTCTGCCCAGTGCCAACTCTTTTGTGAATTCATTGACTGTCAAATCGAAACGCGGACGTAATGAAAGTCCATATACTGTTGAGAAACGCAAACAGGTGGGTTTACAATTATTGTCTTTACTCTGACCTAACAAATATTGCTCCGTAGCTACTTTTGTTTCTGCATAAAGCGAAACGGGTGCTAATGTAGAATCCTCACGAACAAACTCGTTCGGGTCGTCCATTTTACCGTAGTTGCTGCATGTAGATGCAAATACAAAACGATTCACGCCTTTCTCATTAGCAACATCGTATAATAGTTTACTCCCTTCCAAATTGGTGCTGTTCGACAACTCAGGGTCTTTTGCACAAGCCGGATCGCCTACAATCGCTGCCAAATGCGCTACGCTGTCAACCCCTTCTACTGCCTTTTCTACATCTGCTCTGTTACGAACATCGCCCTTTACAAACTCAAAGTTCGGGTAATTAAACATATCTATGATGGGCTCACCGCCATACATCAACCTGTCCAATACACGAACATTATATCCTTTCTCTAATAATTGTCTTGTTAATACAGAACCTATATAACCAGCTCCGCCTGTTACTAAAATTTTCTTCGACATACTTTTTTCAGTTCGGGGTTAACCTATATGTAATGGCAACAAATATATAAAAGCAAGATTGATTAATCCCTAAGAATTAATTCATAATAACATGGAGTTTACATAACCTAGAGCTGGATCATCTTATTACGAAAGGGCTTACTCTGCAATTTCGCGATCATCTCTTCGCGTGCAGCTACGCTTTGCAAAACATCTGCATGCTTTATGTGGTGCATATCAGAGCCGCAGTAGTCGTACCAACCTAAGTCTAGTAGCTTTTCAGCTATTTGCTTTACCGGTTTACCGTAATACCCGGTCAAAGAGTTTATATTCAGTTGTAAATAACAGCCTCTATTCTTCAACTCTTCATATTTATCTAAATCATGATGGAAATACAAATATCGCTCCGGATGCGCCATGATAGGCGTATAGCCTTTAGCCTGCATATTAAAGATCACCTCTCCCAACTGCAAAGGCTCAAACATAAATGATATCTCTACTAATACTTCGTTACCCCATACTTTTAAAAGGGGCTCGTCGCTATTAAGTAGTTGTACAAAGTAGTCGTCTATGAAATATTCAGCAGCAGCATGTATGGGCATATCAATACCTCGCTCATTCATCGCCTGCTTCAACTCTTCTAAACCTGACCCGATTGTGTGCGGCGTGTTGGGATAATGATCTACTTTAATATGCGGAGTGGTAACAATTCTATTATACCCCATCTCCTTCATACGTAGTACCAACGCGATACTATCTTCTACTGTTTGTGCGCCATCATCTATCCCCGGAATAAAATGCGAGTGCATATCTGCACCCAGAAATGAAAAATCGCTCACCAATGGAGCACCATCGTATGCCTGGGTAACAACTTCTTTCTTCTTCGATCCAAACAGTTTTGAAAACATATATCCTCTATTTCTTAACAAGTAAAATTACAGAAAGGCTTTCAGGGTACAAAGACACTAACAAAGCAATAACAGCTTTTTAAATTCGTTACAATAAATTCATTATGTTGCATATCCGATGAAAAGAAGTTTGGTACTAACACTATTAGTTATACTGATAGGCACAAAGGCTCCTGCACAAGAAGTAAATTTCGGCATCAACTTCAGCCCGATTATCGGCATGCCTTTAACGGACAAAAAATCAAACAGCCCTGATGCTTTAAAGATCAGAAAAGGCAACATCAATGCTACCGGCGGCATCACTATAGGCATTCGGCTGGGTAATTTTCTGATAGAAACCGGCGCCAATGCAGCTTCTAGAACAACCGTTTTCAGATTGAATTTAGACCAGCTTACTTTCAACAACCTCAACAGCTCTACCAGTATTAGCGGGCAGAACAACGTCAGGGCATTAGGCTTTTCTTATTCTGCTCCATTGATATTTGGTGGACGATTACACCATCATGAAGAAAAATATACTTATGATATATTTGGCCTGCTGGGTGCTGAATACGAAATCTATTCTTTTGAAGAGTATACTTATGATTTTGCCACTTCCAGCTCATCAGGCAGTGTAACCAATGTGTTACAAACAACACCCGCAAACGGAACACAAACCAGCTGGGTGAATATTGTGGCAGGCTTTAAGATAAGGGCAATACTCTTAAAGGTAGGATTGATAGAATACGGATTACGTTATCACTACCCTATATCTGATGCAGGTAACTACGTGGTGAGTACTGCTGTAGCCAACAATACCTATGGCTCTGTTTTTACGGGAGATTTCTATCCACGTCTGTCCTATTTGGATTTTCACCTTACTTACTACTTCCTCAACTTTAAGAAAAACGAGGGTGTGAAAAAATATAGGTACTAAAACTTAACACCAGCTGTCAGGTAAAAGCTTCTGCCTTCACCCGGTATAATACCAGGACCCGGATAACCTGTTGCACGGCGAGTAAAGTAAGGCACGTTCATCAGGTTATTAACGCTGGCTTCCAACGTCAACCATTTGTAGCTCCACCCTGCGGAAATGTCCATCAAGTAATAAGCAGGCACCAAACCATTTACGCCACTGTAACCACCATCTTCTGCATTGGTTGCATCCGCATACTGGTCACTCAAATAACTAAACTGGTAAGTAATCTTAAACTTTTTATATGCCGCTTGTACACCTGCTTTCCAGTTAATGAATGGCACATACTCTACATCTTTGCCTTGTACATTAGGTAGCGGGCTCTTGGTGTACGTAGCTTTTGTTAGTGCCAGGTTAGAGTATACAGTTGTTGTAAAGTTTTCCCACAAAGCATCCCATAGCGGGTGCAGGTCCAGCTCCATAAAAGTCTCCACACCATATATCTGTGCCACCGCTACGTTCTCTCTTTTGCGGATGGCTCGCCCGTTAGTATCTTTTGTAAAATACTCACCTATGCGGTTGCCATAGTATAAATAAAACACACTGGCATCGTAACGAAAGTGCTCAGTAACCTTACCCCTCATACCTACATCGCTACTCCATCCTCTTTCATCGCTGATGTTCGGGTCTATCTGGAAAGACGGATTTACCACCCTGATGTCGTTGAATGTTACCGAACGATAGTTTTGAGAGAAGTTGCCATACAACTCCAGATTATTCCTCATCTTATAGCTCAAACCAACACCACCCAACACAAATGTGCGTGGATTGTTTCTCTGCTCGTCATTTCTGATCTCACCCACTACCACACCACGCAAATCGGTAACACGATTGATGTAATAACCATTTGCCTGAGTACGTATATGCTCTACACGAATACCGGGAGTAACACTAAACTTAGGTGTAAGCCTTACTATGTGCTCAGCAAAACCGGCTACATTTAAATTCGGGAATGTATAGTCTGATATGATTTCAGATGGCTCATCGCGAAATTTAAAATCTGCCTCTGTACCATTATCTACATACCCTTGCTTGTTAGTACTATACCCGTTATACACACGCACGCCAGCCAGCAATACCTGCTGTAGTTTGCCTACTTTATAACGATGTAAAAAACGGCTCTCTAACGCAGTGTTACTAAACGTACCTGTCAGCAAATCTCTTCTGCCACCATTATCAATAACAGCCACGCGATTATCTCTAAAACCAATTGCCTCCCGCGATGCCATTAAACCGTACACCCTTGTTTGCCAGCGCGTACGTGGTGATATTTTATAATCCCACTCAATATCCAATATGTTCCACCTCACCGCAAACCAGTTTCTTTCACGGTTGCTTTGTCGCGGATCATCTTTGAACATGGCATCCGTTAAACCACCAGGTTGTTGAGCCAAATATTGTAAACGGGTATACTCAATACCTATCATCTGCTTATCAGAGATGTGGTAATGCAAATCAGCATATCCGTTGAATGATTCAAACTTGCTGTTAGGCCTCCAGCCATTACCTTTCTTATACTGCCCAAATGCGAAATACTCAAACTTACCTTTAGTACCGCTAATAGCATTATATGAGCCTAAGAACCCCCAAGAACCTACTGTTTGTCTGCTCTCTATAGAGAATGGTTTATCCGCACCCGGCTGCTTTATTTGAAAATTAAGCAAGCCGCCAAACTGTGTACCATACTGCAACCCTGCAGCACCTTTAAGTATCTCAATTTTCTGTAGCGCCTCGGTAGGTGGTGTGTAGTAACTTTCAGGGTAGCCCAATGCATCTGCACTGATGTCGTAACCATTTTGACGAACATTAAAATTAGATGTTCTGTTGGGGTCTAAACCTCTGCCACCAATACTTAACTGCAAGCCGGAGCCATCATTCTCAAAAATATTCAGCCCGGCCACTTTTGCATAAACCTGACGTGTATTGTTAGTTGCCTTGTTTACGGTAAGCTGTTCTACATTGATCACTTCAGACTTTTTACCTGCTGTGATCTTCATCCCGTCTACCTGATACATATGCCCGAAGTTCGAGAGCTTTTTATCCTTCACCTCAACCTCCTGCATACGAGTAGTGTCTTGCGCCAACGCTACCAGCGGGCACAACAAAAACATCGTTCCTATTATATGCTTATAACCCATGTATGTTATCGTTAAAAGCCAGTATCCAATTTTTATGTTTCCAGGTATCGGTTTCTTTTGCCAGGTCTGTAGTGGTATCAACATACAGTCTGCTTCTTCTGCCATTCATCGCTACATATACCGTAGCATATACCTCAGGATTTTTCATACCCTGTTGTTGATAATACTCTTTTAAATGATGCGCATACTGCAACATAAAATCTGCCTGTGTCGCCATCATTTTTTCCTGATTACGGGTCAGAAAATCATTATTATTAACAGCTACCTTTCTGCCCGTAGCCGGGTCTTTTACCACAAACTGCGCATAACCCATTTTCTCCATCAGCATCACCCGCCACGAAAAACGATACCCTTCTTCTGTCCAGAAAAGCTCTCCTTCATTCAGCAAATAACGCCATGGCATTAATACCTGCACAACAAAAAACACAATAAACAAAGACTGTAGCAGCTTTTTCTGAAAACGCGCAAAAGTATATAATGTAGGCATTTCGGCAACAGGTACAAATGGCCAAAGTCTCTTTTTCACCCTCTGCAACACTTTGTCTATATCTTCAGAATCAAAGAATACCAATGCTGAAACGATCATCACAAACGGGAACACCCCTATCGGGAACAGAGCTGCCGTCATCAAATGAAATACGATCACCGCGATGTAGGCATACGGTCTTGCTTTGCGATTCAACAAAAAGAACGGAATGAACAAGTCGTACACAGCACCAAACCAGCTAAAGAAATATGCCACCCACAAATGGTTAAACAACCCACCAATAATTGGCATATCGTTATTTGCAGGTAACCACAAACGCAGTGGCATGGCTTCTAACAACCAGTCAGAGTTCAACTTTGCCAAACCGGCATACACATAAACAATTGCCATCATCATGCGGATGCTCCCTACTGTCCATAACGGAACAAAACGTTTTCTTATAGATGGCTTACGAATACTGTCTACAGAAAAGTTCACCTGTGCCGGCAACCAGATCATCAAAAACAAAACCAGCGTCACAAAGTAGTAGTGGTTCAGGTAGTTGGTCTTATCCATCAGCTCTATATAGGTAAAGCTTAAGAACAGCAATACCGACGCCCAACGATAAAATAAACCAATAGCAAAAAACAAGGCACTAATACCACAAACTATAAACAGCAAATAGGTATACTGTCCCAGCGGTTTTACCCACTCAAAACCATAATATGAGAAAAAGAAATTTGGCTGAATATATAACTCCTCTATCCAGCCCTTCATCCAGAAACGTATGGTACTGGCAAATATCATCAAACCAAAGAACAGTCTAAAGACAGCTAAAGCAGCCGAGTATACGGGCTGCTCTATACGTTGCTTCAGCGATATGTTCTTTACAACCAACACCTTAATTAGTCACCGTCATTATCTGTATATGTTATAGATATACTGAATGCAGATACCATATCCACTTTGAACAGTGCTACTACATCCTGTATCTCTTCATATGCTTTTAAAACCGTTTGTCTATCGTTCTGCACCGCATCAGCAATCGGAGTTCCGATATTCGTTATAGCATTTAAAGCCTCATCCAGTTCTTTAACAATCACATCAGCCATCGGGGTTCCACTTTCATCTTTTGTACCAATAGCTCTCAGGTACGACTGCATACTTTCGCCAGCCTGTACACCATTATACCCCACACCCTGATAATAGTTTTTCACTGTTGCCAGTGCCGCGTATAACAGGTTTTTAGAAAGCTCCTGTGAATAATATGCTTCTACCAGTTCCGGCTTAGCTACGCCAGTCATCGCTCCTACAGGCAACCCTATTTTACCGCCACGCAAATAACGCTCATAGTACAACACAAAATTGTTCACCATTAACGATAAGCTGCTGTTGACATCTGTACCTGTACTACTGATGAAAGTACTTTTGTATGCGTACCAGCTTTCATTTATCCTGGTTAGTTTCGCTATCATTTTATCAACAACCTCTAAGAGGTATAGCTTTCTGGCATTTGCATACTGGTCTGTAGTATATTTATCAAGAGAAGTTCCGTTGATCAGATAATCCAATGCCGGGAACCCTTGCACATCCCTGCTACCAAAAGCCTCAAAATCCCAAACTCCTGATGTGATATTATTCTCCAGTTTTGGTGTAGTAACAGGATAAGTATTCATGTAGCTACGCAACTGCTCATCATATGCCGGTCCAAACTCCAGCAGATCTACTTTCTGCCAGGTAGCATACGCATGGCGCCAAACATTACTTGCAGACTGTAGTTGCTCTTGCGTAGGGTTAGCATTAAAACTTTCTATGGCAGATTTCAGCTCCTGCATCTTGCTCAACATATCTGTATATGCCGGTATAACATAGTTATCCGCATAGTTAATGAGCATTGGCTGTCTGTCCAGGCCACTTGTCGGGTTGGCTGTATCATCAGACTTTTTACAAGAAGTAACGGCACCCGCCACTACCAAAACTGCTAAAACCGCTGTATATACTATCCTTTTCATTCAAAAATATTTTATCTCCTTTAGGCAGGTAAAGCAGCTCAAAGATCGAGCTGCTTTACAAAACACCGTATGAAGTTTATGTTAATGGTTGACAACAGTAGTTTTATTTATGCTGTACATAGTTGCCAACTCGTCGCGTACATCATTAATATCCGCTGTGGTTAACGACCAGAAACCATTGGTTTTGTTCATTAATTTATTCATCAATTCGTTAGACTTTGTAATGCTCATTTTAGCGGCAAATGCATAACGAAGTGAATATATAAAGCCCAACCCTTCTGATAACGCATGGAACCTTGAGGCATCATCGGTTGCGCTGTTCGTTTTATTCAAATAACTTATTGCTACAGTTGCTACTGCTCTTTCTAATTCTGCGCGAATATATGCTATTTGTTCGTCACGTATCGTATAGTCTTTATTTACAATAGCTGCACGCCCCTTTAAAAATGCCAGAAAGAGGTTAGCAGCACCATCATGTGCATTTGTTCCCTGGCGAGCATAACCACCTAAATAAGACTCACCTTTTTCTTGCGGATAGGTAGCACTGCTGGTCAAATAGCCATATGCCTCATCCCAGTGGTGCTCCATTGTAGTATAGTTCTTACCTTCAGCAGGTGTTGTATTGTCAACATTTTGCTTATCTGTACCTAAGTATACATTGCTGATCTGATCAAGCATCAAAGCACCTATCAACCCTTTTGATACCAATTGGCCGTACTCTACACCTTTTTCGTCTACCAAGCGCTTACCACCCAACAAACCAGCCTGACCTTGAGTAGCTGTCTGTCCATTCAACTGACTGATGGTAGCTAATTTTTGGAAATAACCTACAAAACGCTGGCGCTCAGCATCTGATGCAGATGCTGAAAATGATGCTGCAGTTTTTGAACTGATTACTTTGCCTGTAGCAGCATTAAGATCAGCATCAGAAAACGGACTGTTCTGGTGCTGGAACATATTTTGCATTTTTGTTGCATCCAAGCTGGCAGATGTACCTGTTTTAATATATGCATCCAACTCTTTTAGCATGTTTATACGAGTTGTCTGACCGCTGAAACTTACTGTAGAAGCACCTTGAGCATCTACAAAAGTTGTTAAGTAGTTCGAAGATGCAGATAAAGAAGTGTATGGTATAGCGTACTCTGTTCCTGAATCAGGTGTAGCCGTTGTATT
Organism: Bacteroidia bacterium; assembly: GCA_030429205.1. Classification (GTDB taxonomy): domain Bacteria; phylum Bacteroidota; class Bacteroidia; order Chitinophagales; family Chitinophagaceae; genus UBA5543. Next base: position 406,335 of record JAUICZ010000001.1, read on the forward strand.
ATCTTTTTTGTTACAAGAGGTTGCAAATATTGCTGACACTAAAACCCCTGATAATAATATATTCTTCATTTGTTATCTCTAATTATGGCGCAAATGTAGAATCGTGCCCCTTGAAGCACTTATACATTCGGGAAAACGGTTTGCACAAAAGGGAAAACAAGGCATAACAACTGTATTTAATACCTTTATTTGTATAAACCAGATATGAACAGGTATATAACTATATTCATAATTGCATTATTATTTATATGTACAGCTGTTTCAGCACAACAAAATGCACTAGACTCTATTGCTGCTATAGCAGAAAACACACAAGACCTAAAGCAGAAATCAACTTTATATGCTAACCTAGCATCAGATTACAATTCAACAGATGTAAATAAATCTATCCGTTATGCGCACAAAGCAATAGATGCAGCCCGCAAAGGACAACATAAAAAAGAAGAATGCAGAGCATATATCATGCTGACCACCTCATATCTGCGGTCAGGTTATATAGATAGTGCAGCCATCAGCAGTAAAAAATGCCTGGCATTGGCTGAAAAACTTCAAAACCATTATTACCTGTACTTCGCAGAGCGGAATCTTGCCAGGGTATATATCAGACAAGCCAACTTCGATTCGTCTTTAGTACACTTTCATCGCCACTTAAAAATAGCAGAAGAGCACCTGAACGATACTCTGGTGGGGGATGCCTTGAATAGCTTAGGTGGTTATTATGCTACTATACAAGACCTTGATAAAGCCGAAGAGTTCCACAAAAAAGCATTAGAGATAAGAATAAAGGCAAAAGACTCTTTAGGGATGGCCTATTCCTACGATAATCTGGGCATCGTAAACAGGGATCTGGGCAACTACAGGTTATCGCTCTACTATTATAATAAAGCACTTGCAATACATATTGTAGATGGAGACTCGTCAGACATTGCTTTTATGTATAACGACCTTGGCGCAGCGTACTCTAAACTGGACATTACCGATACAGGAGAGCTATACTTGAAAAGGTCTATCAGCATGAGGGAGCAAATGAACGAGCTAAACGAGCTGGCCTACACATACAACTATCTGGGTGAAAACTACGAGCGGAAAGGGGAATTAAAAAAGGCAGAACGATGGATCAAAAAAGCATTAAACCTGGCCATTGAAATAAAAAATAACAAACAGAATTACGAAGCCTACGAAAGCTTATCCGATTTTTTTGCCCGAAATAAAATGTACGACTCTGCCTATAAGTACCTACAACTATACAAATCGTTTAGAGATTCTATCAGAAACTTAGATAACGAACAACTCATAGCAGAACTAAACACCAAATACGAAACAGAGAAAAAAGAGAAGAAAATACAAGAACAAGAATTTCAACTCTCTAAGAAGAACTATTGGATAACAGGCATATCCATACTATTAGTACTGGGCACACTATTAGGCTACTCTTACTACAGAAGGTACAAGCTAAAGCAACAAGCTGCTATACAAGATGCAGTAATGAAACAACAAGAGCTGGCTACAAAAGCTGTGATTGAAGCCGAAGAGAACGAACGCCAACGCATAGCCGGCGACTTGCACGACGGGGTCGGGCAAATGATGAGTGCCGCACGCATTAATTTATCTGCTGTTACACAAGAGCTGGAATTTAAAGACGAACAACTAAAAGATCGCTTTAACAATGCCCTAAAACTGGTAGATGATAGCTGTACGGAAGTAAGAACTGTATCGCACAATATTATGCCTAATGCACTACTGAAAAATAGTTTGGCAGCAGCCGTCAGGTCTTTCTTAAATAAAATAGATGAAAAGGTATTGAAGATAGACCTGTATACAGAAGGGCTGAATGAAAAAATTGATGAGAATACAGAAACAGTACTTTATCGAATTGTACAGGAATGTGTGAATAATGTCATCAAACACGCAAACGCCAATAAGCTGGATATATCTTTAATAAAAGATGAAGGAGAGATATCTGTTACTATTGAAGATAATGGTAATGGGTTTGATACAAGCAAGATGGACAAAGTAGAAGGCGTGGGACTAAAGAACATTAAATCTCGCGTATCTTATCTGAAAGGGAATATTGAGTGGGATAGTGCCATTGGCAGAGGAACTGTAGTATCTATACACATACCTGTTTAAAACTTGGTAGCAACTACCGCATGGTGCAACCCGTAACCCTTCTTTAATAGTCTTTGTTTCCAACTATCTTCTAAACCCAGCCTGCGTAAAATAGCCAACCAGTATCTGTTTGTGAGGATCTTATAGACGCCCTTATCTCCTTTAGCATATATCAACGTTTCATAAGTGTTTAGTTTAAACTCTTTTGACAACAATGCTAACAAGGTTGCTTTCTCTATAATATTCTCAATAGGCTGGTTAGAGTAGTTACCACCGTTGCGCCTGTCAAAATAAAACTTATTGGGTGTGGTTAATATCAACACCCCTTCTTGTTTCAGTATCCTGCCACACTCATCAATCAATTGTTGTTGTTCTTCTACATGCTCCAGCACTTCCTGACAAATCACCACATCAAACATGTTTTGCTCGTAACCTGTCGATATCGCATCTCCCTCTTTATAATGGACGAAAGGATACCTTTTTTGTGCATTTTCAACCGCCTTAGGAGACAGCTCCAAACCATACACCTCAGCACCTGTCAACTCTTTCCACAAGGGGCACAAGCGCCCGTCACCACAACCAAGGTCCAACAGCCTGATACTTCTACCCTTCCAGCCCTTACGTAAATGTAGTATTGCATCCATCAACCATTTTACCCGCTGAACTTTATAAGAGCTCAAAGGTTTTAACCCATCCCAGTATTCATCGTAGAAATTCTTTTGGGCTTGTATGTCCGGCGTAGTACTCATTAATGCAATAAAGATAAACCCTTTAAAACAACAACACCCCGACTTGTCGGGGTGTTGTTTGTATAATTAATTCTTGATATTAGTTATATCTTCTTTTTCTTACGTTGTAAGTATTCCTTGCGCTCTTAGGCACTTTGAACAAATCGTAACTTAAACCTACTGTAATAGGTAATGCCCAAATAGAGTAATTAAGATCTTCTGCCGGGCGAACTAACGGAGCACCTGCATCATAATCAAAATTATACTGACGGAATGCGACATCTAAGAAAAACGCCGTTCTCTTACCCAACATTTGGCTAATACCTAGCTGACCTCCATAACAAAAACCATCACCACCATCAGCAGCTACGTAAGAAATATTTTCTTCGTAATACAATGAGTTATTTCTTGCAAAGCCCCAACCTGCGGCGATACCAATGTAGAAGTTTGTTTTCTCGCCCAACTGGAAATTCTTGTTCAGGAAAAGACAAGCTGCAATTGTATACTTAGAGTACAATAGTTTTTTACCGTCACCGCCAACAGAATCTACTTTCAAATAACGATTTGGGAAACCCGGATACGTAGAATCTGACTTAGAAGACAACTCGTGCATATGCCCTACTATACCATACTGCCAGTTAGTAACAGTATTGTAAGTAAGCTTTGCCTGTACTGCATAATTAAACAACGATTGGTCGCCTTTATACACCATATTATCAGTTGGCTGGCCATTTGTAGCACCACCTGCACCAATGGCTAAACTTACTTTTTGTGCTTGTGCATTATACGTCAAAAGCAATATTGACAATGCTAACAGTCTTTTCATAAATACTTATTTAAGATAAGTGTCGTCAATTGTGTTCTAAAGTAAATAATTTAAACAGTATTTCTAAATATATTGCAAAAGAAATAATATATAACATCTTTTGCAGATACGACTGATAAGCAATTATTTAAGCTTATAAGCCTTTTACTTCCTCTTGTTGTCTGTCTATTTTATCGCGATTAGCTTGTTTCAGCTCATGTAGTTTGCCCATTAAAGTTTCATCGCTGATCGCCAGCATCTCTACTGCCAGCAAACCTGCATTATGAGCACCATTTACTGCCACTGTAGCAACAGGCACATCATTCGGCATTTGGACGATAGATAATAGCGAATCCCAACCATCTATAGAGTTACGCGAATTCACGGGAACGCCTATCACCGGCAAGGTCGTCAATGCTGCTACCATACCCGGTAAATGCGCTGCGCCACCTGCCCCTGCTATGATTACTTTAATGCCACGCTCCTGCACCTTTGCACTATACTCATACATCCATTGCGGACTGCGGTGTGCAGATACCACTGTGAATTCATAGGGTACTCCGAATTTCTTCAAAACGTCTGCCGCAGCCTTCATTACATCTTTATCAGAGCTGCTGCCCATTATGATACTTACTACAGGATTGCTCATAACTACTACTTTGTTGCTTTTCTAATTTCTTCAGCCTTTGATACTGCCTCACTGATGCTGTCGCCATTTACGGTGATGTGCCCCACTTTTCTGCCCTCTTTACTGTTCTTTTTACCGTACCAGTGCAAATGCGCATCTTTGGTAGAAAGGGCAGCATTAAAGGTTTTATCCAGAATATCTTTTCTGCCTTCTGCGGGCTCTAAGATATTAATCATTACCGATTTTTTGTGTGCCGTAGTATCCCCTAAAGGCATATTCAATATGGCACGCAATAGCTGCTCGTACTGAGAAGTAACACAGGCCTCAATAGAATGGTGACCACTGTTATGCGGGCGCGGTGCCAACTCGTTTACGATCACCTCATCATCTGTAGACAGGAACATTTCTACGGCTACTATCCCAACAAGGTTCAATGCTTTGGCTGTTTTTATGGCCAGATCACGGGCTTGTGCTGCGTGTTTATCACTGATCTCTGCGGGGGCCAGTTGATAGTCCAGCAAATTCAACTCTTGATTAAACACCATCTCAACAGGGTCGTAACACTGTACATCTCCCTTCTCGTTACGCGCCACGATCACCCCTATCTCTTTACGGATAGATACCAATTCTTCCAGCACACAAGGCACATCAAAAGCATGTTCAAAATCTGCTTCTGTCTTTAAGATCATCACCCCTTTCCCGTCGTAACCATCGCGGCACATTTTCAAGCAGGCAGGCAACCTATTTTTATGTTTAGCAAGCTCTGCCTTGTTAGGTATTAATATACCGTCAGCTACAGGAATTTCATGTTGTTTCATGAACTCCTTTTGCTGGTATTTATCCTGCACCACGCTGATGATCTCCGGCGAAGGGTGTACTTTCACGCCCTGCCCGCGCAGGTATTCCAACGCTTCTGTATTCACCGCCTCTTTCTCGATGGTAATAATATCCAGTCCCTTACCAAAGTTGACCACATCGTCGTAGTTCAGCGTATCGCCCAACACAAAATTGCTGGTGAACTTGGCACAGGTAGCATCAGGATTGCTATCCAGCACATGTATATACAACCCGAAATCCTCTGCATGGCGAATGAGCATACCGCCCAGCTGGCCACCACCCAAAACACCTATATGAATATCTTTATCTAACATTGGCTATCAATAAGGCTGCAAAGGTATAATAAGCTACACAAATTACTATTTGCATTCTCGATACCGAAATAGGGTGAAAACACCCTACCCTAGTTTACACATATAATATATTTTGCAACAAACGAACGAACTATGGATGAATCACTAGTACGCCCCAAAGACATAGAGATTATTAGAGAATTGGAGAAGATGTATAAGATAAAAATAGTCCTAGCACGTCTAATAGATAGTACAGGATCGTCTCAATATAGTATTAATGAACATGGCAATATCAATGGTATAAGCCTCTGTAATGTAAAAGGTTTTGTAATAGAAAAGACAGTAGATCTTTTAAGTAAATTAAAGCATTTAGAAACTCTATATTTAACAAGTAACAAAATCAAGAAAATTGAACATGTTGACCGGCTTCACAATTTAACATCACTCAATATTGGTATAAATCAAATTCAAAAAATTGAAAACCTCGAAACCCTTATTAAACTTAAATCACTTATTATAAGCTTTAACCAAATTCAAAAAATTGAAAACTTAGATACTTTAATTAACCTCGAGGAGTTAGGGTTACATGAGAACAAAATCAAAAAAATTGAAAACCTCGAAACTCTTACTAAACTTAAAACTCTTTATTTATATGATAATGATATACAAAAACTGGAGAACTTAGGTAGTCTAAGGAGTTTAAAAAGATTTTCAATATTCAACAACAAAATCAAAAAAATTGAAAACTTAGATAAGTTATATGCCTTAACTCAATTTTACGTGTTTGGTAATCCAATACATGACTTAAAAGTGCCAATAAATGAAAACAACTTTAATCTTGTTAATGAATATTTAAAAAAACAAGAGCAATCCAACCTACCTCAAACTACAGCTCGTTCAAAAACGCAGCCACTATTAGAAAAAACAGCATTACATATATTGCAACTCATGTTATTAGGTAATGGCGAAGCAGGAAAAACCAGTGTGTTGCGAACACTACGCACAGCCTGCCTGAATATTGAAGAAAAAGACGAAGGCGATATTGAGCAATTGCCCGAAGGCTCTACACATGGTAACATTCATTATTACTGGGACCTGAGCAAAGGCAACAGAAAGAAAGAATATCTATTGGTGAAAGATTTTGGCGGGCAGGAATACTACCATCATTTTCACCCCGTGTTTTACCATCCCAATGCACTGTACTGGATAGTAACCACCCCCAAGGCTGCTGAAGATGCAAATAAAAGAGAAGAGAACGGTTCATTCGCTCCCTCATACTGGCTCGAGAATGTACGCCATTCATTAAGATACTTCCATAAAGAAAAAGATAGCTTCAATGCCTGGCTCTTACTCAACAAAGCAGATAAACAAAAGCAGGAATACCTGGACTCAATTTCACTGAATGGGTTCAGAAAGTTTTTTACACTTTCCAGCGATGTTGATAATGACGAAGAAGAGATACCCGTACAATATCAGGTGGCCAGCGAAAGGCTATACTATACGTTGAAAGAACATATAGCAGAACAAAAAGGGAAAGAAGAGATCGATATGTTCAGCAAAAAAATATTCGAAAAGCTGAACAGTATGAACGAAGAAGACAAACAGCAGTACTTTTCATTCAGCATAAAGGAGTTTCAAAAATTTTTAAAAAGTAAAAAGGTAGTACCTGCAAGTATCATCGACGATTATACACAACTGATCATTAACGACCTGAGGCTGCTGGGCATTTGTATATATATTGAACCCGATGAGGATCAAGACGGGCTGGTATTTCTTTTCCCGCAACAACTCACACTGCACATCTTCAATAATATTTTGACCAAAGAGGTTAGAGATAATAAACCTAAAGGAGAGATACCCGAAGAAAACTTTGAAGGGAATGATAAACTGAAAGAGCTACTGAAACATTTTGAGGTGATCTTTCAGGACGGCGAAACAAAAAAATGGATAGCCCCCCAGTTTTTACCAAATGAATACAGCGATGCTGATATGATGGCTATTGCCCGCGACGGTCTGAAAGAAAAACTGGTACTGAAATTTAAAAACTACATGCCCAAAGGCATCATGAGCAGGCTGGTGGCTTACTTTGGACGAAACCCCTTTAAAAAATGGTATTGGCGAGATGGTATTTTATTCACGCATGATTTTGGCAATGGCAATACTAAAGGGATGATCACCGCAGATTGGGAACAATTTACCATCACTATAGAAGCACCGAACACTAAGGACCTCATAGACATATATAAATGTGTATTGCTTGCATTCTTCAACAAGCCCGTTGAACGATACATACCACATCCTAAAAAGGATAATGAAGAAGAGCAGGAAGAGATAAAAGAAGACCGTAAACACATGAGCGGAACTGATCTGAAAACAATGCTCTTGGACCTCTCTGAAGGTATTGAAATAAGTATAGCATATAACAACACTACTTTTATTCCTCTTAAGGAATTCAGGAAATGGATAGGCGCTTTAAAGCCTACTTTCAACTTTATGCCCGAAGAACAGGTTAAAGACGAGCTGCCAAAAACACATTTTGTGAAGGTATATGAGCACCTGCCTTACATCAGTTATTTGATCAACACCAAAAAATTCGAAGAAATGTACCAACCTAAAAAGCTATTCATATCCTACTCGCATGATGATATAGAGACCTGCACTAAAATAAAGAACCATATCCGCATACTGGAGCGGCAGGGCTATGTATCTACATGGACCGATGCCATGATAGAACCGGGCAGCGAATGGGATAAAAAGATAGAAACAGCTCTGCGCGAAGCAGATGTGGTATTACTGCTGATGAGCGAAAGTTTCTTTGCCTCTGAATATATATGGAACAGGGAGCTAGAGATCATCAACGAAAAACTGAAAAGCGGCAATGCTATTGTAATGCCCATTCTTTGCCGCCATTGTTTATGGAATGTACACACTCCTTTCGATGATATGATAGAAAGAGACAGCAAAAGAAATATAAAAGATGAAGGTATTGGTAAACTGCAGGCCATGCCTGTCAAAAATGGTAGATTAAACCCCATACATTCAGAAGCATACCCGTTTATCGATGAAGCATACACTTACATAGCAGACAAGCTCAAAAGCCGGTTAGACTAAAAAATAATCACCCCTCAAAAAACTCCTGTAAGCTCATACCCAGGGCTTGGGCAATGGCAAATATTTCGGTGAGCAGCATATCGGCGCCCGCCTCGTAGCGGGCATAGGTTTCGGCAGGGATATCATACGCCTGTGCAAAGGCTGTTGCACTGGTATAGCCCTTTGCTATTCTTAAACGGCGGATGCGTTTACCCAGAGCCTGTACATCTTCATTCATGGTTGGTATTATTTATGCACAATATAGATAAAATATCTTAATGGCACCCTATAGGGTGCCATTCGTTTTTTAAAGCATTTATACTTTTCAGCATCACAATCGTACATGGTTACTGCTGTAGACAAATACGTAATAGAAAAAGTTAAAGAGCGCAGATTGAAGAAAGGCATTTCTCAATCTCAGTTGGCTTTTGAGTTAGGCTATACTTCTAAATCATACATCCAGAAGATAGAGAGCGGCAAATACGATAAAAAATACAATGTCTCCCAGCTCAATGAAATAGCCAAAGTGCTGGAGTGCAGTCCGCGAGATTTTCTGCCCAAAGAGCCTGTGTAAGCACAGCTTGCATTGTCAATCATTTTATCAAATCATCATTTTTACGTATATTTGTCGTAGTATTTTGCACCAAAATACGGAGATCCCGCAAGGCGGGGTTATAGGAATAATGCCTAAAACCATGAGTAACATCAGGCATACACAACAGCCCGGCAGCGCAGTAGCAATACAGGCACATCAGGGCTTTGCGCCTTTTCTGGAGTTTATCCCGATGACTTTCGGGATTCTTTCTTTGGGCATGCAAAGAAAGGACAGTAAAAAAGTATTACGTGAGAAAACACTTATATCTCGAGATGCTGAATCAAGTTCAGCATGACAATAAAAAATGGTGACGTGCTCTTATCGTGCAAAATTCAAAGCGTTCCTAACCCGCATTGATAATCAGGCAGTTAGTTTTTTCAATAAAATTTTGAAAATCTGAAACAAAATAGAACAAATAGCACCTTAATCGCCTGAAAATCAATCAGTTAAATCTTCAAAATCAGGAACATCTCCTGAACAAAATAGAACAAATCTCATAACCTATTGTAAATCAACACTATACAATACTTTAAAAAATATTTCTCCCGCAAATAGGGGTATTCTTTAAGAAGGTTGTCACTATTATATGCAGGCGTTGCAGCAGGCTGCTATCTTTGCAGCAGACAATAGAGAACCAGGTGTGCCCGAAATAGGTATCAGCATAAAGAAAGCAGACAGTGCTGTACTGTTTGAACAGAGCTTTAAAGACAACTTTAAGCGCTTGCATGCCTATGCCTGCACCATACTGAACAACGAGGCAGATGCAGAAGAGATGGTGCAACAGGTGTTCTGCAAACTGTGGGAGAAGAAGGAGAAGCTGCAAGAAATAGACTCCATCACTGCATACCTCTACCGATCGGTACATAACGAGTGTATGAACTTTGTGAAGCACCAAAAGGTAAAAGATGCACACCGCGAGCACAGCACCTATCATAACAGTGATAATACCGACGCGGTAGACAATGCAGCAGAGCGGGAACTGAAAGAAAGGCTGCACCATGCCATGCAACAACTGCCGGAGCAATGTAGAACCATCTTCCAGATGAGCAGATTTGAGGAGTTGAAGTACCGGGAGATAGCAGACAAGCTAGGGCTATCTGTAAAAACAATTGAGAACCAAATGGGCAAGGCGCTGAAGATCATGCGGAAGCAACTTGCTGATTATATAACTGTACTATGGCTGTTTTTAAATTTATTAAACTGATGAAATGTGAAAAATGAACAACGCCATATAAACGATGAGCTTTTGATCAAGCACTTGTTGGGAGAAACCTCTCCCGACGAGCAGATAACCGTGCAGGCATGGATAGAAGAAAGTAGTGCTAACAAAACTCATTACAAACAATTCAAACAAATATGGGACAAGAGCAAACTGCTGGATACTAAGAGCAGTGTTGACGAAGACGAGGCATGGAGCAGGTTTCAGGAGCGGGTAAATAATAACGAAGGAAGTAAGACCATTGCGTTACCCAACAAAAGGTTTGCACCCATAAAGATAGCTGCGGCTATTGCCGTACTGCTATGCTGCGCGTGGATGGGTAAATACTTTATGTACGACTTTGGTACTACCACCCTCTATGCCGGTAACAAGGTACTGGTAGAAACACTACCCGACGGTTCTACAGTTACCATCAACAAGAACTCTTCTGTTAAATACGATAGCGACTTTAGTGGAGACAGCAGGGACGTTACTTTAAGTGGAGAGGCTTTCTTCAACGTAACGCCCAATAAACAAAAGCCGTTTATCATCAGCGCAGGCAAGGCTACCGTTACAGTGGTGGGCACCTCGTTCAATGTAAACAGCAGTAAAGAGCAAACAGAAGTTATAGTAGAAACAGGCTTGGTGAAAGTGGCCAAGAAAATGGAGAGTGTAGAAGTAAGACCAAAAGAAAAAGCAACTGTCTACAGCAATAAAGCACAACCGGTAAAAGCAGATAACGATGATAAGCTATATAATTACTATCGCACTAAGGAGTTTGTTTGTAAGAATACTCCGCTGAGCAGACTGGTAAATGTGCTGAGCACAGCATATAATGTAAACATTGTTATCGCGAATGATCAACTGAACGATTTACCTATTACAACCACGTTTAAAGATCAAACGCTTGAAGAGATACTAAGTGTAATTAAACAAACCTTTGGTGTAACTATCGAGCGAAATGGAAATAATATCATAATTAAATAGCAACTACGGCATGACACCCCGCCTGCGTTTTGTATACCTTTTTAGTCTGCTTTTGTGCGTGGCAAATATTTGTCAGGCACAATCTCATTTAAGTAAAACAGTAACCGTTTATGCTACGGATGAACGTCTGGAAGATGTACTGAAAGAGATCAGTAAGCAGGGTGATTTCTTCTTTTCATACAATAGTAAGATCATTCCGGATGATAGCCTGATCAGCCTGACTGTAAAAGAAAAAACAGTGCTGGAGGCATTGAACTTTATTTTCAAACAGCAATTTGAGTTTAAAGAAACGCCAAGCCATGTTATCATACAAAACCACAGTGCGGGCCAATATTGGTACGTTAGCGGTTACGTAAAAGATTTGGCCACAGGAGAAAACGTACGGGATGTAAGTGTGTTTGAAAAAGAACAATTGGTTGCATCCATGACTAATGAGCAAGGCTACTTTAAACTACGCCTAAAAGAAAAGGTGCCTTCCATATCCTTGAACGTCAGCAAGTCTTTGTACAGAGATACGATCATCAATATTAAGCCCGGAGTAGATCAGGAGGTAACCGTAAAAATAGCACCTAAAAGAATAGAGCTGCAAGAGGCCATCATTAATAGCAGTGGCAAATATGTAGAGAATACATGGTTTGCAAGGCTCTTCTTATCATCTAAGCAACGTTTACAAAGTATCAACCTAAACAAGTTTTTTGTGGACATGCCGGTGCAGGGGTCTATCTTCCCGGGGCTGGGTTCGCAAGGTAAGATGACATCACAAACCACTAATAACTTGTCGCTGAATTTAATTGGTGGATATACCGCAGGTGTAGAAGGTCTTGAGTTGGGAGGTGTATTTAACATTGTAAAAAACGATGCTAAGTATGTGCAGGCAGGGGGCTTGGTAAATGTAGTTGGCGGAAGTTTTAAGGGATTTCAAGGTGCAGGGTTTCACAATAATGTGCTTGGTACATTTGCCGGTGTACAAGCCAGTGGTTTCAGTAACATAACTCGCAGAAACCTTGTTGGTTTACAAGCTGCAGGTGTATACAATCTAACAATTGGTAAAGTAGATGGTGCACAGTATTCCGGCATTATCAATATGTCTATTGATACGGTAACAGGAGCACAAATGGCGGGAGTAGTGAACAGCAGTATTAAACCTGTAAGAGGAATACAAGCTGCCGGTATTGTCAACTTTGGTGTGAAAGAAATTAAAGGAGTGCAAATGGCCGGTGTCCTTAACTTCTCTACACAAAGAGTTAGAGGGGCACAAATATCAGGCTTAGTAAACTATGCTACAGACTACAGAGGCCTGCAATTGGGCTTGTTCAACTTTGCAGATACGGCATCGGGTGCTGCAATTGGGATATTCAATTTTGTATTGAAGGGATACCACAAATTATCTGTATATACCAATGAGTACGGCACTTACAATGTATCATTCAAATCGGGCACTAAATGGCTGTATAATATATACAGTGTAGGGGCACGTAATTACACTGATAAAGTATACACATATGGCTTAGGTTGGGGTAGCGAGCTATCACTCAGCAAACGCTTTTCCATCAACCCCGAGCTAGCGGCAGAAGGTATATATATGGGTAGTTGGGAAGATATTAACTCCCTTGTAAAGCTTAGGGTTAATCTGAATGTACACTTTGGAAAATATGTTGCGATTTATGCAGGTCCTACTTATAATACTTACTACGATAACAACATCACTAAAGTAGCGGGCTACTCAAACGAGCTGTTACCCAACAACTATAAAAGAAATACCTACGACTCAAACCTCAGCAGCTGGATCGGCTGGAATGTTGGTGTCACAATTTTTTAGTGCAACATAGGGGTAACTCCCTTTTAAGATGTCATTATATCAAACAATACAGAAAATGACATCAAGAGTAGTTTTAGGATTGAGTTTAGTTTTTTTAGCATGCAATGCATTTGCACAGGCTAACCTTAAAAAAAGTAATGCACACATAGGGTTGGTATACCCGTTAAGCACCAATTGGGTCAATGCAACCGAGTATTCAAACAAATTTTCAGCCCATGCATTTGTAGGTGTATCAGGTAGTGAGCGTGGATTTTGCGCATCTGGCTTTGGTAACTATATCAAGTACGATGCAAAAGGTCTTGTTGCAGCAGGGCACACCAACATCATTATGGGTAATGCAAAAGGTTTTCAGGCAGCAGGGTTTGGCAACTATGTGAAAGGTATCAGCACAGGCGTACAGGGTGCTGGTTTTTTAAATATCGCCACCTTTGCAAATGGGTTTCAAGGTGCCGGGTTCGCCAATATTTCTTTGAAAGATGTAAGAGGTGCTCAAGCAGCAGGCTTTCTTAACCTGGCACGAGATGTAAGAGGTTTCCAAGGAGCTGGTAATGTAAATGTGGCGCGTGATGTTACAGGCGCACAAGCAAGTGGTGCTGTAAACGTAGCCAGGAATGTGAAAGGCACACAGGTAGCAGGCTATGTGAATGTAGCTAAAGATGTACACGCACAGGTTGCCGGATTTGTAAACGTAGCCAGAGAAGTAAAGACCGTACAGGTAGCAGGATTCATCAATATTGCTGATAGCTGTGCTTTCCCGATAGGCTTGGTTAACATTAGCCGAAAGGGAGAAAAGTACATTGGTGTTACTGTTGATGATAATCTGACAAGTATGGTTGCCTTTCGTTCTGGCGGTAAATATTTATACGGTATTATAGGTGCGGGCGCCAATTTTAGCTATAACGAACCTGTATATGGATTAGAAGCGGGTTTAGGTGCGCACATACCAATTGCAAAGATCTTCAGGATCAATACAGAGATCACAACTACGTCTTTAACAGACTTCTGGGATGAATACCAATTCAGCAGTTCTTTTAGGTTATTACCTGCTTTGAAGTTAGGAGACAGGCTTGAAATATTTGCAGGCCCAACATTTAACTACGAATACTCTGATAAAGAGTACATGCTTAAAGGAGGGAACAACAACAAATCGTCTCTATGGGATAACAGTACCAGAGACTACTATGAACGTATATACATTGGAGCAATAGCCGGTATTCACTTCGACATTTAAACTACAGCACTTTTATCTAATCATCACTTAAGAAAAGTTTTATGGCACCAACAAAAATCATCGCAATAACAGCGGTGTTAATGGCAGGGGTTTGTTTTAACGCAATAGCACAAACACAAGAAACACAACAACAGCAGCAGACTATTAAACAAAAGGTACGTGGCAGGGTCGTAGATGCAGAGTCGCAACAACCACTAATAGGAGTGGTGGTGGTATCTGCTGCTAATAATCAATTAAATGCTATTACTGATGATGATGGATATTTTGCCATAGAGAATGTTCCTGTAGGCAGACAAACCTTCATATTTCAATATATGGGTTATGAAAGCCGCACGGCATCAGAAGTACTGGTTACATCGGGTAAAGAACTTGAGTTAAACATATCGTTATCAGAAAGTCTTCATGAGCTGAAAGAAGCAACAGTAAAGGCCAGTAAAAATGGAGCAGCACTTAATGAGTTTGCTACCATTAGTGCTCGCTCTATATCGGTAGAAGAAACCAAACGCTATGCAGCATCTTTTGCAGACCCTGCGCGTATGGCCATGAACTTTATGGGTGTGTCTAATGCAGGCGACTTAGATAATGGTATAGTAGTACGAGGCAACTCTCCTAAAAATGTTTTGTGGAGGCTGGAGGGGATAGAGATCCCTACACCCAACCACTTTAGCGAGCTGGGGACTACAGGTGGTGCCATCAGTATGTTGAATGCTAATGTACTCGGCACATCAGATTTTTATACCGGAGCATTTCCCGCAGAAATGGGTAACGCCTTGTCTGGTGTATTTGATATGAAGTTTAGAACAGGTAACAGAGAAAAAAGGGAACATACTTTCCAACTAAGTGCATTGGGGACAGAGTTGGCCACAGAAGGTCCGTTCAAAAAAGGTGGCCGGTCGTCTTACTTAGTTAACTACCGCTACTCAACATTAGCTTTGTTACAAGACATTGTGCATTTTGAAGGGGTATTACCTAAGTACCAGGATGCATCTATCAAGTTAAACTTCCCTACAGAAAAGGCAGGTACATTCTCGGTATGGGGTTTAGGCGGATACAATAATGCCAGTAAAGACCCAATAAAAGACAGTACAGAGTGGACAGATGATGACCCCAACTTTGTATTGGACAGCGATAACATGATGGGTGTTGCCGGGGTTACTCATACCATATTCCTGAATAAGAAAGCTTATTTAAAAACAGTAGTATCAGCCTCTCATCAAAAAACAGATGAACTGGTAGACACACTTAACCCGGTACTGGATTACAAAATAATACCGGTAAGTAACGAGAAGTTTGTCAACAATGCCTACCGTGCTTCTGTACTATACAACCAAAAAGTAAACAGCAAGAACACTTTTCGTACAGGCATTATAGCACAGCATAAACAATACAGTTTTAATGCAGGTTTTTATGATGAAAATCTTGCAGACTGGCGCTCTATATTAGACGGTGAAGGGAGTACACAATTCTACCAGGGGTATATACAATGGAAACACAGAGCTACAGAGAAGCTAACACTATTGGGTGGTGTACACGGGTCGTATCTGGCACTGAATGGCAGCTATAGTATTGAACCAAGAGCCAGTGCCACATACAAAACAGGCAAAAACACCATTTCTATTGCGGCAGGTTTTCACAGCAAGCCCGACCATGTATCTACCTACCTTTTCCAGGACAAACAACAAGCAGCATCTAACACCTACCCCAATAAAAACCTCGGCCTGCTAAAAGCATTTCATGTAGTAGGCGGGTACGAGCGAGCACTGGGTGCGGGCATGCGTTTCAAAACAGAAGTATATTATCAGTACTTATACAATATACCTGTTGAACAAAAACTAAACAGCGGATTCTCTCTGATCAATGCGTTTGATATTTATACATTGATCGGCACGGGGCAACTGGTGAGCGATGGCACAGGGCAGAACTACGGCATTGACATGAGTATAGAAAAACCATTTGCTAACAACTATTACATAATGGCGACAGGTTCATTGTTCAAATCTACCTACAAGAACTACGCAGGCGAAGAATATAATACCACTTTCAACAGAGGGTATCAACTGAATATCTTGGGTGGTAAAGAATTTAAAATGAGCAGAGATGGCAGAAAGATATTAGGCTTGAACGGCAAAGTTTTGACCAGTGGAGGCATGAGACAATCGCCTATTGATTTGGCAGCTTCTCGTGCAGCCAACGAAGAGGTACTGGTACCTAAACAGTATTATACCAACCAGGTGCCTGCATACTTCCGTACAGATGTTGGCATCTACTATAAGATCAACCGTAAGCGTGCTACACACAGTATACAGCTAGAGATACAGAACGTGACCAACAGAGATAATTTCTACTATTCGTATTACGATAATGATGCAGGAGATATAAAAAGGGTGAACCAGTTAGGCATCTTCCCGAATATCGCCTACCGTATAGATTTTTAATAGGGGTATACTACGCAGATCCTGGCCGTGCAATAGTCTTATTGCGCGGCTTCTTTTTTTATGAAAAGGGGTGAAAATACCCTATTCTTTCATATAGCATATATCTACATTTACAGTATGAAAAACCAGATACTCATCATCGTACTCGTATTAGCCGTAATAGCACAAGGCTGCAATGGAAACAATTCAGACAAATCAGATACTCCACTTGATAACGCCGGAGCGACAGCTACCGGCAAGTTCCTGATCATGTCTGATGTACATTTCAATCCTTTTTGTGACCCGTCTATCGTAGACCAGCTTACCAAGACAGATTACAAAGGCTGGCAAAAAGTATTTGAATCAAGCTCTGATTCTTCTTACGGACCTTATGGTACTGACAGCTACTATCGCTTAATGGTAAGCGCTTTTGAAGAAATGCAAAAGCGAAACAGCAACCCCGACATGATTATTATTAATGGTGATTTTATCTGTCATCAGTTTGAAAGTGTTTTCCTGCAGCATACAGGAGAAACAAACCGAGATTCACTACGATCATTCATTCGTAAAACAGTGTCCTTTGTATTCCTGATGCTGGATCAACATTTCCCTAATACACCTGTACTACCTGTATTAGGTAATAACGACGATTATTGCGGAGACTATCATATACAACCCGATGGCCCATTCTTGTCATTCTTTGCCGGACAAACGAAACCACTACTGCGCAATATGCAGCAAAGCGATTACCTTAAAACCTTCTCAAAAGGCGGTTATTACAAAGTAGCAATGCCGTGGGATGACAAAACCGTTTTCATAGGGCTAAACACCATATATTTTTCTACAAACTATGCTAATGTGTGTGACTCAGCTGACACAGCTAATGCAGGGTGGGACGAATTCAACTGGTTGAAAAAGACACTGGCCGACTGTAAAAGTAAAGGAGAAGACGTTTGGTTATCATACCACATACCTCCGGGGATGGATATTTACAAATCTTCGAAAGCAAAACCATGCGGTGCGCACGAAATGTGGAAACAACCCTACAACGATTCTTTCCTGAATCTTGTAAACCGCTACAGTGATATCATCAAAGGTAATTTTGCAGGTCATACACATATGGATGAGTTCAGAATTATCTCTGACGGCAAAAAACTGACTTCATTCGTACACATTACTCCCGCTATCAGCCCGATATTTGATAACAACCCCGGTTTTGTTGAAATAACATGGGATCCTAAAAAGCTGGAGTTGATCAATAGTGTTACATACAGGTTCAAAGGAATCCAGACAAAAGGAGATAATACATGGGCAGAAGAATATAACTATGGTAAAACGTATAACATCCCTGCCATCAATGCCAAAACGTTGGCAAAAATCTGGAAGAAGATGGAAACGGATTCAGCAACACGTGCACACTATATGCATTATTATTTTGTAAATAACCCCGCTGAAATACCGACGCCATGGAAAGCTTATTGGTGTGGTGCCCGGTTCCTCCGTGCCGACGGTTTTGTCAAATGTAACTGCCAATAGACTACGGAGTATTTTCTTTGTACTTTTGGTGCCCGAATATGGTGCTGAAGGACAATCACGGAAGAACAGTTAACTACTTGAGGCTGGCGGTAACAGACAGGTGCAACCTGCGCTGCTTTTACTGCATGCCCGAACATGGTATAGACTGGTTGCAGCGTAAGGAATTAATGACTTATGAAGAGATGCTGCAATTGTGCGAGATACTTGTACCCATGGGTATTGAGAAGATACGCATAACAGGCGGCGAGCCATTTGCGCGTAAAGACTTTATGCAGTTCCTTATTAAACTATCCGGGATTAAAGGGCTTAAAGAATTAACCTTGACTACCAACGGTGTATTGACGGCACCCTACATTCCAGAGTTGAAACGTATTGGTATCAAAGCAGTAAACCTAAGTCTGGACACACTGGACCAAAACAGGTTCTTTGCCATCACACGCAGGGATGAACTGGACAAGGTATTGCACACCATGCATGAGTTGCTAAAACATGATATTCATGTAAAGCTCAATGCGGTAGTAATGGAAGGTAGAAATACCGAAGATATTATACCCCTTGCAGCTTTAACAAAAAACTACCCTATTGCAGTACGATATATCGAGGAAATGCCGTTTAATGGAAATGGCGAATATAAAGGTTTAGCATGGGATCACATCAAAATACTGGATGAACTAAAAACCACCTACCCCGACATTCAAAAAATAGCAGACCCTCAATATTCAACATCTTACAATTACCAGATACCTAATCATAAAGGAACGGTAGGCATCATAGCAGCATATACACGTTCTTTTTGTGGTAGTTGTAACCGTATACGTATTACACCACAAGGAGATTTGCAAACATGCTTATATGCAGATGGCAGTTTGAACGTAAAAGACTTATTACGCGCTCAACAAACTGCTGAAGATATACAACAAGCCATTAAACAGGCTATTTTAAACAAAGACAAAGACGGACGCATTGCAGAGCAAAAACGTGCTGCAACAAGTTCTCAAACATCTATGGCTTCAATAGGAGGATAATATGATCAGTGTACAAGAAGCAGAACAAATCATACTTTTTGAAAGCAGAGATTTTGGAATAGAAGAGGTAGAACTGGCTGCTGCAACAGGCAGAGTATTGGCCGAAGAAATAAAAGCAGACAGAGACTTACCACCATACAACCGAGTAACTATGGATGGTATAGCCATACACTACTCTGGTTTTGAAAATGGTAACAGAACCTTTTCTGTAAAGGGCACACAAGCAGCAGGAGACCAACCAATTGAGATAGACAGTTATAAAGAGTGTGTAGAAATAATGACTGGTGCATCGCTACCCATATCTTGTGATACGATCATTCGTTATGAAGATCTGACGATTGAAAATGGCACAGCAACCATCAATATCGATAACATCAGGCAAGGACAAAATATTCATTACAGAGGTATTGATAAAAAAGAAGGTCGGGGTTTATTTAACAGTAACCATATCATCACCCCTGCAATGGTTAACACTCTGGCGTCTGTAGGCAAGCATATTGTAACCGTTAAGAAATCACCTAAAATAGTCGTACTCTCGACAGGTGAAGAGTTGGTAGATATAGATGCTACTCCTAGCCCCTTCCAGATTCGTCGTTCAAACAGTCATACCATAAGTGCCGTATTACAGCAGTACCACATCACTCCAACACTGATGCATGTGCAAGATGTAGAAGCAGACATCCTAGCTACACTCGGCAAATGCCTGCAAGAATATGACGTGCTTATTTTAAGCGGTGGTGTATCTATAGGTAAATACGATTACCTGCCAACAGCATTGGATAAGCTTGGCGTAGAGCAGCTATTTCACAAAGTAAAACAACGCCCGGGGAAACCATTTTGGTTTGGCACTAACCCTGAAAGGAAATGTGTATTCGCTTTCCCCGGCAATGCCGTTTCTGCTTTCATGTGTATGTATAGGTATTGTGTTCCTTGGCTGAACAAAACTTTGGGGTTACCCGAGCAAAAACTATACGCTGTGCTTGATGAGGATTATCGGTTTGATAAACCTTTACAATACTTTCTACAAGTACAGCTTAGCAGTAACGAACAAGGGCAACTGATAGCTACCCCATCAGAAGGAAATGGATCGGGAGATTTTGTGAACCTGCTACACACACAGGCATTTATGGAACTGCCCGAAAAACAAACTAACTTTAAAAAAGGTGAAGCATATAGAATATACCCTTACCAACCAATTGTATCATGAGTGAGTTAACACATTTAGACGAGCAAGGACGTGCCAACATGGTAGATGTTGGCGGCAAAGCTGTAACCAAAAGAACAGCAAAGGCACGTAGTATAGTATACTTGCCCGAAGCTGTTTTGACACAGTTGGTGGATGGCGACATACAAACCAAGAAGGGATCCGTTTTTCAAACAGCGATCATAGCAGGCATTATGGCAGCTAAGAAAACAGGCGAACTAATTCCGCTGTGCCACCCTTTGGGTATGGACAACTGCAACATAGATATTCAACTGAATGAACAGAGTGAAGTGGTAATAGAATGTACTGCCAGTATCACCGCTAAAACGGGTATTGAGATGGAAGTGCTCACAGGTGCATCTGTAGCCGCACTTACCATCTACGATATGTGTAAAGCACTGAGCCATGATATTGTAATAAAAGAAACCAAACTGATAGAGAAAACAGGAGGTAAGCGTGACTTCAAAAGAGACTAAATTATACGGACTGGTACTGGCGGGTGGTAAAAGCAAGCGCATGGGGCACGATAAAAGTGTGATCAACTGGCATGGTAAAGAACAACGCTACTATGCTGCTGACCTGTTGCAAAAGTTCTGTGATAAGGTCTACATTTCTTGCAGAAAAGAGCAAGCGGATGATATAGATAAGAACTACGCGACCATTACAGATAAGTTTGAAGATGCAGGACCAAACGTAGGCATCTTGTCTGCATTATCAGAGCATAATGATGTAGCATGGCTGGTTATTGCCTGCGACTTACCGCTGATAGATGAAACTACTTTACAACACCTGATCGATAATAGAGATACCAGTAAAGTAGGGACTACTTATAAAAGTCCGCACGACGGGTTACCTGAACCTTTAATTACGATATGGGAGCCAAAGAGTAAAGAGGTTTTGTTGTCTTTCAAGGAGCAAGGATTTTTTTGCCCGCGCAAGGCACTCATCAACAGTGATACCTTGATCATTGAGCCGGAGAACCCACAAGCACTCATGAATACCAACACGCCTGAAGAGGCAGAAAAAGTAAAAACCATACTGGAACATAAAATGAATACTGTTGAGTGACTGGATCAGATATAGTTGCCAGATAGCCTTACCAGATTTCAACGAACAGGCACAAGAAGCACTTAGCCATGCTAAAGTTCTGGTAGTGGGCATGGGTGGTTTGGGCTGCCCTTGTGCACAGTACTTAGTATCATCAGGCATTGGGCATATTGGGTTAGCAGATTTTGACATCATCAATCGTAAGAACCTGCACCGCCAAATACTATATACACCTAACGAAATTGGCTTAAAGAAAGTAACCGTAGCAGCTGCAAAACTACAAGCACAAAACCCTGACATAAGCATATCTGCATACGACACAGAACTACATAGTAACAATGTCGTGGACATAATATCTGACTATGATATTGTAGTTGATTGTACAGACAACTTTGACACTCGCTATTTACTGAATGATGCCTGTGTGCTTACCAACAAGCCTCTAGTATACGGAGCCATCTATCAATACGAAGGACATGTTTCTATATGGAATGTCACCAATGATGATGGCACACAGTCCCCTAACTATAGAGACCTTTATCCTGATGTAAATGCTGCTGCTGTGCCTAATTGTGCAGACGGTGGGGTGCTACCGACAGTAGCAGGCATTATAGGGATTGCTCAAGCTAATGAGGTGATACAACTCATCACCAAAACAGGAGAACCATTAGTTGGCAGACTGTTTATCTTCGATGTACAATCCATGCGCAGTCGAATAGTCACGTTAGGTACCACTACTAAAACTAACATAACATCATTAGCACAAAGCATACCGGTAAAAGAAATAGACGTTGTAACACTACAAGACTCTATTAAAGATTATATGCTGATAGATGTACGTACTACTGAAGAGCGCAACACGTTCCATATAGGTGGTATGCATATTCCTCTGGCAGAAATACAAGCAAATGACATTGATCTGGAAGAAGCTGTAGTGTGTTATTGTGCAACAGGCATCAGGAGTAAAGAGGCGGTTAAAATACTAAGCCAACAAAATCCTGATACAGAGATACATTCTTTAAAAGGCGGACTTGAGGCTTGGCAAGAGTTAGTTGGCTAAGGATGTGCCGCTACCCAAACTTCTCCATCTTCAAAAATTTCTTTCTTCCAGATAGGCACAGTCTCTTTCAAAGTGTCAATGATATATCTGCATGCGTCAAAAGCAGCATCTCTATGCGCTGCAGCAACTGCAATGACAACAGGTATATCTCCTATACCTAACACTCCTACCCTATGGTGTATCAGCACATTTTCAATAGGCCATTTTTTTTTTGCCTGTTCGCCCAGCTTCTGCATCTCTTTTAAAGCCATACGCTCATAGGCTTCAAACTCTAAACGAACTACCTGTTTGCCTTTTGTAGCATTGCGCACAGTACCGATAAACACATCTATTCCACCACAGCTAGGCGACAGTACCTTGTCAATACACGCTTGTGTATCCAATGTTTTATCCGATATTTTTACTTCTATCATTAACCGCCGCTTACTGGTGGGATAATTGCTATTTCGTCTTGTTGAGTAATAGGTGTTTTGTCATTAGCATATTCATCATTTACTGCAACCATGTATGATGACAACTCTTTTAGCTTTGGATACTTTACTTCCAGAGCATTCTTTAAGCCATCCGTATCATTACTCTCAATATCAATACTGATTGACGAACTGCCGAATATCTCTTTTGCTATCCCAAATGCCAATACTTTTACCTGCATAACTACACTTTTAAACCGGCCAATGCTTTACCAGCACATTTACACCTGCCAAAAATACTAATAGTGCCGTTACCCTTCTTACCACCATACCATTAAACTTAACCGCGGCTATTCTACTACCCAATTGACCACCTACCAGTACTGCTGCACAAAGCAACAAAATTCGCTGCATATTTATTTGCTGGGGCAAATGAGACAGCTGACCTGCAATACCTGATAAGGAGTTCACCAATATAAACACACTGGCAGTAGCCGCTATCTTCTTAGGCACATCCCATTTCATCAAGTTCAGTATAGGTGAAAGAAATATACCACCACCTATACCTACCATACCCGACAAGAAACCTATAGCACCACCTATGATACTATTTCCTGCTACGCTAGTCTTAGCAACATCTTCATCGGTACGCATGCGCGTTTTTACCCAAAGCAGTATCGCTGCAACTATCAGGCTTATACCTAAAATCACGAAAAATGTAGTTTGGCTGATTCTCAATGTAGCTCCTGCATATGCTGCGGGAACACTAAGCACTACCAGAGGCAACACCTTTTTAAAGTTCACCTTTTTATGTTTCACATAAATGATGACACCACCTGTAACCACTATCACATTACATACCAGTGCAATCAAGCGCATCTCTGTAAATGGTATGGCATACAGTGAAAGTAGTGCCAGATAGCTGGAGCCCCCACCAAAACCAACAGAAGAGTATATAAATGCAATGAATCCGAATAGAAAAATCAACTCCCAATGAAGCATTTGCTAAAATAACTACTAAGAGACAAACATGTTAATAAACCTCTGCTCCTCTCTGATAGTATTATTTTTTTATTACTGTTTCTCCCGTTGCAGCCAATAGAAAACGTACATCGTTTTGAATATTAGTATAGCAGTATTTTAATAACTATTTTAGCCGCATATTTATTTATCTAACACAAGGTTTAGAGTAAAAGATGAAGAAGCACCTTCATTCCATTATACTGGCTATAAGCATATTGATTCACCTTAGTTTTTCATTAGGTGCTGTCAGTAATTCTTTATTTGGCTGGCACGAGTATCGCAAAACACAAACAGCACTTACTGTGCAGTACTTTGTAAAAGAAGGTGTTAGTCTAGACTATAAAACCCCTATTGTTGGTGCTCCATGGAAAGTACCTATGGAGTTCCCAACCTATCAAGCAATAGTATACTGGGTACATTCTGTTTTTGGTGGCAACCTGGAGGCAGAAGGACGTATTGTATCTCTTATCTTCTTCTACTTGTCATTATTCATTATATATAGGTTTCTGGCCAAGCTGAATATTACTTCTAAGAACAATATCAAGCTGATTATTACCGGAATAATACTCTCTAACTATTATTTATACTGGGGTGGAGTGTTCTTAATTGAAACAACAGCCCTATTCTTCTCTGTATGGTATTCGTATATATTATACATCAATACTATAGAGAAAGAAAGAGTGAAGATCACCAGTTGGCTGTTCCTGCTGATAATTGGGCTGATCGGTATGCTCACCAAGGTAACAGCTTTCATTCCTATAGCGTTCACCATACTGGTAGCTATCGGGTTGCACATACTTTCAAAAAATAGTTTTGCAACTACATTTAAAAAGCTACTCATCCCTTGTATTACTTTCCTGATTTGTGTTGTAATGCAATACTGGTGGGTTACATATTCAGATAATATCAAACTGGAAAACCCTATTGCTAAACAATGGGCATCTTCAGAGATCAGAGCATGGAACTTTGGCACCTTACAACAACGCTTAACACCAGCTCAATGGACTCATTATTTTAACGGACTGGGACATTATGTATCAGCATTATACGCTTTAGTATTTCTAATAGCAGGCTACAACTCTTTTAGAAATAAAAGAATACTTGGTTTTAATATTGTACTACTTGCTATATTCTTTTCAGGACCTTTGTTATTCTTCAACCTATTTAAAGTACATACCTATTATAGCATTGCTACCAATTTGTTCTTTATCATATTTATGTTCTTCAATATATTAGAACTAAGGAATACTATTGCAGATAAACTGGTAGCACCAAAACTAAAATTAGCAGGCGTTACATTTTTGATCTTGGGCATATTTGCTTTATATAGCTACAGGATATATAACACGGGGTATAAAGACAAATACTACACATCGCGCCCGGAGAACAACCCATATAACGAATTCATTGACTATATGACTAAACATACAGACAGTGATGCTTATTTTGTTATGTGTGGCAACAAACTAAACTCTAACCTAACTTATTACATGGATAGAAAGTCTATAGACGCTACTATAGACTATATTGACAATCGCGATATAAAAGATATGTTATTGAAAAGAAATGGCACTGCCCATTTTAATGGTATCATCAGTTTTCAAAGCGATACAACTTTAAAAAAATCAGTCGCCGAACTTTGGCAGGTAAACCCGCAACCTTCATACAAGTGCAGGATATATGATAATAGCGGTATTTTACCAGACTGGCTTTGTTATTTCAAATAATTAAAACATTAAATATGCGCATAGTAATTACAGGAGGTGCCGGATTTGTAGGTTCTAACATTGCACTGCAATTAAAAAATAAGTATCCGGATTATGACATCACTGTATTTGATAATCTAAAAAGGAGAGGTTCTGAGTTTAACCTGGTAGACTTCATGCAAAACAACATTAAGTTCATCCATGGCGACATCAGAAACCCTGAAGATTTAGAACAGATAGACGAGTTCGATTTTATGGTAGAAGCTTCTGCTGAGCCTTCTGTTATGTCAGGATTAGACGGTTCTCCTGCTTATGTTATTAATAATAACCTAACAGGGGCTATCAATTGTTTTAACCTATGTGCTAAATACAAAGCAAAATTGATCTTCTTGTCTACCAGCAGGGTATACCCGATCAGCACCATAGAAAATGCCAACTTTATTGAAGAAGCTACTCGCTTCTCATTTTCTGACGATCAGAAAACCGCAGGCATCAGCTCTAAGGGAATCTCTGAAGACTTACCGCTGGATGATGCACGCTCTTTCTATGGTACCACCAAATTAGCTGGAGAACTGTTGGTGAAAGAATATCGCGAGTTTTATGGCGTACAGTCTGCCGTTACCCGCTTTGGTGTCATTGCAGGTCCTCGTCAAATGGGTAAAACCGATCAGGGTGTGGTGACACTATGGATGGCCAAGCACTTCTGGAATAAAAAATTGAGTTACATCGGCTACGGTGGTACCGGTAAACAGGTAAGAGATATTTTACATGTAGACGATTTAGTACGCCTTGTAGA
The DNA here is from genome assembly GCA_030429205.1 of Bacteroidia bacterium. Lineage (GTDB taxonomy): Bacteria > Bacteroidota > Bacteroidia > Chitinophagales > Chitinophagaceae > UBA5543. The sequence continues at coordinate 432,876 of JAUICZ010000001.1, forward strand.
TATGCAACTACATCAAATAGAGAAGTTCGACGGAAAGGTGTTTAATGCAGGTGGCGGGTTAACAGGCAGTGCCTCTTTGCAAGAGATGTCTGCTATTTGCGCTGAAATAACCGGAAACACTATTGAGATCAGCTCTGTAACAGAGAACAGGCCAGCTGACTTACGTATCTACATATCAGACAATACAAAACTGGAACAGGCTACAGGTTGGAAACCCGAAAAATCTGTAAAAGATATCTTTACAGAAATATACGACTGGATCAAAGCGAACGAGGCTACATTGAAACCAATTTTGAGCTAGGGTTTTAGCAACAAGTAATGAGCAATCAAAATTATACATACACATCACCATACATTTACATATTAGCGTTTGTACTGGCTATGTGTATGTATACATTCCCATTCATTAATGCAGATGCATATCTTGCTAATAATGCGAACGACGTCTTGTTCAACTATTCTAAGATGCAATGGGGCGATGGTGTTGCTCACTCTTTCGGTCCCTTAAGTTTTTTAGCTACACGACTGGGCTGGGGAATATCGCGTTGGACTTTTTTGTTGTTTGACCTCTTTATGGTTTTCAACTTCTTTTATGTTTTTAAAGATTTCCAAAAAGCGTCTACAGGTAAGTTTTTAACTGCATTTATTCTTTTTGGGGCAATGTTGGTTACACAAGTAGCTCATTTTACAGACTTGAGCTGGCTGTACTTTTCTGTATTCCTATTCTGGTTATTCAGAACATACTTATCGCCCATCAACTTTTCGTTGATAATGCTTTGCCTGTTTACATTTTTACTGTTCTTCATTAAAGCAAACATAGGGCTGGCAGCACTCGTGATATTAACGGCACATGTTATACTGCTGTATTTTATTGAAAAGCTCAACCTGAAACAAAGCATTGCTGTTATCGGTGGTACAATAGCAGCTATTGCGATAGGTTCATTTGCTATGAGTGTGCCTATGTGGCCGTACCTGCAAAATGGTGCAGCAACCATAGCAGAACAATGGAGAGCAGCACCAACTATTAATGATAGCGAGCTGGTAGGCCAAATTGAATGGACTTATTCTCTTATTAAGTATTTTCTTATAGCATATACTATATACCTGGTCATAAAAGGTAAATTCGTTCAGATTTTTTATGTAGCAGTGAGTGCTGTGTATATACTATTGTTAAAAGATGCCGCCTACTCCGGGGATATTAAAGGCGCTTATATTGATTTCTTTTGCTATGCTCCATTAATTATGGTCTTTGGTAACTTGGTGTTGCACAGGGGAAGAAACCAGAAGTACTTTTTGTCGGGAGCATTAATAATCACTCTAATTTGTTTGTTCTTAAAAACAGAGCATACCGAAAATATTAATGTGCTTTCTCAAAAGAGGTTTAATAGCAAAAAGGCGTATATCCACCAGTTTTCAGAGGCCAATAACATTGATTACAAGCAAATTGCAACAGGCAACGAATAATTACGCTAATACACCTCTACAGAAAGTTAATATTAAGGATAAATTAGACCAAACCCGAACAATTACCTTTGCGCAGGCTTAAATAAAATGGTAGTTTTTGGAGTAGTAAAATTTCCTGAGAGCAAGCACAGTAGCGCATATACACGAAATTCTGTTTTATATACTGACAAAATATCTCATTAAGGCGTTCAAATAGTTCTCTTGCAAATATTTATGATATATTTTTGCTCTCAAATTACTAACTGTAGCCCGATTGAAAATTATTTTAAATATAAAAAACAATTATGTCTAACGTATGTATCGTGACCGGTTCTTCTGGTCTAATTGGAAGTGAATCTGTAGAATTTTTCTCTGAGAAGTTTGATAAAGTAGTAGGAATAGACAACAATATGCGTATGCGCTTCTTTGGTGAAGATGCATCTACTGAATGGAATACGCAGAGACTACAAAAAGGTGTAGAAAATTTTGTGCATCACAGTGCAGACATCAGAGACATCGACGCGCTAGACAAAATATTTGCTCAGTATGGTTCAGACATTAAAATGATCGTACATACAGCAGCGCAACCCAGTCACGACTGGGCAGCTCGTGAGCCGATAACAGACTTTACGGTTAATGCCAACGGTACCATCAACCTACTGGAAATGACTCGCAAGCACTGTAAAGATGCTACCTTCATATTTACATCTACCAACAAGGTATATGGCGACAGACCAAACTACCTTCCTTTAGTAGAATTAGAAACTCGTTGGGAGATCTCTGAAGATCATGCATACTTTGCAAAAGGTATCGATGAGAACATGAGCATTGACAATACCAAGCACTCTCTTTTCGGAGCTTCTAAAGTTGCTGCAGATGTTGTTGCACAAGAGTATGGTAAATACTTCGGCATGAACATAGGTATCTTCAGAGGTGGCTGTTTAACAGGACCAAACCACAGCGGTACACAGTTGCACGGTTTCCTTTCTTACCTGATGAAGTGTGCTATAACAGGCGATAAATACACCGTATTTGGTTACGAGGGTAAGCAAGTAAGAGATAACATTCACTCTTGGGATCTGGTAAATATGTTCTGGAACTTCCATCAGGCGCCAAGACATGGTGAAGTTTATAATGCCGGTGGCGGACGTTTCTCTAATTGCTCTATGGCAGAAGGTATTACCCTTTGCGAGAAGATCAGTGGTAATAAAATGAACTACGAATATTCTGAAACAAATAGAATAGGTGACCATATCTGGTGGATCAGTGACACTTCTAAGTTTGAACAACACTTCCCGGATTGGAACCTTAAATACAACGTTGAAGATATACTAACACAGATACACGAAGCCTTCCGTAAAAGGGCATCAGTATCTGCATAGACCCGCCTATGAAGTTATCGGTAGTAATACCCGCATATAACGAAGAAGAGTCGTTACCGGAAACACTCAATAGCATATACAACAAGCTAAAGGAAGAAAACATTCCGCATGAGCTATTGGTGGTGAACGACAACTCTAAAGATGGTACCCTGACATTGCTTGAAAAAATGTCCAGGGACATACCCTCCCTTGTGTTCTATACCAATAAAGGACCCAATGGCTTCGGTAATGCGGTACGCTACGGATTATCTCGTTTTGAAGGCGATTGTATGGCACTGATGATGGCCGACCTTTCTGACTCTCCTGATGATTTGGTGAGTTTTTACAACAAGATGGTCAATGGTAATTATGATTGTGTCTTCGGTAGCAGGTTCAGCAAAGGAGGCAAAGTACATGACTACCCAAAGCACAAGTTGTTCTTAAACAGGTTGGTGAACAATGCCGTTCGTATCATTTTCGGTATTCCGTACAATGATTTTACTAACGCATTTAAGCTGTATAAGAAGGAAACGATACAGGGTATTCACCCATTGTTGTCTCCACACTTCAACCTGACATTGGAGATGTCTTTAAAAGCTATTATTCGCGGATATAACTTTGCGGTATTACCTAACAGCTGGACCAACAGGAAGTATGGCAAGTCTAACCTGAAGATCAAAGAGATGGGTAGCAGGTACTTCTTTATTTTCCTGTACTGCCTTATAGAGAAGTATTTCTCTCGTGGTGATTTTGAAAAGAAAGATTAAGATAGAAATAGATTAACAGAGAAGGGCTTTCAATTTAGAAAGCCCTTCTTTTTGTATTAACTCTAACTTACAATTGAATACTATGTTATATCAAAACGATCCAGGTTCATTACTTTATTCCATGCTGCTACAAAGTCCTTCAGAAACTTCTCCTGCGCATCAGACTGTGCATATACCTCTGCTAAAGCACGAAGTTCAGAGTTAGAACCACATATCAGGTCAACCCTGGTACCCGTCCATTTCTTTTCACCTGTTTTACGGTCACTACCTTCAAATACCTCTTCTGCATCTGTAGTCGCTTTCCAGGTATTATTTAAATCGAGTAAGTTGACAAAGTAGTCATTTGTCAAAGCACCCGGATTTTTTGTAAATACTCCATGAGCAGAACCGTCGTAATTAGTACCCAGTACACGCAGACCACCCAGCAACACTACCATTTCAGGAGCTGTTAATGTCAACAGTTGAGATTTGTCTACCAGCATTTCTTCCGCAGAAGTATTATGTTTTGCATTGAAGTAATTGCGGAAACCATCTGCCGCAGGTTCTAAATAGTCAAATGCCTCTACATCTGTTTGCTCCTGTGTAGCATCTACACGGCCTGGAGTAAATGGTACTGTGATATTATGTCCTCCATTTTTTGCAGCCTGCTCAATACCCGCGCAGCCCGCTAATACAATCAGATCTGCCAGTGAAACATTACCTGAATCTTTCTGTATACCTTCCAACGTATCTAATACTTTCTTCAACTGAGCTGGGTTATTTACCTCCCAATTTTTTTGAGGAGCTAAACGAATACGTGCACCGTTTGCACCGCCTCTCATATCAGAACCACGGAAAGTAGATGCAGAAGCCCACGCTGTAGAGACCAGTTCGGAAACAGTAAGTCCTGAAGCAAGTATTTTTTCTTTCAACGAATTAATGTCTGCATCACTCAAGGTTGCACCTGTTGCATTAGGCAATGGATCTTGCCATAGCAACTCTTCTTGCGGAACCTCCGGACCTAAATAACGAACAACCGGCCCCATATCACGGTGCGTTAACTTATACCATGCTTTTGCAAATGCGTCAGCGAACTGATCAGGATTTTCGTAAAAGTGTCTGGAGATCTTTTCATATTCAGGATCGAATCTTAAAGAAAGATCAGTCGTCAACATAAACGGAGCATGTTTTTTATTAGGATCATGTGCATCCGGCACTAGTCCTTCACCTGCACCATCTTTAGGCTTCCACTGGTGCGCACCTGCAGGACTTTTAGTCAACTCCCATTCGTAACCAAATAAATTCTCGAAGAAGTTATTACTCCATTGTGTTGGTGTAGTTGTCCATGCACCCTCTAAACCACTTGTAATAGTATTCCCCGCATTTCCGGAACCTAATGTATTCTTCCAACCTAAACCTTGCTCTGCGATACCTGCTCCTTCCGGCTCTGGCCCTACATACTTTTCAGGATCTCCTGCTCCATGCGTTTTACCAAATGTATGTCCACCTGCTATTAGTGCAACAGTCTCTTCGTCATTCATTGCCATCCGCTTGAATGTTTCACGAATGTCTTTCGCTGCCGCTATTGGGTCAGGATTACCGTTAGGGCCTTCCGGGTTCACATAGATCAGGCCCATTTGCACTGCTGCCAAAGGGTTCTCCAGTTCGTCATGGTTCTCTGTATACCTTTTATCTCCCAGCCATTCTCCTTCAGAACCCCAGTATATATCTTCTTCTGCCTCCCAAACATCTTCTCTACCACCGCCAAAACCAAATGTTTTGAAACCCATAGATTCTAAAGCACAGTTACCTGCCAGTATCATCAAATCGGCCCAGGAAATCTTATTACCGTACTTCTGTTTGATTGGCCATAATAATAACCTCGCCTTATCAAGATTTGCATTGTCCGGCCAGCTGTTCAACGGAGCAAAGCGTTGTGTACCTGCACCACCACCACCACGGCCGTCTTGTATACGGTAAGTACCTGCACTGTGCCATGCCATACGAATAAAGAAAGGACCATAATGTCCATAGTCTGCAGGCCACCATTCCTGAGAATCCGTCATTAAATCGTATAGGTCTTGTTTGATCGCTTTGTAGTCTAGCTTTTTAAATTCTTCAGCATAGTTAAAATCTTTATCCATAGGGTTTGATAAAGAAGAGTTCTGACGAAGAATGTTCAGGTCTAGTTGGTTAGGCCACCAATCTCTATTACGTGCACCCCCTCCGGCACTTTGCCTGATAGCACCTCCGTGAAAAGGACATCCCCCTCCACTATGGTTCACATTGTAACTTGAATTTGTTTCTTGGTTTTTTGAATCCATGCGTTGTATGTTTTGAGATTAATACGTTCTTTGATTTACCTCAAAATACACAATACTATCTATAACCCCTATAGAGAATGACTATAATATCATCTAAGGGGATTATTGTTGATACGTTAGTTGTCGTATTCTACACAATGCTTATAGCGTCTATTTACTATTTTAGCAACATGGATATACACAACCTGAACATATTGATTGTTGATGACGATACAATTATAGGACCGGTTGTGAGTGACTACCTGGAGTCTCAGGATTTAGACGTAACATTGATACAGGATAGTTCATTAGCATTAAATGCCGTAAAAAAGGGAGCATTTGATGTTTGCCTGCTTGATGTGAAAATGCCGGGCAAAACAGGTTTTGAAATAGCTGAAGAGATTCATGAAGTTTTTTCAGATATGCCTATAATTTTCCTGACAGGAGAATCCGGAAAAGCGGACAAGATAAAAGGGTTACGTTTAGGTGCTGATGATTATATTACTAAACCATTTAACCTTGAGGAACTGCATTTACGAATACTGGCTGTTACAAGGCGATCTAAAAAATCGCAAAACAAAGAAAGCAAGCCCGAGCAGTATGCTATAGGTACTTATACTTTTCGCCCGTCGTTAAGGAAACTTCAATATGGTAACGAAGAGCAATCTTTAACAGCTATTGAAACAGAGCTTTTATGTATGTTTTGCGAAGCTGAAAACGGCGTAATAGACAGAGAAGTTGCATTAAAGAAAATCTGGAAAGACGAACACATGTTTAAGGGCAGAAGCTTAAATGTGTATGTGAGCAAACTACGCGAGTACCTTAGCAAAGACAACAGAATTGAGATTCTGAATATTCACGGTAAAGGGTACAACCTGATCGTTAAATAAACGCCCTGAGCTCTGATAGTGCATTTTCTATGAGCACTGTCAGCTTTAAGTAGTGAACATGTAAGGAATCTGTTTTCTTCCGGTCTGCCTCTTCTTCAATTTTTGCAGCTAAGCTCACCACATCATCTAAACCTAAGTATGCCGACTGGCTTTTTATTTCATGCGCTGTAATACCCACGCCTTCTATGTCCTCATCAGATATCTGTTTGCCTAGCTTGTCTACCAGCGCAGGCACCTTCTCTATATACAAATCCAAAAAACGACTCACTATTTGCTTATCGTTACCTAATAAATTTCTTAGCCTATCGAGGTTCATCGTTATTTAAAGTTTGTGTAAGGTGAGCAATTTTTTGTATCAATAATTTATCATCTACAGGTTTCGTGATCCAGTCGTTCATGCCTGCTTGCCTACATTTATCCAGCTGCTCCGGTACTGCATTAGCTGTAAAAGCAATAATCGGTACAGTTTTATAGTAACGCTCTTTCTGTGCGCGAATGGCTTCAGAGGTTTCATAACCATTCATCACAGGCATTTTTACATCCATTAGTATTATATCAAAGTCTTTGTGTGTTTCTAACAGATCCAGAGCCTCCTTACCATTCTCAGCAACTAATACAGTAACGCTATCAATGTTCTTCTTTAATATCTCGACAGCCAATAGTTGATTAAAAGGCGTATCCTCAACCAGTAATATTTTCAGTCCGGACAACTTAACAAAAGGCCTATTTGAGACTTCTGCAGGTTTTACCTGATCTTCTGACATCGTGTATGGAATACAACAAGTAAATACAGAACCTTTCCCCCGGGTACTTTCAACAGTAATATTCCCGCCCTGCTGTTCTACCAGCTGCTTACAGATACTAAGCCCGAGCCCAGTTCCTATATTATTCTGTGCAGCATCATGATCTAATTGATGAAAGCTATCAAATATCTTATCCAGCTTTTCTACTTCCATTCCAATTCCTGTATCTTCTACTATAAAACAAACCTGAACACGATGTTCATTTAATATGGTTGCTGATGTTTTAATATTTACCGACCCTTCATCTGTAAATTTTATAGCATTGCTCACCAGGTTTGATAAAACCTGGTGCAGCCTTACCGCGTCGCCCAATAACGTGTTAGGTAAATCGTTGGCGATAGATAAGTTCAATGTTAACCTCTTCTCACTAGCCTTATGCAAAAATGTATCATGTACTTGTTGTATAACCTCTCTGGGTTTGAAAGGCCTTTCAACAAACTTAAACTTGCCACTTTCAATTTTCGCCTGGTCTAGCAAGTCATTAATAAGTGTAAATAAGCTTTCTGAAGATTGCGCAGCGGCATGCACATACTTGTGTTGTTGTGTCGTTAATGGTGTATCTAACAACAATTTGTTCAAACCGATTATAGCATTTAAAGGAGTACGTATTTCATGACTTACATTGCTAAGAAACTGTGTTTTGTAGTGATCGTTCTGTTCTGCTATTTCTTTTTGCTGTTTAAAACTATTCTTCTCTCTATTACTCTTCCAGATGTAGTACGCTAGTGCGACTACCAAAATCAAAACAATTAAGCGAAACCACCACTCTTGCCAAAACATTGGGGCAACTATCAGCTGTATAGATGCTACATTATCATTCCAAACACCATTATAGTTTGTTGCCTTTACACTAAAAGTATACTCGCCCGGCTCCAGGTTTGTATATGTAGCTTTGTTCTCATTTCCTGAGTATACCCAATCATCATTAAATCCTTCCAGCTTATATGCATAATCGTTGCGTGTAACATCAGTATACTCTAATGCTTTAAACTCGAAGGACACCACCTTGTCTGCATAGCTGATATTTACTTGCTTTTGACGCTCGGGTATTATTTCAGACTCGTAGGGCAGGCTATTTACCTTTATGGCATTAATAACAACGTTTGGTTTATGGCTGCTGTATTTTATACTATCAGGATGAAACAATACCAGACCATTAGTACCTCCAAATGCCAAACTGCCATCATTAAGCTTGCACGAACTCCACCTATTGAAAGAGGTATTAACACCATCAGATTGAGAATAGTAACTAAACTTTTCAGTAATCGGATCTAAGCAAATGATATGGTTGAATGTTGTCATCCAAATCTTATCATTATCGTCGAGCAGAAAAGTATAAATGATATCTCCTCCACGTAATCCGTTTTGGGTTGTATAAAGCTTTAGCTCGCCCGTAACTTCATTATATTTTGCCAGTCCTGTTTCGCATGCTATCCATATTATTCCATCAGACGTTTGTAACAGATCTCTTATTCCATAAAGGTTATTCGATCTGTTACCTTTTTCAGGATGTTCAATAAGTTTTCCTGAACGTTTATCGTATGCTATTAACACACTGCCGGCACTCATATATATATAGCCCGACTTTGACTGAAGGAACCTTTTGATATTAGGATATGGTCTGCTAACAGAACTTTTAAAATTTAACAGCTTTGCCTTTTTTGTTCTGGAATTATATTTGGTCATTCCATTATCACCAGCTATCCAATATATCCATGGAGAGTCAATGTCTACATCCAGCTCATAGATAGAGGCATTGTCTACTTCTTTACTTATATGCACCTGTTCCAGCGATCTTGTAGCCGGTATGTATCGCCATACACCAGATGCCGGCACGGTATAACATAGCCATACCTCTCCATTTGGCATAGTGTATATATTATCTACAAAAACAGGTGGCGCATTATTAACTATTGTAAATGTATCGCCAACTTCTTTTGCATAATATAAATACCTGTATGTGTAGTAAAACATGCTTCCATCAGGTAGCTGGTGTATTCTCTGTATGTGGTTTTTATAATCATTCCTTTCCAGTTTCGGGAACAACTGATAGAACTTAAAATTGTTTGATAGTACGTTTATTTTGTTTACTCCTAGGTCTGTACCTATCCATATATTACCACTGTTATCTTCAAAAAAAACATGAATAACCTTAGACAGTATTGACTTGCTGCTAGAGTTATCTTTGTTTAAAACCTCTACCTTATTTGCGTTTGTATATATGTGTATCAGGTTGTCGTATGTAGATATCCAATAGTTGCCCTTTACATCTTGTACAATATGCTTTACATATATATCGCCGTACTCTTCCGGCATAAATTCAGGTCTGCTTATTGTAGTCTTGTTATCATTGTATTTCCATAACCCTTTGGTAGTACATAACAATATTTCAGCAGCGTCATCTTTATATATATTAACTACTTTGCCTACTGCTCTTTGCTCTGTACTATCTAATACAGGTACAGAAAATAGCGACTGTTTATCTATTGCATACAGCCCCTTTCCTGTACCTAACAGCAACCTTCCTCCCACTTCATAAAAGCAATAAACAAACGTTTCGAAAGGTATCTTAAACGCTTCAAAAGAATCTGTTGATCTGTTATACCGTGCCGGGCCTTTATCAGTATTTATCCAAACTGTATTATCACTGTCTGTATAAATATCAAATATTCTGTTACCAGGCAAAGGCTTTTTTGCTCCAATATTCAGGTACTGTGTAATTACGCCTGTTTTACTGTCAATTCTGTTTAACCCAGTATATGTACCTACCCATATGTCGCCGTTATAATCCAGATCTAAATTACTGATGCGGGTAGTAGTAAGAGAGGTGTTATTTGCCCCTTGATTTACAGGACTCAGCTTGTTCCCATCATGCAGATACAGCCCTTCGTAACTAGCCACCCACATGTACCCGCTACTGTCTTGTAAAAAATCCACTACATTACCTTCTGGCAAACCTTCATCTACACTTATTCTGTCAAACAGCACTTGCTTTGTCTGTGCAAGTGCTTGACTAACAAAAAACATCATCAGTAAAAAGATAAAGTGCCGCATGCTCATTATGTATACTATATAAATATACTTGTCTTAATAACAATTGAAGAATCCGCAGAGCAAGCTCTGCGGATTCTTACTATTTTACCCATGCATTTTCATAACACGGTATAACTGTACTTTCCATATTATTTGTACCACCAAGTGAGTTTACCTGCACCGCACATTCGTAGTTATTCGGGAAGATGATATGTACTGCAAAACAACCACGCTGGAATGATACTGCAGGCTTTTTATCAGGCATACCAAACATATCATTATGGTAACCGCCATGCAAGTATGCTTTACCACCTTTTACATCTCTGCCTTGAGACCACCCCAATAATTCGTCGTTCATCTTCTGCTTCCAATCTTCACCAATGATCTTTGTAGTATGTTTCAGGTAAGCCATAATAGCATTTTGTTCAGTAGTACTTAACCTCCAGCCAGTACTTCCAACATATTTTGTCATATCTCCTTTAATAAAACCCGGTGCTTGAGAATCGAACTTATAATTCAATGTTGGAGCTACTTCTCCATCAGCTGAAGGCTTTGTAAAAGGAATACCACTAGGGCTAAATACACGCTTATTTACTTCATTAATGTAGATAGAGCTAATTGCAGAGTCTAATAATCTGCTGGCTTCATCGTAACCACCTCTTACGTCAGCACCGAAAACACCCCAGGCATTGGTAAGCGATTTTTCGTATGCCTTTAAATTTGCGGTTGGCGATGCATATGCAATAGCCACACGTAAGTAAGCATAGTTTACATTCTGATAGTCGTAAGTCCCTTGCTTAAACTCGCTATAGTTGTTAGCCAACGATCTAAGGTTGTTATAGCCAATACCCCAGGCAGGTAATCCGCTTTCGTGTTTTATTAGATCCTTGAGTGATATTTTTATGAAGGATGTATATTCTGCATCCCAATGCACCGGCATGTACTTATAAGCACCTTCATCACCATTCATACCTCTTTCTTGCAGGATGCTTAGTAAAGCAAGCGCTGTAATTGTTTTACTACAACTTGCTATCTCTTGTCTTTTTTTAGGGTTGTGAGGCACACCTCCACCGGCATCCCACGGAGCAACGGCAAAGCCTCCGGCACCATTTCTAACAACTGTTCCTTTTTTTGAAATACTATAAGAATAACCTACAGTTTTACCACTCAAGGCATTGATAATGTTCTGTTCGAATGTATCAATATTAAATTGCTCTTGATTTGTAGCTTCTTTTGCTGAAGCAATGATATTGTCTTTTTTCTTGCAGGAAAGTGCTGCTATACTAAACCCGGCAGCTAAGAATATTAGTTTGGCTGTTTTTTTCATAATTAATGATTTACTGCCGCAAAGAAATCATCAATAGCATTTTGGATTGCTTAACACAATTTCAAAAAGTGTAAAAAAGTGTAAAAACTTCACAATAAACAGATCTACGGTTAGTAATAAAAGATATTCATATTTAGCTCCGGCAAATCTATTCAAACAAGAGGGGCATCTATAGATATAGATGCCCCCGTATAACACTGTTACAGCACTTCAAACCTTATCCCCTTGTTTTTATGAAGATTTATCCATTATCATATCTGTTGCATGATGAACCAATATCTTATCATCCTGTAACAACAAAGATATCCTTGTTTTCTGCAAGCGTTCCTGACTATCTTCCTCCCATGAAACATGACATATACCTGTCACCACCTTATTACCATTCTCAAACTTCATATTAGTATCAATCACTTCAGTTATTACTTCTCTGCCATCCAGTAGCTGTTCGTAATAAGCCATGATATTACCCGCACCTCTTATGAATGTTTGCGGTTTTGACGGTATCAGCACTGCTTCTTTATGATATAGATCACGCACCGCTTTTAAATCTCTTTCGTTAGCCAGAGCTACCAATTTGTCCAGCACAGTATAAAAGTTATTGTTAGGCATAGTTTAATAGTTATTAGATGTTAGATATATTAATTCCAACCTCCTCCCAGAGATTGATAAATGTTTACCATAGCATTCATCTGCTGCATCTTCAGCTCTACAAGTTCAAATTTTGCCTCCAGAGCATCTCGTTGTGTAAGCAACACTTCCATATAATCAGCATGTGCAGACTTAAACAGCTTTACCGATATATTAATTGACTCTGTAAGCGCATCCACCTGTTTTGATTTCATTTCATAACTACTCTTCAGGTTGTTGATGTTGGATAACTGATTCGCCACCTCATCATAAGCATTCAGTATCGTTTGCTCGTAATTATATATTGCCTGTTGCTGTTTGGCATTAGCATTTAAATACTTAGCCTTGATCTCATTTCTATTGATCAGTGGTGTCATCAGATCACCAACAAGGGAGAACAACAGCGACTCCGGCTTTTTGATCAGATATACCGCATCATATGCCTGAAAACCAACTGCACCAGTAATTTTTAACGATGGGTAAAATGCAGCCTTTGCAGATTTTACATCCAACTTTGCTGCTTTCAACTCCAGCTCAGCTTGTTTAATGTCAGGACGATTTGCCAGTAATTGAGATGGGATACCTGCATATACGTTTGCAGGTACTACATCTACAAAAGCACTTGAGCTCCGTTTGATGTGTTGCGGATACCTGCCCAGTAAGAAGTTGATCCTGTTCTCTGTCTCAGTAATTCGCTGTTGGACGGCATAACGAAGTCCAGTAGTTTTTAAAACCTCTGCTTCAAACTTTTTCACAGCAAGCTCATTTGCTCTGGCTGCTTGTTTTTGAAGCCTAACGATACTCAAGGCGTTACTCTGTATGTTGATATTTCTATTCAATATCGCCAGCTGATTATCCAGCGCCAACAATTCGTAATACCCACGAGCAACCTCTGCTATCAGATTAGTTATAACAAAGTTCTTGCCGTCAACAGTAGACAAATACCGTGCAACTGCGGCCTTTTTAGCATTGCGCAACTTTTTCCAAATATCAACTTCCCAGGATGCATCCAGCCCTATCAGGTAGTCTTGCAACGGCTCCGGCGTTTCTTTACCGGGTTCGATTTCTACATTTTTCTCAAGTGCACCAATATTTGTATATCTGGACACCTTATCTACACCTCCTGCAACACCCAAGTTTACTTCCGGCAAATACTTACCTTTTTTACTCCTTATCTCGTTACGAGAAATTTGTATCTCCTGTAATGTTATCAGCAACTCCTGATTTTTGTGCAGCGCACTGTCTATCAGCTCTTGCAAATACGGATCTGTGAAGTATTCATTCCAATTCACCTTTGCCGAATTAGTAGTATCCGCATTAGCCCTGGCATATTGCTCCGGGATTGTTTTATCCAGTTTTCCCTCAACAATAGAGGGCACTTTGCATGCCTGAAGTGTACATATCAGGCATGCTGCAAAAATGTATGTGTGTTTTCTTTTACTAAACATTTTACTATGCTATTTCTTCTGTTAAAGGATTTTCATCTTCATCTTTAATAAGTGCACGACCCTCTGCCAGCTTGCCAAATATTAAATACAAGCCCGGCACGACGATAACACCAAATACAGTTCCCAGTAGCATACCCCCTGCTGCTGCTGTACCTATGGTTCTGTTACCGATCGCACCGGGGCCTGTAGCGACAACCAATGGAATTAAGCCTGCAATAAATGCAAACGAGGTCATCAATATCGGACGGAAGCGCACCTTGGCGCCCTCAATAGCTGCGTTTAATATGGTAGCGCCTTGCTGGTGTTTTTGTATTGCAAACTCAACAATCAATACCGCATTTTTACCCAACAAGCCAACAAGCATAATTAGCCCTACTTGTGCGTATATATCATTAGCAAGCCCTAATAACTTCAATAGGAAAAATGCACCGAACACACCCGCCGGTAATGAGCATATAACCGAAAGCGGTAGTATGAAGCTCTCGTATTGAGCCGCCAGTACTAAATACACAAAGCCCAATACGATGAAGAATATGTATAGTGCTTCATTACCTCTGCTCGCTTCATCTTTAGATAAACCAACCCAGTCGATATCATACCCTCTTGGCAAAGTTTTGTCTGCCACCTCTTGTATTGCAGCAATAGCCTCGCCAGAGCTGTAGCCTTTTGCAGGAGATCCGTTTATGGCAGCAGAAGTATACATATTGTATCTGGTGATCTCGTTCAAGCCCTGCTTCTTCTTTATCTTCATAAAAGCGGAGTATGGCACCATCTCTCCATGATCATTTTTCACATACAGGTCTAATATATCTTGAGGCAGTTTTCTGTATTCAGGTGCTGCTTGCACATATACTTTATAGAATCTGCCAAATCGTATAAACCCTTGCTCGTATGTACTACCTATGAGTATTGAGAGTGCGTCCATAGCTTTACCAATGGATACTCCTTTTTGCATCGCGATCTTATTATCTATCTCTAACTCGTATTGAGGGTAGTTTGCAGCAAAGAAGGTAAACAGTCCTGAAAGCTCTTTTCTTTTTCTCAGCTCTTTCATAAACTCATCATTCACCTTCTCGAAAGATTTGTAATCACCCGTGTTAGTTTTATCTAACAATCTTAATGCAAAACCTCCTGCAGCACCGTAACCAGGCACGGCCGGTGGTTGGAAAAACTCAATAGTTGCACCAGGTATTTCTTTCGATCTTTCTTCCAGCTCTTCGATAATCTCTTTTGCTGAATGCTTTCTGTCCGACCAGTTTTTAAGGTTGATCAAACAAGTACCCGCATTAGACCCACGTCCCTCTGTCAATACCTCATAACCTGCCAATGCAGATACAGATTGTATGCCCTCTACCTCTTCTGCTATATGCTGCAGCTTACGTGATACATCATTGGTACGCTCTAATGTAGAACCAGGAGGTGTTTGAATAATGGCATATATCATCCCCTGATCTTCTGCGGGGATAAAGCCTGTCGGCAAATTTTCTGTTGTAAAAAAGATACCGATACAGAAGGCAATCAACATACCGAATGTTATCAGTCGCCTGTTAACAATAACCGTTAGTAGCTTAGTGTATCTGCCTGTCAGTTTTTCAAACCCTCGGTTAAACAAGTCTATGAACTTGTCTATTGGTGTTTTCTTTTTAGGCTTGCCATGATTATTTTTCAATATCATAGCACACAGTACAGGCGTTAAGGTAAGCGCTACTATACCCGATAGCACAATGGCTGTTGCCATAGTAATGGCAAACTGCCTGTAGAAAATACCTACCGGGCCTGTCATAAATGCAACAGGTACAAACACAGCAGTCATCAATAGGGTAATGGCTATTACAGCTCCACTAATCTCACCTAACACTTTCTTTACTGCCTTGTATGGTGAGAGGTTTTCCTCTTCCATCTTAGCATGTACCGCTTCTACCACCACAATGGCATCATCCACAACAATACCAATAGCCAATACCAATGCAAATAGGGTAATCAAGTTGATCGTCAGCCCGAAGAGCTGCATGAACATAAAGGCCCCAATTAACGAAACGGGTACTGCTATTGTTGGAATCAATGTAGAACGCCAGTCTCCTAAAAACAGGAACACTACCAGAGCCACAAGTATGAATGCCTCTACCAAAG
This sequence comes from Bacteroidia bacterium, assembly GCA_030429205.1. Lineage (GTDB taxonomy): Bacteria > Bacteroidota > Bacteroidia > Chitinophagales > Chitinophagaceae > UBA5543. The sequence goes on from JAUICZ010000001.1 coordinate 448,987, forward strand.
TATGCACCACTTTTTCGATAGAGGCGTCTAGGAAATTAGAAACGTCATAACTAATCTCATAGTTCATACCGGGAGGAAAGGAGCTTTCCTTAATTTCTTCTAAACGCTCTTTTACTCTTTCTATTACACTACTGGCATTACTACCATATGTTTGTTTTAATACTATTGCGGCAGACGGACGATTATCTAAGTTGGAATAGATATCGTAAAACTCACTACCCAACTCAACACTCGCGATGTCTTTCAGGTGTAACACCTCTCCATCAGGATTTGCTTTAATAATTATATCCTCATACTGCTCAGGCTTATTGTATCTACCCTGATAGGTCAATACATACTCCAATGATTGAGAACGCTTACCCGAGCTTCTACCAATTCTACCCGGAGAACCAATGATACTCTGGTCACTCAAGGCTTCCATCACCTCTTCTGTAGACACTTTATACGCCCGCATCCTATCCGGCTTCAACCATATACGCATGGCATACTGTCTCGACCCTAATATTTTAGCGCGCGCTACACCATTTACCCTCTTTAGCTCGGGCAGAATATTAACACTGGCATAGTTGTATAAGAACTTCTGGTCTGTATGGTCATCTTCACTATACAGGTTCACATACATCAGCATGTTGGGCTGTGCCCTGTTCACGATAATACCTTCACGCTGTACCAATGGCGGCAGCCTATTGGTCACCTGTGCAATTCTATTCTTTACACTTACAACAGCCTGATTAGGGTCTGTACCTAAATTGAATACTACTTGTATAGTGGCTTCACCAGCACTTGTAGCATCTGAGGTCATATACCGCATACCCGGCACACCATTAATGGAGCGCTCCATGGGTATCAGTACTGATTTTACTAAAACATCTGCACTGGCACCAGGGTAAGCAATACTTACCACTACCCTGGGTGGCGCAATGGAGGGGAACTGTGAGATCGGCAAATTGGTCATTGCCAAAATGCCGAGAAATATGATGACCAGTGATATGGATATCGCCAGCACCGGTCTGTGTATAAATCTTTTAAACATCTTTGATACTTTTCTGCATTAATTACTCTGCATATAGTTTTAGATTGGCAATAACTGACCGTGGCTCTTCAAAATCATACTCTATTTCTGCTCCGTCAGTTACTTTACGAAGCCCCTCAAGAAGTATTTTATCATCCTCTTTTAACCCATCAGCAATAACATACAGGTCTTGCATTTCTGCACCGATAGTAATTGGTGTCAACTTCACCTCATTACCTTCTGCGATTACATACACATACCTTTTATCCAATATCTCGAATGTTGCTTTTTGAGGAATGATCAGTGCCTGCTTGAACGATATATTAGTTTGAATATTACCAGTTTCGCCATGCCTTAGCAGCCCTTTGGGGTTTTGGAATGTTGCCCTGAATGCAATGTTACCTGTTTCATTATTAAAGTCTGCCTCTATTGCTTTTACATACCCCGGATGATCAAACAACTTATTATTAGCCATCAAGAGCTGCACCTTCATGAGTGTATCATTCTTTTCAGAAGATTTATACTCTAAATATTCCGCTTCAGGCACATTGAAATACACCCACATCTCGCTGTTATCAGACAGTGTCGTAAGCAGATCTCCCTCATCTACCAGGCTACCCAGTTTTAAATGGAAACGATCTAATATACCATCAAAGGGCGCTCTGATCTCCGTAAACTCTAAATGAACTTTAGCTAACGACAGCTCAGCCATTGCCTTATCATATTTAGCCTTCGTCATTGCCAGCTCATTAACTGATACGATGTCGCTATCTGCCAGCCTTTTAGTGTTTTGATATTCTATCTCAGCTACTTTAGCCTCAGCTTCAGCACTCTTAAACTCCGCCTCATATATCTTAGGCATAATCCTGAACAACAGCTGTCCTTTTCTGACAGTCTGCCCTTCATCTACTAGTATCTCCTGTAAATAACCGCGCTCTTGTGCACGCAACTCAATATGTCTTGCAGCACTTATCTGGCACACATAGTCTTTAGTAATTGATGTATCTGTTTTTAATGGACTGGTAACTAAAAAGCTTGTTTCTGCTTCTTCTTTCTCTTCATGAGACATGCAGCCCGTGTACAGCAATACTGCACACAAACCTGTAAGCATGAATATTCTCTTCATGACTTTTAATAATTATTATAAAAATGAATGGATGACGCATACCGGCGAGCACGCGACAAATAGTGCGTATTTCGCAGCAATGCAGAATTTCAACTGCCAATTGCAGCAGTCAGTTTGTAAGAATGAGAATATCCTAAGCTATGTGCAGCTTGAGTTGATGGAACAGTATATACAGCTTAGCTTCGCCACCTTCTGACAGGCCTTGTTGTATACTGAATGTAGTTCGCTTACATACCTCTGTGGTTTCGTGAAGAACGGTGTATGACGAAGGTAAAAGCGCTAAACTCTTTAATATACCATTATCATCACCTTCTGCATCTATATCCAGATCAGTAACAAACTCCGTTGATGTGTCATCGTAAACAAGCGACTTCTTGATTGTTGTGGTTTGGGCCGCACCAACAATTAGCAGGAAAAGCACTCCTAAGAATACTTTGAATAAAATACTGTATTGTTTTGCAATATTAGTTTGCATACCCGCGCTTGTAGCAAGCAAATGTAGATACTAATAAATTACTATTCAACTTTCTTTTTTTAATAAGGTGTTAAAAGATAATAATATGAAATAGGTACATCTTATTAAACAGAACTTGTAACAAGAACCAGTTTTATAAAATCAATTCTTTCTCAGCCCACTCCAACCCCTTTTCTAGTTCCATTGAGTTGAATTCTAAATGTATTACTCGCCTCTTTTTTTGATTGGTTGACTTTGAAGATGCATGCAACAATAATGGTTTCATAATATGAATACCTCCCTTATTCACTTTACAACTCACAAAAGCACCTGTCATTAGCTCTATATCTTTGTTGCTATGTACTTTTTTATGTGAGCCGGGTATTATTTTCAATGCACCATTTTGCTCATTAGTATCGTCTAAGTGTATTCTAATAATTATGGTCTTGTGTAAAACTTTATCCGGCGGTATTACACTGATAACATTACCCTTCTTAGTCCAGCCTTTATATCCCTTAATCTGTTTTTTTGTACTCACATTTATAGGAAGATCTTGATGCCATGTCACATACCAATTTGCGGTAGGTGGTTTATCAAAATAAATTGCTTTAGTAAGAAATAGCTGGTCTTTAAACTCGGATAAGATAGCTTTCAAGTTACTATTAAAACAAACTTCTTTTAATTGTGGTATTTCTTTAAACAATTGACGTATGGCATGTACATCCTTAAGATTTTCTTTTTCGAAGTACTTATATATAAGCCTACCCATTAGATTAACGGACTTATTGGTATACACTTTGCTGGTTATTATTGAGCCTCTCGCATCAAGCTTCCGAGGGTAGTTCTTGATTGATGATTCATTGAGCTCCACATCATATTCATCTATTGCTGCTTGCAATCGTTTTCTAATGACATTTCTTAATTTGAGCGGAGACATCACTTTCACTCTTTCTCCAAAAGCCATAATGTCTCTTTCAAGTTCAAAATTATGTTGCACAAATAGTGAGAACAAAACACCTTCATCATTTTTGTCAATCACTTTCTGGCTGTGGTGCAATGGCTTAGTAATCAAATAAGGTGCATTGTCGTGCGAGGATAGCAAAATTACTTCTTCCGGTTTCTGTCCGTCGTTCACAGTCACCCCGATTACATTATTAAAGTAGTTAGTGATCAAGTCTTCATCAAAACTCTTTAACGGCTTAGCTGATTGGGTTACTTGTTCCACCCTATCCAGTGCCAGCAGTGACCGCTCTCCCCTTTCATCTCGATCTCCTAAAACAAACCACCTGTTCCTATGCTCTTTTAGCAGAAAGGGGTGAAAAAGAAATGTGTTCTTACTTCTTGCCTTGAATGACTGATAGGTAATCTCGATGCATTTTTTATTGAGTATTGCATTATATATCGGGTCTATATACTCCAACCCTCTCAAATGCTCGTTTTTCTCCAGATCTATTATAGAGCGTTCATGTGTTTTAGAAGTGTGAACTTTATCTTCTAGTTTTTGCACCATACTGCTCAACTCTTTAAAATGAGTAAAGCCTTTAAACTGCTTTAAAATATCTACCACTTCAGTAAGCTTTCCCAGATCTTGATCGGTGAGCGGTATATTGGTTATCGAGTAGTTTTCTTCTTCGTAGGTGTAATACTTTTTTTCTACTACTATTATGGGGGCACTGTAGCCTAAACGCTCACTCCTCATCATCTGTAAATCCATCTGCACCGTCCGCTTACTCACTCCTTTATCTATCCCTTCGTACTCATACAATGCATCAGAGCATGCTTCTACCAGATCATCCAGCGTCCATTTACGCAATCTGTTTTGGAGACACTTATCTATTGTATTGTAGCGTATAAGGGCGTTTCGGGTTACCGGCATGAGCTGTTTTTTTGAGCTTTTCAGAAAAAATTTAAAGAAAATTAGAAAATATTTTTTTACTGCGCAAAAAGACTGCGTAGTTGTGTTTCACCTTTACATTGTTGATTGATTACAGCGTTAGTCGAAACAACCAAATAAGAAGTTCTTTAAAAAATGGAGATGTAGCTCAGCTTGGTAGAGCGGCTGGTTGAAGACCAGCGTCGTCAGAGGTTCAATCCCTCTTATCTCCACGGATACAAAAGTGATAGTGGGACCTGATAAGTGCTTTTATATAGCACCATAGTATTGCTCCGATAGGAAGTAATATGCTGCTTAACTTTTGCTTTGCATCCATTTTGATTTGTGGGTCGTGGGTTCGAATCCCGCTGCTGATAAAGTTCAGTATAACTCAGTTGGGTAGAGTAACAAATCCTTTTAAGGTGCAGGTTCGAATCCTGCCTTATGGCTCAACACCATATGTAGTTCAAAGGTAGAACACACAACTGTGGATTGTGAGGAATGAAGCTGATCACTTCTAAAAATGGTCAACAGAAAGAGGCAGAGTAAAAATCGGTTTCAATTCTACGGCAAAGCAGAACTGAAACAGTCTAAACAAAGCCCTGAGGTTCGGGATACCGTATCAGTTAGTTGAGTTACTTTCTGTGTGCGTCTTATAAAGTTCAATAATTGAGAACTCACTTATAATGACAATATCATAAAAACTAACACAACACACTAATACTAAACGATAACTCCGCATTGCGAAGATGATTTGAACCTCTGCTTCTTTTTAAATGAATAATGAAAAACGCTAAAACCAAATATTATGAAAAGGGTTAGAATTAATGTAGGAAATGTAGGCTTAGTTTATAAAAACGACAACTACAAAAAAGTGATCACTGCCGGTGTACATTGGTTGTCTTTTGGCGAAACTGTGACAATGTATGATATGACCAAAAGATTCGTGAGTGATGTAGAATTGAACATATTGCTAGAAGACAATAAGTTGTCTGAAATGCTACATGTAGTAGATGTAAAGGATAACGAATTAGCATTGAGATACTACGAAGGCAACCTAAAAGAAGTATTGGTAACAGGTAAGTATGTTTACTGGAAGGGCGTGAGAGACTATACTTTTACAAATATTGACATATCACAAATAGAAGTTCCGGACAATATAGATAAAAGATTATTGACCAATAGCTTGTTAGTTAACTACATAAGAATGTATATAGTTGACGCTCACGAAAAAGGATTGTTGTTTGTTGACAATAAGTTTCAAAAAGAGTTAAGCAGCGGTACTTATATCTTTTGGAAAAACGCCACCTCTATTGCAGTAGATAAAGTAGACTTGAGAAGAACAAGAATGGAAATTTCAAGTCAAGAGATCTTAACCAAAGATAAAGCGGCCATCAGGTTGAACTTTGAAGCACAGTATAAAGTAGTAGATATCAATAAAGCTGTTTTAGAAAACAAAAACTTCGAGAAGCAGCTGTACGTAGTCATACAGTTAATTGTAAGAGAGTATACAAGCACCTTAACTTTAGACGAGTTGTTAGAACAGAAAGATGAGATAAGCTCTGCTATTCAAAAAGCCGCAAAAGCAAAAGCAGCAGACTTAGGTGTTGAGGTGAGCAACTGTGGCATCAAGGACATCATATTGCCGGGCGATGTAAAAGACATCATGAACCAGGTATTGATAGCACAGAAAAAAGCACAAGCTAATGTGATATCAAGAAGAGAAGAAACAGCGTCTGCAAGAAGCCAGTTGAACACAGCTAAAATGATGGAGGAAAACCCAATGTTGTTTAAGTTGAAAGAAATGGAATATGTAGAAAAAATTGCTGAAAGAATTAATAGTATATCTGTTTCTGGTGGTAGCCAGATAATAGATCAAATGAAAACACTTTTTAGCTAAGGATGCCGGGGGTGCAAAAGGGTACCCCCGTGAGCTCCTGACTTTAAAAAAGATAAAAAATGGAACTAAAAGGAAAAGATATTATAGCACTAGGATACGCTGAAGGAGCGGTCGTAGGCATCGTATTAAAAACTATTGAAACTCACTACTCTGATAAAGGACAGGCTGAAGTTGAAAAAGCACTGATAACTGTCCTTAACAACCCTGATGATTATTTAGAAGACGAAAAACTATCTACTATCGCTAAAGAGCTTTTGAAACCAACTATAGAGGAGTTGATCATTCCGCTTAAAGAAGACAAAGTGCCTTACAATACTTATGGTATAGAAGGGATAGAGCAAGGTGCTATTGACCAAATGGAAATTGCCATGCGATTGCCTGTAGCAAAACATGGAGCATTAATGGCAGATGCACATCAGGGCTACGGACTACCTATTGGCGGAGTACTGGCAACAGAAAATGCTGTGATACCTTACGGTGTAGGTGTAGATATTGGATGCAGAATGTGCATGTCTATATACGACATACCTGCAGAGTTCATCAACACAAATACCGAACAGCTTAAGAAAATGTTGAAAAACAACACCCAGTTTGGCAGGGCTACTTTCAAAAAACCAAGAGAGCATGAAATCTTATCGAACCCTTTGTTTGACGAGATAGCAGTATTGAAAAACTTAAAAGAAAGAGCATATAGACAAATAGGCACATCAGGCGGCGGCAATCATTTTGTAGAATTTGGCATAGCTGAGATAACAGACCTGAATAATGAGTTTGGGATCAAGCCGGGTAAATATTTATCCTTACTATCGCACTCTGGCTCCAGGGGTTTGGGTGCTACCATTGCTAACCACTACACAAAACTTGCAAGAGAGCTTTGCAAACTGCCTGATGAGGCAAAACACCTCGCCTGGCTAGACTTGGCTACAGAAGCAGGACAAGAATATTGGCTAGCCATGACACTTGCCGGTGATTACGCTTCTGCATGCCACCATCAAATACATGAGCGTATAGCAATTGGATTAAGAACAACTCCAATAGCAATCGTAGAGAACCATCATAACTTTGCATGGAAAGAAAAAGATGAGCAGGGAAACGATTTGATTGTTCACAGAAAAGGAGCAACACCTGCGGGCAAAGGTGTATTAGGGATCATTCCCGGATCTATGACTGCACCGGGGTTTATTGTAAGAGGTAAAGGCGAAACATTGTCTGTAAACTCCGCATCTCATGGTGCGGGCAGAACCATGTCCAGAACAAGGGCTAAAAATACACTTGATGCTAATATGGTAAATGAGCATTTAGCAGAAAAAGGTATAGAGCTCATTGGATCAGGTTTAGACGAAGCCCCGCAAGCCTATAAGGATATACATCAAGTAATGGATGCACAAATAGACCTTGTAGATGTAGTAGGTACTTTCTTGCCAAAGGTTGTAAGAATGTGTGGCGATGAGAAATTTAAAGAAGTGGACTAACTATAGTTTTATGCGCTAGCTATTTCAAGCTAGTGCATTTGCTATATAATTCCTTTTAACTATTACAATTTTTTCAGGCCTCATTACATTTATCATCTCTCGTTGTGACGAACAATCATGATAGAAAACCGCTAGCCTTTACCAAAAACTCCTCAAATTTGGCATCTACTTCTGCTGCATGCCTGAAAGAGGCTAAAAACCGTGATATTTGTGAATAAGGGAATTTATAGTCTGCTATAGTCACTGATGTTTTATATCTCTATAACCCACCTGTTAGTGTATTCAATACTTCAACAGGAGGTATTATAGCATCTTTTTTCAATGATAATACTGATATCCTATCTGCTATTTCTTTTAAACGCTGTTCTCTCTCTTCAATAAAATGGTGATATAGCAACATTGTTTTGAAGTAACTGACTCCTTTATGCAAATCTCCCATGTAGTGTGCCAACCGATCCTCTCCTGAAAAGTTTGCGTTGACCATCTTCGCGAAGTAGTCGTATAAAGACTGCAATGCGTTATAATCTAGTATATACCTTGGTGAAGGATACATTCTATCCATTGTAGCACCACCGCAAAAACCGAATAACTTGCTATTTATGTAAAGCCCCTCATCATCTGCCATTAGCAGAATCAATGTGAAAAACACACATATTGAATAAGCAAGAAAATCAATCTCATCATTTGCGGGTACTCCTTCTATTTCACCTTTCTTTAGATGTTTTGTCAGTTTTATAACATCCATATAGGTTTGCAAACCCGACCAGGAAAACCTCTGTGGGTGTTGTTCTAGACGTGTACTGATGGCCGCATTTACAAAAGATGTGTACAGGTTTTTGTTTTGCCTTCTACAATCGGCTACAAGGGCCATATCTCTGGGGGCAGACCACTCTTCAGGCGCCCTATTCATATGAAAAGCAATAGGGAATAATACAATAGCCTTACCTGTTTTTTTTTGCGAGTGTATACGCCCATGGAATATACTTGTCCCATTTCTTCTCATTTAAGCCATGTAATAATATAATATCCCCATTCGTATTATCATTACATGTAAATACTGGGTACTTAAATATTGCATTATCCTTTATTGATGAATCTACTTCTTCTAAAGTAGCGTTGTATACCTCTTGCTCTTTTAATACATCAGCTTCACTGAATTCAACATCATGCTCTTCACACACATATTTTTCTAAACCAGGCAATATAGATACACCATCAGACTCAAACTCATTCCACCTAATGCGCATACCGATGTCAGGCAGTACCTTATCTATCTCCTCATGAATTGCATCACTCAGATACCTGTGTAACTCATAATATTGCACCTACTATATTCTACCTTTCTTTATTTCTTCAACGACTGCGGGATCTAATAATGTACTGGTATCTCCTAAATTCTCAGTTTCCCCTTCAGCTACCTTTCTTAGTATACGTCTCATAATCTTTCCACTACGCGTCTTCGGTAAACCCGACACAAACTGTATCTTATCAGGCTTCGCTATTGGCCCGATTATGCGAGTGACTGTTTGAGTGATGTCCTGCCGTGTAAGGTTCTCATCTCCGCTATGTGGGTGGTCATATATCACGTATGCATAAATACCCTGACCTTTAACATCGTGCGGATAACCAACTATTGCACTTTCTATCACCCCGGCATGCATATTAATAGCATTTTCTACTTCTGCCGTACCAATTCTATGACCACTTACATTTAAAACATCATCTACACGTCCTGTTATTCTATAATTACCCTCTGCATCTCTGTAACACCCATCTCCGGTAAAGTACATGTCTTTGTAGGTAGAAAAGTATGTCTGTCTGCAACGCTCATGGTCACCATATGTTGTTCTAATGATTGATGGCCACGGATGTTTAATACACAAGTTACCACTCACATCGTTTCCTTCAATTTCATTTCCTTCTTCATCCACTAGTACAGGCTGTATACCCGGTAGCGGTAAAGTAGCATAAGTAGGTTTTGCAGGAGTTATGCCAGCCATGTTAGATATCATGATACCTCCGGTTTCTGTTTGCCACCATGTATCTACTATCGGGCACTTCCCTTTACCAATATTATCATGCATCCATTGCCATGCCTCTTCATTAATAGGCTCTCCTACAGAACCCAATACTTTCAAGCTATCCAACTTATGACCGTGAATTGGCCCTAAGCCATATCCCATTAAACTACGTATAGCCGTTGGCGCTGTATACAGTATGTTTACTTTGTACTTATCTACTATATCCCAGAACCTACCCGCATCTGGCCAAGTTGGGATACCTTCAAACATCATGGTAGTGGCTCCTGCTCCCAGTGGTCCATATAAAATGTAACTATGTCCTGTTATCCAGCCTATATCAGCTGTACAAAAGTGAATATCTCCAGGTTCATATTGAAAAACATTTACGAAAGAATAGGTAGTATACACCATATAGCCTCCACATGTATGTACTACACCTTTGGGTTTTCCTGTTGAACCAGATGTATATAAAATGAATAACGGGTCTTCTGCATCCATCTCTTCAGCAGGGCAATCAGGATTACCCATAGTCTCTACTTTCTTTATTTCATCTTCCCACCATACATCTCTGCCTTTAATCATACTTACAGGTGTATGTGTATGTGTCAAAACAATCACTCGCTCAACAAAACGACATTGAACAAGAGCATCATCAATGACATTCTTTAATGGTATTTCTTTTGCTCCTCTAGACGCACCGTCGCAAGTAATAATATATTTTGCCTGAGCATCTTGTAACCTATCTGCAATACTCTGCGCACTAAACCCACCAAATATCACAGAATGTACGGCCCCGATACGTGCACAAGCCAGTACTGCTATCGCCAGTTCAGGTACCATACCCATGTATATACATACTCTATCACCTTTTTCAACACCATTATTCTTCAACACATTAGCAAACTGAATCACTTTGTTGTAAAGATCACGATAGGTTAAAACCCTATGATGCCCTTCTGGGTCATTAGGCTCCCATATTAGTGCAGGTTGATTACCTAATAAACCTAAATGTCTATCAAGGCAGTTTTCTGTTATATTCAGTTTACCACCTGAAAACCATTTTACATCCGGGTCTTTAAAGTTCCACTCTAAAACACTATCCCATTTTTTGCGCCACAAAAATGATGATGCTACCCCATCCCAAAATCCTTCAGGATCTTTTACACTCTTATTCCATGCTTTACGATAATCTTCTTCTGATGATATTTTAAATGGATATGACATATTGCTTCGTTTTTTTCGATACTACATAGTTACAGATTCATAGCAAAGTATACAATATAATTATAAGCACATATCTTAATATAAAGTAGGTTCTAAATCAACTATATTAAATAGTTACAAAAGATGCTTTATTTCCGATACAGAAAGTACTTTTCTCAGTGTTTATGTGGGTTTGAGATGTGTCTTGTAACGAAATAGTAACAGAAAATCCGATAATGGATATAAAAGAATAGAACTAAATATTACAAAAGCCACATCAATGGTGGCTCTTTATAACTAAATAGAAATGGATATAACGGAATTATTTCCCGATACAGAACTTAGAGAATATATAGTCTAACTTATCCTCGGTAGTTACTTGCCCTGTAATTTCACCTAAGTAATGTAAGCAACGGCGAACATCAAGAGATATAAGGTCACCACTAATATTATTGTCTAAACCTCCTTTAATGTCTTCTAAAGATTTTAATACTTCTTGCAACGAAGCATGGTGACGTGCATTAGTAACTATCGTACCTTCTGTATTTACATTACCATCAATAACCTTACTGTAGAGCATATCGCAAAGTAGATCTATATGCTGCTTTTGTTTAGCTGATATATAGAGTACATCATTACCAAAATCGTTATCTGCAATATCTGTTTTGTTAGCAACCAGTATATACTTTAACCCTTCCTGCTCAAAAATCTTTCTTTGCTCTTCTAACAATTCGGGTGTTTCCTCCTTAGCATCAAAAAGGTATACTACTATATCCGCTTTCTGCATTATATCTCGGCTACGTTGTACTCCCATTGTCTCTACAATATCACTAGTATGTTCGCGTATACCAGCAGTATCTATCAACCTGAACAGTATACCTTTTATGTTCAGCACCTCTTCAATACTATCACGTGTAGTACCTGCGATATCGCTAACTATGGCACGCTCTTCATTCAACAGTGCATTTAGCAATGTGCTCTTCCCTGCATTGGGCTTACCTATTATCGCAACACTTACTCCTTTTTTAATGACATTACCTAAACTAAAAGAGCTCACTAACTTTTTTGTTGTGTCAGTAAGTAATGCTATCAATTCGTAGAATCTTGTACGATCTGCAAACTCTACATCCTCTTCGCTAAAATCCAATTCAAGCTCTAGTAAAGCACTAAACTGTATTAGTTGTTCTCTTAAATCAAATAAATCGTTGCTGAAACCACCACGCAGGTTGTGTATAGCTGCCTTATGTGCTGCACCAGAGTGGCTGGCAATCAAATCAGCTACAGCCTCTGCCTGCGTAAGGTCCATTTTGTTATTCAGAAAGGCACGCTGGGTAAACTCACCTGCTTTAGCAGTATGAGCACCATTACTCAAACATAAATTCAGCACGCGCTCTAATACATATTGTGAACCATGACAACTGATCTCCACTACATCTTCACCTGTATAGCTTTTAGGGCCTTTATATAAAGATGCCACCACCTCATCCACCACCTCATCACCATCTACTATCTTACCAAAGTGTATAGTATGTGAGGGTTGGCTTGCAAGTTTCTTACCTGCAAATATCTTGTCCGCAATCTCTATTGCCTTACTACCACTTAGCCTTATCACACCTATAGCCCCTTCTCCTGCAGGAGTAGCTATTGCTGCTATGGTCTCATTTATGTCGTACATCAGGTAGCAAAACTACTTTAAATAATCTTCCTTCTTAATCCTGTAAAACAATCCCGGGTTTTCTTCTGTGTTCAGTTGTTTCCAATAGGTCATACCTATTTTTTCCATCACCCTGATAGATGCAGTATTTTCTTTGTACGCTTGTGCCACAATCTGCTCAAGGCCTAACTCTTTAAACCCAAATTCTAAACATGCCAAGCTGGCTTCTGTAGCATAACCTTTGTTCCAATACTTGGGCTTCCAGCGATAACCAAGATCTACTTCATCAATATCGTCTAAGTACTTCAATCCACACCAGCCTATTACTTCGCCTGTTTCTTTGAGTTCTGTAGCCCATCTGCCATACCCGTACTTCTTATAATCAGGATAATTACTAATTCGCTCTATGGTATCATCAACAGATTTAGGTACGAAATCGCCCGTGTACTTATACACCTCCGGATCTGCATCCATCTCAAACATGTCTGGCGCATCTGCTACAACCATTTCTCGTAATATCAGTCTTTCAGTTTTTACTTTCATAATCCTTTTTAAATAATCTATAATATACTCCTGGATGTTCTTCAAAATCAAACTCTTTCCAGTATGTCATGCCTATTTTTTCCAACACTCTGCGAGATGCTGCATTATCAGTCATAGTTCTACCTACAATCAGGTCAATATTGTATTGATTAAATCCAATATCCAGCGAGGCTTTACATGCTTCTGTTGCATAACCCTTGTTCCAATGTTTTCTTTTTAGCCTGTAACCCAAATCCACCTCATCTACCGAATCGATGTACTTCAAACCACACCAGCCCAATACTTCGTTTGTTTCTTTCAACACAACCGTCCACCTACCGTAACCATTCTTTTTATACTGATCGTAGTTCCTGATCAAGTCAGCTGATTCCTCAACAGACTTAAATACATAGTCGGCAGTGTACTTCATCACTTCTTCGTCTAAGTTTAGTTCATAAAAATCCTGAGCATCTGATAAATCAAATTCTCGAAGTACCAACCTTTCTGTTTCTGCTACCTGTTTCATATTACGGGTATGCAATATCCTAAATCATTTGCACTTTTGTGGTATGCGTGTAGTAATACAAAGAGTTTCGGAAGCTAGTGTTAGCATTGATAGACATGTAAAGTCATCAATTAAGTTGGGGTATATGATACTGTTAGGTATAGAAGCCGAAGACAACGAAGAAGATGCAGGTTGGCTATGTAAAAAAATTGCAGGTTTAAGGGTATTTTCTGATGATGAGGGTTTTATGAACCTTGATATAAAATCTATAAATGGTGACATACTGGTCATCAGCCAGTTTACACTACACGCTTCATATAAAAAAGGCAACAGGCCATCTTTCATAAAAGCAGCAAGACCAGAACAAGCTATACCTTTGTATGAATATTTTGTCAAGCAGCTTTCATTGCTCATAGGCAAGCAGGTCCAAACAGGCGAGTTTGGTGCAGATATGAAAGTGGCATTGGTGAACGATGGACCCGTTACTATAACAATGGATACAAAAAATAAAGAATAGTGTTCGACGATAATTATTTTATGAAAGAGGCCCTGAGGCAAGCGCAAATGGCTTACGATGCCAAAGAGATACCTATTGGTGCTGTAGTTACCTGGGATACCAAGATCATTGCGCGTGGACACAACCAAACAGAGCAGCTTAATGATTCTACTGCACATGCAGAAATGATAGCCCTTACTGCCGCATTTAACCAGGTGGGTAGTAAATACTTGCCAGAGGCTACTCTATATGTAACGATAGAACCTTGCCTGATGTGCAGTGGCGCATTGTACTGGTCTAAAATAGGCCGTATAGTATACGGTGCTGAGGATGTTAAAAATGGGTACCATAAAACCACTGGTAACACATCTCCATTTCACCCCAAAACAGAACTCAAAGGCGGTGTATTGGCTGAGGAGTGCGCACAATTAATGAAAGATTTTTTTGCAGTAAGAAGATGATATACAATTGGCAAAAGGTTAAAGGGCTGACAATTAATGATATTGAGGAGAACAAACCCTTGGAAATATCTGTTGGTAATAAAGAGATAGGACTTTTAAAGCGCAGTAACCAACTGTATGCCTTTGCTGCTAAATGCCCACATGCTAGTGGTCGGTTTTGTGACGGTTGGCTAGACGCTAGTGGTATGTTAGTATGCCCTCTGCACAAGTATCGGTTCGATCCTGAAAATGGTAGAAACACAAGCGGCGAGGGGTACAAACTAAAAGTATACCCTGTAGAGATTAATAACGATGAAATACAGATAGGATTATGGTAGAGATAACACAACCGGATTTTTTGAAGAAAGGAAGCACCGTAGGTATTACCTGTCCTGCGGGATATGTTTCTGAAGAACGTGTACAGTTTGCAGTAGAAGCCTTAAAGCTATGGGGGTTTAATGTGGTGATAGGAAAAACCGTTGGGAATGAGCATAACTACTTTTCGGGTACTGATGCAGAACGTTTAACCGACTTACAAACCATGCTAGACGATCCTAAAATAGATGCGATACTAATGGGAAGAGGCGGTTATGGTGTCAGTAGGATTATCGATCATATTAATTGGGATAAGTTTCGCCTAAACCCAAAATGGATATGCGGTTTTAGTGATATAACAGTATTGCACAGCCACATACAAAACAACTTGCAAACACCTACGTTACACAGCCCGATGACAGGTGCCTTCACGCCTGACACTATCAATAGTGTACACATGAAAAAACTATATGCAGCACTTACGGGCGAATCTATTTTCTATCACTCCCCCCATAATGAATACAATAGGCCAGGCAATGCGGAAGGTGTGGTAGTAGGTGGTAATCTGGCGATTTTATCTCATTTGGTTGGTTCAAGGTCCGACATTCAAACCTTTGGTAAAATTTTATTCATAGAAGATATTGGAGAGCATTATTATAAAGTTGACAGAATGATGTTGACACTAAAACGCGCAGGTAAGCTTGATGGCTTACTAGGTTTGGTAATAGGAGGCTTTACAGATATGGAGGATACAGACAGACCATTTGGCCAAGCAATAGAAGAACTCATTTTGGATAAAGTAGCCGAGTATGATTACCCTGTTTGTTTTGATTTTCCGGCTGGGCATATTGATGAAAACCATACCATCACATTAGGTATGAGCCACAAGTTAACCGTAACATCTCAAGGAGGGCAATTACACCTGGATAGGATGCCGGCCGTTTAGTACTTACTCAATGGCCATACGCCAACACAACACTGTAAAAATCAATGTCATTGGTGTAAACACAATTGTCTCAATAAGATTAGTAGATAATATATTACCAACTGTATTTAATGCATACAACACCACCATAAGCCACAATATTACTTTTATTAGCTTATTGGGCTTTATTCTACCGGTGTAACCTCCCTTTATTGCAATAACAAACATTATCAGTAGGTTGACGGTAATTGATACCGCTTCAAATCGGTACATTTCTTCATCGCTTTTTAAGCGACCACCCCATGTGGCTTCGTAAGGAATGGCTTGCGTAATTATCAACAGATGATATACCAACAATACCGATAAGAAAAACAGCATTGTATTTACAGCTAATCGAAAAGGAATCTTACGTATCATATTATGCTTATAACATTTTTCTATTATTTCTCAACCCGCCAGCGGCTTACTCCACCTGATAGATTATATAAGCCTTGTATACCTTTTGCCTCCAACCTCTGTATCGCGATAGCACTGCGAATGCCTTTTTCACAATATATAACTATAGTGCTCTCACCGGAAATTTCTGCGGAACGACTTATAATATCACTTAAAGGAATATTTTTTCCGCCAATATTAAAAGCTTCATGTTCCCACTCTTCGCGAACGTCAATTAATTGAAGGTCTTTATTCTCTTCCATTTTCGTCCTTAATTCTTCTGCCGTTAAACTTTTCATATAGCCGTATAGATAAAGTTTAAACGAAAGTAATACAAGTAGTCTTACCTTTGATGTATAAACATTATTTGTATGAACAAGAAAACATTACTTTTTTCTGTAATAGCTGCAACAATGCTATTTGCTTCATGTGCAGATGCTCCTGAAGCTGACAAGGCTGAAACTACGGAGGCTCAAGAAGTTAAAACCAAATCTGGCAACACACATTATGCAGATCTTGGATTAAGCAAAGTAGAGTGGATAGGTACTAAACCCGTAGGACAACACCATGGTACATTTGAAATTTCTGAAGGAAGCCTTTCAGTACAGTCTGGTACTATACAAGGTGGTAGCTTCGTTATTGACATTGCCAGTATATCTCCTGACGATCAAAACGACGAGTATAACGGTAAACTAGAAGGACATCTTAAAAGTGCTGACTTTTTTGATACAGAAAAATATCCTACCGCACGTTTTGAGATCACGAATGTAACAGATGGTGTTATAGCATCTGAAGATCTGATCATGAAAGATGCAACACATACAGTTACCGGTAACTTAACAATGAAAGACGTAACTAAAAGCATCACCTTCCCTGCAAAAGTGAATATCGCTGAAGGGACTGTAACTGCTGATGCTAATTTCAATATCGACCGCACCAATTGGGGTTTAGTATATGGTAATGATGAAAGTTTAGGTGATAAATTCATTCGCCCGACTGTTAATGTACAACTACACCTAGTAGCGAATGAGCAGATGTAAGTAAGATATAGTAGTAGTTTTTTAGATCAAGCCCCTGCATATGCGGGGGCTTTCTTTATAAAAATAGAGGCCCTAAAAAGAGCCTCTGTATATAAGGGATAAGAGAGAGATTATAATTTTGGCTATGTAGCTATTATTTCTAGGTACATAACATTGCTCTTTGCAAAAATGTGATAATGATGTATTTACGCATTGACTCAACACTGTCGTTAACGAATGGTTAGCAAGTCATTAACGAGCTATTAACAAACAAAAAGACTACTACTTAACTGAACTTTATAAACAGGTATTTCAAGAGGGAATCTTTATTGGTTAGTTTTGCACTCGAAAATCATAGAATTAGAGAAAATGGATAAGCTACCTGAAATAGAGTTAGTACACGATTGGTTGATAAACGCTGGCCTTTCTAATACAGCGGCTTTATACTTAAACATGGCCACATTACTATTAATAGGTATCGTTATAGCCTATATAGTAGAAATATTCACTAAGAAAGTGCTGCTGAACGTATTTCATAAGTTTGCAGAAAGAACTGCAACTAAATTCGACGACTTTCTTATTGCCAATAAAGCTATTACTAACCTATCGTATATTGTACCCTATACTGTATTCAGCATACTTATACCATACATTTTTATTGATTTTCCAAATTGGCTGCCTAGGATAAGAGTAGCAATCGATTTATTACTGGTAATACTGGTTCTTCGTACTGTACGCTCCTTTTTATTTGCGCTGCGAGATTACCTGAAGACTACCGATAACTTTAAAGACAAACCTGTTGAAAGCTTTATACAGCTAATCATGATATTTATGTATATCACAGCCGGTTTAATTATGTTCTCTTTGCTGACAGGTAAATCTGTTTTAGCATTTTTAACGGCTATGGGTGCGGCATCTGCTGTACTGTTGCTTGTGTTTAGAGATACAATATTAGGGTTTGTTGCCAGCATTCAGGTATCTATTAATGATATGGTACGCATAGGCGACTGGATATCTATGGAAAAATATGGTGCCGACGGGGATGTTATAGAAATCAACCTGGCAACAGTAAAGGTCCAAAACTGGGACAAGACCATTACTACCATACCTACTTATTACCTAATATCAGACTCATTTAAAAACTGGAGGGGGATGCAGGTTGCGGGAGGAAGAAGAATTAAACGAGCATTACACATAAAGATATCAAGCATCAAGCATTTGTCTGAAGATGAAGTAACTCAGTTAAAAAAAATACAGCTTGTTGCAGCATATCTGGATAAAAGGTCCGAAGAAATAAATGAATACAATACCAGTAAAAAAGTAGACAAAGAGTTGTTGATCAATGGTAGGCACCTCACAAATATTGGTGTTTTCAGGGAGTATATTGATGCATTTATTAAAAACCACCCTGATATACATAAAGATATGACGATGATGGTACGTCAGCTTGAGCCTACAACTACCGGCATGGCTATTGAGCTTTATGCTTTTTCCAACAAAACAGATTGGGTAGTTTATGAAAACATCATGTCAGATATTTTTGATCACCTACTTGCATCTGTAAAATTCTTCTGGTTAGAAACATATGAGATGCCGGCTTCTGACGATATTAGATACCTAAAGAACTAAAAAACAGAATATATAAAAACAAAAAAGGAGCCTTATGGGGCTCCTTTTTAATATTACAACGAGAGAGACATTTCTTATTGTTGGGTAGCTGTGTATACTACGTCTACTGCATATGTTCCTGCAGGGTAAGCGAAACCTGGTGTCGCTTTATACTTTACACTGAAGGTTTGGTTACCACCACGTGTACCCGCACTGATCAAATCCTGGCTAGAGCTCTTCAATGTAGCATAGTTTGTTGCTGAAAAAGGACTAGCGATTGACCCACCTGTTCCGTTGGCTGTTACTTTTACTGCTAATACATTCTCTACAGGCATTGTTGGTGCAGGTGTTGTATTACCAGTGTATGTGAAGTTAGCCGCGTTTGACTTAACAGCTACTGTAAAGTTTTTATTTGAACGTACTTTCAACTCTTGTGCGCTTGATTCAACACCGTTTGCATAATCGTTAACTGATGTGAATGGAATGTTTACATCTGCTCCTGTTGCGCTGCTATTACCCGTGAATGTGATCTCGATAGCGTTGCTCAATACTAAGTTAGTAGTTTGAGAAGCTGAAGATGATTGGTTAGCCTGGTTTTGTGCGTTTGCTGTGAAACCTAGAGTTGCTAATGCTGCGATGGCGATGATCTTTTTCATAATTGTTGTTTTTGTTTGTTGTTTGATTTAATTGTTTGTTGTTTTTCTGTTTGTCGTTATTGACAATACAAAGATGCAACCACGACCCGCCTCAGGCAAAAAAACAGCCTTTGTTAACCGCGGGTTTGCAACCCGCTAACAACTCATTAACAAGAAGCAAATCATAAGTCATTGATTATAAACACTATAAAATATAGTTTGGTTATGGTCAGTGTAATATCAAGAAATACTAATAACAAAAAAGGAGCCTTACGGGGCTCCTTTTTAATATTACAACGAGAGAGACATTTCTTATTGTTGGGTAGCTGTGTAAACCACATCTACTGCGTAGGTACCTGCTGGATATGCAAAACCAGGGGTAGCTTTATACTTTACACTGAAGGTTTGGTTACCACCACGGCTACCGTTACTGATGATATCCTGACTGCTACTCTTTAATGTAGCATAGTTTGTGGCGCTGAATGGACTAGCGATTGACCCACCTGTTCCGTTGGCTGTTACTTTTACTGCTAATACATTCTCTACAGGCATTGTTGGTGCAGGTGTTGTATTACCAGTGTATGTGAAGTTGGCTGCATTTGACTTAACAGCTACTGTAAAGTTTTTATTTGAACGTACTTTCAACTCTTGTGCGCTTGATTC
Organism: Bacteroidia bacterium; assembly: GCA_030429205.1. GTDB lineage: Bacteria > Bacteroidota > Bacteroidia > Chitinophagales > Chitinophagaceae > UBA5543. The sequence continues at coordinate 469,265 of JAUICZ010000001.1, forward strand.
AACACCGTTGGCGTAATCGTTAACTGATGTGAATGGGATGTTTACATCTGCTCCTGTTGCGCTGCTGTTACCTGTGAATGTGATCTCGATAGCGTTGCTCAATACAAGATTTACTGTTTGAGAAGCTGAAGATGATTGGTTAGCCTGGTTTTGTGCGTTTGCTGTGAAACCTAGAGTTGCTAATGCTGCGATTGCGATGATCTTTTTCATAATTGTTTGTTTTTGTTTGTTAAGTTGTTTTGTTTGTTGTTTGCTTGTTTTGTTGATACAAAGATGCGACCACAAACAAATCCAGGCAAAAAAACAGCAACTGTTAACCCCCGATTTGCAATCGGTTAACAGCCGATTAACATGAAAAAGATCCTAACTAATTGAAAATGAGCTAACTACAATCAACCTTGTAGCAATGCCTGCCAGGCATCGTCAATTCTTCCTACAGCTATTAACGTTTTAGCATAAGCATGCAATGCCGCTGTTTTGGCAGCTGCATCATTGGCGTTACTTTGTAAAATAGAAGCAACATCACTACTTACATCAGCTGACACTGTGGGAACTGCCGAAGAGTTACCAAGTATTCCTAAGTCGTTACCAGTAAGCACATTACTATTTCTGATAGACTCAGGTAGGTTATCTACACCTATACCTAGCTCTGTATTGGGTTTAGGCACTTCGAATACTGAGTTTCCGGAAGCACGGCAGTAATAATTGGCCCCCATACGAGCAACGAGGTCTATTTTATGCGGATCTATTACACCATTAGCATCCAGTACATTGTCATTTAAGTGCATACAAATTACCTCACATACAATCAGGTTACCGGCTCCACCTTCTTGTCCGGTTTCTATAACCTGCTGTACTCTACATTCTAATTGCGCCGGAGACTCTTTAACTCTGAAAGGGCGTACGTGATCTGATGCGATGGGTGTCAAACCAGCTTTTTCGAACTCGTTTACCCCTTCAGGGTACTCGCAACTAGCTAGGTTCATCTGTTGTACAATATCATAATTCACAACATTGATCACTACCTCTTTAGTTGCAAGCACATTTTCAAGCGTGTGCTTAATGGTATTATTACGTACTCTACGAGCTGGCGAAAAAACCAATATAGGTGGTTTACTACCAAATACATTGAAAAAGCTGAACGGAGACAAATTAGGGTTTCCATCTTCGTCAATAGTGCTGGCGAAACATATTGGTCGTGGCGCTATTGCACCCAATAAATAACCATGCAATTGTCCTGTTTTGATCTCTCCCGGTACGATTTTCATATATCAATGCTTTAAGTAAAAGCAAAATAACTATGAAATACTTTAGAATAAAACCCTTGGTAACGATTAGTGCAAAAAAATAATCGCAGCGCACTTATGTACGCTACGATTGCCGTTTACCTATGTTTACTCCTATGCTCTTGGAATAGCTTCCCTGAAGAAGCAATATAAATGTACATCAGTATAATGCTGTACAAAAACAAAAATTACTGAAACGGGAAATTAAACTGATGAATCGGAATAATATATATGAAGGAGTAAAAAAGTGCCTAATCTATAGCCTCATACTTCTTAACGTATAGTTCTAAACCAGGCTTATCCTCAGTTACATAAGCTGTTTTCTCACCAAACAGGTTGATGATCTGATCATCTTTTAGGCGTTGAGAAAGAGTAGCTCTGGCAATATATATTCCAGGTCTTACATTATTGGCAACGAAGGTAGTCATATCATCGTTGAGCTTAGACGCAGGTATTATATCTTTACCGTTTACATTATGCAGTGTAACTATCGCTTTGCTAAAACCAAGACGTTGTAGTTGTGTTTTCTCTTCATCAAACAAACCACTGTAGTCCAACTTCAAATCAATATCCACTTCTCTTATTTCGCTGTTTTGAGGTTGGTCGTTCTTAGTATAATCTTCCTCTTCAGTTATAGGTTCTTCATTTACCGCGGCATCGGTTGCGTATACCTCTGCAACAGTTGCATTATTTACCGGCGATATGGGCTGTTCGGGTTCTTGAGCTTTACTAACATTTTGGTTTTGTTGTAATGGTTGCATAGCAGGCCTTTCGATAACAACCTCACGCTCATCATTTGGTTGATTGATGTTCAACATCATATTCTTCAACCTGTCAAACAACTCCATGATTACACCTGAGTACAAACCTACCAGAAACGCTATAATGAGTATGCTTTCATTTGCTTCTATATTTAAGGTGGTATTGTTTTTTAAATAACTGTAAGCCAGTACCAACAATATAGCAGCAAAAGGTGCATAAAATAGCCTTGCTACCTGATAAATAATATCTCTGTGATTAAAACTGTCTTTCCCTCTTCTTACCTGTTTACCTACAGAGAAAAGTAAGCTGCATAATACGCCTACTAATACCCAGAATATCACTTCTGCATATACCATTCTACCTGTCAACCAAAAATACGATTGTACTTTCAGCTTGTAATCTGCAAGAAAAATACCCAACTCACGTGCATTAAATGTCATGATGTATTCCTCAATGGTAGACATTTGATCTTCATCTAATACTGCACCATACTGGCTTTTTATATATATAAGTACTTTTTGAGCACGCAGTTTTAAACTCTCTCTTTCAGATAAATTGCTGAAGTTATTATTTACAGGAAATTCAGATAAATATGTGTTGGGCTCATCTTCTTCAGGGTAGCTGTCCAGAAAACCATCGTTATTATTAGAAACCTGCTGTTTTTTTACACCAATACTATTTGTGTTAGTTACAGGCAGATCATAAGCCAGTATACTGTTTACATGTCTTATATCAGCAGTAGTAAACCTTGTATACTCATAACCTTGCTTGCCGCTGTTACCATGAGTAAATACATAAACTAAAGTACACAACAATAAAAGCCCTACTAGTAAGGCAAACCAATTTCTAGCCGACCATTGTCTTTTGTTTGTACTATTCGATCTGTACTGTTCCGATGAACTGTATGTCATGATCTGTTTTTAAGAGATACACTTATTATGTTACCTCTTATTCTCTCTATATGCGCAGACCCGACTTAGCTTGGAAGAACATTTTGCTTGTCTCGCTCGTTCTAACACAATCTATAAGGGTGAAATCAAAGTGTGAAGATAGACGTTTACCTGCTTTCCAGCAAACATTACAGCCTATTCTAATGTAAATGACATGTTAATGCATATACTGTTTATAACTTGTGTATTTCATAGTATTCTAACATATAGGTAAGATTATCATAACAATAATGTAGGTATCTTTAGGAAAACTAATATGTTATTGACATGATATGGAGAACATTTAGTGGAGAGCCTATTAAAGCACCTGTTAAACAAGCTGTAGAAAATGCCATAGTAAGAGAGACGAAGGCCGGTTATAACCTTAAGGTATGTATCGGCACCGATTCTCAGGTACATGGTAAGGAAACAGAATTCGCTACCGTGATCGTTTTTCTTCGGGAGAAGCATGGTGGCTTCATGTATATTCAAAATGATAAGACCACCAGAAAGTACAGCATCAAAGAGCGTATGCTAATTGAAGTTGCCAAAAGTATTGAGATAGCCTACGAACTATGTAACCTATTTGATGAGTATGATGTTGAAATGGAGGTGCATGCTGATATTAATACAAACCCTCAGTTCAAAAGTAACGAAGCTTTAAAAGAAGCAATGGGCTATATACTGGGAATGGGGTTTGCCTTCAAAGCAAAACCTGAGGCATTTGCCAGCAGCAGCTGTGCAAACAAATGTGTTAACTGATAAATACTTGCTTATTTCTGTACGCACCCGGTGTAAGACCTTCGTTCTTTTTAAATAGCTTGATAAAGTTATTTACATCTTCGAAGCCTGTTTGCAAGCCAACTTCCTGAATAGTCTGATTAGTATTGGTCAGCAATTGTTTCGAGTACTTCAGCCTTTCCTTTATAATAAACTGTACAGGTGTTATGCCAAACTCCCTCTTAAAACTTCTAAAAAACTGTGCACGACTCATACAGGCTTTTTTACTTAACTGCTGTATATCCAGCTTATCACTTAAATTATTGCGTATGTAAACAGCTACTTCATGAAAAGGATCGTTGCCTAATGTTTTGTTAGAAAAACCTTCAAGCTGCTCTAGTTGCTGTAACTGTACTAAGCGGATAATGAGCTCTTTCATAGTCAGGTCTGCAAGTGCATCTTTTGTAACACTTTGCCCGGTACAAACAGCAACCATTTTATTAATAATCTCTGCTAGTTCCGAGTTGTTTTTCAGGTGCAGTTGAGAAAAGTTGACGCCCCAAAGTTCTCCTGAAACAGCTTTTGGGTAGAATTCGTTCAGGTATTCAATCGTTTTACTTATGCTTCCTCTATCTAATGTTAGAGCGATACACTGTGTCGGATTTTTCTGTTTCGCCTCTGGAAAATCTATTAACATACTTGTACCGGCAGGTGCTAATACAGTTTCTCCGGGATAATATTCAAAACCTTGTGTACCTGGCAAGTGCATTACCTTTTTGCCCCTTACCATACTGGTAATAACTACATCATGAAAAGAGAGTGCAACCTTTTCAGATTTTCTATATGTTTCAAATACATTCAGTTCGCAGTTATTCAGGTTATATATCCTCCTGTTCTCTACATCTGTCAGCAGATTTTTTTCCGGCGTTAACTGAATATGTTTTAAGTAACCCATTACGATAGAATGTTGCAGTATACAATTTAATATTTTTTATGCTATCATCCATCAAGTTGATACTATAGTAGTATAAAATGAGATTTTTTACCTATTGATATAAGTTGTTTAAAAATAGCTTTGGTAGCAACCAAATCATATTAATTATGACTATAGCAACACACGACAAGCCGGTTGCTGAAAAGATCGGCTCTGTCTATCAATGGCCTTCATTTAAAGAAAAGTACGATAACTATATTGGCGGGCAGTGGGTAGCTCCTGTATCAGGAGAGTATTTTGATAACATATCTCCTGTAAACGGGCAGGCATTTACGCAAGCAGCGCGCTCTGGTAAAGATGATATCGCCCTTGCATTGGATGCTGCAGAAAAGGCTTTTCCTGCATGGAGTAAAAGCGCTGCTGCATACCGCAGTAACTTACTACTTAAAATAGCACAGGTTATAGAAGATAATTTAGAGTATCTGGCAGTAGTAGAAACTATCGACAATGGTAAACCTGTAAGAGAAACATTAGCTGCAGATCTACCACTTGTAGTAGATCATTACAGGTACTTTGCAGGCGTACTGCGTAGTGAGGAAGGTACTATATCTGAACATGATGAAAATACAGTAAGTATTAACCTGCATGAGCCACTGGGCATTGTTGGTCAGATCATACCTTGGAACTTTCCATTGCTAATGGCTGCGTGGAAGATAGCTCCTGCACTGGCTGCCGGCTGTTGTACAATTGTAAAACCGGCAGAGCAAACACCAACCAGCATCATGGTATTGATGGAGTTGATAGGAGATATATTACCTCCCGGTGTTTTGAATATCGTTTCAGGTTTTGGTCCGGAGGCTGGTAAGCCACTTGCGCAATCAGAAAGAATATCAAAAGTTGCCTTTACAGGTGAAACAACTACAGGTAGACTGATCATGCAATATGCTTCTGAAAATCTGATACCTGTTACAATGGAGCTTGGAGGAAAATCTCCTAATGTCTTCTTCCCATCAGTTGCTCAGGCAGATGACGAATTTTTTGATAAGGCAGTAGAAGGTGCGGTACTCTTCGCTCTTAATCAGGGAGAGGTTTGTACCTGTCCTTCCAGAATACTGGTACACGAGAGCATCTACGACATATTTATGAAGAAGGTAGTAGAGCGTACAAAAGCAATTAAAGTAGGTAATCCGCTTGATACAGAAACTATGTTGGGAGCACAAGCTTCTAACGATCAGTTTGAGAAGATACTTTCTTACATAGACATAGGAAAGCAAGAAGGTGCTGAACTACTAACGGGTGGTAATGCTGCCAACTTGAATAGTGGTTTAGAGAATGGCTACTATATAGAGCCGACCATCTTTAAGGGTAATAACAAGATGAGAATATTCCAAGAGGAAATATTCGGGCCGGTAACATCTGTTACCACTTTTAAAACAGCAGAAGAAGCAATAAACATTGCTAATGATACCTTGTATGGGCTGGGTGCCGGTGTATGGAGCAGAGATGCACATGAGCTATATCAGGTACCAAGAGCTATACAAGCAGGTCGTGTTTGGGTGAACTGCTACCATGCATATCCTGCACATGCACCATTTGGTGGTTATAAAAAGTCTGGATTCGGTAGAGAGACACATAAAATGATGTTGAACCACTATCGACAAACAAAGAACATGTTGATATCGTACGACAAAAACAAATTAGGGTTTTTCTAGGGCGTTAGTTAGGGTTTAAAGGGGCTGCGTATGCAGCCTCTTTTATTTTTTAATATTCAATGAGCATGGTAGAAAAAATACTGATAACAGAAGAAGCTAAAGCATTAATAGATACAATAAGATCTAAGAACGGAGAACTCATGTTTCACCAAAGTGGTGGGTGTTGTGATGGGTCTCAACCAATGTGTTTTGAGAAAGGAGACTTTAAAGTGGGCGAAAGCGATGTTTTACTAGGCAATGTAAACGGCTGCGAATTTTGGATGGGTAAAGAGCAATACAAATACTGGGAGCATACACAGCTAACACTAGATGTAACAAAGGGCAGGGGATCCAGCTTTTCTTTAGAAATACCTTATGGCTACCGTTTCATTATTCGATCTAGAATATTTACAGATGAAGAATTGGAACAACTTAAGGTACAGAAGCAGTAGTACTGCTAGCGCTCTGCAAAATACATCTTCATCTTACCCTTGTTCTTGGCTTCTAGCTCGCCTCTGTAAATGCAATTGAATTTATCCTTTACCAACTCGTAAGTATACTCTGATATATTCACCTTGCCAGGCACACCGTTTTGTTCCATACGTGCTGCAATGTTTACCGTATCGCCCCATATATCATAAGCAAACTTTTTAACACCCACTATACCTGCCACAACACTCCCAGAGTTAACACCAATACGTGCCATAAAAGCAAGGTCTCCTTTTTCTTTTTTTCTATGCTCTAAAAATGCTGCGATGTCTAATGCCGCATTTATTACATCTGCAGCATGATTTGGGTTTGGCTGCGGTAAGCCAGACACAGCAAGGTAGGCATCGCCCACCGTTTTAATCTTCTCTATATCATACTTATCAATGATCTCATCAAAAGCTTTGAAACAAGTATGTAGTTCTGCTACCAGCTCTTTAGGTGTTAGTTGCTCACCCACCAAAGTAAAGCCTAAAAAGTCGGTGAATAATACAGTAACATCATCAAACTGTTGTGCCTCAACATTCCCTTTTTCTTTAAGTTCACTTGCTACCTCTTCAGGTAAAATGTTTAGTAACAGTCTTTCAGAAACCTGCTTTTCTTCATTAATAGCATCTCTGGCTTCGCTGATGATCATCTTGGCCTTCTTCTCACGCTTATAGTTTCTAAAAATAATAAAAGACAGTAGGAGCAAGAGTAATACACCACCCAAACCACTGTAAGTAAGTGTACGCTGGCGCTGCAACTCAAAGCTCGATATCTCTTTTTCTTTAGCTCTTTCTATACTATCTGTAAACCTTTGTCTATCAAAATAGCCCTGCATATCCACACGTGTTAGCTTCTGTATATTAGCACGACTATAAATACTATCCCTTAAAGTAATGTGGTTTTTATACGCTACTAAAGCCGCCGCTTCGTTGTGTATTTTTTTATAGGTATTACTCAACTCAAGCCATGCATTACTTTCTACATCTTCTGCTCCTGCTTTATGACTGAGGTCTGCTGCCAGTTTTAAATATTTAATAGCAATGTTATACTTACCCTGTGCTCTATATACTTTGCCGATAGTCGTGTAAGTAGTAGGCAGCTGTCTCGGCAACCTTACTCCACTATTCCTACCTTCTGCTATTTGCAACGAGCTGTAAGCATATTTATAAGCAGAGTCTATCTGTTTGAATTGGAAGTACGCATCTGCAGTTCTATCCTGCACTTGTGAGAGATACTCTATTTGAGTGCCTTGCAATAAAGTAGGATCTTCTAACATTGGTTGTTCTGCAAGCTTGTATGCACTTATTGCTTCTTCATACTTTTGTTGTTCCAGATAGCAGTCTCCAATACCCATGTAGGCCCATACATCAAACCAGCTGTATTGCACGTATTTATTGAGCTCTTTTACTTCTTTATAACTCTCTAATGCTCTTTCATAATCAGGTACTGACTTGTAGATATTCGCTATCTCATACTTCAAGCCCATCAGGGTAAGACTGTCTTCATACGTGGCAGCCGTTTCCGAAGACATATCTTCGTATAACATACTATATGCTTTTTGGAAGTTATCCAACGCATGCGCATAATCACCCATTTTCTGAAATACCGTACCTGAGTTACCCAATGTTTGTATAACTGTATCTCTGCCCAAGTTTAAGGATAGTAACTTGTTGTAGTACAATATCGCACTATCGTACTGTGCTTTATTAGTATAGTGTTTTGATGCTTCTTTATAGACGAAGTAATACTTTTTTTGAGGTTTACTATCTAGCCCTGTAAGGCGACACAACCTTAGTATAGCTCTTTCTTTTTCCTTAGTATTTTCACTTTCAGAAAGTACTTGCTTTAAAGAATCCAGCTCATTATCAACACCTTGTGCATGCACTGAGATATTGCATAGCAAAGCCGATAATACCAGTAGTATTTTTAGAGACTCTCTCATTAAGGGGTGTGGTTCAAACCTATCGTATAAATTTAAAAATAAATTGTACTTTGTTTTAATAAATCTGACGTTGATCAGATAACACGTCATAAGGGAACTATAAAAACTATGAGAAAGACTTTACTTTCAATTGCCTTACTTGCCGGCATATCGATTTTCTTTACCTCAAATATTATTGCTAGGGGAGTTGGTTCTGCAAACGTCAGGTTTGGCAAGCCTAATGAAAAACAAACATCTTGCGACGGTAAAGGCATTTGCATGTTGTCCTCTTTATCAGGCTCTGGTGAGGGAACTATTAATGTAAGTTTTGAGTTGCTTCCTGAGTTTGATGGCAGTAGAGATTTTGTCATGAGTTTCAACATCAACGACTTGACGATATCTGACCCTACACAAGCTAATTACTTTGTAGATGCTTCCGGTCAACCACGTGAGGATTACAACATGGACTATACACTAACCGATAGAGAATTGTGTGCCAGCTTAGGCGTAGAACCCGGAGAATTGGTGATCACAACCAGAGACCATAATGTCATTGAGAAGCTTAGCGATACTCAAATAAGAGTAACGTACAGGGTACCTGCCAAATAGTCATCCACCCCAGCCCTCTCTATCCAAACTTCTGTATTGTATAGCTTCTGCCAGATGCTCCAGCGAAACCAACTCTCGGTACTCTTTGTCATTTTGATATTCTGTGAATATTTATCTTGAGTGCACGAACTATAATCGTCAAACACTACTTTACTCAAATAGCCTACAGATGACATTTCCAGATCAAATAATTTTGCTTCGATTATCCTGGTTTTAGAAAGCAAAACCAACCGGGATGTGGTCGCTCATAAGAATAGTATCTATAACGGTACCCGTCACTGCTGTTGCACCATTACGAACGAAATAGTCATACTTAGCAACAGGCATTGTTACTGAATATGTATCAGCGTTTGGTGGACAAATTACACTCCCTACAGGAACAACAAGTCCATCTGGCTGATTGTTCCAATCTGCACCAATATACCATGGGGTTGGGTTGCAAAATTGAGATACATCCGTAATCAATGCAGGGCCATCCGCTCCACCTGGCGAAATTGCATGGAAGGAAAATACCCATGAGTCTTGAAGCTTCACACCTAATGCAGGTCTCCAAGTAGGTCCGGAGGAAGGTGACATTAATATAACATCTGTCGTAAAGTTTGCAGGTAATGCGTTTGATACAATCGCAGTATTTACTCTATTTCCATTATTATCCCAGTTATGGAAGAAGATGTAATATGCAGGGCGTGTACTTGTTCCACCCCATGAGTATATATCAACCTGATCTACCACTCCATTACCAAGATGGAAATATGCAGTATGAACTAGTATAGCGCTAAGTGGAACCGCACCACATTCTTGCAAACACATTATAGGAGTAGGACTAATACTGGTTAGCATATTCATCACTCCGGTATTCCATTTGTTTTCTGTAGTGGCGTTTGAGCCTTGCATATTCCAAGTAACAATATTCATGGTTGTAAAAATTTAAATGTTAATTAATGTTGTTTTTATGGTTTCGCTTGTATTTAATTTCTCAGCTTTAATTAAATGATATTCGAAATATCATAGGTTAGCCTGCTGACTATACATTCAAAAAATACTTAGGATCCTTTTAATATATTTTCAGCATCACCCATTATTTTCTGTGCTGCTTCCATCGCACTGTCAACAGATTGTTGTGCATTATGCATGGCATTCAACACAATGTCATTAAACTTTTCTATTTGCTTATCTCCTGCTTTAACTTCATCTTCGGTTTTCTTTGCATTATCCGCTTCAGCGGCCTTAATAGTAGCTGTATCTTCCTCAAACTGCTTTTGCAATGTGGTATTTTGTTGAGCAACCTGTGCTGTTGTTTTGTCTGTTTGTGTTTTGAATATAGAATGAACAGATTGCTGCATTACTTTCATTGATTGTATTTGTACCAGCAATACTTGTTTTTTCAATTCCTTAATTTCATCCAGCAAATCTTTACGCATCTGACTAGCCTGAGTTGTTTCACTCACTTCAGTAGTAGCAGTTGCTGCCGGTGGGCTGGTACTTATTTTCTTAGGTTGTCGTCTTCTTACTGCCATAAATGAAATTTTATAGTAAATAGTAATCTTTAGTGATAGCTCTTCTATAGGCGTTATGCTCTATTTGAGGAAAGAGGATTGCACCTGGCATTAGCCAGGTGCTTATATACATGCCCTCATGGTAATCAGTTGTTTTTTGCAACTAGTTCCCTTATGGATTTTGTGCTGGATATACCGGCCCACTTGGATAAACTGCTGAATCTTTTTTAACCTGTGCATCGTTAAGCACGCCAAGTATATCAGCTGTACCTACAGCATCAGCAGCTGCATCTATGGCGTATAAAGTAGTAACTCCCATAGTTGTAGTTGCTTGTGCACTCATGCTGCTCTGTTGTTGAGCATTAGATGAGTTAAGTGCTGCAAGGCCCAAGGCTTGCGAAAAGGACTGATATAAGTTGCCCATTGCATTTGCAGGTGCAACTCCCAAAACTTCAGTGTTCGCCTGGGTAACGGAGTCCGTTATTTGATCATTTACTGCCGTTGGTTCTGCCATAATGATTAATTTTTAAACTTGTTAAATAATATAGTTTTGTTACGCGTGGTAAAACTCTAGAAACGTCTTCTTTTAAGTTTCACCTTGGCTCTTCTTTTCAATTTGTGCTTTGGTGCCAAATCAAAAATGTGGGAGCTGCCATCGGTACCTGTAGCAGTATTAATTGAATACAAAGTGGTAATCCCCACAGGTGTAGAGGCCTGTGTATTCACAATATTCTGCTGTTGAGCATCTGTGGCATTTAGCGCCGCCAGCCCTAAAGCAAGAGCATTACCCTGATAATAGTTTCCGGTTGCATTTGACGGCGCAAGCCCGGACGTTTCTGTATCTGCCTGAACCACGCTATCTGTAACTTCATCATTCAGAGCTGTTTCTTCTTTTTTTACAGCTTCTTTTTTTACAGGTCGTCTTACGGTTCTTCTAGCCGTTGTTTTTGCCATTGTTATTGTTTTTAAATTATAACAAAAGAATGCTTACCGGGTCTCTGCTCTAAATATTAGAAACAGCCTTTGTCGCTATTAATACCCTACCCGGCTGACATACTATTTCTTTAATTGATCCAGGATGTCTGCAGTGCCTACTGCATCTGTAGCGGTATCAATTGAATAAAGAGTTGTTACTCCCATTGTAGTTGATGCCTGTGCTGTCATGTTGCTCTGCTGCTGGGCATTAGTAGCGTTAAGTGCTGCCAAACCTAAAGCTTGTGATGTAGCCTGAAAAAGGTTACCCATTGCTATTGCAGGAGCATCTCCCAAAACTTTGGTGTTAGCCTGTGTTACTGAATCTGTAATTTGACTATTTACTGCTGTATTTGCTGCCATGATTATTTAATTTTTAAAAAGATGATTTTTATACAATCTATCTCAAGAGGATATTAAACATATCCCCTTGAGATCTCATTGCACTTATTTGTTTAACTGCTTCAGTATGTCTGCAGTACCTACTGCATCTGTAGCGGTATCAATTGAATAAAGAGTTGTTACTCCCATTGTAGTTGATGCCTGTGCTGTCATGTTGCTCTGCTGCTGGGCATTAGTAGCGTTAAGTGCTGCCAAACCTAAAGCTTGTGATGTAGCCTGAAAAAGGTTACCCATTGCTATTGCAGGAGCATCTCCCAAAACTTTGGTGTTAGCCTGTGTTACTGAATCTGTAATCTGACTATTTACTGCTGTGTTTTCTGCCATGATTATTAGTTTTAATGGTTATAAAATTGATTAGAAAATCGTGCTATTTGTAGAGCAATAAGCTAGGCATATTAGATCTTGCCCTGCTAATGATCTCTTACTTTTTGTTGATTTGGTCAAGGATATCTGAAGCTCCTACTGCATCGGTTGCTGTATCAATTGAGTACAATGTAGTAGCACCCATTGTTGTGGTAGCTTGAGCAGTCATGTTACTTTGCTGTTGCGCATTAGTAGCATTTAGTGCTGCCAAACCTAAAGCTTGTGATGTAGCCTGAAAAAGGTTACCCATTGCTATTGCAGGAGCATCTCCCAAAACTTTGGTGTTGACTTGCGTTACTGAATCTGTAATCTGACTGTTTACTGCGGTATTGTCTGCCATGATTTAGTTTTTAATGGTTATAAAAATTAGTGTGTTATGAATAGTATTTGCAGCTACTTTTTAGCAAGTAATTTCAAAAGATCTGAAGTACTCACTCCAGTAGTAGCTGTATTAATTGAATACAGTGTGGCTATGCCCATTGCAGTTGTTGCCTGCGCTGTCATATTATTTTGCTGCTGAGCATTGGTAGCATTTAAAGCTGCAAGACTCAAGGCTTGTCCGGTTGTAACCAATAAGTTACCCATCGCAATTGCAGGAGCATCTCCTAAAACCTCAGTATTTACCTGAGATATTGAATCTGTAACCTGATCATTTACAGCTGTTGTTTCTGCCATGGTTGTTTATTTAATTTTAAATATTACTGTTTTCAAAAACTGTCAAAATGCATCTATTATTTTAAGATGCTATAGAATATGAACATGCTTTAAAATAAGAGGGGGGCTATTGATCCTGATATTTATATGTTGTGTAGATTTCATGATGTTTAAATGTTTTGGGTTGTTGTTAGCTAAGCAGAAATTTCAAGAATCAACTGAACGCCTTTTGAAGTAACGGCTTGCCCTAAAATATTTCCTTGCTGCTGGGCTTCTGTTGCATTATAGGCTGCTAAACCTAAAGCCTGAGAAACGGATTGATACAGATTACCCATTGCTAATGCTGGTGAGTTACCAATCGTTTCTGTATTTACTTCCGTTATAGAATCTGTTACCTGATCGTTTACAGCTGTTGTATCTGCCATTATTTTCTAGTTTGTAGCTTTAATAACTTAGCGTTTCTAAGAACTATCAACCTGAGCTTCTTAACTATTTCCAGTTTGTGTACTATCTGTATTTTCGGATTGACCGGAAGAGCCTAATGACGATTGAGAATTCGTTTCGCTTTGAGTTCCAGACTGCGTTTCACTATCTGTACTCGTACTACCTGAGCTCTGCGTGCTAGCGCTAGCTTGCGAACTATTGCTATCATCCCCTGATGTATTATTATCTGAATCAGGATCTTTATCCGGAGTAGTACTAGTATCCGGTTTCATACCAATGACAGAAAGTATTTTAGCACAAGTTGACGTTGTTGCTGCAGAGTTCAATATCTGAGCATTATGCTGTGTAGATACGGCATTATACATAGTCATACCTATTGTATCTGCCATAACGCTATTAAGCATTGCTGTTGATTGTGAATTTGATGAACCCCTGATCAATTTCTGAAGATCAGCAACTGATGAAAAAACGATGTTGTCGGCCATGGTATTAATTGTTTATGTTAAGTATCTGTTTTCATTAGGTAGTTCAGTAGCGCAAGGATGCTCCTTACACACCATTAATTTGCAGTTATGCGCCAGAAGGATACCCTTCCAGCACCTTTGCAGAATTTTGACCTATTGTCAAAAAATTGCTGGCTGCACTGCTAACCATACTTTCAGCCATGGTAATTACCGGCTGATATTGTTCTGCTAAAGCAGGATCTTCCAGAGCTTTTGCCATTGCAACACCTAAGACGGTTGCACTAATTGTGTTAATGTTTCGCAAGTTGTCTGTTGCATCCTGTATAGCTATTGCTGTAGACTGGGCTACAGACTGATATGCTTTACCTGCACCTTCTGTAGTAATAACTTCAGGTGTAACGGTTGTATCTACGTATGTAAGTCCTGTATCTGACATATTCGATTATTTTTTAGATTACTTACTATTAATGTTCGGTATTGATAATCAAAAATCATCAACCTTAGTTTATACACTTTTTATAACTATGCACCTTGAGCACCCAGCGTGATAATGAGCTGACAACATTTTGCCAAAGAAGCTGTAGATAGATTTTGGCCGTTATGCTGATTTGTTGTAGCGTTTTGCATTACAATACCAATGGAGACGGACATGGTTGAAAAAGTGGCTAGTAGTGATCCCATACTATTATTGTTTTTTCTGGTGTTTATACTTAAGCGGTTTTGTTTCGGTGTTTATGAACATGGTTGGTTCAGGCGACAACTAAAAACTACTTGTTTATTACTCCTTCAAAAGTATCATGGATATATATGTATGTTTTTGTACAAAACATGCAATTACTTACCATTTTGATTCATTAACGTATTTCTCAACTCGGCAATAGACCCTATTGTTGTAAAAGGTCTGTAATCAGAAGGGCAGTACCCTAAAGTTGTTTTAAAGCATCTGCAAAAATGTGCCGGATCAAAAAAACCCGCCTTATATGCTATTTCAGCTATAGTTCCGGTATTCTCAGAAAGTAACTCACAAGCATACTGTATCCTTATATCCCTTATAAACCTCTGTGGAGTAACCTCGAACAGTTCTTTTGTCTTACGGGTAAGTGTCGCTACACTTACACCAACTTCCAAAGTCAATTGGTCTATACAATACTGCTTATCGCTTATATCTGATAATACTATACTCAGAAGGTTATGTAACCATGTTTTTTCAGACGCCAATTTCAGTAATAAGTTTATATCTTCTTTATCTAGCGGAATCTTCCAATTCAAAGGTTTGTTACTATAATCTGTTTGGTAAGTACTTCTATAATGAGAAGGGCTGCACCTAAACTCTTTAGCAAAACTGCGACAAAAAGCACTATGACGCCTGAAGCCACATTTTGCTGCTATTTCCTTTACAGACATGTCACTTTCACACAGTAACTGTTTTGCTACATAAAACCGATACCTCATTATCAGATCATTTGCAGAACAACCCAATAATTGAGATAGTTTTCGGTTAAGCTGTACACGGCTCAATCTTGCTATATCTGCAAGCTCTTGAACACCGAAGTGGGACTCATGTCCGTTTTCCTGGATACAAGTATAAAGACTATACAAAAGTGATTTCTCACGTTTCTCCATTGCGTCCGGCACAATGGGAAATGCTATATAAGATGTTTTCATGGCGTCTCGCTATAAACAGGTCTATAGGGGCTGTGACGCTTATGCTTCCCAAAACAGCAGCATGTATGTAGCTACTGATTTATGAGAAATCTATTCAGTTGGAGATCAGGCTTTTGCTTGTTGGCAGGTTGTGCTACAAACAACTATTGTAATATGTAATTGAAATATTCAGCAGTAGCTTAAATGATGACCTACAGTTTAATGCATGTGCTACAAATACTACCGGCTGTTAGGTATAGTCTTAAATTCTTAACAATAAATATTAACTGGATCTATTCGAATGAATTCAGTTATGTCTAACCGTACTGTATTTCGAAATACATAGAGGAACATTTGAAAAAATTCTTTTTTAGGGTACTTCTAATTTGTATTACCCTACCATACCCTACAAGAGATGACTTTATACATTTACATAATGTACTTAATGTTGAAAATGAGATATTTGTTTTCATGATATATATGTTTTATTCAAAACTATTCACATAAACCAATATTACATACGTGAAAAACGTCATATAAATCCGGGAAAAATACCCTTGACATTAGAAGTAGGAAGTGCTATAAATTAACCTTGTTGTAGTACTGAAAGTAATAGGCTTATAAGTCAAATTGAATATCAATTAAGGGGTATATGGTTCTGAAATCAAAAGTTTAACTACCTCTCTTGATATCTTTTAAAAGCTTTATGTAGGAACTTTTGTAATCATGCAATTTAGTAGAGTTCTCTCTTTCTGCTTTTTGGATATTTTTCAATAGATCCACAAGGAGAATATCACACTCCTAATCATTTAGCCTCCCCAACCTTCTCTATCCAAGCTACGATATTGGATGGCTTCTGCCAGATGTTCAGGTTTTATGGCTTGACTTTCATCTAAGTCAGCAATAGTACGTGCTACTTTTAGTATCCTGTCGTAGGCACGAGCAGAAAGGTTCAGCTTATCCATAGCTGTTTTCAGCAATGTCTGTCCAATATTATTGATAGCACATATCTCTTTCAGCAGTTTACTGCTCATCTGTGCATTGCTGTATATGCCTTCATTCTCTCCGAAGCGTTTTTCTTGCACCTCTCTTGCTTTCATTACACGGTCTCTAACAGTATCACTATGCTCTGATGTTCTTTCTGAAGAAAGCTCATTGAATGAAACAGGCGTCACTTCTACATGCAGATCTATCCTATCTAGCAATGGCCCTGACACTTTATTCAAATAACGTTGTACCATTTGCGGAGAGCAGGTACACTCTTTCTCAGGATGATTAAAGTACCCGCAAGGGCAGGGATTCATACTGGCTATCAACATAAAGCTGGCAGGAAAATCAATACTCACCTTAGCACGTGAAATAGAAACCCTGCGCTCCTCCATTGGCTGGCGCATTACTTCCAATACGGTTCTCTTAAACTCTGGTAACTCATCTAAAAATAGTACACCATTATGCGCTAAAGATATTTCACCGGGTTGTGGCATACCTCCTCCACCTACTAAAGCAACATCACTTATAGTATGGTGTGGAGAGCGAAATGGCCTGCGTGGAACTAATGATGTATTACTGGGCAACTTTCCTGCAACTGAATGAACTTTTGTAGTTTCTAGCGCCTCTTGTAATGTTAGCGGAGGAAGTATTGTTGGTAATCTTTTAGCCAGCATTGTTTTACCTGCACCCGGCGGACCGATAAGTATAGCATTATGCCCACCCGCAGCAGCTATTTCTAAAGCACGTTTTACATTCTCTTGCCCTTTAACATCGCTAAAGTCAAACTCAAAATCGTTTTGTGCATCGTAAAACTCTTCTCTGGTATTAACAGTCAAAGGTTTTAATTCACCTTTTTTCTGAAAGAAGTCTACTACCTCTTTAATATTTTCTACTCCATATACTTCTAAGTTATTGACCAATGCTGCCTCTCTTGCATTTTGCTTTGGAAGTATCAAGCCTTTAAACTTCTCAGCCCTTGCTTGTATTGCCATAGGCAATGCTCCTTTTATGGGTTGTAGCGAGCCATCTAAGGACAACTCGCCCATCATAACATACTTACCCAACTCTTCTTGAGGTATTTGCCCTGTTGCTGCCAGCCAGCCCATAGCTAAGGGAAGATCATAAGCAGCACCTGCTTTTTTTATATCTGCAGGAGCCATATTTACCACAATACGTGTGCGTGGTTTGTCAAGGCCGTTATTTTTAAGCGCTGATATAATACGCTCTATACTTTCTTTTACAGCACTATCAGGTAAACCAACAATCACATAATCTGGCTTACCTCCGGGTGTATCTACTTCTATGGTGATGGTCAGTGCGTCTACGCCATATACTGCACTACCAAACAATTTTACTAGCATGGCATTTAATTATATCAGGTATGAAGATATAATTCTGACATTATAAAGGTTAATGACATAACATAAATTGTGAAAACTATAAGAAACAACCTATTTGTGTTGACAGGTTTCATTTATGCACTGCGTAACCACTTGATCATTGCAGGGTATAAGTCTCCAATCATTTCGGGATCTGTTTTCCTCTCTATTGTCATACCCAACCATTGTAACAAGCATGCACCGAAGTAATTTTTATTGCTAAAGTTCATTATAATACTATCTGCACCACCCTTGTACCCTTGCTGATGAAAAACAATTTCAGGTTTAATGTCCAGATGTTTTAATGCTGCCCAACTCCATGCTATTGCGGCCATCTCAGCACCACCATCATCAAGATCTCCGGAAATATCGCCGCCATTCACCTTACTTCTGTCCTCGGGTTTTAATACAGCTAAATGCCCCGCTTCGTGTAACAAGTCACCGGGGCTCAACATTTTTTGCTCATCATAAAGCAGTTTACCCTTTTCAATTTTGATTCCCGGCAAAAAGGTATCCTCAGAGATTACTCCGGGTGTACATGAGATTCCGATTTCGTTTATAAAGTTCGAGATTTTCTGTGTAGTATCTGGCATAGTTTCCATGTAAAATTGTTTTTGTTAAAGGCTAGTTGGTAAATTTTGTTTTTTCTTTGAACATGTAAAATACAGCATCCCTTCCCGGAATGAAGTTGTCGTTAATATTCAGCATGTTGATCTGTAATGTTTTATTATCAGCAGTACACACTTCCAATTTCCCGTTTGTATTATTTATTACCCCCGGCTGTTGATCGTTTTGCTTAACATCACTGTTTATTATTTCAGCATCCAGAATTTTTACCGGTTGATTATTATAGTATGTTATCGCTCCTTTATTCCATGGGTTACAAGCTTGTATTAAATCAACAATTTCCTGAGCACTCATTTTTTCCCAACTGATCAATACTTCCTTAAGCCCCGGCTTATTATAGTACTTAGCTTTTCCATTTGCGGACAACACTTTTATTTTTTGACCTGTTGCTATTTGATTCAGTATAGATATAACCCCTTCTACTGTTACCTGTGATAGAACATCGTTTGCAGTACCAAAATTAAAGTGCTTTTCTCTCTTTATACTTTTCGTCCATACTTGCGGACCATCGTCAAACTTATTATTGATGTTATGTACTGTAACAGTAAGCTTATCTTCCCCATTCTTCAATTGCCAAAACACAGGGTTTGCGCCTTTATACTGCGGTAAAGCTCCAAAATGTATATTATAAGTATGCTTTAATATTGATGCGTCTAATTTCTTGACGTCTACTAAATGACCATAACCTAACAAGAAAGTAGCATTAGGTTTTGTTTGCGCCAACCAATTGTATACATCCGCATGTTTTGCCTGATACAAAGGAACTTGTAGGCCTGTACAAAACTGCTGTAACATTTCACCGGCAGAAGGGTCTTTTATCATAGCACCCTCGTCGCAAAATACAGATACGTTTACACGGTTTTGTTTTAAAAAATGTACCAGAGGCAGGCAAAGTCTGCCACTGGTAACAATGCTTATATTCATAAGTTTATGTCTACTTTTAAGCCCTTATTGCCTTTGGGGATAAAGTCCTTTTGTGCAAATAATATAGTTCATTGCAAAATAAGGCATCATATTATTATGTGGGCTGCCCTCTCCTGTATTTTGTAATACACCATCATCCAACGGTAGTATTTTTTCTTCTGTAGGGTCCTCGGGTAAGTAATAAAATACATCATAGCTCCCTGACGTCATAACAGGAGATGCTAACGTATTGGCCTCCGGAGAAAATTCATCTCCATTTTGATTACTTACCATAAAGCTATGTTGATGATTAGGCATTTCGATAGTAGTAAGACTGACTGTTTCCTGTCCCCCTGTGCTGCTCAGGTGATAATCCATACCTCCTTCCAGCTGACCGCTACCGACTATTACTCGCCCACGCAAATCGGGTAATCCAAAAGTATTCCGTCCATCACCTCCATAAGTGTTTCCTAATAACGAATACAATGCCGCAGTATCATTATTTATAGCAAGTATTTGTCCCCGGCAATATGACCAGTTCTCAGGCGCATAAACACCAGCAAAAAGCTTTATTTCTCCTAATGTTCCATTCATAATCTTTTGTTTAAAGAGTTAAAATAATTTATGATTTCTCGGGGTATATTCCTTTAGTAGCTATGTAAAAATTCATTACCATAAAAGGCATACGATTTTCATGAGCTTGCCCGCCACCTGTAAAGCTTATCGTTTTAGGGTTCAACGCAATATTTGCACTATCTGCAGTGTATGCTGTTATATCATCCGCAAATTCTGCCGGGTAATCATTATTCTGATTAAGAAAGTCATGAGCAGGGTAATTGGCGGCATTTACCAAATGTGTATGTTGTGGCATTTCATTGGTAGTAAGCGTAACTGTTTCTGAACCACCAGTCTTACCAACTTCAAAAGTCTCTGTAATACATGTTATAGTACGTCCGTTTAAATTCGGCAGGGCAAATGTTGTAGTGCCATTACCACCATAACTGGTACCTATTAGTGAATACAGTTGTGGATAGTCAGCAATAGACAGTATTTGTCCGTTACAGGCTGCCCAGTTTTGAGGCACCAAATTATGATATGCAAATGGCCTGATTTCTCCTATATAATATTCCATAGTTTATTAAGTTTTAATTTTTAAGGTCTTGGTGGATAATCTCCATCTACACAAATACAATAAACAAATTCCATGTAAGGCATCATATTGTCATGAGCTTGGCCTCCTCCCTCAATTGAAATAGAACCCTTATTCATAGTACAGTTATATGAATTAGCATAAGCGGGCATAATACTCGGCCTGGGAAGAGCGGGTATTTTGACTACAGCATTAGACAAATAACAAGTATCTGACAAAGGAGTAGTAACCAGTTTGGATGCGGCATTTTTTATATTAGCACCAACAATCTGGTGTTTATGCTCAGGCAAAGAATCTTCAGATAATATTATTTGTGAATATCCACCATAATTTCCCAAATTATAATTAGAGCCGCCTATTCTTTGACCTGTACCTACCGGCACTCTACCTAGCATATTGGGTAACTTAAAGGTTGTATGACCATCACCACCGTAAGCAGTGCCAATAACTGCAAATAGTACTTGATACTGTTCAATAGGCAAGTATTGACCCCAACATTGCTTCCAGCCTTCCGGTATAAACTTGTAGGGAAATACTCTTATCTCTCCTGCATATTGATCCATAGAATAAAAGTTTAAAAAGTGAAAAATGATGTATGCCTAGGTGCAAAAGTTGATGATAGTATCAGGTTATAATAGTGGTATCAAAAAATTCGACGATAAGCAGCAACCGCAAATTATAATAAAACAACAGGCTCGTCAACCGGGAAAAACACCCCTTTTTATATAATAAAGCGACAGTCATAAACTGTCGCTTTGATTGTACCTCGTCACACGATCTTGATTAACCTTACTGTCTTTTAGGATATGTACCCTGCATACAAATAATATATTCCAATACCACGTAAGGCATCATATTACTATGCGGAGAGCCCGACCCGGTCTCAGTTAAAACATCTTCCTGTAGTGGTAATATTTTCTCTTCATCCGGATCTTCAGGTAAATAAAAAACCACGTCGTCAGATGCATAATCAGGTACTGCCAGCACATTGTATTGGGGCGAAGGATCAATAGCCATTTTGTTACTTACCATAAAACTATGCTGATGACTAGGCATCTCATTAATTGTAAGCGATACGTTTTCTAAACCGCCGGTACTGCCAAACGGGTAATTTGTATTGTTTTTTGACTGACCACTACCTACTATTACCCGCCCGCGCAAATCGGGTAGCCCAAAAGTAGTTCGGCCATCGCCGCCATACATATTTCCTAATAGTGAAAACAGTGCTGTATTTTCATTACTTACAGCTAAAACTTGTCCATTACAAGCAGCCCAATTTTCTGGTATATAGAAGCCTGCCCACAATTTTATTTCGCCTATTATTCCTTCCATTGCTCCATGCATAATGTTATTTTTTTAGAGATTAATTTTGATTATATTTCTTTCTGTGGGTATTCACCATCTGCAGCAATACAATAACTCATTGCCAAATATGGCATACGATTTTCATGAGCCTGGACATCAACAGCACCTGTGTTACCTATAGTTCTGGGATTTAATGCAATCAAATTACTACTTGTAGAATAAGGATTATACGCTGTTATCTTGAAACCGGTGGTACTTGTCTCGGGTTGATAAAACGTTGCCAGGTAATCGTTATTTTGATTTAGATAATCCATACCATCTTCATCTGTTGCATTCACATGATGCATATGTGCAGCCATTTCATCCTTTGTTAGTGTGACAGATTCTGAACCACCTTGTGCACCGACATTTAGATTCAGGCTCCCTCCCATACCAACAGCAACACATCCGTTTAAATCAGGCAATGCAAATGTTGTACTGCCATTACCTCCAAAAGTATCGCCTAATAATGAATACAACTTCTGGTAATCTGCTATCGCCAACTCTTGCCCGCTACAAGCTAACCAACCTGTAGGGATGCTATTAAATGCGAAAACCTTTATTTCTCCTATATACGTTTCCATTTTTATTAAATTTTAAATGTTATTTTTTAAGACCTTTGCGCGAAATAGCCATTCCAACAAATGCAATAGCGAAAAGCCATATACGGCATCATGTTATTATGCGGTAGGCTTTTACCTTCTACCGAAATTGAATCAGGGCTCATAACACAGTTTGATTCGTTGGCATAGGCATACATATAACCATAGGTTTTAGACATAGCGTTCGACATATAACAAGTATCCGCCACAGGAGTACTTACCATTTTAGCAAATGCCCCTTTTATATTAGCACCTATTACTTCGTGCCTGTGTTTGGGCAGGTTACTGCTATATAAGCTTACAGTTGAGGTACCACCTTCATCACCGGCAATGTAGTTTCCGGCTCCCGGTCGTTGACCTGCCGACACCGCTACTCGTGATGAAAGATCCGGTAAAGCAAAAGTAGTTCGACCGTTGCCGCCAAACCGCAGACCAATAACTGCAAATAGTACTTGATACTGTTCAATAGGCAAGTATTGACCCATACATTCCGTCCAGCCTTGAGGTCTGAAATTGTACGGGAGCGCTCTAATTTCTCCTACGTATCCTTCCATAGAATAAAAATTTAAAAAGTGAAAAAATGTTTTTGTGCTTAGGTGCAGAAGTTGATGATGGTGCAGGGGTATAGTAGTGGTATCAAAAAGTTCGGCGGTAAGCAACAAGCGTAAATTATGCTAAAAAAACACATGCGACACCCGGGAAAAGTACCCTTTTCTATATACAAAAAACGACAGGTATGACCTGTCGTTTTTATACGTGTAAATTGTATGTAACTATTTCTCCTGAGGGTAATCTCCTTTCATACAGATAATATAAGTCATTACCTGATAAGGCATCATATTAGTATGCCTCAAGTCATCCCCTGTCTCTTGTAAAACATCTTCTTGCAATGGCAGTATTTTTTCCTCGCCGGGATCTTCCGGTAAATAAAACACAACTTCATTAGGGCTGTTGGATGGTGCTGACAATACAGCATTATGAGGAGAGACATAATACGCAGGTTTATCGCTTACCATAAAATGATGCTGGTGTTTAGGCATCTGGTCTGTAGTGAGTTCAACATATTCCTTGCCACCTGTGGTACCAAGCTGATAACTCGTATTAAAGTCCGAGTTGCCTTGCCCTACTATTACCCGCCCGCGCAGATCGGGTAGCCCAAAAGTAGTTCGGCCGTTGCCGCCGTATGTAGTTCCCAGCAGTGAGTATAATGGTTCATTACCATTAATCGTCAGTATTTGCCCCTCGCAGGCAGCCCAGTGTTCTGGCATAAAATAACCTGCCCATAGTTTTACTTCTCCTAATGTTCCTTCCATGATTTTTTTGTTTAAAAAGGTTAGTAATAAATTATGACCTCATCGGGAAAAGGCCGTCTGTAGCAATACAATAATTCATCGCCAAATAAGGCATACGGTTTTCATGTGGTTGATCTCCGCCTGCAAAACCTACAGTTTTTGGGTTTAATTTAATTAAGTCATTGCTATTCGAATAAGGACCATACGCTTCAACCTGAATAGAAAGAGTGTTATTATAAAACGCAGCCAAAAAATCGTTGTTTTGGTTTAGAAAATCTATACCGTTTTCATTCGATGCGTTTACAATGTGTGTATGTGCACTCATTTCTTCATCTGTAAGCGTAACATTTTCTGCCCCCCCTTTTGCTCCAACTACAAGCTCTGCACTTGTACCGATAGCTGCACGTCCGTTTAAATTAGGCAATGCAAAAGTTGTTGTACCATTGCCTCCGAATTTAGTATTTATTAGTGCAAACAATTTCTGATTATCTGCTATTTGCAACACCTGTCCATTACAGGGTGCCCAGTCTTTAGGTATTTTTCCAAAGGCAAATGCCCTTATTTCTCCTACATATGTTTCCATTGTTATTTGCTTTAAGTGTTAATGTTTATTATGATCTTGTAGGGTAACGGCCATCCCAGCATATATAATAGTCAAAAGCCAGGTAGGGCATCATATTATTATGAGGAGCACTTTTACCTTCAAGTGAAATAGAATCAGAACTCATAGTACAGTTTGCGTCATTACCGTATGCATATAATAACATGTTGTTGGTTTTGTCGAACGCATTAGACAAATAACAGGTATCCGCCACCGGGGTATTTACCAGTTTACCAATAACCCCTTTGATATTAGCACCTATTACTTCGTGCCTGTGTTTTGGCAGGTGCTCATAATCTAAACTCACAGATGACTGACCACCGATATATCCACGATTATATACATTAATTGTCTCTGGTCTTTGACCTGCTGATACAGGTACTCTAGCTGACAAATTAGGTAACGCAAAAGTTGTACTACCGTTACCTCCATACAAGGTACCTATTACAGAATACAATGCCTGAAATTGCATAATAGACTTAAATTGACCGGCACATAACATCCAGCCTTGTGGTTCAAAACCGTAAGGGAGAGCTCTTACCTCTCCTATGTAACCATCCATAAAATAAAAGTTTAAAAGTGAAAAAATGTTTTTGCGCTTAGATGCAGAAGTTGATGATGGTGCAGGGGTATAGTAGTCGCATCAAAAATTTCGGCAAATAAACAACTAGTGTAAATTATGCTAAAACTGTAGAAACGTCAACCGGGAAAATCACCCTTTTATATAATAAAAAAGCAGCAGTTAAACCTGCTGCTTTGATTGTACCTCGTCACACAATCTTGATTAACCTTACTGATTTTTAGGGTATGTACCTTTCAAACAAATGATTGAACTCAGCGTTAGGTACGGCATCATATTATTATGCGCTTCGGCTGAACCTGATTCAGCTAAAACATCTTCCTGAAGCGGCAGTATTTTTTCTTCGCCTGGATCTTCCGGCAAGTAAAATGTAATATCCCCAAATTGACTCACAGGTGCCGCCAAAATACCGTTTGTTGGATACTCGCTATTGGCAGTAGATTGATTTACCATCACACTATGCTGATGAGCCGGCATCTGATCTACTGTAAGTGTAACATGTTCTGTACCACCCGTGATACCCAGCGGATAAACACTTCCGCCTTGCAGCTCTCCGCACCCTACTAAAACTCTACCTCTCGTATCAGGTAATTTAAACCAAGTTACGCCGTCGCCCCCATATTTAGTTCCTAATAATGAAAACAAGGCGGGATACTCGCTAACGGTCATTGTTTGCCCGTCACAAAATGCCCAGTTCCTAGGGGCAAAGTTACCTGCCCATAGTTTTATTTCTCCGGTTGTTCCTTCCATGATAATTATCTTTAAAAAGTTAGTAATGCTATAATTCTCTATCGGGGTATAAGCCCTTTACAGCTATGCAATAACTCACTGTAATAAATGGCATACGATTTTCGTGAGCCTGACCACCACCGGTAAAACTCACCGTTTTGGGATTTAATGGCACATTCCCTGTATTGGCATCAAGTAGATATGCCTCTATAAAATTTCCCACAACTCTAAATCCTGCCAGATAGTCGTTATTTTGATTAAGTACATCTGTTCCTAAGCCTTTATATGCATTCATTATATGCGTATGTGCAGCCATTTCTTTTGTTGTTAGTGTAACCGTTTCTGTGCCACCCTGTGCCCCGAGATTATTATCATTAGAAGTACCAAACCCTACTGCAACACGTCCGTTTAAATTAGGTAATGCAAATGTCGTTTTGCCGTTACCTCCGTAAGCTGCACCTATTAGCGAATAAAGATCAGGATAGTCTGACACGGCTAATACTTGTCCGTTACAAGCAAGCCAGTTGAGGGGTATTTTGTCAAATGCGAAAGTTTTTATTTCGCCAACATATGTATCCATTGTTGTTAAGTTTTAAAAGTTAGTAATAGTTTATCACGATCTATGAGGGTATAAGCCTTGTATACAAATGCAGTAACTAACTACGAGATAAGGCATCATGTTATTATGAGGTAGGCTTTGCCCTTCTTCGGATATTGAATCGCTATCCATAGTACAATTAGATTCGTTTGCGTATGCAAAACCCAACCCTCCACTATGCGAAAATGCGTTAGATAAATAGCAAACGCCTGATTGAGGAGTAGTAACCAGCTTCGTAGCAGCATTTTTGATATTAGCACCTATTACCTGGTGTTTGTGCGGAGGAAGGTTTCTATCTAACAATGGTACCGTTTCAGAACCTCCTTTATCTCCTATACCGTAAGAGCCTCCACCGATCATTTGACCGGAAGAATTTGGCACACGGTACCTTAAATCGGGTAATGCAAATGCTTTAATTCCATTGCCACCATAAGTAACACCAATGATTGAAAATAGTGCCGAGTATTGACTTACTGATAACATCTGCCCCTCACACCTCATCCAGCATCTCGGAGCGAAGCCATACGGAAAAGGGCGTACCTCTCCAATATATCCATCCATAGAATAATAGTTTAAAAGTGAAAAAATGTTTTTTTATGCTTAGGTGCAGAAGTTGATGATGGTGCAGGGGGTATAGTAGTCGCATCAAAAAAGTTCGGCGGTAAGCAACTAATGTAAATTATGCTAAAAATGTAGATGCGTCAACCGGGAAAATCACCTTTTTTTATAATAAAAAAGCAGCAGTTAAACCTGCTGCTTTGATTATATGTCATCACATATACTTATGATCTCACTTTAGGGAAAGTGCCTTGTGTACAAATGATATAGTTCAATACCACGTAAGACATCATATTATTATGTGGAAAGCCTTCCCCGGTCTCTTGTAAAACATCTTCCTGCAGCGGTAGTATTTTTTCTTCCCCCGGGTCTTCAGGCAAATAATAAACTACGTTATCAGACGGAGCACTCAATATACTAGAACTGGGTGAAAAATAGTTAGCCGATTTATTACTTACCATAAAACTATGCTGATGATTAGGCATTTGATCTATAGTAAGTGCTACTGTTTCCCTCCCTCCGGAACTGCCAATTTGATAATTTGTATTACTTTTCGACTCACCATTACCTACTATCACACGTCCTCGCAGATCGGGCAATGCAAAACTTATATTAGGTCTTCCTCCATAAGTGTTTCCTAATAACGAATACAAAGCTGCAGTACTCTCACTTACAGCCATAAGCTGTCCATTACAAGCAGCCCAGTTTCTGGGGGTATATTGCCCGCCCCATAATTTTATTTCGCCAATTGTTCCATCCATGATTTTTTGTTTAAAAAGGTTAGTAATAAATTATGACCTGGTCGGGTAAAGTCCATCTATTGAGATACAATAACTCATAACCAGATATGGCATAAGGTTTTCATGCGGTTGCCCACCTCCTGCAAAACCTACGGTTTTGGGGTTTAATGCAATTAGATCATCCACTGATAAAGCGTAATATGCGGCGACTTGATGTTCGATATTGCTATTATAAAACGTTGCCAGGTAATCGTTATTTTGATTTAGATAATCCTTTCCGTTCTCATCAGATGCATTCACAAGATGTGAATGTGCCGGCATTTCACTCATTGTAAGTGTAACTGTTTCTGAACCACCCTGTGCACCAACGCCACGCTGTTCAAGAGCATCTACACCTATACCTACACACCCGTTTAAGTTGGGCAGCGCAAAGGTTGTACTGCCATTGCCGCCATAGGCATCTCCTATTAATGAATACAGTTTCTGATGATCATCTATCGCTAGTATTTGTCCATTACAGGGTGCCCAGCCTGTAGGTATTTTATCGAAGGCAAAAACCTTTATTTCTCCTAGATATGTTTCCATTGTTATTAAATTTAAATGTTAGTTATTATGCCCTTGGCGCCAAGAGACCACTCCAACAAATGCAATAGCAAAAAGTTGTATATGGCATCATGTTATCATGAGGTACGCTTTTACCTTCTGTTGAAATGGAATCAAAACTCATGGTACAGTTCGCTTCGTTACCATATGCATGTACTAACTGGCTGTTGGTTTTGTCCAGGGCATTAGACAAATAACAGGTATCCGCCACAGGGGTGTTTACCAGTTTATCAAATACACCTTTGATATTGGCACCTACAACCTGGTGCCTGTGTTCTGGCAGATTACTACTATATAAATTCGATGCATTGCTACCACCATACTGCCCCATAACGTACTTTTCAGATCCCGACCGTTGACCTGCCGACACTGCTACTCGTGACGAGAGATTAGGTAAGCAAAATGTTTTTTCGCTACTACGACCAAACTGATCTCCTATAACATAATATAACACATCGTATTGGGTAATATCCAAAGCTTGGCCTGCACATACCAACCAGTTATCAGGTATAAAATTGTATGGGAGCGCTCTAATTTCTCCTACATATCCTTCCATAAAAGATAAGTTTTAAAAAGTGAAAAAATGTTTTTGAGCCTATTTGCAGAAGTTGATGATAGTGTCGGGTATAGCAACGGTATCAAAAATTTCGGCGAGTAAGCAACTACTGTAAATTATGCTAAAAATGTAGATGCGTCAACCGGGAAAAATACCCGTTTGCATATTAAAAAAGCGACAGTTAAATCTGCCGCTTTTTACGATTTAATAATTATCTATCCATTTATTACGTCCACGACGGGTATAAACCTTTAAGGCAAATAATGTAATTAACAGAAAGAAAAGGCATTCTGTTTTCATGAGGTACATCTCCACCTGTTTCATGCAGAGCATCATCTTTTAGAGGCAATATCTTTTCTTCACCAGGATCTTCCGGTAAATAAAATACTACTTCTCCCGCAGGGCTATTCGGTGCTGCTAACATGTGGTCAGTAACCGCTTGTTGTGTAGCAGTGCCTTTGTTAACCATAAAATGGTGCTGGTGGTGAGGTATCTGGTCCAAAGTAAGCTGTACTCTTTCTACACCGCCTCTGCCTCCTAAAGCATAGTTTTGCCCTCCGGGCAATTGCCCCTGGCCAACCGCTACACGGCCGCGCATGTCCGGTAATGCAAAATTAGTTCTGCCGTCTCCGCCATATTCATTACCTATTAACGAAAACAAAGCCTCGTAATTGGAAATGGCCAGCAATTGCCCCTGACACATTGCCCAATTTAGAGGTGCATAATTTCCTCCGAATATTCTTATTTCTCCTAATGTTGGTTCCATTATTAATAATCTTTTTAAGGTTAAAATTTAGCTTCTAGATGGGTATAAACCTTCAAGAGCAATACAATAGTTTATTGTTTGATACGGCATACGATTCTCATGTTGTTGCCCGCCACCTTTAAAATCTACAGTATTGGGGTTTAATGCAACATTATCAGTAGGTAAATATGGCATATATGCATTTGCATCATCCGGTGTAACAGTATCTAAATTAAACCTTGCCAGGTAATCATTATTCTGGTTAAGCGCATCTGTACCACTGTCTTCCTTTGCATTTACCATGTGTGTATGTGCGGCCATTTCTGCATAAGTAACCATTGCCGTTTCTGTACCACCATACATACCAATTATAGGGTGAGACGTACCTATTCCAAAAGCAACACGACCTTGCATATTAGGCAATGCAAAAGTGTCTCTGCCATTACCACCAAATTGGGTACCAATAAGTGAGAACAAAGCTGGATAATCGGTTATTTTTAATATCTGCCCGGTACAGGCTGCCCACCCCCTGGGTATTTTGCCAAATGAGAAAGCTCTTATTTCTCCTATAAAATTTTCCATTATAATAAGTTTAATATTGTTAGTGAATGTTATGACCTTCTTGGATACTCGCCATTCCAACAAATGCAATACCTGAATACCGAAAACGGCATCATATTTTCATGACCTACGCTTTGACCTTCTGTCGATATTGAATGTGCATTCATTGTAGTATTATAGTCATTCGCATATGCTTTACCTCCAACAGGGGCGGTAGTAGGCTCAAATATGGCATTTGATAAATAGCATGTATTAGGTATAGGAGTAGTTACCAGCTTACCTACAACACCTTTGATGCTGGCACCAATCAGCTGATGCCTGTGTTTTGGCAGGGTGGCCACTGTTAATGTTACTGTCTGTGCACCTCCTTCTCTACCCAATGGGTAATATTCGCCTCCCGGCATGGTACCCATCCCGTTAGGTAAACTGTCTGAAAGATCAGGTAAAGCAAAAGTAGATCTGCCATTGCCACCATAAGTTGTACCTATAATTGAAAATAATGTTGACCACTCAGCTATCTGAATAAGTTGACCGCTACAGGAAAACCAACCTTCGGGTACATAGCCATAGGGAAATGCTCTTATCTCTCCGATAAATGCGTCCATAGAATTAAAATTTTAAAAGTGAAAAATGAATACGTATGCTTAAAAGCAGAAGAAGATGATATAATAGGGTATAGTTCATGACATCAAAAAGTTCAACAGGTAAGCATCTACACAAAATATTGCATTACATCAGTACTGTCAACCGGGAAAATCACCCTTTTTTAAATGACAATATTGTGTTAACAATAGGTTGTTAGTACCTATAAATAGGTTTCTATCACCAATAATACGGTTTGCGCCCGGGGCATGAATAATATTGATATATTTATGTATGGCACTTAATGCTACTGAAAAAATAGACTTACTAAATATCGGCTTAATGATATTTGCTGCAATTGTAGCTATGATGTTACCTTTTCAGCTGTTTCTATTTGTATATGCCGTATTAGGACCGTTACACTACCTAACAGAAATATCATGGCTGCATGATAAGCAGTACTTCACCAAAGGAAAGTATGACGCTGTTTGGCTTTTGGTTGTAGGCATAGTGCTGCTGCTTAATATTTTCAGGCAAAGTCTGGATATAGAGTTCCCGGAAATGTTCGATGCCAACCTGATGCTTATAGCATTGCTGAGTGCTTTGATATTTGTTACTGTAAAAACACCTTTGTACAAAATTGGCAGTATCGTCATTCTGCTTTTTGCATCTCAATTATCTCATAATATCAACCTGTTTTTAACTGTATTTGTTCCGACATTAATACATGTATATATTTTCACAGCACTATTCATGTTATACGGTGCTTTAAAAAGTAAGAGCAGGGTGGGCTTGTGGTCTGTATTGTTTTTAATAGCAGTGCCCTTTTTGCTGTTCTACATATTTCCCGAACATGCTTTTTACCCGCCTACAGAAAGTAGTAAGTCTGCTTACAAATTGTTCAATGCGGTAAATTTGGTTTGGTTTCAAACAATAGATAAAATACCTATGCCCACAACAATAGACGGGTGGGATGCATTTATTTTCCATTCTCCTAAAGGTATAGTGTTGATGCGCTTTATTGCTTTTGCATACACCTACCATTACTTAAACTGGTTTTCTAAAACCAAAGTAATACAATGGCATAAGGTGCCTAAGGGGCGCTTTGTTTTGGTAATAGTACTTTGGGTAACCAGTGTTGCCTTATACATGTACAACTATAAACTAGGGCTGCAATGGTTGCTATTCCTTAGTTTCATGCATGTGTTGCTGGAGTTTCCTTTAAATATGATCAGCATTATAGGTATTGGCAAGCACGTTAAAAGCAAAGTTTTTAAAACTGCACAGGCTTAGTCGTATAATCGTGTTATTTTTACAGCATGAGCGATACAGTTTTATTATCTAAGGATAACGGCATTGGTTACATCACACTTAACCGTCCTGATAAATACAATAGCTTCAACAGAGAAATGGCTTTAGCCTTTCAAGCACATCTTGACGACTGTGCAAATGATGACGCCATACGCTGTATTTATGTAACAGGTGCAGGTAAAGGTTTTTGTGCAGGGCAAGATCTTGCAGAAGCATCTGACCCTAATAATGTAGACTTTGCCAAAATTGTATCAGAACATTATAACCCCATTATTGCCCGCCTGCGTAATATAGAAAAACCGATAGTAGCAGCAGTTAACGGCGTTGCTGCGGGTGCAGGTGCAAACATTGCTTTGGCTTGCGATATAGTTGTAGCTACAGAAAGTGCGTCATTCATTCAGGCTTTTAGTAAAATAGGCTTGATACCTGATAGTGCAGGTACGTTCTTTTTACCACGATACGTTGGTATGCAACGTGCTGCTGCTTTAATGATGTTGGCAGACAAAGTAGATGCTGCTGAAGCAGTGAACATGGGTATGATCTACAAAAGCTTTGCAGATGACAGCTTTGAAACCGAGAGTAAAAAGATGGCAGCAAAACTAGCTAACATGCCTACAAAAGGTATTGGCCTTACCAAGCGTTTGCTGAACCAATCTTACAATAACACGCTTGAAGAGCAAGTGGAGATGGAAATGAAAGTACAGGTTGAAGCCGGTAACTCTCACGATTTTGCAGAAGGTGTAAATGCCTTTTTAGAAAAGCGTAAACCAGAGTTTAAAGGCAAGTAGTTTACGTCAGGCTTTGTTGTACTTGGTATTTTGGCGCGTGCTCTGCTATTAGTTGCGCCACTACCGTTGCAGTGTTGTCGGGAAAATCTACTTTCACACGTTCATCATTCATCAACCACCACTTTATTTTACCGTAGTACTTACGCCCTAAGAATTTTATTACCGGTACACCCATCTGTTCTGCAGCGGCAGCGTTGCACTGTTGCTCGTATTGTGCCTGCATAGGTATTACCATTAACTTCTTACCTAAGAATAGTGCCTCTGCCGGGCCTTCGAAACCTGCACCGCACAGCACACCGGTACTGGTGGCCATACTTTTTATAAATGCGGTGTTCTCTATTGGCTGTATGTGTACGTTCTTAAAGCTGAAGGGCTCTTTATTATGCTTTGAGAATACCTGCCACTCTGCTTTTGAAAAGGCAGACAAATGTTGCACCAGCTTTTCATCATCGTATGCGGGTAAGTACACCGTATAATGCCCCTCATCTGTAGGTGTCATATCACGCACCTCTTTTCTGATGATGGGTGTAAATAAGTTTTCTCCAAACGACCTGAAGTGAAAACCATAGGCTGCCGTTACAGGTGCATAGTACTTCAATATCAGCACACCTTTCAAATCACTTTTTTCAGGTTTAGGAGCATTAGGGGCGAGTACTGCTGCCTGATGGCTTAGGCCTATACAAGGCTTACGTTTTAGTTTGCATGCCCATGCCGACACGGGTTCAAAGTCATTCACTACAAGATCATAATCTTCTACAGGCAGGTTACGAATATCTTTTATGAGCTTAAATAGTTTAAGCTTTTGTGCTGTTTTCAGTATAGACACGCCACCGCGCTTACCGAAAATAAAGCTCATTCCGTAGTACTTATACTTAACAGGAAAAGGCACTTTTACATCTGCCTGTATACCACTTACCAATACATCTACCTCTCCGTATTTACACAGTTCGGGGTATACGTCTCTGGCACGGCTAAGATGGCCGTTGCCTGTACCTTGTATGGCAAATAAAATTTTCAATGATTAAATATTAAGCAGCTTCAAAACTGCCGGGCATTTCGTTCTGTTCGTTTTGCCCAATATTAAGTTCTTTTAGCAAACTAGCCATCAACTCTTTCTGGCTTTCTTTACTTCTTCCTTTTTTATTGATGTTGATGGCCTGTGCTTTTTCGTCGTCTGCATATTTATACAAGCTCCACTCAGAGTTGTTATACTCCAGTGCGGTCAGGTTTTCAATCCAGTCGCCGGAGTTCATGTAAATAACGGTGCCGTTTTCGGTTACTACGGTTCTTATTTCGGGCTGGTGTATATGCCCGCAGATAACGTATTTGTATTTATTCTCTGCTGCTATGTCACAAACAGTATCTTCAAACTTATTAATAAACTTCACTGCACCCTTTACACTGTTCTTCACTTTTTTAGACAGTGATATTTTACCCCTGCCCATCTTCATAGAAATGTAGTTTACAAACCTGTTGATGAGTATCAGCGTGTCGTACCCTACAGCCCCCAGCTTTGCCAGCCATTTACTGTGTTGCATCACCACATCAAATACATCACCATGAAATATCCATACTCTCTTTCCGTTGATCTTTAGTGATAGTTTGTTAGAGATCTTTAAGCTGCCCAGCTGAAAGCCTTTGAACTTCCTCAACATCTCATCGTGGTTGCCCGGTATGTAATAAACAGGAACATTTTTGGCGAGTAAGCCCATAAAATGTTTCACCACCATCATGTGTGTAGTAGGCCAGTATCTTTTGCTGAACTGCCAGACATCTATAATGTCTCCGTTGAGCACCACTGCCTTGGGTTTAATACTTTTCAGATACTGCAGTAACTCCTTAGCATGACAGCCGTATGTACCTAAGTGAACATCAGAGATCACTACAATATCTACTTCCCTTTT
The DNA here is from genome assembly GCA_030429205.1 of Bacteroidia bacterium. GTDB lineage: Bacteria > Bacteroidota > Bacteroidia > Chitinophagales > Chitinophagaceae > UBA5543. Next base: position 504,173 of record JAUICZ010000001.1, read on the forward strand.
TGCCATATATGTATATGTTAGATAGCCTATTACGGCTAATCAAAGGGACACATTGTTTATAACGCCATCGTTAAATACACATTACCAAAATATTAAATAACCATTTTATACGACCTATCTAAAGTATGCCTTCAATGGCTTGTATCAGCTTTTCTTTCTGGCTGGGGCGTGGTGTATTTTCCAATACAAACTTGCCTTCTTTATCTATTAAAAAGTAAGACGGTATAGAGTTTACGCCATAGGCTTCTGCAACTTTAGACTTCCACGCATCTTCGCCCAAAGCGTGTAAACCTGTAAGGTGGTATTTCTTTTTTGCTTTCTGCCAGTCTTCTTCATCTTCGTCTACCGATATGTAGGCAAACACAACATTTTTACCTCTAAAATGTTCTTTCAGCTCTTTTGTATGGGGAAACTGTGCTTTACACGGTCCGCACCAGCTGGCCCAAAAGTCAAGGTATATTACCTTACCCTTTAGTTCTTTAAGGCTGTACTTGTTACCGTCTTCGTCTTTCACCACAAAATCTATAGCAGGCATACCCGGCATTAGTTTCCTTTTGTTGTCTATACGCTCTTCCAGGTATTTAGCATAGTTGCTGCCCTCGTACCTGCTGCTGAACTTTTCGTAACTGGCCTCTGTACGTTTAAAAGGATGGTGCTTTATTCTGGTATCTATGTAGTTTGCAAACACATACTCTTCGCTACCACGAGGCATGTGCATGTGCGCCAGCTCTAGTATTTTATCATCTCTGAAGTATACATCTTCGTTATCATCTTTACCCGGCGATACATACAACATAGCGTCGTAAAAGTCTTCTACATACTCTCTGTAAGATGCTATGGACAATAGTTTATCATCAAACTTTGCAGGCACTTTCTTCACTACAAAAAAGTTCTTCGGGTCTGGTGTTACTTTGTAGGTTCTTTTCTCCAGCACCTCGTTCATACGCGGGTAGTGCAACATGGCGTTGTACTTGCGGTATTCAAAATCTGCATTCCACATTCTAACAAAAGCCTGTGGCAAGCCCGGGCTATTCTCTATTAAAAAGTTGATACGCTCCTGCGTCAGGTTTTTTATTTCTGATAAAAACTCGTTGGCTTCTTTCTCCTGCGCCTTTCTTACATCTTTATAGTAGTTAGAGAGCAACCCATACTTTAAAGTATATTTAGCCATTAGGTTGGCAATGTCTGCGCCCGAACCGTTGAATACGATCGTCTCATCAAAATGCTCGCCGTCGATAGTCAGTTTCAGCTTATCGCCGGGGCTGGCATATATCTCTGTAGATTCATTTCCGTTGGTGATGCGTATCAGCGTATAGTCGTTTGCCAATGGCATAGAAACAGAAAAGCTACCCTTCTTGTCCAGCTCTTCTTCTACCATATGGCTTTTGTGTTGCAGCCAGTTTTTATCGTATGTAACGTAGCTGAACTTTACAGTATTGGCTAAGCGATTGGTAATAGAACCGGAGAAATTTACGTTACCGGCAAAAACGGTATTTACTACTACTGAAAACAGCAGTACCAGAGTTATACGCACCATGAGGATAATTATTTGTCGCTACCAATTTAAGAAATAATACCCTCAACACCTATAATAACCTTATGCTGTGGTATTTACCTCGTTTTGGTGGCGGTATAGTTTTGCATAACGTCCGTTCAGTTGCATCAGCTCTTCGTGCGTGCCTTGTTCTGCAATGCCTCCGTCGTCCAGCATGATGATCTTATCAAAGTTCCATGTAGTGAAGATACGGTGGGTGATGACGATAGTGGTTTTGTCTTTGATGTACTCTTTCAGGTTGTTGAGTATAGTTTGCTCTGTTTGAGTATCTACGGCAGACAGTGCCTCGTCCAGCATGAGTATTGGGCTGTTTTTAATGATAGCCCTTGCCAGTACCAGGCGTTGTTTTTGCCCGCCCGATAGCATGACACCACGCTCTCCTATGACTGTTTGGTAACCATCTTTCAGTCCGTCTATATCTTTCTGGAAGTCTGCCATACGTGCTGCCTCTTTCACATCTCTTTCCGTAGCTTCTGACCTACCAAACTTGATGTTGTTGTATATCGTATCAGAGAACAAGTATGCCTCTTGCGGAGCGTAGGCTACCTGAGCACGTAAATGGTGCTGATTGTATTTTTGTATCGGTGTTCCATCTATCAATACCTCACCTTCTGTAGCATCGTACATGCGCAACAACATATGCACCAGTGTAGATTTACCCGAACCCGTTTTACCGATGACTGCCACACGCTCGCCCGGTGCTATATCTAAATTGAAGTTGTTGAGTGCTTTGATGCCTGTATGACTATAAGTAAACCCAACATTGGTAAACGTAACCTTTCCTTTTACTGCTGTGGTCAGTGCATTTTCTTCATCTTTTATATCCGGCTCTGTATTTAGGAATTCGTCTATCCTTTTTTGCGATGCACCTGCACGTTGTACAATAGATGCTACCCAGCCTATTGCCATCATGGGGAACATCAGCATAGTGATGTATATAATGAACTCTGCAATATTACCCGCTGTTATCTGCCCTTCAATAGCATAGTAACCACCTATCAATACGGTACTCAGCATACTCAACCCGATGAACAGATTCATAGAGGGGAAGAACACCGCCTCTGTCATAGACAGGTTAATGGCTGTTTTACGATACTCCTCGCTCTTGTTATTAAAGAAACCCAGCATAGCACGCTCTTGCACGTACGACTTGATCACCCTGATACCCGAGTAAGACTCCTGCGCAATGGTGGTCATGTCTGACAATTGGGATTGTATCTTTTCACTTTTGCGGAAGATAATACGGTTGACAAAGTATATCGTTGCTGCCAGTATAGGCAGTGGTATAATAACGTACAGCGTCAGCATAGGGCTCACGCGTATCATGTTCCATAGGCACATAACGGTCAGCACCACAAGGTTGGTAGTATACATGATGGCAGGCCCCAGGTACATACGCACGCGGGATACATCTTCAGAGATGCGGTTCATCAGGTCGCCCGTATAATGTGTTTTATAAAAGTTGGTAGATAGTTTTTGGTAGTGGGCATAGATGTCGTTCTTCAGGTCGTACTCTATAAAGCGAGACATAACGATGATGGTCTGCCGCATAAAGAACATAAACAACCCTCTGGCAATGGCCAGCCCCAACAGTATCAGCCCGCTGCGCAATACCAGGTTGAACACATAGCTGCGCATATCACCCTCGGCATTGGTACCTATTACCAAGTGGTAAGCGTTAACGTTGCTCTGCACACTGTCTATCACATTACGGATAACCACCGGGGGTATCACCGCAAACACATTAGAGACAGACACAAAGGCCATACCCAACAGCAAACGCCACTTGTAGCGCCAGATGTATTTATTGAGCGAACGCAGGTTTTTCATCGGCAGCAAAGGTCGGGAAAAAAATGCAGGGTTTTGGTATGGGCTTATTAGGAGGATTGATATACTTTAGGACTTCGGCACTGCCGGGCTGTGGTATTGCTATTAATATGTGATATAGCTGATGTACAGTAGTACTATTGTAATATCAGAGCGTTCCAAAATCTGGAGGTAATAAGATTTGGGTGTCTTTTCTTTCGTTCTTTCTTTAGACAAGTAAAGAAAGGACAGAGAAAATTGAAAGAACCATATTGTTACGAGATTGCCACGTCGCTTCACTCCTCGCAATGACCGTTTTATTATATCTTTGCCCCCTCTTAAAAAATTAAGATATGCGCGTAGCAGTAGTAGGAGCCACAGGGCTGGTGGGTAGCACCATGCTCCAGATCATAGAGCAACGTAATTTGCCGGTAACAGAGTTGATACCCGTAGCTTCAGAGCGTTCTGTAGGTAATAAGGTATCCTTCAAAGGGCAAGAGTGGACGGTGGTAAATGCTGAAACTGCTATTGGTATGCAACCCGACCTGGCACTCTTCTCGGCAGGTGGTACTATATCAAAAGAACTGGCACCAAAGTTTGCAGCAGCAGGCTGCCGTGTGGTAGACAACTCGTCGGCATGGCGTATGGATCCTACTAAAAAACTGGTAGTGCCCGAGGTAAATGGCCATGTACTTACTCAAGACGATATGATCATCGCCAACCCCAACTGCTCTACCATACAAATGGTAATGGCACTTAAACCCCTGCACGATAAATACAAGATCAAACGTGTGGTGGTCAGCACGTACCAGTCGGTATCGGGCAGCGGGCAAAAAGCGGTAGACGAGATGGATGCACAGCGCGCAGGCGGTACAGAGGTAAACATATACCCTTATCAGATAGACAGAAACGTCATTCCCCATATAGATGTGTTTCAGGAAAACGGATACACCAAAGAAGAGATGAAAATGGTGCTGGAAACCAACAAGATCATGGGCGACAACAGCATCAAAGTAACGGCTACAACAGTACGCGTACCTGTTAGCGGGGGGCATAGCGAGAGTGTGAACATAGAATTCGTACACGATTTTGAAGAGAACGATGTACGCCAGCTGTTATCAGACTTTCCCGGTGTAGTGGTCATAGACAACCCTGACATGAACGGCTACCCTATGCCATTGGATGCAGAAGGTAAAGACGATGTGTTTGTAGGGCGCATCCGCAGAGATTACTCGCAGCCAAACACACTTAATTGCTGGATAGTGGCAGACAACCTGCGTAAGGGTGCTGCAACCAATGCAGTACAGATAGCTAAACTGCTGCATAACAACGGTTGGGTATAGGCTTAATCTGCTGTTAACAATACTGTCACAAGTTTGTCAAGTCTTGCTGCTATACCCTGTTAATCGGGGTCATAGGCGTACTTTTGTCATCTAAACTTTTTTGGATGAAACTACGTTCTACTTTATTATTTATTGCGGCAGCATTCAGCTTCAATGCTCAGGCACAATGGGTGGCAGACTCTGTAGAGATGGGTGCTAGCTATGCTAACGACGTTTATTATAGTGTTGTAACCGGTAACGATTATGCAAAACCTGCAGACAACTGGGACCTTGGTTTCCAGATGACTCAATTTGCAGAGGCGGGCGGACAATTAAATGCCAGTGTACGTGCCAACCACATCAAAAGAGATGTGCAAGTATATTCTTTACACAGAAAAGCCAGTACTTCTTTCGGTACGCTAGTACCAACAGATACCTTAGTTACATTAAGCGATCAATTGGTGAACACAGATACCAGCTGGGGTTCAGGTGCATTTTATGCTAACAAAAGCAGCAGCCTTGTAGACTATGGTTGGGGTAAGTACGACATGACTTCTCACAACCTTTTGGGAGACTCTTTATACCTGGTTAAAGCAAACGGAATTTTCTATCAGGTTTGGATACAAAAATATGTGAGCTTCCCTACCAACTCTCCTACTATCGGTTATACATTCCGGTATGCTAAGTGGGATGGTACAGGAGATAAAACAGACAGCGTTAAGCGTGTTAGCCCATACACAGACAGAGCAAATGTATTCTACGATCTTGCTACCGGTAAGATTGTTGACAATGAGCCTGCTCGTAAAGACTGGGATATCTTGTTCAAACAATATCAAAAAGACGGGCAGCCGGGTGGTCAGGATCCATCTAAACTACAGGCTTATACAGGTGTACTTTCAAACATACGTGTAGAGGTAGCTAAGGTTACAGGTGTAGATCCGGATACAATGTCGGCAAGCACATATGGTAGTTATTCTTACAGCCATTTAACCAATACCATCGGTGATGACTGGAAGGTATTCAGCACCAGCACATTTACTTACGATCTGGATACAATGACCAGCTATATAGTAAAGCCTGATACTGCTTACCATAAAGAAAGCTATTACCACATACAGTTCACTCGTTTCGATGGAGGTTTCCCTCCTAACACGGGTAAAGTAGTGTTCAGAAAAAGATTACTACACACCGTTAGCGTAAATGATGTAAACGGTAACAAGCAAGCTAACTACAGCATTTACCCTAACCCTGCACGTACAAACTTCAACATTATGATAGATGCTCAGGAAGCTGTTGAAAATACAAGGTTAGTAATTGTAGATATGGCTGGCAGAACGGTACACAACACACCAGTTAACCTTAAAAAAGGTGTGAATGCTTACAGCGTAAACGTATCAAACTATCCTGTAGGTACATATATCATCAAAGTATCTAACGGAGCTTGGAATATCAGCGACAGAATTGTCGTACAACATTAATTAGATTACTACAAGGGGTAGTTTTTTATACTAAAGTCTTGCTATCCTACAGGGGTGGCAAGACTTTTAAGATTTAGTGATAATGGTAAAACAGATAATAATACTCTTCGCATGTTTCTTGTGTGTATCAGGTGTCAGTGCTCAGGCACTGCGTATATCAGTATCTGATAATAACAATGGAGAGCCCGCTGCCTTTGCGTATGTACACCTGCTTTCTGCAACAGGGTCTATTGAAAATACCGTGCAGACAAATGAGCAGGGTATAGCCAGCCTTACCCCCAACAAATACCCTTGTAGTATAGAAGTTACTCTTTTAGGTTACGAGCCATACAGGCATCGCCTGTTCAACAAACCCAACAATACAAATATCTCCATCACCATCACTAAAAAGTTTTCGTCGTTAAACGAGGCTGTTGTTACAGGTGTTAGCCGCCCTATGAAACAAAAGGATGCCTTGTCTGTTTACCGCATCATTACCAAACAGCAGATAGATGCACAAGGTGCGGTGACACTGAATGAGGTAATGAAAAACCAACTGAATGTAAGGGTAGATAACGACAATATATTAGGTACGGGGATGAGGATGCAGGGCATGTCCAGCAACAAAGTAAAAATATTGATAGACGGTTTACCGATCAACGGACGTGAGGGTGGTAACATCAACCTCAGCCAGATCAATATGAACAATGTTGACCGTATTGAGCTGATACAAGGGCCTATGAGTGTAGTGTATGGCACCGATGCACTGGGTGGTGTTGTAAACATCATCACCAAAAAGCAAAAACAAAAATTTGCAGTAAACGCAGGCGGCTATTATGAGAGTATTGGCAACTTAAATTTTGATGTATCTGTTTCTAAACGCATCAAGCAAAGGCACCAGCTTACTATCGGTGGCGGACGAAATGATTTTCAGGGTTGGAAACGCCTAACAGAATACAAAGAGTATCAGGGCGACACCATCTATTCATCTCGTAGCTTTTTATTCAAACCCAGAACACAATATCTGGGCAATATGTCTTACGTGTATACTGCCCCATCAGGGTTCTCTGCACGTTTGGCCAGCGATTATTTAAACGAAGAAACGGTAAATAAAGGCAACCTGTTTTCATGGGATCCCTTTAACGGAGCAAAAGCTTTAGACGAATATTACAATACAACCCGCTCTATGAACAGGCTATCTATGAGCGGCAAGCTGGGTAAGAAAGGAAGGTGGCAAAGCCAAAACGGCTACATGATCTATTACCGCACACGCAATAGCTACATCAAAGATATGGTAACGCTTAACGAAGCGCTTAACCAAAATGCCGGTTCTCAAGATACCTCCAGCTTTAACGATGTATATGCCAGAGGAAGCTATGCAAACACTGTTGGCAAACTGGAGTATACCGTTGGTTACGATGTAAACCTGCAATTTGCTACCAGCTTAAAAATTGCCGGTAAAACAAAAGAGATACAAGACTATGCAGCGTATATCAACCTATCTTACCAGTTGGTAAAAGACAAGCTGAAATTAAATACAGGATTCAGAGCAGCACACAATACGGTGTACGACCCGCCGGTAATACCTACTATTAATCTACTATATAGCCCAACAGAGAAACTACAGGTACGTGCATCATATGCTAAGGGATATCGTGCACCATCGCTTAAAGAATTATATCTGAACTTTATTGACCTGAACCACTATGTTATAGGCAACAGTAATTTAAAAGCAGAAAAAAGTGAGCACTTACAGCTTTCTGCATCTTATCAGGCATATCAGGAAAAAGATAATTACCTGCAGTTTATAGTTACAGGCTTTTACAACGATGTATATAATGGTATTACACTGGCACCCATCCACCCGGATGACCCAACCAGCATTGAGTATTCTTATGCAAACCTATCGCACCAAAGAAATACTATTGCCACTGTGCAAACAGACGGGCAGTTAGCCAACATACATTTTCAAATAGGTTACTCTTATAACTACACATTTGAGGATAAGGGCAACTACAATGCCTTCTCTGCATCAGAGGCTACCAGCAGCTTACAATATAGCTGGAGGAAAACAGGATTGAACTTCAATGTATTTTACAAATACTATGGCAACCAGCCCTTCTTACAGTCGAACATAGATGGTAGCGCCTCTTACAACGGTACACAAAAAGCATTTAGCCTTTGCGACTTATCTGTCAGTAAAAAGTTCTGGAACAGAAAACTCAAAGTAATTGCCGGTGTAAAGAATGTATTTGATATGCAACAGCCTACCGTATCGGGCAGAGTATCCTCGGGGTCACACGGCGGTGGTACTGCATCGTTCTTACCACGCAGTGTATTTACTTCTTTACGTTTGAATATAGATTAACAGCTGATCTTATCAACACGGCGTTCGTGTCTGCCGCCTTCAAAAGCGGTGCTTAAAAACACATCAACCATTTGTTCTGCTGTAGCCAACTCTATAAAACGAGCCGGTATGCACAATACATTAGCATTGTTGTGTAAACGAGCTAGTGAAGAAAGCTCCTCGTTCCAGCAAAGTGCAGCACGTATGCCCTGGTGTTTATTAGCAGACATACATACACCATTACCGCTACCACATATCAATATACCTACAGCTGCTTTACCCTCTTCTACCATAGATGCTACAGGGTGTGCATAATCAGGATAATCTGTACTCTCCTCATCGTAAGTACCTTTATCTTCTACCTGCCAACCTGCATCTTTCAATATCTCAATGATGCGTGTTTTGTACTGAAAACCTGCATGGTCGCAGCCAATAGCCAATGGAAGTTGCTGATCAAAAACTGTAGTTTGCATATCGTTAGTTTAATATCGAGATTTATTTTTTCTTTCTTTCGTTACTCTTGCACTGATGTTGATAGACACCTCGTACAACAACATCAAAGGTACTGCAACAAGCCCCATCGTAAACCAATCGGGAGGTGTAATTATTGCTGATAAAATAAATATGACAACTGTAGAATAGTTTCTGTTGGCACGCATAAACTTAGGCGTCAACAAACCTATTTTAGATAAAAAGTATACTACCACCGGTAGCTCAAACACTAAGCCTATACCCAATACCATATTACTTAATGTACTGTAGTAGTTAGACATGGTAATGATGTTCTTGAACTTAGGGCTCAGCGAGTAGTTGGCAAAGAAATTAATAGCAAAAGGCGCTATTACATAGTAGGCAAAGAGCACCCCTAAAAAGAACAGTGAAGATGTCCAGAATACAATACCTCTGGCATTCTTTATTTCTTTAGGGCTTAATGCCGGTTTTACAAATTTCCAGAACTCCCAAAAAAGGTATGGGAAGGCCATAACAAAGCCCAGCATAAAGGCTACAGAAAAGCTCATTAAAAACTGACCGGAAAGCTGTGTATTCTGAAACTCCAGATTTACCTGCCCCATGCACAGTGCATCTGTATTAAACTGGTCGCCCAACCAACACATGGCTCTGTACGACACGAAATCTTCTTTAGTAGGTGCCAGTATAAGGTATTCAAAAACCTCTTGACTGTATATGAAAACAGCAATACTACCAACTATGATCGCTATCAACGATCTGATGATGTGCCAGCGCAACTCTTCAATATGGTCAACAAAAGACATTTCCCCTGTAGGGTTGTCTTTACTCCCATCTCTTTTAGAAAGAAATTTATTAAGGCTACTCACTGTATCTGCTTAGGTGAGCAAAGGTAGATAAATATTGAATTGTTTGCAGTGCTTACTTTTTATACACTTTTATCGCGCAAGTAAACTGCTCTAAGCGTTCTATTTGGCGCACTCTGCTCAACCTGCCCATACGGTTTACTCTGGGCAAAGATATTTTGTGCTCCCCTTTCAGGCTATCGGCAAGCGATAATAATGCTTCTGAACATACGGCATAGGTAATCCCCTCGCTTTGCGATTGTTTACCGGTAATCAACCCTATTACATTACCGCTAGCGTCTACAACAGGTGCACCACTCTGTCCCGGCCCTGCAGGTATTTCCAGTCTATATTGTGTAGAATCTCCCTGATAACCGTTCACAGCACTTATGTATCCTTCGTTATATACAATCTCGTCTTGAGGGAAACCTAATGTAAACACCGTTGTACCCAGCATTTTCTTGTTTCTGGCCAATGCATATGGCACATCGTATTTGCTGAATTTAAAGTTATCGTCTTCAACCTTCAACACTACCAGATCGGTAGTTTTATCTCCACCTATAACATTTACTTTATGGTACTCACCATCTTGTGTTTGAATATATACAGAGTCTGCCCCCTCAACCACATGATAGTTGGTTGCCAAAAAACCATTATTCGTAATCGCAAAGCCTGTAGCGGTGTAGCGCGCATCACTATACGGAGAGCCTGTTTGCTCCTTAATATCTCTGATGATCTTATTCTGCGAGCGTTTATATTTTTCAAGATCTCTGCGCAACAGGCTATACTTCGATTCTATTTTCTTGTTGTTAACCTGTACTACCCAATATGTAGTTAACGATGTTATGAGTGCAATAGATGCCGCCACTGCTGCTGTGCGCCACATATGTCTTCTATTGCTTATTTGCTTAGGTGCTGCTTTAGGTGTTTCAAGCTCGTTGTGGGCATCTTTTAATATACTGCGTACCTTTTTTTGTGCTGCGTTTCCTTTCAAAGCCTGCAACATGTCTATACAGTCTTGAAATTCTGCTGCGAAACTATGATCCGTACTTCTTCTACGCTCTAAAGCAGCCTTATCATCCCCACTCAACTCATTGTTGATGTAAGCCTCTGCTAACTCCCATATATTTCGTTCCTGCAACATGATTATTTTATTTCAACGCTCGCTCAAAAAATAATTTCTTCAACCTCGCCAGACACTTATACTTTTGAGTTTTGGCAGTATCAGTATTGGTGTACCCAAACTTGTCTACCAGCTCATGCATACTCTTTTGTTTATAGTAATAAGCTTTCAATAACTCATTACAAGGGCTTCCCAGTTCCTCCATTGCATCATCCAGTTGCTGATAGTGTATTTCCCGCTCTCGATGCACTTTCAGATCATCTTCATAGCTACTCTCCATTTCTATCGGCTCATTTGTCAGTATCTCTGTACGTCTGTTTTGCAGCTCTTTGTACCAAAGGTTCTTCGCAACAGAGAATAAATAAGTACTGATCTTGCTCGTTAGCTGAAAATCTTTGCTTTTAGATTTCTCATACAATACTACTACCGACTCCTGGCAAATATCTGCCGCATCCTGCTCGCCACCCCCATGCTTGACGATCCAACCGCTGATCATACGATAGTGCGACGTATATATACTTTTTATCGCTCTGCTATCACCTGCAGCAAGCCGTTTCAGCAAGTCTTGTTCTGTATGTAGTGTGCCTTGCAAGTGTTAATACTTATTTTAATAGAAAGTAACCCAATAGGTTACATAAAATTTATTTAATGCCCATTAATATAAAGATAGGGCTTGGAATAGGCTGTAAAAAAATATTTTAAAAAAAAATAGAAAAATGCGGGTTACCTTTTTTCATTCTCGGTATATACATGCATAACAATCTAAAAAACTTACAGTTATGAAATTTGTACAATCAGGAATTATTGCAGCTGCATTAAGCCTTTTCGTTATTTCTTGTGGTGACGCAGGTAACCAAGCAGAAGATGCAGGTGATAAAATGGAAGAAGTAGCAAACGATGCCGGTGAAGCTATGGAAGATGCTGCTGACGCTACAGGCGAAGCTATGGAAGATGCTGCTGAAACAGTAGATTCAATGGCTACAGAAGCTGGTGAAAAAGTAGAAGAAATGACTGACGGTCATGAAGGTCACGAGCACTAATCAATAAAAAAGATTACAACCAAAAAGGGTTGCACTATGGTGCAGCCTTTTTTTTTGCGAACAATCTGCTCCCTGGCTTGTTATATAGTTACACTAAAAAACTAACAATTATGAAATTTGTACAATCTGGAATCATCGCATTTGCATTGAGTATGTTCATCATCTCATGCGGAGACACAGAAACTAAAGGTGAAAAAGCAGCAGAAAAAGTAGAAGAAATGGCTGACGATGCCGGTGATGCTGTAGAAGATGCTACTGATGAAATGGGAGACAAAGCTGAGGAAGCAGGTGATGAAATAGAAGATGCTATTGACGGCTAAAAATAAACTATACCCCAAACATTATTTGGCTGCGCTACATGGTGCAGCCTTTTTTATGCCCTGCCTTCAACTACAACCACTATTTCCCCTTTGGGGGTATGGCTTTCATAATGAGCAGCAAGTTCTTCTAAAGTTCCCCTGCGAGTTTCTTCGAACATTTTGGTAAGCTCTCGTGCTACTGCAGCTTGCCTTTCTGTACCCAAATGTTCTCCCAGCTCTTTTAATGTTTTTACCAAACGGTAAGGGGATTCATAAAAGATCATAGTACGTTCTTCATCCACTAACTTCTTGAAAAATGTTTGCCTACCCTTTTTCTGTGGCGGAAATCCCTCGAACGTAAACCTGTTTGCCGGCAAGCCCGATTGTACTAAGGCAGGTATAAACGCACTGGCACCCGGCAGGCATTCTACCTCAACACCATTGCGCACACATTCTCTCACCAGTAAAAAACCCGGATCTGATATAGCAGGTGTACCTGCATCTGTAAGCAGTGCATAAGTTTTACCACCTTGTATCTCTTCTATGATCTTCTCCAGCATTTTGTGCTCATTATGCTGGTGGTGGGGGTACAATGGTTTTTGTATATCGTAGTGCTTAAGTAATACAGTGCTGGTGCGCGTGTCTTCGCAAAGTATGGCATCTACAGAACGTAGCGTGTCTACGGCGCGGTAAGTAATATCACCCAAATTACCTATAGGCGATGGCACCAGGTATAACCCTATGTTCCTGTCTTTTTGCAAATTAGTCTTCTGTTACGGTCACTTCAAACTGCTCCATAACAGGGTTGGCCAATAGCTTTGTACAAGCGTCGTTTGCCATCGCTTCTGCAGCATCTTTGCTATCAGCTTCAATGCTCAAAGTAATGTGTTTACCTATACGTACATCTTGCACGCCGGACATACCCAAATTATGCAAACTACTGTTTACTGCTTTACCCTGCGGGTCTAACAAATCTTTAAGCGGCATCACATTTATATGTGCAGTATATTTCATCAGCTTATTTTTTCTTCGCTTGGTTTATGAATAAAAGACAATATTATATATAGTACAAATACTATCGGCACTATCGCTATATGTGCTACAAACCACCCTGCAATACCTACTACAAATAGTAATAACTGAGGCCATAGGTCTTTTGCAGAAAGTTTTGCAGGAATTAGTTTAATGAATCGGATACGAGATACCATCAACCAACTTAATACAGCTATTATCGCATATATTGTCCACTTGTTTTGAAAGTATATACCCCATCCATATGGATTGTACCAGTTGAGTAATGGTAATATAGCTATAAACAACCCTGCTGCCGGTATCGGCATACCTGTAAAGCTGTTTTTACTGGTTTGCTGGTTTACATTAAAACGTGCCAGACGTAATGCACCCGCACATACAATGATAAATGCAGGCGTCATTGCAAGCATAGGAGCATCCAGCGCCTCTGGCTGGCTCATATAAGTAGCCCACAGCATTTTGAACAATATCATAGACGGAGCAACACCAAATGAAACAAGGTCTGCCAGCGAATCCAGCTGAACACCGATTGGCGACGTAACTTTCAAAGCTCGTGCCACAGGGCCGTCTATCAGATCGAAAAATGCTGCGAATAGAATAAAGTATGCACCCCAATACATTTGCTCTGTACCCACTACCCAATATTCCGCATTATTGAATGAGGAGATAAAAGGTTGAGCATTGAGTATGAACGCAATAGCAATACAACCACTAAAGAGGTTGGCCAGTGTCAACAAATTGGGTAAATGCTTCATTAGAAGTGGCAAAGATAATAGCTTATTGGCAGAGTAGGTGAAAAAGGTTTGTGAATAGGCCTAACGCTTTAAGATAGCATATCTTCATTCATTCATAAACTTTGCTCTAGCTTTGCTATGGAAAGGTGTATACTATTAATAGTATCAGTCTTTGATACGGGTACAGGCACTGTTTCCGTAGAATAATCGCTACTTTTTAACTTAAAGTCCTTTGTATCTGATGGATATATAGACCATCCTTTGTATTGTGCTGTATAGCCGTAACTAAGAAGTAGTTTATCGTTTTCTATATATTCAACTTTGAGACAACCAATATATTCATCTGAAAAATCGAAAGGTAGATATGTAACACCAGTTGTTAACTCTTCAATCTGTTTGACCCAATCATTCAATAAGATTTTTAGAGTAGACACAACTTTAGCAAAAGATTCATCTCCAGACATAAAATCATTATCAATAATAAAATAATATGTATCTGCCTGCTGATTAATTTTCAGAATATCTGATTTTAGTAATAAATCATCATGATCATTGAAATTCACTATTTCAACTGATAGAACCATCTTTAGTTTACAATGTTATCTATTATATCTCTTTCATCCGCCCTCAACCACTTATACTCTTTGTCTTTCCTAAACCAGGTAAGCTGGCGCTTGGCATAATTGCGGCTATGCTGCTTTATTTTATCTACTGCTTCTTCCAGCGTACAGTTGCCGTCCATATATTCAAACAGCTCCTGGTAGCCTACAGTTTGCAGATTTTTCAGGTGCTTTTGCGGGTAAAGTGCTTGGGCTTCTTCCAATAACCCCTGCTCCATCATTATATCTACCCTCTGGTTAATGCGGTCGTATAGCACTTCTCTGGGTAGTTCCAGTGCCACCTTAATTATATTAAAAGGGCGTTCCTTCTTCTTCCCGGTCTGGTATGTTTTAATACTCTTGCCTGTAGAACGCTTAAAAGTCAATGCCCTGAGCATACGTACCGGGTTATGCACCTCTCCTGTTTCGTAGTAATCCGGGTCTTCTTCTTTAATAGCCTGCTGCAACCACTCTATACCTTCAGCTTCGTAGGCTGCTTGTACCTGCTCCTTAATGTGCTCGTCAATATCAGGCATCTCGTCTATACCCTCGCACAATGCCTTTATATATAGACCTGTACCTCCACATACTACCGCTGTATTTGTTTTTTGGAATATCTGTTCCAGATATTGTAGTGCCAGCTGCTCAAAATTTGCAGTGGTTAAGTGTTCTGTAACACTATGACTATCAATAAAGTAGTGATGAACTGCTGCAAGCTCCTCTTTTGTAGGCTTGGCAGTACCAATGGTCATTTCTTTATAGCACTGTCTGCTATCTGCAGAGATGATGTCTGTACCCAAATGTTTTGCCAAAGCAATGGCCACACTTGTTTTGCCTACAGCCGTAGGCCCGGCAATAATATAAACCGTATTATTTTTTGAGGTCAACTTTGTTTGATTAGCCGATTAAGCCTCCTGTATCGTCCACTGCACCATCATCTTCTCCTTCTCGCCCAAAACCATCAGCATCAGCGCTCAGGTCATATTTTTCCTCAACTTCTGTCAGCTTGTCCAGGTTCACACCTTTTACCCCGTACTGTGCAGGCCCTACACCCTCTTTACGAAAAACATGAGGGTATGTTGTAGCGGGATCTTCCTCAGGCACTACGCCTATAAGCGCAACTAGAAAAGTCCATTTTTTCTTAGGGTCGTACTCGTATACAAACTTATGGTCGGGAGTAGCAGTAAGTGCAGATACCGGTGTGCGAGACATAGATAGCGCCGGCGCACCTTTCTTGTTAACCAATACTTCAGAGTTTAATTCCAGTCCACGCTCCCACTTCTCATTACTCTCCCAGAATGATGCGGTATGCTTTCCATCAAACTCATATGCCATTAATATGGCTTTGTGCAGGTCCAAAAATGTCTGTGTAGGTCTTATCTCTATATCCCTGTAAACCTGATCGTCTTCTTCCCAATGTGCTCTAAATCTCAGAAGTGGCATAATTTCCTCTTTTCTATGTCGCATAAAAATAGTGGATTATGCGGAATATCAGTATTTCAGCCTCATTTTTGGGGATAAGAAAATAATGCAGAAAATGTTTTTAATATTTTTTGTGAGACATATATTTTATGTTACCTTTGCCATCCCAAATTTTTAGGGTATGCCAAAGATGAAGACCAATTCCAGCGCTAAAAAAACCTTCAAGGTTACAGCTTCTGGTAAATTAAAAAGATTCAGTGCTTTCAAAAGCCACATTTTGACTAAAAAGTCAAAAAAGCGTAAGCGTCACTTAAATCAACCTTCTTACGTTCATCCGAACGACGAGAAGAGAATGAAGAGACTATTAGGCTTACGTTAATTAATAATTTATAACGAATAGTAATTTTTTAAGATATGCCACGTTCAACAAATAGTGTTGCATCACGCGCAAAGAGGAAGAAGGTACTAAAAGCTGCTAAAGGCTTTTACGGTAAACGTAAAAACGTATATACGGTTGCCAAAAACGTACTTGAGAAAGGACATACATACAGATATGTAGGTCGTAAGTTGAAAAAGCGCGACTACCGTGCATTGTGGATCACTCGTATCAACGCTGCATGCCGCGAAGAAGATATGAGCTACTCTCAATTCATGGGTAAATTACACGAGAAAGGTATCGACCTGAATCGTAAAGTATTGGCTGACTTGGCTATGAATGAGCCGGAAAGTTTTAAGCAACTAGTTGCTCAAGTAAAATAATTTCAAATTATTTTAAATATACAGCCGTCCTGAATGTTTAGGACGGCTATTTTTGTATCTGTATGTCAAGGTTCTACATTCTACTATTTATTATCGCTTTTGCCTCTTGCGATTATGGTGCTATTGAGCGTAGCGAGCTCCAAGAGGGTGATATTCTATTTCAAGACTTAGACTGTGGCGCAGCCTGCGATGCCATTGAAAAGGTAACACAAGGGGCAAACGGGCTGAATTTTTCTCATTGTGGTATTGTAGTGAATGTTGATGGGGCAATGAAAGTTGTAGAAGCCTATGGCAGTGTACAGGCAGTAGCTGTAGACGAATTTATGGAGCGCAGCAAAGATCCGCATGGCTACCCTAAAGTGGTAGTGGGTCGAGTGCAGGAAGAGGATAAAGAGTTGGCTGCAAAGTCTGCAAGTGCTGCAAAACAGTATATAGGCAAACCCTACGATAAGGAGTTTAAAATGGGAGATGGCAAATACTATTGCTCTGAGCTGATGTATGAGGTGTACAAAACAGCCAACGACGATAAAGAATATTTCCCTCTGAATAAAATGACCTTTAAAGAACCCGACAGCAGCAACTTTATGCCGTTTTGGGTAGAGTACTATCAAAAATTGGGTACACCCATACCGGAAGGAGAACCCGGCATTAACCCCGGAGCCATCTCCAGAAGCGGATTGTTGAGAATCATACTCATTAAATAAACTACTTCTTCTTGAACATTCGTTTAACAACGATCTTCAATGCCTGAAAGAATGTGAGTGTACTGCTATCACTATTTCCATCAAAAAGCTTGTACCCACAAACAGAGCATTCTTCAACTGTAGTGTACGAATCTCTACCTTCAAGGGCATCTATAGCTTGGTATCTGCTTGTATTTGTATATTCTACTTGCTGAGCAGTATGTAGTATAGAGTTACATCTGGGGCAGCCTGTATTATTCTCACTATACTCATACTTTTCTATATGAGCATTCATCACATCCTGAGTCAAACCCCTATTCTCTATTTCTGCTCTTACTATAGCTTGCGACTGGTCAAAAAAACCAGGATACTTGTATTTGTACAGAAAGCTCAGTTCTACGTCGTGTAGTTTTTCTACAAAGTCCTTTACTCTGGACATAAGGATTTATATTATAGGTCAAAATAATAGCTCTTCATATCTATATATGCACGCGTGCCTTTTTCAAATATACCATAAATAGTACTACCGCTGCCACTCATAGAGGCGTAAACAGCCCCTTGCTCGTATAACTCTTTCTTTATAGCGGCAAGCCTAGGTTCTTGCATAAAAATGGCATCTTCAAAGTCATTGTGTATGTTGTTCTTCCATTCAGTTATAGGTAGCTCTGTTAACTTCCTCAAATCGAACAAGGCTTTGCGCGGCGTAATCATAGAGAATGCCTCTTTTGTGGAGATGTGCACCTGCGGGCAAACCAACTGTATGCTATATGCAGACAGATCTAGTTGCGGTAATGCTATCATTTGCTCACCACGTCCTGTGGCAAACTGTGGTGTATTGTAGATAAAGAACGGGCAATCGCTACCCAGCTCTAAAGCCATATTAGCCAATACCTCATCTGTTAGTTCGGTTTTGCAATATTCGTTCAGCAATTTCAGCATAAAAGCCCCGTCTGCAGAGCCACCACCCATACCGGCACCCATAGGTATTGCCTTTAATAAATGAATATCAAGGTTAGGTATCTTTGCGGGGAAACGCTGCTTCATCAACTCATACGCCTTCCAAACCAAATTATCTTGCGTGCTTCCCTGTATTGTTTCCCCGTTTAAGTGTAACGTAGTAGTAGTTTCTGCCTCAGCAATTTCCAGTGCATCATGCAGTTGTTTAATAGGATAAAAAACTGTTTCCAGATCATGATATCCATCTAATCTTCTATTCGTGATATAAAGCCCTATATTGATCTTCGCTGTCGGAAAACAAATCATACTGCATAATTACAAAACAGTGCATAAATAATCTGTATTTTTGATAGCCTATATCATTTGCAGCAAACAGCATTATGAAAGAAATCATCAGCTTAAAGGATATTCACAAAAGTTATTATCTGGGTAAACAAGAGCTACCTGTACTAAAAGGTATTGACCTCTCTGTAGCTGATAACGAATATATTTCTTTAATGGGACCATCAGGATCGGGGAAATCTACCCTGATGAACATTATTGGTTGTTTGGATACACTTACCAGCGGAACTTACATTCTTAACGGACAGGATGTAAGTAAAATGACAGATGATGAGCTTGCTGATGTACGCAATGTTGAAATTGGTTTTGTATTTCAACAATTTAACCTCTTACCGCGTTTAACTGCATGGGAGAATGTAGCTATGCCGCTCATATATGCAGGAGTTAGCAAGAAAGACCGTGAAGAAAGAGCCAAAACCATGTTGGATAAAGTAGGGCTGGGTGATAGAGTAGGGCATAAACCCAATGAGTTGTCTGGCGGGCAGAGCCAAAGAGTAGCTGTGGCACGTGCATTGATCAATAACCCGGCAATTATACTTGCTGATGAACCTACAGGAAACCTGGATACAAAAACATCAGTAGAAATCATGGAGTTGTTCAATGACATTCATGCGCAAGGCAATACGGTAATGCTGGTGACACACGAGGAGGATATAGCAGAGTACACTAAACGTGTTGTAAGAATAAGAGATGGTGTGGTTGAAAGCGATGTGAGAAATGAGGTTACGACAAGCAACTAAAGAAGATTTATGGCATTTAAGATATATACTAAAACAGGCGATAAAGGCAGTACCAGCTTAATAGGGGGTGTGCGTGTCCCCAAAAATCATATTCGTATAGAGGCATATGGTACTGTAGATGAATTAAACTCTTACTTAGGTGTAGTGAGCGATAGCGCTGCCGATGTACGCATCAGCGAGTGGATACATGAAATACAAGACAGGTTGTTTACTATTGGTTCTGTTTTGGCTACCAACCCTGATAAAGAAGTTAAAATGCAACTGCCGGATGTGCACGAGGCAGATGTGATATGGTTGGAGCAAAAGATAGATCAGATGAATGAAGTACTGCCCAAAATGCGCTCATTCATTTTGCCGGGCGGGCATATTGCCTCTTCAAATGCGCATGTAGCACGTTGCGTGTGCCGCAGAGCAGAACGTATCTGCGTGGCTATGCAACAGGCTGAAGAAATGGTACCGGAACTAATTATTCAATACCTAAACCGCTTGTCTGATTTCTTATTTGTGTTAGCGCGTTTCATCTCCTATAATCACAAGGTGGATGATATACCATGGAGAGCAAGAGTATAGTTATGAAGAAACTTCTATTTATAGTAGCCACAGTATTGATAGCATCTTGTGGCGAACAAAAACCGGAACAAACTAAGCTAGAAAAAATGGAGTGGCTTTTGGGCTACTGGACGTATACCTCTGATGAAGGTTCAGTTACAGAAGCATGGTTAAAAGCTGATGAGCAGACATTGTCTGGCGAAGGAAAATTTTTGGATACTACAGGAAAAGTGTTGTCTACAGAGCATATTGAAATACAGCTAAAAGAAGGAAAGCTCTACTATGTACCAACCGTTAGTAATCAAAATGGTGGCATGCCCATCAAATTCAAAGAAACTTCTTTCAATGATACATCTGTTATTTTTGAAAACTTAGAACACGATTTTCCTCAGCGTATAGCTTACAAGAAAACATCTGACAGTACTATATTGGCATATATAGAAGGAACGATAGATAGCCAGACTAACAGAATAGAATTTTACTACGAAAAGTAATTATGCAGCCTTTGGCTGATACATTTCTTGCAGCATTTTGTACAAGTCGGGGTATCTGTATTGCAGCATACCCGGTTGTTTAAAATAGTATTCTGATATTACTGCAAAGAACTCTGCCTTGCTTTTAGTAGCGTACGGGTTAATGTCTGTAAAACCTTCTCTTATAGCTTGCATATACATATCAGAGTAGAAGTTCCACTTCTTGACATTGTCTTTATTTAGCAAATACTGTGGCACTCCGTCAATAGCACCGTCTGCTTTATCTATTAAATGAACAAATTCGTGAATGGCTGTATTGTGTGTACTGTCAGGATTCATAAAACCATCTCTTAATGCAGGTTGAGAAAGTATCATGTGCCTGTTCATCACTCCATCCCCTACCATACCCAATACATTTCTATCATATCCGTCTGTATCGTAATGCTTATTAAAAACTGTTGGGTACAGTAATATCTCATTTAAATTATAGTAACGCCATTTATCGTAAGCATATAATGGTAAAATTGCACTGGCTGCAATAAATATCCTGTCTATGTCGTGTACAACCACCCCTTCTACACCGGTTATTTTTGTACGAGCTAAAAAGTCGCGCATACGTTCTTCAAAGCGTTGTTTGCCATCGTCGTTCAACACTCTGTATAAGGGTAAGTAATTATATAGCAGAAATTTGGTGCTGGGTGGCAGTTTATATGCTGCCAGTTTATTTTGCTTACGACGCCATAACAAGTAGATGCCTGTTAAGATACCAGTCACCACTAAACCAACGATGATCTCTTTTAGTAGCATATACCAAATCTACCCCCATTTGCCGAATAGCGTTAAATAGTAATATAGAGGGAACCAATAGTTCTGTTTAATTCTTTATAAACCCGTCGTTGATGCGGGATAAGCGAACTGACACACTTTTGGGGAACTGCTTCATTACAGGTTCCAAAGTAGCAATGCTATCTACATAGGTGTATACATAGCTAATTCCGTTTGAATGCGGACTGATCTTCAACTTTCCATCTGCATCTATTTTGAAATAACCATAATCGCCTTCCGATAATGTTTTAGGGGTAGCTCCTTTTGCGCGCAAACTGCTGTCAAATATGTTAAAAGAGTTTTCTGGATTACTGCCATCATGATTCCATAAGTAGCCCCAAGCTGTATTATCAGGCACTTTCATTAATTCTGTACCAATAAAGGCTACGTCCTTTGGCGAGTTGATAGGCTTTAATTGATATGATTTATCTGTTATGGTCAGTTCATATCTGTTAGCATTGCCACGTACATTAAAAATCAAGCTGTATATACCGTTTTTCAAATGAGAAAGAGGAATGGTACAGTGGGCCGGACCAAAGGCAGTAGCACATATGGTTTGTATTGTAACCGCTTCTAAATTTATACTGATGGTGTTACCATTTGTATTGATCGAGTATTTGATCGGGTAGTTACTACAAGGGTACCCTTTCTCTGTTTTGCAGGTGATACTAAACTGTTTGTTGCTGATTTTATAATCTACCTGTGGGCTCATATAGGCAGAAATATTGCCTTCAATTGGCTCATCTTTACCTTGTATGCCTAACTGGTCTGCTTTTTCTTTTTTACAAGACGTAATTGAGATAATTAAAGCGAAAACGAAAGGTATGTATAGGAGAGGTTTCATGACATATAAAGTTACATAAATAAAAAAGCACAGCTATATCTGCGCTTTTTTATAACGTACTTATATCTAGATTATTGTTTAATCAGCAACCGCTTTTAACCATTCACTAATCATTTTATCATCAATGTCTTGCAGGGCTTTTATTTTTAAATGTCTGAACTTCTTACCTGTTCCTTCTAAGAGGTTTTGAGCATCATTTATTTTTTCAAAATTGTAAAACCCAAGCGTGACATGTTTTTTGCTATAGTTCATGTATGCAAAATCTTTGTCTTTCTTAAAAACGGGGAAGCCCCACTTTATTTGTTCTGTTACATCGGGAACGCTTGTATGGATAAGTTGTCTTAGCTGCTCCATGATAAGTATATGTTCATCAGTAGCTGTTCCGATATATTCTGTCACTTGTTCATTTAAGTTTTTCATTTTTTCGACTTTTTAGCCAGGTAGCTGTTTAAACCTTTTAGTTTAGATTTCCAGTATGCTTCTAGTTCAGTAATATACTCATCAACTTCCTTCAGTGCTTCCAGCTGGGCATAACAATTTCTTTGCCTGCCATCTGCATCATCTGCATCTATGGTTATAAGGCTGGCGTTTTGAAGTATCTTTAAATGCTTCGCAACAGCAGGTCTGGACATTTCAAACCAGTCAGATATTTCTCCAATATTATTAGGTTCTTCTGCAAGCATCAGCAATATCTTTCTTCTTGTAGGGTCGGCTATAGCCTTAAATACGTCACTCATTTTTTCGCAAGATATTTAGGTAAGTAAACCGTAAGTATTTTAGATTTCCATCCGTTTGCCAGAATTCTACGAATAATCATAGTATTCACTATACCTTCAAAACCACTGTGCTCAAAATTCAAAACAGTCTTGTTTTCAATTCGCTTAAGTATAAAGGTAACCCTGGTATCTTTTAGCGATCCGCCACTCCAGCTAAATGAAAGTTTTTCATGTTCTACAACTTCTAATACCTCACAATCTATAATACCATTGAAACCCGGATAAGGTTTTGTTTTAAACTGAAACTTATGTCCCTTTACCGGTTCAATATTGCAAGGCATCAGCCATTCACTCAATGCTTCTTTATCCGTTAATGCATACCATACTTCTTCGACCGGGAAATCGTATTCAACTGTAAGTTTAATTGTTCTCATTATTTATAAAACCAAAAGGTTACACAAATATATAAAACCTTTTGGTTTCACAAAATACAATACAAAAAAAAGCACTGCATTTGGATATACAGTGCTTATAGTAATTAAGTTTTATTTAGTGATGATGGTGTGCATCATGCGCGTTTGGTAGTTTAAAGAACTCTTCCTCATCAACTTCTTTTTCTTCAATTTTAAACTTGCCTTCTAAAACAGTAAACAACTTATCGAATAACATACGACGGTATGTTTCGTCCATAGTTTTCTCGTCTTTAGTGGCTTTTGCTAAATACTCATCCATCCATGGAGTATCTGCTGCAGCATCAGGGCTCATACCAAAATATGCCATAACCTGTGCTTTAATATTGTCTAACACCTCTTCGCGTGTTACATCAACATCATTATCAACGATTAGTTTGTCAGAGATCAACGTCCAACGCAACTGATGATCGAAGTTTGAAAACTCTGCCTCTACCTCTTCCGCAGTTTTAGGTTGTTCCCCACCTTCTCTCATCCAACGTTTCAAGAAGTCTACAGGTAGGTTAATGTCTGTGTTGTGTACTAATAGTTCATACATCTCGCTTTGCAGGCGCTCTGCTGTCATTCTATCGTACTCTTTACCCAACTCTGTACGTAGCAACTCACGGAAAGCCGCTTCGTCTTTAACATCTGCATTATTGAAAGTTTGCTTGTATAGTTCCTCATTCAATTCATGAGGAATAAGCATACCTACTTTTGTAATGGTCATCTTGAAGTAGTTCTCAGCTTCTGCTTCGTCCAACTTCAATGAGTGCTTCATAAAATGGCCCAACTCTTCGTCAGTGCAAATATCTTTTGGCTGCACTACAAAAGTATCTTCAGGCTTCTTACCCATTACCATATCCTTCAGCTTAGCAGGTAGTTTATCTACCAACTCAGTATCTTCAATTGGTTCTGCCCCCTCTGTTACATTACCGTCTGCATCACAAGCCTCAAACTTTGTATAGATCAGGTTCTCTTTATCATCAACAGCATCCTGTGGTTCTACTTTACCAAACCTGCGTTGTATACGCTCTATCTCATCGTCTAACACTTTATCAGACAAGTTTACTTTGTAGCGGGTCAACTTAGTTTTACCATTAACGGCAGGGATATCAAAATCCGGTTTGATACCTATTTCAAAAGCAAAATCGATAGCATCTGCACTGTTCATGTCTAGTGTTGGAGGCACACCGTCTGCCATAGCCATAGGCTGTGCAAATATTTGCAGCTTTTCTTCCTTTATATACTCGTCCATTTTAGAACTTGCCGCACGTAGCACCTCGTCGTTAAAAATAGACTGACCGTACATTTTCTTAACCATACCTGTAGGAACGTTTCCTTTACGGAAACCCGGTACGTTCATTGTCTTAGCGTAGTGCTTCAAACTCTTTTCAAAAGATGGATAATAATCCTCTTTACTCAACTTCACTGTTAGCTTATCGTGTAATTCACCGATGTTTTCGCGTGTTACAGTAGCCATATCTTGCTCAATTTTTTTGATTTAAAAAAAGCCGATACATGATCGGCTTATTACTTTGTTTTTGTGTGCGGGTGGAGGGACTCGAACCCCCACGCCGTGAAGCACTAGATCCTAAGTCTAGCGTGTCTACCAATTTCACCACACCCGCTTAAGGGACGGCAAAGTTATGTAAAATTTTCATTCAGACAATCCCTATCAATTCAATTTTTTTATAAAATCTCATTTTTGAGAATTGTCATGTAATTACCATTTCTTTTCCCTGAATTTCCGATAGATACGAATTGTCATTAAATTTATGTTTAAGAACAAAACCCACTGATTATGACACATAAAGAAACAAAAGCCAGCTTACTGGTAGTAGAAGACGAAGAAAGCTTAAGAGAAGCCCTTAAATTAAACCTGGAGTTAGAAGGCTATGAAGTAACAACAGTAGATAACGGCCCGGACGTATTAAAAGTGGTCAAAAATGAATATTTCGACCTGATTATACTTGATATAATGCTGCCTGATATGGACGGTATCACGGTTTGCGAGACCATACGTATGCAGCATAATGACGTTCCTATCATGTTCTTATCTGCCCGAAACACCAGTGCAGACAAGGTAGAAGGCCTTAAAAAAGGTGGTGATGACTACCTAACCAAGCCTTTCAACCTGGAGGAGCTGCTATTAAGGGTGGATAAACTGATTGTGAAGAACAAAAAAATACACGATCCGCACTCTGTGGCAGATAAGTATGAGTTTGATAACTGTAGTATTGATTTCGCTGCGCACGAATGCATAGACCTAAAGGGAAATAAGCAAGAATTGAGTAAAAAAGAAGCTGCATTACTAAGACTATTGATAGAACATGAAGGGCAGGTAGTATCTCGCGAGCACATATTACAAATAGTTTGGGGGTATAATGTATATCCTACAACACGTACTATTGACAACTTTATTCTAAACTTCAGAAAGTATTTTGAGGAAGACAGCAGGAAGCCTAAGCACTTCCACTCTGTAAGGGGTATTGGATATAAGTTTACTGCATGATTGCACCTTTAAAACTTTTTAGTATTTTCATAGCTGAATTTACTTGAAAGAAATACTCCAACATGCGTAAATATTTATTTTCTGCTGTATTGTTTGTTATGGCTGCTGTGGTAGTGGTATCTTGTAAAAAAGATAAAGACCTGAAAAAAGCTACTGTGGTTGACACCGGTGACATTGCAGGTGGTGGCTGCGGCTATGTACTTAGTGTAGAGGGGGAAGGTGAGTATTTACGTCCCAGCAACTTACCTACTGCATATATGCACGATGGCTTCAAAGTAAAAGTTAAGTTCGACCGTGACGGACAGGGACAACAATGTTCTGTTTACCCTAAGCACTTATTTTTAGAAGTAATACAGCTTACGGTTATCAAAACTGATTTAGACTAAGTATTAGTCGTCGTTTAATTTACTCCAACCCAGCAATAACTCTTTTTTATCGCCTGCAGTATGTTGTACTACGGTGCAATATGTTTGTGTGTGCCGACTATAATCTGCACTTTCGATTATTGCAGCAAAACTTTCATTGCCATTAGGTTCTCCGTACAAGAAGTCTGTATACACCTCTCTGGAACGAGATACCTTGCAATAGACAGCGTTCGTGTTTTGCATAGTATATGCAGTATCAATAGCAGTACTTAAAGGCTTGTTTATATTACTAACCAAGTCGTTGTATATAACAAATGTATTTCTTCTGGGAGTGTAATATGTATTGAAAGATGCAAACTGATACTCCCATTCATGTTCCGGTTTGCTTCTAAGCCAATACCTTTTAGTATCTCTGTTTCTAAGTAAGAAGCCATTTGTATTCAACTCCATCATTTGTCGTTTTGGTAATACTGTTCCCCATATCTCTTCACCATCGCTACCAACCTGCGTAATAACAACATCTCCTATACATGTAAACAACCTGGAAACTCCATCTAATTCTACTCCTTCATGTATTATTTCAGATACTATTGTTGACATACCATACTTGTTGGTATTAAAAAAAAGTGGTGCTAGTGGTGTTTTTCTTAAAGAATAATAAGTAGAATCTGACTCCTGCTGCAAATAAGCATTGGCAGCACGATGCTGAATGTACTCATACTTCATATCTCCAAAATTCCTAAGAGCGTATCGCAACAATGCAGGATCATATATGCTTCTGAAAGTTTTCTCTAAACCATTGTTATAACTTTCATCTATACCGCTTACCATTAAATAGTTCAACCTTTTTTCGAATGCGTCATAGGCAGACATAGAGTAATACGGTGCTACATTATCCGGTAATTCAGTCGACACTACGGCTTTGAAACTACTATCTCCATTGGACAGGTAACATATAACTAGTTCATTTAAATAATCTGAGGGGTAATGTATGATCTTACTATACATAAGCGACACAACAATACTACCATCGCTACAGGCATCTGTACCTATGTGTGTTATCCTATCGTAGTTCTGCGCATTTTTTGTAACCTCTACCTTACTTACTTCTTTATGCTCCTTATCATACACATGCAGGTATAACTTTTCACCGTCTCTTTCTGTCACGGTTCTCATTGCAAAAACAGCATAGCCACCACTAATAGGGTTCATCACCAAACTAAAATCTATGGCATCTCTCAAACTGGCAGATGCCAATACTTTCTTCTCTTCAATAAACTTTCCGGTGTTTGCATCAAAGCATATTCTAACAAGTGTTTCTTTGTTGTATATCTCTTGTTTAACGAACATTACTGCCTGATCGTTTATCTCATATACACCGTACATTAAAGAATGATGCAACAAAGAGTTATCCATCAGCTTGCCTAAAAATTTATCGGCACCAATTAGCTTATGTTCTTTATCGAAAAGCTGTACCAGAATAGACTTATTCTTCTCAGCATGAAAAAGCATAGTATTACCATTTGATAACTGTAGTACTTTGTTCCAACCGCTTAAAGGCAGGTCAAGGGGTTCGCTAAATGCCGTTTCCTGGCTGAAGCTTGCAGTAAAACTGAATAAAAAAACAATAAGGGTTATCAGGGGTTTCATATGATATTTTGAATTGAGCCGCTAAAATAACATGCTCCTTTCTTCTATGCAAAACACATAAAACCAAAAAGCCGCTCAGTTTCCTGAACGGCTTTTATCTTAAACAGATTAATTATTATGCTTCAGATTCCATATAACTGGTGATCGGCTCACAAGTACAGATCAAGTTTCTGTCACCATGTGTATTGTTTACACGAGCAACACTTGGCCAGAACTTGTTATCTCTCACCCACTCAAGCGGATATGCTGCCTCTTCTCTGCTATATGCATGGTTCCACTCGTTTGCAGTAATTACAAATTGCGTATGTGGCGCATGCTTCAATGGATTATCTTCTTTATCTGCCTTACCATCTTCTACAGCGCGAATCTCTTCACGTATTTGTAATAACGCATCACAGAAACGATCCAACTCACCTTTATCTTCACTCTCTGTTGGTTCTATCATAATAGTACCCGGTACAGGGAAACTCATTGTAGGTGCGTGGAAACCGTAGTCCATCAAGCGCTTAGCAACATCTTCTGCCTCAATACCTGCTGTTTTCTTGAACGGACGTAGATCTACAATAAACTCGTGTGCACATGTACCACCATTACCTGTATAAAGTATATCAAAATCGTTCTGCAAACGTGCACGCATATAGTTTGCATTTAGTATCGCATATTCACTGCTGTCTTTCAAGCCTTTTGCACCCAGCAAACGAATGTAAGCATAAGAGATCAGCAAGATGCTCGCAGAACCAAACGGCGCTGCTGATACTGCACCTGCAGCTTCGCCTTTAGAATCAAATACATGTCCCGGTAAGAACGGAGCCAAATGCTCACGCACACAGATTGGTCCCATACCAGGGCCACCACCACCATGTGGTATAGCAAATGTTTTGTGCAAGTTCAGGTGACATACATCAGCACCAATGTTACCCGGAGATGTTAGGCCAACCTGTGCATTCATGTTTGCACCATCCATATATACCTGTCCACCATTCTCGTGAACGATGTTGGTAATATCCCTGATAGTTTCTTCGTAAACACCATATGTAGAAGGGTATGTTACCATGATACCCGCAAGGTTATCTTTATGCTGTTCAGCCTTAGCTTTAAGATCTTCCAAATCGATATATCCATTCTCTAAAGCTTTTACCACAACTACTTTGTAACCTACCATTACTGCAGATGCAGGGTTGGTTCCGTGTGCAGAAATAGGTATCAACATCACGTTACGGTGATGATCTCCTCTACTCTCGTGATAACCTTTGATAGTTAACAGACCTGCGTACTCACCTTGAGCTCCACTATTCGGCTGTAAGCTACAAGCATCAAAACCTGTGATCTCGCTCAAGTGTGCAGATAGTTCTTTACACATACGCAAATAACCTTCTGCCTGACCTGTTGGTACGAATGGATGCATTTTGCTCCAGTGCGACCAGCTCAACGGCATCATCTGTGCAGCTGCATTCAGCTTCATAGTACATGATCCTAATGATATCATGCTGGTGTTCAAAGCAAGGTCTTTGTTCTCCAACTTCTTCATATAACGCATCATCAATGTTTCGCTATGGTAGCTGTTAAACACCGAATGAGTTAAGAATGAAGATGTACGTGTCAATGCTGTAGGAATATTCGTCAACGCCAAATCGTGATGAATATCAAAAGCAATAGGATCTTCACTATTGAAGAATATGTTTACTATATCTGCAATGTCAGACGTAGTAGTTGTTTCGTCAATAGATATCGCTATTAACTCATTATTCCCTTCGAAGTACCTGAAGTTGATTTCTGCTTTTTCTGCTCTTGTTTTGATAACATCAGCTTGTGGAACTTTCACTGCTATAGTATCAAAGAAAGAGTCGTTGTAAATCTCAAAACCTGCATGCTTGATCTCTTCTGCCAAAGTGCTGGTCAGTACAGATATGCGTTTAGCGATATTTTTCAACCCATCCGGCCCGTGATATACCGCATACATTGCAGCCATGTTTGCCAGTAATGCTTGTGCTGTACAAATGTTTGAAGTAGCACGCTCGCGCTTGATGTGCTGCTCACGTGTTTGTAGCGCCATACGCAATGCACGGTTACCCTGAGCATCTACACTCACACCAATAATACGACCCGGCATCTGGCGTTTAAACTTATCCGTAGATGAAATGAACGCTGCGTGTGGTCCGCCAAAACCTAACGGAACACCATAACGTTGTGCAGAACCTAATGCCACATCAGCACCCAATTCTCCCGGAGGCGTTAATAAAGTAAGCGCTAAAAGATCTGTAGCCATTGCCACGTAAGCACCAGCATTGTGTACTTTATTAATGAAACCCCTGTAATCTACAATAGTACCTTTATCGTTAGGATACTGTACCAATGCACCAAAGTATGTTTCATCAATTTCTGCTGTATTATAATCACCAAATACCAACTCAATATTCAAAGGAGTGGCACGTGTGATAACGATATCTTTTGTTTGCGGATATATCTCTTGGTCTACAAAGAACTTCGGACGCTCCGGCTTGTCATGATTTCTATTCAATGAGCTAAAGAACATAGACATCGCCTCTGCTGCTGCTGTACCCTCATCCAGCAATGATGCATTCGCCAGTTCTAAACCAGTCATATCACTAATAAGTGTTTGGAAGTTCAATAAGCTTTCCAAACGTCCTTGAGATATCTCTGCCTGATACGGGGTATAAGATGTATACCAACCCGGATTTTCAAAAAGGTTACGTAAGATCACATTAGGTGTATGTGTATCATAATAACCCTGCCCGATGTAGGTACGGTACATTTTATTTTTAAGAGAAGTTTCTTTCAGCTGCTGTAAAAACTCTGCTTCGCTCTGGCTTTCGGGAACACTTAAAGGTTTTTCTAAGCGAATGGCACTCGGCACTGTACGTGCTATCAGTTCATCCATATCAGATACGCCAATTGCTTTTAGCATATCTGCTGTCTCTTGTTCATTTGGCCCCAAGTGGCGACCAATAAACTCCTGTTGTTGAAGAGAAAATAAATTCATGATATATCCTTGCAAAATTTTTAAGAATACGCAAAGGTAGCGGGATACGGCATATTTGCAAAGCTTTATATTTTGATTTAAGCTAAAATGTGTTATTTAGCAATAAATACATATTATATAGAACCTACTTCACCTATGAACAGACTGTTATACATTATCCTTTTCATTACATTGTTAGCCTCTTGTACCCCATTTCGCATATATGTTCGTATCAACCAAAATGGTTACCCTGCTTTAACTGAACAACAACGTGTAGAGATCCGTCAATTTGCCAATAACAGACAAAATGATACAGGTAAATATCTGGTAGAGATCACAGCAAAAGATGTATACCCTGTTTTGAAAAAGAATCAATATACATGGCTGCATTTTTGGACACCATTTTGCAAGGGAGAGAACTGTAAGCCTTTGTGGTACTATGATAAGATTGCCCTAAATGCTAAAAGTAAAGGCCTGCAATCTATGCTGATATCCAACTCATACAGCTACAGGTCTGTAAAAAGTCAGGTAAAGAGTTATAGCGATGATGTTTATGTGATCAAAAACGCTGTTTATGGGTCAACCATTGGTAAAAACCATAAAGCCTTTATAAATGATTTTGTCGAAGATGGTTATATTTCAAAGCCTAACCTTTTCTCTAACCTCATATTCAAAGGGGATTCATTGGTGTATTACGGCAGCAATATCTCAACAGCCATTGTAGATAGTGTAGTGAATGCTACTCGATAATACCTTCTTTCAGCTCGTTCCAAAGGGCTTTATAGCAAGTATTGGCATAACTTTTAGGAGCAAACACATCCAGAGGTGCCAGTTTAGTTCCCATCTTCTCAATGTCAGATAGGTTTGGAACATAATGCTCTAAGAATCGGTTGTCTTTATAGAGTTCTTTCATCACGTCCATATGCATACTCTTACGAAGATCTGCCATTGTGAAAAAACAAATAAGTTTGTCCAGATCTACTTTAGTCTTCTCGAAATACTCTTTTACCATACCATAAGTACGTATAGAAAGCGTAGTTGGTATTACCGGCATTAGTATAATGTCGGACGCGTTAAAAATATTATCAGCCAATAAAGAAAATGCAGGGGGGCAATCTATAAATACAAAATCATAATCTGATGATACTTGCTTCAACAAACTTTTTAATTGCTTTTTAGACCTTTTTACCTCGTCCAAAACAATATCCAGTTTGCGGGCAGATAAATCTGCAGGTATCATATCTAAGCTGTAGTAGTTGGTAGCTTTAATTGCTTTCTCTAATGCAACATCCTCTTGCATTATTTTTTTAGCAGAGCTTTTCTTTTTAGGACTTACATTAAAATAGAAACTGGCCGCGCCTTGCGGATCCAGGTCCCATACCAATGTATTATAACCGTCCTTGGCTGCTAAATAAGCAAGATTCACGCAAGAAGATGTTTTACCAACACCACCTTTTAAATTGTATAATGATATTACCTGCATAAGTACAACTTATAAAACTAAAAGAAACAAAGCTGTCTTGCAAAGTTTCTATGTTAAGTTTATAAATCAATTCACAGGTGTTTCGCCAATATTAAATAATCGATAAGCTAAGTTTAATCCAGCAGCATCTGCATTTGAATAACCCAGTGTTTGTTCTGTAACTATATAGTTACCTGCATTATCCAACACGTAGTACTTCACACTTTTTTTCTGTCCGTCAGTAATAAAAGTTAAGTAAGCAGTAGGTGCTGCTCCATCGCTCACCCAATTAATACTGCACTCTTTCAACCGGTCTACAAGATCTTCATCTGTAGCACCGCTGATCTTCAAATTCATAGGCATCTCTACCGGTGCAAAAGGTAACAACTGCGGATACAATGCATAAGCTTCGCTCAGCCATTTTATATTAGCCGCATTGTCATCCAGCTCTTCTGCACATATAGCTTGTGCCTGATATACTCTTGCTAAAAAAAGCTGCTCATACTCCTGATCAATATCCGGGTCTGAAAGTATCTCTGTCAATATAGAGCGGGCTTCTTTGTATTTATCTTGCTCCATCTTCAAACGGGCAATAAAGTATTTGTAATACTTTTTGATGTATCGGCGTTCGTCGGTTTCTACTTCTTTACTAAAACGATCTATGAAAAATTGTGTGCTGAAATCTTTGATCAGATACCATATCTCATCCCAGCTAACTGTACTTTCTGTTGAGAACAGTTTATAAATAACCTTATCTCTTTCAGGGTTTTGAGAAAGCTGATTGATGATCAAAAATTGTTGTGAATATTTATCTGTAGTAACAGATGCCAACTTTGCTAATGACTTAGGGTTATACCACCAACCACTGTTCTCAAATTTTATTTTTTCTATCTCTGCCTCTTTGTTGATGAGTTTAATAAGCTGTGTACTAAAATCGTAATGCGATTGGCTAAGCGTTGTACCTATATGCAACTCTTTAAATTCTGCAGCTTTGTTAGCATAGCGTTCGCTCTCTACAATTTTACCATCGTAATGTTTCGCTCGCGCCAGTGCAATGTTATACCACCCAAACCCAGGCGTAGACCCATTGGCCTGTATCATGGCTTTCATTTGGTCTACTGCCGCCAGCGGCTCTCCTTTATATATATCGATGGTAGAAGAATAGTACGCCCACTCCTTTAGCCTTTTATCTCCGGCATCTTGCTCCATCGCTAGTTTATACTCTTTTTCCGCTTCACGAAAATCTCCGCAAATGCTACGGAAAGTTGCATAGTTATTATGAGGGAAGATGGAGCTCTTCTTCATCTTATTATAATAGTATGCTGCAGAGTCTACCTTTAATGCATAGCTATGTAGTATAGACTTGTAATGATATACAGACATACGTTCCTGCACATCGTAACCCGGGCGCATAATATCTCTGTTCACCCATTTGTTGATGGCTACACGGCGTAACTGTGAGTCTAAATATTTATTCGCCAGAGCTTCATTCTCGTCAATAGAATTTTTTAAAAACGGATATTTATCACTGGTATAATATCTATGCCTGTGTACCGTCCACGCCATATGGTTGTACACATCCATGTTAAAGTAATCGCTCTGAAAATTCCATTTCAACACTCTTTGCAAAAGTGTCCATGTCTTTTCCGGTGCTTCCATATTATTGTAGCACATCATCAGGTAAAAGGCGATGGTTGTATACTCGTAATGGAAAAAGTAAACAGGGTAGTACTTTATCAGGTCTGATGTTCTGGTACGCAGCTCTTTTTTAAAATCTCGCTCCATCAGATCCAATGCGCGCTTTAATGGTACCGATGCATTCTTATAACCTATATAATCTGCGGCATGGTTGTATTTATACACCCCTTCATACATCCAGCCTACATAGTAAGTACTGTCTATACGTTTAAACTCACGAGAGCGGGGTAGGGCATCATCGCTGAACATACTGGTGCCGGTACGCTTGGCATTAATCTCATACCGCTTTGGGCCTTTTGGCCCTCTTAAGCCCGATGGCGGCTCGCTCTGGGCATAACTTTGCCCGGTCATTGTCAACAACAAACAAAGACCCAACAACCACGACCATTTTCTTTTGATAGTTGTCATGCTGCCATCAAAGGGATTATGTATTTATGAATACAGTTTTAGTTTGGCCAGCCTTTCTGCCTCTTTATGTATAATACTGTTCAAGGCATTTTGCTTACCATCTTTATTGCGATATAATAAACGATGTTCCAGCACTTCGTAAGCAATATCTTTTACATCATCTTCTATCACAAACGTTCTGCCGCGTAGTAAGGCATAAGCACGCAAACATTTTAAAAATGCAATACCACTACGGGTAGATGCTCCTAATGTAATATCTGCATGTGCTCTTGTACCACGTACAATATTGCTGACACTTTTAATGATCTCATCGTGAACAAAAACCTGTTCTACTTCTTTTTGTAACTCCAGTATATCGTGTAAAGAAAGTACTTGCTCCAGCTCTGTAAGATTGTTAGCTATTTGCAGGTACTCTTTGTAAATATTGATCTCGCTGTCCTCATCCACATACCCGAAGTATATCTTTATAAAGAAACGGTCGAGCTGTGCCGCCGGCAGCGGATAGGTGCCTTCCATTTCTATCGGGTTCTGCGTGGCAATGGTAAAGAACATATCTTCCAGCTTCAGGGTAGTATCACCTGCTGTTACCTGATGTTCTGCCATAGCCTCCAGCAAGGCACTCTGTACTTTGGGCGATGCACGGTTGATCTCATCTGCCAGTAATACATTACAGAATAAAGGACCTTTTTTGAAAACGAACTCTTTCTCACTGTCATCAAATATATGTGTACCGATCAGGTCCATCGGCAACAAGTCCGGGGTGAACTGTATACGCTTGAACAATACTTCTCCATCAGCATCGTTACTGATACATTTTGCCAATGTTCTGGCCAGTACCGTCTTACCCGTACCCGGGTTATCTTCCATGAGTATATGCCCACCGGCAAGAAGTGCAGTGACAACCATTTCCACCTGATGACGCTTACCGCGTATCACCTTTTCTATCTGGTCTACCAGTTGTCCTATACGGTCTGTTGCCGTTACCTCCGGTGTAGTAGATTCTTCTTCAACTGGCTCAATATGCTCTTCAATAGGTTCCATGTCCATATATCAAAAATCCTTTCTACAAGTTTAATGATTTATATGGTGGTATTAGGTTGAGTAAATGTAAATTTTTGTGAAAAAGATCATTACTGCTTAGCCTTGAACAGCACCAGTGCCTGCCTGATAACAAAAGCAAATACTGCGCTCACCAGCAACAACTCTGCGATAAAGCAAACCGTACCAATAGTTGCACTGGTATAGTAAACTGTTTTGATGCTTTCCAGCAAACTGGCTAAGAGCCCTGTCATAGCTAATACCTTTGCCAGACGAGCTATGCGAATGTTCATGGTATGTTTGGGTACTCCATACTCATCTTCCTCATCATACCTCTTCCAGTAACGGATGATCATGGCGATGGCTACAGAAATAATCAGCCCTAAAAAGGGAAACATTAATAATGTACTCTTACCATCTAGCCTGTCTGCAATACCTTCTTCATTAACGTGAATAGCTATTTGATCGGGCAACACAAAGTAGACCGCTATACCTGTGATCAACAGTATCACCAAAATAACCAGTGAAATAAGCTCTGCCTGTTTTTCGGGCTTGCTCAATGTATTTTGTTCCAAATCTCTTACTGTTTACTTTCCAATAATACCACAGGTACTATCATCTCTTCTAAAGAAATGCCCCCGTGCTGAAAAGTGTTCTTATAATAATTCACGTAGTAATTATAATTGTTAGGATAACATAAGAACACATCTTCTTTTGCAAAGATAAACGTAGAACTGATATTTGGTTTTGGAAGGCCTGCATCGTTCGGGTTACGGAAGGCCAGCACATCTTTTTCTTCGTACTGCAGGTTTTTACCCAGTTTATAACGCAGGTTGGTAGTCGTGCGTCTGTCACCGATACATTTACTTGGTGTTTTTACACGTACTGTACCATGGTCTGTAGTAATAATTAGCTGTACACCCTTATCTGCTATCTTTTTTAAAGCCCTATATAGTGGCGAATGCTCGAACCAGCTAACCGTCAGTGAACGATACGAATTTTCATCGCCCGCTAATTCCTTCAACACTTCCATTTCTGTACGTGCGTGCGATAGCATATCTACAAAGTTGTATACCACAACTGTCAGGTCATTGTTTAGGTAGTTATGTACATCATCTTCAAAATGCTTACCATTCTCGTTATTAGTGATCTTTACATATTGTGTTTTCAGATCACCTAAACCCAGCTCATTCATCTGATAGTTCAGAAATACATCTTCGTACATGTTCTTCCCCCCTTCATCCTCATCGTTCTTCCACTCATTAGGAAATTTCTTTTCCATATCCATGGGCAGCAGGCCTGAGAATAGTGCATTACGCGCATATTGCGTAGCTGTAGGCAGTATGCTATAAAAGCTATCTTCTTCTAATACTTTGTAGGTATTATTGATGATAGGCTCCAGCATTTTCCATTGGTCGTAACGCAGGTTATCTATCACCACTAAAAACGTAGGCTTGTCTTTACTTAGCTTCGGCGCAATTTTTTCTTTAAATACCTGATGCGATAATAATGGTCCGTCTCCGCCTTTTATCCAGTCTTCATAATTTCTTTTTACAAATTTGAAGAACTCTGTATTGGCCTCAACCTTTTGTGCTAAGTGCACCTCCATCATCTCTTCACTTTCACTGCGACTCATTTCAAGCTCCCAATACACCAACTTCTTGTACAAATCTTTCCATTCCTCATGGTCAGGGTCATTACTCAACGCCATGAACAAATTTCTAAACTCTTGCTGATAGTTGGTAGTAGTGCGTTCGCTCACCAAACGCCTGCCATCCATTATTTTTTTAATGGATAGTAATACCTGATTAGGGTTAACGGGCTTGATGAGGTAATCTGTTATTTGAGAGCCAATGGCTTCCTCCATAATATATTCCGCCTCGTTCTTGGTCACCATTACCACCGGTAACGATGGCTTTATCTCTTTGATTTTTGCCAGCGTTTCCAAACCAGTCATGCCCGGCATGCTCTCGTCCAACATCACAATGTCTACATCTTGCTCTTTAATGACCTCCAGCGCGTCGTAACCATTTGTAACAGCCTCTACCTCGTAGCCTTTGTTCTGTAAAAACTTTATCTGCGACTTTAGTGATTCCACCTCGTCGTCTACCCATAATATTTTTCCGCTTGTATTACCCATGTAGTGTTTAAAGTATTGAATGCTTTATATTAACGCTAAATCTACGCTAATCATATAAACTTAAAGCGTTTTAACGCAAGTTTTACAACTGAACGATCATGAGTAAGATAATCATACGCAAAGCAAAACAAGAGGATTGCCCGCGCTTAATGGAATTGGTACAAGAACTGGCCGTTTATGAAAAAGAGCCGGATGCTGTTACTGTATCAATGGAGCACTTTATTGAAAGTGGCTTTGGCGAACAACCTGTGTGGTGGGCAGTAGTGGCCGAGCTGGATGATGTTATTGTTGGGTTTGCGTTATACTACATTCGCTATTCTACATGGAAGGGTAGACGCCTATATCTTGAAGACCTGATAGTTACAGAAGAACACAGAGGCAAAGGCATTGGTAAAATGTTATTAGACGAGCTGATGGTGATTGCCCGTAACGGCAACTTCTCGGGCATGATGTGGCAGGTATTAGATTGGAATGAGCCCGCTATCAACTTTTATAAAAAGTATAATGCAAACATCGAAGATGGCTGGTTGAATGTAAATGTTGAGGTTTAGTGCAGATAGCCCATTTTCAGGTAGTTAGGGCACTTGTAGGTCTTCATTTGGAAAGACAACTTAACTGCAAACATTAAGTATTGGTCAGGGCTGGCACTATTACCTCTTTGTTTACCATCACGCCCCAATGCTACATCGCTTACCTCTGTAGAGCGGTCTTGTAATTGAAATGCTACGTTCTCAAAACCAGGAGTACTCTCAAAATTTTGCGCACCTACATAAGTTGTGCTTACATCATCAATATAATCTGTCAGCGTAATTCTGTTTGCAATTTCAAAACCCAGGTTCACGCCTGGCGCTAACCAGTACTTAACGCCTGCACCTACCGGGAAACAAAAACTAAAGTTAGAGTAGCTCCTGTCACCATATCCTGCAAACTGACCTTCTGTTCCATAATCGATCAGGTTGTACCTTCTACCGTTTAACGAGGTATATGGATTGTAATAGAACATACCAAAACCTCCTACCAGATACGGAGTAAACCTGCTGTCCTCTTCACCGGTAGAAAAACGGAAGAAGTTAAACTCCATAAATAAAGCCGTTTCTATAATGTCGCTGGTAAAGTTCAGGTTACGCGTCTTATTAAAGCTATTGGTGGATAATTTATCATCGTACGAAAGGCGAGTATAGTTAGCCCCGATACGAACAGAAATATACGGGTTCATGTGTATGCGTGTAAATGCACCAAATGTCGGAAACACCGTCTGGAAGCCATAATTATCATTCAAATCGCCAAAATACTGTGCACCACCACCCGATACACCGTACTCTGTACCTGTAAAGAATGTTTGCGCCTGTGTGTCTAAAGCAGGCAATAATGCAAGAGTAAATATGATAATTAGCTTACGCATGATCGTAGTTCGTTGATTACAAACCTAATGAAATATGTTTTTATATAAAAAACCGTATTAGTTACGGCTATCTATACCCCAATACAGCTTTTGTCTTAAGGTCTTCAAGAAGTTATGCTCATCCGGGCGCACCAGAGATACACTAAACGCTTCTTTCTTCACTGCCAATTGCACTTTATCATCTATTGTTTCTGTACGAGAGTCCAGCGTACACAAAAACTGGTCTGCCCTACCTTCTACCTCAAAGCTGATCACGGTATCATCAGGTACAACGATAGAACGGGTGTTTAAATTGTGCGATGCCACAGGCGTTATCACAAAACTTGATGTTTGCGGAAATACCACCGGGCCGCCACAACTCAGCGAATAACCTGTAGAACCTGTTGGTGTAGCCACAATCAATCCATCTGCCCAGTACGTATTTAAAAATTCACCATTCAGATACGTATGTATTTTTATCATAGATGAAGAGTCTTTCCTGTTCAGGGTAAACTCATTCAGCGCATATGGCGCACCATCAAACAATGGTATACTAGAGTCTAGGTGTAACAATGTACGCTGCTCTACGGTATACGATCCGCGTACCAAAGAGTCCACTGCTTCTTCTACCTCTTCTTCAGGTATGGCTGCCAAAAAGCCCAATCGTCCCAAGTTGATACCTATCAGCGGAATATTGGCCCCGCCAACAAAGGTGATGGTATCCAGCAAAGTACCATCTCCACCCAGGCTAAACAGCATATCTGTTGTCTTTGGCAGATCTGCCCCGTTCATGAAGAATCGAGGTGTGGTCTTCAAGTTTAAATAAGGCTCTATGCGCTCATAAAACTCCTTATGAAAAGCCAAATGAAGTTCGTGCTGTTCCAGCAGCTCTACTATATGACGGATCTTGGGAATGTGATGTTCTTCGAATGTACGGTTGTATAACGCTACCAGCATAAGGTAAATATATATGGAGTTGTTTTACTCGCTATTACTGAAGTGTAAAAATAGACCTTTTTCGCCCAAATGGTTCCAAGTATACTCACATCTAAATTTAAAATCGTAGATAGATACTATATCAAACCCAACACCACCACTGTATAACGGCCTGTTATTCAAGTAGCTATTACCGGGAAACTTATTGTGTGCATAGCCGACATCTGTAAAAACTTTCGGATATATCCTGATGGGTATGGTTGCAATATATTTTATTGGCAGGTTCTTCAATGATTTATTGAAGAGTTCAAACTTCAGGTTGTTACGCAATATGCCATAGTGAGAACCATCGATAACATAATATTCATACCCTCTTACATACTCGCTACCAGTACCCATAGCATATACAAACGTATAGGGTTGTCGTTCAGGAAATGATAATCTGCCTCTGAATATATGCGAGCTGTAAAGCTTGCTTGCTCCCCATTTTTTAAAATAGCCTGTTTCCAGTTGGTATTGATTCTGCACATCAAACCCTTTCCAACCAACTCTTAATATGGAATGAACTACAGCTTTTAAACCCGTCATCGGGTAGTTCCAGTTATCTACCATATTCAGGTCGTACCTATATAAGAACTCCACCAACTGCTGATGTGTACCGCCATCATTAAAGTAGTTCGGGTTCAGTAATATGAAGGTATCGATCACCGCCTGGTTACGAAAACGCAACTCTAATAAATGCCTGCTGGCATATGCCGGACGGAATGTATAGTTAACTGCTGCTTGGAAACTATTCGTCACATAGTAGCCCGGCTTTCTGTAAAACTGCCATTTGTTGCTGTCTGTTTTATAATACCACTCTTCGTTTTGCGAGTAAAACATTTGCACCCCAAAACCATGTTTCTGGTTCTTGTCTACATAAGGGCGTGCATACTCCAACCCAAATTTTTGAGTATAGCCCACCTGTGCCGTTACACTGGCATGTTCCAGATTTCCTCTAAAGTTTCTATTCTTAAGTGTTAAACCAATGTTTGCCCTGCGTATATCTCTGTTCTGTTCTACCCACCAAACATTAAAGTTTCTGTCTGCTAATTTGAACAGTATTTCCGGTATTATATACCACTGTTCTTTTACCTGTACCGTCCAACTGATCTGTTTGGGGCCAACACTGTCGGTAAATATCTGCACCTCTATAAATATGGAGAGGTTGAATATGCGCTTTCTATTCAGGTCCAGCAGATCTTCCAACTCGTCTCTGTATACAGAATCTCCCGCCTGTACACTCATCTCTCGTAATATAATGGACTCACGCGTTTTCTTATTGCCCTTCACGTGTATCTCTTTCAGCAAAAAACGCTCTGCGTGCACATGCTGCAGCTCTTTTTGAAGCTGATCTTCTTCTTTCGCGCGCTGTTTTTTTACCTGCGCAATAGATGACAGGCTACATAATACAAAGACGATATATAAAAGAAACTGCTTACGCATGAAGGGGTGTAAGATAGCTACGGCTTATTACTAGTGCAAAAAAAGCTTTTTTGAACAAACTATACATGCTTTTTGTATGTCTATTATAAACAATAAGTTACGGACGCTGATGAAATCTTTAACTCTTTTAAATCCGATAAAAGGGAATATACTGCT
The DNA here is from genome assembly GCA_030429205.1 of Bacteroidia bacterium. Taxonomy (GTDB): domain Bacteria; phylum Bacteroidota; class Bacteroidia; order Chitinophagales; family Chitinophagaceae; genus UBA5543. The sequence continues at coordinate 545,773 of JAUICZ010000001.1, forward strand.
TGCTTTATCCGCCCTTTTAATTGGGTTTTCTGCTTGTAAACACGATCCCCCAAAACCTGCGACGACAGGCCCGACTCCTGAGCAGACACAATACCCTATAGATGTAGCCAGAATATTCATTAACAAATGTGCTACATCGGGTTGCCATAACGAAGCCAGCTACAAAGGGGCCGGCAGCTTGCGTATGGACGATTTTGAATACTTATTCAACGGTAGCAGTAATGGTTCTGTAGTTGTGCCTTACAGCCCTGAGAATAGCTCAATCATGTATTTCATCAACCCTTCTCCAAACGAGTATGATAACATCAGCGTAGAGCCCACCATGCCATACAACCAACCTCCATTGTCAAAACAGGAGTATGACATTATAAAAGATTGGATAGCGAAGGGTGCCCCTGATAAGAACGGTAATATACCGTTTGGCACTAATCCCGATGCGCGACAAAAAGCCTACTTGACACAACAAGGTTGCGACTTACTGGGTGTAATAGATGCAGAGAAAAATGTGATCATTCGATATATTAAAATTGGCAAGGTAAACAACATTGAAGCACCGCACTTTGTAAAAGTAGACAACCAGGGCAGGTATGCCTACACATGCTTTGTAGGTGGTAAGTACATTCAAAAAATAGATACACGAACAGATGAAGTAGTAGACGAGATCGACTTAAGTGCTTACAATACCGGTTTTGGCATTAACGTAGTTAATGTTTCGCCCGACGGTAAAAAACTTATCGCTACACAACTGCTGGGTAACGGGTATGTGCTGCTTATCAATACAGATGATATGACTGTTGAATCTACCTTAGCCATTTTAAATAACCCGCACGGTATTGCAGGCAACCCTACCTATGATACTTTTTACCTGACCGGACAATACGGCAATACTATATATAAGCTTACTATAGACAAACAAGTAACAAAGTTATCGCTGGACGAAAACCCACCTGTTAGCATATCCTACAACGGATCGAGAGACCCGCACGAGATAATGATGACCCCCGATTACAGTAAGTATTTTGTGACCTGCGAAAAATCGCACGAGGTACGTATCATGGACAGGCTGGGCGATACCCTCATAAAAGCAATACCGGTAGGAAAAGTACCCAAAGAGCTGGCCGTATCAAAAGTTAAACCTTATATGTTCGTAACCTGTATGGAAGACCCCTCAAAAACATCATCACTGTTCAGGGGTTCTGTATACGTTATCAATTACAATACTTTAGAGGTCGTAAAACGAATTGATGGAAGTTTCTTTCAGCCGCATGGCATAACCGTTGATGATCGTAACGGTAAATTTTTTGTAGCCAGCAGAAATGCAAGTACTGATGGTCCTGCTCCACACCATGTTGCAGACTGTGGCGGGCGCAACGGTTATTATCAGGTGTACGACTTAAATACTCTTGAGCCCGCAACCAATATCAGGTACGAGGTAACACCAGACCCCTATTCTTTCGATATAAGATTCAAATAAATTTTTACTGTAAGTTTCATAAAAAGAAGTACTGCAATACGGCAGTACTTTATATTTTTGGCGAATGCTTACAGTATCATTACACGACATAAGAATATATGCAACACGCGGCTTGTATGCAGAAGAACATCAGCTGGAAAATGAATTTTTGGTAGACGTTGATGTACACGTACCAGCAGATGATACGGAACAGCTACCTTTTATTGATTACGTCATCATCAATCAGGTAGTAAGCACAGCCTTTCAACAAAAGCTAGACTTGTTGGAGCAGTTCATACACGAGATACACACAGGATTGAAAAAAGAGTTTCCCAACGCTGCAAAAGTGAATATTGCCATCAGAAAGCTACACCCGCCCATGCCGGGAGAAGTGGGCAATGCCATAGTTCGGTTTGAGGGATGATTAGCTTAACTTTAAGCTCTTGAAAAAAATCGTATACATATTTGTAGCACTGTCTTTTTTATTAGTTGCCTGCAAGCACGAACCTAATAATATAACACCTACAGTTACTGTTGAAGATAATTTTCCGGAACCGATCCGGAAGATCATGATCAGCAAATGTGCAACCGCAGGTTGCCATAATGCTGCCAGTTATAAAGGTGCAGGTAGCTTAAGGCTCGATAGTTGGGATAACCTGTTCAACGGTGGTAGCAACGGCGCGGTAGTTATACCTTACAACCCTGACAACAGCTCATTACTCTACTTCGTAAATACAAATCCTGATCTGGGGACGACGGCTTTACCTACAATGCCATACAATGCCAACCCTTTAAGTGAAGATGAATACAAAATACTAAGAGATTGGATAGCGAACGGAGCTCCTGACAAAAACGGCAACATACCTTTTGCAGAAAATACCGCTACAAAACAAAAAATATACATGGCACAATATGGCTGCGATCTGGTAGCAGTGATAGATGCCGAACGCAATGTTATCATGCGGTATATAGAAGTGGGTAAAACATACGATACAGAGAACCCGAATAATGTTGTTATGTCACCGGACGGCAACTTTGCTTACGTCAGTTTTTGGAACACCAACCTGATACAAAAAATAGATACCAGAATTGACAGTGTAGTAGGAGAAGTGATGATGCCCAGAGCGTTTATAAAAGCCATGCAACTAAGCAAAGATGGCAACACACTTATTGCTTGCAATTGGTACACACATGAGTTGAGCATTGTTGATCCTGTCTCTATGCAGTTGATGGCCAACTATAGTACGCCGGTAAAATTTGCGGGTGGTTTTGCGGCAACAGATAATAATAGTTTTATCACAACTTCTCAGTTTGGCAATACTATGTACGAGGTATATCCTAATGGTACTTACAACACATTTACACTGGATGGAAAATCGCCCACACAAACAACAAGTGCCACAACGCCAGACCCGTACAGGATACTGATCAGCCAAAGTGGCGACAAGTATTTTGTTACCTGCACCAACACAAATGAGCTTGCTGTTTTTGATGTTAAAACCACTACCCGTACTACTGCTATACCTGTTGGAAACAATCCGCAAGAAATGGTGATGTCCAAAAATCATCCTTACTTGTTTGTGAGTTGTATGAACGATACGGTGAGTAAACTTGAAGTAGGGTCTGTATATGTTATCAACTACAACACCAACAAAGTGGTGAAAGTGATACAGGAAAAATTCTTTCAACCTAATGCACTGGCACTGGACGATGAAAAAGGCTTGCTATATGTGTTTAGCAGAAACGAAGATAAAAACGGACCTCCACCACACCATAGTTCTCCATGCAATGGTCGCAATGGTTTTTACCAAGTATTCGACATTAATACCCTGGAACCTTATACAGGTGTGCGCTTTGAAGTAACAGTAGACCCTTATGCAGCGGCGGCGCGTTATTAATTTTTCGCCTTCCTTATCTTATCTATCCATAGCCAACCCAGATCAACAACAAACATTAATGGTGCAAATACTATACCCATCATCCCACCTTCCTTCAATGCTTCATTAAAAGGCAGGTCATCCGTATACATAAGCATGGCAGTCATCCCTGCTCCAAACAGTAAACCTTGTACTATGTTTTTAATGGGGTTAAGCTTTTTCTCGGACATCTTTTTTCTTTTTTACTACTCGGTACATAGTGTAATCGAGCACGGTGAATGTAATAGCAAAACCTAAGGCATCGAATAAGCTACGCCCAATTGTTTTGGGTGTTTCGTCCGGAAAAACCAGATCGAAGAATAGTCTGTTCAAAAGAACGTGAAACAGAAAAAAGCAAATAAATGCCAGCAGTATTCTATATATAGGTTTTGTAGGTGGTTTAATTTTCATTACTTCTTTTTGGGTTTGGCTATCATGATTATAGCAATCATAAATATACCAAAAAACAAGCCGGATAGCAATGATTCAGTTACAGCGCCCTCTGCCCCACTACCGGCAAACTTCTTAAACAAATAGTGAATCACTCCATAGGCCAATCCGCAAATAATTAAAACCAGCAAATAGCTAACGAAGTATTTTCTTTTTGATGACATACTGCAAGTAAATAAAAAACTATCTTACGCACCCAAAATTAGTCTTATGAAAAATACACTTTTGCTCATCACCACGTTGCTTTTTGTGATATCGTGCGGTACTAAGAGTGAGCCTCAAAAGGTTCAGTTGAACTTAGTCAATGGAAATACCTATAAAATGGCACAAACCTCTAATATGGATATTCACCAAGAGGTTAACGGACAAAAAATTGATATGGACATGAAGATGGTTGGTATCATGTCTTTTGAAGTAGCAGATGTGCAAGACGATACTTATACATTAAACACTATGTATGATAAGATGACCATGAAGATAAAATCTCCATACATGTCTATTAATATAGATGGTGACGATGAGTCTGAAGAGGACAACCCTGTTTATGCTATAATGAAAAAGATGCTCAAAGGTATGCAAGGCAAGGTCTTTACTTTAAAGATGAATAAACAGGGAGAAATATTAGAAGTAGATGGATTTGAAGAGATGATCACAGGAGTAATAACAGAAATAGCAGACGAGTTAGGCGATGTAAATGAACAAATGCTGAATGCTGCAAATAAACAGATGAGTCAGGCATATGGTAAGGAGGCTTTGAAAGGTAGTTTTGAGATGTTGTTTAAAGTATATAATGATAAGCCTGTAAGTGTGAATGATAAGTGGACTCAAAGTATTCCGTTGCAAACAGGAATGGAAGGAGAATACGATGTTGAATATACTTTGAAAGAGAAAACAAATAATGAAATTAAGATAAGAGCAGAAGGTAAATTAAAAACTGCAGATAAAGACGCGTATGTACAAATGAATGGCATGGATGCTAAGTATTTGCTTGACGGAGAATACACAGGAGATTATACTCTTGATGCAGAAAGTGGTTGGATCAAGACGGCAACGCTAAATTTTGAGGCAGGAGGAACTGTTGAAATAAAAGCAAATGAACAAATTCCTGATGGGATGTCAATACCTATGAACTTAAAGGGTAAAACAACAATAAATAACTAATTAAAAAGGGCTGCATTTGCAGCCCTTTTTAATTATGTCATCTGGGCAATTAGCCTTGTATCAATTTTTCTATTGCGGTATCATAAGCTTCTTTCCATTCGCTAATGTTACCCCATTGCTCACCACCAACGGTAATACTTCCGTCTTCCTTCACAGTACCTATCTCAGTATATGGATGCCCTTCAATTGCAGCTTCAAAGTTCTTCTTCATGTGGTGGCTTACACTCACTACCACTCTGCTCTGAGATTCGCCAAACAACCACGCATCTTTACGTACGTTAGGGTTGTAAATGACATCAAAGCCCATATTCTGTTGGAAACAGCTTTCCAAAAGGTTAACGATCAATCCACCTTCAGAAATATCGTGCGCACTGTGTACCAATTTACTTCTTACGATCTTCAGTACACGTTGCTGTAATTCATACTCTTCCTGCATATCAAAAGACGGTGCAGGACTGTAATCAACATTACAAACCTTATGCAGATACTCAGAACAGTTGATATCGTTTCTATTATGACCTAATACATAAATGATATCTCCTTCATTTTTGAAGAACATGGTCATTTTTTGGTTCAAGTCATCCAATACACCTACCATACCAATAGTTGGTGTCGGGTAAACCGGACGTTCTGTACCGGCCTCTTGAGTTTGGTTGTAGAAACTTACATTACCACCTGTTACAGGTGTGCTCAATTTCAAACAAGCCTCACCCATTCCTTTAATTGCCTGCTCAAATTGATAGTAAACTTCAGGATTATACGGGTTACCAAAGTTCAGGCAGTTAGTAATGGCCACAGGCTCACCACCGCTACAAACTATATTACGCGCTGCCTCACTCACAGCCATCATTCCTCCTTTATAAGGATCTGCAAATACGTAGCGACTGTTACAATCTGTTGTTACAGCCAACCCTTTTTTGCTGCCATGCACACGTACAACAGGTGCACTACTCGGCGCATTGGTATTTGTATTCACAGTACCTACCATACTATCGTACTGCTCGTATACCCAACGCTTAGACGCAATAGTAGGCAGTGTTACCAATTGCTTAGCAACAGCCTTTAGGTCTGTTGGTTCTGCAACACTATCAGGGTTAAATGCTTTTATTTGTTCGAAGTATTTAGGTACTGCTGTTTCACGAGTATATACCGGAGCACCTCCTCCTAAACACAGGCTGGCTGCAGGCACATCTGCCACCAACTCACCATTCATGTAGTACTTCAGGTTGGTATCTTCTGTTACCTCACCAATTTGCTCACAGTGGATATCCCATTTTTGGAACACATCTAATACTTCTTGCTCACGGCCTTTCTTCACTACGATCAACATACGCTCCTGGCTCTCGCTCAGTAGCATTTCCCAAGGCAGCATGTTATCCTGACGGGTAGGCACTTTATCCAAGTGGATGATCATACCATGCTCGCCCTTTTCACTCATCTCGCTACAAGAGCAAGTAATACCCGCAGCACCCATATCCTGCATGCCTATCAGTGCACCGGTTGGTATCACTTCTAAACAAGCTTCTAGTAGTTTCTTTTCTTCAAAAGGGTCACCCACCTGTACAGCCGGTAAATCTTGCGCGCTGTCTTCTGTAATATCAGCCGATGCGAATGATGCACCACCAATACCATCTTTACCAGTTGCAGCACCTACTATGAATACGCTGTTACCTGCACCGTGAGAGGTAGCAGACACCATTAGCGTAGGGTCTATCACTCCAACACTCATGGCGTTTACAAGCGGGTTGGTTTGGTAACAATCCTCAAAATATATTTCACCACCAACTGTTGGTACACCAAAACAGTTACCGTAGTGGCCAATACCTTTTACTACACCCTTTAATAACCACTTGGTTTTAGGGTTCTCTAAACGGCCAAAACGTAGTGAGTTCAACGCCGCTATCGGGCGTGCACCCATCGTAAATATATCGCGGTGGATACCACCTACACCTGTTGCAGCACCCTGAAAAGGCTCAATTGCAGACGGGTGGTTATGACTTTCTATTTTAAATACGCAGCCTAAACCATCACCTATGTCTACCAATCCGGCGTTTTCTTCACCAGCTTTTACCAGTAGTTTATCGCCATCGCGCGGTAAGGTTTTTAATAATCTTATTGAGTTTTTATAACTACAGTGCTCGCTCCACATTACAGAGTACATAGCCGTTTCGTTGAAATTCGGTGTGCGGCCCAATATCTGTTTGATCTGCTCAAACTCTTCTTCTAGTAGCCCCAGCTGCTGGGCTTGTTCTAATGTTGCTTCCTGCATAAACGCAGTATGTTTTTATTAGGAATAAATTGAGCTGCAAAACTACGGTTTTTAGCAGAAGTTTTTAGTGCAGGGTTTTGCATAAATTTGTATTCGCCAGTTAAACCTATGTTATGAAACCTTTAGCACTAATTATCATGTTAATTACAGTACCAATGGTGGTCTTGGCAAAAAGTGGCAAGCCATACCCTAGTTACTGGGCTGTAAAGTGGGTACCTTCATCTTTTACCACTCCTATTTTACCACATTTTCGTTTCGCGGTAGAAAAACGTTGGAACCATATAGCAATAAATTCACAGGCTGGCATTACTGTTCCCCGTAGATATACTATTGATAATACAATTAAAGGTAATACCCAGGGCTATGCTTGTAGGCTCGAAATAAGGCGATACAAAAAAACAAAAGCGATAAACGGTAGAGTGGATTTTTTTTTAGGAGGGGAGGCATACTACTATTATGGGCATGAGTACCAAGAAAACGAGTTTACGGGAGATAGCCCAGCTCCAATTTCAGGAGGAAATTATTATACAGATCAGTATACATATACCAAAAATATATGGGGCGCTGTTAGTAAATGGGGGTTTGTAATGGATGTTACCCCTGAGTTCTTCATAGAGTTCAGCACAGGATTAGGATTTAAAATCAGAAATGTTACCGAGCAACACAGGGACAATCTATCTCATGTAGAAAGACCTAATCAGGATTTTTCTAAATGGGGTATATCTCCTGTTGAAAACCAATTTTGGGTAGCGATCCCTGCATTATTTGCTGTAGGCTATCGTTTTTAGCCACTGCTTTATATCTTAGTAATATAAATATGAAGTCATGAGGTACCTGAATCGCTTTTATATACTGCTGATAGCACTTACCCTGTTTGCATCTGCTTGTAATAAAGACACTACAGAGCCTGACGGCAGCATCAATACTATCAGTTTACCTAATAATAACCCCAGTGTTACAGGCTATGGTATTTTCTCGGTAGATGGTAACGGCGATTTAAAGATAGACGGGGTTATTACGACTAATACACCGTACCATTTTGATAATATTTTGAAGGATAACCCTAATGCTAAATTGTTGACCATGTTCAATTGTCCAGGATCGGATGATGACGAGGCGAACTTGTTAGCAGCTCGTAAAATTCGCAATGCGGGACTGAATATTCATGCTACTGCCACGTCAGAGCTGGCTAGTGGAGCTGTAGATATGTTTTTTGCAGGAGTAAAAAGAACAGCAGATAAAGGAGCCAGGTTTGGTGTACACTCGTGGAGCGACGGCCAAAACGAAGCGACAGATTTCCCCAAGGGGCATACACAGCACCAACCATATATTAATTATTTTAAAGGGATGGGACTGAGTCAGCAACAGGCAGAAGATTTTTATTACTTCACTATATATGCTGCACCATCAGCAGACATACATTGGATGACCGATGCAGAGATTACACAGTATGGGCTGTTAAACTAATATCATGAGTACTAAACCATTAGATGAAAAACCTATAGAAATTTTTGGTAGTGACTTCATAGAGATCTGGAGTGGCTTATACAGAGGACATGAAGGTTATGAGCAATATTATAATGATTCAAGAAACCCTCGTTTTGTCGTTTTTCGTAACCATAAAATTATCGATGATATAGATTGTCATGAGTTAAAAAACCTACCCGGGCTTTATCTTGCAAATACAAGATGTGAAAATATATTTATATCTAATTGCGAGCTTAGCTCAATTTTAGTCGATGAAAAATCGAGTATAAATTATATAGATATTGAAAAAAGTAAAATAAACTTACTTAAAACGATTCGTTCATCACAACTGAATAGTATTTCTGCACATGAATCAAGTATTCAGTCTTTGTTTACTTCATTAAAGTCGCATGTTGGCGATATAGAACTATCTGATTCAACGCTTTATCAAATAAGAATTGACAAGGAATCTGTAGTAGATAGTATTGATTTATATAAGTCAAGTAGTCAAAAACTTTCTGTACTAAGAAATTCTACACTTAAATATTTACATACTCAAGATGTAGAGATTAGAGACATTAGATACCAAGACAGTATAAATACTAATTCTATTTATCTAAACAAAATAAAAAGTCATACAATAAACTTAAGTAGTTCCAGTATTGACGATTTGATAATGAATGAATCACAAGTTGATTCATTGTATTTAATCAGAAGTGAGATCAACAAAGTTAAAATACACTTTAGTCATGTACTCAATACACTCGTTGACAACAAATCTCAAGTTGGCCTGTTTTCTCTTTCCTATTCTGACATGAATAATACCAGTGTACAAAACGGTACAAAAATAAAAGTATTTGATATCCATGATCTGACCGATAAAAGCCAAACACTTACTATCGAAGGCTGTTGCATAGGAGAAATGTCTGTTGATATTAAGAATCCATTTAGCATATCTGTTAAGGAATATAGTAAAAATAAAAAGAAATTAACATCACAGATTGACTGCCTTGATCTTGATAGTACTGTTTTTCCTCAAGGAGCCTATTTACATTTATCAGGAGTATCGATTAATGATATAAACTTTGTTTCATTTATCAATGAAGGGACAATCATATTAAATGGAATAATACCAAGTGTTGGAAAAGGTGTGGGTGATGATAAATTGTCTACTCTTGAAGTTCATAATAATTTTTCAATAATAGAAATTACAGATTCTGATTTAGGAAACACACAATTTATTGGATGCGATCTTGCTGCATTTGATGATTTTGAGTTTAGAAATTCGAAGATGCTTAATGCATTCTTTGCAGATACAACATTACCAAAAAGGAAAAAAATTACAACCGACATACCAGAGAACACTTCAAGTAAAAACGAAAGGATAAAAACTCTTGAGCAACAAAAATTGGCTATGAGTCAGTTTAAAAAAGTATATGAAAATCAGGGTGATATAGTCAATGCTACTAAGTTTAGAGGCCAAGAGCTCGAGGCTTACAGCCGATATTTAGTTAAGTCAGGATTTTTAAAGAATATCATTGAAATAGCTAACCTATGGATGAATAAATTGTCTGGTAATTATGCCAACAACTGGGCACTTGCTGCTTGTGTTTCGCTAACAGTGAACTGGTTATTCTTTTGGTGGTACTGTTCTGAATTAGGTTTTACTATAGGTGACGATAAAGCACTTTTTCGTGAACTTTTTTCATATTCATTTGAGTTTTTAAATCCCATTAGACGCCATTCGACATTAGTGCCTGATGTTGTAAAAGATGGTGATATTACTTCAACTGCAAGAGTTATTGATTATGTGAGTAGAATATTCATTGCATACTTCGTGTATCAAACGATTCAGGCGTTTAGAAAGTTTGGTAAAAAGAGTGTATAAACGGATATTATAATACGTACTGTTTAACTAATTACTTGAATTTGAAAATACCAGTCAGTTCGTCTTTATAATTTCTGCCTACTGGTATTGTCTGACCATTAATGGTTACTTCATTCTCGGTAAAGCTGTCTATATGGTTGGCATTAACACAATGAGAGCGGTGTATACGTACAAAGAAGTTCCGTTTTAAAATGTCAATGGTTTTAGTGAGTGTCTTTCTGAGTAAAAAGCTTTTCTCTTCTGTTACAATACGCACGTAGTTGTCTTCTGCAGAGATGTACAGTATATCGTTCAACAGTATTTTAATGAACTTGTGTCCGTCTTTAATAAATACATGGTTTTGTTTCAGGTAGATGTTGCCACCATCCTGCATTTTTTCTTGTTCAGGTTCTTCGTTTTGGTAAGCAAAGTTATGTAGCGCCAGCTCTATAGATACTAATAAAGAGTTGGTTGTAAAAGGCTTAATGATATAAGCAGCGGGAAATGTTTCTTTGGCGCTGTTTACAGTCATAGCATCAGCATGTGCTGTAATATAGATGAATGGCGTAGGCTGTATTTCTGTAATGGCGTGTGCAATATCTATGCCTGTGCGCTTACCTTTTATAGATATGTCCAGCAACACAAGGTCGGGTAGTTGTTCTTTAAACGAGGTTACAGCATCATCCATATTATCAGTAATGCTCACCACTTCGTAACCAGCTTGCCTTAGTCTAGCTGCCAGATCTTGGGCTACCAGCAACTCATCTTCTACTATTTGTATTTTAAATGATTCCATTGTTTGTATTATGCAGTATAAGGCATGGTGAGTGTGAAAATAGATCCCTTGTCGACAACAAGAGAAAGGTAACCATTCAACTGCTTTACAAATGTCTGTATCAGCTCTTTACCAAATGACCCTTGTTTGTCTTTCCACTCTGCTAAGTTGACTCCTTTGCCATTATCCGCCACTACCAGCTCCAGATTACTGTCTTTTCGTTTTAGTGTAATGTTCAATTCGGGATTGTTATTGTCTTCGTAAGCGTATTTAAAAGCGTTGGTCACTAGCTCGTTGATAATAAGACTTAGGGGTATGGCCTGGTCAACATTCATCAACTCGTCATCAATATTCATAGTAGTAGTAATATCATCAGGCCCGAAACCATAAGCACTTTGTAAACTGTCCACCAAGTCGTTGATGAACTCTCTGATGTTTATCTCGGTGATGTTATCGCGTGTATACAAGCGTTGGTGTATCAGGCTCATAGCTTCTATGCGTTGTTGCCCTTCGCGCACGGCTTTTGATGCAGCGCTGTCTTTTATCTTGAAAGACTGTAAGCTCAACAGGCTGGATATGATCTGTAGGTTGTTCTTTACACGGTGGTGTAACTCTTTCATCAAAAAGGTTAGCTTATCGCTTTGTTGCTGTATGGTTTTGTTGGCCTTGCGTTGTTTAAGGTATTGCATCAGTATCAGTGCAGCTAATACACATGCTATAGCAATACCTATGGTCAGATACTTATTATCTCTTTTTTGTTGTACAATACGTTGGTCTTTTTTGTCAGACTCATATTTTTCGCGAATGTCAGCGATAGCTCCTTGCACATCCGCATTGGTCAAGCTATCGTCTAAAGTGTTATACTTTCTCAAGTACAGATATGCGTCCTTATAATTACCTGTTATAGCGGAGAGCTCTGCACGAGTTTTAACAGATTTGGTTTGTAGTTTAATCAGCTCATGTTCTTTTGACATGGATATAGCCTTGTCAAGATACTTGAGGGCTCCTTTATTATCTCCCGTTGCTTGCAGGGCATTAGCATACAGCATCCATAGTTTTGTTTTCGATTGTGGCGTAGAGATATTGTCTATATACTGGTCAGCTTTTTTAAGGTAATACTTCGCAGAGTCGAAGTTTTTTAGCTGTGTATGGCACTCGCCCAGCAGCATAAATGCAGTAGCCGCTTCTCTAACAGACTTAAATGCATCTTCGCTATAGTATATTGCCTGACGACAATAGGGTAGTGCTTTTTCAGGCTCTTCAGCCTTTAACAATAAACTGCCTAAGTTAGCAAGTACAACTGTTCTATTGATAGCATTATTTGTTTGTTCGTTTAGTAATAGTGCTTGTTTTGCATACTTGATAGCTTCGGGTAAATTGTCTTGCATCTCGTATATAGCACATAGCATGGTGTATGAATTTGAGATGCTCAGAGTGTCTTTAAGTTCAGTAGCAGCTTCTAATTGTTTTAGCCCGTACTCCAGTGCTTCTTTAGCCTCGCCCCTGTTTAAATAGTAACCTGAAATAGTGTTGAGTGCATAAGTATAGTACACTCCTTTTTTGCCATCATGGTCGTAACTCTCAATTACTTTGTGTGCGTAATATTTTGCAGAGTCGTTAGCATCAAACACAAAATGAGCGTAGGAAAGTGCAAAGTAAGCATTGGCACGGTGCACATAATCCTCGCTTTGCATACTCAATGTCAAGGCTTTTCTGGCATAGGTAAATGTCTTGCCTGTATCACTTTCTCGCAAGGTGCGCATAGATGCCCATGCGTAATTGTCTGCGCTATCGCCTGCTGTGGTGGCTTTAGCCAGGTCGTTGATGTACTCATCTGCCAACTGTGCATTTGCTGTTGTCGCAATACAAAGGGCTGAGAGTGTAATAGAAGTAAAGAATTTTAAAAAAGATACTCTTGATATAAATATCATGGGGCAAAAATAATTGAGGAGTATACCATCATAAAACCATTCGCCCACAAAGTTTTGTTGTTCACCACAAGAATTTAGCGGCTGGCAAATACGCTCGTACTATTGATGAAAACTTTAAATTATGAAAAAATCACTACTCTTAATTGCAGGCTTCGTATTGCCGCTTTGCTCGCAAGCACAGATTACTCTGGACTATTCTAACGCACCATCAATTGCACAATGTCAGATACCAGATACAACAGACAGAATCAAATTTAACACACTTCCGGATGTATCACCAAAAGCTAACGCTACATGGGACCTAACTACTGCTTCAGATTCTAGTATATATTCATATGTCACAAATTACGCTGCTAATTCATCAGCCTTTCCTACAGCAACATTTGTTATTCCAAGACTGTATGTCATAAACGCAGGGCTCATGTACGCTTTTGAAGCAATGAAGGATGTAACGAATAACGGAATTGTTATTCTAGGTGAGCATATTGACCATCAAGGTATACCGTTAGGTAGTATAACTGGTAATGTTAATGATTCACTAGTGTTTACAAATCAGGACATTGTCTACAATGTGAGTGAGTATTATATAAAATATCCATGCACAATGGGGACAAAATGGACAGATAACGTAAAGTTCAGCACAAACTTCAGCCTTACAGTAACTTCATCAGGTTTGAATAATACGCCGGGTGCAAGAAAAAGCCATAGAATAACAACGAATGAAGTAAAAGGCTGGGGTAAGATGCGTGTGAATGACCATAAAGGAAACCCGACAGGATACACAGATGTTCTAGTAATGGATAGAGTAGAAACTACAACTGATAGTTTTTTTCTGGGAGGAATGCCGGCACCTGCATCTTTGCTAGCTGCTTTTGGCCTAACTCAAGGTCAGACGGTTAACATTTGTAAGCGCTTTTTCTTTAGGGCAGGAGAGTACCGCGGACTGTTGGAATTGAGGTACGAAGATGCTTCTTTCACTAAAATCACAGAGATATATAAACACAGCCAGCGCCTTAAACCTACATCTGTACAAACTATTAATAAAGAGCAGATCAATATTTACCCTAACCCTGTAACAAATGGCTCATTTACCGTTAAGGTTGATGGCGCTCATAAAAATATGAGTTACCAGTTATTCAATATGACAGGGCAAAGAGTAGCAACAGGCGCATTGCCACAAAACGGTAAAGTATCGCTGCATAGCAATTTACCCGTTGGTAATTACGTTATTAAATTAATATCTGAAGATGGTGCTTACGGCACACAACAAATAAACATTATCCAATAATTCTTCTATCTAATCAGATAGTGTATGCAAACAGGCAGCCTTTGGCTGCCTGTTTTATTTTGTATTGTCATGCTAATGGTGACACTTACCACCATTTTACGGTTTTATCTCCTGTCTGTGTCAAACAAAGCCTAACAAAACTTAAACCTGTTTTACAGTTTCTAATGAAGTGATTAATTGCATACTGAACAAAAAGAATTCAGTCAATTAATCTATTCAATTATGAAAGCTACTTACTACTTAAGGCTCTTTACACTTTTGCTATTACTCCCGTTATATGCCAATGCTCAAACATGGAGTGATATGTTCAATAATCAAGGTTTTAACGGACAAGTATTATCTCTGTATGCTGACACGCCTAACAATGTGTTGTATGCAGGCGGGCAGTTTACAACTGTAGACGGTACTACCGTTAATGGTATTGCCAAATGGGACGGTACAAGATGGAATGCCATGGGAGATGGTTTTGGCGGAAGCAGACCTTATGTATTCTGGATCACCAAATACAAAAATGATATTTATGCTGCGGGATCATTCAGCGCATCAGGCACAGATAGTATGCATGGCATCGCAAAATGGAATGGTACCAAGTGGGAAAAGATCGGAGGTGATTTGAAGTTCACCACACAAAACGAATACATAGCAGCGATGCATGAATTTAATAATGAACTGTACGTTGGCGGCAACTTTGATACCATAGGTACAAACGCAATAAAGAATGTGGCAAAATGGGATGGCACTAAATGGTCGGCTGTAGGTACAGAAACAGATGATGTAGTATTAGTGATCAACAGCCATAATAATGAGTTGTATATAGGAGGTTATTTTGTGTTTGCAGCTCCATCAGGATTTCAATACCGCATCGCTAAACTAAATGGCAACAAGTTTGAAACGGTAGGTAGTAAAGGTTTGGGCGATGCAACCCAAAGGTGGGTTGTGGAAACCTTGGCAACTTACAAAGGCAAACTTTATGCAGGTGGCGCTTTCAATGTTTTAGAATCAGGAACTACACAAGCCAACCATGTGGCAATATGGGATGGCACTAAATGGTCGGCAGCCGGCGCAGGGGTTGTAGGTTTAAATCCTCCGGCTATAGTCCCGGTACGTACTATGGTAGTTTATAACGGACTGCTGTATGCGGGTGGCGGCTTTGTTAATGCGGGGCAAAAGTCTGCCTATAATATCGCTACATGGGACGGTGCTACGTGGGACAATGTTCATCTGGGCACGAACGATGTCATCAATGCCATGGCTATATACGATGGTAACATAATTATGGGCGGTAATTTTACAACGGCTGGTGGGCAAACTCATAAATACATTGTGAAGTTCAAACCCACTACCAGTGTAGGCAAAGTGAAACAAGAGAAAGTGTTTACACTTTACCCAAACCCGGTAACAAATGGTTCATTCACTATATCCACCAGAGATGCGGCAAAAGACCTTAACTATAAACTATACAATTTGAAAGGACAGCAAATAGCTAAGGGTGCAGTACCATTAAATGGTATAATATCACTGGCAAAAAAATTACCTACAGGTAATTACATTATCAATATAACCTCAAATCAAAAAGATTACGGTCAACAACAGATCAGCATCAAACAATAATTGTTCTATCAGTAATGATAGTGTATGCAAACGGGCTGCCATTTGGCAGCCCGTTTATAGATAGAAGTATATTATGTCTATTCTATAACAAGTTTCTCTGTATGGGTTTTAGTACCCATAGTAACAGTAGCTATATACATGCCGGCACTTAGCTTAGGCAATCTGATTGTTGCCTTACTAGTAGTTTTATTATCTGATAAGTTAACAACTACCTTACCTGTTATATCAGTTATTACTATTTGATATGCGTTTGTTACTACACCAAAATCAATAGTTAGTTCTGTAGTAGCAGGGTTAGGGTATAACGATAATTTGTATTGCCTTACTATATCATTAACAGATACAACATAGTCAGGGTTTTTAAGTCTAATGATCTCAGCATCAGACGTCACTATTCCGGGCTGGCTAACATCTAGGTTTGCCCGGTCTCGTACAATCAGATATATTTCTCCTGTCGGGCTGGTACATATATCTCTGATTCTACCTGTTCCTGACAAGCTGTATGTTTCGTGACCGATAATAGAGTTCTGTGTGGCGTTTAATTTTGCTACAGAGATAGAATCTCCCGTAAATAACCTGCCAGTTATTATTGAGTTCTCTAATTCAGGAATCGCCGGATGATTGTAGTAATCCATCCCTGCGGGTGGGAAGCCCCAATCCAAATCAATAATAGGTGGCTCGTGGTTGGCAATAAATGTAGCAGAGTTACACGAGTCAATAGCTATGTTAGTACAGTTATTAGCATCAAAAGCAGGCCAGCCATAGTTGCGTCTCTCTTTCAAATGATTGATCTCATTCTGTATCTGTCCGTGTTCAGAAATGAAGATTTCTCCACCTGGCAGGCATACCATACCCTGCGGGTTTCTGTGTCCTGATGTGTATGTATGGTCACCTCTGTAGTTATCGTTGGGTACGCTTCCGTCAATGTTCATTCTTAATACTTTGCCTAACTTTTGGTGCAACGTATCGATATATGTATAATCTGCAGTGGTTAAATATATTTTCTCATCTTTTCCGATAACAATTCTACCACCTGAGTGCTCACCATGGTGTTCATATTCTAGAATGAGCGTTCTGTTGATGAGTGTGTCATTATTTGCATCATAATCAAACCTGAACAACTGCGCCCAGCTGGATGTTGAATAATAGGTTCCTGTATCATACACCGCATATACATATGTTTTCCCCGATATTGGTTTTTTTTCAGGTACGCATAAACCCAATGCGTTGCCCTTAGGTATTGTATATAGTACTTTTAGTGCCTTGGATGTTGTATCCCAAACAAGGATTCTTTTGATGTCAGATATCCATAACCTGTTGTCAAATCCCCAATCTATATCCCATGGGGCGTCTAGGAGAGCAGAATCAACAACAACGGTTTTGTCTAATTTTGTTGAATCAAGAGTAATCTGCGTTTGACTATAACTTTCAGTTACAAAAATGGTGATAATGAAGGCGAGTAATATTTTTTTCATGTGATTTTTTTTCTGCGAAGACCCTTTTAAGCCATTTGATGGTTGGGTGAATGGCATTTTTTGTTGTAGTTGTATTTCTATGGATTGAAGATGGATAATTTTATGTATATTTGCTATGATAAGCAAACCTGAAAACCCTTACCATTTATGTGTAAACCATACCCTGTAATTACCGCTGTTTTGTATCCCCTGTTATCAGTTCTGCTTCGCTTTTACTGCCAAATAGAAAATCTTACTCAGAATTTGCTGTCAACTTGTCAAAACTGCATTTTCTTGCAAAACCTCTATTTCTGAAACATTATAGAACAAATAGAAGGGTGTTTTTTAAAAACGAACTGTTATACATAACAAAACTTAACAACTCTGCATCTCCCCTCCTGTTATTAGGAGGGGTGCCCAAAGGGTGGGGTGGTCATGCGAACCTCTATTATTCCCCTCATAATGTTACTTTTGCTACATGGATCTATCAGCACCAAAACATATAGAGAACTATATTGGCGGCGAATGGCACAAACCGCAGAACGGTAAATACATGGATAATGTAAATCCGGCAACAGGCGAGGTATATAGCCATACCCCGGCCAGCGATCTGCAAGATGTAGACGCGGCAGTGGTAGCAGCTAAGGCAGCTTTCCCAAGCTGGAGTACAAAGCCGGCAGAAGATCGTTTTAAAGTGCTGAATAAAATAGCCGAGCTGATAGATGAGAACCTGGATGCATTGGCACTGGCAGAAACCAATGACAATGGCAAGCCTTTGTGGTTGAGTAAAAAGGTAGACATTCCGCGTGCCTCCAGCAACTTCAGGTTTTTTGCTACAGGGCAAATGCACTTTGCATCAGAAAGCCATATGACGGAAGATCGCGCTATTAATTATACCCTACGCCAACCGATTGGTATAGTAGGCTGTATCTCTCCGTGGAACTTGCCTTTGTATTTGTTTACATGGAAGATAGCACCAGCTTTGGCAGTAGGTAACTGTGTTATTGCCAAGCCGAGCGAGGTAACACCTATGACCGGCTATCTGCTGACTAAAATATGTAAAGAGGCAGGCTTGCCTGATGGTGTGCTGAACATCATTCATGGTGATGGGCCGGATTGTGGTAGTGCCATTGTAGAGCACCCTGAGATAAAGGCAATTTCTTTTACGGGTAGCACTCGTGCAGGCAGACAGATTGCTGCCACTGCTGGGCCAATGTTCAAAAAAATATCATTAGAGCTGGGCGGTAAAAACCCGAACATCATATTTGCAGATTGCGATTGGGATAAGGCCATGCGCACTACATTACAATCGTCTTTTGCCAATCAGGGACAGATATGCTTGTGTGGTAGCCGCGTGCTGATAGAAGAGAGCATTTATGAAAAGTTCAAAGCAGAGTTTATAGAGCGTGCTAAAAAGCTAATACCCGGCGACCCGCTGGAAGATACCAGCAAGCAAGGAGCTGTGGTGAGCAAAATGCACTACGATAAAATATTAAGCGCGATAGAGGTAGCCAAAGAAGAAGGCGGCAAGGTGATACTTGGTGGTGAGGCAGTGAAGGGAACAGGACGTTGTGAGAACGGATACTTTGTACAGCCAACAATAATAGAAGGGCTAGGGCCACAGTGTCGTACTAATATGGAAGAGATATTCGGACCAGTGGTGACCATACAGTCTTTTAAAACTGAAGAGGAAGCACTAGAGCTGGCGAACATTAGCGATTATGGTCTGGCAGCAACCATATGGACACAAGACATCAGTCGTGCCAACCGTGTGGCAATGAAAGTAAAGAGTGGTATCATTTGGGTGAACTGCTGGTTGATGCGCGATTTGCGTACACCGTTTGGCGGGTTCAATAACTCTGGTGTTGGCCGCGAGGGTGGCTGGGAAGCGTTGCGCTTCTTCACCGATCCTAAAAATGTTTGTGTGGAGTTGTGATAATGGAATATCTAATATTAATACCATTCTTTTTACCATTTGCCGCCTACATTAGGTTGATGTATATGCGAGAAGATTGTGTTTATTTATTAGATATAGAAGAAGACAAACAAGAAAGTGAAAAGAGCGTTGATAAATGGGTTAATTGGTCAAGTAACTACTTTTCTAAAAGGTTGTTGATACCAATAGCTCGAAAATCAGAAGATGAGAAAACAAACAAGCTAATAAGAAAATACAATAGATACGTTAGTATATTATGGTGGTCATTATTGGCATTAGTAATAGGAGTAATAATATTGATAATAGTAATTAATCTATGAGCGATAAACTTTCAACAGATAAAGCACCAAAGCCGGTAGGCTTATATCCGCATGCACGCCGTGTAGGTAATCTTTTATTCCTTTCTGGTATTGGTCCGCGCCAGGCGGGTGAGAATGATACGATAGTGCCGGGTTTGAAACTGGACAAGAACGGTAACTTCCTGGAGTTTGATTTTGAAGCACAGTGCCGCAACGTGTTCGATAATGTAAAGATCGTTTTAGAAGAGTGTGGTAGTAGCTGGGATAATTTAGTGGATGTGACTACTTTCTTAGTGCACATGAAGCGCGACTTTGCTACTTACAATAAAGTATATGCAGAGTACTTTAAGGATAACCAACCTTGCCGCACAACAGTAGAGATCAGTTCTTTGCCTACACCGATAGCTATAGAGCTAAAGTGTATTGCTACTATAGACGATTAACGTTTTACGGGAACATCTATTCTTAACTGGCGTTGGAAAGGTCGGCCATTGGCATCTTTACCCGTTACTTTCCACATCACAGCACGTAGTGCTACGTCCAATGGTTTTTGAGAAGTGTTGCGGGTGTTACGTACCAGCCTTAACCATTGGTTCTGTCCACTACGGCTCCAATTGCGGCTGCGCGCATCGCGTTGTACAGCGCGGCGTATAGCTTTGTTGGACACCTTAATGCGTTCCAGGTTCTTTTTATCGAGTCCGTCTATTGTATATACTCCGTCTTGTCCGCTGATCTTTTTCCAGTCGGTGGTTTTACGCAGCGACTCAAGCGGTAGTGTGCCTAAATCGGCACGGGCTACAATAATAGTTTGGTAACGCATGTACACATTCTCTACCTGTACCCCTTCAATAATGATCTTGTTACCACGCAGGTTGCCTTCTGTTATCTCATAACTGGCGCCATAGTCTGTTTCAAGATTAGGTTTTTTGTAGTAGCGTGTTTCTATATTAGGTATAAAGAACCTCACCTGAGGGAAAGGCACATCCAGCCCTTTGCCTGCCAGCAATTTTTGTTTTGATGCAGAAGCAGGTGTTGGTTGTGGTTTGTCATTATTAGCAACGGCAGGTGTAGTATCGTTTGTTGTGGTTTGTTGAGGCTCCGGTTTGTCATCTTTAATGGTTACCGGTCTGCTGATGTTCATATTCAGGTCTTGCACCACATCTACCAAATACTGAGAGTCTGTTTCTGTTACAATGGTGGTTGGGTCTCCCATTTCTATTGGTGGTGGCTCGTTATTGGGCATATCTTCGCCACAAGACATCAACAATATTACAGGAAGTGCGGTTAAGAAACTTGTCTTATAAATATTCATCAGCTGCTCGTTTCAACACGAAAATAATAAACACAGTGGCTAATACCGTTTCTGCTTAGGTAATATTAACAGATCAGTAGTTTACCAGCTTTTGTACACTCTCATGCAATCTGCTTTTGGCTAAGAAGTTTTGCTCCAGCTCCAGCGCAAAAGGTATAGGCGTATCCATGCTGGCACAACGTATAATAGGTGCGTCCAACAAGTGGAAACAGTGCTCTGTGATCCATGCGCTGATCTCGCCACCAATACCACCGAAGAGGTTATCCTCGTGCAGTATCAATACTTTACCCGTACGCTCTACACTGGCTTGTATCGCGTCATAATCTATTGGAGATAGGCTGCGCAGGTCTACAATATCAAAGGATAGGTCTGTGTGCTCCTGTGCATATTTTGTCGCCCAGTGTACTCCACTACCGTAAGTTATAATGCTAATATCTTCACCCTCTTGCACTTGTCTGGCCTTCCCTATCTCAATAGTGTAATAATCGTCTGGCACCATACCACTAATACTTCTATATAACGCCTTATGCTCAAAGTACATTACTGGGTTGGGGTCGTTAATAGCAGCTATCAGTAAGCCCTTAGCATCTTCAGGGGTAGACGGGTATACAACTTTTAAACCTGCTGTATGTGTAAACCAAGTCTCGTTACTTTGCGAGTGGAATGGGCCTGCACCTACCCCCGCACCTGTAGGCATACGTACCACTACATCGGCGTTTTGCCCCCAGCGGTAGTGTATCTTGGCCAGGTTGTTCACTATCTGGTTAAAGCCTACGGTTACGAAGTCTGCAAACTGCATCTCCATCACGGCTTTGTGCTTTTTAATAGACAGTCCTAACGCGGCACCTACAATAGCACTTTCACATATAGGTGTGTTACGTATACGTTCCCTCCCAAACTCATCAACAAAACCTTCCGTCACTTTAAATGCTCCGCCGTACTCTGCAATATCCTGCCCCATAACAATAAGGTCTGGGTGTTGTTGCATAGACTGGCGCAAACCATCGCTAATGGCTTGTATAAACTTCTTTTCCGATTTTTTGTCAGACTCAGGCTGTATGGGTTTATTGTCAAAAGGTGCAAATACATCGTTCACCTCTTCATTAGTATCAGGTTCTATCACCTTAGCCGTAAACCCTTTTTTGATGCCTGCTTCTATTTCTTCCTGAATCTCTTCCCGAATGTTTTTTATGACAAACTGGGACAGTACATTCTGCTCCAGCAGATATTCTTCGTACCTGCGTACCGGATCTCTTTTCTCCCATTTCTCGAACAACTCTTTTGGCACATACTTTACCCCGCTGGCTTCTTCGTGCCCGCGCATCCTGAAGGTTTTACACTCTATGAGCATCGGCTTTTGCTGACTGCTACAGTACTCTCTTGCTTCTTTTATAGCGCTGTGTACCTCCAATATATTATTACCTTCTATGGTAATACCCTTCATCCCATAACCGATAGCACGGTCTGACAATTGCTTACAGGCGTATTGCTCTTTGGTGGGTGTGCTTAACCCGTAACCGTTATTCTCAATCAAAAAAATCACGGGCAAATCCCATACTGCAGCTACATTCAGCGCCTCATGAAAATCACCTTCACTGGTACCCCCTTCTCCTGTAAATGCCAGTGCTATCTTCTTTTCGTTCTTGAGCTTGTGCGCAAGGGCAATACCATCTGCAATAGCCAGTTGTGGCCCCAGGTGCGATATCATACCACAGATATGATAATCGTTCGTTCCGAAGTGGAAAGAACGCTCACGACCTTTACTAAAGCCCTCTTTCTTTCCCTGCCACTGTAGAAATAACTTATCGAAAGGGATGCCTCTTGCCGTAAACACACCTAGATTACGGTGCATCGGCATAATGTATTCATCTTTATCTAATGCCAGGGTTGCTCCTATGGCTATGGC
Organism: Bacteroidia bacterium; assembly: GCA_030429205.1. Lineage (GTDB taxonomy): Bacteria > Bacteroidota > Bacteroidia > Chitinophagales > Chitinophagaceae > UBA5543. The sequence goes on from JAUICZ010000001.1 coordinate 568,868, forward strand.
CTCTTGCCCTATTCCACTGAACCACTTACTCACTTTACCCTGTCTGAGCAATACCAGCATTTTCTCCTCTATCATACGAGAGCGGAGCATATGTGTATATAACTCAATTAGTTGTTCAAAACTATAACCTGTTTTGTCGAAATGCATGCATTAGAAATTACGTGTCAAAGTTAATGAAGCATGAACAAGATAAACAGTTATTGGTACATATGCAGGCGAAATAAATTTTTGCTTCAAACATTCTTTTTTAACTTTGTGCGACCGACAGGCAATTCCCAAATTCTTATTGGATTATTGATAAAAGCGGTCTGCAAAAACAGAAGCGTTATGACTAAGTACATTTTTGTAACAGGAGGTGTTACATCTTCTTTGGGTAAAGGTATTATTGCAGCATCGCTGGCGAAGCTATTGCAAGCGAGGGGCTATAAAACTACCATTCAAAAGTTTGACCCGTACATAAATGTTGACCCAGGAACACTGAATCCATACGAACATGGAGAGTGTTACGTGACAGAGGACGGTGCAGAGACAGACCTTGACTTGGGACACTATGAGCGTTTTTTGAATACCTACACTTCTCAGGCAAACAACGTAACCACAGGGCGTGTATACCAATACGTGATCAACAAAGAGCGCGAAGGTGCATACTTGGGTAAAACAGTACAGGTAATACCACACATCACAGACGAGATCAAACGCAGAATGTTAATGTTGGGCGAAAGCGGAGAATATGACGTTGTGATCACAGAGCTGGGTGGTACAGTAGGCGATATAGAGTCGCTACCATATATAGAGGCTGTACGCCAAATGAAATGGGAAATGGGTGATGAGAACTGTTTAGTAGTTCACTTAACGCTTATCCCTTATTTAAAAGCCGCTAAGGAATTAAAAACCAAGCCTACACAGCACTCTGTAAAAACCATGAGTGAGAACGGCTTGAACCCTGATATATTGGTTTGCCGTACAGAAGAACCGCTGAACAAAGAATTGAAGAGAAAGGTAGCGCTGTTCTGTAACGTAACACGCGATGCCGTAATTGAAGCACGCGATGCCGATACTATATACAGTGTTCCTTTAGAGATGATGCGCGAGCAGCTGGACAGAATATGTCTGGAGAAGCTGGATATGCCGATGGGCAATGAGCCGGACCTGGAGCGTTGGAAGTCTTTCTTAAACAAGTTACGCTACCCTAAATCATCTGTAACGATCGGTTTGATCGGTAAGTATGTGGAGTTACAAGATGCTTACAAATCAATACTGGAAGCGTTTATACATGCAGGTGCTGTAAACGAGTGCAAGGTAGAAGTACGCAACATACACTCAGAAGACCTTACCTTAAATAATGCAGTTGAAAAAATGAAGAACCTGGATGGTGTTTTAGTTGCGCCGGGGTTTGGTAGCAGAGGTATTGAGGGTAAGATAGAAGCGATACGTTTTGCGCGTGAGCAGGGCATACCTTTCTTTGGTATTTGCCTGGGTATGCAAATGGCTTGTGTTGAGTTTGCACGCAACGTATTAGGCAACGAAAACGCACACTCTACAGAAATAGACGAAAGCACAGATAATGCGGTGATACATATGATGGAAGACCAGCAGAACATCACGCAAATGGGTGGTACTATGCGCCTGGGTGCTTATGACTGCAAGCTGAAAGAAGGATCGAAAGTAGCAGAGGTGTATGGCCAGTTAGATATTTCTGAAAGACACAGACACCGCTACGAATTCAATAACGAGTATTTAAAAGCTTTTGAAGAAGCGGGAATGGAAGCAGTTGGTATCAACCCGCAAACAGGTTTGGTAGAGATTGTAGAATACAAAGACCATCCGTTCTTCGTTGCTACACAGTTTCACCCGGAGTATAAGAGTACAGTAGAAAACCCTCATCCATTGTTTGCAGCATTTGTTGAAGCTGCTAAAAACTTTGGTAATACTCGTAACGGGAAGATCGTTTTTGAAAAGTCTACCAGTAACTAACTTTTCACATTATAGGTTAACTGCACAAAACCACAACTGAAGGTTTCAGTTTTTACGTGCTCGAGCATAATGTCTTTTTCGGTGTTCCCGAATAAAGGCTTACCGCTGCCCAGAACTATAGGTACTAGTGTAATGACCATATCATTAATAACCCCTGCTGCTAAGAAACGTTGTATGGTAACCCCACCATCTATATATAGTCTTTTATAACCTTTTTGCTCCAATCGTTGCGTCAACGCTTCGGGTGTTTCAGAAGAATGTGTAACAGTATCCGGAAGGTGTTTCGGAATGATCAATTCCTTGCTGCTCAAAACTATCACAGGTTTGTTTCCGTAATGCCATTCACCAAAGGTGAGTACCTGCTCAAAAGTATTTCGCCCCATTACCAAAGCATCTACAGTATCCATAAAACTGTAATAGCCCATGTCCTCACCTTTAGGGATGTTTGCAGATGCCTCATTCAACCAGTCGATATTACCATCTTCTCTGGAGATATAACCATCTAAGCTGGTGGCAATGTATACCGAACATTGTATACTCATTACTTGGGTAGGTTTATTTGTTTTGAATGTACGGTTGCACCAAAAAACTGTGTGGCATTTTCATCAAACACCTGTGCATCGTCTGTAGTAAAAAATTGTATTTGTTGGTTCTTGCTAATGCGCTCTTCCATTGCAGGATGTCTGGACAAATAATTCTCCAACTTATCAGCAACTATGTCTCCCTGTATCACTATGTTGATATGCTCCGGTACATGGTTTTTTATACTATCAATCAAAAGCGGGTAGTGGGTACAACCTAAAAGCAGGGTATCAATATCGCTCGATTGTCCCAATAGCTTTTGAATATCTTGCTGTACTTGTATATCTGCCTGTGGCGTATGCTGCTCGTTATTCTCAATAATAGGCACCCACATAGGACAGGCTTGTTGGTGCACAGTTATGTCAGGGTAAGACTTCTCAATCTCTAAAACATAACTCTGAGAGTTGATAGTGCCCCTTGTACCAACAATACCGATGTGTTTTGTTTGTGTATGCTTGCCTATCTCTTCAGCAGACGGGCGGATGACACCCAGTATCCTATTTCCATTACCCAGTTGCGGCAGATCCTTCTCTTGTATCTGCCTGAGTACTTTTGCAGAGGCAGTGTTACAGGCTAAAATAATAAGCGGGCATCCTGCATTGAACAGGTACTTAACGGCCTGCAATGTATACTCGTACACCGTTTCAAAAGAGCGGTCGCCATAAGGGGCGCGGGCATTATCACCTAAATAGATATAATCGTATTGCGGTAACTGTTGCCTGATAGACTTAAACACTGTAAGCCCCCCGTAACCAGAATCGAAAATACCTATTGGATGCATGGTCACAAATATAGTTGAAAAAGACAGTCGTTTTTTTTCACGAACTTGCATTTATGTTCAGTATCAATCGTCCATACGCTCCTGCAGGAGATCAGCCACATGCTATTAAAGAACTGGTAGCAGGTGTTAATGATGGAGAACAATTCCAAACACTGCTGGGTGTTACGGGTAGCGGTAAAACATTTACCATGGCCAACGTGATACAGGAAACCCAAAAGCCCACATTAGTACTGACGCATAACAAAACACTCGTAGCACAGCTGTATGGCGAGTTCAGACAGTTCTTTCCCGATAATGCAGTGGAATATTTTGTGAGCTACTACGATTACTACCAACCCGAAGCGTATATACCCACCAGCGATACATATATAGAAAAAGACTTGTCGATAAATGAGGAGTTAGATAAACTACGTTTACGCGCAACCAGTAGTTTGCTGAGTGGTCGCAGAGATATAATAGTTGTAGCATCCGTATCCTGCATATACGGTATGGGTAACCCTACTGAATACAACAATAATATTATCCGTTTTAAAACGGGTGACAACATTGGGCGTAATGGTTTTTTACATCATTTGGTAGGGGCACAATATCATCGCAGTCAGGGGGATTTTACCAGAGGTACTTTTCGTGTAAAAGGAGATACAGTAGACATCAACCTACCTTATGTAGACTATGGTTACCGCATTACATTTTTTGGTGACGAGGTAGAAGAAATAGAGAGCTTTGAAACTGATACCGGTAAGCGCATTGGTGTAATGCAGAATGCAGCCATCTTCCCTGCCAACCTGTACTTAGCACCAAAAGACATGTTGGGGCAGATCATCCATGAGATACAGGATGAGATGACGGCACAGCATGAGTACTTTAAAAGTATTGGCAAACCACTGGAAGCACAGCGTATTAAAGAGCGAGTGAGCTACGATCTGGAGATGATACAGGAGTTGGGCTTTTGTAATGGTATCGAAAACTACTCTCGCTTTTTAGATAGGCGCGAGCCGGGTACTCGTCCGTTTTGTTTACTAGACTATTTCCCGGATGATTTTTTGATGGTGATAGACGAGAGCCACGTGACCATACCACAGGTCAGTGGGATGTATGGTGGTGATAGAAGCCGTAAACTGAATTTAGTAGATTTTGGTTTCAGACTGCCGAGTGCATTGGATAACAGGCCACTGAACTTCCACGAGTTTGAAGGCTTGTTGAACCAAGTGATATTTGTGAGTGCCACACCGGGAGATTATGAGCTGCACCGCACACAAGGTGTAGTAACGGAGCAAGTGGTACGCCCAACAGGATTATTAGATCCGCCGATAGAGATACGCCCGAGTGTGAACCAGATAGACGACCTGCTGGATGAAATAGATAAACGCATCAAAAAAGGAGACCGTGTGCTGGTGACCACACTCACCAAACGCATGGCAGAGGAACTGGACCAATACCTGAAACGCATCGATATAAAATCTAAATACATACACAGCGAGGTAGATACACTGGAACGTGTAGAGATACTCCGCGACCTGCGCTTAGGTACAATAGATGTATTGGTAGGTGTGAACCTTTTGCGTGAAGGACTTGACCTACCCGAGGTATCACTAATGGCGATACTGGATGCGGACAAAGAAGGCTTTTTACGTAACGAGCGTTCGCTGACACAGATGGCGGGACGTGCTGCCCGTAATGCAGAGGGACTCGTAATATTTTATGCAGACAGGATGACCGAGAGCATGCAACGAACTATTGACGAAACAGACCGACGCAGGGAAAAGCAGATCAAGTATAACGAAGAGCACAATATTACCCCAATGACCATTAAGAAAAGTACGGACGAGGTATTTAAGCAAACATCGGTACTGGATATTAAGGGTTACGATGAGGACAGCCAATATGCAGTACACGACGAACTGAAGAGTGTAGCTGCAGAAGATGAGGTAGAGTACAAAACAGCAGCACAACTAGACAAAGCCATTACCAAAACCAAAAAGGCCATGGAGAAAGCAGCCAAAGATTTAGACTTTATGGAAGCTGCCCGCCTGCGCGATAAAATGCTGGCCATGCAGAAAGAGCTGGAGGAGATGAAGTAAGTTTATATGTAGTAATGGAAAAGATAGTTGATTTACACGACCTATATTGGCACGACTCTGTTTTAAAGGAAATTCATATTGACCGAAACCAACCCGGAGAAAACGACGTTATTAGTTTGCGCGTAAAATGGTGGGATACCGATGTTGAAAACGATGTAGAGTTTCAAGGTGTGTATTGGGCAAACTTGAATTTGAACTTTGGTTTTTCAGGCAATGAAACGATCTACAATGCAGAACTACTATCTGATGATGATGAGGACTTTCAACGAATTAAAAAAGAGATTGGCAGCAAGAGCGTTTATAGTAAGCTCAACTGTTATTTAATAAAAACCAATAGCGATATTAAGATAATAGCCGAGCGGTTTGTTTTGAAATAATTACCCCGCCAACTCATTAATATCCTTGTTCTCCAAATGGGTTTTGTCGCTACCGTTAAGCGCTACCTGTATCATGGCTTTACCTACTTTAATGGTATCAGTTACTGAAGAAGACATCGCCATTAGCGGGAAGAACGGGCGCAGTATCACATAAAAGAAATTGTATAATCCTGTTTTAGACTTAACACCTCTTTTAGGCAGTATCACTCCAGGGCGGAACATGTATGCTTTTTTGAACGGCATTTTTAGTAAGGCATTTTCTGTTCTGCCTTTTACCCTTGCCCACATCATACGCCCCTGTTCTGTACTATCGGTACCGATACCAGATACATAGGTGAAAATCATGTTCGGGTTCACTACCGTTTCTGCAAAATGAATCGTCAGGTCGTAAGTAAGTTGTGTATACTTCTCTTCGCTCATACCTGCGGCAGAAACACCTAAGCAAAAGAAACAAGCATCGTACCCTTGTAGCTGCTCTTTAATAGCAGACAGGTTGTAAAAGTCTTTATGTATGATCTCCTTGAGTTTAGCATGTTCTATGCCTAAAGCAGAACGGTTCACTACTAATACCTCTGTAATACTTTCGTTATCCAGACATTCCAGCAAAACACCTCTGCCTACCATACCTGTACTACCTGTGATGATGACTTTCATAGTAATAAAGGTATAATAAAAAAGCCCTCATATAATAAGGGCTTTGAAACTTATGTTTGATCGAGAAACTTGCCGAGGTCATCGAGCTTGGTATCCCAAAACTTGTCGTAAAAGGCTATCCAGTCTTTCACTTGTTGCAGTTGTTGCGGGTACGCAATACAAAAACGCTCCCTGCCTTTGGCTCGTGTTTTCACCAGCCCGGCATCTTCCAACATTTTGATGTGCTTTGTCACACCCTGCCTGCTGATGTCGAACTGTTCTGATATTTGCGTCATGGACATGGCTGTACCCGCCATTACCAATACATGAAATATCTCTCGCCTGTTGGCATCTGCTATTGCTTTGAATATTTTATTTACCGTGTGCTGCTTCGACTTCTTCACCAGCTAAATATTTATCAAGATGTTCAATACATTTATCCCAACCGCCATTGAAGCTCTCAAACATCTTAATGGCTGTTTCTTCGTTCGGATAACCACTCACGCCGGAGTGCTCCAAAGTTAATAATGTACCACCATCTTTTTCTTCCAGCTTCCATGTTACAGTAGTTACCGTCTCGGTACCTGCAACTATCCAGGTATACACCAGTTCATTCACGGGGTTTACTTTTAGTATCTCCCCGCCTATTTGTTCACAATTGTCATTCTCGCTCAGCAAACTGTATCTGTAGCCTACCTCTGCTTTGAAGTTACACTTAATGAACCATTGAGATATTTTTTCCTGTTCTGTAATTGCTGCCCATACATCGTTGATGGGACTGTTGTAATGATGCTGTTTCGTTAATACGTCTTTCATTGTTTTATAGTTTTACGCAACTGATTGGTTGCAAATATAGATTGAACATTCTTAATACGCAACTTTTTAGTTGCCTATTTTTATTATTGACTAAGAATTCACCGGTACGAATACTTATCCTTAGCCTTAAAAATTTATATCTTGTTGCTTCCAAAACAGATTTAGATGTCAGTAACGATAAAGCCTTGTGATACGGTCGCAGACCTGAAGAAATTTGTACAATTCCCATACAATCTGTATAGCAGTAATAAGTACTGGGTACCACCGATGAAGAAAGATGAGCTTAACTCATTACAACCATCTACCAACCCTGCATATAAGCATTGCGATGCACAATTTTGGATAGCGCTGAAAGATGGTAAAGTAGTCGGCAGGATCGGTGCCATTATCAACAAAGCCTATAACGAGCAGGTGGGCACTAAACTGGGCCGTATCTCCCGCCTAGAGTTTATCGACGATAAAGAAGTAAGCAAAGCATTACTGAATACTGCTGAAAGCTGGATAAAAGAGCGTGGTATGGAAGGCGTGCATGGTCCGCTGGGCTTTACCAACTTAGACCACCAGGCGGTAATGATAGAAGGACACGACCATTTACCATCCATCGCATCAGAATACCACTTACCCTACTATAAAGAGCATTTAGAAGCGGCAGGCTACGAGAAAGAGATGGACTGGGTAGAGTTTCGTTTGAAGCTGGCAGATGCTATACCTGAGAAGGCGCTGAAGCTGAATGAGATGATCAAGAAGCGCTATAAGCTGAAAGTGGTACACTTTACCACGCAACAACAATTGAAAGAACAGGCATCGCGCGCGTTCGATTTGTTGAACAATGCTTTTGGCGAGCTCTTCAGCTTTGTGAAGATGGACAAGGAGCTTTCTGATTTTTACATCAATAAATACTTCAGCATACTAAACCCTAAGTTTGTGAAGATGATCGAAGATGAGAACGGCGAACTGATCGGGTTCATTATCAGCCTTCCGTCGCTTAGCGAAGCCATGCAAAAAGCAAAAGGGAAACTATTCCCGCTGGGTTGGTGGCATATTATGCAGGCATTAAAAAAGCCAAAAGTGGTAGACTTACTGTTAACAGGTATTCACCCCGACTGGCAGGCAAAAGGTGTGAGTGCCATACTCATTACCGAGCTGCAAAAAGTAATGTTCGAACATGGTGTAACGCACGTAGAGACTACCGGTATTATTGAAACGAATGAAAAGGCCATCAGCCACTGGAAAAACTACGACCATATACAGCACAAGCGCAAACGCTGCTTTAAGAAAATGTTTTAGAGCCTTAACCTAATAATGAAAACCCTTTATACAACAATTATTATTTTAACTACATCACTTATCATTAGTGCATGTGGCTCTGGTACTATTGAAACAACATCTGAAACTATGAAAAAAATTGAAGCCTTTAAGGATAAAGAAAAGTTTATTGAAGACGATGAGGTGTTTTATCCTGGTATTTCAGACAAATCACTACAATCAAATTTATCAGAAAAAATAAATCTTGCAGCAGATGATTTTGCAGTGCTGGCAAGCAAGAGCAGTGTATCAGAAATTGAATACCAAAATGCCATTAAGAAAGGACTTGAACGCTTTCGTGACGATTACCTGAATATTGACACGGAGGACCGTGAAAGGATATGCATGTATTTTGAAGAGCTTATGGATATTGTAGGGTTAGAAAGCTCCGGAGGGCATTTGAATACGTTTATGTACGGTGACGAATATATGAATTAGCCACAACGATATCCTAAAGGACGAATTTTCGAAGCGAATACAAATAAAGAAATAATCACTTCTCGAGATGCTGAATCAAGTTCAGCATGACGGATTGACTACTATAAACCAGTGGAAAAACTACGACCATATACACCACAAACGCTGCTTTAAGATGTCAATTCCTTTAATCTGATAAAATCATTATCATTACCTTCTATGTATGCCTCTGATTCATGAGTAATAGAAATGAATATAGGAGTATCATTCTTATAGAAACAAATGTCTTCAGGTAAATTTGGCTCAATCCAGTTACTCAGTACTTTCTCGAAATGTACTAGCAACAAGGCTGTCTCCTCATTAAAATGGTAAGTATATAATTTAACCGTACTGTCTAATAATACTGTTCCTGGCCAACTATTAGTATCTACTATATTAACTAAATAGATAGAAAGACCTTTTATTAATTCTTTCCCTTGTTCTGAAAGTTTACTTACATCCCGTACTACAAATGAAAATGTATCTGCATAGTTTAGTAATACAGATGTGATTTGTTGTAGATCGCTTGTATTTACGTCTTTAGTTTTCAACTTGAATAACCCGTAAGGAATAGTAATACTGCTTCTGCTATAATTTAGAAAGTAGCCTTACCCAATAAACAACTGAGGAGCGACACCTATTAGTATCACCAATGCGCAGGTAATGCCTAATAGTATCTTGTCTGCGGCTGTTACTTCGTGGTTCAGTTCTGCATCCCCTGTTTTGAAGTACATGGCAATGATCACTCGGAAGTAGTAGTACACACTAATAGCTGCCATCAGTAATGCAAAGATCACTAACCACAACATACCGCCTGCCTGTACGGCGGCATTCAGCACAAAGTACTTAGCCATGAAACCACCGGTTAGTGGTATACCTGCCAGCGATAATAAGAATATGGTAGTGAAGAAGGCGAGAGCCGGCTCTTTCTTAGCCAGTCCGTTAAAGCCATCGTAAGTGTAATCTTTCATTTTTACCAGCACAGCAAACATACCTATAGTAGCTACAGTATAAGCTACAGCATAAATGGTCATTCCCTGCCATGCTGTTGCGTTTACAGATGCTACTGCAAACAGCATAAAGCCTGCCTGCGCAATAGATGAGTATGCCAGCATACGCTTAACACTCTGCTGGAATACCGCGGTAACGTTACCTACTAATAAAGTAGCTGCCGTTATTATAGCTACCAGCATCATCCAATGGTCGCTTAAAGAACCGAATGATATATGGAATAAACGTAAGAAACCAACAAAAGCACCTGCCTTAACTATGGTAGACATGAAGGCTGTGAAAACGGTAGGAGAACCATCGTACACATCAGGTGTCCACATATGCATAGGTGCTGCAGATACTTTAAATGCAAAAGCAATGAGCACAAATATAATACCTGCTAAAGCCAGCGGATTTAAAGTAGTTGATTGTAAGAATGTAAAGCTGGTGATGTAGAACGAGCCCGTTGCACCATACAATAGTGTAATACCCATTAACAGGATACCTGTTGTGAAGGCACCCATCAAAAAGTACTTCAACGATGCTTCGTTACTCTTCAGGTTGCGCTTATCACTACCTGCTAAAATGTATTGAGGTATAGACATGATCTCTATACCAATGAACAACATCAATAAGTTGTTGTAGCTCGTAAGTAAAAATATACCGCAAAGGATAAAGCTGATGAGTGTGAAGTATTCTGCTACGTGGTTACCCACGCTGATGAATCGTTTACCCATCAATAACACATACAAGAAGGTGCAACCTGCCATCAGCATATTGAACCATAGCGCGTAGTTATCGATACGCAATAAATTATTGAACAGTTCTTGTGGTGCAGTTGGGTCTGCTGTACTATACTCCCATATAGATACACCGAACAATGCCAGCATAGCTACGATCGCTATGCTTACCACAGACTTCTTGTCTTTCACAAAAAGCCCTGTGAACATCAAAACTATTCCCAATATTGTAGCAGCAATAATTGCCTTCATTACGTATTCAGTATTACGTTCAAAACTCTTATTATGGCATCATCGCAAAACCACTTGTTAAGTCTAACAGTGGTTTAGGATATACCCCTAAAATTATGATCAAGGCTATAATAATAGCCAAACCTAAATATTCATTTGCTGTCAGGTCGCCCTCTTTCTTCATCGCCACAGCCTCTCCGTAAGCAGTGCGTTGTATCATGTTCAGCGTATATACCGCACCTAGAATGATACCCAAACCTGCTATTACCATAAAGGTAGTACTGTATGCAGATGCACTGCTGAACAAACCATTGAACAACATAAACTCACCAATGAATCCATTAGTCAATGGTAATGCAATATTCGCCAGTGATATGATCACTAATGCTATCGCCATTTTCGGAGCCGTGCTGGCCATGCCACCCAACTCTCTCATATTACGTGTTCCCCAGCGCTGTTCTACCATACTCACTATCACCCACATACCTGCTATGTTGATACCATGGTTGAACATTTGCACCGCAAGCCCGTGTGTACCGATATTAGTACCTGCAAATGCAGCTGCACTCATCAAGCCCATATGCGCTATAGAAGAATATGCTATCAAACGCTTGATGTCTACCTGAACGATCGCAACCAATGATGCATATACAATACCTATTACAGAAAGCCAGATCACAAAGTCTGACCAGTAAGCTACCCCTTCGGGCAGTACCGGCAACAACCAGCGAAGTACTGCGAACAAACCCATCTTCACCATCAATGCACTTAAGATGATGGTTACCGGTGTTGGCGATTGCTCGTAAGCATCGGGCTGCCAGGTATGGAATGGGAATATCGGCATCTTAATAGCAAAGGCTATAAAAATCAGCCAGAACATCCACTGCTGCTCACTTGCAGGAAGTGATTTACCCGCGCGAATGATGTTATCCATTGCGAAAGCATCTGCTCCCTGGTTTTGTAAGGACAAGTATATTAAACCCGCTAAAAGCATTAAGCTACCAACGAATGTATATATGAAGAATTTGAAAGTAACGGCGATACGTCTTTCACCACCCCAGCGAGAGCAAAGGAAATAGACAGGTATCAATGCCAGCTCCCAGAAGAAGTAGAACAACAAAGCATCGGATGCTAAGAAAACACCAGTGATACCCGCCTGAGATAATAACATCAGCCCGTAGTAGCGGTTATCATTCTCTACCTCTTTGTTCCAGTTGGTAATAACAATCACAGACATCACTATACCCGTCAACAAACAAAGCATAGAAGCCATACCATCTGCCAACAGGCTAACCGATGCACCTAACTGCGGTATCCATGGCATACCCCATTCAATAAACCCACCTTCGTAGGCAGTCATACTGATGAGTGCCGAAACACCGACAGTTGTAACAGAACTTAATAAAGCGAGGCCCTTAGCAGCACCTTTCAGCGCCATGCTGAAGATACCTGCCAATAAAGGAACCAATATGAGTAATATCAATACCATAATACTAAACGTAGTATCGTTGTCTTAATTATTGTATCCAAAAATAACTGATGACGAAAAGTATCGTCATACCCAGCACCATTGCAAAAATGTATAGTCCTACTTGTCCGCTCTGCATCAAGCGTATTTTACCGCTTCCCCAGTTCACCGTTTTACCTATACCGTTTACAATTCCGTCAATTCCCAGTTTTTCTATAATGTTGTTCAACACTTTCGATAGTGCACCTAATGGTTTTACGATCACGGCATCGTACAACTCATCCACATACCATTTGTTCTCCAACGCTTTTGCAATGCCTGTATTCGGCTTAAAGTTTGGATTCTTGGTGCGCACATACGCAAACACGATCATTACTATCACCAACACAGTTGATAATCCCATCAACATCCATTCTGTTGCATGCTCCAGGTGATGCACACCGTGATTACTCACTACAGGTGCCAGGTAAGCATTCAGAATATGATGCTCGCTCATTACCGGAGGCAAACCAACATAACCACCAATGATAGACAGTATCGCCAATATAGCTAACGGAATAGTGATAGCTGCAGGGCTTTCGTGTACATGTTTTTCTTGTTCTTCCGTTCCGCGGAACTTACCTAAGAAGGTTAAGAAGTATAGACGGAACATATAGAAGGCAGTCATCAATGCAGCACCTAATGTCAGGTAGTACATCAACGGGCTATGACCATATACAGATGCCAGTATCTCATCTTTAGAGAAGAAACCTGCAAAACCCGGTATACCTGCAATTGCCAAACAGCCTATCAGGAAGGTTGTAGATGTGATCTTCATTTTCCTGGACAAACCACCCATCTGGCGGATGTCCTGCTCACCATGCATAGCATGTATCACACTACCCGAACCTAAGAATAATAATGCTTTAAAGAAGGCGTGCGTCATTACGTGGAATACCGCTGTAGTATAAGCGCCTACACCCAAAGCAATGAACATGAACCCGAGCTGGCTCACTGTAGAGTATGCCAGTACTTTCTTAATATCATATTGTTTGATAGCAATAGACGCTGCAACGATCGCTGTTGCCAAACCTATCCATGCTACTAAATGTTGTGCGTTTTCTGCAAGATTATATAATACACTGCTACGGGCGATCATATAAATACCTGCTGTTACCATGGTAGCCGCGTGTATCAATGCAGATACAGGGGTAGGACCCGCCATCGCATCGGGCAACCAGGTATATAATGGTATCTGTGCACTCTTACCCATAGCACCGATGAAGAAGCAGATCGCTATCCAGTTATATGTAGAAGAACTAACAGCAGCACCTTCATTTATTTGACCGAAGAAATCCTGGTATGTAAGTGTACCGAAGTTCAGTAACACCAATAACATACCTACCAAGAAACCTAAGTCACCAATACGGTTCATCACAAATGCTTTCTTGGCAGCATCTGTAAAATCTTTTCTCTTATACCAGAAACCGATGAGCAGGTAAGAACATAGTCCTACACCTTCCCAACCGATAAACATGATCAGGTAGTTTGAACCCAATACTAAAAGCAGCATTGAGAATACGAACAGGTTCAGGAATGCAAAGTATTTCACCATGCCCTCGTCATCGTGCATGTACGATGTTGAGTAAACATGTATCAAAAAGCCTACACCTGTAATGATGAGTAAGAATAAAGATGATAAAGCATCTACCTGGAAAGCAAATGGAATATTCAGATTACCCGATTGGATAAAGTCGAATAGTTGTACAGTGGTTGCAGTGCCGGCAGACCTCACCTCGAAGAAGATGCCTAATGATACTGCAAAAGATGCCAGTACAGCAGCGCTACCTACTATACCGCCAACAGATTTCGGTAATTTTCTCCAGCCGATACCATTGATAAGAAAACCTATCAACGGAAATAATGGTACTAAATAAACTAAATTCGTCATACCCTATTGGGCTTAATGCTTTAACCTGTTTAAAATATTGATATCTACCGAATGTACTTTTCTGTACATCATCACAATTATCGCCAAGCCTACTGCTACCTCTGCCGCTGCTACCACCATAATAAAGAACACAAATATCTGTGCAGAAGCATCGTTGTACATTTTTGAAAATGCAACCAACAACAAGTTCACTGCATTCAGCATTAACTCAATACACATGAAAATGATGATGGCATTTCTGCGCATCAGCGTACCCATGATACCAATGCTGAATAACGCAAGGCTTAAGAATAAATAATATTGTATCGGCATAACCTTATTAAAAGTTCAATATTCAAAAATCCAACTAACTGTTTTCAGTGTTGGGGTGTGGTGTTCCTTTTTTACCCAATACTACCGCACCTATCATCGCACTCAAGAATAACACACTACTTATTTCAAAAGGCAATACAAACTTCGTAAAGAGTGTTTTACCTAAGTTTTTAATCAATCCAATGTCTGTTGCTGTTTGCTCCAGCGTTTTTACGGTTGAAGATTTCAACGCGGCCAAAACCACTAAGAACAATATACCACCCGATATAACGCCTGCCAGCTGCACCAGTTTATTCTTCTGGGGTTCAGTATCTGCATTCAGGTTCATCAACATGATGACGAACAGGAAGAGTACCATGATAGCCCCCGCATATACTATGATATTAACGATAGCCAGAAACTGTGCATTCATTAATATATAATGCCCGGAGATAGCAAAGAAAGTTGCTATCAGGAACAATACACTACTAACAGGGTTACGACTTAATATCACACCCAGTGCGCAGCTCAACGCCACCACAGTAAGAAACCAAAATATAGCCTCGTATGCACTCATTACTTGTCGCTTTCGTGTTTTTTAGGATGAGGTATTAACAGATCGTCTTTTTTGTACACCATTGTTTCTCTCTTATAATGCGTAGGCATCAAAGTCTCACTCAGGTATACCGCATCTTTAGGGCAAGCTTCTTCGCAATAACCACAGAAGATGCAGCGCAACATATTGATCTCATACTTAGCCGCATACTTCTCTTCACGATACAAATGCTCTTCTCCCGGCTTACGTTCTGCCGCTTCCATTGTAATCGCCTCCGCAGGGCATGCTAATGCGCACAAACCACAGGCCGTACAACGTTCGCGACCTTCTTCATCACGGTTCAATATATGTAAACCACGAAATACCGGGCTAAACGGACGTTTTTGCTCAGGATATTTTACCGTAGCTTTCTTTTTAAAGATGTGGCCAACAGTGATGGTCAACCCCTTTAGGATGGCAGGCAGATAAGCCTTTTCGCCTAGCGTCATCGGGCTGCGATCTACTGAAACCGATCTGTTTGTTAGTTTTTCCATTTTCTCATTAGTTAAGTGCCCACAATATCACTGCACCTGTTATCAGCATGTTTATTAATGCCAAAGGTATCAGCGATCTCCATCCCAATCTCATTAGTTGGTCGTACCTGAAACGTGGTAACGTCCAACGAACGAACATGAAAAACAATATGATACAAATTACTTTAGTCAATAGTACCAGTACACATATTATTGTGTACAGTAGCGGGTTCACTGCTTCTGCTACCGCATCCATGAACGGGAAGTTGTAGCCACCGAAGTACAAAGTTGCTATTACCGCAGAGGTAATGAACATATTGATGTACTCTGCAAACAGGTAAAAACCCAGTTTCATTGAAGAATACTCCTGATGATAACCCATGTTCAACTCACTCTCACACTCTGCCATATCAAAAGGTGCACGGTTCAACTCTGCGAATGAACATACTAAGAATATCAAAAAGCCTAATGGCTGTTTAAAGAAGTTCCATGTAAAATAACCGTCAGCCCAAAAACCATGTTGTTGACCAACAATCTCTCTCATACTTAAAGAGCCGGTCATCATCAACAAGGCAACAAGGCTGATACCCATTGCCAACTCATAAGATACTGATTGTGCCGCTGCACGGATACTACTCAGTAGCGAGAACTTATTGTTAGAAGCCCAGCCACCCAACATCACACCGTATACACCTAAGCTCACTACACCAAATATGAACAGGATACCTATATTAATATCTGCTACCTGTAAAGAAACAGCATGTCCTGATTCAGTAATATAATCAGGCCCCCATGGTATTACGGCACTGGTCATACATGCTGTAAGCATGGCTAAACCCGGACCTAGTATAAATAAGAATTTGGTAGAAGAGTCCGGAATGATCTCTTCTTTAAAGAAAAGCTTACCACCATCTGCAAGTGGTTGTAACAAACCCAGCGGGCCCGCACGGTTAGGGCCTACACGGTCTTGCATTACTGCAGCTACTTTACGCTCACCCCATGTAGCATACATGGCCACACCCAAAGAACCCAGCAAGATCACTGATGCCAAGATCAGTTTTTCAATTAAGAATGCTATATCAATTTCTAATAACAGCATAGTGGCGCAAAAGTAATTAGTAGTTTAAATATTTACTTGTCTTTATTTTCAAAATCATCAGAATGTGCAGGGCCTTTTATTTCAGACAAGTGCACATTCGGCTTATTCACATCACTCACCTTGTGTATATCCAGCAACATTCGCGGCTCTTTACCGATCACTTTGTCTATCAATACAGGTTGTTTCTTCGTATTCACGTAATGACCTTGTGATATTACACTATGGCGACTGATATTCGCCGGACCTTCTATCACCCAGTCTTTAGTTTCTTTCTTTTCAAAACGACACTCGTTACAGATCCAGTCTTCTACCTCACCCCATTCATCCTTACGGGCCGTTACGCGGAATACCTCATCACCACGCATCCATAAACGAACCTTACCGCAACATTTAGGGTTATCACAATCACGATGTGCATTCATTGGTTTAGTAAACCATACACGATTCTTAAATCGGAATGTTTTATCTGTCAATGCACCAACAGGGCAAACATCAATTACATTACCTATAAAATCGTTCTTCAGGTTCTTACCTAATAATGTACTGATCTCTGCTTTATCACCACGTTCCAATACACCATGCTCACGGTCACCATCAGCAATTTGGTTCGCAGTATACACACAACGGTAGCACAATATGCAACGCGTCATGTGTAGTGATATATAATCACCAATATCTTCTTTCTCGAAAGTTCTTCTGTCAAACTCGTAGCGTGTACCTTCTGTACCGTGCTCGTAGCTCAGATCCTGCAAGTGACACTCACCTGCCTGATCACATACAGGACAATCCAGCGGGTGGTTGATCAACAACATCTCTACCACACCTTTACGTGCTTCCAACACCCTCGGCGAAGTAATATTCTTCACCTCCATACCGTCCATCACACCTGTACGGCAACTAGCCATTAGTTTAGGCATCGGGCGCGGGTCTTTCTCAGAGCCCTTGCACACTTCTACCAAACATGTACGGCACTTACCACCACTACCTTCCAGCTTGCTGTAATAGCACATAGCCGGCGGCGTTACATCACCACCAATCTTGCGGGCAGCCTGTAAAATGGTTGTGCCCGGATCCACCTCTACGGTGATGTTATCGATTGTTACTTTAAACTTTTGTGCCTGTTCAGACATATTCGTTCTTGTATTTTAAGCATCTGCTTCCACTACCGGTGGTAATGGGTCTGCATAATGCGCTAAACCAAAATTTCTTTTTTGCGACTCCTCAGGATTGTTCACGTGCCATTCAAACTCATCGCGGAAGTGACGGATAGCAGCTGCTACCGGCCATGCTGCCGCATCACCTAACGGGCAGATAGTATTACCTTCTATCTTACCTTGTATATCCCAAAGTAATTCTATATCGCTCATCTTGCCTTTACCAGACTCGATGTTCTTCAATATTTTGTACATCCAGCCTGTACCCTCACGGCACGGGCTACACTGTCCGCAACTCTCGTGGTTGTAGAAATGTGCCAATGTCATTGTATGCCTTACCACACACTGATCTTCGTCCATTACAATGAAACCGCCAGACCCCATCATGGTACCTGTTTGGAAACCACCATCAGACAAACTCTCATAGTTCATATAACGGGTTTCACCTTTTGCAGTCTTCAACAACAAGTTTGCCGGTACTATCGGCACTGACGATCCACCGGGGATACAAGCCTTCAAACGTTTACCATTAGGTATGCCACCACAATACTCATCAGAGAAGATAAACTCTTCTACAGAGATGGTCATATCTATTTCATATACACCAGGCTTATTGATATTACCACATGCAGATATCAACTTAGTACCTGTAGAGCGGCCTACACCTATTTTAGCATACTCTTCGCCACCCATATTAATAATAGGTACTACTGCTGCTAATGTCTCTACGTTGTTAACCACTGTTGGTCTGCCCCATGCACCTTTTACGGCCGGGAACGGAGGTTTGATACGCGGGTTACCACGCTTACCTTCTAAACTTTCCAACAATGCTGTTTCCTCACCACAGATGTAAGCACCTGCACCACGTTGCACATATATTTCACAATCAAAGCCTGTACCCAGAATGTTTTTACCTAACCATCCGTTGGCTTTAGCTTCTTCAATTGCCTGCTCTAAAATATCTACTATCCACGCGTACTCTCCACGAATGTATATGTACGTCATGTTACTGCCCAACGCAAAACTGCTGACGATCAAACCCTCTATCAATAAGTGAGGGATGAACTCCATTAAGTAGCGGTCTTTGAATGTGCCCGGTTCAGATTCATCCGCATTACATACCAAGTGACGCGGCACACCTTCCGGCTTAGCCAGAAAGCTCCATTTTAAACCAGTAGGGAAACCTGCACCACCACGACCACGCAAGCCGCTTGCCTTCACCTCTTCCACTATTTCTTCAGGCGTCATCTTCAACGCCTTTTCTACTGAGCGGTACCCGCCATTCTTGCGATAAGCATCGTAATAACGAATGCCCTCAACATGTGCGTGTTCTAATAGTAGTTTCATATTTACTTAAAGCCCTGTTACGGGGCGGTTTATTTCTCGTTAGATATGCTTTGCCTGTTCAGCAGCTGCCACCTTCCTTTTTCAAATATCCATGTCTGCATCACATGCAGATCGAACACCAAATGCTCATGCTCTTTATAATCTACATCAAAAATTCCATCGCCACGTACTGTTGCTATATTATCATGTAGTATCACCTCCAATTTAGGCTGGTCTACTTTATGATATATCAACGTACCATTATAAAGATCATCTTTCAGTTCCTGCTTGTTCTCTATCCAACCGTTACTATGCCCGTACGATAGCTTTTTGTGCAGCAAGTTGTTAAGAGCGCCGGTATCTCTGCTTACTAATGCAGCATTAAACTTAAGTGCCGTTTCCTGAACATCACCACGATTATGAGTAATAGCCCCTACCAATTTAGCAGATTCCGGCTGCTCTGTGGCTTCACCACAAGCTGCCAGTAATATGAGTAATGATATGGTTGCTATATACCTCAAAGTCAAATACTGTTTTCTAATAAATAGGTTTCTATCGGCCCGAAGAAATGTTCTGTCCAGCCAGAGGCATGTCCGTCCATTTCTTTTTGGTTTGGTAAACCTATATGTCTCAATTCTACTTTCGTCGAACCGTTTTCTTCTATCAATTTATAATACACTTCAGACGGCTTTACCTCATTTTCCCAATCGCTACTCTTCCATGTATATGCCAACTCGTTATCTCCTACCTTCAATATTTCGCCACTCACCCATCCATCAAACATCTCAAACTTTCCACCTACCTGTTTTTCTATCACTGCATCTCCGCCTCCCCATACTTTTATTTGTTCAGGCTCTGTCAGCAACTGCATTACTTTATCCGGCGTTACCGGCAAATAAAACTCTAATGTCAGGTCGTAAGCCATCATTAGTTAGTTGCTGCTGCTCTTAGCTCATCTATCAGTTCGTCTATCTTCTCCTTCGTCAAAAATTCTTTATAGTGTTTACCCAACTGCATCATAGGAGCATATCCGCAAGCTCCCAAACATTCTGCAGGTTTCAAAGTAAACAAGCCATCATCTGTAGTTTCTCCTGCCTGTATGCCCAACTTCTCTTTCACATAGCTAATGATCTCGTCGCTGCCATTCAACATACAAGGGCCTGTCTGGCAAATCTCTAAAACGTATTTACCAACCGGCTTCAGGTTGAACATGGTATAGAAAGTAGCTACTTCGTACACCTCTATCGGCGTGATATCTAGAAGCTCTGCTACGTAATCCATAACAGGCACATCCAACCAACCGTCAAACTCTTCCTGCGCAACATGCAATACAGGTATCACAGCACTTTTCTGCTTCCCCTCAGGGTAGCGCGCCATGATCTTTTTTACTTCGTTCAGTTTTTCTTCGCTAAACTTTACCATATTCAAAACCTCAAAGGCTTTCTAAATTATTTACTTAAGCATCCAGCTCACCTGCAATTACATTCAGGCTACTCAATGCAATGATCGCATCACTCAACAAACCACCTTGAATTATCTCAGGGAATGCCTGATAATAAATAAAGCATGGCCTGCGGAAATGCAGACGGTAAGCACAACGGCCACCATCACTAATTAAATAAAACCCTAGTTCTCCATTTGCACCTTCTACCGAATGATATACCTCACCCGGAAGCACGTCTATTTCGCCCATCACCATTTTAAAGTGATAGATCAATGCTTCCATCTTAGTATATACATCTTCTTTTGGTGGTAGATGATATTTATCTGCTTCCTCAGCATAGAATACATCCTTCTGCGTCGGATCGTCTTTTTCCAGTTGTTGTATTTTCTCAACCGCTTGTTTTACGATGCTCAGGCTTTCCCATATCTCTATGTTACGCACTAAGTATCTATCGTAAACATCACCGGTTGTACCGGTTGGTATCTTGAAATCAAAATCTTCGTAAGAACTGTAAGGATGCGCCACACGTACATCGTAATCAACACCTGCTGCACGAAGGTTAGGGCCTGTAAAGCCATAGTTCAATGCGCGCTCTGCACTGATAGGACCAGCACCAATGCACCTGTCCATGAAAATGCGGTTACGCGTTAGCAGGTCTTCAAACTCCTTCATCACAGCAGGGAAACCCTCTATGAACTTGTCTATCTTCTGCCATGCTACATCAGTAAAATTACGCTCAAAACCACCGACACGACCCATGTTTGTGGTTAAACGAGAACCACATATCTCTTCATATATCTCATAAATCAGCTCACGCCATTGGAAGACATATGTAAATGCTGTTAATGCTCCTGTATCCACACCTACTACAGAGTTACAGATCAGGTGGTCTGCAATACGTGCCAGCTCCATCACCAGCACACGCATATAATCAACACGCTTGGGGGTTTTAATACCCAATAGCTTTTCGATCGTCATGTGCCACCCCATATTGTTGATAGGTGCCGAACAATAGTTCAGCCTATCGGTAAGCGGTGTTACCTGATAGTATGGGCGACGCTCTGCAATTTTCTCAAACGCACGGTGTATGTACCCGCAAGTTTGCTTGGCACTGTACACACGTTCACCATCTATCTCCAATATATTCTCGAAGATACCGTGCGTGGCAGGGTGTGTGGGACCAAGGTTAAGCGTTGTGGTTTGCTTATTGATGGCCTCGTCTGCCAGTTGAATATTTTGATGTTCTTGCTCAGACATTATTGCCTTAAGTCAGTTTTATACGTTTTAAAATGCATCTCCGCGACCAAACATCTCGTCGTCCTTATCGGTACGGGTTGGGTCTTCCATCGGGAACTCTTTCCTCATCGGGAAGTGTTCCATCTCATCTACATTCAAAATCCTTCTCAAATCAGGATGCCCAACGAAATTGACACCAAAGAAATCATAAGTTTCACGTTCCATCCAGTTGGCTGCCGAAAACAGCTCTACAGACGACTGTATATCAGGCTGCTCTACAGGTACATAAGCCTTTAACCTTATGCGAAAACCCGCCACCATATTATACATATGGTATACAACACATAGCTCCTCGCCCTTTCTATCCGGGTAATGCACCCCTGTCAAATCAGTCATGAAACGAAAAGCCAGCTCATCATCATCGTGTAGAAACTGCAATACCTGCATATTGATATCAGCAGGCATAGTACACGTCAACAAGCCATACTGCTCTTCCCATTCAGTGAGCGACTCACCAAACTTATCCGTTAAACGCTTTTTTACTATTTCGTTGGTCAATGCCATTATCTATTCAAATATCTTATTGTATGCCGTAGCTTTCTAGTAATGCCTTGTATGGTTCACTGTTTCTGCGGCGCAAACTTTCGTTATGAGCCAGCTTCTGCACATGCATAATGCCTTCCAGTATAGCCTCCGGACGCGGAGGGCAGCCTGAAACATATACATCTACCGGTATTACCTGATCTATACCCTGTAGCACAGAGTAAGAATCGAATATCCCACCGCTGGATGCACAAGCACCTATTGCTATAACCCAGCGAGGTTCTGCCATTTGCAGATATACCTGGCGCAATATCGGAGCCATCTTCTTAGCTATAGTACCCGCTACAAGTAAAACATCGCACTGGCGCGGGGTAAAACCCATACGCTCCGACCCGAAACGTGCCAAATCGTAGTTGGCTCCCATAGTTGCCATAAACTCAATACCACAACAAGATGTGGCAAAAGGTAATGGCCATAACGAGTTACTACGTGCCAGACCGATGATCTTATCAAATTTGGTCGCCATGAACCCCTCTCCGGAATACCCTTCAGGTATCTCCGACATCTTCACATTGCTATTATACTGTACCGGACGTCCCATTATTAAATATGTTTTTGGTTCATTAGAACTAACAATTCTCCTAAATCAAAGTTTAGTCTTCCCACTCTAATGCACCTTTTTTTACAATATATATAAAGCCGCACAAGAAAAAACTCACAAACATTACAACAGCCCAAAAGCCTTGCGTGCCCAGCTCTTTAAAGTTTACCGCATACGGGTAAAAGAAAATCACCTCAACATCGAACAACACAAACAATATTGCTACCAGGAAATACTTAATGGCCATTGGCTGGCGGGCATTACCTACAGACGGGATACCACTCTCAAAGTTGATGAGTTTATCAGAAGTTCTTCTTTTAGGGCCAAGAAAGTGAGTGGCCGCAATTGTAACAACAACGAAGCCTATCGCCACAAAAAGTTGAATGGCTACAGGCAAATAATTGATCGGCGTATTTTGCTCAGCCGCCAATAAGAGAATATCCATAATTTTTTAGTAGGCCTTGTGCTTATTAAATAAGTATAGCAAAGTTAAGTGTATAGCCGAAAATAACAAGGGTTATCAGCCCTAAAACATATATAAAAAACACACAGTTGAATGACGTTTGTTGTATGAAAGCCATAATTGGTATGACCAAAGTTCTATTTTGTGTAACGAGGTGAACTAAAGTAAGTTTACAGCTTATATTTCACTAGCTTCTGTTTGCCGTACACTAAACGTATACCTAGTGCTAAAAACATTATTTGCCTTCCTTTTCATATTCATTTCGGGCATTGTTATATGTCACGGGCAAAATCATATGGTGTATAACTTAAACAGCCAAAACGGGCTTACCACCAACCATGTTTACTGCACACATGTAGATAGGTTAGGTTACTTATGGTTAGGTACCGATGATGGTGTATATAGATATAACGGCTATGATATTGAGCGGTATACATATGAAGATGGACTACCCAATGTTGATGTTTGGCATTTTTATGAAGATCGAAAAGAACGTTTATGGACTAAATCTATCTCACCACAAATAGGTTTTTTTAAACACGGCACATACCACGTAGCTAAAATGCATGATTATGATTCAACTTTCCAGATATACCCGAGTCAATTCTATGAGATAAATGACACTCTTACTTTCCTTAATGGCATTATTAATAAGAATGGCAACATGACTTTGTGCCTGATAGTCGGGGACACTATACATAACCATATATTACAATATCCATATTTGTATGGTAGCAGTAAGCTGCTGATTAATGATAAATACATACTGAGGTTTGTACCGGAAAATACCATACAAATACAAAAAAGAAACAATGCCGCAATAACAATTAATAAAGAACCTGATACTGTAATACGCACTAGATATTCGTTATTAGACTCACTTTCTTTCAATCATATAAAAGGTTTTTTTTCTAACAACTATATTTACTACACAAACCCAAAGCGAAAGCATTTTTTACTATTCAATATCAAAGATTGCCATGATACATTAATAAAATTCAAAACCTGCGACGAGGTTGTACACCTATGCTACCCTTTACAAGATTATTTATATGTCCTTACAAATAAGAGCGTATACATATATGACACATTGTTAAATTCAGTAAGTTATGATATTGAGGATTATTTCCTCGGAGCTATTAATGAAAGTACCGGATATACTCATTTCATAAACAATGATTTTTGGGGTAAATGCCTATCAACTGATGGTCTAAATACATTTATCAGCTTTCCTGAAAAAAGTCACTTTAAGAAGATAAAAACATACCTTAGAGGATATCGCTTATTTGGCACTGCCAGTGATAGTTTAGGGTTTTGGTTGAATAATGAAAATAATATTCTGGCAACTGTAGCAAATGGAACAGTACTACATACAACCCGATTAGCACCTTCAGTAAATGTAAGCAGTATTGCACAATCTAATTCTGACAGATCTAGAGTATTCACTTCAAACGAAGGTTTTTGGCTAGATCATAAAACCGGAAATACCAGCAATGTACTTGAACACTATGAACATATTTACGTTAAAAACACAGATACCACTTATGATATAAATAGTACAGACCGGACAAGTATCACAGGTGGTATTCTTGTTGGAAGAAATGCTGTGTTTTTACAAGAAAACGAATATTATATCTGCGGAACGGGGTTCAGCGGAGTCAATTATGTAAAAAAAGACCCTGGCAGCAGGACAATTACCATAGAATATATATATGATGGTCGTTTTTCGGGTGTAACATACAGTAAAAAAGATTCTTCGATCATTGCATACAATAAGAATAATATTGTTTTCATAGACTTAGAGAACAATATTAAAAAACATCTGACACCAAACAGGCTTAAGGCTATCGGAATTCAATCGATTGAAAATATATATGCCGATCATTATGGAAACCTTTTTATTAAAGATTATGCTCATCTTTATCTTTATAACAGTAAAGACAACTCAGCCAAAAGAGTTTTTACAAGTTTCAATTTAGAAAAAGCACAGGTAAAATACTGTAATTCAAAAATATGCATTGCCGGTGGTTTTGGGGTATTACTAGCTGATGTTACAGGCGTTGGAGAAGTTAACAATACAAGAGTATTCCCTAATACCAAAAGGGTACTATATAAAAATGTATCCGACCTTCAGTTTTCTAACAGTTATATTTTAATAAATACCGACAATGGCTTCTACGCAATAGATAATGGCAGAGCCGCATACAAACATATTAACAATAACAACTACAAAGTAGCCATTGCATATGAAGACACCTCTTTTAACCTAAATAAAAATGATACAATACATATAAAACCCAATACCAACTCGCTGCATATAGATATTATAAAACCTACCGGCACAGGTGAATTAAAAATCGATTATATACTAAACGGCAAAAGACTGCCTAAGTCGGGCAAGCAGTTGGTTTTACCCCATTTAGCTGTTGGCCAATACTATGAACTGACTATCTCTGCATTTGATGATGTATGGTTGGGACATCCTGTCAATTATTACATTTATGTTCAACCTAAATGGTGGCAGACAACTACAGCCAAAACAGGCTTTGTCATTATAGGTATTATTATTGTTGCCCTTATTATCGTTATAGTAGCCAACACTACCCGTAAAATAGTGAACCGAAATAATGAAAAGCGTACAAGAGAGCGAGAACTTGAACTGAAATCTATCTACTCTCAGATAAACCCGCATTTTATATTCAATACACTGAGTACGGCTCAGTACTATGTTCGCAAAAAGCAAAATAAAGAGGCAGAAAACCACATCAGCAGATTTTCAGAACTGCTTCGTGCATATATTTCATCATCAAGAAATAAATACATTTCTATAAGCGAAGAGATCGATAACCTAAATAATTATTTAGAACTACAGCTAAACAGGTTCGATGATAAATTTGAATATGAAATTATAGCTGATGATAGTGCGAAACAGTTAAAAATACCGTCTATGCTGTTGCAACCAATTGTCGAAAATGCGATCAATCATGGGCTGTTCCATAAACATAGTAAAGGTTTTTTAAAGATCTTCTTTGTTGAAGAAAAAAGAAAGAACCAATTGGTTTGTACTGTTGATGATAATGGCATTGGCAGAGCAAAATCTAAAGAGCTGAAAACAGCTCAAATGAAAAAAACCACTTCATATGGTACCATACTCATTAAGGAGCTTATTGATACACTCAACAAGTACGAACAGATCAATATAGATCTAAAGTACATTGATAAAAAACAACCTGATACCGGTACTACTGCAATAATTACAATACATAATTATCAATATGTCCAATAATTACAACTGCATCATAATAGACGATGAACCTAAAATTTTAGAATTACTTTCTGAGTATATAAGTGAGCTATATCCTGAAATTTTTATTGAAGAAAAGTGCAACGACTGGAAATCTGCATATAATGCACTTAAACAAAACAGTTACGATATTATTTTTCTCGACATTTCTATGCCTGAAAAAACCGGGTTTGACCTGCTGGAACTTTTACCTGATGTAGGTAGTGAGGTCATCTTTGTTACAGCACATACAGAGTTTGCATTAGACGCATTTAACTTTGACGTATGTGGATATATATTGAAACCGGTTACAGAAAAAAGCCTGGTTAAATCTATAAGCAGGGCAATAAAGCGTATAGAGTCGAAAAGCACTGCAATTCATGCTGATAGCAGCAAAGTAGGCATACCTGATAACGACGGAATCCAATTTATAAATGTTAATGATATAATATACTGTAAGACGAGTAACAGGTATACAAAAGTAGTTACAAAAAGTACTGAGATATTAAGTTCTTACAGCTTAGGTAAGTTTAAAGAAGTGTTGGTGCAGGATTTTTTCTTTCAACCACACCGGTCATATGTTATCAATGTTCACCATATCAACCGTTACGACAGTTCGGGCATGATCTCTATGATTGACGGTACTAATGTGCCGATCTCCAGAAAACTCAAAGACGATTTTCTAAAAATGTTTAGTCGTATTAGAAAGTAGTCCTATTTTCAAGGCTTCAATGCATAACTTAACTAAAATAAAGCTCTTCAGGGTACTGTTGTATATCTGTTACCCTATCGCGTTAATTGTATTATACCCTATTGTGTTGTTAAAGAAAAAGCACCGCAGTGGGCTGTTCTTTTTTTTCGACAGATATGCCATAGGCGGGGCGCAACGCATACATTTAGACCTGCTGGCCGCCATCCCTGATATTAACAAGCGAGTGTACTTCACCCGCTTTTCTGCAAACGATAAACTGAAAGATGAATTTTACAGCATTGAAAACAGCACATCGAAAGATATACATTTTTGGTGCGATAATTTGTTGATACGACTTTTTACCGTGCATTATTACTGCTTTTACATAAACCGCCACAAATGCGCACATGTATTCAGCTCTAACAGCACCTTTTTTTACGATATGTTGCCTTTTTTGAATAAAGGCAATGTAACTACCACAGAGTTGCTACATAATTTCACACATGGTAAAAACGGTATGGAGTTCTTCGGGCTGGCAAATCATCAATATCTGACCAACCGCATTGTTTATGATAGCTACACGCTTTCTAATATTAAAAAGCAATACCAATCGTATCATGTTGGTAGTGAGTATTTAGATCGTATACATTTTATAGAGCCAGGTGTAAACATGCCCGACAGCATCCCTGCTAAACAATTCGCAGCACCTTTAAAAGTATTGTATGCAGGCAGGGGGGGAGCTCAAAAACGTATTCATCTACTAAACAAAGTGGTGCAACAATTAATTGAGAATAAGGCTCCGCTTGAGTTTCATTTTGCAGGTTCAATAGCAGAAGATCTTTCTGAGTATGTGCAGCAAAATGCTGTCATGCACGGAGAGATCAGCAGCCCCAAAGCCATGTACGAGCTGTATAAAGGCTCACATATTATATTAATGACCTCTGCTTATGAAGGTTTTCCGATGCTGATAAAAGAAGGTATGGCCAATGGCTGTGTACCTGTTGTTACTGCACTGGAGGGTAATAAAATGCACTTAACCCACAATGAAAATGCCCTGCTGATAGGCAATATAGAAGACGAAGACTATGTTGTACATACAGCTGTACAGCTGTTAACAGAGGTTTGCGCTCATAAATACAATATTGAAACATTATCGAACAATGCTTATGAATATGCAAAAGTGTATTTCGATAAAAATAAGTTCAATGAAAAATACCGTGCATTTTTTAACCACGCCCAACCCAACTTATAGTTCAGGCTTTTTCACCACTATCACATTACTCAAATAATAATCAGAACGCTTAACTCTTTTGGGCAATATTGCTGCAAATATTAAAGTCAGCAATAAAAACGGAGTGATGAATATGGTGAAAAATATCGCTTCTAAAAACTTAGGCTTGTGCGGGATAAAGCAGTATAAATAGAAGATAAAGCCCTGAGCAAGTGTTTCAAAAAACGAACCTGTTTTATCGTATTCAACTACTTCAAACCCATGTCGCTCCATCAGATTTTGAATAGCAAAAGAGCTGTATCGTGCAAAATCATATGGCTGCTCATGCTCCGGCCAAAAGAAAGGACAGGTAAGCAACAGGTGTCCTCCCGGCTTCAACACACGATATATCTCGGGTATTATTTCGTCCGGATTAAAAACATGCTCTAACACCTCTGACGAAAAGGCACTGTCAAATTCATTATCCTTGAAAGGAATAGTCTTACCGTCATAAAATACATCTGCTGCCAGTCGCTCATTACTGTTACTCACTTCTGTTTCATAGTCCACACCAATGTATTCATCGTAATTAAACACGCTAGTATACGGTTTAGAGCCGCAACCAAAGTCCATTACTTTACCTTTTATGTAGCCTTTATTTTTAGTAATGCCTTTGAACAACCCGCTCCTCATCAAATAAAAAGGGTTGAAAAAAACACTGTACCACCTCGGCGCAAATTCTTCTCTGACAGACTGGGACATATTACTGCAATACTAATGCTCTAGAAAGATTATTCATACAGATGAGCGTACAAATTATGAAAATGAAAACAATTATATTTACCAACTTTATTGTACAACGCTGTTCTGTTGGGAATTATGGCTGAAAAAGAATACGATTATTTGATTGTTGGTTGCGGATTGTTCGGATCTGTATTTGCACGGGAAATGACTAATGCAGGTTATAAATGTGTCATCATTGACAAAAGACCGCATGTGGCCGGCAATGTTTATACAGAGAATAAAGACGGTATCAACGTACACAAATACGGACCACATATTTTTCACTGTTCTGATGATACAATATGGGAATATGTAAACAGCCACGCTAAGTTCAACAACTTCAGATATGAACCAATAGCTAATTACAAGGGCGAATTATATAACCTGCCATTTAACATGAATACCTTTTACCAGTTTTGGGGTGTAACCACTCCCGCGCAGGCAAAAGCAAAAATAGAATCTCAAAAAGTACCCAATAACAACCCGCGCAGTATGGAAGAATTTGCGCTGGCCAATGTAGGTAGAGATATTTACGAAAAGCTGATATACGGGTACTCATATAAACAATGGCAGATAGACCCTAAAGATTTACCTGCGTCTATCATCAAACGCTTACCGCTCAGGTTCAGGTACGATAACAACTATTATCGTGATAAATACCAAGGTATACCCGAAGGCGGCTATACCAAAATGGTAGAAAGCATATTGGGCGACATTGAGGTAAGACTGGATACAGACTTTTTTGAGCAAAAAGAACATTTTGAAGGCCTGGCAGACAAGATCGTTTACACGGGCAAAATAGATGAGTTCTTTAATTATGAGTTGGGAGATCTTGAGTATCGCAGCCTGAGGTTTGAAACAGAGACCTTAGACATAGAGAACTATCAGGGTATTGCCGGGATGAACTACACAGACGTAGAAACGCCTTATACACGCATCATTGAGCATAAGCATTTTGAGTTTGCAGAAACCAGGCATACCATCATAACAAAAGAATACTCAGAGACCTTCAACAGAAAGAACGAAGCATATTACCCCATAAACGACAATCGTAATAATGGAATCTATGCTCAATACAAGGCCAAGGCAGAGGCACTGGACAATTATATTTTTGGGGGCAGGCTGGCAGAGTATAAATATTATGACATGCATCAGGTGATAGGAGGTGCGCTGGCAAGAGCTAAGAAAATACTTAACAAAGCATAAACTGATTACTTTACAACAGTAAAGTAGCTTTACATAATGGGCATAGTTTTCAGACAGTCTGTAAAAACCAGCATTGTTACCATAACAGGTGCGGCGCTTGGTGGTATTGCCACCTATATTTACAGTCATGTATTGTCTGATGCAGAATTTGGCCTTGTTACCAGTATTATTTATGCCGGGGCACTGATACAGCTTGTGGTGATGTTGGGGATGCCCAGTACCATTGCTATTTACACACAGAAGTATGACACCCATAGCGACAAAAGAAAAGCACTGCTTACTATAGGCTTAGTTGTTACTTTAATAGTCTCATCAATATTCGCGCTACTTTTTTTCATATTTAAAGATGCTGTCGTATCCATATTCAAGCCGGAAGACCAGACACTTATTAGCGAGTACTTCTTTTTAATTCCTGTATTAATAGCTATTTGGGCAAGTACTACTATTCTAGACCATTACCTGATAGCCAATGTAAAAATTGCTATTTCTGCTTTTGCCAGAGAGGTATTATTAAGAATCTGCAACCTAACATTACTGGGGCTGCTGTTTTTTGATATAGTTACGATAGAACAATTTATTTACGGTAGCGTACTGATCTATTTGGTGCCGCTGATCATGTTGTTCATTGTTTCTTCTAGAGTAGAGGGTTTTGGTTTTAGTACCAACCTGAAAGCCTTTACGAAAAAAGAATACAAAGACATCATTCACTTTGCCTGGTATCATTTATTGATGGTCGTATCTATCAACGCATTACACTATATCGATACACTCATGCTGGGGCCTTTGGATAAAGAAGGTATCGAATCTATACCGGCATACAGGGT
Source organism: Bacteroidia bacterium (assembly GCA_030429205.1). Lineage (GTDB taxonomy): Bacteria > Bacteroidota > Bacteroidia > Chitinophagales > Chitinophagaceae > UBA5543. The sequence goes on from JAUICZ010000001.1 coordinate 600,454, forward strand.
TGCCATGTATGTAGCTACTATTATGTATATCCCGTTCAGGGGTATGGCAACATCGTCTTTACCTGTACTTAACGATGCATATATCAATAATGATCATAATAAGGTAAGCGACCTCTTCACGCGCGCAGGAGTAAACACGTTAATCGTAAGTGTAGCCATGTTCGTACTAATTGCTTTGAACCTGGATAATGCGGTAGCTATTTTGCCCGAAGGGTATGAAAGCGTAAAACCACTTGTGCTTATACTTATTATAGGTAAGCTTATAGACATGGCTACCGGATTGAATAACGAGCTCATCAGCATATCCAAATACTACAAGTTTAACTTCTGGGCTGCGGGATTGCTATTGGTGATGGTGTATTTTCTGGACAGGAGGTTCATACCTATATACGGCACCTATGGTGCTGCGTGGGTGGCTACAGGCTCATTAGCCGTCTTCAATATCATGAAAATGGTATACCTGTACCAGAAAATGAAGCTACACCCGTTTACCAACAAGTCTCTACTGGTTGTAGTAGCCGGGCTGGTTGCGGCAGGTATATGTTATTTTATCCCTTATATATATCAGCCTGTTGTTGATGCAATAGTACGTAGCACCGCCATTGTTGTTATTTACACGGGTATGCTACTTCTGCTTAAACCTTCCGAAGATCTGGTTGTTTTTCTTAAAAACGTAAAAGAAAACAAGCGCCTTTTCTAATCATATTTTGGCAGGATATAATATTTCGATAATTTGCGTATGCCTTACCAGTCAATAGTTTGGGCAATGTTTTAATATGCAGGTAAACCATATTAATCAGCAGTTGAATTATAGGCTGGTTTTGTCATGATATTGAAAGAAGTTGGGCAGCCAACACTATTTCGGTATTTGTCGTCTATTTTTAATAATAATGAGTGTGGCAGTATTAGTGAATATATTAAAAAGGACATCTTCCTTAATCACAATTGATCGCAAAATAGGTTCTTCAAAAATGAAAAACTTCTTTGCAGCCTTTTGCTGCATGATGCTGGTGTTATTTACTAACACAACTAATGCATCGCATATTTACGGCGCAGAACTGATATACACGCATATTTCAGGCAATACTTACCAGGTGAGTATGAATATATACGGAGACTGTGGTGGAGGTTCTTTCCCCGGTTTACCCAGTGCGCCTCAAGTACGGGTATTAAACGGCAACTCTTTATATGCAACCTTAACGCTCATTCCACAAAGTCCTACATCAGGGGTAGAAGTAACTCCTGTTTGTCCTTCACAAATCAATAATACTAAATGTTCTAACGTCAACAATACATTGCCCGGGGTAAAACGTTTTACCTACGTACGTAATGTAACATTGAATACTACCTCTGCAAACTGGCGTTTCCGTTTCGAAGGAAATATGGGTACGGGTAACCCTCAGGCAGGACGTAGTAACAGCATCACAAATATTCCTATCCCTTCGGGCGTGGGGTCGTTAATGACATTAGAAGCTACACTAAACAACACATCAGGTCCTAACTCTTCGCCTACATACACCACCATACCAACACCTTTCTTCTGTATCAATAAGGCTGCAGGATACAACCCGGGGACTGTTGACCCCAATGGTGATAGCTTGTATTATAACCTGGTACCTGCATTATTGCCTACCAGTACAGTAACCTACCTGACAGGGTATTCTGCCACATCACCATTAGCATATACTACAGGTACCTTCAGCTTTAGCAATACAAGCGGACAGCTAAACTTTACCCCCAACATTGTACAGCAATCTGTAGTAGTAAATAGGGTAGACGAATATAAAAATGGAGTAAAGGTTGGCAGCAGTATGCGCGAGATGACTTTTGTTGTGATCAATAACTGTAGCAATAATGCACCCGGAGGTATCATCAGCAGTAGTACTGCAGGCAGTGTAAGTACCAATGGTTTAGAAATAGATGTATGTAAATCTGCCGGCAACTTTACTTTCAATATTAACGCTACAGACCTTGATAATGACAAGATAAATGTAACTGCTAATGGCCTGCCTGCAGGTGCTACGTTTACCGTTACAAATAATGGAACCACATCACCTGTTGGTTTATTTTCCTGGAACGTAACTAATGTTGCTACGGGTACTTATACTTTCTTCATCACATTTATTGATGAAGGTTGCCCGCTATCCAGCAAGCAGACTGTTGCTTATACTATAAAGGTTTTGCCCAATGCAGAGGTTGGTATTACCATTGACTCTTTAGCCACTTGTGTTAAAAAAGCGGTTTACACTATGACACCATCTGTATCGCCTTCTCCTTGGCGATTACAGGTTTTTCAGGGCGCAACACAAATACGCAACTTCACAAATGTTACCGGACCACAAACCGATAGCCTTAGCCCGGGTACATACATTGTACGGGTAACAAATAACGATACTTGCTTTAAAGACACTACATTGGTTATCGACCCTCCTCCAACTGTCAATATAGGGTTGGAAGTAACCCCTATTACATGCCATAACGATACAAATGGTAAAGTAGTAGTGAAAGCAAGCGGCGGTAAGCCAAGTTTTGTTTACTCAGTAAATACCGGTGCTTATACAACTGACAGTACTTTCGATAACTTGCCTGCAGGGTTTTATACATTTAAAATAAAAGACCAGAACGAGTGCGTAAAAGACACGCTTATATCTATTGTAAACCCTCCTGCTATCGGAGCTGACATTAACTATCTTCAACCACCATGTAATTTCTTTAGCAGTGGTGTGATCACTGTACAGGGAACCAACGGAACAACGCCATATCTATATGCCTTCAACGGTGGTACTTATAGTAGTGTAGATAGTTTCTTCGGATTACCTTCCGGCGTATACAGCATCAGCATAAAAGACAGTAACGATTGTAAACTGGATACTGCAGCTGTATTGCAAGACTCAATAAAAGTTAAAGCAAATGTACTGCTAACACACATCCTATGTAACGGAGATAGTACCGGGGCTATTACACTAAATGCTTACGACGCCACAGCACCGTATAAGTATCAAATTACAGGAGGTCCGTTATCTACAGCAAACACTTTTAATGGTTTACCGGCTACTACGCATAACTTTCATATAGAAGACTCCAACAAATGTTATTTAGATACAGCTATCACACTTAACCAACCAACTGCAATTACCCATAGCTCTAACGTAACCAATGTGCTCTGTAATGGAGATACTACAGGCGGCATTAGTATTGTACCTAATGGTGGCGTAATACCATATACATACGCAATAGGTGCAGGGGCATATGGTCCTTCAAATAGCTTTTCTCCACTAACGTCAGGTACTTATACCTTGCACATAAAAGACGATAACGGATGTGTTAAAGACACCACTATTACCATTACAGAACCTACAGAGTTAAAAATGGATAGCTTGTTAGCAACAGAGCCATCATGCTATAGTGGTAATAACGGACAAGTAGTTATTAAAGGTAGCGGTGGTGTAACCAGCTATACATATGCTATAGGTACCGGAACATTCGGTGCCAGCAATACATTCGGCACATTGGCAGCAGGTACTTATACTTTCAGAATAAGAGATAATAATAACTGTGAGGTTGACTCTACTTACCAGCTAACACAACCAACCAGGATAGTACCAAGTGCTAGTGTTGACATATCTACCTGTATACCACTGAACGACGGACAGATAACAGTGGGTGCTACAGGCGGCACACCGGGGTATACCTTTGCAATTGGTACAGGTGCATACTCTACTAATCCTGTATTCTCGTCATTAGCATCAGGTACATATACCGTGCATGTGCAGGATAAAAATAATTGCGTGCAAGACAGTATACTGGTAGTACTAGATTCACTAGATGTAACCGGCAATATGAACATCACCGATGCAAAATGTTTTGACAGCAGCAGTGGTAGTATTGTTATCGTTCCTGCTGGTGGTGTTAACCCGTATACATTCGCTATCAATGCAGGCGCATATGGTGCCTCTAATACCTTTGGCAATCTTAAAGCCGGAACTTATACCATACACATAAAAGATAATATCGGTTGCGAGCTGGACACAAATATCTCCGTTACAGAGCCCACCGCTGTTGCTACCACTGCTGTAGTTACAGAACCTAGTTGTAATAGCTATAACGACGGTGCGGTACAATTATTAGCAACAGGCGGTACACCGGGCTATTTACACAATGTCAACAACGGAACGTTTAGTCCTCCTAATACCTTCCCTAATCTTACTGCAGGTACGTACTTGTTCTCTGTAATGGATAATAACGGTTGTATAAAAGACACCTCTATTATACTTAATGAACCTACCGCTCTTAACTATACATTCAATGTTACTAATGTAAACTGTAACGGAGACAGCACGGGAACTGTATTAGTAAATGGCTCCGGCGGAACACCCGGTTATTTATATGCGTATGGTACAAATGCATTCCAAACTAATCCGCTGATCAGTAATATCCCTGCAGGGCAGCACATTATTAAAATGAGAGACACAATGGGTTGTATAAAAGACAGTACGATCTTTATTACAGAACCTGCAAAATTATTTATCACTAACCCGTTTATTGAAAACCCAACTTGTGAGGGTTTCCCCGACGGGGCTGTTACTGTATATGGAAATGGTGGAGTGAAGCCTTACTCATTCTCGGTTAACAATGGAGGGTTAGGAAGTTCAAATGTATTTAATAGTCTTACAGAGGGCACCCACCGCTTTACCGTTAAAGATGCAAATGGTTGTACTTACGACACCAGCATTACATTAACAGGTTATCCGCACATATTATATGACGGTGCACAGATAGAAGATGTAAGCTGTTTTGGATTTGCAGATGGTGCTATACAGCTATACGCATCCGGAGGGGTACAACCATTGCTTTATAAAATTGAGGGCGGCTTGCCTGTAGACAGTACTTATTTTGACGAGCTAAAAGCCGGCGATTACAGATTTACGATCATTGATAGTGCTGGTTGTGAAAAGGATAGTGTATTTAGTGTAGGCACACCTGATATCATCAAACTATCAACAAAGATTACTCCTAACGATTGCGAAGGTTATGACAATGGCGGATCTATTGAAGCTTTTGTTGAGGGTGGTACCGGACCTTTTGAGTATCGTTGGCAAACAGAGCCGGAGCAATATGGGTTCAGACTATCCGGTGTAGAGAATGGCACTTACAAAGTATTAGTTACAGATTTTAATAACTGTACAGACTCTATAGAAGCAACCGTGGTATACGACAACTGTTGTAAAATATTTGTTCCGGATGCATTTACACCTAACGGAGATGGTGTGAACGACGTCATCCATGTAAAGCTAAAAGGAGATTTCAAGCTCAAAACATTTTCTATATATAACAGATTCGGAGAACTTGTTTTTGAGACCAGTAACATAAGCGACGGCTGGGATGGCGTATACAACGGTATAAGACAAAACCTAAGTACATTCAATTATTTTGTAACAGGTGTATGTGGTAATGCCAGCAGCGAGGAAGTAATGTTTAAGGGTACAATACAACTAATACGATAAGATTTTTCAGACAAAGGAGCATATTTAACAAAAACCGTTATTTTTGTCGCCTTTCAGATTTATTATGGAATACAAAGAAATAGTTTCAGTAACAGGTTTGGGTGGTTTGTTTCACCTTTTGACGACTAAGAGTGATGGTGCGATCGTTCGCAATATTACTGACGGATCAACAAAATTCATTTCTGCTCGTTCACACAACGTAACTCCGTTAGAAAGTATCGAGGTGTATACAGTGGAAGATAATGTTCGCTTAGCAGAAGTTTTTCAAAAGATGAAAGAAACTGAAGCGAATACTGCACCTGTAGATGCGAAAGCAAGTGCAGATACTATTAAAGAATATTTTACTTCTATATTCCCGTCTATGGATATGGATCGCGTATATGTCAGCGATATGAAGAAAATGTTGAAGTGGTATCAGCTTCTTAAAGATAACGATATCGTCAACTTTGAGGCTGAAGTAGAGGAACCTGCAGAAGAAAGTAAAGAAGAAGAATAACCTTATTCTACACGATAATTAAAAGCAGGGTACAAACACCCTGCTTTTTTTATTCAGCTTTTCTATATGTACATTAGCAATAGAGGATAATTTTTACGGGTGAAATACCATATATCACGCTTATTTATTTTAGTGACCCTTTTTGTGGTGACAGTCAATGCTGTAGCTCAGAACCCTAAACGAGAGCTTCGTGCAGCATGGATTGCTACAGTATCTAATATTGACTGGCCTTCCAAACCCGGCTTAACCTCCGATCAACAAAAGCAAGAGTTCATCAACAGACTGGATCAGCTGCAAAGCTTAGGTTGTAATGCAGTAATAGTACAGATACGCCCGGCTTGCGATGCTTTTTACAATTCGGTACAAGAGCCCTGGAGTCGTTACCTGACAGGCAAACAAGGCAAAGCCCCCTTCCCTTATTACGATCCGCTATCTTTTATGATAGAAGAAGCACATAAACGTAATATGGAGTTCCATGCATGGTTCAACCCATACCGCGCATTGGTCATCAAAACAAAAAACCCTAATCCGCCAGATCATGTTACCCGTAAACACCCGGACTGGTTGGTGAACTATGGAACAAAGACGTATTTAAACCCTGGCTTACCACAAGTACGCAAGTATGTTATCGGTATTATTACTGATGTGGTAAAACGTTATGATATTGATGCTGTTCATTTAGACGATTACTTTTATCCCTACCGTATTGCCAAAGTAGAGTTTCCTGACCAATCTGCATATAATAAATACAGAAGGGGTTTTGACAATAAAGACGACTGGCGCAGGAATAATGTAGACCTGTTTGTATCTGAACTGAATCTACAGATCAAGCAAATAAAGCCCTATGTGAAATTAGGCATCAGCCCCTTTGGTGTATGGCGCAATGCCAGCAAAGACCCCAAGGGCTCTGAAACCAGAGGGGGGCAAACCTGCTACGACGACCTGTACTCTGATGTACTTTTATGGATAGAAAAAGGCTGGGTAGATTACCTGATGCCGCAGCTCTATTGGAAGCACCATCACCGTTTGGCAGCATTTGATGTGCTATTACCCTGGTGGGAACAACACGCACAAAAACGTCATATATATTATGGTTTAGGTGTTTACCGTATGCTCAACGCTACTAAACCTCCGTGGAACAGCCCGTCTGAGCTGATGTGGCAAATGAGAGACATCAGGGAAACAACCATAAACGCCGGTTACTCGCTTTACAGTACTTCTAACTTTGATAAGCTAAACAAATCGGTACAAGACAGTATTAAAGCACATACAAGGCACCATGCTTTCCCGCCCACAATGCCGTGGCTGGACAACGAAGCACCTACCCCTGCTATATTACAGGCAGATGAGTATACAGAAGGAATGTTACTAAAATGGACCGGGCAAAACCCTTCAAAAGAACCATTGAAGTTTGCTATTTACAGGTTTGAAAAAGGCGAACCTATAGATTTTAATAATCCTGAACATATTCTGGCTGTCGTGCAAAAACCTGAGTATTTTGATATAGAATACCATCAACACAAAAACTGCAAATACGCAGTTACCGTATTAGACAGATTATGGAACGAAAGCTTACCCAGCAATATCGTATCCACTGCAACGAATAAAGATTGATAAATAGGTATTTTCTATTCGTTTTTTGTATCTTCAACGTCCATAAAACATTTGTTTGCATGAATTCAGTTATGCTTAGTCGCGTTTTATTTTCAGTAGCACTCGTTGTAATTATAGGTACAGGGTGTAAAAAGTTAGAAAGCACTACAAGTGGCACAGAAGTTACCGTTACTCCTGATGGAGGAACGCCAAACATTGGTGGCAAAGGCGGTGGCGCCAGTATCAATATTACCCCCAACCACGATGGGATTAACATAGATAGCTGCAAAGTATTTATTAAATACAACAGCTCTGTAATTCCTAAAGATGGTAATTACGATGACTCTGTTTGGGCAAGACAAGTTGATGGTAGCCCTGTAGGTTCTTTCACGCATTTAAAAGCTGGTAAATACTATCTTTTTGCCAGAGGTTGGGATCTGATACGTTCGCAAAAAGTAAGAGGTGGTATACCATTTACTATTAGTGCGGCTCATGAATCCACAAACCATTATTTAACATTACCTATTCAGAATTACGAATAATATTATTTAACTATTTGAATATCAGCGCTGTATGTAATATTCATACAGCGTTTTTGTTTGTGCATAACTTGTGAATTTTTACAACGGCTTAACATTACTGCTATGGATTTGCAGTTGATATTTCGCTACTTTTGATATAAATAGTGAGTCTATGTTTGATGACTTTATGGAAGACGAATGGAACTCGCTGGACGAACTTTTGAGCAGGTATGAACAGGTGAAGAACGGCGAGGCGAGTGGGTTGATGGATGAAGAAGATTTCGAAAAGGTAATCGAATATTTCTTTCAAAACAGTAACGAAGAACAGGCGTTGTTGGCTTGCGATATAGCTGCGACATACTACCCCTTCTCTACAACAATATCTTTACTCAAAGCAGAGATACTGGTTCAGGGCCAAAAATATGGTCAGGCGCTACGTATACTTGACGATTTAGAAAAGAATGACAATCTGAATCTTGATGGAACGTTACTACGTTCTGATATTTATCTGGGTCAATTCAAATACGATCAGGCTGCAGCCTGGTTAGAAGAAAGTTCACAGCGTTTTCAGGGTAAAGAAAAGATGGAAGTACTGCTGGAGCTGACTGACGTATATGATGAATGCGAAGAGTTTGATGCAGTTTTTGATACTTTGAAAAAAGTAGTGGAGATAGATCATCGTAATGAAGAAGCTTTACAAAAGCTTTGCTTCTGGGCAGATTTTACCAAACGTCACGATGAGAGTGTAACCATACATACTTTAATAACAGACGAAGACCCGTATAACGCACTAGCATGGTTTAACATGGGTGCTGCATACCAAAGTTTGAAGCTGTATGAAAAAGCAATAGATGCTTATGAGTTTTGTGTGGCGATAGATGATAAGTTTGAGTTTGCATACCGCAATATGGCAGATGCACATATGCGTATGAAACACTACCAAAAAGCAATAGAAGTTTTAGAAACACATATGGAACTGGCCAAACCTGAAGATGTGATCTTTGAGGCTATTGGTTATTGCTGGGAGAAGCAGAAAGACTTTCAAAAAGCAAGGCATTTCTATCGCAAAGCTTCTCAGCTAAACCCGCAAGACGATACTATATTCTACAAAATAGGCGAAACATACGCCAGAGAAGAGCAATGGGAAAAAGCTGTAAAAGCATACTCTGTTGCGCTTCACCTAGATAAGACCAATGCCTCTTACTGTATGGCTATTGGCAACTGTTTAATGGAAATGGATGCAAACAGCGAAGCTTTGGTTTGCTACTTAAACGCAGTTAAGTTAAAACCAAACAACAAAACTACCTGGGTAGCTCTTATCAAAGGTTTATACATTGCTAATTATTATGACGAAGCACTAACACAGATAGAAGTAGCTAAAGAAAACTGTGGCGATAAAGCAGATTTCAGATACTACAAGGCAGCTGTGTTATTTGAGTTAGGTAAATCCAAAGAAGCATTAATACAATTGGAAGATGCGTTGAAACTTTCTCCTACAAAACTAAGGACTTTTACTTCGCTTAATTCTGAGTATTTACGCCGCTCTGCAGTGAATGACCTGATCGCTAAATACAAAAAGAAATAAGCTTAGTTTTTCAGCTTTACATATTTAACGTCTATCAGGTTCATCGGAGTACTCTTGAACCCTGATACTCTTTTGGAGGTAAAGTGCGTCATCTCATCGTAGAACAGAGGCATTACAGGTGCACTTCTGGTAACAAGGCTATCCATCTTTCTATACAGATCCCAACGAAGAGAATCGTTTCTAGACAGCATTGCTTCATCGTACCACAAATTAAACCTTGCATTGTTGAATCGGGTGTAGTTTGGTGGTGCCGGTAAGTTTCCATTAAAAAATACCAAGTAAGTTTCTGCATCCGGATAATCTGCTATCCACTGCGCGCGAAAAAACACTGCTTCTGATTTGCTCATTTGTTGTCTTAGTATATTCGACTGCATGATCTCTACCTGTACAGGAATACCAACATCATTCAACTGATTGGCAACAAAGTTTACGATGTCTGCATAAATATCAGGAGTTAATACTTTTATTGTACTGATACCTTCTCCATTGGGGTAACCTGCTTCTGCCAGTAATGCTGTTGCCTTCTGCGGATTGTAATAGTAACCATAACTATTAGTGCTATCGTAGCCCGGCATGCCCTGCGGAATAAAACCTGAGTTTGCAGGAACGCCTATTCCATTTCTGAAATAGGTGACAATTTTTTTTCTGTCTATTGCATAGTTCATCGCCTGACGAACCAACACATTTTTAAGTGGAGAGTTTTTTAATAGTTTATTTGTTGTATCTGTTAAAAAGCCTAGATACTCTGTATTCAGGTAGGTCTTTTTGTTCAGATTGATCTTGTCTGTAAACTCTTTTTTCAGTGCTCCTTTTTTAGTCAACACAAGATCTTTAAATGAACCATCTAGTTCATTCACAAAGTCCAGCTTGCCTTGCAGGAATAAAAAAAACTCTGTGGCTTTACTATTAGCAAAACTAACTTTCACTGCATCCACATAGGGTAGTTGTATCCCTTGCTCATCTTTCTGCCAGTAGTTTTCATTTTTATGTAGCACCAGTACTGTTCCTTCAGACCAGGTATGATATTTAAAAGGTCCTGTACCACAAGGGTGTGTACGAAAGTCTTTCCCCCATTTTTCTGCCACCTCTCTCGGTACAATACTACAATAAGGCATACTAAGTATCTCTGGTAATGGGCGGAAAGGCTTATTTAGTCTGATCTGAAAAGTGGTATCGTCAACCGCAACGAAAGGATACTCTTCAGTTACCCTATCATTAAATATCCATGCACCCGGCGATGCCGTCTTGGGGTTGATTATCCTTTCGAAGCTGTACACCACATCCTGCGCTGTCATCTTACGACCTGCACCATCTGTGAAAAGCGGATTGTCCTGAAAATAAACATTGCTCCTTAAATGAAATGTATGTACCAGACCGTCTTTACTTACCTCCCAACTCTTTGCTAAAGATGGTACTAAATGTAAATGCTCATCAGACTCTACAAGTGTATTATAGATCATATGCGCTGACCACATGGTATATTGGTCTTTTGCAAAAGCAGGGTCTAATGATTCTAATGCCTTGCCCGACATATTGAAGCGAAACACATCAGCTTCATCTGATTTTGTACTGCCACAAGATGAAAGAATACTAACTACCAATAGTAGCGAGCACATAAGTTTTAAACAGTAAAAACTTTTACGGCAATACATTAACTGCAATTTAACTGATATAGTCGCTATTTTTGAACAAAATAAAAACAATTGTATGCCTGCAAAACTTTCGGTGAACATAAACAAGATAGCTACGTTGAGAAACAGCAGAGGAGGCAATGTACCTAACGTATTACAGGCTGCAATAGACTGCCAAAAGTTTGGAGCAGATGGTATTACAGTTCATCCACGCCCGGACGAAAGGCACATCAGATATAACGATGTAAGAGAGATCGCCCCCATCATTACTACCGAATTTAACATTGAGGGTAACCCCAAAGTAGACAAGTTTGTACAATTGGTGCTTGATGTAAAACCGGCACAAGTAACACTCGTACCGGATGAAGATAGGCAACTCACATCAGACCATGGCTGGAACACCATCAAAGAAGCTGATTACCTGAAGCAGATAATAGAAGTATTTAAGCGTGCAGGTATCAGGGTGTCAATTTTTGTAGACCCTGATGCAGAACTAGTTGCCGCTGCCGCTGACACCGGTACAGACCGCATAGAACTATATACAGAAAGCTATGCCGGTAATTATATCTCCAACAAAGAACAGGCTATAGCCGATTACATCAAGGCTGCAGAAATGGCTAATGAAAAGAAGCTGGGCATCAACGCCGGACACGATCTGGATAGGAATAACCTACGCTATTTTGCATCACACATCCCGGGTCTTCAAGAGGTATCAATAGGACATGCACTTATTGCCGATACATTATATTATGGATTAGAAAATACTATCCAATTGTATCAACAGTGCCTCAAATAGTCGTTAACAAGCCGTTAACATTTCATTAACAATGATGAATTAATTCATTTTCTATCTAAGTGACTAGTAATCAGTATATTTACAAAACAATATTTTGTATATGCTATAAAACTTTACAATAAGTTTATCCACAAAAGGGCAGCATTTATCCACCGCCCGTTAACATTTCATATCTTTATCATAGGATAAAGAAGAGCAATTACATACTCCCCATCATCGTATTTATATAGAGGATAAACACTACTGTTTTATGACAAAAGGATTTTATGCTTTTGTAATCGTGTGCATGATTACTATAGCACCTTTCTTTGCCCATGCGCAAGCACCTGTAGCAAGTTTTACAGCCAGCAAAACATCAGGATGTTCACCCGTTGTGGTGCAGTTTACAGACCAGAGCACTAACAGCCCTACCAGTTGGTATTGGGATTTGGGTAACGGAGGTTCATCTACACTGCAAAACCCTGCTGCCAGTTATATTACTCCGGGCACATATACTGTAATACTCACAGCTACAAACAGCAGCGGCAGCACAAACGATACGAATTATATTACTGTATATGCAGCACCTACTGTAGCCTTCACTGCAAACGATACCTCTACTGCATGTGGTACCAAAACTGTTACGTTCACAAACAGCACAACACCCAATGCAGGCGGGCCAACATTATACTTATGGGATTTTGGGGATGGAGACTCTTCTACAGCAGCTAACCCAACGCATACATACACCTCTTCAGGCACCTTTAGTGTTTCTCTGGTAGTCACTAATAGTAATGGTTGTACACAAACATTAACCAAGAGCAATTACATTACCGTTGCACCAACACCAACTATAGACTTTACTGCCAATAACACTGGTGGGTGTAATGCTCCTTTTTCTGTAACATTCACTAACAACACAACAGGCGGCGTATCATATCAGTGGTTGTTTGGCGATGGTAACGGCTCAACTGCTACCAGCCCTTCACATACGTACACAGCAACGGGGTCATATAATGTATCGCTAATAGCAACCGGCAGCAATACCTGCTCTGACACCCTCACCAAAAATGCCTACATAAATATCGGATCTGTTAGCGCCAACTTTACTTATGCTAACGCCTGTGCCACTTTGAATACCAGCTTCACCAATACAACTAACCCCGGACCGGGTACTTATAGTATATGGGACTTTGGTGACGGTACTACCGATACTGCAGCCAGCCCTACGCATGTATATTCAAGCACAGGCACATATACCGTTAAACTGGTAGAAGTATATAACAACTGTACTGATACCGTAACAAAATCTGTTACTATCAACTCTGCACCTGTTGCACAGTTCACCGCCAGTGATTCTATTGGTTGTTCTTTACCATTTGGGGTAAACTTTACCAATAGCTCTACAAATGCAAATAGCTATGCATGGGATTTAGATGGCAGTACATCAACAGCCACCAGCCCTTCTTATTCTTATACGTCACTTGGTAAGTACACAGTAAAACTTGTTGCTACTAATACTACTACAGGGTGTAGCGATACCTTAGAGAAAAAAGATTACATACAAATTCAGTTAATGTCAGCTACTTTATCAGCTGCACCATACAGAGCATGCCCGGGACAAAATATGTTCTTTTCGGCCAACCCGGGTAGCCCTTTCACGGGCATTACATATGCATGGGATTTTGGGGATGGTAATACCACCAGCTGTTCTGGTTGTAACACACAAAACAGACCGTATACAACAGCAGGGGTATATAACGCCAGTGTAATTATTACCGCTAATTCCGGTTGTAAGGATACGGCTTACAATACTGTTTATATCGATGCAAAACCTACAGCCAATTTTAGCGGCGCTCCGTTAACAATATGTCCGGGTGGTACGGTAAGCTTTACCAACTCATCAACAGGGGCCAGTAGTTATACATGGGACTTTGACGATGGGTCTACCAGTTCTGCAACAAACCCGTCTCACGGGTATGTAAGCTATGGAACGTATGACGTTACGTTAATTGCTAAAAATCAAGGTTGTTCAGACACCTTGGTCAGAAGCAGCTATGTAAATGTTCAGCTGCCGGATGCCAGGTTCACATCTTCTTACACGTGTAATAACAGATTGAGCTATATGTTCACTGATAGTTCTATTGGAGCCAATACATATGCATGGGATTTTGGGGATGGTAATACTTCTACAACATCAGGCACAGTAACACATACCTATGCAAGCAGCGGCACCTATGTTTGTACGCTAACGGTTACTAACACCGGTACAGGTTGTACTCATACTAAAACAGACACACTTAATGCAGTTGCATTGAATGCTCCCAATTTCACTGCGTCAGACTCTCTGTTGTGTTTGAACGACTCTGTTATTTTCACCAGAGGTAATGCAAGTACCAGCGTTACCTACGAATGGTATTTCAGCAATGGTTCAGGCGTGTTTGTCAATAACTCTCAAAGCGCTTCTGTATTATATAAGTATACTGATCCGGGCTCGCACGATGTAATGCTCAAGGTAACCGACGGAGAAGGCTGTACAGATAGTCTTATAAAATCGAATTACATAAAAGTAGGCGGGGGTACTGTTGACTTTACAGTAGCAGATACTAATGTTTGTAGCGAAACAAGTATCTTGTTTACAGACATCAGTGTGTTAAGCAACTTCCCGGTAGTATTTCGTTTCTGGGATTTTGATGATAACAGAGATGACTCTTCGGCTTACGCCAACATATCTCATAGCTTTAATAACCCGGGCATTTACGATGTAACACTTATTGTTACCGACTCTATAGGTTGTAAGTACTCTACTACTAAACCAAGTTACATACAGTCTCACAGACCAACAGCTCAGTTTAGCACTAACGATACTTTAGTTTGTGCCGGAGATACGGTATCATTCTCTAACTATTCAGGAGGTACAAGCTTTACCAGCTTATGGAACTTTGGTGATGGTAATACTTCTACAGATCTAACACCGGACCATCAATACAGTGCGACAGGCATTTATGATGTGACACTATTTATCACCGATACTTTTGGTTGTAAAGACACTGCTGTAATTGACAGCTTAGTAGAAGTTCAAAAACCAACTGCAGCATTCAGCATGAGCGATACTTTTGGTGCGTGTCCACCGCTTACGGTGTATATGACAGACTCTTCTTTAAACACTGTTTCGCGCAACTGGACATTTGGTAATGGTAGTGCTTCGTCAAACACCAACCCTTCTGTAACATATACTTATCCTGGTGTATACACTGTAAAGCTGGTAACGACTCATGCGGCCGGATGTAAAGACAGTGCTACAAAAACAGTAACTGTAAACGGACCAACGGGTACACTAAGTTATAGTCCGGTAACGGGTTGTAATCCAGTAACTGTCAACTTTAGTGCAACGTCCAGCAACACTACGTCCTACATATGGGATATGAACAACGGGTTTTCGCAAACCACCAGCATAGGTTCTTACTCTTATACATACACAACACCGGGTCAATACTTGCCAACATTAGTATTAAGTGATGGCGGCTCTTGTCAGGTGCCAATACAATTGGGAGATACAGTAACGGTAGATGTACTTGATATTGATTTCAGTTTTACTTCATCGGGTAATTTATGTAGTGCCGATACGGTTCACTTTAACGATACGATCATGACTACGTATAGTAATGTTTCAACTCGTTCATGGGATTTCGGCGATGGTAATAGCAGCAGTGCAGAAGATCCATCTCATTACTATAGTGCTGCTGGTACATACAATGTGCAACTAGTAGTAACTAATATTAATGGCTGCTCTGATACCGTAACAAAAAGTGTAACTATTAACGGCTTGCCAACGGTGAATATTTCTGCTTCTGCAGATTCTATTTGTCCGGGTCAGCTTACCGGGTCACAACTTACCGCTACAGGTGCAGATACTTTTTTATGGACACCGGCAACAGGATTATCTTGTACTACTTGTGCCAATCCTAATGCAAACCCTATATCTACAACTACCTATATCGTAACAGGTACAGACACGAATGGTTGTGAAAACAACGATACAGTAACAGTATACTTAAAACCTAAACCAACCATATCAGTTAGTAACGATACTTCATTGTGTTCTAACAATGTTGCTCAACTATCTGCTACAGGTGCTACCACTTATGCGTGGTCACCCGGCACAGGATTAAGTTGTACCAACTGTGCTAATCCATTTGCAAACCCACCTGCAACAGATACATTCACTGTTATTGGTACAAATAGTTATGGCTGTTCTGATACCGATGAGGTAATCATAAATGTAATTCCGGCTCCAACAGTTGGGGTCAGCTCTAATGCTATTGTTTGTTCTGGAGATAGTGCTCTACTGGTTGCTACGGGTGCAGTATCATATTCATGGACACCATTCACTACACTATCATGCAACAACTGCGATAGTACTTATGCAACACCAACATCAGGAGTAACATACACAGTAGTAGGTACTGCAGCCAACGGTTGTAAAGACACTAACTCTGTTTCCGTTGGTGTAAACGGACTACCGACAGTTGACGCGGGTAACGATACCAGCATATGTATCGGATCTTCAATTCAGTTACAAGCTACAGGTGCTAACAGCTACGCATGGACACCTGCAACAGCACTATCATGTACAGGCTGTGCCAGCCCGACCACATCTACCACTTCAACAATTACATACCATGTTGTTGGTACTGATGGTAATGGTTGTAAAGGAGAAGATACCGTGCTGATCACCGTGAACCCATTACCTACCGTGAATGCTGGAAACGATAAAACAATTTGCTACGGCTTTAGCACAACATTAAATGCTACAGGAGCCACCACATATGCCTGGACACCGTCAACAGGGTTAAGTTGTACTAACTGTGCAGGCCCAACGGCAAACCCGTTAAGTACGACCAACTATATAGTGACCGGTACTGATGGCAACAGTTGTATGAATACAGATACAATAGTTGTATTTGTAAACCCACAGCCAACAGTTTCTGCAGGAAACGATACATCTATTTGTTTTGGAGATACGACACAACTACTGGCAACTGGTGCCGTGAGTTACTCATGGTCGCCATCTACAGGGTTGAGTTGTACCAACTGTGCTAACCCATTTGCATACCCTGCAACTACTACTACTTATACAGTAATAGGCACAGATGCAAATGGATGTAAAGACACCAATACCGTGAAAGTAACAGTAAATGCACTACCGAATATTTCTGCCGGCAGTAACAAGCAAATATGTATTGGTGATAGTGTACAACTAAACGGTACAGGAGGAGTATCATATATATGGACACCTGCAACTGGGTTAAGTTGTACCGGATGTAATAACCCATATGCAAAACCAACTACGACAACAGTATATACTATTTCAGGTACTGACATCAACGGATGTAGCGATACCGCACAAGTACAGGTGACGGTGAACCCGCTGCCTACTGTTAGCGCGGGAGCAGATAAACAAGTTTGTGTAGGATATAGTACTACATTAACTGCTACAGGTGCTACTACATATGCATGGACACCATCAACAGGATTAAGTTGTACCAACTGTGCCAGCCCAACGGCCAGCCCAACTACGACAACAACTTATATAGTAACCGGAACCGATGGTAATACGTGTAGCAACAAAGACACTGTTGTTGTAACTATATATAGCCAACCTACAGTAAGTGGCGGTCCGGATAAAACAATTTGTATTGGCGATACTGCTCTATTAGTAGGTACAGGTGCTGCCACATATACATGGTCGCCAACAGGTACTCTTTCTTGCAGTAATTGCGACAGCACAAATGCAACACCAACTACCACTACCACCTATACAGTAATAGGTACAGACGCTAGTGCATGTAAAGACACCGCCACGGTGAAAGTAACGGTGAATGCACTACCGAATATTTCTGCAGGTGCAGATAAAACCATTTGTGTAAATAACAGCACTACATTACAAGCTACGGGTGGTACTTCATACACATGGACACCGTCAACAGGGTTAAGCTGTACCAACTGTGCCAGCCCAACGGCCAACCCGACAACTACAACAACTTATACAGTGACGGGTGTCGATGGCAACAGCTGTAGTAATACAGATCAGGTTACTGTAACGGTGAACCCGCTACCAACTGTTAGTGCGGGTAATGATGTAAGCATTTGTTTAAATGATAACACACAGCTACAGGCAACAGGTGCTGCCAACTACTCATGGTCACCATCAACAGGGTTAAGTTGTACCAACTGTGCCAGCCCAACAGCCAGCCCGACAACTACAACAACGTATACGGTAATAGGTACTGATGCGAATGGATGTGTGAATGTAGATTCGGTAATAGTAACAATTAAACCACTACCAACAGTTAATGCAGGTAACGATACAGCCATTTGTTTTGGAGACAGTGCACAGCTATTAGCTACAGGTGCAGCAAGCTATAGTTGGAACCCTACTTCCAGTTTAAGTTGTAGCAACTGCCCTAACCCGATATCGAGCACTTTGTTTACAACAACTTATGTAGTAACCGGTACGGCTGCAAATGCTTGTCAGGATACAGACACAGTAACAGTAAGTGTTAATCCGTTACCAAATATTAGTGCAGGAGCTGATCAGGATATTTGTGATGGTGATACGATTCAATTGAATGCAACAGGTGGGGTAAGTTACTCATGGTCGCCAACATCAGGTTTAAGCTGTAGTAACTGTCCTAACCCTTTTGCCAGTCCAATTAGTACAAGTACATATATCATAACCGGTACTGATACCAACAGCTGTACTGATACAGGTAGTATTACTATCACGGTAAAACCACTACCGATTGTTACTGCAACAGCAGGCAGATATACTTTCTGTGAAGACGATACAACGCAACTTACCGCTACAGGTGCAACCACATATTCGTGGACGCCAACAGGTATTCTTAATAATCCATTTATCGCAAACCCAATAGCCAACCCAACAAGTGGCAGCAATGTTACGTTTGTTGTTACAGGTACAGACAATGGATGTAGCGATACCGCACAAGTACAAATAATCGCATTCGGGAAACCTAATGTATCTGCCAGCAACGATGTTGATTATTGTATCGGCGGTTCTGATACCTTAACTGCAAGCGGAGCACAAAATTACTCGTGGACACCGTCAACAGGTTTAAGTTGTGCTACCTGTGATACATTAGTAGCCAACCCGAGTGTTACAACAACTTATACTGTTACCGGTACAGATGGTAATGGTTGTTCTGATTCGGACAAGGTAATTGTAACTGTTCATCAGTTACCAACTATAAGTGCCGGTGGCGACACCTCTATATGTGCAGGAGACTCAGTATTCTTAAGAGCTTCGGGTGGTGCAACATATTTATGGACACCAGCTACGGGACTAAGCTGTACAGCTTGCCCGAGTCCAAAGGCAACTACACAAAACTCATCTACATTCACAGTTACGGGTACAGATGCAAACGGTTGTGTTAATACAGATGTCGTAACTATAAATGCGATACAAAAAGGAAGCTATGACTTTAGTAACGACACCGCTATTTGTATTGGTCAAGAAGCAACATTAACAGCTACAGGCGGTACCAGCTACTTCTGGTACTCATTTGGCAGTATCAACAATCCAAACGATCAGACAATTACAGTTTCTCCTGAAACGACTACAACTTATCGTGTTGTTATCAAACAGGGTATTTGTTTTGAAGACACGGGCTCTATGACGGTGACCATTTCACAACCACCAACCATTGATGCCGGACCAGACCAAACAGTATCCGGCGGAGAAAGTGTACGTCTTGAAACAAAAACAAAAGGTGCAGTTAAATACGAATGGTCTCCTGTGGAAGGGTTGAGTTGTAGCGACTGTTCTAACCCGGTAATAACTCCTAAACGCAATACTACTTACAGAGTAATAGCAACATCTGCTCTTGGTTGTACGTCTGAGGATGATGTTACTATTTATGTCACCTGTGGTGCAGATCAGGTATTTGTTGCTAATACATTTACACCAAATGGAGATGGTTTGAATGACAGGTTCTATCCGCAGGGTAGAGGGTTAGACAGAGCAGAAAGGTTTAGTGTTTACAATCGCTGGGGAGAGTTAATTTATGATGTACAAAATATACCGCTGAACGATCCGAATTACGGATGGGATGGTACTTATAAAAACGAACCGTTGAAACCGGATGTATATGTCTATATCGTTCGTGTGATCTGCGATAATGGTCAGCCGATGGATATGAAAGGAGATATATCATTAATCAGATAATTCAAAACGCAAAAATCATTTTTGTATGAAAAAATATTTATTGCTAATAACCTGCTTTGTTTCGCTATGGGGTAGCTCATATGCACAAGACATTCACTTCTCTCAGTTTTATGAGAACAACATTATGCGTAACCCGGCACTAACAGGAATCTTTAGTGGCGATTATAAAGTAGGGGCAAACTACCGTACGCAATGGAGTAATATTTCTGTTCCATTCCAGACTCTTTTATTCTCAGCAGAAACACGCGTATTGGTAAACAAGTCTGTTGGAGATTACTTTAGCTTTGGTGTTACCGGTACATACGACAAGGCCGGTACAATCAACTTTAATAGCATGCAAATATACCCTGCTATTAACTACAACAAATCTTTAGAAGACAGACGCAACTCTTATTTATCTGTAGGTTTTGCAGGTGGGTACATACAGCGTACTATAGATTTTTCTCAAGCTACATTCAGTTCTCAGTATGTAAATGGTGCTTACTCTTCCGAGAATATTTCAGGCGAAGATCTTAATAATGTATCTATACAAAACTATGATATATCGGCAGGTATTAGTTTGAATAGCTCATTCGGTCCGCAAAATATTGTGAACTACTATTTAGGCTTTGCGGCATACCACCTCAACAAGCCACAACATACTTTTCAAGAAGATAACCCACTGGTTGTACTACGCACAAAGTATAATGCCAGTGCAGGCTTCAGCTGGACATTGACAAAAGAGTTTGGTATTACCAGCCACTGGAATTATACTAAGCAGGGTAACTACACTGAAGTGATCGGTGGTGGTTTTGTTAGTTGGAAAAACCCTTCGGAAATTGCCAGCAACTTTAAATTATACGCGGGTGCATTTTTCCGTTTTGGTGATGCAATTATCCCGACAGTAAAAATGGACTACCATGTATACTCCATTACTTTCTCTTATGATGTAAACAGTTCTGCATTACGTACAGCATCATCGGGAGCAGGTGGTTACGAGTTATCGTTATTTGTAAAAGGCAGCTATAAAAAATCCAGACAAACCCCTGGCGGTGTTCCGTGTCCAAGGTTCGATCATATGCTGCCTGGTACACTTGGTGGCAATGGCACTAACTATTAATATTTGTTTATCCTGATAAATACAAAAAGGGCATTTCTTTCGAAATGCCCTTAATTAATTCTGTATAGTAAAATGTAGTTATGCTTTTTCTTCCGGCATTACAAACTTAAAACCAATGCCATGTATTGTTTGTAGTTCAACACCTTCCTGACCTTTGATGTATTTTCTCACCTTGGTAATGAATACATCCATACTTCTACCTAAGAAGTAATCTTCCTTACCCCAAACGTTCAATAATATTTCGTCTCTCTTCAATACTTTGTTAGCATTGGTACAGAAGTATTTGATCAAATCTGCTTCTCTCTGTGTTAGCTGCTTGTCCTTATCCGAACCTCTTAAAACAAGATTACTGTAATCGAACTCCAGCTCACCCAATTTGATAGAATCAGGAACTTCTTCTTCATGCTTCATGGTGCGTTTTAAGAATACATCCAAACGCAACAACAGCTCTTGCATGTTAAACGGCTTGGTAATGTAATCATCAGCACCACTTCTAAATCCTGCTATCTTATCATCATCCATCGACTTAGAAGTAAGCAATAGGATAGGGATGTTAGCATTCTTTTGACGTATTTGATTAGCCAAAGACATTCCATCTTTTTTAGGAAGCATTACATCCAACAAACAGATATCAAAGTTGTGTTTCATAAATTGCTGCCATGCCGCTTCCGCATCAGAGCAATGCACTACATCGTATCCGTTTTTGTTCAGGCTATCTTTAACAACGTAACTTAAGGTAGCGTCGTCCTATACCAATAGTATTTTTGCTTTATCCGCCATACGAATTATTGAATTTTCATGTATAGTAACTGTATAAAATAAATCCTCTACCCACAGTTTACAATTTGCAAGATACGCAAACAGATTGTTGTATGCAGATATATTGCGAAAAATTAATTGTATATTTTTGGGTTTTCCCCTACTTATTAACAATACTTGTATGTAAGTACTGTAGCAGGATACACACAAAAATAATGTTTATCGTTTGTAAATGAAATACAATTATTTAAGTCTGTCCGGGTTTGATGCAATAAATGTTTCCCAAGACATTTTCTTCTTCTTTGCAGGCACCTTCACATTACTATCTCCTTTCAGATCATCGTATTTCGATTGATAATGATGGCAAAGAGCTACGGCCACAGCATCTGTTGCATCCATAAAACGTACATCCTCCTGAAACTTTAGCGTGTGCTGCAGCATTTGCCACACCTGCTCTTTAGTAGCACCTCCTCTTCCGGTTATAGACTGCTTTATTTTTTTGGGTGCATATTCTACTGCGGCCAACCCATGCATCATTGATGCAGCTATTGCCACACCCTGTGCACGCCCCAGCTTAAGCATACTTTGTACATTCTTTCCATAGAATGGGGCCTCGATAGCTACAGATGCCGGCTTGTGTGTTTTGATCAGGCTTTCCATTTTCCTGAATATTAATTCTAATCGCTCTGCATGATCTTTATGCTTTGCCAACTGTAACACACCCATTTCCACCAACGAAATGCTATTTTTGTCCACGGCAATCAGTCCGTACCCCATCACAATCGTGCCGGGATCGATACCTAAAATAATTTGAGGGCTGTTCTTCAAAATGTGAATACTGCTTTGAACAAAAGTACCAAAATATGGCTCAATTACCTTTTAGGTGGCACTATCTCTGTGCTGCTATTATGGGGTATATATGTACAGGTACTAAAGCAGCTGGAAAAAGTAGAGATTGAAACATTACTACAAACCGGACCTGATATCTATTTATGGTTATGCTTGCTGCTAATGCCGGTCAACTTATTATTGGAGGCAAAAAAGTGGCAGATACTGGTAGGTTCTGCACAACCGCTTACATACCGCAGAGCTATGGCCAGCTATCTGGCAGGTATCGCGTTTTCTCTTGTAACACCCAACAGGCTGGGCGAGTATCCAGGCCGGATGATATATTTAAAAAGGAAGAACACAGTACGTCTTATCAGTGTTTCTATATTAGGTGCGCTGGCACAAATGCTTACACTGTTTATTTTCGGGACATTGGGGCTGGTGTATTTTAATGTAAAATTTTATCACCCTTTTGCAGCGTTCCTCCTTATCGCTTCAAGTATTATCACTGTAATACTAGGTATTGCATTCTGGCGTTTCGAAACATGGATGCCTGTTATTGAGAAGATCAAATGGTTGAGGCGTTTTCAGATATATAAAAAATTGTTAAAACGGTTTTCGCAGCGTGAACAATTAGCCATCTTGTGCATCTCTTTAATAAGGTACAGCATTTACACGGCACAATATTTGTTTTTGTTGTATTGGATGAATGTGACAATGCCGTTTATGGATGGTTACTTAATGTCTGCATTATTCTTTTGGGTAATAACGATCATACCATCAATAACACTTGTGGAGTTGGGAGAACGTGGGCAGGTAGGGTTATACCTTTTCCACCACTTCTCAGAAAACACAGTGGGCATTTTAGGAGCAACAGTAGGGCTGTGGTGCATCAACTTGGTACTACCCGCCATTTTAGGAAGTATACTTTTGATACGCATGCGCCTGCTGAAATAGTAACATTCAGTTAGTACTTGACGAATAAATTTGCGAATTATGAACAGGCTATATAAATACGGAGCGGCAGTAATATTAATGATGGTAATGAGTGTTGGAACTTTTGCACAGGATAACTTCTGCGGCATACATAACAACAGCTTCAAATCAGGAGAGGTAGCATTGTTTAAGGTATACTATAATATGGGGTGGCTATGGGCCGGTGCTGGTACAGCAACCTTCACTACCAACCTGGAGCAGTATGGTGGCAAACCGGTATATCATGTAAAGGGAGTTGGTAAAACTTACAGCTCTTACGAATGGTTTTATAAAGTACACGATGTATATGAGTCTTTTATTGACACCTCTAACATGATGCCTGTTAAGTTTAAAAGGGATGTTAGCGAGGGAGATACTAAATTCAAAAACTACATCGACTTCAACCACGACAGTCAAAAAGCCACTACTAAAAATGGTACGTATGATATACCTAACTGTGTACAAGATGTTTTATCTACCATATACTATGCACGCAGTATAGATTACAGTAAGTACAAACCCGGCGACAAAATACCGTTTAGCATGTTTATAGACGATGCGGTATATAACCTCTACATCAGGTATGTAGGTAAAGAAAGGGTCAAAACAAAGTATGGTGTGTTTGATGCTATCAAAATCGCTCCTTTACTGGTAGATGGTACCATGTTTAAAGGTGGCGAGAAAATGATGGTATGGGTGAGTGATGACAAGAACCATATACCGGTACGTATAGACAGCCCTATATTGATAGGTAGTATTAAGGTGGATCTGATCGGTTATAAAAACTTAAAACACCCTTTCACTTCTTTGATCAAAAAAAGATAGTTTACTTCTTAGCTTCCTGTACAGCTTCGGCCAATAGTTCTGCTGTTAGCTTGTGCGGGAAACCTTTTACGAGTTTTTTATCGCCGTCATACACAGCCGCGAATGGAAAGGCTTTAAAACCATAGAACTTCAAACCGAAAAACAGGAAGTCCTTATACACTTTAATATTCTTATAGTCTTCCAGATGTAGCTTATCACAAAACTCTTTGGTCTTAACCAGGTTCATGAGTGTAAGCATATAGATTCTTGTTTTTTTGAATTCATCAATATGCTCCAAGATCTCTTTGGTTAAATCTTCGCAATGGTCGCAGTCAGGGCTAAAATAAATCACTACAATAGGTCTCCCTTCCGGTATGGTGTAAGTATTAAATATATCGTTGCTATCTAATGTCAGCGCTTCGAAAGTGGGCAATACACCATATTTTTGATAAGGCATAGTATCAGCATCTTGCGCTGTTGCAGTTGTAAAAAGAAAAGCGGAAATCAGTATTGTTAAAACTATATATTTCATATCTGCTAAGTAATACACAAATGTAGCATATGCTGTAAATTTCTGTTACCTTTCAATCTATAGATAATTTTTTGAGGCTACATCATGTCAATAAACGAAGACGCTTTTTTAGAACGCTATAATAAGCTGAACGAACAACAGCAGCATGCTGTAAATACCATATACGGACCGGTTATGGTAATTGCAGGTCCGGGAACCGGTAAAACAGAGGTACTCTCTATGCGTATCGCTAATTTACTACGTAGCGATGCACAGGTACAACCAAACGAAATACTTTGTTTGACATATACTGATGAAGCCACTAACTCTATGCGCCGCAGGCTGCTGCAAATAATAGGCTCTGATGCACACAGAGTCAACATCTGCACTTTCCATGCTTTTTGTAACAATGTTATCCAGAACAATAGCGAGTACTTCAGCATTCGTTCGCTGCAGCCCATAACAGATCTGGAACGCAGTACACTCATCCGAGATATCATCAACAACCTACCTAAGGGGCACGAGCTACGTAAACTAAGCGGTAATATCTATTCTGATACCAGCAGGTTGAACAACCTGTTTGATATGATGAAACGTGAAAACATCAGTAGCGAAGATTTACAAAATGCAGTAGATACTTATATAGAAAGTTTACCAGAGCGAGATGAATACATTTATAAGCGAAACGGTAAAGGCTTTAAGAAAGGAGAGCTTAAGCAAGCGAACATAGATGCTGAAGTAAAGAAAGTGAGCAGTACAAAAGCTGCTGCTGCACTGTTTGATGTGTATCAGGAGAAAATGGCAGAGCATGGCTGGTACGACTTTAACGATATGATACTATGGGTGCTGAAAGCATTCAAAGAAAACGAGGCACTGCTGCAAGATTATCAGGAAAGACACCAGTTTATTTTAGTAGATGAGTTTCAAGACACCAACGGTGCGCAAAATGAATTGCTAAAACTTCTTTCTGACTTTTGGGACTCACCTAACATTTTTACTGTAGGGGATGACGACCAATCTATATACGAATTTCAGGGAGCGCGCATAAAAAATATTACAGAGTTCTACGAACGATATAAGGATAACATAGAGTTGGTTATCCTCGATAAGAACTATCGTTCTTCTCAAAACATTCTTAATAGTGCTATGGCTACTATTGAGAATAATAAGCAAAGGCTCATTACCCAGCTTGATGATTTGAGGCTGGATAAAAATATTAAAGCAGATCATGACAGGTTTGCAGAGTCGCATAACAATATAGATCCTGTTATTAAGGAGTATCACAATGTTGTGCACGAAGAAGCAGATGTCATAAGCCAGATAGAGGCACTACAAAAAGAAGGTGTGGCACTGAATGAGGTGGCCATACTTTATGCGCAACACAAGCAGGCAGATAACATCATTGCTTTACTGGAACGTAAAAACATTCCATACGCGGTAAAGAAACCAGTCAACATTCTGGATCTGCCATTGGTAGAACACATCATCAACCTATTACAATATTTAGTTGATGAACAGAAAGCTCCTTTTAGCGGAGAGGCTGTTTTATTCTCTCTGCTGCATACTTCTTGTTATGGTATTAACCCGATAGATATTGCTTCGCTGTCTTTGTACATGCAGCAAAACAAATCGAAAGACGATAGCCTGCGTAATTGGCGCATGTTATTATCAAACGGATTATTGCTAAGCGGTTTGAACTTAAGCAGTACAGCCGCTTTACAGCGTATGGGTAATAACCTGAACAGTTGGTTGACACAACTGAACGAACTGCCTTTACCCATGCTCATTGAAAAGTTATTGTACGAAAGTGGTATGGTGCAGTACTTATCTAAAACAAAAAACTATACCTGGGATATACAGGTACTACATACCTTCTTCGATTTTGTAAAAGAGCTGCATGGCAGAAACCAAAGACTAAAAGCTGCGGACCTATTACAAACCATTGAACAAATGCAAGCCGAAGGCATTTCTCTGCCCATACAAAAAGTGGTACACGCAGAAAAAGGGGTACATCTATTTACGGCACATGGCGCAAAAGGTAACGAGTTTGAATATGTGTTCCTGGTAGGTTGTACTAAAAATTTCTGGGAAGCAAAAAGAGGCGGTAACTATGAATTTAAACTGCCTGATACCATTACCAATACCGAAACGGATAATGATAAAACATACAAGATTGAAGTAGCACGCAGATTGTTCTTTGTATCTGTTACTCGTGCCAAAAAATTCTTACACGTTTCTTATGCGGCTAAAGATGGTAACGGAAAAGCATTGGAGCATACACAGTTTATAGATGAAATAAGTTCTGATGCTGATAGGCAGGAAGTTTCTTTAACAGAAGAACAAGTAAC
This sequence comes from Bacteroidia bacterium, assembly GCA_030429205.1. Taxonomy (GTDB): domain Bacteria; phylum Bacteroidota; class Bacteroidia; order Chitinophagales; family Chitinophagaceae; genus UBA5543. Next base: position 628,131 of record JAUICZ010000001.1, read on the forward strand.
AGAACATATTCGCTGGGCCATGACACCTGAGCCGGAGATAAGAATTAAACTGGCTAACCACGAATGGATAGAACATCAGTTGAAACAACTGATCATGAGCCCGACCACTCTATCCAAATATCTAAACTGCCCGATCAGTTTTTACTACGAGCGAATTTTAAAAGTACCATTCCAGAAAAATGATGCACTGGCATTTGGTAGCGCTGTCCACAATAGCCTGGAACGAATGTTCGGAGAAATGAAAAAGAACAACGGTACGTTCCCGAGTTTAGAAGAAGTGCTGGGTTATTTTGATATGTACCTGAGAAGAGAGATTGCCTGCTTTACTAAAGAACAATATGACCGCAGACAAGAGCAAGGGCATAACATACTTACCGATTACTACGAAACAAACATCAACGATTTTGTTACCAACGTAGAAATAGAGTTTAGCATACCAAGATATTTACTGGACGGGGTACCAGTAACAGGTAAAATAGACAAGATAGAATTTACAGAAGACGGTTGTACCGTTATAGATTATAAAACAGGCAACCCTGATACCAGTGTTTCTAAATACACCGTAGCACCGAATGATGCCAACAAGCTAGGCGGTGATTATTGGCGCCAAATGGTTTTCTACAAAATTCTTATTGACAACTTTAAGGACAGAAACTGGAATGTAACCAAAGGTGTATTCCACTATGTACAACGCAGCGAGAAAAATAACGAGTTCAAAAAAGTAGAAATACCTTTTTTCTCAAAAGATGAAGAAGAAGTAAAGAAACAACTAAAAGAAAGCTACGCCAAAATAATGAACCATCAGTTTGATACAGGTTGTAGTGAAGAAACTTGCTATTGGTGCAACTTCACTAAAAAATACGGACTAGTACGTCAGGAAGAACCTGAAATGGACGACTAAGCTATTGCCTGTTCTGCAGTTTGTATTTTACGAGGCATCATTCCTTTTACTGCATTAGCAATAGCATTGATGTGGTCTGGTGTTGTACCGCAACATCCGCCAACAAAATTTACCCAGCCTTGCTCAGCAAAATCTTTTATGATCGCCGCTGTCATGTCTGCAGACTCATCATACTCACCCATAGCATTTGGTAAACCAGCATTCGGGTAACAACTTATATAGCAGTTCGCCAACTCAGATAGCTCTTCTACATAAGGTCGCATTTCTTTTCCACCTAAAGAACAGTTCAAACCAATACTCAAAGGGTTGGCGTGTTCTACAGAAACATAAAATGCTTCCAGTGTTTGTCCGCTTAATGTTCTGCCCGATGCATCTACAATAGTTCCGGAGATCATTAATGGCAACTTTTCTATTCCCGCTTCCTGGAAGAAAGTATTCATCGCATAGATAGCAGCCTTCACATTCAGTGTATCTGTAATGGTTTCCATCAACAGCAAATCAACGCCGCCGTCAACAAGTCCTTTTATCTGTTCTGTATATGCTTCAACGGTTTCGTCGAATGTTATATTTCTGAAACCCGGATCATTTACATCTGGAGAAAGAGATAATGTTTTGTTTAACGGCCCGATTGCTCCCGCTACAAACTTTACGGTACCGGGGTTATCTGCCATGTACTCTTCAACTGCTTGTCTGGCAACTTTTGCGGCAGCAACATTCATCTCATAAGCCAGCTCTTGCATATCATAGTCAGCAAGAGACACGGCTTGAGCATTAAAAGTATCTGTTTCTATTATGTCAGAACCTGCATCCAAATACTCTCTATGAATACCTTTAATAATATCCGGCCGTGTAATAACCAACAAATCGTTATTACCCTTCAAGTCACAATGCCAGTCTTTAAAACGATCTCCACGATAATCTTCTTCTTCCAGTTTATGACGCTGTATCATCGTACCCATGGCACCATCTAATACCAATATGCGCTCTGTAATCAATGAATGTAGCTGTTCCGTTCTGCTCATGGTACAAAATTAGCTTATTTAATTGTATAATCTCTAATACTAAAATAGCCCCTGATTATAGGGGCTATTCAGTTTATGATGGTTTACTTTTACCTGATCAATATCACATCACCACGTTTCTCAATCTCATTATTCGCATCATCATCCTGACAAGCGTACTTGATGTAATAGTAATAAGTACCTACCGGCAAAGGTTGTCCGTTATATGTTCCATCCCATGCATCGTACTGATCATTTGCATTAAATATCACTTGTCCGTACCTGTTTACAATTCTAAAGGCAATGACTTTGTGGTGTCCGTTTGATATTATGCGGAACACATCATTATTACCATCGTTGTTCGGTGTAAATGCGTTTGGCATAAACAGCTGACAACAGATCTCTACAGATAAGTACATACTATCTGTACCTGTACAACCATACTCATCAGTTACCTGTAGTTTAACATAGCCCGAGCTATACATACTTGCAGCAACTTCAGCAGCCTTGTTTGTCAGGAAGTATCCTACAGGAGACCACTCATATTTATGCGGCCCAGTCAGCTTTTTAGCTTTAATGATAAATTCCGATTTCGTACATACCTTATCAGACATTCCCTGCTTCACTATTTGCGCATCAGGATCGTTTCGTACGTTGATTGTATCATATACAATTGGTGATATACAACCTGAATCAGAAGTAGTAAATAATGATACGACTTTCTTACCCGAAGTTGCCCATTGTGCAACAAACTTATTACTGTCTACAGATATAATATTCGTGTTGGTAGAGTCGAAGCCCCATGTGAATGTTTTCACATTATCCAGCTTCATGCTCACTTCTGTTGTTACTTCTTTTCCTGTACACACCTCGTCAATCATATCAAAACTCGCAGTTGGCAATGGCAGTACCTCTATTGTTCCTGTATCAGATGCTTTACAACCCTGGTCGTTTGCCTCTAACCATACTTTCTTAATTCCGGCAGTGTCCCACTTAATTTTAAACGGACCTGAAGAGTCTCCATCAATCACAGTACCGCCAGCCCAGTTCCATGTAAATATGCTGGTATCAGGCATGTTTCCACTTTGGCTTACCTCAATAGTGTCGTACAAACAGAAAGAATTATCGCTAAACGCTAAGAACACGGAAACCGTTGTATCTATTACTACAGTAGCTGTATCTCTGTCACTCTCACATCCGTTTATTGTTTGTGATACATACCATTGAGTTACACCAAGAGATGTAGTTGAAGGTGTTGGTGCGCTTGTTAAAGGCGTACCACCAGTTGCAACCGCATACCAATTCAAAGTGGCTCCGGTATCCGCTGTAGCTGTAAGCATAGACGAAGGACCATTCAAACAGAACTCAGCACTATCTGCCATTGGTGGCGATGGTTTTGGTTTAATATATATCGCTACTGTATCTCGCTCACTTTCACAACCAAGTATTGTTTGTGATACATACCAGTAGAACCATCCTGTATCTGCAGTTGATGGTGTTGGTGCACCTGTCAATGCAGTACCACCCACTGCTGTATCATACCACTTAAGATTTGAGCCTGTTGCAGTTAATGGTGTTGCTGTTGTTAGCTGACATATTGAGTCATCGTTACCTACGGGTTGTGTAGGCTGTGGGTTAACAGTAACCTTTATTGAGTCACGCTCACTTTCACAACCATTTACTGTTTGTGATACATAGTAGGTTGTATCTCCCGGTGTCATTGATTGCGGTGTTGGCGCTGCAGTATCTCCCACACCTCCGGTTGCTGTTGGATACCATAGTAAATTGGTTCCTCCTGCCGTCAACTGTGTTGCAGTATCATACTGGCAATAAGTAACGTCATTGGTTGTTGGCGGCGATGGTTTTGCAACTACCTGCACAATAATTCTTGCACGTGGGCCTTCACAACCATTTACTGTTTGCGATACGTAAAATGTATCTGACATTGGTGTTGCCGTACTTATTGAAGGTGGTGTTGCGCTACCTGTACCACCGGTAGCTGCATTATACCATAAGATATTCTGGCCTGTTACAAATGTGCTTATTAAAGGTGTAGCCGGTCCTGCCTCACAATACTGTACCGGAGATGTAACAGTAGGAGTATCCGGAGTAGCATTTACCACCACACTGATCGGAGTCCTGTCACTTTCACATCCCTCACTATTTGTTTGCGATACAAAGAATAATGTTAAGCCCGGAGATGATGTATTTGGTGTTGGCGCACCGGACAAAGGAGAACCACCAACCAATACTGTATACCATTTTAAATTAGTACCAGTTGCTGTTAGCGCAGAGGCTGTTGCACCCTGACAATATGTAACCGGAGTTGTTACTGTCGGGTTGGTTGCTTTTGGCTTAATAACCACTTTCACAGAATCTCTAGGCCCCTCACATCCATTCGCATTTGTTTGCGATACATAATACCAGAAAGTTCCTGCTGTTGTTGTTGACGGTGCAAACGGATTGGTAAACGCTGTACCACCCGTACTAACATCATACCATTTCAAGTTGGTACCTGTTGCCCCCAATGTTGCTGCCGTTACGTTTTGACAATAAACAACACTATCACTATCTGCTGCCGGTGCTATTGGCAATTCGTTTACTATCACTTTCATGCTGTCTGTAAACGATTGACAACCGTCGATCACTGCATAACAATAATAGTATCCGGAATCTGACAATTGCATATTATTTCTTGACGGGTTCTGTGTTAATGTACTGAACCCGTTAGGGCCACTCCAGTTATATATTACTGTTGTTCCCGAAACAACTATTGCTGTAAGGTCTAAAGTATCTCCCTCACAAACAGGGCTGTTGCTTGAAAGCGTTGGTGCATTTGGCGGGCCAACATATGCAGATAATACAAATTGCTGTGATGTACAGCCATTTTTTGTAATGGTATATCCGTAGAAACCTGTATTTGCACTCGTACCATTCGCTATGAACGTATCAGAAGATGATGATGTAAAACCATTAGGGCCCACCCAACTATAAGTAGCATTTGTTTGTTCGCTACCATCTAAAAATAAAGTATCGCCATTACATACAGGAGAGTTGCTGGTAGCACTGGCGATTGGTAGCGGCGTAACAGTAACTGTTACTGTATCTGTAAACGTGTTACAAACTACAGAGCTGTTTGATGTTACAATATATGACGTTGTTACTGAAGGAGTAGCAACGGGGTTTTTACAATTGGTACAGCTCAAAGAGTTTGTACCCGAACCTCCCGGTACTACTGACCATATATAACTACTACCACCCACAGCATTTAAGCCTACGCTTTCGCCTGCGCAAATGGTAGTATCTTTTAAAGCAACGGTTGATGGCCATACATATAATGGAACAGTAATGGCATATGTAATAGGTATACCTCCTGATGAACAACTAGAGTCTTTTACAGATACCACAAATACTCTTGTTCCTGTATCCGTAGCTCCGGGTGTCCATGTCATACAACCGCGGATAGTATCGTTAAGACCTCCTGAATAGTTTACTGTTGAACCAGGAGCTGCAGAACTATGGTTATCTGAGGCAACCAGCTTAGCAGCAGTATCTGTTGATATAATATCATAACAGAAAGAAAACTGTTTGTTGGCACAACCAAAAACAGTACCGCCAGAATAGGTAGCGGCACCCGATACACTAGTAGGATCGTTGGTAATTGTAGGTTTTGTGCTGCCGGTGCCCGGACAGGTTATTACCTGAACTTGTATATCACGCATAACAGAACCAATAAATGTTCCGTTTCTATATTCGTTTGCACGTACGGTAATTGTGTGCGAACCCTGCAAACTGGCAGTAAAGCTCAGCTCACCTGATGTTGGGCTAACAGTAAATGTATTATTAGTTTGGAATGGATTTGATGGTATTGATATAGCCGGTGATGCGGAAACAAATGTACAGTTTGTCGGACTCGCTCCACAATTTGATGTACCTCCCGATCTTGTCAGTGGGTTAATTACTTCGAAAGCCACGGAGTCGTTGTTGGGATCAATACCTCCATTATTATATTGGTAGTTTTGGTTGATACAAACATATGGTACCGGTTTTACTGTAAAATCCGGAGATGAGTTTCCGGGAGCATCAACACTATTTAATATTGTCTCTACATAAAAGTTGGGAGTACCATTAATATTTGCAGAAGAGTTTCGTACAGGCACAACTACAGAGAAACGCCAGCTGCTACAAGCAGCGGGTAAGGTAAAATCTGCAGAGTACCACCACTCTCTGTAACCAGGAATATTAGACGCAGCGCTATCACATTTATTTTTCTGGTTGGCACAACCTGTTGCTACCTGCTGACCGTTTGTTCCACCACCCGGTATAGTGGTCATTTTAAACATGTTTCTAAATGTGCTTGAGCTAAGGCATTGGTTGTTTGCACACAATACAACATTAAAAGGCTCAGGCGAGCCGGAACAGTCTCTGTAAAATTTAAAGTAAAAACGATAGGTAGAATCACTTATCCATTCGTAAACCAACTCACCACCTGCAGCGTGGCTGGCTTTTGTGTCAAATGATACAGCAGACAATATCAACGTTAACAGGCAACAAGCAACTAGTGTATACTTTTTCAGCACGGCAAAAATATTTTAATACAATATTAACAAGAGTAGTCCATAAAAATAGGAAATATGAGGCAAACAACGAATATCTATATGACTCTACTTCTGTTTGTTTTCTCTTTACTGAAACGAACCCACCAACAAAAACGTTGGGATACGAGCATAAAAAAAGCTCCTTGTTAAGGAGCTTTTAACCGTCGGTTAATTTTCTGTTTCTGCTTTCAGCATTTTCTCGTATTTCTTTCTGTCTTCTTCATTCAGCAGAATTTTACGCAACCTGATGTTTTCCGGAGTAACTTCTATACACTCATCTTGCTGAATGTATTCCATACACTCTTCCAGGCTCATTTCTATCTTCGGTGCAATTCTATTAGCATCATCACTTCCGCTGGCCCTGTGGTTGGTTAACTTTTTAGCTTCTATCACGTTCACATTCAAATCGCCTGGTTTAATATTCTCTGCAACGATCATACCACCGTACACTTCCTCTCCCGGATCGATAAAGAAGTTTCCTCTGTCCTGAAGCTTGTCTATTGAATATGGTGTAGATGTACCGGTAAACTTAGAGATCAATACACCATTGTTACGCCCTTGTATCGGCCCTTTCCAAGGTTTGTATTCGTTAAACCTGTGTGCCATTACTGCTTCACCGGCTGTGTTGGTCAACATTTGAGAACGTAAGCCGATCATACCACGAGATGGGATCTCAAACTCAACATGCTGCATCTCTCCTTTTGTCTCCATCACCAACATCTCACCTTTGCGCTGTGTAACTAAGTCGATTACTTTACCACTATATTCAGCAGGAACGTCTACAACCAAAGTTTCATATGGTTCACACTTTACACCATCTATTTCTTTTATTATAACCTGAGGCTGACCTACTGTTAGCTCATAACCCTCACGACGCATTGTTTCTACCAATACACTCAAGTGCATAATACCGCGTCCGTAGACTAAGAACTTATCTGCATCTTCAGTATCTACTACTTTAAGTGCCAGGTTTTTCTCTAACTCTTTAGTTAGCCTGTCTCTGATATGGCGGCTGGTAACAAACTTACCTTCTTTACCAAAAAATGGAGAGTTGTTAATGCTGAACTGCATGTTCATCGTCGGCTCATCAATAGCAATAACTTCCAATGCTTCCGGATTTTCTGGATCTGCTATTGTTTCTCCAATCTGGAAATCCTCAATACCAACTACAGCACAAAGGTCTCCAGAGTGTACTTCTGTAACACGCTTCTTACCCATCCCTTCAAAAACATAAAGCTCTTTTATTTTATGCTTTGCAATAGAACCATCAATTTTACACAGCGACACCTGCTTACCTTCTTGTAAAGTACCTCTGGTTACTTTACCCACTGCAATACGTCCTAAGAAGCTAGAGTAGTCTAACGATGTGATCTGCATTTGCAATGTACCTTCTTCTACCTTAGGCTCAGGCACTTTCTCTAATATGACATCAAGCAACGCTGTAATATCTTCTGTCGGTTCTAAACTTGTATTGAACCAACCTTGTTTTGAAGACCCGTACAACGTAGGGAAATCCAATTGCTCTTCTGTAGCATCCAGCTGGAAGAATAATTCAAAAACGTCATCGTGTACTTCTTCAGGACGACAGTTTGGTTTATCTACTTTGTTGATCACAACAATCGGGTGCAGGTTTAGCTGCAATGCTTTTTGTAATACAAACCTTGTTTGTGGCATCGGCCCTTCAAAAGCATCTACCAACAACAATACACCATCAGCCATTTTCAATACACGCTCTACCTCACCTCCAAAATCGGCGTGACCCGGTGTATCAATAACATTGATTTTAATGTCGTTGTAAATAACAGAAGCGTTCTTACTAAAAATGGTAATACCACGCTCGCGCTCCAAGTCATTATTATCCATGATCAGCTCACCCGTCTCCTCGTTATCACGAAAAGTTTTTGTCGCGTGCAAGATCTTATCTACCAATGTCGTCTTACCATGGTCAACGTGTGCGATGATGGCAATATTGCGAATATTTTTCAAATCAACTATAGTTTTAGTTGTAAAACTAACTTGTTAGTATTAGTTTTACTTTTAATAAAATTCGCGCAAAGGTAGGCAAATAAAGCTACCAAACGAGTATTCACAGTTTTTAATATTATTAATTTATGAGGCAGTACATATTTCTCTTATCTATTTTGTTTGCCACAGCATGCTCTAGTACAGAAAAAAGCGAAGAACAAAACACTGTAGCTAAACCAGAAAACCAAAAGCATACCATAAAAGAAGGAGAGTATGAGCTGAAACAATACTACTTTGTCATGCTTACCAAAGGCAACAAAAGAACAGAAGATATGGATACCGCATACCTCAACGATCTGCAAACAAAGCACCTGGCCAATATTGACAGCCTGGCTGCTGAAGGAAAAATCCTAGTAGCCGGTCCATTTGGGGATGACGGCTTCTGGAGAGGGATATTTATTTTCGATTGCCCTACACAACAAGAAGTAGAGCAACTTTTAGATACAGACCCTATGATATCTGCCGGCTGGCTGGGCTATGAGGTACACCCCTGGTGGACTGCTAAGAATGACGTATTCAAATAATTACTTTATTCCCTCTTTAAACTTGTAGATAAAAATTTCTTCGTCAGATCTTATTGGAGGTTCCGGAGATCGATACAATAACTCCAAATATGCAGATGCATCTTCGCTTACAGGGTTATTGAATAAAAAGACAACCCCGTCTAGCCTATCTTTAAAATTATCATAGGCTCTGTCAATAGAATAGTCTACGGGGTATGACCAGTTATTATTTATAAAACAACTATCGTAAATGTAATAGGTACCATATCGGTTACATTCTCCATAAAATATTTTCTTACGGTCACTCCAGTATGGTAGCACTGCACTAGATACCCAGGCGTTGTGCCCAACTATGATGTTATTTTTCAACCCTTGTTGTTCTATAAATTCTGCCGCGCCCTTAGTTCCTGAATATGGTCTTGTCAAATCTTCTTTGTAGCTCATCAAGGCGGGCTTCAACTGTAGTATAAGAATTGCAGCTATCAGTAAATATGTATAGGGTATATTTTTAAAAGACTTTTGGGGCTTGCCACCTGTTTGGCTGATAAACACCGATACAAGCAACACAAAAAAGACTGTACCAAAATGTCTGAGCTCCGCAGTGTAATATTTAAATCCTAAAATGTACAAGGTGCTGACCAGTCCGACTACAGCAATAAAAAGAGCCTTAGGGCTTTTGTATAATAATACCAGTGCAGCAATCAGCAACACTATACCAAGAATATGAGTTTGAGAGATCGTCAAACCTCCATCAATGACACCTATTAACCTGCCAAAACTGTCGTCAATTTCTTTTGCAAACTCGTCAGACATTTTTGCAAAGAACAAATAAGGTAATAAGTACAGGCCGCCTACAGACATCAATACAGATGCACCAAGATGCTTTTTACTATTTAGCATCGACTGTTCCTTCAGCTCATATAAATACAATAATACCAGTGCACCACAGAAAGTAAACATCAGCACATGTGTGTTGAATAATGCAACAATGCATAATGCATACAGCCAAGGTTGCTCCAACCTTTTAGGGTATAACACCATTATTGCCATTGTGAAAAATGCGATAAGGCAATAGCTCCTGGCAAAGAACAAATACTCGTACAAAAAGAAATAACTAAAGGGCAGTAAAAGCTTTAACAGCAATGGAAGCTTTGTTTTAAATAATAGCAAATATACACTTGAACACATTACTATTGCTGTCAACAAGTTTTGGCTACCATATGCCAAACCCGCTTTCGAAAGTGGCATTATTAGTAAATACCATAAAGGCGGGTGGCCTTCTGTTCTTAATATCTTTAATAGATCTATTAAGCTTAAATCACGCACTAGCAGCCAGGCTTGTGCTTCATCTCTCCATTGCTCATGAATAAATATGGCGTAAACAGCCAAAAGACAGTAAGCGATAAATGCAATATTTAAATACAGGTTTTGTTTGGTGTCCGCTTGGGGCTGCTTATTCATCGTGCTTTTAGAATTAGAAAAGGCGATAACTCTTTTGCTTAGTTTGCTTTAAATGGAGCAATAAGCTGGAACTCTGGAATGTGAACTGTAAACCTAGACTTATTGAATAGGTTTTCCATTTCATATGTTCCGTACATTTTACCAACATCGCCACGCAGGTTTGCAGCAGAAATGTATTGATAAGATTCTCCTGGCTCTAGTATTGGTTGTTCTCCAACTACTCCTTCTCCCTCAACTTCTCTTACTTGTGTTCCGTAATAAGCATCAGATATATACCAATGTCTGCTCATTAACTGCACCGGATTAGCGCTAAGATTCTCTATAGTTATACGGTAAGCGTATAAGTATTCTGAATTAATTGGATTGGATTGATCTGGCTGGTAAAAGGTTTCTACCGTTATACTGACGCCTTCTGTAACTTGTTGTACCATTCCTCTAATGGTTTATGTAAATATAGGGTATTCTAATTTGTTTCGGTGTCAGTTTAATTAAATAATTCTTTAATTGTTTCGTATATGAGGTTGCTCTCATATCCTTTTTGGTAGAGGTATCTGTATACCTTTTGTTTTTTGGTATAATGGTTCTTTTCTGTTCTTAGCTCATTTTTCTTTTTCTCAGCAAGATATCTGGCAGCAGCCCAATAGTCATCCTCATCTATTTCGGTCAGCGCTTTTTTTATGCAATAATCTGATACTTGCTGAAACTTTAGCTGTTGTACAATTTTATTCCTGCCCCACTGTTTCATCCTAAACTTACCGCCTGCATAAGCACTAGCATACCTTTCCTCATTCAATAGATCTGCCTGAATGAGTTCCATTATATTTTCTTCAACCTCATCAGTATTACAGCCCAGCTCATACAGTTTATTGCGCACCTCTTTGTGAGAGCGCTCTTGATAACGGCAATAATATTCTATAGCTGACTTAATTTCCAAACTACCTACCCATATACACCATCAGAATTTGGACATCGCTGGGATTAACCCCACTGATGCGACTAGCCTGACCTAATGTGCCTGGTTTTATTTTTGTGAGTTTTTGACGAGCCTCTGCTGAAAGCGCAGTGAGCTTTGCATAATCGAAATTGGCAGGGATGATAGCATCTTCCAAAGAGGCCATTTTTTTCACCAACTCTTTTTCTTTTTCTATATAGGTTTCGTACTTGGCTTGTATTTCTGCCTGCTCCAGAGTCAACACATCTGCCTCTCCAATAGCTTCTTTTAACCCTGCAATCTCTTCAGACATCTGCTTCAGCCCCACACCCGGACGCAGTAGAATCTTCGCCGCCCGTGTTTTTTCTGTGAGTGGAGAAGAACCCAGCTTTTCCAGATATGGGTTACCTGCATCCGGCTCTACTGGAAACTCTGCCAATATTTCCCTGATACGGCTTACGCTCTTTTGTTTCTCTTCCACCATTTTTAAGCGCTCGTCACTGGCTAAACCCAGCTCATGACCCAATGGGGTTAGCCTTAAATCTGCATTATCCTGACGCAATAATGTGCGGAACTCTGCCCTGCTGGTAAACATGCGGTATGGCTCATCTGTACCCTTGTTGATCAAGTCGTCTATCAGCACCCCAATATATGCGTCACTACGCTTGAGTATTACCGGCTCTTGTTCCTGCACTTTTCTGTGTGCATTAATTCCAGCCATCAAACCCTGGCAAGCCGCCTCCTCATACCCGGTAGTGCCATTGATCTGCCCTGCGAAATACAAGTTGTTCACCAGCTTTGTTTCTAGTGTAAACTGTAGTTGTGTAGGCGGAAAATAATCGTATTCTATAGCATAGCCCGGGCGGAAAAACTTGCAATTCTCAAAACCAGGAACCATTCTCAATGCATTGTACTGCACCTCTTCCGGCAAAGAAGTGCTAAACCCGTTCACATATATTTCTACAGTATCCCAACCTTCGGGCTCTACAAAAAGCTGGTGTCTTTCCCTTTCTGCAAAGCGGCTGATCTTATCTTCAATACTTGGGCAATAGCGTGGTCCGCTACCTTTTATCCTCCCTTGATACATAGGCGACTGGTCGAAACCTGTCTTTAATATCTCGTGTACTTCAGGGCTTGTGTAGGTTATCCAGCAATTTCTTTGGTTTTCCGGCTTAAGTTTCTCAAAAGGTAAGTAAGAAAAACCTGTTATTTCTTCATCTCCTTCCTGAACTTCCATTTTACTATAGTCCAGACTACGTCCATCTACTCTGGGAGGAGTGCCGGTTTTCAATCTATCACTCTCAAAACCCAGTTCTACCAGCTGTTCGGTAATACCAACAGCGCCTTTTTCACCCATTCTACCACCACCAAACTGCTTGTCTCCAACGTGGATTGTCCCATTCAAGAAAGTTCCGTTAGTAAGAATTACCGCTTTACCCTTTATTTCCTGCCCCATTCCGGTGCGTACACCAACCACTGTTCCACGTGAAACAAGCAAACTGGTAACCATATCCTGCCAAAAGTCAAGGTTTGGGGTATGCTCAAGCATATCCCTCCATAGTTTAGCAAATAAAAGCCTGTCATTCTGGGTGCGTGGGCTCCACATACCAGGTCCTTTAGACCTGTTCAGCATACGGAATTGAATCATGCTTTTATCACTGACAATTCCACTATAGCCTCCCAATGCATCAATTTCTCTAACTATTTGCCCTTTGGCAATACCCCCCATTGCAGGATTGCAGCTCATATTGGCTATAGTCTGCATATTCATTGTTACCAATAAGGTTTTAGAACCCATATTAGCAGCAGCAGCAGCAGCTTCACAACCTGCATGCCCACCTCCAACTACTATTACATCATACTCAGGAAACATAGTTGCAAAGGTACTACAACCAAACTATTTGAAGGTCAATAATGTCTATAAGTACATTATACATAATAGATACAAAAACCCAGATGCTATATAATAGCATATAGAGGAACAAAGGCTTAAAAGATAGAAACAAAAGAGCACAACACTATAGAACAGCGAATAAAAGGAGCCGTTTTAAACAAACAAATTGATTATCAATATGTTAGACAAACTAAAGGGCTATGTTTCACGTGGAACTATGAACTACAAAAGTATTCTAATAATAATTATGGCGGCTGTAGTTTCTACAAGCTCTAGCTATGCTCAATATTTAAACATAGGGTTAAGAGGTGGCGTTGGTACATCATATACTTTGGGTGGCATCTTATATCCGGAAAACTACAGAACAACCCTTGAAAAACAGGTTTATATATCATATAGCCTCAAAAAAGTATTATTTGAGTTAAATACTAGTAAATATTATGAGTATGAATCTTATCCGGCATTGGTATTCTCTACACATACATTGAGTAACCAGCCAGAAATAACAACATATGGCGGGTACAGCATAGTAAGTAAGATAAATACAGGGATATCTACAAGGTATAGTATTGTATCAAACAAAAGTCTAAATATAGCCTTAGGTACAGGTCTTATATGGCATAGATCTATTGAAAACTACTATACACAACGGCCGATAAGTCATAATAGTGGTGAAATATCGAATAGCCAATACATATACAAAGCTAACCATCTACTACTAGAGGGCTCTATTTATGCAGAATATAGGATTCTGTACAGATTAAACATCAATATACTAATAAGATCCTTGTATAATCTAGGCTATTTTGGAAACACAATACACTACAGAAGTGACCTAAGGGCAAACAGGAGTTCAGTAATATTAGGCATAGGGTATAATATTATAGTTCCACGTGGAACAAAATAATCTAATATCAGTACTATAAGGGTCGTATATTTATATAGTTCCACGTGGAACTATATAAAAACTAAATATGAACAACAGTATACTAATAGCTTTAGTACTTTATCTAGCACTAATATCGTGTAATGAGAAGCGTGAAGTAGATACAATTATATACGGTGCAAAGGTATATACCTGCGATAGTGCATTTAAAACAGTAGAAGCCGTAGCTATAAAAGATGGTTTAATAGTATTAGCAGAAGAAAAGCAAACGGTAAACTCACTATACAATGCTAAGAAGATAATAAATGCATCAGGTAAATACATTTATCCTGGCTTTATAGATGCACATTGCCACTTTAGTGGTTATGCACACAACAAATACATGTGCGAATTAAGGGGAACATCCTCCTTTCAGGATGTAATAAACAAAGTAATAGCTTATGAGAAACAGAATAATCTAGCATGGATATATGGTAGAGGTTGGGATCAAAATGATTGGAGCGATAAAGAATATCCTACAAAAGAAATACTGGATAGCCTTTTCCCTAACAAACCAGTTATCCTACGTAGAGTAGACGGACATGCTTTACTGTGCAACCAGGTAGCATTAAATAAAGCAGGAATAACCACAACAACAATTATTGAAGGAGGTATAATTGAAAAGAAAAATGGTCAACTAACAGGTATACTTGTAGATAATGCAGCAAACCCTGTACTGAATAATATACCGGGGTTGAACAAAGACCAGGCCGAAACATACTACCTACAAGCAGAACAAGATTGTTTTAAAGAAGGCTTGACGATGGTTGTGGATTGTGGGGTGAAAGCAAATAAAATAAAACAACTACAATCTCTGTACGAAGAAAATAAACTTCACATTGCAAACGCTATTCTGTTAGATCAGGAAGATGAAACAATAAACCAATACGTGTCAAACGGCTTTTATAAAAAAGGACAGTTCCAAATAAATGGAATTAAGCTATACGCAGATGGAGCACTCGGTTCAAGAGGTGCAAGATTAATTAAAGAATATTCTGACAAACATGGTCATTATGGTATGATGTTAACTGATACAGCTAAAATGAACCTATTAGCAAAGCTTTCTATAAAGCATGAGCTTCAACTGTGCACACATGCCATAGGGGATAGTGCAAACCATGCGATTCTCAGGCTTTATAGCAATTTTCTAGAAAAAGGTAATGATAAAAGATGGCGGATAGAACACGCACAAGTAGTTGATAATCAATATATTAAACTGTATTCTGAGTACAAAATAATACCCTCTGTACAACCTACTCATGCTATATCTGATATGTCTTGGGCGCTTTATAGATTAGGAAAAGATAGATTACCTACAGCTTACGCTTATAAAGAGCTATTAAATCAAAATGGGTGGATTGCATTGGGTACAGATTTTCCAGTAGAAGAAATTAGCCCTCTGGCAACATTTTATACTGCAGTAGCAAGAAAGGATAAAAACGGTTTTCCTGAAAAAGGGTTCTTAATAGAAAATGCACTCAGCAGAAAAGAAGCATTATATGGTATGACAACCTGGGCTGCAAAAAGTGTTTTTTGGGAAAAAGAAAAAGGAAGTATTGAAGTAGGAAAACATGCAGACCTTATTATACTGGATAGAGATATAATGACAATACCCGAAGAAGATATTTTAGAAACTAAAGTTGAGTATACAATTGTAAAAGGAGAAATAGTTTATATAAAAAAAGAGGCCGAATAAATCAGCCTCTCTATTATTGAAAAAATTACAAACTACTTTACTACTGTAAACTTCCTCACCTTTATCTTATCATCTACATCAATCATCATGTAATAATTACCGGCAGCAAGTTTATCAGTAGATACTGAATAAGTATCACTACCTGAAACTTGTTCGTGAGTTGTTTCCGTAACTCTTGCACCAATACCATCCATTACTACATAGTGAATTTTGTCTGCATCTTCATCAAGCTCTACAGATACATTAATTACATCTGTTGCAGGGTTAGGATATAAACCTACATTGAAGCTTGATTTTTCTTTCTGTACATCATCTACATCAACAGTCCATAAAGACATCTCTAAAGGAATAGATGGAACCATACCTGATTTTTGTTGAGAGTATCTTGTAGAGTCTACATTGAAATAGAATCTTGCAAAAGGGAAGTGTTGCATTAGCTGAGAAGGATCTTCGTTTAACAACGCCTGATAGTTAGCACTGTACATTGGAGCATAAGCATCATACGCTTTAGAGCTGGCATGGAACCTAGCCCATGACCTTACAAAGTAATTGCTTTGCCCATCACAGTTAATATATGTATTTGTAGGTACTGTACAGGTTACCCAATACCATGTGTTAGCTTTGTTAGAAAGCTTCTTCGTTTCATCGTAAGCGTCTTTAATTTCTACAGTAAACCTTTGACCCGAAGTATCTCCGGTACCATAAACTTTTTTACCTACACCTACTATGTTTATTTCACCTGCTTGTACTACACTATCACCAGACTGATCATTCCATTCCCATATCCAAATTAATACTTCACCTGTACTACTCATGTCGCCACCACCACTAATGGTTAAACCAAAAGTTGCTCTTTCAAAATAGTAATCTGGTTTTTCAAGATAATAGAATGGTCCCCATGTAAAGTCACCTTGTGTATTGTTCTGAGAGTTTACAACAGTGTAACTAATATTTGATAATGCATGATTGTTAGTAAAGTCGTATCTACCCTTAGAGTATAATTGTCTCTTAACATAAAACGAAGCTTCCTGAACATTATCACCAGGAAAATCATCCGGCCAGTTACCAGCTTTTACTTCATATTTAATATCGTATCTACCGGTAGTAGTAGCTGTTAAACCATAAGTCTGGTCTATAATTGGAGAAATAATAGAATCACCTGGGGCAAAACTTGCTACAGTTGTAGAATCTTCTCTAACTACTGACGTACTACCACCATCAGGTGTCCATGATAATGTAGATTTCAAAACTACATTAGTAGCTGTTGTAGTACCAAAGTTACCAATAACTGCTGCACCTAAGTTTTTAAATGCTTCACTGGAAGTGTTTTTTATCTGTGCAAGCGGAATTGAATATGCATGAGATAAAGCCACACCATTTGTTAAAATACCAAGGTCATTATTAAAACCATTACCCCAAGATGTCATTGAAACTTTTACACCCGGAGCATCTACCATAGCTTCAATAGCTGCGCCATCTACATCAGATACCATGATTACAGGAATAGTAACCTGACCGCCAACAGCACCTTTACCCATACCAACAGGACCACCTGATACATTATTAACGATAATACATGCTACAGCGCCTGCATCTTGTGCAGCTTTTGCTTTCGCCCCAAATTCGCAATTACCTCTTTTTACTAATGCAATTTTACCAGATAATGATGCACCGTTAGTAAGTGTAACACATGCTTCATAAGGATCTGCCTTTACAACATCAACATTTAAAATAGGGCTACCTAAAGCTCTTATAGATTGTCCCCACTCATTGGCTCCACCTCCACCATCATTAGCAATAGTGTATGTAACCGGCCCTGCTAAACTAGCCGGCGATGTTACTGATACTCTTTCACCAACATAATCTATATACCAGTTTTCATCATAATTACCCATATTCTGGGCATTTAGAAATAATGGTGCACATAGCATAAAAATAAGTGCACTCAATAAAAAGTTGAGTTTCTTCATAGTATAACCTTTTAGAAAATGTTAAATTTTTAACAAGTCTTCTAAAATATAACCTTTTAACATTATTTCAAAAAAAATCCCCCTAATCGGGGGAGATAATATAATTATATGACTAATACCTAGCCGATACCTAATTCTTTACTGAGTTCAAGCATTTTATCGATAGGTGTTTTTGCCGCTAATCTTAAATCTTCAGGCATAGTTATCTCTGGTAACTTATGCTTCATACATAAATACAATTTTTCTAATGTATTTAATTTCATATGAGGACAATCATTACAAGCACATGAATTATCTGGTGGAGCCGGTATAAATGTTTTATCAGGAGACTGCTTTTCCATTTGGTGAAGAATACCTGTTTCCGTAGCCACAATAAAACTATTGCTCTTACTTTCTTTTGTATACGTCAACAATTGGGTTGTAGAACCTATAAAGTCCGCGATGTTTAATAAAGCATCTTCACATTCGGGATGTGCTATAAATTCAGCATCCGGGTTTCTTTCTTTCAATCGGGTAATCTTTTCTAAAGAAAATAATTCGTGAACCATGCAAGCACCATTCCACAAAACCATCTTCCTATTACTTACCTTGTTAATATATGCACCTAGGTTCTTATCCGGTGCAAATATTATTTTTTGATCTTCGGGTAAATGCTCTACAATTTTTCTTGCATTGGATGAAGTACAAATGATATCGCTAAGTGCCTTTATACCTGCAGAACAATTTATATATGATATTACTATATGATCTGGATGCTTTTCTTTGAACCTTTGAAAGACAGCAGGTGGACAGCTATCGCTTAAAGAGCAACCAGCCTTTAAATCAGGTAAGAGAACCTTTTTTGTTGGGTTAAGAATCTTTGCTGTCTCTGCCATGAAGTGTACACCGGCAAACACAATGATATCTGCATCTGTACTTGCGGCTTTCTGCGCCAACCCAAGACTATCTCCAATGTAATCAGCAACATCCTGTATATCAGGCTCCTGGTAGTAATGTGCAAGCAGTATGGCATTTTTCTCTTTTTTAAGTCTTTCAATTTCGGCGAACAAATCTAAGGTAGGATCAATTTCCAAATCGAGAAAACCTTTTCGTTCCAAATTTTCGACCGCCGCAGTAGTGTTATTAACCATCTTAATACTTAATAGAATATTTATTTAAAAAAAGGCTATTATCATTAGGAGTGTGAATCTGGGGGAATTAAGTAATAATTCTACTTGCAAATGTAAAATAGATATTCCATACCCAAGATATTAAATCGATATCCACATTTATAATGCCCGTAAAATAAGGAAACCCACATAATTCACAGATTATATGAGTAGAATATCATGTGTGCAAATTGAGAGAGGTGAATTTCGTAGATCGATGTTAATATCTGGTAACTTTTATCTAATAAAATCGTAACCTTAAATTAATATTTTATTGATGTGGGGGTAACAGCATACAAATGCAATTAAATACTTAGTTTATACACTATGCTGTCTGAATAACTATTTTTCTAGTATATAATTTCTTTTTATTGCGATAAAATTAGGCCTGTATATACCTTATTATATATTAAATGCCCCTGATATAGCCAAAATCACATTTTTTCATATAAATTTGCCGTCCTTACAATAATTAGATAAACGATACTAAGTATGTCTGTAATTCAGAAAATCAGAACTAAATACGCTAAGCTGGCAGGTGGTGTTATAGCATTTGCACTAGTAGCATTTATTTTAACAGACTTCTTAACCGGTAACAATGGTGGTTTATTCGGTAGAGACGATAGCGCAGTAAAAGTAAACGGCGATAAAATCGACTTTATAGAATATAACACCAGAGTACAAGCCTATGAAACTTTATATGGCGCCAGCCAGGAGTTAGATGAAAACATGCGTGCTCAATTAAGAGAGCAGGCACTTCAAGATTTGATCAAAGAAAAACTGATCAGAGAAGAAGCAGAAAAAATAGGCTTGACTGTTACGAAGAAAGAAGAAAATGAAATGATCTACGGTCAGGATCCTGATCAGGCAGTAAAAACATATCAAGCGTTTACAAACCCTGAAACAAATAGATTCGATCCGCAAAGAGTAAAACTTTTTGAACAACAAATAGATCAGATAGATCCTAGTGGAAGAGCAAAAGCACACTGGGAAGAAATGAAAAAATATGTTGTGTACAATGCACTACCTAAAAAGTATAACATGCTTTTTAATAACTCTGTATACGTACCTAAATATTTAATAGAGGCGCGTTTGGAAAGAGAAGAGCAAATGGCAAACATAGACTTTGTAAGTATACCTTATGATGGAAATGATAAAGTAGAACTGACTGATGAAGATTATAAAGATTATGTAAACAAGCATAAGAAAGAGTACACTATACAAGTAGCAAGCAGAAGCATTGAATATGTACCATTTAATCTATTACCATCAAAAGAAGATACTGCCAGAGCATTGGATGCATTAGTAGCTGTGAAAGATGATTTTACAGATACTAAAGACAATGAAAGCTTTGTAAATAGAAACTCTGATGTATCGTACAGAGAGAACTATGTGAAAAAGGCAACATTCCTTTCTCCATATTCAGATTCTTTGTTCGGATTGAAAGAAGGTGAAGTTTACGGTCCATACTTCGAAAGAGACAATTACAAGTTAACCAAACTGGTAGATGTAAAACAATATCCTGATTCTGTAAAGTGTCGCCACATCTTGGTTAAGACAGCAGACAGAGGAAGAGAAATATTATCTGATAGCTTGGCTAAACTAAAAATAGACAGTGCCATTGCTGCACTTAAAGCAGGTGCAACATTTGCAGAAGTAGTACAAAAGTATTCAGAGGATGATGGTAGTAAAAATACTGCCGGAGAATACACATTTGCTTTTCAACAAAGACCAAACCTTTCTAAAGAGTTTGGCGACTTTATCTTCGAAAATCGCAAAGGTGATAAAGAAACAGTAAAAGTTGAAAACAGTAACTACAGTGGTTACCATTATATAGAAATATTAAACCAGCCGGGGCTAAGCAACGCTTATAGCTTTGCAACAATAGAAAAAGCTCTTTATCCTGGAGAGAATACAGAAAACAATGTTTTTGCACAGGCATCAGAGTTTGCTGCATCACACAGTACTGCTGCCGCTTTCGATTCTGCTGGTAAAAGTGGATTGGTACAAAGAAGGTTTGCTGAGAATATTAAAGTGAATGATTTCTCGATTCAAGGTCTTGGTTCTTCAAATGAAATTCGTCAAATCATTCAGTGGTTATACAACTCTGAAGTTGGAGCAATATCACAAGTATTCTCACTATCTGATAAATATGTTGTGATAAAAAATGCGGGTAAAAAAGAGAAAGGTTTGATGCCTTTAGATGATAACCTTAAAGCGAATATTGAGTCTGATGTGAGAAACAAAAAACTTGCAGACCAAACAATACAGAAGTATAACGGTAAAAGCACATTGGCTGCTGTATCAGAAGCTTCCGGTCAAGAGATCAAAAAAGCAGACTCGTTTAGAGCAAACAGTTCATTTACAGGAGATCTTGGTTTTGCGCCAAAAGTTGTAGGTTATACATTCTCTAAAAGTACTCAGTTAAATACTATGTCACCTGCTATACAAGGTCAGGGTAGTATTTATTATGTAGTACCAACAGCAGTATTCCAAGATCCATACAGAAATACAGACTCTGCATTAATAAACAGGGAGCAGATTATGATGCAATCTCAAATAAAAAATGCAATGAGCGGAACTATTACCGAGCAGCTGATAAAAAATGCTGATGTTGACTACAATGTAGACAACCTTTAATATCAAAATAAGTTAATACCAAATAGAAAAAAACAGGGGCTCAACCAGCCCCTGTTTTTTTATTCTAGCGTATTGTATTCGTACTTTTGTATAAAGAATAGGAGGTATATGGATATTATTGTAAATAAGGTGGCACAAAGCGGCATTATTACTCTTGATTTGGCTACATATATACCAAGCGAGGATAGCATTGCTGTGTTTGATTTCAAACCATTTCTTTTCAAAGAAATGATATTGAAAGAGAAAGACTTTCGTGCGTTTATGAAAGAGCAGGATTGGAGTCAATATTCAGGTAAATCTGTTGCGATAACATGTTCGGTAGATACAGTGATACAGATGTGGGCATACATGTTAGTTGCGGCAAACCTGGAAGGTTTAGCAAAGCAGATACATGTTGGTAGTAAAGAGGAGCTATCAAATAAAATTCTGGAAGACAACATTAAGAATATCAACGTAAGCGACTATACAGATAAAAGGGTGGTACTAAAAGGTTGTGGAGATGTTGAAGTACCGGAAGTGGCTTATGTGGCTGCTACAGAAGTATTGAAACCTGTGGTGAAATCTTTAATGTATGGTGAACCATGCTCTACAGTGCCTGTGTATAAACAGCCCCTCAAAAAGTAACTTATATAGCTAAAACATTCAGGGCGATTTTTTCTGACAATTGGAAACTATCGCCCTTTTTATTTTTTACCCAAATAGACTGGTCGTAAGGCATACGCTCTGTTATAGTAAGTTCAGATCCGATATTTATATCATAACGTTCCAACTGCTGTAAAAAAGCTTTCGAAGTATCGTTTACTGATACTACTGTGCACAGGGTTTGTATTGGCATTTCGCTCAGCGCAATGGCTTTCGAAGCGGGGAGTACTCCTTTTGCATTTGGTATGGGGTCTCCGTGCGGATCGTACTCCGGGTGTCCCAAAAAGGCATCTAACCGGTCAATAAGTTTTTGAGATCTAATATGCTCCAACTGTTCTGCAACTTCATGTACCTCATCCCACGAAAAGTTAAGTGTATCGCACAAAAAAGTTTCCCAAAGCCTGTGTTTACGTAGTATGGATAAAGCTATTATAGAGCCGCTGTCTGTAAGTTTAAGCTTTTTATATTTTTCGTAGTGTACCAACTCTTTTTCAGATAGCTTTTTAAGCATATCCGTAACTGTAGCTGGTCTGGTGTTCATTCTTTCTGCAATCTCATTCACAGAAACCTTACCACTTTTGTTCTTGTGTTGAATAAAGTAGATGGCTTTAACATAATTCTCCTCTGTAAATGTCAGCAGTTGCATGGGCGTAAATTAAGAAACAATAAGGATTTTTTAAGTGCATCATTGTAGCAGATTACTTAACTTTCACAACGTTATGAGATATCTATACTTATTATTTTTTGTGTTACTAAGTGCTCAGGCCTCTGCCGTTGGTGTGAAGATATATGTTGGTTCTTCTTACAACTCAACCCATATGAATAACCATTATTTTATGGAGTTGATTTTATGTAACAATACTGTTGATACGCTTTTCATCAGGAGAGATGATGTAGACAACCTGTATCCTGCAGTAACTAACGATGCATCAGAGGTATCTGACGAAGGCAGTAAAGTATTACTAACCAATATTGATAAACTGGAAGACCCTGACCAGGCAGGAGTGTTTGATATATCGCCTGATGGTACAGAGAAAGACCAACTGGATATGGTAACCAAACAAGCGGCTGGCAAAGAGAAAAATCAAGCGCTTAAGCAAAGAAAGATAAACAACCAGATGTACTACGTTATATTACCGCAAAAGTGTATCACTGTAAATAGTTTTGCGCAAATAGGCAGACACGAGTTGTCTAAGTTGAGGTCTTTGAGTGCGGCGGAAAAAGAAAAATCTAAAGCTTACTTTGTAGTACCTGTTTTTCTTATGTACAGTAGCGACTACATACAACACAGAAAGAATTTGGTATCCAGAAAATCTGAAGCACTTAAAAAATGTTTGTTTTACGAAAGCAATAAAAAAGAAGAGAAATAAAAAAGCCCCGCTATGCGGGGCTTTTCTTTGATACTCGATTTTTCTATCTAAGAATATTAATTTTTTGACTACCCTTAAGCCCATCAGATGTTTCTGAGTATAGATAGTAAACACCATTACTTAGTTTACTAACATCTACAGTTTGCTTTTTATTGTTAGGGTTAATATTTAATACTGTTTTGCCAGTCATATCTTTTATTACGATACTGCTAAGTACCACATTGCTTTTGTTTTCTACATACAATGTATTGTTAGCAGGGTTTGGATAAATTGACAACAAGTTTTGGAGCGACAAACCACCGATACCCAGAGGGTTTACCATTACTTGCCTTGTTACGGTATCCGATCCGCAATCGTTTTTAACGATCAACATAACAGTATAATTACCGCTGGATGCGTATGTATGGCTTGGCGATGGATTATTGGTATTGTCTGTATTACCATCTCCAAATATCCAGATCGTACTATCAGCATTTGTAACATTAACAGCTGTAAACGATATTTTATTACTATCGGCACCGGTACCTTGTGTATAGTTAAACGTATCTACACTTGCTGCAGGGCTTACAACAACACCAACAGTAGACTGGTCGCTACAGTTATTTGCATCGGTAGCAGTTACAGTGTAATTACCGGCCATTGCAAGAGTAGCATTGGTGATGTTCGGGTTTTGAGAACCTGAAGAGAAACTGCTTGGTCCTGTCCATGCAAAGCTTATTAAGCCTGTACCACCCGTTGAGGTTGCGGATAACTTAATCGTATCACCAACACAAGTAGGACTATTCGATGTAGCATTTACACTAATGCCGGTAGCAGGTTCTGTAATAGTAACAGTAGTAGAATCTTTACAAGTACCGCTTGTTGAAACAACAACCTTATATGTACCTGCTTTTAAATTCTGAATATCTTCTGAACCTGAAGAGAAGCTGTTTGGCCCTGTCCAAGAATATGTGAATGGCCCCGTACCTCCTGTTAAAGTAAGATCGATAGAACCGGTACTTGCTCCTTTACATAATACGTCTGTTTTTGAGGTACTTAATGAAGGAGCTGAGCATGGCGGTGTGATCATGAAGGTGTCAGTCGTCGGGCTGTCTCCGGAAGTATTAAAGTTTCTGTTTACAACATTGGCAGCTACGTAAAATGTAATAGCACCTGTTGTTACGTTAGGCGACGTCCACGGAATGTTAAACACATTACCCGATGAAGGTGTGCTTTGCTCTACGTGTACTCTACCACCGACGGTTGCACTGGTTACACCTGTTGGTAATGTACCCCAGTTGTTAATAGCTGAGTTTGTACCGGTTTGAACAGAAACGGCCTGAAACCCGTAACGCGTACCCGATGTGGTGTTACTGGCATTTATTGTAACACGTAATGTGTAGTTGGTGTTAGATGCATATGTGGTTACCGGTGTAGTACCACTTAATACTTGTATAGTAATAGACGGGCTGAAGTTACCACCTGAGTGACAGTTACCACATGTTCCGGTACTGAACCCGGCACCTACTTTACTACCATTACTGTTGTTAGCGGGGCCACTTGCGTTGTTTAGCATTAACCCCGACATAACGAGCAAAGCTGATAATGCTGCTACTCGTTTTAGCTTAAAGATTTCGTAAAACTTTTTCATACAGAGAGTTATTATTTAGGATTTCAAATTATGTCATTTTATAGTCATGCGATATTAAAAACAGATGAGGCTTAGCCGAAACGGTATTAGCAAAGTATGTAAAAGGAAAAATCCCCGACAAAGCGGGGATTTTTAAACGGTTAAATTATATAATGTTTATAGCTTTTCGGGCAAAGAACATATCCTGCCAACGTTTTGCTCCTTCAGCCAGCTTTCAAGAGGCTTGAAATATTCCAGCATTGCTGTTGCGTTTAACTCGTCTCCGGTAGATTCTTTTAATACTTTTCTCCAATCTTTAGAAGCACCCGGGTATGTGATCTCTTTCAAGAAATCCCCAATACCTGTTTGTCCATAGTAGTTTGTAGCACGAGGATCCTGATGCAATATGTTTTTAGCTATATGGTTGTGCAGCTGAAACAGTATGACATAAGATAGTGCGTAGTCATAATACTGAGCAGCATCATTATTGATGTGTGTCTTTGTTGCAGCATCGCAATACTCTTCACCTCTTTCAGATGGAGGCAATATACCTTGATACTTTTTTACATACTCCCACCATTTTGCATTAAGCTGGTCTGCAGGTAGATTATCAACATACAAAGACTTTTCAAAATGGCTCATTGTACCGCAAGAGAAGAACATAAATACTACTGCATTCATAGACTCTTTCAATAAGCTTTGAATTTCATTTACCTCTACATTTTCATCAACAAGTCCACGACCGACCAAGTATGGCTTTTGCATAGCCGCCATACCCATCATGCTACCAATAGCTTCATGATATGCACGGTTGGCGCCGCCTCTTAATAATGGTGGCACATCAGGGTTGGTATAGGTCATATAATAATAAATATGCCCCAGTTCGTGGTTTGCTGTTTCCCACCACTCAGAGTTTGCTTCTACACTCATCAGGCTGCGTACATCGTTTTGTAAGTCCATATGCCATGCAGATGCGTGATTGTTCTTTTTGACATTGCTGTCTGCGGGGTAAGGGTATAAGCTTGATTTTGACCAAAATGTTTCCGGTAATGATGGAAACCCAATACTGGTATAAAGTTTCTCTCCTTCTTTCACAATCCATTCTGGAGTTTTTTGACTCAGTATGCCATTAATATCCAAACCGTCTACCTCTACTGCAGAGCTCCAGTCTTGTCCCCATCTGTTGGGTAACCAGTGTGCAGGTATATACTCAGGAACCTCAGCATTATATTTTTTAGCTAATTCGTACCTCATCCAAGTGTGCAACTCTCTATAAAGCGGGTAAAGCTCATTCATCAAACGTTCCATTGTTTGCATCATCTCATCTGTATCCATCTGATAGTCGCTCACCTGATAAGAGAAGTAGTCGTTGTAACCAAGTGCATTCACTGTTTGGTTACGCAGGTTGCGCAAGTTTACAAGGCCGTCTTTTAAAGTAGGGCCTACCTCTTTACTCGCTTCCCACGCTGCCAACCTCTTATTAATATTTTTTTCGGTCTTAAGCGTTTCATCAAGGTCGTTTGTACTTACTTTTTCTCCGTTTAATGTGTATTGAAAGCCATACAGCTTCTCTGTTTGTTCGTTCTCTGCTGCTATGCGCTCTTTCACCAGCTCTTCAACTGTTGCAGGGTTGTTTGCTGCGGCATATAATATGGCCTCCAGTTGTTTAGCCTGTATATCTGTTAGCTCTTCTCTAAGCTCCAGGAAATGCTGTGCCTGTTCAATGTTTTCTTTACTACCGGTAAATGCAGCCATAGCTTCATCAGCTTTTTGTGCTGCGTTTTTGTTTGTTTCATCATCCGGTATAATTTCGATATTTAGTTTCCATGCAGCTTCGCTAGACGTAGCATATAGTTTTAAATACTCTTCTGTATATGAGTCTAAAAATGCTTGCGCGTCTTGTTGAATGTTTGCATTGCTGCATGAGTAAAAGAAAACAGCAGACATACATACTGCTGTGATGAGCTTCTTCATAGTTATGATATTATTTTACATAAATGTAAGGATTATTAGCGAGGTGCTAATAACACTAAAAGGGTGATATTGATGGATATATTATTGAGCAGTGTTACTCAACTGACTTTCAAACTTTATTAGTAGCTCAGCAAGGTCATCTACCCTTCTTAAATTGATATCTTTTGGCAGATCGAATACATCATGGTAGTGCCCGATAGTACCCATACTATATATAAAGAAGGCAGGAACACCCGCTTTGCTGAAATGATAGTGGTCACTATTACTGGTTTGCCCGCGCTTTTTGATTTTTGTAGCGTAAGTGCTGTCTTTATTTATTTCCTGTAGCAGATTAAATTCATTTTCGTGCGCATTGCTGTTAACAACAGTAATGCCGTTGGTGGCATCTCCTGTCATATCCAGATTAACAAGAAATCGGATATTTTCTAAAGGGAACAAAGGGTGCTCTGCATAATGTTTTGAGCCGACTAAACCAGCCTCTTCGCCACTAAATAGCATAAAGGCTATTGAATAACGTGATGGGTTTTTGGCAAAATAGTTGGCCATATACATTACCAAAGCGGTACCGCTGGCGTTGTCACTCGCACCGGCAAATAAGGCCGCTCTACCCATGCGTCCAAGGTGGTCGTAATGTGCAGTAAATACTATAAAGCTATCCGGTACTTCTGTACCCTCTACATAGCCAATCACATTTTTAGCCTTGAAGTCTTCTATGTATATGCTGGATATATCTACTAAAACCTTTTTAGGTTTTTTGGGTAGTACGGTATCTTCTATGTATACAATTGTAGCTGCTGCCTGATCCTGACTGACTGTCCATGTTAGCTTCCCATGCTTCGGTACTATAAATAAGCCTCTGGGTAGTTCTTTGGCAAACTTTCTGATGCCTAACTTCAATTTTTTGCCGGGTGTGTCTGCATTTAGCAAATAATATACTTCTCCTGCTACTAACGATGACTTGACACTGTCCCAACTTGTAGAATCTTTGATATTTGAAAGATCTATTGTCGTGAACTTGTTGGGTTTTTTATCGTGCCATGGTGCACTTGCCGCATTCACTATAAAGTCTGGTCCGGGCTTCAAAACATCGTTATTTACCTTTACTACTACCTTGCTGGGGAAGGTATTTACAGAGAATTGATAGTCTTGAAAGTAGGAGCCATTTTGTCTTACAGGTTGTACACCATACTGCTTGAACTCATTGGCAATATATTGTGACGCTTTATCACTGCCCCCCATCACATAGCCCCTGCCATGAAAAGATGGGCTAGCCAAAACATTTATTTTTTCTTTAATAAATGTTTTGCTCTCTTGTGCATTACAAAGGTTTGTAACAACCAGAGCCGCAAATAAAACCACGACAAATTTAAATGAATTCATTGTAAACCTATAAAATATTACTATACGATGGTCAAACATACGAAAACCAGTTGAGATAAAACGCCTACATATGTTATAATAGTTAAATACCAACAAATGCTAATCATGAATTAATACTTATAGTACTTGAGATATATACAAATTAAGTAGTTTTGTTATAAATTCGTATTATTTATTATTTGAACGTACGCGAAACGTGAACACGCTACTAATGCATGAACGATCAGAAATTGAAAATCATATATACTACACTGGATAATCTGGAGAGCACTCCTTTTTTGTCTAATATGCTTAGGTGTAGTGTGATAGAGTCCAAACCCATTGTAATAAATATAAATATTAAAGGTAAGGTGCTAAACTATCAAGTTTCTGTACGAAGTGAGCTGAGAGCTAATCAACTGCATTTGCTTGGTGATAATACAGGGGCAGTAGAGCAGATCATTATAGCAGAAAAAATAACAAAAGAGGCTAAAGAGCTTCTTGTTGCGAACGAACAAGCATACATAGAATCTTCTGGTAATATATATCTTCCGCAAAAAGACATGATGATTTTGCTTGATGTGAGAGGTGCCGGTAAAATCTCATCATCAGGCAACAGCAGAGCGTTTACGAAAACCGGCTTAAAAGTGTTATTCCATTTTTTAGTCAATCAGGCATTTTTGAGCATGCCATATAGACAGATTGCGAAAGAAACGGGCACAAGCTTGGGTAATGTAACTAACATCATCAACGCACTTATAAGGCATGGGTACCTGGCAAAAACAGATGATAAAAATTTGTATTTAAAGAATAAGGAGGAGCTTTTCAAAACGTGGATGGATAGATATGAACACATTTTGAAACCATCTTTGGAGATGGGGAGGTTCAGGTTTAGAACAGATGAGGATTTCCAAAACTGGAGAAGAACTCGGCTTGAAGACAAAATTACGGTATGGGGTGGGCAACCAGGTGCACATTTGCTGATGGGCAGACCCAGCCCTAATATTTTGACCATATATACAGAAGAGCCACGGGCAGACTTAATGACCAACTATCGCCTTGAAAAAGACCCTGATGGCAACGTATACGTATATAGAAAGTTTTGGTCTTACAGTGATTTAAAAATCAATGTAGCACCTACCTTATTATTATATACTGATTTGATTAATAGCAACTTAGAGAAAGATAAGCTGGCTGCAGAAAAGCTGTTTGACGATGTCCTAAGAGGCAAGCTGAACTTAAAAGAGTAAAAAAACTATGACATTGTCCTAGACGTTCGTGTTATTTCCATAGATCAATATAGGGCTAGTTTGATATGAGGTAGTTACCATCTATTTATATCTATATTAAGCATATCATACAGCTGTTTAGGAGGGTCTTTGACTTTAATATTTGAAATAACTTCGTCAGTAGTTGTAATTGAAACAAGCTCTAAAGAGTTTCCGTTTTTAAACTCTACTTTTACTATCCCTCTCTTAATTGAAGGCATAAGGATCTGTGGGTTTACATATCGAGGAATATCAGAAGAAGCCCAAATAGTAATACTAGGTTTTCCGGTAATTGTATATTCATCGCAAACCCATTGGTTTATTATTTGTGAATTACCCGTTTGATCAAAAGATAAATCGCCTGTTTTTATCAAAAAATGTTCAATAATAGAATCTTCGTTATCAGTATGCGCCCTAAAGTTTGTAATAACATTTTCATTTATATGTAAGACATAAGTATTGTTATATGTTTTGTGGGTAAACGTTTGTAGGGTATATGCATCTATAGCATTTGACAATGCTTGGTCTGTTTCAAAATCATAATAGCTAGTTTTAGATATAAAATTTGGAGTACATACAAACCGAAAAAACCGGTGATTTGTGATAAAGTTTCTCATCTGTATAAAATACTTCTGTATAGCAATATCCGCTATTGAACTATCAGATTTGCCAACAGATGAGTCTTGAAAATTGTAACTTATTGCAAGCCTATCACTATTATCATAAGCATTATATTTTCTTAATTCTTCTTTAGCTTCGGCTAAACTGTCAGGTACTATGTTTTTATATATAGCAATGTAGTTTTTTTGTGCATAGGCATCAACATGCAAAAACAAATAAAGCGACAAAAAGTAGAATAATGTTTTCATAAAAAGAACAGGCGCACCTTGCGCCTGTTATAAGGTTCTTAATCAAGCATTAAGTTAGCCTTCCCATCTTTTTACAACCAGAGACGAATTTGTACCACCAAAACCAAAAGAATTAGAAAGGAAGCAACCAAAATCTTTCTTTTCTGTATTGGCTACTATATTGATCTTGGCTGTGTGTTCATCCGGGTTTTCAAAATTGATGTTGGGCGCAATAAAACTGTTTTGCATCATCAACATAGAGTAAACAACTTCACTAGCTCCTGCCATCCAGCATTCATGCCCTGTCATAGATTTAGTTGAGCTCACCGGTACATTACTGCCAAACACTTGATGAATAGCTTGTGCTTCCACACCATCGCCGGCAGGTGTAGAGGTGGCATGAGCATTTATATATTGAATATCTTTTTCAGAAACTCCTGATTCTTTTAATGCCCTGCCGATAGATACTATCTGACCATCTACACTCGGGTTAGAAATATGCTGCCCGTTCGACGAGAAACCATAGCCCAAAACTTCTGCTAATATAGTAGCTCCCCGGGCTTGTGCACTTTCAAGGCTTTCTATAATTACTGTTGCAGCTCCTCCTCCCGGTACCAGACCATCACGGTCTTTATCGAAAGGCCGACTGGCTTTTGTTGGTTCATCTTCTCGAACAGAGAAGGTTCCCAGCCCATCGAAGTTGGGCATAGAGTAGATGTTTACCTCTTGAGCACCACCACATATAACCCTGTCTTGCAGGCCTTGTTTGATGAACATGTAACCCAAGCCAATAGAGTGCGATCCACTGGCGCAGGCTGCACTGATGGTGAAGTTCACGCCACGAAGTTTGAATATCGTGGCCAGGTTCATGGTAACAGTAGAATTCAGCACCTGGAACACAGAGCCCGAACCCAATAACATGGTATCTTTCTTTTCACGAATCAGGTCTATACCTTCTATAACAGGTTGTGCACAGCTGTCGTTACCAAAGATGATACCTGTTTCGTTCTCTTCAAAATACTCTATGCTCATACCTGCCTGCTCCATAGCCTCTATAGTAGACATGTAAGCAAACTCGGCATGTTCAGGCATCATGATACGAGAGCGACGATCCAGCAGACCTTTGAGTTTAGGGCGATCTACATGACCGGTTAGTGCAGAGCGGTAGCCCATTTCTTTACGAGCAGGGTCGAAAATAATGCCCGACTTACCGTCGAACAACGATTTTGTCACCTCTTCTTTACCAATACCCAAAGAAGAATATATACCCAACCCAGTTATGACTACTCTACTCATATTGACTGTAAAGTTAAGAGAATAAAAAAGAACGCCTGTATATACAGGCGCCCTGTTTATTACTATAACAGAATAATATTACATGTTTGGTGTGATATGTTCTGCCGGGTGGTTGTTCAGAAACGCTACGTTTTCCTGTTCAATACTGCTCAACATATCTGTAACATTTGTTTTGTTGCCTTTGTACCAGCTTTGCGTGTTAAAGTGGTCTATCAAATCTTGTGTAGTAAACACTTTACCATGGCGGGCATATATTTCGTTCAACATAACTTTATGTCCCCACTCGGTAAGATATTTTACATCATCTTCGGTCAATAACCTCGTAGAAGCCTCAGGATAAAAGCCGTGTACTGTTCCATTATTGTTCTTTTGCTGCATGGTGCGGTATTCTTTCACCTGTTCTATTGTGTAATTGTTCAGGTTATAGAATAAGGCGTAATCTGCATCAGACATTTCTTGTTGTGCAGCATTCGGGGTATTATCATCTGCACTATTGTCTGCAGTTGTTGCAGCAGTATTGTTATCATTCATTTCTTCATTGCCTCCGTTACCCTCGTTGCAGGTACAAGACGAGATTAGTAAAAGTCCAAAGAAGGCGGTGATCAATAGTTGTTTCATAACTTGTATGTTTTAGTGTCTGTGAGTATAACAACAGAGCAGCTGTTTTGTTGAGCAGAAGCCATAAAATTATTGTTAAGACTTAAACAAACCAATGTTGAGTTACGTATAAATAATATGCTAATTGTTCTATTTTGTTTCGGAAAACAAAGTTTTTGACCAAAGTAAGTTTTAGCTAACTATTTGTATATCAATAGCTGTTTTGAACAAAAAATGTTCGGGACTAGATGTGTGGAAATTAGTTGTAATGTATAAGTTGTTTTCATGAAATTAGATTTTCAGTATAATTATATTACACCACAAATATACGTAAAATTGTTGTTATAAATCTTTCTTATATCTGTACCCAACATCAAACAACTCAATACCTTTTGCGGCTAAAGCTTGTTTGAGTTTTTTACGCTCAAACCATGCCATACCATGTATAGGTACCTCCATTTCTGAACCATCTTTAAGTACTACGTGCATGATGTACCAACTGTTCGTACTGTTTCTGGTGCCGAAGGGATTACGTCGTGGCCTTGCCTTACCCGACTTTACTTTTAAATATACTCCTACTTCTTTTATGTCTTTCAGCCAGAACTGACAATCGTATTGGGTTAATGGAATGTAGCGGGTAACATGCAGCAGCTCATCATCCAGTGTGATCTTCATCATGTCTATAGCATCATGGTTCATATAAATGCCTATGACCAAAACAATAATGAGCCCGCCAAAACCTGCAAACAATAAAGCGGTTATTGAGAACAATAAAATAATACCAATTATATATTGATAAGAACGGTAACCGAAGGTTTGGGTGTGTTGGTTTTTATCAGACACGATCTTGAGTATAAAAATTATCTTTAAAAAGATAATAAAACAATTATGAAAAAGTACAGAACCCTATTTACGCTAGTATTAGCAAGCTTGACGCTTACAGCATTTTCACCACAAAAAGAAGTGAAAGATTTTTTGTCAATTGGAGATAATCTGGAGTTTAATAATGAAACATATCACCTAAAATGGAGTGCAAATCCATCAGAAAATTATTACAAGCAAGAATACTTAAGGGATGAAGACGATTTGGAGAGCTTCAATAAAATGATCACCATTGATGCTATAAAGGGAGATATATCAGTAACACAGGCAGCGAGTATTAAAGTGAATGAACTGAAAAAGCTAAAGGAGACAAACCCGGTAGTAAATTATGAAGTCTATGCGAACGAAAAGGCTCAGGAAACAATGATAGATTTCGTGATTAGTGACGGTGCGCATATTTATGAATGGAATATTTACAGGTATAAACAACAAAAGATTAAAAAGGAAACATACCTGGTATTATATGCCTACTCGTATCGTAGAAATATAAACACAAGAGAAGAGCTAATGAGCTTTTTTAACCAACTCAAAGAAACAAGAATGGATATGATCAATGAGCTGGGAAGTGTAGCAATACCAAATGTAAATGTAGTTGAATAATGCTCACTTTTGTTGGTGACGAACACCAACAGTGGTTAAAATTGATTTATACTAATGACAGACATAATCACAGAGTTTAAAAAAAAGGCAATTATACATGGTAATGCAATATTGCAAGGTGATTATAAGCTAGCAAATACAACCCATACTTACTTGATGAACTTGAGCGATAAAATTATTCAGACTAATAAATGGGATGAGCTAAAAGAATTAACTAATGATGAGAACGAAAGTGTGATTTTGTGGGCTGCAACCTTCATTTTGAAACATGATTCTACTTTTGCGCTAAACGTATTAACAAGATTAGCTGCATCACAACAGATTTTTGGATTAACTGCGTCTACTACTATTGACCAGTAGAATAAGGGTTTGTTTTAACTTTAGTACGATGAAAAAGGGCAAGATTTAAAATACACGACTACGAAGAGTTTAAAAAAGCACTCCAGTACGAGATGAAACATCGAGAACAAAAGGCGAAAATAAATTGCACCATGTAGAACTTATTCTTTCTTGCCTTCAATTAGCATATTCAACAAGCCTGAGAGTTTAACTTTATCGTTTACTGCCATAGTCTCTGTAAACGCAGAAAAAACGCTGTTGATCTGAGGTGCTATATCTTGAATAACACTAGCACCTTTACCGGTTATTTTTATACGTTTTGCTCTGCGATCTTCATTGTCGGCATATTCAGATATCAACCCGTTTCTCAGCAACCGTTTAATGATTTCTATGCCTGTGGGTGCTTCCATGTTATGTAACTCTACCAGCTCCATCTTCCTGAAACTGTTAGCATAATTAAGGTGTAATAAAAAGCTGTATTCGTCTATAGAAGATAACTCTGTGCCCGAAAGTATGTGCTTAGTGTCTCGCTTGAGGCCCTTGTTCAAGTACATGACTTTAAATGCAATGGCTAGCTCATCATGATCAGACTGCTCAGCTGTTTTGTTTTCAGTAAACAGCTTGCTGTTTATCCATAAGATAAAATCTGATAGGTTTCCTTCTCTTTTATCTTCTTCAAACTGCTCCAAGTATTCAATTAGCTCGGCGAGTATCTTATAGCTCATTTTGTTATTTTATTGAATAAAAATACAAATAAAACTATGAAAACATAATAATATGGTTATATTTGCATCAGAAACATAGTTATTTACATTTTAAACTTCATTTATGAACAATCCGAATTACACTTTTGTATCAATATCTACTGCAAAACCAGGGATGTTAGATGAGCTTGTACGCATTGCAAAAGCGCCAAGTGAAAAAATGGACAAAAAGATAGATGGTCTGTTAGCAAGACAAGTTGCTGTGGACAGAGAAAGAAATACGGTAGTAGTATGGGCAACGTTTGACAAGAAAGAGACGTTGTACAATTATCTTGAAACAGAACAAGGAAAAGATGATCATGGAGAAAATGAAAAAATGGACCACATCATAGAGAGTTTTACAATGTATGATATGGAACCGGTTTCTGGCAGGCTAACCTCTAAACTATAATTAGGGGTTAGTTTATACGCCCTTGTTGGTGAGGAACACCAACAAGGGCAAAAGAACAATACTTCCATTGAGAACAATAAGATAATACCAGTTATGTATTGATAGGAATGGTAAGTAAAGGTTTGAGGGTGTAGGGTTTATTAGTTTGCACAGCTTAAGTGAAAATGGAACGAGTTATTTATTGTGAAAATAAAATTTACCGTCTAAAAAGTAGGGTCCGATTAGTTCTAAACCATATTGGTCTTTCATTTGTAAGAAAACAGATTCAGGCGGCAAGTCTTTAACGACAACTCCTCTACCCTCATTTTTTAATACTTCATCTGGCATATACAATATACCAAAGTTTCCATGATTGAAATAATGCAGTAATGCAGGGTTTTTACAGTGCTTTGATACCAATGTAGAGATAGTGTAACTTCCTATTTCTGCACTTCCATCATCTAGTGTTAAGACTTCGTTTGCTTTGATAGATATTGAGGTTAACCCACGATGTGATATTAACGAGTCGCTATAGAAAAAACAAGCTCCGTTTTTAGGGTTAAATACCGTTTCAACCATAAAATCACCTATTTCAGGGATAGATTGTTCTTCCAATAACTTCTGAAAGCCATTTTTGAATGCTCTTTGTAGCTCTGTACTTTTTTCTTGCTCGCTTTTATAAATGTATTGAAATCGATTAAATGCGCTATAGCTACCAATCCAAACACTATCAGATGATATAGAAACTTCTTGTTTCGTAATTTTAAATAGAAACTGATCTTGTTTATTCGCACATGCTAAAATAAACTCTACATCATCGCCATAATCAACTATTTTCTTTTGTAAATACATTGACATTTCCTCAATACTTGAAAAGCGTATTTTTTGGAATTCTAATATTATTGAACATGCTGCACTTACATCTCCCGCATAACTTATGCATATCCCATTAAATATTATAATAGATTTCAATGCTCCTTTTTCAGGAGCAATACGAAGCTTATGACCTCCTGTAGTTGATTTGTCTGGAGAATCTATAGATAGTTTTGTATCTGATAGAATGATTGTAACACCATCCATCTTCTTGGCGATAATAATAGACATGCTAAAGAACTATAATTTACAATATAGTTCTTTATGTATAACTACGTATACAGCCCACCGTTATTACTTTGAGCCAAAATATCTTCTTTCAACTCATTGGGTATATTAGTCCATTTTGTATTAGAAGATAAGATTAGCTTACAGCCATATTGGTATGCTAAGTCATAGATATGGCGATACCAATCTAAATACGTCCAATCTAAAGGAGGAGTAGAGTATAAATAACGACCCTCTTGATTCCAGTTAACTCCAGCCGCCTCTCTGTAAATGTATGGGAACCCTTCTTTTTCAACTCTAAGACAGAGCCTTGTTTCTTTATCAATAAATACTTCTAATATGTGGTCTGTTTTCATTACGTATACAGTCCACCATTAATAGACACTACTTGCCCGGTAATGTAGCCCGCCTTTTTAGAGGCTAAGAAACCCACCAAGTCGGCAATCTCCTGTACCTCGCCAAAGCGTTGCATCGGTATCATTTTCTTCAGGTCGGCTTCGTTCAGCTCTTCGGTCATATCGGTTTTAATAAAGCCCGGTGCAATTGCGTTCACGGTAATGTTACGTTTAGCAATTTCTTGGCCCAATGCTTTGGTAGCACCTATCATACCTGCTTTGGCGGCAGAGTAGTTCACTTGTCCTGCCTGCCCTTTTAAACCACTTAGCGATACCATATTGATGATACGTCCGTAGCGGTTCATCAGCATCGGCTTCAGCACTTGTTTGGTTACATTGTACATACCATTCAGGCTGGTATCCAGTACGCCGTCCCACTGGTCGTCGGTCATGCTCATCATCAAAATATCCTGACGGATACCTGCATTGTTGATCAGCACTTCTATGATAGATTCTTTATTGGCTTCCTGCCAATCGGTAATAGCTTTTTCTACAGCAGCTTTATCAGCCACGTCAAATTGCATGCCTTCCGCTTTCACTCCCTGCTCTTCAATCAGCTTGATGGTTTCGTCTGCCGCTGCTTTGTTGCCGCGATAGTTCACCAAAATGTTATAACCCATTTTAGCCAACTCTATACAACAAGCCCTGCCAATACCACGAGAGCCACCGGTTACTAATGCGTACTTATTTTCCATGCTAAATTTTCTTTTTGAATTGTGCTACTATGTCTGTGTCTTTCATCCACTCCTTCACCTGTTGCAGGTTGGGCGATGCGGCAAAATCTTCTTTAAAGAATGGGAACAGTTTACGTACCCCGTTGTACAACCATTTGGTAGACGGTGCCAGACGGTCAGATATTTCTCTAATGTCAATAGCCTGTACCAGTGCTACCGCTTCTACCGCCAATACCTCGTAAGTATTGTCGATGACACGGTTACACATCATAGCGGCGTTAGTACCCATGCTCACAATATCCTGATTGTCGTTATTGTTTGGGATGCTGTGGATATACATCGGGTTGCTGAGTGTTTGGTTCTCTGCTACTGTTGATGTTGCAGGGTATTGCATACCTTGTATACCAAAGTTCAAACCCAGTTTACCCGCATTGGCAAAGGCAGGTAGTTTTTGGTTCAGTGCAGGGTTCAGCAAAAAGTTCAACTGACGCTCTGCCAGCATAGACAGTTTGGTCACTGCCACTTTCAGCTTATCCATTTCCAAAGCAATATAATCGCCGTGGAAGTTACCACCGTGAAAAACGTTTTTGTTCTTGTAATCTACTACAGGGTTGTCGTTCACGCTGTTCAGCTCGTTCATCACTACCTCTTCTGCATTGATCACCGTATCGAACACAGGGCCCAGTATCTGCGGTACACAACGTAGCGAATAGTACTCCTGTACCTTATCTTCAATTACGTCTTGCGTTACCTTTTTGTCGTACAAGTGTTCGTGACGCTTACGCATCAACCCACTGTCTGCACCCAATATGCGCATCCACTCTGCTACCAACTGCTGCCCTCTGTGTTTTTTCACATTGTTCAGCTCTGCAGAAAAGTGGTCGTCATAGGCTTCCATCATCTCATTCACCATCAGCGACAAGAGCATGCTCCATACCACCAACCTGTGCGCACGTATCACGTTGATGCCACCGATACCAGTCATAGACGATGTACCGTTCATCAACGCCAGCCCTTCGCGGGCATATATTTTAAGGGGCTTCAGCTTCAGCTCCTTATAAACTTTTTTAGCGGGCAATATCTCTCCGTTGTACCAAAACTCACCTTCACCTATCAGGCCAAGCGCCAAATGCGCCAGTTGCACCAAGTCTCCACTGGCACCCACACCACCGTGTGCGTATACTACAGGGTATGCCTCGTTATTGATGAGATTGGTCATGAGTTGTACCAGATCCGGATGAATCCCCGAATAACCTAATACCATAGTATGCAGACGAGCCAGCATCATGGCACGAGTTTGTATAGTATTCAACCTTTGCCCCATACCACTGCTGTGGCTGCGGATGAGGTTGTACTGTAACTCTCTGCGGTCATCATCATTAATACGGTATTGAGCCATAGGACCAAAACCGGTATTGATGCCGTATATCAGTTTATCTTTCGAGAATGATTTAAGGAATTCGTAGCAGCGTGTTGCCTCCTTTACGGCAGAGGGCGTTAAGTTCACCTCTTTCTGGTAAAGTACAATCTGCTCAAACGAGTCTAAATCTAAAGGTTTTCCACCCAGCGCAATCATACACTAAATATAAGTGGGCAAAAATATAAAAATCAGGGCGTATTGTAATGGCGATGCCTATTTATGATCAATAATCTTCATACCACTTAAATACATTGGTTAAGATGTCTTTTTTGTGCTCCTTTATATACTCTAAAAATGCAGATGCCACATTCGAGTGCTTTTTGCCTTTCAGCCAGGTCAAACTCCATTGTGTTTGCACGGGTAGGCCTTTGTAGGGTATGATCTTCAGGTCTTTGTTCTGTAGCTCGTTCTTTATACCTATCAATGGCATGATGGAGTAGCCGAGGTTTGCCAATAGTGCCTGCTTTACCGCTTCGTTAGAGGTAAGCTCCAGCTTTCTTAATACAGACAAGTCGTTATCAGTCAGGAATTTTTCCATTACCTGCCTGGTACCTGAGCCTTTTTCCCTAAAGATGAAAGGGAGGTTCTGGAGCGACTTTTTACTGGTTTTCTTGATCACATGTTTTGCAGCACTATTACCTACCAGATATAGTTTGTTTTTAAGTAGAGGTACATGTTCTACCCTTAGTTTCTCAGGTAAAATAGATACCAACGCAAAATCAACTTCATTGTTATCCAGTGTTTCAACCACTTTTGTTTTGTTCGTTACATCCATTTCCAGCTCTACGCCCGGGTTTTGGTTGATAAAGCCTGATATAAAGTAGGGCATTACATATTTACCTGTAGAAACTACAGATATCTTCAGCTTCCCGATCAGCTCGCCCTGGTAAGCAAGTGTTTTATAGTTAATGCTGTATACCTGCTCTAATATCTTCTCGGCAGCTAGTGCAATTTCCTTCCCAAAATCTGTGATGTAAATGTTCCTGCCAATTACCTCTGTCAGTGGAATATCGAACTGTGCCTGAAAGTTTTTTAGCTGAATAGAAACCGCAGGTTGTGTAAGGTGCAGCTCATCGGCAGCTTTCGTTACACTTCTTGTCTCTGCTATTTTCTGGAAGATCTGCAACTGGTGTAAAGTATAATTCATAAAAAATGTTTATGATTTTCATTTTAAGTATAAATATAATTAAATGAATATATCCCCACATATTTGCATCGAAAAAAATAACAACTATGACAAAAGTAACAATCGCAAAAGGTGACGGGATCGGTCCGGAAATAATGGACGCCACCCTTAAAATTCTAAAAGCAGCAAATGCTAAAGTAGAGTTTGATGAAATTGAAGTAGGTGAAAAAGTATACCTGTCGGGTAACACTTCCGGTATTTCTGATGAGGCTTGGAACAGCATCAGGACAAACAAGGTTTTTCTAAAGGCACCCATTACAACACCACAAGGCGGTGGCTACAAAAGCCTGAATGTAACCATGAGAAAAACACTGGGACTTTTTGCCAACGTTAGACCATGCCGCAGCATGCACCCCTTTGTAACAACCAAGCATCATGCAATGGACACTGTAATTATAAGGGAGAATGAAGAGGACTTGTATGCAGGTATAGAACACCAACAAACAGATGAGGTAATTCAGTGCCTGAAACTGATCAGCAGACCGGGTTGTGAAAAGATCATCCGCTATGCATTTGAATATGCAAAACAATACGGACGCAAAAAAGTAACCTGCTTTACGAAGGACAACATAATGAAGCAAACAGATGGCTTGTTTCACAAAGTTTTTAATGAGGTGGCAGCAGAGTATCCCGAAATAGAAAATGAACACTGGATCATAGACATAGGTGCAGCACGAATAGCAGATACACCTGAAAAATTTGATGTGGTAGTGATGCCTAATTTGTATGGAGATGTTGTGTCAGATATTGCAGCACAGATAACAGGCTCTGTAGGGCTGGCAGGTAGTGCCAACATAGGGGCGAGTTGCGCGATGTTTGAAGCTATACACGGTTCAGCACCAGATATAGCGGGCAAAAACATAGCCAACCCGTCAGGCTTGATAAATGC
Organism: Bacteroidia bacterium; assembly: GCA_030429205.1. GTDB lineage: Bacteria > Bacteroidota > Bacteroidia > Chitinophagales > Chitinophagaceae > UBA5543. The sequence goes on from JAUICZ010000001.1 coordinate 669,407, forward strand.
AGCCATCATGATGTTGAACCACATAGGAGATGGAGACACAGCAGAATTGATACAAAACGCATGGCTAAAAACTATTGAAGATGGTATACACACAGTAGATATATATAACCAGAGCAGCAGCAAAACAAAAGTAGGTACAGCAGAGTTTGCTGATGCCGTTATCAACAACCTGGGGCAAAAACCTGCGCAACTACAACCTGTAGCTTATAAAGGAAATGGCTCATTCAAAATGCCGGTATATAAAAGAAAGCAACAGGCTAACAAAGAGCTGGACGGGGTAGACGTTTTTGCACACTGGGTAGGTACTAACCCTGAAGAACTGGCAAACCAATTACTAAAACTAGAGAACGAAAACATTAAACTACAGATGATCACCAACAGAGGGGTTAAAGTGTGGCCTAATGGTTTTGAAGAAACATTTTGTACAGACCACTGGCGCTGCCGCTTTGCAAAAGTAAACGAATCAAAAGTAGATAAAGGTGATATAGTAGAGCTGCTTAGTAAAGGGGTAGTACATGGTGTAGACATTGTAAAAACAGAGAACCTCTACAGTTTTGATGGTGAACGTGGTTACTCATTAGGACAAGGTCAGTAATAACAAAAAACAAATAATTATGAATACAACAGTTACAAAAAAGTACAGCTTAATAGACGGAACATTTAATGTAGCAGATGCTAAAGAAGTGTTGCTTGCATTGATAGATAATAAGATCCGCTACCATCAACAACGCATCTTTAGTCATGAAGAAAGGTTTGGTAAGCCGTGTCAATTTTCTGAGGAAAGGATAATACAGTTACGCCAAACACGATCTGAAATTGTAGAACTGCTTAAACAATATGAAGAACAGGGGAAAGACTTGCAAATACATTCTGACATACAAATTGACATAAAATAATACAGATGAATTTAGACTTACTGATCAATAATCTAACTAACCCGGCACTGCTATTTTTTATACTGGGTATAATAGCGGTGTTGTTAAAAAGCGATCTGGAAATACCACCTACTTCATCGAAGTTTATATCGCTCTACTTGCTTTTTGCTATTGGCTTTAAAGGCGGACAAGAGCTTTCTCATGAGCCGATATCAGGAGAGATAGTGTGGTCAATGGTGTTTGGTATGTTGATAGCGGTAGCTATTCCAATTTACACATTCTTTGTATTGAAGAAGCGATTGAATACTTATGATGCCGGAGCCGTAGCAGCTGCATATGGCTCCGTTAGTGCGGTAACGTTTGTTACAGCAGTTTCTTATCTGGAAGCAAACAACTTATCGCTGCACGGGCACATGGTGGCTATTATGGCTTTAATGGAATCACCCGCAATCATTGCAGGGTTGATTCTCATCTCATTCTTTAACAAGAAAGACAATGAGATAAAACGTCATGTTGCCATAAAACATTCTTTAACTAATGGTAGTGTGTTGTTGATACTGGGTAGTTTGATCATTGGTTATATGGCAAGTGCCGAGCAGGCAGAAGGTATCAAACCTTTTACCAATGATATCTTCAAAGGTTTTCTGGCCATCTTTTTGTTGGATATGGGTATCATCAGCGGGCGCAAACTAAAATCTTTAATAGCGGAAGGATGGTTCCCATTAGCATTTGCTGTAGCTATACCGATAATCAACGGGTGTTTAATTGCGATACTCAGTTCTTTGGTAACAGACGATGTGAGTAATCGTTTCATCTTTTCGATACTGGCTGCCAGTGCCTCTTACATTGCAGTGCCTGCTGCTATGAAGATAGCTGTGCCAAAAGCAAATCCGGGACTGTTCTTACCAATGGCTTTGGCAGTAACATTCCCGGTTAATATTACAATTGGTATGCCGATATATTATATGGTGGTCAATGCTATAAGCTTATAGCATTGATCTACCATATTGGCATAGTAGGTTTAGTACCCATTATCTCGTCTATGCGCTCCATCACCTCATCAGTCAGTTGTGGCATTACATCCAATGCTTTCAAGTTTTCTTTTAACTGTTCTTCTTTAGTAGCACCTAGTATTGCAGTAGTTACATTTGGGTTGCGGATGCACCATGCTATAGATAGAGTAGCCAGTGAAGTTCCTAAATCACTAGCTACATTACCTAGTTCTTTAACACGGTTCAAACGGTCGTCACTTAGCGTGCGGTCTTTCAACCAGTCGAAACCTTCTAAACCCAAACGAGAACCTTCAGGAATACCATCGTTGTACTTACCCGTCAATAAACCGGAAGCCAGCGGACTCCAGATGGTAGTACCCATACCAATGTTCTTGAAGATGGTATAATAGTCTACCTCTACTTTTTGTCGCTCGAATAAATTGTATTGAGGTTGCTCCATTGCAGGGCCAATCAATCGTAAGTCGCGAGCCACCATATGTGCTTCCATTATTTCAGCTGCACTCCATTCGCTGGTACCCCAGTATAATATTTTACCACGTTGTATCAGGTGGTTCATCGTCCATACTACTTCTTCAATAGGTGTATTCTTATCAGGACGATGGCAGAAGAAAAGGTCAAGATAATCTACCTGCAAACGTTGCAAAGCTTCATCGCAGGCTTCTACAATATGTTTACGACTCAACCCTTTTTGGTTGGGTAAGTTATCATCACCACCATGCCAGCCGAAGAATACTTTTGAAGACACTACATAAGAAGAACGCTCCCAGTTCTTACTCTTCAACACACGCCCCATCATCTTTTCGCTTTCTCCTTTTGAGTATACCTCTGCATTGTCAAAAAAGTTGACACCGTTTTCGTAAGCTAGGCTCATTAAACGGTCAGATGTATTGTCTTCTATTTGTTTGGCAAAGGTTACCCACGACCCGTAAGAAAGTACGCTGAGTTGTAAACCTGTATTGCCCATTCTTCTATATTCCATGTTGCTAATTTTAGAATATTAAAGATGGCAGTTTTTGGGGAGAAAACCAGATAGAGGTTTGTTATGGTATGATAAATATTAATGCCTGCTCAATTCAAACTCCTGCATCACTGCAATAAAATATTTCACATCTTCAAGGGATATAGCATTGTATAAAGACACACGTAAGCCACCAACATATCTGTGCCCCTTTATGTTTGTACAGCCATTCTCTTGTGCAAAGTTGATGAAGGCTTCCTCAATGGTTTTATCAATACCATTAAAGCATACATTCATCATGCTGCGATCTTTATCTTCTACCTGACAATTGAAGAGTGTATTGCGTTGTACCTCTGCATATAACAGATCTGCTTTTTGTCGATTATCTGCTTCTATCTGCTCTATGCCTTTTTCTTTTATCCAGCGTAAGGTGAGCAGGGAAACATAAATAGGAAAAACAGGAGCAGTATTGAGTACGGAGTTTTTTTCTACCTGCTTTTTAAAATCGAGTATGGGCGCCAGTTGTCTTTTGATGCGCGACAACATGTCTTTACGAAGGACTACTAAGGTAGCGCCTGCAGGCCCCATGTTTTTTTGGGCTACCGCATAAAACAATGAGCATTTAGAATAATCTATTCTTTTACTGAAAATATCACTGCTCATATCTACCACCAGGGGTACATCTACAGTTGGTAGTTCTTGCAGTTGCGTACCGTAAATCGTGTTGTTCGATGTCAGGTGGAGGTAAGCAGCATTGCTCGTAATAGTACTTGGTATTTCCGGTAGTTGCTGATAGTTATGATCTTTTGAAGAGCTCAATACCTGAACGTTACCATATAGCTGTGCATGTGCTATAGCATCGCTTGCCCAGGAACCACTGTCGATATAGTAAGCCGTTTGCCCTTCGTTTAAAAAGTTCATGGGTATCATGGCAAACTGCATTCGCCCGCCACCTTGCAGCCACAATACTTCATAGTCATCATTCAGTCCGCATAGTTCTTTTACCAGCTGCTTGCTTTCTTCCAGTATATCTAAAAAGTATTTTCCGCGATGATGTATGCTCAATATAGAGGTGCCGCTATCTGCATATTGCAGAACGGCTTCGGCTGCTTGTTGCACAACCTCTTGAGGTAGTGCTGCAGGCCCTGCATTGAAATTGATTATTTTATTAGAAGCTATCATCTATACTATCTTCTGTGCTACTGGTTACGCCACCGCTTACAGCAAACTTCATGGCTTCTGCAGCATTCATTTTTGTTACCTGCTTAATATTGCTACCATCTACAACAATCACCCAGCCGGATACCGCATAAGAGTGCGGCAGATATACAGCTACTTTGCCTGACATGCCCAGAAAAGCCATTTCTTTCTGTGTCATAAACCCAATACGCCATATCTCGGGATCTTTAGATGTCATTACCCAAACAGGTACGTTAAATCTTTTTTTATCACCTACAAAAGAGTCCATGATGTCTTTGATGGATGTGTAGATGTATTTAACACCCGGCGCACGCTGCATTACATAGTCGAATGCATCGAACAGCATACGACCGATAAATAGTTTTGTGCCAGCATAACCAATGGCAGTAATAGCAGCTACAACTAATACAAAACCTACGCCTGTTGGCAGCTCCGGAATAATTGTGTCTACACTGCTGAACACCATATATATGATATAGCCTGTTACCGCCAACGGGCTAAGTATCAATAAACCTTGCAGGAAGGACCTGAAAAATATTGCAGTAATCTTTCGCATATTGTAGGTGTTAATATCAACAAAGTTACAAGTTTGCAGTATGAAAGTATATTTGTTTACTGTTAAAGCACATATCGTAATAAAACCATAAAATATACCTGTAATGAAAAAGCAGTTATACCTGCTGCTGGCAATGCTGATCTTCAACACGCTTACCTATGCACAAAGCAAGTGGGATGGTATGGGGCTGGAGGCCAATTTCTCTGTGGGTAAAATATTCAGGCACAGTAAGAAGTTTCCGACACAACTACCCGATGTGGTTACCAGTTACGAATTGAATGCGCTTTTTCAAACCTATGGAAAGCAAGACTGGCACCAGCGCAGAAGGTACCCGTTAGTTGGCTTTGGCATGACTGTTACAAACTATGGTGTAGACAGTATATTCGGCAAGTGCATTAGTATCTATCCAAACTTGCAACTACCGTTAGTACACTACAAAAACTTCGAGTGGACTTTAAGAGCAGGCTTCGGTTTAGGCTTTGTAACAAAAAGGTATGAGCGTACCCCAAGTTTCGATACGATCAACACAGCTATTGGATCTCGGATGAACAACTACTCTATTTTTGCTACTGATATCCGCTACCGCATCAATAACCATTGGGATGTACAAATAGGTGCTAACTTCTCTCATGTATCCAATGCCGCTTTACGAACACCCAACTTAGGCATCAATGTATATGGCGCACATGCAGGGGTCAGGTATTTTCCTACCAACTCGCAGCCGGAAAAAATAAAAAGAGATGTGCAACCATTAAAGAACCGTTGGTTGGTGCAGGCGCGTTTAGGTTTTGCCGCAAAAGAAGCAGCAGCTCCTGATGGTCCGGTTTACCCTACATATCTGGTTACACTATATGCCAGTAAAAGGTATTGGAGTAAGAACAAAGTATATGCCGGTTTAGATTACTCTTACCACACAAATATGTACACCTTTTTGCGGAACAATGAAATACTACCGGGCGAAGAAAAAGCAAACTCGTGGAAAAGTGCAGTGATAGTTGGTAATGAGTTTTTGCTGGGGCATGTGGGTATCGTGTTGCAATTAGGTTTCTATGTAAAGAACTACTACTTACCCGAAGATTTTTTCTATCAAAAACTAGGAGGCAGTTTTTATTTGATACAAAGGGAAGAAGGTTTTTTAAAAGAGCTGTGTGCCAACATATTTTTGAAGACACATAAGAATGAAGCTGAACTGGTAGAGGTAGGCATTGGTGCAGGGTTTTGACAATTATCTGACTATCGCATTGTTATATTTTGTAACTTGATGTATGCGCCGTATGTTTTGCATATCGCTATTACTGCTTTCTTGCTGCACAACATTTGCACAAAGCGTTAGCATGAAAAACGGCAAAGTGTACAAGGGTGACAGTGTTTATTTTTCTTACGAAAAACTGGGTAAAGCAATATATGATTCGCCAATAGAAAAAGGAGAAGATATTAGCAACCATTACGGACACCCCGAAGCTACAGGCGATGCTTTTCAGGATATGATATTCGGTTTGGAGTACCAGCCTTTGATATACGTAAGAGCCCGATTATTTGCCTCTGCCCGACAATCATTTCTCCTCTATTTTTATAATGTACAGTTTGGTGCAACAGGCAAAGAAATGAACCTTGTTTATCACCCCTTGCTGATACAAACATTAGTGAAAGATATGGTGGCGTTTAGCATAGTAGAAGATGGTTTCTTGAATGTGCGCGCAGTAGATAAGTTGATAAAAAAATGGAAGCGTAAACCATCCTATCTAACAGATAAAGAGCTGCAGCATGGCATCATCAACAACTACAATGTATCTAAGATCAGCCCTAAGCCAAAAGAACAAAATACCATAGAGGTAACGATTAAAGCCAACGATATATATTATAAAGGAGAGATGGTTGCGAGGTATAAGGTGGTACAACACATGCCTATTGTTGGGTGGAGCGGCAGCACAAAAAATAACAACCTGTATGTAATAGAAAAGCCGGGCGGTGCAATAATAGCATGGGTGAAAGTGCCGCTAACCAGACCTGTATTTCATCTGATGCCCGCGGATAAAAAAGTTTCCTTCCCGGTGGTTACTACAGATCGTGACGAACGAAAAATAATTGCCTCTGCTATGAAGGTGCTCATAGTGATGCAGCAAGAAAAAAGTACGGTAAAGAATTAAAGGAGCCCTTCTCTTACCAAATCGTGCAGGTGTACAAACCCGGCATATTTGCCTTCTTTGGTTACTACCAGTTGGGTAATATTATATTCACGAATAAGCTCTAATGCACCAACAGCCAGTTCTTGTTCTTCAATTGTTTTAGGCGTTGTATTCATTATATCTCTTGCAGAAAGTGCAGATGTTTCATCATGCTTTTCCAACATGCGGCGCAAATCTCCGTCTGTAATTACACCTTCCAGGTTGTTCTCACTATCTGTTACCGCAGTGGCACCTAAACGTTTATTTGTGATTTCCAGTATCACTTCTTTAACTGATGCATCGCTGCTAACACTTGGTTGTTCGTTTTGGCTGCTCATGTCTGCAACACGTAAATACAGACGTTTGCCCAATGCTCCACCCGGATGAAAGCGAGCAAAGTCTTCAGCAGTAAAACCTTTCAGGCTCAACAGGCAAACAGCCAGTGCATCGCCCATTACCAATTGCGCAGTAGTGCTTGTGGTAGGTGCCAGGTTGTTGGGGCAGGCTTCTTTTTCTACTGTTGTATTTAGTAAGTAATCTGCGTTGGTAGCTAAGTAAGACTGTTCGTTTCCACAAAGGGCAACTACTTTGTTCCCAAAATTTTTAATAAAAGGTATCAGTACTTTGATCTCCGGACTACTACCACTTTTAGAAATGATGATGACCACATCGTTGGGCTGTATCATCCCTAAGTCTCCGTGAATAGCATCTGCAGCATGCATAAACAATGCAGGTGTACCTGTAGAGTTAAAAGTGGCTACCATCTTTTGGGCGATCACCGCACTCTTACCAATACCCGTTATCACTACCCTGCCTTTGGCTTCGTGTATCAACTCCACCACCTGCAAAAAATCATCGTTGATATATTGCTTAAGTTGTTCAACAGATGTTGCCTGTAATGAAATTGTTTCTAAAGCCTGTTGCTTTACTGCTTCTTTTGAGAACATAGGTCACAAAGTTAACGTCATCCTTTTTAAACTGTAAACATATATTAGAAATTGTATGTTGCAGTATAGTTATGCCAGTTTGCTATTTTTGAGGCGATATGGGCGATGCATTGACCACATTTGTTGCAAAAAGTAAGGTAAAGGCTGCTGATCTGGAGCATAAACGTAAGTTGAGCTTTAATATAGATAAGTATGCGGCTACCGTAATAAAAGGCAAGCAACAATATGCAGATCTTGAACTTGCGCGAAAACGTGCTAAGAACATTAAGTGGCGCGCCATAGAAAATCTGGACAAATACCTGGAGCAGTTTGAGACGAACTTTCTTTCTCGCGGAGGTAAGGTGATATGGGCAGAAGATGCTGATGAAGCACTGGATGCAGTTTTGAAGATTTGCCAGGATAAACAGGCAAAACAAGTTGTGAAATCAAAGTCGATGGTGACAGAAGAGATTCACCTGAATGACTTTTTAGCAAAACATAATATTGAGTCTGTTGAAACAGATCTGGGAGAATACATTCAACAATTGGATGAAGAACCTCCGTATCATATAGTGACACCGGCCATGCATAAGAGCAAAGAAGATGTGGCTAAGCTCTTTCATGAAAAACTGGGTGTTGCACCTAATTTACCACCGTCAAAACTCACTCAGGTAGCGCGAGCAAAATTGAGGGAGAAGTACATCACATCAGAAGTTGGTATAACAGGCGGTAATTTCTTAGTAGCCGATACGGGGTCTGTTTGTGTGAGTGAGAACGAAGGTAATGCCAGACTCACAACGGCATTTCCCAAAACACACATCGCAATTGTTGGTATCGAAAAGGTGATACCTTCTATAGATGATCTGGCGTTATTCTGGCCGCTATTAGCTACATATGGTACAGGACAGAATGTAACGGTATATAACACGATCTTTAATGGAGCCAAAACAGCTGATGAAAGTGACGGACCGGAAGATATGTACGTGATATTATTAGATAACGGACGTACCAACTTATTGAGGGAAGAGGTAAGAGAAAGTATGTATTGCATTCGTTGTGGGTCTTGTCTTAATGTTTGCCCCGTTTACAAAAACATTGGCGGGCACGCATACGGAACTACCTATAGCGGGCCAATAGGTTCTGTAATTACACCACACTTAAAAGGGATGAGCGACTTTAAGCATCTGAGTTATGCTTCCAGCTTATGCGGTAATTGTACAGAAGCCTGCCCGGTGAAGATCAACATACATGATATGTTATTAGTAAACCGTCATATATCTGTTGAAGAAAAACATGGAAGTTTCTCAGAAGGTATATCATGGAAATTGTGGAAACGTGCCATGTTGAGCCGAACATTAATGAATGCAGCAAAAGGCGGCATGAAGAGCAAAGTAGTGAATACACTATTTAAAGATAGCTGGGCGGCACAACGCGGGCCATTGCAGTTTTCTCAAAAGTCCTTCAACCAACTGTGGAAGGAAAAAAATAGCTAATCTTATTTTTTGATGAAAACACGGGTGCCGACACCTGCCAGTTTATAAAGCTCATCCATATCGCGGTTTCTTATGGCCACACATCCATCAGTCCAGCCAACGCCCAGTTCAATCATATCATCACCGCCTTTCCATATGCCGTGTATACCAACATTACCGCCAATTCGGGCATTTTTAGGAATAATGCCCCTGGCTTTCAGCTTTGCAAAACGCTCACGGTATTTATCATTAGGGTAGCTTAACTCCATGAATTTATTGTACTTAGAGTACGGATTAAGTCTGGTAATGGTAAACCAGCCTTCCGGCGTATTCCTATCACCCTCCATTTGTTTGTTTTGGCTGGGGTTGGGGCCAAAAACGGCTCTATAGTTGCGTATCAGTTTGCGGCGATAAAAAACCATTAAAGAATAATGAGATTTATCTACAAAAAGTACAATAGAGTCTCTATTAAGCGTATCCGGATTAATAGCCATACCACTATGCACCTTTTTGGGTTTGGGTAGTATTATTGTCTCTGTTACTACCATCCCCCTGCGGCGGTACTGGATCTTACGTACAATATTACCTTTACCGTCCTCGGTTTCCTTTACTATTTTAACATCCTTGGGCCTGTCGTTGTGTCGGGCATCTTGCGCGTAAGAGCATAGTGGTAGCATGAAAAAGGCAGCTACAAACACAATGAACCCGGTGCGCACGAGCTTTTTCTGTTTATTCATCATCAGTCTTATACCAGTGGTAACCGCCAAGCTAATAATTTTTTGAGTAATCTCTTAATTAGCTTTTTGAGGCTTAAAAACAGCAAAAAAGCCACCAAAACACTGTGCTGCTGAAAAAAAGTTTGCGAAAATTATACTGATAATCAAATAGTTATAAACGGAAGGTAAAAATTCTTAATGATTTTGTTGTTACAATTGCAGGGTAACCGTACCTTTGCAGTCCCCAAAAACTATAGGCGGGTGCCCGAAAGGCTGAAATCCAGTACAGAAGGGCAATCAAGAGCAAATTTAAGAAAGAATGAGACACTTAAGTTTTAAAACAAAAGCGGCGAACGAACAGATTGTAAACCGCGACTGGTATGTGGTAGATGCAACCAACCAAACGTTGGGTCGTATGGCATCTAAAATAGCACATGTATTACGTGGTAAGAATAAAGCATATTATACTCCGCATTTCGATTGTGGTGACTACGTAATTGTTATCAACAGCGCTAAGGTAAAAATGTCCGGCACTAAGATGACTACTAAGGAATACCAAACTTTCTCTGGTTATCCTGGTGGGCAAAAAGTGGAGACAGCTAAATCTTTATTAGCACGTCGTCCAAACGCAGTAATTGAGCGTTCTGTAAAAGGTATGTTGCCTAAAAATCGTTTAGGACGTGCTATGTACAAAAAGCTATTTGTATATGAAGGTGCAGAGCATCCGCACGGAGCACAAAAACCGAAAGAACTAAAATAATTAACTAAGACAATTCCAAACTATACTATATAAATGGAAAAAATAACAAATACTGTTGGTCGTCGTAAAAGCTCTGTAGCAAGAATATACATGAGCAAAGGTACCGGCAACGTTACAGTAAACGGAAAAGAGTATAAAGAATACTTTACAATGATATACCTGCAAAACCAGGTAATGGCTCCATTGAACGCAACAGAAACTGCAGGCAGTTACGATGTTAAAGTAAATGTTGTAGGTGGTGGTTTTAAAGGTCAGGCAGAGGCGATCAAACTAGGTATTGCTCGTGCATTGATGCAGGAAAATGCAGAACAATATCACGACGCATTAAAGAAAGATGATCTACTTACACGTGATCCTCGTTCTGTAGAGCGTAAGAAATTCGGTAAGCGTAAAGCACGTCGTAGCTTCCAGTTCTCTAAGCGTTAATCGTTGTATTCTTTATTTATTAATCGACAAGAAAAAACTAAAATGGAAGATAATAAAAGCTTACACCAGTCATTACTTGAAGCAGGTGTACACTTCGGTCACTTAAAGAAAAAGTGGAATCCAAAGATGTTGCCATACATCTTCACCGAGAAAAACGGTATCCACATCATCGACCTGAATAAAACTATCGACGGTTTGCAAGAGTCTGCGGCAGCGCTTAAATCTATTGCAAAAAGCGGTAAAAAGATCATGTTCGTAGCAACTAAGAAACAAGCTAAAGAGATTGTTTCTGACGCTGCAAAGAAAGTGAACATGCCTTTCGTTACAGAACGTTGGTTAGGTGGTATGTTGACCAACTTCAGCACTATCCGTAAGAGTGTAAAGAAAATGCAGAGCATTGAAAAAATGCTTGAAGACGGTACAATGGATAGCGTAACTAAAAGAGAGCGTTTGACACTTACCCGTAGTAAAGATAAAATGGAGAAAGTGTTGGGTGGTATCTCTAACATGGGTCGTCTTCCTCAGGCGTTGTTGATCGTAGATATCTCTCACGAGCATATTGCATTGGCAGAAGCTAAGCGCCTTGGTATCACAACATTTGCTATGGTAGATACAAACAGTGATCCTACAAAAGTAGATTTTGCTGTACCTGCGAATGACGATGCTACTAAATCTATCGCAATTGTTACACAGTACCTTACTGCTGCAATTATGGAAGGTTTAGAAGAGCGTGCTCAAAACAAAGATGCTGCTGAGCAAGAAGAGAATGATGAAGTAGAAGCTAAAGATCGTGGTGTTGATGGTGAAGAAAAGAAAGATCGTAAGAAAACAACACGTGCTCGCAGCACAAAGAAAGTTGAGAGTAAAGAAGATGCTTCTGACAGCTAATACTTTCTAAATAAGATAATAATGTTTTAAAGCCCCTGAGTTGGGGCTTTAAATATGGTTTAAGAATTTAGCATAATAAAAATTTTCAACCCTTTAAAAAGGATATAATAAAATGAGTAGTGTTACAATATCTGCTGCAGATGTAAATAAACTTCGTAAGCAAACAGGTGCCGGTATGATGGATTGCCGTAAAGCCCTAATGGAAAGCGATGGTGATTTTGAAAAAGCAATTGATTACTTGCGTAAGCAAGGACAGAAAGTTGCTGCAAAGCGTGAAGATAGAGATGCGAAAGAAGGGGTAGTTATTGCAAAAACAACTGATGATAATACAGTAGGTGTAATTGTTGGCTTAAGCTCTGAAACTGATTTCGTTGCTAAGAACCAGGAATTCATTGATTTTGCTCAAAGCTTGGCTGATGTAGCACTTGCAAACAAATCTGCAAATGCAGATGAGTTGAAAGCTGCTAGCATGGACGGTGCAACTGTTGGAGAAAAATTATTAGAAGTAGTAGCTAAGATAGGTGAGAAGATAGATATTAATAAATACGAGATCGCAACTGCAGAAGCTGTTGCAGCTTACATCCACGCTGGTTACAGAATTGGTGTTTTAGTGAGCATGAACAAAGCTGCAAACGAGGCAAACATTGCTGCAGGTAAAGATGCTGCTATGCAAATTGCTGCGATGAATCCATTAGCTGTAAACGAAGATGGTATTTCTGATGAGATGATTGCTCGTGAGAAAGAGATCGCAGTAGAGCAGATCAAAGCAGAGGGTAAACCAGCTGAAATGGCAGAAAAAATTGCTGCAGGTAAGTTGAAGAAATTCTTCAAAGAAAACACATTACTAGAGCAGCCTTTCGTGAAAGACAACAGTTTAACTGTTGGTGCTTACATGAATTCTGTTGAAGATGGTTTGACAGTTACTGCTTTCAAACGTGTAGCTGTAGGATAATTAATCAACTAATTTATTTAAATATTACCGCTCCTTTCATGGAGCGGTTTTTTTATAGGTCTACGTATTTATAGCGAACAATAATACCTGAAACAGTGTATACAAAAGCAAAAAAACATATTTACTTTTGCGCTGTTTGGTACGAATATTGTTAAATAAAACTTAAATTAAAAAACATATTAGTTACTTTCTTTAGACGAAAATATTTAGTTTTTTTGCGCTGAGAATCAAGGGATAAATACTATATCACAGATATTGAATTAATTACACATTACTAATACTAGTATAAATAATACACCCCATATGAGAAAGCTTACAATAGTATTCATGTTTGCGTTGTTATTACCATATATAGGTAGTGCGCAACGCTATTTAGGTATTGCGACCAGCAACTGGAGCGGTACAAATGGAATGTATCTGAACCCTGCAAACATTGCAGACAGCAGGCACAAATTTACAATCGACCTTTTTTCGGTGAACTTAGGAGTAAACAACAACATGGCCGAGTTTAAAGACGGCATCAGTGGTATGTTTAACCTTAGTGACAGCATTAATGCGTCTGATATCTTTGCTTTTGACAACTCTAAAAGCGAATTCAGTTTACTATTACCTTATGTAGAAATAAGAGGCCCGGGTGCTATGGTGAGCATCAATAGTAAGCATAGCATCGCAATCTCTACTAGAGTGCGTGTTATCAATCAGTTCCACAATTTCAATCAGGACCTTTATCGCAACCTAGTTGACCAGTCTTTCCGTAATGCACCGGGACAACCTGTGTATGCTATCAGAGCTAATGAGTTTAATTTAACAACACATGCCTGGAGCGAAATTGGTTTAAGCTACGGCGGTGTTATATATGATGGTGGTAAGCACTTTGTAAAAGGTGGTATTACATTGCGTTATTTAAGAGGTTCTGCATACTTGTCGTTCACAAGTGATGGTTTATCTGCTACAGCATATCCTACAAGCGACTCAATGGTATTGTCAAACACAAACATTAGCTATGGTAGTAATGTTGCAAACGGATCTTTCGGTAGCGATTTTTCTGACCTGATTAAAGGTAACGGTAGAGGTTTTGGCGGAGATATAGGTTTTGTATATGAGTGGCGCCCTGATGCAGGAAGCGAGAAGTACAAATATGATATGGATGGTGAGACTGGTGTCATCAACCGCGGAATGAACAAGTATAAATTACGTGTTTCAGCAGCTGTTACTGATTTCGGTTCTATCAAATACAGTGATAATAACTTTACTACAAACATCAGAACTATTGCCGGTCAAACAGCGGTAATTAAGGGTAGTGAATTAATTGACAGTATATCTAACTATAACGACCTTAGAACTTATGCAGCAAATAATAATCTTGCTGTTGATTCAGGTACGAACAATGCAACGTCTACATTAGTATTGCCGACATCTATTGTAGCAAGTGTAGATTATCATGCAGTAAGTAACTTATATGTAAATGCTATGTTCGTTGGTAATATGGCTAGCCGTACAAAATATGGTAACTCAGTATATGGTCAGTTTACATTAACTCCACGTTGGGATACAAGAGTATTTAGTGCAGGTATACCTTTGACATACGATTTCCTTACACAGAGTTTGAAGTATGGTCTTGGTCTACGTGTTGGCGGTTTCTTCTTGGGTAGTGATGATTTGGCCGGTGTGTTCGGAGATGCTAAAGGTGTTAACTTCTACTTCGGTGCATATGTTCCTTTCAACTACAAAAAGCCTAAGGATAGTGATGGTGACAAGATATCTAACAGAAAAGATAAGTGTAAGCACGAGAAAGGTATTTGGGAAGAAATGGGTTGCCCTAGTAAAGACAGAGATGGTGACGGTATCTTAGATATTGATGATAGATGTCCGGATGTAGCAGGTTCTAAAACTGCAAACGGTTGCCCTGATGCTGACCTTGATGGTGTTGCAGATGCAGAAGATCGTTGCCCGAACGAAGCAGGTTTACCTGCAATGGCCGGTTGTCCTGATCGTGATGCAGATGGCGTTGCTGACATTGATGATAACTGTCCTGATGTGCCGGGTCTTGCTCAGTACAAAGGTTGTCCTGATACAGATAACGATGGCTTACCTGATAATGAAGATAAATGTCCTGAAAAACCAGGTCCTTTAGCAAACGAAGGTTGCCCTGATACAGATAACGATGGTATTGCTGATCACATGGATAAATGTCCGGATGTGGCAGGTACTCAAGAAAACTATGGTTGTCCTGAGGTTGCTGTTGAAGTGAAGAAGCGTTTAGCTTTTGCAGCTACAGCTATTCAGTTCGATCTTGGTAAGGCGTCAATCAAATCTTCTTCTAATAAGATATTAGATGAGATTGTACAGATCTTGAAAGACTATCCTGATTACAATATGACTATTGATGGTTATACTGATAACACAGGTAGAGCAGAAAGAAACCTTGAATTATCAAAAGAGCGTGCAAGCTCTGTTAGAGATTACTTTATTTCTAAAGGTATTGACGCTAATAGATTAATGGCTGACGGCCATGGAGATGCAAACCCTGTAGCTAGTAACAAAACTCGCGCAGGACGTGCTAAAAACCGTCGTGTTGAAATGGATCTTAAATTGAAACCATAAGGTTTTAAAGACGATATAAAAATCCCGCTACACAATATGTAGCGGGATTTTTTATTTGATAAGTGTTATCTCACCTTTATATACTTCTCGCCACATTTTGAATGTAGTTCGGTATTTTATAAAGTAGTAGTAAGTTCCTACAGGGGCATCGTAGTTATTATGTGTGCCGTCCCAGCCGGTGTTGATGTCGTTACTGGTAAATACTACTTCTCCCCATCGGTTTGCGATAACAATACGGTATTCTTCTAATGGGCATCTGCTAAACGCTTTAAATACGTCGTTATGTCCATCGCTATTGGGCGTAAACCCGGTAGGTGCCCATATACAATCAATACATTCAAAGAAAATTACTTCAATACTATCTTCAATAGTGTTACAGCCATCGCTGACAGATAGGGTATAGTTTCCATCATTTACAATATCAATACAGCAGAGGTTAGACCCATTACTCCATTTATATTGAACCTGATGATCTTTAAGGTTTTCTCCCAAACGTAGTACCGATCCTTTACAAAGAGCAGTGTCATTACCTAAAGACAATTGATGTATAAGGTTTTTAGAAGTTACTTTAAAAGTGTCTACGTAGTAGTCGCAAGTATCTTTTGTGGCTGTTACCCAGTAAGTACCGGGTTCATATACATTTATAGATTTATTGTCTAGCCCATTGTTCCAGGTATAGCTATCGGCACCATTTACCGACGAGCTTAAAAGAACAGGGCTGTTGTTACAAATAGTTTTACTATGTGTGTTTACAAAAGTATCGCACTGTACGTATTTTTTTACAGACACATCATCTATATAGTAATAACTTAGGTATGTTTGAGTTGGTAAAGGTGTTGCAGGGTATATCTGCTCAATCTCAGGTGCTTCATCAGGGTTGTAAAAGTTGCCAATATATAAATACTGTTCACCACCATTTGCCAGATAATCACCACTAATTTTCATCCATCCGGTAGTGTCTTTAAGTATAACCCCTTTAGTGCTTCTTACATGGTATGGTAAAGAGAATGGCTTTGTTACATCTTCGTTATATGCTATTGTATCAGATAAGTGGGCACCAAACCGGTCTACAGAAAAACGAGGAGTAGTAGAAGAACTACCTCCATAGGTTGCACTTACGTAAAAAGTAATTGTATATAGAAAACCTGCTTTTAGAGGTTCTGTAAGTTTACAATATATATGCTCAGCATAATAAAAAGTATTATGCTGTGTAGTGTTACCATTAAAGGCCACTACTCCCATATAAGCATTACCTGTTCTTGCTGGTTGATGGCCGAAAGTATTAAAAGGTACACTTACTTTTGCTGCATATGGAGCGCATGAGTTATAATAGTCTGGTGTGGTATACTTTACCGGGTTAGACCAATCATTCACAGTTTTGAAGTGACTGTATATTTTTGAGTATGGAACTCCTGATACACTTAGCGGACATGAACGATAATCTTCGAAACTAGGGTTGGGCACCAGATTAGGCTGGGCTATAGCCTGATAGCTCAGAATCAAGGTGATAACAGTAAGCAGTTTTTTAAGTAACATTCTTTATCAAAGGCAATAATATTTCAATGCAAACAAAGACAACTTGTACCCACATATAGTTGGTTATATAGTGTCATGGTATTGTTACAATAAAAAAGGCGATGCTATTGCACCGCCTTTTTACGTATTTACTATTATCTATTCTTCTGTATCTGCTTCCGCAGATTCGTTTTTCTTCTTAGGCTTCTTTTGAATATTGAATGTGATTTTCTTTTCATTATCATCAAAATCTGCGATCACAGTATCACCCTCTTTAATTTTCTGGTTTAATAACTCTTCTGCCAGCGGATCTTCCAGGTATTTCTGGATGGCTCTATGTAGCGGACGAGCACCATACTGTTGATCGTAACCTTTTTCTGCTATGAATTTTTTCACTTCTGGTTTTAGCTCCAGTTCAAAACCAAGGTTGTTCAAGCGCTTCAACACATCTTTCATAATGATGTCGATGATCTTAGCAATATCATCTTCATCAAGAGAGTTGAATATCACTACATCGTCAATCCTGTTCAAGAACTCAGGAGAGAAAGTGCGTTTCAAAGCTTTTTCGATGACTCCTTTGCTGGCTTCTTCTGCATTTTCTGTTTTGGCAGAGGTAGCAAAACCAACACCTGCTCCAAAGTCTTTTAACTGACGAACACCAATATTGGATGTCATAATGATCAATGTATTCTTAAAGTCTACTTTACGACCAAGACCATCAGTAAGCTGACCATCATCTAATACCTGCAACAAGATATTGAAGATATCAGGGTGTGCTTTTTCAATCTCATCAAGCAGCACAACAGAATAAGGTTTACGACGAACCTTTTCAGTAAGCTGTCCACCTTCTTCATATCCCACATATCCCGGAGGTGCACCAATTAATCGGCTCAGCGAGAATTTCTCCATATACTCACTCATGTCTACACGTATCAAAGCCTCATCGCTATCAAACATGTGGCGAGCCAATGCACGAGCCAACTCTGTTTTACCAACACCGGTAGGTCCTAAGAATATGAAAGAGCCAATTGGTTTGCTCGGGTCTTTTAGCCCGACACGGTTACGCTGTATGGCTTTAACCACTTTGGCAATTGCTTCGTCCTGCCCGATCACTGCACCTTTCAAGTCGTCTCCCATACGGCGTAGTTTTTTGCTTTCTGCTTCAACCATACGCATTACAGGTATACCGGTCATCATGCTGATTACTTCAGCTATATGCTCTTCATTAATTGGGTAGCGTTTGTGTTTCGCCTCTTCTTCCCATTCCGCTTTGGCTTTGTCTAAGTCTTCGCCAAGACGTTTTTCTTTATCACGCAAAGCAGCAGCTTCTTCAAAACGTTGGCTTTTAACTACTTTGTTTTTTTCGTGCTTTATATCCTCTATCTTCTTTTCAAGTTCAAGAATATTATCAGGAACATTGATGTTCTTTAAGTGTACACGAGCACCTACTTCATCCATTACATCTATTGCTTTGTCCGGCAATAAACGATCAGTCATATATCTGTCACTCAACTTCACACATGCTTCTATAGACTCCTGGTCGTAATTCACATTGTGAAACTCTTCGTACTTAGGCTTGATGTTATTAAGTATAGTAATCGTCTCTTCTACACT
This sequence comes from Bacteroidia bacterium, assembly GCA_030429205.1. Lineage (GTDB taxonomy): Bacteria > Bacteroidota > Bacteroidia > Chitinophagales > Chitinophagaceae > UBA5543. The sequence continues at coordinate 688,047 of JAUICZ010000001.1, forward strand.
TGGTGGATCTACCATCACTTTTTGGAAACGACGGTCTAATGCACCATCCTTTTCAATATACATACGGTATTCGTCCAGTGTAGATGCACCTATACATTGCAGGTCGCCACGTGCTAATGCCGGCTTAAAGATGTTCGATGCATCTAGCGAACCACTTGCGCCACCTGCTCCAACAATGGTGTGCATCTCATCTATAAACAAGATAACATCACGGTTTTTCTCCAGCTCATTCATGATCGCTTTCATGCGCTCTTCGAACTGCCCGCGATATTTTGTACCTGCAACAAGTGCTGCAAGGTCTAAACTGATGACTCTTTTATCGAATAATACACGCGATACTTTGCGTTGTACAATGCGTAGCGCAAGCCCTTCTACTATAGCCGTTTTACCAACACCAGGTTCTCCAATAAGAATGGGGTTGTTCTTTTTACGACGAGAGAGTATTTGCGACACACGCTCTATTTCTTCTTCGCGCCCTACAATCGGATCCAGATTGTCTAGCTCAGCGAGCTTAGTAATGTCTCTGCCAAAGTTGTCTAAAACCGGGGTTTTAGATTTACTGTTACCGCTTTGACGACGCTGTTGAAACTGTTTGCGCTCGTCTTCTTCTTCAAACCCTTCAGATCCGGGGTCATCATATTGAGCTGATGGTGTTTCGCCTTGCATAATACCTAATTCTGTTTTGAACTTTTCGTAATCTACCTCGTACTGATGTAAAATTTGTGTAGCAACGTTTTCTTTATTCTTTAATATAGAAAGCATCAAATGTTCTGTTTCAACAGTTGGGCTTTTTAATGCCTTTGCTTCTAATATTGTAATACGAATAACTTTTTCTGCCTGTTTGGTTAACGGCAGACTGTTCACGTTAGCCATTGGCTTATCAGATTTATCTCTGATGGCCATTTCTAATTCTTTGCGCAGGTCGAACAGATCTACCTGCATACTTTCTAAAACTCTCACTGCCATCCCCTCACCATCTCTAATCAGCCCCAGCAGCAGATGCTCTGTACCTATGAAATCATTCCCCAACCTCAGGGCCTCTTCCCTGCTGTAGGATATGATTTCTTTTACTTTTGGTGAAAAATTTGAATCCATGAAACAACTCCTCTTTTAAATAAAGTTAGCAATAAAGCCGGTAGCTTTGTATAGGGTTTGGCTATATCTTTATTGTTAATAATTCCGAAACCTTTCCCTTACAATATAAAACAAATACTAAGAGATATATGTTATTTTTAGTAGAGTAATATTACATTACTATTACAAAACTACTACTATATGCAGTTCAAATATGATACCAAACCTACGTATACAGTTATTACACCTGTTTACGATAGTATAGATGCTAATTTGACAGTGAACCTTACACAAGAAATAAGCAATATGACTATTAAAGGCAGTAAGAACTTCATAATTGACTTACAACATTGCCTTACAGCAGACATAAAGTCACTTAATGAAATTTTATTGCTGCACGAGAAAACTTATGAGAGTGATTCTTCGTTAGTATTTATGGGTATTACAGATGAAGTGGGACAAAGTTTTAAAAAAGCTGATGAAGACAGGGTTTTGAATATTGCACCCACAATGGATGAAGCAGTAGACATTATTAGTATGGAGATTTTAGAAAGAGATATATTAAATGAAGAATAAACATTATTAGAAATTCATCATTAGAGAAAATTAACCTTAATTTGCCCCTTACCCCTTGAAACTATTACGGCGGGAGACCATAACTATAAATAAACGGAAGCGTAATAGTGAGTTGAAATGAAAGTAACGATATTAGGCAATAATTCTGCATTGCCCGCATTTGGGCGTAATCCCACATCACAGGTAGTATCTGTATGGGGTAAGCATATAATGCTCGATTGTGGAGAAGGAGCACAAATACAAATGCAACGTTTTAGTGTACGTTGGCGAAAACTGAATCATATATTTATCAGTCATTTACATGGCGACCATTATTTTGGCTTGTTTGGCTTAATAAACAGTATGAGCCTTTTAGGCAGAACATCCCCATTGTATTTATATGCACCCGCAGAGCTGGAGCCGATGATTCACGAGCAGTTGGCATGGGCAGATACAGAGTTGTCTTACCCTTTTCATTTTCATGCATTACCAGAAGGTAGTGCAGAGCTGGTAGATACGCCTGAGTTTACAGTTACTTGTTTCCCTGTAGAACACCGAATACAGTGTCACGGATTTAAAATATTAAGTAAGACAAGAGGCAGAAGAATACTGCCTATACAGTGCAGAGAGCACGAAGTGCCTCGTTATTATTTTGACAAGTTGAGAGAGGGACACGATTATACACATAAAGATGGCACCGTAGTAAAGAACGAAGATGTTACAGCAGATGGCCCGCCACCTAAAACATATGCATACTGTGCAGATACCAAATACACAGATAGCTTTCTGGAACATATAAAAGGTGCAGACCTTATGTATCATGAAAGCACATATTTACACGCAGAAGCTCATAAGGCAGAAAGCAGGTATCACAGTACATCGATACAGGCTGCAGAGTTGGCAAAAAAGGCAGAAGTGAAGCAGTTGCTTTTAGGACACTATTCATCTAAGTACAGAGAGTTGGCACCATTTAGAGAAGAAGCCAGAACCGTATTTGATAATACTTTGGTGAGTATAGAAGGCACAACCTACGAGATATAAATTGGGTGTTTACCACATTCTTTTATTATGTGCCATAATCATGGCATCTTTTTCAGCCCAAGCCAAATTCATTTAACTATCAACAACACTACAGGTTGTGATATTGAGCTTGAAATAACCAGTTTAGATGGTTCGTGTAATGTACTTACCAGTTTTTCAATACACACCATTCTGGCGGGGGACCATGTTGATTACACACAGTTTACCACACCTTCTGATTATGAAATAAGGGTGTACGATCCTAACGGGAATGCATTGACACCTACACCAATTCATGTGTCTGGTCTTTGTGGTGGCAACACTTCGCAAGATTCCGGCGCCACAACTTTTCCTTGCAACGGAGGAAATAACATTACAGCAACTGTAACGGGTGGCGGACCTACACCGCCATGGACAGTTACAGTGAATTAGTACTTATAGTGTAAAACAAAAAGCCCCACAAAATGCGGGGCTTTAAATATGTTCACAATTAATATTACTCAGGGCATACAAGCCTGAAGCCGTTACCGTGGATATTAACAATTTCCACTGCACTATCACCTTTTAGGTACTTACGTAGCTTAGCAATATATACATCCATACTGCGCCCGTTAAAGTAGGTGTCGCTACCCCAGATGCGTTTCAAAGCAGCCTCGCGTGGTAGTAAGTCGTTTTTATATTCGCACAACATTGTAAGCAGCTCATTTTCTTTTGGAGATAATGTTCTGCTTTCACCATCTTTTTCTAATGTGCGTAATTTACTGTTGAAGTGGTAACCACCTACACTGAACTCAACTTCAGCATGTTGTTTCTCTTGTAGTTCCTGGTTACGTTTTAAAATGGCTTTTACTTTATGTAATAACACCTCACTATCAAACGGCTTGGTGATGTAATCATCGGCACCTAGTTTGTATCCGTTCAAGATATCTTCTTTCATACTTTTTGCAGAAAGGAAGAAAAGAGGAACATCCGGATCAACATTTCTTATTTCTTCTGCCAGCGTAAAACCATCCATATTAGGCATCATTACGTCTAACAGACATATATCGAACTTTTCACGACGAAAAGCAGCTAAACCTAGTATACCATCACGAGCCAGCTCAACCACAAAATCATTCAACTCTAAGTAGTTCTTAAGTACCTGACCAAAGTTGCTATCATCTTCAACCAGTAATACTTTATATTTTTCGTTTTCCATAAGACTATCTTAATATATTAGTCTCAAAAATAATAACCTGCGATGTATTTTCAGAGGTAATTTTTTGTTAAAAGCGAGGACAATTCATTTTATCACGATAGCCTGAATAGAGCCCCTGATATATCAAAGAGAGCTCCAGAGCGCCTTGAGACCTGACGCTAGAGGAAAGGTCTGACATGGTGATGTCATAGCTGGCTATCAGTTTTACACCCGCCCATTCAAAACCCAGCATAGGCACAACAGCGTCTGACCAACGGTGATACACACCCGTTAATACATTAGTAGGGTTACCTAAATTGTCTTCGCTTAAAAATGCTTTTATCTGTAAACCATACATTAATTCTTGAGCGCTGCCTTGTCTGGTATAATATACAGACGGGTTGAGTGTGAAGGAACTTGAAGTAATAAATAAGGCATCCAAATTTACTGTTGGCCTCATTTGTACTTTATTATCAAAGCTGTAAAAGCTTTCTTTTGGTTGATTAATATGAGCTAAGCCAATACCAAGTTTAATGTACACATCATCATTTGGATAGTATGCATAGTTAATACCTGCAGAAACATCGTAATAGTTTGTTTGGTTCACGGTACCGTTCTCTGCATTATTTGCACTTGCATCAAACTTAAACCCGTCCCACTGTGCATCAAAAGTTAATCGATTAAAGTCTACTGTACGTTGTGCGTATCCAAAAGAAAACCCTGCTGATACCATACTGAAGTTGCCTGTTTGTATATGGTATGCCAGAAAGGCCTGATATCTGTTGAGCGTTAATTGTCCATCTCCTGCCTTGTCGTTGAACATGGCAACTCCAATACCCATCCAGTTAGTAAGGTTTTGGTTTTTCAATAATTGAAAATCAGCAAAGCCTGAAAGTGTGTTGAATGGTACAGGCACACTTGCCCATTGGTTACGATAGTTGATGCCCACCCTGTAATCATTACTGCTCATTAAAGCAGTATTTGCCGGGTTTAAAAGCATAGGTGCATTAAAGTATTGGCTAAAATGCATGCCTTGTGCACTTGCATTACTCCCGCAATGGAACAACACAATTATTAATGCTAAACTTTTTACTACACGCTTTAATGCCATACTATCTTAATAATGTTACGTTACCTTTTTTATTAAAGGTGCTACCATCAAGGAAGGTTACAGATAATGTGTATGCATATGCCTCTACAGGCTGCTCAACATTTTTATAAGTACCGTCCCATCCTAAATTTTGATCTGTTGATTCAAAAACAACTTCTCCCCAACGGTTAAACACTTTGAAGTCCATCACTTCAATGCCATAACCACGTACATAAAGAATATCGTTATTGCCGTCGCCATTAGGGCTGAAAGCCGATGGTACATCTGCCAGTGGATATACATCTGCACTTACACGGCGGCATACGGTATCGCTACAGCCAATATCGTTCAACGCCTGAAGGCATACCTGGTAGTCGCCCGTCTTTCTGAAAAACTTAGGTTTGGGAGTAAACAGGTTGCTACCCGTACCGTCACCAAAGTCCCAAATGTAGGATGTGGCACCTTCAGAATAGTTGGTAAATAATATTGGCTCATTTGTTTCAGGTATGATTGGTGTATGCCTGAAGGAAGCTATAGGAGAAGATTTTACTTCAATAGTTTTTTCAATAGAATCAACCCCATTACATGTTTCCGGGTTATAAGAGAAAAGTTTTACCGTATAAAACCCTGCAGTGTCGTAAACAGGTTCAGGGTTTGTAATGGTAGATGTCGTTCCGTTACCAAATGCCCACAAGAAAGTTTTTGCATTGGTTGATTTATTGACCAGTACGGCTTTGCTGTTTTCACAAATAACAGATGGTCCTTCAAACTGCGCCTTCACAAACAGGTTATTGAAGGTGATAACTTTAGATATGGTATCCGGTGAGTTACACGCATCGGGGTCTGTCATAACCAAGCGTACGACATAAGTACCCGTATCAGGAAAATCATGTTTAGGAGGCGTAACACCATTAAATGTAGTTCCGTCTCCAAACTCCCATCTGAAAGTTGCAGAGCTTGGATTTTTACCATACTTAGATGTATTGGTAAAAGTTGTGGTGTAAGAAGAGCAGCTGTCTGTTTTATCGTATGTAAAGTCTGCGTCTATTCTGTTGGTATCAACCACAACATTAAGGATTACAGTATCTCTTGTTTTACATGCGTCGGGGTTAATTGCTATCAGGCGTACCTGATAGTTACCGCCGGAAGTATATGTATGTGTGGGAGATGGACCTGTAGCACTATTACCATCACCAAAATCCCATTCGTAACTGGTAGCATTAGAAGAGCCGTTGGATGAGAAGTTGATGGGGTCGCCAAGACAAACAGCAGTGTTAGGAGAAGCATTTGCTATCGCATCTACTGCACCTAAATTGAAAGCTATTTTTAATGCTATCAAATTACAGTTGTTGCTTTTGTTTGTAGAACTGTATACACCGTTTGTAACAGGGAAGCTGGCACTGGAACCTTCGCCACAACCACCACAAATTGCCTGATATACCTCACCATTTTTGTTAAACCTGCTGGTACCGCCATCTACGTGCTCCGGTACATTTGTATTGCTACCCATGTATGTAGCATATAGCAGTGAACCCAGGTTTTTAGAAAATACAATGAAGTAAAAGTCTTTACCGTCTGTGCTGGATTGTGCAGGTGGGTTAGGGCCTGTAGCGCTGGATAAAGGCATGTTGCTGGTATTGCCGACGCCGGGTGGAGGTGTAGCACCACTTGCAGTATATATATCACCTCCCCAACCGGAGATGTAAACATTCTCACAGGTATCTACCAGAAATGCAACCGGAGAAATATTAGTTACTGTTGAAGTACCTGAACCAAATACAGTAGATAATAAGATTGTGCTTAGGTCGTTATCCAGTTTCATCACAAACTGGCTGGATCCCGGGTTTGAGTATACGCCTGTTGTTACAGGAAAGCTGCCCCCCAGTGTTTGCCCCATCAGGTATACCTCGTCCTGGTCGTTAAGTTGTATTCCGTAGCACTGGTCGTAATTACTAGTTCCGATGTATGTACCTTTTTGCAGAGCAAAGCTACCTCCATTCTCAAAGCGCAGTACAAAACCATCTATTCCTCCATTATATGATTGGCTGAGTGTACCTGTTGTAATCGGGAAGCCACCACCCATAGTACCGCCGGAAACGAAAAGCTGCGATTCGTTTTTACTTAAAGCAAGTACATATGCAGCATCGTCAGATGTTCCGCCTACATAAGTACTCCAAATCAAAGATGTTAGGTTGGCATTCATTTTAAACACAACCCCATCTTGCCCGCTACCGCCGGCTAAAGAAGATTGGGTAGCATTAGCTGTAACCGGAAAATTTGTAGAACGGGTACATCCCGCTACATAAACATTGCCTGCATTATCTATTATCACTTCACTTCTTGCATCATCACCATAATTATGTTTTAGGTTGCCCGCTATAAACTCCTCGGCATTAAAGTTTACTATATCGTCGGCAGTCCCGCCAATAAATGTAGAACCGATAAGTTGGCTGCCCGCTGCATTTAATTTCGTAACAACAATATCGCCCCCGCCATTGTGGGTATTGTCGTAACAACCTGTAGTAGTCGGGTAGTCGTTAGAATATGCTCTTCCGCAAATAACAAGGTTGTTAGATGCGTCTACTACCAAACTATGAGGTTGTTCATTATCACTACCACCAATGTAAGTAGCATAAATTAAGTTTGTACCTGTTGCATTGAACTTTGCAATGCTCATATCACAAGGGTATTTACTACCCGATGTGCTGGTTCCTCCACCAAAGGTGACGTCATATGCACCGGTAGTAGTATTAAAACCTGTTCCACCCTGTTGATTGCTGACTATACCGCCTGCATAAAAGTTTCCTTGTGCATCGTAAGTAGCGGTAAAACCCCAGTTGTCAAAACCAGAGCCGGAGAAAGTAGCAAATACTATAGTAGGGTCTATGATCAGTGCATAAGATTTATCGTACCCGTCCGGGAATGCGTAGGTAACCTTGTTACCATTGATCTTGTATTTACACCTTACTTCTTTTTTCTGCCCGTCTATGTATTGAAAAGCGTATGGAGCAAGCTCTTCTACTTCTCCTACAGACGTAGCGATCAACAGATTGCCTTTTTTTGTTTTTAGTTGGTCAATGCCGTCGTATTCTATCTGTATCTTATCAGGATCAGCATTTGGCTGAATAATAAAATCATATTTAAGCTTGCCGTTTGCAGATGCTATGTGTAAGTCAATACCGTCGTATAGGCCATTATAATCTACAGCAAGGTTAGGGTGTATATTGGTTTTCCATTTAGTAGAGTCGTTGCCTATAAAGTAGTTATAATAGTGTTTCTGCTCTTTAGTGCCTGATATTTTTACAGAAGTGTTAGCGCCTGTAAATAGCATTCTGTATCTATGATATCGTAATGTCTTTTTTGTGTTTGGCCCTGCCTTATGCTTTCTAATTAGCTCTATATTGTCGTTATGGCCTAAAACAATATTGATAGCATTGGTCTCCAGATATATATCTCCTGTGTATGTTTTAACCTTGTATTCGAAAGAACCGTCCCATTGTCCGTTATTTTTCACAAACTCTATTGGGGCATAGTGGCCGGAATGAGCGTGCACACAAAAAGGGACAAAAAAACTGATATATAATATCAGGCGTCTTATATTCATGAATAATATATGTTTAGCAACGTATTAGTAAATATAAGGGATTTACACCTAAACAGACGGTTGAAAACGCATAAAAGTCAGGTATTTGCGCCCAAAAATGACAAAACCAAACCTTAAAAAATTTTAATTCCCCGATAATCATAAAAACACGGTGTAATGTATGTACACAATACATATTTATGCTATCTTTAATGGTTACCCCCTCAGGCTAACAACTAGAAGTTTATATATAAACACGTCATCATATTTAATTGGTTTTGAAAACAATACGTGTAACTGAGCAGAATTTTACTCTAAGGTGCAGAAACATTTTTTATACGCAGTACTTGTCCTGATAATTTGGACATTATTACCCAAACAATCTCAGGCAACTCATGCTGCAGGCGGAGAGATTTCTTACGAATGGGTAAGTGATTCAACATATAGAATATATTTTAAGTTTTACAGAGACTGTTCAGGTGCCGCTGCACCGGGAACATCTGTACTATTGTGTTATAGTGATACCTGTAACTCTGTTAGTGGGAATGTATTTTTATATAAAATGACTAAGCTGCCGGATAGCAGCAATAACGGTTCTCCGGTTAGTAATGGTTGTCCCGGTGTTGGTACCAGGTGTACCAGTACAACTTCGGCTGTACCCAGTTATCAGGAGTGGTGGTATACCAATACCGTATCTTTGCCGGGAAAATGTGGTTTGTGGAAGTTTAGTGTAAACATTGGTAACCGTAACCCAAGTGGTAACCTGGTGAACGCGGGCAGCAGACAGTTATATGCCGAAGCCCAGTTGAACAACCTTGTTGCACAGGGTAACTCTTCTCCTTATTTTTCTGTAAAGCCTGTACCATCTGTATGTATCAACAAACCATACACATATAACAATGGTGGTGTAGACCCTAACTCTGACTCTTTGAGGTTTGAGATGGCAAGGCCATTACATACTACAGGTAACTGCCCTGCAACTACAACCATTATACCGTTTGAAACAGACTCTCCTGCTTATAACCTGACCAACAACCCTATTCAAACGAACGGCACATTTAGTATCGATTCTTCTAACGGGCAAATGACTTTTACGCCTTCGTCTCTCGGGTCTGCTACAATGAGTATCAAGATAAACGAATATAGAAATGGTGTATGGATAGGTAGCGTAATCAGAGATATACAGGTACAGGTGATCAACTGTAATGTGCCTACACCAACAGTTACCACTATCAGCAATACAATTATAGGAGGTACTTACGTCAATGGGCGGGTAGAGGCCTGTGCAGGAGTGGGGATGACGTTTTGTTTTGATCTGAAGTCATCAGATACATCAGCACTGCTGATAGCGTCGGATAACCACAATGCGGCAGCACCTAACTCAACAGTTAATTATACCGGACAACAATCTGACTCCATTCGAGGTTGTTTGTCGTGGACACCAGGAACGTTAGATACCGGGTTGCGTGTATTTACTGTTACGGTAAAAGATTCAAGCTGTAAATCTCCGGGTGTTATTATTGGGCAGACATTTGTATTGCCCATATACATTTGGCCGATAACAGACATTGTTAAGGATACTTCAATATGTTATGGTGACTCTGTACAGCTAACAGCCGTAGGAGGGTCCAGCTTTACATGGTCTGTAATATCAGGAGGTAGCCCTATTACAACATTAAGTTGTACTACCTGTAAGCAGCCATATGCAAGCCCTACAACCACTACACAGTATGTGGTAAGTAATAGCTCTGTACAATATTGCAGTAAGAATAAAGACACTGTTTCGGTTGGTGTTGCAGATATAAGGTTTGATACATTAACAGCCACCAGCAATGCACCAGTTTGTGAATACGATAGTCTTAAACTGTACTCAACAGCTGTGCCAACAACCGGGCACTCATACTATTGGACAGGACCAAATGGGTTCTCTTCTAACCTGCAAAACCCTGTGATATCTATACCAACATCATTGGATAGTGGATATTATGTACTTAGATCTACCAGAGGAGGATGCTTCTCTAACCCGGATAGTATTAGTGTAGAAATAAAACCTGCACCGGATACTCCTGTTGCCACCAGTAACAGTCCGTTATGTGTCGGAGATACCTTAAAGTTGTTTACCCCAACCGCATCGGGCGCTACTTATACATGGGCCGGGCCTAACAGTTTTGCAGATACGGCACAAAATCCTGTAATACTCAATGCAGGTACTATTGCATCAGGTGCTTATACAATATATACTACTGCCGCCAATGGTTGTTCGTCGTTAACAGATACTGCAAATGTATCTGTATATGTTATCCCTTCAATAGATACTGCGATAGCTACGAACCCAACTACTTGTAGCGGAAATAACGGGACCATTAAATTAACAGGACTATCGAATAGTACTACCTATACAGTTAATTATAAAAAGAATGGAGTTGCACAAACACCATCAGCAAAAACGTCAAATGGTTCAGGAGAAGTAACTATTACCAACCTGACTGCCGGTACTTATTCTGAATTTACAGTTGCTGCCAACGGCTGTGAGTCAGATACAGCAAATATGGTTGTGTTGTTAGACCCGATTGCGCCGGTAATATCAGTAAGCAGTAATACTCCTGTTTGCCAGGGCGATACTATACTATTGACAAGTAGTGCAGATTCTACAGGTGTTACATGGAGCTGGACAGGACCAAATGGTTTCTCTTCCAGTGCACAGAATCCTGCTAAAACAAATGCTGTTGTTGCAGATAGTGGTATGTATTACTTAACTGCTAGTAAAAATAACTGTGCTTCAGATACGGACTCTGTTTTAGTAGTTGTTTATCCAACACCAATACTGCCGGTCGCCAATAGCAATACACCGGTATGTAGTGGTGATAGTATTGTGCTGTCTTGCAGTACAATATCAGGAGCAGATTATTACTGGAGCGGTCCGAACTCTTTTACAGATACGGTACAGAATCCTGTAGTAACCAGCGTACAATTAATAGATTCAGGAGATTACTTAGTATACGTTAAAGTAAATGGCTGTCAATCAGCAACCGATACAACTCATGTATCAGTTATAGAAACACCGTCGAAACCTGCGGCGAATAGCAACACTCCTTTATGTGATGGTGATACATTATTGTTGACTTCATCAACTGTTAGTGGAGCTACCTATAGTTGGAGTGGCCCAAGCAGTTTTACATCAAGCGCACAAAACCCTGTAGTAACAAATGTTACGCCTGCCATGTCGGGTACATATGTTTTAACGGTTACACAAAATGGTTGTGGCTCCGAAGGTGATTCAACAGTAGTGTCCATATATGCGATACCTGATACCCCAACGGCTACTAACAACACCCCTATTTGTACTGACAACACATTGATGCTTTTTGCCGATACCGTTAGCGGGGCTACCTATAGCTGGATAGGCCCGAACAGTTTTACATCAAGCACACAAAACCCTGCCATCAGTAATGCCGATACTTCAAAAAATGGTATTTACACAGTAATTGCTACAGTGAATGGTTGTGCTTCTGCACCAAGTTCTACAACAGCAACCATCAGTGCATTACCTACACCAATAATTTCTTCATCAACGGTTGTGAATACAACAACATGTGGTGGAGGTGATGGTAAGATCATTCTTACAGGTTTGGATACAAGCACGGTATATATAGTGAACGTAAAAAGGGATGGTGTTTCATTACCGCCTGATACAATTACTACTGACGGAACAGGAAAGATTACTATTGATAGTTTAAGTGCGGGAAGTTATACTGACATGACAGTTACCTCTCCGATAGGATGTACGTCTGATGCTTTGCCAACTTTAGTATTGTCAGATCCTGCAGCACCAAACATCTCAATTGATACTACAGTGAACACGACTACCTGTTTAGGTAGTAATGGTTCTATTACAATAAAAGGGTTGCAAAATTCTGCTACTTACACAGTAAACTATAATAAGAATGGTGTTGCACAAACACCGCAAATGTTGAATTCGACGGGTGACGGAAAGATCACTATATCCAATTTAGCAGCAGCTACGTATGATAGCATCAATGTTACAATAATCAACTGTGTATCGAATTACTTAGGTCCAATCGTTATCAACGACCCTGATGCGCCGGTTGTTTCTTTAAACAGCAACACCCCTATTTGTAATGGTGATACATTGAAACTATTTGGATCGGCAGACTCGACAGGTGTTACCTGGAGCTGGACAGGCCCGAACAGTTTTACATCTAATAATCAAAATCCGGTATTGAATACAACTACTTTGTTAGACAGTGGTTGGTATTATTTAACGGCCGCAAAAAATAATTGTACCTCTTCTGTAGATTCGGTACTTGCTGTAATCTTCCCGATACCTGCACAACCAACAGCTAATGGTAATACTCCGGTATGTTCGGGTAGTGATCTGAACTTAACAACTGCATCAGTAATTGGTGCCGATTATTTTTGGGGAGGACCTAATGGTTTTTCTTCAACAGGCAAAAGTCCGACCATTACCAGGATAGACACAAACGACGCTGGTAAATATTATTTGCGCATAACTGTAAACGGATGTTCTTCACCTACTGATACGCTTGATGTAGTGGTGAATAGTACACCTGTTGTATCAAGTACTTCATTTGCACACCCAATAACCTGCTTGGGTACTGAAGGTTCTATTACACTTGCAGGCTTACTAAGTAATACAATTTATAGTGTTGATTATAAAAAGAACAATGTTAGCCAAATCCCGGTGTCTGTAACATCAGATGGTTCAGGTAATGTAGTGTTGACGAACTTAACTGCAGGAACATATTCTGAAGTAACGGTTACTATAAACGGATGTACATCTAATGCGTCGGGTAGCTTTGTACTTGCAGATCCGATAGCGCCGGTTATCAATGTAAATAATAACACACCTATTTGTCAGGGTGATACACTAAAGCTCTTTGGATCTGCAGATTCATCTGGTGTTACCTGGAGCTGGACCGGGCCAAATAGTTTTTCTTCAACAGATCAGAATCCGGTTGTTGCGAGTGCATTGCCGATTATGTCCGGTGATTATATTCTTACCGCTACCAAAAATAACTGCACTTCTGAACCCGATACAACAACAGCTACTGTTACACCAACGCCAACTACCCCAACAGCGGGTAGCAACAGCCCGGTATGTTCAGGAAATGATCTGTTGATAACATCAGATACTATTTCGGGTGCGACATATTCATGGAGCGGGCCGAATGGTTTTAATGATACAGCACAAAATCCTGTTCGTCTTTCTGCTGATACTGCCATGTCTGGCAATTATATTGTTCAGGTAACAGTTTCCAATTGTATTTCAGAACCTGATACTGCAATAGTAGTTATTCATCAAACTCCTTCAATTGCATCGACCAGCTTTACACATCCAATAACCTGTTTAGGTACAGAGGGTACTATAACACTTACTGGTTTATTGAATAATACTGCTTACGATGTCAGTTATAAAAAGAATGGTACAAGCCAGAGCTCTACAGCAATAACATCGAATGGTTCGGGAGCGTTAACGATAACCTCTTTAACTGCAGGTGTGTATTCTGAAATAAAGGTTGCGTTAAACAACTGTCCTTCGGATACAACAAGTAGTATTACTTTGGTTGATCCGAATGCGCCTGCTGTCACAGCAAGTAACAATACACCAATTTGTCAAGACGGTAATGTGCAGTTTACAGCAACAGCAGATTCATCCGGTGTTACCTGGAGTTGGATTGGCCCGAACAGTTATACGTCTGCGCAACAGAATCCTTCCATTAATAATGCGTTGCCGATACATTCAGGTGTATATACTGTAACAGCTACATTAAACAATTGTACTTCAGTTGCAGATACAACAACGGTATTAGTGAAGCCGACACCTGTTACACCAACAGCAGGTAGTAACAGTCCTATATGTTCAGGGGTAACATTATTTGTAACATCAAATAGTATTTCCGGCGCAACATATTCATGGAGCGGACCTAATGGATTTAGCGATACCGTTCAGAACCCTGTTCGTTTTTCTGCAGATACAACTATGGCTGGCAACTACATTGTTTATGTAGCAGTTGATAACTGTATTTCAGAACCTGACACTACAACAGTCGTTATTCATCAAACACCATCTATTGCAGGTACTAGTTATAGTCACCCTACTACTTGTAACGGCACAGATGGTAGTATAACATTAACAGGGCTGATCAATTCAGGAACATATGGTGTGAGCTACCTTAAAAATGGTACACCTCAAATACCATTGAACTTAACAGCTAACTCATCAGGAGAAGTGGTAATACCGAATTTGGGAGCAGGTACTTACAACCAAATATATGTTACACTTAATGCCTGTTCGTCTGATACTACGCTACCAATAACATTATCAGATCCGAATGCGCCTGTTGTTACAGCAAGTAACAACACACCAATTTGTCAAGACGGTAATGTGCAGTTTACAGCAACAGCAGATTCATCCGGTGTTATCTGGAGCTGGATTGGCCCAAACAGTTATACGTCTGCGCAACAGAACCCTTCTATTAATAATGCATTGCCGATACACTCAGGTATATATACTGTAACAGCTACATTAAACAATTGTACTTCAGTTGCAGATACAACAACGGTATTAGTGAAACCGACACCTGCTACACCTATTGCGAATAGTAATAGTCCGTTGTGTCAGGGTAGCTTGTTACAGTTTACAGCTTCTACTGTAGCAAATGCAACGTATACCTGGACAGGTCCTAATGGGTTTAGTGATACCTCACAAAACCCAAGCAGAAACAATGCCGATACAAATGCCACAGGTGATTATTGGGTATATGTAACTGTAGACGGTTGTGTTTCAGAGGCAGATACTACATCTGTTGTCGTTCATCATGTACCGAGCATTGCAAGTACAACACATGTTAACCCTACTACCTGTAATGGTACAGAAGGTAGTATTACATTAAAGGGTCTGCGCAATACAGAAACATATGGTATTACTTATTTGAAAAACGGAGTGCCGCAAATACCACTTAACATAGCGGCTAATACTACCGGAGATGTGATCATACCGAATTTAGGAGCAGGTACTTATAGTAATATATATGTAACACTCAATGGTTGCTCGTCAGACACTACATCATCGGTTACGTTAGTAGATCCGAATGCACCTGTTGTTACTGCCACTAATAATACTCCAATTTGTGAAAGCGATACGATCAAGCTATTTGCACAGGCAGACTCTGCCGGAGTTGTTTGGAGTTGGAGTGGCCCTAACACATATACTTCTTCACAGCAAAACCCTGTTATAGCAAACGCAGTGCCTGCACAGTCTGGCGTGTATACATTAACAGCTACGTTGAATAACTGTACATCTGTTGCGGATACGACCACCGTGCTTGTTAAACCAACACCTGCCACACCTGTTGCTAATAGTAACAGCCCGATATGTGCTGGTAGTAGTTTGTTCTTAACTTCATCAACCATCAGTAATGCAGATTATTCGTGGAGTGGTCCTAATAGTTTTACAGCTACAGTGCAAAACCCGATCATTAATAATGCAGATACTGTAGCCAGTGGTAACTATATAGTGTATGTAACCGTTAATGGTTGTGAAAGCGAAAGAGATACTACATCTGTTGTAGTACATCACATACCTTCAATAGCTTCATCAAGTTTTACCAACCCAACAACATGTTTGGGTACAGAGGGTACGATTACCTTAACAGGGTTAAGAAATACAGAAACCTATACGGTTAATTATATGAAGAATGGTGTTCCGCAAACATCATTGAACATTGCTGCAAACATATCAGGCGATGTAGTAATGACTAATTTAGGTGCGGGCACTTACAGCCGGATATCTGTTTTATTGAACGGTTGTCAATCAGATACGATTACATCTGTTGTATTAACAGATCCTGATGCCCCTGTAGTTACTGCTACTAATAATACCCCGATATGTCAAACATTCAATATTATATTGACAGGTCAGGCAGACTCAACAGGTGTAACCTGGAGTTGGACCGGCCCTAATAGTTTCACATCAAATCAACAGGTACAAATATTATCAAATGCAGTGCCTGCACAATCGGGAAGTTACATTCTTACTGCTACTAAAAACAACTGTACATCAGAGCCTGATACAACAATTGTATTAGTTAAGCCAACACCTGTTACACCAATAGCTGGTAGCAATACACCTGTATGTTCAGGTAATATATTATTGTTGATGGCTGATACAATAACCAATGCTACTTACTCTTGGATTGGCCCTAACAACTTTGTTTCATCGCAAAGAAACCCGTCGGTTAATAATGTAACTACTGCAGCAACAGGCACATATCAGGTTATAGCTACTGTAGACGGTTGCGTTTCTGCACCTACAACAACAAGTGTAGTAGTGAATAAAACCCCGGCTATTACAAACAGCATTGCTGTAAACCCAACTACCTGTGGTGGTAGCGATGGTAGTATTACATTACAAGGGTTAGACAATGGTAGTCTTTATACAATTAATTACAAGAAAAATGGAGTAGCGCAAACTCCGCTGACTTTATCTGCTAACACATCGGGAGAAGTGGTAATGTCCGGTTTAAACGCGGCGATCTATTCGCAGATAGATGCAACAATAAACGGATGCCCTTCTGATACGTTAGCGCCGATAGTAATCGAAAACCCGGCTGCACCAGCAGTAAATGCAACTAATAATACACCTGTTTGCGAAGATGCTACAGCACAACTAAACGGTAGTAGTGATAGTACAGGAGTAGTATGGAACTGGACAGGACCAAACTCATTTACGGCAACTTCACAAAATGTAATGTTCAACAATGCACAACCTGCACTAACAGGTAATTATGTTTTAACCGCAACAAAACATAATTGTACCTCTGAGCCGGATACTACTTTTGTAACAGTACACCCTACGCCCGATACTCCTTATGCGATTAATAATGGTCCTTTATGTACAGGTAATAAATTATACCTGGAAGCATTGAGTATTGCAGGATCTACTTATTCCTGGGCTGGTCCGAAAGGATTTACAGATACATCGCGTACACCTGTATTATCAAATGTAGACACATCGTATTCGGGTAAGTACATTGTTATTGCTACGGTAAACGGATGTGTGTCAGAACCTGATACAACTACTGTTGTAGTTAATCCGTTGCCGGCACCTCAAATTGGCGGATTTACAATCGGGCACCCTACTACTTGTGGTGGTTCAGATGGTTTTATAACACTAGGCGGTTTAGATATCAATACTACATACACCATTAATTACACGAAGAACGGTGTTGCTCAAACTCCGATCGTAAAGATTACGAATAGTACCGGTTCTTTGACTTTGAGTAACCTTACTCAAGGCAACTACGACTCTATGAGGGTAACATCAGGTAATAATGGTTGTTCATCAAACTTGTTACCGTTGTTTGAATTGCATGATCCCAACGCTCCGGCTGTGGTGTTGGATACCTTCTATCATGTTACAACATGTGGTGGTACAGATGGTAAGATAGTTTTTAAAGGCTTAGTCCCGGGTTCTACATACTCCGTTGCATATGTGTATGGTTCAAATCCGCAAACTGTAATTTCAAAAACAGGTGATGCTAATGGTAAGGTGGTTATAGATGGTTTGGATAATGGTATATATCACAGCATTAGTTTTACAATATACAATTGTACTACAGCATTATCTAATGTGGTAAAAATGCTGGATCCAAACGCGCCGGAAATCACAGCAATAAGCAACAACCCTGTTTGCGAAGGAGATAGTATTGTGTTTACTACTACTGCAGACTCGTCTAATGTTACATGGAGCTGGGGTGGGCCGGTTGGCTTTACCTCTACCCTGCAGAATCCCGTTATATATGGTGCAGATACTACAGATGCAGGTATATATGTTGTAACAGCTACAAAAAATAATTGTACATCGCTACAGGACACAGTGTTGGTTAACGTGGTGCCTAAACCATTAACACCTGTTGTTGGTAGTAACAGCCCCATATGCGCAGGTAGTACATTAACGCTAACTGCCAACTCTTTTGTAGGGGCGGGCTATCACTGGTCGGGGCCAAACGGATTTGCAGATACATTACAAAACCCTGTGATCAATAATGCAGATACTTCGGTTACAGGTGTATATTTTGTATACACTACTGTTCAGGGCTGTCAGTCATCAACCGCTAGTATTTCGGTACAAGTAAATGAAATACCAACATTTGATAGTGTGACATACAACCACCCAACTACCTGTACAGGTATAGAAGGCGGCATACAAATACATGGTTTAAGAAACAACGAAACTTATATTGTCAACTATAAAAAGAATGGTACTGCACAAACTGCACAGTTCATCACTACAAACAATACTGGCGTATTAAGCTTAAGTAACCTTTCTGCAGGTATGTATACACAGATAACGGTTACAAGGAATAGTTGTGTTTCTGATACTACAGCGCCGATTGTATTACATGACCCGAATGCACCTGTTGTAACGGCTAATAATAACACACCAATATGTGAAGGAGATACATTGAAGTTATTCGGACAAAGTGATAGTACCGGTGTTGCGTGGACATGGACGGGCCCGAACAGTTATTACTCCAACACACAAAACCCTGTAGTTAATACGGCATACCCCGTACAATCCGGCGTATATATATTAACTGCGGTGTTAAACAACTGTACTTCCGATCCTGATAGTACAACAGTTTTAGTTAAGCCAAACCCAACAGTACCCAATGCAGGGAATAATAGCCCACTGTGTAATGGAGATAGTTTATCTCTAACAGCAACAACTGTTAGCGGGGCATCATATACATGGAGTGGCCCTAACTCCTTCAGCGATACCAATCAGAATACATCTATACTAAATGTTACACCTTCTGTTTCAGGTTGGTATTATGTGTTTACTACTATGAATGGTTGCGTATCAGAAAAAGATTCTACACAAGTAAATGTTTACCCTATACCAAGTATCACAGGAGCAACATACAGCAATCCAACTACTTGTAGTGGTACACAGGGTAGTATTACATTATCAGGTATGACTAATGGTACCAGCTATGTTGTGAACTATAAAAAGAATGGTGTTACTCAAACACCGGTAAATGTAGTTGGTAACGGTTCGGGAACTGTTACAATAACAGGGTTGGGTGCCGGCACTTACGATGAAATAACCGTAACTATAGTAAGTTGTGTTTCTAACAAGGTGGGGCCTATTGTGTTGTCAGATCCGAATGCACCGACGGTAACGGCATCGAATGGTACACCAATATGTCAGGGAGGTACTATTACTTTATTTGGTCAATCAAATATGAGTGGTGTTACCTGGAGTTGGACAGGGCCGGCTAGCTTCACATCAAACTTGCAAAACCCAACCATCACTAATGCGGTGCCTGCACAAAGTGGTAATTACTATTTAATAGCTACCAGAAATAATTGTACCTCGGCTCCTGACACTACAGTAGTAACTGTTTATCCGACACCGCCTACCCCGACCGTTAATAATAATGGTCCGTTGTGTACAGGAGATAGTTTGATACTTACAGCATCAACTATTGCTAATGCTAAATACCAATGGAGTGGTCCAAACTCGTTTAACGATACTAACCAAAATACGGGAATAGGAAATGTTGTTCCTGCAATATCCGGCAGCTATAATGTTACAGCAAGTATAAATGGTTGTGTCTCTGCAACAGGTACAACAGTAGTTACGGTAAATACTATACCAAACGCGCCTACAGCTACGGCTTTCTGGTTTTATTGTCAGGACGATACGGCTACGGCATTGACTGCAACCGGACAAAACCTTTTATGGTATACCGTACCAACAGGAGGAACAGGCAGTGTCACACCAATAGTACCACCGACAACAGTTGCGGGAGTTACAGACTACTATGTAAGCCAAACGGTAAATGGTTGTGAAAGCCCGAGAACAAAAATTACAGTGACAATCCATCCGACACCGGCACTACCAGTTGCTACTCCAAACATATTTACTTATTGCCAGAATGAAACAGCAACACAGTTAAACGCTATGGGTACTAATCTGATGTGGTATATACAACTAATAGGTGGTCCGTCATCATCAACTGCACCAACACCGGCTACAAATACAACAGGCAGCTTCAATTGGTACGTTACACAAACTAACAGCTTTGGCTGTGAGAGTGAAAAAACAAAAGTATCTGTTGCCGTTGTGCCAAATAGTAAAGCAACGATTACGGCAAGTAAGGATAGTATTTGTATTTACGATAGTACAGTATTGAATGTAAGTAGTAACATTACCGGTGCTAACTATATATGGGACTATAATGGAGGTAACGTATTGTCTGGTGCAGGTATAGGGCCTTATACTGTACAATGGAACAGTGCCGGCTTGAAGTTGGTAAAACTAAGTGTTACTAACCTGAATTGCGTGGAGGGAGACAGCCAATACGTTATGGTATATCCGCAACCGACAGCATCGTTCACAACAAGTGCAAATGATATTTGTATGGGCGAAGAAATGACGTTAGCTGCAAACAACATTAACGGCGCGACTTATGTATGGAAACTGTCTAATGGTATTACAGATAGTAGTACAAATAACAACTATACCGTTAACTGGAATAGCGAAGGGAATAAGACGATAACATTAAAGGTAGTTTCTGCTGAAGGATGTGCTAGTGATATTGATAGCCAAACTGTAAGTGTACACGCACAACCGATAGTATCTATAGATGCGATTAATGTCGGAGATATTTGTATCAATGATACCATACAAATAGTAGCAACTGAAAATGCTGATTATACATACTTATGGACAAGTGCAAATGAGTTACTTTCAAATGATGCATTTAATATTACGGCAAGGATAGCTCAACCTGCATTTATATATCTTGATGTAAAAGACGCATGGAGTTGTACAACAAAAGACAGTGTTTTTGTAACAGCAGAGCCTTGTTGTAAAGTTTACTTCCCTACCAGCTTTACGCCTAATAACGATGGTAAAAATGATGTGTTTAAAGGTATCACTGCAGGACATCAAAGTATCATCAAGTTTATTGTTGTCAACCGTTGGGGTATTACAGTTTTTGAAAGTAATAACTCAAACAAGGGGTGGGATGGAACATTAAATGGAGTGCCGCAAGACATAGGTACCTACAACTACTATATTAAATATACTTGTAGCGATGGTAGTATACAGGAGCACAAAGGAGATGTTATACTAATCAGATAAGCTATCTGGCAGGTTTCATACTGTCTTTAAGGGCTGCTTTGTAGGTAGCTAAACATCGTTCACGAGCAAAGCTGTGATCTACTATTGGTTGCGGATAAGAGAATTCATCTAATTCGGGTACCCATTTTCTGATGTATTTCAAATCCGGATCGAACTTTTTGGTTTGCAGGTAAGGGTTAAATACCCTGAAGTATGGGGCAGCATCGCAACCACTACCGGCTGCCCACTGCCAACCGCCATTGTTAGATGCCAAGTCGAAATCTAAAAGCTTTTCAGCAAAGTATGCTTCTCCCCATCGCCAGTCTATCAGCAGGTGTTTGCTTAAAAAGCTGGCCACAATCATCCGTACACGATTGTGCATGTAGCCCGTTTCATTCAGCTCGCGCATACCGGCATCTACAATAGGGTATCCTGTTTTACCGGTACACCATAGTTTAAACTCCTCTTCATTATTCCGCCATTCAATATTATCATACTGCTCTTTAAAAGACTGCTGTACTACTTGTGGAAAGTGCCATAAGATCATCTGGTAAAAATCTCGCCAAATAAGTTCGTTCAATAGCTTTTCGTTACCGACATTGTTCACCAGCTTTCTGATGCTTATTGTGCCAAAGCGTAGGTGTACACTTAAACGGGTAGTTCCATTTATAGATGGTATATCTCGAGTTTTGTGATAGTCCTTTGCAACTTTCTCATCTAGTTCAGGCTCAACAACATCATAGGTTGTGGTTTCAAAACCAATATCCTCTACGGTTTGTAAGGTAATGGCATCTTGTCGATAAAAATTGTCAAAGTATTTTTCGGTAGGGTAAGCTTTTTTATAAAAGTCATTGAGTTTGACTTTCCATTTTTTACTGTAAGGTGTGTAAACTGTATAGGGTGTGCCGTCGTCTTTAAGCACTTCGTCTTTCTCGAATATTACCTGGTCTTTATAACTACGAAAGCTGATGCCTTTTTCTTTTAGAAATGCTGCAATCTCGGCATCTCTTTCTTTGGCATAAGGTTCATAATCATGATTGGTATATACTGCAGATATGTTGTAAAGATCTGTCAGCTTTTTAAAGCTGGCTTCGGGAGTGCCGTGCAAAACATGTAATGTGCTACCGATGGCTGTTAGTTCATCCTGTAGTTTACTTAAGCTGTCGTGTATGAACTGTATGCGTTTGTCTTTTTTCTCAGACAGATCGTCCAGAATATTCGTATCGAAAATAAAGATTGGTACAACTGCATTACCGGATCTTAACGCACGGTATAACCCTGCATTATCATGCAATCGCAGATCTCTACGAAACCAGAAAATGGATATGTTTTTCGACATCAACTACAATAACAGCAAAATACAGTTATTGTTTGAGCGCGGTTAGAGTAATTCTTCAACTGCGTTGATCAACTCTCTACGTGTAATTGGCACACCCTTAATTTTGTTGTAGCCTTTCGCATCTATCAGAAACTCATCGCGGATGATCTTGATCAGCTGACCGTTATTGATCTCCGGAATAAGTACTGTTTTATAGTTGTTCAATACCTCGCCCAGATTTTTAGGGAAAGGACGCAGATAACGAAGGTGAGCATGTGCAACAGATTTGTCATCTGCCTGCAGATCCCTCACAGCACTTTTAATAGCACCGTAGGTAGAGCCCCAGCCTAATACCAACACATCACCTTTTTCAGGGCCGCTATCCAGCTCTTGTAAAGGAATGTAATCTGCTATTAGATCTATTTTCTGCTGGCGTACTTTTACCATGTGCTGGTGATTCTCCGGATCGTAAGACACGTTACCTGTTACATCTTCTTTTTCCAAACCACCAATGCGGTGTTCTAGTCCGGGTGTACCAGGTACTGCCCATTGGCGTACCAGCTTTTCATCTCTTAAGTATGGTAAAAAGTCTGCCTCGTCAGAGGACAAGCCTTCTTTGAATTTTACTTCAATAGGTTTCAGGTCTTTCGATTGAGGGTAGCGCCAAGGCTCTGCGCCATTGGCAATATATCCGTCGCTCAGGAACATAACAGGTGTCATGTGTTGTACCGATATGCGCGAAGCTTCGTACACAGCATCAAAGCAGTCACCCGGCGTTGCCGCAGCAACAACTGGCATAGGGCACTCCCCGTTACGACCATAATATGCTTGCAGCAAGTCGCTTTGCTCTGTTTTAGTTGGTAAACCTGTTGATGGCCCTCCACGCTGTATATTGACTATTAGTAAAGGTATCTCCAGCATTACAGCTAAGCCTATTGCTTCTGTTTTTAAAGCAATTCCTGGTCCCGAAGAGGTTGTTACACCAAGGCTACCTCCGTAAGAGGCACCAATGGCAGCAGTTACACCTGCAATCTCATCTTCTGCCTGAAAGGTGCGTATACCAAAATTCTTGTGTCTGGCCAGCTCGTGTAAAATGTCGGATGCCGGTGTAATAGGGTATGTACCTAAAAATATAGGCAAGCCCGATGTTTCGCCGGCTGCAATAATACCATAAGCCAATGCAGTATTTCCTGTAATGCTCCTGTAGTTACCAGCTGGTAGTTTTGCTTTGTCTACTTTATAGCGAGTAGTGAATGCCTCAATTGTATCGCCGTAGTTATAACCTGCTTTTAGTGCCGTTATATTACTTTCCAGTATGTCTTCTTTCTTTCCGAACTTTTCGTTTAAGAAAGTAATGGTGCTTTCCATATCTCTGTTATACAGCCAATACAGAAAGCCCAGCACAAACATGTTTTTCGAGCGGTCTTTCTCTTTAGTACCTAGTTTTATTTCTTTTAATGCTTCGCGGGTAAGTTTGGTAATATCTATTTTATATACCTGATACCCCTGCAAGCTATCATCTTCCAGCGGGTTAACATCATCAGCGTAGTTCGCCAGTCTCAGGTTTTTGGCATCAAACCCGTCAGTATTTACAATAACAATACCGCCTTGTTTTAAGCTGCCAATATTTACTTTCAACGCAGCAGCATTCATAGCTACCAACACATCGCAGCTATCCCCGGGGGTGTAGATCTCGTTACTGGAAAAACGCAACTGGAAACCACTAACGCCGGGTACAGTACCCTGCGGGGCACGTATCTCGGCCGGGAAATCCGGAAATGTAGAAAGATCACTGCCAGAAAGGGCAGTATTATTGGTAAACTGCGTACCTGTAAGTTGCATACCATCACCACTGTCACCTGCAAATTTGATGACTACCTCTTCAACTGTTTGTGTAGAAACCGACATAGACTAAAAATAGTTCGCAAATTTAGTCATTTTAAGACGGATAAGCATATCGGGATACTTTATGCCGACATTTTTAACGTCACATATAATATTTCCCGATTATGTCCGTTATATATGCACACCAGCCCCTAGATGCCCTGCTTATTAACGCTTTGTATACAGCATTCCTCAATGTTTTACCGTAGGTTTGTAGATAGTCCGATAACAGAATGCGTTTTTTTACATATATCATATTTGCAGTACTATTTTGTTTCAGTAGCCAGAGTTATGCTCAAAATTACAAGGCGAAAAAACCACGTATCCTCATTTTGTTGGATGGTTCGTCCAGTATGATCAAGCAATGGACCGCTAATGATATACGTTTCGAAGCAGCAGCCCGTATTGTAGACCGATTGATGGACAGTGTATATGCAGTAAACCCGAATGTAGAGTTCGCGTTGCGGGTATATGGCCATCAGCACCCTACGGTAGATAATAACTGTTTTGATACCAAGCTGGAAGTGCAGTTTAGTAAAGACAACTATTCTCAAATGATGCTGAGGTTAGCAGCGCTTAACCCGCTGGGCGTTTCGCCTATTGCCTATTCTTTGCAACAAGCAGCCGAAAAAGATTTACTACGTTTGGATGAGAACAAATACAGCCTGATACTAATAACTGATGGTGGCGAAAGCTGTGATGGTAACATATGTGCTGTTGTAGAGCAGTTGCTTAATAAAAAGATAGACTTTAAGCCGTACATCTTGAGCCTGGTAGATTATGCACCCCTAAGACAACAATACAAATGTCTGGGAGATTATTTATTGGTAGACAAACCTGAAAAGATAGAACCCGTAGTAGGAAAAATAGTTTCTGCCTATAAAAGAACATTTATACAAACCTCTACGGTAAAGCAGATAGATAAGCCTGTAATAAAAGCTGAACCAAAACTTGTAGTAGCTAAAGCTCCGGCATATACACCGCCGGTAGTTAAGGAAGAGCCTAAGCCTACTCCCCCACCTGTACAGAAAAAAGAACCGAAACCTCCAGTACCGGACCCGGTAAAAAAATCAAGTATAGTTGTTGAGGAGAAACAGCAGAGAGAAAAAATGCCTTTGCCTGCTATGGGCACTGCAAGAAGAAGGTTATTGCCACAGATGTATGTAACACGTTCTTTACGTAAGGTTGACGTTCCTAAATACGTACCGATGGTATTTGAAGAAGTACCGCCACCGCCACCCAAACGACCTACACAGCCTGTATACAAACCAATGGCAACGAACAAGGTAAGCACTACACCTGTTGTACGTAATACGCCTGCAGCACCTAAAAAAGTAGAGGCAACAGTAACGCGAGAAGAAGCAGAAAAAACAACACTTGAGTTATTCTTCTGGGACGGTAAAGGCAAGTATTATCAAACTGCACCCGAAGTTGTTTTGCTGGACAGACAAACAGGAAAACCTGTGTACAAGTTTAACAGAACGGTAGATGTATATGGTAACCCAAGGCCACAGGAGAATATCCCGGTTGGTGTATTCGACTTTACTATTACAGGTGCAGACAATTATTTTGTAAGAAACGTAGAGATTAAGGCCGATCAAAAAAATAAACTGAAATTCACTGTACACAGTGCGTCACTGTCGTTCTACTACATTGGTAATAAAGGCCGTCCTGTAAAAGAGTTTGCTGCAAGGGTAAATAAAACGTTGAAGCGCAATGCGGTTACCAAACAGTTTTGCACAGATAAACTAGAGTACGAGCCTGATAACTATCATATAGAGATCAATACCAACCCGATAGAGGTAAGAAACATAGATCTTGAAATGGGAAAGGTAATGGCCTTAGGTATTGATGAGCCGGGTAAAGTAAAGATCATTAACCCTAATGGTTATAAGATAACGGGCTTTGTATATCAGCTGGGCGAAAGATACAAGCAGTTTAAGCCTATGAATGTAACAGGTAACATTTTACAACAAGAGTTTTTGATACAGCCAGGCAGATACAAAGTGGGCTATAACAAAACACCTGAAATTCCGGGAAGCAAACCATCTGTAAAGCAATTTGTTATCAAGAGTAACATCATTGCTGAAATAACATTGGACTAGTTGTTCATGCAGTCACTAACATTTAAAAGAGTACTAACCACCGATAAAGAATACCAACAGGTTTTCGACTTGCGTGAAGAAATATTGCGCAAACCAATTGGATTGTCGTTGCATGATGAAGATCTAAGCAACGAAGTAAATGACCATATTCTCACGGCATTTAATGGTGGTGAACTTGTAGCCTGTTTGATTTTGACTCCTAAATCTGAAAACACATTTCAGCTTAGACAAATGGCTGTTTCTAAAGCAGTACAGGGTAAACAGGTAGGCCGTAAGCTGGTAGCTTATGCAGAAACATACACAGTTGAGAATGGCTATAGCAAAATAGTATTACATGCCAGGATGGTAGCGAAAGGTTTTTACGAAAAGCTCGTCTATAAACAAATCGGCGATGTGTTTACAGAAGTTGGTATACCGCATGTATTTATGGAAAAGCAATTGGCTTGAAACACTGTAAAAGAAAAAATACTGAGGTAACGGTACAATACTTTACACATAGTAAAGACCTGCCGGATATATGGGATGCCTTAGTGCCGGAGAACCACTTTTTACATAGCCAAAATTTAGCAGTTACAGAACAGTCGGGTTTAAGTAACATTTCATTTTTGTATGTAATGTGTGTTAAGGGTGATGAGGTACAGATAGCAACTGCTTTTCAAATACTCAAGCTTGGTACAGAGCATGTCAATAAAAAATTAGTATCTCCATTACAGCATTTTGCATGGAGAGGTTATGCAACTATAGCGCAACCTAAACTGTTGGTGGGTGGGCATCTTTTTCGGCACGATGTACGCTCTGTATATTGTAATGGACAACTGGATGGTTTTGAAGAATATACTTTTTATAAGCTGGCAATAGATAAGGCTATGCAGGTGAGTTGTACAAGTGCTGTGCTGCTAAAGGATATGCCCGAAAAGTTATCGAAGTACTTCAGGAATTTTGCGCCAAAGTATTTGCAATTGCGCAACGATATAAGCATGGAAATGAATGTTGACCCGACATGGAACGATATTCATGATTATGAAAAAGCATTGAAACATAAATACGCACAGCGTTTCAGAAAGGTGCGTAAGCCGTGGGAGCAATTACAGGTAAAAGAACTTTCTGTTGAAGATGTTGAGGAAAACAAAGAAGATATCTTTCAATTGTACGGTCAGGTTGCAGCGCATCAGCAAGTACGCATAGGTTTGTTAAGCGTAGACTTTATTCCGATGCTGAAAAAGAACTACGACGATCAATTGAAAGTGTGGGGTATATATGAGGAGGAGAACCTTATTGGTTTTTTCAGTGCGTGGATTTTGCCGGATGCTTTTGATATGTTTTACATAGGTTTTGAGTACGAGAAGAACTACCAGTTGAATCTGTATTTCAACATACTGTTCTTTAGCATAGAGCAGGCTATTCGGTATAAGAAACCGAAGCTTATTTTAGGTCGTACTGCATTGGACGCAAAAGCACGTTTGGGTTGTAAGCCTAAATACCTTTCTACTTTTCTTTATGTGCGCAACAAATTAATAAGAGATAGGGTTATGCGCACTCAAGCTAATACTTCTGATAAAGAAGGGGCATGGGAGTCGAGACACCCGTTAAAAGCACAACAAAACTAGTGTGCCTCTAACCAGTTTTTACCAAAACCGGCCTCTGCAATTACAGGAACATTATGTGGTAGTGGCATAGCCGCTTCCATATTTTCTACAACTAATTGTTTTAACTGTTCCACTTCGTCTTGAGGTACATCAAATACCAATTCATCATGTACCTGCAATATCATTCTGGATTTTAAAGAAGACTTCTTCAGCTCATCATGCACTTTTATCATAGCTAGCTTTATCATATCAGCAGCCGAACCTTGTATGGGCGAGTTGATGGCATTTCGCTCAGCGTATCCGCGTACTGTTTGGTTAGACGAGCTAATGTCTCTCAGGTATCTTCTTCTGCCTTTTAGTGTTCGTACATAACCATGCTGTTGAGCAAACTGTACGGTATCATCCATGTAGTTTTTAATGCCCGAGTATTCTTTCAGATAGTTTTCTATGATCTCTCGGGCTTCTGTTCTGCTGATGCCCAAAGAACCTGCTAAACCAAATGCTGTTTGTCCGTAAATAATACCAAAGTTTACAGCTTTGGCAGCACGGCGCATTTCTTTTGTAACATCTGCTTCTGCCACACCATATACTTTAGCCGCGGTTGCAGTGTGTATGTCTTTGTTATCTATAAAGGCTTGCATCATAGCCGGATCTTCGCTGATAGCCGCAACAATGCGTAGCTCAATTTGTGAATAGTCGGCAGATAGTAATACCCACCCTTTTTCGCGTGGTACAAAAGCTTTTCTTACTTCTCGTCCACGATCAGTTTTAATTGGTATGTTTTGCAGGTTCGGGTTGATGCTGCTCAACCGACCTGTTACAGCAATAGCCTGGTTGAAGTTAGTATGTATTCTTCCCGTCCGCGGGTTGATCATAGTTGGTAGTGCATCTACATACGTACTTTTCAACTTGCTCAATTCTCGAAAGACAAGAATGTCGTCCACTATCTGATGTTTGTCGCGTAGTCTTTGTAACACATCTTCGCTGGTAGCGTACTGGCCGGACTTTGTTTTCTTAGCCTTTTCATCCAGTTTCATTTTATCAAAAAGAACTTCTCCCAATTGTTTCGGAGATGATAGTTTAAACCTTACCCCGGCTTGTTTATACACGCTTTCTTCGGCTTGTATAATTTCATCCTGAAGTGTAGCAGAGTAATTTTCTAAGAAGTTAGTATCAAGCCCCACTCCTTCATATTCCATATCCAGCAGTACAGGTACTAAACTGTTTTCTACTTCATAAAAAACTTCGCGCACCTCATTTTTATCCAGTAAAGGGTCTAGCGCATTTTTAAGTTGAAAGGTCACATCTGCATCTTCGGCTGCATATTCAGATACCTCTTCAACAGGTACGTCTTTCATGCTTTTTTGCCCCTTACCTTTTTTGCCTATTAATGTTTCTATCGACACAGGTTGGTAGCTCAGGTACTTTTCACTTAACATATCCATACTGCGCTTACCTTCAGGCTCTATTACATAATGTGCCAGCATAGTATCGTATGTATTTCCTTTTAGCTCAAAACCATACCATTTAAGTATGGTCATATCGTACTTAATATTCTGCCCTATCCAGAGAATATCTTCCTTGTCAAATACGGGTTGAAATATTTTTAAAAACTCAACAGCAGCATCTTTCTCATGTGGAATAGATACATAGTATGCATCTCCCTTTGTCCAACAGAAACTCATACCCAGTATATCTGCCTGATGAGCATCTATTCCTGTCGTCTCTGTATCAAAGGCAACTTCTTTTTGTTTGAGTATATCTGCTACCAGTTTTTTGGCATCAGCCTCTTCAGTAATTAGCTTGTAATTGTGCTTGGTGTTTGCTAGTGTAGCTAGTTCGTGTTTTTTATCCTCAACTGGTTTGGCTTTTACTGCAGGTTGTTCTATTGGGTTACCAAACAGATCAAGCGGGGCATTCGGGTCTGGTTTTGAAGGAGCTTCTGCCGCAGGTGCTGCAGCTACCTGTACCTCTTCTCCTAAAATTCTTTTACCTAGTGTTCTAAACTCCAGATCAGAGAATATTTCGCCTAATGCATCTTTGTTCGGCGGGTCTACGGCAAAGTCTCCTTCATGAAATTCAACAGGTACATCTGTGATGATGGTTGCCAGCTTTTTTGACATTACTGCATCTTCTTTACCATCTCGTACCTTTTCTCCCAGTTTACCTTTTATTTCTTCAGCATGTTCCAAAATGCCTTCTAGTGTATCGTATTGTGCTAATAGTTTAGCTGCAGTTTTTTCTCCTACACCCTTTATGCCCGGTATGTTGTCAACGGCATCACCCATCAGCCCCAACATATCTATTACCTGGTCTACACGTTGAATGTTCCACTTTTCACAAACTTCTTTTGGTCCCATTATCTGTACATCACCACCCTGATAACCCGGCTTGTATATATACACATTATCGCGTACCAGTTGTCCGTAGTCCTTATCCGGTGTTACCATGTATACAGTATACCCAAGGTCTGATGCCTGATGAGCCAGTCCGCCGATGATGTCATCAGCTTCATAACCGTCACATTCTAAAACAGGGATGTTGAATCCTTCAATAATTCTTTTAATATCAGGTATGGCAGCTAAAAGGTCTTCTGGAGTATCTTGACGGTTGGCCTTGTAGTCTGCAAAATCTTCGTGGCGTTCTGTAGGAGCCGATGTATCGAATACTACGGCAAGATGGCTGGGCGCTTCTTTACGTATCAGCTCGAATAAAGTAGATGTAAAGCCAAACTGTGCATTGGTATTTTTACCCTTGCTGGTAACGCGTGGGTTGCGTATTAGAGCATAATATGCACGAAATATCAATGCGAATGCATCGAGGAGAAAAAGTTTTTTATCATCAGCCATACGGCTAATTTACTGCTTTTAACTTAGTAGCCTACCACTCATACTCTTTCTCAACACGTTTTTTCAACCTGCTTACCAGCTCAAAGGTAGCCGGGCAACGTGTTACGTTTTGAGCGTAAGTATCGTTGTATAAGTCAAAGTCTTTTTTGTCGTGGTGCGGGAATCCTGCGCAGTCATCAGGACGAATTTCATATATACTGCATTTATGATCTTCTTGTAAGAACTGGCAAGGGGTGGAAACGTTCATCCAGTCGCCGTTCTTATCTTTATACAACCATTTTTCTTTGAATTGTTTTGGCTTCATGCCAAAATGGTCGGCAATGCGCCTGATGTCCTTACGGTTATATGTCGGGGTCATTGTTTTGCAGCAATTAGCACAGGCTAAACAATCAATATCCTCCCAAACAGTTTTGTCAACCTCTTGTACAAGATCTTCCATATTTTCAGGAACGATCTTATCTAACTTTTTGAGGAACTTCTTAAGGCCTGCTTTTTTATTAGCAACCTTTTTATCAAATTTTTTCAAATCCATAGAACTGTATAAATATAAATGGTTTACGGATATGGTGTTGTATTTTTGCCTGATTTTTTATCTGCCTTGGGTTAACTTTTTGTTAGGCAGATTCTACCGGAAATATGATGCGTAAGCTTTTGTGTTTAACAATATTTTTCCTGTACTGCCAGCAAATAGTTGCGCAGGTGACAGACCCTGCTTTGAACAACGATCGTAAACGCAAATTTAAGTACAGGATATACGGGCAAGTAACAGACGCAGACGATGGGTTGGAGCTACCGTATACTCCGGTCTTTTTTTCAGGAACATCTGTTGGTACTTCTACTGACGAAGATGGTAAGTATGAGCTGGGTTTTGACAGCTTTCCGGGGGATAGTATTATAGTACAGGTTTTGGGCTATAAAAGAACTGCACAAAAAGTAGATAAAGAGCAGCGCAGTGCTGAATATAATTTTCAGTTAGAACGATCTTCTAATATGCTGGGAGAGGCTGTTGTTCGCCCGGGGCAAGATCCTGCAATAGCACTCATGAAAAATGTGATCAGGTTTAAGAACAGGAATAATCCGGATAAACTTGATAATTATAAATATGAGGCATACAACAAAATTGAGCTGGACCTGCTGAACTTAAAGCGCAAAACATTTGAAAGCCTTCCGGTTCCTTACCTGAAAAAGTTGGGTTTTGTTTTTGACAATGTAGACAGCTTCTCTTATAGTAAACCCTTCCTGCCGTTTTATTTTACAGAGGCGCTATCTGATTACTATTACCAAAAAGATCCTAAAAGAACGAAGGAGTATGTAAAAGCATCTCAGGTAAAGGTGGTGACGAATAAGAACATGACACAGAGCATGTCTCAGTATTTGGGTAAATTATACCTGGCTATTAACCCTTACGATAATTACCTGCCGTTTTTTGATAAAGAGTTTGTAAGCCCGCTTAGTAACAATGCACTGGGATTTTACAAATACAAAATAGTTGATACTCAAGAAAAGTACGGTTATACAATAATCACAGTTCGTTTTGAGCCACAGCGAAAAGGAGAACAATGTTTTGAAGGTGAATTGAAAATTGTAAAAGATGTTTTCGCAGTACAATATATAGGTGCTGCCATGCCGGGCACTGCAAATATAAACTGGGTAAAAAAAGCTGACTTCTACAGAGAGTATACTCCGCTGGGCGACACCCTATGGTTCTGTACAAAAGAGAATATTACAGCAGAGCTTGAGTTAACACAAGAGCCGTTTAGCACATTAGGTTTTGTAGTCCGTAAAACAACATCGTATAAAGATATTGTAGTAAACGACAGTAGCATTAGCGAAGTGGTAGAAAGTAAGTTCTTTAAAAGAGATGTGGTTGTAGCTGACAGTGCAACAGAAACCTCTGAAGCTTTTTGGGCAACTGCACGTCACGATACACTTAACAAAAATGAACAGGGTGTATACGATATGTATGATTCTTTGGAGCACAATAAATCGTACAACAGGTTAAAAACGCTGGGCAAGATCATTGCAACAGGAGGTTATAAGTTCGGGCCGATTGAATTAGGACCATACTGGAATGCTTACAGTAACAATAGAGTAGAAGGTAATCGTTTTCAGTTTACCATGGGTACAACCCCTAAGCTGTTTAAAGATGTTTACATCAATGGTTATGTAGCCTACGGTGTTGGCGATAATCGTTTTAAGTACAATGCCAATGTTAGGTATATTACCAACCGAGCACCGAGACGGTACTTTAACTTTGCCTACACCAGAGATATTGATAACACTGTAAACTACTATGATAAGGTAGGGTTTAATAATATACTGAGTGTAGCCATCAGAAAGAAAGGTATTCCATGGAAGTTTATGTTTGCCGATAATGTAAGGTTGGAATACTACAATGAGTTCTTCAGTGGTTTTAGTCAGCTATTTACTATTTACAGAAAAATATACGACCCTTACGACCCGCTACCAAGTACAAAAATATTTCAGGATGTAAATGGAACGCCTTCTAAAACGGTAACTGCTACAGAAGTAAGTTTACGTTTAAGATTTGCCTATAAAGAACGTTTCTTGAATGGTAACTACCTGCGTTACAGTTTAGGAAGTAAGTACCCGATTGTTGAATTACGTTTGGCATTAGGGTTAAAAGATGTTTGGGAAAGCGATTATGGTTATCAGCGTGTCAATTTTACTTTATCAGATAATTGGCGGATACCGCCTTTCGGGCAACTTTATATAAGCTTGTTTGCAGGTAAGTATTTTGGGAAACTGCCATATCCTTTATTGGAGCAACACCCGGGTAATGAATTGTACGTGTACAACAAGTATGCATTCAATATGATGAACCAGTATGAGTTTTTAAGTGACGAGTACTTTGGCATCAACTTGGAACATAGTTTGGGAGGAGGCTTTTTAAAGTATGTACCACTGATTAAAAAACTTAAATGGCGACAATTTTGGACAGCTAAAAGTATCATTGGTTCATTAAGCCAGGCGAACAAACAATATAATTTTGATAAAGGATTCACCTTCCGATCGTTGGAAGGCGAACCTTATCTTGAGTTAGGTACAGGCATAGAAAATATATTCCGAGTATTCAGGGTAGATTTTGTATGGAGGGTGACACCTAAAAGTTTGCCTAACGAAACGGTTAAGCGAGATTTTGGCATCTTTGGAGGTGTTAAATTGGCATTCTAAATGCCGAACTTAGCCAGTATCTGTGCCGCGTGGTCGCGCACCTTTGGTCTTTTGATGATGTGAACGATCTTGCCTTTCTCGTCAATCAAAAATGTCCAACGCCTCATGCCCACAACAATATTTCCGTACATGTTTTTCTCTCCCCACGTCCCGTATTTCTCTGATATTTTTTTGCTGGTATCTACCAGTAAAGGAAAGTTTAATTTGAACTTTTTAGTAAAAGCGTCGTGACTATCTACATCATCAGGGCTAACGCCTAGAACAACAATCCCCTGTTTTGTCAGGTCTTTATAGTTATCTCTTATGTTACAAGCTTGTATGGTACATAGCTCTGTATCATCTTCCGGATAAAAGTACATTACTACCTTTTTACCTTTAAAGTCAGCTAGTGATACTGTATTACCTTTTTGATCTTTTGCTTTGAATGCCGGCGCTTTGTCGCCTACTTTTAAATCCATGTCTCTTTATCTTTTAAATGTGTATGTGATCGACTCTGTATTACCATTTTCATCAGTAGCAGATACAACTACTTCGTGATCACCTTTTTTAAACTTGTCTTCAAATTCGTAATAAAAAATATCACCATTTTGTTCAAATGGTACCCATTCTCCATCAATTTTTGCATCAAACTTAACAACCGAGGTTATATCTTCTTTCGCTTTAAAGGTTATTCTGTCAGATTTTAGCAGTGCTGTTCTGCTTTGCATAGGTATGATTTGTGGTGGTGTAGTATCTTCTGCCAAACGGTATTCACCAAAAGTGCGAACGGACGCTCTGTACCATCCGTTATCAAAAACAGCATCTTTACCATATTCGTCTTTACCATCAAGGCTGTATACCATAGCTATCTTATTGCGTAACTCAAACGGCACAGGTTTGTTGGGTTTAATATACAAGCTAAAGTAGGTGTGTATTGGTATTGTTTCGTCGCTAAGAGTATAACGAGCTGAATATGCATTAAGGTCTTCACGCTCACTCATGGTAAAACATATGTCGTCATACAGGTCTTTTGCTTCCAGCGAGAATTTTACATTCGGATGCGTAAATGTGTTTATACGGTTTACTCTAAATACTTCTCCGTCGTCGCATGCGGGTCGCGAAGTGTGCGTACCGCTGAACCTTAAGTAAAAAGATATTGTGGTTGTATTGTTACTGGCATCGTTTAGTTTTATTGTAACATGATGAGCTTTACCATCTTCTATTTCTAAACCACCCTTCATTTTGTTCAGCTCATAAATATGTGTAAGCCTGTTGCCGGGCAGTAAGAAAAACTGTTGTACCCACCTGCCTGTTTCTTTTTTGTATTTGTGGTCTGCATATGCGTGCAGATACCTCGTCACATCATAGCTTATGTCGTCCAGATTGATCTTGCACTGTACTTCTCCATCCATAATAAGCTCGGCAGTGCTGAAGTTCAATGTATTGTTTGTACCATTCATGTAGTCAAACATATCAATACCTACACCTACAAGATTGCTGCCCATGATCACAGAATCCAGCACATAGCTGCTACCTCTTTTTTTAGGTGTTCTTGTAATGGGTTCCTGCCTGTAAATGCTCTTAGTTAAGTTGTAGAAAACAACTTTGTATGGTTTGGGTGCAATGTTGTCTTTTATCTTAAAACCGAACAACATCGGGTTTACCGGATGCCCTTTATTATTACGTATTTCAAAATGCAGGTGTGGTGCAGTAGAGCCACCTGTATTACCCGAGTAGGCAATAAAGTCTCCTTTTTTTACCGGAAACTTTGATGCAGGTAAGTAAAGGTCTACTGCCCAGCTTTTGCGTTTGTATTGCTCTGCTCGCAAATACTTTTGTACTTCCGGTGCAAAATTGTTTAGGTGGGCATATAAAGTAGTATATCCGTTGGGGTGCTGTACATATAGTGCATGCCCAAACCCGCCGTTTTGTATTTTGATGCGAGAGATGTATCCGTCCGCGGCAGCATGAACCTTAAAGTTTTCTTTACCTTCTGTTTTAATATCCAGCCCGCTATGAAAGTGGTTGGGGCGGCATTCACCAAAATTTCCTGCCAGTAAAATGGGAATATCCAATGGATTACGAAAATAACCTTGCGGATATTTTTGTGCCTGTGCAGATACGGTTAATAGTAATAGTAACAGCAAAATTCTACTTCGCATACAGCATATATTCTGATAATATTGTCACTAAGATAAGGAGAAACAAGGGCGCTTTCAGAATAAAACTTAGTTTTGCACACGCAACAGGCAAATTGCACAGCCTTTTTATGTTTGATAAGCTCAGAAAAAAGTGGAAAGTAAGCGGGTTACAACTGGTGTTGATACTCTGTACTTTTGCTATTGGCGGTAGCCTTTGCGGCTATGCGGGCAGAAAGATCATGTTATTACTCCCTGTTGAAAAGGGTGTACTTTGGTACGTTTTATACATATTGCTGATAACAATACTTTGGCCAATAGCAGTACTATTGGTGAGTGTACTATTTGGTCAGTTCAGCTTCTTCAAAAATTACTTGTTGCGTGTAGCCAAACGCC
Source organism: Bacteroidia bacterium (assembly GCA_030429205.1). Lineage (GTDB taxonomy): Bacteria > Bacteroidota > Bacteroidia > Chitinophagales > Chitinophagaceae > UBA5543. Next base: position 725,173 of record JAUICZ010000001.1, read on the forward strand.
TAGGTATTAAACAATAGTTTAGTGCAATACGGCCCTTAACACAGGTAAAGATCTAACCTCGCCCATGTGTTGCGAATGCCTGTGCAGAAATGCCAAAAACCAGTCTAATAATCTAAATCTTGTTTCAGAGCTAATTGACACTTGTTGTAATTCTTGCATTTTTTTGATGCCTATTAATTTTGAAAGTGCTTTGGCATCATTATCTGTAACATGAGGTTCGTCGTGAGGAGGATGTGGAGAAAAGCCGCCGTCTATCATATTTAGATATGGTGTTTCCCGGCTGTAAGTTCCACTAATAGAAAACCCGAGCATTTCACAACTTAGTATCATAAAGTAAACGGGAAAATTAGCCACCTCATCTGCGGGTAAATCATCCAGTTGGCAAAAGTATTCAAAACAAGCCTCGAATAGTTCCGGCATTGGTGCGTGTTCCTCCAGCAGCCTCAGTAAGAGTTCTGCAGAAAAAAGAGCAATACTATTTTTCGCTATATGTTCTTGCAGGTTTTGGTAGATGTATGCTAGCTGGAGCTCTTTAGCTCTTTGCAGATTGGCCTGAGGCTTTTGATATACTACAATATCCAGCAGGCTGGCAGGTTGTAATAATGCTGCTTTGTTGTTTTTAGATTTGCTGCTGCGTACGCCTTGCATCAGGTAGGGTTGCACCCCGTATACTTCAGTAAAAATGGTACAAATAAGGCTGGTTTCGCCGTATTTAACAGACCTGAGTACTATGCCTTTTGTTTTTTGAAGCATAGGCTACTCCATAAATACCATTTTGCCTGTAGCAGTTTGTAAGCCATCTTTATTGCTGCCAAATATCAGGTAAACACCCGACTGTGGTCTTTTGCCGGTATAGTCTTTACCATCCCAAACAGCTTGCCCACCCAGTGCGGTAGTACGATATATCAACTGTCCTGAAATGTCTGTTATGCGTACATCTGCATTTTCTGCAAAACCTTTTATAGCAATGGTACCTCCATATCCTGATGGTACGGGGTTAGGATAGGTGATCAGGTCTTGATGCTCTTCTCCACCGTCTGTTGCCTGGCCTCTGTAACTTACTAACCCTAGTTCTGTACCAAAATATACATCTCCGGTTGCAGGGTCTACTGCTATTTTTTGAATATTGTCTGACGGTAATGGGCTGTTCTCTTTAGTAAAACGTTCCAGTATTTCGTCTCCGTCTTCAGAAATGAGCCAAACACCATTATTCGTACCAATCCACTTTCTGTTTCCTCCATCTACAGCAATTGCCCTTACCTTCTCGTTTTGGAAAAGATAGCCGGCAAAATCATCAAACTGTACAATACGTTTCTCTGCTTCGCAAGTACCGTTAATTACATCGCCCGGGCAGCTTACTATACCTATACCATCGTTAGTACCAATCCATATACTACCGGTTTTATCGTTCACTATACAGTGTACTTCGTTTTCCGGTAATCCGCCACTACCTTCTCCGGCTAATAGCTGTCTGTATCTATCATCAGTTTTATCGGCAGGTGTGTGGTTGTCGTCATAAACTATACATCCGCCACCGCTACCGGTAGCAAACCATTTTTGGTTTTGATCATCTACTGTTAAATGTATAGCGGCATGTGGTACTGCTCTTAATACAGGGATGCTAAATGTAGCCCATTGTCCATCCAAAGTGCGTGCAACAAGCTCATTAGGCGTACCTCCAAAAACAGTCATCCAAAAAACACCGTCGTTATCAAAAGCTAAACCACTTACTCTGTATAGGGTAGAGCCTGTGCTGGACGGGCTGATGAATGTGCCTTGTTTGTAATATTCATAGCTACCATCAGGTTTTAGTATAAACAACCCGCCGGTATGAGAGCCTGCATAGATGTTACCTGCAGGACCTTTTATTATATTAGAAATATCAAATACACTATCGCCAAACGGTTTGTAGGTAGATGTAGGGTAGTTATCCCATTCCCCCTCTTTATATACAGAAAAACCGCTTCTGCTACCCAATGGCACATATATATCGCTATAACCACCATGTGCAACAAGTAGCTCTTTGTTATTCACGGATATATCAAAGTTAGATACACCCTGAGGACCTTCGGGTAGTACTGTGTTAAATAGCTCTCCCTGCCCTGTTCTTCTCTTTAGTCCGGTAAACTCATCTGCTATCCAGATAGACTTCTCATTATCATTCGCATCTACTACTTCTGTAGCAAATCCCGGAGTTTTTATGGTGTCTGCAAACGAATAGTCAGGTGCCATTTTAAATAATGAGCCTCTGAAGTTTGAGTCATAATTCTCAACTATCCATATGCCATTAACTCCGTTGTTAATGTTTCTTATAGAGCTGTCTGTTGATGTATATACGTGCTTTAATGTGTCACTATCCAGTGCAAAAAGGCTGTCAGACATGGTTACAAAAACCTGACTGTTGATGGTAGCCATTGCAATAAAGCTTTTTGATGTATCCAGTGCTTCCCACTCAGAAAATGCCTGTAAATTCTTATTGCTTTTAGGGATGCGATATAAGCCTTTGCCAGTAGCTGCGTAATAATATGTGCCCGCTGCTTTAAAAGATCTTATAGCAATATCTTCACTGTTTTTGGAGAAGGTATAAGTCTCTTTTACTTCATTCCTATCCAAATTCAGAACAACAATACCTACATCAGTAGCTAAATAAGCTAAACCATCTTCTGTGTAAATGTTATTGATGTTCTTAGTACCTGTAACTGTTTTTATTTTCAGATCAGGGATGTTGTAGAAGTTTCCATTCTTAAATAGGTCTATATTACTGTTAGTATAAGCTAAAATGGTGGTTCCTGTTAGTTTATCGTGCCCGATTTTTGCCATACCAACATCAGACATTCCGCCTACTTTACTGTAAGTAGTAAGTTCTTCGTTAGCTATGCTAAAGGTGTAGAAACTGTTTTTAGTAGCAACATATACTGTCACGTCATCTACTGCTACGCCCACTGCCGATTTGTATGGCATGTGCGAGCGCCACTGGCCAATAGGTCTGTCTTGTGCATTGGCTTGCGGCGATAGAATGCTGATAGTAAGAAGGCATATAATAAAGCTACGTATACTCATAGTATCTCGGTCTATCTGTCAAATGTACTGAATTTAAACGGCGTAGAATGTAAGGTTATTGCCTAATTGCTATGAATGTTCTGTAGCAGATAGGCAATAGTGCGCGGAAAGAAATAGTGCTCCAGCTTGTGTATCCGCCCGGCCAGGCTGTCTGCATCGTCATCCGCTTTTACCGGGCAATGAGCTTGCAGTATTTTACTGCCGGCATCATAAATTTCGTTTACGTAATGTATGGTTATGCCGGAAGTGGTTTCGCTGGCATGTAAAACAGCATTGTGCACATGGTGTCCGTACATGCCTTTGCCACCATATTTGGGCAATAAAGCAGGGTGGATATTGATGATCTTTTCAGGGAAAGCGGCTATAACATTGGCAGGTACTTTCCATAAAAAACCTGCCAGAATGATGAGTGAAGGATTGTGTTCTTTCAACTGATCACAAAACTCATCAGTGCTAAAGGTCTCTTTATTGATGACTAGTGAGGGGATGCCTTCTTCTTTTGCAATAGATAGTACACCTGCATCAGCTTTGTTACTAACAATAAGGCTGACTTTTGCCTCATTGTTTTTCTTAAAGTAATCTATAATGGCTTGCGCATTGCTACCTCTGCCCGATGCAAAAATGATTATAGAATGTGTACTCATAACTAGTGTAAGTAAAAGTATAAAAAGCTGTTCTGTTTTTTAATAATAAATAGGGAGATTTGTCTGTCTATGAGTTCAGATAAAGTAAGGTTAGATAAGTATTTGTGGGCCATAAGAATTTTTAAAACAAGAAGCTTGGCCACAAAAGCTATAGATGATGGAAAGGTAAAACTGGATGGCCTTGGGTTAAAGCCTTCGAGAAATGTTGTTGTAGGTGATACTTACGAGATAAAAACTTCTGCCAGAAAATGGTTAATTACAGTTACGGGAGTAATAGAAAGCAGGGTGAAATTTGCCGAAGCAACAAAGCATTATGAGGACATAACACCTGAAGAAGATAAGCAATACAACAGAAGGCTAAGCAGTAGCTTTTATACCGGAAAGCGCCAAAGTAAAACAGGCCGCCCCACTAAAAAACAGCGTCGCGACCTGAATGAATTTTTTGATGAAGATTAGCTTAATGTATCGCTATGATATTTGGTACAACACCAGATTGATATAGTTCAAGATTAAGTTTCACCCAGTTCTGACCTAAGTCGTCGCTACGGTATAAACCTGTTGATGTTGCTGCGTATATATACTCGCGAACCTCTTCACTTTTAAACTTGTTGTATTTAGAAAGAACTCCATGTACTTCTGTACCTTCATCCAATCCGAATGTACGTTCCCATTCTCCCTGGCCACCTAAGCGCCATATACCATTGGTTTTAGTACTCGCGATCAACACTTTGCCAAATGCACCTGTAGCTCCGGTAATATCATATATGCCACCATCAATTTCAGGTAGTTTAGAAAAGTCATCACCAAAGTTTTTACTCTCATATATACCGTTAGTAGTGGCATCTCCATTTACTATCACAACCAATACATCGTTGCCTTTGTTGATAACATATGTTTGACCTTGACCTGCTGCGGGTAGGCCATTACTGTTCTTACCTGTCCATCCGTTTTTGATGTTATCTCTGGTAAATATCTTGCGTGTTGCATCGTCGTATGCTATTACTAAACCATTAGCCAGTTGAGCAAATGATGTAATAGTTGATACTGTTAAACCAGATTGGCCATCTTCATGCCACCATACAGAATCCGGATCAGCATTGTATTCGCTATATGCAACAGGTTTCCCAGAACCACTGGCAACATAGAATCTGTCTCTTGGCCCGGCTTTAGGAGTATCGTTAAAGTCTTCCAGTTGTATTGCAATAGCAGGTCCAAAAGCTGCAATATTCAAGTTTCTGTAACTTGGGTTGGTGTTCAAATGAACGCCTGCACTGGTATCAGGTTCGCTTACATGCAAATCTGCACCAGCAGGGGCTCTGAATATTAAGCGATGCCCTGAAGAGTAGACAGACTCTACAAAACCGGCACCTTGAGAACCGCTCCAGCGCTTAAATTTTTCTCCATCGTTTGTACCCCAAACAAGCCCTTGTTCATCTACTATGAATAATGAATATGGCTTTTGTACATACCCGTCGTCTGGTCCGGGGTTTCTCTTCTGTTGGCAACCTTGAAGTGCAAAAGCCACTAAGGTCACACATATCACTGTGTAAACTGTGTGAATACGACGCATCGAGATATTAATTTTCACCAAGTTTATGAAAAAATGTTAATAAATCAAAGGTTTTTGGCTCATTCTAAGCAAGTTATAACCCATTATTGCTGAATATTAAACCATCAGCAATTAAAAGTTAGATTCTACCTAAAATGGTAAGTCATCAGCGCTCTCTGGTGACGGGTTAAAATTAGCATCCGCACCTTGCGCAGGGGCATTATTAGGCACATTAGTGTAAGCAGGCGATGCAGGTGGTGCCTGGTTTGTACCAGCTTGCTGTGCATGCTCAATACGCCATGCATCCAGGTTGGTAATATAATTTACCTTGCCATCGCGCTCCCACTTATTACCTTTTATGTTAAAATTCACCTTAATAGAATCGCCCTCGTTAAAGTTGTCTATGATATCGCACTTGTTTTGTACCAACTGCATTTTGGCATAGTTAGTATAAACATTACCGTTGATCTCTTCTGCGATCTCCAGTACAAATTCACGTTTTTTAAAGCGTTCACTTACTTGTTGTGTATCGTTGATCGCAATTAATTTTCCTGTGATTTCAAAGCTCATCTTTATCTGTTATTTTAATTTTTTACGTAAAAAGAGGACAGTAAAGGTAGTAAATATTTAGGGTCGCTTGAATAAAAAAAGCTGCCAATTGGCAGCTTTTAATAACCTTTTGCTTCAATAGCTTTTTGAAGTCCGTTCTCGTAGTCTAAAATATCCTGACCTAAAATTTTATGGTAAAGGATTTGCCAACCTCTGTCTTGTATCTTAGACATGAAGAAGGAAACGTTTTGATTGTTGTTGTCTTTTACAAAAAATACAACAATGCCACTGGTAAGCATTAGCTTTTGGAATGAAAAGTCAGTACCCTTGACGTTTGCACCAAATTCAATTGAGTTCATAATAACAGTCTCGTTTGCCTTATAACAATTAATTCGTGCTTCTCTTTCTTCCTATACGTATGGTATACTTTTCGGGGAACGAATATAATAATCTAACTTCAAATGTAAAAATAGCTTTATATACAAATAATCCTTGTAGAAATAATTCTATATGTATTTTTTATTGTTTTAAAGATATTCGCACGTTTTTTGTTGGGGGAGAGAGAGGTTTTACTGAAGGCCCTACAAAGTATTGTTACATGAGTAAGAGGATATTGGTTGCAGATGATCACAGTTTGATACGCAAAGGGGTCAAGCTATTATTGCAGGATCACTTTAAGCATAAGTGTATTACAGAAGCATCTAGCTGTAATGCTTTAATGCAGACTTTGCAGAAGAAGGAGTATACTCATCTGGTGCTGGATCTTATCCTGTCAGACGGTACATCGCTAGAGGTAATACCAAACATCAGGCAATTATATCCTGCTTTGAAGATCATGGTGTTTTCTATGCTGAGTGCAGAAGTATACGGTGAGGCACTAAAACAGTATGGTATAAACTACTATCTGGTAAAAACTGCTGATGAAGATGAAATGGTACAATTTCTGGATGCTTTTCTAAATGAAAAGGCAGCACCGGCAATACCAGACTCAGGCAAGAATACTAAGAACAACCCCTTTGTACTGCTTTCTGCGCGCGAATTAGAGGTGCTACATTACATCTTTACAGGTTATGGCACCAAAGAAATATCAAATATCCTAAACTTGCGGATGAGCACTATCTCTACTATTAAGGGAAGGATATTTGAAAAGACAAACACAAAGAATATTAAAGAGTTAATACAATTAGGCGCTCTGTATAACATCAACTATATGTAATATATTACATGAAAATTCTGTGGGTTGGTTTCTGTACTGATTGATATAAACTCTGATTACTTTCTATTACCTGTAGTAGCGGCAATTTTGCTTAGCGCAGCCATCTGCTCCGGTATAACCTATCTTATATTAGCCCGTTCCAATGCTATCAAAGAAAAGATATTACGAATACACGTAGAGCGAAAAGTAAATGAGATTGAACGAAAGAATGAGGAGCTGGAAAAGAATAACCTCATCAAAACAAGGCTGATATCTATTATCAGTCATGATATCATTACTCCGCTCAGGTTCATGCATATGACGGGTAGTAAACTCATCCAGTCATCAGATTCAATAGAGCGGAAAGACTGTAATGAAATACTTACAGAGATCGTAGATACTTCCAGTGAGTTGGAAGCATTGTCTACCAATATGCTCAACTGGATCAAGTATCAAAACAAAAACATCAGGCTCATTAAAGAGCCGGTCAATGTGCATAATCTGGTCAATAGTGTGTTTTCTGTACTTAACGCCACCGCCAGGTATAAAAATGTGAAGCTGATCAATAATGTTAAAGAAGATCTGCTAGCCAACCTATACAATGAACCGTTGAAGGTCATCTTATATAATATCGTGGTAAACGGCATTAACTTCACACAGTCGGGCGAGATCAGTATTTCTGCTAAGCAAAAAAAGACGGGCTTACAGATAGTGGTTCAAGATCATGGCGCCGGAATGTCTCAACAACAAATAGATAATTTATTGTCTAACGAGTTTGTAATTGCTACAGCAAATACCAGTGGCAGAAAAGGAAATGGACTGGGTTATCAAATAGTAAAAGACCTGTTGCAGCTTACCGGAGGTAAAATAGCGATAAACAGTGTTTTGAATGAAGGGACCAAGGTAAAACTGCTGTTTGTAGACGAGGCATAAAAAAAGAGAGCACAGATAGTACTCTCTTTCTGGGGGAGGCTAATGGGTCTCGAACCCACGACCTTCGGAACCACAATCCGACGCTCTAACCAACTGAGCTATAGCCTCCATTTTCCAAACGGGTAGCAAAGGTAAGTAAAATTGCTATTTCCAACATAATTATCACTGTGTTTCAAGAAAAAATAATTTATGGGTTATGTAAGCCGATCTTTTCTCTAATAAGGGCTTAATTGTATGAGTTTTAACAAATATTCCATAAGAGGGGTGTTATATTTGCGCTTCAAATAATGTTATGAGGTACTGTTTAGCTTTGGCGATGATATTTTGTGTGGGCTTGATGCCGGCATATGCTCAAAATACTACTATGGAAGATGAAGGAAACGACCCTGTCATTTCTACACCATCCAGAGACTTTTTGATGCTGCAATTCATGTATAGCGGCTGGTTGAATGCGCCTGATAGTGTAAAAGCTACAGGTTTCGGAAGGTCGTTCAATGGATATATCTGTTACGATTTCCCTATAAAAAACTCACATTTCAGTTTTGCTGCAGGTATAGGTGTTGGTGTTGATAATATATACCTGAATGATCAGGAAATTGTTGTGAACAATATTAATGATACCATACAACAAGCACTATTCATTGATGAAACGCAAAACTACAAGCGTTACAAAATGACTACTGCTTTCTTAGAAGCACCTTTTGAGTTGCGCTTTTTCGGCAATAAACAAAATAGAAACAAAGGCTTTAAAACAGCAGTTGGGTTGCGTGTAGGTACGTTGGTAGGCGCGCATACAAAAGGTAAGCAAGACGGTACTAAGATTATTTACAAAGTAAATAGCAAGCGCTATCTGGAAACCTGGCGTTTTGCAGGAACCTTCCGTATAGGCTATGGCAACTTTACATTGATGGGTACCTACAATCTTACCAACCTGTATAAAGATACCCAAGGCCCTACGCTTACGCCTTACTCTATAGGTCTTTGTATTACAGGGCTGTAGTACATCCTACTCCAAAGGCAAATAGGCATTTAAAAAGCTGTAAATTAAGGTTTTATGTTGCATTAGCAATAGTTTTGAAATCTTAATCATCACTTTTCCCCACCTGTGTATTTCTTTTAGCCAAAGCCTCGATTAGCTTGCGTAATTTCGGTATTACCGAATAAAACGAGGTATACTATGGATATAGAACATTTGATGCCCCATGTGGAAGCTTTGATTTTTGCCAGCGAGCGCCCCATTACAATGATGGAGGTTGTGGATATGCTCACACAGCATTTTGAAGGAGAAGAAGTACCGGAAAGCAGAGTCGCTGCCGCTGTAGAAGCAATTAGAGAAAAATATGATGCAGAATATTACCCTTTCCAACTACGCGAAGTTGGTGGAGGCTACCAATTCTTAACTAAGAAAGAATACCATAAAACTGTTTTACAGTTGAATGGTGATAAGCACATCAAAAAGCTGTCTACCGCTGCAATGGAAACATTGGCGATCATTGCTTACAAGCAACCGATCACTAAGTCTGAAATTGAATACATACGCGGTGTAAGTGTAGATTATTCTGTACAGAAGCTATTAGATAAAGAGCTTATATCTATTGTTGGTCGTAAAGAAGATGCAGTGGGTAAACCATTAATATATGGCACCTCTAAAAACTTTATGGATTACTTAGGTATCAATTCATCGGATGATTTGCCAGAGCTGAAAGATATTATGAACATTGATATTGTGATACCAACAGATGGTAGCGAGGCAGAGCCGGGGGAGCCGGAAGCCCGGGTGATGATGGTGGAAGCTGATGGTAGCTTGAATGAACAAACCGGGGAATAAGAGAATTTTTTCCAGATCATAAAAACCAGTTCCAATATATAGAACTGGTTTTTTGTTTGTTTAAGTACATTTGCACCCAAATCTGGTTTGAATTATGTGTTTGAAGCATTACCTGTTATTCGTTGCAGCAATATTTTTCATTCAGTCTGCAACTGCACAAAAAGTATCTGACAAGAAGATCGTTAAACAATTAAAGAAAGACATCGGCTATCTGGCGTCTGATGAGCTGGAAGGAAGAAATACAGGCTCTAAAGGAGAGCGATTAGCTGCTGATTATATTATTGAATACTATAAGAAAAACGGTATTCAAAGTTATCAGGGTAGGTACAAACACCCCTTCACCTTTGTTGTGGGCAGAAGTTTGACGGAAAAAGCAAATATCTCTGTAAATGCTAATAGCTTGAACAATGAACAAGGCTTTGTTTTAGCATTTAGCGGCAATGGTAGCATTGCAGGCGAAGTAACGCCGGATGTTATGGAGATGAATAGTATATGGATGGTATCGATGTACGATGACAAAGATCAGGCTGATGATGCGCATTATAATTGGGAGAAAGAGGCTTTTGAGTTTTGTCAGAACGCAGCGAAGCATGGTGCAACAGCAGTAATTTTCTACGACAAGTTCGATGCTAAGTATCCGGCAGTATTCAATAAAGGCACAGAGTACGAAGCTTTATCTATGCCGGTTGCATATATAACTTACGAGGGTTATGAAAAGCATATAAAAGGCAACAGTACTGTAAAAGTTGGTGTAGTTGCCGATTTGAAAGACAAAAAACTAACCGGTAACAACATACTGGCATACAAAGACAATGGTGCTGAACATACGGTGGTTATAGGTGCACACTACGATCACTTAGGTTTTGGTAAAAATGGCGGTAGCCTGCATGCCGCTAAAGACGGTGCGATACATAACGGTGCAGATGATAATGCCAGTGGTAGTGCAGCACTAATGCAGTTTGCGAATTGGATCAACCAAAGTGAGTTGAAAAAATATAATTACTTACTGATGCACTTTTCTGCTGAAGAGATGGGGCTGATAGGCTCGAAGAAAGTAGTAGAGCAGTTAGGTCTTTCGGGTGATAAAATTGCTTACATGATCAACATGGATATGGTAGGCCGCTTGAATGAGGGTACACATGCTTTAACTGTAGGTGGTGTGGGCACATCGCCTGCCTGGGGTAAAGTAGTAAATGTGAACGACCCTAATTTTAAAATAGGCGTAGACAGCTCCGGTGTTGGCCCGTCAGACCATACTTCTTTTTATCATAAAGACATTCCTGTATTGTTCTTCTTTACCGGTACACACAAAGACTACCACAAACCAAGTGATGATGCAGATAAAATAAACTACGAAGGTGAGGCGCAGATCATGCGATATATATATAACATCATTACACAGATGGAAAGCATGTCAAAACCTGCGTTTACCAAAACAAAGCAAAAAACGGTAGGTAAGGTTCGCTTTAAAGTAACACTTGGTGTTATGCCGGATTATTCTTTCAACGATGGTGGTTTAAGAATAGATGGTGTTAGTGATGACCGCCCTGCTGCAAATGCGGGTGTACAGGCTGGTGATATCGTTATTAAGCTGGGTGAGCACGAAATACGTGGCATACAAACTTATATGGAGGCGTTAAGCAAGTTTGAGCCGGGCGAGAAGACTAAAGTAACGGTGAAGCGTGGCGAAGAAGAATTAACGATGCCACTTACGTTTACTCCGAAGAAATAACTACCAACAATTCTGAACAGTTTTATTAAGCAGAGAGGTGTCAAATCCTTTCTGCTTTACTTTTTTTAGGATGTCTTCGTAAGTGGCGTTATCCATTTGCGGTGTTCTGCTCAATATCCATAAGTACTCGCGGTTGGGGTGCCCTACCACGGCATAGCTATAATCTTCTGCCAGATCAATAATCCAGTATTTACCACTGAACGGCCAAAAGAACTGCACCTTTAGTTTAGCGTTGGTTTTTTTATCTGTTACCCAGGCTTTACCTATGCTTTTCTTTTTCTTTTCGGGAGTAGTGCAAGAGTTGGTCACTTTTACTTTCCCATTTTCCATCAACTCGTATTCTGCAACAGTACATGAACAACCTTTTTGAAAGCTCTGTGGGAAAGAAGCGATTTCGTACCATTTACCCATGTATTTTTTTACGTCTACATGCTGTACTGTTTCCAGCTGTTCATTGCTACACGATGAGAACATCACAAATAGTATTAAAGTTGTTAGTATGCTACCCTTTTTCATTATATATATAACAATACACAGTGGTATTTGTTTATTGTACCAGTTTGATGGCGGCTTCGTTACCCTCTTTAATAGGCTTACGCAAAGCATGTTTTACTATCCATTTTGTAGACGGATGGCTGCTTTTTGCCCATTGTTTTAAAACACCAAATGCATAATCATGCCTGTCTTTCAGTAAGTCGCCCATATGATTGGCAACAGACTTTTGTACAAATTTTGATTCGTCTTCTTTCAGCATTTCCAGTATCTCCATTACTGGTTCTGGCTCGTCTAAAAACAAAGTCAGCTTTTGTGCCCATGGCAGCCGTGGTCTTAGTCCTTCGCTGGCCAGTCTGCGCGGGTGAAAGTTTTTATCCTTAGCCCAACGTTTCATGTACTTCAGTGCAGCTTTGGGCTTTTTATTGATGTATGGTCTGATGGCAAACTCCCCCGTATTGCGTTTGGTGATTTGGTATATAGCCTTCATAGAGGTGTCGTAATCATCCATTCCGTAGGTTTCTACGTATTGAGCTATTGGACCTACCCACCAATAATTGGTAAACATGCCTGTTTCTTCAGGGTTTTCAGGGCCAAGTATTTGCAGTAGTATCTCCAGAGCATCAGTATATGTTTCAGGCAGGTGTTTTTGTAGTTCTGTAGTATGTAATGCCATACGCTCTTTATACTCCAGTGGTTCGTATGCCTTTCGGATAGATTTTATATAACTCTTATCATCAAAAGCGGGGTGTACATTTTTTATTTTTTCCGCCAGTATTTTTGCCAGGTTTTCGCCAAACCAATCTTTTACTTTCATTGTAGCCATATGGCAATTTATAGAAACCGGATGATGTCGGCATGAAAAATTTATACCTATTTTTATATAGATGCCCAAGCAAGAGCCATTACCAACAGTACCGCTAAAGGAGGAGGAAAAAGAACACCTGCTGATTATTTACAATACACGGCTACGCTATTTTTCAGTGGCATTCAGCATTATACTGGCATACGCTATTTATGTAAGCTTTAGTGCTTTGGGTAGAGACATGAGTGAAAGCTACGACTATGAAATATTGGGGCATGTACTCACCAGAACTGAGCTTTATTTATTCGCTGTAACTGTTTCCTGTTCGATATTCATAATACCGGGTATACGTATCTATTTTAAAAGGATATTGGCGTATAAGCGAGATGCCTTGTCAGGGGTTAAGGAGATAAAGAGTTACACTATAGTTGATAAGAAATACTTCAGTAATACAGATCAGTTCTTTTTTAGTTTCGACGACCCCAACTATATGCATTACGAGGTAACTCATGATGTTTACTTATCATATAATGTAGGTGATAAAGTGCCTGTATACAGGGCGGTTAGGTCGAAATATGTGTTCGAAAAAGACGGTAGATTCACCTTTATGTAGCTATTTTTTGCTTTTTAGTTGAAAAAAAGAGCATTTTCACCAACATTTCGTTGAAAATGGCTGTCTTTCATTGCCTAAGGTAATATGACAAGGTGGTCAATCGCATATCTAACACTGCTGCTACTAGCGGTAAATTCACCATGTCGGGCGCAAAATCTTGTGCCTAACCCATCTTTTGAGCTATATAATAAGTGTCCTAATGTTATATCGGGCATAGAGTACTCGCCAAACTATTCAACATTTACATATGTAAAAGATTGGGTCAGTCCTGCCAAAACAGGCTCGCCTGATTATTTTAACGGATGTGCACCATCCAGTAGCTATGTTACCGTACCATCAAATGCTTTTGGTACACAAACTGCACGCACCGGTAATGCCTATGCAGGTATTATAGCTTGGGATGGCAGAAACATCAATGGTAACTTAACCACTGATTTCAGCGAATATTTACAATGTAAACTGACACAACCAATGGTAGCAGGTAAGCGATACTGTGTTACCTTTTTTGTGAATAATGCTGTTGCTAATGCTTCTTACAACTTTGTAGGTATTGACAAAGTGAGTATTAATTTTTCTGCAACAAAACCAACAGAAACCAATAATTACAGCCTGAACCTTCAAAGTGATATATCTAATAATGCGGCTAACTATATTGTTGATACTGCAGGTTGGGTGAAGGTGAATGGTATCTACAATGCGAAAGGAGGCGAAGAGTGGCTGACATTAGGTTGGTTTAATACAGGTACACCGCCAAGCTACAAGCCGGTGTTGCCTTTAACCCCTAATCCTGCTGCAAAGTACCGCTCTTACCTTTTTGTGGATGACGTAACAGTTGAAGAGATCAAAACATACGATACTACAGTAAACACACACGATACTTCGTGGTGTGTCTTTCCGGTTGCAATGACACTACAAAGTACCGGGCAATATGGTGAGTATAACTGGAGCAACGGTACAGACGGCAATAGCTTAACAGTACAAGACACAGGTGTTTATTGGTGTGTGTCAAACGCGCAATGCCATACTTATATAGACACTTACAGAGTGCGCTATATGCCGGCACCTAAGTTAAACCTGGGTAAAGAGTTGGTAGATTGTAATAATCAACCGGTAACCATTCTGGCAAATTACCCTAACAGTAGTTATTTGTGGAGTACCGGAGCCACAACAGATAAAATAACCGTCAGCAAATCGGGCGTGTATAGCCTGACCATTAATAACGAGTGTGGAACTCAGCAAGACTCGGTTCACGTATTTATTCAACACCCTACACCTGATCCAGCCCCTGTTGATACTTCTATCTGCCAGTTTGCAAGCGAGCCTAGCATACTGGTAAAAGGTGACAGTATCCGTTGGTATACACATATCGATGGCGTCATCAGTAGCTTAAGGCAGCCCCCTATAGTAACACGTGAACCGGGCTCCTATCACTTATATGCCACACAAACACAAGGTAAGTGTGAGAGCCAAAAAGTACCTGTAAACGTGGTGGTGAAATATACACCACACGAGGAGTTGGGAGAGAGAATAGTGATGTGTGATAATGAACTGACAGTGATAGGAACCCTTGAACCCAATGTGGAGTACAAGTGGAACTTTGGGCCTACTACCTGTTGCATAACACCGGAAAGAGAGGGGCGCTACATGCGTTCTGCTACTAATGAATGTGGCAATTATGTTGACACAATTGAGGTATATCATACCCCATGCGAAGACTGTGTAGAGTTTCCCAATGCGTTTACCCCAATGAAAGACAGGAACAACCAGGTATTCAAGGCTTTGGTGAAGTGTCCTGTAGAAAAGTACAGCATGAAAATATACAACCGCTGGGGGAATGTTGTTTTTGAAACCGATGATGTAGGTAAAGGCTGGGATGGCCGCAGTAACTATTATTACGCGCCAATGGGTGTATACATATACACGGTAGAATACACAGCCAAAGGCAAGCGCTACAGCCAGTACAAAACGGGCAATGTAACCCTTATCAGATAATAGCTTTTCATATTCGGGAAAAATATTTTGCGTGTAGCATTACACACGGTATTTCCATTTAGTTATTGGTAACTTTGCCGACTTGTTTATGCAGGGTACACATACCATAGCATTGGTAGGTAATCCAAACAGCGGTAAGAGTTCGTTGTTTAATGGATTAACGGGCTTGAATCAACGTGTAGGGAACTTCCCCGGAGTAACTGTTGATAAGAAAACAGGCGTGTGTAAACTGAACAGTGAACGTACTGTGCAGATATTGGATTTGCCGGGTACGTACAGCCTTTACCCAAAAAGTGCTGATGAACAGGTTACTTATGAGGTATTGTTGAACAACCAACACCCGGACAGGCCGGATATACTGGTAGTAGTGGCAGACGCCGCAAACCTGAAACGTAATTTATTGTTCTGTTCGCAGATAATGGATCTGGGTATGCCGGTGGTGATTGGCTTGAGTATGAACGATATAGCCAAGCGCAAAGGGGTGAGTGTTGATGTGGATGAGCTGCAGCGCCTGATGGGTGTACCTATTGTAAAGATCAACCCCAGAAAGAATAAGGGCATATCTCAATTAAAAAAGACAATTGCTGACATAATAGATCTTGCCGAGCCGACAACCAGAACACCATTTATTGATTCGAAAAAGCATATTGCTGATTGGCTGGAAGAGTTGAAGGAGATCTGTAGTGTACCCAGTAATTATGCAGCATTACACATTGCCAGTAATCACCTGGAACTGTCTTACCTGACAGCAGCACAGAAAATGAGGATCACTGCTTTAACTAAAGAAGCAGGCTTTAATAAGGCTAGGGAACAGGCAGATGAGATCATGCAGCGCTATAAAAAAATAGCGGGTATCATGGACAAATGTGTAGTAGAGGATAGCCCTTTGAAGAAAACTCTGCGCAGCGAACGTTTCGATAAAATATTGTTGCATCCGTTATGGGGTAATTTGATATTATTGTTTGTCCTGTTCCTGATGTTCCAGAGTATTTTCTGGTTAGCAGAGTATCCGATGGATTGGGTAGAGCAAGGCTTTGGGGCATTATCAGGATGGTTGAGTGATGTATTGCCAGAAGGGTTTGTACAAGACTTAGTAATAAACGGTATAGTTGCAGGTTTGGGTGGTATCGCGATTTTCATCCCGCAGATCATGATACTGTTCGGGCTTATCACTTTGTTAGAAGATACAGGCTATATGTCCCGCATTAGTTTCCTGTCAGACAGGCTGATGCGTAGTGTTGGTTTGAACGGGCGTTCTGTAATGCCGTTGATCAGCGGTATGGCATGTGCAGTGCCGGCAGTAATGGCTACACGTACCATCCAAAATCGTAAAGAGCGTTTGATCACCATTATGGTTACGCCATTAATGAGTTGTTCTGCAAGGCTGCCTGTGTATACTATTTTGATAGGTTTAGTAATACCCGACAAGTCGATTGGTATATTCAATTTACAAGGTATAGTGTTAATGGGCTTATACCTTTTAGGGTTTTTAATGGCATTATTGGTTGCATGGATAATGCACCTGTTTATCAAATCTACAGAGCGTACTTACTTCTTGATGGAGCTGCCTGTTTATAAGGCTCCTCGCTGGAAGAATGTGGCCACTACAATGGTAGAAAAGGCAAAAATATTTGTAGTAGATGCAGGTAAAGTGATCATGATCATATCGTTGTTGTTATGGGTGTTGGCATCTTTTGGCCCGCCTGAAAAGATGAATGCCATATCCGAAAAATATGCTACACTGATAGAGCAGCAACCGAATAATAAGGTAGAACTGAAGAAACAAAGAGCCGCCGAAAAGCTAGAACATTCTTTTGCCGGTATTATGGGGCATACTATAGAGCCGTTGATACGTCCCTTGGGTTACGATTGGAAGATTGGTATTGCCATAGTAACCTCTTTTGCTGCAAGAGAAGTTTTTGTGGGTACTATGGCTACCCTATATAGTGTGGGTAATGAGGCAACAGACGAAACCGTTCGTGAGAAAATGCGAGCCGCAAAACGAGCAGATGGTACTGTTGTTTATTCGCTTGCAACAGGGGTATCGCTATTGATATTTTATGTTTTTGCCATGCAGTGCATGAGCACATTAGCTATAGTTTACCGCGAGACCCGCAGCTGGAAGTATCCCGCTTTACAATTTGTTTACATGCTGGCAATCGCCTACCTATGCGCATTTACAGCCTATTTGGCGCTTTCCTGATAACGTTTCCTAACGAATGGTTAAGAGACTTTTATAAGTAGGAGTCTCTGCATATATCTTCTAACTTCGTAAGGATATATTGCACATTTTTTAAACTTATTGAACGTTAAAACGAAAAATTAAAAACACGCTTTTAAAGGCTTGTTTTTAAAGAATCCAACTATGAGAGAGGTATTGGACTTCTTTAAGAACCTGTTCTCAAACGACGATTTCCGTTCCTTTTGGAGCTACGGAGATTGGACGTCGTTTCACAGCTGGTTCTACATGATTGGCGACTTCCTGCTATGGTCTGCCTACATGGTCATACCTATGTTCATAGTTTCTTATGCGTTAAAAAACGGCAAAACGTTCAAAGACAATAAGCTCTATTTTCAATTCGCATTATTGGTTTGCTTGTGTGCTATGACATTCTTTGTGGATGCACTCATGTTTTGGTCACCTATGTATCGCCTAGATGCGCTGGTGCGTTTTATAGCAGGTGCAGCCAGCTGGGTGATGGTGTTTTACGTGATGAGGAATGTGTCTAAGGCGTTTTCTATTCGTACCGGAGAAGAAATGCAGGAGGAGATCGAGAGCCGTATAGAAGTAGAAAAAGAACTGAAGCTTAAGAACGAGCAATTACAAGAGGCAGAGCGTTTAGCAAAAATAGGATACATCAAATGGGATGTGATTAACGAACAGATAGAGTTCTCTGACTCTGTGCCTGAATTGCTGGAAGTAGACAGGAGCAGGGTATTAGATTATCAAAACCTGTTAAACATTATCCACCCCGAAGATGCCAAGCAGTTGGAGAAGGTGATCGATACGATATTCATCAGAAAGTTTTTCCCCAACTTTTATTGTCGCATTATACTACCCAACGGAGATATTAAGCACTTATTTGTAGTCGGTCAGGTATTACTTTCTGCCGGGGGGGCTATTTCAGTTGTAAAAGGCACAATACAAGATGCGACAGAACAACGTTTATACATACAAAGAATACAGGCACAAAACCAGGCGCTTAAAGATATTGCTTGGATACAGTCTCATAAAGTACGTGCCCCGGTAGCTTCAATATTGGGTTTAATTCAGCTGTTTAACAAAGAAGATCTTTCAGACCCGACAAATTCTGAAGTGTTAGAAGGTATTGAAGAAGCTGCTCATACACTAGATGATGTTATTAAAGAGATCAACGCCAAAACGGAAGAAGACAAAGAGAATGGTGGTAGTGCAGCAGAATAAATAGTGTAGCACAATGGCGCTATAGCTTCTGTTTATAACACAGCGTAACTCAAAGCAGACAAGCTTACAAAGAATATTTGCTCACCATTTCAATTGTGTATGCATTCAGGGTATAGTGATTTTTAGGGGGGATTTACCGATTGCATAAATATCCACGCTTAAATGTTGCTACATTTGTGGCTCGAAAAAATGTTTTAAATACGCAGCACTAGTGAGTTATAGAGTTTTACTGACGTCAATTTTTATTCTGTTTTCAATAACTGTTTTTGCACAGGAAAGCCTTGTGAAGGGTACGTCTGTCAGCGGGCGTGTTGTATATAATAAAGGTAAAGAACCGGTAGCATACGCTACTATCACAATACTGGATGGCAACGAAAAGGTTTTAACCGGTGCTGTTACTGATGAAGATGGAAGCTTCAAAATATCTCCTGTTGCTTATGGTAACCTCACATTGCGTGTTAGCGGTATAGGCATTAAAGAAGAGCACAAGAGTAAAGTGCTGATCACCAAACAAAGCCCCACAAAAAAAGTAGGTACTATATATGTAGCACCTGCAACAAATGTACTGGAAGAAGCCAGTGTAGTTGGTCAGCGCCAGTTTATGGAGATGGGTATTGACAAGAAAACATTTAATGTAGAACGTAATATCACATCTGCAGGCGGAAGCGCGACAGACGTATTACAGAACATACCTTCGGTAGATGTGGACGTAGATGGTGGTGTAAGCTTAAGAGGTAAAAGCAATGTAACAATATTAATAGATGGTAAACCTGCAACACTTTTGGGTGGAGATAATGCATCAGCATTACAAAGCCTGCCTGCTGCAAGTATAGATCAGATAGAAGTAGTCACCAACCCCTCTGCCAAGTACGACGCTACGGGTATGACGGGTATTATAAATATTGTTACAAAAAGAGATAAACGCTTTGGGCTGAATGGAAATATCAGAGCAGGTGCGGGTACAAGAGATAAGTATAATGCAGGGTTGTCTCTAAACTTGAAAAACGAAAAATGGAATATTTTTCTAAACAGCAACTTCAGACAAAACAGAAGATACCGTCAGATAACAACACAAAGAAGTAATAAATCTGATGCAGGGCGTACATACTCTTATGAAGATAATGTGCGCATACATAGCGGCTTCTTTAACTCACTTGGTGCTGAATACAGAATAGATTCGAATAATAGTATTACACTTACTCAGAACCTGAACAAAATGCGTTGGGGCGGTAATGGTAACTCTATTTTTAACAGATTCCCTTCAGGTAATACTCTCTCTGCTCAAGAAGATAGAGACTTTGTTTGGGGTGGCGGACCATACTCTTCTTCTACAACATTAGATTACAAGAGAAAATTAAAGAATAGAGATGGTGAGTTAACTGCCAGCACTACATATGTTTACTCCTGGCAGGAAAGAGTGCAGAAGTATGAAACACAATGGTATGATGCAAATAGAATACCTAACACAGGTTTCGTAATACAAGATGCTCCTGGCGATGGCACAAGAAACAGCTCCAACTCACAGGTAGATTACTCGGCCAATCACTTTACTAAAAAAGGTAAGTTAGAGGCAGGCCTTAAGTCGCAGTTATTTTGGTTATCAAGTGAGAATAAGCCATCTGCAGACTCAGGGTCAGGTCCGGTTATAGATAGTGTTTTATTAAATGGCTATGACTATACCCAACAAATATATGCAGCATATACCAGTTGGGGCGATCAGATAGGTAAGCTTCGCTATCAGGCAGGTTTAAGAATGGAGTATGTGTACTACGAGGGAACAACAACCCAGGTAAAAGGTCAGGTGTATACTACTGAGTTTTTAAATTTATTCCCATCAGCATTTGTTTCTTACGAGCTACCAAAGCAACAAAGTGTTTACCTGAGTTATACCCGAAGAACAGACAGACCAAGATTCTGGCAACTTTTGCCATATGTAGACCTGTCTAATCCGCAAGATACCAATAAAGGAAACCCAGACCTTGTTCCTGAGTTTGTGCACAATTTAGAGTTGAGCTATAACAAACTGTACGATAAAGGACACAACTTTATCATTAGTGGGTATTATCAATACACGCAAAATCTGATAGGTAGGTACACCTATTTCTACGAAGAAACAGGAAGGTCTTTTACACAGCGCAGAAACTTAAATGCCGGTGTTACATATGGTTTGGAGCTTACAGGTACTATGCAAATGGTAAAACGTATTTGGGATGTGACACTGAATACCAATTTATTCCAAAACAAGATTCTAGGTAGTAGTATAGACCCTACACTGGACAATAGTGGCTTTGGCTGGTTGGGTAAACTAAACACGAATGTAAAACTACCTTGGAACTTCTCATTCCAGATCAACTATAATTACCGTAGCCCAAAGATATTATCGCAAGGTATTCGTAAAGATGCACAATGGGTAGATGTTGCGCTACGTAAGACTTTCTGGGATAGCAAAGCTAACATTGTGTTAAATGTATCAGACATCTTTAATACCCAGAAATTTACTACCGAGATAGATAATGCTAACTTTTTCTCTACTAATTATACTGACAGAGAAACCCGTATTGGTAACATCAACTTCTCGTATCGCTTTGGTGGAGGCGAAAAACGCGCCTTAAGTGGTAGAAACAGAAAAGGGAAAATAGAGGATCTGAAGCCCGATTTGAATAAGGATAGAGATCAGGTGAAAGATAGCGAAGATGGCGGTGGTGCTTATTAGTACTACAAGAAGTAGAACGAAAAAGTTGTAAATTGTTCCCATGAAAAAAATCTTCTCTATATCATTTATGGTATGTATGGCTTTAAGTTTCCAAAGCTGTGCACAATCTTGGGGCGATATTTTGAACGCCGGTAAAAAAGTTATTAAAAACGGCGGTGCTACAGGTGGGGATGTAAATAGCCTTTCTAATTCAGAGATCATTGCAGGTTTAAAACAGGCATTGGAGATAGGGTCAAGAAATTCCAGTAACCAACTTCATGCTGTTAATGGATATTTCGGCAACCAGCTTATTAAGATAGCCATGCCGCCCGAAGCTCAAAAGATAGAAAGAACACTACGTTCACTAGGTTTTGGCAAGCAGGTAGATCAGGCTATACTTTCTATGAACCGTGCTGCAGAAGATGCTGCTGTTAAAGCCGCACCGATATTTGTAAATGCCATTAAAGGTATGACCATACAAGACGGGTTAGGAATATTAAAAGGTGGTAATGGCGCAGCAACCAGCTATTTAAAAGGCAGAACTACTGCTCAATTGACAAATGCTTTCCGTCCGGTGATCAACAATTCGTTGAATAAAGTAAATGCTACTAAGTACTGGACAGACATCATAAATATTTACAACAGACTACCAACAACATTTAATAAAGTAAATCCTGATCTTGCGGCTTATGTAACAGAAAGAGCATTGCATGGGTTGTTTGTAACTGTAGAGCAGGAAGAAAACAAAATAAGGCAAAATCCTTCAGCTCGTGTAAACGATCTGTTGAGAAAAGTATTTGGCGCAAAAGGGCTGTAAAGCATACTGCCGATGATTTTTTGACCGTTATAGAACTAAAAGTACTTGGCTATGGAAAACCAACAGGAAAACAACCTAAGTAACTGGTGGGAAAACCTATCATTCGATCATAAAGATCAGTACAATTTAAATGAAGAGGGAGATATTCTTCTAAACGCACTGGACGATTTTAAGGAACGTTCTGTAGGTAAAGTTGATACCACGAATGCGGATACTGTACTGAAGCTATTACAAGAAAAATATACAGAAGTAGCCGAAAAGCTGAACGAGCTGCTTACGGAATGGAATGCCGCAGACGACAAATCTTCGTTGATAGGTAAAGTATACCGACTGAAGGAGTATTTGCAGCATGCAAGTGCAATTGGTGATTTTCATAGCTTGTACCGAAAGGTTACAGAAATAGAAAAAGAGCTCAGCGAGATAATAGAGCAGAACTACGCTAAAAAGGTGACGCTCGTAGAGCAGGCAGAGCAGATGGTTGATAGTGAAGATTGGAAGGAGACTGCTGAAAAGATGAAGCACCTGACGGAAGACTGGAAAAACACAGGGCACATAGATAAAAAACGTAGCGACGAGCTATGGCAAAGGTTAGAAACAGCACGCGATAAGTTTTTCGAAAAGAAAAGAGAGCACCACGAGGATGTAGAAAAAGAAATGCTGCAGAACCTGGATCTTAAATTAGAATTGGTAGAGCTGGCAGAAAAATTAGCTGCATCAGAAGATTGGAAGAACACGACCAAATCTTTTAAAGAGTTGATGGAGAAATGGAAATCCATCGGCCGTACCATGCACGATAAAAACGAAGAATTGTGGGAGAAGTTTATCGGAGCCAGCAATGCATTCTTCGAGAGAAAAAGAGCACACTTTGATGTTATACACAAAGAGCAGGAAGAAAATCTAAAAGCAAAAGAACTACTGGTTGAGCAAGCCGAAGCGATAAAGGATAGTGAAGATTGGAATGCCACAACTAAGCAGCAGACAGAGTTAATGGAGGCATGGAAAAAAATAGGCCGTGTACCTCGTGAGCAATCAGACGAAATATGGAATAAGTTTAATGCAGCCAGAGATCATTTCTTTGAAAGGAAGAGAGCACATGGTGAAGCATTTAAAATAGAGTTGGACGACAACTACGCACAAAAACTGGCCTTGCTGAAACGTGCAGAAGAGCTGCAAAGCTCAACCCAATGGAGAGAAACTACTACAGAGATCAATGAGTTGATGGATGAGTGGAAGAAAATAGGCCCGGTTCCGCGTAAGCATAGTGATGAAATATGGAATAGGTTTATTGGTGCACGTAAAAAATTCTTTGAGCGTAAAGATGCCAATCGCGAAAAACGCAAAGCACAATACGAGAAAAAATCAAAAGAGAGAATATCGCAGACTGATAACTTTATAGATAAGTTAGCAGCAGAGCTAAAGGAAGAAGAGGAAAAACTGATTGATTTTAAAGAAGGGTTACAGAATATAACACCAGGGATGAAGAAGGAGAACGAGTTAAGAGAACACCTCACAAAACTCATCTCGCAAACGGAGAAGAAGGTAGAACACAAAAAAGAAAAGATAGAAGAGGCGAAGAAGCAATACGAAGAGCTTGTTGAAGCTGAAAAAGAGAAAGAAGCTAAGAAGCAACAGGCAGAAACAGACAGCGCCTCAAAAGAAGTTTAATAATAAAAGCCCCTTGATGATTCAAGGGGCTTTTATTATTACTGTTTAAAATTTTATACAGAGAAGCTTTCTCCGCAACCGCATGTTCTGCTGGCATTGGGGTTAATAAAGTGAAACCCTTTACCGTTTAACCCGTCAGAGAAATCTAACGTAGTATCGCAGAGGTACAGAAAGCTTTTAAGGTCGGTCACCAGCTTAATGTCACCATCTTCAAATACCTGATCATTAGGCTGTTCCTCGTTGTCAAAGTCTAGCTTATAAGACAAGCCCGAACAACCGCCCCCTACTACACCTACACGCAGAAAGTATTCGCCGTTTAGTTCGGCTTCTGCTTTTAGCTGGTATATCTTCTCTTTTGCTTTATCACTAATGGTTATCATACAAACTGTTTTATATGCAGGTTGCTACTTATCCCTTAATGTTTCTTTTCTTCAAGTTCTAACGACTCTAAGCCATTCTTAACACGGTAGTCGTTGATAGCTGCTTTAATAGCATCTTCTGCCAAAACAGAACAGTGAATTTTTACCGGAGGTAAATTCAACTCCTCAACAATATCCATATTGTCGATAGCCAATGCCTGATCTACAGACTTGCCCTTCAACCATTCTGTAGCTAAAGAAGATGATGCAATAGCAGAACCACAACCAAATGTTTTGAACTTAGCATCTTTAATAACGCCAGACTGTTCGTCTACTTCTATCTGTAAACGCATTACATCACCACACTCAGGAGCACCAACTAAACCGGTACCAACTGATTTCTTTTCCTTATCCAGAGTTCCTACATTTTTTGGATTCTGGTAGTGGTCAATTACTTTATCTGAATATGCCATAATTTCTTTTTTTATAGTTTTTTAGTGATGAGCCCATTCAATAGTATCAAGATCTATACCGTCTTTAAACATCTCCCAAAGAGGACTCATTTCTCTTAGTTTGATAACAGTGTCTTTAATTGCTTCAATGGTATAATCAATTTGCTCGTCTGTTGTAAAACGACCAAGTCCGAAGCGTAAAGAGCTATGTGCAAGATCGTCTCCAAGCCCTAGCGCTTTAAGCACGTAAGAAGGCTCTAAAGATGCTGAAGTACAGGCAGAACCACTTGAAAGTGCGATGTTCTTGTTAAAACCCATCATCAAACCTTCACCCTCAACATATTTAAACGATACATTACAAACATGTGGTAAACGGTGTTCTACGCTACCATTTACATAAGCTTCTTCAAGCTCTAGTAAACCTTGCTCCAGTCTGTCGCGCATTACGCTTAAACGTGCAGCTTCCTCATCCATCTCGTTCATGCAAAGCTCACATGCCTTACCGAAACCTACAATGCCGGGCACATTCATAGTACCGCTGCGCATACCACGCTCGTGGCCACCGCCATCCATTTGGGCAGTTACTTTAACACGTGGGTTTTTACGACGTACGTATAATGCACCAACACCTTTTGGTCCGTACATTTTGTGTGCACTGAAAGCCATCATATCGATACCATCAGCCATCACATCTACAGGTATTTTACCTACAGCCTGTGTAGCATCTGTAAATAACAGCACACCGTACTTTTTACATATCTCACTGATTTGGCGGATAGGCTGTATCACACCAATTTCGTTGTTACCATACATGATAGAAACAACAATGGTTTTATCTGTGATAGCCTCTTCCAGCTGTTTCAAATCAATTAATCCATCTGCACCTACAGGCAGGTAAGTTACCTCACCACCTAGTTTCTCAATATGCTTACAAGTATCTAAAACTGCTTTGTGTTCTGTAGTACAAGTAATGATGTGATTACCTTTAGAAGCATACATTTCAAAAGCGCCTTTTAAAGCAAGGTTGTCAGCTTCTGTAGCTCCCGAAGTAAATATGATCTCTTTAGGATTTGCATTGATCAATTTTGCTACCTGCTCGCGGGCATAATCAACAGCTTCTTCAGCAACCCATCCAAAAGGGTGGCTTCTGCTGGCAGCATTACCGAATTTCTCGGTAAAGTAAGGTACCATGGTTTCTACAACTCTCGGATCGCATGGAGTCGTAGCATTATTATCCATGTAAATTGGCAGTTTTACACTCATATTGCTATTTATACTAATTAAAGGATTGTTATACAAAGGTACATACAAAACACTGTTTTCACTCATTTTGTACATTGTAGCTGTAAATGAACCTATATTTAAAACTTATAAGATAAATTATGCTAAAGATCGAGCATTTGGGTATTGCGGTAGACGAACTGGAAAAATCTATTCCGCTTTTTGAGCAGCTGTTAAATACACCTTGTTATAAAACAGAAGAAGTAGCTTCTGAAGGGGTGAATACGGCATTTTTTCAAGTAGGTGAAAATAAAATAGAACTGCTACAGGCCACTACCCCTGATAGCCCTATCAGGAAGTACATAGATAAAAAGGGAGAGGGCATACATCATATAGCTTTTGAAGTAGATAATATAGAAGCTGAGATGAAACGCTTAGCTGCTCTGGGTTTCCAGCTATTACACGAAACACCAAAGAAGGGTGCAGACAATAAAATTATCTGTTTTCTACATCCTAAATCTACCAATAGTGTATTGATAGAGTTGTGTCAGGAAATACGCTAAGCTTCTTTATACCTTATTGCTGGTATCAATAAGTATAAGATGCCCAGGTATACTATAAATGATACTACAAAACTGATGAGTGTGACTAATACTGTAGAGTTTTTGCTGCTCACCGGTACAATGGCATCATCAATTACATAGATATTCAAAGGCATTTCTCTTTGCTTAACAAGTGCTTGTTTCTTTTTATACAAGTCGTAAGAAAGCTGGTATAAAGAGCTGATGGGGCTTTTTTCTGCTTCTTTAGAGCTTGATCGGGTATCGTATTTTCTTTTTAAAGAGTCCATCATTTGCAGCTGCTTTTCTATAAAAGCCAGCTCCTCTTCGGTCTCTTTGATCTTTAATTCTCTTTTGTCAATCAAAAACGAGTTGCCGTTTTCCAGGAAGTTAACGATGCCTTTCTGTATTGCAGGTATATATGTGGTATCGGTAACATATATGTTGACGATAAAAGGAATACGGTCTGTGTTCATGTCTTCTGAAAGGTCTTCTCCCAGAATATTGGTTCCCTCAATGGCTTTCAAAGACTTGATGGCCCCGTCATCTAAACCCAGTAGAGATCCTGCTTTTGTCTTGTTATCAATAAGCAGGGTATTAAGCTTTAAAAGGCGGTCTCCATATACTTTGCGCACCAACTCCTCGTACACAACAGTAAACGAAGCATGATATGTATCTGATTTACGGCTGTTTAAGAAGATCATTGTGCCGGATATAACAACAAAGCACGCAGCAAGCAGCACAAAGTTTTTGCGCATATCGGCAAGTAGCCTGTGCAACATCCAAATAATGTATTCGTATATAGATTTTCTGTTCTGGCCCGCGTTCATATTATCAGAGGTCATAATGTTTCAAAAAAGAGGTATGGCGTAAAAATAGATAATTGTATATAGATTCTCTATGCTTTAGCTAAAACCAGTCCTTTCGTTTGAAGTATACAATCATAGCAAGAGGTATGGCAAACATTAAAAATACAGCCACATAAAATCCATCTTTTTGATGGGATAATGGAATAATGTCAAAATTCATTCCGAAAATACCACCGATAACCGTAGCCGGCGCCATAAGTACCGCCAGTAGTGTAAAAGCCTTCATTACCTCGTTCATTTTCAGGTTGATCTGGCTCATAGAAAGGTCTTGAAGGTTCATTACCATGTCTCTGTGGTTCTCAATATATTCACCTGCGTGTGTAATGTGGTCCAGAATGTCTTTATAGTACTTTTCGTGTTCTTCTTCTAAAAGAGGGCTATCACTGCGAATAAAGGATTGTATCATTTCCTTTACAGGATTTACAGCACGCCGCATGACCATCACCTCCCTTCTTAATATACTGATGCGGGCAAGGGTTGTTTGTTCTTTACGCTGTAGTAATAGTATGTCTTCCAGCTGTTCAATACGCGCGCTTATTTTTTCCAGTATACCAAAGTAGCGGTCTACTATAATATCAATTAAGCTGTAACACAAATAGTCTGCTGTGCCTCCCCTTACTCTTTTTCCTCCGCTCCGAATGCGCTCTCTTAACGGATCAAAAACATCCCTTCTGGGATCTTCCTGAAAAGAGATCACAAAACCTTCACCTAGTACTATACTTACCTGTTCTGTTTCTACTTCTTTGGTTTGATCGTTATAGTACATCATCGGCAGTAAACAGAAAATCACATTTTCTGAATCGTCCATTTTAGCACGTTGCCCAACACTTAAAATATCTTCTACATATAGGTGGTGTATCTTAAAATCGCTACTCAGCTTCTCAATCTCTGTTTTCTTTAAACCATCTACATTGATCCATGTTACCTTACCGCTGGTGATGTACGATTTACATTCGTCGTAAGAGATATTTTTTTTCTCTTCGTAAGTCTCTGCATCAAAATCAAAAACAGAATAAACCGGCTCTATTTCTAATACTCTGTCTTCCACCTCTTTTGCCGGGTTGAAGGATGTAAGTGGTCGCCTGATGCTTGCATTCCATGTCCATTCCGGTAGTAACTTGGCCAGCCCTCTTATTCTGTTTGTAGGCATAAAAGTATTTTTACTTATGTTCGTATCTTAAAAATAACACTTAGCACAAAATTTATGAAAAAGCTACTATTAACATTCCTGAGTACCTTATTAATTGTGAGTGCTTTTGCACAAAAGAACAAAGTTATTATTACAACTGAGTACGGGAAGATCACCATGGTGCTGTATGATAATACACCTAAGCATCGTGATAACTTTATGAAGTTGGTAAAAGAAAAATTTTACGATGGTACTTTGTTTCACCGAATAATACCGCAATTTATGATACAGGGCGGCGACCCCGATTCTAAGAATGCAAAAGAAGGTGCTATGTTGGGTAATGGCGATGTAGGCTATAAAATTGATGCAGAGATCAATGAAAAGAACTACCATAAATATGGTGCACTGGCAGCTGCAAGAGATAATAACCCCGAGAAGGCATCTTCAGGTTGTCAGTTTTATATATCTGTTGGTAAGCAGTTTACAGATGAGCAGTTAGATCAGTTATCACAACGCTCCGGCCGTAAGTATACACCGGCACAACGTACTATGTATAAAACAAAAGGTGGTACCCCACATTTGGATGGCAACTACACTGTTTTTGGAGAAGTGATAGATGGTATGGATGTGGTAGAAAAGATCATAAAAGAACCACGCAATAGCATGGACCGCCCGAACAAAGACATACGTATGATAAAAGTGCGCAAGAAGAAGTTCCTGGGTATATTTTAACATGATTGACCTATGAACTCCAATAAGAAAAAAGCATATAAAGTAGGGCTTATTGCATTTGCAATAAGCTTTAGTTTTTATGAACTAATTCTTGTTTGGCATTTTCTATACTTATACTATGATGAATTAGTAGGCAAGAATGTCTTTTTTGAGGTTGTCAAACTCACAACATATATGGGCGGCACTTTAGTTGTACTTGCAATGCCTCTGGTAGCAATTACAAGTGGTGCTATTTATTACCGGTATCTTTTCAGACACTATAAACTGCCTTTGAAAAAGGTACTACGAAGAAGTTTGCCAATCGCCGCAGCGTTGTTTTTCTGCACTTTTTTTTATTCTTCGTTCATTAACCCTATAATGAATTTAAAAGCATTAAACCTGCTATATGATATTCGTAACAAAAAGCCTGATGAGCCCCTAAAAAGAACCGATATAACTTTATTTAAAAATGCATCCCAAACCCAAAGTATTATTGAACAGTATCACAGTACTGATTCAATGAAGAAAAAGTTAGCCACTGCCAGAAGCCGCTTAATAGATATGGCTAAAAGAACAGAAGATGTTGAATTAAAATATAAATACTTAACTGACTCTACACTTAAAGTATTAGAAATTGACCCCAAAGAAATAAAAAGAGATAAAAGCCTCGTTAATACAAAATCACTGCGTTACAGGGTAAACCATATATCAGTTTTAGGCTTTGAAGTACTCAGCTATAAATATAAAGTCAGAAACTTTAGAAAAGCACTACTAGACAATTTTGTTTGGCCACTACTTGCTGTTGTAGGCTGTTTTGCAGGCTTGTTTTTAGGCGTATTAAGTAGAAGAGTTCATATACTGGTATTAATTTTGGGAATTAACTGGGGTGGTGGCGCAATAGTATTCTATATCAACTCTATAACTCAAAAACTATTATTGAGTTGGGGGTTCGGCATATATTCAGCAACATTTTATCCTTTTATTGTACAACTAATATTTTTGTGGTTATTATTTAGAGCTACAAAGCAATCGTTAAAGAGTTGGCATAAAAAACCGAGGTTGATCCCTCATATAAAACCGGAAAGTGACTAGCTTACAGCAAATACAAAAACTATTGGATAATAAAAGAAGGCTGTATAATCAGCCTTCTTTTATTAAGAACGATCCCGTTTCTATTCCGCACCAGTATACCAAACAACAGGATATAGAAATTGCAGGTTTGTTTGCTGCTGTGCTGGCATGGGGCAACCGCACCACCATTATCAACAATTGTAATAAGCTGATGAGCCTGATGGGTAATACCCCGCACGACTTTATCATCAATCATCAAGACACCGACCTGAAACCTTTCATCCATTTTGTGCACCGCACCTTCAATGCCACCGACCTGTTATACTTCATTACGTTTCTAAAATTCCACTACACACAACACGATAGTTTAGAAGATGCTTTTGTACCCGAGAAAACTTACAAGCACGAAAACGTAGAGCAAGCTTTGATGCATTTTCACAACTACTTTTTTTCTATCGAGCATCCTGAACGTACCCGCAAGCATATAGCCACACCTGCACGCAAAAGTGCCTGCAAGCGAATTAATATGTACCTGCGCTGGATGGTACGTAAAGACAAACAAGGGGTAGACTTTGGCATATGGAAGAAGATAAACCCCCACCAGCTAGTTTGCCCGTTAGATGTTCATGTAGCCCGAGTAGCACACCGCCTGGGTTTGATAGAGAACACTAACTCTAATTGGAAGAATGCCGTGCTGCTTACTGGCCAGCTAAAACAAATGAACCCTAGAGACCCTGCTGCGTATGATTACGCACTATTTGGTTTAGGTGCAGAGGAGCGCCTCTAAACCAACTGCAACTGCTTAATAGTGGGTTCTTTTTCCGGCAGTTCACTTAAGAAAGGTTCCGGTAGTAATATCAATGACACCCCTTCTTTCTTCCACCAAATAGTGTTCTGCAACTCTTTAAACGCTATAACTCCTGTTACATAAGTACGCTCTTCGTTAATGCTCCATTCGTCTATACGTGCAAACTTATCTTGCGGTATGTCAAATGCATTTTCAACACTCAGGTATATATTCAGGTACAGGTCACTAGCCAGTGTTGGCACTTTACCACGATGCAACTTTTTGTACTCGTATTTATAATCATAACGCAAGGCAGATATATCACTCAGCACTGCCGATGCTGTTGGGAAACTACCCGCCCCTTTACCATAAAAAAACTGCGCATCTGCCAAACCACTTTCAATGATCACCCCGTTATACTCGTTGCGCACACTGTGCAGTAATGAGTCTTTTTTTACAAACTGCGGCAGTACACAAGCAGCCACTTCATCTTTATTTATCTTTTGTGCTTTGGCTACCAGTTTTATCTCATAACCTTTCTCTTGCGCATACACGGCATCTGTCGCCAGTATGTTTTGTATACCAAAGTGTATCAGGTTCTTCGGTGGTGTTTGCACACCATACGCATGCGATAAAATGATAGACAGTTTGTTCACCGCATCTATTCCTTTCACATCAAGATCGGGGTTGCTTTCTGCAAACCCTTTTTCCTGTGCATCTTTCAGCGCCTCGGTATAGGTTTTATCTTCTTCAAATATTTTACTGAGGATGTAGTTGGTAGATCCATTCACTATACCGCACACTCCCTGTAACAGATCATTATCGTAATACTCTTCCAGATTCCTGAGCACTGGTATACTGGCACAACAAGCAGCCTCGTACAACGAGGGTACATTGTGTTTTTTCTGTAACTCTATCAATTCTGGTAAGTGTTCAGCAATCATTTTTTTGTTGGCACTCACTACTGCTTTACCTGCCTGCAAAGCACGCCTAGTAATATCAAAGGCTGCATCTGCATCGTCTATCAATTCAACTATTACATTGATGCTGCTGTCCGATATCAATATCTCTGGGTAGGTAGTAAATAAACCTTGCGGTGCGTTACGCTTTTTCTCGGGATGTTTAATACACACCTTTTTTATAGATGCATTGATAGAGCTGGTCTGGTTCAACACTTTGTACAGCCCTTCGCCCACTACACCGAAACCGAACAAGCCTATCTTTAATTCTTTCTGTTGTATACTCATGTTTATAATTTTTAGTGATGATCAATTTATTGATACAGTAATGCAGCACCTGCCACGTCTGATACTTGTAATTTCTTCAACGCCTGTGCTATGTCTTGTTTCAGATCCTCAGCATCTTCCAGCCCTACGCTTAAACGCACCAAACTATCTGCAACACCTGCAGCACGTCTTTGCTCATCAGGTGTAGACTTGTGCGTCATGGTTGCAGGGTGACACAACAAGCTTTTCACACCGCCCAAACTTTCTGCCAGCTTAAACAATTGTGTGCTGCATACGAATTTTTTAGCTGCTGTTTCTGTATCGCGTTTAAGGGTAAAGGATACAATACCCCCAAAAGCAGTTTGTTGTTTTCGTGCTATATCGTGGTTGTGGTGTGTGCTTAATCCAGGATAATACACTTTGTCTACTTGTGGTTGCTCTTGTAAGAACTTTGCTATCTCCAATGCGTTTTTGCTATGCTGTTCTATGCGCAGTGGTAGTGTCTCAATACCACGTATCGCCAGCCAGCTATCATGCGGAGCCAACACTGCACCACATGCATTTTGTATGAATTTTATCTCATTGCTCAGCTCTTTTGTTTTGCACACTACCAGCCCTGCTATAATGTCGCTATGGCCGCCTATGTATTTGGTAGCGCTGTGCAGCACAATGTCTGCACCCAGTTTCAATGGTTGTTGCAAAGCGGGTGAGGCAAAGGTGTTATCTACACACAGCAGTGCATTGTGCCGTTTCGCTACTTGTGCTATAGCTGCTATATCACTGATCTTGAGCGTGGGGTTGGTTGGCGTTTCTACCCATACCAGTTTCGTTTTGTCTGTAATGGCGTTGAGCACATTGTTCACATCGGTAGTGTCTACATAGTTGACGTTGATACCAAACTTTTTGTAGATGTGGGTGAACTGTCTGAACGCTCCACCATAAATATCATCTACTGCCAATAGCTCATCGCCCGTTTGTAACAACTTCACTACTGCATCAATAGCTGCCAATCCACTGGCGAAGGCAAAACCTGCATGCCCACCTTCCAGTTCTGCTATAATGTTTTCCAGAGCGGCACGTGTGGGGTTGTTACTGCGCGAGTAGTCGTACCCTTTGTTTTCGCCGGGTGCTTCTTGTACGAATGTTGATGTTTGATAAATGGGAACAGAGATCGCTCCTGTTTGCTCGTCTACCGGTATGCTGTGTATCAGCTGTGTTGTCTTTTGCATATGTCCTGATTTTTTTTGTGACTGAATCATACGTTCTAGTACGACTGCCTACCAGGACCTTACCGGAAGAACTCCTTTTACGCTATGCGCATAAAAAAAGCTCTTCCGATAAATCAGAAGAGCTTTTAAGTTTTATTTGAACAACACCGTAGTGCTGACATTTGCAACTTTTTGCATCTGACTTATCTTCCTCGCTTTCGCGAGATGGAAGTAGCACCTTTTCAGGTTTTCACCTGAATGGTTGCTAAGGCTTCATCGGGCCATATCCCTCTGCCTTTCTTGATAAGCAATGTTGTTAAAGAACTGGCGCAAAGATATAAGCAGCAGTTTCAATTTTCCAAATAAAATTTTTGCGATGGTTCTGAAAGCATTGATTTAACTGTGTAAATATTATTATTTGAGGTAACTTGCAGCACATTATCCTGCTTAGTTTTAAATGGATTTACCCCAAGGCAAAAAAATATATTTCGCTTCAGATTTTCACTTCGGTATACCGAACAAAGAAACCAGTCTTGCCAGAGAAAGGCGAGTATGTAAATGGCTGGACGAAATAAAAGATGATGCTGCACAGCTTTATCTTGTCGGGGATATTTTTGATGCATGGTTTGAGTATCGTAAAGTGATTCCGCGCGGTTACACACGCTTTTTAGGCAAGTTGGCAGAACTAAGCGACAAGGGCTTACACATTGAGGCCTTCACAGGTAATCACGACCTTTGGATGCGTGATTATTTTGAAGATGAGTTGAACATCCCTGTTCATCACGAACCGATACAAAGAGAGTTTAACGGAAAGAAATTCTTTATTGGTCATGGTGATGGTTTGGGCCCGGGTGATCATGGTTATAAACTGCTGAAAGGTGTACTACGCAACAGGCTGGCACAATGGCTGTACAGGCGTATACACCCCGATACAGGTGTGGGTATGGCAGAGTGGTTCAGCCGTTTAGGGCCAAAACATGTAGAGGGTGATGAAGACGGGTTTAAAGGCCCGGAAAAAGAGTTTCTGGTTCAATTCTGCATATCTACTTTAGAAATAGAACATTACGATTATTTTATTTTCGGGCACAGACACCTGGCGTTAGAATACCCCTTACCTGACAACAGCCTGTATGTTAACCTGGGCGACTGGATACGCTATAATAGTTACGGCGTTTTCGATGGTCAGGATCTTAAACTGAAATACTACAAAGATGAGTGAGGATAGTAAAGAGCTGTATTTGATCAGGCATGCCAAGTCTAGCTGGAACGACCCTTATGAAACAGATTTTGACCGCCCGTTGAACAGCAGAGGAGAAGGAGATGCACCGGAAATGGGACGACGCCTAAAAAGCCTCGGAGTAAAGCCCGACCTTGTTATTAGCAGTACGGCCAAACGAGCCAAACAAACCGCAAAGAAAATATGTAAGTCTATAGGATATGACGTGGATGCTATAAAATGGGTGGAAAAGTTATATCATTGCGGTCCTGTTGTTTTTGAAGAGGTGTTGTATGAATTAGATGATAATATTTCATCAGTATTCATTGTAGCGCATAACCCCGGCATTACTATGTTTGCCAATAGTTTAACGCATAACTTCTTTACAGAAAACATGCCTACCTGTGCCGTAGTCGGAGCAAGGTTTTCTTTAAAACAATGGACAGATTTTAGCATAGCAGAAAAGCAAGTACATTTATACGAATATCCTAAGAAGAGTTTATGACAGTTTCTATAACAGATAACATCAGTGTTTTAGAAAATTTATTCGAAGAGCATTTTGAAGTAAAGCCTGAAAACACCACACCATTGCCTGTATCGGGATCTGACAGAAGATACTACCGTATGCAGGCAGGAGACATTTCTGCTATTGGTACTTATAACGAGCATGTAGCAGAGAACAATTCATACTTCTACTTTACAGACCTTTTTCGCAAGCACGAGATAAGAGTGCCTGAAGTATACAGGGTAGGAGAAGCAAAAAAATATTACCTGCAGGAAGATCTGGGTGGTACTTCTCTATTCGATAAATTGATGGAAGAAGGCCATACCGATGAGGTAAAAGATTATTACCTGAAGGCAGTAGCACAATTAGTAAAGCTACAGTGGCTGGCAGGCAGAGAGTGCAACTACGATCAATGTTTTGCATCTAAAAAGTTTGACGAAAAAGCCATCATGGCCGACCTGTTATACTTCAAATACTACTTTGCTGATCTGCAGAAGATCAACTATGATAAGAACGCCCTGGCAGAAGAACTGGAGTCTTTAAGCAGAGACTTAGGACGTACCGAGCCATTAGCATTTATGTACCGCGATTTTCAAAGCCGCAACATTATGCTGAAGGATGGTGAGGTATACTTCATCGACTATCAGGGTGGTATGCAAGGTCCACCGCAATACGATCTGGCTTCTTTATTGTGGCAGGCAAAGGCGCAACTACCTGACACTTGGAAAGAAGAGCTACTGAATAAGTACGTAGCCGTGATGGAAGAATTGAAGATCAGCCGTGTAGACGAAATACACTTCCGCAGGGGATATTTGCAGTTTGTGCTGTTGCGCATGTTACAAGTGTTGGGTGCTTATGGTTTCAGAGGATTGTTGGAGAATAAACCGCACTTCAAAAGCAGCATTGGCCCCGCATTAAGGAACCTGAATAACTTCATCGACGAGCATACACAAATACCTGCATATTCCGAGCTGCGTGCTTTGTTGGAGAAAATATCTTCAAAAGAAAGACAAGATTTTTACAGCACACCAGAGGTAGCAGATGCAAAACTGAAAGTAAAGATCACCAGCTTTTCTTATAAAAAGAATGGTATACCTAAAGATAAGAGTATGCACGGTGGTGGCTTTGTGTTCGATTGCAGAGGCATTAAAAACCCCGGCAGGTACAAAGACTATAAGCACCTTTCCGGTCAGGATGCAAAGGTGAAGCAGTTTTTAGAACGCGAAACACGCATGCCGGAATTCGTTAGTGATATCTGCAATATCGTATCAGTAAATGTTGAGGAATATATTTCTCGCGGGTTCGATTATCTGAGTATTAACTTTGGTTGTACCGGTGGGCAACACCGTTCTGTATACAGTGCAGAGCATGTGGCCGGCTTTTTAAAAAACAAATACAAAATACCCGTAGAGGTAACACACGTTAATAAAGAAAATTGGGTAACAGAACCCGAATAGCACAAATAGGGTATTTTCACGTTGTTGGATGCTAACACATGTTGTATTTTTAGGTTTACTAAAAATACTAAGCCATGATTTGCGACAAAATTTTCACTTCGTTCAAAGAATGTATAAGACAAGTTGAAAGTGATTTTCAAGTTGATTTATCTAATAATAAGAGTGCAGTGCTATTGAGAGGAGAGAACGACTTATATCCCAAAACTGAGCCTTCAATGAGACGTTTTTTGACGGCTTATGAAAATGAAACTAAAGAGTATATAGAAAGTTTCCTTTTAACTTCTCCATTTATTGATTTTCAAGAAATATATTCGGAGTATCATGCAGAACTAAATAATTTATCAGAGATAGAGTCGCTAGGTTTTTTACAGCATTATGGATTTCCAACAGATTTAATTGATTTATCTCCCAGTATAAAAACCGCACATTTCTTTGCACATCGTGGTAATGCCGATAAAATGTATGCTTATATAGGGGTATTTGATACTAGTAGTGTATCAAATTATTATGATATTGTTGATATATCTAATCATCCATATGCATTAAGACCTAAAATGCAGAATGCATGGGCTCTCAGACATGAAAGGGGAATTTTTGATTTTAAGAGTAAAAAATGTGACAAACTATTTAAAGTTCATTGGTATAAGTTTAAAAAAGCTGAATCTGATATTATTGATATTAATAGAAATGATCCTTTTGTTTACCCTAAAGAAAGTGAAGTTGTTCACTTTTTTTCCGAGGATGTGTTATCTATTATTAGAAGCCATTATAATGACAGAAAATACACGAATGATCAAATACGCCCAGTGGAAAAGAAGCTAGAAGAACTTTATAAGAAAATGATTAAAGAATAAAGTATAAAAGGGCGGTTGCATTGCAACCGCCCTTTTATTGTAAACAGGACTAATCTGCTATTTCTTGGTTTTGCTATCGCCTTCTTTATCATCTCCATTGGCTTTACGCGGGTTGCGCACCAATACTTCATCAACCATGCCATATTCTTTGGCTTCTTGTGCTGTCATCCAGTAATCACGATCACTGTCTTTTTCTACCTTAGCAAATTTCTGACCAGAGTGTTGTGCAATGATCTCGTACAACTCTTTCTTCAGCTTGTGTATCTCTTTGTATGTGATCTCGATGTCACTGGCCTGACCTTCAGCACCACCCATTGGCTGGTGTATCATTACGCGGCTGTGTTGCAAAGCAGTACGCTTACCTTCTGTACCTGCACACATCAATACTGCTGCCATAGAGGCTGCAATACCCGTACATATGGTAGATACATCGGGGTTGATGATCTGCATGGTATCATACATGCCTAAGCCTGCATATACACTACCACCCGGACTGTTGATATACATCTGCACATCGCGGTTACGGTCTGTACTTTCTAAGAACAATAATTGCGCTGTAACAATGTTTGCCACATAATCATTAATAGGCTCACCCAAAAAGATGATGCGGTCCATCATCAAACGAGAGAACACGTCCATAGAAGCTACGTTCAACGGGCGCTCTTCAATGATATATGGTGTTAAATTGCTGGGGCTTTTTTGTAGTGAAGAAGCATAGCTGTCGTAAGTTAAACTACTGATGCCTCTGTGCTTTATTGCGTATTTGCGAAACTCTTTCGGATCCATAAATCTTATTTTTTGACTGTCTAAATATCTTTAAGTTTGATAAAACAATTATCAGTCCATAGTTAAATATAGTGCCATTACGGCATTTTTGTGTGACAAAACGGATATATATAATTATGGAATATTAGGTTGGTGTAGAATTGTGCTGTAGTTCGTCTTCTAATACTCCTCTTTTGATTGCTTCAGTCCTAAACCATAACGACAACTTATCTTTATTCTCTTTTATAAATTTAATAACATCTTCTTGTAAAGGCTGTACTTCACGGGGACAGTATCCAGTAATAGGGTTGCATAAAACCATTTTTAACCTTCCACAACTGTAATAGTACATTAGGGAGTCATTATTTGTTGTATTAAAAACAGCACCATAATACCCCCTATTATAGAAGTAGTGACACCCTTTCTCAGATCCATTATAAACATGGTTAAACGTAATATGCATTTCACTGTCATTTATATATCTAAGTCTGTCAAAAACAATAGTGACCATTCCATATGTCTTGTTTGGTATTGCCTCAATGGAGGTGTCTTTGAATATGTATACTTCTTTGTCGCACGATATACAATATAGGTTCCACTTTAAGTTATTGTATAATTCTTCTTTACCAAGAGTTGTAATAATTTCAGGATAGTTGTCTATTTCAGTAGAACTAATAGTATTATCTGTTTTCCTTATTTTCTCAACATTACTGCTTTTATTCTTATTATCATTTCTACTATCGCTACATGATAGAACTAAGGTTATTGCAATAAATAGTACTACTAACTTTTTCATGTAATCTGACATAGATGTAAGTTACGAAAAGCAAAAAAATGTCACCCTGAACTTGATTCAGGGTCTAGCGAAACATTTATAACTCTAGATGCTGAATCAAGTTCAGCATGACATTGAAAAAATGATTGACGTGGAAAGAAAGAGGAGGAAAAGATAAGTATAACGCTATCCCCTAAATCAAGTTCAGGGTTACAGAAAAATTTCCTCACTATCTTTACTGCGTGCATACATTGCCCATACATATCAATGAGCTACCAAAGCAAATCGACCACCATAGTAACATATTGCTGATCGGCTCTTGCTTTGCAGATAACATTTCTGAACGATTGAAGCAACATAAGTTCAATGTACTGGCTAACCCTAATGGTACATTGTTTAACCCATTGAGTGTAGCGAACAGTTTAGATAGTTATGTTGAGGGCAAGCAATACACTGCAGATGACCTGTTTTACCTGAACGAGATTTGGAACAGCTGGACACACCATTCAGACTATTCTGATATTGACAGGCAAGCTGCATTGGACAAGATCAACCAGTCGCAGACAAAGGCGCATGAGTTTATACAATCGGCTACGCACATCATCATTACTCTGGGCTCTGCTTATTACTATCAGCACAAAGAGCTGGATATACCTGTGAGCAATAACCACCGTGCCCCGGCACAATGGTTTGAGAAAAGGCTGCTACAGGTGAACGAAATAGTAAGCAAACTAACAAGCACACTGGATGCTATTAAAGCCATCAACCCTAATGTACAGTTCTTGTGTACGGTAAGTCCTGTGCGCCACATACGCGACGGTGTTGTAGAAAATAACCGCAGCAAGGCCAGACTGATAGATGCAGTGCATACCATCTGCGAGCGTGAGGATAGCTCCTATTTCCCTTCTTACGAATTGGTGATAGATGTATTGCGCGACCATCGCTATTATGATATAGACTTGGTACACCCCAACTACCTGGCAACTGACTATGTGTGGAATCAGTTCACTCAAGCCTGCATGGATAGTGATACACAAACGCTGATGAAGCAACTGAAAGAGATCACTATTGCTCGTTCGCACAAGCCACGCTTTCCACAAACAGAAGCACACAAAAAGTTTAAAGAAAGTTATGTGCAAAAAATAAAGGCATTGCAACAGCAACACCCTTATCTATCTCTTAACGAGGAGTTATCTTATTTTGAACAAGACTAGTTCTCGTGAATATTCAATTCTACTTTTTGTTCGGTTGCCCTTACTTTAGAAGTTGATGCTTCGTTGCTTTGATCAGTAGTCATTTTACACTGACCATTGAAAGTAGCGTTTGGCTCAATTTGTAAACGATCGGTATTGATATTTCCGTTCACAGTACATTTAGGTTTCAAACAAACCAGGTCTTTTGCAACCAGGTTACCGTTGATGGTACCGAATACATCTGCATTAGCAGCATGTACGTCGCCTTGTATAATGCCAGATTCGCCTAATACGATCTTTGCCTTGCAGTATACATTCCCGATGATATTCCCGTCGATACGAAGGTTCGTTTCAGACTCCATATCTCCGTTGATGGTTGTGCCATCTGCAATAGTAGTTACAGCACCACTGTTTGGCGCACTTTTACCGTTGTTCTTGTTGTCGTTTTTCTTAACAAACATAGGCCCTTTTTAGCTTTTGGTGTTCAATATAACTGAGTGACAAATCTAATCACAAAGTAAAAATTCTACCTGCTCTTTACTCTTTAAATATGCGTTAACACGGTCTGTAGCATCATTGGAAGCATCTAATATATATTTTTTAACTGCAAAGTCATAAATATGTCAGTTGATTTTCATATTAGATAACTTAAATATTTATGTGTTACACAGCATTTTAGCTACCTTTGCCCCTCATTTTTTAGCAAATGGATCGTAATTCAGTCATTGGGTTTACTTTATTAGCATTGTTGCTGGTTGGATATATCTTCTTTAACCAACAGGGCAAGGCAGAATTAGAAGAGCAAAATCGTGCAGATTCTGTGGCAAATGCAAAGGTGCATCCCAAACCAATTGAGGAAACACAAGAAGATGCTACAGCAGAGGCAGCCGGTATAGTAGAGTTAGTTAACGACTCGCTAGAACAGTTAAAGCCCGCTGCATACCGTGGTGAAGAAAAGAAAGTAACACTAGAAAATGGTGATATTGCTGTAGGCTTTAGCACTAAAGGGGCAAGCCCGGTAAGTGCTGTACTGAAGCAGTATAAAACCTACGACAAAGGTGAGCTGGTTTTCTTTGACGGTAACCAAAATAAGCTGGGCGCTGTACTGCCTATTGATAATGGCGCTGTTGCTACATCTGACCTTTATTATACCACGCAAGAGCAAACCGATGAGAATGGTTACAGCTCTCTTGTATTTACAGCAGACCTAGGCGAGGGTAAGCAAGTACTCATCACCTACACCTTGCCTAAAGAAGGGTACATGCTGCAATGTAAAATGCAGTTGGTAGGCATGTCTGCCAGCAGCTTGCCTGTTACATGGCAAACAGTTGCAAAGCATACTGAAAAAGACATTAATAACGAGCGTAAAAACAGCCAGGTATACTACCGTTTTGTTGATAAAGACGAAGACTATTTTACAATAGCTAATAGCGATGAACCGGAAAAACTGGAGAAAGCTACAGAGTGGGTGGGGTTGAAAATGCATTTCTTTTCTACTGCCCTTATTGCTAACGATCGTTTCAATAATGTTACGATAGAAAGTAAAGCTTCATTTGAAGATAATAGCGTTTTTGTTAATAATGGTGAAGAGCCTGTTGCAGTAAACACTACTACTTTAGATGCTCCGCTTGATGCATCGAAGTCTATGGGCTTCCGTATGTACATCGGGCCTAACCATTACAAAACACTGCGTTCTTTCGATATCGGACTTGAAGAAATGGTACCGCTGGGCTATGGTCCTATGTTCTTTGTTAAGTATATCAACAAAGGGTTGATCATTCCGATATTTAACTTCTTAAGTAAGTTCATCAGCAACTATGGTGTCATCATTATGTTGATGACGATCATCATTCGTTTGTTGTTGTCATTCTTCACTTATAAGAGCTATCTGTCTGCTGCAAAAATGCGTGTTTTGAAG
This sequence comes from Bacteroidia bacterium, assembly GCA_030429205.1. Taxonomy (GTDB): domain Bacteria; phylum Bacteroidota; class Bacteroidia; order Chitinophagales; family Chitinophagaceae; genus UBA5543. The sequence continues at coordinate 767,439 of JAUICZ010000001.1, forward strand.
CCGGAGATAGATGAGCTAAAAGCTAAGTATGCAGACGACCAGCAAAAGTTTGGTGTAGAGCAAATGAAGTTATATAGATCAGCAGGGGTAAATCCGCTGGGTGGTTGTTTGCCAACCTTGTTCCAGCTACCGATACTCTTTGCCATGTTCTATTTCTTCCCGTCGTCTATTGAGTTACGGCAGGAGTCTTTCTTATGGGCAAAAGATCTTTCTACATACGATAGTATTGCCAGTTGGAGTGCTAACATTCCGGTGTTGAGTTCTATATATGGTAACCACATCAGTTTGTTTACCATACTGATGACTGTATCGAGCTTGTTCCTGGCACTATACAACCGTAACATGACAGCACAAGATCCTAACAATCCTGTTATGAAATATTTGCCGTTCATCTTCCCGTTCATGTTATTGGGTGTGTTTAACAAAATGGCAGCGGCGTTGACTTTCTACTACTTCTTCTCAAACATGATCAGTATTGCGCAGCAGTTCATCATACAGAAATATGTGATCAACGAAGATGCGATACATGCTAAGATTCAAGAGAAGAAAAACCAGCCTGCGACACAATCTAAATGGCAATCAAAACTAGAGGAAATGCAAAAGGCACAAATGGAGCGTGCTAAACAGCAACCTCGTAAGAAGAAATAATCATATTTATTGTAACAACAAGAGCCACAATTTAATTGTGGCTCTTGTTGTTTTTTCCCAATTATATAAATAGCTTCACGTACACATTTTTATATTTGATATTGTCACCTACAAATCATTAAACAAAAGCTTTCGTTTCAATAGGGGTAATGTTCTTTTTGCAGAAGCAAAAAGGCATAATTAAAAAAGTCCTGCGTCTGCAGGACTTTCTTTTTAGTATTTAAAATTCAGTTGTCTTAAACATCAATATTCGCGTACTTGGCGTGCGACTCGATGAACTCTCTACGAGGTGCTACCTCATCACCCATCAGCATAGAGAATACACGATCTGCTTCAGCAGCACTTTCGATGGTTACCTGCTTCATCATACGTGTATCAGGGTTCATTGTAGTATCCCACAGCTGATCTGCGTTCATCTCACCCAGACCTTTATAGCGCTGTATGTTCACACTGTCTTCGTTGCCTTTACCTATTCTTTGTGCTGCATCTTTACGTTGCTCCTCGGTCCACGCATATTCTGAATCTTTACCTTTCTTCACTAAGTACAACGGTGGTTGTGCTAAGTATACATGCCCCTGTTCTACAAGCGATGTCATATAACGGAAGAAGAAAGTCAATATCAATGTAGCAATGTGCGAACCATCTACATCTGCATCCGTCATGATGATGATCTTATGATAACGAAGTTTCGATAAGTTCAACTCTTTAGGATCCTCTTCTGTACCTATGGTAACACCCAAAGCAGTGAACATGTTTTTGATCTCTTCGTTCTCGTATATCTTATGCTCTTGCGCTTTTTCTACGTTCAATATCTTACCACGTAATGGTAGTATAGCCTGGTAGCTTCTGTCACGACCTTGTTTTGCCGTACCGCCTGCCGAGTCACCCTCCACAAGATATAGCTCACAACGCTCCGGGTTTTTATCAGAGCAATCTGCCAGTTTACCCGGCATACCGCCACCGCTTAATACACTTTTACGTTGTACTAAGTCGCGTGCTTTACGAGCTGCTGCGCGCGCCTGCGCCGCGATTATTACTTTATCGATGATGAGCTTGGCTTGCTTAGGATTCTCCTCCAGATAAGCCTCTAACACACGGCTAACCGTAGTATCTACTACGCCTATCACCTCTTTGTTACCCAGCTTGGTTTTTGTCTGTCCTTCAAACTGAGGCTCCGGTACTTTTACAGAGATAATAGCACTTAAACCCTCGCGGAAGTCATCACCTGTAATATCAACTTTTGCTTTGCTGAACAGATTGTTCTTATCTCCGTATGCTTTAAACATTCTGGTGATAGCCCTGCGGAAACCCGATACGTGCGTACCACCTTCAATAGTATTAATGTTGTTTACATAAGAGAATATATGCTCGCTGTAAGACGTATTGTAGCTCATTGCTACCTCTACCGCCACGTTCGATTCCTCGTCGTGCCCCTCCATAAAGATCGGCTCCGGCAAAAGCGGGTTACGCTTGCCTGCCTCGTCCAGCATTTGAACAAACTCTACTATACCACCTTCACTAAAGAAATCTTCTTTTACATTGTTGCCTTCTTCATCCTGCTCGCGCTCATCTACCAGAGTAATATTGATACCCTTGTTCAGGTAGCTCAACTCTCTTAAACGGCCTGCCAGTATATCACGGCTGTATATGTTCTCTTTAAAGATCGTATCGTCCGGAGTGAAGTGTACATGTGTACCTGTAATATCTGTAGTACCATTTTCGCGAACAGAGTATTGCGGAATACCTTTTGAATACTCCTGCTCGAATATCTTACCCTCGCGGTGTACCGTTGCTTTTAAATGAGAGCTTAGCGCGTTTACACAACTTACACCCACACCGTGCAAACCACCAGATACCTTGTAGGTATTCTTATCGAACTTACCACCGGCGTGCAACACCGTCATTACCACCTCCAGCGCAGAGCGGCCTTCTTTCTCGTGCATGCCTGTAGGTATACCACGTCCGTCATCCTGTACGCTGATGGAGTTATCAGGGTGGATGGTTACCGTGATGTTGTTACAATATCCGGCAAGGGCCTCATCTATAGAGTTATCTACCACCTCGTACACCAAATGGTGCAAGCCTTTAACGCCTATATCACCTATATACATCGCGGGGCGCTTGCGCACCGCTTCAAGACCTTCTAATACCTGAATACTGCCGGCGTCATAACCCGGCATCGGAGTGTTAGCTTCGTTTTCTGCGCTCATAAATTGTTCAGCGAACCTCTCTGAAAAGAGATTTTTTTGGTTACAAATAGCCGCACTAAATGTGCGGAAAATCAGTTTTGAATTTGGGGTTAATACAACCCCACAAATATAGCTAAAAAAGCCCGTATGAGCAAAGAAAACAGGGGTTTTAGAGGTGTTCTGAAAGCCTTTACTGTAGCGGCTTACAGCCCCCTGTGTTTCTGGGTTGGCAGAATACGGAATATTGAGCTTTGAAACCGTGTTTTTTACCCCGCCCGAAGCGGTCAAACTGTTAAGTTTTGTTACAGATAACTGTTTATTTTTTGGCAGCATACCGGCAAGAAAAAGCCCGCTGTGAGGCGGGCAACTGATTGAATGCTTTTGAGGGTATGGTGGTGGCAGGGTGCTCATAAAGGTGATATTTATTACTATAACAAAATTACAAATAATAGAATTAAACAACAATTAATAAGATTGCAAATATTGGGTAAAAACTGGGTGGTGGGTTACCTGTATTTGGTAGTAATGCCCCTGACCACTGCACGTAATTTGCAGTTTTGACAAGTTGACGGCATATAATTAGCCGTTTTGACAGAGTGGCGTATTATTTCAGCAATAACCTAAATTGGATAATACCCTTATCGAGTAATGATCTTTGAATGTGTGAATAATCGAGTATATGATTAACTAGATAGTTAGAGTCAAATATTGACAATGTTTTATTATTCAAAATAAAGCAACGATTTGATGTGACTTTTCCGTTCCATTGATTAACTCCAAAGTCACTAAAGAGGATAGCATCAAACCAGTTTCTTAGTTTAATCTTTAAGTATTTGACGTTTACCGACATTGTATCATATTCCATTACTTGAGATAATAGTTGAAGAGCTTCTGACAAATACAAAGCTTTTGAACCTATATTTTTTAGAAGTGAGTATAGCAACTCTGGCATATAAGTTTCTAGTACTCTCAAATTTCCTTCTAACTGGGTGTTTACCATAGAAACTGTCTTATTCAGAAAGAAGTTGGGTCTTGACGGTAATAGAGTGCTTATTTTATTCGTATTCAGAATGTATGGTTGGGTTTTGAAATGCTCGTTTATATAATTAGTTAGATTATAGGTGGTTCTATTTTCTGAAGATGATGTCATTATGATATTCCAAGAATGTTTTGTCTGGTAAGAACTTATGAGGTTTGATAATTTTCTTGTTGTTATACTTTTTAAAGTGATATGCCAATCCTTTGTTATCAGTTAGTAATTCTTGAGCTACAAGTATTTTATAATCTGGTGTTATAGTAATGAGCCCTTTATCAAATGCTTTATCATGAAGGGCATTTAAGGCTAGCCCATTCTGTGGGTTAGTTCTATTTTTCGTGTCATCCTTCCATGGTATTATATGACTAGCGATCAATAACTCTGTCGTATTGATACCCGTTATGCAACATTTATTTTCAAATGCAGCTAATACTGCACTTCTAAAGAAGTCTTGATATACTCTTGTTTTAACTAACCTCAGTTTATCTTTCCCTTCAGGTAGTTTTTTAGTACTGTATGTACTAGATTTTTTTAGTTCTAGTTTAGAACTCTCTAATACAAGCTTATTCCAGTTATTATTGAACTCATCCCATATCTCTTCATCTAAGTGGCTTCTGTTCGTTAAACCAACTACGCCTCTTGCTTTAAGTTCAGGGTCTAAACTTCCAAAGTTGCCAAGCTTTCTGGCAACAGCTCCGGGTGTTCGCCCTATTAATTCTGCAACTCTTTTTACTTCCTTGTTTCGAGAATGTGCTTGCCCAAAAGGTATCTCACAATACAGTTTGAATGCAATTATGGTTTGTTCTCTAGTCCAAAGGTTTCTACGTTGATTCATTATGACAAGTTACGCAAAAGCATTATTACTCCTCAACAGCTGCAAATACATTGCTACATGATCTATTCATGCAAAAATGAATTTGCATCGCTGCGTTTGTATGTAAGAAACAGGAAAACTCTGTTCTTGTTCCACACAAGTAACAAACTGTTGGTTGGTCATTCAGAATCCAGAAATTATTGAACACGCACAAAATTAAGTGTGTGTAACATTCTATTCAATCGGAAATAAGTGAACTTTTACTCAAACCCTTCGCTAAAAAACTCTTCGAGCGTCATGCCGAAGGCGCGGACGATTTTAAGCAGATTGACAAACGTGATATTGTGCCCTCTTTCATATCTGCCATATTGTGTTCTGGGGAAATCGTGAGCATACGCAAAAGTCTCATGGCTAGAGTAACCATGTTCAATTCTAAGTTCCCTTATTCTTTTACCCAACATTTTCATGTATTCCTCTTCTGTAGGCAACTTTAGCGACTTTTTACTTTTGCTCATGAACGAAAAGTATAGTATGCACCATTTTTAAGGCACCTCATTTATGTGAACCATTTAAATGTGAATAAATGTTTGTATATTTACCCCAAAAAATACCATGAACAACCACTTTGAAAACCTGCCCTACAGGGCCGATGAGCTGTCGGCATATGTGTTTAGTATAGATACTTTTGTTATTGGTTTAAAAAACGGAAAGGTGGTCCGCTATGTGGCAGAAGACCCCGAGGCTTTTATTGCATGGCTGTCCGAAAAAGGTGTGAGAAACATTAACGATGAGGTAGGCAGTATGGTGTATGACCATTACTTTCCCTAAAGAAAACCGATGACGCTTTACCGTCGTTTGGTTTCGTATTGTTTCCCAGCGGTAGCGGGGCAGGCGTATAGTTTATTTGCCGTTTTATGCCGATAGTTAAGCGTTGCCTGTGCCGTCGCTTAAACGACTATTATTGTAACTTACAGCCCCAAATGAGCAATACCATTACTATAACGGAAAGCATTTTTATTGCCCGCACACCTGAGGAGGTGTATGATTTTACACAAGATTTAAGCAAGCGCCACGAGTGGGACAGGCTGGTGAAACAAGCCGCAGTGCTGGAAACAGAGCCTAACCGTTTGGTGAAGATGATCGCCAAAGACGACTCTGAAATGACCATCCGCTATACACTGGAGCAAAGGCCTGAGAAAACCAGCCTTACGATATTGGAGACCAACTCTCAAATGATGGGCAGCGGCGGCGACAGCACATGGCAGTACGAAGCTCAGGATGGTGGTACACTCTGGACACAGGTAAACAACATTAATTTAAAAGACGCAATCTGGGCAAAGCTCATGCTGCCGATGGCTGCCAAGTACTTTAAAGACAAGACCATACAAGCCATGCAAAAGGTAAAGGAGATAATGGAGGGGTGATGCCTAATAAACTTAGCTCGCGTCGTAAGCGGTGATCTGCTCTTTACAAAGAGCATCGGCAATGGATTGTAGGGTACGTACACGCTCTATAAGTGTGGCCAGTTCTGTTTCTGAGATGGTGTAGGTTTTGCTGTAGCGGGCATCTATATAGCCGCGCTTCAAGAGGTCGAACAGGTGGCGCTCTTCTTTACTGTTTTGCGGAAACACCAAAGCCAGCTCTTTAGAAAAACGCTTGGTGTAGCGGTATAGTTTCGACAGGCTGTGTGTACGTGGTTTGTAACCCGTATATACCAGCAATACGGCATTGTAGGTACGCTCTGCTGCCTGGTGTAATTGGAATGCTCCAATTTTTAAATCCTTCTTTTCTAGTCTGCCTTCTGTAATTTCTAAGAAACTTAATGCACTCTTAAACCATATTTCATAATCTTCCAGCGCAATGGCTTTCTTTTCCTGCGGTGTCAATTCGCGGGGTTGTGCAAAGGTTTCGTTGCCTGCATCGTACAGTAGTATCCCTTCTTTTTGTATATCGGCAAAAAAGTAGCGGTTCTGTTCCAGCATGCGGTTGATGTGCTCCATGTTGTGCGCTACAATGTTCACGGGCGTGTGCAGGTCGAACTTATTTTCTACATGGCTTTCTATCTCGTAGTCCTTCAGCTCGTTATCTTTTTTGGTCACTACCAGTATATCATAATCGCTGATGTACTCGTAAGTGATGTTGTCTTTCACGGTAATATCTTCTACCCAGTTGCCCGTGGCATGGCTGCCGAACAGGATGATCTTCTCCGGGTCTGCCACCTGTTTGATGATCTCGATGATCCTGTGTACCTGCTCTTGTTTATGTTCGGGCAAATGCGCCAGTGATGTGTTCATAATGCAGCAGGTAAATTACAATCTTTTTTTGAGGGGGAGGAGGAGAGCATTTAAGTAAATTTTCGAATGAAAATATTAATATAGAGGTAGGAGTTAATAATACTAAATATCTACTATGAGAATAAGTAAGTTGATAATAGATGAGTCTAAAACTAATAGTAAAGGACTGCAAAAAATAAATCTGTATAAAAAGAGTTTTGGCGAGTTAGTTGCGCTAGTTGGTAAAAATGGTGCAGGCAAAAGTAGAATACTGGATATTATCAAGGATTACATAAAAAATGTAGACGCAGATGATTTATTAGATCAACAATTAATTTATATTCCAAAAGAAGTTTCTGGTTCTTACAATAATAGAGTTAATGAAGCAATAAATGAGTTCCAAAAAACAGGGCTTTCTATCGATGAATTTTTTCTAAAGGAAAGAAACCACGCGAGGGCACTAAATACTATAGCGAGTAACGTTAATAAACTTGGATCTCACTATATAAAAGTAATTGATAGCAAAGTTTTAACTAGCATTAAGCAAAGTTTACAAACTAAAAATGGTTTTAAAGATATTATAGATTATATATCAGGCAATTTTGATTTTACTTCATCAAGTAAACCAGTAATAAATGAGTTTGACTATATAAATTCCAATAGCACAATTTCAATATTACAGGATATTGCAGACAAATGTGCAATCGACAGGCTGATTCACTTAAAAGAGATTGATGAAAAACAAAAGAGTGATAGATTAGATACTAGTGTATCTAATAAAAATTTTCAAATAATAAAAAAATACATAAAAACATTCCTTGGCAAAGATTTGTCTTTTGATGAAAATTTTAAGGGAAATGTATTAAGTAGTAATCTGACCTTAGATTCATCAAAGTTTGAAATAGATATTTTGTCGCCTGGTGAAAAGACTCTTTTTGCATATGCTATGTTATTCGCTTTTTACGAAATCTATAGCAGTCTTAATCCAAAACATTACATAATAATAATTGATGAGCCAGAGTTGCATTTACATCCTGGAGCTCAAGTGCAATTAATAGATGCCTTGCGCAGACTTGTAAAGAATACGGGACAGTTATGGGTTGCGACTCACTCTTTAGCAATCATATCTCATTTAGAGTATAATGAGATTATGCTAGTAAAAGACAACCAGTTACTACCACCGTCTACCGATCGTTTAGAGGAGATTTTTAGAGATTTAATGGTAGTAGATGAACATAGAGAAGAGTTGCATGAATTCATATCATCGCTAAGTGATTGGGCGTACTCTAGATTTATTTTTCAATGCTTTAGAACACCAGAAATAATAACTGCTTCAAACAAAAATGACCCACAGTATCAATTATTTAAGAAGTTCATCTCTTCATCTAATTCAATCAAATTTTTAGATTTTGGTGCAGGACATGGTAGAGTCCTTAAACTAATTAATGAAGATGATGATTTAGCTAAAAAAATTCAATATTCTGCATATGAGCCTAACAAAAAATTTAAAAATGAGTTGGAAGAAATCGCAGACAGTTATTATGATGATGTAGATAGCATTCCTAAAAAAGAATTTAATGTGGTTTTACTATGTAATGTTTTGCATGAGATTGAGGTTACAGAATGGGTAGAAACACTCAATAAAATTAAGGGTTCATTGAAAGATGACGGATACCTTATAATAATAGAGGATTTACATCTACCGAAAGGAGAAAATGCAAATAAGTTTGGTTATGTCATTTTAGATAGCGAGTATTTAGATGATTTAATGGGTTTTGAGGATGACAGTAATGCAATAGTATTAAAACATGAGAACCCTAGGTATAAAGATCGGCTAGTATTTTATGCGGTAAAAAAGGGGGATGTTAATACAAATATTCAGTGTGTTTGGAATGCTGTAGCTAGGCTTTCTGACGATCTTTTAGAAAAAATTAAGGATATACGTTTTAATGATAACGACGTGAAAAATGCAAGGTTATATGCTAACTACTCACAACTTTATATAAACAGCTTATTAGCATCGCAGGAGGTAAAAAAGGTTATGGAAAGTACAAAATGAGTCCCACCGTCTTTTTCTTTACTTTTGCAGCCATAATATTACAGTATGCTAACTGCGAACGAGATACGCCAACAGTTTTTAGATTTCTTCAAAGAAAAAGGGCACCAGATAGTACCCTCTGCACCTATTGTGGTGAAGAACGACCCCACGCTGATGTTCATCAACGCGGGGATGAACCAGTTTAAAGATGCTTTTTTGGGTAACCAGCCTGCGCCCAGTCCGCGTGTGGCAGATACGCAGAAATGTTTGCGCGTGAGCGGTAAGCACAACGATCTGGAAGAGGTGGGTGTAGATACCTACCATCATACCATGTTCGAGATGCTGGGCAACTGGAGCTTTGGCGACTACTTTAAGAAAGAAGCGATTGCGTGGAGTTGGGAGCTGCTGACTGAGGTATACAAAATTGATAAAGACCGTTTGTACGTCACCATTTTTGAAGGCGACAGCGGCGACAACTTACCTAAAGATCAGGAGGCGTACGACTACTGGAAAGAGTGGATAGCAGAAGACCGCATACTGTTAGGTAATAAGAAAGATAATTTTTGGGAGATGGGCGACATTGGCCCTTGCGGGCCATGTAGCGAGATACATATAGACTGCCGTAGCGATGAAGAACGTGCACAGGTAGATGGTAAGACACTGGTAAATGCAGACCATCCGCAGGTGATAGAGATATGGAACAATGTGTTCATGGAGTTCAACCGCCAGAAAGACGGCAGCCTACAGCAGCTACCTGCCAAGCATGTAGATACCGGTATGGGACTGGAGCGTTTGGTGCGCGTATTGCAAAACAAACAAAGTAACTACGATACAGACCTGTTCACCAACACCATTGGTGAGATAGAAAAGATAACGGGTAAGAAATACGGCTATACGGATAGTAAAGAAGATATTGCCTTCCGTGTTATCGCCGATCATATTCGTGCTATTGCCTTTACGATTACTGATGGTCAGTTACCATCGAGTAACGGAGCTGGTTATGTGATACGCAGGATCTTGCGCCGTGCGGTGCGTTACTATTTCTCTTATTTAGATTATAAGCAACCATTACTGAACCAATTGATACCACAATTGGCAGCACAGTTCGGCGGAGTATTCCCTGAGTTGAAAGACCAACAGAGCTTGGTGGTAAAAGTGATCAAAGAAGAAGAAGATGCTTTCCTTAAAACTTTGGATAAGGGTTTAAAGAAAGTAGACGAGATAACAGCTAACAATAAAGATAATACCATCTCGGGTGTAGTAGCATTTGAGCTGAACGATACTTACGGTTTCCCGATTGACCTTACAGAACTCATTGCCAAAGAAAAAGGCTTTGAGGTAGACCTGAAAGGTTTTGAGGCAGAGCTACAAAAGCAAAAAGACCGTAGCCGCGCCGCAACAGCACTGGATACAGAAGACTGGGTAGTGGTGAACAAAGGCAACGAAGTGAACTTTGTAGGCTACGATAGCTTAGAGGCTAAGGCAGAGGTATTGCGCTACCGTAAGGTAAAAGCCAAGAAGAAAGAACTATACCAACTGGTACTGAACACCACACCTTTCTACGCAGAGAGTGGGGGACAAGTGGGTGATAAAGGAACCTTGACCATCGGTACAGATGTCATCAACATCTTCGATACGAAGAAAGAGAACGACCTCATCATCCACTTTACAGATAAGATACCTGCCAGCTTAGAGGGTGAGGTAACAGCAAAAGTAAACGACAGCAAACGTCGCGAGACAGAGATACACCACAGTGCCACACACTTGTTGCATGCAGCATTGCGCAGTGTACTGGGCGATCATGTAGAACAAAAAGGTTCTTTAGTAAACGATGAACATCTTCGTTTCGACTTCTCACACTTTGCAAAAGTGACGGATGAAGAGGTTGCGCAGATTGAGGCTATGGTGAATGAAAAGATCCGCCAAAACCACCCTGTGGTAATCAAAGAAATGGCCAAGGACGAAGCAGTGGAGATGGGTGCTATGGCTTTGTTTGGCGAGAAGTATGGCGATAAAGTACGTGTGGTGATCATAGACCCTGAATACTCTATAGAGCTTTGTGGTGGTACGCATGTAGGTGCAACAGGAGAGCTGGGTATGTTTAAAATAAAGCACGAGAGTGCAGTAGCTGCAGGGGTACGCCGTATAGAAGCTGTGAGCGGTAAAGCGGCTGAACAATATATCAACAACAACCTGAACCTGCTGGAAGAGTTGAAAGCAGCACTCAACAACCAAAAGAACCCACTGCAGGCAGTTGAAAAACTACAAAAAGAAAAAGCACAGCTAGAGAAACACGCAGAGATGCTGGAGGCTCGTCAACTGGTAGCCATTCGCAACGAGGTACTACAGAAAGATGAAGTAGTAGGCGACATAAACTTTGTTGCAGACATCGTTGAAGTTGCTTCTGCAGATGCGCTTAAAAAATTATGCTTCGATATTAAGCACCATGTGAATGACCATGTGGTAGTATTAGGTGCTAATATAGACGGTAAAGCATTTGTAGCTATTGGGGTAGACGAAAAGGTAATAGCAGCAAAAGAAATAGACGCTAACACTCTCATCAAGAAGCATGTAGCACCACTGATAAAAGGTGGTGGCGGTGGTCAGAAAACACTGGCTACAGCAGGTGGTCAAAACGCCGCTGCACTGCAACAAGTGATAGATACCGTGAAGGGGCTATTAGCTTAACACGGGCTTATCCACACCCATTTGCAGAATATCCACAGCGCGGTTCAATAGCGGTGCAAACAGTTATCTTTGTTAGCACTAAATTAATATTGACGTATGCGTTTTATTGTCACATCTACAGCGTTATTGAAGAACCTGCAACAAATCGGCGGGGTGATCAGTGCTAATACTGTTTTGTCGGTATTAGAAGATTTTTTATTCGAACTGAAAGGCAATACACTCACACTTACGGCTACCGACCTGGAAACCATGATGCGTGTAGAAATGGATGTGAACGATGCCAAGGGCGACGGTCGCATTTGTATTCCTTCTAAGATATTGATGGACTACCTGAAGAACCTGCCCGAGCAGCCGATCACATTTACAGTAAATGAGAAAGACCTGTCGATAGAAATGTCCAGCGACGTGGGTAAATATAAAATTGGTGGTGAGAAGGCAGACGACTTTCCTAAAGAGCCGGATGCTGCAGACACTACTACCTTCAGCATGACCTCTATGGGTTTGGTAGAGACCATCAACAAAACATTGTTCGCTGTAAGCTCTGATACTTTGCGCCCTGCTATGACGGGTGTATACTTTGAGATGAGCAAAGACAAGCTGACTTTTGTTTCTACCGATGCACACAGGTTAGTAAAGTTCGAGCGTTCTGATATCAGTTGCCCTAAGTCTGAAGGTATCATTGTACCGAAGAAACCATTGCAGCAACTACGCGCTACACTACCTACAGATGACAGTAGCTTAGAGTTATCGTACAACGGTAGCCACTTGTTTGTAAAAAGCGAAAAGGTGAGCATGAGTTGTCGTTTGATAGATGCACGCTTCCCTGATTATAAGGCAGTAGTACCAACAGATAATCCGTATAAGCTAACCATCAACCGTAACGACATCATCAGTGCATTGCGCCGTGTGAGCATCTTCGCGAATAAAACAACCAATCAGGTCGTGTTAGACATCAACGGAAATACGTTGACACTTAGTGCGCAGGATATAGACTTCTCTTACGAGGGTAAGGAAACGCTGAACTGCCAATACACAGGTGAGGATATGAAAATTGCCTTTAATGCGAAATTGATGGTAGAGATGCTGGGTAATATGGATGGTGATGATATTGAAATGGACCTGAGCACACCAACACGTGCAGGCATTGTACGCCCAACAGAAAAAGTTGAAAATGAAGACTTACTGATGCTGCTAATGCCGCTGATGGTAGGTGTTTAAAGATAGGTAAACGAGGTAATGTTTAAGGGATGCTTTATAGCATCCCTTTTTTGTTTCTTGTTGTCATGCTGAACTTGATTCAGCATCTCGAGTATTAAGTTTTTGCTCAAAAACTTATTTATTAATGGAAATAATAAATGGGTGAAATGAATGTACAGGAAACAATTTAAATAGGCCTGTTCCCCTACATTTTGTATTTCAGAAAACAGTTCGCCTGTAATAAAACTACTGTTTGATACATAGCTTATTAAGTTCAACACTGATAAGAAGGTGATACTAAAAATCCAATAGTTTCTTTTAGTAAGATATACAATAACATTGAATACAGGTATTGCTATAATATAGCCTATGCTTACTATGCCCAGTATACCAGATAGTAGTTCTAGATCATTGTATAAGAATATTACTGCTCCTATCAACAATGATACATAGGTAATTATAAAGTATTGGATCTTTTTCATGAATAACTACTTCTGAAAAAAGATATGTCATTAAGTTTTTTTGGCATTTCGTTGTTTACTTCGTCTCATCATTACATTGTAATCATATATAAACGGAGACCTGAAATTATCAGTTGTACTTATTTTACCTATTCTACCATTGTAGGGGTCAAAATCAACACCAACGTAATTAGTATAAACTATTGGCGGAATCCCGGGGTCTCCTCCAAACATTTTCCATTCAATTTCAAGTCCGTTTAACAAATAAAGAAACTCAAGAAGCGTTGTATTTCTACTTAAAACAAAATTTTCTTCGTAAAGCTCAATTCTTATAACGAATTTCACCTTCTTTTTTATGTGCCAAAAATCAAGACCAAATTCATTTACTATTTTGTTTGAAAAACCATACCTGATTCCATCATAATACAAGTAGCCAGGCTCTATCAGGGTTTCATCAGGGCCCATTAGTTCTGCTTCTTGTGGAATTTTCTGCATCAACAGATCAGTACTTTCACCGAAAGCTACATGAGGTACTCTACCATTCCTGATAAAATTTATAATATCGTCGGCCTCTATTATCATACTAGTGTAGTTGTTTATAGCAAAGAAAGTTTCAGTAGCCTGTATTACTCTTGTAGCTTCAAGTATTTTGGTGCAACATAGTCAGTTAGCCAAACGCCATTATCTGACAGGTAAAATTCTATAGCATTGTTCTGCATTGTTTGTGCATCTACTTCTAACACGATTGGTTTGCCATGACGCTGACCTACTTTAATAGCTGTATCTATATCAGCACTTAGGTGTACATGATGGCGGCTCATTTTTTGCAGCCCCTGTTCAAATATGGAATCAAGGTTTTTTGCTGCTGTACCATGATATAATATACCTGGTGGTGTTTGAGGCTTATAATTAAGTTCAACATCAATTGAATGACCCTGGTTTGCCCTAATCTTGTCATTACTGCTGTTGAATGCAAATCTCTTTTTTTGATTTGAGGAAACAACAAATTCCAGTGTTTCAAAGTCGAGCTGTTGCCCGGCTTCGTTTACTTTTTGTATTAACAAGTTTACATCTGCCCATCCATTTTCATCCAGCTCAATACCAATAGCTTCTGGTTGATGTCTTAGTACAAGACTCAACAGCTTGCTGATTTTTGTATTTTCTTTTTCACTGATCACAGTGCAATAATCCTACTTCTGAAAAATATAGGTCTCTACATCTTTCTTAGTCACCTTTTTATCGCAGAAAATGATGAGCCTTTCTACTGCATTGCGCAGCTCGCGGATGTTACCTGTCCAGTTGTGTTTCTTAAGTGCATCCATCGCAGTCTTGTCAAACTCTTTTTCTGCCTGGTTGTATTCTCCGCTGATGTCTTTCATAAAGTGCTCTACCAATAGTGGTATATCATCAGCACGCTCATTCAGCGTAGGTACTTGTATCAATACTACACTCAAGCGGTGGTATAAATCCAGTCTAAAGTTTTTGTCTTCCACCTCCTGCATCAGGTCTTTATTAGTGGCGGCTAATACACGTACATCTACTTTTATCTCTTTATCACCACCTACACGGGTGATCTTGCCCTCTTGCAGTGCACGCAAAACTTTGGCCTGTGCATCTGCACTCATATCACCAATCTCGTCTAAGAAGAGTGTACCGCCTTTCGCCTGCTCAAACTTACCAATACGTTGTTTTATAGCCGACGTAAAAGACCCTTTTTCGTGTCCGAAGAGTTCGCTCTCTATTAATTCAGAAGGTATGGCAGCACAGTTCACCTCTACCATTGGCCCGCTGCTGCGGTTACTCAACTCGTGAATGTTACGCGCTACCAGCTCTTTACCCACACCATTGGCGCCTGTTATTAAAACACGTGCATCTGTCGGGGCTACTTTTTCTATGGTGTCGTGTATCTGCTTCATCTCGTCAGAG
Source organism: Bacteroidia bacterium (assembly GCA_030429205.1). Taxonomy (GTDB): domain Bacteria; phylum Bacteroidota; class Bacteroidia; order Chitinophagales; family Chitinophagaceae; genus UBA5543. Next base: position 782,709 of record JAUICZ010000001.1, read on the forward strand.
TCACCGATCATTTTATTACTGCGAGAAATGCGCTTGCGTAGCTTCTTGGTTTCTGTCACCAAAGAGCTCTTGTCCATTGCATTACGGATGGTGATGAGCAAGCGGTTCAAATCCGGTGGTTTCGAAATGAAATCGTACGCACCTTTCTTCACCGCACCAACTGCTGTTTCAATATCACCATGACCGGAGATAACAATGAACGGAATGTCAGGCTTTATCTCTTTAGCTTTTTGCAATACCTCAATGCCATCCATTTTAGGCATCTTCACATCACATATAATGCAGTTGTAGTCGTTCTTTTCTATCATGCCAATGCCCTGCAAGCCGTCGTTGGCCTCTTCTACTTCAAACCCCTCCAGCGATAATATATCCTTTAACGTATTGCGTATGGCACGCTCATCGTCTATTACTAGTATTCTTTGCGACATTTATTGTGTTTAGCGGTTAACTTACTTTTTTACCATTTACATACCTCTCCTGTTCTGTCTTATTCCCTTCTTCGTCATACTTCTTCCAAATACCATGCCTCTTATCATTCTTGAACTCACCTTCTTCTTTTAATTTATTTTGCTTGTAGTATACTTTCGATGGTCCTTCCTTCACCCCCTCTTTGTAAGTGTACTCCACAGCGCGGTCGTTATTGGTATAGTACCATGCTGTTACTCCATGCCTTTTACCGTTTTTATAACCACCGGTTTCCTGCATCATACCCGACTCGAACCTTTTTTCGTACAATCCATCCAACACGCCATTTTTATAGTGCTCTTCCAGCAGTACAGGGCCATTGGTTTTATATACTCTGCGCACACCATCCAGCTTATCATTTTTATAGTAGGCTATGGTATGTAACGGGCTTTCCGGTGTGAACTCTAAATAAAGGCCATGCTTTTTCCCATTATGGTATGTAGTGACATGCCTCGGGTATTTGGTATCAGAGTATTCCGTCCATGTACCTTCTTTTTTGCCATTGTGGTTATACCCATCCAGCACCACATCTCCGTTGGCGATCACTTTCACCTGTACATGTTCCCAGCCGTTATCTTCTTTGGTAATTATTGTATCCAGCTCTTGTGCACTTGCAAACTGTACTGTTAACACCAACAAACCAAGAATGATAGTAGATTTCATTATGTTTAAAGATTTGCACCAAAATAAGGATTTATCCAGTGCAGCACTAAAGGCAACTGTAATTATTAACAATATTGATAGTTGTATAACATTTGGCTTATTGTAATAGAATGCATTAAGCTGTAATTTTGATTATTGTATCTACATCGATACTGGATTTTTTAAAACGTTTACATTATGTCAGTAACAAAATATTATCCCGCAGATGCCCGTGGCTATGCAGACCATGGTTGGTTAAAGGCAACACATTCTTTCAGTTTTGCCAGGTATTATGATCCCGAAAAAGTGCAGTTTGGTGCGTTACGTGTGTTGAATGATGATATTATTGCACCCGGTATGGGCTTTGGTACACACCCGCACGATAATATGGAGATCATCACCATTATACTGGATGGCTCTTTGGCGCATAAAGACAGTATGGGGCATACGCAAACCATAGTGCCCAATGAGGTACAGGTGATGAGTGCAGGAACCGGAATAGAACACAGCGAGTTTAACGCGAACAGAGATCGTGAAGTGAATGTATTACAATCGTGGATCTTCCCTGATAAGGTGAATGTGGAGCCTCGTTACGATCAAACCAATTTTCCCGAGGAAGAGCGCGTCAACAAATGGCAGACCTTAGTATCGCCTATTGACAAAGATGATGCAGGTTTGAAGATCCATCAAAACGCCTGGATATACCGTACCAAACTGGAAGAGGGTAACAGCATAGTACATGATTTGCATACGGCGGAAAATGGTGCTTACCTTTTTGTAATAGAAGGCTCTGTAACAGTAAACGGGCAAACTTTAAATAAAAGAGATGCGTACGGCATAGCAGATGTGAGCAATGTTGCAATGGAAGCAACAAAAGATAGTGATGTGTTGTTGTACGAAGTACCTATGCTACAATAGCAGGTAATTTCTTAAATTACAGATACAACAAACAATAACATCCATGAGCGATAAAAAGAAAGAATATACTAACGGTGATATTACTGTTGTATGGCAGGCAGATAGATGTATTCATTCTAAAAAATGCTGGACCGGACTGAACGCTGTTTTTCAGCCTAATGAAAGGCCATGGATCAATGTAGAGGGGGCGAGTTCAGAAGAGATCATGGCACAAATAGATAAATGTCCGTCCGGGGCATTGAGTTACTATAAAAACGATGAGCAAATGAGTACGGAAGAATCAACAAATGTTGTGATAGAGGTCAGTAAAAATGGTCCACTGTTAGTACATGGTGATTTTGATATGAAGGATAAAGATGGTAACACAACAATCAATAGAAAAGTAACAGCTTTTTGCAGATGCGGGCAATCAAAGAATAAACCATATTGCGACGGCTCGCACAAAGCAGCAGGATTTAAAGACGAATAAGTTTGGATTATATACAACTGATCGATTCACTATCAGAAAAATTGCGACAACCGCTGCCGGGGGTGGCAGCACAAAATAAAATGGCGTCGAGGGTGCGTGCCATGCCCGGTACAATACCTGAGGATGCAAAGAACAGTGCTGTGTTGAGTTTGCTATTCCCTAAAAACGATCAGCTGAATTTACTACTCATAAAAAGATCGGAAGACGGCAGGCCACACAGCGGGCAAATAGCTTTTCCCGGTGGGCGATACGAAGAGCAGGATAAAGACCTGTTGGAAACTGCACTGAGAGAAACAGAAGAAGAAGTAGGCATTGCGCCTGCAAGAGTACAGGTGTTGGGGCCGCTAAGTACTTTATACATACCGGTGAGCAATTCTAATGTTCACCCCTATGTTGGGTATACCGCAGAGCCGCCTGTATGTGTTGTGAATATAGAAGAAGTGCAGTATACGCTGGAAGTACCGGTAAATGATCTGTTTCATCCCGATAGAAAGACTGTAAGACATATAACCCCAAGTGCTTTCCCTGATATTACCATCAAAGCGCCTGCATACGATTGGGATGATGACCATTTGATTTGGGGAGCCACAGCTATGATGATAGCTGAGCTGGAAGAAATGTTAGGGCTATACTCTTAATCGTCCTTATTAGGAACGGTACGGAATATCACATCCCAGATAACAGAACTTACACCAAAACCTTTCTCAGGATATTTATAGTGATGTAAATGGTGGTTGCGCCATAATGCTTTTAACCATTTAGGCGGCGCGATAGAATGTATGGCATAGTGCATAGAACCATACAGCAAATATCCCATCATGAAACCGGGCCAGAACGATAATGCGCTAAAGCCCATAGCGGCATTCATGCCAATAAATATCAAAGATGAAATGATCAGGCTGGGTACCGGTGGCATAAATAAGCGTTCCCTGTCGCGCGGGTACTCGTGGTGGATACCATGCAAAGTATAAGTAAAGCGCTTACCGGCTTCACTTTTTACAACCATGTGGAAGATATATCTGTGCATCAGGTACTCGAACAACGACCAGAAAGCCAAACCTCCCAGAAATAACAATACCTCTTTACCTACTGATACTCCCTTGTATACCACGCCGTAATAAAGCATAACAGACATAATAGGAAAGTATATACTGTAGATAACAAAAGGATGAGTTTTGGTCATGGTTTCCATGAAGTCGCTTTTAAATAAACGACCCTGACCTTTGTTTTTTATTTTGCCGATGTCCATGATAGTGTATGTGTTGCAATAACCATACAAATTTAGAAAAAACCAGATTAAGCTTGTGTTTATTCTTCATTATCTTCATCATCGTCGCCAATAAACCATTTTGGAGACTTGCTCTTGCTCAGTACTTTATCCATCCAAAGTAGCAGCGCAGGCTGTAATATCAGGTTGGTCACCATGGCTATGAACAATGTAATAGATGTAAGTAGCCCTAAGGACTTTGTACCATCAAAACGAGAAAGAATAAACACTCCGAAACCGGCGATCAATATCAAAGATGTGTATATGATGCTCAGCCCGGTATCTTTAATGGTTTTATCTACCGTTGCAGAAATATCATCCTTGTTCTTTGCCAGCTCTTGTCTGAAGTTTACTAAAAAGCGTATAGTAACATCTACGGTGATACCCAGCGCAATACTAAATACAAGTACTGTTGATGGTTTTAGTACTATACCACTCCAACCCATAATACCTGCCGTTATCACTAGCGGTATGATGTTGATTACTATAGATATGAGTAGTATCCTCCAAGAGCGGAACAGGAATACCATACAACCGAATATCATAATAAATGCCAGTAGTATACTGTTACGCAGGCTGTTGATGATAAAGCGGCTACCTTCAAGAAATACGATACTTACACCTGTGAAAGTAACATCGTACTTAGCGGTATCGAATAATGATAGTGCTTTAGGCTGTATGCTATCCAGTATTGGTGGCAGGCGCTTAGTACCTATGTCCAACATGCTGTAGCTAATACGTGCTACTTGCTTGTTACTATCTACAAATGAGTTGACCACCTGGCTGAACATACTTCCCGAATCTGACTTCGCCTGCAGGTATGGTTGTATAAATGCCACATCGAACATATTAGGCAAGCCAAAGCTGCTGCTATCTCCGTTATAATATGCCTGGCGGGCAAACTTTACACCTTCAATAATAGATAAAGACGGGCCAACCTCAGGATACTTTTGTATGTGCCTGTTCAGCGCATCTATCTTCTTCATCGTAGTAAGGCTGGTCGCTCCGTTTTTGCGTCTGGTATCAATAACGATCTCCAGCGGCATCACCCCGTTAAAGTTTTTCTCGAAGAATTTCAGGTCGGTATATACTACCTCATCTTCAGGCAGGTCATCTACTATATAGCCGATGGCCTCTAAACGAGCCATGCCCCATATAGAAAGACCTATAATAAGCGCACTTAATACATATATCACAGGGCGGTGACGGAACACCCAACGTGTAAAAGATTGTAATAGCTTATTGATCCACTTGTTCTCCAGATAGTTGGTGTGTCTGCCCTTTGGCGGCGGTAAAAAGCTGTATAGCGCAGGTATAAATATCAGCGAGATGATGAATAGTGCTACTATATCTAAAGAAGCGACCACACCAAACGTGCGTAACAAGTTACTATGCGTAAAGGCAAATACGCCAAAGCCAATAGCAGTGGTCATATTGGTAAACAGGGTAACAATACCCATTCTGTCTACCATACGCAAGAGTGCCCTGGGCTTATTGGGAGAGCGTTGGTATTCAGTGTGATACTTGTTGAGGAAGTAGATACAATTGGGTATACCTATAACAACTACCAAAGATGGTATTAATCCGGTAAGTAGGGTGATCTCGTACCCCAATAACACAATAGTACCCAAAGTCCATACCACACCAATACCTACAATGATCATAGATGTAATTACCGCCATAATTGAGCGGAAGAACAGCATTAGGATAATTGCAGTTAACGCGAAAGACAATATAAGGAAGAACCTCATCTCGCCTTTGATCATTGTCATTACAGTAGCACGAATATATGGCAGACCCGAGTAGTGCATTTGCACATCGTTGGCGGTACCAAATTCATCCGCCATAGCTACGATTTCTCTGATAAGTGGTTGACGTGCTTTGGAGTTGATGACCTCTTTTTTCAAGCTGATCGCCATCATGTAGGCATTCGTCTCTGAGTTGTACAGCAGGTTTTTGTAGAAGGGCAGGTTAAGGAATGTTTCCTTCAGGGTGTCTATGTTATCTGCCCCAAACTTGTCGATAAGCTTGTAGGTAGCCAACTTTCCTGTAGTAGTATCTTTGATGATGTTTACTGCACCCGGCACACTCATTACATTCTCAACAGCGTCAATTTTTTCAAGGTCGGCAACCAGCTTAGCGTAATTGCTAAAGAAGTTTTGCTCGAAGAAATCTTCCTTCTGCAACCCAATGACCATGATCTTGCCATCTTCGCCAAATTTTTGACGAAATGCCTGATACTCTATGTACTTGGGATTATCCCTCGGGATGGCATCGCCGTATTGATAGCTTAATTGAACTTGTGTGGCCTTATAGCCCATAAAGGCTGTTGCCAACAATAGTGCGACTAATAAAGCCACACGAAACTTAATAATAAAGGCCGCTACACGATGCCACATTTACAAAAAGGAATTTAGACCGGGGCGCAAAAGTACAAAAATGCCGGCACTTACTTTTGCAATAGGTAGTAACCGTTCGCATCTTTTTGCGTAGTTACTCCATTAAACTTCACTTCGTCTAAGTAATAGGTAGTACCACAGTTATGATGCTCAGATCGGCTAATGAACTCAATTGTGTCGTTGTTGCCACTACCTGTGTCTAATATCACGGTAAAACATTCTTGATTTTCACCCGTTACAGGTTGGCGCATATTATCAAAAAATATTACATAACTCTCCAGTCCGCCCGCACCTATTTGCTGTATATGCTTGCCCAGAGTGGCTATACCTGTACAAGGCTGTACTGCCTTCAGGTTGCTGAACTGTACATTATTAGGAGTATTGGCAGCAAACAAGTCGCGTCCCTGATGATCTATCAGCCTGAATTTGGCCTGAGGTACAGGTGGTGCAATTTCTGAGCTACTGCTAGCGCAATCTACCTCTTTATAACATCCTGATAATATACTGCTGGCTACAACAATAGTTAACAAATAAGTAATATTAAGCTTGAACTTCATATCTCGTGATAATAGTTCCTAAAAATAGGAATATGTATTGAATATGAGAAAAATAAATCCTTAGTCCTTAATGAAGAAGTCATCAGCATCTTTCAAAAACTGAAATTGTTCTCTTGCCTGTATCACCTGCCCTTTATCAATAGTTACAGTATGGCAGGTAGCCTCGTCAAAGTTTTGCCAAACGGTTGCACCCAGCGGGTCGAACACCACACTGCCGCCGTTATAGTCTATATCGTTCGCATCTGTACCCACTCTGTTTACACCAATGCAGTAGCTCATATTCTCTATAGCTCTTGCCTTGAGCAATGCTTCCCATGGCATGGCACGGCGTGCAGGCCAGTTGGCCACATATAGCAACACATCGTACTCTTCGTTCTTATTACGTGCCCATACAGGGAAACGCAGGTCGTAACACACCAGCAAACAAATCTTAATGCCCTTCACACTAACGATCAGTCTTTTACTACCGGCAGTATAATGTTGGTCTTCATTAGCATAACCAAAAAGGTGGCGTTTGTCATAATGCCCTATCTGCCCGTTGGGTTGTACCCAGAGTAAGCGGTTATAATAGTTGCCGTCTTCTTCAATAATAATACTGCCTGTGATGATACAATGGTGTTTTTTAGAGTGCTCCTGCATCCATTGTACCGTTGGTCCGTATGGTGGTTCTGCCAGCTTTTCGGGGTTCATGCTAAAACCCGTGCTGAACATCTCGGGCAGTACCACTACCTCTTTCTTTTCTTTTATGGCATCAATATATTGCTCGTATTGTTTCAGGTTGGCGGCTTTGTCTTCCCAAACAATATCAGGCTGTATTATGCTTATGTTCAATTGCGATGATGCCATAGAAGATTAGATTTATTTTAAATACTTTTGAGCAGTACACAGAACTAAAACATTATGAAACAGATCGTTTGCGCACTACTATTATTGATACCTTTCGCAGGCTATAGCAAAGGTAAAGGTAAGGATCAATTGTTAGGCAACTGGAAAGAGGTAAAACGCCAGGATGTGTCGGGCAAACAGATCAGTTATACGGATACATTATACATCGAATTCAAGCCAGGTAACGAGTACATACGCCAGCAGGGTAAAGGCTTTATATACAGGGGTGTTTATAAGATACTTAGCGGGTCGTTGGATATAGGTACACGTACCTATACCATTATGGAGATGAAGAAAAAGCGTATTGTGTTGAAAGACCAGATGGGTACTTATACACTGGAGCCATATATACCTGTTAGCCAAATGGTGCCGGGCCGTGCACCAGAGGTATACAAGCCTGTTACCAGCATCAACCAGATGGTGGGCAGCTGGGATAAGTTTAAAGGAACCAGCAGCGGTACGCACGACCGTATTGATTATACCCGTACCGTGAAGAAGGTTGAGATATTCAGCAACCCGCAAGATGGTAAATACGGATACATCTATGCCGGCAGAGACGGAGAAGGTGCACCATCATGGTATGTAGAAAGCTTCTCTAACCAAACACTCTACTGCAACGGTAAAGACCGCAGACAGTTTAAAGTACTGAAGGCAGAGAACAATGAACTGATCATTGAAGGAGAAGGCTTTACTTATTTTTTGAGGAGGTTTAAGTAAGGAAGGTTACTTGATCTTCAAAAAGTAATAGTCCTGCAAAGTCTCTTCGCGTGTATTGGGGTTCAAAAATGGACCTGTCAATTCACTGGTGCGGAAACAACCACCTTGTTTTACTATGTCAAAGTCGTAGCCCTTATCCGTTAGTGCTGCAAGGCCTTCGTCTTGTGTCAGCACATACTTACCTGAAGTTATCTGTGTACTATCTGCAGAGATAGCCGCCTCCGCGTAATAGTGGAAAGAGTTGAGCGGGTCTACCATTCTGTAATGTATCACATCATCTGTAGGGATATTCTCTTGATGTAAGTAATCTGCCATTTGGTTACCCAACTGGTAATCCATCAGCTTATAGTAAAAATGATTGGTCAGAAAGATATTGGCATACATGATCGTCACCGCACCTACCCAAAATACTTTGGGCTGTACCTTTTTATTGAAGATGATAAAACCACACAACATCAAGCAGGCCAGTAAGAATATATTCATACCACCACTTGCAGGGAACACATAGAACATGATCAATGCCACACCCACTATCAGGCCAATAGCAATGAACCACTGCACACCAATGGATATTTTGTATAATTGCTTATACTTCCCTTCTGTAAAATCTTTAATAAGTGCTGCCGTCATTATAGCTGCCAGCGGAAAGGCTACAAATATGTAGTGCGGCAACTGATATTTAGAAGAACCCAGCGCCAGATAAGCCATCACAAAGCCGATAGTCGTCATCCACTCTTGCCCCGGTAGTGCACGGAACTTTTGTTTAAACAGTTTAGCAATATTGATGACCAATGCCGCACTAAACAAGAATATCCAAGGCAAGAACGACCACAGCATATTCTGATACAAGAAATCTAAACCTGCACCATTATTCCATGGGCTTTCACCCGTTATACGTCCAAAGCTTTGCGACCAGTAGAAGAACCTTAAACCCGAAAGCCCTGTTGTACCGTTCACCATTTTTTCGGGGTGCATATCGAACTGTGTATACAAGCCTATGCTCATTGGTAATAGTAACAAGGCAGCGAAAAGAATACCCAATATATACCTCCACTCAAAAAACTTCTTCCACTCGCGCTTCATCAGCCAGTCGCCACCAAAACAGAACACAGGCATCATTAAAGCAATAGGGCCTTTACTCATCATCCCAAATGCTATAGCGCCAAAACCCAGTAATAAATACTTGAGCTTTCGATGAACATCCCACTCTTTCAATAACCATATTGCCACTATTGTCCAGCTCATCAGTACAGTATCGGTACGGATATCATTGGTCATTAAGAACATGGCCTGGCAAGTGCCGAATATCAGTGCACCCATTCTGCCTGCAGCCTCACCATATAATAATCTCCCCAATCTATAAGTAGCATATATCGCAAAAAAGGCGAACAGTATAGAAGGTAATTTGTACCCGATATTAGTCACGCCCAATACCTTAATGCCTATAGCACTGATCCAAAACAAAAAAGGAGGTTTGTCCAGATATTCATTACCCCTGTCGTACAACTCCAGGTAGCTCCCTGTCTCTGCCATCTCTCTGCTGATCTCTGCGTACTGAGAAGCATCAATATCCATAATATCTACCCTAACAGCAGAAAGCTGAATGATAGCTAGTACAATAAATATCCAAAATGGTATTTTAGGCATGCGCTTAATTTTCCAAGAGCAAAAATAGTTGCATTTTTATGGAATGCTAAAAATTAAGCACTATCAGTACGATTTAGCCTTTAAATACCCCTTTACAACGCATAAAGGCACCAAAACCGAGCAGCATATGCTGGGGGTGTCTATTGGTTTGGGCAGACTTATGGGTTTTGGCGAAGTAGGTGCCATACCTTACTACGATGTAACGGTAGAAGGAATGGTAGCAACACTGGATGCAAAAAAGCAGATGATAGAGCGCTATGCCTTTACAGGTCCTGAGCGTTTCTGGCATTTTTTACACCATCTTTTACCGGGGCAGAACTTTTTAATTGCTGCACTGGACATTGCAGCATGGGATCTGCATGCCAAAATGAAAAGGCTGCCTTTGTACCAAGTACTTGGTTTGAAATGGGAAAACCTTCCCATGACTGATTATACCATTGGTATGGATGAAGTAGATGAAATGCTGGAAAAAGTAAAAGCCACCCCATGGCCTATATACAAAGTGAAAGTAGGCTCACCGGACGATATGAAAATGGTAGAAGCCATAAGGGAACATACCGATGCACAAATACGTGTAGACGCCAACGAGGGTTGGAGCTTTGATGAAGCCAAGCAGCTACTACCCGAGCTGAAACGATTGGGGGTACATATGATAGAACAACCTTTACGCCGCGATGAGCATGAAGCCATGAAAGAGCTAAAAGCTATTTCTGAAATTCCGCTGTTTGCCGATGAAAGCTGCCAGACAGAGAAAGATATTGCTACCTGTGCAGAAGAGTTTCATGGTGTAAATATAAAGATGGCCAAATGCGGCGGTATTACACCCGCCTTGCGTATGATAGAAGCGGCCAAGCAAGCAGGTTTGAAAACAATGATCGGTGCCATGTGCGAGGCAACAATCGGTTCTGCTGCTACGGCGCATTTACTACCACTGCTGGACGAGGTAGATGCAGATGGGCCGTTATTACTGAAAGAAGATATTGCCACAGGGCTTGTGTATAATAACGGAGTTATAAGCGTAAGCGATCAACCTGGTTTGGGCATACAGTTTAAGGGTGCAAAGTTTAATACTTAAATAGGTTGTCTATTTTTACAGCATGCAGTTACAGAAAAACATATCGCTGAAGGATTATAATACATTTGGTATAGATGTAACTGCCGAATACTTTTTGCCTGTAACGGAATCCAATCATATTCCCGAGCTACTAACTGATAGCAGCTTACCACAAGAGCAACATATTATAGGTGGTGGTAGTAACATCCTGCTTACAAAAAACCTATCAGGGCTTACACTACTCAACCAAACAAAAGGCATAGAGCTACTGAAAGAAGACAATGATTATGTATGGTTGAAGGTAGCGTCCGGCGAAGTATGGCACGAGCTGGTGATGTATGCTATTGAGCATGGATGGGCAGGCATTGAGAACTTAGCATTAATACCCGGCACTGTAGGTGCTGCGCCTATGCAAAATATTGGTGCCTATGGGGTAGAAGCAAAAGAGGCAATTGAGTCGGTAACGGCATGGCATAAAGAACAACAAGAGTTTATTACACTCAACAACAACGATTGTCGGTTTGGGTACAGAGATAGTATTTTCAAACATGACCTGAAAGGGAAGGTGTTTATCACTCATGTTGTTTTTAAATTGAACAAGCAACCATCTTTCCATACTGAATATGGTGCTATAAAAGCAGAACTGGAGCAAATGCATGTAGATGAGCTTTCTATAAAAGCTATTGCTCAGGCTGTTATTAATATACGCAGCAGTAAACTACCCGACCCGAAAGTGATAGGTAACGCAGGTAGTTTCTTTAAAAATCCTACCATATCCACTACACAATACGAGCAACTGAAACAAGAACATGAGCAAATTCCATCATACCTTGTAAGTGATGATATGGTAAAATTACCCGCAGGCTGGTTGATAGAACAATGCGGTTTTAAAGGATGTACAAGAGGTGGTACAGGTGTGCACGAAAAACAGGCATTGGTGCTGGTGAATAAAAACAATACTACCGGTAAAGAAGTGTGGAACCTTTCAGAAGAGATTTTACAAACTGTTCAGAGTAAGTTCGGTATTACATTAGAGCGAGAAGTGCAGATATGGTAGTTATACTTCGGCACCATTAGCTAGGGGAACTGTTATGTAGAAAGTAGTCCCCTTGCCCGGAGTGGTCTCAAACCTGATAGTGCCTTTCCAGAACTCAATGATCTTTTTGGTCATGGCCAGGCCCAAACCTGTACCCGATGTTTTTGTAGTAAAGTACGGTTGGAAGATATGAGCAACAGCATCGCCCTCTATTCCTTTACCATTGTCTTTAAATGCGATAAGGGCTTCATCCCCTTCAATACCTAATGTTACGTGTACTTCACCTGCTCTGTCTTCCGGTATGGCTTGTACCGCATTTTCTAACAGGTTATTGAAGACCCTTAATAGCTGGCTTTTATCTGTATGTACTTTTAAAGGTATACTGTACGGTTGAAAATCAACAGTTACAGCACTTTGGTTTTTATAAAGTCCTACTGTTTTTAGTAATAGTTCATTCAGGTCGAAAGTCTCCGGTCTGGCCTCCGGCATTTTTGCAAAGTTCGAGAACTCTGACGCTATGTATGATAAATTCTCTATTTGCTCTATCAATGATACGGTCACCTTTCTGGCCAATTCATTTACATTATCATATCCGTTATCAATAGCTTGTTGCAAATACTGTATGTGCAACTTCATTGGCGTTAGCGGGTTTTTAATTTCATGCGCCACTTGCTGTGCCATTTCGCGCCATGCCCCTTCACGCTCGCTTTGTGCCAACATGCGTGCATTCTCTTCGGCCTTTTTTACCATCTTATTATACTCATTCACGAGCAGGCCTATTTCATCATCGTACGGCCAACTTACAGGCTCGTTTTTCTTTAAGCTAAAGCGGCTAAAACTCTTAATAACGATACTGAAAGAACGGGTGATCCATTGTGTAATGAACACGGTTAGTACTCCTGAAATCAGAAATACAAATGCATATAAATTGATCAACCCGACAAGGATACCTGATATCTGGAAGTTCAATTCTTTCTCGGACGAGAAGAACGGCACGTTTATGTACCCCAATGTTATCCCTTCTTTATTACGAATGGGTTTGTAACAAGAGACATATGATAGCAACCCGATACGCTCTTCCTCGATCAAAAATTGTTGACCGTTAGAGAGCTTGTGATAAGCTTCTGGTGGTATAATGCGAGCAAACAGAGATTTATCGTATATCTCTTCCTGAGAGGTTTCGCCGAGAACACCACTGGCATGGTAAACATTTAAGTCAATTTTTTGCGCATTCGCCAGTCCTGTAACAAAGTATTTAAAAGACTGTGTGTTAACTACCTTATTATAATTATCCGGATTTTCGGTTGCTTTTTCTTCGTTCAGGTATTGTAAGGTGGCACGCTCTACCAACTGCATCACCAGTTGTTGTTTTCTGCGGCTGTTTTGTTTGTATTGCAGTGTGAAGAATAAAATAGTAATTACACCAATGATGATGAAGGATACAAATACCACACCCAGAAATGATATGTGTATCCTGCGCCGCAGCGTGAAGTTGATGAGTTTTTCTGACTTGCTTTGCCTGCCCAGATATGTAAGGTACACACGGTATAAGGCAGTGAGCAATGAGATGATCATTTGTATACCGAACAGGTAAGAGAATAGGGTAATACTCTCTAGCCACAACCTGTGATAACGAATTACAAAAACGGTTTTACCATCTCCTGTTTTATACTGTAATTCAGACGAGTTGGTATATTCTTCAAATTGATGTTCTCCCTGTATCGTATCTGTGAGGTAAACAGGAAAATTGTAGTCGCTGGTTTGTGTAAGCAGCTTGTTATTCACATATACTCCATAAGAGTAGCCCTCTGCGTTTCTGTTACCACTAACAAACCCCGGCTGCAACAGCTCCGGGTAAACAGACTGCCCTGTTGCTTCTTTAACAGCCATGTCAATAAACACATAACCCAGCTTGTTCTTTTCGGCAGCATCGGCAAATACAGGTATTTGTGCTAGGTAGTAGTGTCCGTCTTGTGCATCCTCGTGGTAGTACAAGTCGGTACCTCTTATGTGTCTGCTTTGCTTGGTATAGTTTACCAGTGTATTATAACTAAGCGTGTCATAGTTATACAGGCTGCGGCCACGCTCATCAAATATCAGCAACTTTGATTTATACTTATTAAGGTGCCCGCCAAGGTATAATGCGTCGAAACGTTCGTTTACAGCCCGTCTTTTACTTCTGTTGGCATACCTTAAAAATGATTTTAAAACAGGATCCTGTGCGATGTTTATTGCTGTTGTTCTAAATGTGTATTCTGTTATGTTATCTCTTTGCCTTAATACTTGTTGTGCAAAACGTATACGCGCATCTTGTTCTTTATGAAAGTTGAAGTACTGTAATACTGCTGCTGCAAAAGCTGTAATCAGTGCAGACCAAAAGATCATTTGTGGCGAGAACAAGTCTGAGTTTGTACTTAGCTTTTTAAGATCGAGCAGCATAACAAAGACCACCAGGCAAAACAGCAGTATCAGCGATACATTCATTGATGTAGCCGTTTCGCTGAGTAGTATCATTGTTACCCCAACAATCGCCAGCATCAAATACTTTACCCATTTACCCACCAATACTTTTAGCTGATATGTGATGAGGTATACCACTGTAAAAGAGGTAGCTGTAATAATCCCCACGGTAAACAACCCGATGATCGTATAGCTGGATATAGTGTAAAAATGACTTACATCGAATGAGATGCTCGAGTCTGTAACCAGTGTGCTAATGATGTTGACAAAGGCAAAAGAGTAAACAATTAAGGCTACCGTAAATACTACAGCCAGTAAAAATTTTACAGAGGTGTTTAGTTTATATATTCTAATTCTCTCGTAAGGAACATTTTTCAGAATAAAAGTAGAGAGCCATAAAAACATCATGGCATTGATCAATAGATGTCCTAATGATGGTAGCAAACCGCTGGTGGCATATAATTGTGGTTTGAATAATGTCAGGCTCTCGAGGTTGAAAGGTAAAATAGAATAGTAGGTTACCGCCCAGAAGCAAGCCATTAAAGACAGAATTATTGCTAACCCGTGCCACACACTTTTTTTACGAGTGATGTTAATGGTTATCAGTTGTAACCATAGTAACGAGCTGAGTAATGCAATGGCTAATACTATTTGCATCAAAACATCCGGAGACCATTGAGGCATGCTTTTCTCATCGAAGCTGAGATAAAAAACAGTAATACCTTTCTTGGAAGCAACAGGAAAACTGTTATCAGATTTTCGGGTTAGGACACTCGTATTTACAGGTATATAGTTGGCCGCTTCAAAAGAAGATTGCAGGTAGTTATTGTCAAAGGGGTAAAGTGTAACAATAGGGTATAGAACTACCAGTTTATGTTTGACATTTGTGCTATCGTAAGTGATACATTCTTTAATAAACTTACCACGCTCATTTTGAAAAAGCATAGTAGTATCTGCAGGTGTAGTGCCGGCACATTCTGCTAAAACCTTATTAGAGTTCCAAAAGATAATGGTATCGTCTATATAAGCATAAACGCCAAAAGAGAGGGATGATAAATATTCAATATCTCCGCTGGTAAGTTGATCGTTAAAAACTCTGCTGATTAACTCCTGGTCGTTCAGTACAGTTTCGAAGGTGCTTTCTTTTTGCTGCAGATCCTTTTCTACAGCTGTGGCCATATTTTTAGGTGTAATGGCCAGGGTTTTTTGGTAATACCGCGCTACTGCCAAACCCCATAATAACAGGGAGAGGAACAACCAACCTTTATATGGATAGCGTTTAAACAATACTTATTCCAGTTCTTTTGCTTTATTCCATAAGGCGTCCATCTCTTCCAGTGTCATATCCAACAATGCCTTGTTTTGCTCAGCAGCCATTTTTTCTATGTGTTGAAAACGACTGATGAATTTTTTGTTCGTTCTTTCCAGTGCCAGCTCCGGGTCTATTTTTACATATCGGGCATAATTGACAAGTGCAAATAACACATCACCAAACTCATCTTCTATCTTGCTCGGGTCGTTACTGTCAACAGCCTCGTAGAGTTCGTTCAGTTCTTCTTCAACCTTTTCTTTTACCTGCTCTATGTCGTCCCACTCAAAACCAACCTTCTTGGTTTTGTCTTGCAACCTTAAGGCTTTTACTATAGCAGGTAAAGATTGTGGTACACCGCCCAATATAGATTTTTTGCCTTCTTTCAGCTTTATCTGTTCCCAGTTCTGCTTTACTTCTTCCTCATCTTTCACCTTTACACTGCTGTATATATGCGGATGACGTGATACCAGTTTATTACACACGCCTTCTATCACATCATCGAATGTAAACAGCTCTTTTTCTGCCCCCAGTTTGCTGTAGAATACAATGTGCAGCAACAGGTCGCCCAGCTCTTCTTTTATGCCATCCCAATCTTGATCAGCAATAGCATCTGCCAGCTCGTAAGTTTCTTCTATGGTTTGTTGGCGCAGTGTTAATATGGTTTGTTTTTTATCCCAGGGGCATTGTTCCCTGAGTTCATCCATGATCTTTCTGAGCCTGTCTATAGATTTTGCGTACTGCATTTGTTTATTTTTCCTGCCATTTATAACCGTCAGCCTTCAGCCCTGTTAGTTGTAGCACTCTGTGTATAACAGTGTATGCAACTTCTTCTATCGTTTCAGGGTTGCTATAAAAGGATGGTGTTGCGGGGCAAATAATACCACCTGCCTCGGTAACAGTAGTCATATTTTTAAGCTGTATCAGATTGTAGGGTGTTTCTCGCACAACGCAAATGAGCTTTCTGCGTTCTTTCAGCATTACGTCGGCGGCACGGGTAATCAGATCGTTACTAATGCCGGAAGCAATTCTACCAACAGTACCCATACTACAAGGGCAAATAATAAGTGCCTCGTAAGAAGAGCTGCCTGATGCAAAGGGAGCCATAAAATCGTTTTTACCCCATGCTTTAAAAGGGTATTGGCTGTATTGCTCGTCTTTGAGCTCGTGTTGCCATACTGTATGGGCATTGTCCGACCAGACCACTCCCACTTCGGTCAGTTGGTCTTGCAACGCTGCCAATTTATCCAATAAGACTTTTGCATATACAGACCCACTGGCCCCTGTAATTGCCACCGCTACCTTCATATATTCTTATTAATCAAATATCACAAGTCTTTAACAAAGCTACACGTAAATAATTGTAAATTCGTACGTATGAAACTACTGAAAATGAGATATATAACAGTTTTATTGGCTGCATTGTTTTTTGCGAATCTAAGTTTTGCAGAAGGTAAAGGGGGAAAAAGCAATGACAAAGTAAACTGGATGACGTGGGATGAGGTGCAAACAGCCATGAAGAAGGAGCCTAAAAAGGTGTGGGTAGATGTATATACAGATTGGTGCGGCTGGTGTAAGGTGATGGATAAAAAGACATTCAGTAATCCTGACGTAGTTAAATACATGAATGAAAACTTCTATGCTGTAAAGTTCAATGCAGAAGGTCAGGAAGATATTATGTTTCTGGGTAAAACATATGGTTTTGCGCCCGAGTACAGGGCTAACCAGCTAGCAGCCGAATTAATGGGTGGTCAAATGTCTTACCCTACATTCATATTTATGGACGAGCATTTCCAGAATGCTGTACGCGTACCGGGTTATCAAAACGTTCCGCAGATAGAAGTTATTTTCAACTTTTTAATGAGCGGATCTCATAAAAAGAAAATGAGCGTTGATGAGTATGCCAAGACATTCAAAGGTACTTGGAAAGAAGAAGCCGGTAAAGGTGGCGGTGCTGTAGGGCACTAATCTACTGCTCTATAACATGCCTCATATCAGATTTGTAGAACTTACAAATCTCAGTCAAACCGCATTTTTCGCATTTAGGTCTGCGAGCCAAACAGGTATATCTGCCATGCAGTATCAGCCAGTGGTGTGCTTTGTGTATCAATTCTTCAGGAAAGTATTTTATCAACTGTTTTTCTGCCTGTAGCGGATTCTTGGCATTCGTAGTCAGCCCTATTCTGGCAGACACGCGAAACACATGTGTATCTACAGCCATGTTAGGCTGGTTAAATATTACCGAAGTAATAACATTAGCTGTTTTTCTGCCAACGCCAGGTAGCTTCACTAAATCCTCAACTGTATCGGGCACCTCGCTATTAAAATCGCTGACCAGCATTTTACCCATACCTATCAGGTGTTTGGTTTTATTGTTGGCAAAGGTTACACTGCGTATAAAAGGCTCTACATCTTCAAATTCCGCTTCGGCCAATAACTCAGGAGTGGGAAACTGTTTGAAGAGCTCAGGGGTTACAATGTTCACTCGTTTGTCGGTACACTGTGCAGATAAGATCACCGCTACCAGTAACTCGTATGGGTTGCTGTAATGCAGTTCGGTTTCGGCTTCCGGCATATTTTTTTGAAACCAATCGATGACAAACTCGTAACGCTCTTTTTTATTCATAGAAAAACCCGCTATTTCATCACAAAATAGCGGGTTCTGTATAAACACCCAACACCCTATTTGTCTTTTTCTGTCACCAACTCCAACACGGCAGAGTTCATGCAATATCTTTTACCCGTTGGTTGCGGTCCGTCATCGAACACATGCCCAAGGTGCGATCCGCAACGCGCACACTCAACCTCTTCGCGCACCATGCCATGAGAGCGGTCTACTTTTATTGCAACGCTTCCTTCTTTCAAAGGCTTGTAAAAGCTTGGCCATCCGGTGCCGCTTTTAAACTTTGTTTCAGAATCAAACAGTGCGTTACCACATACAGCACAGTGGTACGTACCGTCATCCTTCACATTTACGTATTCCCCTGTAAATGCTCTTTCTGTACCTTCTTCTCGGGCTACATAGTAAACATTTTCCGGCAGCACCTTTTTCCATTCATCGTTACTTACATTCAGTTTTTTAGAGTCTGTACGAGAGTAGTAAGGATTGTTTTTTGAGTTGTTGTTCATATCGGTTTGTTTTTGAGCATTAGAGCATTGTACAAATAATACACTGCACAATATGAAAATAATATTCGAGTATCGCATATGGTTCAATTTTAGTATGATATCAATTACGATGTTATGACGCATGTAGTTGATAGCACTCTGTTAAACATTTGTAAAGTTCTCGTTCTATGACGAGAATCATAGTTAAGACGTACCAGCCGTTATAACTTTACAACATGATAGCACCTAATTATGTAACAGCAGAAGAAGCTGTTTTGTTGGTTGAGTCTAACGATCGTGTTTTTTTACATGGAAGTGCAGCCACACCACTACACCTCATTAATACATTACTGAAAAGAGCAGGCGATATCAAAAATGTTGAGTTGGTTGCCATTAGTACCTTCGGTGATATTAAGTGGGATACACCTGAAGTAAAAGAGAGCTTTTATCTTAATTCATTATTTGTTTCTGCGAATGTTAGAGGTTGGGTTAATAGCCCGTATGGAGACTATGTGCCTGTATTTTTGAGTGAGATACCGACCCTTTTTAAAGAAAATATTTTGCCGCTTGATGTGGCTATGGTGCAGGTGTCTCCACCCGATAAGCATGGGTATTGTACACTGGGCACATCTGTAGACGCGGCATGGACTGCTGTGCGTACTGCTAAAAAGATCATTGCGCAGGTGAATCCTAAAATGCCACGTACTCATGGCGATACACATATTCATAGCTCTAAGTTTGATGCTATGGTGCTGGAAGAAGCAGTATTGCCTGAAGTAGATTACAGCAAAAAAGTAGATGATGTGGCCTTGAAGATCGGGCAGAATGTAGCTGAGTTAATAGAAGATGGTTCTACTTTACAAATGGGCATTGGCTCTATACCTGATGCTGTTTTAAAGTCGCTGACCAACCATAAAGAGCTGGGTATACATACGGAGATGTTTAGTGATGGAGTGATACCGTTGGTAGAAAACGGAGTGATTACGAATCAGCATAAAAAGATACGCCCCGGCAAGATAGTGAGCACCTTTACTATGGGTACACAAAAGTTGTACGACTTTGTGAATGATAACCCCAACATTACTTTCATGGATGTGGCTTATGTGAACGATACGGCCATCATCCGTAAAAACCCGAAAGTGATCGCCATTAACAGTGCGCTGGAAATTGACCTGACAGGGCAGATATGTGCTGACTCGCTGGGTACTTACCAGTTCTCGGGCATTGGCGGACAAATGGATTTTATGAGGGGAGCGTCTTTATCGCCGGGTGGTAAACCGATCATCGCATTGCCATCAGTAACAGGTAAAGGAGTATCGCGTATTACCCCGATGCTGAACCAAGGGGCAGGCGTGGTGACCACACGCGGGCATGTACATTATGTAGTGACAGAATATGGTGTAGTAAACTTGTACGGCAAGAATATGGAGCAACGCGCCAAGCTACTCATTAGTATTGCTCACCCGGATCATAGAGAAGATCTGGAAAGAGCTTTTTATAATAGGTTTGAGACAACACATTAAAAAAGGAGGCAATTGCCTCCTTTTTTATACCACCACCACTTCGTGGAAAGTTTCTTTATTGTAGTACTTCTGTGCCAGGTCGCGCAGGGTATCTGCATCGGTAGATTTGTATATCTGCACATTTCTGTCAAAGTCTGCTATATCCAAATCGTTAGCGATCATCATGCGCCAGCGTTGCAGTATCTGGAATGGCCCGTCTAAGTCGCCCAGCAGGTTACCCAGCAGGTAGTTTTTTACCAGCAGTAACTCATCGTCACCTATTTTATCGTTGGTGATCTTCTCCATCTCTTTATATACCTCACTCACGGCATCTTCAATCACCTTTCTGCCTACTTCAGTTTGTATCACCATAGTACCTCCATTCATCATAGGTGAAATACCGCTGTAAATACCATAGGTAAAACCTTTGTCCTCACGAATGTTACTCATCAACCTGGAGCCGAAGTAGCCACCAAATACAGTATTCAACAATATCATAGGTACAAAGTCCTGGTGTTTCCTGTTCGGGAATAAGCTGCCTATGCGTATGGCACCTTGTACACCATTTTCATCGTTGATGATGTTGTGCTTCTTTTCTGCATGTGTTTGTAAAGAAAAGGCACTACCCACCGCAGCATCGTGTGTAATGCTGTGCTGCCCGAAGATATCATTAATAAGTGCCACCTCTTTCTTACCCACATTGCCCGCCATGAAAATCTTCACATCAAACAGGTTCAAACATTTATCGTAAAAATCAATAAGGTCTTCTCTGTTTAAAGCTTCAATACTCGTCTGCTTAGAGTAGCGCCCGTATGGGTGCTGCTCACCAAACAATAAAGCATCTATTTTCTGATTGGCCACAAAATCGCATTGGCGCAAATTTACCATCAGGCGTTGCACTATATTCTGCTTGTATAGGTCCAACTCTTCTTGCGGAAAAGTAGCCTCTGTAATGATCTCAAAAACAATAGGCAGCAGGTCGGGCAAATGCTTGGTCAGTGTATATAAAGACAGTGTAGCACTATCGTTACCTGGACGTACCCTTAAGCTGGCACCGTAAAATTCTAAAGCTTCGTTTATTTGATTAGCGGTTCTTTTTTTAGTTCCATTCTTCAACAAACCGGCTACCGCCTGTGCAACACCCTCTTTTTGCTCTTGCCACAAACCGGCAGGAAAAACCCAGTCAACCTCAACTACATCCTGCACGCCGGCATTGAGCCAGTAAAGCCTCAAGCCGTTATCAAGTGCTTCTTTATGTATTGGCGGAAGATTAAAATCAAACGCTATCGCATCCTGTACTATAGGTGCTGTAGTTCTGTCTAGTGTCATTTTGCTTTATTTATCCTGTACAAATAATGAGCGAAGCTCTGTTGCTTCTTCAGGTTTCATTCTGCCGCCTAATACTAAGCGTACCTGTCTGCGACGCAAAGCGGCATCATACATTTTTTGCTCTTCTTCCGTTTCAGGTGTTACATGTGGTACCTTACGCGGACGGCTGTTTGGGTCCAGCGCAACAAACGTTAAGTATGCCTCGTTAGATAAGTACTTGTATTGTGCAGCTACATCCTCGCCCCATACCTTCACATATATCTCCATAGAGGTGCTGAACGCTCTTACAACTTTAGCTTCCAACGTAACTACATTGCCCAGCTTAATAGCATTTTTGAACGATACGTTATCTACCGATGCTGTTACCACAGGGCAATTACAATGCTTTTGTGCAGATATAGCCGCAGCAATATCCATCCAGTGCATGAGTTTACCACCCATCAGGTTGCCCAGCGTATTGGTGTCGTTGGGTAGTACCAGCTCCGACATCATGACGTAGCTGTCTTTCGGGCATTTTTCTTTCATGTCTTAATGTTTTAAACGCAGCAAAGGTAGGTAGATTATACTACCCACCATATTGATTATTTCCATACTGGGTTAAACCTTACCCCAAAGGTCATCCAGCGCCCCGGCATAGGTACAGCCGCAATTTCTTTGTACTGTGTATCCAGTAGATTATTTACATCTATATATAGTAATACACTCTTGAATTTATAACCCACTCTCGCATCTAAAACCGTATAGTCGTTCGCATTAATGCGGTACAGATATCTGTAAGCTACATTAGCCTGTACATGGTTGAACAACGTAGATATTACCTTCACGGTAGCCTGATGCCTTAAAGCATTAATAGCATAGCGAGATAAATTATTGTTCGGCACATTGATCATCGGGCTCAGGTATGTATAATTCGCGTTGATGACAATGTTGTAGTTTTCTGAAAGCTCTGCATGCTTGCTCAGTTGGTAAACAAGCTGTGTAGTAATACCATTGGTATTGATCTCCTGGAAGTTTTGCGGCTGCCACGGGTCTGTTGCATTGGCTTTTACCCAATCGATAAAGTCGGTACTGTTTCTAAAGAAGTAGGCTGCCTTCGCAAATAATAAACTACCATCGTACTGTATACCACCTTCTGCATATTTTGCATACTCGGGTTGTAATTGAGCGTTACCGATGTTTACAGGGCCTTTGTAATAAAGGTCTGTATAGGTTGGCAGACGCTGCCCCATAGTAGCGTTAGCGAATAGTTTTACTTTCTTAGTTACTAAGTAGCCAAGGTCTACACCCGGGAAAAACTCCCAATTGTAATCGCTGTTTTTATTAGCATATACCCCTGCCCCTGCATTGAGCTTATCTGAGAAGTAGTGCTTATACTCAGCAAAAATGCCCAGATTAGTTCTTTGCCTTTTACCAAGGTTAGTACTGTTGATGTCTGTATTTCTATATTCAACACCTGCACCCAGTATTCCTTTACCCAGCTTGATGGTACTCTGTACTTCTCCGGTTACGATGTTGGTTTCGTGTATGTTATGGTATAACGATGGGTTTTGTTTTACAAAGATGTAATCATCGTTGTTATAACGATAACTTACCCTCGGACTGATGGTCACTTTATCATTCGGCTTAAAGCTGTAACGGATACTACCCAACGCTGTTTGTACTTTTTCAGTCGACTCAATATCTGCGGGTGCAGCATAAAAAGCATTGGCGCCAAAGTCGTTATTGATGTAACCACCCATAGCCTCTATGCTGTTCTTATCGTTCAGCTTGAATTTGTTCTGATAGAAGATTCTGTAAGCATTATAGCCTGTGTTATGCCTGTAGCCATTGCCTTCATCGTGTGCAACAGATAATATGTGCGACTGGCTTTTACCTGCTAAAGCTGCTGATGCCTGTACCCCCCAACCTAAATAGGTGTTGCCTGTGGCGCTGTCTGTTTGAAAAGAACTACCTGAGTATGCCTGTGCAAATACCTCATTATTTACAGGTAGTTTGGTAACTATATTTATAGCACCTGCCAAAGCATTAATGCCATATGTACGTGCAGCAGGGCCGCGAACGATCTCGATATGGTCTATAGCTGATAAAGGAATGGGCAGGTTCATCATATGATGCCCCGTTTGCGGGTCGGTCATTTTTACACCGTTCACCAATACCAATACCTGGTCGAAGGTGCTACCGTCAATAGCGATGTCTGCCTGTGTGCTGATGGGCCCACGTTGGCGAAGGTCTACCCCCGCAACGTAAGACAACAACTCGTTCACTGTTTTTACAGGTAGAGCTTTGATCTGTTTACTATCTAAAATTTCAATGTTTCGGTTTTGCTTGCCGTAAGATTCTCTGATCCTATTTTCCTGAACAACGACTTCTGTCATTGAAGATGACTTTTGAGCCTGTGCATTGTTCTGAATAAGGGCGAAAGCGAAACCCAATCCTAAAAATAGTTTCTTGTTCATCTATATTTTATTTGGCGGGCAAAGATAGAGGCGGCATTGTCATATCAAAGCTAATTAACTAATAGCCAATTGATTAATGCCTGAAATATTGATAAACTATAGATTATATATTATAAGTTTGGAAATTGATTAAAATGTTTATTTCTTTTTGTCGTTATATTTTTATGAGATTCCTACTATTCACGATTACAGTTATTGTCATAATTGGATGTAACACAAGCCCTGATTTTCGAATTAATCATATAAGCATTGATATTGAAGAGGAGATTAAAACAGTTGCATTACACAATAATGATATTGTTTGCTACACTTATGGAAACCGTTTTGTAGTTATAGACCACAGCTATAAAAGAAAGGTTACCGTTGAAAAACAGTTGAATAAATTAAAAATAGATAATCTCTACAAGAGAAACGATACCCTTTGGTTATTAAAAAACTCAAAAGATGAAAGTGAAGAAAATTGGTTATGTCTTACAACGGATTATTCTGTAATCCATGTAGATACTCCTTATTTTCTAAAAAAAACAGAAATACCTATTATAGAAACATTGTTTCAGGATAATGACTTTATAGTATATGCTGGATGTGTGGGTGAATTTGGAGGAACTGTCTTTTTTTATGATAGAAAGTCTGGTATAACATATTCACATCCTTGCACCTGCCCTAAGCAAGTGTTGTATAGTAACGGTAGTTATTATGTTATATCTGCTCTATCACACATAGTTGAACACAGTTACATTATTCGAATATCTAATCCCAGAAAACTTTTTATTACTCCACAGTATGAGTTCTTTAATCATAATTGGTGGGCTGGTGTTGATAGTATTTATAAAAGTGCATATGATAAAGAGTATAATCACGTCGGTTTAAATGGCGCAAAAATATATGGAGATACATTAGGAGGTCTTATTGCTCTAAACTACGGTTACATGGGTAATCTCTACTCAATCCTAACAGAAGACTCTACATATACAATTATGAAACATGAAAATGATAGCCTTGTATCTGTAGAATCTTTTTCATTTTGTTATCAATCAGATTTTGCAAAAGATTTTCAGATGGATAACGATAGATATTTGGGGTTTTCTGCTATCGGAAATGGAGGACAATGTGAAGAAAGCAAAATAAACCAAGTTATGTTCATAGCACAACAAAATAAAATAGACATTATCAAGTTGTATTAAATAAACTATACAAATAAAAAAGGCTGCCATTGGCAGCCTTTTTTATTTAACCCTATTCAATTTATTTTATAGTGATCTTCTGTGCGCTGATCGCAGCTCCATCATGCTCTAAGCTAATGATGTAATTACCGCTTGCAGCTTTATTGCTTACATCTACACGTTGTGCAGTGCTTGTTATAGTTGCATGTTCAATTGCTTTACCTGTCATATCTGTGATGGTATAGCTCCAGCTATTATCATTTACTTCGGGTAGCTTGATAGTGAACAACCCTGTGCTTGGGTTCGGGTAAATATCTATCATGCCTGCTGCAACTTCACCAATGTTGTCCGGATAAGGCAGGCGCTGTGCGTGCATATTCACGTCTTTAATAGTGGTGAAGTTAGAGTCGGTATATGTTACGTTACACATAGGCAACATTTCAAATTGTCTGTAAAAGCTCTTTTGATATACATACCTTGTTTCTCCCTGTGTAATACCAGCTTGCATCAGTAGCGCAGCCGGAGGTGCAGAACCATTGATGAATAGACTATCCTGTACGCTGATGGTTGTTTTTACTAAGAGCACAGGTTTAGTTCCTGATTTTTTACCATCAAGGCGTTTAATGTTTAAAGATCCCCAACCAATTACCTCACTGGTAGACTTTGTAATGGTTTTACGTTCAGCCGGTGCATTCGTCAAGAAAAGGTTGGTTACCGTTATTCTAAGGTTGGTAGTACTTTTCGATGTTGCATTCCACTTAGTACCCATGGTACAGGGGAATGGCATTTGTATTTGAGGTGTGCTGTAAGTAACATCCTGTTTTTCAATAACGAGGCTGTCTGCCATGTTGCCTGTTTGTGCACCAATAGAAAAAGGCTGTCTGTCTAGTCTTTCTCCGTATGTTTTAATACCATCATTTTTTATGGCAAACATTAAATTGGTTTCGTACTTAACAGTTGGAGAAGCTTCTATGTAGGCTTTGTTTGCATGTGTAGCATTGGCGAAGCCTGATGCTGTAGAAAACTCAGCATAGTATTGGTAACCTGCCAAAGCAACATTACTCAAATCCCAACTGTGCCATTGACCGTCTGGTATAGCCGGGATGGTAGACGGAACAGTACCGTATACGGTGTCTATACCAACAGGGTTTTGCGGTGCTGTACTGGCTGTAAATACATGTGGTTGTGCCTGTGCGTAGCCGGCGATAATGAGCATACACATGATAGTGTATAGGTTTTTCATAATTTTCAAAGTTTAGTTAAATGTAATATTAAGGTTTTTTAAAGTCATCGAATTGTAAAAAGGTGTGAATATGTTACAATTTCAATTGCAGCGAATTTTCACCGAAGGATTTTGATTCTAAACACTACTAATAGTTTATAACATCAAAATCTTAAGTAATGAAAAAACTAAGCCTAGTGATATTAATGTCTGTTACATTGTATGCTTGTGACAAAGACAGTACTACCGCAAATACAGATGACAATAATAATACAACAACACCTACTACAAGTGAACTTCATAAGGCCTTTGCCGAATTTGATGGCACCAATACCACGATTTATCTTGACGGTAGCCAAGTAGTAATAGAAACAAATGGCTTACCTAACCATACATCGCCGTATTGGTCAAACACAACAGCAAGATCAGCAACAGACCCAATGGGACAAACATTAACTACACCTGCAGCAGCGCAAAACCACCCTTTGTTTGTTGAGCCTACTGTAACGTCTTATTCTAATATGGCTCCCGGAAATATTGACAACTTTAATGGCTCTTATACATTAAGAGTTCCTTCAAGCCCTGAAAAGGCATCTAGCACAAGCAGTACCGGTTTGGGCGCTATTGGTGTTGCCGTAAGCGGTTCTGTAATATATAACGACGAAGAGGGCCCGAATGTACCGCTGGACAACGCTGTAGGAGGTCTTGATTATACAGGCGCACATACTGGTCCGCAAAGCTACCATTACCATTTAGAGCCAAAAGCATGGTCAAACGATGATGATAAACTGATAGGCATTATATCTGATGGGTTCTTTTTATACGGCAGAAAATGCAACGCTACGGGTACATATCCAACAGACTTAGATGCTTCGGGTGGTCATATGTCTACAACTCAACATACTACAACTGCAGAGTATCATTACCACATACAAAATGAAGTTTACCTAAACCAATACTATATACTTTTCCCTGGTGACTATCAAGGTACCCCAAATGCTATACAATAGGATTATCATATTTTTCGTAGCACTAGTTTTTACCGCTTGTAAAAATGAAGGTGTCAGACAAGCAGATAATGAGCGACTGATCGTAAACAAAAGCGAGGTAAAGCTACAAGCCGCTGTAGGGCTTGTGCATTATAACAACAAACCCTACAGCGGCATAACAGTATCCTATTTTGATAATTCAACAAAAGCAGAGTCAATTGAATACCTAAATGGTAAAAAACATGGTACACGCACCATGTGGTACGCAACAGGACAGATAAGCTACGAAGCAAATTATGTACAAGGAAAGCTTGATGGTTTGGTAAAATCTTGGTGGAAAAACGGAAACCTACGGTCGGAGTCTAATTATAAACATGGTGTTGTGCATGGCACACAAAAACAGTGGTACCTCAGTGGGGCGCAGTTTAAAGAGCGCAACATCGTTAACGGCAGAGAAGAAGGAATGCAAAAAGCATGGCGAGAGAATGGTAAGCTGTATAATAATTATGAGGCAAGAAATGGGAGAATATTCGGGTTAAAAAGAGCAAACATGTGCTATGAATTAAAGGATGAGGAGGTACAGTATGAACAATAAGTTTTCAATAATAGTATTAACAAGTATGATCTTATTAGGTTGTACTAACGCTTCTGAAAAAGATAGCAGGGTGGATGTATTACCATACTTTAACGAAGCTTCATTCACACCGCATTGGTTATCACCAAATGATGCAGCATTAAAAGGTTTTCATAGCATACCTCCTTTTGAATTGGTGAACCAAGAGGGTGATACTATTACTGAGCAGACAATTGAGAACAAAATATTTATCGTCGACTTCTTCTTTACTACATGCCCCGGTATTTGTCCGAAAATGACTACTAACATGGCTGTATTACAAAAAGAGTTTTTAGAGGATGATGATGTAATACTACTATCTCATTCTGTGACTCCGGAAATAGATTCTATTCCTACCCTAAAAACTTATGCAGATGCAAAAGGAGTGATGTATGGTAAATGGCATTTACTTACAGGCGAACGTAAGTTGATCTATGACCTTGGGCGTAATTATTATTTTGTAGAAGAAGATCTGGGGGTTGATAAAGACGAGACAGACTTTCTACATACAGAGAACTTTGTTTTAGTAGATCAGGATAAACATATCAGGGGTATTTATAACGGACTGAACAAAACATCGGTAGACCAGCTGGTCATAGATATAAAAACACTCCAAAAAGAAAAGGGCTGAGTTCAACTCAGCCCTTTTTAATTATTTACTCAAGTGCATGCTACGCTCTTTATATAATGTGCGGAACCAAGGGTCGCGCAGGTCTTTAATAAAGCGTATTGCCTCTCCTGTACTCTTCATCTCCGGTCCCAGCTCTTTATTCACTCTCGGGAATTTATTGAAGCTAAACACCGGCTCTTTCACTGCATAACCATCCAGGTTTTTCTCAATTTTAAAGTCTTTCAGCTTTCTTTCACCCAGCATCACTTTGGTAGCCATATTTAAATATGGTACGCCATATGCTTTTGCAATGAACGGAGTAGTACGGCTGGCACGAGGGTTAGCCTCAATCACATATACCTTGTTATCCTTAATGGCAAACTGTATGTTGATCAACCCTTTCACGTTCAAGCGCAGTGCTATCTTTCTTGCATACTCAGCCATCTCTTCAACCACTAGTGGCCCAAGGCTGAAACATGGAAGCAATGCGTGGCTATCACCACTGTGTATACCTGCAGGCTCAATATGCTCCATGATACCCATAATATGTACATCCTCACCATCACATATTGCATCTACCTCTGCTTCCTGACATCTGTCTAAGAAATGGTCGATCAATATTTTATTACCAGGTAAGTGTTTCAATAAGCTTAGTACACCTTTCTCCAGCTCTTCATCGTTAATAACGATACGCATACGCTGACCACCCAGTACGTATGATGGGCGTACCAAAACAGGGTAACCAACTTCATTAGCTACTTCCAGTGCCTCATCAGTTGTATAAGCAGTACCGTATTTAGGATAAGGAATATTCATTTCTTTCAACAAATCGCTGAAACGTCCTCTGTCCTCTGCTATATCCATGTCATCGTAAGATGTTCCGATGATCTTAATACCTTTTTCGTGTAGGCGTTCTGCCAACTTCAATGCTGTTTGTCCACCCAACTGTACAATTACACCTTCTGGTTTTTCATGCTCAATGATCTCCCATAAGTGCTCCCAGTATACAGGCTCAAAGTATAGCTTGTCTGCTATATCAAAGTCTGTAGATACAGTCTCAGGATTACAGTTCACCATGATGGCTTCGTAACCACATTCTTTAGCAGCCAGCAAACCGTGTGTACAACAGTAGTCAAACTCAATACCCTGACCAATACGGTTAGGACCAGAACCTAATACTATGATCTTCTTCCTGTCAGAAGAAACACTCTCGTTAAACATTAGCTCACCCTTAGTTTCTTTAGAGATAGCTGATGTTTCAAAACTACTGTAGTAGTATGGAGTTTTCGCTTCAAACTCTGCACTACAAGTGTCCACCATTTTGTAAACACGCTTAATGTTTGCGGCTTTACGTTTTTCGTACACTTCTTCTGCAGTACAGTCTTTCACTAATAATGCTATCTGCTCATCACTGAAACCATAAACCTTAGCTTCTTTCAACAACTCCTCAGGCAGATTATCAAGGTGTTTGTACTCTTTAATCTTATTTTCCAGCTTCACAATGTCTTGTATCTGATACAAGAACCAACGATCTATCTTAGTACTTTCTCTGACACTCTTAATTGATACACCGGCAGAAAGTGCTTCTTTAATTTTGAATATTCTATCCCATGTCGGACGCTTCAGGTATTCTAACAACTCCTCTGGGCGAAGCTTGGCACTACTTACAGAACTTAACCCTATGGCGTTGTTCTCCAAGCTTTGGCATGCCTTCTGTAAAGCTTCAGGGAATGTTCTACCGATAGACATTACTTCACCTACCGATTTCATTTGTAATCCTAAGGTATCATCAGCTCCTTTAAACTTATCAAAGTTCCAACGCGGCATCTTAACGATTACATAGTCAAGTGCAGGCTCAAAGTATGCTGAGGTGTTTTTAGTGATCTGGTTTTCCAGCTCATCAAGTGTATACCCGATAGCAAGTTTTGCTGCGATCTTTGCAATTGGGTAACCAGTTGCTTTTGATGCAAGTGCAGATGAACGGCTCACACGCGGGTTGATCTCGATTGCTATCAGCTCTTCATTTTCAGGATTCAAAGAGAACTGAATGTTACAACCACCTGCAAAGTTACCAAGGTCGCGCATGATCTTGATAGCAGTGTTACGCATCAATTGCATGGCAGTGTCGCTCAGTGTCATAGCAGGTGCCACTGTGATACTATCCCCTGTATGGATACCCATCGGGTCGAAGTTCTCTACAGAACAGATGATAGCTACATTGTCTTTTGCGTCTCTCAACAACTCCAGCTCAAACTCTTTCCATCCCAATACTGCTTTCTCTACCAGTACCTCGTGTACAGGAGACATTGTCAAACCTCTGTCTAGTGCTGCATCTAACTCTTCCTGATGCATTACGAAACCACCACCTGTGCCACCTAATGTGTACGACGGACGGATAACGATCGGTAACCCTATTTCCTGAGCAAACTCTTTACCTTCTAATAATGAGTTGGCTGTTTTGGCCTGTGCTACCGGCACACCTATTTCAATCATCCACTTACGGAACAACTCTCTGTCTTCCGCTTTATCAATGGCTTTAATGTCTACACCTATCAGGCGTACTTTGTACTGTTCCCATATACCCAGTTCATCCACCTCTTTTGCAAGGTTCAGTGCTGTTTGCCCACCCATAGTAGGTAGTACGGCATCTATTTCAGGATGCTCTTTAAGTATCGATTCAATACTCTCAACCGTTAATGGTTGTAGGTATACTTTATCAGCCATTATCGGGTCGGTCATAATGGTTGCAGGGTTAGAGTTGATCAGTATTACTTTAATACCTTCTTCTCTTAAACTGCGTGCAGCCTGAGAACCTGAGTAATCGAACTCACAAGCCTGACCAATAACAATTGGCCCTGAACCGATAATAAGTACTGTTTTGATCGAAGTGTCGCGTGGCATATAAAAAAGACTAAAAAGTTAATATCAAAATCGTAGCGAGAGGGATCCGATTTCTGACTATAGTCGATACGCAATCTGCGGATACAAAAATCGGGCTCACCGCCCGAAGCGCAAAGGTAAGAGAAAAATATTTTTTCAAGAATTATTTATAGCAAGAAAGCCACCTAAAAATAGGCGGCTTTCTGTGTGACAGTGTTTAAAGGGTATCAGCCGTTTATTTTTGCCAACTTCAGTACCTGTCCGTCGGCCTTTAATTCATAAAGCAGAGTGCCGCCCTCAACCATGCATATCAGCATGTCGTTGTAAACGATCACGTCATAGTAGGTATCGTCAAATAGCTTTTGTTTAAGTTTTGGGTAGTATCTGTTGGTAATATCATAAACACTTAGCCCGCTGTTGCCGTTACACACAAATAATGTGTTGTTGTGTTTGCCTAAGCCCCATGGGTTATCCATAATTATTACATTTTTCTGTTTGGGGTTCAGCACATTACTCACGTCATAGATAAACATGGCATTTTGTGTGCCACCGCATACATTACCGCTTCTTACCGTAACGTAAGCCACATTATCATCTGCTATTACGGGGTCGCAGGCACGTACATGGCTGGCTGTACCCAGTTTAGCAGGATGTGCAGGGTCTGCTATAGAATAGATATACATTGCATTCATAGATCCTATGAATAGCTTGTCTTTGTAAGCGTAGATAGTCTCAATGTCCTCACCAATATTTTGTGTGCTGCTCAACTTTGGCGATGCAGAGTTAGTTAATGAGTAGGCATGTAGTTTTCTGCTGTCTACTACATATAAATAGTCTTGCGCTATGGTAAAGCGTGCCAGAGAGCCTCCCTGCCCGGTGCCCGAGCCGGTACTTTTATCTGCACTAGCGGCAGATGTGGTACTGTCTTGTTTCTCGCAAGATGATACAAAAGCTACTGTACTAAATGCTAATACTATATAAATGAGTTTTTTCATGACTTTGCTGTTTTGTGGTGATTAAAATTTTCTGCATTGAGGTTTGTATAATGTTTGCTCTACCCACCCTACAACTGTGCCTTTTTTGGGGTCTACACATTGGTAGTAACCCACACCGGGGGGCTGATCTCCATCTACTAAATGAAAAACACCCGATACCCTGTCTATTACCTGTACATTATTGTAGTCGGTAATATCCAGCACTACTAAGTCGTTAATATTATTGGTGTACAGGTTGTCTCCTTTTATCGCCATTTCTTGCGCACCTGTAACTTGTATGAATTTTAGCTTTTGGGGATTGTTGCCATCTGTAATATCTATTACATGTATACCTTTGCCCGCTTCTATTTGATAAACGGTATTGTCTTTAATGTAGATCTTTCCGCCCTTCACTATAGGTTGCGGTGCAGTAGAAGTTATTGTAGTTATATTTCCTCCGGTTTCATATACCGGAGCCCAGCCATCTATCTCATCAGGTATCTCTTCTATCGGTTCGCTAATTCTGCGAGAATGTCCAAAAGGATCGCAAGAAGCAAGTACTAATATCAATGGCAAAACAAGCCATATAATCGCATCGTTTTTTCTTTTCATATTAGGTGGGTTTTAAAATTTAAATAAAGTGGTATGAGTACGTATGCAAAATCTGTGCAATACTTAATAAATAGAGAAAGAGTTAATATTAAATTAACCTGCGAGCACCATATATATCTCTTGATTTAATGTTTATATTATGGGCTGAAATATGCTATTTTTGTGTGAAAGTTGAGGAAATTGCTTAATAAATAAGGCAGTTTTATTACTTTAAGTCAAATTATCCATTAATATTATTATATCCTCTATATGGGATTATTCAGTTTTTTAACCCAGGACATTGCAATTGATCTGGGTACTGCAAATACACTCGTTATACATAACGATCAGGTGGTAGTAGATCAGCCATCAATTGTTGCTATAGACCGTGCAACTAACAAGATTGTAGCGGTTGGTAAAAAGGCGATGATGATGCACGAAAAGACGCATGAGAACCTGAAAACGATCAGGCCATTGAAAGATGGTGTGATTGCAGACTTTAATGCTGCCGAAGGTATGTTGCGTGAGATGATCAAACTGGTACATCCTAAAAAACGTCCATTATTTCCACCAAGTTGGAAGATGGTTATATGTATCCCATCCAGCATTACAGAAGTTGAAAAACGTGCGGTACGCGACTCTGCTGAGCAGGCAGGCGCTAAAGAAGTATATATGATACACGAACCTATGGCAGCTGCTTTAGGTATCGGTATAGATGTTGAGGAACCTACCGGTAATATGATCATCGATATAGGTGGTGGTACTACAGGTATTTCTGTTATCGCTTTGGCAGGTATCGTGTGCGATCAGTCTATACGTATTGCAGGTGATGAGTTTACTGCAGACATTATGGAAGCGATGCGTCGTTATCATAGTTTAATGATTGGTGAGCGTACAGCAGAACAAATAAAAATTCATGTTGGTGCTGCAGTGAAAGAGTTAGATACTCCGCCGGATGATATTGCTGTTAACGGTCGTGACCTTGTAACAGGTATACCAAAACAGATCATGGTATCCTATCAGGAAGTGGCAGAGGCGTTAGACAAGTCGATCTTTAAAATAGAAGAGGCGATACTTAAAGCATTAGAGAGTACACCACCAGAGCTGGCAGCAGATATTTATCGCAGAGGTTTGTACTTAACAGGTGGTGGTGCATTGTTACGTGGTTTAGACAAACGTATCTCTCAAAAAATTAAATTACCTGTGCATGTAGCAGAAGATCCGCTACGTGCTGTGGTTAGAGGTACAGGTATGGCTTTGAAGAATATCTCGAAGATGCCTTTCCTAATGAAATAAGCAATTATATCTTAATAAGTACAGATAGTACTAAAACCAATATTCAAGAACAGTCTATAGGTGCGCAATTTTATTCTGTTCATACGCAGGTTCTCGAACCTAATTCTCTTCTTATTGCTGGAGGTAGTGTGTGTTGTATTAATAGCACGCACCAATACCATGCAAGGCAACGATATTATGAGCTCTGCTAACCTATTGATAGCAGGAATATATCAGCAACAAGATGATGTTGCATACTACTTTGCACTAAGAAATATGAACGATAGCTTGCTGAACGAGAACATTCGTTTACGCGAGCAATTAGCCGCATATAGCGAAGTAGATACGCTTTACGATTCTACAGCAGCTTATATAAAGCCGATAGATAGTACGCACTTTGTGAAGTATGCAGATTATACATATCGTTCTGCAAAGGTCATCAACAAATCAGTAAACGCAGTTAACAATTACATTACGATTAACCGCGGTGAAAAAGATGGTGTGCGTAAGAATATGGCAGTAGTTTCATCTACAGGAGTTGTGGGTAGAGTAGTGCATACGTCTGCACATTTTGCCAGTGCAATATCTGTACTCAGTAAAAAACAAGCAGTGAGTGCCGGTTTAAAAGACGGAACGGTTGGGCACGTAACATGGGCAGGGTATAACCCAAGTGAGTTGGTGATGAATGATGTGCCGCAACAAATAAGAGTAAACATTGGTGATAGTGTGTTTACTACAGAATACTCATTCTTTCCGCCAAATGTGTTGGTAGGAACTGTTACTAAGAAAGAAATGAATGAAAGCAAAAACCTGCAAGTATTGTATATAAAACCTGCAACAGATTTTCGCAGAGTGCAATACGTGTATGTTGTTGAAAATTTAATGACAGAAGAAAAAAATAACCTCGAAAACAACATGAATCAATAATGAATGTACTGGTGAAAAATATTGTACGTTTTGTGATCATACTGCTTATACAGGTGTTGATACTGAATAAGATCAGTTTGCAATGGTGGTCGCAGCCAACAGGGTTTCCTGTATTCGTACCTTATTTATATCCATTATTCATTTTGTTGTTACCTTTTGAAACACCGGTAGCATTAGTATTAGTTGCAGGTTTTCTTTGTGGTATAAGTGTAGATGCTTTTATGAATACAGCAGGTATGCATGCATTTGCCATGGTGCTTATTGCTTACTTCCGTATCAATGTGCTTAATGCCATCATGCCGAAAAACCTGACGGAGTATGCCGGACAAAGCCCATCAGTAAAAAACATGGGTTGGTTACCCTTCCTTGTTTATGTAGCCTTTATGATTGTAATGCACCACATCGCTTTCTTTACGCTGGAGCTATGGTCGTTAGGAAACATCGGATATTTATTATTGAAGATATTAGCATCAGGGTTAACATCCATACTCATGATACTGGCATACGTGCTTTTGTTTACAAACCCTACAGGCTATAAACGTTCGCAGAGTAGCTACTAAACTACTTCTCTGTGCATCGCATCAGGCTCTCCCATAATTTTTCGGCAGAGTTGTCCCAGTTGAATTTTTTTATTTGCTCAGGTGCTGCAGCAATAAGTTTTGCACGTAGTTGTTCGTCTTTGTAGAGCATTTCCATTTTAGCAGCAATATCATCAACGTCTTGCGGGTTCACCAATAAGGCAGCATCTCCTGCAACCTCCGGCATAGACGATGTATTGCTCACAATGGCAGGTACATTACATTGCAACGCTTCTAATATGGGTATACCAAACCCTTCGAATAAAGAAGCATATACCATAGCATACGATGCCCCAACTATTCTTGATAGCTGATCTACATTCATATAGCCTACCCACTTCACATCTTCTTTGAAAGGCATATTCTCTTTCATATCCAGCACCTCTTCATACTTCCATGCAAAGCGGCCAACAATTACAAACTTCATGTTGCTGCGTTGCATTTTTTTGAATGCAATAAATGCCTTTAGCATGTTCAATATGTTCTTGCGAGGGTGTAACGCACCGGCAAAAACAAAATACTCACAACCGTCTGCATATTGTTTCTTTACCTCTTCTCGCTCTTCCCAGTCAAGTGGTTGATATTCTTTATGCGCGCCGTTATAAGCAATGTCAATTTTGTCTAAAGGAACATTGTAATGCTTATGAATGTCTTGCTTGGAAAACTCCGATACCGTTACAATACGTTTAGCTTTTTTCGCAAAACGTGGTGTGAACTTCTTCCAGTAAAAACGATGGCTTGGTACAAAATGTTCTGGGTAGTGCACAAATGCAAGGTCGTGAATGACCAAACAGGTAGGCACTTTTGTTCTTAAAGAGCAAAAACCATCCGGCGATAGAAATACATCTATTTTATGCTTTTTCAGCATATAAGGCAGCCCTCCGTCAAACCACATTGCAAATAGCAATGGGTGACGTGCTTGCGGTGGTATTACCACAGGAGTCACGTTTCTGGAGAATATGAAGCTCTCATCATAAGGCCTGTCAAAGAAAAAATAGAAGTCGTGTTCGGGGTGTTGGTGTACCATTCTTTCCAGAGTTTGGCACGTAAACCACCCGATTCCTTCGAGTTTTCCCTTTAATAATAGTCTTGTATTTACGCCAATTCGCATACTAATGGCGACAAAAATATAATTTTACCGTTTACAGCCAACGAACTAAGCCTTGTATGCGCAGATTTTTTGTAAAAAATCTTTTTTTCGTAATAGTCGTTAACCTGCTGGTAAAGCCCCTTTGGGTTTTCCTGATAGACCGTACTGTGCAAAACAGAGTGGGCCATGCCGACTATGGAACCTATCAGGCACTACTCAATCTGAGTATAATTTTTAATATCATATTAGATTTTGGTTTAACATACTATAACACCAAGATCATATCAGGGCAGCCTACAAAGCTCAAAATAATGTTTCCAGCTATGTTATCGGCCAGGCTCTTGCTGATACTGGTATATGCCTTAATGGTATGTGTTGCCGGGCTGGCAATAGGGTATGGGCGTGCAGAGATGCTGCTGCTGCTGGGTGTACTTACTATACAGTCGCTTAACTCTTTGATGCTGTTTTTACGTAGCAATGTATCAGCCTTACATATGTTTAAGCTGGATGCTGTTTTATCTATTACAGACAGGCTGCTGATGATCATCATCTGTGGTTTTGTGCTCTTCTCAGGCTATGTTACAGACCAAGTATTCAAAATAGAGTGGTTTATAGAGATACAGATAATATGTTATGCCATAGCGGTATTATTAGCTTTTATTGTATTACAACGGTTCACAAAATCAGCACTTAAGCTTTCATTCAACTTAAAAGAAGTTTGGGGTATTGTAAAACAGAGCTTGCCTTACGCATCGCTGGTGTTTTTAATGGCGGTACACATGCGTGCGGATACTATACTGGTTGAGCGTATGTGCGGGGATGAAGGCAAAGCTTACGCCGGTATATATGCATCTGCATACAGGCTGTTGGATGTTGGTAATATGTTTGGGGTAATGATAGCGGGAATGTTATTACCCATATTCGGGAGGTTATTGGCAAAAAATAGTTCTGTACAGCCAATCGTTCAGTTGTCTGTCAATATGTTGATACCCGTCTCGTTTATAGCAGCGGGCTGCGCCTTGTTTTTTGGTACAGATATTATGCAGCTGCTATATGTAGATGCTAATGAATACAGTGGTAAAGTGTTTGCATGGTTGATGGCTTGCTTTCCTGCGTATTGTATCATGTATGTATACTCTACCTTGCTAACTGCTAATAATAATCTTGCCGTATTAAATAAGGTAGCATTAGCAGGTGTTATAATAAACTTACTGCTGAATATGTACCTGATACCACAGCAGCAGGCACTGGGTGCCGCAAAAGCAGCGTTTGTAACACAGGGGACATTGGCATTTTGTTACATTTATTTTTCTGAAAAGAAAACGCAACTACCTAAAAATATCAAGTGGTTTTCAGCACATATTACATATCTGTTGCTTTTAGTTGGGTTGGGATACTGTGCTACGCTTTTACCTTTCAACAGCATCACTAAAATATGCTTATATGTAGCTGTATCATTTCTGGCAATATTTTTATTCAGGTTTATATCAGTACGTTCTATCAAGTTGTTTCTGGAAAATTCTAAAGGGTCCTAATCAATTACCTTATCCTCTTTTTTGATAATGATCACTGCGTTTTCATTGGGCATTATTCGTTGTCCTTTTGCAGCTGCAAAAGATTTGATAAACTCGGCACCAAAGTACAGGATGATAGCTGTGTAGTATATCCACGATAATAAAATAATGATAGATGCAGCAGCACCATAAGTATTACTCATTTCTGATGAGGAGATGTACAATGAGATCAATAACTTACCTATCATAAACAATACACCGGTAAACAAAGCACCTGCAATCACATACTTCCATTGTATGTGTCCATCTGGTAGAAATTTATAAATACAAGCAAAAAGCAGCGTGATAATTAAGTACACCACTCCTGAATTTATGAGCTGGAATATATTCACAAGCGTGTCTGGCTGGTTTTTGTATAGAGAGTTGAGTAATATATCTGCGAGTGAATTAACGAATAAAGAAACAATGAGTAAAAAGGAGAGCCCTATTACCATTGAGAAGGATAGGAGTCTGTTTTTAAGAAACTTTAGCCATCCTCTTTTAGGTTTAGCTTTTATAGACCATATGTAGTTAATCGAGTCTTGTATATCTGCAAATACAGTAGTAGCACCAAATACCAGTATCACTAAGCCAATGATACTAAAGCTACCTGCATTTTTGTCTTGCAGGTTGCGGATGATATCCACTATCTGGTCTGCTGCATTTTGCCCGATGATATCTTTCATTTGCCAATACAGCTTCCAGACAACATCATCTGCCTCAAAAAACATACCCGCAATAGAGATAACTACCAGCATCAATGGTCCCATAGAAAAAACAGTATAGTAAGCCAGTGATGCACTAAGCTTAAATATGTTGTCTTCTGAAAAACTAACTCCCGCTTGTTTTAATGCTTTTAAAAACGATCTCATTGTTAGCAAATAAAAAAGGGTATGCTAAATACATACCCATTAGTGAATTTATGTTAAGTACTACTTTTCTCCGGGCAACATACCGCTGTTGGGCGCTTTTGTTACAGACCAGTCAAGGTAGTTAATGTTTCTTCTTAAGTTTTTAGCTACACCATCGTTAGATAGTACCTCTTTACCTTCATAAACATCCCCCGGCATATCGTAAGATACCTGGAATCTTGGGTTGTTTTTGTTACTACGCGCCATATATATCATGTCGGTAACAACAGGTTGTACTTTAACGATCTTCACTTTGCATGGCTTTTGTTTTTCTACCATTTCTTCTGAATGGTTGGTAGCAGCAGTATGTTTTTTATCGCATATTTTATACTCACCGTTTACTTTACATACTGGAAAGTTTTGATTGTTCTTACTCGTCTGTGCTTCTGCCGATTGCATAGTGGCAAAACCGGCAATTAATAGCATTATCATTGTCTTTTTCATAATATCTAATTTTAGTCTACGATTCAAAGATTGTTCTACTTAATTAACGTCTCAGGTTACATATGGTTTATAATGGAATGTTAAAGCCTGTTTAGCGGTGTTCATCTCTTACCTGGTCGTTCTGGTGCCCGGCAGTATTGTTACTGGTGTTTTGGTTTCTGTCTCTCATTGGCTCGTGTTGGGCTTTATCTAAGTCTGCCTCTTTTGTTTCTACTGTAGAAGAACATGCAGAAAACCCAATAACAAAGGCCGGTAAAATCAATAAAATTGTTTTTAAGCGATTCATAATAATTAAATTTTAAAATGTTAGTAAATGGTTTTATGTGCTTTAAGGACTTTTGCCTGTGAGCGTATTTTATACTCCGCTCAAGCACTCATTGTCACATATTTTCAAGTGTCTATATATAAATAACAAATTATAGCCCTTATAGGTTGTATCTATATAGTAGAAAGAAGTTATTATGCTCATATTACCTTAATTGATTGGCGAGACTCCGTTTATTACTTAATTTTGTGCCAAACACAATTAACATGTTGAAGACAGGCAATACAGTTGTAAGTATATATACGGAAATGACACCTAACCCGGAAACGATGAAGTTTGTAGCTAACAAGCTATTGTACCCGGGTAAGAGTATCGACTTTCCTGAAGAAGAGAGTGCAGCACCATCGCCGTTAGCAAAAGAGCTTTTTGGCTTTCCGTTTATACGTGGTGTATTTATTGCCAGCAACTTTGTAACGTTGACAAAAACACCTGAAACTCAATGGGATGAAGTAATACCTAACGTGCGTGAGTTTTTGAAGCAGTATCTGGAAGAAGGTAAAACTGTGATCAATGAAGATCAGGTAGTACAGAAAGAAAGCAGTAACACTATCAGCGAAGATGATAGCGATGTGGTAAAGCGCATTAAAGAGCTACTGGAAAACTATGTAAAACCGGCTGTAGAGATGGATGGTGGTGCTATTGGTTTTAAAGGATATGAAGACGGTGTGGTAAAACTAATGATGCAAGGTTCTTGCTCAGGTTGTCCATCTTCTATGATTACACTGAAAGCGGGTATTGAAGGTATGATGAAGCGTATGATACCTGAGGTGAAAGAAGTGGTAGCAGAAGCAGAGTAATACTAATTAAACATTATATAATAGTTCAAAGCAGCCTATAAGGCTGCTTTTTATTTTGGTAATGACCTTAAAGTACTATTTTTGGTGCTTCTGAAACGAAATTGATGAACGAAAAGAATAATTACGTTGCTATAATGGCCGGGGGAATTGGTAGTAGGTTCTGGCCTGTAAGCAGAGCCAGCTACCCAAAGCAATTCTTAGACCTGTTAGGTACCGGTAAATCTTTAATACAGTGGACGTATAATCGCTTCAGCAAGATTGTACCCCAGGAGAATATATATTTTATTACCAACCAGAGCTATATAGAAACGCTTAAGGAGCAAATCCCTGAGATCTCTGACGATAATATTATTAGTGAGCCATCAAGAAAAAATACCAGCCCCTGTGCTGCATATTTTGCGCATAAGCTGCTGGCTATGAATCCTGATGCTAATATTATCATGTCTCCGGCAGACCACCTTATCATGGATGAGGAAGCGTTTGAAAAAACAGCTAAAGAGGCTTTGTCATTTGTATCGCAGAACGATGCTCTGCTGACACTGGGAATAAAACCTACAAGGCCTGACACCGGATACGGATATATACAGTACGATGTTGAAGAGTCTTTGAATAAAGTATACCGTGTTAAAACGTTTACTGAAAAACCAACTTTAGAGCTGGCAAAAACCTTCATAAAGAGTGGTGACTTCCTTTGGAACTCGGGCATATTTGTATGGAATGTAAAAACCATCATGAATGCACTGGAGCAATACCAGCCTGAGCTGAATGAAGTGTTCTTGCACGCAACGGATGTATATAACACTCCTAAAGAAAGAGAAACCATAAGTGCACTCTATACTCAATGCACGAATATTTCTATTGACTATGGTATTATGGAAAAGGCAAAGAATGTGTTTGTAATTCCATCTTATTTTGGTTGGTCAGATTTGGGTACATGGGAAAGTGCTTATGAGAACTCTGATAAAGACTATCTGGGCAATGCCGTATATGGTAAAAACGTTATGGTGGTAGATGCCAACGAGTGTATGATAAAAGCACCTGACAATAAGTTGGTAGTGTTACAAGGTCTGGAAGAGTTTGTAGTGATTGATACGGATGATGTGTTGTTGATTTGCCAGAGAAACCGCGAGCAGCAGATAAAAGAATACGTTGCTGAAGTAAAGCGCAATAAAGGCGATAAATATCTTTAAACATGAACTTGCCGGCCAAACACTCTGTAAAGGGTAATACAATATTTACTGTAATGAGTGCCCTGGCGCACGAGCACAACGCGATCAATCTATCGCAGGGGTTCCCCGATTTTCCTATTGATAGCAAGTTGGGCGAACTGTTATTGGAAGCATCGCAAAAAGGCTTTAATCAATACGCCCCAATGGCGGGGCTGCCTATGTTGCGCGAAGCAATCGTAAATGATTTTAAGAAACGGTACAATGTCGATGTTGACGCGGATACAGAAGTAACGGTTACGCCCGGTGCTACTTATGGTATATACACTGCTTTTACATCAATACTGCAAAAGGGCGATGAGGTAATAGTTCTGGAGCCTGCTTACGATAGTTATATACCGAATATAGAAACCAATGGTGCTGTTGTAGTGCCTGTTAGTTTAACTACCCCAACTTATCATGTTGACTGGAATAAAGTAAAAGATGCCATTACCGATAAGACAAGGGCGATAATAGTAAATACCCCACACAACCCAACCGGTGCAATCTGGACAAAAGAAGACTGGGACAGCTTGGCTGAGGTAATACGTGGTACAGATATTATTGTATTGTCTGACGAAGTGTATGAGCAGATTGTTTTTGATGATAAGCAGCACTATACGGTATTACAGCACGAGGAGTTGCGTCAGAAAAGCTTTGCGATCTTTTCTTTTGGTAAGGTGTATCATAATACCGGCTGGAAGATGGGGTTTGTAATTGCACCACAGGCATTAACGAATGCGTTTAGGAGTATTCATCAATTCTTAGTCTTTTCTGTAAATACGCCTGCACAGTATGCTTTATCACAATACTTGTCGCAACCATCTTTACCGAGTGTTAGCGGAATGATGCAGCAAAAGCGCGATCATTTCCTCAAATTAATGGAGGGCACTCCTTTTACGATACATACCCCTGCAGGTGGTAGTTATTTCCAAACAGTTGGTTACGAACAAATAAACGACATGCCTGACATGGAGTTTGCCCAGTGGCTGACGAAAGAATATGGTGTAGCTACGATACCTATTAGTGCATTTTACAGCAATAGGCAAGATGACAAGACCATACGTTTCTGTTTTGCGAAAAAAGAAGAAACACTGGAGCGGGCAGTTGAGAAGTTGTTGAGGCTTTCATAAATTTACTGTACTATTTACAGTAATACCTATGCAAAATAAATTAGCATTTACCCTAAGGCTTGTATTCAATCTTGTTTTTTTACTGGTTGT
Organism: Bacteroidia bacterium; assembly: GCA_030429205.1. GTDB lineage: Bacteria > Bacteroidota > Bacteroidia > Chitinophagales > Chitinophagaceae > UBA5543. The sequence goes on from JAUICZ010000001.1 coordinate 826,299, forward strand.
TGCTTACCTGGTACGTTGGATGTATACATTCAAGTACGACGAGTTTGTATTGGAGGTGTGCAACAAAACATACAGGCCTGAGCTTTACGAGGAGTATGTAAACAGTTTGTTCTGGCACAGGTGTTTTAAATACACGCGTTGGGGGTTGATATTACTTACAGGTATTTGGGGCTTATTTATTTTAGCACTGTTGGCGTTTCGTCGCAAGGGCAACCGCTTGTATAATGCGTTGACAAAATCACTGATAGACAATTACAATGGTATTAAATCTCTGGACGTATACGTTCGAATTTCACTGCTTTTGTTGCTGGCAATACAGTTGATAATGTTTACGTATTATGTTGTTTACCTGCCTTACCATTACGACGAGGCATTTACCTATACTTTTTTCTCAGGTAAGGGTATCATATCATCTATCTCTTTTTACCCCGCACCTAATAACCATGTATTCCATAATATACTGTCCAGCATATTTTTAAAACTACCGGTACATGTAGTTACTGCTATACGGTTAGATAACTTGCTGGCAAGTGTTATTGCCACCTATTACTTTTTCAAATTGACCAACAAGGTGGTATTGCAACGTGTCGCAATCATAGCTACTGTGTTTTTTGCATTTTGCTATCCGTTTATACACTACAGCATGCAATCCAGAGGGTATGGCTTGTTGGTATTATTCTCTGTGTTATCTATATACGCTGTAGTTTCTATAGCAGAAGGGAAGAGCATGAAAAAATACATTGCACTATATATCTTAAGCAGTGTATTGGGCTTTTTCACAATCCCGTCTTTCCTGTATTGCTTTGTAGTGGTTAATATATTCTTGTTTCTGCATTGCATAGTCAGGTTTAATTTAAAAAACCTCGGCATTGCAGTATTGTCGAACGTATTGATTGGCGGGTTAACCTTACTATTATATACGCCCATTATTATCAGAAATACAGCAAAAGCGCTAACAGATCATAATGGAATGACCAATAGTGGTTTGCAATATGTGCGTGAAAACTATATACCTCATTTGAAGGAAGTGCTGGGCTTCTTTACTGCATATGCTACAAATAATTTGTATTGGGTTATTGCATTAATAGTTGGTGTAGCCTTGTATTTGGTAAAGAATAAATACTTCACAAGGTTTTATGCTCTATTCATGATATGCCTGTTGGTATCGCCGGTGCCTATAATGTTTGCCCACCAAACGGTGCCATTCACCAGAACATGGATACATTTGATAGTACCGCTATGGGTAGCCTTTGCAATGGTAGTAAACCTGCTTTTAGGGTGGGTGACAACACGCACGAAATATTCAAACAAGCATGTGCTGGGTGTTGTAACATTGTTGGTATTGGTTATCAGTTCTGTAGTGTTGCACCAACGTTTTAGAACGGAGCATAAAAAGGTAGCTGTTGTTGACTATGTGGTGGAAGACTACTTTAAAATACTTAGACCTAAATTGCCCAAGATATCGAGCTATGCAAGAAGTGCAGAGCCGGGAGACCTGAGCTACTTTATTGGTGAGAATCTGAACTTCGAAAAAGTGATCTCTAATGATGAGGGCAAAGGCTTGCATTGGGAAACTGTAAAAGCCAATGATACACCTAAGCTAGATGTAGTGATATTAGATAAGCGCGTAGCATCGTTACCACTGCATTTAGAAAACTATACAGAGGTAAAAAATGAAAACGACTACTTTATTGTTTATCTGAAAAAAGAGATAGACGACAGTGAATAGTATTTGCTAAGTAGCTTTCATTTCAAAGAGCTGTTGCAGCTCTTTTTTCCTTATACCTAATATCGCTTCATTACATAAAACCAATGCTTCATTTATTGGTTCTATCTGTTCGTTACATTCTTTAAAGGGTTGATAATAGCTCTGGCTATTTTGTTGTCGTTATAGCTATTTATTTACTTTTTAAAACTTTTACGACTATGAAAAAAATGATGTTGTTATTTTCATTTCTATTGTTTGTTCAAAATGTGTTTGCGCATGAACTGCAGCATTACGGTCTTACCTTATACGGTTATAATTGGTATACCCCTGGCAGTACAACAACAGTAAATATGGATCCGTGCACAAATTCTGGCCTTGCCAGTTTTAGGGTAGTTTCCGAGCAGTCTGCATATGTTTATTTAAGGGATGGAGACCCTTTAATAGGTCCGTATGTTTGGGATATTTCAGTTCAGTTGTACGATGCAACAACCGGTCAGACTATTAAGGTTTATACAAATGCTAATATTCCGGCAGGAAGTGAGACGCAAATCGATAATGAATTGACAAGTTTGGATCTTCAATCTACAGATTTTGAATATACAAACGATCATAAAATGATATACTATTTTAATGATATTGAGGTATATGACGGGCATACTTATCAAATCCATTTTTCTATTATCAATGAAGATCTAGGTTTGCCATTTAACAATACTACCCAAACCAGCGCATGGACAAACTCTGTTGTTGTGAATGGTAGTTTTAGTAGCCTTGGTGGTTGGTATCATAAGCAGGTTGACCCTTCATTTACAAGTGTTTCTACCGGTGATATTACGGGTGTTGACCTTGGTAGCCAAAATGAGTTTTTTATAGGTTCAGATAATCGAGTATATAATATTGTTCATGCCAATGGTCAGTATAATATCTGGTGTTTAGATTGGAATTTTACACAAGCTGCACCTGGTTCTCTTGTTGCAAGCCAATACGATGGGGATGTTTTTTTTACAGGTACTGATGGTAGAGTGTACCACTGCAGGTGGGAAAATAATCAATGGAATATTTGGTGCCTTGACTGGAACTTCACACAAGCGGCACCAGGTGCTATTACCGTTAATTCAAGCAATGGGGATGTTTTTTTGATAGGTACTGACGGTAGATTATATCAATGCAGATGGGAAAATAACCAATGGAATACCTGGTGCCTCGACTGGAACTTCACACAGGCGGCCCCTGGTGCTATTACAGTAAATTCTAGTAATGGAGATGTTTATTTTATTGGTACAGACAGCAGGGTCTACCATGCAAAGTGGTTGAATAACCAATGGAATGTTTGGCCAATTGATTGGAATTTCAACTATGCTGCCCCGGGTGCTATTACTGTAGATGAAAGCAGCGGGGATGTTTTTGTTACTGGTACAGATAATAGGTTATATCATTGTCGCTGGTGGAATAATCAATGGAATGTATGGTGCCTTGATTGGAACTTTACACAGGTTGCCCCAGGTGCCCTTGCTTGTCAGAAGGATAATGGTCATGTTCGTTTCATAGGTACTGATAATAAATTATATCATGCGGTATGGGATAATAATCAATGGAACATGTGGGGGATTGATAACAACTATACTGCCACACAGGGGGCATTAGGTGTACACTGGAAAAATTTCGGCAACAAAAAACACGATATGATACTTTCCAGAGATAATCAAGGAAGATTGAATATCCATTATTGGATCAGTTGTGCTAATGCTAAACCGGGTAAAACCGATCCCGATAAAGAGATGGAACAAAAGATCGCTTATTATAAAGCTAACAAAGAACAATACCTCAACTCGAACTCCTTAGCTGCAACATTGTCTGCAAGTGAGCAATCTGAGTTGATGGTACAACCTAACCCTGTTGTTGGTGATGCTACAATAAGCTTTTATACGGATAAAAATGAAACAGTAACATTGAGTGTATTTGATATAACAGGTTCGAAGGTGAGAGAAATACTTAATAGTAAAACACTTCAAGAGGGCAGACACAGTTATCAATTCTCGAAAGAAGAGCTTGTACCGGGAATGTATATAGTAACGCTACAAACAAGTGAGAAGAATATCACCCAGAAGTTCATTATTCAATAATCTTATGTAAAAACAAGCAGTATATATTTAAAGCCCCTTAAGGGGGCTTTAAATATTAATAAGTTATCTGTTGTTCTTCAATTGTTTCAGGTATATCCCTGAATTCATATTCCTGATTACGTAGTTGCGCAACAAAGCCAGCCTCGTTAATAGCATTTTGTATGCCTTTGTATGTAAACCGGTGTGGTGCACCTGCCGCACTCACTACATTCTCTTCGATCATGATGGAGCCAAAATCGTTAGCGCCGGCATGCAAACAGAGTTGTGCTATATCTTTACCTACCGTCAGCCAAGATGCCTGAATATTTTTCACATTCGGTAGCATGATGCGGCTCATAGCAATCATACGTACATACTCTTCTCCTGTGGTTAAGTTCTTAGTGCCGCGTATGCGTTTCAGTAAGGTATCTACATCCTGGAATGTCCACGGAATGAATGCAATGAACCCTTTGGCATCTTCCGGTTTCTTCGCCTGCACTTCGCGAATTTTCACTAAATGCTCAAAACGTTCTTGTATAGTTTCCACATGCCCGAACATCATTGTAGCACTGGTAGTTAAACCCACTTTATGTGCTTCGTGCATAATATCCAGCCACTCCTGCGCGCCGCACTTCCCTTTCGATATCAATCTGCGTACACGATCATCCAGTATTTCAGCACCCGGGCCCGGCATGCTATCCATACCTGCTTCTTTAAGTGCTGTTAATGCCTCGTTTGGTGTTACACCAGATACCTTGCAGATGTGTGCTACTTCTGGCGGGCCTAAAGCATGAAGTTTAAGATTGGGGTATATCTCTTTGAGTTGTTTGAAGAGGTCTGTGTAGTATGCTAAACCTAACTCAGGATGGTGGCCACCTTGTAGTAATAACTGTTCGCCACCGTATCTGAAGGTTTCGTCAATCTTTTCTTTGTAGGTCTCAATATCGGTAATGTAAGACTCCGGGTGCCCTGGTATACGGTAGAAGTTGCAAAATTTACAGTTGGCAATACAAACATTGGTTGTGTTCATATTACGGTCAATGATCCAAGTAACTTTCCCGTGCGGTACTTGCTTTTTTCTCAACTCGTTGGCAACAAACATCAAGTCTGCCAATGGTGCATGCTCAAACAAGTACATGCCTTCTTCAACACTTAGCGCTTCAAAATCTAATGCACGCTTGTATAGTTCTGCTAAATTCATCCCATCCATTAAGCTGCAAAATTAACTTAAAAACTGCGGAGTTATATATAAATATCCTATTCTGTTATATCGCTCATAAATATATGGAGCTATTGATCTATTTCGCTATTTTTACGTGTAATGAGCACGCACATACTCACATTATTCGGAGAGGAGATAGTTCCTGAGCAGTTACCTACTACCAGGAAAAAATCTACCGGTGCAAAAAAGAAAAAGAAAGAAACAGTTGTTGAAGTGCAGCCTATTGCTGCTAGTAGCGAAGTGCTGAAAGATTGGGAAGGGGATAAAAGCTACTACTCAATAGGTGAGGTAGCTAAGCTATTTAACGTGCGTACATCCAACATTCGTTACTGGACAAAAGAGTTTGGCTTAAAAGTACGTACCACCCGCAAAGGCGACAGGTTGTATACGCCTGAACGTGTAAAAGAGTTGCGTACTATTTACCATCTCGTAAAAGAGCGTGGCTTTACCATAAATGGTGCAAAAACAAAATTGAAGGAAAGCAAAAAAGTGACTGTAGGTTCTATTGACCTGAAAGACAGTTTGCTACAGTTGCGTAAAAAACTGGTCGACCTGAAAGACAGCCTTTGATATGCGTTTTTTAATACCCCTGCTACTGTTATTAAGTATGTCAGCATCTGCACAAACATTCAAGAAGCTTATAGACGAGGATACTAAGAAGACCTACTATAAGGGCAAGGTTAACTTTGACGATCTTAAATCTGAAAAGCTATTCACATGGTATGGCAAGCATGCAGACTACACCCCTAATAGTGATGTTGTTTCAGAATTAAGTGATGCATTGAAAAACTACAATGTAAAAATGGTGGTGTTTCTGGGTACATGGTGTAGCGATTCTCATGAGCTCGTGCCGAGGTTGGAGCGCGTACTTAGCGAGTGTCATTATGCTACTGATGAAATGCCGATGTATGCATTAGATCTCGAGAAAAACAGTTTAGACGGTGTAGCGCAGTCATATAATATTGAATACGTGCCTACCATTATACTGTTGCAGGATGGCAAGGAAATGGGCAGAATTATAGAAACTGTTGAAGAATCTCTGGAAAAAGATATGCTGAGGATAGTGCTGGACTACCTGGGCGATCAGGTTGACTATAATAACGGATATTAACTACTTTTGCCCAACAACACTAAGGGCATGGAATTACCACATCATATATCAATTGATTTTCTGCAAACATTAAGTGACGCAGGTATTTCTTTATCTAACGATGCTTTTAATCGCATTACTACCAACAGAGATTATCTGGAAAATATTTTAAGCAAGGGTGAAACTTATTATGGTATCAATACCGGTTTTGGCTCACTTTGCAATGTACGTGTAGAAGATGATGAACTGGCAGATCTTCAGTTGAATCTGGTGCGTTCTCATGCCTGCGGTATGGGCGATGAGGTGCCGGAAGATGTGGTTAAATTAATGCTACTACTTAAAGCGCATGGATTATCGCAAGGGTATAGCGGTGTGCGTAAAGAGATTGTACAACAATTAGTAGATTTTTATAACAAGGGTATTATACCTGTAGTATATGAGCTCGGGTCGCTGGGTGCTTCAGGCGACTTAGCACCTTTGGCACACTTGAGTTTGCCAATTTTTGGTGAAGGTAAAGTAAGGTATAATGGTGCAGTAAGAGATAGTGCGGAGGTGTTAAAAGAAGCGGGACTGGAGCCAATACCGCTTACTGCTAAAGAAGGCCTGGCCTTATTGAATGGTACGCAGTTCATGAGTAGTTATGCTACATGGGCGTTGATGCAATCGAGGAAATTGTCTGCATGGGCAGATGTGATCGGTGCCATGTCTGTCGATGGATTTTATGCTAAGAAAGATCCGTTTAAACACTCGGTACATAGGGTGCGCCCGCACAAAGGGCAAATAGACACTGCTCAACAACTTACACAACTACTAGAGGGTAGTGCAATTCAAAACATCAAAAAAGAACAGGTGCAAGACCCTTACTCTTTCAGATGTATGCCACAGGTACATGGTGCATCAAAAGATGTAATAGACAATGTAACTGCGATTGTTGAAACAGAGATCAACTCTGTAACAGACAACCCTATTGTTTTTCATGATGAAGACGAGATTATCAGCGGAGGTAATTTTCACGGCCAATCATTGGCATTAAACTTAGACTTTTTGGCTATTGCCATGTCTGAGTTAGCTAATATCTCTGAACGCAGAACCTATTTGTTGGTAAGCGGACAGAGAAATCTGCCGCCATTCCTGGCCCCTAACGCAGGCGTGAACAGCGGATTTATGATCGCACAGTATACCGCTGCAGCTATAGTTAGTCAAAACAAACAACTATGTACACCAGCATCTGCAGATAGCATAGTGAGCAGTAACGGGCAGGAAGATCATGTAAGTATGGGTGCTAACGCTGCTACTAAACTGCATAAGCTCATCAAAAATGTACAGCGTGTTTTGGCTATTGAATTACTGACGGCGGCACAGGCATTGGATATGCGCAGACCTGAAAAGTCGTCTGAAGCAATAGAGAAAATACATACTGCATTGAGACAAAAAGTATCGTTTATGGAAGCAGACAGGCTGTTGCATAATGATATGGTTGCTGCTGAGGAGTTCTTAGCACAGCACCCGAACGACCTTATATAAGCTTGTAGTTTTTATAACTAAAGTCTAACCCCAATTTAGATGCGGCAAAGCTTTTAAGCTTTTCCTTCATTGTGGTTCTGTTCATAGAGATATCATGATCGAATTGCCAGTTGCTATTAGCAATACGCTCTTGCATTACTTTGGGGTGTGTGCCGTCAAACAGTTTAATGGCATCAATATGTTCAGCGTAATTAAACTTTGATACTTTATCGATGTGCTTGTCTACCCATTCGTCATCGTGCCAGAGCTTATTAAAGTCTTCTTGCTTGCGTTGCATAATGCGAGGATCTTTCACCCAGCCATAATGGTATACAAAAGCATCAATAGGTTTTACATTCAGTTTTTCATTGTCGCCTTTTCTGAAACCCTGTGCGTCCTGATAGGAGTAGATGCTTTTATTATTACGTACAATTCTTATTTCGTTGGGGTACCACCTGCGCGATGCTCCAACATAATCGTACGATCCGTAAAAATGCTTGTATTTAAATAGTAACCCGTCTACACGTGCATTATCTTTCCAGCGCAGCATGGCATTCTTTATCTCATCAAGATATTGCTCATGTACTACCTCATCACCCTGTATATAAAAACACCAATCGGTGTCGTCACCTACTGCTTGAAACGCTTTGTTGGTTTCTTCTGCCAATACATGTCCGCCTGTTCTGAGGCTGTCATCCCAAATGGTTTCAACGATCCTTATTTTATCAGGATCTATACTTTCTATCAATGCTAGTGTATCGTCTTCGCTTTTACCAACAGCAACAACAAAGTCGTCACATACAGGCAGTATAGACCTTATGGCCTCCTCTATGGGATAATCGTACTTAACAGCGTTTCTTATGAATGTAAAACCCGTTACTTTCATTGGGTTGCAAATTACTAAACTAATTGCCGTTTAATATGCGAGATAATTTATTGATCTCTTTCTTATTGGTTTCATTGTAAATGCTTTGCAGCAGATCTTCTTGCTCTTTTGCAGTTACATGAAAGTTTAGTGCAGCAGTTTTTCCTCTTTTTTCAGGTATGTATTGTAGCGTAATATACTCCAGTTGGTCTCCAAAATAATCTTTCAGATAATCCTTGGTATACCCCTGCCAGTACGATTGGAAAGGCTCCCATTTATTATGTATTACAAACAAAGGTGTTGTTATTACTTTACTGAGTGTATTGATGTTCGATGGCGGAAACACTTCATACGCTCGGGTGTCTCTAATTTGCAGAACTACTACTTTGCTCGTGTTCTTCATGATCCAGTCTCGCATGGTATGCACATACCTGTTAGAGAGTTCCATGCCGAAGTTGTCCCTCAGTCCTGCATCCATCACATTTATATTGGGTTCAGAAGGTAGCCTTACAATCGGTAGTATATATGGGAAGGTAGCCGTCATTCTTAAAGCAGTAGTAAGCCTAAGGTTGTATGGGTCGTAGTCTTTAAAATAAGTAGCAAAGTCTACAGCGTCTATAGCTACTTTATCACTGTGCTTAAGATCGTATTCTGATTGAGTGAGGTACCCTAGTGGTTGAGCAGACATCATTAGCCTGCGTCCATCGTTAATAATAGTACCGTTGATGATGAACATTGGTGATTGCCCGGACCGTTCGCTGTTTTGTAAGTCGCTAAGCTTTAAGTCGAGTGCGCCATTTGTATTACGTATCATCTCCTGCTCCATAGCATAACCACGGTCTTTATGATATGAATATCCGGCCAGTGAAATTTTATTGAATGGTGATACCATGTCAACACTAGCCAGAGAAAATATAATAGAGTTCAAAAGGTCTTTAGCAACATTAGTTTGATAATCGGAGCTGTATATATTATTTATTTTATCAGCCTTGTATTGGTCGTTAAGTACACGCCAGTAAGCAGCGCCCATCATACCACCAGAAGCGCCTGTTACCATTACACAATTATTGAACACACTACCATGTGTTACGCTATCAGTGTATTGTAGTGCTCTGAAAGCCCAAAATGCTGCACGCGAGCCGCCACCGCTAACAGCAACCACAACCATGACGGGTTTCTTTTTATTGCGCTCAAATTTTTGTTTCCAGTTGTTTAGTCTTTGTTGTTCCTGTTGTTTGTCAGCGTAGTACTGATCTTTATCAAAAACATTAGTTAACTGCTGATAATTATAAGGAAGCTTTTTACCTTTTTCTGACTCGTACTTTAATCCATATGCTTTACTGCGTAAGTCCATTACCCCTTCTTTTACTAAAAAGGAGAAGAACAGAATCAGTACTATCCATCCCAAAATTTCCCAGCTGCGCAGCAAGTGTTTAATAGAACCTACCAGCCCCATTATAACGGCAAACAGCAATAAAAAGCTGGCAGCTGCGGGCACACGCATCATAGGTTGTTCTGATAACAGGCCGGAAATGATCAGTAGTATTATTGCAAAAACGGCAGCGGTTGTTGCATTACGACTATGGCGGCGTAAAACAGTTCTAAGTAAACGTGGTTGAGGAAAGGAGACTTCAGAGAATTTTTTGATTCGAAAGTTGCCATCTATAAATGAGTTGGCTTTAATGATATCGTAGTCATCCGTATCTAAACTATCAAAAGGGATGATGTCTTTAATGATGTTTGTGGGTGCAATGCTACTTACTACTTCTTTAAGCAGATCTTTACCTACACGAAAGAAATATGCAAATGATAAGAGTATGATGAAAGTAAATCCTAAATAAAAACCCAGCTGGTACATAAATACCTGATATCCTGTTGCGTGCTCGTTTAGCAATTGGAAGCGTATGCTGGAAATAGTATAGAATACCAAAAAAGAAAAAGGTATCAATGAGTTATTGATACAGTACTTGATAAACGCGAAGCGTATGGCGCCTAAAAAAGGCAGGCGTTTATTGTTAATAATAAAAGTGGTGATGTGCCACGACATGACGAATATCGCCAGTGCGCCGCCCATTAAAAACATGCTCCAAAATCCTGTTTGCCCAAGGTATTCCGGCGACAGAAACAATGTAGATGCACCAAACACTGCTGCAAAATCTCCGGTGATGGTTAATACAAGTATTATCCAAAACACCAGAAAAAGTTGATACTTACGAAAATGTAGGAAGAACAACTGTACCGGCAAAAAACGAAATATGTCGCTTAACAGTTTGCGCATCAGTAAATTAGTTTCTTATATAAAGTACGAAAAAATGCTCGCAATAAAGTCTGGTAAAGATCACCTTTTCGCAAATACTATAGGAGCATTTACACAACTTTTTTACTGCGGATCATATATGTAGAAACTACCAAAGACATCAGCAGGAACATAGCAAAAAGTTGATGTAGTTCTGCCAGTATTTCAAAACTGCCAAACTTGCCAAATTGCATAGTTGGTGCCGCTAATACAGTAACGATACCTAGTATTACCTGTACCCACACCAAAACAAAAGGCCACCAGCGAACCTTACCCCACAGTTTATTAACTGATTGTTTATAGATTTTCGAGGCTCTGCCAAACCAGAACATCAACAAGCCAAATAATAAGTATGCCAATGTTCTGTGTACAAAGTGAATATTAATAGGGTGGTTGACGAAGCTTTGACCCCAAATATTATCCGGAATAAAAGAACCATTAATGTCGGGCCATGTTGCCGCGCTCATTGCGGCTTTTAAGCCTGCCATAAACGCACCGTAAATCAACTGTATCGTTAAAAGCACAATAGACACCAGCGTTATGTTTTTAAGTCTGCTGTCATACACAAGCTTATCCGCAGGTATCAGTAGTTTTAGTGCAAACCACAAAGTATAACACAACAATATAAGCGCAGCTATAAAGTGCATGGCTAGCTTTATGTGGTCTACATAAAGGTTGGTATCGTTCAGTCCGCTGGCCACCATAATCCAGCCTACCAGTCCTTGCGCTCCTCCTAGTACAAAAAGTATTACCAGAGGGACAACCATATCTTTTTTAAAGTAGCCCCTTATCAGGAAAAAGATAAAACCAATACCAAATACTACCCCTAGTAATCTGGCCCACAAACGATGGAACCATTCCCAGAAAAAAATGAATTTAAAATCAGACAGCTCAAAGTGGCTGTTCATGTACTTGTATTGAGCAATTTGTTTGTACCCGTTGAAGGCTTCATTCCAGGCATCGTCGGTTGTGGGAGGTAAAGCGCCCATGATGGGTTTCCACTCTGTAATAGATAGTCCCGATCCTGTTAGTCTGGTTACCCCACCCAGTAATACCTGAATGATAATCATACCAACACCAACCAATAACCAGTTTGCTACAGCACGATTTTTTCTTTGTTCGCTCAAAAGATTCTGTTTGCCTTGCAAAATTACTGTCTGTACAACTAAAAACACTGTTTACGCAGATAATTATCTGATTTACAGGCACGGTTTTTTGCTGTATATACATGTGTTTGGTGGGTATATTGTCAAAATATATTTTCGTTAATGTATAACTGCAAAGGCTGTGCGGCTTATATTTTGGTTTATTTTGTTGGTATTTAATTAGTTATTTAATAGTTTAATAATTGCAGTCTATATATGAAAAATTCAATTGTTGTATTATATTTATATACTTTTTTGAGTATTGAATAATATTTCATTGAAGTTATTCTTAAAAGTTGATAGAATATATTCTCTCACTTTTCTAAATAAGTTATTATGAGAAAAGCCGATGTAGTAAACAGTATTGCTGAAAAGACAGGAATCCCTAAGGTGGATATTCTGGTTGCTTTAGAGGCATTCTTTAAAGAAGTGAAAACTTCATTGATAGAGGGCGAGCCTGTTTACGTTCGTGGTTTTGGTAGTTTTATATTAAAGAAAAGAGCAGCCAAGATCGGGCGAAACATAAAAAAGAATATAGCAGTTGAGATACCTGAGCATTACATCCCCGCATTTAAACCGGCTAAAGAGTTTGTGCAGGCAGTAAAAAACTCTACGCATGATATGACTGATAGTGGAGACGGTGGTTCTAATGAAAATACCTCTATATAACTCAGTCGCTCTAACTCAACCGTCTTTTCGTAACTTGCGCAAAAATTATTGATCTTTTGCGCACAAGTCATTATATAACCATAATTGTAGCGGCAGCACTTATCGCCGCTTTGTATTTCTTCGCTAATACAACACCTCCGGTAAAAGAAGCCGAAAAGCCAACCGCTAATGCCGGATCTGCTATGCCTGCAGTAGCAGACAACTTTTCTATACAGCCATATATAGACAGTGTACGAGCAACTTTGCCCGGCCATGCAATGGAAGAATTGGCCACGCTGGAAGAAAAAGCCGCCCAAGGTTCAGACATAGAAAAGGCTGATATATATAATGGTATAGCACAGCTTTGGTTACAGCACAGAAACATGCCTGTTGCCGCCTATTATTTTACTGAAAAAGCAAACTTGGAGAATTCGGAAAAAAGCCTGAACTTTGCAGGCCGATTTAATTTAGACCTGATGCAAATGGCAGGTTCGCCAGGCGTAAGGGGATGGGCAGCACAAAATGCCATTAGTTGTTTTGAGCAGTCTTTAGAATTAAACCCGAACAGTGATACCGTTAAAATGGCACTAGCATCGTGCTATATAGACGGAACATCACAACCCATGCAGGGTATCCAGTTGCTTCTTGGAATTGTGAGAGAACAACCGGACAATATACCAGCCAACCTGATGCTCGGTCAGCTTTCAATACGCTCCGGACAGATGGACAAAGCAAAAGAACGCTTTGAGAAGGTGTTATCCCTGGAACCTGAAAATACAGAAGCTCTTTACTTTTTAGCAGAAGTGTACAGAAGTAAAGGAAACAAAGAAAAAGCAATCGAACTGTTGGAGCGTTGTAAAAAGATCATCAACAAACCGGAGTTTGATAAGGAAATAGATAATTATATAAAATCATTTAAATAACTAAACTTTTTTATTATGCCTTGCGGTAAAAAAAGAAAAAGACATAAAATAGCGACTCATAAGCGTAAAAAACGTTTAAGAAAAAACCGTCATAAGAAGAAGAAATAATAAGTATCAGTAAACTGCTGATAGCTTAAATCTCTTCTGCATTTCCTTACATCCTCATATTATATTCTTCAATATAGGGTGTAGGGTTTTGTCATTATTATTCCTCTGTTATAGCAAACTGAGACCTGAGGCCGGACATATACGGTCCTTGTGTTGAGTGTTGGATAAAATGACGGACGCTATGGACAAAGAATTGATTATTAATTCTTCCGGCGATGGTGTGGAAATTGCCTTGCTGGAAGATAAGAAACTGGTGGAGCTCCACTATGAAAAAGAGCAAAACCAGTTCGCCGTGGGCGACCTTTTCCTGGGTAAGGTTAAAAGGTTGATGCCCGGGTTAAATGCTGCATTTATAAATGTAGGTTATGAGCGTGATGCTTTTCTGCATTACACAGACTTGAGCCCTTATTTTCGATCGCTACTAAAATTTACCAGACTTTCTTTAGAAGGGAATACCATTTGGGGTAAAGACTTTGGTAAGTTCAAAAACGAACCCGAAATAGTAAAGACCGGTAAGATAACTGAAGTGATTCAGGGTAAGCCCGAGATTCTGGTACAGGTATTGAAAGAGCCGATTTCTAATAAAGGCCCCAGACTAAGTTGTGAGATATCGTTACCGGGTCGTTTCGTAGTGATGACACCTTTTAACGATGTTGTGGCGATATCCAGAAAGATACGCTCGGCAGATGAGCGCAAGCGCCTGCAACGTACTGTTGAAGCAATTAAGCCAAAAAACTTTGGGGTTATCGTACGTACAGCGGCAGAAGGTAAGAATACAGCCGAGCTGCATAACGACGTGATTGAGCTCACCAAAATGTGGCAGGATATTCAGGATAACCTGAAAACCTCAAAGGCTCCAAAGCTTATTATGGGAGAGCAGGATAAAACAACTTCTATCCTGCGCGATTTGTTGAACGAAAGTTTCCAGAAAGTAATTGTCAACGATAAAAAGTTGATGGATGATACTAAAGAATACATTGCGCGTATTGCTCCTGAAAAAGAGGATATTGTCTCTTATCACAACGGAGGTACAAATGTGTTCGATCAGTTTGGTATTACTAAACAGGTAAAAGCCTCTTTCGGTAAAACAGTGAATATGTCCAGCGGGGCATACCTCATCATAGAACATACAGAGGCCTTGCATGTTGTAGATGTGAATAGTGGTACACGCAGTGCAGAAATGGGGCAAGAGCAAAATGCGCTGGCAACAAATCTGGAAGCCGCACGCGAGATAGCAAGACAAGTACGTTTGCGCGATTTGGGCGGTATCATTATCATAGACTTTATTGACATGAAGCTGCCGAATAATAAAAAAGAGGTGCTTCAGGAAATAGAGAAGGCAATGGCCAACGACAGGGCGCGCCATACAATATTGCCGATCTCCAAATTTGGGTTGATGCAAATTACCCGCCAGAGGTTGCGCCCGGAGTTGAATATTACAACTGCAGAAGCTTGCCCTACCTGTAGTGGTACAGGCAAAATAGGCCCGAGCATATTATTAGCAGATGATATTGAAAAAGACCTGCACTATCTTATCAATCAGGGGCATCGCCAGTTGGCTTTGCATGTACACCCTATTATTAGTGCATATCTAACAAAAGGTACCATCCTAAAGCCATCTATAAGAAAGAAATGGGCGAAGAAGTATGGTATTAAACTGGGCATTGTTACGGATAGCAACACCCCGCTTACAGAATATAACTTTTACGATACCAAGACCGATGATCTCATCAAATTATAAACAAAAAAAGAGGAGCTTAAAAGCTCCTCTTTTTTATTATGATCTGTTGAGTTATTATTTGATGTTAACACCTGCAACAGCTGCTGTCTCTTTAATAGCAACAAATTGTTTACCGCTAACAGTTGGTGTTTTGTATGTAAATGGTACAACCTCAAGATATGCAGAGTTGTCAGTTACATTAGTAAGACCGCTTAATTCAGATGCGGGGATAACACCTTTAGAAGGGGCTGGATTACCGTCGTAGTGCTTGATGATAGTTGTGCTTCCCGTAATTAATACAAGGTACACAGAGTCTGCACCTGTTACTTTAGAACCTAAGTCAATCTCAAGGTCTTTCGACTTGTCGATTTCTGTTGGCAGTGTACCGCTATATCCGGGGAAAGAACCTGAATGCGTATAGTTGATAGAAGGAATGCCGTTACCACCTGTTACTTTCCAATTTACGCCGTTGCTAAAACCAAGATCTGTTTTGGTAGCATCGCTGGTGTAGCTGTTGTTTGATTGTTTGTCGAATGTGTTACTGTTTACTGATACAGTACCTGCATCTACGATATTACCGGAACCATTGTTGTTGTCGTAGAATGTAGCAACACCTATTTGAGAGCTGATCTTTGTTTGACCGATAACAGGTACTTCATAAGAAAAGTCCATTTTTACAGCAGCCATAACACCATAGAAGTTGCCAACGCTTGGTGTTACAGGTGTTGGAGATGTTGGTGTTGTATTGGTTGGTGTATTTGTGGTAGGTGTTGTAGTAGTGGTAGTTTTATCGCAAGACGATATGCTAAGTATTATAGCCCCCGCCGGTACGATCATTTTGAATAGATTTTTCATTTTCATAAATTTTCTGTGAACAAAATTGTAATCAATCGCTTGTTGATACAAAAGTACCTTCACATACAGGCGAAATGCATACAACCATAAGGGTATTTTTATATCCGTGCCAGTACGGATGTATCAAGGGTGGATTATATCAAACCGTTTTCCATAGCGTATTTCAGAAGGCCTACTATGGTTTTGTTTTGTGTTTTACGCAGCATGTTTTTACGGTGGGTTTCTACTGTTCTTTCGCTGATAAATAGAATTTCTGCAATTTCTGCATTACTGTGTTCGTTGGCTACCAGTTTTAAAACTTCCAGCTCTCGTTCAGTAAGTTTAGGTTTTTCGGGCTCGTCCAGTTTTTTTTGCTGGTTCATCACCATGCTGGTCAGTTTTTCTGAAACTTCTGAAGAAAAGTACATTTTGCCTGCCTTTACCTGGTGTATTGCATCAATAAGCTCTTTATCGTTTACATTTTTCAATAAATAGCCGGATACACCCGCTTCTATCATTTCCATGATATGGGCAGCATCGTCGTACATAGATAGAGTGATGACACATACGGAAGGGTTGAGCTCTTTTATTTTTACGGTTAACTCAGGCCCTTTCATGCCGGGCATATTAATATCTACAATGGCTACATCAGGTTGCACCTTATTGAGTTCATCCAGCAGGCTTTGCCCGTTATCGTAAACTGCAACAACATCTATATCACTGTTTTTTTGCAACATGGCTTTTAAACCATCCAGCAAAATGTGGTGATCATCTGCAATTACAATTTTTATACTACCCATGTGTTAACCCGTGACGGTTATAAATATAGTAAAAGAGTATGCAATTATTAAGCCACTATTGCTCGGCAACAACCAAACCTGAATAAATTCTGTTTAAAAAGCTATACACATCTGCCATTGATTTTACGTTGTCTACTTTCAATAAAAAGTTTTTCCCAACTTGTTTCAAACGGGCATTGTTGAATTGTGTTTGAATTGCATTCATAATGTGGTTGAATGTGTCAGACTCGAAGTATGGTGAGTCAGGGTCGCTGACGAAATACAAACGAAGTGCATTGCTCTTCATAATCAATCTTTCGAAGCCAAGCTCTTTAGCAATCCAGCGGCAACGAATAGTTGTCAGTAACTCATGTACCTGTGGTGGTATTGGTCCGAAGCGGTCAATCAACTCTTCTTCAAACATTTTCAACTCTTCTTCTTCCTCCAGGTCGTCCAGTTGTGTATATAGTGATAGTCTTTCTGTGATGCTATCTACATAGTCTTCAGGTATAAGTATAGGTAAGTCTGTATCTATATTACAATCACCTACATAATCTTTCTTACGGTTCAACTCTTCTGCAAATACATCTTTAAAGTCGGTGCGCTTCAATTCGCGAATGGCCTCGTTCAATATCTTTTGATACATTTCAAAACCTATCTCTGCAATGAAACCGCTTTGTTCGCCGCCCAGTAAGTTTCCTGCTCCGCGTATATCCAAATCGCGCATAGCTATTTGGAAGCCACTGCCCAGCTCGTTGAATTGCTCCAGTGTTTCTAAACGTTTTCTGCTATCATTTGGCAGCGTGCTTTTAGGAGGTGCCATTAAATAACAAAATGCTTTTTTGTTGCTACGCCCAACACGTCCTCTTAATTGGTGCAGATCGCTCAACCCAAATTGATGCGCATTGTTGATGATGATGGTATTTGCATTAGGAATGTCTACACCACTTTCTACAATGTTTGTACAGCACAATACATCATATTTATGATCGATGAAATCAAATAAGGTTTGTTCCAGCTTTTGCCCTTCCAGTTGCCCGTGAGCCATGCCAATTTCCAGATCCGGACATAGGTTTTTCAATATGGTCATCATCTCAGGCAAACTTTGTACACGGTTGTGTATGAAGTATACCTGTCCGCCACGCTCTGTTTCATAGTAAATAGCATCGCGTATGGCATATTCGTCAAATACCATTACTTCTGTTTGTACAGGTTGCCTGTTAGGTGGTGGTGTGTTGATGATGCTCAGGTCACGCGCATTCATTAAAGAGAATTGCAGTGTACGAGGTATCGGCGTGGCTGTAAGAGTGAGGGTATCTACATTGGCTTTTAGCTCGCGTAGTTTTTCTTTTGCGGCTACACCAAATTTTTGTTCCTCGTCTATTATAAGTAGCCCCAGATCTTGAAACTTAACTTTTTTGCCCAGTAGTGCGTGTGTGCCTATGATGATGTCTATCTCTCCGGCTTCCAGTTTCTTTAAGGTCTCGGTTTTTTGCTTTTGAGTTTTAAAGCGGTTGATGTAATCGATATTACAAGGAAAGTCTGACAGACGTTCTTTAAAAGTTTGGTAGTGTTGGAAAGCCAGTATAGTAGTAGGTACCAAAATAGCAGCTTGCTTGCTATCTGCTACTGTTTTAAAAGCAGCACGTATAGCTATCTCTGTTTTACCAAAGCCCACATCTCCACACACCAATCTATCCATAGGGTTGGGTGCTTCCATATCGCGTTTTACATCGGCAGTGGCTTTACTTTGGTCGGGCGTATCTTCATAAAAGAAAGATGCTTCCAGCTCTGTTTGTAAATAACTGTCCGGCGTATGTGCAAACCCTTCTGATGCTTTACGTTTTGCATAAAGCTTTATCAGGTCGGTAGCAATATCTTTTACCTGCTTTTTGGTTTTGTTCTTCAGCTTCTGCCATGCCTCACTACCCAGCTTATTCACCTTAGGCTGTGTGCCCTCTTTACCGGTGTACTTGCTTATTTTATGCAGCGAGTTGATGTTGACATACAGCACGTCATTATCGCGATAGATGATACGAACGGCCTCTTGCATATTCCCATTCACCTCAATCTTCTGCAAGCCGCTGTATTTACCTACTCCGTGATCTATGTGTGTTACATAATCTCCGGGTTGCAGCTCGCGCAGGGCACGCATGGTAAGCGCTTTGCCTTTTGTATATGCCTGCTTTACCTTGTACTTATGATAACGTTGAAATATCTGGTGGTCGGTATAACAAAGTACTTTCTTTTCATGGTCGATAAAACCATGACTGATGGCACGTGGTATAGGTACAAAGTTGATGCTGGCATTCAGATCTTCGAAAATGCTGCGTAACCTTTCTGTCTGCCTGGGGTTCTCCGCAAAAATATATGGCGTGTATTGTTCTGCCATGCGTTTTTGCAGATCGCTGATCAAAAGGTCAAACTGGCGATTGAAGACAGGCTGTTCGTCCGTTGCAAACTGTAAGCTCGCAGTCAGCTCATCGCCTGTTAGTTTTTCCAGCGAGTTGTTGTACCACTCCAGTAAGTGGCGCTGTTGTAATTTTTCTTTTACATCCTCTGCAGCTTCAAAATCATCTTTGGTCAACTTTTTTAACCATGCTTCTTCATGATCTACCGCAACATCGCTCAGTTCAATTACTTCAGGCAGTTCATCCTCCATTTTACCTAAACGGCCGATGGTAAAGTCAAAATCTTTTGCCCATATTACCGTGTTTTCCGGCAGGTAATCAAACAGAGATATCTTTTCTTGAGTTTCGAAGTTGGTTTCTATATTAGGCAGGATGGAAACCTGCAATAGCTTTCTTTCTGATAGTTGCGTTTCAGGGTTGAATATGCGTATGCTGTCTACCTCATTACCGAACAGCTCTATACGGTATGGATGTTCGTTACCAAAAGAGTAGATGTCTAATATGCCTCCACGCATCGCAAACTGGCCGGGTTCATATACAAAGTCTTCTTTTTTGAAGCCCAGCTCTACAAACCTTTTGATCACATCATCTACATCCAGCTGTTCACTCACCTTAATGCTCACCATGTTGCCCGATAGTGTATTCGGGTTCACCACCTTCTCAAACAAAGCCTCCGGGTAGGTAACCAATACCTTTTTATGGCTTTCTTTTTTACTGAATTTGGTAAGCGCTTCTGTACGTAGCATTACATGGCTGCTGTTCAGATCATTGAAACTTCCTTCTTTTTTAAATGAGTCAGGAAAGAAACAAATATCCAGTGCCTGTGTCAGGTTCTCTATATCATTATGGAAATAAGCAGCCTCTTCTTTATCGTTGAGGATGAACACATGATTGGTGTCGCCGAGTTGCCAAACGGCAGTTGCAATGAAATTAATTGCTGCCCCCCTCAGGTTCTTGAGTTGTACACGAACCTTGGGTTCGGACAAAGAGGTGCTACCCGCAATTTCTTTAATGCGGTAATCATTCTTGTATTGTTCTTGCAGCACCTGCAAATTCATCGGGCTGCAAAAATAAGGCAAACTATTCTTATAAAACGGATGATCTTTCTTACCTAAATATTAAATGGAGGTAAAGAAATATGTCATACTAATGCAATAATTATTATATGGGTGCGTTTATTAATATAGTATTACCCGTTGCGTACACCCTACTAAACACTACCTGCTATTATTATTAGCCTTTCTTCTTTTGTGTGCTAATGGCCTCTACAAACCATAAATACTCATTCACGTATTTGTCCAGGTTTTTAGCCATGATCTCGTTTTGAGGTTCACCTGCCTCATTTAGAGAGTCTTTCAGCTCGGGAACTAGCAGTTTGTAAGGCATTGGGAAGGCTCCAATAGCCAAAACAAGATCTTGAAGTTTATGAGATGCATTGACACCACCCAACCTGCCGGCAGACGCAGCACATATGCCAATAGGCTTTTTAGCCCATTCGCCGGTAAAGTAGTCTACAGCATTTTTAAGTGCACCACTGTAGCTTCCATTATACTCGGGAGATACGAATATGATACCATCAGCTTCGTTCAATGCGTTGCTGATGGTTACTAAATTCTGTGGTGGGTTGTCCATAAACTTCAACCTTTTTTCCATAACGGGTAGGTTGTAGTCTTTTATATCTATAAGTGTAACGGTTGCTTTTCCGCTATTGGTCAGTGCGTTTTCTAAAGCTTTGGCAGCTCTGATGCTAAGTCTGCCTTCGCGAATAGCACCGTATAGTATGGTTATTTTATACATAAACTGTAACTTAAGTCTTCATAGCAAAGTTATCTATAATGCATACAATGAAAAAGTTATTGGTATTAATAGCCTCAATTATGGTATTTACTGCTTGTGAGAACACTTGGGATGGTGAAGCTCGTGATATGTTTGTGCAGGGCTGTATTAACTCTGCCAAAAAGAAGAACATGAGCGAAGCCTACGCACAGGCTATGTGCGATTGTCGCTTAGAGGTGATGATGGATATGTACCCTAACTTTTCTAAAGCTATGGAGAACCTGGATAAGGTGATGAATGACACCTCTTTCCTGAAGTGTGAACCTGCACATTAAGACATGAACTTGCTGCCGTTTGCAGCAGCCTTTCTGAGCAATGCGCTGGCACGGTAACGGTCTTCGTGATACTCGTTATACAAACCGTCTAAGATGTTCAGCACTTTGTCAGCACCCCATTCGTCGCACCAAACTAATAAGCCTTTAGGGTAGTTTACTCCTTTGGTCATGGCCAGCTCCAGATCTTCTGCTGATGCTATGTTTAAGTGCAAAGCATCTACAGCCTCGTTAATGAGCATCACCACTACACGCGCTACAATATTGTTGGCTAATACGGTATCTTTATTCGGCTCCGGTTGTGCAGCACCTTCCGCATAGTTAAAGAACCCTCTGCCTGTTTTACGGCCCAACCAACCGGCCTCCAACAAACGTTTTTGAGAGAACGATGGTTTGTAACGCGGATCATAAAAGAAAGATTCAAATACGGTTTCTGTAACCACATAGTTCACATCATGCCCTATATAGTCTGTCAAAGTAAAAGGCCCCATACGGAAACCGCCTGCCTCTGTCATTGCCCAATCGATAGTAGCAGCATCAGCAATGCCTTCTTCCATCATACGGATGGCCTCGCCATAAAACGGGCGCGCCACACGGTTCACAATAAAGCCCGGAGTGTCTTTAGCTATTACCGGTACTTTCTTCCAGCTACTCATCAGCGCCTTACATTCCTGTACAATAGCATCGTCGCTTTGTACGGCTGGTACTACCTCTACCAATGCCATCAGCGGAGCAGGGTTAAAGAAGTGCAGACCCAATACACGCTCTGCCTTATTACAGGCAGCAGCTATAGACGTAACCGATAAAGAAGAAGTGTTGGTAGCGATGACACAATCATCACTTACTATAGCTTCTACATCGGCAAAAACTTTTTTCTTGATGTCGAGGTTTTCGATGATCGCCTCTATGATCAATGAGCAGTCTTCTAAAGCTGACAAGTTAGCAGCATAAATAATTTTAGAAGTGATACTTTCAACAGACTCTATCTTGCCTTTTTCTACCAGGCGGTTCAGTATTTTCTCCAGTTTATCTTTTGAATTGCCTAATGCAACTGCATTAGTATCGTACACTACTACATTGTGCCCTGCCATAGCTGCTACCTGTGCAATGCCGCTACCCATAGCACCAGCACCTATAATACCTACTATACTGTCTGTTGAAAATCTGCTCATGGTTGCGAAAATAGGGATTTTATACGCTGTAAGGAAGTATTACGGAGCTATGCTTCAGAGTATTTTTCCTTCAATTGTATGTACCTCTCATCTTTTCTTAAGTGCTCCCAGTCTTTATCTTCTGCAATATGTGTAAAGGTCATTTCCTTTTTTTCTAATACCTCTTCTAATATCTTAAATGCAATTTCTTTTTCATTTTTTAACGCATATACACATGATAGATTATATTTAGATGCTCCATATTTAACAGCAGTCTCAGAAATTTTTAACGCTTGATCTAATAGTTTTGGGTTATTATTATTTTTATAATAAAGTGAAACTATTGCGCTTGCCAAATTTGAATAAGCGATTTTGTAGTCTTGTTTTATTTCGATAGCTTTTTCATACTTCTTAATACTTTCTTTTAATAAAGGTTCCCCTTCTTTTTTTTGTAATCTATTACCCAACTCTTTAAGTGCTACACCCCAATTATTATAAACCATATGTCTAGTATGGTTTAGCTCAGCAGCTTTTTTATATTTCTCAATACTTTCTCTTAATAAAGAGTTGCCATCTTCATTACGTGTTCTTTCACCTTTTTCACTAAGCGCAATTCCCCAAGTGTTATATCCTGAGCTTAATAAGTCTTTAAGTTCATCATTATTAGTAGAATACTTTTTTTCAATATCAATTAGTTTGTTGTAGTCTCCTTTTACTATTGCAGTATGTAATTCAAGTTTAATGTTGTCTATTTTTATATCGTCTTTTGCTTCAGGTATATTATCTTGCCGTTCGTAAGTACTTATAGCATCTTCGACCCATTTTTTAGTTACTTCAAACCGTTGGGTAGTATCTTCTTCAAACTTGATATCTACAAGGTTTTCATGAATTTTTTTCATGTGTGAAAAAGGATGTGCAATAAAAGTAGGCTCACCTACTTCTAGCTTTGTGTGTAACTTAACAAAAAAACTATCTGCATCATGGCCTTTTATACAGAATGCATTGAATGAGGGATCTTTTAAAATATTAGTTACATTTCGTGGTGGTTCATTGTCTCTATAAGAGATCCAATATAAATTACTTTCAAATTTTCGTAATCCAATGATATACTCAAAAACTGGATCGGTTGCACCGTATCCTGCTACTATCCATGGTCTGTCTTCTAGTCGTTTTATTGAGTCAACTACTAGGTCTTTTACCTCCTTAAATTCATCTTCAGTATTTATCAGGTTGAACCCATCGTATCTACCATGTAAGTAAACAACACCAGGTGCTTCAAATTTTGCAGTAGTTAATTCTTTCAACATCGCTATGTCGTAGGTTGCAGGGAATAGACTATATAATGCTAACGCCCTAAGAATTAGGTTATCAAAGTTTACAGTCAATATATAATCGATATAACCAGCCTCCATCAATTTAGCCAAGTATATATGGGCTGCATTTATTTTTGATTCGTCTATGTATTTTTTGAATAACTCTTTGCGTTGCTTTACTGTTAAGCAACTCATTAATTCGTAATAATTTGCTTGTTCTTCTTTTTTCAGATCATCTATATCTGGTGAATCAGCATATAGGTCAAGTATATCTTTTATGACATCTTTAGCTAATGGAACATTTCCTGTTACAGAAGCTCCTGCACCTAAGAATACAATTGCACCCTTCCCTGAATCTTCTTTTTCTTTTTTTAGTCTATATGCTAAGTGCCTAATTTCTTTTTCTCTCATATCCAGTTAGTTGCCTACAAAATACTGATGTTTATTATTGCAAAACAGGGTGAAATCACCCTATACCTTATCATATCCATGACACTCCACAAACAATTCTGTGACAGTATTTTTACATACTAAAGACATTAAATTTTGTGCTGTAATTTAATACGGTGACAGTCTGTGTAAGTCGTTGACTAACAGTGTTTAATAGCGCTGTTTCAATATCCCCCTTTCTCTGCCCCCAACTTTTTTCGTTGTAGATACTGTACTAGTGTGTGTGCACAGAAATGTGCCCTACTCAAGCTATTTATTAACTATTTAAAACCAAACAAAGGTTATGAAGAAACTATTACTACAACTGTGTATGCTCGCGAGTGTTTCTGCGTTCGGGCAAAATGCACTATTACAAAATGCTACTACAGGAGCCATTAGCGGAGCTAATCTGGCAGATCTTTGCATCGCGACTGATGGAACAGACGTGGTGCTCTTAGCCGCAGACAATTCTTCTGTTTATGCGATAGACATCGCAGATAATGATCCTGCAGATGCGGCATCGAACACTGTGACAACTATCCCTGATTTTGTAATGAACAAATTGAACCCTTTAGCGGGTGCATCAGTAACAGTGCAGGATATAGTAGTGAACCCCATATCAAAATCTGTATATGTACTAGGTACAGCCGGTTTGAACAACATTATATTTAAAGTAGAAGACAACGGGGCAAAAGTTACTATGCTTGATTTGAATAATGCTACCCATAGTAAATTGAGCTGGGGTGGTGTGCTTACAATCAACGATATGGCATTTGCTGATGGCAAGTTGTATGTGTCTTCCGGTTCTTTCTCTCTTGATGGTCAGCTGGGTTGGTTGTCTGCTCCTTTTGCACACAACGGCACTTTTTCTAAACGTTCTACTACTTTGTTTAAATCGAACTGGGGTGGTAACTATTTTACTAAAGCGCCGCTTGAAACATTAACGATCGGCCAGATAGATGGCAAATATCGTTTAATGGGAGTTACTACTTGCGCGCCGGGCTTCTCAGTAGATGTAAGTACGCTTTCAGGTTCTGGCTTATTGTCTGTAACAGAAGACTTCAATATACATCAGGGCCAATCCAAGAAAGCTGTGTTTATGCGTCATGATAACAAAGACTGGTTGTTCGACCTGCATGATGGTAAGCTGTACCGCATAGGTAAAAAGTATTTAGACGGTAGCCAGGTAGCAGCAAATAAGTATGACAATAACTCTGTATTGCTTAGAGATAACTCTGGTAACGTGGTAGCATCGTTACCGGCAGAGGAGATCAAACTTATGTCTTCTACTACATTGGGTATGATCGCTTTTTGGGATAACTGGCAGCTGCTTTTATTAGAGAGTAACTCTACAGGTGGCGGCGCTTTAACTTTACAGAAAATGTCTGTAGAGCCTGCAAAGGTAAGTGGTGTGTCAACAACAGCTGCGTTAGAGATTTATCCTAACCCTGCACATAATACAATAAGCATCAAGTTGCCAAACAATACAGCTGCTGCTACAGTTAATATTGTAGGTATGAATGGTGCCGTAGTTGCAGAGGCTGCCATTACAGGTAGTAACAGCACAGTAGATATCAGTGGTGTTACACCGGGTATATATACTGTAACAGTGCAATACAGCAATGGTAAACAAGTTTCTAACAAGCTGACTATTGAATAATAAGAATGCTTAGAAGAATATTTTGTTTGATATGCTTACTTATATCGAATCACCTTTATGCTTCAGCAGGTGATTCGATATCGGTATTTTTTTGGGAAAAAGTTAAGCCCGTTTTCAGTATACAAGTTGACGATGCGTTAAGAGCAACATTGCAGAATAACCTGCAAGAGAAAGGTAAAGAGGTACTAGCCTTGTACATGGTTACCAATGGTAAAAGAGCGTCTATACCTGTTGCGGGTAAATACAAACTGTCTAAAAACAATTATCTTTCGTTTATACTGAACTACCCCTTGGGTTACAATACTGATTTTGAAGCAGTATATACGCTCAATGGTAAGTTGATCGACATAAAGCGATTTACCACACCTAAGCATCCGCTTTCTAATAAACGTGCGGAGGTAGTTACTGCATACCCAATGGCAGATACCATTCCATACAATACCTTGTTCTTTCATGTAAGATTTAGCCATCCTATGAAGGAAGATATACTGGCTTACAAGCACATTTCTATTTACGACGATCAGGGAATAGAAAGAGAAAATGCATGGCGGCAAAAGTCTTTCTGGTTAGATGATGGTAAGTTGTTGGTATTAATGATACACCCGGGCAGGGTAAAGAATGGTATCCATTACGAAAGCCCGCTCTTCGATTCCGGAAAGCGATACACGCTTAAGGTGCATACAACTATCACAGACATTAATAATAATCCGATCGCTAAGGAGTATACACAGTCGTTCTATGTGAAGGGCGAAGATCGTGTAACGCCTAAAGTAGAGTTAAGTGATAGGAGGGTGTTGACTCATGGTGCAAGAGGGATAATGTATTTAAACTTCTCAGAAGGGATGGACCATGCGTCTGTAATGGAAGGTGTTGCTTTGTATAACGCTAAAGGACGACAATTAAAAATAGCCTTGGAGCGAGTAACAGAAAGCAGGTACATGTTTTACCCCATGCATACCTGGGAAAGGGGTGCGTACAAACTGGTACTTAAAAGTGCTGTATATGACTACGCGGCAAATCGCATCAATCGTTTGTTTGAAGTTACTGATGCTAAAGAAATGGAAAAAGATGAGCAGGATACTGTGTTTGATTTAAAGGTGAGGTAACGCTACTAACCGTACCTTTATTTATTATTTTCAGGTATGGACTATTTCCTTATTGGGTTAGTAGCACTATTAGGCTCGGGTTTAACACTGTTCTCAGGCTTTGGTTTGGGCACTTTGATGTTGCCTGTGTTTGCGTTATTCTTCCCGATAGAAATAGCGGTAGCTTTAACTGCGGTTGTCCATTTTTTGAACAATATGTTCAAACTGGCATTGTTGGGTAAGCATGCAGACAAAGGCGTTATACTGCGCTTTGGTATACCTGCATTGGTGGCTGCTTTTCTGGGCGCAAAGGCATTGTTGCTGTTCTCTGACCTGCCTGCTTTATACAGCTACTCTATTAATGATAAAAGTTTCAGTGTAGAGCCTGTGAAACTGGTGGTGGCTTTACTCATCATCCTGTTTGCTGTGCTGGAGTTGTCTCCCAAATTTTCAAAGATCTCTTTCGATAAAAAGTACCTGCCTTTCGGTGGGTTGTTAAGTGGTTTCTTTGGTGGTTTATCGGGCCACCAGGGTGCGCTGCGTAGCATGTTCCTTATAAAAGCAGGTTTGACCAAAGAAGCATATATCGCCACAGGTGTAGTGATTGCTGTGATCATCGACCTGTCTCGTATGGTTGTGTATGCTACCATCTTTAAATCTGTTAGCGAGGGCATTAACTATAGCTTACTGGCAGTTGCTACGCTTTGTGCTTTTGCAGGTGCTTATATTGGCAACAAGTTGGTGAAGAAGATCACCATAGAAACACTACATACCATAGTCGCAGTCATGCTGCTGATAATAGCCCTGCTGTTGGGGGCAGGTATTATATAGATACCCAAATTGTTCTATTTTGTTCAGGAAGATTGCTGATTTTTCATGTTGTAATTATTTGGTTACCAGTTAGATAGGTTGCTATTTGTTCTATTTTGTTTCAGAATTCAGGTTTTTCACTCAAAAACTTAATTGCCTGATTATCAATGGCAATTTTGAACACTTTGTTATGCATCATCATGCACAATTTACTACAACAAATTTACGTTATTTAAATAACGATACAAAATATACTAAAACCGTTATCTTTAAATAAAATCCTGAAAGAATGTTGAAATACCTATCTCTTATTTTTTGTGCCTTGCTTATTGGTAGTAATGTGAACGCGCAAGATTTTGCTATATCGCCTTTGAAAATGAACCTATTTTATATTGGAATTCCTAACCCAATAAAAGTAGTGGTAAAAGAGGTAGAAGCTAAGGATATTATTCTTGAAATAAGTAATGGGGAAATAGAGCCTACTGAAGAAAGAAACACGTTTTTAGTCTATCCCCAAAAAGCAGGTAAAACATTAATAATAATTTTATCGAAAGACGGTGATACAATTGGGTTAGAAGAATTCAGAGTAAGACCATTACCTAAAGCAAGTGCAAAAGTAGCTGGAAAATATGATGGGGTTGTAAGAAAAAATGTTTTACGAGCGCAAATAGGCATCATTGCTGATATAAGATTTTTTGAGTTTAGCCCCAGAAGCGTAGTGAATGAATATTCACTTATAGTAATGAGAGGCAGTCGTACAATACACAGCAAACATTATATTGATGGTCCTAAGTTCAATAATGAAGTAAAGGAAGTATTTGACAACTTACAAAAAGGGGACAAGGTTATTTTTTGTTTTGTAAAATATACCACAGTAACCAAAAAAATCTTGAAAGCTTATCCAGCAGAATTAATTATTACAGAATAGTAATGCCCACCACAAATTCTATATACCAAGAGCTACAAGCACAGCTGCCCACAAGCGATGGTGCAGACAGGCGGCGATGGGCAAAACAAATAATCGTTCAGGGTGCAGATTTGAAAGAGTTGTGTCAGCTGGTATTTGAAGAAAAGAAAACGGCTACCCGTTTTTCGTGGTTGTTGAGTGATGTGGGGATAGAAGACGCCAAGCAACTATTTGACGTACTACCATATTTATTTGCGCAGAGGGATAAAACAGACATCCCGAATTTTGAACAACAGTTTGCAAAGTACTGGCGCATATGCGGTATACCTGAAGATGATAAGGGTACCGCCATTGACCTGATGTTTCAATGGTTAACAGACCCTCATGTGAGTACACATATAAAAACGGTATCGTTAGACGTGCTGCGAGAGCTGATTAAAGAATACCCGGAACTAAAAAACGAATTGCAACTCTGTTTAGAACAGTTGCCTGAAGATATACCTGTATCTTTAAAGAAGGCGATGAAAAAAATAATGTAGTGAAAGCAAGATATCTATTCTGTCTCACGCAACATCTCTTTTATTTTATCGCTTGATGTGTCAAATCTAAAAGTTCCGAATAGTAAGTTTTCGTCCAGGTTGAATGACATTGCTTTAGTGAACTTATCATATACCACTTTATATATAGTGACATCACCTTCTGTACCTAGATACTCGTAAGAGTTTATTGTGCCATATTCTTTATATACCCTTTCAGGTTCAGCAAAGTTCCAAAAACAACTATAAGAAGCAACTTTTGTGTTGTCCGGAAATAATGTACAAATGCTATCGTTTTGCTGTGCATTGTAGTATTGTACAAACTTTTCCATTACCAGATTGTAGTCTTGTTTCGTTTGAGCAACCGCTGAAAGGGGTAGCAAAAAAATAATAGTTGCTAGTATTTTCATAGTATGTTCTTTAGTACTTAAAATCCTCAAAATCTATCACACCAAAATCTTTAGTGGTGAGCATGGTAGACGAAGAGCCGTTTTCGGGGGCCAAACCATCGTGTACTTGCTTGCTGTGTCTGTGTAAGTACCATTTGCCATCCTCCTCGTTATACTTAAATGTAGGATCATCTGTCCACTTTTCTCTGGACCCTCCAAAATGTTCTATGGTAAAATACCCATTCTTAATCACCACCTCTACAAAAGGGTCGCCCATCACACCTCCGCATTCGCCGCAAAGTGCACCTTCTTTATTGAGCGCTGCCATCGTGAGCTTGCCATCAGCATCGGCAGTTAGCAGCATTACCGCTCTGTTGGTCATTTCATCGTCCCCATCCACAGCATTAAATACTGCTACTATATCTTCGTACTCATCTCTATTCAGGTCACCATTAAAGGTTTTAAACAACACATAGCCCTCCGGCGTAAAGTCCATTGGCGTTTCAGACCATTCTTCTCCTTGTGGCTCATCTGTTACTACTTCTTGAGTTACTTTAGTTGAGTCTGTTGCTGCTACTTCTTCTTCCTCAGTATCTGCACATGAATAGAATAATATACTCAGACAAAAAATAATGGCTGTTCGCATGTATTAAAAATACTTTTTATTACATAAAATGTTGGCTATTATAAAGCGTTTCGGTACTAAATACAGAAAAACTATTTTCGTTACATGAACATTAAGTCGCTAACTCTTTTTACAGGTCAGTTAGAAGCACAGTATAAGTTTTATACACAAACATTAGGGTTTAAAGCTATCGATAAAACTGAGGATAGTTTTTCGCTCGAAGTTGGCGATAGTGTACTAACATTTAATAAAAAAGAGGGTAGCACACCCTATCATTTCGCATTGAACATTCCATACGATGCGATAGAAGATGCCCTACAATGGACTAAAGAAAAAGTAGGCGTTTTAAAAAATGGAAGGTTTGAAATACATGAGTTTGAAGATTGGCAGGCAAGGGCTGTTTACTTTTATGATGAGGACAAGAATATTGTAGAGTTCATCGGAAGAAAAGGGTTGAATTACGAGTATGCAGGAAGCTATGATATTAGTTGTATTAAAGAAATATCAGAGATAGGTGTAGCCACTATGGATATTGAATCGTGCTATAATAACCTGTCATTAAATATAGGACTGGAGATTTACGACGGTGGGTTTTACCGCTTTTGTGCTATAGGAGATGAAAAAGGATTGTTTATTTGTGTGAACCCTGAAGAGAAAAAATGGTTCCCGACAGATGATACAGTGTACTATTCAGGTTTTAGTGCTATAGTACAGCGGTATAATTTAAGTCGTACTGTAACTTATGAAAACGGGGAGATAGCTGTTGGGTTAAGCTAACCCTGAAGGGAGTATTATTATATATTGTATGTAACAAAAACTAAAAACAACAATACAATACTCCCTATTAAATAAGTAAGCACATAGATTTTACCATATAATCTCTTTTCCCTATTCTTTTCCAATAATACTGTACTGTTCTTTTCCCATGATTGCTTATTATAAACAAGTCTATAGTAGATGAATGAAATAGCTGCTAGTATTGGTAATACTATATATCTGGCATTTTTCATCTCAAATATGACAGGAATGTCAGTATATTTCAGAAGTAGCATGTACACGGTAAATATCTGAACAAAATGAACGAATAGCATAGTAATAACAACATTTGCAACAGGAGTGCTGTCATTCTTCTTACCCCAGTTGTATAAGGTAGTAATTATATAGCTATACCAATTCATTGGGACTTTACACCAACTGCTTAACACCCTTCTGGACTAGCTCGCGTACTGCATTAGCAATGCCTTTCGCATCGTAACCACATTCTTCGTGTAGCTGCGCAGGTTTACCATGCTCTACAATACGGTCGGGTATACCCAATATTTTTACTTCAGGAGTATAACCGTTAGCCGCAAAGAATTCAAGCACGGCACTACCAAAACCACCTACAACAGTACCATCTTCAACAGTGATAATTTTGTCAAATTTCTGACCTACTTCGTGTAGTAATGCTTCGTCTATCGGCTTAGCAAAGCGCATATCGTAATGGGCAGGGTTCAGCCCATATGTCTTCAGGTCTTTACAAGCCTGTACTGCAAAATTACCCGGATGCCCGAAGGTTAGTATCGCTACGTCCTGTCCGTCTTTTATCTTGCGCCCTTTACCAATCTCTATCTCTTGCATTGGTGTTTGCCACTCAGGCATTACACCTTGTCCGCGCGGGTAACGTATCACAAACGGATATTTGATCTTATCCAATTGCGATGTGTACATCAGGTTACGCAGCTCTGCTTCGTTCATTGGTGCACTCACGATCATATTCGGCACACAACGCATAAATGCAATATCATATGCACCATGGTGCGTAGGCCCGTCTTCGCCCACCAGCCCTGCACGGTCAAGGCAGAACACTACAGGTAGTTTTTGTATTGCTACATCGTGCACTACCATATCGTAACCGCGCTGCATGAACGAGCTATAAATGTTACAGAAAGGGCGCATGCCTTGTGTAGCTAAACCGGCACTTACCGTTACTGCGTGCTGCTCGGCAATACCCACATCAAATGCACGGTCAGGCATTTCTGCCATCATATATTTCAATGAGCAACCTGACGGCATAGCCGGAGTAATACCCATGATCTTATCATTTTCTTTAGCCAGCTCTATGATAGTGTGGCCAAATACATCCTGGTATTTAGGCGCTTGCGGTGTATCAAAAGTCTTTTTATTGATCTTACCGGTGATCTTATCGAACGTACCGGGCGCATGCCAAAGTGTTTGGTCTTTCTCTGCTAGGTCGTACCCCTTACCTTTTACTGTTTTAATGTGTAACAGTTTAGGGCCCGGTATATCTCTCAGGTGTTCCAATATTTCTGTCACCTTCAACACATTGTGCCCGTCAATAGGCCCAAAGTAGCGGAAGCCCAGCCCCTCGAACAGGTTACTGGTTTTTGAAAGCATGCCTTTAACACTGGCCTGTAGTTTAGAAACAAGGTCGCGTTGGTAATCGCCGTAAGGTAGTTTACCCATGGCTTTCCAGATATCGTCGCGGAGTTTATTATAAGTATGCGATGTAGTAATGTCTGTTAAATACTCCTTCAATGCACCCACATTCGGGTCAATAGACATGTTGTTGTCATTCAGTATCACCAAAACATTAGCATTGCTGACACCCGCATGGTTTAATGCCTCGAAGGGTAAACCTGCAGTCATTGCACCATCACCAATTACGGCTACGTGCTGGCGGTCTGTTTCTCCTTTGTATTTTGATGCGATCGCCATACCCAAAGCCGCAGATATAGAAGTAGAAGAGTGCCCCACACCGAAAGTATCATATTCACTTTCAGATCGTTTAGGGAAACCACTCAATCCTTTGTATTTACGGTTGGTATGAAACACCTTGCGGCGCTCCGTTAAGATCTTATGTCCGTATGCCTGATGCCCTACATCCCATACCAGCTGATCGTAAGGGGTGTTCATTACATAATGCAAGGCAACAGTTAGTTCCACCACACCAAGGCTGGCCCCAAAGTGGCCACCATGTACACTCACACAGTCGATGATAAACTGGCGTAACTCATTGCACACCTGCTGTAATTCCTCTTTCCTGAATTTTTTGAGGTCGGACGGATTGTTTATCTGGGCTAAAAGCTGCCCTGCTTGTATTTCATTCATCAGCTGAAACGTCGGACTAATCGGTCAAAAATAGTAAAAAATGCTGCCATAGCCGTTATATAACATTAAAAGTGTTGAAATGTTTCAACGGCATTGGCATATATCTTCCAATTTTTGCGCCAAAATGCCTGTACACTGTTACCTTTGCGCATATATTCTATTATGTTTAACAAGTATTGGCGAGAATACCCGTATGGGATGCAGATATTTCAATTGCTTATCATGCTCTTTATATTTTTAGGAGTAACCATCTTTGTTGCGGGCTTGATTGTGCCAACGGCTTTAGGTGTATCTGTAACCAGTATTAATGAAATTACTGTAGACAGCAGCTCTAAAATTCGCATTGCCTTTTTTGTATCGCAAATTGTTGCCTCTGCTGTTCTTTTTATTGCAGTTCCCTTATTGTTTAGTTACTCTACTCACCCAAGAATAAAGGAATATCTGAACCTGGTACAACCTAAAAAGCAGGTACAGTGGTTTTGGGTAGCATTGATCGCTTTTTCTTCTATACCGGTGGTGAGTGGTGTTGCCTCGTTGTTCAACATGATACCCTTACCCGAAAGCTTAGACGTGGCAAAGGAGGCATTTTTGCAAAAACAGAAAGCCTACTTAAACATGCAAACACCGGGCGAGTTAATAGCTGCTTTTATAGCTGTAGCCATTATTGCGCCGATTGGCGAGGAGCTTATGTTCAGAGGTGTGGTGATGCGATTTATGGCTAAAAAAATGAAGCCTGTTTTCTGGCCTATATTGTTGTCGTCTATATTATTCTCATTGATACATGGTAATGTTGTCGGGTTGATATCGATAGTTATTGCCGGTATGACGCTGGGCTATGTTTATTACCTGACAGGCTCTTTGATACTGAGTATGTTCGTCCATTTTATAGTAAATGGTACACAGATACTTGTATCCTACTTAGGTAGAGATAACGAGGCGATCACATCTGTAATGGATAGCAACAATATGCCATGGCCCTTGTTTATTGGTGGTTGCGTCCTGTTTATTGTATCTTTCTACATGCTTAGTAAGAATAAAACTCCGCTTGCTAAGAACTGGACAGATGATTTTAATGAAGAAGAGCTGGCAGCGCTTAACGATAACCACTTCCCTAATCAAAACATAAATTAATGGCATTACACTGGCCCACATTTTTTACGCGTTTAGGTAGCGCAATAGTCTTTTCGGCTATTATGATGACGGGTTTGTTGTGGAGTAACCAGTATGCTTTTATCGCACTGATATGCCTGATACAGGCACTGTGTTTAAAAGAGTTTTTCGGGCTGGTAAAAAAGATAGACCCGGATACTTCGCACCCCAGGTGGTTACCTGTAGTGGTACAATTAATGAGCTTTTTGTGGGTGTTACTACAAACAAAAGAGTTTTTAGGTATCCGCTTCTCGCCAATATTGATTGCAGCACCCACTTTTATAATACTGGCTACTACACTGTCTAAAAGTACCGCATGGAAGGCAGGTAGTTATGCACTCGCCGGACAGATGTATATTATGGTGCCTATCAGTTTGTTGTATTTTATGTACGATCAGTCGCAGGTAATACCGCTGGCATTGGTACTGATGATATGGATGAACGATACTATGGCTTATCTGGTAGGGTCTTTCATTGGCAAAACCCCATTTTCAAAAATATCTCCTAAAAAAACATGGGAGGGTACTATTGGCGGAGCTGTTTTAACTATTGTAGGCGCTGCGGTGTGGGGCCATTATTCGCCTTATTACGAAATGATAGATTGGATGGCACTGGCACTTAGTGCATCGGTAGCCGGTACTGCGGGCGACTTGCTGCAATCGAAGCTAAAGCGCATGGCAGGTGTAAAAGATTCGGGCAAGTTGATGCCCGGGCATGGTGGTGCGCTGGACAGGTTCGACTCGCTATTGATCGCTACGCCATTTGCATTTACATATGCGTATATTTTCATGGAATATATTCCCGTTACTATCTTATAAAAATTAATTTTGAGCTATGTCAATCCATCGCGAAGGATATATACATATCGTAGTTGCTTCCGTTCTTTGGGCGGTATTATTTTTTGTGAGTAAAAAATACCTGGGTCATGTTGGCTGGTTACATTACTCGTTGCAGATCATCTTTTTCTTATTATGGTTTTGGGTCATCTGGTTCTTTCGTATACCCAGCAGAACGCACTCTACTGGTGATAACCTGATAGTAGCCCCTGCCGACGGAAAAGTAGTGGTGATTGAAGAGGTGTATGAGCCTGAGTATTTTAAAGACAAGCGTTTACAGGTGTCTATATTCATGTCTCCGTTAAACGTTCACCAAAACCTTAACCCGATTGATGGTGTGGTGAAGTACTTTAAATATCACCCCGGTAAGTATTTGGTGGCGTGGCATCCCAAGTCGTCTACGCTGAATGAGCGTACCAGCTATGTATTGGGTAACGATAAAACTGAGCTATTAGTAAGGCAAATTGCAGGTGCAATGGCGCGCAGAATAGCCTATTATGTTAAAGAGGGTGATACTGTAGAGCAGTGTAAAGAGTTCGGATTTATCAGATTTGGGTCGCGAGTAGACGTGTTTTTCCCTGTTGGGACGCCTATAAATGTTAAAATTGGTGATAAAACGCAGGGTGGTGTAACAGTATTATCCAAATTACCTTAATTTTAATACTTCACAATTACTAAAAACTTAAAAGATACAAGCAATGAAAAAATTATCATTATTACTATGCGCTTTGATGATTACCGGTGTGACTTTTGCGTGCGAAGGTGACAAAGACAAAAAATGTTGCAAAAAAGGTGAAAAGAAAGAGTGTTGTAAGAAAGGAAGTAAGAAAAGCTGCGACAAGAAAACTGCTAAAATGAGCGACGCTAAAAAAGCTAGCTAATACAGTTATAGATATTTATAAAAAAGCCCCTCGATCGAGGGGCTTTTTTAATGATTCAAATTACATATTCCTTCTGTACTGCCCACCCACATCAAACAATGCTTTGGTGATCTGCCCCAGCGAACAATACTTCGCGGTTTCCATCAACTCGGCAAATATGTTCTCGTTCCTGATAGCTACTTCCTGTAGCTTGCGTAGTTGCTCATCTCCTTTATCTCCACTACGCTTCCACAGATTTTGTACCGTACTTATCTGGAATTCTTTTTCTTCTGTTGTAGAGCGAATTACCTCGCCCGGTATTACAGTTGGTGAACCTTTACTGCTTAAGAACGTATTCACACCAATGATCGGGAACTCTCCTGTATGTTTCAGTGTTTCGTAATACAGGCTTTCTTCCTGTATTTTACTGCGCTGGTACATAGTCTCCATAGCACCCAGCACACCGCCACGTTCTGTAATTCTGTCAAACTCGCTCAATACCGCTTCTTCTACCAAATCGGTCAGCTCTTCTATAATGAAAGAACCTTGTAGCGGGTTTTCGTTCTTAGCCAGTCCAAGCTCTTTGTTGATGATGAGCTGTATGGCCATAGCACGACGTACACTTTCTTCTGTAGGCGTAGTAATGGCCTCGTCGTATGCATTTGTATGCAGCGAGTTACAGTTATCGTATATCGCATACAATGCCTGTAGCGTTGTGCGTATATCGTTGAAGTCTATTTCCTGCGCGTGTAAAGAACGTCCTGAAGTTTGTATGTGGTACTTCAACATTTGAGAACGTTTGTTACCACCGTATTTATGTTTGATAGCTTTCGACCAGATACGGCGTGCCACACGGCCGATAACACTATATTCAGGATCGATACCATTACTGAAGAAGAAAGACAAGTTTGGTGCAAATTCATCAATGTTCATTCCGCGACTCAAATAGTATTCTACAAAAGTAAAGCCATTACTTAATGTAAATGCTAATTGAGATATTGGGTTGGCACCCGCTTCTGCAATGTGGTATCCGCTAATAGATACTGAGTAGAAATTACGTACCCCTTCATTAATAAAGTACTGCTGTACATCACCCATTACACGTAGCGAAAATTCTGTAGAGAAGATACAGGTGTTTTGTGCCTGATCTTCTTTTAATATATCTGCCTGCACCGTACCGCGTACCTGCTTCAGTGTATCTTCTTTAATTTTTGCATATACATCGGCAGGTAATACCTGATCGCCTGTAACACCTAGCAACATTAAGCCCAGTCCGTCATTACCTGCAGGTAGTTCACCCATTTTTACATCGCTGAAAGATGATGCATTGTACTGCGGACGCTCTAACCCTTTTTCAGCAAATATTGCATCTATCTTTTTGTTCACTTCCTCTTCTAAGCCATGCTCTTTGATGTACAGTTCGCACTGCTGGTCGATGGCAGCATTCATAAAGAAGGCAGTGATGGTTGGTGCAGGTCCGTTGATGGTCATAGATACCGACGTCTTCGGATCTGCCAGATTGAAACCGCTATATAGTTTCTTAGCATCGTCTAAACAACAAATGCTTACACCGGAGTTACCGATCTTACCATATATATCAGGACGATGATCAGGATCTTGACCGTATAATGTTACACTATCAAAAGCAGTACTCAAACGCTTTGCAGGCATGTCTAAAGACACATAGTGGAAACGCTTGTTGGTACGCTCTGGTCCACCTTCTCCGGCAAACATACGAGTGGGGTCTTCGCCCTCGCGTTTGAACGGATAGATACCTGCTGCATAAGGAAACTCTCCCGGGAAGTTTTCACTCAATGCCCAGTAAAGTATCTCACCCCAAGCCTCAAATTTAGGTACTGCAACTTTTGGTATTTGTGTATGTGATAGCGATTCTGTATGCGTTTTTATCTTCAGTTCTTTATCGCGCACCATAAAGGTGTAGTACTCGTCAGTATACTTCTTCTTCTTTTCAGCCCAACCTTTTAATACTTCTCTGTTCTTAGGGTCAAGGTCTATTTCTGTTTTAGCGTAAACCTCTTGCAATGTTTTTATCAAGCGGTCTTTATCATCAGCATCAGTAGACTGTAGTGTGTCAATTGTTTTTTGTATGCCGAAAAGCTTTTGTGCTATTTCTGATTGTTTTTTAGCCCAGTCGTCGTAACCACGGTTGTTCTCAGATATTTCACTCAGGTAGCGCGTACGTTTTGGAGGAATGATGTATATCTTCTCACTCATTTCGTTGCTCACCTCGAAAGCAGAATGCAGGTCTGTACCTGTTTTTTCTTTGATGATGTCCATCATCGATTTGTACATGGTGTTTGTACCGGGATCGTTGAACTGTGATGCAATCGTGCCGAATACAGGCATGCTATCTACATCCGTTTCAAACAGCTTGTGGTTGCGCTGATATTGTTTTTTTACGTCGCGCAATGCATCCATAGCCCCACGTTTGTCAAACTTATTGATGACCACAATGTCAGCAAAGTCCAGCATGTCGATTTTCTCCAGTTGTGTAGCAGCACCATACTCCGGTGTCATTACATACATACTCAAATCGCAATGGTCTGTAATTTGTGTGTCGCTTTGCCCGATACCTGATGTCTCAAGTATGATCAAATCGTACTGAGCAGCTTTAAGAATATTCACAGCATCTTCTACATATTTAGAAACCGCCAGATTGCTTTGGCGTGTTGCCATACTGCGCATATATACTCTGTTGTTGCGAATTGCATTCATACGAATACGGTCGCCTAACAAAGCACCACCGGTTTTTCTTTTAGATGGGTCTACAGATATAATACCTATGTGTTTGTCATCAAAGTCGAGTAGAAAACGACGTACCAACTCATCTACCAGAGAGCTTTTACCGGCACCACCTGTACCTGTAATACCTAATACGGGTGTCGCAGAAGCTTTTGCTTTCTCTTCAACTGTTTTTAGTAATGCCTGTGTTTCTGGCAGGTCATGGAAGTTCTCTGCCGCAGATATCAATCTAGCTATCGACTTAGGGTCTTTTTCTAATAAATGTCCTACTTCTCCGTTTACCTGATTACCGACGGGGAAATCACTTTTTTCTACAAGATCATCTATCATCCCCTGCAAACCCATTTCACGACCATCATCCGGAGAATATATACGTGTAATGCCGTAATTATGTAGTTCCTCTATCTCGTCTGGCAGTATTACACCACCGCCACCGCCAAAGATCTTTATATGACTGCAGTTTGCTTCTTTAAGCAGGTCGTACATATACTTAAAGTACTCAACATGCCCGCCCTGATATGACGTAATAGCTATTGCATTTGCATCTTCCTGTATGGCACAGTCTACCACTTCTTGCACACTACGATCGTGGCCAAGATGTATTACCTCGGCACCGCTGCTTTGCATCACTCTTCTCATGATGTTGATGGCGGCATCGTGCCCGTCGAAGAGAGAGGCTGCTGTTACAATACGTACTTTATTTTTTGGAGTATATGACATAATGCTATTAATTCAATATTACTATGGCTAAGTGCCATTCTATAGTTTAAAAAAACAGACCGTAAAGTTACGAAATGGGGAGCAATGGTTTAAGGTTTAGGCAAGGGTATTAAAAGAAAAAGTCACGCATTATGCGTGACTTTTCAAATTATGTGAGTATGATATTATTATTCATCATCATCGTTACCACCAGCTTCCATGTTCATTGGACGAAGGTCATCACCAGGTTTTACATTACCTGTTTTCTTGCAACAACGTCCGATGTTCTTAGAGATACCGAAGTTGAATTGCTTACCCCAAGTGAAGCTGAAGTTTGATTGGTCTACAGCACCGTTAGAAGCTGTACGAGCCGGAGATAGTGGAGTGTCATAACTGATAGTACGGTACATTAAACCACCATAGCTGAAGTTAAGAGCCATACCGTCCATAACGAATACTTGTACCATTGGTGTGATTGTACCCTGGAAACCATTGTAGTAATCGTAGTTGTAAGTAACTGTTT
This sequence comes from Bacteroidia bacterium, assembly GCA_030429205.1. Classification (GTDB taxonomy): domain Bacteria; phylum Bacteroidota; class Bacteroidia; order Chitinophagales; family Chitinophagaceae; genus UBA5543. Next base: position 866,607 of record JAUICZ010000001.1, read on the forward strand.
CAACAACACTGTTAGAAGCATTGTCAACTACTCTGTTCTCATTCTCCATAACATCCTGACCAGAAACATAGCTAAGGTCAACTTGTGTGAATAGAGCGAAAACTTTACTTACCGGATATGTATAACGGAAGAATGCACCTGCAGTCCACTCTCTGTTTTCCATTGCTCTTCTGTCCCAACCTACAGCTGGTGTAGCCATCGGGCTTCTCCACTCGTCGAAGTTGCTCATGATACCACCTTGAAGACCAACAGTGATGTTGTCTGTGAATTGGAAACCAACACCCGGGTTAATGTTCCAGTCAAGACTTTTATATTCATTACCGTTACCGTTGTCAGCTTTATCAGAAGATATACCAACATTACCGTAAACTAATACAGTGTTTTTTTGTGCGTTAGCAGTACCGATAGTTGCTACTGCTAGTAAAGCAAGAATAATTTTTTTCATACAGATCATGCGTTTTATAATGAAACAAATGTATAGCGTTACAAATTATTATGCAATAGTTTTGTCAGTTATCGATATAAATAAAAAATTATTATATAAAATAATAACTTATTTGAACCAACTGCTATACATAACGTAATTATTTGCAATTCGTTCTACCTCTCCACTCAACAGCTCTTGGCTGATGTCTTTCACCTTTTTTGCAGGTACACCGGCAAAAATACTGCCTGCGGGTACTTCTGTACCCTCTAAAACTACTGCTCCGGCAGCAATTATGCTGTTTTCGCCTATTGTTACGTTATCCATAACAATGGCACCCATACCTATCAATACATTGTCTGCAACGGTACAACCATGAACAATTGCATTGTGTCCGATAGATACGTTATTACCTAAAATGGTTTTTGTTTTTTCGTATGTACAGTGTATGCAGGCACCGTCTTGAATATTTACTTTATTGCCCATGCGTATGCTGTTTACATCGCCACGCACTACAGTGCTGAACCACACACTACATTCCTGCCCCATTTCTACATCACCAACAATAGTAGCATTTTCAGCCACAAAGCAATCTTCAGGAATTTTCGGGCTGACTCCCTTTACTGGTAAAATTACTGGCATTATTTACTGAACAGGTTGTATTTAAGAATACAGTATATAGCACGGAAACCATCTTTCCAGCCGATTTTCTTACCCTCTTCGTAGGTACGGCCATAATAAGATATACCTACCTCGTATATGCGAATTTTAGGTACTCTGGAAATTTTTGCGGTAACCTCCGGCTCAAACCCAAAACGCTTTTCTTTCAGTTCCAGGCTTTGCACGGTTTCTCTTTTAAATAGTTTGTAACATGTTTCCATATCTGTAAGGTTCAGGTTGGTAAACATGTTTGATAAGAAGGTAAGCATAGCATTACCTATAGAGTGCCAGAAGAACAATATCCTGTGCGGGTTGCCTCCCATAAAGCGAGAGCCATACACCACATCTGCAAAACCGTTAACAATCGGTTTTAGTAGTAGGTTATACTCCTGAGGGTCGTATTCAAGATCTGCATCCTGAATGATCACATAATCACCTTTTGCTTTTAAAATGCCTGTATGCAATGCAGCACCTTTACCTTGGTTTACTTCGTGTTTATAGTAACTGATTGGTAAGTCCTGGTTTGCTTCTTTATAAGCAAGTACTGCTTCTTCTGTATTGTCTTTTGAGCAATCATTAACAATGATCACCTCTTTTTTAATATCAGCGATCAGATCAACCTCTTTAACTTTATTAAGGATATGGTGTATAGTGGCCCCTTCATTATAGGCAGGTATAACTATTGATAATGTTTGGCTCATATTGTTTTGTATAGAAATGCAGCCGTAAAAATAGCATCATTTGTCGATAATTAACTGTTTATCCCCAATTCATTAGTAACATCTGTAATAAACTGCTGCATAGATTAACTTTGTGACAGAGGATAAAGCAATTGATTATGCAGGCGTATTTAGATCTATTACAACACATTCTTGACAACGGAACAGAGAAATCAGACAGAACAGGTACAGGTACTAAAAGCTGTTTTGGTTACCAAATGCGTTTTGATCTGCAAAAGGGGTTCCCCATGTTAACCACTAAAAAGCTGCACCTCAAATCAATTATTCATGAGTTGCTTTGGTTTTTAGACGGTGATACAAACATCAAATACCTGAAAGATAATGGTGTGCGCATTTGGGACGAATGGGCAGATGAAAATGGAGATCTTGGTCCGGTGTATGGTCACCAGTGGCGTAGCTGGGCAGGAGCAGACGGACAAACTTACGATCAGGTAGCAAAAGCAGTTGATACAATAAAGAACGATCCGGATAGCAGGCGTATTATTATAAATGCATGGAACGTGGCAGACTTGTCTAAAATGGCATTAACACCATGTCATGCGTTATTTCAGTTTTATGTGGCCGATGGTAAATTGAGTTGCCAGTTGTATCAGCGTAGTGCAGATGTATTTTTAGGAGTACCTTTTAATATTGCATCGTATGCATTACTCACTATGATGATGGCTCAGGTTTGTGGGTTGGAGTATGGAGAGTTTGTACACACTTTTGGAGATGTACATTTATATAGCAATCATGTAGAGCAGGCGAAACTGCAATTGACCAGACAGCCGTTACCATTACCTGAAATGAAGATCAACCCTGATGTAAAAGACATCTTCGGGTTTAAGTACGAAGATTTTGAATTATTGAATTACGAAGCACACCCGCATATCAAAGCTCCGGTGGCAGTATAAATACACAGAATGATTTTATCAGCAATTGTAGCCATGTCTGAAAATAATGCCATTGGTGTAGATAATGATCTGCCGTGGCGTTTGCCGGACGATTTGAAATTTTTTAAGCGCACGACTATAGGCTCTCCCGTGTTGATGGGGCGTAAGACTTTTGAGTCTTTAGGCAGACCATTGAAAGGTAGGCTGAACATTGTGCTTTCCAGAAGTAAAGAACTACAGCTGCCGGAAGGTGTATTGCTTTATGATGACTTGAAAGACGCAATTGCCCGACTAGAGGAGGAGGGTACCGAAGAAGGTTTTATTATTGGCGGCGGTAAGATATACGAACAATCGCTACCGTTACTGGACAGGCTATATATTACAAGAGTGCATACTGAGCTGGAAAATGCAGACACTTTTTTTCCGCATGTAGATCACGCACATTGGAAGTTGAGCTGGAAAGAAGAACATGCCACAGATGAAAAGCATGCTCATGCATTTACTTTCCAGAAGTGGGACAGAATCAGGCAGATATAAAAAATGCCCGAACATCGTCCGGGCATCATATTAATTCAGTTAGGTTTAACCGCCAAAGTTTTTCATCATATCTCCAAGCGGATCATCGCTGTCGCTATCTTTGTTGTCGGCTAAGAAGTTTTCGATCATCGGGTGCATCATTGGTGGTACTTTACCCATGATGAACTCTTTAAAAGTTTCGATAGTTTTTACTGCTTGTTCGTCCGTCAAGCCTACCTCACCGGTTAGTTTTTTTATCAGTTCTTCCATTGTTGTTTTATTAAGCTGCTTTTAAGTGATCTAGTTTTGAATGTTCGAGCATTTGCTTAGCATACTCCAGTGTTAGATGGAATTGCTTTTTATCTTTTTCAGACGGCAGGTCGAACATAGCATCTGTAAGTATCATTTCGCAAATAGCGCGTAAGCCACGTCCGCCCAGTTTGTACTCAATGGCCTTGTCTACCATGTAATCAAGTGCTCCTTCTTCAACAATTAATTCTATATCCTCATATTCAAACAACTTCTTGTATTGTTTGATAAGTGCATTTTTAGGTTCTGTCAATATCTGTTTCAATGCATTTCTGTCCAGCGGATTCAAATAGGTAACTATTGGCAGCCTGCCCAGCAATTCAGGTATTAAACCAAAGCTGCGTAGATCCTGTGCATTTACATATTGCAATAAGTTACTGCGGTCTAGCTCATTGGTAGATTTAATGGCATTATAACCAATAGCAGCTGTTTGTACCCTGCGTGCAATCATTTTATCAATACCTTCAAATGCACCACCACATATGAAAAGTATGTTCTGTGTATTGATCTTGACCATTTTTTGCTCAGGGTGTTTACGCCCGCCCTGTGGTGGTACCAATACTTCTGATCCTTCTAATAATTTCAACATAGCCTGTTGCACACCCTCACCACTTACATCGCGAGTGATAGAAGGGTTATCACCTTTACGGCCAACTTTGTCTATCTCGTCAATATATACAATACCGTGCTCGGCAGCAGCTACATCGTAATCGCAGCTCTGTAACAGGCGAGATAAAATACTTTCTACATCTTCACCCACATATCCTGCCTCTGTAAATACAGTAGCATCGACAATAGCAAATGGTACTTGTAACAGACGCGCAATAGATTTGGCTAATAATGTTTTACCCGTACCAGTTTCACCCACCATAATGATGTTCGACTTTTCGATCTCAACATCATCATCTTTTTTCTCTTGTAATAACCTTTTGTAGTGGTTGTATATAGCAACAGACATTACCTTTTTGGCATCGTCTTGTCCGATAACATATTGGTCAAGAAATTCCTTCATTTCACGCGGCTTGTACACCTTGTGTTTTTTCAGTGCCTCTTTATTGTCTTTTTTGGGTTTACTATCGCTATTAGTCTCTTGTAGCAGATGGTGTGCATTTTCTGTACACGCATCGCAAATATTACCCTTAATACCTGTAAACAGGATATTTACCTCACTTTCTGTACGATCACAGAAAGAACACCTTTTCTCTTTTTGATTCGACATTCGAAATAGATTAGTTGGCAAAATTACAAAGAAACGAGCAACTGGTAAACTTATCTCTGTTATTGATGTGCCGATGCGTTAACAGTTTTAGTTAATTTGCGCAGATATGCCTGCGGTGCAAACAGATACATATTCTTATGCCAATGTAATATTACCCCTGAATTTACCGGGAGTATTAACCTATGGTATACCTGTTGATATGCAACAACATATACAGCTGGGTATGCGGGTAGAGGTGGCTTTGGGTAAGAACAAACTGTACTCCGGCATTGTTAGCAGGCTACATAATGACAAGCCGGAGCTCTATCAGATAAAACCCATCAGAAGTATTCTTGATGAACAGCCGATAGTGAATGCACTGCAATTGAAATTTTGGGAGTGGGTAGCAGAATACTATGTAGCTGCCCCCGGAGAAGTGATGCAAGCTGCACTACCTGCACACTTGAAGCTAACGGGCGAGACCCGACTACAATGGATGCCGGCAGATGAAGATGTAGTGTATGAGTGGAGCAAGCATACATACCCTGTAGCCAAAGCGCTGGAAGCTAAGAATGAGATCACACTTAGTGAACTGAGGGGCATGACCGGTAGTAGATATTTCGCAGAAGTGTTGAATGAACTGCTGGAGAATGAAGTAGTGGTAATTCATGATGAGTTGGAAACGGCTTACAAACCCAAGAAAGAAAAAGTAGTAAAGCTAGACAATGCGTTTGCAGGTCAGCAGAAAATGCAAGACCTGTTTGAGGCACTGCAACGTGCGCCCAAACAACTGGAGTTAGTGATGGCATATATGGAGCTGAACAAAAAGAATGGCACCGTAAGGCAACGCGATCTGTTAGAGCGAGCCAACGCAACATCAGCACAAATAAAATCGCTGGTAGAAAAAGAAGTATTTGTGGTGCACGAGGTAGCTGTAGACAGGGTAGGCATACAATCAGAAAAAGAAGCAGGACCAATAGAACTGACAGAAGCTCAGCAAACAGCGTTTAGTGAACTGGAGCATAGTTTAGAAGAAAAAGAAGTTGTGTTGATGGAAGGGGTTACCGGCAGTGGTAAAACCATGCTCTACATTAAGAAAATACAAGAGTGCATTGAGCAGGGTAAGCAGGCTGTATTATTACTCCCGGAGATAGCACTGACAACCCAATTAGTCAACAGGCTATACACTTACTTTGGCGAAGACCTGGGAGTATACCACTCCCGGTTCAGTAATAATGAGCGGGTAGAAATTTGGGAGAAGCTACGTTTGGGAAAATATAAGGTGATTGCTGGACCGCGTTCTGCATTGTGGTTGCCGTATACTGATTTGGGATTGATCATTGTAGATGAAGAGCACGATATCTCTTATAAACAAAAAGACCCTGCGCCGCGCTTTCATGCAAGGGACAGCGCTATTTATTTAGCTTATGTGCATAAGGCAAAAACCATATTAGGTTCAGCTACACCATCCGTCGAAAGCATCTTCAACGCAAAAAGCGATAAGTATGGATATGTACGCTTAACAGAAAGGTATATGGGCGTGCAAATGCCTTCAATAGAGATCGTCAATGCGAAGTCTTTAGCTGCAATGAAGCAGCAGGGCATCAGGATGATCACACCGGAGTTGCGCAATGCCATGGCTACAGCATTGGCAAAACATAAGCAGGTGATACTTTTTCAAAACCGCAGAGGGTATGCCCCTTTTCAGGTATGTACTATGTGCGGTTGGGTACCGCATTGTAAGAACTGTGCCGTATCGCTCACTTATCATAAAAGCACAGACAAGTTACATTGCCATTATTGCGGGCTACGTTCAGCAGTTGTACACACATGCCCATCTTGCGGTAGCAACAGTTTGCGCAGCCAAACATTCGGCACAGAAAAAATAGAGGAAGAGGTAATACAGCTCTTCCCGGATGCGCGGACTGCGCGAATGGATGTAGACAGTATGCGTGGTAAAACCAGCTTCTCTGAATTGTTTGATAAGCTGGAGCAAAGAAAGATAGATGTACTTATTGGTACACAAATGGTGGTGAAAGGTTTAGACCTGGCACCCGTAGCTTTAGTAGGAATTATAAGTGCAGATAGTCTGTTGAATTTTCCTGAATTCAGAGTGAATGAAAGGGCATTCCAGTTGATGGAACAGGTAAGCGGCCGGGCGGGCAGAACTGATGGAAAGGGGCAAGTGCTGATACAGTCGTATAACCTCACGCACCCTGTTTTATCATGGGTGCAAACACATGATGTGTCTGCATTTTATGAGCACGAAATAAAATACAGGGAGCAGTTTGCCTATCCACCATTCACCAGATTTATAAAAGTAACTTTCAAACACCGCGAGGAGCCTAAAGCCGTAGCTGCAGCGGGGCAAATGGCACAGGCATTACAAACTATTGAAGGTATAGGTGTGCAGGGGCCTGTTGCTGCATTAATATCCCGCGTGCGTAATATGTATGTACAAGAGGTATGGATCAAATGTACCAGATCGGTACAGATGCTTAGGGCGGTAAAAGAGTTTGTCAAAAATCAAAAACAGTTCATCGGTAGTACCAAAGGTTTTACGTCAGTACAAATACATATCGATGTTGACCCCACATAGAAAAAGGCTACTGTTTTCAGTAGCCTTTTTCTATCTATAATTAATTGTCTTTATTATGGAGCAATAAACCTGTCCAGCAAGTTATTGCCATCTTGCATAGTTAGCGGCTCGTCAAAAGCCTGTGTAGCAGCTGCGGCAGATATGTTGTAACCGTTAATGCCTTCAATAGTTATGTTACGTTGTATAATGATGGCTTCGCCGGCATATGCTCTTTGTGCGGCAGTGTTGCTCACATCAGAGTTTGTTCCGGTTATCCATGGCTTGATATCAACATTATACCATGCCTTGCGTAAGAAACGTATATATGCTGCCTGGCGTGTTTTAGTTGATTGAATTTTCATTAATGCAGTAACAGTAGCATTGTCAGATGCGGTTTCCATCATTTGACCTTTGTATATTCTTGCGCCACCATCACTCAGCATTTGTAAGTGTACCAATAGATGAGTAAAGCTGCTAAGAGAATGAGCAAAAGGACCATCGGCACCTGTGTTGCCTGAATCGCCCGTATAGTCAATTTTAGACTCCTGTATCATCACAGGTGTGCCGCCCAGCTCATTAATAATAGCACTTATGGTAGCTACATGGCCTTCGTTTTGTTTTATAATTTGTTCGAACCTTGATACCAGCTCTGCAGGAATAAGGTCAGCTGTAGCCATTGCACGCTTGTAAATATCTGCTGTAATAGATTCAAGCTTCAGAATGTAATTCAGAATACTAATGATCGTTTCTTTACTCTGTGCTTTTGCTTTGTTGGCAAACAAGCTACTGGCAACAAATGGTATAGCAGCAGCAGCCAGTTTAGTACCTGCATTTTTCAGTAAACTTCTTCTGTCTGCCGCTTGGTCAAAATCAGCAGTAGTAAAATCGTTTACGTTTTTGAATATATTATTGAGTTTCATTTTGTGCTGTTTAACTGTTTGGTAATCTGTTGCCGGATACTTTAGTCTTCAAGAACTTATTCATTGTTGTAATTACGTTTGAAGGTAGCATACCCGGCTCTGAACCTGATGCATCTACAGGACCAAAGAAGTTTCCTGTAGAACGTAAATTGCTCATTGTAGTTGCATGACGTGCTTCTACAGATGCCATTTTAGCTACCAGCTCAATGTTGTGTGGTGTAACCACCAATCTACCGGCTTCGATCATAGCACCGGTAACAATATTTTCAATGAATTCACCATTTTCCAGTACGCTGTTTCTATCGCTGAAAGTAACAGGGTCCAGATCAACCTCTACAACAGTACCATTGTTCTGCAGGTAGTTTCTTAAAAACTCTCTGTGTGCAATTTCCTGATCTCTAATTTCGGTGAAGAGCTCTCTTTCCGGTCCAGACATATATGAATATCCGTTGCCCACAAGTTTTATATAAAATGCAGCTTCAATTTGCTGTAAAACAAAAAGGTAGTTAAGTACTCCTTCGTCTCTTGTTCCCAAATCAATAGCGCCACTATCGGCAATAACAGGGTCGTCTTCTTTTTTACAGGCATCAAGTACCAGAGCTGCACCGGCAACGCCGCCTGCATAGCCCAAAAATTTCCTGCGCGAGAGGCCTTTTTTTTGTGTTACTTCTTTCGCCGCACTAGAATTCGTTGCTTCTTTCATAGTTGCTTACTGAATTATGCTTTAAGCAGTTATAAACATTTTACCCTTGCATCCGCAAATAACCGTTTGGCAAGTGTAAATACTACCTACCAAGATACAAAGAGGTAAGTAAATCTAATATATACAAACTGCTTTTCATAGTATTTTTTGATTTTGGATATGAAAAACGGCAAGAAATGAAGGGAAATCAGCAGAATTGTAAGAAAGGTAGTATCAATTCAAATACTGGATGAATATAAATGGCTCTTTGTGTTGACCATCGCCGAGGGCTTGTTTTACTTTTCTGGCGTTGCGTTCCACTTTATAGCGTTGCAGGTCTATGATCTCCATATGCTGTGCGTAAGATCGGCTGATGCGAACAAATTTTAAGTATTCGTGCAATAATTTTGCCGTATTTGCATCTGTTGCTAAAATACCTTCTTTATGGTGTTCCCATACTTTGTCGCCGTTGTCCCACATAGCATATTAGTTTTAATGATAGCGTTTAGGAGTTTTGTAGGCTTTGTTGATGTTTGTGCCGCAACCACAATCTTTCGATGAGGCGCAACCCTGTACACACAAAGCAGTAACTATTATTATTAACGTATAAATAGCTATTTTGTTTCCTTTCATTTGAATTTGTCTACTATTGTAAAGTTAAGCAATTGTCTTTATCAATATGTCTAAACGCATATTAATTGCTCCGCTCGACTGGGGACTGGGTCATACAACCAGATGTATGCCTATAATAGAGCACCTTACAGCATTAGGGCACGAGGTGATCTTTGCGGGTAATGAGCATCAGCAGAGCTATATGTCATCTTCCGGTAAAAACTTAAAAACTCTTCATCTGGATGGGTATGATGTGCGCTATGCGAGGTCAAGAGCAGGATTCATGTTTGGGATATTTAAGCAAATACCCAGACTGGTGAAACGTATTAAAGAAGAGCAAGAGTGGCTGGCAGAAATGGTAGAACAGCATGCAATAGATGTGGTAATATCAGACAACCGGTATGGGTTATATAATAAACGTTGCCATAATATTATCATGACTCACCAACTGCAACCAATATCGGGGTTGGGAAAGATCGTGGACGACATGGTGCGTAAAGCGCATTATAAATATCTGTCGAACTTTGATGCCTGCTGGGTGGTAGATAAAGAAGAAAAGTATAATCTGGCCGGTAAAATGTCGCGACCAAAACGGATACCTAACCATGCCGCATACATAGGCTGGTTATCCCAATTGGAGCAATCTGGAGTGGCAAAAGAAGAGCATATTGCTATCATTCTTTCCGGTCCTGAACCGCAACGTACCCTGCTTTCTAATAAGTTGTGGGAAGATGCCGTGCGGCTTGACAGGCAGGTAGTATTTGTTGAAGGCAGCGATAAAGCTGTTGATAAGGATAATATACCCGAACATATTACATACCACAAAAGGATCACCAAGCAAGAGTTGAACGACGTGATGCAACATGCAAGCATTATTGTTAGCCGTAGTGGTTACTCAACAGTTATGGATCTGGTAAAGCTGGGTAAAAAAGCGATACTGATACCCACCCCGGGGCAAACCGAACAGGAGTATCTGGCCAAAACACTGCATAAAGCAGGGGTATTTATGGCTGCGAAACAAAAGAATCTGGATCTGCAAAAGCTAATTAAAAAATCAGCAGATTTTCCTTTTAGAAGAATGCAGGCGCAAAACGACTTTGAGGTGTATAAAGAAGTACTACGTAGTTTGTAAAAAGACAAAAGGGAGTTATTGCTAACTCCCATATTTGCCCTGTTCACCCTTTTTTAGATGGAACTATTGAAACATAACAGGAAAACTAGTGTGTACTTTATCTGTAACAATATCTATATAATACACCCCTTTTGAGTGTGTTGTCAGGTCTAAAGAAATAGCTTGTCCTTTCATTTCTTTCGACATGATACTTTGCCCCATAATATTGTACACACGGATTTGAGCAACATTATTATCATCTTTTCTTGAAATGTTTACTATGCCATTTGTTGGGTTGGGTGAGGCTATATAGCCTGCTTCAGCAGCGGATAGTTTCTTTACGTCGGTGGCAGGCGTTAAGTCTATTGAACCGCCGTTACCTGAATTTGGTAGGTCATCATTCCAGCCATTGTGAGCTCCTACAGCTGCAATGACATTCGCTTTTAATGAAGAGCCGTTGTAAATGTCTGTACGCTTTATGCGTATGGTGTATGTTTTATCTGTAGTGTTGCCGATAACTGTTACTTTACTTGCTCCAGCAATTTTAGTAAAGTTGTTAGCTGCTGCTCCTGCGGCATCGGTTACACCAACAGTACCCATTGGCGGCACGCTCATCCATACAGTAATCAACCTGTTGTATTTGAATGAAGAGTTTTGGTTGCCCCACCAGGTACCCGTAGACCCTGCACCGGTTACATTCATAATTATATTTATACCGAAAGCATTGGCTTTGTATTGATCTACCGTTACTCTGAAGTATACGCTGTCTGTATTATCATCATACATGTATTCCAGTTTAGTGCCGTCCAGGTAGCCGGAGGTTTGCCCGTCTCCCGTGGCGTCGGTAGTAAGGGTGGTCCATTGCGCGAAAGAGGCTAAAGTAAGTGCTGTAAAAATGCTCATTAAGAGTAAAAACTTTTTCATAAATGCTGATTTTAAAATATGTTTCAAAAGGTGCATGTAGTTGAATGCACGTGTCAGCATTATCAGGACTAGCGAAAACTTAAAAAAGTTGAAAAAACAGTCTATACAATATCTATACAGCTAATTATATTGCTGATAATAAATTGATTAAATATTGTTTATTATTTTTATTAGACTATCGTCTTTTCCCAAACCCATCTTCTTTTTCAGCCGGTATTTACTAATGTCTACACTACTGGGGGCAATATTTAGTAAAGAAGCAATCTGTTTTGAGTTGAGATTGAGCTTGATGAAGGAGCATAACCTTAAGTCGTTGGCAGAGAGTTGAGGGTACTTTTCTGTCAGGTTGTCGAAGAAGGACTGATGTACCTTCTCGAATCGCAATTTAAACTCTTCCCAATCTTCTTCTGTACTCATAGCAATGTTGACACTGTGTTTTATTTTTCTGAGTTCTGACTGCTGGTTGCTATTAATATTGTTTAGCTCATCATTTATTTCTTGCAGCAGTTGGTTTTTCTGGGCTGTGGTTAAAGTATAGGTCAGTAGTTCTTTATTTAGTTCATGATTGAGGAGCTCTTGGTTTTCCAGTTCCAGTGCCACCAGCTCTTTTTCTTTTTGCTCCAGCTCCAGTTGTTTGTTTTTTGCTTTGATGCGTAGTTGCTGCCTTATATATATAAGGTAAGCTATAGTAGCTGTAGCAATAATAAGGATGGCTGCCAGTATCAGATAGTAGAGCTTACGCTCGTTAGCAGCTTTTGATATGGTCAGCTCTTTATCTTTTTTTTCCGTAGCCAGTTCTGTTTTTACTTTGTCCAGCTCTTTGTGCGTTTCGTCATTGAGCAATGAGTCTGTCCACTTCTGATTGAGCTTCATATTTTCTATAGCCAGTTGATAATCGCCCAGCTTTTCATAGCTCTGGTATTTTAGTCCGTATGCTTCTGCAGTGAGTGTATGGATATTCTTTGTAGTAGCTATGTATAAAGCCGAGTCTGCATAGTTAATGGCTTGGTTATACTTTTTGTTGAGTATTAAAGCTTTGGACATCCCCATATAACTATGCCCCAGTGCTTTTTGATTATTGTGTTTTCTGCATTCTTCAATAGCCTGTTCAGCATACCTCAAAGCGCTATCCGCTATATTTTTGTGATAGTAAACAGAGCTGATATTACACATGTTTTGCCCCAGCCATTGGTTGCTACCATAGTATTTTTTATATCCTTTTAGCGCTTGCCGGTAATAGGTAAGAGCACTGTCATACATTTCTTTTGATTCGTATATCCACCCGATGTTATTGATATAGTGTATGGCACTTTTTTGTTCGCCGATGTTGTTATAAAGCGCAACGGCTTTTTTGCTGTATTCAAGCCCCAGTTCGCGATCGCCCATATCAATATATAATATAGCTGTGTTGCCCAATGCAGCAGCTATTTCAGAGCTGTCTTTGTGTTTAATAGCAGCGTCTTCCATCAACTTGATGTACTTCAGCCCATTATTGAAATCACCTTTTGCCCAGTAAGACATGGCGGTAATATTATATCCCTTTGTTAGTCCTTTATGAATACCCGATCTTTTAGCAAATTGTATGACCTCTTTACCTATGATAATTCCGCTATCGGGCTGAGACATCATGTAGTGTTCACCACTTTTAATAAGCTGATTAATAACCAATGTGTCATTGGCTGCAAATATTTGTTGGGTGCTGAACAGAAATGAACAGCAAAGAATGATTTGTTTCAAAACAATTGTATTGGTATAAACGCCTTATAAGAAACTGCTTTTGAGCTAAAATGGTTGGGGTGACTGCAAGGGTGAATTAATGTTGCTACATTTGCACCCGTGAACGGCAACACTAAAGCACACCTGGCATTATTAGCTACCAACTTGTTTTACGGGGCAGGGTTTACCATTGCTAAACTGGTGATGCCGAGGCTGATAGAGCCACTTGGCTTTATATTTATCCGAGTGAGTGTGGTAACGGTATTGTTCTGGCTCAGCTGGTTCATGGGTAAGAATTACCGAGCTAAAATTGCCAAAAAGGATTTCAGGATATTGATACTGGGTGGTTTGTTTGGCGTAGCGCTCAACCAGATGCTGTTCTTCATGGGGTTGAATAATACCATGCCGATACATGCATCGCTGGTAATGCTGAGTACACCAATCCTTATTACAGTGATTGCCATGTTTGTATTAAAGGAACGCATTACTTGGGACAAGGCTACCGGTTTAATATTAGGTATTGCAGGTGCGGGCTTGCTGATGAGTGCCGGGCAGGAAATAACTGTAAGAGGTAAGGATACCACCTGGGGAGATTTTTTGGTATTTCTCAATGCTACCAGCTACGCGATATACCTTGTTATTATTAAAAGATTGATGGAACGGTACCGGCCTATTATTGTGATACGTTGGGTGTTCTTATTCGGATTAATATTTGTAACTCCTTTTTCTTTTCAGGAGTTTGCAAGGGTAGACTGGTCGCTGTTTAAGCTTGCAGACTGGATGGCACTGGCCTTTATTGTACTGGGTGTGACCTTCTTTGCTTACCTATGGAACACTTATGCATTAAAACATCTGAGCCCGTCTGTTGCGGGTGGTTATATTTATTCGCAGCCATTTTTTGCAGGGGTTATTTCGGTTATATTTATGGGAGAAGACATAACCGTACCGAAGATATTGGCGACAGTATTATTGTTTGCGGGTGTTTACCTTGTTAATTTCGGGTTAAAGCGTAAGAAGCTCAAGCAATAAGACTTTTTCTTCAGGCGTTACGAAATAAAGGGAGATTAAAGTAAGATTAAAACGCGCCTTATGAAAAATATACCCATCTACTTATTTTGCCTGATCATGCTGACGTCTGCAACCTGGCAGACAGATTTTACAAAAGCCCAAACAGAAGCGGCTGCACAGCACAAGTATATCTTACTAAAATTCTCAGGTTCAGATTGGTGTATTCCCTGCATCAAAATGGAGAAAAAGATATTCGACCAGGAAGCGTTTGAAAATTTTGCAAAAGATAAACTGGTATTAGTAAATGCAGATTTCCCGCAACAGAAAAAAAACAAACCGGCAAAAGAGGTGCAGGATCAGAATGATATGCTGGCAGAAAAATATAATAAAGAAGGAAGCTTTCCGCTGACATTATTACTAGATAGCGAAGGGAAGGTTTTGAAAACATGGAAAGGGTATAAAGATGGAACACCTGAAGAATTTGTTAGCCAGATAAAAGCCGCTATCAATGAATAACGATATCACATTTATAAGTAAGGGTACGCTGCATAAAAAAGTGCTGCGGCTGATGGGTAATCGTTTTGAGATCACCGTGGTTGATGAAGATAAGGTTCAGGCAGAGTTTTATATAGATCAGGCTATTGATGAAATAAAAAGAATAGAGAAGCTGTTGACCACTTTTGCAGACAACAGCCAAACCAATCAAATAAATGCAGCCGCAGGTGTAGAGCCCGTACAGGTAGACAGGGAGGTGTTTGATATTATATACAGGGCCAACAAACTCGGCGATCTCACACAGGGAGCATTTGATATTACATACGGTTCTGTAGATAAACGCTTCTGGAATTTTGATACCACCATGACCGAGTTGCCGGACAGTGAAGCAGCTAAAGAAGCAGTGCGGTTGGTGAATTATAAAAACGTAGAGTTAAATGGAGATACAAATACAGTATACCTGAAAAACAAAGGTATGCGCATAGGTTTTGGAGGAATAGGAAAAGGGTATGCAGCAGAAAAGGCCAAGCAGTTGTTGAAGGATATGGGTGTTGAAAGCGGCATCATCAATGCTGCAGGAGATCTGTCGGCATGGGGAACACAGCCGAACGGCGAACCGTGGACGATAGGAATAGCAGACCCCGACAGTATCGATCAGCCCTTTTCTTATTTCAACATTACCGATATGGCGGTAGCAACATCTGGCAGCTACGAAAAGTATGTCACCATCAACGGTAAAAAGTACAGCCATACTATTGACCCTAAAACAGGCTATCCTGTTCACGGTATTAAAAGTGTCACCATCATTTGCCCCAATGCCGAAATAGCCGATGCGATGACCACCCCCGTGATCATTATGGGCATAAAGGCAGGGCTGAGTATGATTAACCAGATGCGGGGTATTGCCTGCATAATAATAGATGACGACGGTAATATTTATACATCAAACAACATAAAACTTTCAAAAGCATGAGTAGTATACGGGTAATAATAACCATGCTGTTTTTAGGGATTGGGCTTGCATCCTGCACTTCTGTAAAAGAGTATCAGAAGCAATACATTAACGACGCAGAAATGGAATTGAGTGCGAAGAAAACAGAAATCTTTGAGAACAGTTTTCAATCATACAGAGAAGGAGCATCAGGTGCGAATGGCGGGAAAACAGGCGGAGGCTGTGGTTGTAACTAATTAAATATCCCCTTATGAAGAAACTAACATTAGGTATCATAGCAGTCTTTTTCAATCTGTTCGGAGCATTTGCACAAACAGAAACGAATTATAAAGAAAGAGATCTTACAATAGACGAAGTAAACTTTGTTACATCGTACTATGCGCAAGATGGGAATAATGCAGCCGTTACCGGTGGTGTAGGCTCGGAGCAATTAACGGATTTTGCGAACCAGCTGGACATCAGGTTGATCAAAAAAGGCAAGAACGGTAAAGAGCACTATATCAATGCCAGCATCGGTATAGATCATTATTCATCTGCATCGTCTGATAAAATAGATCCTACTACTATATCATCAGCTTCATCCGCAGATACAAGGGTATATCCTAAATTGGGTTGGACCATCAACAACCCAAACACCGGTTGGCGTACAGGTGTTATGGCCTCTTTTTCAAACGAGTTCGATTACACTTCTTTCGGGCTGGGTTTGAATGTGGCAAAAACTTCTCTGGACAAGAACAGAGAAATATCATTGGGGTTACAAGGGTATTTTGATACATGGAGAGCAATTTTACCAGTGGAGTTGAGACCGCCTGGTATGCAAGTAGATGATGACGATGCCTATACTATTGAACCTCGTAACTCATTCAGCGGATCGTTGACCTATTCACAAATATTGACGAAGCGCTTGCAGATTGCATTGATGGTAGATGGTATTTACCAGCAGGGTTTACTGGCTACACGCTTCCACAGGGTATACTTCAACGATGGTAGCTTACAGGCAGAGAATCTGCCCGATACAAGGTTTAAAGTGCCGATAGGTATGCGGTTGCATTACTTTATAGGTAATAACATCATACTCAGAACGTATTACAGGTTTTATAATGATAACTGGGGGCTGACGGCGCATACCATGAGTATAGAGTTACCGGTGAAGATCAATCCGTACTTATCAGTGAGCCCTAATTACAGGTTCAACACACAATCTGGCTTGAAATATTTTGCACCATATGGAGTGCACAGCCCTACAGAACAGTACTTTACCAGCGATTACGACCTGTCGAACTTCAGCAGCCATTTTGTGGGTGCGGGAGTCAGGTGGCATCCTGAGAATGGGGTATTCGGGGTGAAGAACTTCTCGGTAATAGAGTTACGGTACGGGTATTATACGCGCAGCACGGGCCTAACGTCCAACATCATAACCCTGGCTTTGAAGTTTAAATAGTTTTCCATTGGGATTTTTAGCGTAGGGTATACCTTTGCGTTATGGGTAAAAAGAACAAAGGCCGTAACGACGGGTTGGTTTACTCTACCAATCAGGACTATTTTGATGATTACGAGGAGCAGGCAGAAGAAACGCTACCCAAAGAGGAGCAGCGGTTGAGGGTACGCATTGAGACCAAACACCGTGGTGGCAAGATAGCTACAGTAGTGGATGGCTTTGTGGGCAGCAGCGATGACCTGAAGGACTTGGGTAAAGAAATAAAGACCAAATGCGGTACGGGGGGTAGTGCAAAAGACGGGCAGATCATCATTCAGGGAGATTATAAACAAAAAATAATACAGTGGTTGAAAGACTGGGGATATAAGGATACCAAATAAACTGTATGATTTTATACTTTTGAGCTTTCAATACATAACATGTTACAAGACATTCAACAAACCGGTAAGAAAGACACGCGTTCAGGATTTGGCGACGGTATTTTAGAAGCAGCAAAAAAGAACCCTAATATTGTAGCCCTGACGGCTGACTTGGCTGGCTCTTTAAAGCTGGGTGGATTCATGAAAGAATTCCCCGAGCGTTTTATACAAGTAGGTATTGCAGAGGCGAATATGATAGGTGTGGCAGCGGGTATGACCATTGGTGGTAAAATACCTTTCGCTACTACATTTGCCAACTTTGCTACCTCTCGTGTGTACGATCAGATACGCCAGTCTGTAGCTTACAGCGGTAAGAATGTAAAGATATGTGCATCGCATGCAGGGTTGACTCTTGGTGAGGATGGTGCTACGCATCAGGTGTTGGAAGATATAGGCATGATGAAGATGTTACCGGGTATGACGGTAATAGTACCGTGCGACTATACACAAACCAAACTGGCTACTATGGCAGTGGCAGAACATCAGGGGCCTGTTTACTTACGCTTTGGACGACCGGGCTGGCCAATATTCACAGATGAAAATCAAGATTTCCAGATAGGTAAGGCACAGGTAATGGCAGAGGGTACAGATGTAACCATTATTGCTTGTGGTCACCTGGTGTGGAACTCTGTTGAAGCAGCTAAAGAGTTGGCAGAAAAAGGTATTTCAGTTGAGTTGATCAATATGCACACCATCAAACCGCTGGATGAAGAAGCGATCATCAAATCGGTAAGTAAAACAGGTTGTGTGGTAACAGCAGAAGAGCACCAACGTAATGGTGGTTTGGGCGATGCCGTAGCACAGGTGTTGAGCCGTAATAATCCTGCTCCGCAAGAGTATGTGGCTGTGAACGATAGTTTTGGAGAGAGCGGAAAACCTGTTGACCTGCTGAACAAATACGGCTTAAGCAAAGACAATATTGTTGCAGCTGTAGAAGCGGTGATGAAGAGAAAGTAATTCAATACATTTATATAATTAAAAAGCCCCGATCATTCGGGGCTTTTTAATTAGTATTTGTTTAGTTAAAGGTAAGTATACCGCCTGACCATGTAGCTGTTACACTGCCACAGGGACTACAAGTGTTGTCTTTTACATTGTACACAGGGCTGGATGAAGGATGAGGGCTGCAAGCTTCACCTACATATCCTACTACATTAGTGAGACAACTTGCAGGTTCGGCATCCCATAATTCTGCAAAAACAAAATGGTCAGTAGCTCCTAATGACGTCGTCGGAATGACACTATGATTTACCATTGGTAATGCTAAAGGGTTAGCATAATTGATAGTACTCATTGCAGGTATTCGGATGCCATCACTTTCGTGACTGCCGTTGCAACCGCCACCGTTGGGATCTCCATATAGTTTTATCCAAACATCGCAGTTGGTGTTGTTAGTAATGGTCAGGCTTGTTGTTTGTGCATTTGTGGATGTGCAGATAGCAGTAAATAAGACTGCGGCTAACAATAATTTTTTCATAATAAAAAGATTTGAATGTTTATCCCTACTCTTAATCGGATTTTCGGGGGCCTCCGTGATAGGATTTGCTCAGGAGTAAATTAAATACTGTTATTTATGAAGACAAAGAGCAAATTAATAAACGCGCTTAAAATGCGGATGAACGCGATGATCTACACCGAGACGGCAAAAGGGTATTTTTAATTGGTATGATAGTGAGGAGTAGTTACCTGTAGTAAATCGGCTTTGTACCCAGCCAGAATAATGCAGGGAATAGATGCAGTGGTAGAAGCAGTGATGAAAAGAAAGTAATTATTGACAGAATATTATTGAGAACGCCACGCTTTAGCGTGGCGTTTGTTTTATTTGACTATTTGAAGCTCTTTTGCCAAAGCATTGTCGTTGTTGATATATCTTACTTTAGAAAGTATAGATTCCAGTACTGGGAGTATATTATTGAGGCTTTTTGTTTTGATCAGGAAGTTCCAAACGGGTTCAAACTTCTTCCAGCCACCTGAGTAGAATAAATGTTTCAGTTTATGTTTATGCGATTCGTGCAGCATGCTGGCTTTGAAAATATTCTGCCAGCTATAAAATTCTTTATACGCCCAATCGTACCCATACTTTAACTCCTCTGCTGTGAGCTTTGTGGTTTTGTAAACTACTGTTCGGGTATCGTATTTGTCCCACTGCCTTGTAAGTATACGCCCTTGCTCGTGCATATCCTGAAAGAGCTTTGTGCCCGGGTATGGTGTGAGTATATGGTAAGTGGAAGTAGTGATGGCATTGTTCACTCCCCAGTCTACCGTTCTTTTAAATACATCAGGGTCGTCATCGTCCAGTCCAAATACAAAACTGCCATTGATCATTATGCCTAGAGAGTGGAGCCTGTTGATGGCTTCGGTGTAGTCTTTTTTCAAGTTCTGTTTTTTATTGCTCTGCACCAGATTGGCAGGGGATAGTGTTTCAAAACCCACGAACAAACTTCTCAGCCCTGCTTCTGCGGCTTTTTCTATCAGGTCTCCGCGAAGAATAGAATCGACAGTGGCTGCCCCCTGGAAAACACGGTTCATGCCTTTCATCCCTTCGAACAGAGAGGCTGCAAACTTGGCGTTGCCCAATAAGTGGTCGTCCAGAAAATACAAATGCCTGCCCGGCAGTCGGTCTATCTCTGCCAAAGCATCATCTACCACTTGTGTGTAGAAGGATTTGCCGCCTTCAAAAAAAGCATCCTTGTAACAGAAGTCGCAATGGTGCGGACAGCCACGAGTAACTACTATAGAGTTGGGTACAAGGTATCTGTTACGTTTGATGAGGTCACGTCGGATGGGCGGTATTTTATCCAGCGTTCTTATTTTGGAGAAGTATATTTTCTTAGGTTGTTTATTTCTAAAGTCTTGTAAGAATTGTGGAAAGGTTTCTTCTCCCGGTCCCATGAATATACTGTCGGCATATTGCATGGCTTCATCGGGCAGAGAGGTAACGTGCAGGCCGCCCAGTACAACATAAGCCCCCTTCTTTTTATAATGTTCTGCAATACGGTATGCTCTGTATGCATTGGTGATGTATACCTGTATCACCACAAGGTCAGGGTTGTCATTCAGGTTGAGCTTTTCTACATGCTGGTCTTGTAAATCTACTTCATCGTCAGGAGCAAGGTATGCGGCTAACGTAGCTAACCCTAACGGTGGGAACAAAGAATACTTAATAGGTCTCCAAAACGGACTCTCGGCTTCTGCCAGGGCAGGCAGGATCATTTTTACTTTCATTACGGTTTGATTACATGATTGACACTTTCAGGTAGCTACGTAACGATGAAGTCAAAAACTGTACTAAGAGTTGAGGCATAGAAAGCCTTTAACCTAACTTTAGGTTTACCAACAGGTTTGTTTAACAGTTGGAGTGATTACTTATAGTAAAGCGGCTTGGTTGCCAGCCAAAACAATGCAGGGAATAAGTGCAGTGGTATCGCCAGTCCCAGAAAGAATTCAGGCGCTTCTACATCCAAAGGCAGGTTGATGGAAAAAGCCCCTGCGAAAGAGGCAAAAGTTGCCAGTAGTAAAAGGATGTTGAACAGTATATCGGCACCCTTTTTCATGAATTTGCTGAGTAGAAAATAAACTACAGATGCCAATACGCAGCTAAACATACAAGCCCCTGTGATAGATCCTGTATTAACTACTGCCGTATAGTCCACATACATAAATTCCGAGTAAATGGAATTAAATACGATGGCTGCAATGGTTGCGAAGATGCCTGCCGTTAAGCCGTGTAGTAATGCCTTTTTCATATTGGTTTATTGTGTAACCGGTACAGAGATGGTCACCTCAATATCTTTACCGGCACCCTTGCCCTGCATACCTTTTGTGCTACCTAGCCCATAGTCAACGCGGTGTATCATCAAGTTGCCTTTAAAAGTGTTGCTGTTGAAAGAAAAAGGGATATCTACCGTTTTGGTTACATCGCGTATGGTGAGCTTTCCGCTGGCTACATACCCCTTGTCGCCCTTGCTTATCTTTTCTGAAACGAAAGTGATGTTCGGGTATTTTTCTGCATCAAACCAATTGTCGCTGGTAGCGTGGCGGTTCTTCATGCCGTTGCCTGTGTTGATGGACGCAACGTCTACCGTCATGTTGAAGCTAGAGGCCGACAGGTTGTTGGCATCAAATTTTATATCGCCCTGTAGTTTGCTAAAAGTACCGCTGGCATTTTTCCCGTCGAACTCGATGTTATATCCCTCAGCAACTTTCCAGTCTATAGAACTGAACATGGTAAATGCCGACAGGCTTAATATAACTACTGCTGCTAACGGGTATACTAACTTCTTCATAACTATTTGATTGTAGATACAATAAAGGTACAGCATATAAGATTAATGGAAAATGAAGTCTGTCCACTGTCCAACTTTCTGGACGCCGGACGTTCAGCCGTTCGGATTCGAACGAACGAACGGCCGCTCTTTTTCCTCGCGTCACTACAACCCCGAGGTGAGGCTCCTCGTAATGACAAAAGAACGATACCCGTTCGAATCCGAACGAACGAACGGCCTCTCTTTAGATCACGGTAAGTATACGCCGGATGTTATTAATTGTTATCGTATTTTCATGTTGTAATGGAACAACTTAGAGATAATAATAACCCTACTCAACATACCCCTCGTAATAGTTTTGTTGCTTTCTTTTTATCGTTATTAGTGCCGGGCTTAGGGCATGTGTATATAGGGCAGTTAAAGCAGGGTATTGTATTTTTTCTTTCATTGTTTTTAATACTGGTTATTGCTTTTGCCATTGGGGTGCCTAATGCTTATTGGCTATTATCGCTAGTTATCATTAGTGTTCTTTTAAGGTTGTTCATCATGATATCTGCAACAATAAAAGCAGCCGGAAAGAAAGAATACATACTAAAACCCTATAACAAATGGTATATATACCTGCTGGTAATTGTAGTATACTTTAGTGTTCTGTTAGTTTACGATGTACGCTCTTTATTTGGTTTAGAAAGTTATCGGGCGGCATCTTCTGCCAACGAACCTGGTTTACATGTTGGTGATTATTTAATTGCGGATAAGGAGGCGTTTGACAGTAAACCGATAAAATCAGGAGATCTTGTTGTGTTTGAATCGCCAACAGGACAAGGCAAGTGGATACACCGGGTAGTAGCAGTACCGGGAGATAAATTAGACATCATCAATAATTTTGTGTGTATAGATGGTGTGTGTAGTGATACGCAATATATAGGGAGTTTTAATGATGATTATGACGGAAGAGAAATACAAGAGTATGTAGAAAGGTTACCCAACGGGTATCAGCACCGTATTTATAAGTATAAAGAAGGGTATATTAATGATACTATAAGACTTAAGAATATTGTTGTTCCTGCAGACCATTACTATCTGTTGGGCGATAACAGGGATAATGCCCTTGATAGCAGATATATAGGCTTGATCCATAAAGATGCTATAGAAGCTAAAGTGCTGTATAGTTATTGGGGAGAAAGCGCAGAGCGGTTTAATGTAGATTTCAGGTAAGGCAGTTTTAAATGCCCCGCTTTCAGGACGGGACAGCCGTTCGAACGTTCGAACGAACGAACGGTTCGGAACGTCCCGCGTCCCACTTTTGGGACAGTGGACATTATGGACAAAAAAAACGCCTGTAGAAACAGGCGTTGCAGTATTCATTGTACCCAAAGCAGCTAAACTATATTATGATAACTTTTACAGTGTCATAGGGTTGTATAAGTTTCTTTTACTGGCTATAAAGCCGTAATTTTGCATGATATTTTTACAAATGAGTGACGTAGCGACTAACAACGAGCAGGAAGAAATAAAACTTACCGCAAAAGATTTTGCCACCGATCAGGAGGTGCGCTGGTGCCCCGGTTGTGGCGATTATTCTATATTAAAGCAGGTACAAACTATTTTACCCAAAACAGGTATTCCTCGAGAGAATATTGCTATTATTTCGGGTATTGGTTGTAGCTCTCGCTTCCCGTACTATATGAATACTTATGGCATGCACTCTATTCACGGGCGTGCTACTGCTATTGCATCGGGCTTAAAGGCTAGCCGCCCAGAGCTGAGTGTTTGGATAGTAACGGGTGATGGCGATGGCTTGAGTATTGGCGGTAATCATACCATTCATTTACTGCGTAGAAATTTTGATGTGAATGTACTGCTGTTCAACAACCAGATATACGGGTTGACCAAAGGGCAGTATTCTCCAACATCAGAAGAACATAAAGTAACCAAGAGTACACCGTTTGGTAGTGTAGACCATCCGTTTAACCCATTGGCATTGGCTATGGGGGCAGATGCTTCATTTATTGCACGTAGTATGGACAGGGATCCGAAGCACTTGCAAGAAATGTTGTTGAGGTCTAACGCCCACCATGGTGCATCTTTCTTAGAGATCTACCAAAACTGTAACATCTTTAACGATGGGGCATTTTTCACCTATACCGATAAGGGTACAAAAACAGATGAGGTATTGTTCTTAGAGCAGGGGCAACCACTGGTATATGGTAAAGATGGTAGCAAAGGCATTAAGCTGGACGGCTACAAACCTGTGATTGTTGATCTGGAAGAGGGCGCAAGTAAAGATGACCTTTGGATACACGACGAAAAAGATTTTTATAAAGCACAGATACTCACCCGCTTTTTTGACGATCCGAAACAAGAGGGGCACTTCCCGAGACCGGTAGGTGTGTTCTTTGAAACAGAAAGACCTACTTACGAAGATGCGCTGAATTTACAGGTGGAGGAAGCTATTGCAACGAAAGGCAAAGGCGATCTGGACAAGATATTGAGAGGTAAAGAAACCTGGACGATCGAGTAAGTTTACCAGTCTTGGCAGGGTTGTTGTATTTTGTGGTCTAACATCCTAAATCTCATTGGCTTCACTTAAAAAATTAGCAGGGCAAACAATGTGGTACGGTGTCAGCAATATTGCTGCGCGCTTACTCACACTTCTGTTAACTCCATACATCACTTATACGCTCATTGGCGACAAGGGGCTTATTGAGTATGGGTTGTATACATTTATCTATTCGGTATTTCCGTTTTTAAATATTGTGTACACCTATGGTATGGAAACCACGTTTTTCCGCTTTAGCAGTACAGAAGATAAGCAGAAGCTATACAGCACACAGGTAACATCTGTATTGCTGACCACAGTCATTTTTACCATCACTATATTACTGTTGAGAGACCCCGTTGCAGGTTTTTTAGATCTGCATGAACATAAAGAGTATGTAGGGTGGATAGCAGCCATACTTGGGTTAGATGCAGTAAGTGCATTGCCTTATGCGAGGTTGAGGCAAGAGAACAGGCCACGCAAATATGCCTTTACAAAAGTTGCGGGTATTATACTGTTTGTAGGTACTATTATGCTGTTGTTCAGTGGTGGCGAGCAGATAGCGAATAATAACCCTGATGGTTGGTTCGCAGATTTCTACAACAAATACTGGGGGCTGGGCTTTATATTATTTGCCAATGTATTGCAGGCGTTGCTTACGCTGATATTACTCTCTAAAGAATTGCTGCAGTTTAAACCTGTTATAAACAGAGATGTTTACAAACGTGTATTGAAGTATGGGTTGCCTATACTTATTACGGGTTTGGCAGGTACAGCAAATGAGCAGCTGAACATCACCATCTTCAAAAAAATATATCCCAAAGGGGAGCAGGAAACCACAAAACAGCTGGCGCTTTACGGTGCTACACTCAAGCTGGCGATCATGATCAAGCTGGCGATACAGGCATTCAGGCTGGCGGGGGAGCCGTTCTTCTTTTCTATTGCTCAGGAAAAAGATGCCAGGCAAACCTATGCACGTGTGATGAAATGGTTTGTGATCGTAATGGCATTGATGTTCTTAAACGTGGTACTGTTCATGGATATATGGAAGTACTTTATTTCTGAAGAGTATCGTGTATCGCTGGATCTGGTACCGGTATTGTTGATGGCCTTTGTCTTTTTGGGTATTTACAACAACCTGAATATCTGGTTCAAACTGACGGATAAAACATTGTACGGTACGTATATCACATTTATAGGTACGGCGGTTACAGTTGTTTTCAATTACTCACTAATACCCGTGTGGGGTTATGCTGCTTGTGCGTGGGGCTTATTATTATGCTTCGGTGTCATGATGTTACTGTCTTACTTTTGGGGGCAAAGGCATTATCCTATTCCTTATAACATTAAGAAAATAGCAGGTTATCTGGCTGTTATGTTGCTCTTTTACGCTGCATATTGGGGTATCTGTAATAAGGCTTTCCCTGACAGTGTATTTGCACGTTTAGCAACAGGTGCAGTTTTATTCGTTGCGTACATGGCATATGTCATCAGGCAAGAACGTGCCGAAATGAAAAACTTCCCTTTTATCGGTAAATATCTAAAGTAATTACTTCAACAACTCGCAAGGCTTAGTACCTGTTGCTCTTTTAAAAGCAGTGCTGAAGTGAGAGATGCTGCTATAACCCAGTTCGTTTGCAACGTCAGAAACAGATAGTCCTTTTTCATTCAGTAGCTCTGTTGCCTTGGCTATGCGCAACTCTTGTGTGTATTGGTGTATGGTTTTACCGGTGAGTGCTTTAAACCCTTTTTTCAGGTAACACTCGTTCATGGCTACTTTACGAGAAAGCTCCTTAATGGTTAATGGACTGTCTAAACGCCCTTTTATGACATGCTGTGCTTCAATGATCTTACTGTGCTCGTGCTCATTAGCTAAAAAGCTACATGCCGGCACGGGGCAAACGGTGAATGGCATTACAATACACTCCATCGCTCTGCGGAAGAGTTGTGTTGCCACTTCTGTTTGTTGTAAGATTCTTGCAAATGCACTAGGCTCAGCTTTTGTGTGCAACAATTGGTCTAGTAACGCAGTACTGTTGGTACAGATATTAAACTGTTGTTCTGAAACCTTATCAAACTTAAAAGGTATGTCTGCAGCTATACTTTCCAGTGGATACTGGTCGAAGAATTTAGGCTTGTATTCTATCCAGCACACCCTGCCAGACTCTTCTTTGTCGTCTATTTGCAGGTACATGATGTGTACGTAGAATTTGCCGTCCTCTATCGGGAATAAGTTCAGGCGTGCGTGCTCTTCCGGCCAGGCATTCTCTGGGTAGCTTACTTCAATATACTCAGCAGTAACAAAATTGTTTACCTGTATAGGCATACGGTCAAGCACAGTCACCTGTTGCCCCAGTATGCGTTCAATCGGTACTGTTTGTACACTAGTATTTGCTGTCGCCACCTTTGTCACAGATGCAAATGTAGGGAATTATTGTTTTTACATCGTTTTAGCATTGTTTATACTAATATTACATCTGCATATGAAGTATATATATAGCATATTTATAATTGTTCTCCTGGCTTCTTGTGGTAATCCTCAAGACCTTCAGTTTCAGGATGTGAAGGGAATACGTGTTAAGACGTTGAGCTCAAATACAAAGGCAGAAGTGGATATTCAGTTTTATAACCCTAACAAGTTTGGTATGAAGATGAAAGATGCGGATATAGATCTGTATCTGAACGAGAAACTGATTGGTAATGCCAAAATGGAAGATACATACGAAGTACCCGCAGAAGATACCTTTGTACTAACGGCGAACATGGATATCGACATAAAAAAAGCACTGCCCAGTGCATTAGATATCTTGCTGAATAACAACATGACGGTAGAGCTAAAAGGCCATGTAAAAGCAGGTAAAGGTGTAATGATACCAATACCCATTAAGTATAAGGGGGAACAAAAGCTGAACATCACTAATTTTTAATTCAGGTGTGCCTAAGGATGTAGTGTATGATTGTATATCTTTATGTATACTATAAATACTGGCGTTATGAAAAAACAGCTACTACTCTCAGCATTACTTATTACGGCAACAGTTATTGCCCAAGCTCAATACGATAGCCCTG
The DNA here is from genome assembly GCA_030429205.1 of Bacteroidia bacterium. GTDB lineage: Bacteria > Bacteroidota > Bacteroidia > Chitinophagales > Chitinophagaceae > UBA5543. Next base: position 894,057 of record JAUICZ010000001.1, read on the forward strand.
AAGGTGGCGGTGCGTATGAAATACCTGCGGGTATTTGTGTGTCTGACCAACAAAAAGCAGCCATAGAGCAAGAGTTGAAAGCAAGTAGAGCAATGTTGGTAGAGCAAGGCATACTATCAGAAAGAGCTGCTGCTAAAACAACAGTCCCGAAACTGGATTGGCCTATAAAGCAGGCATCAGGGTTTAACTATTACAATATTTATGGTGTCAGCAACTTTGTAGATCTCGATAAGAACTACCCCAATCAATTACTTGACTATAACTGTGGTTCCAGAACTTACGATCTGGCATCCGGCTATAATCATGGTGGTATAGATATATTTCTATGGCCTTTTAGCATCAATATGATGGACAATAATCAGGCAGAAATTGTAGCAGCAGCACCTGGTGTGATCCTGGCAAAACATGATGGTAGCTTCGATAAAAATTGTGCTTTCAATAACGATCAGTGGAATGCGGTATATATAGAACATAGCGACGGAAGTGTAGCATGGTACGGCCATATGAAGAAAAACTCGCTGACCAGCAAAACTGTAGGTCAGTCTGTAGCAACCGGTGAGTTTTTGGGCATAGTAGGTAGCTCGGGTAGCTCTACCGCACCACACCTGCATTTTGAATTGCATGATGATAAAAGCAATGTAGTTGACCCGTTTAATGGTTCTTGCAACACAAGTGCCTCTTTATGGAACAGCCAAAAACCATATAGGGAAAGTAAGGTGAATACACTAATTACCTGTTCTGCTGCTCCGGTACTTACAGCTTGCCCCAACCCGGATATTATAAACGCAAAAGACACGTTTAATATAGGTAGCAGTGTGGTGTTTGCTACGTTCTATAGCGATCAGCTGAACGGACAGCAAAGTACCTATTCAATATTAAGGCCTGATAACAGTGTAGAACAGACGTGGACACATAGCGCTAACCAAGCTTACAATGCATCTTGGTGGTACTGGACCAGACAAATAGCTACAACAGGTATTGCAGGTGTGTACACATTCAAAGTAAGCTACGAGGGTAAAGATTACGAGCATAAATTTTACATGCGCGACCCGAATAGTATCACAGGTGCAGAAAAAGATAAACTTCTGGTTTACCCTTCACCTGCCAGCGATGTAGTGTACATTAAAGGCTTGGCAGTGTCTTGGGTAGAAGTATACGACCTGATGGGAAAACAAGTAGCCAAAGAAACTGATTTTAATGGCCAGCTTCATGTATCAGCATTACCAAATGGTATGTACACATTAAGAATGAATACAGAAGAAGGGATACAGATAAGTAAAGTGGTGATCAGAAGGTAAGTTTAAAACTTATTCTTCCACATCATGCTTTCTACCGGTTTGTTTGGCTGGTTACCGTATTTTGCATTTTTCTTTTGGTTGTAAGCCACTTCAATATCACCTTCAACAGGGAAGTATATCAACTGACCGATAGGCATGCCTGCATATACTTTTACGGGCTGCTTAACTGATATTTCTAATGTCCAGTTACCGCAGAAGCCCACATCTCCTTTACCTGCAGTAGCGTGTATATCTATACCCAAACGCCCTGTAGAAGATTTACCTTCTAAGAAAGGCACATGAGCATGTGTTTCAGTGTATTCTGCAGTTACGCCCAAGTAGAATATATGAGGATAGAGAACAAACCCCTCTTCAGGTATTTCAAAAGTATCTATCAGGTTGTGCTCTTTTGCATCCAGTATATGGTTGCGATAGGTGGCAAGGGTAGATCCTAAATGAACATCATAACTATTACTACCCAAGTCTTCTCGACTATACGGGTCGATCTTAATAGTACCTTTTTCCATTTCTTCCAGGATGCGCTTGTCTGATAGTATCATGTTTGCAAATATAATAGCTATTAGCTCATCTCGTGTTTTAGCAATACTGTAATGTTTATTATTTGTGCATATCCCATACTTACTGCTATTTTTGTACCATGCCATTATTCAGAGAGTGGAGTAGCGATAAATACAGTTTAGCTGCTATTTGGAAAATAGAAGAGCCTGAAAGTTTTTTTACAGAACGTACAGGCATCACCTCTGACATTAAAAACGATAAGCGCAGAATAGAGAGGATGGCAGGCAGGTTTTTGTTGAAGTACCTGAAAAACGACTTCCCCTTATTGAACATAGAAATAGACGAGCACGATAAACCACGTGTAAAGAACGATGAATATTACTTCTCTATATCTCATTCATGGCCATATGTAGCGGCAGTAGTAAGTCCGTATGTAGATGCAGGTATAGACATACAGTGCTGGCACCCACGTATGGAAAAGTTGCAGCATAAGTTTTTGTCGCACAGAGAACAGTCTTTTTTTAACGATGATAGTAAACTCATCACATTAGCCTGGAGTGTTAAGGAGGCTGCATATAAATGGCAGGGTCGCCGTGGTGTGGAGTTTGTAGATCATTTGATTATTGAAGATTTCAGGAAAAAAGAATATCACTATAATTTTGATGTGAAGCTGGAGCTGACTACGCCTAAATTGCAAATATCATCGCAAGGCATTGTTAGGCAAGACTTTGCATGTGCATACATTGTACATGAAGAAGTGATGCATCCCCAATTCTAATAAATTTTATTTAAATGTAATATGAAATAATTGTTACAATATTTATTCTTTTTTAGGATAATGGTAGGATATTTATTAAATTCGCAAAAAATTTAATTTAATGTCCACACAACGTCATTCTGCATTACAAGACCTATTAATGGTTGAAGGCAAAAAGGTAAAACACTACTCTGGTAAGAGAGTTACCGAAATTTTTGGCAGCCATGTATTTGGCGAGCAATCTATGCGTACTTATTTAAGCGATGAGGCGTACAAAAGCCTGAGTGCTTCTATAAAGGCGGGTCAGAAAATAGAGCGTAAAATTGCAGATCAGGTGGCATCTGGCATGAAAGCCTGGGCTGAAAGAATGGGTGCAACACACTTCACGCACTGGTTTCAGCCACTTACAGGTAGCACAGCAGAAAAGCACGATTCGTTCTTTACCATCAAAAGTGATGGTACAGCGATAGAAGTTTTTGATGGTGACGCTTTGATACAACAAGAGCCGGATGCATCCAGCTTCCCGAATGGTGGTATCCGTGCCACTTTCGAAGCTCGTGGATATACTGCATGGGATCCTTCTTCTCCTGCATTTATAATAGAAACAGGATACGGTAAAACACTGTGTATCCCTACTATATTTATTGCTTATAACGGTGAGTCGTTAGACTATAAAGCACCGTTGCTTAAATCTATTGACGCTTTAGATAAAGCTGCAGTAGATGTTTGTCATTATTTCGACAAGAATGTATCTAAAGTGGCAGCTACTTTAGGTTGGGAGCAAGAGTATTTTGTGATAGATGAGAAAATGGCAAACGCTCGTCCTGATGTAGTAATGTGTGGCCGTACATTGGTTGGACATGCTCCGGCAAAAGGGCAGCAGTTAGAAGATCATTATTTTGGTACAATACCGGAGCGTGTATTCGAGTTCATGCAGGACTTTGAGCAAGAGGCATACAAACTGGGTATTCCTTTACGTACTCGTCATAATGAGGTAGCACCGGGACAGTTTGAGTGTGCACCGATATATGAAGAAGCTAATATTGCTGTAGACCATAACTCTATGTTGATGGACTTAATGGCAAAAGTGGCTAAGCGTCACCAATTACAATGTTTATTGCACGAAAAACCATTTGATGGTGTAAACGGTAGCGGTAAACACAATAACTGGAGCTTGAGTACAGATACTGGTGTCAACCTTTTATCTCCGGGTAAAACCCCACGTACCAACCTGATGTTCCTGACCTTTTTTGTAAACACAATAAAGGCAGTACATGATAATGCTGATTTAATGCGTGCAGCTATTGCATCTGCAGGTAACGATCATCGTTTGGGAGCTAACGAAGCACCACCTGCGATCATTTCAGTATACATTGGTAAGCACCTTACAGAGGTATTAGATGCAGTAGAATCGAGAGTAAAAGAAAAATTTAACGAGCAGGATGAAGTGATATTGAAGTTGGATATTCATAAGCAAATTCCTGAACTGTTATTAGATAACACAGACCGTAACCGTACCAGCCCGTTTGCATTTACCGGCAATAAGTTTGAGTTCCGTGCCGTAGGTTCAGAAGCAAACTGTGCATCGCCAATGGTAGTTATGAATACTATCATGGCAGATACGTTAAAGCAGTTTAAATCGGACGTAGATGACCTTATCAAAGGCGGCGACAAGAAAGAGATCGCTATCATGCAGGTGTTGAGAAGGTACATTAGCGAGTCGAAGAAAATTCGTTTTGAAGGAGATAACTACAGCGAGGCATGGGAGCAAGAAGCGGCAAAACGTGGTTTAAGTAATATGAAAACTACGCCGGAAGCTTTACGTGCATACGAAACAAAAGGTGCAAAAGAGTTGTTTACCAATAACAGTATCTATACAGAAAGAGAGTTGGGCGCACGTGTAGAGATCATGTTGGAAGATTACGTGAAGAAAATACAGATCGAGGCACGTATGTTAGGCTACATTGCATCAAACCATATTCTACCGGCTACTGTTAATTATCAAAATACATTGATAAAGAGTGTAAAAGGTATGATGGAAATAGGCCTAGATAAAAAGACATTTAAGGCGCAAATAGATACCATCGAAACCATTAATAAGCATATCCAGGTGATAAAAGAAAAAGTGGAAGAGATGATCGAGGCAAGGAAGAAGGCAAACAAGTTGGAGAATACTCATAAAGTGGCAGATGCATATTGTAACGATGTAAAACCATATTTCGATACGATACGTTATCATGTAGATAAGCTAGAATTGATAGTGGATGATAAACTATGGCCATTGCCTAAGTATCGTGAGATGTTATTCTTGAGATAAAATATAATCTGTTATAGTTAATGCAAGCCCCGTTTCCACGGGGCTTTTTTATTTTAGCATTGTGAAAGACGTTAAGTTGCAAATACATAGTTTCTGTATCAATCAACTAGAGCAAAGCATTGCTTCTATTGAAAAAGTAATAGCTGAAGCCAGAGAAGCTACAGCAAATGAAACTAAGAGCAGCATGGGTGATAAGTATGAAACTGCTCGTGAGATGCTGCAGCAAGAGATCAACATGAATATGGAAAGGTTAAAGAAAGCACAACGCGACCTGTCTGTATTAACAGGTATCAACCCCGATAATAGCAGCGAAAAAGTGGTAATTGGCAGCCTTGTTGAAACAAATAACGGCACATTCTACATATCCATAAGTGTCGGAAAAACAGTGTGTAATGATGAGACTTTCTATGTTATTTCTCCTTCATCCCCTATTGGGAAAATGCTTCTTGGTAAAGCTGAGAATGAAGAAATCAGTTTTAACAATAAGAAATATATTATAAGCAGAATTATATAGCAGGCTTTTTATTGCTAGAATAATGCTACTCAAATTACATTCATTATTTTAGCACAAACATTTATAGCAAATGAACAAAGTAGTAGCAAACGCAGATGAGGCGGTAAAAGATATCGAATCGGGCATGACACTCATGTTGGGTGGTTTTGGTCTTTGTGGTATTCCTGAAAATAGTATTGCAGCAATAGTAAGAAAAGGTATCAATAACCTGACTTGTATTTCGAATAATGCAGGGGTTGATGATTTTGGTATAGGTTTGATGTTGCAAGGTAAGCAGGTGAAAAAAATGATATCATCTTATGTGGGTGAGAACGCTGAGTTTGAGCGTCAGCTATTGAGTGGAGAGTTAGAGGTGGACTTGATACCGCAGGGGACATTAGCTACCAGAGCAATGGCTGCTGGGTATGGAATGCCTGCTGTTTATTTGTTAGCAGGTGTAGGTACAGAAGTTGCAGAAGGAAAAGAGACACGCGAGTTCAACGGCAAAGAATATTTATTAGAAGAGGCATTTGACTCTGACTTTGCAATAGTAAAAGCATGGAAAGGAGATAAAGCAGGCAACTTGATATACAAGGATACAGCACGCAACTTTAACCCGATGATGGCAATGGCAGGTAAAATAACTATTGCAGAGGTAGAAGAGCTGGTAGAGCCGGGTGAGCTAGACCCTAACTTCATCCATACACCGGGTATATATGTACACAGAATATTCCAGGGTGAGAAATACGAGAAAAGAATTGAGCAACGTACAGTAAGACAAAGAAATTAATCATGGCATTATCAAAAGAGCAAATAGCGCAGCGGATTGCGCAAGAGTTACAAGACGGTTTTTATGTAAACCTTGGTATTGGTATACCAACTTTGGTAGCCAACTACATACCAAAAGGTATAGAAGTAGAATTGCAAAGTGAGAATGGTTTGCTGGGTATGGGGCCTTTTCCGTATGAAGGTGAAGAAGATGCAGACTTGATTAATGCAGGTAAACAAACCATTACTACATTACCCGGGTCGGTGTTTTTTGATAGTGCTACCAGCTTTGGTATGATACGTGCAGGAAAAGTAGACCTTACTGTGCTGGGGGCAATGGAAGTTGCTGATAATGGAGATATTGCCAACTGGAAAATACCGGGAAAGATGGTAAAAGGCATGGGAGGAGCAATGGACCTTGTTGCTGCGGCTAAAAACATAATCGTAGCTATGCAGCATACTAACAGGAGTGGAGAAAGTAAGCTATTGTCTAAATGTACTTTACCGCTAACAGGTGTTAATTGTATAACGAAGGTAGTAACAGACTTAGGCGTATTCGAGATAAATGAAAATGGTTTTTTGTGTACAGAGTATGCACCCGGTGTAACTGTAGATGAAATAAAAGAAAAAACCGCAGGACGATTAGTGATAGCGGATGATGTGAAAGAAATACAGCTATAATTATGTCTGACTATATAATGTATCATAAACCAACCTGTAGTACAAGTAGGAAAACATTAGACTTATTAAAGGAGCATGGTGTTGAGCCTGAATTGCGTCTTTACGTAAAAGATCCCCCTACTCAAAAAGAGTTGTCTGAACTGCTGACGAAGTTAGGTGTTCAACCAATTGAGTTAGTTCGTACAAAAGAGAAGCTTTACAAAGAAAACTATGCAGATAAAAAGCGTACCAAAAGAGAGTGGCTTAAGATATTTGCAGAGCACCCCATTCTTATTGAAAGGCCTATTTTGATCAAAGGAGATAAAGCCGTTATTGGGCGTCCTCCTGAAAAGGTGCTAGAGCTATTATAGCCTTTAACATCACTTTCGATATGTCGGTTTCTACTTGGAGCTAAGATTTAGTATTTTTAGTACTATGAGATTTAAGCTCTTACAATTTGTTGTGGTTGTAGTCGCAGCTTTTGTCGTTAGTTTTCAAGCTACTGCACAAAAAGATTCAGAAAAAGAGCTGGCAAAAGAGATAATAATAAGTTTGCAAACTGCAGATGACTCTTCGTATGTAGCATTGTTCCCTACAATGAAGCTAATGAGAGACTTGGCATATACGTACAGCACTGTAGATACATATCAGTTGCAAAGAATATTTACCCTCAGGCGTAACATCAGGCACTTAAGAGAGTTTGATGCAGAGGTGAACAGCTCTATTGTAGACCAGTTTGACTTTGTCAGACAAAAAGGGTCAGACTCCGGCATACATTGGGGCGATATATTGATTGCTAAATACGAGTTTGATAAACAGCGCTTACCCAGAGAGCTGATAGGATTTGAGTTGATAGCACCTATCAGAATGCAGGGTTATATATTCATTAGAGATATGCTGACAAGGATACGATATGGTATCGCTGTCAAGGATATTTTTATGATGGATGGTAAGTGGTATGGCGGCCGGGTGATTAACATTTTGCAGGCCAGCAACGTAGCCGAATACGAAGAGTCTCTAAGAGATGAGGAAATAGAGTTGCGAAAGCTGTTGATAGCGAAAGCAAACGGAACGCTGGACAGTTTATTGGCAGCGAAAGACAGTGTCAGGAAAAGTAATATCAAGGTAAGCCAGCTGTACGATGATGAAGAGGAGGAAGAAGAGAAAGATATGTACAAAGAGATTGTAGACAGAAAGCTCTACACCGGATACTTTGATAAACAGATGAAGGTTGAATTGTATATGCGATTCATAAAAGGTACTTGCCCGGAGACTGTTTGCGAGTGGGAAGCTATGTACCGTTTTGACGATATGGATGAATTTATTGTGCTGGATGTAGAAAGAAGAGAGGATGGCACATTTGTAATGACTGAGGAAGAGGTGGGAGTAATGGAGCTGAAACTACAAGGCACAACTTTTACTGGCAACTGGACAGCCTTTAGCGACAAAACGGAATATGAAGCTTACTTGAAAGAAGAAGCAGAAATGCGAGATAGAAAGCTCTTTAAGCTGGATAGGATGTTCGAAGAGTTGTACTGGGAATAGAGGAGGTAATGAAAATGTAACATGGGTTGGAGTAGTAAATCTTCCTTTGGCACATTAATTGCTTTTATGCGGATGGATACTTTATAGACAAGGAAAGATGAAAGATTTTAGTTCAGAAGTTAGTTACAAGACATCGCGGAGTGGTGGTAAGGGTGGTCAGCATGTAAACAAGGTTGAAACGGCTGTTGAAGCTTGGTGGAATGTAGACGAGTCTGCTGCTTTTTCTCCTGAAGAGAAGATATGGATAATTGATAAGCTGGCTAACCGTATCAATAAAGAAAGTTACCTTATTGTAAAGTGCAGCGAAACCAGGTCGCAGGCAGATAATAAAGAGCGTGCCCTAAAAAAAATGCTACGCCTCGTAGAAAAAGCGATAACACGCCCAAAGAAGCGTAAGCTGACAAAGATACCGGCAGCAGCAAAAGAAAAACGCTTAGAAGCTAAGCGTTTTAAATCGTTAAAAAAGAAAATGAGGCGTTCTGAGTGGTAAATTAATCTACTGCTATTAAACGCTTCGTGCTTTTATTTTTCCCATTCGTTAACTTATAGAAGTAAGTTCCTGCAGGTAATCCGTTTCTATTAATGGTTACAGAATGCTTCCCTTTTTCCATTGGTTGATCCAGCACTGTTTTTACTAAACGTCCGCTGACATCAAACAGTTGAATGGTGGTCATACCTCCTTCTGATCCAAATGTTATTGTTGTTGAACGAGAGAACGGGTTCGGGAAGTTTTGTCCCAACATATCATCAGAACCGTATGTAGTTGTTTCATCTACATTGTTGGTCTTTTTAAATATTGGTTGTATGAAGTAGTTCTTCATGAGTATTTTATCCATAGTAGCAACATCCAGTTGGAACCAGTCTGCCAGCACTGCCGCATATACAGTTCTGTAATCGTGCTGTAAAGCCAGGTTGTCGCCAACGGCCGCATTTGCAGGTATAGAAGGGTTAGAGCCGATTAAGCCCGGGTTAACCTCTTTACCAAATACCATTACAGGTGCAGTAGTTCCATGGTCGGTACCACCACTGGCATTAGCTTTAATCCTTCGTCCAAATTCAGAGAAGGTCATTGCTGCTACACGGTCGTCGGTTTTCAAGATCGCACAATCATCAAAAAATGCATTTACAGCTTCGGAGATATCGCCAAGCAAATTTGCATGGTTTCCTAGTGTGGTATCTACATTGTCTGTTTGTTGAGAGTGAGTGTCAAAACCACCGAGGTTAACAACATATATAGGCGTTTTTAATCCGCCTGCTATAAGGCGCGCTACGATCTTTAGCTGGTCTGCAAGTCTGTTCGCAGTTGTTGGCCATAGCGAAGATTGATTTGTTGCTTTTTGTGCTGCAGCCTGTATCGCTTTTGTATAAGTTTCGGTTTGTTGTTTTATATATCTGATAAACGTAAGCTCATGGCCTGCAGGTGTATTAGGTGCAGGGTCTACCACTCCGTTTACAATATTGTAAAAACTATCGATACTGGAAATAGCATGCCCCATATTTACATTGGTACCTTGCAGCATAGATGATACTCCGGAGCCAATTTGTATTGCAAGAGGGTCGGGCATTGTAGGGTTAGGGTATCCGTTGGGGAAGTTTGGATATTGCTCATCTAAAAACCTTCCTATCCACCCTGTATTTATGTACTGGTTAGAGTCCGATCCTGACATCCAAATATCAGTTGCACGAAAGTGCGAGAAGTTGGGGTCAGGGTAACCTACACCTTGTACAATATTTACAAGACCATTATTGTACATATCCCTTACGCCTGCCATTGCAGGGTGTAGCCCCGTTGCGGTAGTGTTGGCCAATGACAAAACCTTGCTTTGAGGTATAAGTATATTACCTCTGGCATTTGATAATGCACTGTATTTATCTATAGGAATAACTGTATTTAATCCATCATTACCACCGCTCAACTGTATCATAACCATTACACGGCCATTCGCTGCAGTTTGTTTTGCCAACAGCTCTAATAACGGGTTGCTTGCATAAGCATGAATGGGGTTCCCGTTTATCATATAGGCTAGCGTTGCGGCCTGCCCTACTTTCAAAAAATCTCTGCGTTTCATCTAATTGCAGTTTTTAATGATCAACATAAATTGTGTTCTGCCAAGTGTGTAAGGTCTGTTAGTAAACTTACTAAGCGTGTACGTACAGTATTAGTATTTGCATTTGTCGCACTGGCTATATATGCTGCCCATGCATTAGTCCAATAGTAATCCTGTGTTTGATATGATAGCAAGCTCGCTACTTTGTAAGAGTCTTTGAGTGTTTTGGATATGCCTATACCCAAAAGCAAGTCAGCATAAAAGTCAATTAATAGATTCGGATCACCCGGACTATAAAACTTCTTAGCTAAATGCATCGGGTCTATTTTAATAGCTGTACCTGTACCTGCACTAAATCCGTTGTTGAGCATCAAATCCATAAACTGCATCCGTCTTGGCATAGTGGTGGAGTTGATCCACTTTTCATAATAGTCGGGCTCTTGATAGAACGCCGGCCATCCCGCAACATTAGGAGGCTGGTTGGGTTCTCCTCCCAACAGCCCCATGTAATATCTCAGGTAGTTATATACTTTGTACCTGTTGTCAGATTTCCACCACGCCGGTAGTTGAATATCAAATGTTCTGAATGTGCCTACTACATAGTCTAGTGGTGTACGTATGAAACAATCCATACTAAGCATATCAAAGAAATGTTCACTCTTCAATAGTCGTTCCAGAATTGGTTTTATTTCCCATCCGTTATCTACCAGTTGTTGCGCTAATGGTACGATAATGGCGTATTCGGTAGTATTGTCTATATCGTAGTACACAAAAAAGCGGTAAAGCTTTCTTACAATAAACTTTGCAGCTTCTTGCTTGGTAAAGATCATGTCGATCAACTCATCTGTTTCTTTTGCACCATCAGACCCCGGTTTGCCATAGATGGTTTTATTGCCAAAGAAAGACGAGAATTTTTTATCAGAAGCATCGTGTAGGTTTGAGTTAAAGTAACTGGTCCAGTTGGTTGTTCTGTACCTCCAACCGGTTAGTATTTTAGCTGCAGCCTTAATATCGTCTTCTATATATATGGGCTTGTAATTTTTACCTAGCGTGAATAACTCAAACAGTTCACGAGCATAGTTTTCATCAGGTGCTGTTTTTGTATTCAGGTATCCGTTTAAATAACGCAACATAGCAGGGTCTAGCGTTATCTCTTTTACTAATGTTTTAAAATTCCCCAGAGCATTATCGCGTAGTATGTTGTGGTGGTTATACATCATGTGTGCATAAGCCACAACATTTGCTTCTGTTGCAAAATGATTGTGCCAGAAGTATACCATTTTTTCTGTAATGCGTCTTTGCGGTTGGTAGATCATGTTACCTATCCACCAGTTGGTCATAGACAAGCGCCTTTTAGCATTTACAGTGCTATCTCCATAAGGGGCATTAACCCATGTTTGGTCTAGTTTAACGCCTGTAGGGTCTGTATAAGTAGAGGTGTTGTAATTGTTGAGTGGCGGAGCCGGAGTAGTTTGTTGAGCCAATAGCTCATCTACAGCTTGCTCCATAGTCATTGTTCTCAAGTCCACAACATCTTCATACCTGACGCCGAACATAGTACGCCTTAGCAAATGGATGATCTGATCGTCGCTCCAAGTACCTGTGTACTTATTGAGTGTACCGGTAGTTTTACTTAAACCACGCGGCCTTTCTTTATTCGCATATTGATTATAAATCGAGTCGTCTGCAGGCGGTATTTGTTTTTCTGCAGAGGCAGCGATGAACTCCTCGAAAAACTCGCGACGATTTGCTTTACCCATAGCCGTAAATATTTATACTGAAAAGACTAATGAAACCTAAATAGGTTTAAGAAAATTACACATAAATAGTCATATTTTATATGTTTTTAATCGCATTTTTATCTATTTACGGCTGGGGTTATTTAATGTAGTAACACGAGATATATTGTTTTTCGCTAAAACAGAGTAAGTTTAATAATATGATATGCAGATACTTATTACTGATTACGATGCTATTATGCACAGCAGTTGCCTCGGCACAGTATACGCAAGACATAAAGGGAAAGGTGATAGATAAGGAGTCTCATGTACCACTTATTGGCGTAGCTGTCGCTGTTATTGATCTGGAGGATGTAATGGGGGCAGTAACGGATGAAAATGGATCATTTTTAATAGAACAAGTGCCGGTAGGTAAACATACTATTCAAGTTTCTTATATAGGATACAACAGTGTAACGATGCAGGGTGTTTTAGTGACGTCTGCAAAAGAGGTATTACTTAATATACATTTGGAAGAGTCTGCTACTAAATTAAACGAGGTAGTAGTAAAAGACAGAAGAGAGCATATTAACGAAATGGCTATGATCAGTGCAAAAACATTTGATGTACAAGAAACAGAAAGGTATGCAGGTAGCAGAGCTGACCCGGCAAGAATGGCGTCAAACTTTGCAGGGGTGTTAGGTGCAGACGATTCAAGGAATGATATTGTTGTACGAGGTAACTCTCCACAAGGTGTTTTGTGGCGATTAGAAGGAGTTGATATCCCGAATCCTAACCATTTTGCTGTGTCGGGAACATCAGGCGGGCCTGTAACGATGCTCAATAATAAAACGCTGGCTAATAGTGATTTCTTTACAGGTGCATTTCCTGCATCTTATGGTAACTCTACGGCAGGTGTTTTTGATCTGCGGTTACGCAATGGTAATAATGATAGGTATGAGTTTACTGCACAGCTGGGTTTTTTAGGAACAGAGGTAGCTGCAGAAGGTCCTATCGCTAAGAAAAAAGGCTCTTCCTTTTTATTTACATATAGGTACTCCACGCTAAAACTATTTGAAGGGTTAAACATCAAAATAGGTACTAACTCTGTACCAAACTATCAGGATGCAGCACTCAAGTTGAACTTCCCAATAGGTAAGAAGGCAAACCTGTCATTTTTTGGCATTGGTGGTTTGAGTGATATAGACCTTATTGTCAGCAACCAAACAGAGCAGCCTGAAGAATTATACGGGGAGTCTGATAGAGATCAATACTTTGGTTCAAATACAGGTTTATTGGGTACCTCAATTAGCTACATCATCAATAATAAAACCTACACTAAATTAACCGTAGCACAAACTGCAAATAAAATAGCAGCAACACATGATAAGGTTTTTAGGAATGCTAGTTATGAAGTTGATTCCCTGAAAAGAATCCTTGATTATAGCTTTAAAACAAACACCACCGTTGCACACTGGTTTGTTAACAAAAAGCTTTCCAACAGACATACTATAAAACTGGGTATCGTCAATAACTATTACTTCTTAAACATGTACGATAGTAGCAGGCAGTACCCACCAACACTACAAACCTGGCAGCATAGGGTAGACTTTAAAGGAGGTACTAACCTGTCGCAAGTATATATTCAGCACAAGTACAGACCAACTGATAAGTTAACTATCACGGCAGGTATACACGGCCAGTACTTAACACACAACCAATCGAAAGCTATCGAGCCGAGAGCCGCATTAAAGTGGAGGGCAGGCAACACAAACATTATCAGCTTAGGGTATGGTTTGCATAGTCAAATGCAACCCATATATCAGTACTTCGCCCATCAGCCTCAAAATCCTCCATCCGTAATGCACAATTATAATATGGACTTTACGAGGAGTCATCACGCAGTTGCCGGTTATGAGCATATTTTTTCTAGTGTATTAAAGTTAAGGTCAGAAGTATATTATCAGTACTTGTTTAATGTACCGATAGAAACAAGAGTTGGGTCATCTTTTTCAGGACTAAACCAAGGAGCCTCTTTTTCAAGAATATTTCCGGGTGCATTGGTGAATAAAGGAACCGGGTATAACTATGGTTTAGAGTTAACGCTTGAAAAAGGTTTTTCAAAAGGATATTATCTTATGTTTTCAGGAGCATTATTCGATTCGAAAGCAAAAGGCAACGATGGAGTATATCGTAATACAGATTATAATGGTCGTTTTGCTACAAACTTGTTAGGAGGGTATGAACATAAGCTTGGGCAGAACAGCACACTGTTAACCGGAATTAAAATAACATATACAGGTGGTCGTTTGTATTCACCTCCTGACATTGCAGCGTCTAATGTTATTGCCGATTATGTAGCTGTAGATTCATTGCGGAATACAGAGCAATTCAAAGATTATTTTCGTGCCGATTTGAAACTAGGGGTACGTATTAATGGTAAAAAGCTCACTCATGAAGTAGCACTGGACCTTGTTAATATATTGAATACAAGAAATGTGCTATCACTTACTTATAATCACGATTTAGCTGCACAGGGGCAATATCCATTTATTACACAATATCAATTAGGTTTTTTACCACTATTCTATTACAGAGTAGATTTTGGTTTCAGTAAAAAATAAGAGGGCTGCAAATGCAGCCCTCTTATTTTTATATAATGTTGTATTACTTGCCTTCGCAATATTCTTTCAATTGTTTAGCAAGAGCATTTTCTTCATCTATTTCAAATATCTTATCGCAATAAGCTTGTGTTTGCTCACAATCTTCATTGTTATAATTAGTTAGTGCTAAGTATTGGTAAGCAATCATTTTATCTTTATCAGATTTTTTAGCGCCCTCTACTTCCATTTCTAACCATTGTTTGAAATAAGGAGATGCAAGTCCTGATTCTCCTTTAGGGTCAAGTGCAGTATTTACACGACCTCTCCAATAAAAACCAGATGGTTGTTCCGGGTGTTTTGCTATCATGCTACCGTATAAAGTATCTGCGTGGTGCAAGATCTCATCATACTTAACTGAATCATCTTTGTACTCATTACTACCAACAAGGTAACAATATCCACCCCAGAAATAATCGTTTGGTGTTGCTAAATCCGCGTAATCGTTTAGGATTTTTTCATACCAACCACCGGCTTTTAACCATACTTTCTCTGTTTTGAAAGATTCAGCAATTTCACGGTAAGTGTCAATTTTGTTATCAGTGCTGTCTAAGTTAAGTGCCTTATTGAAAGCAGCATTTGCCTCGTCCATATTACCGTTTTTCATTTCTGCACGGCCAAGGTTCAAATAATCCAGCGTATAGATCTTCTTAGGATCTTGCTTACTGAAGTATGTTTTGATGTTTTCCAGTGCTTTTGCATGGCTTGCAGAATCTTTCTTCTCCAGGTAGCTGTAACCAAGTATACCGTAGAAGTTAGGTTGCATAATACCTTTCTTCATCAAGTTATTAATTGTTTTAATTGCCTGGTCGTGCTCTTTTGCTAAGTATTGAATTTCTGCATAACGTATTAAGTCCTTGTCAGATTTGTCTGAGTATTGCATGTACTTTTCCAGGTTCTCTTTAGCTTGCTGGTATTTACCTACGTATGTATAAGCGTCTGCAAGGTCGCGATATGGAAGTGGATTTTCAGGATCTGCATTTTTAGCTTTCTCCCAGTTTTCCAAAGCAAGCTCATAGTTTTTAGCGTTGTACCATAACTTACCTATTCTAGAGTAGGCTAAAGAGCTGTTAGGATCTTTGGCTACAGCAGCTTCGTAGTTGTTCATGGCTTCACCACCACCAGAGCTTAGTTGCTGATACGCATCACCCGTTGCTACAAGTATCTCTGTAGTAACCATTTTTTCCATCACTTCTTTATACCAATCAACAGCTTGTTGTTTATCACCACCGTCGCTGTATGTTACAGCATCTGCGGCAAACTTTTTCTGTAAGTAATCTTTACGTTTACCCATGTCTGCTAGTGCTCTTGCAGCAGTCATGCCTTCATTAGCACCCGCAGATATAAATTTGATACGTACAGTACCGCTGATATTTGCAAAATCTTCCGGGTATTTTGCGAATAGTATACCTGCTTGTTTTGTGTTGCCTAAAGCCAACTCGCATAAGCCTAGGTAATAGTTTGCAGCAGCATCAGAACCTGCTAGAGGTTGTAATATCCCTTTTGCAGTTTGGTACTTCTCGTAGTTATACATTTTAATACCATCCTGTAATGATTGTGCCATGACATTAAGTGTCATTACAAGGGCTGTCATCGTTACGATTATCTTTTTCATACTCATTACTGTAACCAGTCTTTACTTAATATATATTATACGTTTTGTTCTATCTATTTATTATTTACCTCAGCACCTCTAAAAACTACATTCACTTTCGTTGGGAAAAGCCTGGCTTGTTTAAAGATGAGCTGACCTCTGTCTTTTTTCAAGAATAATGCAAAACCTGTTCCAAGTCCGCGATAAGTTTCCTTGTGAATGTAATATAGCTTACGTGTAAGCGGGTATAAATCAGCTGCAATCCAAGCCTGGTAAGGCTTATATACCTTCTCTAAGCTGTCGTTGTATATGCCTGCAACTTTAACATTATTTATAAAAGCCAGCCCTTCCGGATCGCTAAAATCACTAATGTTGCTAACCCCGATAAAGCCAATTGCATTTGGATTATTGCTTACATAATTTATGACAGAATCATTACCATTTGCTGCATAAATATCATCTCTCATTTTCTCTCCCGGAATCAAAGAGTCTCTCATATATCTTAGTGTACTAGATCCCTGGTTGTCGAAAACTACAGTATATGGTTTGTTGTATTCTCCTGTTAAAATGCCTTTTAGCTCATTTAGTCCAAATACACTATCTGTGGCATTCTTGTTTATAATAATTGCAACAGCATCTTTTGCAACAGCCAGCGACGTGGTAACAACTTTCTTCGCGGCAAGCACTTCTTTCTCATCTTTACTGAGCTCACGAGTGATCATGATAAACTTAACGGTATCGTTTAGAAACTGATTAATACATTCAGCCTCAGGTCGGTACACCGCATTAATTTCTGCTTTAGGGAAGCTGCTATCAAAAACCTTGATTTGCTCTTCAATTATCGGACGATAGCTTTCATCTACAAGAATGTCTAAATGACCACTAGATACCGTATCAGTATGTTTGGGTCTATCATCTTTACATCCTGATGCAATAACTACAAAAAGGCCCAACAACGTCGTTAACCTGCTCCAATTCATGGGCGCAATTTTAGGTAATATTTTAAAAAAATCTATGATGTTCACTTGTCTTGTAACAATAATTTAACAGCACACAGACAAAACTGTAGCACTGTGTGTAATTAGCCTTTATTCCGTAGTATAATCCAACCTCTCCAGAACCTGAAACCACCATACATTACCAAAAGGCAACCAACTACGTATGCCATTACAGTAGACATTTCAAAAGAAATGAACATTTTGGTATATAACGTCCAAAAACCAAGTGCAATGTATAGAGTAGCAATACCCATTTGCAATGCACCTTTTAGTGCGGCATACCCTTTATTCTTTTCATTTCGTTCTTCGTGATCCATAATCCCTTGATTTGGCCTGCAAAACTAACGGTTTTACTTGTTAATTAATAAGACACACTGTTTAGTATAATCCATATAATAAAAAAGAGGCTGTGTAAACAACCTCTTAGTCTTTTAGTCTTAAAATTATTCTTAGCTTTTCTTAGCTGCTGCTTTCTTAGGAGCCGCTTTCTTTTTAGGGGCTGCCTTTTTCTTAGGAGCTGCTTTCTTTTTAGGGGCTGCCTTTTTCTTAGGAGCCGCTTTCTTTTTAGGGGCTGCCTTTTTCTTAGGAGCCGCCTTCTTTTTAGGGGCTGCCTTTTTCTTAGGAGCCGCTTTCTTTTTAGGGGCTGCCTTTTTCTTAGGAGCTGCTTTCTTTTTAGGGGCTGCCTTTTTCTTAGGAGCCGCTTTCTTTTTAGCTGCTACTTTTTTCTTAGGAGCTGCTTTCTTTTTAGCTGCTACCTTTCTTTTAGGAGCTGCTTTTTTAGCTGCCGCCTTCTTTTTAGGGGCTGCCTTTTTCTTAGCTGCTACCTTTTTCTTAGGAGCTGCTTTTTTAGGAGCCGCCTTTTTTTTAGGGGCTGCCTTTTTTTTGGCTGCTTTTTTAATTGCCATAACCGTGTGAATTTAAGGGTTAAAAAAAGCCTTATAAACAAAAAGTCGCCAAGGGGTTAGGCTTGAGCGACTTCGTTATTATCTTTTACCGATACCAAAGTCTTGGTACGAGTTTTACGATACTCTACAATACCGTCTTTTAACGCAAAAAGGGTAAAATCTTTACCGATGCCTACATTATCACTTGGGTGATATACAGTACCACGTTGGCGAACGATGATATTTCCTGCAATAGCAGGCTGTCCACCATAGATCTTTACACCAAGGCGTTTACTTCGCGAGTCGCGACCGTTCTTTACACTACCTTCACCTTTTTTGTGTGCCATTTTTTATATCTCTATTTAACGAATTTAGTAAAAAATAATTTAAGCTACATCACTGATTTTGATCTTCGTCAATTGTTGACGGTGACCATTTGACTTTTGGTAACCCTTACGACGTTTCTTTTTGAAAACAATCACTTTGTCACCTTGTAAATGATCAACTATTTCAGCTTTCACTTTTACAGAAGAGTTCAAATCTATATTCCCTTCATTGCCGGTCATCAACACGTCAGAAAATTCTACGTTATCACCAACATTACCTTCAAGGCGGTGTACGAACAATTCGTCATCTTTCTGAACTTTAAACTGCTGTCCCGCTATATTTACTATTGCAAACATAATGCTCCTAAAATATTTCGCGCAAAGTTAATATACTTTTCCCATTTCCAGCAATTTTTTTTATTATTTGTTATTGTGTACACGTTATAGGTGGTTAATATATGATTCTTAACGTTTTGCATGTTTAGTAATAGTATGCAAAAGCTTTACCTTCGTACCCCAATTATTATTATGCCCAAGATCAAATCTTTTCTTGCAAAGCCTTTTGCTTCATTCATTCATAGCCGCATAAGGAAAGAAATGAATACAGCTGTGAAAGATCAGCAAAACATAATGCAATACCTGATCAAGAATGCGGCTAAGACAACTTTCGGCAAAGACCACGATTTTGGTAGTATCAATACTTATGAAGAGTTTAGGCGGGCTATACCCGTTAGGGATTATGAGCAGATCAGCACATATATAGAGAAAATAAAAGCAGGTCAGCAAAATGTACTATGGAAGGGTAAGCCTATGTACTTTGCTAAAACATCTGGCACAACCAGCGGAGCAAAGTACATACCTATATCTAAGCAATCCATACATAATCATATAGATACCGCTCGCAATGCATTATTGTGTTATATGGTAGAAAGTGGCAATACTGCATTTGCTGATGGTAAAATGATATTTCTTTCAGGTTCCCCTGTGTTAGAAAGAGTAGCAGGCATACCTACCGGTAGGTTAAGTGGCATTGTGAACCATTTTGTGCCAGGGTATTTAAGAGGTAACCAGCTGCCAACCTACGAAACTAATTGTATTGAAGACTGGGAAACAAAGCTTGGTAAAGTAGTAGAGGAGACGATCAATAAGGACATGAGGTTGATCAGCGGGATACCACCATGGGTACAAATGTATTTTGACTGGTTGTTGGAAAAGTCGGGTAAGTCTTCTATAAAGTCATTGTTTCCTAATTTACAGGTAATAGTACAGGGTGGTGTTAACTTTGAGCCATATCGTGCACCGATGTTAAAAAGCCTTGGTGAGCATGTTGATATGTTAGAGACCTTCCCTGCGTCTGAGGGCTTTTTTGCGTTTCAAGATACTTTGGACGAGGAAGGGCTATTATTAAATACCAATTCGGGTATTTTCTTCGAGTTTGTACCTGCAGGAGAGATATTCAATGAAAATCCTACTCGATTGTCATTAGAGGATGTAAAGGTCGGCGAAAACTATGCTTTGATCATCAATAGCAATGCAGGGCTGTGGGGGTATAATATTGGTGATACTGTTCGTTTCGTTAGTACTGATCCATATAGACTGGTTGTTTCAGGCAGAACCAAGCACTTTATCTCTGCATTTGGTGAACATGTTATAGGTGAGGAGGTTGAATACTCTATGCTAAAAGCTGCAGAGGAGCACCATGCACACATAACAGAGTTTACAGTTGCACCAATGATAGATGGCGGAGAAGGCTCTTCTTACCACGAATGGTTTGTGGAGTTTGAGAGAGAACCCGAAGACATGAGTGCTTTTGCAAAAGCAGTAGACAACCACTTAAGAAACAAGAATAGCTATTACGAAGACCTTATTGGCGGAGGAATTTTGCAGCCATTAAGAATAACCCGCATGCAAAATCATGCATTCATTTCTTATATGAAGTCTCAAGGCAAATTGGGCGGACAAAATAAAGTACCGCGCCTAAGTAATGATCGTAAGATTGCCGAGCAGCTACAACAATGGAAACAAAATTAAGGTTTCAATATACTGCTGTATTCGTTGCTACTTTGTATTAATGCTGTTGCTCTGTCTAACTCAGGGTCGTACCTCAAATTATGTTCTATTCTGCCACGTATATAGTAGTAACGAGATATTATTTCGTTTTCTAAACGTTTAGAAACTTCGTCTTTATGCTTGATCAGGTCTTGTTTTTTGTCGTGAGATAGCTTGTCTTTTAGTTCCTTGAACTCATCCTCAATTTGTGCGTAATATTTTTCTCTGGTGGCAACACTTTTCAATGTATCTAATGTTATTTCTGTAGCGGTTTTGTAAGAGTAATCTTTATTCTCGAGCCATTTTGTAAAAGCAGAGAATTCTGCATCACTAATACTAAAAGTACCCGCCGGTGCAATTTCTTTATGCTTTTTAGCATAATCTGTTGCAAAGTCGAAGAAGTAGTTTTTAAAGTATAATGTAATTGCCAGTGTGCTTATCTGTTCATTCTTTACCAGTACATCCGGCTCTACGCCCCCGCCACTAAGTACTTTACGTCCATTTTTTGTGGCATACTCTTTTTTAAGCGAGTCGGGTATCTCACCTACACTACCATCTGCATTTCTGTGTGTATAGTCCAATGCCTGTATACATCTACCACTTGGGGTATAATATTTGGCAGTAGTGAGTTTTAAGCGTGCGTTATAACCTAAAGGTCTCGTGGTTTGCACCAGGCCTTTACCGTAAGATCTTTCACCAATTACAACACCTCTGTCAAGGTCTTGCAGTGTGCCGGCTACAATTTCTGATGCTGATGCAGAAGAGCTGTTGATCAATATGGTTACAGGTATTTCAAGATCCCATGGTTGTTGAAATGTTTTGAAATCTTGTTCCCACTCTTTTAGCTTGCCTTTAGTGCTTACTATTAATTGTCCTCTATCAACAAATAGGTTACATATGTTTACAGCCTCATTTAGTAACCCTCCCGGATTGTTTCTTAAATCAAGCACCACACCGCCTAGCTTGGGGTTTAGCTTCTTTAAGCTGTCTAAAGAGGCTTTAACCAGCCTGCTACAGTTTGGTGTAAATTGTGTAAGCTTAACATAAGCTATATTCTTTTGTGAGCCAACGAATCCTGCAAATGGGACACTCGAGAGCTCTATCTCTCCTCTTGTAATAGTTTTTGTAGACTCTAATCCGGTATAGGCATCGTGCACTTTCATTGTGATTTGTGTGCCAGGAGACCCTTTCAGCAGCATGCTTATATCACTAATGCTTTTGTTTTTTGTTGATTGGTCGTCTATTGTTAAAATCAGGTCGCCAGGGTGTAACCCTGCATTGTACGCCGGGCTAAATTCATATACCTCAGCAACGAAAATGCTATCTCCTTTTTTGCGCATGGTAGTACCAATACCACCATATTTACCTGTAGTTTGAAACTGATATTCTTCAATGTCAGATTCGGTGATGTAGTTTGTATATGGGTCTAAGTTGTTCAGCATTTGGTCTATACCTTGCTTCATCAGGCTACCCGGTTCAATTGGATCTACATAGTAAGTATTTAACTCTTTAAATATTGAGTTGAATATGTCCAGGTTTTTAGATATTTCAAAGTAGGAGTCTTTATCTCTGGCTTGTATAAATAAGAAAAAGCATCCGGCAACAGCAACGCCGGCAAAAAACATCTTCGATTTCTTTAATAAACTCTTCATGCGAACAAGCAATTATAAAATTGTAACAGGCAAGCTACAAAAATATTATAGTTGATGATGTGTTCTGCTAATTTTAACATACTCCTATATATACTATAAACACAGTTCTTATGACAATAGTGTGTTTATGTCTTCGTAACTTTAATATATTGATATGAGGTATACAACTACCATATTGGCGATTATGTTGATGGTGCAGCCGGGGTTTGCTTCATCAGGAGTCTATCGTAATTGGACAAAGGCACTGGCAGAAAAACGTTATGTGAAAAAAATTAAGATCACCTACCGTGAGTTGGATAGTATTCCTGATGTTTTAGATCAGTTCCCCAATTTGGAAGAGCTAGATCTTAGTAATAATCAAATTACATTCTTGCCTCCATCATTGTTCAGATGTAAAAAACTGAAAGAGCTACGGTTATTCAGGAATAAAATATTGACTGTGCCTGATGATATCAGCCAGCTCACAACTTTAACTTATTTATCGTTAGCGCATAACGAGCTAGAATCAATCCCCTCAAACATTAGCGAATTAACTAATTTGGAAGAGTTAATACTTAATGGGAATGAGTTAAAGGAAATTCCTCCTTCAATTGGAGATTTGGTCAACTTGAAATATTTATGGCTAGCTAGAAATAAGTTAAAAGAACTTCCGGTTGAGGTTACACAGTTAGCATATCTGCAAGTGCTCGATGTAGGCAACAATTATCTTACAAAATTGCCTGAAAACATCGGCGATCTCACAGAGCTAAGGCTGTTATATCTCAACAGAAATCTATTATATAGTATACCTGAGTCTGTTGCTAATTTGAAAAAGTTGCAAGAGATAGATGTTGTACGGTGTGGTGTGTTAAGGTTAACAAATGCCTTTTCTGATATTTGGACTTTAGAAGATGTTTATATAGATGCTCGCACTATACCTTTTTATCAAAACCCACGTTTTATTGGTCGCCAGAAGATACATGTTGTAGGCAGAGATAGAAATGTATACAGGCCTACCCAATAAAAAAGCCCTGCGTTTGCGGGGCTTTTTTTATTATAATATTTTAATACTTATGGTATTCTTACTCCGCTATAACTATTCACATCAACATAGTTGATTGTTGAGCCATAGTATTGATTGATTGTATTGATGATCTGGTTAGCAATTAATGCGTTACCTCTTCCTGTTAAATGAATACCATCTAAAGAGATAGCACCACCAGATGCATATTGCAAACTGTAATTAACACCATTGTACTGTGTTTTACCTTCTTCAACAATAGACCTCATATAAGCATTGATGTCTGTTGTTGGTATTTGGTATTTATTAGCCAGTGTAATGATGATTGAGTTGAAATCTGCAACAGCATTTTTGATGTATGCGATCTCACCTTCGTCTATGATGTAATTAGCAGGTATAGGTTTTATTGTACCCCAACCTGCGCATTTTACAGAGTCAAGCGGTAGCTCAAGCCTAACAAACTCAGTTGGTTTAATTTGTCTGAAATTGTTTGGTGCATTTGTATCTGCAATCACAAAATAGTTGGCCCCTTCATCAAAGTGTACTTGTGTACCATTGTATGCTAAGTTTAGCTTGTTTGCATCATCAGCATCTAATGTTAAACCTTTGGGAGGCACAGTTGTGAAGTATGGTAGCGACAATACTTCTGGTATTGTTAAAATAACACCCTTTGCACCATTACGTGTAAGTGTATTTAATACACTATCGTAAGCAATTCTAAAAGGAGTGTTTAGGGTAATTCCTTTCGTTGGGTCTGGTGTATTACCGCCTGCAACAGCAAAACCTAAAACATCGTTAGCTCCCAACCATAGTGTAAAGAAACTGTGCCCGATATGTAGCAACTCATCAACAGGACGTGCACCGCCCGGGTTGCTGAAAAATCTTCTTGCAAATGGATTTAATGCACCATATCCTCTAAATAGGTAATCTACAGTACGTATACCCGGAATACCCAAGTTGTTATACGGACCTGCCGCAAATATGTTATTAGCAGTACCTACAGTATCTAAAGCGCCTTTAAAATCTACCGATGTAATATATGGTAATGTATCACATGGTCCCTGATAGTAATCTAATACTTTTTTAGCTACAGGCCAGCCATATTCACCCGGCACCAATGGTTGCGCAAAATCACCACCTCCAACTGTTTCAAATTGTTTTGCCAGCATTTGAGGGAAGCTGTTTCTTTGACCGGACAAATATAAACTACCGTCCATGTAACCTGCAGTTGTAGAACTACCGACAGCTACATAGCTGCTGAAGTCAGCATCTCCTCTTTCCGGTGCAGTAGGTTCAATGTTAGGTTTGCATGCAACCAAACCCACAACCATTAAACCGAATATATAGAACTTTCTCATGTTAGTTTTTTTATTGTTGATTTAGAAGTCGTATGAAATAGCTAAACCCGGATTGATAACAGATGATTTATACTTCCCTGTAAAACCGTGTTCAGTAGATGTACCCTCTCTTTCAGCAGCGAATACATACTCAAATACTCCTATAGCAGATAGCTTTTCTGTTAACTTAAATGATAGCCCCCCGGTTGCTAAGATACGATTAGCATCAGGTAAGTCTGGATTCAGATACCCATTACGTACAGGTGATGGATCGTATGCTGTACCCAACATACCAGCAAATCTATCACTGAACATATAGTGCATTCCCAAACGTAATGCTACAGTGTTTTTATATCTGCGAGCAGAACGTGTATCATTCAAAAGAGCTGTATTGTTTTCATAATCGAACTTTAAGCTATCATAAGCAGCCCAGCCAACAAAGTTAGCTTCTGCCTGTAAAGTCAGGTTTTCATTTACATGCCAACCAATACCAAATGTAGCAACCTGAGGCATTGGCAATTCTGAAGTGAATGCTGTATTAGCAAAAGAAGTGGTCATAGAAGAAGGTACATTTGAGAATCTAGCATAACCTCTTTTCACTTTCATGTTTACTCTTGAACGGTATGTAAAACCAAATTCAACATCATCGTTTGCTTTGATGTGCACACCAATGTTGTAACCAACCCCGTTTGCATTACCTGTAAGTTCAGCTTGACCATCTTGACCGTTTGCATTGATAGTTGGTATAGCTCTGAATAGCTCTACATTACCGGTTGCGTATACAAACCCGGCACCAATAGATATCTCATCTGTTAATTGGTAGCTAAGTGTTGGTTGGAAGAAAATTGTTTGTAGCTGTACTTCTTGTATGATGTAGCGACCTTTCCAATCATTTCCCCAGTTGATACCGGTACCAAATGGTGTGTAAACACCTAACCCAATGCTTAAAGGACTTTTATATCCAAGCGGGGTAGTAATGTACACATTGAAAGGCGTATAAGTTTTTTGCTTAGTATCTACAATGTCCGTTCCTGTAGGAGCATCTACATAACGAGCACTAGGCATTAAAGCATTTACACTTGCATAAGCCTGAAAATTGCGGATGGATGTCATCCCGCCGGGATTATAAAATACTGTAGCAGCATCCCAAGGTATTGCAGCTCCTGAGCCACCCATTGCTAACTGCCTCATACCTTGCAGGTTGAGTTGATATCCACCGGCAAAGACCATTGATGAGAACAACAATGAAGTGATGAGCAAAAAATGTTTCTTCATAAAGATTTTTTTGTTTGACGTACTGAAATCCAGTCTTTATAAAACAGACCTTTAAATTATGCTTAATAGTGCGAAAATGCAATATGTACGCCTTATTTAGTGCAAGAATAGGTAATTAACTTACTATACCTATAGTGGCAATGCTAATATGTACATCTTTGGCAGTTAGCAGGGTCAATGCGCAGGCTTCAAGAGTGGCACCTGTGGTTAATACATCATCTACCAATAAAATGTGCTTTCCTGCCATTTTTTCTATGTTGGTGAGTGCAAATACGTCTTTCATATTAGACAGCCGTTCTTCTCTGTTTTTTTTCGTTTGACTCTCTGTAAACCGTTTCCTGACAAGAAATTCTTTTTCAACAGGTATATTCAGGATTTCGCTCAGCCCTTCAGCTATAATATTAGCTTGGTTAAAGCCTCTTTTAGCTTCTTTATCTGGGTGTAGCGGCACAGGGATGATGATATCAACGTTATTTGCCCATTTTGTTTGTTTCAAGTCGTGTCCAAGCTGCTTACCCAAATAGTTGCCAATATCCTTTTTACCATCATATTTTAACCCATGCAACAGGTGTTGTAACAAGCCATTCTCAGTAAAATACGCGAACGAGGTTGCTTTCTCGATATGTACCCTGCCTGCAAAGCGCATAAAGGTCATATTCTCATGAATATGGTGGTAAGCGGTACGTGGCAGATTGTAAATATTGCAATTCAGACAAAGTACTTCTTCTTCTTGCAACAGTGGTTTATTACACCCTTCGCATAAGCGAGGGTAGAATAGGTGAGAAAGTCCATCTGTAAGATTACTAAGTATCACTCTGGTATCAATCCTTTTAAATCTGTGATTATTGAATTTATAGAGCTTGGGTCAATTTCATATCTTATAGTAATGTCATATGTGCTGTCAGTATTGTAATCAGTTTGTTGTTTTATGAACCTGGCTGCTAATAGAAGATGACCAAGTTCATCTTTGTTGCTGATTGCTAATTTAAAACCTTCAGGAGTATGACTATCAAGAGTTGCGTTGCCTTTTCGTGTTTCATCAAGCTTTTTAAGTTCTTCAATAAAAGCTTCAATATCTCCGTACGAGAACCATATACTCTCTTCCCTACCAAAATGAAGAGTAATAGCAGACTTTACAGATACTTCAATTTGTATACACGCATGAACTTCTGTTTCATAATCAATCGTTTTTATTGATATCCATTCATCGGCATCTAGTTTCTTTATTTTCATGAGGGTTTAATTGAACAACATTCTATAAACGTCTTCTACTTTATTAGCAGTCTTAATTTCAATATTGTAGTTCTTGCTGTCCAAACCTTTCGCATTGGCTTTCGGTATGATGATGACATCCATACCTAATTTATCAGCTTCTGCAATTCGTTGGTCTACCCTGTTTACTGCACGAATTTCCCCAGACAATCCTACTTCACCAACAAAACACATATTGCTCGGCAATGCCCGATCTTCATAAGAAGAAAGTAATGCGCAAACTAAGGCCAGTTCTATAGAAGGGTCTTCTATCTTCAAACCACCTGCAATATTTACAAACACATCTTTTGTACCGAAGTGAAAGCCACCACGCTTTTCTAACACAGCCAATAATAATTGTAACCTGCGCAAGTCCATACCACTAACTGTACGTTGTGGTGTACCGTACACTGCTTGTGTTACCAGTGCTTGTATTTCTATCATCAATGGGCGCAAACCCTCCATGGTAGAGGCAATGGCGATACCGCTTAAAGGTTCGTTGTGTTGTGATAATAATATTTCTGAAGGGTTACTTACCGGTCGCATACCAGTGGCAACCATTTCATAAATTCCTAATTCTGATGTAGAACCAAATCTATTTTTGATGGTACGCAATATTCTGTATGCATAATGGCGGTCGCCTTCAAATTGCAGTACGGTGTCTACCATATGCTCCAATACTTTTGGACCTGCAATAGAACCTTCTTTTGTTATATGCCCAATGATACAAACAGGCACATTACTTGCTTTGGCAAACCGTTGTAGTTCTGCTGCACATTCACGCACTTGCGATACACTGCCTGCTGCAGATTCAACATAAGGAGATTCTAAAGTTTGTATAGAATCAATGATCAATAATTGAGGCTGTACTTTTTTTACTTCCTGAAAAATTGTTGCAGTATCTGTTGCAGTGAGTAAGTATAAATTAGGATTTTGTGTACCTACTCTTTCTGCTCTTAGCTTCACTTGTTGTCCACTTTCTTCTCCGGAAACATACAAGACTTTTATTTGTTGCCATTGCAATGCACATTGTAAAAAAAGTGTCGATTTCCCTATGCCCGGTTCTCCGCCAACCAATACAACCGAGCCCGGAACTAGGCCTCCTCCAAGCACTCTGTTCAGCTCGCTATCAGGAGTATCCATTCTAAGGTCAGACTGCGGAATTATCTCATCTAGCTTATGGGCTTTCCTTAGGTCTTTGGCCGCCTCATCCCAGTCGGTTTTCCCCTTCCTATTCTTATTTTCTCTTTGTACTACTTCTTCAACAAAACTGTTCCATGCCCCGCAGGACGGGCATTTCCCTGTCCATTTAGGTGTTTCATATCCGCATTGCTGACAAAAGAAAGCTGTTTTGGTTTTTGGCATATGGGCTTAAATATATGGAAAAAGAAAAGAGCCATCGGGAGGAATCCCGCGGCTCTTACTTACTAACCCATTAAATTCACAACTTGACACAAATGTAACAAAGAACCTGATACCAAAAAAATGAAAATTATACGCACTTATTACAAAAAATTGATGTTAATTATATTTTTAATGTGTATTTTCTCACGTATTATTTGACTATCAAGCCATTGCGAATAAATTGCAATATATTATATATATAATGACATTTAGAAGCCATGAAAATATTTTCATAAATAATTTTTTAATATAAAATATATGAATAATATAATATTGAATTTATTATTATTTATATGATCGTAAATCAGCATTTCGTATTCGTACATTTATGAACCGGATAGTAATGCTACATATATGAATATTGATGAACTTGAATACAGGCAGCTGGATATAATTGGGCTAAATAAATTGATGGATTGGCAAAGGCAGAGGGGTGGAATCCCGGACCCTTTGATGCGGATGTGTTTTATCAAGCTGACCCTGAGGGATTTTTGGGTGTATGTAAGGGTGAAGAGATGATCGGTGGTGGTTCTATCGTATCATATAATGGTGATTTTGGTTTTATGGGGTTGTTTATTGTAAAACCAGAGTACAGAGCAAAAGGCATAGGTACCAAGCTTTGGTTCAAAAGGAGAGACTCTTTATTAGCACGATTGAAAGAAGGTGCTGTTATTGGTATGGATGGTGTGGTAGAGATGCAGCCGTTCTATGCAAAAGGCGGTTTTGAAATAGCCTTTCGTGATGAACGGTATGAGCGAGCAGGTGCGTCTTTCGAAGTAAGTGAATATATAAGCCCGATTAGCAATGAAGATCTAGATGAAGTACTTGCCTATGATAAAGAGTGTTTTGGTTTTGCGCGTCCTCAGTTTTTAAAGCCTTGGTTACAAATTGAAGGAAATAAAACATTTAAGTTTTTGCAAGATGGTAAGCTAAAAGGTTTTGCTATGGTAAGGAGACTGAAAGAGGGGTATAAGGTATGCCCATTATTTGCGGATAACGCAGCTATTGCAGAAGAGCTATACAAAGCCTGCCTGAACGCAGCTATAGGCTCCTCATTAATAATGGACATTCCTGTAACTAATACCGAAGCGGTAAATCTGATGAAGAAGTACGATGCTAATTACATATTTGAGTGTGCACGTATGTATCATGGTACACCACCAGATCTACCTATTAATAAAATATTCGGGATAACTACATTTGAATTAGGGTGATTATATGTAGAAGCTAATAAAGGCTTATGATTATTGCTTTTTTTTAGATCCGCTAAGGAATCTTTTCATTAGCATGTCATTAAACTGCTCCCAATGTTTAATACTGCCTAAACCAATTTTTACAACATCGCTTTTGTAGTTGGAAATTTCTAATAAAGGAGGTACGATAGTATTGTCATTTGTATAGAACAATAGGATAAACTCAGACAAAGTTATTATGTGAACTCCATTAGAACTGGATGCTGACAAAAAAGATCGAGGAGGGTACAACCTTTTAATTGGCTTTGTAAGGCAAAAGTTATATTCTGGAATAGAATCAATAGTTGAAGCTAATAGTTCTTTTTTTGATTTTGTTAAGTAAGAGTTTAGGAATACTCTCAACTTTTCTTCATTGTCAGTATCTAGCTTAAAATTGTAAAATACTTTTAGTTTAGAAATAGATGTGCGCCATACAATAGAGAAAATAAACAGCTTAAAGAAGTTAGGGTTAATACTAGGGTAAGTTAAATATTCAAGAGATCCTTGTTCTACATAATCAATTTCTTCTTTGTTATCTTGAAAGTTGTGTATTTTTTCTATGTAATTGGCAAAAATTGTTTCAATAAGGCTTACTCTTTTTTCACATGATGAACAGAGTATATAATTCTCTTTAGGGGTATCCTGTTTCTTGAAATGGAATCTCTCTTTGGAAAAATAAATTACATGACGGCTAGGTGTTGAGTGGAATAGTGATTTTGTTAAGAACTTTGGTATGATGTGCGAGTTCTTTTTGTCAGCGGTGTTGACTTTACATAGCTTACAGCAATTCATATAAGGTGAATATACATATAGTATTCCTATTGAAAGGATACTAGCTAATATCATTTACCATTTCCTTTAAATAACGATACGTACATTTGCATCCTTAATAAGTATGATACTATGGCAATGATAGAAAAGATAAAAAGGAACTTTTTACCCGAAAATTATAAAGTAACTGACTGGGAAAGTTTACAACCATATTTAGATGACCTGAAAGCGAGAGAATTGAATTCTAAGGATGCTTTGCATCAATGGATGAAAGATGTAAGTGAAGTAGAAGCAGTGATAGGTGAAGATGCTGCATGGCGTCAGATAAAAATGACGCTGGACACCACTAATAAAGATTATGAAGAAGCGTTCACCTATTTTGTGATGGAGATAGAACCTAAGCTGAAACCATACTTCTTTGAACTGAACAAAAAGCTACTTGATTGCCCATATACCAATGAGCTAGACAAAGACGTATACCATCCGTATTTACGTTCTGTAAAAAATGCAGTGGAACTATATAGAGAAGAGAATGTGCCTTTGCAAGCAGAGTTAAGTGTTTTAGGTCAACAGTTCGGGGTGATATCCGGTAAGATGACTGTGGAACACGATGGTAAAGAATATACACTACAACAAGCGGCTAAGTTCTTACAAGAGCCTGATAGAGAGCTACGTGAAAGCATCTTCAGGAAAATAGCCGAACGTAGAATGCAGGATATTGGCGAGTTGGATGAACTGTTCAATAAGCTATTGAAACTGCGTCAGCAAGTGGCAGAGAATGCAGGCTTTGATAATTACAGAGACTACAAGTTTAAAGCATTGGGTCGTTTTGACTATACTGTGGAAGATTGCTATGCTTTTCACGATGCGGTACGCGAGCATATACTACCGTTACAAAAGAAACTAACGGAATACCGTCAAAAGAAATTGGGTGTAGATATTATGCGCCCATGGGATGGTAGTGCAGAACCTGTAGGCGTGCAACCATTGAAGCCTTTTGAAACAGGTGCAGAGCTTTCTGATAAATCGATAAAAGTGTTTGACAAGTTGCGCCCATACTTCAGCTCTTGTTTAACTACTATGACTGAAATGGAGCGCCTTGACTTGGAAAGCAGAAAAGGTAAAGCACCGGGAGGGTATAACTGTCCGCTACCGGAAACAGGAGTACCATTTATCTTCATGAATGCAGCAGGTACTATTGGTGACTTGATCACGATGATGCACGAAGGTGGGCATGCAGTACATTCTTTCTTGTCACACGATCTTGAGTTGAGTGCATTGAAAGAATACCCGATGGAAATTGCAGAATTGGCGAGCATGAGTATGGAGTTGTTCTCTATGGAGCATTGGGATGTATTCTTTACAGATAAAGGTGAACTACATCGTGCGCAGTTAGAAGAATTAGAGCGAGTAATCAGTGTGCTGCCTTGGATAGCTACCATAGATAAATACCAACACTGGTTGTATACAAACCCCGGACACAGCAACGAAGAGAGAACCAAAGCATGGTTGGATATATTAAATGAGTTCTCTACAGGCATTACAGACTGGAGTGGTTTTGAAGAGTACCGTGCAAACCTGTGGCAAAAGCAATTGCACTTATTTGAGGTACCTTTCTACTATATAGAGTATGGCATAGCTCAATTGGGCGCTATTGCTATGTGGAGACAGTACAGAGAGAATAAAGATCAGGCGATTGATAATTATATGAGTGCGTTGAGTAAGGGGTATACACAAACATTACCTCAGCTTTATGAGACTGCAGGTATTAAGTTCAATTTTTCATCAGATTATGTTTCTGAATTAGGGAACTTCGTTAATGAACGACTGGTAGAAATGGGATTGAAATAAAACTATATTCATCGGAGTTGTTAACTAAACAGCTCCGATGCTTTTTTAAGGCTTTCCGGTTTGCCTACATCTAAGAAAACATCTCCCGTGTGGTCGTATCCTTTTAGTATATGAGTCTTTGAAAAGTGCAGGTACACATCTATAATAGAGAACTTACCATCAAAAGGCATATTTAGTATTTCTGGTGAAAGAACCTGTACTCCGCTAAATGCAAAGCTATTATAGCTATCTATTTCCCTTGTTATCTTCTTTTCACCTGTTTTGTTATTCTGCCACCCGCTTAAAGTCATTTCGTTATTAAATAATAAATATCGAGAAGATTCACGTTGCATTACGGCGAGTGTAGCTATTGCATCTGAAGATTTATGCTCTTCAATCATATTAGCCAGATTGAGATCCGTAAGTACGTCTACATTCATAACCACAAAACAGTCTTCATCCTTAAAGTACTGTGCTGCCTTTTTCAGTCCGCCACCTGTTTCTAAAACTTCTCCTCGTTCATCAGATATGGTGATATTACTGCCAAAGCTATTGTGTTGTTGAAGTTTGTCTTCTATCTGGTCAGCGAAATGGTGCACGTTAACAACAACATCTTTGATACCTGACTTTTGTAAATACTTGATACTATGTTCTAGCAATGTGACTCCGTTCACCTCGGCCAAAGCTTTGGGATGCGTATCTGTAAAAGGTTTTAATCTGGTGCCTAACCCCGCGGCAAACAACATGGCTTTCATAAGGGCTAAAGTACATAAAAGAGATTACCAGAAAGTAATTCATTAACCTTACCTTTGCCACGCTTAAAAAAATTAAATATGTCTTTAACGATAGTAGGCTCAATGGCCTTTGATGCATTAGAAACTCCATTTGGTAAAGTAGACAGGATCATTGGTGGTTCTGCAACATATGCTGCATGGGCAGCGTCTAACTTCACAAACGATATTAAACAAGTTTCTATCGTAGGTGGTGATTTCCCTGATGAAGAAGTAGCTAAACTGGAAAAAAGAGGAGTTGATTTTGAAGGTGTAGAAGTAGTAAAGGATGGCAAAAGTTTCTTCTGGAGCGGTCGTTACCATATGGATATGAATACACGTGACACTTTGGTAACAGAGCTGAACGTATTAGAGCATTTCAATCCTCAAATACCCGATAACTATCAAGGTTCTGATTTTTTGTTCTTAGGGAACCTTACTCCGGATGTGCAAATGAGTGTTATCGATCAGATGAAGGAGCGTCCGAAGTTAGTAGTAATGGACACTATGAACTTTTGGATGGATATTGCTCTTGATGGTTTGAAGGCTGTTTTGAAGAAAGTAGATGTATTGATGGTGAATGACAGTGAAGCTCGTCAGTTAAGTGACGAATACTCACTGGTAAAAGCAGCGGCTAAAATTCAGGAAATGGGACCAAAGTTTGTGATCATCAAAAAAGGTGAGCATGGTGCACTACTATTCCACGATAAGCATGTATTCTTCGCGCCGGCTTTACCTTTAGAAGATGTGTTTGATCCAACAGGTGCCGGTGATACTTTCGCTGGTGGTTTCATGGGGCATATTGCCGCTACTAAAGATGTGTCTTTCGAGAATATGAAGACTGCAATTATTGTAGGTTCTGCAATGGCATCTTTCTGTGTTGAGAAGTTTGGACCAACACGTTTACAAGAAGTAGCGAAAGATGATGTCCAGGCACGTATCAACCAGTTTGTTGACTTGGTGAATTTTGATATTGATTTAGTATAATTACTAATGAGAAATAACTAAAAGAGCCACGATTAATCGTGGCTCTTTTTTATGCAGGGGTAATGTATTCAATTATTTAGGTACTGATACGTTCTTGAACTCTCCTTTAGTTATTGTAACAGACTTTGTTTTCAAAAACTTGCTGTTGTTGTTATCGTAATCATGTAACGTGGCCGAAAAATTGCCTGATACTTTTTTATTAGCAGCATCATAAGCTGTAACATTAAAAGTTCCCATTTCTGCCATGAACATATCTCCTGTGCTACCATTTGGGAAGTAGTATATTCTTGCATTGCCGGATTTTCTCACATCAGTTACATTGTATGTGCCGGTATTGGTCCCGAATATGTCTAATGATAGTTGAGCGTTCCCATCTTCATGCTTCACAAATAAAAATGTGTCAGCGAAGTAGTACCCGCCGGCTTGTTTTGACATATCTGTTCCATCTAGGGTAAAGCATATATGCCCGTCCGGGCATCCCGAACTATTGCCGCCATTATTATTGTTGTTAGCTGGTGTTGTAGTCGTGTCTTTGTTACATGCTAATAATGTGCATGTAGTTAACAGCATTAGCGCTATTTTTCTCATAGTAGGAAATTTAACTCAAAGTTATGTTGAGCATATGCTAGCTAAATACCTTGAAGATGGTATTTTTGAATACCCAATGACACTGATGCAGTATGGTGTTGGCAAAAAAATTATATTTGAACCATGTCTATGAATAGTTTAAGATATATAGCGTCTATTGTTTTATTAGTATCTGTAACCATGCTTGCTTCTTGTGAAAAACACGCTCCGTCAGATCTGCATAGGATCACTATCCAAAATAATTCTCAAAGCAACATATGTCCGTTTATACCTGAGAGCGAAATATTGCGCACAGGAGATACCTCATTACCCAATGTTAAACCTCAATTACAGGTTGCAGCAGCGGGTAGTACAACTCATTTTGATTTGAGTACCGACTGGGGTGACGCTTTTAGGAGCGCAGGTGTAGATACAGTGTATTTCTTTTTTATTGATACTGATGTGTATAATAACACTAGTTGGTTGCAGATAAGGGACAACTATATGATCTTAAAAAGAGTGCATTACAGTATAGCACAGTTGGAAGCAGCAAATTGGGTAGTAAGATACCCTTAGGTTACTGAGCCGGGCGAATATCTATCACTTTCATTTGCAGGGATACTCTTCCGTTGTATTCGTTTTCATCAATATTATATACAATGTCGAATGGCTGTTGTGTGATATTATATTTATCTGCCAACCCAAATCCAATACCATCGATAATGCTGCCGTCGTGTTGATGTAGTACAAAACGTATATGCTGGTCTTTTACTACTCTTGTGTTACCCTGATAATCGTATACAAAACGGCTAACAAAAACGGGGCGCATATTTGCAGGGCCAAATGGCTCAAACTGTTTTAAGATATTGAAGAAACCGGGTTTTATGTCTGCAATTCTAATTTCAGCATCTATTTCTATTTCGGGTACTAGCAAGTCTGGTGTAATAGTGTTGGCAACTACCGATTCAAACTTTTCTTTAAAAGAAGTTAGTTGCTCAGGAAGCATAGTTAATCCGGCAGCATAAAAATGCCCGCCGTAATTTTCTAACAGGTCGCTACATTGGTCAATCGCATCGTATACATTAAAATCCCTTACAGATCGTGCAGACCCGGTTATTTTTCCATTGCTTTCAGTCAGGATAATAGTAGGCTTATAGTAGTGGTCGATTAGCCTGCTGGCAACAATCCCAACTACTCCTTTATGCCAATCATTTTTATACAGTACAGTTGTTTTGCGATGTTCTGTTAAAGAGTCGTCTTGCAGCATTTGCAGCGCTTCTTCTGTAGTGTTTTTGTCGATCTCTTTTCTGTCTGTATTATCTGAGTGTAAGGCTTCTGCCAGTTCAGGTACTTTAGTAATATCTTCTTCTACAAAAAGCTCAACAGCTTTTCTGGCATCGTCCATACGTCCTGCAGCGTTTACACGAGGACCTATTACAAACACCATGTCAGAAATGGTCAACTCCTTTTTTACATCTGCTAACTCCTTCAGTATTTTTATGCCTGAAGAAGGGTTGTTGTTTGCCTGTTTCAGACCGAAGTAAGCCAAAGTCCTATTCTCACCGTCTATTGGTACGATATCGGCAGCAATACTGGTTGCAACAAGATCTAAATATTGATGTGCTGTTTCATCGGGTAAGTTCCATGCTTTTGCTAATGCGCAAGCCAGCTTAAACCCAATGCCACAACCACTCAGTTCTTTATAAGGATACTGACATTCTTTCTGCTTGGGGTTGAGTATTGCAAATGCTGGTGGTAGTTGATCATCAGGAGTATGGTGGTCGCATACTATAACATCTATACCTAACGACTTTGCATAACTGATAAGTTCTATAGATTTAATGCCACAATCTAAAGTTATCATCAAGGTATAGCCGTGTTCATGAGCATAGTCTATACCCGCTCTCGAAATTCCGTAACCTTCTCTGTAGCGATGTGGTATATAGTAGTTTAATGTTCCGCTATATTGGCTGCGCAAAAAAGAGTACATGACTGACACGGCTGTTGTCCCGTCTACATCGTAATCGCCATATACTAATATTGGTTCATCGCTCTCTAATGCCTTTGTTATTCTATTAACAGCAGATTGCATGCCCAGCATCAAAAAAGGATCATGCAGGTGATCTATGGATGGTCTGAAAAATGTCTTTGCTGTATCATAATCTTTAATGCCTCTAACTGCTAAAATTCGGCATAGAGCTTTATGTACGCCAAGTACGTCGTGTAAATGTTCTACGTCTTGATCGTCAGCAGGTTTTATCGTCCATCTTTTATCAGACGTTATCGCCAAAGTCCAGATCTTTTACAGATTTATGGTAGTCGGCTATCCAGCTATCCAGTTTGCCAATAAACGATTCATCTTCAATATTACTGAAGAAGTTGCCTGCTTCCATTATCTGTTGTAATAGTTTGTCTTGTGCCTCTATACAGCTTTTTGCAGTGCTGTATGGTATATGTGTAAAAGACACCATTTCGTATACTGATATAAACTCTTTCGGGTATCTGCGCACCAGCTCTTTCTCAATTTTCTTGCGGTCTAAGAACTCCTGATCAGCTACTTTATCGCGCATTTCTACAAAGTTCTTCAATGCCAATTCTGCAACAGCATCTCCGTTAGGCTTGCGCATTTCATTATACGATTTGAGTATTGTAGCCCAGTCGTCTCCGTGCTTATCCATCAGGCCGGCAAGTATGGTGCAGTCTTCAAACCCTGCGTTCATTCCTTGTCCGTAAAAAGGAACAATGGCATGAGCAGCATCACCTAATAGCGCACTTTTATCTTGGTAATACCATGGATCTACAAATGTAGTAATGAGTGATGAAGTAGGATTCCCGAAGAAGTCTTCCATAAGGGTAGGCATTTTAGACACTGCATCAGGAAATTGTTCATTAAAGAAAGCCTTTACCTGATCCTCTGTTTTAAGGTTCTCGAAAGATTGCTCCCCCTCGAAAGGTAGAAACAATGTACAGGTAAAATTGCCGTCAGTATTTGGCAGGGCAATCATCATGAAGTTTTTGCGTGGCCATATATGTAAGCCGTCTTCTTCTATCTGTAAGCTTCCATCGGCTAAAGGAGGAATACTGAGTTCCTTATATCCGTGTTTCAGATAAAAGTGCTGAGCATCTACCCTGTCCATATAGGTATAGCTTTTGCGTAGTGCAGAGTGTGCACCATCAGCACCCAATATAAGGTCTGGTTTTACCTCTACCTGTTCGCCGTCAGGCTTTTCAATGTGTAATATATTGTTAGGTACATCTACGCTGTTACACTTATGTTCAAAATTTATGGTAACACCATGCTCCTCTGCAAGAGTCATCAGTCTTTTATTCAACTCTCCTCTGCTTACAGAATATATAGCCTCTTTGTTAGCTCCATAATACTGTAAAGCAGAGCTTCCGTCTGCCTGGTGCAAATAGCGCCCATACATTGGTATGGCCAGCTCTTCAATATCTTTTCTTAAGCCAGCAAGGTCTAAAGCACGCCATCCGCGCTCACTCATAGCAAGGTTAATAGATTTACCTGCAGATAACGATTTTGAACGCATATCCGGCCTGCGTTCGTAAACGGTAACCTCGTAACCGCGCTTTTTTAATAAGATTGACAATAAAGAGCCGACTAAGCCGGCACCTAATACCGTAATGTGACGTGCCATATTCATTTGTTTTTTCGGGATTGGCAAAATACTAAAGTATTTACAAAGCAATGGTGTTGTTTTATGAGGTTTTTAAGAAACCTTATTGTTAAAATTAACTATATGTAACTATTGCATTCATTGAATTGTAGCGGAAGTTGTTACTTTTGGCATTCAACTTATTATAAGCCATATGCGATTAGCCTTTTGGAGAAAAAAAGAAGATAAAGACAAAAAGAAAAAGAAGTCGTTTTTGCGAGAATGGTTAGATGCTGCTGTGTTTGCTGTAATAGCGGCAACACTTATTCGTACATTTTTTATTGAGGCATATACCATCCCGACACCATCTATGGAAGGTAGTTTATTAGTAAACGACTATTTGTTTGTTAGCAAGGTTGCATATGGTCCCCGTACTCCGATGACGCCGGTAGCAGTACCTTTGGTGCATAATACCATATTTGGAGGAGAGTCTTACTCAAAGTCGGTACAGTGGGGCTACCATCGTCTGCCAGGTTTTGGCGATGTGGAGCGTAATGATGTAGTGGTGTTCAATTTCCCCAATGGTGATACTGTAATTAAAGAAATGCCGGAAAGGGACTATTATACAGAGTGCAGGGTAGATGGACGAGATAAAATATTGGCTTATTATGACATCATAACCCGCCCGATTGATAAAAAGGATAACTACATTAAAAGATGTGTTGCCTTACCGGGAGATGAGCTGCAGGTGAAGGATGGAGAAGTATATATAAATGGTAAAAAAGAAGAGACATGGCCGCATGTGCAGTATGAATATGTTGTTGCAACAAACGGCCAATCTTTTTCAATGGATTTTTTAGAAGAACATGGGATTATGCCACCGGGTATAGATGGAGGTGCGTATATATTTTTGCTGGAAAACGAAGATGTTGATGTGATAAAGAACCTGCCACAGGTAACATCAATTAAGAGAAAATGTGAGCCGGAGGGTATGGTAATACCACATGCCAGATATCAGGTTTTTCCGCATGATGTAAAGCATTTTAACTGGAACAGAGATTTTTATGGCCCGTTGACAATCCCTAAGGAAGGAGCTACAGTACAGTTAACTCCTGAAAATATAGCTTTGTACAGAAGATTGATAGATGTTTATGAGGGTAATGATTTTGAAGAAAAAGGTGGTAAGTTTTATATAAACGGCAAAGAGGCAACCAGCTATACTTTTAAAATGGATTACTTCTGGATGATGGGCGATAACAGACATAATTCATTAGATTCTCGTTATTGGGGTTTTGTGCCAATGGATCATATAGTTGGTAAAGCATCTTTTGTTTGGTTTAGCCATATGGATGGAATAAGATGGAGTAGGTTGTTTAGAGGTGTTAGCTCGTTAAGCAAATAGTAGTTATTATGATATTTAGATCGCTCATTACAATAGGGCTCGTTATATTATTTGCTTCTTGCGGATCTGAAGAAGAGGCTGCAAGCAGTACTGAAACAGGTGCAAAAGTAGAAATGAGTCACGGACAAAAACTGTTCAACGATTACTGCCTTCAATGTCATTCACTAGTAGCAAATAAGGTTGGCCCCAGCTTGCGTGGCGCATTAGAGCGTTGGGACAACGATACCTCGCGTATTGCAGCGTTTATAAAAAATGCTAAAGAAACTATAGATAGCGGAGATCCACGCGCTGTACAAGTAGCAGAAGAGTGGAATAATACCTTAATGACACCTATGCCACATTTGACAGATGAAGATATAGCTGCTTTGCTGGAGTATATGGCAAAGTAGTTTGCGTTGTATATTTGGACAATATTAGACCTCTATAACGATTATGGTAAGAAATAAAGCCCCGCAAGGACCTCTTTTTGAAAAAGAAACAAGGTCTGCAATGGATGCAATATCTCAAGCACAATTCATTGCTTTTGCTCCTTATGTATTTCATGCATCAGTATTATTGAGAGATAAAGGCATTTTAGGAGTAGTTGAAGCGGCAAGAGCAGAAGGCTTAAGTATTGAAGAAGTAACAGAAAAGGTAGACTTGCCTCATTATGGAGTACGCATACTGCTTGAAGCGGGTTTAGGTATAGGTCTTGTTTTGAGAAAAGACAATAAATATACATTGTCTAAAACAGGGCACTTCTTTTTAAATGATAACATGACCCGCGTGAATACAGACTTTATGTTGGATGTATGTTACGAGGGATCCAAAGAGCTGGAAAGCTCAATAAAAGATAGTAAGCCAAACGGTTTAAAGTACTTAGGCGACTGGCCTACAATATATCAGGGTTTGTCTTTGTTACCTGAGCCTGCAAAAACCAGTTGGTTCAATTTCGACCACTATTATTCTGACCATACGTTCCCAGAGGCTATGCCAATGATATTTAAGCATCAACCTAAAAAGGTCATGGATATCGGAGCCAATACCGGGAAATTCAGCCTGGCGGCACTTAATTATAACAACGATGTTGAGCTGGGTTTGGTAGATTTGGGTATACAGCTGAATGTAGCAAAAGGAAATATTGAAGAAGCGGGTTTGGCATCCAGAGCAACTTATCATGAAAGAAATGTTTTAGATAAGGATAGTGAGTTGCCTGAAGGTTATGATACCATTTGGATGAGTCAGTTCCTGGATTGCTTTGCTGACGATGAAGTTGTATTCATTCTGGAAAAATGCCACAGAGCACTGAATGACGATGGTCGAGTATTTATTAATGAACTCTTTTGGGACAGACAAAAGTTTGAGGCATCTGCTTTTAGTTTACAAATGACATCTTTGTATTTTACTACTATGGCCAACGGTAATAGCCAGATGTATGATAGTAAAGTGTTTTTGCAATTCATTGACAAAGCCGGATTTGAGATAGTAAGCAGTAAGGATAACATTGGCCAGGTACACACGATACTCGAATTGAAAAAGAAATAGTAATTACCCCTGTAATAATGGAAAATAGTTTTGATGTTTTAATTATAGGTGCAGGCCCATCGGGAACTGTTGCAGCTTCTATTGTACATCAGGCAGGCCTGTCTGTAGGCATTGTAGAAAAAACGCAGTTCCCAAGATTTGTTATTGGCGAAAGCTTATTGCCCAGATGTATGGAGGCCTTAGAAGAGGCTAAGTTCTTGGATGTACTAGAACAGCAAGGGTTTCAGAAAAAAGATGGAGCCAAGTTTGTAATGGGCGATAGTGTGTGTGACTTTACCTTTAAAGAGCAGTATACAAAGGGTTGGGGCTGGACTTGGCAAGTACCTAGAGCAGATTTTGATAAAGTATTAGCAGACGAGTGCGAGCGCATGGGCATCCCTGTTTATTATCAAACAGAAGTTGTTGATATAAAGATCAATGAAGATGGCTCATCTGTAACAACGGTAAAAACAGCTGATGATGCTACGCAAAGTATTGCTGCAAAATTTATAATCGATGGTAGTGGATATGGTAGGGTGATACCACGAATGTTTGGGCTGGAAAGACAGTCGCATTTAAAACAACGTAAAACAATGTTTTGTCACTTGTCTGACCCAAGGCGAGAAAGCGTTTTTGAACCCAATAGAATTACCGCTATTGTTCATAATCCCGAAACATGGATATGGGTAATACCTTTTTCTAACGGATTGACCTCTGTTGGGTATGTAGGTGAACCTGAATTTTTTGAACAGCTTGAAGGGACACCAGAAGAGCAATTCCGAGCGTTAATAAATAAGCAGCCTAAGCTTGCAGAAAGGTTTGAAGGTGTTGACATGGCCTTTGAACCCCGTAGTTTACAAAGCTGGAGTGTTACTACTGACAAGTTTTATGGTAACGGATATGTGCTTACAGGTAACGTAACCGAGTTTTTAGACCCGATCTTTTCCAGCGGGGTAACCTTGGCTGCTGTATCAGCACAAATAGCCGCAAAGCTTGTAATAAAAAAGGTGAATGGCGAAGATGTTGATTGGGAAGAAGCTTATATGAAACCAATGATGGAAGGCATAGATGTTTTCCGTACTTATGTAGATAAGTGGTACGACGGCACCTTGTATAAAATATTCTTTAGCAAAGGCCGTCAGCAAAATATCATCAACCAGATATGCTCTGTTTTGGCAGGATATGTTTGGGATGAGACCAATACCTTTGTATCTAAAAGAGAGAAAAGTCTGGATACATTAGCCAGGTATCTTGAAACAATGAACAGTGACTCAAATTAAGATCAGGTTTGTACATCAAGAGTTGGATACACATAAATGATGATGGCGTTCTAAAGAATGGCAATTCTGTTTTATCAGAAGTGGAGTTTGCCAAAATTGCAGAACCTCAGGATCTATACCGCAAGTTGTCTTACAGTTACATGAAGTTCTTCAAAATGGATTTATTGTGTAAATGGGCATGGTTGGGTGCAGAGCTTTTATTACAAGATGATGGAAATGCTATTTATGAAAATGTCCCGATTGATAAAGCTGCTGTTACAATAGGTACCAAACATGGCTGTCTGGATGTAGATAAAAAATATGAGGATAGCAGAGCGGATATCCCAAGTCCTGCATTATTCGTTTATACGTTGCCCAATATCATGTTGGGTGAGATATGCATCAGGCATGGATTTAAGGGGGAGCAACTTTGCACAGTAAGTGAGGGTTTTGATGCAGAAGAGCTCAACTTTTGGGTAGATGATTTGTTAACAAGTAAAGGAATGGAGGCTTGTTTGTGTGGCTGGGCAGATGCGTATGAGGATAAAAAAGACATTTGTCTTTTTTGGGTAACAAAACAAGAGACAAATACTCCGTTTACAAAACAAAATATCACTAGTATTTACAATAGCTAATAATGAGTACGAAAGCGCATATAGTCAACACAGGTATTATCACATCTATTGGTGATAATACAGAGATGTGTTTACGTTCTTTATTAGAGGGTAAATCAGGAGTAGGAAAGGCAGAATATTTGAGTACATACTGGAAGGATGAACTACCTGTCTGCGAAGTGAAAAAAACTAACGAAGAGCTGGCCGCTATTACGAATATTAATAGTTCTTATCCCAGAACAGCTCTGCTGAGTGCTATTGCTGTGCAAGAGGTCTTGGGTGGGTATGATTTAAGTGGTTTGCGTATAGGTTTCTTTTCGGCAAACACTGTTGGTGGCATGGACCTTACTGAAAGTGTGTATGGTGAATTTAAAGACAATCCTGAAACAGCAGACTTTAACAATATTCGTCACCACGAATGTGGGGCAATAACAGAATTGGTGGCAGAGCATTTTGATATTAGTGATTTCGTCACCACGATCAGCACTGCATGTTCGTCATCAGCCAACAGCATTATGATGGCTGTAAAAATGATAGAGAAAGGCATGCTGGATGTTGCAGTGGCAGGGGGTGCGGATAGTATGTCGAAGTTTACATTGAATGGTTTCAATACCTTAATGATATTAGATAAAGAACCTTGTCAGCCGTTTGACAATAATCGTAGAGGGTTGAATTTGGGCGAAGGAGCAGGGTATGTATTATTAATGAGTAATGAAGCAATGCAGCGATGCAGTGCAAATTCAATATGTATTGTAAATGGTTATGCAAATGCTAACGATGCATATCACCAGACGGCCTCTTCACCGGACGGTATTGGTAATAAGCTAGCCATGAGCAATGCACTTAAGAAAGCAGGGTTGCAGCCCAAAGATGTTGATTACATCAATCTGCATGGGACAGGCACTGCCAATAATGATAGCTCTGAAGGGAAAGCGGTACAGGACATATTTGAAGGTACCATACCAAAAGCATCATCTACAAAGGCGTATACTGGGCATACGCTTGGCGCTGCAGGTGGCGTAGAAGCGGTGTTTAGTACATTGAGCATTCGTGATGGAATAGTATATCCTAATATGCGCTGGCAAACACAAATGGAAGATATTGATTGGGGTGTGGTAACAGAGCTGCAAACAGGACAAGATATTAAACATGTTTTGTCTAACTCATTCGGGTTTGGTGGTAATTGTTCATCATTAGTATTTTCAAAAATCTGATCATGGAGTTGTATATAAATAGTGCGGGCATCATCAGTGCCGCCGGTAATAATATCGGTGAAGGATATTTGAGTACACACGATTATAATACAACGGCGTTATACAGTGCAGATGCAGATTATAAAGCGTATATACCTGTAATGCAGTTGCGACGTATGAGCAAAGCTGTACGTATGGGGGTGGTCGCATCAAAAGTTGCTATGCAAAAAGCAGGTGTCGCAAAGCCTGATGCGATTACGGTTGGTACTGCATATGGTTGTTTACAAGATACAGAGCGTTTTTTAGATAAAATGGTCAATCAGGATGAACAGATGCTGACACCAACAGCATTCATTCAATCGACGCATAATACAGTCAGCGGGCAAATTGCATTACTATCGAAATGTAATGGACACAACCTGACTTTTGTGCACAAGGGCCATTCTTTTGAACATGCACTGATAGATGCACAGATGTATTTGGAAGACAATAATAGTGGGGGTGTACTTGTTGGGGGAATTGATGAATTAACAGAAAATAGTATTAACGCACTACAGCTTGGAGGTGTTGGGACAAATGAAAGCCTGAGTACTGAAAATGTAATACGAGGAGGAAATAAGGGTGCTGTAATAGGAGAGGGGGCAGCATTTTTTTATATAACAAA
This sequence comes from Bacteroidia bacterium, assembly GCA_030429205.1. Taxonomy (GTDB): domain Bacteria; phylum Bacteroidota; class Bacteroidia; order Chitinophagales; family Chitinophagaceae; genus UBA5543. Next base: position 938,992 of record JAUICZ010000001.1, read on the forward strand.
GCAGCCGGTTGCTGACAAGTATATTAAGATAAACGCGTTAAATATTTTTAAGTCAACTGATGAAAGTAAGGCTGTAGATAGAATAAAGAGTTTCGTTAATGCCTTAACTGATATAGATACTGTACTATTAGGAGACAATGGAGGTAACAGTAGTAGTCTTTTATATAATAAACTAGTTGAGTCAGCTTTTCCCAATATTGCTACGGCTAAGTTTAAACACTTGTGCGGAGAGTTCCCAACCGCAAGTTCTTTTGCACTAGGTATGTTGTCTCAATATGTAGAAATCGGGGAAATGCCAATTGAGCTTAATGCACCTGCAAAGCATATAGTGCTCATTAATAATTTTAAACAATATTATAGTTGCTGGGGGCTGGAGTTATCCGTATAGTTCTAAGTGAATAGCACTCTTATCAAAACCCATATCTAAAATGCGCTGTTTGGCTTCATCTACCATTACCTTCCAGCCGCATAACATAAATTTTGCATTAGGTTTGTCTTTTGCTAATTGTTCATAGACAGGATGTACATATCCCGTTCTGCCAAACCATTTTTCTCTGGATAAAGTAGGATGATATTGAAATTTTTCCATCTGTTCATCCAGCGTTTTCAATTCATCATAATATAGCAGGTCTTCTTTAGTGCGTGTGCCAAATATGAGGTAAATATTATTGTGCGGCTTTAAGTTTTTCTTGATGTAATTTATCATGCTTCTGAAAGGTGCAATTCCTGTACCTGTACATATCATAAAAAGATCCTCAGGCATCTCGTCTGGCAATACAAAAACACCCTGAGGGCCTCTTAATAGTAATTCTGAACCAACTTCTATATTGCTGAAGATATAATCTGTGCCCAGACCTCCATCCATATATACTATTACCAGCTCTATAATATTCGAACCGTTGGGCATAGATGCAATACTGTAACTTCGCCAACGTTTGTTACGTTTTTCGTGTATTGGCAAATCAAGTGTTACAAACTGCCCAGGCTTAAAGTCGAAACTTTCTGCTTCAGGTAACTCTATCCAATAACGCCGGGTACCGGGCGTTGCCTGCTCTATTTTCTTTACTACTGCCTTTTGCCATTTTGGAAGCATAGAATAAAGTTAAACAATAAATATTTTGTGCTGAAGGAGTTTATTTTTTGATGAGGCTCTTATTTATTTGTGGTAGCCCTGCAGTATCTATATGTTTAACCCACTCTTTGTGATTATAGAGTATCCACATTTTTATTTCAAGTTCGGATGCTGCCCTTGCATAATCATAAGGCATAGGGTACGCACTCATAAAATAGCCAACGCTATCTCCTGTCATACCCGTCATCTCTTCCACTAGCTGAGGGGTATAGCGTGTATCCACAAACTTTTCTTCTTCCCATTTCACAAAGTTTTTTTGAAATTTGAAAAGCTGTTTGCTGCGTTTATTGAACTTTTCTGCAACAAAAGAGAATGGGCTTGATACCGGACTGCTTTTTTGTCTGGTTAATGCACCTCTGTATGTTTTTACTTTATTTATCGAGTCTTTTTGGTAGGGTGTATAGTCAGGGGTGAGTATTATCTCTTGCAATTGATAGCTAACACTTTCCATTTCAATATCTTTCGTATATGCTCCAACACTTATCGGCATCATATATTGCTCTGCTCTGTAACCTATGTACGAAAATGCTATTTTTTGTCCAGCAGTCACCTCAATGTAATAATATCCTTGTTCATTAGTATATGTAACTTTTTGCGTAGTCAGGTTAATTACAGAGACAGGGTACAATGGCTGTTTGGTGAGCTTATCTCGCACTTGCCCTTTTAGTGTTTGTGCAACTGAGTTTTGTGCTACAAGACATAGTAATATGATAGATATATACTTCAAGTACGACAAATGTATATTAGAACTACGCTTTAATGAATGGTTATGAGTGCTTTTTGCAATACTTTAAGAACTTAAGCAGCATTAGCATTGATTAATAAGATGTTTACTTTTACTTTGTTGTTTAAAATTAATATTTATGTCCAGTCCAGCATTTTACAAAAGATTACAAGATGAGCTAGCTGAAATTGAAGCAGCAGGGTTATATAAAAATGAACGTTTCATAGAGTCTGAGCAAGGTGCAGAGATTACTGTGAATGGCAAAAAAGTATTGAATTTTTGTGCTAATAACTATTTAGGCCTGTCGTCGCATGCCAAAGTGGTAGAAGCCGCACATAAAACAATCGATAGCCATGGCTACGGTATGAGTTCTGTTCGTTTCATTTGTGGTACACAGGATATTCATAAAGAGTTAGAGAGTAAGCTGTCTGAGTTTGTAGGTGCTGAAGATACTATATTGTATGTTGCGTGTTTTGATGCAAACGGTGGAGTGTTTGAGCCGTTATTAAATGCGGAAGACGCTATCATTTCAGATGAACTGAATCATGCATCAATTATTGATGGAGTTCGTTTATGTAAAGCTCAGCGTGCTCGTTATAAGCACAATGATATGGCTGACTTGGAGGAGCAACTAAAATCACTTTCAGGCGCACGTACACGTTTGATTGTTACAGATTCTGTTTTCTCTATGGATGGCACTATAGCACAGCTTGATAAAATATGCGATCTGGCTGATAAGTATGATGCTTTAGTAATGATAGATGAAAGTCACTCTTCTGGTTTCATGGGTAAAACAGGTCGTGGTGTACACGAATTAAAAGGTGTGATGGACAGAATAGATATCATTACAAGTACTTTAGGCAAGGCATTGGGTGGAGCGTCCGGAGGTTTTACCAGTGGTAAAAAGGAGATCATAGATATGTTGCGTCAAAGAAGCCGTCCGTATTTATTCTCAAATACCGTTGCGCCATCAGTGGTAGGAGCTACTATTGCTGTACTGGACATGTTGAATGAGACCACTGAACTGCGCGACAAGCTTGAGTCTAATACACAGTACTTCCGCGAGCAAATGACGGCTGCAGGTTTTGATATTAAGCCGGGTACACACCCAATAGCTCCAATTATGCTGTACGATGCTGTACTGGCTCAAAAAATGGCTGCACAGTTATTAGAAGAAAGTATTTATGTAATTGGATTCTTCTATCCGGTTGTACCTAAAGGGCAGGCACGTATCAGAGTGCAAATTTCTGCTGCACATAGCAAGGAGCATTTAGATAAAGCAATTTCTGCCTTTACCAAAGTTGGTAAAGAGCTAGGTGCTATTAAGTAAATAATGCAACATAGTAATATAAATAATGCCCCGAAGAATCGGGGCATTATTTTCTTATGTCGATATGCGTGTATAAAACTCTAATCTGCTAAGGCTGTGTTCATCTTTTCTTTTCTCCTCTTCACCCAAGCTTTGAACTTAAAACTCAGCAACATTAATACAGGTACAAGAATTAGTGTTAAGAATGTTGCAAACATCAATCCATATATCATAGACCAAGCAAGTGGGCCCCAGAAGGCAACATTATCACCACCCAAGTACATATGAGGGTTCAACTCGCTGAATAATGTTGCAAAGTCCATATTTAGGCCTATACCTAATGGTATTAGTCCCAGTGTTGTTGAGATGGCTGTAAGTAGTACCGGTGTCATACGAGTACGCCCTGCTTCAACAATTGCATCATAAGGTGTCATACCTTCTTTCAACATCAAGTCTATAAACTCTACCAGAAGTATACCGTTACGAACAACTATACCAGCCAGTGCGACTACACCTACGCCTGTCATCACAATTGAGACGTCATTACCAAAGATGGCAAGCCCAAGTAATACACCAATCACACTGAATATGATCTCGCTCATTATTATTACTGTACGGCTGAATGAGTTGAACTGCATGACCAGTATAAGGAAGATCAACATCATGGCAACACCCATCGCACTACCTAAAAAGCTCATGGTCTCCATTTGCTCTTCTTGTTGTCCTCCCATTCTGATGTTCACACCCGGTGGAGCTTTGAATTGTTTTAGTTCAGCTTCAACAGATTGTAGGACAGCATTTAGATCATAACCAACTAATAAATTCGACTGGAGATTAATGATTCGTTTCAAATCTTTACGCTTAATACCTCCGTAAGTTTTACCATATTCTATATCTGCAAATGCACTGATCGGTACTTCGCGTACAATACCACCCATACCCATATCACGGAACTGTAACGGCATGTTGCGTACGGCATCTATATTCTCGCGTTGTTCTTTCTTTACACGAAGGGTTATCGGGTAATCATCATTCGCATCACGGAAGCGTGATATTTCTTTACCAAACACTGCTGTACGTAATGCGCCAACTACCTGTCCTGTAGAGATGCTCTCTTTATTCATACGTTCGCGATTGATATCAAATACCAGCTCCGGTTTGTCAGATTGGAAATCACTCAATAGCTTTTCAACACCTGCAATACGTTTTTTATCAAGATACTTTTTCAGCCTTTCAGATGTAGCTACTAATGTATCTAAGTTGTCGCCGGTTATCTCAATAACTATTGGCTTGGATACCGGAGGTCCTCCGTTTTCCTGATCAACAACTACCTGGGCTCCAGGTACTGCTTGTACAGCTTCTCTTATTTTCTGCAAATACTCACTTGTCGATGCACCATCCCTTTCAGAAAACTCTACAAATGCTACCTCAATACGTCCTTTGTTAGGGAAGTTTCCTATCTCATTAGAAGTTGGGTCAACAGCCCCTACAGTAACATTTGATATTACTGACTTGACTATTGGGTTTGTTTTATCTTCTTTATAGTCAATGCCTAAAACATCATTAACAATGTCTTCTAGTTCCAATAACCTTTTGTTGGTATATGCCTGATCAGTACCAACTGGCATGGTCAGGTAAACATATACAAAGTTTGGCTCTGCTTTAGGGAAGAAGTCTACTTTAGGCCCGCGTAAGTTGATGCCTACAATAGCAGCAACTACTAATGCTAAAGTTAATACTATAGTTAGCCATGGACGATTTAGTGAGCGTTTCAGCCAACGTGTGTAAAAATCCCTGAAAGTTGGCCATGTCTTAGTCTGGAACTTATCGATGATTTTATTTAATACAAAGCGTTGGAATAATGTGATCAAGTATAAAAAGACAACAAAATTGGCAATAGCCCATTGCTGAGAAAGGTAAAATATAGCAGCTACAGCTAAGAACAGAATACCTGTTACTTTTTGGCGTTTATTAAAGCGTGCTTCTCCTGAACCTTCTTTACGTGGCTTCATAAAATCAACCGCAAAAACGGGGTTGATGATATATGCCACAAATAATGAAGCCAATAATGTAATGATCAATGTGTATGGTAAGAACTTCATGAACTCACCGATTAACCCATCCCAGAAAGCCAATGGTATAAACGGCATCAGGGTAGTAGCAGTACCTGATAGTACAGGTAAGAACACTTCTCCAGTTGCCATTTTTGCAGCCCGCTTAATTGGTACTTTACCATTATCATATAAGCGGTGGGTGTTTTCTATCACCACAATAGCGTCATCTACCACTATACCCAAGGCGAGCAGGAAGGAGAAGAGCACTACCATATTCATTGTGATACCTAACCCCGGCATTACCAAGAAAGCAACTGCACAAGAAAGTGGTACAGACATGGCTACGAACAATGCATTTGTTGTACCCATGAAGAACATCAATACGATTGTTACCAATACGAACCCAATAATAATAGTGTTGATCAGATCATGCAGTGTTGTTCTTGTTTGGTCAGATTGGTCACCAGTAATTACTATTTCCAAGTCTTTAGGTAGTGAGCTTTTCTGCATCTCCATGATTACGTTCTGAATATTATCAGATGCATCGATCAGGTTCTCGCCTTTGGCCTTAATGATCTGTAGGGTAATTACATTATTACCATTCAAACGTGCATAGCTCTCTTGTTCTTCAAAACCATCTTTAACTTCAGCTAAGTCTTTCAGGTATAAAGGTTTGCCATACTCATTTTTAACAATGATGTTTCCTATCTCATTGGCAGATTTGAACTCATTGCGAATAGTCAGTATTCTCTTTTTATTGTTCATGCTTACATGTCCCGGGGTAGATGACATGTTTTCATATGCTACCGCATTCTCAATATTTTGAAAAGAAAATCCTGCTGCAGCTAGTTTATACATGTCTACATTTATCTGAATTTCTCTTTCCAAAGCACCGACCATTTTCGCTTCTTTGATTTCTCTCAGCTCTTCTATCTTATCCTGAAGGTCGTCCGCGTATTCCTTCAACCTGTTAAGGTCGTAGTTGCCTGAAATGTTGACGTTCATGATCGGAAACTCAGAGAAATCAATATCCATTACCTCAGGCTCATTAGGTAAGTTCTGTGGTAAGTCAACACGTGCTTTATCAACGGCATCTTTTACGTCCCGTTTTGCGGTAGGTACATCAATATCTGTATTGAACTCAACAGTTACGATTGAGAAGTCCTGAAATGAATTACTGGTTACCTTCTTGACTCCTGAAAGGCTTTTTACTTCTTTTTCAATTGGTTTAGTTACTAAATTCTCCATATTTTCAGGAGAGGAACCTGGGTAGAATGTTTGCACAACGATCTGTGCCATTTTTATCTCAGGGAATTGCTCTTTCGGCATGCTGAGATAGCTCATTAAACCTGCAAGGGTGATGAGTACCGTGAATATATATATAGCAGTACGGTTGTCAATCGACCAACTCGATGGTTTAAACTCTTTGAATTTATCTTTCATCAGTGTCTTTTTTCTGATAGTATTGTTCTAAAAGTGTTTTATAGTATTTCTACGGCTCTTCCGTTATCTACTTCCGCATAGCCTTCAATAATCACCTCGTCTCCTGCAGATAAGCCTTCTTTTACTTCTGCATTACCATTAGCTATTCGGCCTGTTTTTACAACTATAGACATTGCTTTCCCGTCTCTGACAACATATACCATTTCACCATTAGCAGTATTTTGTATTGCTGCAACAGGTATCGTTAATGCTTCGTCATTTTTGTAGCTTAGTATCTTCATTTTACAAGACATGTTCGGGCGAACGTCGTTCCTGCTGCCTAACCATACTTCTACATTAAATGCTCGGGATATTTCGTCAACAGATTGAGATACATAGCTTAGCTTCTTCTCAAGAGTAACACCTGTCTCTGAGAACTCAAGTATTACAGGGTCTCCTGTTTGTACTTTGCCTATGTAGTTCTCTCCAAGTGTTGTCTGTACTTTTAGTTTAGACATACTTACAACACGTATGCCTCTCATGCCCGGGCCGGTGGCATCTCCTACTTTTACACTAACAGCATCTACAGTACCGGAAATGGGTGCTATGATGCGGTACATGTTTCTTTGTGCCTGTAATGCTTCATATTGTTTTTGAGCGCTTTCATAATTGGCTTTTGCCTCCAGTACTTTTATTTCAGAGCCAATATTCTCTTGCCACAATCTTGATAGCTTATCGTAGTATTGTTTTGCTAGTGTCAGTTGAGCTTCTTGTGCTTTCACTTGTTGTTCAACAGAAGCAGCATCTAGCGTAGCTAGTGTTTGGCCCTTACTTACTTTTTGGCCACTTTTTACATGTACTGCGCTAATAACACCCGGAGCTTGAGGTGTAGCCAATACGTTTTCATCACCACTTACGGCAGCTTGTACATCTATGTATGATTTGAAATCTTCTGGTTGTAGTTTTTTGATAGATACCGGTACAGCCTCTTCAGGGTTGTCTTTTAGTATTTGAGCTTCCAGTTTGGCAATCTTTTTGTCCAATTCCGAACGCACTCCTTTCAAGCTGTCTAGCTGTGCAGGTGTATTGTTAGTATTGTCTGCATTTCCACCGCCGCAAGAAGCTAATGCGACTGTTGCAGCTAATATGATAATTGAGCGTTTCATGCTATATATTTTATATCGTTTAGTATTATGTGAGATTTGATGTTATTTAAAATTTCCCATTGCTTTTAGCAAATCAGCTTCTGCATTTATTACTTCGAGCATGGCATTGAAATAGTTAGTTTGAGCACTAAGCATATCCCCCTGTGCTTGCGATACCTCAAAGCTTGTAGCTAATCCGGCATCATACTTCTTGCGAACTACATCTAAAACTTCTTTTGATAAAGAATAGTTTCTGTTTTCGTTCTCCAACGTGTATATCGCATTTTTTAAGGTTGTTTTACCTTGTGTCACCTGCAGGTCTATACCTCGTTTAAGATCGTCTATGCTATTCTTTGTTTTTTGAATGCTAATCTTAGCTTGTTTTACCCTGCTTCTTCTTTGCCAACCATCAAATATTGGAATGTTCAATTGCAAGCCTACCAAAGAGTAGAAGATGTATTGTTTATCAAGTAGATCGTCGAACGTATTTGTTTGATATGTGTACGCTGCCGTGCCAAATGCTCCTAAAGATGGCAAGCCGGACAACCTGTGCCTTTTAAGGTCATACTGATTCAAATTAAGTTGAGATTGCAGTAGCATAAACTCTGTGCGGTTGTTATAACTGTTGTCAGCTAATAACAAGTTCTTAGATCCATCAATCTCATCTTGCACGTTTTTGTCTGTCAGTTCAATACTAATATCCATATCTAAGCCTAACTGATACTTAAGCATCTGTTTAGTAACACTGATCAGTTTCGCAACTTGAATACTGTCTGATACAATATTATTAATAGAAACTTGAGCTCTATCTGCATCCAGCTTTTCTACCAGGCCATTCTCATACATGGCCTTCGTTTCTTTTCCAAGGTTACGTATTACGCCTGCAGTTTCTTTCAATGTTTGAAATTGCTTTTCTGCTACTACAATAGCGAAATATGCCTTCTGCACATTGTACCTTATTTCCTCTTCAGTAAGCTGAGCTTGTTGATCATACAGTTTCAGTAATGCTTTACGTGCCTGCAAGGCTACCATCACACTGCCGTCAAATAGCACTTGCGATGCTGTAGCAGATGCGGTTGCTGAATGCTTCGGAGTAAAGGGAACTGCTATAAATGTTCCTGAAGGTCCTCCAACAAACTCAGCAGGTACGAATGATTGTACCGGATTAAGGTAATCGTTGTATTCGCCTTTTGCGCTTATTTGCGGAAAAGCAATACCGGTTACCTCTGCGTTTATAGCTTTTTGGTTTTCTCTGTCCAGACGTGCATTTTTTGCCTGTACATTATTTTTTACTGCCAGATCCATTGCCTCATTCAGGCTTATTGCCAATGGCGCATCACCATTTTGTGCATTGGCGATTGCCGGTATGAGCAATGTAATCACTAGTGTGTGGTTGAGTAGTCGTCTCATAATTTAGAAACTTGCTTAGAGTATTTGTCTTTATATTTTTTATATAGTTTTTCGCCTTTTGCGGTCATTATTCCGTATAAAAAGTGTTCACTTATCTGATGCCCTACAAACTGCATGTCTTGTCTGTCGTTTACAAGTAAGTTGGGGTGGTACATAATCATGGATAACTCCATCCTATATCTTGCCATAAATTCAGGGTCAACTTCGGCTCTGTATAGTTCTTCTTTTATCCCTTGTTCAATGTTCTCTTTCACTCGTTCAACATCTTTTTCCAACATACTCTCTTTGAACTCTTTGTATGTGTCAGAAAAGAAGCGTTCTAGTTCAAGCATTGCAGTCGGGTTCATTTTTCTATTGATCTGGTCAAAAATGCCCATGATACGTACCATAGCTTCAATAGCATTTTCAGCCTCTTCCATCGCTGCACAACAGTGGTTAGTTATAATACTTTTATACCATGCAACAGCTTCTCTTACAACTTCGTTTTTATTGGCGAAGTGTTGATATAGGGTCTTTTTAGATATCCCTACTTTGCGCGCAATATCATCCATGGTAATAGTTTTAAAACCATATTGCGTAAACAATTCTGTTGCTCCTTCCAGTATAAATTGTACTCCTTCCATATTCGCGATGCGAAACTATGGAAACTTTTGCGACAAAAATAGTTTCCCGAGTATATTTTATTCTTATACTAAGTATTAGCAAACCAAATAAAGCTATGTAGTATTACTTCGGTGTTATTATTTCCGTTTCGATGCGGGTTGCACCAGTATTTGGTTTTTATTATTTTAGGTTAAAATTTTTCACATATGGGACTTTGGGGTGACTTTAAAAAGTTTGCTGTAAAAGGTAATGTTATCGACCTGGCCGTTGCCGTTGTAATCGGTGGGGCTTTTGGTTTAATTGTAAAAGCTTTTGTTGCTGATATTATCATGCCTTTAGTAGGTATGCTTGGTAATGGCGATAAAATTGCGGATCGGTTTATGGTGTTAAAACCCGGGAAAGAGGGAGAAATCTACCAATCACTATCTCAGGCAAAAGAAGCAGGGGCAAATGTATTAGCATATGGTCATTTTATTCAGACAATAGTAGACTTTCTACTAGTGGCCTTTAGTATTTTTATGGTAATACGCATTTTTGAGAAAATGAAGAAAAAAGAAGAGGAGAAGCCGGCAGCACCACCAGAGCCATCATCAACAGATAAACTGTTGATGGAGATACGTGATTCTTTGAAGAAGTAGCATTTTTCATCAGATTAGTAGTTAAAAACTAATTATTTACGCATTTTTACAGCGTAACGGCATTGTTATGGCTACCGGTGAGATATATAAAGGTTTAGTGGAACGCAAGCAGCAAGGAAAAAGTGCTTTTGCTGTTTTAGTTGATCCTGATAAGGTTGCTCCGGCAGATATGGAGCATCTGGCCTCTTTGTGTAATGGTGCAGGAGTAGATTACCTGCTGATGGGAGGTAGCTTGATTGTTGAGCACCAACTAGAAGCCAGCGTAAAGCGTTTCAAGGAGAATAGTGATATCCCTGTATTACTCTTTCCGGGCAGCCCGGCACAGGTAACACCTTATGCAGACGGACTCTTGTACTTGTCATTAATATCTGGCCGTAACCCTGATTTGCTTATAGGCCAGCATGTTGTATCAGCTCCCGCAGTACGTGCCAGCGGCTTGGAAGTAATTTCAACAGGTTATATGGTAATAGATGGCGGTAGACCAACAACAGTATCTTACATGAGCCATTCGGCACCAATACCGGCAGATAAGCCTGATATAGCGCTATGTACGGCATGGGCAGGCGAACTACAAGGCAAGCATATTATATATATGGATGCAGGCAGTGGGGCTAAATTCCCAATATCAAAAGAGATGATCCGAAAGGTGAGTTCACATATAGAAATACCTCTTTTTATTGGTGGAGGCATCAAAACGCCAGAAAAAATATATGAGAATTGTACTGCCGGGGCGAATGTTGTAGTAGTGGGTAATGCCATAGAAGAAGATCCGCTTTTGATACAAGAGTTGGTGCAGGCAACAAAAGAAGCCAGATCTTCCGTTAAATGATTTGGAAGCTATAAAATATTACAATACCTTTGCACTCCTTAAAAAGATAACACCCTGTAACAAGGGAGTAAAATTTATAATATGAAACGTACGTATCAACCAAGTCGTCGCAGCCGCAAATCAGTACATGGCTTCCGTAAGCGTAAGTCTACTGTAGGCGGTCGTAAGGTATTGAACAGCCGCCGTAAAAAGGGCCGTAAGAAATTGTCAGTTTCTAGCGAACGTCGTCTGAAGTAATTACTTAACGATGGCCATTCGTAATACTTTTAAGAAATACGAACGGCTGAAGCGCGAACAACATATTGATACGCTTTTCCAAAATGGGAAAGCGTTTTCTTTTTCAGACCTTCGGTTTGTGTATCATGTTGTTCCTCGCACAGGCGAACAAAGCCCCGTACTTACAGGTTTTTCAGTTCCTAAGAAGAAACATAAGAAGGCTGTTACTCGTAACAGGCTACGTAGGTTGCTTATTGAAGCATGGCGAAAAAATAAACATGCATTATCTCAACAGGTTGCAAATGACAGTCAGCTGCACTTATTTATTATTTTTACAGGAAAGGTGGTTGCAGATTTTGCCCATGTAGAGCATGCAATGGTGAAAGGCATCGAAAAGCTGCAACAGGAAATGTCATGAGAAAAATATTATCTGCCATATTCATAGGGTTAATACGTTTTTACCAGGGGGCGATATCTCCATTATTGGGAGCCAAGTGCAGATATACCCCCAGCTGCTCTGCATATGGTGTAGAAGCTATTAAAAAATACGGCCCACTAAAAGGTGGTAGGTTAGCCATTAAAAGAATAGCGTCATGTCATCCATGGGGTGGTAGCGGCTACGATCCAGTGCCTTAAAGAATACAGTATATTTACTGTATGAAACATCTTACAATATTATTGTCCATTGTGTTTCTTATCTCATGCGGAAATGCTACTGATGAAGAAGGAGTACAATCATCAACTGATACTTCAGAAATAGAAGTGGTTGAAGCAGTAGATACTATTGTAAAAAGCCAAAGGGCTGCTATAGATAGTGCAGGTGCCTTTTTTATTGATTCTCTTATCGAGAATGATGGTTTCGATCCGTTGCGCATGCCTGATTATACAAAGGGTGTTGAAGGGTTGCTTGTATTGGCCAGAGAGTATCATGGTGATGAGGTAAGTGACGATATGAGGAACGCAAGTTGGTTTGAATTCTATCGTAATGGTGAGCGGTACTATTTGCAAAAATCAAAACTGAAATTTGAAAAAGTATTTGATGGAGTTATTGATGAAGATAGTACTAGTAAGACAGGGGTAAAAGTTTCAGGTAGGTATAAGGACGGGGTTTTTATGGCAAATTTGAAAGCACTAAAAGAAGGTGAGGTGCAGCAAATAACATTGGATACTAATGTTGTGTTACCGGGTAAGAGCTTGATGTTTGAATATAAGGGTTTGCGGTATCGGTTTTATGCTTCAGCATATTATACTATGCGCAAAGGTAAAGATCGCATAAAGTATGTAGCCAACTATAAAATGTATCTGGAGCGGGATAGTGCCGGTATAAAAACAACACAGTTAATTATTGCTAACCCTATATATGATGATTTGCGTGACATACGCGGTTTTATGTTTGTTGGTGACATCGATAATGATGGTAAGCCTGATTTTATTATGGATACATCCAATTACTACAATGGTTCAACACCAACATTGTTTTTATCGTCGTACGCAAAGGAGGGTGATTTAATAAAGGTTGTAGCCTTTCATTCTTCGGTTGGGTGCTGATAATTACTCACGACTTTTTACTTTTACCTTATGTTCTATTCATTTAAAGGTTTTGTACCTGTTGTTCATCCATCGGCTTATGTGCACCCGCAGGCGGTGGTTACAGGCAATGTTGTTATTGGTAAAGATGTATACATCGGCCCGGGCGCGGCTTTGCGCGGCGATTGGGGTGGTATTGTTGTTGAGGATGGTTGTAATGTACAGGAAAACTGCACAGTGCATATGTTCCCTGGTGTTACTGTTACACTAAAAGAAAGTGCACACATAGGCCATGGTGCTATTATACATGGAGCAACAATTGGTCGTAATGTTTTAGTGGGCATGAACTCAGTGATCATGGACGATGTTTTAGTGGGCGATGAAAGTATCATAGGTGCATTATCTTTCATAGCAGCTAAAACAGAAATACCGCCACGCTCACTGGTTGTAGGTAATCCGGGTAAGGTTATTAAGCAGGTGAGCGATGATATGATAAATTGGAAAACAAAAGGTACGCAGTTGTATCAGTCTTTACCAAGGGATATGTACAATACTGCTGAACAATGTGAGCCACTTAGAGAAATGCCTGAAGACAGGCCTACTCAGGAAAGCTTATATGATACCTGGAATAAGATAAAAGAAGGTAAATAAATAAAGCCCGCTCAACTGAGCGAGCTTTAAAGAAAGCTTTTATGCTAAAAATCAATTAAGCTTCTTCAGCGTTTACTAATTCGTTCACGAATTTAGCAACAGAAGCGATACGTGCGTGGTTCAAAGCATAATGGATAAACTTACCATCGCGCTCTGTAATAACGATGTTTGCACGACGCAAAATTGCTAAGTGCTGAGAAGCAACTGATTGCTCTAAACGCAACTTAACGTAAATGTCAGTAACATTCATGCGCTTGTTCTCTTCCAACAACTTAATGATCTGTTGGCGCAATTTGTGGTTAATTGCTCTTAATGTCATAGCAGCGTTTTTTACCGCCATGTAGTCCAACTTAATTTGTTCATTCGAACCCTCATCTTTACGAATAACCAGCGTATTCGCTGACATAGTCGTTTCCATTTACATTAATATTTACTATGATTAAACAAAAATTTCTCTAAAATATGATATAGAATTACTATATCATTTGGTAACGGAGTGCAAACATACGCCTAAACGAAATATGAAACAAGATTATATTCATAAATTCTGTTAAATCATTATGTGAGCACCCAAAATCAGACACTGTTGTGACAGCTAACTATTTGCTATTCTTCGGCTTATGTGTGTACACTTGTTTCAGGTAAAATGGTTCTGAATACTCAAGGTTTGCAAAGTGTTTATTAGAGTATTGTTCGGCAGCATATTTACCCCAGCTTGAAATGTTAGGGTTTTCTTTTTCGATAACAGAATCACTTAATTCATTAATGAAACTGTCGCTGTAACCTACAATAGTTGCATTGCTTAAATATGGTTTTATTAAGTCACTCAATTGCTCTTCTGCAACATGTTGTGGTGCTACTAATTCCTTCAGGTGGCTATCATAAACGGCTACAAAATATTCTGATTCACGTGCTTGTAGTATTGCAATAATGTGGGTGTAAGACTTACTAAATGCAGTATCGGCAGAAAGCAAAACAAGTTTGCTGTGCATCATCAGAGGGATGTTGAGTATATAGCATAATCCCTTAGCAGTAGATAAGCCAATACGCAACCCTGTGTACGATCCCGGACCGCCACAAACACTAACAGCAGACAAGTCTTTCAGTTGAATGCCGGCCTCTGTAACTGCTTGTTCAATGTGTAAATTGATACTTGAAGCGTGGTTACGTGTCTCAGTATTTATTACTTGCGATACTACTTCTCCATTATTAGATACAGCAGTTAAGCCTGTATCTGCAGATGTGTCGATATGTAAAATGTATGCCATTATTGGTTTGCAAATGTACGGCGAGTATTACATTTGTTGTATGGAAAAGAAAGTTATTCGTACAGAAGGTGCACCTGCACCTATCGGACCATATAATCAGGCGATACAGTATGGCGATATGTTGTATGTTTCTGGGCAAATTGCTATTGACCCTGAAACCAATGAGCTGGTACAGAACAGTATACAAGATGAAACACATATGGTAATGAAAAATCTGAAAGCAGTATTGGCTGAAGCAGGCATGGGTTTTTCTAACATCATTAAGAGCAGCATTTTTATCATGGATATGGGGCAGTTTGTCGAGATCAATGAAGTATACGCTCAATATTTCGATGAAAATCCGCCAGCACGAGAAACGGTGCAGGTAGCAGGGTTACCCAAAGGTGTGAATGTAGAGATTAGCGTTATTGCAGGTAAGTAAAATAAATAAGCCTCGCATTTGCGAGGCTTATTTATCCTTTTTTCTGAGCTTTTGCCCAGCCATCTTTTAGTGTTACGGTTCTGTTGAATACCAGATGTTCTGGTGTACTGTCTTTATCCAAACAGAAGTAACCTTTACGTAAGAATTGATAACGTGTATCTGCATCAGCCTCTGCAAGTGCAGGTTCTATATATGCTTCTTTTACTACTTCCAAAGAGTTGGGGTTGATGTAGTCTTTAAAGTCTCCATCTTCACCCGATGGATCTTCTACAGTGAACAACCTATCATATAATCGCACTTCAGCAGTTTTTGCGTGCGGTATGCTTACCCAATGCATCACACCTTTGGCTTTAAGCCCACTGGTGTCTTGTCCGCTTTTACTCTCAGGGAAATAAGTGCAATGTACTTCAGTAACATTCCCTTCATTATCTTTTTCGAAGCCATCACATTTGATGATATAAGCACCTTTTAAGCGTACCATTTTGTCTGGACCTAAACGGAAGAATTTTTTCGGAGGTTCTTCCATGAAATCTTCACGTTCTATCCATACTTCACGACTGAATGGCACTTTACGTGTACCACTGTTTTCGTCTTCGGGGTTATTATCTATTTCCAAATCTTCAGTTTGCCCCTCAGGATAGTTGGTGATCACCACTTTCAATGGATCTGTCACCGCCATAACACGTGTGGCTACCTTGTTTAGGTGCTCACGTACATTAAACTCAAGCAAGCTTATGTCAACCATGTTTTCACGTTTTGCAATACCAATAGTATCTGCAAAATTACGAATGGCCTGAGGTGGATATCCTCGTCGGCGCATACCACTGATGGTGGGCATACGCGGGTCGTCCCAACCCACAACATGCTTTTCGTTTACCAATTGTAACAGCTTGCGCTTACTCATTACAGTGTAAGACAAGTTTCTGCGGGCAAACTCATATTGTTTAGATGGGAATATTTCCAGCTTTTCAATCAACCAATCATAAAGTGGTCTGTGGTGTATAAATTCCAGTGTACAAATAGAGTGGGTAATATTTTCTATACTATCGCTTTGTCCATGTGCAAAGTCGTACATAGGGTAAATACACCACTTATCACCGGTACGGTGGTGATGTGCATGGCGGATGCGATATATTACAGGATCGCGCAACAGTAGATTCGGGTGTGCCATATCTATTTTGGCACGTAAAACTTTTTCTCCGTCCTTATATTTACCTGCACGCATGTCTTCAAATAGCTGCAAGTTCTCTTCAGTGCTTCTATTTCTATATGGGCTTTCAGTACCAGGTTTGTTAATATCGCCTCTCTGCACCAGCATCTCTTCGGCAGTACTGTCATCTACGTATGCATAGCCTTCGTTAATAAGCTTTAGTGCGTAGCCATACAGGGTTTCAAAGTAATCTGAAGTGTATAACTCCTCATCCCATTTGAAACCCAGCCATTCAATGTCGTATTTGATACTGTTAACGTATTCGGTTTCTTCTGTTGTAGGGTTCGTATCATCAAAACGAAGGTTGCATGTGCCATTATATTTTTCTGCCAACCCAAAGTTGAGGCAAATGGAAGATGCATGGCCTATATGTAGGTATCCGTTTGGTTCCGGAGGGAAACGAGTATGTATTTCTTTGTGCTTTCCTTCTTTCAGGTCGCGCTCAATAATTTCTTCAATAAAATTCAACGATCGTTCTTCGCTCATCAGTGCATTTAGTTTAGCAGGGCAAAGGTAATGTTTGTGAGCATTATTAAAGTATTTCGCAAGACATGAAAAACAATGATAATGTAATACCAAAGCACCCATAAATTATTACTTTTACTCCCCTTATTTTAAATAATATATACTCATGAGCAACCGCCCCATAAGAGTTTTGGTAGCCAAGATAGGTTTGGATGGTCACGACAGAGGAGCAAAAGTAATTGCTACAGCCTTGCGTGATGCAGGTATGGAAGTAATATATACAGGCTTGCGCCAAACGGCTGAAATGGTAGTGAATACTGCATTACAAGAAGATGTAGATGCAATAGGGGTCAGCATATTAAGTGGTGCGCATATGACAGTTTTCCCAAAAGTTATTGGTTTGATGCAAGAGAAGGGGTTGGAGAATGTGCTATTGACAGGTGGAGGAATAATACCGGAGGAGGATATGACCAAACTTAATGAAATGGGGATAGGTCAGTTATTTGCACCCGGAGCGCCTACTTCTGAAATAGCAGGATATATAACCAATTGGGTAAAAGAGCATAGAAGTGAATTATTATAAAACTGAATATAAATTTTACAAAACAACATGTATCAAACTTTATTGACTGAGTTACAGGATGGGACATATGTGATCACTATTAATCGTCCTGATAAGATGAACGCCCTTAATAAGGATGTAATTGAGGAGCTGGGTAAGGCTTTGGACGAAGTATATAATAATGCAGATATAAAATCTGCTATAATAACAGGAGCAGGAGCAAAAGCTTTTGTAGCAGGAGCAGATATATCTGAGTTTACATCATTGGATGGTGCCGGAGGTTCTGAATTAGCGAAAAAAGGACAAGACTTAGTATTCAATAAGGTAGAAAACTGCCCTAAGCCTGTTGTAGCAGCGGTAAATGGCTTCTCTTTAGGCGGTGGTTGTGAGTTGGCTATGTCTTGCCATTTTAGAATTGCAGCAGAAAACGCAAAATTCGGTCAACCTGAGGTTAATTTAGGTTTAATACCGGGATATGGCGGTACACAACGTATGACACAGCTGATAGGTAAGGGTAAAACTATGGAGCTAATGATGACAGGAGATATGGTAGGTGCTGCAGAAGCACAGGCTTTAGGTCTTGTAAATCATGTTGTTCCGCAAGAGGAGTTAATGGCAAAAACTAAGGAGATTTTGCAAAAAATTCAGTCAAAAGCTCCCATTGCTATTGCAAAAGTTATATCTTGTGTGAACGATGCCGCAGTGTCTGATGGTAACGGCTACGCTAATGAAATAGCACGTTTCGGCGAATGTTTTGATACAGAAGATATGCGTGAAGGCACTACTGCATTTTTAGAAAAAAGGAAAGCTGCTTTTAGCGGCAAATAATATTTTATATATTCATTGTTCAAAAAATGAAGCCCATGCGGAAAAAATTAGTCCGTAGTCTATTGGTATTAGTAATAAGTGCGACTACAATTTCAGCGTATGCTCAACCGGCAATACCTAGAAAATATGTGGAACATCCAGGTTTTTCTGTAGGTATAAACTTTGGTCTGTCAGACCTTTGGGGTGATGTTGGTACGCAAGGTTTAGTAGACCACTATGCTAACGAAGCATATTGGACAAAACCTCATTTTATGGGTGGTGTATTAATGCGATTCACTCCGCATCCCGTAATTGCCATCCGTGCGAATGTAAATTATGGTACTTTGTTTGCCGATGATAGGTGGAACCTGAATAAAGCAAAAGAGGCCACATCTATTGAAGATGATGCATTTCAGAGATATTTACGTAATCAGGATGCTCGTGCAAATGTATGGGAAGGTACATTGATGTTAGAGATCATGCCTTTACGTTTCAACCCTGAAAGCAAAATGGCTCAGCGCAGAATGCAACCTTACATTGCATTTGGTGCAGGTGGTTTCCACTTCAGACCACAAACATCTATAATTAATAAGGTTACTGGCCGTAGAGAGTGGGTTTGGACAAAAGAATTAAGGCTTGAAGGTGAAGGGATTGAGAATTCGGGAGCAGTACAAACAAACCTTTGGCAGGTATGTGTGCCGTTAGGTGTTGGTCTTCGTTGGGATATTGGTAATAATTTTGGTTTCGGTGTTGAGTGGTTGTACCGAATGACAACAACTGACAGGTTAGATAATGTTAGTAGTGCATATTTGACTGAAGACTACTATGATAGATATCTTAGCCCTGAAGATGCTGAAATAGCGAAACAGGTATATGATAAATCTTGGTACATAGAGCCTGCTTACAAGAATGCTGCTGGTTCGCCTAGAGGTAATAAGGATGTGCTTGATGGTTATTCTACATTCTCTATCCAGTTGATCTACAAGTTTGAAAGTAACAAAATACCTTGGTGGTATTAATAGATAAGTTTATATGATTGATAAACAGCGATATGTATTACATATCGCTGTTTATTTTTAACGAAATTTTATAGATGTAAACCCAAGCATAACTTAATGTATTTATTGTCTGCATTATGGTTGAAAAATGCTAATTTACGAGCCCTAATTGAAGTAGAAATATGTTTGCATATATAGAAGGGGATTTAACCTATAAATCCCCGTCTTTGCTATATGTATCTGTAAATGGTATTGCTTATGAAGTAAATATTACCTTACAGACTTACAGCAAAATACAATCTGCCGATAAATGTAAACTCTTTACACACTTGCAAGTGCGTGAAGATGCGTGGGTTATGTATGGTTTTGCCGATGAGACCGAGCGGCAAACCTTTAGACATTTATTAGGCATCAGTGGTGTTGGAGCAGCAACGGCAAGGTTGATACTTTCTTCATTAAAACCTGCTGAGTTAGAACGAATTATTGCCTCTGAAGATGCTGCCAGTTTGCAAAAGGTGAAAGGTATTGGTGCTAAATCTGCACAAAGAATTATTTTAGAATTAAAAGGTAAGTTGCAAATAGCACAAGAAGATACTTTAATAGCCGGTACAGCACACAATACAACAGAGAATGACGCGTTATTTGCATTGGTAAACCTTGGTATAGGTAAAGCAGCAGCACAATCTGCCATCAAAAAGGTGAAAAATGACGGTACGCTGACAGTTGAAGAAATCATTAAAAATGCTTTACAACTACTCTAAAACCAAAGGGAACTGAAGATTTTGACGGGTAAAACGCATTACGGATACAAGCTAGTTTTGGTCATATCGCTATTAATAGTGATAGCGACTGCTACTGCCCGTGACTTTCGTGGCCCGTTTGATTTTGATGAGCCTGATAACCCGGATAGTACTGCCAAGAAAGAAGATACAATTAAGCTGAAGTTCCCAATTCATGACGAGACTGCTACACCAACAGACAGGCAGCCCAGCAGTATAGATCTGGAAGACCCTTCGAATATTGAAAAGTCTGTAGAGTACGATCCTGACGAAAAAAGATATTACTTCTCTGAAAAGCTAAGTGACAGGTATCTGAACACGCCTACTTTCATGACTTTTGAGGAGTATATGAAGTACCAGGCCGAGCGTGATGAGCAAGATTACTGGAAAAGACGCATGGATGCTCTGACGATGTTCAATAAAAAGCCAGACCTGCCAACCATGTATAAAACAGGGCTTTTTGACAGAATATTTGGCGGTAACAAAATATCTGTAAAACCACAGGGTAATGTAGATGTTACATTTGGTGGTAACTGGCAGAATATTCAGAATCCTACATTACCACAGCGTGCACAAAAGTATGGTGTGTTTGATTTTGATATGCAGATGAATGTAAACCTGCTTGCTACAGTGGGTGAGAAGTTAAAGCTGAATATCAGTAATAACACCAATGCTACATTCGATTATCAGAATGTGCAAAAACTAGAATATGTAGGTAAAGAAGATGAGATCATTAAGAAAATAGAGGCTGGTAATATTAGTTTCCCGCTCAATAGTTCATTGATCAGTGGTGTACAGTCCCTTTTTGGTTTAAAAACACAGTTGCAGTTTGGTAAATTATGGGTAACGGCTGTAGTATCTCAACAACGTTCTAAAAGAAACAGTTTAACAATACAAGGTGGTTCGCAAACACAACAATTTGAGGTAAAAGCGGATGACTATGAAGAGAACAGGCACTTCTTATTAGCTCAGTATTTCAGAAACAATTATAACAGAGCACTGAGTACATTCCCTGTAATATCTTCTTTGGTAACCCTCAATAAGGTGGAGGTTTGGGTAACCAATCGTACCGGTGCTACAGAGGGTGTACGTAACGTAATTGGTTTTATAGACCTTGGTGAACAAAATACATTCAACCCGAATGTAAACGGGCAGGTTAGAGGTATTCCGTACGGGTTGCCGGATAACTACTCAAACAAACTATACACCAACCTCCAGTCAATACCGTCATTACGTATACAAGGTAAGTCAGGTTCAATATCTGCATTGGGACTTGGTTTGGAGAATGGTACTGATTATATATCAGTAACGGCTCGTAAGCTGAATACAACTGAATATTCTTTCAATCCCCAATTGGGTTATATCTCGTTGAATACACAGATTAACCCTGATGATGTTTTGGCAGTCGCGTTTCGATATACATATAATGGTAGAACATATCAGGTGGGTGAATTTGCCGAAGATTTACCGCCATTACCGGGACAACAAACACAGCAACCACAAAACCCATCAAACCCGAATCAGCAACCCAATACTTCATCATCGCAAAGAGTACTGTTCTTGAAGTTATTGAAGAACACAGCACTAAGCCCCAAGCTGCCTATCTGGGATCTGATGATGAAAAACGTTTATGCTTTGGGTGGTTTAGGAGTCTCTAAAGAAGACTTTAAGCTGAATGTATTGTATCAAGATCCGGGTGGTGGAGAGAAACGTTACATACCTGAAGGTGACCAGGCGGGTGTTCCTTTGATCAAAATATTAAACTTAGATAGATTAAACTACCAAAACGACCCTGCTCCGGATGGTGTTTTTGACTTTGTTGAAGGGATAACAATAAACACGCAACAAGGTAAAATCATATTTCCTGTATTGGAGCCTTTTGGTGAAGATTTGAAACCTGCAGTTGGAAGCAATGCCCAACTTCAAAATAAGTATTTATACAATATTCTTTATGATAGCACAAAGACTGTTGCTCGTCAGTTTCAACAGAACAACAGGTATGTCATCAAGGGTACTTATAAGTCGTCCTCTTCATCAGAGATATTTCTTGGTGGGTTTAACATTCCTCAAGGATCTGTTGTAGTAACAGCCGGTGGGCAAAGGTTGACGGAGAATGTAGATTACCAGATAGATTATGGTTTAGGCCGATTGAAAATATTGAATACGGGGATATTAAATTCCGGTATCCCTATTAATGTACAATATGAGGATAACGCCACATTTGGTTTTCAGCAACAAAACTTTTTAGGTACTAGGTTAGAGTATTTTGTGAATGATAAGTTGACCATTGGTGGTACTTACATGAGGTTGACAGAGCGTCCGTTCACACAGAAAACAAACGTAGGTGAAGACCCGATTAAGAATACCGTTTTAGGTGTAGATGCAAACTACCAATCTGAGACTCCGGGCGTAACAAAAGCCTTAGATAAATTGCCGATCTTCTCATCAAGTGCGCCATCTTTCTTGAACTTAAGTGGTGAGGTTGCTGCATTATTGCCGGGCCACCCGAAGCAGATTGACGCGTTAGATCCTGAAGGTTCTGTGTATGTTGATGATTTTGAAGGTACACGTAGCTCTTATGATTTGAAATTTCCTGCAAATGCATGGACATTGGCAACAACACCTGTTGGTGCAAAAGATAGAAACGGTACATCTCTATTCCCTGAAGCTACAAGGAATGATGATCTGCAGTATGGTAAAAACAGGGCGAAGCTGGCATGGTATTTCTTAGAGCCAACATTAGTAGATCCGGGGTCTGGTGTGCCTGGTTATGTGAAAGATGACGATGCGAACCAGCACTATATACGTTTGGTACAACAGCAAGAGGTATTTCCGCAACGTTCATCTCAAACGTTACAAAATGCATTAAGTACATTAGACCTTGCATACTTCCCGGCGGAAAGAGGCCCGTACAACTTTGATACAGCCGGGTTGACTTCTGAAGGTAAACTAACAAACCCACAAGACCGTTGGGGTGGTATAATGCGTTCGATAGATCAGAGTGACTTTGAACAATCTAACGTGGAGTTTATAGAGTTTTGGATGTTGGATCCATTTATTAAAAATCCTAACTCTCAAGGCGGTAGTCTATACATCAACCTGGGTAATGTTTCTGAGGATGTGTTGAAAGACTCTCGTCAATTTTTTGAAAATGGTATACCACACCCTAAGAATACCGCACAACTGAGTGCCAGCAAATGGGGGTACTCGCCAACATTCCAACAGCAAATTACCAGAGCTTTTGACAATGATCCGGAAGCTAGAACAACACAAGATGTTGGATACGATGGTTTAGAAAATGGTGAAGAACAAGAGTTTTTCAGGCAGTACTTAAATGTAGTGAATACAAGAGTTACAAACCCTGCGGCAAGAGATGCAATTAATGCGGATCCCTCTAACGATGACTATAAGTACTTCAGAGATCAGGACTATGAGAATGCAGGTGCAAGTGTAATTACTCGATATAAAAGATTTAATAACCCACACGGAAACTCTCCTGTGTCTACAGCAGGGCAAGACTTTTCTTTTGCTGGTACAAACTTGCCGGAGTCGGAAGATATAAACAGAGATAATACGCTGAACGAGTCAGAGGATTATTATGAGTATCGGTTAGATATAGCGCCTAACATGCAAGTGGGTACAAACTATATCATAAACAAGCAAGAGTCTAATGTAAAACTACCAAACGGAGAAACTGAAAAAGAAACATGGTATCAGTTTAAAATTCCTTTGTTAGAGTATACAAACAGGGCGGGTAATATTTCTGATTTCCGTTCTATACGTTTCATGCGTATGTTCTTAACGGGTTTTCAGGATAGTGTTGTGATGAGATTTGCACGTTTGGAGCTAGGTAGAAATAATTGGAGAAGATACTTGTTCTCTTTACAAAAAGGTGGTCCTCAAATACCGATGAATGAGAATACTGAGTTCTCTGTACTATCTGTGAGTCTGGAAGAAAACAGCGACCGTCAACCTATACCATATGTAATACCGCCGGGTGTAAACAGACAACAGGCAAATGTAGCAAACGGTCAGAGCATTTCATTGAACGAGCAAGCGCTTTCTTTACAGGTGTGTAACTTAAGAGACGATGATGCGCGAGCTGTATTTAAAGAGGTGAATACAGATATGCGCCAGTTTAATGGTTTACGTATGTTTATACATGCAGAATCGAGAGTGGGGCAAGCTCCTTTGCAAGATGGAGACATAAGAGCGATCATCCGTATTGGTAGTGACTTTATTAATAACTACTACGAATATCAAGTACCGCTAAAAATATCACCAAATGGTGATGGTAATGCAAATGCAGTATGGCCTGAAGAGAACCGAATTGATCTTACACTAGACGATCTTGTACAAGTAAAAGCAGACAGAAATGCACAAGGCCTGCCAAGCTATATTCCATACTCTGTTAAAACACCAACCGGCAATGTTATTGAGGTAGTTGGTAACCCCAACCTTGGTGATGCAAAAACAATGATGTTGGGTATTAAAAACCCGAGCAAAGACGAAGATCCTCTGGATGATGGACAAGATAAGTGTGCAGAGGTGTGGTTTAACGAATTAAGGTTGGTTGGTTTAAACGAAAGTCCGGGTTATGCAGCAGCAGCAAAAGTAAGTTTGCAAATGGCAGACCTGGGTAATGTAAACTTCAGTGGTAGTATGCACACACAAGGCTATGGTAACATAGACCAGAAATTGAACCAACGTTTCAGAGATAATTTTTATCAGTACAGTGCATCAACAAATTTAAACTTGGGTAAGTTGTTACCACGTAAAGCCGGTATACAGTTGCCAATGTTCGTTGGTTATTCTGAAACTATCAGTAACCCGCAGTACGACCCGTATGATCTTGATGTAAAGTATAAAGACAAGTTAGATGCTGCAAGAGATGCAAGGCAGAGAGATTCTTTAAGGAAAGCTGCTCAGGATTATACTTCAGTAACCAGTATCAACTTCTCAAATGTTCGTGTATTAGGTAACCCGGATAAGCAATCATCAACAACAAAACCGTGGAGTGTAAAGAACTTTGATGTTAGCTATGCATACAACAAGCAATTTAAACGCAACCCGGTTATTGAAAGTGATAAGCTAATTGAGCAAACTGCCGGTTTGGGATACACTTATGCGATCAAATCAAAATCGTTCGAACCATTCAAAAAAGCTATCAAAACAAAATCTCCGTGGGTTGGGCTTGTAAGAGACTTTAACTTTAAGCTGCTACCCGCCAACTTTACTTTCCGTACCAGCCTGAACCGTGTGTTTAACGAGACCATTGTACGTAACGTAACCAACGACCCTATAGAAATAGAACCATTATACTTTAAAAACTTTTTGTGGACAAGAACGTATACCACACGTTGGGAACTGACAAAATCACTATCATTCGACTACACGGCAACGAATAACTCGAGAATAGACGAACCTTACGGTAAAATTGATAATAAACAGAAAAGAGATAGCCTTTGGGATGCTGTAGGTAAGTTTGGTAGAAATACATTCTACACACAATCATTAAACGCAAGCTATAACCTGCCGTTACAAAAAATACCTGCTACAGACTGGACTAACTTAAGGCTTACTTATGGTACAACTTATAGCTGGACAGCCGCTTCTCGTCTTGCACAAAACCTTGGTAATACTATAGGTAATACCAAGACAACACAAGTAAATGGAGAATTAAGTTTCGATAGGTTGTACAATAAGCAAAGATGGTTGCGAGCGGTAAATCAGCCTAAACCAAGAAAAGTAAAAGATAAGAAAGGCGAGGACGAGAAAAATCCGGACGGCACTAAGAAGAATGTAAAAGATCTGCGCCCGAAAAAAGATCTGGATAAAAAGACAACAGAGAAGAAGGAGGAAGAGAAGTTTGATATTGATAAGGCAATTGAAGAGTTAGCTGGTAGTATGAATGATCAACAGCTTGACTCTACCAGAGCAGTGTTTGAAGCACGAGAGAAAGCGAGAATAAAAGCTGAGAAAGAAAAACGTAAGCGCGAACGCAGAGAAGAACGAAGAAAGAAACGTGCCACAA
This sequence comes from Bacteroidia bacterium, assembly GCA_030429205.1. Taxonomy (GTDB): domain Bacteria; phylum Bacteroidota; class Bacteroidia; order Chitinophagales; family Chitinophagaceae; genus UBA5543. Next base: position 965,196 of record JAUICZ010000001.1, read on the forward strand.
ACCCGGAAGTAAATGACTTAGAAAGATTTGGTGGTCGCTTGCTAACCATGGTTAAAAGAACTACGGTAAACGTTACAGAAAACTCTGGTACAACCTTACCGGGGTATATGGATAGTACCAGATATATGGGAATGAATGACCGATCTGGTGCGCCTGGCTTTAACTTTATTTATGGTTATCAGCCAGATAGAGCATGGCTGGAACAACAAGCGATTGAAAATAGGTTGAGCCGAGATTCATTATTCAACTCGCAATTCCAGCAGCAATACTCTCAAAACATCAATATTGTTACCTGGGTAGAGCCTATCAAAGACCTTCGTTTTGATATATCGGTTACACAAACCTTCTCTAAATCTTTGAGCGAACTATTTAAGGATACATCTATTGGCGGGAATGGTCAGTTCACCCACAATAACATTAATGAGATGGGATCATTTACCGTTTCATACATCGGGCTGAAAACCATGTTTGGTAGTGGAGGTGTAAACTCAAGTACGTATAATCAGTTACTTGCCAATAGAACAATTGTCTCTGACAGGCTAGGTAGTAATAACCCGTATGTAAACGGAGTGGCAGACCCTAATAACCCTGATTATGCAAAAGGTTATACAGAGTACTCTCAGGATGTATTGATTCCGTCCTTTATAGCTGCGTACACAGGTAAGGATGCAAAAGATATTGGATTGATAAAGTATGACAATAGCAGGATCAGAAATAATCCTTTTAAAGCGTATCGTCCAATGCCAAACTGGCGTATGAGGTACAATGGGTTAACCAAAATACCTGCGATCAGAAAGTTCGCCAGTACCTTTACAGTGAACCATGCTTATACAGGTACGCTATCAATGAATAGCTTTGTCTCGGCATTGTACTTTAGGGATGATTATAATTTAGGTTATCCGTCGTTTATTGATTCAAATTCAGGAAACTTTGTTCCATTCTTCCAGGTACCTAATGTTACTATATCAGAACAATTGAACCCGCTTATTGGTTTCGATGCGACATTTAATAATAACATGACGGCTAGCTTTGAATACAGGAAGACTAGAACTGTAAGCTTGAGCCTTATTGATTATCAGGTGAGTGAAACCAATAGTACAGAGTATGTAGTAGGTGCAGGTTATAGAGTGAGAGGTTTAGTGCTGCCGTTTGAATTGTTTGGTTTGAAGAAACTGAAGAACGACCTGAACATTAAAGTAGATGTGGGTATACGGGATGACCGAACGGCTAACAACTATCTGGCACAAAACGTTGAGGTGACTACCAGGGGGCAAAAGGTAATTACCATATCGCCGTCTGTTAACTACATTGTAAGCGACAAGGTGACCCTGCGCTTCTTCTTCGACAGGCGAAGAACTATACCTTATATAACCAGCTCTTACCCGATAACTACTACCAGAGCAGGTGTAACCTTTAGGTTTATATTCGCTCAGTAGTATTTTTATGCTACAATATGATAAAGCCTTACCCAATAATTGTTTTTGTAGCAATACTTATCTGTTTGTTGCAAATATGGTTGCCCGACTTTTACCTGACTGGTGATGGCCCTACGCATTTGTACAATGCCAGAATGCTAAAAGATGTTTGGGCAGGTGAAGGTGATTACTATTTAGGGTTCTATTCAATAAGTGCGCATGTAGACCCTAACTGGACAGGACATATCATTTTGGCTAAGTTGTTATCAGTAGCCAGCCCTGCTGTTGCAGAAAAGCTATTTATCACTTTATACGTCATTATTTTCATTACAGGGTTTAAGAAGCTGATAAGTGTTGTTGAGGGCAATAAGTATCTGCCGTTGGTTGCATTTGTATTTTTGTTCAGCCATACTTTAACCAAGGGTTTCTACAACTTCAACATGAGTATTGGGTTGAGCATCTGGCTAATTGCCATGTGGCTTAGTTATCTCAAAGCTCCCGGTATTAAGAAGTTTATTATCATAATTGTTATCACCGCTATAACTTTTGTTACTCACCCTATTGGTTGGGTGTTTGGTATGGGTGTTTGTTTCTTGTCTGTACTATCCTCTGTTATCAGTTCAGAAAAGCAGAGCAAGTGGCGGTTCTTAATAAGTCAGTCGTTACTGTTGTTGCTTACTGCATTGCCTTTTGTCTGGCTGCTATATGGCTATAACTCCAGACACCAAAGCGATGTGCATTTAGCATATCATAAAGACAGGTTCGGTAAAATATTTGAGTTTGCAGACTTTACAACACATACCTCTGCAGAAGAGGTATGGGCAGGCTGGATGGGCTATAGTTTAGTATATATTGTACTCATTGCATTGTTATACGGATTAGTATTCAAGAAGATAGACAAGAAATATCTGCTTATGATATTACTGCCCTTCATATTACTCTTTGTGTACCTGTACGTGCCGGAAAACATGTCTGGTGGTGGTATGTTAGATATGCGTGCCAGACAACTATTGCTGCTATCATTAGGTTTAAGCTTCATGTTTATAAAACTTGAGCATTACCAGACTGTATTTTTCTCGGTGTTATTCTTTGTATTCTATTCTGCTATATCCATTGCTCGTATACCAACCCTTGTGAGAGCTGGTAAGGCGATAAGTGAATATATATCGCTCAATGCTTCGATTGATAAAGAATCTGTATTGCTGCCCCTTAGTTTCTCGCATAATGGCAGGCTTGTAAATGGCGACTATATATCAGACAAAAACTGGCTTTTTCAACATGCTGCAGGGTACATAGGTGCAGCCAACAAGCTGATAGTTTTGGATAATTATGAAGCGAATACCGGCTATTTTCCTTTTATATGGAAAGAAAATAAAAACCCATATCGCCACCTAAGTGTAAATAATGGTATTGAAGACCAGCTGCCCGATGCTGATATTGCAAAATATGAAGCAATAGCCTCAACATCTGTAGACTATATTTTGTTATGGTGTTATAAAGATGAATACAGAGATAATGAACACATAGATAAGTTGCTTAATTATATTGAGCAGCATTATAGTGTAAAATATGTAAGCGATAAGACCAGAGCAGTCTTATATAAGAAAAAGGGCTAATGATAGGCGTGTTGATAAACGTCTTTGTAGCATTAATAGTATATTTGTAGTTACTCAAAGCATAAAATTATGACGGTTAGAGACTTTCAACAGGCTTTTGATGAGAAGATTGATAAAGAGATTGCTATAGAGCCAAGAGATTGGATGCCTGATAACTATCGCAAAACATTGATCAGGCAGATATCGCAGCATGCGCATAGCGAGATAATAGGTATGTTGCCGGAAGGTAACTGGATCACCCGTGCTCCGAGCTTGCGTAGAAAAGCTGTTTTGTTGGCGAAAGTACAAGATGAGGCAGGCCATGGCCTGTATTTGTACAGCGCTGCTGAAACCTTGGGTATTAGCCGCGATGAGATGATAGAGCAATTACACTCAGGTAAAGCTAAATACTCGTCTATATTTAACTATCCGACAACTTCTTGGGCAGATATGGGAGCTATTGGCTGGTTGGTTGATGGCGCAGCCATTATGAACCAGGTGGCACTTTGCCGTACATCTTACGGCCCGTATGCAAGAGCTATGGTGCGTATATGTAAAGAAGAAAGTTTTCACCAAAGACAAGGGTATGAGATATTGCTGAACATGTCTAAGGGTACAGAGATACAACGTAAAATGGTGCAGGAGTCTATCAACCGTTGGTGGTGGCCTTCTCTAATGATGTTTGGCCCGACTGATGATGACAGCCCGAATACAGAACAAAGTATGAGGTGGCGCATTAAGCGTTTTACGAACGACGAGCTTCGCCAGCGCTTTATAGATGTTACAGTAGAGCAATGTAAAATATTGGGTATGACATTGCCTGACCCTGAACTAAAGTGGAATGAAGAGCGTGGACATTACGACTATGGCCCGATTAATTGGGACGAGTTTTGGAATGTAGTAAAAGGCAATGGTCCTTGTAATAAAGAAAGAATTGCTACAAGAGTAAAGGCTCATGAAGAAGGTGCCTGGGTGCGTGATGCAGCTTTGGCATACTCTGAAAAGCAGAAGAAAAGAAATAACAAAACAGATCATCAAGCAGCATAAAAAATTATAAATGCCGGAACAAGATAAGCATAAGAACGAATGGCCTTTGTGGGAGATTTTCATCCGTAGCAAGGCAGGGCTAGATCATAAACACGTAGGTAGCTTACATGCAGCAGATGCACAAATGGCGATAGAGAATGCTCGTGACGTATACACAAGACGTATGGAAGGAGTAAGCATTTGGGTAATAGAAAGTAAAAACATCCATGCTTCAGACCCTGATGAATCATCATCTTTATACGACCCTGCAAACGATAAAATATATCGTCATCCAACATTTTACAACTTGCCGGACGAGCTGAAACACATGTAATTCAAACAATGGTTGATCATTTATATTATACACTGCAACTTGCAGATAACGCCCTTGTAATCGGGCACAGATTAGGTGAATGGTGCGGGCATGGTCCGGTGCTGGAGCAGGATATTGCTATCACAAATATGGCATTGGACCATATTGGTCAGGCACGTAGTTTGTACCAGCACGCAGCAAAATTATTCAATGAGTTGCCGCAGGATGAGAAAGCAAACCAGTTTCAATCTGTAGCACTATCTCTAAAGATAAGCAACGGGGATGCTCTTGAAGAGGACGACCTTCCTTACTTGCGCGATGTATGGGACTACAGGAATGTACTCCTTACAGAACAACCAAATGGGCATTGGGGTAATACGATTGCACGTTCTTTCTTTTACGATATCTTTCAGCAGCTATATTATACAGAACTGCAAAAAAGCAGCGATGAGCAATTGGCTGCCATAGCAGAAAAATCTTTGAAAGAAGTAGCTTATCATGTACGCTGGAGTAGTGAATGGGTGATACGTTTAGGAGATGGTACTGCTGAAAGTAAAAAGAAAATTCAGACAGCTATCAACGATATATGGTCTTATACAGGTGAGTTGTTCAACGTTAGTGAGGCTGAACAAGCTATGATAGATAAGGGTATTGCGGTTGATACTGCAAGCATTAAAGATAAATGGCTGCAACGAGTGAACGAGATATTGAATGAAGCGACGTTGACATTACCCGAAGATAACTGGATGCACGAAGGTGGTAAGAATACCCAACACTCTGAGCATTTAGGCTATATACTGGCAGAATTACAGTACGTACAAAGGGCATATCCTAATATGGAATGGTAAATACCGAAAAGATATTTTCTAACTAATACCTGTATATTGTGCAGGTATTTTTTTTATAAATTTTGAGCCAACATAAGCCATTAACGATAGTATTACCATGCTACAATCCGCAAGATAACTGGGCTGATAATATTGTTGAACACTATCGACAAATAGCAGAGCAGATACAGGCAGATGTGGCAATAGTAGTGGTGAATGATGGCAGCTCAAAAGGTGTTACAGATAAAGATGTTGCTGTTCTCAAAAGTGGCATCGATAAGTTTGAGTATATCTCGTATTCAGAGAACCAGGGTAAAGGGTATGCTTTACGTAAGGGAGTAGCGGTCTGTAATACTGAATTGGTCATATACACCGATATAGATTTTCCGTACAGAACTGGTAGCTTACTACAGGTATATAATACCCTCTTAGACGACGATATAGATGCCGCTATAGGTATAAAGGACGCTGCGTATTATAATAAAGTACCCTTTGCCAGAAAAGCCATATCGCAGGTGTTGCGCAAGCTCATAGGTTGGTTCTTCAAACTACCGATAACTGATACACAGTGTGGGCTGAAAGGGTTTAAGCAAGCAGGTACGGACTTGTTCTTGACAACCACGATCAATCGTTACCTTTTTGATCTGGAGTTCATCCGTATAGCAGCAAAAAACAAGTTGGTACTAAAAGAAGTTCCCGTAAGCTTAAAAGACGGAGTAGTGTTTAGTAAAATGAACTTCAGTATCTTGATACCCGAACTGTATAACTTTATCAAACTCTTCTTTCGCAGAACATGAATAAGGTTCAACAATACTTATGGTATCTGGTAATTGCAGTAGCAGCTTTTACCACAGTATGGTACACGTTGTTTTATATGGTAGAGTATCCCGGCAGTGTATTGCACGAGCTGGGGGGAGATGCCATTAAGAACTACTATACATACGTTACCCATGCTTTGTATGGCGACGGCTTTTGGTTTACCGGCATGAACTACCCCTATGGTGAGCATATAGTTTATGTAGATGGATTGCCCATGCTGTCTTTACCACTAACGTATATTAGAGAAGTAATACCAATAACCATTGCAGATGCTACAGCGGTATTAAACATATCGTTGGTAGTAGGTTTCTTTTTAGCAGTGATATATACCTATAAATCGCTAACGGCTTTCAAGGTGCATCCTGTGGTTGCATTGGTAGCTGCTTGTTTGATAGTAGTTATGTCGCCACAGGTAAACAGGGTATTCGGGCATTACGGTTTAGGTTATTTGTGTGTGATACCCATGACCTTTTACTTCCTTATTCAGTATTACCGTAGCAGTAAGTTAAAGTATGTAATATACCTGGCTGTTATTTATGTGCTGATGTCTTTTGCACATCCATACTTTGTAGCCATTATCGCTATATGGAGTTTCTTGTATAGTCTGGGTTATTACTGGATAGCTAAACGCCGCGATAAAGCTGCATGGTTGCATATAGGTAAGTTGATGATGGTACCATTGATAGCCATTGTTGTATTTAAAGGGGTAATGTCGCAAACAGACCCGCTGACAGACCGTCCTGAGAACCCGTATGGTACACTAAGTGCGTGTACTACAGGTACAGACATCTTTACATCTGATAACAGTAAGATATGGATATACCTGCAACAACAAGAGGTGCTAAAGGAGATAGGTAGTGTAGGTGCAGAAGGTGCGGCGTATACAGGTATCATTATTATTGTGGTACTAATAGTTACAGTCATTACCGGGTTGGTATATTTTATCAGACGTAAAAAAGGTGCGGCATACTATCATACAGAAGTAGAGAAGATCTGGTTCTTTATTGCAATAACTGTGTTGCTGGCAGGTATGGGTGTGCCATTTGTATGGAAGATGGATTGGCTGCTCGATTACCTTTCTGCTTTCAGGCAGTTTAGATCGTTAGGCAGGTTTGCACTGATATACTACAACATTGCTACCGTATCCGGTGTTGCATTATTATACCATTGGACAAGGAGGGTGTCTGCAAAAAACAAGATTGCAGGTATTGCCATACTATTATTAGTAGGTGGCATATGGGCATGGGAGGCCAAAGGCTTTGCTGACAGGAGAAGGGAACGATCTATGGGCGGTACGTATAACTACGATTACTTTACATCGAAACACGAGGAAAGCTGGAATGAATTCTTGAGCGATAATGGCTATGACAGTACAGACTTTCAAGCTATAATGACGATACCTTTTGTGAGTGTAGGGTCTGAAAAAATATGGCTATTTCGTGGAGATTGGGGAGGCTTTTGTATTGCAACTCGTGCATCGTATCAGCTTAAACTGCCGATGATCTCCAGTATTATGTCTCGTAGCTCTTGGGGTAGAACATTTAAGCAAATAAAAAATGCCAGTGGCCCATTTGGTGGCAGACCAACATTAGATGACATGAAGTCTGAGAAAGACTTTCTGTTGCTGGACTATGAAGATTATGAGAAGAACCCTGATGAAAGTTTTTATTTGAGCCTGGCAGATAGCATAGGGCATTTTCACCAATACACGGTTTACAAACTAGGGTTTAATAAACTGACAGAGGCACTGGCAAATGCAAGACAAAGAGGGCTGGATGTAGCAGACAGTTTATCTACAGGGGATACCTCTCTGGCAATGATGGATTATTACTACGGGCATTTTGATGACTTGTATAAAGGGGAACATTTTGCCGGTACAGGTGCTCAAAAACAAATACAAGCCAGAGATAGTGTGATATTTAAGCTGGGTATTGCAGACTGGGATAAATCGCAAGAGTACGAAGTGTCTATATGGGCTTTGGTGAACGACTTTGATTACAAAGGTCCGTTGCTGGAGTTGAGGTGTTACAACGAAGCAAATACAGAGATAGGCTATTTCGAGTTTTATGCCAATGGTAGCGTGTATGACACCGAGGATTTCTGGTTCAGGATATCTCGCTATTTTAAAATGCCGGAGGAAACAAAAGATATTACCATTACTACAAAATACAGCGGTCCCGATGTGTATTATGCTTTTGACGAACTATTGATAAGAGCAGCTGCAGATACCATTGTCTCAAAAGATGTTGAAGGTAAAGTGCTGGTAAATAATCATTTAGTTAAGTAACAATACTTACGTTCTGTTAACCCATACTTCCGTAAATTTGTATAGATGAGCAAGATAACGCAAGAGGATGTATATGGTTGGTTAGATGACGTGTCTGACCCCGAAGTACCTGTGCTAACAGTGTTGGACATGGGTATTATTAGAAATGTACAATTGAGCGAAGATAATGGAGAGGTGACAGCAACGATTACCATTACCCCTACATACAGTGGCTGCCCCGCTATGGATGTGATAGGGATGAACATAAGGATGGCGTTATTGAGCAGAGGTATCAGTCATGTGGTCATTGAGCAGCAACTTAGCCCTGCATGGACAACCGACTGGATGAGTGCAGACGGCAAAAAGAAATTAAAAGAGTATGGTATAGCACCACCACAACATGCTGCTGCAAATAGTAAAACAGGACTGTTCAGTAAAGAGGTAGTACCCTGTCCGCGTTGCGAGTCTGAAGATACACAGTTGGTGAGCCAGTTTGGCCCTACATCTTGCAAGGCATTATACAAATGCAATAGCTGTAAAGAACCTTTCGAGTATTTTAAGTGTCACTAAAGCTTCCGTTCCAGAGTAACCAGGTATTTTATGCCACAAGGCCAGCCAGATTCCAGTATCCCGATCCCCCACATAGTATTAAGATCTGCTGATAGTTTACCCGGAGCGTTTACCGCAAATACAGTAGTGTCTGATGTGATGTGAATACGCATCGTGTCTGCATAATAAGAGTTCAGCACATACACCATTGTGTCATTAGCCTTAACAATTACAACATCTTTTTTACTGGTATCCATAAGGCCACAGGTAGGTTTACCAAAGCCATATTTGGCCACTGTTTCTACATACACACCTTCCAATCTTTTACCTATGCTGGTATCAACAGAAATAGGGAAAGAGTCGTCTGTAGAGGTGTCTTTTTTCTTACAGGCCTGAAAGTATAGGGTAATTGTTATGGCTAAAATGGAAAGTAGCCACAGGAAATTTTTATTACTATGCATGTGTAAATAGGTTTGATATTTAAGATACAGGTTTTTGGTTGGTGCCTAGTCATCCGTAGGCAACTTTTCCAACGCAGCTTGTGCGGCTACCTGCCCGGCTTCTTTTTTGTTGTAACCTTTACCTTCTGCTACTACCTCGCCATTCAATACAATACCTATGGTAAACACCTTCCTGCTCGATTCGGTTTCTTCATTCAGCGTTTCAAAAACCAGTTCGTGATTGTTTTTTTGCGACCAGCTGAGCAATTGGTTCTTGTAGTTGGTATCTTCTTCTTCCATATACTCAATATCTACGTATGGTTTTATCAGCTGTTTTAGGATAAAGCTTTTTGTTTTATGAAAACCATAGTCCAGATATACGGCACCTATCAATGCCTCTAGCGCATTACCAAAAATATGACTGCGGCTCAGCCCTTTATCATTGGTATTGTACTCTACAAGTTTGTGCAGTTGTATTTTTTGGGCTACTGTATTTAGTGTTTCTCTGCGTACTATTCTGGAGCGCATCTCTGTTAAATACCCTTCTGATTTGTAAGGGTATTTTTTGAACAGATAATCTGCAATTACAGATCCCAGTATGGCATCGCCCAGATACTCCAACCTTTCATTGTTTTGTGCTATCTCCTCGATCTTAGAGCGGTGCATTAATGCCAATTGATAATATGGCAAATGCTTAGGAGTGAACCCAAGTATGTGCTCCAGTTGAGATACCAACTGTTTGTTGGGAGAAAAAAGGTGCATTAGTTTTGAGGTAAACCGCCTCACAAACTATTCTTCGAATTTTTTGAAGATTACAGATGCATTATGACCACCGAAACCAAACGTGTTGCTCATAGCAGCCCTTACGGTACGCTCTTGCGCTTTGTGGAACGTCAGGTTAAGTTTAGGGTCAATATCAGGGTCATCGGTAAAGTGGTTGATCGTTGGCGGAACGATATCGTGCATTACAGCTTTGATACTGGCTATCGCCTCAATAGCACCTGCACCACCCAGTAGGTGACCGGTCATTGATTTGGTAGAACTGATGTTCAGGTTGTAAGCATGATCGCCATACACTTGCTTAATGGCTTTTAGTTCTGCAATGTCGCCCAATGGGGTAGATGTACCGTGTACGTTGATGTAATCTATCTCGTCGGGTTGCATATCCGCATCGTCCAGTGCATTGTGCATTACGTTGATAACGCCCAACCCTTCAGGGTGCGGAGCTGTTAAGTGGTAGGCATCGGCACTCATACCACCGCCTGTCATTTCTGCAAGAATATTAGCACCACGTTTTTTAGCATGCTCATACTCTTCCAGCACAATGGCACAACCACCTTCTCCTAATACAAAACCATCACGATCTTTATCGAACGGGCGGCTTGCGGTAGCAGGGTCGTCGTTGCGCTCACTTAAAGCTTTCATTGCATTAAAACCACCGATACCCGCTTCTGTAACAACAGCTTCTGAACCACCGGCTACGATGGCATCGGCTTTCCCCAGCCTGATGTAGTTGAAGGCATCTATCAAACCATTGGTAGAAGATGCACAGGCACTTACCGTAGCAAAGTTGGGGCCACGGAAACCGTACTTCATAGATATATGCCCTGCGGCAATATCTAATATCAGCTTAGGGATGAAGAAAGGGTTAAACCTTGGTGTACCGTCTCCTGCATTAAAGGCTGTCATCTCTTGTATGAAAGTAATCATACCGCCAATACCCGAAGCCCAGATAACACCTACACGGTCTTGATCTATACCTTCTGCGGTAAGGTTGGCATCTTGCACAGCCTGGTCGGCTGCTACAACAGCTATTTGAGAAAAACGATCCAGCTTGCGGGCTTCCTTTCTATCAAGAAAGTCTAGCGGGTCGAAACCTTTTAGCTCGCACGCAAACTTGGTTTTAAACTTAGTAACATCAAACTGTTTAATGAAATCGGCGCCTGAAACACCATTAACCAACCCATTCCAGTATTCCGGAACAGTATTACCTAAAGGAGTTAAGGCGCCGAGACCCGTAACGACTACGCGTTTTAACGGTAATTTCATTGAAACAATTTGTGTTAACTAAATAAGATTACTTTACGTGTTCTTCCAAGTAAGATATTGCTTGGCCAACAGTAGTAATAGTCTCTGCCTGCTCATCAGGTATAGAGATATTGAATTCTTTTTCGAATTCCATGATTAATTCTACAGTGTCTAGTGAGTCAGCACCCAAGTCATTTGTAAAACTTGCCTCAGGAGTAACCTCTGATTCGTCGACACCTAGTTTATCCACGATAATTTTTTTAACGCGTGTTGCAATTTCAGACATGATCTATGCATTTAATTATGGTGCAAAAATATACTTTTTACGATAATCGAAAAGGAATATCAAAATTTCTTGAAAAAAGCCCCTTTTCTATAGATAATATAAATATAATTAAACTATCTATACTTTTCCTCACTGACGATTTTTCCGTCCTTCATACCCAGTCTTCTATCAGTCATTTTAGCCAGCTCTTCGTTGTGGGTAATCATCACAAATGTTTGGTTCAACTGCTCCCTCAGGTTCAAAAATAACTCGTGTACGGCAGTAGCATTATTACTGTCCAGATTACCCGTAGGTTCATCCGCAAATATAATGGCAGGTTTGTTCACCAATGCCCTTGCTATGGCCACCCTTTGTTGCTCGCCGCCCGATAGCTCTGATGGCTTGTTGTGCAGCCTGTTTTTTAAGCCTACTACATCCAGCATCTCTTCAGCACGTTTAGCAACTGTGGCAGCGCTATCGCCCTTTATCCATAGGGGTATGCTCACATTCTCTACCGCACTGAACTCTGGCAGCAGGTGATGAAACTGAAATACAAAACCCATATGTTGGTTACGAAATGCCGATTGCTTTTTAGCACTCAACCCAAACACATCTACCCCGTCTATTAACACCTGTCCGCTGTCCGGTTTATCTAAAGCACCCAGTATATGCAGCAGGGTACTTTTACCCGCACCCGATGGTCCGGTAACGCTCACGATCTCTCCTTTGTCAATATTTAATGACACATTGTTGACAACGGTAAGATTGGAATACTTTTTGAGTAGATTTTTAGCAGAAAGCATGAATGTAAAACTGGTTCATTTAACAGGATTTAGCAAGAAAATACTTATATAAAAAATGTTAAACTGTTGATGTCAAAAATTATTGCAATACTATAAAAATAAAAAGTTTGTAATTGTCGATTGAAAACTTACATTTGCGCAATATCAATAATACAATTATAATTATTATAATATGTTTTGGAGTTTAGAATTAGCATCACATCTTGAAGACGCACCATGGCCGGCTACTAAAGACGAGCTGATAGATTACGCTATCCGTTCGGGCGCGCCATTGGAGGTTGTTGAGAATATTCAAGAGTTGGATGACGAGGGCGAGATATATGAGGGGATTGAAGACATATGGCCCGATTACCCAACGCAAGAAGATTTCTTCTTTAACGAAGACGAGTATTAAGAGAAAGATGTAAAAGACACACACACTCCCGTTTTGGTTACCCTCCAAAGCGGGATTTTTTATTTAACCCGTTTGCAACAGATAGTCGCCCAGATCGAAACCGTTGTACTTATCTCCGTAGTAGTTTAAGTGATCCAGCATTTTATTGACACTGCAATGCCTGATGAATTTTGCCTGTGCCCCCCATGCCTGCTCTGCACCCACATCAGGGTATAAAACAACCTTGCGATTGAACTTATTGATATGCTCCACTTTTAAATTACTGATACCACCCGTTGCCAACCATACATACTGTGGATAGTGATGCGCTGCCAATAGTGCCGTTTTCTCGCTCTCTACAATACCTATGGTAGCAAGGTTGCTTTGCAGCAGATGCTCGCCAAACAAACAGGGTTGTTTATCGAAATGCTCTTTACCCTGGACACTGTGCATCCAACTGATGTATGGCTGCGGTGTTTTGATGCGCTTACCGGTATGGCTATCGTACAGCATTATTTTACCTGCGGTGATGGTGCCCTGCGCATTGATGTACCAGAACACGGTGCTGCCCCGCCATTTGTGGTGTGTACCGATACGGTATTTTGTAATGAGTTTTTGTGTAGCCTGTACGCCCAGTTTGCCTGCAAGAAATTGCACCAGGTGGTTGCTGTCGTAATCTGTAAGGGTGGTTCGTAGTTCTTGTATTGTGTGCCCAATGTCTATTTCTTTTGTCATTGCGGACTTGATCCGCAATCTCGCGTTATGAGTACTTATGTCTCGAGATGCTGAATTGCGAAGCAAACACAAAGACCTATTAAAATCATTATGACCTGAGTAATCAAGTTCAGCATGACAGGTAGTAGTAGGATTATCCTCAAAATACTGTTTGGGTTTGTAGTGATATCCGCATTTCACCTCACGGTCGCAGCGGCCAACATGGTCGGCCAAGTGCTGGCCTGTTTGGGTGTTGATGTAGCGGGTAAATTTGTGTGCTTTGTTGCAATTGGGGCAGGTGTATCTGCTGTTTTTACCTGCATACTTTTCCAGTGTAAATTGGTAGTTCATGGTTGATGGTTTTTAATCTTATTTGTCACCCTGAACTTGATTCAGGGTCTCGCGTTATGAATATTTTTTACTGTCCTTTCTTCCTCTCTCGTCACTGCGACCCCGAGACGTCGGGGGAAGCAGTCTCGTTATATTGCGTGTGCACCCTTTATTGGTCATGCTGAACTCGATTCAGCATCTAGCGTTATAAGTGTTACTCTAGACCCTGAATTGCGAAGCACTCATTGAGACAACTAAAAGACATCATGAACGAGATAATCAAGTTCAGGGTGACATTTAATAATGACGGGTGGTTAATTACAGTCTGCTAATAGTGGTAAACGAAGAGATTTTTTAAAAACTGTAAAATGCTCTAACGAGTTAATGCGGGTTAGCGGGCTGTCTGCTCCTTTTCTGTACAGGTGTATGGTGTAGCCTTTATCTATAAGCGACCGCATATAGTCGAAAAGGGGTTCTCTGATACTTTGATAGTGGAGGTCTTCCAGTGTATCAATAATAAAATCTACGTCTTTGTTGTTGCGGCTAAGGCCTCTCATAGTGATTGTTTTTTATGGTGATTAATATTTGTTTTTCTTTCTCCCGTCATTCCCCCCTCATTGGTCATGCTGAACTCGATTCAGCATCTAGCGGTATAAGTGTCTTGCCTCTCCCGTCACTGCGAGCGTAGCGCGGCAGTCTCGTAATATTGCGTGTCTGTGTTGTTACGAGATTACTTCGTCGTGTCTCCTCGCAATGACGGGTGATGTTTGTTCCAGATGTTCCAATATATAGTGGCACTTAATACTGGAACACATGGAACACGGGCTAGTCCGTATCGTTTTCAGTTTTATTATCTAATAAACTTTGATTGTATTGTATCATAAAATGGTTGCTAATAGTGATATTATTTATAGTGGTCTGTTCTATTATTTCTGTCGCTTTATCTATATTTTCATTAGCCTGTATTATATCTTTTAATGAATATCCTGTAATTGCTACTATTGCAGTTAATATAATACCAGCTTTTTTCACTTTCCCCAAAAACCTTGACCAGTTAGTCCTCTTAGAGTCTAATTCATCGATAGCAGAGTTTAAATTATCAATGGCTTGTGTTTTAGCTTTTTCAGGAAGTATAGTATTGCTACTTATCAATCTCTTGGCATCAACTAATAAGTTTTTGGCTTGCTCTTTTAATACAATATTTTTATCTAATAATACATTGAATACATCATCTCCCTTCCTTTGAGATATTTTTTCTTTAATCTCTTGGTATACAGTTAAAAATATTTCTTGAAAATCTATAAATACACGACTTAAGTTACTGAAAACATAACCATGACTTGATAAGGCAAGGCTTCTAAAGTCTTTAATATAATCCAAATGTTTATTTATAGTGCTCATTTGTTCTTCAGAAATCTCCACGTCATATTGTTCTGCACATGTATAAAATTTATCAAAAACTTTTTCATAAATATTAAGAACCCATAATGGCGCATTACCTTTATGAAAATCATTTAGATACTCCTCTAAAAACTTAAAAATGTTATCTACTCCTTCTTCTGTAGAAGCATCAATATTCATGTACTCTATCAATGTCATAATATAAAGTTAAGTGTTATTACATTTTCAAAACAGGGTGTATTAACCCTATTGCTCGAGATGCTGAATCAAGTTCAGCATGACAGTATGAAGAAGCTTGTTCCAATGTTCCAGATATAACTGCCACCTATAAGTGGAACAGGTGGAACAAATACTATGATGCTTTGAGGTATCTGTTTACACTTGCTAATCCTATCCCCAACTCATCTGCTATCTCTCGTTGTTTCATCCCCTCCTCCTTCAGTTCCTTCGCTCTTTGTATCAGAATAGATTTGTCTGTGTCCTTCTCCCTTAAATGCTCGCGTTCGCTGCTGGTACCTATAAGGGTAAAGCCGAGGAAGTTGTGTGGTTTCTCCAGTCGGCAGAGGGCTACATTATCGGCTGTGTAGGTAAACTCATCGTCGCGCACTTTTATCTGTTTCAGGTAGCGCAGGTTTTTGTCTTGCGTGCTGTTGCCGATGCAAAAGCAACTGTCTATAAAGTTCATGAGCATTTTACTGCCTTGCAGGTCGTTGAGGATGATGGGGCGGCTTAGGTCGCGCTTGGGGGTGTGTGCCAGTATCAGTATGCTGATGCCGTATACCTCTTTCATACGTTCCAGCTCGTGCATTAGTGGTTTAGCATCGCGGGCACGCTCGTTATCATCTTTCAGGTAGGTGAGGTTGTCTATGATGAGCACCTTGCAGCTGTGGTTGTGTATAGCGTTTTCTATGGCTTGTACTATGCAGTCTTCCAGGTTGTCGCAGCCGTTGGGCATCACACCGCCGCGCTTTATTTCGGCACGGTGCAGGTTGGGGTGAAACACATAGTGGTCTGTGTAGTCGTTACTGTAGCGCAGCTCAAATTGTTTGCAGTTCAGCTCAAAGTCAAAGTACAGTACGGGTTGTGCTTCGGTCTCCAGTTCAAACCCCGGTATGGGTTCACCACGACTAATGCTGTTGGCTATCTGCACGGCCAGTATGCTTTTCCCGATGTTGGTATCTGCAAACAGGATGCACAGTTCGCGCTCGTTCCAAAACCTGTCGAATAGTTTTACGGGTTTGGGTAGCAGCATGGCTTTCTCCAGCCATTCGTGTGCTTTCTTTATTTCCAGAAACTGGTCTTCTTCTGCCGCTTGCCGGTTCATGTCTGTGGTAACCTCTTTGTCTACCTGCTCTTTGTTGATGGTGTAGGGTAGTTGGGGTGTGTTGTCGGGTTGGTGGTGTTCTTCGTTCATGGTTATTGTTTTAAAGGTGAATAATAACCACAATATTACAATAAAAATGTTAACAACAAAAAATATGTTTAGTGAAGTAAAATAGTTTTAAGGTTATCAGACCTCCTCCTCCTTTATTTGTCATGCTGAACTCGATTCAGCATCTAGCGTTATAAGTGTTTTTTACCTGTCCTTTCTTTGCTTGTCCAAAGAAAGAATCCCGAATGCATCGGGATAAACTCCAGAAAAGACCCCGATACCTAAAGCTTCAACGGTATCGGTTGTCGCCTAGATGGTCTGTAGTACTACTGCACTGCCGGGCTTTTGTATTGCTACTTTCTTTCACTTGCTGGTTATTGCGAGGAACCCCGACACTTCGGGAGACGAAGCAGTACACCCAACAAAAAAGCGAACTTCTTAAAAGCTCGCTCTATAGTATAGTTCGTGTATGTGGTGCTATTTCAGGTACATGTCTTCTTTGATCAGTTTCATGTCTTTAGTAACAATAGCGGCCATAGTATCTTGTGCAACAATGGCGTTGTTTCTGCTGGCTTGTATAGAAAAGCTTACCCTGTAATCCAGAAATGTTTCATCGTCTGTAGTTTTGCAAGAGTCTGCAAACTGTTGTGCTTCTGCTATTATTTTTTGAGCGTAGGCTTCTGTTGCTTTAAAGTGTTTTACTTGTTCCTCAAACTTTTTTTTGTAGTGCAGGTATTGTCTTTTGTTGCCTGTACCGGCATACAGTTCTGCCAGCTCAACATTCTGTTTCATCTCCGGCTGCTCTTGCTGGTATATCAGCTCTAAACTGTCTATAGCTCGGCTCATGCGTTTGCTCTTTGCCAAAGAGTACATCATGCATTTTGTTTGCGGGGTAATGGTATCGATAGACAATACCTCGAACTTGTCTATAACCACATCTTCTCCCTTCATTTCTTTTTCAATAAAACCTTGTATCAGGCCTGTTACGTCTGCCTTTAACTTTTCTTGCGGGCTTTGGCAAGATGCTACTGCTACGATGATGAGGAGTAACAGCGCTTTGGTAATGTTGTGCATGTGTATGTTTTGTTGAGAATGTGCGGGCAAAGTAAAACAAAAAAGCGAACCAATGGCTCGCTAAAGAAGTTAACGCTCTCTCCTTTGGAGAGGGGTTGAGGATAGGCTCTTTTAAGCTTCTGCTACGGCAGCGGGCTTTTTCATAATAGCGTATATCTCTACCGCAAAACCCAGTAGTATCATGATAGGTGCTATGGTAATACGGGTAGTACTGTATATTTCATCGTAATTAAACTTGGTAGGGTCTTCGCTCTTACCGCCAGACATTAGTATGAATCCCAATACCACCAAAACCACTCC
Organism: Bacteroidia bacterium; assembly: GCA_030429205.1. Classification (GTDB taxonomy): domain Bacteria; phylum Bacteroidota; class Bacteroidia; order Chitinophagales; family Chitinophagaceae; genus UBA5543. The sequence continues at coordinate 983,106 of JAUICZ010000001.1, forward strand.
GCCAAGCATAAACATGTAGTTGCTCTTGTCGAACAAAAACTGTTGCTTAGGTGCAGTAGATTTTGCTTCTTGTGCCGGTGCAGTAGTGCTTTTTTGTTTCTTACTCATAACAACAATATTACTAAACTAATTTAATATAGGTCGTCCACACTCATTTTCAGGTATTTTATTACCGAACGGTGGGTACTTAATAATGATATTAATACACCTGTAACGATCATACCACCCATCAGTAGCATCATATTACCGGTATCGTGTAAAACTTTTAAACTCGGCAGCTGACTTTCAAAAAAGGTAATTGCCAGGTACAGAGCCAGCATGGCTACAACACCGCTGATGAGCCCGTTGATAACAGCCCGCTGGTCGAAGGGGCGCGTAATAAACTTACGGGTAGCGCCCACCATCTGCATGGTTTTTATCAAAAAACGGTTGCTGAACATTGCCAGCCTCACGGTATTGTCTATCAGTATCACCACGATCACGAATAGCAGCAGTGCAATGGTACCCATTACCACCCCTATCTTCCTGAAGTTCTCATTCATGTTATCTACCACTGTATTGGGGTAGCTCACATCGCGCACAATGTTGCTCTGCATAATAAAGTCGCGCACCTGCTCCAAATGTTCGGGGTTTACATATGCAGCATCTAGCTTTATGTTGATGGACGGATACAGCGGATTAAAATCCAGTATCTCTGTATAGTCCTCACCACCGGCACTAAAGAAATCTTCTGCCGCCTCTTCCTTCGTTATCGGTTCTACAGATCGTACAAAAGGTTGTTCTTCCAGTATGGCAGCCAGTTTGGTCAGGTTTTCGTCTCGGGTATTATCATGCAGTATCACCTCTACCGCCACATTTTCTTTAAATGCTTTGGTGAGCATGCGCCCGTTCATTACCAGCCAGCCCAGTGTGCCCAGCATAAACAGTACCAGCGATATACCTACTATCGCATAAACATAAGACGGTTTGCCTCTTTTTCGGGATGCCATATTCAGTGCCAAAAGTATAAAATTACAGCAGAATTGCACTGTAACAAGAGGTGGTGTATTATTTTAACAAAAGACATATGTTTTAGTAGTTCTCCACAGTGCGCACCACTCAAAAACACAAATGAGTATCTTAGCCCCAAGCGATATTTTATGCAAGACTTGAGACAATTTTTTGCCGCACAACATTTTATAGAGACCAAAGAAGATGGTACTTACGAGCCTCATCAACTGGGGGCACAGGCACAGTATTTTATTGACGATAACTTCGATTGGGAAGATGCTGATATAGTGATAGTAGGTTGTGGAGAGCAAAGAGGTTCAGATAGTGAACTGCCTTACAGTAATAGCCCCGATGCTATACGTGAGGAGCTGTATAAGATGTACAACTGGCACGGTATAAAAATTGCCGATGCGGGTAATATACTCGAAGGGGCAGATGTGTACGATACCCGTGCTGCTTTACGTACGGTACTGAAAGAGCTGCACGATGCAGGTAAAGTAGTAGTGGTGCTGGGTGGTTCTCAGGACTTGACCATGCAACAATACGAGGCATTTAAAAATGCAGAACAGATCATACAGGCTACGGTAACGGATATGCTCATTGACATGGACGAGACAGAAACCGTAACTGCACACAGCTTTTTAATGGATATGCTCACAGAGCAGCCGAACTTTATAGCTCACTACAACCATATTGGTTTTCAGAGTTATTATGTACACCCACGCATATTAGAGACGCTGGATAAACTGCGTTTCGACTTTTACAGAGTAGGTGTAGCCCGCCAGAATTTAGAAGAGATGGAGCCGGTACTGCGCAGCAGCAATATGTATAGTTTTGACATGAAGGCTATTAAGTATGCAGATGCTCCTGCTAATACCACAGGGTCGCCCAATGGGTTTACAGGCGATGAGGCTTGCCAGTTGATGCGTTATGCAGGTATGGCCACTCATCTGGACTCGATAGGTATTTATGGTTACGATGCCGGAGCAGACCAGCACAACATCACTGCTAAGCAAATAGCACAAATGCTGTGGTACTTTGTAGATGGTTATTACCTGCGTGGTAAAGAAGCCGGGCTGAAGAATAAAGACCAGTTTCTATCCTTCAATATTCAATTTACAGAATACGAGACAGAGTTTATTAAAAGCAAACGTACCAACCGCTGGTGGATGCTACTGCCCGATGGCAGATATGTACCCTGCTCTTACAGAGATTATCAGGTAGCCAGTGCAGGCGATATACCGGAGCGTTGGTTGCGCGAGCAGGAAAGGCTGGTATAGAGAAATACAAAAAATCGTAATTTTGCAAGAACCATCCCAAACGGGGTGGTTTTTTTATCAAGATATGATTGAACAGAAGAGTATAGTTGGAAATATACAGTCGGCGGTATTGGTGGGCCTTATTCATAAGGATCAAACCGAAGAGCAGGCAGAGGAGTATCTGGATGAATTGGCTTTTTTGGCGAATACAGCAGGTGCAGAGGCGATTAAAACCTTTACCCAAAAACTACCACACCCCGATAAGAAAACCTTTGTGGGCAAGGGTAAGCTGGAGGAGATACGTGACTATGTAAAAAGCAAAGGCGTTAAACTGGTGATATTTGATGATGAGTTGAGTGGCTCGCAGATCAGTAACATCGAGAAAGTGCTGGGTGCAAAAACCATAGACCGTAGTGACCTGATACTGGACATCTTTGCCAGCCGTGCAAAAACGGCACAGGCAAAAGTACAGGTAGAGCTGGCACAATACCAATACATCCTGCCACGCCTGCGTGGTATGTGGACACATCTGGAGCGTCAGGCCGGTGGTATCGGTTCTCGTGGTCCGGGTGAAACAGAGATAGAGACAGATAGACGTATCGTGAATGATAAGATCAGCTTATTGCGTAAACGGCTCAAAGCAATCGACAAACAATCGCAAACACAGCGCAAAGAGCGTGGTACATATATACGTGTGGCATTGGTGGGGTATACCAACGTGGGTAAAAGCACGTTGATGAACGTCATCAGCAAATCAGAAGTATTTGCAGAGAACAAACTCTTTGCCACGCTGGATACTACTACCCGTAAAATAGTTTACGAGCAAACACCATTTTTGTTGAGCGATACAGTTGGGTTTATCAGGAAACTACCACACCACCTTGTAGAAAGTTTTAAAAGCACGTTGGATGAGGTGCGTGAGGCAGATCTGTTATTACACGTAATAGATATTTCGCACCCTGCGTATGAAGATCAGATGGGTGTGGTGAACAAAACCTTACAAGAGCTCAAGGCTTTTGATAAGCCTATACTTACGGTCTTTAATAAAATGGATCAGTACGAAGAAAAGGTATTTGACGAGTGGCTGGACGAAGAAGTAAAGCAAGATCTGTTGCAACAGTTGTACGATCGTTGGCAAAGCATTACTGACAATAACTGTGTGTTTATAGCTGCGGCAGAAAAGAGAAACATAGAAGAATTCAGGTCGAAGCTCATAGGTATGGTAAGAGAGTTGTATAAAGAGCGCTACCCGTACATGACCAAGTTTTACTAAACAGGTATATTGATTTGTTGTTATATTACGTCTGTATCTCTCTGATTATCATTGAGGCATAGGCTTATGTGTATTTGTTTTTTTGCTATTCCTTTTGGTGAAAAAAAATAGTAAATTCAAAGTAACTATTAATCAAAACGTACCACATGAAGCAAACCACACGTGAGCTATTAGTGACAACAAAGGTTGCGCAAAGCTGGCGAGACGATTTCGACAGTAATGTGGATGACTTGATGTCAATTGTTAGCAAGGTAGACAATCAGGAGCAGGTAGATAAAGCAACAGAGCGCATGGATGTATACCACAATACAGTTGAACAGCCTTCATCTTCGCCTCGCAAAAAACATTCAGACGGTGAACGTCCTTTTGAGTTCACAGTATTTCGTAACTAAACACCAGCGTATAGAATAACAATTTACCTTCCTTTTTATTTATTGTAAACAACATTGGTTGCAGCCACGGCAGCAATAAACTGCTATTGGTATGCGTTGTTAACATTTTCGGAAAATAGGTGAGTATCCTATGAAATGAAGAATATCAGGTGTAGTTTTGAAAGATTAATACATACCCCCTAAAATAGATAGAGCAATATAAGAGCATGAAACGGTTGGCAATTCTAGGTAGTACAGGGTCTATCGGCACACAGGCATTAGATGTGGTTGCCGCACACCCGGAGCAGTTTCAGGTAGAGGTGTTGAGTGCCCACAGCAATGCAGAATTGATCATAGATCAGGCAAAGAAATTCCGTCCAAATGCTATCGTGATCACCGATGAAACTAAATACGAACAGGTAAAAGATGCTTTGGCATTATACCCCATAAAAATATTTGCAGGTAAACAATCGCTGAACGAAGTAGTACAGTGGGACAGTGTAGACATGGTGCTGGCCGCTATTGTAGGTTTTGCGGGGTTGTCGTCAACCATGGCGGCTATTGATGCAGGCAAAACAGTGGCGCTGGCCAATAAAGAAACATTGGTAGTAGCGGGAGAACTGGTGATGCAAAAAGCACAGGAAAAGAAGGTGAGCATCATACCGGTAGACAGTGAACACTCTGCCATTTTTCAATGTTTGGTGGGCGAGGACTTAAATAGTATTGAAAAAATAATATTGACAGCATCGGGAGGCCCGTTCATCGGTAAAAAACCTAACTACTTACTGAATGTAAAAGCCAGCCACGCACTGGAACATCCCAACTGGACTATGGGTGCCAAGATCACCATAGATAGTGCAACTTTGATGAATAAAGGGCTGGAGATGATAGAGGCTAAATGGTTGTTTGGCTTGAAGAATGAGCAGATTGATGTAGTGGTGCATCCACAGTCTATAGTACACTCGTTGGTGCAGTTTACCGACGGTTCTTTGAAAGCACAGATGGGTTTGCCGGATATGAAACTACCGATACAGTACGCAATGGCTTTCCCGCAGCGTTTGCGTAACGATTTTAAGCGTTTCGATTTTAAAGATTATACAAAACTTACATTTGAAGAGCCGGATTACAAAACTTTCCGTAATCTTGCACTCGCTAAAGATGCCATGTATAAAGGCGGTAACCTGCCATGTACTTTAAATGCGGCTAATGAAATAGCTGTTGAGGCATTTTTAAGGAATAGGGTCAGCTTTATAGAAATGAGCGACATCATAGAAGGTACTATGCAGCAACTAAGCTTTATAGAGCACCCTACTATAGAAGAGTATGAGCAGACAGATAAAGAAGCCAGGGCGGTAGCCACCGAGTTGGTGAAAAACAGCCAATTGGCGTCTTAAAAGAAAAAAGCATGCAATTGAATACCATATTATTAATGTCCGGTTGGGGAGTACAGGCTTTACAGTTGTTAGCATCACTATCGATACTAATCGTATTGCACGAATTCGGGCATTTCTTTTTTGCAAGATTATTTAAAACAAGGGTTGAGAAGTTTTATCTCTTCTTCGACTTTATGTTCCCTTTCCCTAATGTGCTGAACTTTTCTTTATTCAAAAAGAAGAAAGGAGAGACAGAATATGGTATAGGTTGGTTCCCGATGGGTGGTTATGTAAAGATTGCCGGTATGGTAGATGAGAGTATGGATGAGGAGCAAATGAAGCAGCCTCCGCAACCTTGGGAGTATCGTTCTAAAAAAGCGTGGCAGCGTTTGTTCATTATGTTGGGTGGTATTATCATGAACATCATCACCGCAATGGTGATATATACATTGGTATTTGGTATTTGGGGAGATGAGTACATCCCGCCACAAAACGTTACCTATGGCATACATGCAGATAGTTTAGGTAAGAGTATTGGTTTGCAAAATGGTGACATACTGTTGGGTACAGATGGTAAAAAGGCAGAACGCTACAGCCGTATTAAGTATAACATGATCTTTAATGAGGCGAAGACCCTTGATGTACTACGCGATGGTAAAGAGGTGAGTATAGATATACCAGAGGGTACGGTGCGCCAAATGATCAAGAATAAATACACATTGGCAGACTTGCGCATACCTTTTGTTATAGATACGGTACTGCAAAACAGTGTGGCTGCTGATATGGGATTCCAGAAAGGTGATAGTGTGATTGCGCTGAACGGACAACCTTTGTCTTTCTTAGGAGAGTTTAACGAAGAGAAGAAAAAGCATGTAGGTGAAGAGATAACTGTAGATGTGGTGAGAGCAGGACAACCTGTAACATTAACAGGAGTATTATCTCACGGTGATACAATGGGTACTGTTACCATGATGGATGTATCTAGATACTATTCTACCGTTAAGGTTAAGTATGGTCCATTCAAAGCTATAGGTAAAGGCTTCTCTTACACTTATCAGAAGTTTGCAGAGTACTTAGATCAATTCAAATTTATATTCACGTCAAACGAGGTGAAGCCTTCTGAAAGTATTGGTGGTTTTGCCAGCTTTGGTAAAGGGTTTTCTCAACAGTTCGATTGGAGACAGTTCTTAATGTTCACAGCATTCATCTCTATTATACTTGCCTTTATGAACTTGTTGCCGATACCGGGGCTTGATGGTGGTTATGTATTCTTCCTGATATTTGAGATGATCACCGGTAAGCAGGTGAGCGACAAAGTGATGGGTATTGCCAATACCGTAGGTTTGGTTTTACTGCTGGCACTAATGCTTTATGCTAACGGGTTGGATATTGTAAGGGCTTTTAAATAATCTGGTTACAGTTCGAATATATCTTTAACTGCTTTGTAGGTATTGCAGTGTGCATCTACTATGTGCTTTACAGATGGTGAGTATCCACCACCCATAGCTACGGTTACAGGTATGTTGTGTTGCTTACACAGGTTAAATACTACTTCGTCTCTTTGCTTACAGTCGTCAATGCTTAGTTGCATTTTGCCAAACTTATCTGTAGCCAAAACATCTACACCCGATAAGAAGAAGATGTGCTGGGGTTTTACTTTATTAATGAGTTTGGGTAGCTGTTGGTTGAGTACGTTTAAATACTCTTCGCCTGTAGTTCCGTCTGCCAGCCCAATATCCAGGTCGCTTTGCTCTTTTCTGAAAGGGTAGTTGTGTGCACCGTGCATACTGAATGTAAACACTCTGGGTTCGTCTTTAAACAAGGCTGCTGTTCCATTTCCCTGATGTACATCCAAGTCTACAATTAGTATGCGCTCTGCGATATTGTTGTGCAGCAGGTAGTTGGCAGCTATGGCAAAATCATTCAGCAGGCAAAATCCTTCGCCCCTGTCTGCAAAAGAGTGGTGTGTACCACCTGCTACGTTGAGCGATACACCATATTCAATAGCATAGTGTGTACAGTCTATAGTTCCTTGAGAAATACGTTGTTCTCTTTCTACCAGTGCTGCAGATAGTGGAAAGCCTATTGCGCGCATCTCTCTTTGTGTCAATTCCAGCTGCTTCATTCTGCTCCAGTAACTTTGGTCGTGAGTGAGTAGAATGATGTCTTCAGCAACTCTTTCAGGGCTAAAAAGGTTGTCTTCTGTTATCACTCCTTCACGCAAAAGTGTTTCTGGTATCAGCTCGTACTTCACCATCGGGAAACGGTGTCCTTCTGGCAATGGGTGGGCAAATATTTTATTGTAAGCGATCTTCAGCATGGTCATGTCTTCTAACAGATGTGCAAAGTTATTGTTTATAAGTTCTTAATATTTTGAGTTTAAGGCGTATAGTCGGTACATCTTTCGTATTTTTGCAGACTTAGTTCTTTGAACATTTTGGGGCCGACTGGTTTTGACAGCATAGGGTCGGTTTAGTAAGCATGTCGTGCGTTGGATAATTAGCACGTAAATCTGAATATTCGAACTTTTAAATGGCGAAAACAATTACGCCATGGCTGCCTAATCAGAGATTAGTGTAACCATTTTGGCCGCAGATGGGCTTTTGTCTGTTGACGTCCCTGCCGCCTAAATCAACCATCAACAGGATAGCAGTTGTAGTGTCGCGATGCGATTGTGAAACTTAAGCGACTAGGGTAGCGGTAGGTTCGTTCGGTTCCGGCAGTTGCCCGAAATTCAATTCCGAAATAAACATGTAGAAAGCTCTTCGGACATATGTTTGGACGCGGGTTCGAATCCCGCCGGCTCCACTTTTATTTTTTGAGATTAAATACTCATCTTTTTACGAATAACACTTAAATGTTCCGGAGTTATCCCTAAGTATGAGGCGATCATGTACTGTGGAATTTGTTGCTCAATGTTGCGGTAGCGCGTAATAAATTCGTGATACCGCTGTTCTGCAGTTTTGCTCATGGTATGCATAGTGCGTTCTTGAAGTGCTACATAACCGTTTTGTGTTTTTACTCTAAAAAAGCGGTCTATCATATGTATTTGGTCGAATAGCTTGTTTAATTCTGTTCTATGAATCTGTAATACCACACTGTTTGTGATAGCTTGTATGTAGTAGGTGGCGGGTTGTTCTGTAAGGTATGCATACAGGTCGTTCACCCACCAGCCTTTTATCCCGAATTGAAGAATGTGCTCATTACCTGCATCATCTACATCAAAAACTTTCAGACACCCTTCAGCTATAAATCGCATATGGTTTGAGTATTCTCCCTGCTTTAATAAGAACTGTTTCTTCTTTAATTCCACAGGATTAAAAGCATCTGTAATGAGAGATGTTTCTGCTTCGTTTAACGAAACAAGGTCTTTTATGTTTTGGATCAATAACTCATGCATCTTTAACTAAGCTACTAAAATGATTTTGATATACTTTTCTGTAGAAGTACAAAAACATTTTAGGCAAACTCAAAAAGTTCTTTTGCCGATTTGCGTATTTTCTGCCTGTATTGTGCTTCATCGGTTTGTGAACGATAACCTACTGCTGCTATAACACTGGCATTTAATCCCATATCTTTTAAACCAAGTATCTGATTGTAGGCTCCTTTGTTAAAACCCTCCATAGGGCATGCATCTATTTTTAACTCGGCACAAGCAACCAGTAAGTTGTTTAAAGCCAGGTAAGTTTGCTTTTCAGTCCAACTTGTTCTTTGAGCTGCAGACATATTGTTGATGTTTTGTTTGATAGATATACCGTATTGTTCCGCAGCTTCAAAATTGCTAGCTTGGTTCTGTGCTATCTTTCCAATGTAGTCGTCTACATGTTTATCATAGTTATTGGTGTAATTGCAGAAGATAAACAGGTGTGATGCATCGGTTATTTGTGGCTGATCCCATGATGCTTTTCGTAGTTCTTTTCTGATTTCATTATTGCTGATAATGATCACCTTGTACAGTTGTAGTCCGTATGCGGATACCGATAATCTGATAGCCTCTTTTATAAAATCAATCTCCTGGTAGCCAACTTTTTTATTTGTGTCAAATGCTTTTGTAGCATATCGCCAGTTGAGTTTATCTATTAAATTCATCGCTGTATGTTTTATTGTTTTTTGAAGTATTTAAGTTTGAAATCTTCCTTAAATCCTGTTTTCAGATATAGCCCTTCTCCCATAGAAGATGCTTGTAATGTTGCAAGTTTTGCACCTGCTTCCTGTGCGGTTAAAAGCAGGTATGTCAGCAACTCTTCAGCATAGCCTTTTCTGCGTTGCTCTGGTATGATACCCATACAATGTATGCCGGCGGTGTTATTTGAGTCTATATATAACATGCCCGTTCCTACAGGTATTTCATTGTAACTACCAATTTGGTAATCGATAAGGTCCATTGTTTTTATGACAGTTTTAGTATCTATACTATAGCCAAAACATTTCCTGAATAAAGCACTCCATATAGCAGCATCTTCGTGAGTGCTTACTTTTCTTAAATTCAACTTGTTTGAAGAGTAGAACTCTTTGTTTAGCTCAACAGACATTCCTGCCAACTCTGATATTGCATCATAGCCATTATTGCTGAGTATTTTTTCAATTAAGAGTACATCCCTACCCCATACAGGTATTGTTATATTATCCATGTTCCATCTTTCAGAAACAGTATCTAAAGTTGTCTTTTCTGGAACTTTATGAAACCAAAGTTTATTAGGCCATGCAGAATTGCGTACTTTGCTAATTGAAAATTTTTCGTTCTGATAATATTGGCCAACGGCAGTACCTGCAATAGTCCATAACTCAGCAAGGTTGTTTGTGTTTAATAGAGTAATATCCATGCTATTTGTATTTTATGATAGTTATTCCGACTATCATGATTAGTATTCCGATAATTTTTTTGATTGATAACGGTTCAACAGTTGTTCCAAACCACCCGTAATGTCCTGCTATAGCAGCAAAAAGTATTTGTCCAAAGAGACCAAATGTTACAGTTGTAGAAATGCCTGCACGAGGTATGATGTAATAGAATATAGATACTGCCAGAAAGCTAAGTACACCCCCGGTAAACCACATGTATACAGGCACAGTTTGCAACTGGGTTGCGCTTGGAAACTGTTTAATTGTAACAACAGCCGTTGTAACTGTGAAACAAGCACTAATTACCAATGCTGCAGACGTGGCTAATAATGAGTTGTTAAGTAGTGTTCCCAACCGTGCATTAATACTTCCTTGTATTACTACAAGTATTCCCACACAGAAGGATAATACTAACAAGGTGGTGTTGTTCATAGTTTGTCTATTTAGTTGTTGTTGGTATGGCAATTGGTCGCATAGGAGAACCGCTCGCACCTCGCAGTTTTAGAGATGCTGCAATAAATGCAAACTCATATATCCTGTCTTTTGATAGCTCTTCAAGAAACATTTGCTCTATGAACATCACACCTTTTTCTGCAAGCAGGTATGTGTGAACGGGTACCCAGTTGTCGTCTTTCTCGGGAGGGAAAGCTTCAAAACTCAGGTTGTCTGCACCCAGTAGCATGACCTCTTTTTCTTCTATAAGCCATTTTACTGCGTCAAGGCTGATGCCCGGATAATTATCCAGATATTCCTCTGCATGGTCATAAAAAACGGCTTGTCCGGTACGTATCAGTACTACATCACCTTTTGATAAAGAAGTTCCTTGCTCGTCTAGTGATTCTTGTAAGTCTTTAGCGCTAATACGGTAGTTCGGAGATAAAGTGCCTTTGTATGCTTTTACATCTATCAATACCCCTCTGGCAATGATAGCAGGTATCTTTTCAGCTCCTGTTTTTTTCCATCCTTTATCTCCAAGGTGCTCTTCAGGGGTAAATCCGTTCCATATTTTCCCGTTCAATCCAAAGTGATTTAGAGCATCTATATGTGTACCCATATGAGTATACATTGATATAGCATCGCCTGTGTAACTGACTTTCTTGTTCATTTGCTTGCCCAGCCCGTTAGGGTTATCTACTACTGTTCCGTGAGGAGTGTGTGTGAGCCAGTATTGATAGCCGGGGTCTCCCAGTGAGTGAAAGCTAGGCATGCCTACAAAGTATTCGACACTGAGGTCGTATACTTTCCCATTTGTAACACGAGACAGAATTTGAAGACGTGAAGCGTCTGTCATCATGTTAAGTGTGCCGATTTCATCTTTCGAGCCCCATGGGCTCTTGCCAGCAAGTCCTTGCTGTTGTGCTACCACTACATTGCTTAAGGTTAGTAGTAGTATGAAAATAGTATTTGTCTTTATCATGATCTGAATAATTTGATAATGCAAATTTTCAAACCATTTGCTCTATTTCCATTAAGGTATCTTAAGAAAAGCTGCAACGCCTATTGTTTTGCCAGTTTCTTCCCTTTTTTACGGCCTGTTTGGTTTGGCTTTCTCTTAACCTGAGCTGTAGTTACATTTTTCTGTTTGTCTTTCTTGTTTTCGTAATCTGTTATCAGTTGCGAAAAGCGTTGTAACAATGTGCTGTTACTCATGAATAGCAACATTAATGGAAAAGCCTTGAAGATGCCTCGTTTAGCGGTAGTCATATTAAACCATGCCGTAGCATATATCATTGCAGGCAAGCATAGGTATACTATAAGTACACCTATTAAAGGTATGGCAGCATCTCTCGAAAGTTGTTTTCTGAAGAATATAGTTTCTGCAATAAGCACACCTAAGAAAATATAAATGTACAGGCCGTATAAAACATAGTTCAGTCCACCGAAGAACAGACCTTTATTAATAGCCTTGAACCACTCAAAGTATCCATGCTCCGGGTTCAAGTTTAACTCGCTTACAGTGCTTAGGTTTAAGGGCAGATAGTATTTTACAAAAACCTCTACCCAGGTAAAGTAAAATATAAATGGAATGATGCCGAGTAGCGCAACGTTTAAGATGATCTTGCTTAGTTTTACTTTATCCTTCCATAAAATATATGCAGCCAAAAGCCCTGTTGGTGCAATAAATAGCAACGTGTCTAAACGGATGAATGTGGCAAACCCAAACATAAGGCAGCTAAAAAGAAAGATATTCTGCTGTTTGGTTTTGAAGTGTTTCATCAGAAAATAATAACCTGTAAAAAAGAATACCATGTTGCTATAATCCCAAAGTAAAATATAGGTATACCCATATAGTTCCGGGATACTGAGCAGTAGCAATACGCCTGCACCTGCTAAAACAGGATGTAGCTTTTCTCTTAGTATATGATACAGCCATACTAAAAAGCAGACGACAATAATGCTTAGCCATGTTTTCCCAAACGGATGCACGAACATTTTGTATATGATCTGCAGGTCTGTAATAAAAGGAGGTTTCAGTAAGTTGGGCGTACTCTTCATTAGGTTTACTGTAAATACAGAGTTGTCTAATGAGTGCTCTTTTAAAGTGTATTCTGCCAGTGCTTCAGGCCCTGATAATACATCGCGCGAATATGCAGGATACAGAAAACCACGCCACAAGCTAGGTATCATTAAAAAAACTAAAAGAAAAACCATTAATAGTTCATACAGTTTAGGTGTAGTGAACTTTATGTTTGCGGGCTTAAGAACAGAAAAATCATATCGTTTAAAAGGTATAATTGCAAACAATACCGTTGTAATGCATATAGAAGTAAGCACACTGGTTTTTGTGATGGGTACATGTGCAAATTCAATGATCATGGGTATGAAGGAAAACATAACCACACCAATCATCTCTGAAACAAAAAAGAGAATAATGGGTTTTAGTTTTATATTGAACATCCCTAAAAGCCCACGTCCGGTAAAAAATTGTGCTAAAATTAAAAAGAGCAATCCTGCTAAATTCATGGTTATTTGTTTTCTTTTGAGTTGGCTTTGTAATGGTCTAGTATTTTATCCATATCAGATGCGCTGTCTATAGTCTCGTACATAAATTGGGAGTCATGCACATACACACAGCCATCTGCTTCACGTACATCATCGCAATCAACTGTTGTTGTTCTTAGGCCACTGTAGTAATAGCATATTACTGGCTCACTTAAAGTAATGTTAGGCATATACTGTTTGTAATACAACTCAGGTGGAAGTAGTACTAGTTTTCGCGGAGGGTCAAGAGTATCCATATGTTGTTTAATGTTTCTGAAAAAAACATATGGAGCTCCCCAACGATACTCTCTCCTTTGTTCAAGACTCATACCGATATGGTCATAAACATTGGTTGTAAAGTTTAGGATCCGTTTATTCAACCATGTTTTGTGTACCGGAATATTAAAATATATAGTTATGGCTATTACGGTAAGAATAGTGATAATAAGACTTCTGGTATCCATGTGTTGGTATACGATTATTAGACAGTTAGGTATATGTTTAGTGTTTACACTAGAATAGACGTAGGACTATAGCTAAGGGTTAGTATCCAAGCCATTTTTTTAGGTCATGTTATCAATGGTTTATAGACTAATATTAAATGAGCTTCTACGCCAACTACATTAATTGTTTGTGGTGAGATCGGGAGCTATAATCTCATTAGAAGAATTGTTAACCGAGATGATTACAAAAAGCTGCCTCAATTAACGAGGCAGCTTTTTTGTTGCTAATAAGTATAAGGTTATTCAAGTGTAATAGGAAAAAAGGTGTATAGTTAAGTGCGAATTAGCAATAACAGGGCTTATGACTCGAGTTGCAAAATTTTAATTCCCTGCATGTACCTCTCCTGTAACTGTATCAACAAATATGTACGGATGATTAGGGTTTGTGCCAAAAATGAAATAAGGGTTACTTGCCGTAGGCCCTAAAGGGTTTCTAAGCGTAACATTTGCATAAGGCTCTTTATATCCTGCCTGCTCTTTCAGTTCATTAGCCTTTGGTAAATCCATATCTATTGGCCAGTCAATAACTATATCACCCAACCATGGCTCGTTGTACAATACCGGGTCTCCAAATTCACCCCATGTAGTTGATTTGATAATCACAGTTGTGTTGTCCGGGTTTTGAAAAACAACGCGAAGCTGATCTATCTTGTTAGGATCTGTTGTTGGACCTCCCGATGCAACACCATCTGCTTCGTACAGTTTTGCTTCAGGGTACTGTTCTGTTACAATACGGACTGCAATATTCACGCATCCGTTAAAACTTAAAATACTCATAGTTAATAGATTTATCTTCTTGCCTACTCTGGTAAGTGTTTTCGGCGGCCCACTTGCTTACTCTGTATCGGTTTTCAGCAAACCCGCAAAAGCTTTTGTAATTGTAAAAGTCTGCATTTCCTTTTGCAATAGGTACGGGTATTTTTCCCATTGACTTTTTGTTCTGTTTTTTATAATAACAGAACATGCCGATAAAAGGTAAGCTAATGAGCAGATACCTGCGCTGAAGTATTCAGGAAAATGGAACTAATAGAAATCGTAATCCCTGCGTACAATATTTAGCCTAATCCCTCCCATAAAATATGTGGTATTCTCTGTTGGATATACAGAGGCTTCGTATGCTTTTTTACGATACGTAAAACCTGCATCTATAAACAGGTTCTCTTTCAGCTCGTAAGACGCATTGAAGGACGCGAGTGCGCATTGTGCTTTCGTTCCGTTGATAAGTGATACACCGTATTGTTCAGAGCGAGTATCGTAATCTGCAAAAATATTACCACCGAAGTTGCTGCCCGCAGTATCAGTACTTTGTTGATAGTACATTGCTTTTGCAGTGAGGTATAGCCTTTTAATAGGTTGATAACGTGCAATACCTATGAGCTCAAAAAAGCCGGCCCCCAGCGGGTGCGCTAATGGTTGGTTGTAATGAGTATAGTTTGCAGTACTATCGTAGTGTGTATACGTGTACGGACGTACCAGGTTTACTTCACCTTGTATATCTAAATTTTTAACGGTGAATGCATCAAAATATTTACCACCCAGCTGTAAACCGAATTTGTTTGCCCAATATCCATTACCTCCCGTTAGTTCACTGAATGTGAACTCGTCTAAAATAAACTGCCCGTATAGCTGGATGTGTTTTAATGCAATAGCCTTAAAGTTGATGCCCAGCAATACATTATCCGGGCTGCCTAACATGCGCTCTATTTGACGATACAGTATTATAGGGTTCATGTAGCTAAACTCATAGCGATCTTTTCTGTCAAATACTACCGCTTCAAATATGCCTACATTAAGCCAGTCGAATGCATTGATGCTAAGGTGGTGCATAGTAGCATATTTGCGTGGCAGCCTCCTATCAGACCCACGGTCGTACTGGGGTTTTAATTCCAGATAAAGGTTTTGGTAGTTAAGTTTCCAAACTCTGGTGTTTAACCTTAAAAAAGTTGCTCCGGCAGAAAAATCGCTCAGGAACAAACTGCGAATCCCATCTCCAATAAAATGTTTGTCGTATCCGAATGTTACATTGATATGGTCTTTAACAGCTGCAAAGTCTACATGGCTACGCGCTAAAAGGTAATCGTAACTGTTGGTTCCTGTTATCTTATAATAGTCAGCACCGGGTACCGCAATAAAGCTGTCTGCCCAGCTACCTGCATGCATTGGTACTTCTTCTTGGTTGTCTGTAAAGTATGTATAGAAGCCAATTTTGTCAAACAGTCTGCCCCGTACTTCTACACCACGCCCGCTGGTAATTAATGGGTTGTTGGTATTGTTTTGTTCGTATAAACCAACTACACTAATTACAGGGTTGATAGATAAAAACAGGTCCTTGTTGTTTATGTAAAATAAGTCTGGTTGTTTCTTGTAGAATGTTTTGAAAATAGGTCGTTTAGAATCGAAAGCACCAGCAGACTCTTCTGCCCATTCTCCATTTACAGAGGTCATGTGCGCTATATTATACCGATCAACTTCTGTCAATCCCAGATAACGTGCTTCTCTTCGTGTGTCAATTAAAAACTTAACTGCAGATTTACGAGAAGTAGGTTTTACTGTAAGAAACAAGTCGTCGGATAGTTTTCCCGTTCTAGTCTCTAATCTGTCAAGCAATTCATAATCAACATGGCCTAGCGGTAAATATGTGGTTTGTGTATGACCAATAGTTATAATAAAACTTGAAAAAAAACTTAACAGTAATGCTTTTTTGAACATAGAATGTGATTTCCGCTATGTATACGTTAATATTGTATTTCACAAAAATAAGTTTATTAATTCGTTTTATATATTGATTCAGGTATGGATACGGTTATTATTAAGAACGCTACGATAGTTAACGAAGGAGAGCAAATAAGTGGAGACGTATTGGTTAGAAACGGTCGCATTGAGAAAATAGGAGGCACAATTCAAACTCCTGAACGGGTACCCGAAGTAAATGCAGAAGGTTTGCACTTGTTACCCGGAGTAATAGACGATCAGGTACACTTCAGGGATCCTGGGTTAAAGCATAAAGCAACTATAGAAACCGAATCTATGGCGGCGGTAGCTGGTGGTGTTACTTCGTTTATGGAGATGCCTAATACACGTCCACCTGCACTCTCTCAAAGAATATTGGAAGATAAGTATACCATGGCGAAGTATAGCTCTGCTGCTAACTATTCGTTCTTTATGGGGGTGTCCAACGATAATGCTGATGAGGTGCTAAAGACTAACGAGAAAAAGAAAGATGTTTGCGGTATAAAAATATTCATGGGATCCAGCACTGGTAATATGCTGGTAGACGACCACATGACGCTGAATAAAATATTTTCAGAGTCAGAGTTACTGATCGCTACGCACTGCGAGAATGAGGCCATAATTGCAGCAAATAAAGAAAAATATAGTGGTGCGGATAATGTGAGCTATCACC
Source organism: Bacteroidia bacterium (assembly GCA_030429205.1). Lineage (GTDB taxonomy): Bacteria > Bacteroidota > Bacteroidia > Chitinophagales > Chitinophagaceae > UBA5543. Next base: position 1,000,102 of record JAUICZ010000001.1, read on the forward strand.
CAATGATACGTGATGTAGATGCTTGTTATGAGAGCTCTTTAATGGCAGTGCAGCTGGCCACTAAGCATAATACAAGGTTGCATATACTGCATATAAGTACCATGAAGGAGCTGCAGTTGTTTACGAACCTGTTCCCTTTAAAAGAAAAAAGAATTACCTCTGAGGTTTGTGTGCACCATTTACATTTTACAGCAGACGATTATGCTAAACTGGGTACGCAAATACAATGTAATCCTGCTATAAAAGCTCCGGAACATAAAGAAGCTTTGTGGAAGGGATTGCTGGATGATAGACTGGATATAATCGCTACAGATCATGCTCCGCATACATGGGAAGAAAAACAACAACCATACCCGCAATCCCCATCGGGTGTACCATTGGTACAACATAGCCTGCTGATGATGTTGCAATATGTAAAAGAGGGTAGGATATCATTAGAGAAGGTAGTAGAAAAAATGTGCCATGCTCCTGCCACTTGTTTTAAACTTTCTGAAAGAGGTTTTATCAGAGAAGGCTACTATGCCGATTTAGTACTTGTTGATCTGAAAGGCAGTACTACTGTTAGTAAAGAAAATATTCTGTATAAGTGCGGTTGGTCGCCTTTAGAAGGTGTGACCTTGCCTGCAGATATTCGTTACACGTTTGTCAACGGTAAGGCGGCTTTAGAAGATGGCAAGATAAACAGAGCTGTAAGAGGTAAAAGACTTTCTTTTGACAGATAATGCGTAATGACCAAACCACATTTAACGACCTTTATATATTCCCCTCAAAGGGTAATGACGGCGTAATAGGTTTGCTGGATAGGACCACTACTGCGGAAGGTAGAACCAATTTATATAAGTATGTAAAACACCCGCCAGATAACTTTGAGCAGTTATCTGCAGCCCAAAAACATATTAAGTTTTGGGTAAAGCATGCCGAAAGGTGGCCAAAAGTAATTACTAATGGTACACTGGTGATGCTTGAAAAGTTTTTTGAAGCGGCAGATGGTGCTACCGCACCGCCTTCGGGATTTTCTGTTTTTTTTGGAGAGTATTATCAGAAAATATTTAATAAAGAAGAGTACTTCTTTACCCAATTTTCATTATCGCATATAGCCGACTTCTTAAACGGATGTAAAGAGCTAACGCTATTACTGAAAGAGAAAGATTTACCTGAACAGTTGAAGACGCAGTTGGGGGAGATGGCCTCCACTCTGGACCATCATTTGATTGAACCCCTGATGGCGGTAAATAAAAATACGCCATTTAAAGAGCAGGCAAAGCTCAGCTACCTTGTTCGTAGAGAAATGAAGTATGCTATTGCACAGCTTGTAAAAATGTATGCTCGTTTAGATGCCATGCAGTCTTTAGCTTGTGCTACAGCACAACATGGTTGGGTGTTCCCGGATCTGCTATCTGCAGAGCGATTAACTTTTGAAGCTATTGGGTTAACACACCCACTATTGTTCGATGCAACACCATATAATATCAACTTTAACGAGCAACAAAATTTCCTAATACTTACCGGGGCTAACATGTCCGGTAAAACGACATTTATGCGCTCTTTGGGTGTGGCAACATTGCTGGCACATTTAGGAATGGGAGTTCCGGCACAGCAAATGCGTATAAGTTTCTTCAGCGGTATCATTACAAACATGCATGTTGAAGATGATCTGCTGAAAGGGGAAAGTTATTTTTTAGCTGAGGTGAAGCGTATGAAGATGACGGCAGAAAAGCTGCAACATGATGCGCCACATCTTGTACTAATGGATGAGCTTTTTAAAGGAACGAACGTACACGATGCCTATGAATGTACACGTGGTGTAGTAGACGGTCTTTTGAATAAGCCGGCACATTTGAAGATTCTATCGACACATTTATACGAAGTTGCCAGATATTTTGAGGAGCGCAAAGATGTTCTATTCTCGTATTTCGTCACAAATATGGACGAGCAAGACAGTTTCCACTTTAGTTACGAGCTAAAGGAGGGTATTTCTAATGATAGAATAGGCTACAGGATACTGCAAAAAGAAGGTGTTTTAGATATGTTGCGCGGTAATAAGCCCTCTCAATGATAGATTCACAGAAATTTATCATATTAGAACCTTTAATATGAGGGCGATGCAGCTATTAAAGCTTAATTTTGCTCTCTTAGTTGTTAATAGAATCAGGATCTTGTAAGATCTGGAAGAATGTAATATGACGCAGTTTAGACCTAGTGGGTTCAATGTATTACCTACTATCGTAAAAAATTTAATTATTGTTAATGCCATTGTGTATTTCGCACAGTTCGTGTCGGGGAACTTTGGTATTGACTTAGTAAATCTATTAGGACTTCACTACTGGAAGTCTGAGTATTTCGGAGTTTGGCAGTTTGTAACACATATGTTCTTACATGGTTCAATGGGGCATATATTCATGAACATGTTTGCCCTGTGGATGTTTGGTAGTGTGTTGGAGAATGTATGGGGGCCTAAGAAGTTCTTAACGTTTTATATACTTTGCGGGCTGGGTGCTGCTGTTTTACATATGGCGGTTGTTGGTTACCAGTTCAATTCTATAGAGTCTGCATTTTCAGCATATCAGAATAACCCTACTGCTGCACAATTAGAGCATTTTGGGAAAGTGCTCAGCAAAATGTCAGGTGCATCGTTAAATATTTCGCCGGGTGCATATGTTAACTCGACTGAAATGATCAAGTCGTTGCATAGCGAACTGTACGGGTATACATTGGGTAACGGGCAGCATATGCAAGGCCTATTCGATAGTGCAACAATTGGTGCTTCGGGTGCTGTGTTTGGTGTATTGTTTGCATTTGGTTTCCTTTTCCCAAATACATTGTTGTATATATACTTTTTGGTGCCTATTAAGGCCAAGTATGTGGTAGCTGCATATGCCATTATCGAATTATTTGCAGGCATACAAAATTCAGCGGGCGATAATGTAGCACACTTTGCACACCTGGGTGGTATGCTGGTCGCTTTTATCATTTTAAAAATCTGGAAGAACGACAGGCGTAATTTCTATTAAAGACAAAGTAGATCATGATAAGAAATTCGAGAGGAATACCAGCTTTTAATGAGAACGCAGTACTGAAGCTGATCATCGCATCAGGTGTAGGTTTTGTTTCTTACCATTTAATCAGAGTGATATTATTAGTAGCAGACGCTTCGCCGGGCGTGTTCACTACAATATTTACAGATAACCTTTTATTGCCGCAGGTGGGCGGTTTCTTTGCAAAGTTCTGGACAGTACTAACCTATGGTTGGGTACACGATGGGTTTTGGATGTTGTTTAGCAATATGGTTTGGTTATATGTATTTGGATCACTGGTGCAGTCGTTAGTAGGCCACAGGCAGCTGATACCTATGTTCATTTATTGTATGTTGGTAGGTGGTTTGTTTTATGAGTTGGCTCAAATGCTTCCATACGATTACTTCAGGGGCAGAGCAACTATGGCAGGTGCTCAAGGTGCCATAGTAGGGGTGTCCGTTGCAGCAATAGCACTAGCTCCGGGCTACCGATACTATTTTACTGAAACTTTCAAAGTGCCTTTGGTTGTTATTGCTGTTATTTTCTATGCGCTGCAATTAATGAATGCTAATATTCAGTACGAAGGTGCACCAATGGCATTACTTATTGGAGGAGCAATAATGGGTTATGGGTATGTGATATTACTGAAGAATGGTGTAAACCTCTCTGGGTGGATATATAATATAACTGATAAAATAAATAACCGCTTTGAACCTGATGAAAGAGTGAATGTAAATCGTGCGAGTGCTAAGAGAGGTAAAACAATTAGCCTGTACGATGAGCAAACCAACAAAAAGATTACTCAAAGCAGAGTAGATGAGCTTTTAGATAAGATAGGGCAAAAAGGCTACGATGCTTTGACAAAAGAAGAGCAAGAGTTTTTAAGAAAGGTAAGCGAGGAAAAAGACAACTAGCTACTAATTGAAAGAAAAAAAAAGAGGCTTTTTTCGACGTTTTTTAGGCAGCATAGTATTGTTGCTCAACTTGGGTGCGATACTCTGGTTGGCTCTTTGTGCGTTTGCTGCACAGGCAGACCCGACAACAATAAAATTTATTCCTCTTTTTAGTTTATCTACACCATTTGCCATTGTAGTAAACATTGCTTTCATAGTGGCATGGGTGTTCTTTTCTCAAAGAAAAATAAGGGCATTATTGTCAATAGCAGTACTGACGGTATGTTATAAGCTTATATTGGTAGTGTTTGCCTTTAACGTTGGCGAGCATAATGATATGGACCCAGCAGAAAACAGGGTTAAAGTAATGACATGGAATGTGCATGGGATGGGACTGTTCAACGAGCCGCAAAATGATAAAGACGATAAAAAGATCATAGAATACATAGTAAAACAAGACGCAGATATTTTGTGTTTGCCTGAGTTTAATACCCCCAAAACACAGATAAGAACGGATAATGCAGAAGAAATAATAAAGCAAGGGGGCTACAAAGATTACCGCTTTCAGGCAGATAATACTCTGGGCAGATATACTTTTTTAGGTACAGCCATTTTCTCTAAATACCCGATACACAATTATAAGTCCAATAAGTTGGGGGCGTACATCTATTTGATACAGGGAGATATTGAGTTCGCAAAAGGAGATACGGTGAGAATGTTCTTTGTTCACTTAAATACATTTGGACTAAGTGACCACGATCGCGCATATATCGATCAGATCGGGACACAGGAAACTGACTTAATGACAGAATTGCGCCGCTCTCGTTCTTTTTTATGGAAGTTTAATTATGCCTTTGCTCGCAGAGCAAAGGAAGTGAAAAAGGCAATTCGGGTAATATCAGAAAGCCCCTACCCGGTAATGGTTTGCGGGGATTTTAATGACCTGCCGGGGTCGTATACTTATACACGATTTACAGAAGCTCTTGAAGACCCTTTCTTAGAAAAAGGCACGGGATTTGGACGCACATATAATCAGATTCTACCAACATTACGTATAGACTATGTTTTTTACGATCCTGATATGTTGAAATGTATTGGCTACAGGTCAAAATATACTTCGTTATCAGACCATAATCCGGTAGTAGTGAATTTTGAAATATTGAAGGCTCGGCAAGGCTAAGCCATTTTTTTGCATTTAATTTGTGATATGTCAGAACTGCATATATATAATTCATATACAAGACAAAAAGAAAAGTTTGAGCCCCTTGTAAAGGGACATGTAGGACTGTACGTGTGTGGCCCGACGGTATCCGGCGAATCACATCTTGGGCATGCCCGCCCGTATATCACATTTGATGTGGTATACCGTTATCTGACGCATTTAGGTTATAAGGTAAGGTATGTACGCAACATTACTGATGCAGGGCACTTTGAAGAAGAAGGGCGGGAAGCAGTAGACAAAGTGGCTACTAAAGCTCAGCTTGAAAGACTGGAGCCAATGGAGTTGGTGCAGAAGTATACTAATCTGTTCCATTGGGGAATGAGGTTGTTTAATAACATAGACCCTAATATAGAACCTACGGCAACAGGGCATGTAATAGAGCAGATAAACATGATCGAAAAAATCATTGAAGATGGATATGCTTATGAAGTAAACGGGTCTGTTTATTTCGATGTGAAGAAATATGCAGAGATTTACCCATACGGAAAGTTATCGGGCAGAAAGATAGATGAGTTATTGGAAACTACCCGGGAGCTGGACGGACAGGATGAAAAAAGAAACAAGGTCGACTTTGCACTTTGGAAAAAAGCTCCGCCAGAACACATCATGAGGTGGAACAGCCCTTGGGGAGAAGGTTTCCCGGGTTGGCATATAGAGTGCTCTGCCATGAGTAGCAAGTATTTGGGTAAAGAGTTTGATATACACGGTGGTGGTATGGACTTGCAGTTCCCACACCATGAAAGTGAAATCGCACAGTCTACCATTGCACACGGTTGTGCTCCTGCACGTTATTGGATGCATAATAATATGATCACCATTAACGGCAAGAAAATGGGTAAGAGCTACAACAACGTGATCAAAATAACGGAGTTGTTTAGTGGTAATCATCCTATGTTAGAGCAGGCGTATCATCCTATGGTAATACGCTTCAATATATTGCAAACACACTACCGCAGTACGCTTGATTTCTCGAACGAATCGTTACAGGCATCTGAAAAAGCATTACGTCGCCTATGGGATGCCTATGAAGTGCTCAATAGTTTAAGTGCTAATAGTAACGAGGAAGCAACGGATAAAGAACTGGACGAGAAGGTGCAAAACTGGTGTGCTGAATGTGCAGACTTTATGAACGACGACTTGAATACTGCAAAGGTAATCGCCAACTTGTTTGAGCTGGCTCCGGTCATCAACAGTATAAAAGGCGGACAAGTTAAGGCCAATGCAATAAGCAAAAGTACATTCGAGTTATTGAATGTAACCTTTAAAACATACTTAGAAGATGTACTGGGCTTGCAAGCGCTGAAGGTACAGCAAGATGACAAAATAGATCAGGTGCTTTCTTTATTGGTAGAGATCCGTAAAGACGCGCGTACAAGAAAAGATTACGCAACATCTGACCTGATACGCGATAAACTGGCCGAAGCAGGTGTTATGTTGAAAGACGAAAAAGATGGAACGATTTCCTGGACGATAGAATAAGATTATGAAGAATATATCAAGACTGCTGAAATACCTTGCCGATTATAAGGGCAGGATAGGGGTGTATTTTGTTACCAGCCTGTTGGCAGTGGTGTTCTCTCTTTTTTCATTTACTATGCTGGCACCGGTATTACAGGTGTTGTTTGAAGGAGTGAGTGAATCGTCATCGAATAAAGGTGTTATCAGCGATATCACGAACAAAGTAAACCAGACGATATTAGAGTATGATAAATTAACCGCACTTACTTATGCAGTAGTTATTGTGGTTGTGTTCACTATTCTAAAAAACCTGTTTGTTTACTTGTCGTTAAACATACTCAACCCGATACGTAATGCGGTGATTAGCAGGTTGAGGGATGATATGTATACCAAAGCATTGTCTTTACCTATCGGGTATTTTAACGAGGAGCACAAAGGAGACCTGATATCTCGCATGACGAATGATGTCAATGAAGTAGAGATATCTATTATGAATGTTTTGGAGACTTTTATCAGAGAGCCTTTGACCATCATCATTACATTAGGTTCAATGATTGTTATCAGCCCGGGGCTGACTTTGTTCTTGTTGATACTGCTACCCATTTCAGGTTTGATCATTGGTCGTGTTGGTAAATCATTGAAGAAACCTTCTAGTGCTGCACAGGAGCAGCTAGGTGGTATACTTAGTATTATAGATGAGACTTTAGTGGGTATGCGCGTGGTAAAAGCTTTCAATGCAGAAAAGCACCAACACTTGCGTTTTACCAAGATCAATAATTTGATATTCAGGCTGAAGAATAAAATAGCAATGAGGCGCGACCTGAGTTCTCCTCTTTCTGAAACACTTGGAATTACAGTAGTGTGTATCATTTTATGGTATGGTGGTAAGCTCATCTTCTCGGAACAAACAACCTTGACAGGGCCGTTCTTCCTGGTGTTCATTGGTTTGTTCTACCAAATTATTAACCCTATTAAAAATCTATCTACAGCATTCTATAATATACAAAAAGGTACTGCTGCTATTGACAGGATGGAAGAGTTCTTGTCGGTAGAAAATACCATTACTGAACCTGCAAACCCGAAACCTATAAATGGTTTTAATAACAAGATAGAGCTGAAGAATGTACACTTTGCATACGGCAATAAAAAAATACTAAATGGTATTGATCTGACTATTGAAAAGGGTACAACAGTGGCTTTGGTAGGTTCTTCTGGTGCCGGTAAATCTACATTAGCAGATCTCATCCCCCGTTTCCACGATGTAACAGAAGGAGAGGTATTGATAGATGGTGTAAACATTAAAGACTTCAAATTATTCGAGCTGAGAAAATTGATGGGTATTGTAAATCAGGATCCGATCTTGTTTAATGATACAATACGCAACAATATAGCATTAGGGGCAGGAGAAACTAAAGATGAAGCCGTTATAGCAGCTGCAAAAGTGGCGAATGCACATAGCTTCATCACAAACAAAAATGAAGGTTACGAAACATTGGCGGGAGATAGAGGTGCCAGATTGAGCGGAGGTGAAAGGCAAAGGGTAACGATAGCCAGAGCTGTGCTGAAAAACCCCCCGATATTGATATTAGACGAAGCTACTTCGTCTTTGGATACAGAGAGTGAACGCATTGTGCAAGATGCGATCAATACGCTGATGCAAAACCGTACTAGTTTAGTGATAGCCCACAGGCTCTCTACCATTAAACATGCGGATAAAATCGTTGTATTAGATAAGGGTAGAGTAGCAGAGCAGGGCACACACGATGAACTTATAGCCAGAAGTGGTTTATATAAAAATCTGGTAGATATGCAGCAGGTAAAATAGTTGCGGTATATTTGTATTGAAATACCCCAAATGAGTAAAATATTAGTTACAGGCGGTTGTGGATACATTGGTGGGCACACCATTGTAGACCTTATAGAAAATGGTTTTGAAGTGATCTCTATAGACGATTTGTCTAAAGGTTCTCTACGAATGAATGAAGGCGTAGCAAAGGTTGTTGGTCATCCGGTGAAAAACTACAGGGTGAATCTTTGTAACCTTGAAGACACGGAAGCTGTATTCATTGAAAATCCTGACATTGTAGGTATCATACATTTTGCAGCATTTAAATCAGTGCCTGAATCTGTAGATCACCCACTTAGATACTTTAGAAACAACATTAACTCGTTGGTGAATCTTTTGCAATGCGCTAAAGAAAATAATGTAGCTCATTTTGTTTTCTCTTCTTCTTGTTCTGTATACGGAAACCCGGAAAAACTACCTGTTGATGAGAAAGCAAAGTTGGCAGAACCGGAGTCTCCATATGCCCGTACCAAACAGATGGGAGAGGATATTTGTAAAGACTTTTGCAAGGCAAACCCCGGGTTTAATGTTACGCTGTTACGTTACTTTAATCCGGTAGGGGCACACTCTTCTGCATTAATAGGCGAGTTGCAGGAAAAACCGGAGAATCTGGTACCTGTTATTACTCAAACAGCTATTGGTAAAAAATCAGAGATGCAAGTGTTTGGTACGGACTATGATACCCGTGACGGCTCTTGCGTACGAGATTATATTCACGTAATGGATATTGCTAATGCGCACACAAAAGCATTGCAGTATACACTTGAAGGGCGTAACTCCGAAGCTTGTGAGGTTTTTAATTTAGGTAGCGGTAACGGTGTTACAGTTCTTGAGTTGATTAATGCCTTTGAAAAAATTTCCGGTGAGAAGTTGAATTATAAACTGGGACCGCGCAGACCGGGAGATGTTGTTGCTGTATATGCAGACAACTGTAAAGCAAGAGCTTGCCTGGATTGGGACATTAAGTATGATCTGGAGCAAATGATGGATACTGCATGGAGATGGGAGCAGGCATTGAAAAAGGAAACAGCACAAAGTAGTTTAAAATAAAAAAGCGGCATTTGCCGCTTTTCTTTATTTAAGATCTATCTCAGTATTATCACCGATATTTAAACTCTGACTCAAGCCGCGCACGTAGGCATCACTACCAATTATAGAAGAGTGTAGTACCACTTCATCCAGCTCTGCAAAAGAACCGATAATGCTGTCTTTTATAATGGATGAGTGGATAGTTGTATTCTCACCTATTGTTACATTCGGTCCTATTATAGAATGACTGATCTTACAGCCTTCTGAAATACTTACCGGTGGTATAATAACACTGGTATCGTATTGGTATGAAGGTTGCTCGTCTGCACTATCTGATTGTTCTTTTAAAAGAGTAGCGTTGGTGTGCAATAGTGTTTCTTTTTTACCACAATCAAACCAGTTGTTTACACGAAAAGCTTTGAAGGAATGCCCTTGTTCTATCATGTATTGTAGCGCATTGGTCAGGTGGTATTCGCCCTCTTCGTTTTTGCGATGTTCCAGGTGTTTGTCAATTGCTTTAAATAAAGCCTCTGTCTCTTTAATATAATAAACACCAACCATAGCCATGTTAGACTTTGGTATCAATGGCTTCTCAACCACTTTCAGCACATTGTTATCATCATCCAGTTCCGCAACACCAAAACTACGGGGGTCATCTACTTTTCTTACTCCAATTTGTGAAACTTTACTATTGAGAACTTCCTTTACATTATAGTCGCAAATGGTATCACCCAGTACGATCATGATATCATCGTTTTGCACAATGTTCTTGGTCAGCCAAATTGCATGGCCGGTGCCCATTCTGTCTGTTTGGTTTACTAATGTGTATGACAGGTTTGGATACTTTTTAGAAAGGTATAAGCGTATCTTTTCACCCAGATAACCTATTACGAATACAAACTCATTAACACCTGCTTCCAATAACTGATCGATAATAACACTCAAAATGGTTTTACCGGCTATTGGTATCAGTGCTTTAGGCTGTGTGTATGTGAGCGGACGGAGCTTAGTACCTACACCCGCTACCGGGATAATAGCTTTCACAATTACTATGTTTGGTTGTTTAGTGCATTGAAATGCTTTGTGAAAATACTATAAAAACGGGGATTGGACAGATATGCTTTATTAATACTTAATAAAGTGTTTTTATAAACTGATCTGACCAGGTGTTTATAGACTCTTTATTACGTATCAGGTTTGACTTATAGGATTGAAACTGAGCCATTAACTGCTGTTGACGGTTGAGCTTTTCTTTGAGCTTTCTTTTATCTGAAGAGCTGGCATTTTTTACACTATCTCTGGTTTGCTTGATGAATGTATCCATTTGTGTAGCTACATCTTTAAACAAAATGCCAGCAGCCCTTTCGTTGCCTTCTGCCAAATAAGATACCAGTTGGCGAACCTTCGATTGGAATAAGATACGTTCATCCGGTTGGTCAGACGTAGTATTGTTGTTTTGTGCAAAGCTTGTAAAACTAAACGCGCACAAAGCCAAAGCTGTAAGTAGTAGTTTCATAATACTGCAATTAAATATATGAAAATTGCTGTATTGTTTCTGTTAACTATAAACCATCTTCAATAGCAGCTTCCTCTCCGTACATCTGTGGCTGATACTTTAATGATGGAGAAACAATAAGTTTGCCAAGGTTAAGGTCTTTCCACTTTTCATCTACCGACTTTATAGTAGCATTGTCTGCTGCGATAATATTAGGCCATGGGCGTTCAAAACCATCCAGTTCTTTGGTTTTTCTTGTGCCATCCAGCCCGATTATATTTTGCTCGTCGTTATAAAAATGGTCGCGCTTAGGATCCAAGTTGTTACATAAACGCCATAAGGTGTCAGCAATATCTTCAGCATTAACGGTATGTTCTACATAAAGCACCATTTTTATGCCTTTCATTTCCGGCAATGCACATAACTTTTGGTGAAGTTCTTTTACATGTCCTTTGCGTTCTTTTTGAACAGATACAAATACTACAGGAATACTCTTTTTAAGTGCAAGGTTTACATTTATGCTCTTTATTTCAGAGAAAGCCTGTAAAATGTTCGAAGCACTCAAATTGCTGTTAGGTACATAAGGGGTTAATGGTTCAGATATTTCTTCTTCTTGTTTTCTAGTACCGTCGATACACATTTTACCACCAAAGCCAAGTTTGCTGCAACTATGGTCCAGTACATCCATTGGCCCCTGACTGAAATAAATATCTGTAGCAGGGTTTAAGTTGTCGAATACATATTTAGTCAGGGTTTCATAGTCGTTGATGTCTATCTGCTTATCTGTAATAGCGAGTATTTTATTAAACATCATTTGCCCTGCACCCCACATGGCATTCATTACTTTCTGTCCTTGCCCTGCATACTCTTTATCTATAGAAGTAATGACCAGGTTGTGAAACACTCCTTCTACAGGCATATTCATATCCTCTATTTCAGGCACCATGGTCATCTTGATAGGTGCTAAGAAAATACGTTCTGTAGCTTTCCCTAACCAGGCATCTTCTTGCGGTGGTATGCCTACAATAGTTGCAGGGTATACTGCTTCTTTTTTGTGTGTAATGGCGGTTACATGAAAACGAGGGTACCAGTCTGGCAAAGAATAATAACCTGTATGGTCGCCAAACGGGCCTTCCCATATCAATTCTTCTTCCGGGTCTACATATCCTTCTATAATAAAGTCTGCATCAGCAGGCACTTCTATTTCGGGTTGAGTGATACATTTTACCAACTCAACACGTTTCTTTCTTAAAAATCCTGCCAGCATATATTCATCCACATTTTCAGGTAGTGGTGCAGTTGCTGAATAAGTATAAACAGGGTCGCCACCGATAGCTACTGCAACAGGCATTTTTTTGCCTAACTTTTTATATTCAGTAAAGTGTTTGGCAGATACTTTGTGTTTATGCCAGTGCATACCTGTCATGGTTGGGGTAAACACCTGCATTCTATACATGCCTATATTTCTGATATTATTATTGGGATCTTTTGTATGTATAGATGGTAAAGTGATAAACCTGCCACCATCTTTAGGCCAGCATTTTAATATCGGTAGTTTATCCAGATTGGGTTCGTTCATTACCACTTCCTGGCAGGCTCCTCTTCCACTCACTACTTTGGGCATCCAAGATGCGAATTTGCCCAATTGCGGCAACATGGCCAATTTCTCTAACAGCCCGTTCTTTGGCCCTGTAAGTTTCAAAAACAGGTCTTCTATCTCATTGGCTACTTCGTCCAGGTTGTCTACCCCTAAAGCAATGCACATACGCTTTTCACTACCCATACCATTAATGAGTAGTGGGTAATCTGTGCCTGTATTCTCAAACAGCAATGCTTTGTTTCTGTCTGGCGTTTTAGATACTCTGTCGGTTATCTCTGCAATTTCTAATACAGGATCTACAAAGGTTTTGATGCGCACCAATTCGCCTGCTGCCTCAAGTTTATCTATAAATGTTGCTAATGATTTATATGCCATGTTCTGTACTTCAGTATATAAACAAATTTCTGAGAGATAGGTTCAACGCTCCAAAGGTAGCACAGCCACAGTTAATAATTGTAAATTGACAGGCTATAGTATTAGACGTATTTTGGACTCTATAATAATGAAGAATAAACTGGGATATATTGTTTTCTGTTGCATTTGTTTCTGTGCCTGTAAAGATGATGCTTCACAACAGACAGGAGCATATATCAAAGAAAGGATGAAGAACATACTTAATTATCAGTGTATTGATTCTTGCAGGCAGTTGATACAGCCTGGAGATCTGCTAGTGAGGCGCGGAGATGACCTGACGAGTAGTATGTTTGCCAGCTTGAATAAGCAAGACAAAAGGTACTCTCATTGTGGGTTGGCAGTAATAGAGCAAGACTCATTATATGTGATACACAGTATTGGTGGTGAAGACAATCCTGATCAAAAGGTAAAAAAAGAGTTGTTTACTCAGTGGGTGTCTGTTGCTAATAATTTACGTTTTGCAGCGTATAGATACGCACTGGATGATACAGCAATAAAAACGTTGATAGCGAATGTGAATAGTTACTACACTGATCAAAAAATGTTTGACATGGATTTTGATCTGCAAACAGATGATAGACTATATTGCTCGGAGATGATTTATAAAGCATTAAGGAAAACAATTGATGATAGTATTATTAAACCTGTGTATGGTTATGAAAGATGGTATGTGGGTATAGATAACTTGTACTTGAACGAACAGGCTAAACTCATTTGTGAAGTAGAATATAAGTGATAACTTTGGTAGCATTGAATTGCACAATATGATAAGACAGTTTTTGTCAGCGTTATTAGTAGTAGCTTTTATTCCGGTTTGGATAGGTTGCCAATCAGATAGTCCGGAAGGAACGGCACAGGAGTTTCTGAATAGTTTTTATCAAATGGATTTTGATAAAGCAATAGCACTATCTACACCACAACAGGCAGAGCTTGTAAAACAGGTAGAACAGTTTGCTTCACTTACTTCGGATTCAGCAAGAGCGGTTCGTAAAAATGTAAAAGTAGAGATAGTGAATGTGGCAGTTGATGGTGATAATGCTATCATTACATATACCAATTCATTGGAGCCTTCTGAGTCTACTTTGAAGATGACTAAAGAAAGTGGAAAGTGGCTGGCCAATAATTCTAAAGAAGATATAACCACAGATGTAAGTGCTGAGCCGGAAAACGATGAAAAGGCTGAAGAGCCTGCTAAAGAACAATAAGATCCATTAGATTCATATCTTGAAAGGCTGCTATCATTAGTAGCCTTTCTTTTTTACCTTTAAGCTATGGCGCTAAACTACATATGGGTAGCATTTTTTGTAATAGGTTTTACGGTAGCTGTAATAAAAGTTATTGCAACCGGTGATGGCAGTATCATGAGTGATATGATGAACGGTATGTTTGATAGTGCCAAAACAGGTTTTACTATTTCAATAGGTTTAACCGGAATGATGGCGCTATGGTTGGGCATCATGCGTGTTGGAGAAAAAGGTGGTGTCATTAGTGCGTTCTCAAAAGCCGTCTCTCCGTTCTTTAGAATACTATTCAGAGGAGTACCTAAAAAACATCCCGCCAGCGGTAGTGTGATGATGAACTTCTCTGCCAATATGTTGGGGCTGGATAATGCAGCTACGCCATTAGGTTTAAAAGCGATGGAAGAGTTACAAGAGCTTAATGAATCTGATACCACTGCCAGCGATGCACAGATTATGTTCTTAGTGCTGAACACAGCAGGTGTTACATTAATACCTACGTCTGTTATTGCCATTACTCAAACACTGGCGATAGAACAAAATGTGGCAAACTTCAATGCTGCTGATATTTTCTTGCCTACGCTCATTGTTACTTTTATTTCATTTATCGCAGGTATGATAGCTGTTGCAGCGTATCAGAAAATTAATTTATTAAAACTGCCGGTTCTTTTATTTGTAGGTGGTTTTGGCGCTATCATTGCTACGCTATATTTCTTTTTATCAAAACTGCCGCCTGAAGAGATGGGGAATGTCATCGGTGCTATAGGTGCGGGTATAATAATGTTGTTGGTGGTAATGTTTATTCTTGCCGGTGCGGTGAAGAAAGTAAACGTATACGATCATTTTGTAGAAGGTGCAAAAGAAGGGTTTAAAGTGGCGGTTCGTATAATACCATATTTGGTTGCTATGTTGGTGGCCATTAGTGTGTTCCGCACATCTGGCTGTATGGGATATTTAGTAGATGGCATCGGCGCATTGGTTGCTATGGTAGGCTTACCTACAGATTGGGTGGCCGACTTGCCGATAGGTTTGATGAAGCCATTAAGTGGTAGTGGTGCTCGCGGTGTGATGGTAGATGTAATGAAAGCGCACGGTGTAGATTCATTTCAGGGTAAGCTGGCTGCTATTATGCAAGGCTCAACAGAAACTACCTTTTATGTATTAGCGGTATACTTTGGTAGTGTCAATATCAAAAATAGCAAGTACGCTTTACTCTGTGGTTTGTTTGCCGACTTGGTAAGTGTGATCGTCGCTATTATAGTTGCTTATGCCTTCTTCGGGCACCTGCTGTAAACTATGTGGTTTGCTTATTAATGACTTGCTGTGTTTCAGGTGCACTATAGTCACTCATCCATTCAATTAACTCTTCCGGTGACGGGCTGAATTTTAGTATTTCCCTGATGCGTTCGCTCAAGAAACCTTCCTGTACCATCATGGTGTTTTGGGCTTTCAAAGGGTCGTAATAGCCGTTTATATTCAGTACCCCAACTGGTTTTTCGTGCATGCCCAACTGCCCCCAGGTTAGAATCTCAAACATCTCTTCCATAGTACCCCAGCCACCCGGTAGTACCATAAAGGCATCACTGCGGTCGTACATTTTCAGTTTTCGTTCGTGCATGGTGTTCACAACAATAAGCTCAGAAAGACCTTCGTGAACAATCTCTTTTTGTTCTAAGAAATGTGGGATAACACCTGTTACAGTACCATTGTTATTTAGAACACCATCTGCTACAGCGCCCATTAATCCCACCTTAGCCGCACCATATACCAGGTGGATGTTTCTTTCAGCCAACAAGCCACCAAGCTTATATGCCTGCTCTCTATGAACAGGGTTATAACCTTCTCGTGAACCACAAAATACTGCAATGCTCTTCATGCTAGTTGCTAAATTGAATATGGCAAAGTTATGCCTTTGGGATTAATAGACTATTACCGACTTGTTAAAATGCGCTACAGTACCTCTACCTGGTTGTGTAGTAAGTCTTCAAAATTATCACGCTTTCTTATTTCGAAGGTCTTACCATTTTTAATCATAACCTCCGCAGGTTTTAGCCTTGAATTAAAGTTGCTACTCATCATATAGCAGTAAGCACCTGCATTATGAAACTTTAAGATGTCTCCTTCTCGTACTTCATTCAGTACTCGGTCCCAGGCAAATGTATCGGTTTCACAAATGTTACCTACAATTGTATAAATGCGTTTCACCCCATCGGGGTTAGATATATTAGAGATCTTGTGGTATGCATCATAGAACATAGGGCGTATCAAATGGTTAAAACCAGAGTCGATACCCACGAAAACAGTAGCAGGTGTTTGTTTTATAACATTGGTTTTTACTACAAAACTTCCCGCCTCACTAACTAAGTATTTTCCAGGCTCAAACCATATCTCCAAAGTACGATTATACTCTGCTTCGAAGTTTTTAACAGCCTCTGTAAGTTGTAGCCCAAGTGTATTTACATCAGTTTCGATTTCATCATCACGATATGGTACTTTAAAACCACTACCCAGATCTAAGTATTCAAGATCATCAAAATGGCGTGCCATTTCAAACATTACTTCCAAGCCACGTAAGAAAACACCTGCGTCTTTTATCTCACTACCCGTGTGCATATGTAAGCCTTGCACATGCAGGTTGGTAGTTTTAACTACGCGTTCAATATGCCTCATCTGGTGTATGGAGATACCAAACTTGCTATCAATGTGTCCTGTTGATATTTTGTAATTACCGCCGGCTTCAATATGCGGGTTAATGCGGATACAAACAGGGTAGCTATTACCATATTTGTTACCGAACCTTTCCAGTATAGAAATATTGTCAATATTGATGTTGACCCCCAGGTCTTTACCTTCTTCTATCTCTGCAAAATCAACACAGTTTGGAGTGAACAAAATGTCTTTTGGTTCGAAACCTGATTTTAAAGCCAACTTTACTTCGTTAATACTCACACAATCAATGCAAGAGCCCAGGCTTTTCATATACTTCAGAATATTGATGTTGGTCAATGCCTTACATGCATAGAATATGCGTGTAGGGTGGTCTTTAAAAGCCTCCTCTAGCTTATTGTATTGCTCTTTTATCTTCTCTGCGTGATACACATATGTAGGTGTACCATACTCTCTGGCAATTTCAATTAGCTGTTCGTCACTGATCGTGTTGTTCATCGTATATAATTATAAAGTGTGCAAAAATAGAAAAAGAGGAGGTTTAATGTATCAACCTGCTCTTTTAAATCTGTTTATTGAAATATGAATGGCCTTTATTCAATTAAGTAAGTGCACTCGGTAGTATAGCTCTGTTTATCAGCTTTGCCTTAGATATATTGTTGCAAGAGTGCCAGTGGTATATTTAAGGTGTCTGTTCATACAATTTTAGTAATATTTAATCTCGAGTTAAGGAACAAATCTTTAGCTGGTTTTTAAAGGTCCAAACAGCTACTTTACGCCATTTTTTCTCATATAATAATTTATTACATGTTTTTTTAAGTTATCTAAGTCTGCTCTGGGCTTGACTTGTAGCGTTCAAGCTGCGTTTGTTCTGTTTTTTCATAAAACAGTATATCATGCTAGGCTACCAGTTTACTGGTCTACTATTAAAGTTGGAAATTAGACCATGACTGCCGGTTATAAGTTATTTGTTACCAACGATAAGCTATTTATAACCGTCTGTTAAACAAGGTTTTTGTGGTTGGTATAAGTTATGTTAATTTTATATACTAACCCTCATCAGCCTGTATAATAACGATATGAAGCACTCTCTAACAACTCACCTTTTGCCTACACTTGTGTTGCTATTAATAGCAACAACAGGTTTTGCGCAGCCTAATGCAAGTTTTACTGCAAATATTACAGAAGGTTGTGCCCCTTTGCTGGTACAGTTTAACTCACATTCAACAGTACAAACAGGACATACTCATTCATGGGATTTGGCAGGGACACCATCGTCTAAACCCAACCCCTCAAGAGTATTTTCTACAGCAGGGGTATACACTATTAAACATGTTGTAACTGGTAGTAATGGTACCAGTACAGAAACAAAAACAAATTATATCACCGTTCACCCAACCCCTTCAGTTAATTTTTCAGGTTCTCCTTTGATAGGATGTCCTCCTCTGACAGTACAGTTTACAGATAACAGTACATTAGGTACGCCGGGGGCAGGTAGTTATAAATGGACATTCATAAATGCACCTACATCAACAGCAAAAAATCCTACAAATACATATACATATGGCCCTTTAGATGTATCGTTAACAGTGACCAATAGTGAAGGCTGCTCGAAAACACTCACTAAGCAAAAATATGTAGACGTTTATCCTACACCTACAGTTAGCTTTTCAGCTAACAAAACTGATTTTTGCCACACGGCCGGCACGGTCAACTTTACGTCAACTATATCAGGCTCTGTTTCATCATATTTATGGGATTTTGGAGATGGGGTAGGCACCAGTACTGCCGCAAACCCGACATACACTTACTCCGGTAACGGACCTATCCAGTATACGGTTAAGTTAACGGTCACAGATAACAACGGTTGTAAAACAGTGCATGAAAAACAGAATTATATAAAAGTACATAAGCCAGATGCTCAATTTACAGCCCCGGCACAGGCATGTGTAGGTACGAGTGTAAGTTTTACAAACACATCACCTCCGACACCTAATGGTCAATATTGGAATATGGGGGATGGTTCTGCTGTTAAAACATCACCTAATCCAAGCCATATTTTCTATAGCCCGGGTACATATACAGTAACATTGATAACTGTTTATGGCGGCTGTCTGGACTCAATAAAAAAGCAAATTAAGATCCTTCCTCAACCGAATATAGACTTCTTTAAGGATCCGGATACATTATGCCCTGCACCGCAAACGGTAAACTTCGAGACTTATGATCAATCATTAACTACGTTTGCCTGGAACTTCGGTAACCCTATTGGTGTAGGTAATACAAGTACGCTGAAGAAACCTTCTCACACTTACGGACAAAATGGAATTTATAATGTGACTTTGATAGCCGGTGATGCAAATGGTTGTAAAGATACATTGACGAAAGTGGCATTTGTAAAATTATATCCTTTATATCTGGATGCTACAGCTGATAAAACAGAAGGTTGTGTACCGTTAACTATCAAATTTGATACAAGAGTATTAAGAGATACAATGCCCCCTATTTTCTATCCATATCCGGTAGCAAAATATAAGTGGGAATTTGATAACGGTGATACGTCTAATTTAAAGAACCCTATTTATACTTTTACAGATACAGGTATCTACAAAGTGAAGCTAACGATTACAACTGTACAGGGGTGTACAGAAGTAGATTCGCTTACCATCAGAGTTGGTGCGAAACCAAATGCTAGTTTTACCGCAGCTCCACTTGTTGTATGTAATAAGGAACGTGTATACTTTACAAACTTTAGTACAGGTTATTCTCCATTGAATACTCGTTGGACATTTGGTGATGGTGCTGATGCTAACTCGTATCATACTAACCACTATTACATATGGCCCGGTAAATACACTGTTAGACTCACTATGTCTCATTATGGTTGTAAAGACGTCATGGAAAAGGTAGAGTACATTACAGTTTTAGAACCGGGTTCTGAGTTTGAGGTGCGGCCGGATTGTATTAATCCGTTGAAGGTTATAACGAAAAATGAGTCGCTGGGGGATAGCTCGAGAACTTGGTATTGGGGAGATGGAATGACTGATACAGCTTATGAGCCTACGCACACTTACACTACTGCCGGAACGTATAACATAATGCTCGTAGTTAGTAACCCATCAACCGGTTGTTCTGATACAATGATACATCCTGTATATGCAGGGCCAAATCCACCTGAAATAATAGCAGATAAAACAACAATGTGTGCAGGAGACACCGTTAAGTTTAATGCTTATATGTCAAAAGATACCAGCTGGGCGAGGTTTAAAATTTACGTCAATAACGCAATTATTATAGACACTTCAGATGTGTTTGCTACATATTATTATAAGTTTCAGCATGCAGGTTATTACACTATTAAGCTGGTAGCAGAGCAGGATAGCTGTGTAGACTCTGTTGTGAAAAACAGTTGGATACATGTGTCAAAACCAGACGCAGGTTTTAGTGTTGATACTAACATTGGCTGTACGCCGCACACCTTCTATTTTACAGATACTTCAAAAGTAGTGCCGTCAGGTGGTACTACTATTGCTTCCCGGTTCTGGCATTTTGGTTCGGGGTTATATGATACTGTTAGAACAGCAAAAGACACCGCATCATGGCACTATTCAAATACAGGAGACTATTCAGTATCGTTAATAGTAGAAGATGCATTAGGTTGTAAAGATACTGCCGAGTACAAAGACTATATTTCTGTACTGAAACCTGTAGCGCAATTCTCTGTAGCCAACGTTGTATGTGTATGGGACAATGTCCCTTTCACAAATACTTCTATTAACGGAGATACTTATTTCTGGGACTTTGGAGATGGGTTGGGCACCAGTACACAGAAAGATCCTCAATACCCTTACAAAGCAAAAGGGTCATTTAACCCTACATTGATTGTTACCGATGCTAAGGGATGTAAGGATACTACCACATTTAATTCTATTGTAGCTACTAAGCCGGATGCAGGTTTTACGGCTAGTGATTCAATGTCTGTATGTCCGAATATGTTTGTACAGTTTACTAATACATCTGTAAATGCAAAAAGGTATCGTTGGAATTTCGATAACGGTAATACTTCAACGTTTAGGGATCCTTCTGTAATATTTAATACGCCTAAAGACTATAATGTGCAACTTGTGGCTATCGATAGCCTTGGCTGTACAGATACCTCTACTAAACGAATACAGGTATTAGGATATGCAGGGGCGTTCTCTTATACCCCTTTAAAAGGTTGTGTACCGCTAAAAGTGAACTTTAATTCAAATGTTCTGGGGCAAGTACCATCAATGATATGGGATTTTGGAGACGGTACAACTCAACAAGCTGCAGGTGGACAACAATCAATTACATATACATATACAACTCCGGGTAAGTATGTGCCGCAAATGGTATTTAACGACGGATTGGGTTGTAATACAAATAGTGGAGGCGTAGATACAATAGAGGTTGATAATGTTAATGCAGATTATACAGTAGAGCCACCATGTCAGTTTACCAGTGTTAAGTTTAATAATACCTCAAGTAGTTTTTTAACTACAATAACGAGCAATTATTGGGAGTTCCACGACGCTAATTTTTCTGCTTTGACCAGCCCGACTAAAAAGTATGGTCCTGCAGGTAAATACTATGTTCTATTGGTAGTCAAAAATGGAAATGGTTGTGTAGATACATTGGAACGTAACATAACAATTCATGAACCAATGGAGGTTTATGCCGGAGATGATACCATAAAATGTTTGAACGATAGTGTGCAGCTGTCTCCTGCAGGTGGCGTGTCATACGTATGGTCGCCGGCTACAGATTTGTCTTGTGCAAATTGCGCTAACCCATATGCGTTCAATAAAACGAAAACAACATTTAATGTTATCAGTACAGACATAAACGGATGTCATGATACAGATGATGTGGTTATTGATAATAAAACGCATGTAACAAGTGTTGTAGGTAATGGTGGTGAGATATGTGAAGGGGACGAATTTGTATTGAATGTTTCCGGTGGTCAAACATATTTATGGACTCCGGAAGGTTCTTTAAATAATAATACCGGTACCAGTCCGGTTGCATCCCCTGTGGTAACAACAGAGTATCGTGTAGTTGCTTATGAGGGTAGCTGTATCCCTGATACAAATAACGTTGACGTTATAGTTCATCCTAAACCTGAATTGACAGTAAGAGGAGAACAAACAATAGTGGCGGGTAATACTGCAGATCTATTGGCTTCGGGTGAGCATATAGTCCGCTTTTTATGGTCGCCATCAGAAACATTAAACTGCTTCGATTGTTCTGCGCCGGTAGCAGACCCAATGAAAACCACTAAATATCGAGTAATTGTATTTACCGATTTTGAATGTACAGATACAGGCGAAGTGACGGTAAATGTACTATGCGATAAGAGCCAAGTATTTATACCTAATACCTTTACGCCTAACGGAGATGGAGTGAACGACATTTTCTATATAAGAGGTGCAGGTATTCCTAGAATTAAATCTTTCAGGGTATATAACCGTTGGGGAGAAGTAATGTTTGAACGTTCGAACGTGAATGTGAATGATAAGCAAGACGGTTGGGATGGTACTTATGGTGGTAATGTATTGCCTCCTGACGTTTACGTGTACACAGTTGAAGCGTTTTGTGAGAATGGTGACCTATTAAAATGGAAAGGTGATGTAACGATCATCAGATAATAATACTATGAATAAACTTTTGAGGAATATACTATTAAGTGTTTTTGTGTTAGGGTGTAGCACCGCCGTTGCACAAGACATTCACTTTTCTCAATTTTACGAGACCTCTATACTTAGAAACCCTTCTCTTACCGGTATTTTTACGGGCGATTATAAAGTTGGTATCACTTATAGAAATCAATGGAGTAGCATAAGTAAACCTTTCCAAACCGGTTTGGTTACTGCTGAAACAAGGATACCACTGAATGGTGATGCCGGTGACTTTATCAGCGCGGGTTTACTGGCGTATTACGACAAGGCCGGTAGTATTAACATGCAAACCCTTACTGTGTATCCGGCAGTGAATTATAATAAGTCGCTGGGTGGTAATAAGAATACATTCTTGTCTGTTGGTTTTACAGGTGGGTTCATTCAGCGCAGCTTTGACCCTTCTAAGGCAACGTTTGATAATCAGTACCAGAACGATAGGTTCGACCCTGCTAATCCTACAGGGGAGGTTTTTCAAGATCCGAGTTTTACGCAGTGGGACATGGGGGCAGGCTTCAGTTTAAACAGTAGTGCGGGCGAGAACAATAATATTAACTACATTATAGGTTTTTCTGGCTATCACTTTTCAAGACCCAATTATTCCTTTTTTAACGACAGGAATATTAATACCGATATTCGCTGGAACGGGAATGCCGGTATGAACGTAAAGATGAGTGAAAAGTTTAGTTATCAGCTTCATGCAAACTATACTAATCAGGGTAGTTATAATGAAGTGATTGCCGGTGGTTTAGTTGGTTGGAATAAAATGAACCCATCATCAAGTACTGTTCTTTTTGCCATTTACGGAGGTGCTTTTTACAGGTTGAACGATGCGGTGATACCTACTTTAAAAGTGGTATATCAGGGTTACTCTTTTGGATTTAGCTACGATGTGAATGCATCATCATTAAGTAATACCAGTAACCTTCGTGGCGGCTGGGAGCTGACCATATTTAAAACAGGGCTGTTCCGAGATCCTAAATTTGAACAAAGCCGTACGCTTTGTCCGAACTTTTTTTAAAAACGCAGGTTAAATGCTAAATAGAGCTAAAAATTCTTTTTTCTTTCTTCTGGCGAGAGGTATCTCCGTATTGTCTGATAAAGTGATGTAATTACCGTCTCCTCTATGGTATGATTTAATGTGTGTCAGGTTAATAATATAAGAGTGATGCACTCTGAAAAACATCTTCTCAGAAAGGGTTGTTTCATATTCTTTTAAAGAATAGCTACTTGTATGCTTTTTCCCATTCAAACATATCACCTCTGTGTATGCACCTTTTGCAGCCAGATAGATAATTTCGTTTTTGTCAACAAAACTATGACCTGTTAATGTCGGAATTGCCAGTTTGCTACATTGGGACAAAGCACTTGTGTCTGTTAGTTGTTTTCTTAAATGGTTGAAGTTTTCTTTTTTATGAATCTTATTTATAGCCTTAGAAGTTGCTTGTTGCAACTCTATAATGTTTATTGGTTTTAGTATATAGTCCAGTGCTTCTGATTTTATGGCCTGTATTGCATATTCATTGTGTGCAGTTGTAAAAATTACTTCAAAATCTTTGTGTTGTACAGACTCTAAAACTTCGAAGCCATTACCGTCAGGCATTGATATGTCGAGGAAAACTAATTCAGGCTTTACTTCTTCTATCAGTTTAATGCCACTTTCTTTGCTGTCTGCTACACCTGTTATTGATATGCCTTTTGTATACCGTTCAATAAGGACCTGTAATATTGTACGGCTTTTAGTCTCATCTTCAATTATTATGGAGTTGATCATAGCGTTAGTTTTTATGAATATTGACAGGGATTTTTATGGTCACCGTTGTTCCTTTTAATGGGGAGTTCTTGTCAATGATATGCATACTTATAGGTTTGCTTCCCATATTGTTATATGTTTTTATTCTATCTTCTATCAATTGTAGCCCCCTTGAAATGTAGCTATCATACTGTTTGTTCTTGATGCTTTTAGCAGCCTCACGGCCTATCCCATTGTCGTCAATAATGCACTCAATGTAACCGTTGTTCGTTTTTTTGAAGCAGATCTTTACCAAGCCTTTTTCATTTTTATGTGCAATGCCATGTTTAATGGCATTTTCTATAAAAGGTTGCACTAATAATGAAGGCATTTCTATCAGATCAGTTTGTAAGCTTTCATCAACTTCTATTTCATAGTTCATCTTGTCTTCAAAACGTAGTTTCTCAAACGATAAATAAAGAGATAGTAGTTTTATCTCATTCTTTAAAAGGATAAATTTATTTGTTGATGACTCTAAGAATAAACGCATTAAATATGCTAATTGGGTAAGGTATTGATTGGCTTCTTCAACATCATGATTGATGATAAAATGCTGAATAGAATTGATGGTGTTGAAAACAAAATGAGGGTTCATTTGAGACTGTAATGCCGTTAGCTCAAGTTCAGCAATTTTTTTCTGAATGGTTGCATGTTTTCGTACTCGTTTTATAGCTCTTTGGAAGTAGTTTCTAATTGCTAATGTAATAATGATGAGTAGAACGGGTATGACGATGATCCAAAACAGGGGCCTTTGCCAAAAAGCAGGTTTGATATAGATATTAACTTCAGTAGAGGGAGACCACAATATCTTATCGGTACTTGCCTGTACAATAAGATTGTAATTCCCCTGAGGTACATTTGTAAGTATTATATTAGTCTGTTTTTTTGAAAGGTATGTCCAGCTCTGGTTACTCTTGTCTGACTTGTATCTGTACCATACATTTTGTTGTGAATAGTTAGGGTAGGCGCAACCTATTTCAAGGTTGTTTTGTTGTCTTTCTAAACAGACTGCAGAGTGCTTATATACATCTTGTATAAAACTTTCTCCCGAAGCAATAAAAGAAGTTATGAGTACAGGTATCTTTTTATCAGTGGCGGATTTATTTGTTTTCCCGGGATCAAAAGATATCATTCCCGATTTAGTACCCAGGAAAATACGCCCTTCAGCGTCAGTTGATTTAACATTGAAGTTGAAATCGTTACTGATCAAGCCATCTTTTTCTGTGAAATGCAGAATCCTGTTATCGCAATATTTGTATAACCCTTTTACAGTGCTAAGCCATAAGTTGTCATATTTATCCACTACTACAGAGGATATGACTTTCTCACTGATGCCTTTAACAGCCTTTATTTTAGTTGTCGTTAAAGAAAGTTTATATAGCCCGTCTCCTGTAGTGCCTATATATAAATCATTTCCTTTTTGGGCAATGCTCCATACTCTAATTTGTGTTGGTGAAGCGTTGTCAATCTTTTTAAATACTTGCTTTTGTTCTGTACTGTTCGCTTTTGTATAATACAAGCCATTGTCAGTGCCTATCCATATTGTACCAAAACTATCCTCATAGATCGTCCATATACTATTGCTATTCAAACCGCAACTATCTTCGGTTGTATATCGATTGAGCATATTTTTCTTACTGTCCCATATGTATAATCCACTTGTACCGGTACCTATCCATAAACGATCGGCTGCGTCTTTATGTAATGACCAAACAAGGTAAATACCTGAGAGGACATTGGGCATATAAAGAGAAAAATAATTGCTTTGTTTAACGAATAGTCCAGATTCACCACCTGCTATGATTTGATTATTGTTTTCTAAAAAACAATTAATTGTATAGTTACTTATCAAAGATTGGTTTGCAATTTTTAATGGATACACTCCTTCCAACGTGTATTTATTACTGAGCTCATTGAATGCCAGCTTATTGATTGTACCTTGCTTAAAACCAGTCCAGATAAAGCCTTGTTTGTCCTGATAAATAGCTCGAACATAGTTGTTAGTTAACTTTCCTTTTTTATATGCAGTGGAGTATTTGGAGAATTGACTCTTGTTTTTATTTACTTTCAATAATCCTGAAACAGTGCCCATCCAAAAAGTTCCGGTATTATCTTCAATAAAAGAGTTTGCGGCATCATTAGAATATGCTATATGGTCGCTTATTGTAAAGCTGTCTATAGTATTGGCAGATGTATTCAGTTCATATATACGTTCCAGATCTGTATAGTATATAAAGTCTGATTTGTGAGAAGAGGCAACTTTATAATAGGCGATATTGCCAAAATTTTGCGTTATACTTCTTTTCTGAAAACGAATGGTTGTATCATATGTAATTTTACCCAGTCCTGTCCAATCAATAAAATAAAGATCACCGTATCGGTCTTCAACATAATCTACTGCATTATTTAAAATCCCAGGTATTGGTGTGATCTCTTTACTTTTTAGATCAAATACATATACTTTGCTTTTTGTACATACGACCAGACCGTCATCACAATAGGCAAGTGCATCTATGCTTTCATCGCAAATAGTATAATGCTTTGTAATATCGTTATCAGGATCAATCAGCCCGATTTTGCCATCTGAATAGCCTACCCATATGTTATTTTCGATAGCCTTAAAACAGTTCACTCTTGTATTATGAGATGAAGGGTAGCGTTTGAATTTTTGTTCTTTTCTAACAAAACAACTAATTAAACCACCCCAACTGCCTACCCATATATTTTTATTGTCATCTTCGTAAATACTACCTATGGCATGTACCCAGTTATTACTTTTTTGTCTGAATACTGAGTTGTGTGTTTTGAATGAATTTCCATCATAAATGCATAGCCCGTTGTAGGTGCCTACCCAAAGTAATCCATAACTATCCTGATATACTTCCAGAACATTATTATGAGGTAGTCCGTCTTCTGTAGTAAACAATACATAGTCATAACCAATGCTTTGGGCAGTAGAGTTCAGGCTGGGAAAGCTGATAAGTATAACGAGTGCAATGCGTGCAATCATATTTAAATATAAGGTAATCAAGTGTTTAAAGGCTGCTCATATTGAGCAGCCTTAGTTAGTTACCTATACTAAGCAAAATGCAGTATAACTTTATATATAGTATTTTGTTTTATGGCTGACAATCAAATACTAGTTTATGAGAACCATTTGCAAAGACGTATGTTGCCATTATTTTGTTAGAGATAGTGTTGCAGGCAGCACAATCCGCAACGTTATAATATACACTAGGACCTCCTGCATAAAAAAGAATCCCGGGGCCGTTAGGGTCTACCAAACGCAAAGCCCATGCACATTGCACAGGGCAATCTCCACCGCCAAGCTGAGGTGCGCATTCACTTCTTTGTAGGGACCCCGCAAAAAATGGATCTAACCCTTGCTGAAGTCTGCATGGGTTGGGGGTTTCCCATAAAAACTCCAGATCGCAACTAGATTTATTTTCAATGGTCCAAATACCACAATTAGGATTACAAGGTGGTGGAGAGGTTTGAGCATAAGTGTTGGATGATAAAAAAAACACAAATGCAGTAATTAAGAAAAATACATTTTTCATAGTAAGTAAATTGTTTGATTAATGCCTACTCTTGTTCGGATTTTCGGCATAGTCCGAGATTTAGGGGTAGGTGTTGCTAAATCCAAAATGAAATTCGCTTTTAGTATCAACAGTAGCTAACACCCTTTTATAACTGGTAAGTATATCAAATAACTGGTACTGTCAGTTAATATCTGTTATGCTGATAGTTTTACATAAACAATAAAGCCCCGCAATGCGGGGCTTTATTGTTATATCGAGTAATTAATTTAATTACATCATACCCGGCATACCGCCCGGCATACCACCACCGTGGCTGTGTCCTGCATCCTCAGGCTCTGGATTGTCAGCTATCACACACTCTGTAGTTAGTAACATACTAGCGATAGATGCTGCATTCTCAAGCGCTACACGAGTAACTTTCGTTGGGTCGATAACTCCTGCAGCCATCATGTTCTCATATACTTCTGTACGAGCGTTGAAGCCAAAGTCTGCTTTACCTTCTTTCACTTTCTGTACTACGATAGAACCTTCGATACCCGCATTTCCAACTATTTGACGAAGTGGCTCTTCAAGAGAACGACGAACGATAGCTACACCTGTAGTCTCGTCCGCGTTATCACCTTCTAATGTAGCGATAGACTCGATAGCACGGATAAGTGCGATACCGCCACCAGGTACGATACCTTCTTCAACAGCCGCGCGCGTTGCATGTAGTGCGTCGTCTACTCTGTCTTTCTTCTCTTTCATCTCTACCTCTGTAGAAGCACCTACATATAATACAGCAACACCACCGCTTAGCTTAGCTAAACGCTCTTGTAATTTCTCTTTATCGTAATCGCTGGTTGTAGTTTCTATTTGCGCTTTGATCTGGTTAACGCGAGCATCGATGTTCTCTTTCTCACCTTTACCACCAACAACTGTTGTGTTGTCTTTATCGATAGTTACGCTTTCTGCCTGACCAAGTTGCTCGATAGTTGCGTTCTCAAGTTTGTAACCTTGCTCTTCGCTAATTACAGTACCACCTGTAAGTACAGCGATATCCTGTAGCATTTCTTTACGACGGTCTCCAAAACCTGGAGCTTTAACAGCAGCGATCTTTAATGAACCACGTAGTTTGTTTACTACTAGTGTAGCCAGAGCTTCACCGTCTACATCTTCAGCAATGATCAATAGCGGACGTCCGCCTTGTACAGTGCTTTCCAGTAGAGGAAGAATATCCTTCATTGTGCTGATCTTCTTATCGTAGATCAGGATGTAAGGGTTATCCAACTCTGTTTGCATTTTCTCTGTGTCAGTAACAAAGTATGGGCTTAAGTAACCACGGTCAAACTGCATACCTTCAACAACGTCTACCGTTGTTTCTGTACCTTTTGCTTCTTCTACAGTTATAACACCTTCGTTACCTACTTTCTCCATCGCTTGAGCGATCAACTTACCGATTTCGTTATCGTTGTTTGCAGAGATAGTTGCAACTTGTTCAATTTTTTGGTTGTCGTTACCTACTTTCTCAGATTGAGATTTAAGGTTTTCAACTACAGTGTTTACTGCTTTGTCAATACCGCGTTTGATGTCCATTGGGTTAGCCCCCGCTGCAACATTTTTCAAACCTTCGGTAATGATAGACTGAGCTAAAACCGTTGCAGTAGTAGTACCGTCACCGGCAACATCTGCAGTTTTAGAGGCTACTTCTTTCACCATTTGAGCACCCATGTTCTCGATCGCATCTTCCAGCTCAATTTCCTTAGCTACACTAACACCGTCTTTAGTTACAGATGGTGCACCAAACTTTCTGTCAATAACTACGTTACGACCCTTTGGGCCTAATGTAACTTTCACTGCATTTGCTAATGCATCCACACCCGCTTTCATTTTATTGCGAGCCTCTGTATTAAAAAACAATTGTTTCGACATGATATATTTATTTTTTTATCAGTTTAAGTAAAATGTTTTCAAAAAAGCTTAGACTACTGCCAGGATATCGCTTTCGCGCATGATCAGGTAGTCGTTACCTTCTAAAGAAAGCTCTGTGCCAGAGTATTTACCGTAAAGAACTGTGTCGCCCTCTTTAACCGTCATTGGTTCATCTTTTTTACCCGGTCCTGCAGCTATCACTACACCACGTTGTGGCTTTTCTTTAGCAGAATCGGGGATGATGATCCCGCTTGCAGTTTTCTCTTCAGCTTCAGCAGGCTGCACAATCACCCTGTCGTGTAGGGGAGTGATGTTTACGTTCTTAGACATGATTCTTTATAATTTTTAGTGTTAATAATATTTATGTACTTTCATAAGCATATTATATGCCACTAGGCAGTGCAGCGGCAAATTTGCGACATTTTTTCAGTTTTTGGTAAATACCCTTGATTTATTGGGTTTTCGGCCAGTCAAAATTGCATATATGCATATTGATATTATCATTTTGACAGCATGGCTACATCATTTACATTTGTTTCAAAACAAGAACTATGGCTATTGAAAAAGGACAAAAGGCACCCGATTTTACATTATTTGACAGCGATAAGAACGAAGTGTCTTTATCTGCATTAAAAGGCAATAATGTTGTATTGTTATTCTACCCATTAGCGTTTACAGGCACATGTACAAAAGAGGTGTGTATGGTGCGCGATAGTATGGCGCAGTACAATAATGCAAATGCTAAGGTATTGGGTATTTCTATCGATAATGTATTTATACAGGACAAGTTCAAAAAAGAGCATGAACTACAGTTTCCGTTATTGAGCGATTTCAATAAAACTACTATCAAAGACTATGGCATTGTACACGATACGTTTGCCTTTGGTATGAAAGAAGTAGGTAAGCGCTCTGCTTTTGTACTGGATAAAGAAGGTGTGGTACAGTATGCAGAGGTTTTAGATGTACCATCTGAATTGCCAAACTTCGATGCGATTCAGGAAACACTAAATTCATTGAACTAAGTGTGAATATGAATAATAATAGAAAAGCCAACGTTTAGTTGGCTTTTCTATTTAAAGAAGCTAAAGGAGTCTATAACTTTGCTTTTCTTAATATTTGCAAACTTTTGTTGGTAGTCTAGTTTTCGTTTGGACGTAGAAGGAGTACCTATTAACTCTATGGAGGTTTTGCTTGTTCTTATAGATTTTACTCCACCTGTATTTTTATTATTGATTAGCACACCCGGTGAAACTAGTTGACTAATATTATTGCAAACAGTTATTGTAGCACTATCATTAATAAACATTGTGGAGCATTTTTGATTGCGTTCAGTTTTTACCGGGCTTATAGGCTCTATGTTCGCATACTTCCCTTCATTCACAAATAATCCTATTTGAGATTTCCTGTCTATTATAATATGCTCGTTTTGAGGGTGTTTTTTTAATTCTGAAAAATTAGTTGGTATTTCAGCGCTAAAAGAATCCTCAATACCAACAATTTCAATAAAGTTAGAGTCAACCCATACGTTATATACAATGTTTAGATGTACAGGTAAAAAACCACCTACAGCAGTTGGACCATATTGTACTTTGTATCTGGCAAAAGCGCTTTGAGCATTTGCGTTGTTAAAATTTAGTATTAGAATGCAAGAGAGTATAGTAAGGTAAATGTGTTTCATGTTATAAGTGGTATAAGGTAATGGCTAATGCTGATGTCAACCTTTTTTTGTTTCGTTTAATTTGGCGTACTGCATTTTAATCAAGCCGTCTGCCAACCCTATTTTTGGTACATATATACGTGGCGCTCCTGCCCATTTCATGATTGAGCTGTATATCTGCAATGCAGGCACAATAACATCAGCCCTGTCTCTTCTAAAGCTATATATATGCATACGCTCTTCTAAAGTGTATGAGCTTAGTTCTTTCAGGTAGTCCTTCAGCAGGTCCAGAGTTAGCGCCCGACCTTCTTTACGTTTTGATATGGAGAATGTTTTGTTGATATTACCGCCGGTACCAATAGCCTCAAGTGGTTGATGTTTTTTTGTGGCTTCTTTTATCATGAGCCTCATTTCGTCCCACTGCTTATCACTTACTTCATTATTTAATAAGCGAATTGTACCTACGTTGAAAGAATGCTTGAACTTTGTTTTCCCTTTAGCAAACAAGGTGACTTCAGTGCTACCTCCGCCAACATCTATATACAGGTAAGATTTTTCTTCATTCAGGTTGTCTGCAATATGGGTTTCGTATAGTATTGTAGCTTCTTGCATACCGGTAATTATGTTGATCTTTATACCGGTTTCTGCCTTTATTTGTTTCATTATTTCTTTGCCATTATCTGCATCACGCATGGCAGATGTAGCACAGGCCTGTAAGCCTTCTACATCGTAGATGTCCATCAGTAGTTTGTATATCTTGATGGTATCTACAAGCTTTTTTCTTCTTTCTTCTGAAATATAGCCTTTAGAGAAAACATCAAAACCTAAACGTAAAGGTATACGTAACAGCGTGAGTTTAGTGTAATCAACAGTGCCGTCTTTATATTCTTTCGCTTCCTCTATTAATAGCCTTGCGGCGTTAGACCCTATGTCAATAGCTGCTAGTATCAAACTAATGTTGTTTGTTATACAGGTATTCGTATATTTTTTCCTGAGCTCTCACTATTTCATCGTTCTCATCTCTTTGAACATAAATGTTCTTTTGCTCATTATCTAATATACGAGCTTTTACATTTCCTGATAACTGAATATTTAAGATGTTGATAAGTTCTTCTTTAATGTCATTATCCAGTATAGGGCATGCCGCTTCTACCCGATGGTCCAGGTTACGTACCATCCAGTCGGCAGATGAAATGTAAACTTTCGGATCGCCTCCGTTATGGAAGACAAATACACGTGCGTGCTCCAGGTATGCATCTACAATACTAATTGCTTGTATAGGTTTTTTAAATGCCTTTTGCTCTGTATACGCGCAACAGTTACTTCTAATTATTAGTCTTACATCTACACCAACTTTTGCTGCTTCATACAGTTTTGCAATAAGTGGCTCATCAACTAAGCTGTTGAGCTTAACCGTTATTTGCGCCTCTTTTTTGTTTTTATGCGCATTTATTTCGTTGTCAATGTACTGTATAAAGTAGTCGCGCATATTAGTTGGCGATACAGGTAATGTTTTACATTTGGCAAGTATACTCAGGTCTGGCTTATCAGACTCCAGTAAAGAGAATATATGGTTTACATCCATAATTATCTTTTTATTGGTAGTCAGCAGGCAGTGGTCTCCGTATACTTTTGCAGTACTCTCGTTAAAATTACCGGTAGAAAGAAATGCATATTGTTTTGTACGTCTGAACTCTTTCTTTTTAATGATGCACAACTTGGCATGTACTTTCATGTTGGGTACGCCAAGTACAACCTTAACCCCTTCTTCTTCAAGCTTCTCTTTCCAATACAAGTTATTCTCTTCGTCAAATCTGGCCCTTAGTTCCAGTGCTACAGTCACAGTTTTGCCGTTGCGTACCGCGTTAACCAGCGCGTTCACAATTTTTGATTCGCGTGCCAAACGGTAAGCTGTAATTTTTATGCTTTCTACAAACGGGTCTATCGCTGCTTCTCTTAAAAGATCTATTATCGGATCAAAAGAATGGTAAGGAAAGTTGAGCATCACATCCTTTTTCTCCATTACCTCCATGATGCGGCATGGTTGCTTAAGCTCTGGATGAACAAATGGTTTTGGACGAGGTTGAATGTCGTCAAACACAGATGTTGGGAAATCCATAAAATCTTTAAAGTTATGGATGCGTCCACCTGGTATCAGGTTGTCTTTCTTAGAAAGGTCTAAACGTTTGATGAGATAGTCTAGAATATTTGCATCAATATTTCTATCGAACACAAAACGTGTTGCTCTGCCTTTTTTTCTGTTTTTTAAACCCTCTTCCAGTTCTGCAATAATATTGGTGTTTTCGTCATTATCTATTTCCAGTTCTGCATCGCGCGTTACCTTAATAATATGGCCTAAAAATCTATTGAACCCAAACGGAGCAAAGAGGTTGGGGAGGTTAAAACGAATTATATCTTCTAGTAGAATAATATCGTGTACCCCTTCTTCTGACGGCAGAATTACAAAGCGTGGAAGTACTTTTGTAGGGATCTCTATCATTGCATAACGGTGTAGCATGGGGTTGTTAGTGTTACCCAGTACACAAGCAAGATAAATAGACTTATCTCTAAGCAAAGGAGAGTCGGGGATACTTTCGATCATCAAAGGGATGATCTGTGTGCGTACCTTGTCGTTGAAGTAAGAAGTGACAAACTCTTTTTGCTCTTTACTGAGCTGTCTTTCTGTCTTTATGAAGATGTTCTTCTTCTGCATTTCTGCAATTACTTCTGCGAAAGCCTCATCAAAAACAGTTTGCTGGTAAATGGCAATCTGCTGAATCTCACTCAGTATTTTTTGTGGGTTTTGCTCCAGGTGTACTCTTGCGGCTTTACCCAAACGTACCATTCGGCTTAGGGTTGCAACACGTACTCTGAAGAACTCGTCCAGGTTATTAGAGAATATCCCGAGAAAGCGCAACCTGTCGTATATGTAGTTTGCAGGGTCTTTTGCCTCCTGCAGTACACGTGCATTGAATGATAGCCAGCTAATGTCTCTTGCAATGGTCCGTTTACTTGATTTCACTAATTCCTGTTTTTATTCAACAATGCACAAATCTAATAGCTACAAAGGCTGTAGCATTACATTCTAAGATACAAAAACAGTTAATTTACAATTTCTTAATCTGGTCGATGATGTTGCTGGTAGAGTATCCTTCAACAAAAGGAATGACTTCAACGGTGCCTCCGTTACTTTGTACAAAATCCGCACCTACAATGTTATCGATAGTATAGTCACCCCCTTTTACTAAAACATCAGGGCAGACTGTTTTAATAAGGTTTTCGGGAGTGTCTTCTTCAAACAAACAAACGGCATCAACACATAATAATGATGCCAGTTGAAATAGCCTGTCTTGCTCGTGATTAACAGGTCTCTCTTCGCCTTTCAACCTGTTTACAGAGCTATCAGAATTCAAACCAACAATAAGGATATTCCCTAATTCAGCAGCTTGCGCCAATAGCTGTAAATGTCCCTGATGTAGTATGTCAAAACACCCGTTGGTGAACACAACCTTTTTGCCAAGATGATGCCATGCGCTGGTTTTGCGCTTTAATTCTGATTGGTCAAGTATTTTTTCTTTTATCCAGTCTAGCTTAGGCATCTGCTTTTTTTCTGTTGTTGTAGATTGGTAGGAGTATGATTGAGATAACACCAAATATTACTACTACACCGGTTTGTACGGTCCACGATACCCAGCCAAAAGCCAGCCCGTAGGCTTGTGCAATACCGTAAGAAGAAAGTATCTGACCGACAAGTAAAGGGTAAGCCCCAATACCGCCTTGAGTAGCGATCATACCTATACTACCAAAAATAAGCACCACTAATGCGCATAACCCTGATAGGTGTTCCAGTTGAGACATGCTCCAGAATCCCATATAAACCAGAAACCAGTACGATGCCCATATCAGCGCTGTGTACAGTAAGAACTTGCCTCGCTTCTTTAGTTTAAATATAGACTTTACGCCATCCCCTAAACCGGTAAAAAATTGCCCTACTTTAGTATGCTTAATACGCTTTAACAGCAAGAAAAAGGCTATGAGCCCTACAGCAAATACTACTACCAATATTTGAAAGTAAATAGATGTGAGTACACCTTTAGCATCGCTGGACATTTCTCCAAATAGTTGACCAGCATAATTACCTATAATATCAGCCTGTAGCACAAAAGCTGACACCGTAATTAATATAAGACATACAACGTCAAACGCACGCTCGGCAACAATCGTACCTATCATTTTATCTGCGGGCACCTTCTCATATCGTGCTAAAACAGTACACTTAGCTACTTCTCCTGCTCTTGGTATGACCAGATTGCCTATGTACCCTATCATTACAGAGAATACAGTATTGGTAGTAGAGGCTTTAACATCAACCTCTTCCAGTAAAAGCTTCCACCTTACAGCACGGAAATAATGTGATAAGAAACCTACAAGAAAAATAGGAATCAGTAACCAAAGACGAACGCCTTTAATTGCTGCCATCATGCTATCCTTGTCCTCATCAGATAATTGATTGGACATGTAAATAATAATGGCAATGCCCAGCCCAAGGAAGATGATATACTGCAATGCCGTGAGCAGGACTTTTTTACTCATAAAACGGTTTTATAGTTTGTTGTTTTCGTTAGGGAAAATAACTGTAGGCTCGTGTTTTTTCGCTTCTTCAATATCCATTGAAGCATATGATATCACGATAACGGTATCGCCAACAGATACTTTTCTGGAAGCCGGACCATTCATACAAATCATACCAGAGCCACGTGTGCCTTTGATCACATATGTTTCCAAACGTTCGCCATTTTCAATATCTAATACCTGAACCTTCTCGTGCTCCAGTAATCCGGCTGCATCCATCAGGTCTTCGTCAATAGTTATACTACCCATGTAATGCAGGTTAGCTTCTGTAACCTTTACACGGTGTATTTTCGACTTCATTAATTCTATCTGCATAGCGCCGCAAAGGTATACAAAATTGAAAAATGATTATGATTGAACTGAACTAAGTTAAATAATATAAACTTTACATATTAACTGTGCTATTTTAGTTATTATCGTAGTGAAAATGCTACATATATGTCGAAAAACGAGAAAATACAGCTGATACATCCTGAGGGTAAGAATGCACCGCGCATTAGTATGTACAATTATGAGATCTTCAGCGAGGCGATTATCCAAACACTGACAGCATACCAGCCACTGACATTGTCAGAAATAGCGGAATATGTAGGCGTTTATCTTGCAAAGAATAATATTGAGTTTAAAGGTTCTATTGAGTGGTTTACGGTTTCTGTAAAGCAACATCTTGAAGCGGAGCAGATAATTGATACCGCAATTGAAAAAGGACGGAAGATGCATCGCTTGTCTGATGCTATTTGATAATACAGGTTGTAAATAAAAAAGGCGAGCCATATGGCTCGCCTTTAAAATATATTGTAAGTCAATTACTCACCACTTACTTCAAACTCAATCTCGATCACATTCTCTTTACCGAAGTCTATTTGAGCCTGGTGTGTACCTGCTTCTTTAATATCTTCCGGAATAGTGATACGACGACGATCGATCTCGTAACCTTTTTGCTCACGTATAGCACGTGCTAACTGAATAGAGGTAACAGATCCGAAGATCTTACCGCTAGTACCAACCTTAGCACCTATTTTAACAGGGCTTGCTTTAAGTACTTCAGTTACTTTAGCTATTTCAGCCATTAATTTGTCCTCGCGCTTTTGGATTTGCTTGCGACGCTCTTCTAACTCTTTCAAATTAGTTTGGCTGGCCTCAACTGCAAATTTTTGAGGTATTAGGTAGTTACGGGCATATCCCGGCTTAACTTCTACCAGCTCATGGGCTGCGCCCAGGTTGTCTACATCTTTAATTAATATAATTTGCATGATCAGTTTTTTACTTTAATAGATCTGTTACGTATGGTAAAATAGCCATTTGACGAGCCTTTTTGATAGCTTGTGCTACTTTACGTTGATATTTTAGAGAGTTACCCGTAATACGGCGAGGTAACATTTTACCTTGTTCGTTAATGAATTTCTTCAAAAATTCAGCATCCTTGTAATCAATATACTTGATGCCCATTTTCTTGAAACGACAATATTTCTTAGGACGTTTTTCAACGCGTGTTGTTGTCAGGAATTTTATATCGTTTTGTCTAGCCATTTTGTACTTTTTTTAAGGTTTACGCTTCTTCTGTTTGAGGTGCAGCTGTAGCAGATACTTTGTTACGCTTTTTAGCGTTGTATTCTACAGCATACTTGTCCAGTTTAGTGATCATGTGGCGCATTACAGCTTCGTCCCTGTTCATGTCTATCTCCATAGGAGAGTTCATGCTAGGGTCTGCCTGGTACTCAAGTACCCAGTAAAGGCCTGTTGTTTTTTTATCGATCGGGTAAGCTAGAGAGCGTAAGCCCCATGCATTCTGGTGAACAATTTTTCCACCGTTTTTTGTAACGTACTCTGCGTACTTCTTTTGTGCAGCTTTGTAATCATCTTCTGCCAGTACAGGAGTGAAAATGACCATCAGTTCGTAGTCCTGAAGTTCTGTTGCCATAATTTTGGTTTAATTAAAAAATAATGTTTGTCCCTCATATCCGGCAGCAACGCTGGGTACCCTTTCGGGCAGCCGAATATTTTCGGGACGGCAAAGGTAAGTAGTTTTTCTGAAATATGTACAAATATTTACATCTCAAACACAAAAACTCCCACCACGTTACGGCGTGGCGGGAGCGAAAATATGAAAAACACTAACTATTTTATTTTTGAGTAGCTGTATATACTACGTCTACAGCGTATACACCCGCAGGGTAAGCAAATCCCGGAGTAGCTTTATACTTGATGTCGAAAGTTTGGTTACCACCACGGCTACCCCCTTCTATAAGATCTTGGTCAGCAGCAGTAAGGCTGGCATATGCAGTGCTTGAGAAAGGAGAAGCAATGGCACCACCGGTGTTGTTACCTGTAACTTTCAGGTTAAGAACATTTTGTACCGGCATAGTTGGAGCAGGTGTTGTGTTACCAGAGTAAGTAAAACTGGCTGCATTAGCTTTTACGGTTACGTCGAAGTCTTTGTTAGAACGTACTTTCAATTGTTGGTCGTTACTTTCCACACCGTTAGCGTAATCGTTAACAGAGTTGAAAGGGATAGTTACGTCAGAACCGATAGAATTACCATTACCGGTGAAAGTGATCTCGATTGCATTACTCAACTGTAGTTTTACAGTTTGAGAAGCATTAGCTGATTGATTTGTGCTTTGAGCGTTAGCAGAGATAGTTACTGTTGCGAAAGCTGCGATTGCGATTAATTTTTTCATTTTTTGAAGATTTAGAATGTTTAAGAATTTATTTTTTGTTTTGGTTAATTGTTAAAGCAAATGTATACCCGCAAATAGGGCTGGCACTGAATTATTCGGAGTTTGGCAGGGATCTTTCGGAGTTTGGTATAATGTGCAGGTTTTTAGCATAAAAATAGGGCGTCGGTAAACCGACACCCCATTATTATTGTACTTACAGAAAGTAGTTATTGTATCACTAATCGTTTTGTAACTGTTTTATTTTCAGCTGTTTCAATTCTTAGAAAGTAAATGCCTTTAGGCAGGTTATTAATGTCCAAGCGATGATGGCTTTGGTGAGGCGGGGTTAATGTAATCTGGGTTTGCCCTACCATATTAAATAATGTGATGTTGCGAAGAGATTCTCCTTTACTATCAATAGCAACATAGTTACTGGCAGGGTTAGGGTAAATATCAATTGTTGTTGAAGCGGTAGCACGATTTTCTATACCTACATTAAAATAATGTTCATAGTACATGTAGGAAACTGTAAATGGGCTGGTTTGTTTAGTACCATTAACATATAAGTAAGCTTCCATTTTTGTGGGGTCACCATTATTATTATATGTAAGCTCTACATCAGTTTTGTCACTCCATGTTTTGCTGGTAGTATCCCAGCTTTCATAAGTAACTACAGAAGGCTTGTCCATGCTGTTGAATGTGCGCATATCTCTGCTATTATTTATCCATACGTTGTTTACAGTGTCTTTTACTT
This sequence comes from Bacteroidia bacterium, assembly GCA_030429205.1. Lineage (GTDB taxonomy): Bacteria > Bacteroidota > Bacteroidia > Chitinophagales > Chitinophagaceae > UBA5543. The sequence continues at coordinate 1,039,625 of JAUICZ010000001.1, forward strand.
GGATAATGTTGTATTTGCGCATATTGGTAGCATTGTGGTAGCTTGTGCTGTCTTTGTACATATCTACCCATTTACTACTGCTATTGTTATAGGTTTGGTATATATCTAAAGTGTCTCTATTGGCAGCATCATAATATATATTGGCTTTAAAGCTTGGTACCCATGCGTTGCTTATTCTATCATAAACAATACTCTCTGTCATGTTGCCATTAACATCGTAGCTATATACGGCTTTGTACGCCGGGGCATTGCTTATATTATTATAACCACTGTCTAAGGTTACTTTGTTGTTACTGTTATACTTGTAGTAGTATGCAAAGGTGTTTGTCCATGTAGTGCCTCCCCATGTTTGGTAAGCTTCTGTTATAAGGTTGCCGTTTGCATCGTAAACACCATTCTCTCTTTCTGAGTTGGTGAATAAAGGAGCAGAGCCTTGAGCATCTGTAAAGCTCGTTCTGTGGTTATTCGCATCGTAAGACGAAATGTAACGTTCGTTCATCTCAAACCCGGCACCCTGATCGCTAAAGCGGTACACTGTATCTGTAAATATGGTATTGTATTCCGGGTCGACACCATAATCGTAGTATTCCAGGTATTCATAATCAAAACTGGAGCCTCTGGCATTGGAGTATTTGTATATCCCACTGTCTGATATAGACAGGCCGGATCCGGTACTTCCATAAAAACTAGAGGAGCTCAATCGCCAATATGTGTTTGTTGTTTTTGCTTTGGCTCTATTGTTTTCAGCTTTTAATGATTTAATATGTTTTCTGAATGCGTCAACATTGCCAAATTTATTGGGTAGAGCATAACTACTATTTAATGTCAGTAGAAAAATAAAGGTCGTTAGCAGGTATTTCATAAAATGAGTTTTATCAAATATATCGTCGAAACTCACCGTTTGTTACAATTGCATTGCAATAATTTTGTTAAATAGATATTGCATTTAACTGACAGTTGTACCATAGCTAAATGACAATGCTATTATAATACTATATATGTGTTGTATTAGTTTTATGTCACACCCAACAAAATACCTATGAAGTTTAGTTACGCATTGCTATTGTGCATCCTCTTCAATTCTGTTCAGGCGCAGCAAATAATATTTAAGGAAGATTTTAATTCTTATCAGGGACTTAATATACCCAACTGGGATACAAAAACACATACAGCATCAGTAGGGTGGCGTACCAGCGACATGTATAATTTATATTGCTCTTATAGTAAAATACCACAGTATGCATATTTCGAAAGGGTGGCTGCAATAAGTGATTGCGAGGGGTTTGTTCCACGGCCAAATCATAATGTATTTATGTTCTCAAAGCCTATCGACCTTTCTCAGGTTACACAAGGTGCGGTGTTAAAGTATGACTCTTACTTTTTTAAGAGAACCACTAAAAGTCAAACAGAGCATGCAACCGTTGAGATATCAGTAAACAAAGGTGTTAGTTGGACAGTGATACATGACGTTCCGAAAGGGAAAACTGAAGATTCCCTTGATACTCACTATATAAACATTTCTCAATACATAGGCTACAGTAATGTTTTGATAGGGTTTCGGTATAATGATGGCGGTGGTGTACATCAAAATGGTGGATGGACAGTAGATAACATAGAACTATTCAGGCCGGAGCAAAAAGATCTGGCGCTTACACATTTTTACCCCGAAAAAGAAGTTAAAGGCTACCGTGTTATCAATAATGGTTTCTCGCATACAGGTGAGGTGCGTAACTATGGGTTGGATACGATAAAAGAGTTTATAGTGAATTATCAAAATGCAGGTGGCGTGGTGATGTCGGATACTTTTTTAAATATATCTATCCCTCCTTTTGCAACGTATAGTTTTACACATAAGGTAAAGAATGTACTATCTGCAATTGGAGCATTAGATGTTACGGCTTGGGTAACTACACCGGGAGATAATAATGCAACTAATGATACCCAGCGCATAGTTGTGAATGGCGTACAATTTATACCAAAGAAGAAAGTATTGCTGGAAGAAGGTACCGGTAACTGGAATATGTTTGCCCCAAGGGGATATACTTATATGGATGCTGTAGCCACGGATGGTAATGTTTGTTTGGTATCCGTGCATGGCGGCGACCCTATGGAATACGATGAGTATAGCGACTACCTTTATAACCTGGACTATTATTTCGCACAATATTTTTTACTGGACAGAAAAGTGAGCCCTGATGAAACCAACTTTTACGAAATGATCAATGAGTATGCAGGCCATTTTGGTTTTGCAGATCTGGAGATACATGGCTACATCGCGCAGAGCGGCAGGGCAGAAGTGGGTGTGACAGTTAAGCCTGCAATAAACATGAAGGGGGATTTTCGGTTGGCTTTAATTCTTACAGAAGATAACGTTTCAGGCACCGGCGACGATTGGAGGCAATATAATATGCATTATTCAGGAGGTAAAAACGGACCGATGGGTGGCTATGAAAATAAGCCGGATACCATACCTGCTGCTGAAATGGAATATAATTATGTTGCCAGATTGATAAGCCCCGCACCTGATGGCGGAAAAACATTTGCGACAGAATTAAAGGCAGGTGCTGATTACTGGCATAAGTTTTCGGTAGCGCTGAAACCGGAATGGGACAGGAATAAATTGAGAGCAACTGTTGTATTGTTGCGCGAGGATGATACTACTGTACTAAACAGTAATTGTCTCAGTTATTTCTTATCTGTTAGTGATGATGATTTTGAGCAAGAGTTTAAAGCAGGATTATACCCTAACCCGGCAAACAGTTATACTAATCTTGAGTTTGAAGCTAAGCAGGAGGGAAGGACTGTTATTGCTGTATACGATATAAGTGGTAGAATACAATATAGTACTAGTTACAGCGCTATAATCGGAACAAACAAAATAAAAATACCTACGGCATCGTTACCTACAGGTTTATACATTTTACAGTTGAAGAACAAAACAGAGAAGCGTACATTTAAATTGCATGTGGTACACTAAATAGTATTGATACTATTATTATATTTATATGACAAACCCCTAGTGCATATGTCGGTACATATAGATAGTAATGTAACAATAGAACAGGCATTTCAAGATTTTATAGCGTCTTATCCTCAGTATAAGGCCACAGAAATGTTAGACGATATCAGAGCGAAAGATTTTAAAAGGCTCGATAATAACGGGCATACTTATCTGGATTTTGTAGGTGCCAATATATACCCTGAATCTCTGATCAGAGAGCATCAGGACTTTCTACTGAAAGATGTATACGGTAACCCGCATTCTGCAAACCCTACGTCTAGCCTGGCAACAAAGCACTGTGATCATGCACGTAATTACGTGAAGGAATACTTTAATGATGCGGATGATGACTATGATGTAGTGTTTACACTAAATGCCAGTGGCGCTTTAAAGCTTATTGGCGAGGCATACCCTTTTTGTCCTGAAAGTACTTATGTGTTGTTGGTGGATAATCACAATTCCGTAAACGGTATCAGAGAGTTTGCACGATGTAAAAACACAAACTTTAAATATGCTCCTGTAAAAGATAAAACGTTGCAGATAGATGAAGAGGCGCTAGAGCAAATTTTATCAGACGGACAAGGTAAAAACAAATTGTTTGCCTACCCGGCACAGTCCAACTTTTCAGGAGTTAAGCATAGTTTAGACTGGATACATAAAGCGCAGAAAAATGGTTGGGATGTTTTGCTGGATGCTGCCGCATATGTGCCTACTAATCAGTTAGATCTTTCTAAGCATAAACCAGAGTTTGTCTCTATTTCTTTTTACAAAATATTTGGCTACCCTACAGGTATAGGTTGCTTGTTAGTTAAGAAATCAATTCTTTCTAAAATGGAGCGCCCGTGGTTTGCCGGTGGTACTATCGAACTGGCATCGGTACGTGGCGATGGGCACTTTTTTGCAGAAGATGAAGAGGGTTATGAAGATGGTACGATCAACTTCTTAAATATACCTGCAGTAGAAATGGGCTTGAAGTTTATCAAGAGCATTGGTATTGATAACATCCAAACACGCATAACATCTTTGGCAGACTGGGTGCTGAAGGAGATACTACCGTTAAAGCATGATAATGGTGTGAACTTAATAGAGCTTTACGGGACAGAAGATCTTAATAATAGAGGCGCAACACTAACGTTTAATATCTGCGACCAGACAGGTAAAACTATCTTTTACGAAGATGTTGAAGAGGGTGCAAATAAGCTGGTAATATCTTTACGTGCAGGATGTTTTTGTAACCCCGGTTTAAGCGAGATCGTAGGTAAGTTTACCGAAGATGTGATGCGTCCGGTTTTTGAGTGTGGCGAAAAAGTAAGCTATAATGAGTTTGTAAACAGTAAAAAGTCAGACTATGTAGTAGGAGCAATACGCGCTTCTTTTGGCTACGTTTCTAACTTTAAAGATGCGTACACTCTGGTGGAGTTCATAAAGTCGTACCTCAATAAGTAGTTATTTTTTATTCAGTATTGTTTTGGCTCTGGATCTGAACGCAGCTGTACAGCCATGTTCTAGCTGGTCTTCTATTATGGCATGTAACTCTTGTTTTATCTCTGGGTAATGTTTCGACAAGTTGTCTAAAACAGTCATAGAAAAAACACGTACTGCAATAGCTTCTTTTGCATCAGCAAGGAAATCAAAACAAAGGTTCATTACATCACCATGGTGTTTTTCGGGTATATCTATGTATTGTAATGCACGTACTACATTTCTTTTTACAGCCACATGAATATCTGGTTCAGACATTCTTTTAAGCATGGCATCAATATAGGGGAGTATCATCTCGGGGTGCTTTTCGCCTACTTTGCCTAATGCATGAGCACTTCGTTGTACTACACGGTATTTGTCAAACAAAAACAAGTCCATCAACTGTTGAAACCGCTCGTCGTTGTTGCCTATCCAGCTGGCAACAAGTTCTATGTTTTCTTTTGAATTCTCTGTAAGAAGCTGTTCTCTGAGGTTCATATGTGCAAATATGTTGAAATATTTTCTTTTTGAATCTCGAGTGTGAAAATTACATTCGCAGTTCTTAAATAGAAATAAGATGTTGGATTTTGCAAAAGGAGTAGCAGAAAAACTAAGTTTAAAAGAAGTAAGTGTAAAAGCTGTATTGCAGTTGTTGGAAGAAGGGGCAACCGTGCCCTTTATCGCCAGATACCGTAAAGATCGCACAGGTGCACTGGACGAAGTACAGATACAACAGATACAGGAAGAGGCCCGCGCGCAGAAAGAGTTTGCGGACAGGAAAGCGTTTATAGAAAAGACCATAACAGATCAGGAGAAGATGACTGATGAGCTGCAGAAGAAAATAAATGCTGCAACTACATTGGCAGAGCTGGAAGACATATACCTGCCTTACAAACCAAAACGCAGAACAAAAGCTCAGGTAGCCAGAGAGAATGGTTTGGAACCGTTGGCTACTCAATTGCTAGAGCAAGGCAACTTTGATATTGCTGCGAAGGCAAAAGAGTTTATCAACGATAAGGTAGAAACAGAAGAAGATGCGCTACAGGGAGCACGTGATATTATTGCTGAGATAGTAAATGAAGATGCTGAGGCACGTGCTAAAATGAGGAAGCTATATGAGCGTTCTGCAACAGTACAAAGCAAGGTGATGGCGGGTAAAGAAGAAGAAGGTGCAAAGTTTAAAGATTACTTTGAATTTGACGAGCCTGTATCTAAAATACCATCGCATAGAATGTTGGCAGTAATGCGTGGTTTCATGGCTGGAGTGTTAAGGTTAACAATAGCACCATCAGAAGAAGAAGCATTGATGCTGCTGGAAAAGCAGTTTGTAAAAGCAAATAACGAAGCAGCAGAGCATGTAAAGAAAGCCGTAAAATCGGCATACAGAAGGTTGTTACAGATGGCCATGGAAAGTGAGTTTCGTATGAACCTGAAGATGCAGGCTGACGAAGAAGCGATCAATGTATTTGCTGAAAACTTGCGTCAGTTGTTGTTGAGTTCGCCACTAGGTAGCAAGCGCATATTAGCAATAGACCCCGGTTACCGCACAGGTTGTAAAGTAGTTTGTCTGGATGAGAAAGGAACGTTCTTAAAAACCGACTTAATATATGTACACGAAAAGAACAGATTGGCAGATGCAGAGCATAAGGTTCGTTCTTTGGTAGAACAACACAAGCTGCAGGCGATCGCTATTGGTGATGGAACTGCGGGAAGAGAAACGGAGCAGTTTATAAAAAAGCTGAACTTAGGCTTACCTATATTCTTAGTGAACGAAGACGGAGCATCTATATACTCAGCATCAGAAGTGGCGAGAGAAGAATTCCCCGATCAGGATGTAACAGTGCGTGGTGCTATTAGCATTGGTCGTAGGTTGATGGATCCTTTAGCAGAGCTAGTTAAAATTGAACCTAAGAGCATAGGAGTAGGACAGTATCAGCATGATGTAAATCAGGTGCGTTTAAAAGAACGTCTGGACCAAACTGTAGTTAGCTGTGTAAACACAGTAGGCGTTAACCTGAATACTGCCAGTAAACACCTGTTGAGCTATGTAAGTGGTATTGGTCCGTCTATAGCAGAGAATATAGTTACATACAGAAATGAGCAGGGTAAGTTCGTCTCTCGTAAACAGCTTTTAGAGGTGCAGCGTTTAGGTAACAAAGCATACGAGCAGTGCGCCGGTTTCTTGAGAGTAAAAGAAGGTGATAATCCATTGGACGCAAGTTCTGTACACCCTGAGTCTTACGGGCTGGTAGAACAAATGGCCAAAGACCTGAATGCTGAAGTGGGTGCACTAATAGGCAATGAAGAATTGCTATCTCAAGTTGAGGTAAAGAAATATATTACTGAAGAAGTAGGTAAGCATACAGTAGAAGATATTCTTAAGGAACTGAAAAAACCCGGTCTGGATCCTCGTAGTGAAGCACAGCATTTTGAGTTTGCGAATATCTACGGTATTGAAGATGTACAGGTAGGAATGATCGTACCGGGCATTGTTACAAACATCACCCGCTTTGGTGCATTCGTTGATATTGGTGTAAAACAAGATGGACTGGTACACGTTTCAGAAATTGCGCACAGGTACATTACTGATCCTAATGAGGCGTTGAAGTTGAATGATAAGGTGAATGTAAAAGTGTTGGAAGTGGATATGAACAGAAAGCGTATTGCACTATCAATAAAACAAACACAAGAGCCACCGGCAGGGGGTGCCAAGCGTAAACCCAACAAGCAACAGAATAAACATAACGAATCTGCAAATATGGACGATGCTCTATCGTTGCTAAAACAGAAGTTTGGTAAGTAATTATTGCTTTATAAGGCGGTTAATTGTTTCAAGAAATAAGGCGCGGGGAATCATCTTCGCGCCTAAACTTTCCAGATGCTCTGTATGTACCTGACAGTCGATCAACTCTACTCCATCATCCTGCAGTTGTTGTACAAACTTTATAAAAGCAAATTTACTGGCATTGCTTTTTTTGCTGAACATGCTTTCTCCGAAAAAAGCCTTCCCCATTCTTATTCCGTATAAACCTCCCACCAGCTCTCCATCTGTCCATGCTTCAGCAGAATGCGCAAAACCCATTTCATGTAGCTTACAGTACGCTTGAACTATCTCTTCGTTGATCCATGTGCCGTCCTGGTCTTTACGGGGCATTTGCCGGCAATTGCTGATAACCTGCTCAAAAGCCTTATCGGTGGTAAACCTGAATTTATTCTGCCTCAGAATAGGGCGCATACTTTTACTGATTTTCAGTTCATTAGGGTAAAGAATAAATCTAGGGTCGGGGCACCACCACATCGGCACATCATCGTCGTACCAGGGGAAGATGCCACTGCGATATGCCAGCAGTAACCTATCGGTACTCAAATCACCACCAATGGCTAAAAGCCCGTCAGGCAATGCATTGCCAGCAGGTGGAAAGTATAATTCATTGTTTAAAATGTGTAACTCCACACGCGAATATGTATATATAATATGGCTTTACAAAACCTAACATTCTGGTAACAATTATTTGGCTATTTTGCAAAAAAGTGTTATATTCCGTAGGCATTTCAAACTAATAGCATTGGAAAACATTTTCACACAGGACTACTCTATATGGTTCTTAATAGGTTTGGTATTGATACTACTGGAGTTTGTAGTACCGGGCCTTGTATTGGTGTTCTTTGGCATAGGTGCCTGGGCAGCAGCAATTGCATGTCTGATTTTTGAACCTAGCCTGAATACACAACTATTTATATTCCTGATCAGCTCTATTGCCAGTTTAGCTTTATTGAGAAGGGCAATCAAAAAAAGGTATATAGACAAATCTACCTCTGAAGGCGAACTGGAAGATGAGTACATTGGCCAGACAGCCATAGCTATATCCAGTTTTGATGTTGGGCAGATAGGTAAAGTGAGCTTTAAAGGTGTAAACTGGGAAGCAACAACAACTAAATCTGTATTAGAAGGTCAGCAATTAAAGATCACAGGTTATAAAAGCATCAGACTGACTGTAGAACCCCTCAACTAAGTATGAACGGAACATCTATTATATTTATCGGACTCGTCATTTTGGCGATTATTGTTTTCATCTTTACTATTAAGATCGTGCCGCAACGTTCGGCATATATTGTAGAAAGATTTGGAAAGTATCGTGCTACCCTGCTCGCCGGATTTCACATCATCATTCCCTTTGTAGACAAAATCTCTTACAAGCATGTTTTAAAAGAACAAGTGATGGATGTGGCCGCACAAACCTGTATCACTAAAGACAACATTTCTGTAGAAGTGGATGGTGTTTTGTATTTGCAGATCATGGACGCACAAAAAGCCAGTTATGGTATTGACAACTATCGTTTTGCCGCAACACAGCTGGCCCAAACTACCATGCGTAGTATTATAGGTAAAATGGAGCTGGACAAAACCTTCGAAGAGCGTGAAGCTATGAACAGTATTATTGTAGACGCAGTAGACCGTGCGTCTGACCCATGGGGTGTTAAAGTAACTCGTTACGAAGTAAAGAACATCACACCGCCGCAAAGCATTAAAGACGCGATGGAGAAGCAAATGCGTGCAGAGCGTGAAAAGCGTGCAAACATCGCAAATTCAGAAGGTGATATGCAGGCACGTATCAACCGTGCAGAAGGTGAGAAGCAGGAGTTGATCGCAAGGTCTGAGGGTGAGAAGATGCGTCGTATAAACGAAGCCGATGGTAGCGCAGCAGAGATCGAAGCTGTAGCTATGGCTACCGCAAAAGGTATCAGGGAAATAGCCTTGGCTATTAACGCGCCGGGAGGTAACGAAGCGGTGAACTTGCGTGTAGCAGAGCAATATATTGGAGAGTTTGGTAACCTAGCCAAGCAAAACAATACTATGATCATCCCTTCTAACATGGCAGATATTGCCAGTATTGTAGCAACTGCTACTAAGGTGATCAATAAGTCTAAAGACAGTTAATAGACTAATAAATAATTAGTTATAAAAGGGCGCACAATGTGCGCCCTTTATGTTTTTGAAAGCGGCTGATATGAATCATCAGAATATAGCAGTGACAGCCGACGAAAGACGGTAGAACCCCACGACTGGATGTCTGAAGAATGTAGAAGTCTCCTGATAAGACAGATGTCGCAACATGCACACTCGGAAGTGATAGGTATGCAATCTGAAGGCAACTGGATAACCTGTGTGCCAAGCATCTGTGCCAAGCAGATATTATTAGCTAAGATACAAGACGAAGGAGGCATGGTTTAGGCTTATATAGTGCTGCAGAGACATTGGGCATATCAAGAGTAGAGATGATAGAGCAACTGCAAGGCAAGGCTAAGTACTCTAATACTTTCAATTATCCTTCATTAACATGGGCAGATATAGTCATCTAGACGAATAGCTAAATATGCTGATCAATTGAAGTATGGCGCTAAAGAAATAGATGTTTTAAGTAAGTCTGATACTGGATGAACTATTTTAGAGTTATATCAAGGTAAAGGTTACAAAAATGTGATAGTAATGACTACATTAAATATGAAAGATAAGTGGTTGTTTCTTATAGGGAAAAAGAAGTCTATCATTAGGATTTATTTGATACTCAGCATGGAGGCTCTCATTTACAAATACATCCATTTGAATGGTAAAGGAATTATAAGAATATTTTGGGATGGAAAAAATAAAAAAAATTGAATATTACCTGCAGAGAGGAGATGTATTAGGTTTTGTAAAAGAAACGAACAATGATGAATATATGGGCTGGATATCAATTGAGAAGCAAAAGGTGAATAAACGGATTTTAGAACTATTTACTGAAAAAGAAAGGCCTGAATTGGTAAGAAAACAAAAACTAATTGCAGAAAAACCATATTTGCTGGAAATATATGAGCTTAAAAAACAAGTGTACGAAAATAATGTAGACTTGCCAAGAGAAGAGGATTATCGTATTTCTGAAATATATCGATTTGAATCTATTAATGATGTGTCAAAGTTTCTCATAAATTATGCGATAAATATTGAAGATGCTAAATGGATAACAGATATCCCGTCTATATAATTTTCAGATATCTGAAGTATGATGCATTTATTCAAAAAATATATTATCATGTACATCAATAGCTATAAAGCTCCACTCAAGTAACCAATCAAATTATACACCTATGCCCAATAAGGGGGTAGGTGTAACAACAATAATTGTTCAACAAAAAAGCGGGGATATCCCCGCTTTTTTTATTGTGTTATTTCTGAATTGTTAGTTTTTGTCGAATTCTGGTTCCGTTTTTATTGAGTATTTCTATTGAATAAAGACCGGAAGTGAGGTCGGGTAGTTTTATTTTCTGTAAAGGTTCTGATGATAGTTCAATGATAGACATACGTTGTCCGTTCATGTTATATATGGATACAGAAGTAGCGTCTTCACAGTTTTCTATGGTGATGCTTTTATTAGCAGGGTTAGGGTAAATAATGACCTTGTTATTCCCTTCATAAACTTTTTGTGCGGTATGGGTAGGGTATAGTTTTACCGCAGTGCTGTTTGTATTCCCATTCATGTTAGGGTCTTCATATTTTGTAGTGTCTTTTGGTGGAGGTGGTTGAGTATATGAAGCCCCGGACCTGAATAAATACTGGACATTACTGCTGACTGCAGCTTGTTTAAATTTTCCTCCCCCAAAAATTATACCCTTAAACAATACAAGCTTGTTGATGGTGCTGTCTACACCAATATTCTTCAATACATTTAACCTGCCAGAGTATGAATTAGTTACTTCTGCAACATTATATTCTGTAACCTTAGGGCCATTTGTGTATAGCTGGAAGGTGCCACCTGCAAATAAAAACTTGTATTGCATGATGCTGTATGCACAAAGGGTATTGTACGACAAATGTTGTAGCGAGTTGTCTGTAGGTGATGTGTTACTGGTCCATGTATTGTTATTTAAACTGTAGAAAAGATTGCTGTCTTTAGCACTAACACCTTTACATGCTAATCTTAATATACTGTCAAACAACTCTACATCCATCACTTCTCTGGGGATAGTGTTGTTGTAAGTGCTAAAGCTATTATTCTGATCCCATTTTATAATATTAGTTGACGTGTTTTGATATTTAAACGCACCACCTAATATTAGTTCATTGTCTGTAGAGTGTAATGTATTTACATAACCAGTCAACCCATAAATTGAAGTCCATCCGCTACCATTCCATACCGCGAAATTACTTTCAGTGGAGGAGGCACAATCTTTAAAATCTCCGCATGCATATAGTTTCCCGTTGTGCACAATCATATCTTTTACTACGCCCCTTAAACATCCCGCATAGCGCCATTTTGTGCTATCCCAATAGGCAATATTATCTGCTACAATACCGCTTGCAGAAGAAAAATCTCCACCTGCAAATATTTTATTTTGGTACTCGGCAATTGCATGAACATCGCCGTCTATGCCATCCCCCATAGTATGCAATGTATACTTGCCTTGCACCTCGGTTAAGTAACCTATATGCTTCACATCTACTGTATCTACCTTTGTAAACACTCCGCCGAAATAGAGTTTTTCATCCTTGGTGTCAGCAAACAGTTCCAGTACCTCGTCATTTGGATTTTGTTTGAACCCAATTCCATAAACACTTTGGTGTGGAGGGTAGGTAGGCTGTATCCATGCCAGCTCTGCTTTTGTAAAACCATACTCGTGTGCCCAGTTTAATAATTCAGGGTAATCCAACTCTCTGACATAGGCTAAGTTTTTCTCAGCAGCTACTTTTCTGGAAATTTGTTCATATCCTGTAGCCTTTATCAAGTAGCCAACGGCACAAAAGTTGTCGAAATCATCTATAAAGATGGGTGTACGGTAGTTTGTTTTGTTGTTTATTGGGAAATTGCCTGCATGCCAATACTCGTTAAGATGAAGCAGTGCAGCAGTGCGATTTTTTCGTTGTTCTATGGTAAGATGACTTACATCTCTGCTACTCAGTACCTTTTCGACCAGCGATAGATGTATTTTGATCCACTCATTATCAGAGCGTTCCTTATGCTTGGGTATAGTGATCTTATCCAGATCGTTCTGGCAATTCCAATAAGAATTTATGGCTGCCAATTCTTCAAAAGTACTTCCGGTACCATAGCAAAGCTGTGATAGCACTAATAGTAATACGCACAAAAAGGGTTTCATAAGATGATATTTAGTATAAAAATAAGTAATAAGTATTAAGACGTGGTTTCGTACGTTATGGTTGGCACATAAATGTTGGAGTTTTTCGAGCTTAGGTGACATGAATCATATTTTTTTATGACATGCGTCATGTTTACCCTGAGTTACTGTTTTTAATATTGGCTAAGCTTAAAATGTCGATTATGGATCATCAAAATACAGTAGTAAGACCTAATGAAGAGCGACTGTCGAAGTTTGAAGAGCATGTGGGGGAAGGTAAAGCGGTAGAGCCTCGTGATTGGATGCCGGAAGAGTACAGAAGTCACCTTGTTAGGCAAATGTCGCAACATGCGCATTCAGAAGTTATTGGTATGCAACCGGAAGGCAACTGGATAACCCGTGCCCCGAGTATCCGTGCCAAACAGATATTATTAGCTAAGATACAAGACGAGGGAGGGCATGGCCTATACTTATACAGTGCTGCGGAGACATTGGGCATATCAAGAGTAGAGATGATAGAGCAATTGCAAACAGGCAAAGCCAAATATTCTAACATATTTAACTACCCCTCTCTTACATGGGCAGATATAGGTGCTATAGGTTGGTTAGTAGATGGTGCTGCTATCGTAAACCAGGTATCGCTGCAAAGAACATCATACGGGCCATATAGCAGAGCAATGGTACGTATTTGTAAAGAAGAGAGCTTCCACCAAAGACAAGGTTACGAGATCATGGCGAATATGATGAACGGCACTGCTGATCAAAAAGAAATGGCGCAAGACGCTATGAACCGTTGGTGGTGGCCATCATTAATGATGTTTGGCCCGCACGATGGCGAATCACCACACTCTGCCAATGCCTTTAAATGGAAGATAAAAAGGCACAGTAATGATGAGTTGCGTCAGAAGTTTATAGATAAAACAGTGCAGCAGGCAGAAGTAATAGGCTTGACCATTCCTGATCCGGATTTGAAATGGAATGAAGAGAAAGGGCATTACGATCATGGCGAGATTGATTGGGATGAGTTTTATCGTGTGATCAGGGGTAATGGTCCTTTGAACAAACAAAGAATAGCACATCATGTAAAAGCGCATGAAGAAGGTGCATGGGTGAGGGAAGCCGCGGAAGCATATAAAACTAAACAAGCACAGAAATACAATTAATTTATTCATAAATACTAATAACATGACAACAGATTCTCAATTGGATTTATGGGAGGTGTTCATACAGAGCAGAAACGGTAGTCATCATATACATGCAGGTAGTGTGCATGCATCGGATAGAAAAATGGCATTGCAAAATGCAAGAGATATTTATACGCGTCGTGGAGAAGGTACCAGTATTTGGGTAGTGCCTGCAAATGCGATTGCTGCATCTAACCCGGACGATGCTGATATGTTCTTCGACCCTGCAGACGATAAAGTATACAGACACCCTACTTTTTACACAATGCCGGAAGGTGCAAAACAGATATAACTTATGGCAGACTTAAATGAACTAAAATATACTTACAGTCTTCGTTTAGGCGATGATGCCTGGATACTATCGCACCGTTTGTCTGAGTGGTGTAGCAATGGCCCTTTTTTAGAAGAAGACCTTGCATTAACGAACCTGGCGCTCGATTTGATCGGTAGGGCACAAGGGTTTTACAAATATGCTGCAGAGCTGGAAGGTAAAGGCAAAACAGAAGATGATCTTGCTTATAGAAGAAATGAAAGACAATATTTCAACCACCTGTTGGTAGAAATGCCCAACGGTAATTTCGCGGATACTATTGCAAGGCAACTGTATGTCTCGGTATTTGAATATTACTTCTTCAACGAGTTGAAAAACAGCAGCGATGAAACTTTTGCGGCATTAGCAGCTAAAACCTTAAAAGAAGTAAAGTACCACATGGCACACGCTGTGGATTGGACCATTCGTTTAGGTGACGGAACAGAAGAAAGCCATTGGAAAATGCAGCGAGCGCTGGACAGCTTATGGATGTATACTGGAGAGTTGTTTGAAATGGATGAGGTAGATAATGAGTTATTACAACAATGTATAGCAGTAGATGTAATAGCGCTAAAAGCAAAATGGCAAGAGCATATTGAGCGTGTGTTAAAGCAAGCCACACTAAAACAAGCCGAAGATGCATATATGCAAACAGGTAGCAGGAAAGGTATACATACCGAACATCTGGGACATATGCTGGGCGATATGCAATATTTACAAAGAGCCTATCCTGATGCAAAATGGTAGTAGCAGATAAAACAAAAGAAGATATACTGAAGCTGTTGTCGCAAATAGCAGACCCTGAAATTCCTGTAGTGACCATACAGGAGATAGGTATGTTGCGAGATGTAAACATTTCTGATGATGGAATAGAAGTTATCATCACACCTACATATACCGGTTGCCCTGCAATGGGTATTATAGAAGCGGATATAAAAGCTTTATTGCATGAACATGGTTACGATGCTACAGTTAAGCTAGTATACAATCCGGCATGGACTACCGATTGGATGACGGATGAGGCAAAAGAGAAAATGCGCAAATATGGTATCGCTCCGCCAACACATTCTTCTTGTGGCGATATTGCAGCTGCAGAAGCAGAGATAGCATGTCCTCAATGCGGTTCTAAAAACACAGAAGTTGTGAGCCGCTTTGGTGCTACAGCCTGTAAAGCATTGTATAAGTGTAATAGTTGTAAAGAGCCTTTTGAATATTTTAAGTGTCACTAAAAAAAAGCCTCTCGAAAGAGAGGCTTTTTACTGTAGGGTATTTGGGGTTGAATCGTTTACACGGTTTTTTTAGGGTTTACAATTATTGTTTTACATAGTTTTTGTGCGTTACAGTCCCATCAGGTTCTGTTATCTCAAAACTATACACACCACTTGCCAAATTGCTGATGTTTACATCAAGAGCTGGCCCGAGGACCTTGTCTAAGACTTTTCTTCCATCTGAACCATATACTACCACTGTAGATCCAGTCATATCTCTATCAGACTTGATTGTAACCACCCCGTCCCCCGGATTAGGGTATATTTTTACTTTATTCTTATCTGATATTTCATCTATAGCATCCACTTTTGTCCATTGCTTCCCGTCAGAAGTCTGGTAGTAATCGTAACCATTTTCATCGCTATCATTACTTGTCGTTATTAGCATCATCTCTGGATATCCTGGCCTAAGCCATATAGGATGTTCACATGTTTCATAACAGCAGTTCTCGACTTGCCTGGTAAACTTGTAGCATTTCCCATCTTCAAGAACTCCCGGTGATTGTGAACCCGGTGAGCAACAGAATCCGGGGAAGTTTGTGCCGTTAGGAGTAGATGTATATGTCATAGTTTTACCAGGAATAGGTGTACTTGATGGACCAAGTGGGCAGGTCACCTCAGATATTGTCCATGTCACATTAAACCCTGGAGGTAATGAAGTGTTAAGAGGATTTGCAGAAATACTATACAGGCCTATACCTATCGCTGGTGCCTCTATTCCAAATATGCAATAATCAGAAGGCATATCCTGCTTTAGACGTAAACTGAAATCATCAAATGCAACATCATTGCCATCGCCAGCACCAGACTCATCAAGTGAGACAGTTATTGTAATATTGGGAGAGGTAGGAGTAATTACATAGCTTATTTTTTCCCAACCACAATGGTCTTCATTATCATCACATCCCCCCTCTACTGAAGAAGATACACCTGAAAATTGCACATCGATCTTATCCGGATCGAATATATCAAACTCGCACTGTGGCAAATGCTGATAATACATACAAAATATATACTCTCTTTCAAGTGGCCCCTCAATAAAAAAACTTTTTTGGTATACAGTTGTATTGTTAGGGTTATGTGTAGCACCATTTACTACCATAAACCTTCCATCTGCAGTACAAGTCGTATGGTCGACAATCCCCCAGCAATCACTTATAGCTGATGCCTGAGTACCCGTTACTACCGCATACTTACTTTCGGATACAGATCCTGTACCAATAGACGGTTCATAAGTATACCCTGATGTAACACCAAAATTACCTGCTTCAAAACTACCATTGGGTATCAAGTTCCCATTTGCTATTTCATCACAACATCCTCTTGGGTCTGGCGGAGGAATAACGTTTAAAAAGTTTACTGTTGTTACATTTCCGGCAGTTACAACAACAGTTGTACTACCACCCGCCGGGAAAACAGGTGTTGATCCTGCTTGTAATACTTCTGTAAGTGTATAGGTACCCGGTACCAAGTTCGTGAAAGCAAAAGTACCGTAAGCATCTGTGGTGGAGTTAAATGACCCTCCTGGTCCGGTAAGCTGAAAATCCCAATTGGGAACTACTACATCCTGTCCGTCTATCACACCATTACTGTTTACATCTTTATACTTTCTACCATTTATTGCGCCAACCGGACTGCAACATGTAGAGGTAGCTATAGCACCTATACCTTGAGCCGTAATAGTACCTGAGCAGTTGACACCCATAGCTGTTCTATTAGTATTATGCAATTCTATGCGTAACTTATGCTTGCCTGCATTTAATGCTACCGTAGCATTAAATTGAATTATATCCTCCCAGCTATTGCCTCCTGATGTAGAATTGGCTATCAGCGTATTATTAACATAAAGCCTTGCCGCATCATCAGCATTAAATAACCCCTGGAAATTATAATCGTCATTGGCACAAACACAAAATTCATACGTAAACTCAAATGGTACATTAGGGTTGTTTGGCGCGTATAACTCACTAGGAAAAGGAGAGATCCAGTTGCCACTTGATGTCATCTGTGCCAATATATTCGGAGCAGCTTTGCGTCCCCATGCGTTATTATAGTTTGGTATTGCCAGAGGAACATTCGGTAGGTTGAGGTTGGCATTATTGGGTCCGTTAGTTACTATCCAGTTGGCATCAAATGCACCCACACCAGCTGCCAGCAAGCCGCCATTTGCATCGGTCCCGGTAGCAAAATTAATTGACTGCTGCCCGATACAGTCGTTTACACATTGACAATAAGAAGAGTTGGCAAAAAATAATGCCATCAATATTGTCATCATGATTTTTCTCATAGTAAAAATTTTAGTGATCCCTACTCTGTTAATCGGCTTTTCGGGAGGACGCCTGTAATTGTTTTAATTACAAGCAGTAAGTTACTCAGGCACTAAAATTTCGTAAATAGCAAATTCATGAACGCGCAGAGAAATAAAATAAACGCGCGTTTAATGTAATATATGTTGGAGGAACTCTTCTTTTTTGCGTAAGGCTACAGCTATAGTTGTCCCATCTGCCATTACAACATTGCCGCCTCTGCCTTTTATGTACTCCTTAATATAGTTAAGGTTAACAAGGTGTGATTTATGAATCCTGAAAAAATTATGGTTTTGCAGGATAGAATCGTAGGATTGGATTGATTTAGATACGATTATTTTGGTATTATCAACAAAGTGAAATTCAGTATATGCTCCTTTTGCTTCACAGCGTGTAATATCTTGTATTGCAACAAACAAAAGCCCCTCCATAGTCGGTACTCCCAATTTATCTCCTTTGATCTGGATAGACTCTTTAGCCTCTAAGTTGTTTTTTGAACTTTGGGCAATCTTGTTTACAGCAGCTACCAACTCCTCGGGGTCAACAGGTTTTAAAATATAATCAAGTGCAGACCATTTTATTGCTTTGATGGCATATGAATCGTATGCTGTCACAAATATTATTTTAAATGCAGGAGGAGTAGGTAGTTGTCCTAAAAGATCGAAACCGGTACCATCACCCAGCTCAACATCCAGAAATACTAATTCCGGATGATGGGTATTTATCGTCTCTAATCCTGTGTCGATGCTATCTGCCTCTGCTATAATATCAATGCCTGAACAATATTGGGTTAGCATTCTTTTCAAAACCCTTCTGGACCTTATCTGGTCGTCAATTATTATCGTCCTCATGCTTAGCTTGTTTTTTTATATCCTTGATAACGATGGTCACAACCGTGCCGTTAGTATCAGAGTCAATGTCAGATATGTCTTCTATGTGCAATTCTACATCTAGCCCAAGTCCGGACTTGTATTCTGATATTCTCATTAATGACATTGCTGTGCCTTTTGAGACATGTCCTTCTCTGTTTTTACCGGACTTTTTGATGCCAATGCCATTGTCTGCGATCTTGCATATTATGTTGTTTCCTTCAGAGTAATAGTTGATCTTGATATGGCCCTTGCCCTTTGCCGTAGATGCTCCATGAATAACTGCATTCTCTACAAAAGGTTGAGTGAGTAATGATGGTATATCGTTTTGCTCTAACCCCTGTTCAATGTGTATCGCATAGTCAAACTTTCCTTCGCTCTTTACTTTTTCCAATTCAAGATAGCGAATCAAAAAAGAGACTTCTTCTTCAATAGATGTAAAATCACTATCAGCAAGATGTAGCCCTTTCCTAAACAGGGTTGCGAATTCTCTTAGTATTTTTGCAACATCATCACTGTTGTTAGTATATACATAATCTTGCAAGGCATTTAAAGAATTAAAAATAAAGTGTGGCTTTATCTGTGCTTTAAATGTCTCCATTCTGGTTTTGGCAAGCAATGCTTTTTGATTCAGCTTTTTTAAGGCTTGTTTTTTCCTGTAGTTATAGTATCTGTTAAAGCCCCAGCCAATTAAAGCAACAACAAATACACCTGCCAGTATCTTAAACCAAACAGTCTGCCAGTATAATGGGCTTATATTAATTATCGTTTTTTTAGTTATCGATTCAGTATTAGGCCTGTTGTCAACGATGTCTATTAAGAACTCATATTTGCCTGGTGGAATGTTTGTGTAGTGTACAATATTATTGTTGGTAACCCTCCAATCATCATCAAACCCGTTCAGTTTATAGCGATATGATATTTCATCATGATACTTTAAGGCAGCGGCATAAAATTCTACTTCAAGCCCTTTTTTAGAATACTCAATATTTACAGAGTCAGGATTTAAATACTCATTTGCACCTATTCTTTTAAACCGGATATCAGAGACTTGATAGTTTAGTTTAGTGTCTTCAATATTATATATTTTAGCAAAGCCAGAACTATTTGTGCTAACGTATACTACCGTGTCTTCAAATGTAATGGTGCTTATGTTCTGTCCCAGCAATCCGTCATTATAGTCCAGTTGCAGGGTCTTTTTAAATGTAAGCGCATCATAATCATACCAGCCAATAAATACGCCCTTGCTATTTCCAATCCACACTTGGTCTCTGTTAGTAGATATTGAGAAAGCATCGAGACTCTGAATAGGAATATCCTCTTTTGTATAATGGCGTATTATCGATCTCCCTTTCAATAGGTATAGCCCGTCTAAGCACATAACCCACAAATAATCTTTATACACAGTCATCGAATTAACTATGTTGTTTTTCTCATGCAACTCAAATAAGCGCGGGGCCGTATCTTTATGTACGTTAAAACTATACAGGCCAGTCAGTCCTCCCAGCCATAGTACCCCGTTGGTATCTATAGTTTGCTTATAGATCCTACCGATATCAAATAGCTTCCTTTTCTTGGTTTTCAGGTTGTAGATAATATAGCTTGTAGATCCTATGCTTAGTAAAGTATCATTAAGGATCTCAAACGATTTGTATGTGCTGCCAATATTTGGATGAGTTATAAGCTTTCCGTTTGTTAATTCCACAAGTTTGCCTCGAGAAAGGAAATAGGTTTTGTTTTTGTATCTCTTAATGTCAATCATAAAGCTATAGCCATGCAGATCATCATCAATTTGCAGAATTTTCTTTGCATTTATTTTTTCATCCGAAAACCTCAACACATCAATTTCTCCCGAATAGTAACCGGCCCAAAAACTATTCTCATCTCTTTTCTTAAACACAAAAACTTCCGAAGAGGACAATCCATCTTTTACTGTATAATTAACAATTGACGGGTTGGGGATATAAGCAATGCCATTATTAACAATAACTATCCATACGCCACCCTCATTATCAGTCATGTAATAATCCGGAATGCCGGGCATCTCAACTTTTAAAGGAGCGCTTTTTAATTGGAAGTTTCGGTATAAGTGCACGCTTTTATCACTATAAGGAGATAACCAGAGCCCATATTTGTTCGCATGCATATTCCGGATCTTATATCTCAGAATATGAGTTTCTATACTATCAAATCCAACCCCGTTGTATTTGTATACATGTATTATGTTTTTAGTGGCACAGTAAAGTGTATTGTTATGGCACGCAAACTTGGTGTTGTTATCGATAAAGTCAAACTGCTTAATCAAAAAAGGTGTCGAAGCAGCAATGTCAAATAAATGATTCTTGTCGGCAGCAAAAACGCGGTTATCATTAGTTTCAAAAATTGAAGCATGCCTGCTCATGCCTATGTGCTCGAAATGAGGAATGCCTTCTTGTCCAATTCTAACCAAGCGCTCTTCTCCAATAATATATGCAGTACTGTTGGCTTTAGAATAATACTGCTTTTCCAGTTTGCTATCCTCAAAGGAGTTACTTAACAATACCGAATCTTGATATTTAGTAACTGTATTTTTTTTTATTACAGAAAAGAATGGTGAAAATACCCAAGACTTTACCCAGATTTGATTGTGAGAATCATTTGTTATTACTGTAATTGGCCCCTTTACTAAGCTATCTTTCTTATAGCTGTATTTTTGAAAATTCTTACCATCAAATCTGATGATGCCCCCTGCAGCCCCTATCCAAATGTACCCATCCAAATCTTGATGGCACATGTATAATATGTTTGATGGTAAATCATTTTTAGTACTGTAATGTTTTACATACAGTGTTTGTGACTTAGCACAACAAGATATTAATATTAGCAGCAGGGTTGATAGGCAAAAGAACAGTTTGGGTTTTCCTATTGAACGATACATTATGTCATGGATACTTGTAGGTAACGCTACACAATATAACTAAAACATGTTTCAGTTATTGTGCAAATAGAGCAGACATGTAACACTATACTGTATATACCGTTAATTGATTTTTAATATTTAATTCGGAGTGAATAATTAGTAACGGACTGTTATGTGCAATTTCCTGTGTTTGATTAGGTACTCTATTCAATACCTCAGATAAACATATTAAATAGGAGCTCTCTTTGAGCAGGTGTGTGTAATCTAAAAGAAAAAGCCTCTCGAAAGAGAGGCTTTTTCTGCTGTGGTGTGGGGCGGGATCGAACCGCCGACACAAGGATTTTCAGTTTTTAGGAATATGAATTCTATTGAAACAAATTGCTCTGAAAGCGTTGTAAACACTTTATATGACTGAATATTGTAATTCAATAAAATCCAATAAAAACCACAAAATGTTTTACCTATGTTTAACCCAAGAGTCCTACCTTTGAACCATGGCATCTATAAAAGTATTACTGTGGAACAAGGAAAATAAGGAAGGGCAATATCCGATTGTTATCAGGATCATCAAAAACAGAAAGCCCTCCTACATCTATACCGGGTATTACGTTGATAAGAAACAGTGGGATGAAAAGAATAGCCGCGTCAAAAAATCACATCCAAATTCTAGCCGCCTGAATAACCTTATCCTTAAAAAATTAGCAGAAGCAAATGATACGCTTATAAAACTTGAAACGGATAATACGGCTGTCAGTTCTCAGGCAATCAAGAAGACCATTACACATGACGGTGTGCCGATGTTTCTGGCGCAGGCGGAAATTTATTTGAACACCTTAAAAGAGAGCGGGAAGTATAATCGCTATACGCCGGACAAATCCCGCATTGAGCGTTTTCGTGATTTCCTCAAAGTAAACAAGCTGGGCGATGATATCCCCTTCTCCGCTCTAACACCTGACATCATCAAACGGTTTCAGGGGTATTTAAGGCGTAAGAACATATCGGACAGGACGATCGTTAATTATCTGATTGTTATTCGCACAATATTCAATCAGGCAATCGCAGCCGAAATGGTCGACAGGAAATTCTATCCATTCGGTAAAGGCAAGATTGTGATTAAAACGCCGGAGACGATAAAGGTCGGTCTGACGATTGAAGAGGTAAAGCGTTTGGAAGAGGTGGAATTGCCAGAAGGTACCTTTGAAAATCACTGTCGTAATTTATGGCTGTTCTCATTCTACTTTGCCGGGATGCGTGTATCGGATGTTTTTCGCATTCGATGGTCTGATATTCAAAATGAGCGCCTTCATTATACAATGGGTAAAAATGCCAAAGGCGGCAGTTTGAAAATCCCTGAAAAGGCATTGGCAATTATCAGCCAATATGAAGGTGAGAAACGCCGGAAAAATGATCTGATATTCCCAGACCTTAAGAATGTCGAGGATCTGAGTGATGAGTTTTTAGTGCAAAGACGCATTATCAATATGACTAGCCGCGTTGATAAGACTTTGCGCAACGTCGTGGCGCCAGCAGCAAAGATTGAGAAAAAGCTGACCATGCACATCGCCAGGCATACATTTGGCAATCTGTCAGGCGACAAAATCCCAATACAAATGCTACAAAAGCTTTACCGACATTCATCTATTACCACCACAATCGGGTATCAGGCCAATTTCATTCATAAAGATGCGGATGATGCATTGGACGCGGTGATTGGGAGTGACTCCTAAGCAGTAGGTCGTATGTTAGATCCTATCAATTCCCAGCAAACAAAGCCACTAATTTGTTAGTGGCTTTGTTATTGATATTTTCCCAATACGTTACTTTCAGTAAATAGGTATCCTTTTTATAAAGCAAATCTAATGACATGAAAACGGAAAAAGTATTGTTTTATCAAAACTGAAAATATTGACAAATGCTAAATTATTATAAGTATATCTACTTCGATTGTAGGATAGTTCATTAATACAGTATTATTATGTAATTACTTATAATAGTTTACTATAAGTAATGATTACGGTCTCGATATTAAAGTCCTAATTGAAATATTATTCACGCTTGTAACTAACTTATTAGGTTGGTTGGTTATAAAAGAAAGAGTGTATAAAAGAATATTTCGATACAGAATGGATTATAATCCTATGGAATATTATCTGTACCATATACTGTGCTTTTTATTCAGCTTTCCTTTCTATGGTATCCAGATCAGCATGATTTATTAGTAAATTATAGGTAGGAAAAATATCATCATGAGGCAGCTGGATATTAATATTACGATAGAGGCCCGCTTCAACAGATGCTTTGGCAAAAGCACAGTCATACACATGCCCAGCTACCTTAAGGTCATCGCTAATAAAATGAAAGTGATACCCGGTTTTATTTAATTCACTAAAATACGAGGGGAGGTAAAAACCAACTAGCGTGCCTTTTTGTTCTTTTTGTTTCTCTTCAGGATTGCAGTATTCATCCTTTGGTATAATATTAGTAAGCGGTGGGTATGGCTCTTCTTGCGCGGGCACGCTACGCACCAATATGTACGAAAAATTAGCACGAACCTTTATGGCATGAGCAATATTTTTATCTGTGATTAATGAGTCAAGAGCAGCCTCAAGCTGTTTAAAGCTGCCTATGGATCCTAATTCAAACTCCTTATCAGTTTTAAAATGCACTAGGTTTACATAAGGACTGGTATCATTCCTGTCAATTGTTTCAACAGTCCCGTCACTTTTAGCTTTATATATGTTACCGTCCAAAACTATCATCTCTCCATCCAAATGCTCAAAGGTGCCCAGACCAAAGTTGCCATGTTCAGGCATGTCTGCTACAGATACCCCCATGTAATAGTATCCATTCATCAGGGCGTTAATTGTTGAGTATTGATATATTGTGTTGTGTGCCATGCTTTTCTTATTAGTGTTGTTATTGCACGATGTTATTATCAGTATCACAAAAAGGCATATCGCATTTAGCCTTGTAGCCATAAGTCAGGTTTTTTCAATAATTTATAGTTGTCTCCTTTTTTTTCTTTCACTTCTGATAGTTTTTCAAATAACGTGTTCAGGCTTGCCTTAATTGTCGGGATGGATACTGATTTTTCTATATCATCATATCCCTTTATAAAATCTTCTTCTTTATCAAACTCAAACCCAAGGCCTCCGAGTGTATTAAGCATCTGTATAAAACAATTGGACCATGAGTCTAATCCATAGCCTCCCTCTAAAACACCACATACTTTTAACTCTGGATTTATGTCCATCGCTTCTTTGATAACCTCCGCCAAGGCATTAAAAGAATGTTCAGATAGTGTACATGTTGGAGTGAGGTAGTCTTCAAAATGACCATCAAAGCCTGCAGAAATGAATATCATTTGTGGGTCATAGTCATTTATCATTGGTTTGATGAAGTTTTTTACCATATAAATATACCCATCATCTCCCGTATTGTCAGGATACACAAGGTTTATATTATATCCTTCACCTGCACCTGATCCTATACGTTTCACATTTCCATCTACCTTAGTGTAGGGGCCGTCTATATGTATCGAGCAATACACCACTTTGTCATCCTCAATAAATACATCTGCGGTATGTTTACCATGATGCGCATCACAATCGATAATTAATACCCGTTCTAAATCTGCTTCTTGAATTGCATGATTTACAGCCAATGCAATGTTGTTGAAAATGCATATTTTATTATTAGCAAGATGCCCCGGAGGTCTGCCTAAAGACCATGCTACACGGCAATTGTTGTTATTGAGTAATTGATCTACAGCCGTAATTGCAGCACTTGCTGATATAAGAGCTACTTTATACGACTCAAATCTGAAATCATTACTACTTGTTTCAAATATTAATTCATCTTTCCTGTTCTTATCTCTTTCGTCGTACGCATCTTTTACATCCTGTGGGTAATTAGGCCATTTGGAACCATCAAAATGTTTATCAGTATGTTCATTATGCACCCTGCGAAGCTTATTGGCAAATGCTCCGAACATTTCTTTTCTGGGAGTTACCCAGCAATACTTGTCACTATTGAATTTCTTAAGTCGCTCTAGGATAGCTTGTAGCCTTTCTCTACATTCTACATGGTTGTTTAAACTTGGTTCCAGAAACACTGGAGAATATATCAGGCATACAGCATCATCTGACTGATTTTTTAGTGCAACATTCCCATCAAAGTTTTCTGGCGTCCATTTAGAACTATTAAGTTTGTTGATAATAGTTTGTGCTACTTCAAAATCAAATTCAATATTAGATTTTAACGATATGTCCATGTTCTGTTCGAGCGTAACTAACAGTGCATAGTTTATATGATTTAGCGAATCGTCTTTATGCTTATCATATAGTATCTCGATAACGTCCAGCAACCAGTTCATATCGGCGCCTTCTAGGGAGTGCCAATTACGTAGCTCATATGCAAGGTTCCATATAGCCCATTCGTAATTTTCCTCTTTTACAAACCCCTTAATTTGATCTAAGTATACGGTAGAGTTATAAGATAAGTATGGCAAAACGGATAGTGCTAGACCTTTGATTGGCTTAATGGTCTCTTTGTCTTTGTATAATTCTTTTACAATCTGAAAAAGCTCATCAATTACAGTTATTTCCTCCTGTTCTTTATGTGCTATTTGCCATGCTCCTAATATCAAAGGGCGTGCCAGCCAAAAGTTTGTTTTATAGTCATTTGTATGGGCCAAAGTTCTGAAAACATCGAGCACTTTTTCAGCTGTACTGTGTTTACAGGTGTATATTTTTGTCAATACCTGTATGGCGTACATAGGTTGAATTTTAACTCCGTCACGGGCCCATTTCTTTAGCTGTGTTATAGCTATTTCGAGACTCAGGTCTGCCATTTTAAGCATACTACCTTCTAGGGCCCACATAATTACAAAATCAACATCACGGGTAGTTTTGAAGAGTACATCATACAAATAATTGAGTCGTTTTTTTACATAAGTCGGAAGTTCGCCTTCATATGTTGTGTTCAAAAGTTTTGTGCCGTTTATGATATTGAATGCCATGTTTTTTGACCTCTGATCATCAGAGTCCAGAAGCACTTCTACCAAGTCCATAAAGAGATCAGGAACGAAATGATAATACTTGTCTTCTTCAACAACTAATACTGCATACTCCAATGAATTCAGCAAATTGGTAAATGCATCTTTGTATTTGTTGCCATCTGCATCTTGTTTTTCATAGAGCAGTTTAGTATGTTCCTCAACAAGTGCCTTAAAATCGTCAATCACTTTTTCTGTAAAGTTATCTGGTGTAGTATATTGAAAAGATTTCCATCTTTCCATAGCAATATATCTTCCAAGTGTATATTCGAAATAGGACTCGAATACGAAATCATAAGAAAAACCTTTTTCAGTCTCTATTCGTTTGCCGATAATAATTCCACCGTCCTTAAATGCAAAGGCCATTGATCGATTTTTCTTGTCAAATATTTTACTCGGATCCCATTTTTTGTCAGGGTGGTTTAGATATTTGGCTACACCACATACTTCTTGCGGCAAAATATATGTGCGCTTATTCTCATACATTGTATTGGCTAAATGAAGTAAATATTGAGTCGTCAACAGATATGTTTCTGTATCATTTACATACTGGAAGTCGCTATTAGATTTTTTGTCAAGTTTTTTTACAGCGTTCTTTACAAACTTGTCAAAAACTTCTTTTTTTCTGAGGTTTGATTCAATACCAAAATTCTTTTCAGAAAAATCTTCAAAAGGGTCGTACTCATTTTGTCTTCCTGAATATGCAGAGCAAAAATACCTTAACATTATTGGGTCGTGGCAAATTTCTGCGGCCTTACCTGACAATTCACCTTTTAGTTTATACCATTCAAAATATTTGTCTCTGGCTTTATCATATTCTACTTTGTCAAAATTTTCTACGTCATAGCTGGAAATTTCTTTAAACTGGTTGTTCTGTTCTCTGAAAATATTTTGGGTTACCCAATGTTTTGTCTGAAATAGTGACCAGAAGTCTGTTCGGCAACTCACTACCAGAAATATATTGCTGTCTTCTTCTAGGTACTTCTTTGCAAATCTGCTGACATAGTCATTAAAATTAGTGAATGCATTTACTCCTTCTAACTCATTGATCGCGTCTATAAATACAACAAGTTTTGCATTTTTTTTAGTATCAAGACATTCTTTAATATTTTCGAAGTCATAGTCGCCATTTTTAAACAGAGCCATACTAATACATTGCTCAATAGAGTTATTATTCTTCTTATAATCTGATAATGAAGTATTGCTGTTTTCCGTAAGTGTGTCGCCAAAATCTAATTCCGGGCTGTTTAATAACACAACGATATTCAAATCTTTTTGAGACACTTCGTCTGAAATACTACAGAGCAAGTTTGTCTTGCCTTTACCCGCCTTCCCTGTTATGGCAAAGCAACGTTTATCTTTTTGACCAAGGAATTTGATTAGCTTATTTTTAGGTTTGTGCCTATCAATATATATGCCAGGCAAATATTTTGCTCTAAAGTATCCTTCACCTATTGATTCTTTCAGTACATACTTGGCAGTCTTTGAAAGTTTGTCAATAGTCAATGGGTCATTGTTTGTCAGTTCTACTGATTTAGAATGACTATTGTCAACACTGAATTTTTCCAGTATTTTATCAACACCTTTCTTAACGTAATTTATCCCGCTTAGAATATCGTCTAGCTTGTTGTCAAAGTTCGTAAAATATACACACAGAGCTTGTATGAGCCTTTCGGAATGTTGGGATAAAATATTTTCTAATTCTGATCTTGATAATAGATGACGCCCTTCTTTAATCTCTCTTATATGCTTTTCAATCAACTTCTGATAATCAAGTATTGCACTATTACTGTTTTTTAGATCTTCTAGCACCCAGATTTGGAAAGCAATAAACCCTCTTCTTCCTTGCTCATTCTTAGCTTTTAACGCTTCTTTAAAGCCCAACTCAAAACAGTAAGGCAGTTTTTCTGCATAAAAGCTCTTTAAATGACTAGTTGTATCTATATCAAACTCGTGAAAAGATAATCTGAAAATTTGGTCTACAATATTATTTAGATATGCGTTCGGGTCTTTTAGGTCTGCATAACTGGGTAAAACAACACTATCTTCTGTTATTAACTTTAAATCATCAATACTATTGTCAAAAAACTCTTCAAGTAGTTGTAAGAACTTTTTCTTCTTTCTCTTGTTCAATAATTCAATTCTTTCACTCTCTTTTATTTCTGCTACAAAAAGAGTTTTAATAAATTCGAGGGAAGAAACTGCTGCATTATGAAATAACTCTTCGAGATCTTGATTAAGTTTATTGGGGTCAGTTTTTTTCAATCTTTTTAGCAGCCTTTCATAAGAGCGATTTCCCAAGACAGTAGTGTGATTTGAGGCCAAATTGCCAGTAATACTATTTGCTACTGTTGCTACTATCCCAGTGGTACCTGCTAATATTGGTGAAGTGCCTGCCGTTGCGTATGTCAATAAACAACTAATGCTTCCATGTAATAGTAATCCTCCTAATGGTTTGAGGTCATCGTAACTTGTTTTCATTCGATTAACTTTTATCTCAAAAGTAAGTTCATAGTTGGGGACATTAAATATACTTTTTTTTCATAAAATTACTACTGATGATATTTACTTCGTACAATTAATAAACGGTAAGAAAATTTTCTGATGAAGTATGCAGGATTGAAGCATAATTTTAGCCACAAAATTAGAATATCTGTTCGCCGAATTATATCATGGTGGAATACCCTATAAAATAGGGTATAATATTTAAATCGGTATAGGGTTTCAATCCCCCTATTATCAGGTCTAATAATTAAAATAATATTCTTATATACGAAGAAGTTTAAAGAGGCAGAATTGTCAATTATTTGACTTTTATACTATACAGTTCATTTGTAAATAAAGGGTTTCAGTTGAGCAAAGCTTGGAGCCTTTTTATTTGCATTTTTTGCACTTTTACGATGGTAGTAACACATTGTTCAGGATTCATAACCCTGAGGTCGAGGGTTCAACTCCCTCTCTCGCTACTAAAGTAAAAGCCCCTTCTGTAGGGGCTTTTGTTGTTTTTATGTATTTGTGTTTTATCTAAAATTAAATACTGGGTCGAAAATAGGTCGAAATATTTTGGTCTTATATGGCCTCATGTGGTTTGATTTGCACCCGCTTTTACCGTCTGCATCATAGCGATTAACTGTGCTCATCGGCATATTTCACTCAATTGCCATGGCAAAGGTAGCCTTGAAACCACAGTAAAATGCACCAAAATGGATTTGCTTCTTCGAATTCCTCCATTGTGGCTGAGGTTCTCTTCGGCTTTTCCTTGCCTAAGGAATGAGCTCACTTCCGATGAATTATTGTTTAATCCGTCTGTTTTAGGATAATCAAAGACTATCAGACACAATTAATGAAATTATGACACAAGTAAAGAATCAACAGAAGAATGGTACAGTTAAGAAAGTTCCAGATGTGAAAGCAAAAGTCACTAAACCAACAACAAAAACTGTAGTTGCAAAGCCAAGTTTAGAAGAACGTATACAAAAGGCTGATGAGCTAAAATCTCTTACGATGAAACGTCAAAGAACAATCAAAACGTTGCATCATATTAGAACATTTAGTTTTGCGAGTGATGATAATTGCACTTTGACAATTTCTGACAGTGAACGTCAGGAATTTGAAACAAGCAACAGTAACTTAATCAATATGCTTAAAGATTATTTGATAAAAGTTTTGAGTGATAAAGTTTCTGAATTAGATGAGGAGATCCTTGCATTCAACTTGTAATAATGGAGTAATCTTATACTTAAAGGCTCTATGACTAGAGCCTTTAAGTATTTTTTTAATAATTCAGGTTTCTGCTAGTATTAGGTTTCATTTATTACTTAGATTGTTTTTGAACTAAAGTTCTATTTTTAACATATACCTTAAACCCGCTATGTGGTAAGTGATACAGTTTAGGAGAACAAACAAATGGTCTGCTTTACTTAAAGTTTGAAATCTCACCAATTCACAGAATTTAATAGAATTTATCTTTTATGATACATGATGGGAGGCTATTCCTATCGAATATACATAGTAAACTTCATTGGATAGTAGAGTAGTATGGGGTGGTAAATTGTAGCCATTACTAGACTAATAAGTTGCGATTTTCATGTTGTTTATACTAGTGTCACAAAACATATAATGACATAACTTATTGTGTTCGTTTCTTTGTTTAGTCTTTGTGAGATATTTCATACTTACAGCTAAACGCTATTTTATAAGCTACGGTTCGATTTAATTTTTACTACAAGTTTAGTAGTGTATTTTCTACATTCACTTAAGTTTTTCTTGCTGTATTTTTATAAATCAACATTTTAATATGGTTTATGAATATATTGGTTGCTGATGATCACTCTATTGTTAGGGCAGGTATTAATAAGTTGATTAGCTTAAATTTTGATGATGTGACCTTGGATCATGCAAGTAATGGTGAAGAACTGCTCAGTTTATTTTCAAGCCATAATTATGATATTATAATTATGGATATTTCTATGCCTGGAGTCAACCACATTAATTTTGTCAAATCTTTATTACAGCTAAAAAGTGATGCTCGTATTATTGTATTCTCAAGATGGGATGAAGAAATTTTTGGCAAGTATTTTTTGAAGGCAGGAGCAATGTCATATGTATGTAAGAAATTAGATATAAAAGAGTTGTTAAATGCAATAAAGGAAGTACTGAAAGATAGAAGGTATGTTACTAGTGGTATTAGATATAGTATACAAGATGACTATTTAAACTCGCAAAGTTCCCATGACATTAATTCTTTGTCTAAACGGGAGCTCGAGATTCTAAATTTGATGTTTGAAGGGAATTCAAATAAGCAGATTGGCGCGATATTGAATATTGCTCCCACCTCAGTAAGTACGTACAGAAAAAGAATATTTGAAAAGATGGGTACCGAAAATATATTTCAAATAAAAGATCTGTACTATTTAGTAGGTGACACTTCAAAATAAATTGCCTTTGATAAGAATATTTTCGATAATCATAATACAGTTTTTTCTATTGCTACCTTACAGCAATAGAATATATGCAAAGAGTTCCTACAATTTCAGTAAAATATCTACATCTAATGGTTTAAGCGGCAATATAGTCAATGATATATTTGTCGATGACAACAATGTACTGTGGGTTGCAACACAAGCCGGTGTGAGTCTCATAGATGCTTTTAGTGTTACTAATCTTGAACTCCCCAATAATATTGGAAGCCGATTTTCAAGTATTAGGTTGATGGATGACAATAGTGTTCTCCTAACAAAAGATAAACTTAATGCTGTATTTGTTGATTACGGTTACATGAAGTCGTGGATAGATAGTGTCAGCGGTTATCGCTTTCGTGATATTAATGGTAGAGTTGTATACAACGATGTATCTGAGTATGATTCAATCAATAGGCTAATTAACATAAATTTTGATAAAAAGTTATATGTCAATTGGAGTTATGAACCAGTTTATGAATTGTGTATGTTGAGCCATGGAGCCTATTTTTTTACTTATAACGGATTAACCTATTTAGGTCTTCAAAAAAAAATAAATTATATAAATGAGAGCATCAGTACTAGTAACGTGGCTAGAATTGAGGACGAACTTTTGTTTATGCAGCCATCAGGATGTTTGGTTAGGTTGTTACCTGATAATAATAGCATACTTGAGAGTCCTATTCATCAGTTTGCAAAAAATGCAAGGATAATTAAGTCTGATGGTAATTCTATATTTATTGTTTCTCAAGACAGCATATTTCATTTGAAATACAACCAATATGAAGAACTGGAGTTAGAGTATCTTTTTGATAACCGATATATAGCACAAAATGCATTTAAATGTCTTATAATTGATAGTGGTAACCTTGTGTTTGCTACAAAAAACGACGGAATATTGTTGGCTAAGAAATGCTATTTAAGGAAGGCATTTAGTCACGATAGCTTGGCGCATGTAGAGTTGTTATCAATAGGTGGTAGTAGAACTATAATCAGTTTGAACCAAAAGAAGATCTACTCGGATAATAAGAAGGATTGTTGGCTTACAGGGGAAAAAACTAAGGGGTTTGCTATAAGAGCTTTTTTAGAGACTAATAACCATTGTGTCTATTATACTTTATATAAAAACAATAGCTCTTTTCTTTACAAGGCTGAGTCTTTTTGTGCGGAACCAGCCTTAATAGGTAAGTACCAAGACAATATTACATGTCTGTATAAAGATTTGAATGATAACCTATGGTATGCAGGTTCTAGAAATATTGGATACATTCAAAAAGGAAAGGATATTGAGGTGCTGACTTCAGATAAACCTCAATATAAAGTGACCAACTTTCTTCAATTAAATGCAGACTCTTTCTTATATACGACTAATAAAGGGCTATTTATACTTGACACAAAAAGAGCTAAGAAATTCGAATATAAGGAGTTAAGTGGTGTAGAATGTAGAGATATTAAATCTATTGATGATTCTCTCCATTTGATAACAACATATGGTAAAGGTGTTTATTTTTTTAATGGTAAGAACCTAAGCAAGTTGAGGTTGGATTTTGCAGGGCAATTATCATTTACGCATAAGATTTTAGAGTATAATGACTCTTTATTTATAATAATGTGTAACAATGGAGTGTCTATAACAACAAAAAAAAATATAAAGCGCTGGATATACAATAATGAAGAGTTGTATTTAAACTATCTGACAAGTATTAAGACTTATGAATATAATGGAAATGGGAAGAATATTATTGCTATAGACTCAAGTAATGTACTGTATTTTCCAACTATGAGCGGTATTGTATCTCTAAATGTGCTGGATATAAAACGGGCAAAGATCGTTGTCCCAATAAAGATAAGGGAGGTAATAGTTAATGGTGAGATACATGAAGATAAGGCAAGCATTACACTTGCACCCGGAGATAATAGTATAGATATTCAATTGTTTGGAGATATTCGTTTTAGAGGGAATATGAATGGGTATTATTACGCACTAACTGAAGTTGGTGATTCAGATATAAAAGAAAATAAGTGGAAGTACATTTCAAGAGGGCATCTTCATTTTGATAAATTATCACATGGGAAGTATACGCTTACTATCATGAAGAAGGAGGTTCTTGACGAAAAGTCATCTACATACAAAACTATACAAATAAATGTCATGCCTTATTGGTATGAGACAATGTTGTTTAAAATAATATCAATAATAATTCTGTTAGGTGGGGCTTCATTGGTATGGTATCTTCGGCAAAAAGAGCTAACTAAGACTAATGCTCTATTAAACAAAAAAATAGATGTAGCTACTCAAGGTCTTCGACGCAGAAATGCTATTCATAACAAGCTCATGAATTTATTGAGCCATGAGTTATTAGGTCGATTAAATGCTGTAAATACCATAATCCGGTTGAATGATTTAAATCAAAAAAATGACACTTGCAATGCGGTATCGCAAACATTAAAGGATACTGAGCAGTCTGTTGAACATATACTTAATTGGCTTATTCTTGATAAAGAAAATTTCGTGTTAAAATACGAGCTTATTAAACTAGCTGATTTAGTTACAAAATCAATTGATAAAGTTTATGTTCTCAATAAAGACAATACTAGTCTTGTTGATACATCTCAGGTTGATCAATCCGTTGTCGTATACTCAGATAAGTATGTGTTGGAAGTTTTAATGGTCAATATTATTACAAACGCCAAAAAATATGGAAGAGGCTCTACTGTAATAATAACTACAGAGGTGAAAAAAGAATCAATACTGATTACTATAATTGATGAGGGACCAGGATTTAATAAAGAAGTATTAGAGTATATTGATTTGATCAAAAGTGACAACTTTGTTTACAGGCCAATGAATAAGGATGTAAAATCAGGGTTGGGGATTGAGATTATAATAGAGCTTGTTGCGTTACTTAAAGGTCAGGTTTCGTTCTCAAATGTGGTAGAAAATGCCGGGGCAAGAGTTGTTCTTACATTGCCAATTGCTACAGATATATAATTAAACAATCGTTGTAGTTATTTTTCTACATGCGTACCTTTTTTTTCTACAGTGTAGAACCCTTAGTTCAAGAATCTATACAATTACTTTGTAATAGTATCAATTTTAGGATGTCTGATGTTGAAAATACTATTATACACAGAGAAAGAAGATGTTAAGGGCGTTTTTTCATTTTTACTAAATACTTTACAATATAAGCATGAGATTTTCGATTTAGAAACTACAAGTATAGATCATCTTTATGCAGATATTCATGCTTTCAAACCAAATATTGTATTGATGGAGGCTGAATGCTTTTATACTTATGGTGTCAGCATGAAGCAACGTTTACAGAGAATAAGATCAATTAGCTTTTTATTGGAAATGGCAGATGCAATTGATTTAGAAGAACTGGCCGATATAGATAACAATGTTGTGAAATGTGTAATTGCTGAGGATTTGTTAAAGCAACTGTTGTTAAAAGTAACTGCGCAGCATCACCTGAATATTGATACGAAGTCAATACAAAATGTAATTACTTATTACAAGTCTTCTAATGATTCACATGACCAATACGAGTTAACACGATCTGAGAAGAAAGTGCTCAACCAATTAGTAGATGGAGGCAGCTATAAAATTATTGCCAGTAGTCTTTCCCTGTCCGTAGAAACCGTCAAAACACATATCAGGAATATATACAGGAAGCTGGGTGTGAATAACTCCGCCTCAGCAGTTGCCTTATCTATTCGTAAGGGGTTGGTTTAATAAATGCTCAATTGATTTACGAGTTAATGAAAAAGATATTCTGTTGGTCAATGTAAATGTCCGCACATAGGGCGGGCATTTACTTATAAGTGCAGTTCACCCGTTTTAGGTATTTTTTGAACTTGGTATTCTATTGATCTTTACACTGTAGTTTTTAAAAACGTCATTTTGAAATTCGATTAATATGAATAAATTTTTAGTTTTTTCAGCATCCTTTTTATTGCTCAGCAATATGAATGTGTCTGCTCAGGAAAGTGTTTATATAAGCGACCCCGATAACATATACATTGACAATGATCTGGCACTAACTATGGCTGGTGGTGCTACTGTTGCTACCGACACTTTAGTGTTTGATGATACTTTGTATGCGCGTGGTGGTACTTTTACCGGATATTACAAATTAAAGAGGCTCTCTGTTGATGGTGGTAGTACTGTCACGCTTGATTCTGCCGGTACTGATGTTACAGAAATAATGATCACTGGAGGTGTTCATGTGACGGGCAGTAGTACGCTTGATGCCAAGGGGCAGTTACGATTATTGTCAAAAGCGACAGTAACAGGCAAAGACAGTACAGGCCGTATTGAAGAGTTGACCAGTGGCAACTCTGTAACCGGTACTGTAACTATAGAGCGTTATATACCTGGCGGGAAACGCAGGTATCGCTTTTTTTCACACCCGTTTACCACAACACAAACACTTTCTGCAAGCCTTATGGATGATATTGATGTGACAGGTAGTGGTGGTAGTACTAATGGTTTTACTACTACACAAACCAATAATCCTAGCTGTTGGTGGTTTGATGCTACATTGGGTGATACTGCTACATCCGGCCCTAATCCGGGATGGCAGGCATTTACCAGTGCCAATGCTACAAACTGGGGCCGCCATCAAGGCTTGTATTTGCTTGTAAGAGGTGCAAAAGGAGAAGGTTTGAACGGGCAAGCTTACACCCCAAGTCCGGTTACTATTGATATGACCGGGCCGGTAAACCAAGGCAGTCAAACGATTAATCTGTTTACAGGTGTAAATGGTGGTGCTTTCAATATTGTGGGTAATCCATATCCGAGTGCTGTTAACCTCAAAACGCCTGTTAATAATATGTCCAACAAAAAAGGCTCCGGCTTTTGGCTGATGAATAGCAATATGGGGTCTGTTGGCGCTTATGAAGTTTACCTTTACAATACCGATGCTATGTTGCCTAGCAATAGTGCTTTTGCCATTGATGTTACGGCAAACACCAGCATTACTTTCCAGGAAAGCTATAAAACAGATACAGGCAGGGCAGTTTTTAAAGGAACTGCTGTGCAGGATATTGTTGAGTTTCAGGTGCATTCCGGCAGCATCTATTGGGATAAAATGTACGTTGTGTTCGATCCGGCGGCTGATGCTGATTTTGACAATGCAGATGCCCGCAAGTTTACCAATGCAGATGCTAATCTGTATGCCGTTACTGACGATGGAGTTCAAGTTAGTATAAATGGCTTGCCCTTTAGCAACAACAAAGTAGTGCCGGTAAACTTTGATACTAAAATTGCAGATAACTATGAAATAAGAGTTACAGAATATACGTTGCAACCAGCCTATCAGTTGTACCTGATAGATAAGTACATGAACACATCTACACTATTAAAGCCGGGATCTACTTATCGTTTTGCTGTTACAAGCGATACATTAAGTGCAGGCGCCAGGTTTCAGCTAGGGTTTACAGATTTGGCTGTGCCTGAAGTAAGCAAAGGTGGGCTTAAAATATACCCTAACCCTGTTCATGATATACTCACTGTAGAGTTTGAAGAACCTATATCAAAAGAAACTGCAATGCTTGATATTATAGACAATACCGGACGGAAAGTAATGTCTCAAAAGTTAGACAGTGGTGTTAGCAGGGTAGATCTTTCTGTGTCTGAGCTTGCAGCCGGTGTTTACCATGTTCAAATTTCAGGATCATCTAATATCGCATTTTCCAAATTTATCAAAATAGCTGAATAGATTTTTAACAGTATCGTGAATCAATAATTCAGAACCTCTTGTGCAGTAGCGGTAATGAATTGAAACGTATAATAATTAATTAAACATCGATAATAAATAGTAAACAATAGATTATGAAAAAGTATTTATTAGTCTTAACGAGTGCATTCATTATTACCTCGGTTAATGCACAAGTGAAAGTAGGAACATCTGCCGGTGCCCCTCATGCAAGTTCTGTAATGGAGCTGGAAAGCACATCAAAAGGTTTTTTACCGCCCAGGATGACTACGGCTCAGCGCGATGCTATCAGCAGCCCGGCGGTAGGTTTAGTAGTGTATAATACAGAACGTGCTTGTTTAGAAACATATGATGGTAGCATTTGGGATTGTATAGCAAAAAGTGATGCTCCTGTAACTAGTAGGTTTGGTCGTTTGGGTAGTACGTTTACTACTCCACATGGTAGTGCATCTACAGCATTCAGCACAAATACTGATTGTAGTAACAAAATTATATCTACCGGTTATACACCAACTAACTGTGCAGGTACCACTACTGTTGGTGCTAATTCATACAGTAGGGTGTTTATTAACGGACAATGCTGGCTACAAACTAACCTAAAAGAATTTCCTAACGCTTTTAGCGGGTATACTACTACCAGTTGGTTGAACACGCCCGCAGATGATAAAGGTTATTGGGGATACTATAATGCATCAGACACCACCGGCGCTTCAGGTTGGGGGGCCACGGAGCCTTTTGCTGGTGCCGGACTGATATATCAATGGTCCGCAGCTATGAACAACTCTATAACTGAAAGGGCGCAGGGAGTATGCCCTACAGGATTTCATGTACCCAGTGATTGTGAATGGAAATTTTTGGAGCACGGTTTAGGCATGAGTGTTGCAACTCAGGATAGTATTAGCACATTTCGTACCAGCGGCAATGTAGGCAGTCAGTTAGGCAATTTTACGAGTGGGGGTACCAATAGCAGCGGATTTACAGCCTTGATTTCACCTTCTCGACTTTACACCACAGGTGCTTTCGGCAGTTCTACTGGTGGGCTCGGCTTGTGGACTTCTACTAGTGATAATACTACTAACACGAAGCGAGCTATACGCCGAGGACTTACACCCAGTAGCACAGGTGTACAACGTAACCCGTACCCTAATGCACTTGGGTCTTCTCTACGCTGCCTAAGAGATTAATAATAGCTTATATTGGCAATATATTGTAGCAGGATGCATAATAGAAAAATGCATCCTGCTATAAAATATACGGATAGCTGAGTGCTATTTATGTCTGTGTTATTTCTCAGCTCAGTTTTTCAAGAATATGTTTTAGTATCAGTTGGCCTTAGGCAGTAGTTAGCTACTTAACCTTTATGTTATGAAGTGATGTATTTACAACTGCTTATGAGTTGCTTCTAACCTAACTATCTTACCCCCATCTATAAGCATCTTCACCTGTTTAATGTTTTATACATATATAGAATGATATACCAATTTAATTCAACCACTGTTAAGTATATTTTTTGTGGTTTGTTTTTTTTGTTGGCTAACACTACCCATGCGCAAGATTCAATAGTCATCAGAGGTGAGTTGATAAACAATACCAAGTATTCAATTGCTGTGCTTGAGCAGTTTGGCATAGGCAGCCACAGCATTTACAAGGCGGCTATTAATAATGGCCGTTTTTCTATCCTGCTACCGGCAAATAAAGCTCCGGGTATTTACCGGCTCAGATATAGTTTGGCTGAGCAAGATCGTTTTGTTGATATAATTATTAACGGAGAAGACAGCGTTAGTTTTACATTAGACATGTTCCGTAATACGAACATGCCTGTATTTCTTAATTCTGATGAAAACATATCCTGGTACAATTATAGGCAGTCTTTAGGAGATCTTGAATACCTAATATATTATCTCGGCAATTTCATAGCCGGTTATCCGGATAAGTCTGATAGAATAACTGAGGATGCTCGCAAACTGAGGACTGATAAGATACAAGCTGCCGTTGAATTAAGAAGTAATTACATCCGAGAGCACAGAGATGAAATATCAGGGAAGATAGTAGCAGAGCAACCCCTTTATTATCCACGTCCTGAAGATCCATACCAGCTTAAAGCATATAATCGCTGGGCGGGATATTGGGAGCATATCAACTGCTCTGATACAGAATTATTAAACACCCCTTTGTATACAGAGCACATTATTCAGTACATGCGATATTGGATAGATCCTGATATCGGTTTTGAGGAGGAAGAGCAGAACGATGGATTTATAAAAAGCATAGATACCGTAATGAAGTATTTTTCTGCGAATGAGACAATGAGAAATTTTGCGGTACGTTACCTGACCTTAGGTTTCAAAGAATTGGGGGCAGAGAAAATAGTTGAGTATATAGACAAGAATTATCGGTCTGAGGAGCAATGTGAAACTGATATAGAGTTGCAAGAGAGACTGGAGGCTTATAATAGGTTGTCTACAGGTAAGCCTGCTCCTAAGATATATTTTACCAATAGCATGGGGGTAGAGCAGGAGTACTTTTGGAGCAACAAAGACGCAGATACGCTAATAGTGGCCTTTTGGGCAAGCTGGTGCCCGCATTGTGTAGAGGGTATGCCGCAACTGGATAGCATGCTTGCGGTAAGGAAAGGTATAAAAGCTATAGCCATCAGCCTTGATGATGTAGGAACTGAATATATGAATGCCGTTAGTACACTTAACAACATGCAACACTATTGTGATTTTAAGAAATGGCAGAGCAAACCTGTAGAAGATTATCA
The DNA here is from genome assembly GCA_030429205.1 of Bacteroidia bacterium. Taxonomy (GTDB): domain Bacteria; phylum Bacteroidota; class Bacteroidia; order Chitinophagales; family Chitinophagaceae; genus UBA5543. Next base: position 1,079,533 of record JAUICZ010000001.1, read on the forward strand.
TATAGTTGCTACACCTAGCTTTTTTATGGTGGGTAAAGGAGGTGTTATTATTGATAAATACAGTTCTATACGCTCATTATTGAGAGATATACAATGAGCTGATCTCTCATTTTTACCCCATTTTAGGTATTTTAAAGAACCTGAGATATCGCAATTTTGCCGACAAAAAAGATGAGAAAATTCTTATGTCTTTTGGCAATAATGTTTCCGACTATTGCTTTTTGTCAGGTTAAGATAGGCACCAATGCAGGTCCCCCGAATTCTGCCGCTATACTTGAGTTAGAGAGCACCGCAAAAGGTTTTTTGTTACCGCGTCTTAGTAACAATAACAGAGACTCTATATCAAGCCCGCCAACAGGATTGATGATATTCAATATTAGTGATTCTGCATTGCAGGTAAATGTAGGTACGCCTAGCGCTCCTGTTTGGCAAACATTGCAACAAGATAAGATCAGAATAGTGTCTTCTAACAATACTCTTACTGCTAATGACAGGACTATAGTTATTACAAGTCCGGGCATAAACATTACTTTGCCATCACCTGCTGGTATGTCAGGAAAAATGTTTGTAGTCGTTAGTCAGGGTAATAGTAGTAGTATAAGTACTTATATAGACATGAATGGCTCTAGTAAAACCTCGTTGCCTAATAACAGTAGCATCACTCTGCAAAGCAATGGACAAAGTTGGTATCGTATTCATTAATCATTACAACTTCACCCATAATAGGTATTTTTTGACATGCTATACCCTGTAATTTTACACAAAAATTATACTATGAATAAATTAGCATTACTATTAGTTGCATTAATGATAAGCAGTGTTTTATACGCACAGGGTCCGGGTTTTCCGGGTGATGGTGAAACTGAAGATGTACCGTTAGATGGTGGAGCAAGTTTGCTTGCTATTGGTGCCGCAGCATATGGTGCAAAACGCCTGAAGGAATATAAAGCTAACCGCAATAAATAACTTAATCTACAAATTTTTTAAACTATGGTTCAAGTTAAGTTCTATAATCTTAGCATATATGATTTTGGTGAAAAGCATAACAATGATATATCAGGTAAATTATATTGCTCTATATCTAACATTAATGACCTCAGCTCATTAAAAGACTTTGATGATTTAGTAAAGGCTATTAAAAATGCTAAGCAAGAATTTATTGAAATGAGAAAAGCTTATAGGCTGAAAACTGTATAGTTATCATTTTCTGTTTATATATAATAGCAAAGTGACACAGCAGAGCCCTATTAAATTTGTATTGGTGTTTATTTCAGTTTACCTAATCTTAACTGGGTTACATCATGTTATCACAGGATCTGCTATTGAAGGAGGGTATATTCATAGCAGTTTTATTCAGCAGCATTTAAACTATCAAGATCTAGCAAGAGAAGTTACCCTTAAAGCTAGCAGAATACTTTTGAAACTGTTTGGTGTATCTTCTGAAATTTACGACAAATATTATCTGCTCACTGAAAATGGAGCAGGTGTACGTATGATATATTCCTGTATTGGGTTTAGTATATATATATTATGGATCTCTTTTATTACAACCTATCCTATAAACTATATCACCAGGATTGTTTTTTTACCTGTAGGTATACTCACCATATTTGTTTTAAATGTTATTCGGGTTTCATTATTAGTCGGTGCAAAGTTTAAATTCCAGTATTGGATTATCGATAATCATACTGTATATAACATTTTGGTATATGCAGTACTGTCCATGCTAGCATATAAAATTGTCAACTATTCAGATCTCAAGAAAAACAACGTTCGTATTGGTAATAAGACTAGAAAATAATTTGTTTGAAAGCTTCTTTAGCCCGTTACTATACTTGTTAATAAAATCATCTTTGTGATTTCTTTTTCTCTAAATAAAAAATTAATAAAGAGATAGCTGAGATTGCACATAACAATAAGATGGAATATAGTTCTGCTCTTAGCATTTACTATTTATTTTTTTATTATAAAGGTAAGTGCCCAACAATAGTAGAATAAGGTCTGTTATTAGTATGCACAGATACATTATTGATTCCAAATTTTTTGATGTATCGCTCAAGTCTATTCGTGCCATTATTCAGTATATTTTACTAATTCAAAAGTATCGCATATGAAAATTAATTATATACCTAATATGGGTGATATTTGGATGTTTTATTTACTGCAAGATGCTTACTTATTGTTTTTTTGGGTGAAGTTTAAATGTGCAGTTTATTGACAAGTTCAGAGTATGTTATAACTCCTGATCTTAAAACGTAATGGTACACAATGTTTGAAATAAAATATCAATATATACTTCTAACATTCCCTAAGTTATAGGTGTATGTACATAAAGTTTGTTTGCATTATCCCCTATTTTTCACCTATAATAGGTAGTTTTTTATGCATGGTCTTTAGCAAATTTGTATTGTTATAATGCAACTGGAAAATATACTGGTACTATACTAGAGTTTGTATTTAAGCATGTTTATATCAACCCTTTTAAGCGACAGTATGTAATGCCTGCTTCTCAAGAGATCTTTTTGAGATATTTCTTGAAGATAGTATAATGTTGAGGACATAAATAAATATAGTTATTGCTGAATAATAAAAAATACGTTAGCTAAGCTCTTCTTATGGTTGGCTGATTCATCTCAGCTAGATGTATGGGCAAATCAATTCTTTGATTTGCCCCTTTTTATTTTATAAACAGATCTAAAATAAGCATTGTCGGTTTTTGTTCTTTCTATTTAAGCTCTATAGAAAGCATAAAACTTGTCCATGAATTTATTCTAACTTTGCTGAAATCTGCAAGCTACTTTTTTACAAAAGTAAACGATACTGTTACAGACCAATCTGCATGTTACATGATAAAATCCGGTGATTGGTATACTTACTGAGCATATTTATAGGAAAATATTCCTTGACAGAAGATATCATTTAGCGTAGAAGCTCTATCCTTCAAACACCCCCAATGTATCTAATGAAAGGAATACTCCATGAGTACCAACAACCATGTGGCTTTAAAAGGCCGCTTGGGTGCAGACCCTAAACTTGTTCAACTCGAAGGCAAATGCTTTGCCTCTTTTTCAATTGCCACACAGGACCGTTATCAGGACAAGGATCAAAATTTCAAAACCCTTGATACCGTATGGCACCGTTGCCTTGTGTTTAATGCGAGCCTTGTTGGTATTGCTGAGAAGCTGAAAAAAGGTGCTTTGATCAAAGTCACCGGAACATTGAGCTACCGTTCTTTTGAAGCACTGCTGACCGACAACAAAACAATCAAAAAGCAGGAAGCCTCGGTCATTGCGCACCATATTGAACCTTTGCCTTCATCCTCTGCTTCGTCACAAACGCCCTCTTAACAATAATTGCGCATGGGTATGGTCTGTTTTCTAGCTCTTTCACCGGTTAAGTCAACAATCAAGGGTCCGAATTCTGGCCGATACCTCAAGCGCATGTCAATGGCGCAGCCGCAAGGCGGTTATCAGCATTGAAATTTTAAACAAGTGAAAATTTCTAATGCCTGCTGATGACATCCCCTTGAAGGCTCGTCCTTTATTGAATTCGTCATATTTACTTTAACCAATGAAAGGAGCAAAAACATGGCATACAACAACACCGTTATATTAACAGGAAACCTTGGAACCGAAGCACGGATCATAGAACAGGACGGCACAACATTTGCCGCAGTGTCTATAGCCACTGCCGATAGTTATAAAGACGAGGCAGAGCAGTGGGTTCAAAAGGAAACGGTTTGGCACAATATCCTGGCCTTTTCTCCGCACGTTGTGCAACAGCTTAAAGCCATCAAGCAAGGAACCCGCATACAAGTACACGGTTCACTGTCTTACAAGGAGTTTCCTTTTGTCCTTGACGATGGCCGTACTGTGAACAAGAAAGAGGTGAGTATCATTGCTCATAAGGTTGAGTTGAAGCCTCTGGTTAAAAAGCAGCAATAAGCTATTTAAAAACACATCTTACTCAAGGGCACTCTTCGGAGTGTCCTTTTCTTTTGGGAAGAAAAGGAAGGGGAGACCCCTCACGCCCGTCAACCGTATCCCCAACCTTCCGCACTATCGTTTGTGCAGGTCGGGTGATCCCCCTCGGTTGACCGACGCTTCACCCCCTTTTTTTGTGGTCAGCAAGGGTTCATGGCGCACCCCACCAGTGCTGAAGCACTGGTGAGCTACGACCACAAACCCAAACACTATTTTAAGGAGGAAGCAATGTCCAAACCCACAAACAAAAAAGAAGAGTTTTATCAAACCATCACCAATGCAATCATAGAGCTATTGGAAAAAGTCAGTTTAGAAGATTATCAACCGCCATTCGCATCTCTTGCCGCTCAGGGACTCCCTATAAACCCTTTCACCGAAAACCAATATCAAGGTGTTAATATTCCCTGTCTGTGGTTCTATCAGCAGAAAAGGGGATTTAACTCCAACCATTGGGCGACATTCAAACAATGGAAAGAAAAAGGGGCTTCCGTTCGCAAGGGTGAAAAAGGAAGCACGATTTGTTTTTACAAGACCTTACTAATCGATGAAGAAAACGAGCAAGGCGAAGATATCACCAACAAAATCCCGATGATGAAACTTTACACCGTCTTTAATGCACAGCAGGTAGATGGCTATGAGCATCAGGAAAACCTGCCACCCAATGAAACAGACCTCGTAAAGCGTATCGCTTTGGTAGATGCCTTTTGTGCCAATACAAAGGCAGATATTCTCCATGTAAAAGGAAGCGGTGCATATTACAACAACAACCAGGATTTTATCGCTATGCCTGAAACGATCAACTTTGTTGATACAGCGCACTCAACAGCAACGGAGAATTATTACAGTACACTCCTGCATGAGTTGGTACACTTTACCGGGCACAAAAGCCGTTTGGACCGATTTGAGAATAAAGGCATTTCAAGAAAACATGCCTATGCTTTTGAAGAATTGATAGCAGAGCTTGGCTCAGCCATGCTCTGTGCAAAATTGAATATCATCCAACAACCCCGTGAAGACCACGCGCAATACATCAAAAGTTGGCTGCAAGCTTTAAAGAACGATAACAAGCTCGTTTTTAAAGCATCTGCCCAATCTGCACGCGCTGTTGAGTATTTGAGCAATCTGCAACCCAGTTAATAAAATAGAGGTGAACAGTGAAAGAGCCATCGTTAGCAGAAATTATAGTGGCTAGAGATAGGTGTGCACTAATTATTGCAAAATACGGACAACAGTATTTACCCCTGTTTGAGCGCTTGGAGAAAGAAATAGAAGCTAGAGAAGAACGTCAGAAATATTTAGATAAAGCATTAAAAATTGCTACACCAAATGTTACACTAAATGCTACACTTATTTGCCCAAAGGAAAAGGCGCTCAAAAATTAATCTAATTATATCAATAAGTTAAGCTGTTTGTGCTTTGAGTTTGAGTTCTGTCTTCTCCGCCATTTTATATTAGTCGCATTATTGATAAGTCACTGAATTTTATACCAAATCTTTTTCTTGTTGCTTCATCATACCCTTTTTGTTATGCTTTTTGCTACACCAAATGTTACATGAATTGCTACACTTTATGGGGGGATATGTCAGAAGCCTATATTCACAAAAGAGGAGATTGGTGGCATTATCGTCGTAAAGTTCCGGTGATTGTTGCCCATCTTGATACAAGAAAAGAAGTGACAGCAACGCTTGGCACGAAAGACAAAAATCAAGCACTGATTAAAGCTGAGATTTACTCTACTCATTTTGAAAATTATTGGCGATCATTGAGTGATTCAGACACTGCACAAACAATAGACGAAAAGTATCAGGCGGCAGTAGCTTTAGCAAAAGCACATGGGTTTGCCTATAAAACTACAGAACAAATAGCCTCAGCATCTCTTCATGAGTTGATAGAGCGATTACAAGTTGCGTCTAAAAATAAAGAACACACTGAGGCCGTACTTGGTGCTGTAGTGCCACCTCAAATTTTGCTTTCAGATTGTTTGTCACATTATTGGGACTATACTGCAGATAGGTTGGGGCAGAAAACTGAAAGGCAGGTTCGTAAATGGAAGAACCCTCGTAGGTTGGCTATGAATAACTTTATTGAGGTTGTTGGTGATAAAAGCCTACAGCAGATCACTCGTGAAGACGTGCTGCAATTCCGAACATGGTGGATGGAAGCCATTAAAGAAAAAGGCGTGAGTGGTGACACTGGCAATAAAAAGATGATGTACATAAAGGATGTGCTGGCTACGGTGAGTAACCAACGTAATATTGAAATGGATACAGACTTGTTGTTTGCCAATACTGGGTTTGATTATATAAAACGATCCAGACCCCCTTTTGATGCACATTTTGTTCAAAACATACTACTGCCATCTATTGGCAATATGAAAGAAGTTTATCAAATGATAATCATGGTCATGGCAGATACCGGGGCACGGGAGGCAGAAGTTTTCGGTTTGGATGCAAAGGACATCTATTTGGATGAACCTGTACCTTATATTCATATCAGATCAAGAGAAGGCTATCAGCTAAAAACAGTTACGTCTGAACGGAAAATTCCAATTGTAGGTACAGCACTTCATGCGTTCAAAAAATATCCACGAGGGTTCAATCATGCGGGCAATCCAGACACTTTTTCTACTGCTGTCAATAAGTTTTTAAAGGAGAATAACTTGAAGCCAACCCCCAAGCATTCTGTTTATTCATTAAGACATACTTTCAAAGACAGATTGCGTGATGTAGGAGCACCGGAAGAATTAATTGATGGATTAATGGGACATAAGAAAAAAGGGCCTCAATATGGCAGAGGATATAAACTGGAAACAGCTCACAGTTGGCTGCGCAAGATAGCTTTTCGCATACCGCAAGACTAAGCGCTATTAAAGAAAAAGACCTTTGTCATTATGTTTTTGTAGCGAGGCTCTGCCTCGCTTTTTTGTTCTGCACTAACCATTCAACAAAAAGGAATTAAATATGCCCTATACCAACAGCCCTATATTACTCCCGTCAAACGAAGTCCGAATGACAAATCGAAGTCCCAGGTCTAGTATTATAGCTTCACAAAGGTCCATGCGTGTATGGTTCAATAGCATGTCACAAGGCTTATGTAATGAAAGATTTGCAGCTTGGGAAAATAAAAAAATAGCCGACACTGCTTTTTGGTGAATATATATTTAATTAGTAACTTATTGTTACATAAAACATAACACTATGAATAATACGTTAAGTTTGTTAGACTTGGAAAAAGATACGGAACAGTTAGTAGCTGAATTGCCAAAATACAAAGGCGAAAGTCATGAGATAGAGGCGACAGACAAAAAGAGAAAGTGCATTTATTGTGGAGGAACTGGTTATGAAAGGTGGCCTGATAAAAGATGTTGGCCATGTGGAGGAACAGGTTACGCACCTTAGTCATGGTTCAATCTATTTTTGGGTTTTGAGATAACATTACTTCTTTTCGAGCATATGCTCTTATATCCATTATAAGATTTAATACCCTTTGAGGAATAAACTTAGTGTGTTTCATATCTAAGTTAATATCTCTGTCCGTATATCCAAGAAGTATGCCTATTCGTGCATATGCTTTTTGCTCATTAGATATTGGGTAAGAATTTTTACCCTCATTATACATACGGTCATAAACCTCTTCGGCATCTTCTACCTTATCAGGTTGAGACAGAATACAGATAGCTCTATTTTCCAATTGGATTGATTTAAATTCTATAAGCACCCCATTTTCAATAGCGTTTTTTATTTCTGAATTTATTGCTTGTATAGGCAATATCGCTACAGGCTTTACACCTGCAAGCATTAGGTCAATCTCATAGGGAGTGTGTGGATTGATAATGCCTTGATTTGAAAGAGCTCTAAAAATTGGCCTGAGTACAATTTTAATATTTTCATTCATGTGAATATTTTACCAACGTTTAAATCCCAAATCAAGCATTACGTAAAGCTTGTTGTGTAATTCTTTCCCAATTCAAACAGAGAAAGCGAGATTGATGCCTTACATTAATTGCCATTCATTGCAACAAATCCACATTATCTTCTGGAGGTTCATTTGTGACTTGTTCAATAGCGTGTCATTTTGGTGCAGTGACACAAGTTTTGTAACTTAATGAAAAGCTAGAGTAGCGAGATATGGTTTTGCGCTGCAAAAAACTACTCGACAAGGGGTGAGTGACCTCCCCCCGTTGTATCCCCCCTCGAGGAGGAGCAAACCAGAAAACAACTTATAAACCGAGAAAACTATCACTATGGCACGTCCTACAAAAGACGATGCGACCAAGCTGTCGCACAGCCTTCCGTCTGTTCGATGTACGGAAGCAGAAAAACAACTCATCCTTAATCATGCTCAAAAAGCCGGAGTTACCGTCACAGAATATATCCGCAATATGGCATTAAAAGGCAAGATTGTCATTAAGGAAAGTAACACCAACTTAGAAGCCGTTCATCAGATTAGAAAACTAGGCATCAACCTCAATCAACAAACGCGCAAGTTAAATGCTACAGGCATTATGCCTGTAGAGCTGAAGTCCTTATGGGTGAAATTAGAGGCCGTTTTAGACCAGATGTTAGCAAAGGAGTAAGTTATGGTGCCACATATTGCCAAAATGGGATGGTCCTTTAAAGGCGCAGGTCAGTATTATCTGCATGACAAGCAAGCCGACACCGATGAACGTGTTGGGTGGACCTATACGCATAATATTCCGACCAACGACCCTGAAAAAGCCATGCGTTGGATGGCCTATACTTCAAGTCAAGCTCAGGCCTTAAAACAACAAGCAGGCGTTGCCCCAACAGGTAGAAAATATAAGTCAGGCCCTGTATACAGCTATAGTTTATCTTGGCATCCTGAGCAGCAACCAGATAGGCAAACCATGCTAGATGCCGCACTAGAAACACTAGGCTTATTGCAACTGGAAGAACATGAAGCCGTTATTGTCAATCATACGGATACGGCACATGACCATGTTCATGTAGTGGTCAACCTTATCCATCCTGAAAATGGTAAGAAAGCAGTAGTGTCTTATGATCGCTTAACCCTTTCTACATGGGCAGAACAAGTAGAAACGCTAGAAGGTGAAATTCGCTGCCCTCAACGAGTTATTAATAATGAGCTTAGACGAGAGCAAGCCAATGAGAATAAACAATTGGCACTCGTTAAACACAGGGACAAGAAAGTAGAAAGAGCCGCTCATATCCAAAAGCTATATACGAATACTAGTAACGGTCATGCTTTCCAGTCCGCATTACAGATGGCAGGCTATACCTTAGCCAATGGTCATAAAGGAAGATATGTCATCGTAGATGCCTTCGGTCAAGAATATGCCCTAGCCCGACAATTGGAAGGACAAAGAGCCAAACATTTAAAAGAGCGATTTAAAGACCTTAAAGAGCTTCCTGAGGCAAAAGTTATATCTAAGCAAAGGAGTAAACCGTTTGACCGAGAAGCCTACGAAGCAGCCCGACAGCAAAAGATCGTAGATGCTGCCATTGAATGGGAACAAATGAAAACCAAAGGAAATGATAGCCCCCAGTCAGTAGCGCAGACAAAACCGAACCCCAGTGCAGAACATCTAAGAAAACTGGATGCCCTACGCGCCTGGGAGCAAAGATCCGATCAAAAGCGTAACCGCTTGAAGCAAAATTTAGAAGAGCAATATCAACGCAGCGAACTACTCAGGAAGATAGACATATTAAAAGAGCAAACCACTAAAAGAAGTTGGCTGACAAGCCGTAAAAAAGCACAGGCAGAACTATCCGCCCTGAAAAAGAATCTAGCGACTATAGATAGTCGTATTCAGGAACAACAAGCCGCGTTGGAACAACAAATCAAAAAAGACCACCCTGAATATAAAGAACTACTCACGCAGAAAGAAGCGGAGTATAATCGACGTATGCAGGAACATCTAAAGCAGCTAAATAGTCGCGATAAAGATCATGAGTTGGGACTTTAAGCTGACTGTTTTGAGTTCTGATCTGCTGCCATTTAAACTGTATATACCGACTATAGAATTCAACCGTCATTATCTGATTGTAGATCTCTTTTTGTTCATCCTTGTTGCCACCTGTTTTACATGCTTCGTTCACAGCCTTTTGAACAGCATTCAGATAAGCATCAGCCGCCTTATTGCTAGATCCATCGAAGGCTGTAATTATTTCATGAAAGCGAAACGTAGCGGATAGAAAATCTGTCTCTGGAGTATTGGTATCTGGGAAGTTATTCAGCCCTGTACGACGGATAAAATTCATGATCTCTTTCTGGTCTTTTTCGTTTAAAAAGTACATTGCTTTTAATCTAAATCAGATGATTTTTTCGTAACTTAATAGGAGTAAATATTATACCATAACCCTATCAAAATTACCATATGGATCGTGATGGAATCTTGAACCTAGAAGCTCAGTACCGGGAGGAATTAGCTACAGCTAAAGAAAAGGCCAGAGCCGAACTCGAAGAGAAATACAGTAAGTATAGATATGTTGGCACAGCTCAAATGCAGGCTCAGGCAAAAGCCAATATGGCCAGGCAAATGGAAGAAGAAATCAAAGACCGTGTTGCGGAATTTGAGCAGCGTATCAATCACTTTCACTTTAAAGACTATGGAGGTAGGGATGAGGCGATGCAACTTTTAAAGCGTAAAGAAAAAGAAACCGCCTATGAGCAGCGGCTTCAGGAGTACTTCAAGGAGCAATCAGCAGATAGAAGCAAAGATAAAAAGGGTAGAGGTAGATAAACTACCAATCTTCAAAACACCCTTTGAAAACAAATGGACTATATTCAAAGAACAATTTCCCTTTTTTGAACTGTGGTTTGAAGCTACATCGTTCTAGTCTTAAAGGCATCCCATCAGTGGGGAATATTATCGACCTGTTTGTATTTTTCCCCAATTTTATTTTTACTTCCGTAGGGGTTAAAAGCGGACGTATCTCTTCTATGACTTCTTTGAGTTGCCCTTTGCCTTTAGTCTTTTTTACTATTGTATTACCTAACATTTCACTTGCCCATTTTGCCGTATGCAGGCTATTAATACCAAACAGCTGTACGGTAGAATTGCCAAGAATGGTATCATATCTATCCGCATAAAGTTTTTCTAGCTGCTCGAGCGATTGCAGAAAGCCCCATATGCGAATCCCATATCCTCTTAAAAACTCAAAACCTTTTCCAACTGTTTCAATTTCGGATAAACGAGCCATCTCATCGAGTAAGAGCAGCGTTGGCACACCGGAGTAGGTATCCTCTTTTTTAACAAGAATGATAGATAAAGAGATCATGGTTCGTAACCACCTGTGCTGTGAAGACATTAAAGAGTCCGGCAAGACCAAATAAACGGTTGTAGTACGCTTATGGAATTCTTTAAAAGAAAAATCGGATAGGATTAGCTGGTGTCGCATAGATGGGTCTCCTACCCATAGAAGACTGCGAGCCGCGGTTGTAAGAATAGATCCTTTTTCCCTGTCACCGGCTTCAAGCATTTTGGAGGCAACTGTTTGAATCAGACCACCGCATGATGTTTCTTTCATCATGTCTATGAGGAGTTGCTCTAAACGTGTTGGGTCAGCATATTGCAAGTCTGGGTCAATACCCGAAAGTAAGTCTAAAACAGTGCATAGGTGTTGTTTTTCTTTAGGAAAAGTGCTGATAACAAATGCGCAAAGAGCCGCAATAAGTGATTTAGCCATTTCTGTAAAGTGGGGTTCGTCAGTCTCTTCACTAACACAACCATCTGCAACTGCGAATAGCATTTCGCGAGCACGGTCATTATGAATGTCAATTTCTGAAAGAGGGTTGTATCGAAAAGAAGGCAATCCCTTGGTTTCCTTAAATGGATCTAAAAGATAAGCTCTGGCATTACTTGATTTGTGTCGGAAAGTGTTGCCTTTTATACCACACTCTTCGAGCCATTTTTTTGAGGAGCGGGCGCGCATGGTTTGCATAGTTAGTTCGCCCTTTGGGTCATTTATAATAGCATTACCAGCATATTGACAAAGGTTGGGTAAAATGGCTGTTGTGCTCTTACCAGAACCTGTAAGACCAGCAGTGATAATGTGTGATTCATATTCTGCTTTTATAATTGGCGTTTTAGGCGCGTCGGGAAAAAGAGCCCTACCCAGAATAAGGTCTTTGCTGTTTAAGAAAAAGCTAGTGTTACTTTTTAATTTATGGATGGTATGTAAACTAGCCCACTTGCTACCCGATCCTTTGCCCTCAACAAAGGTTTGCCTGTACCATTGACCATCCTTAAAGCTGTGCCACCATTCAAAAGCTAGGGTAGGGACTATTGGAATGAGGACAGGTATGATAATAGCACTGCTTATAAGCCACCAAAACAAGTTGGCGTATGTCTGAATGTGCCCCCAAAGTTGTTCTAGGCCTATTTGTTTGTATGAGGTGTAGACAGACTCCCCAACAGGATAAATGTGTAGACTGATATTGTGTGCATAGATGTATGCAAGGAACAAGTACAAAAACTCTTTTCTGATCCATAGCTTTCTAAGTAGGTTGTTGCCTATCACCTCTATAAGTTGGATAGAGGGAAACAGGCTCGTCAATATTATTCCTGTGCGGAATAATAACTGGTTACTACCCGGTAGGAGTTGCTCGAAATAATGCTGTTCAGATCGGAATAGTTGTACTACTCCTAGCCATAAAAAAGCAATGGCCGTGAAGATCAGTAATCTATACAACCAAAGCCAACCAAATGAAAATTTCATAGTAATAAGGTTTGAATTGAAATGAATAAAAGTTTATAGGGGTTGACTAAAGCGTATCTATTGCTTTTTTATTGAGGTAGTCATCTATAGATTGGACATCATAGAGTATGGTACGAGATGTAACCTGAGAAAAGCGTATAGACTGTGTATCTCTTAGTTTTTGCAAAGTGGTTGGACTTTTAATGCCAAGGCGCTGCATCGCTTCTTTCTTGCTGATAAAGCGCTGTTCGGGTCGCTTATGTTGTTCTTGTACATATTTTATGACTTCATTTAACAAGGAATAAAAAGCGTCTTCTGATAAAGTGATTACATTCATGATAATAGGTTTAAGGTGATGATAATTATCAGCCATGATAGAGGCCGCCTATCGACGGCACTCTGATGACTGTTTACCGTTTCAATAGAGGGTACTGGTAACGGTAAATTGGGCATGATGGTGATTGTCCAAGTAATATTGCCAAAACTTAGCGATGTCTTGGGTGGTAATTACCGGACTCGGGTTTAAGGGGCTGGAAACGAGGGTGACTTTAATGCCCTGTAAATCACCCATAGAGCAGTTGTTATTCAGTTCATTGGTTATAGATTCAAAGTCATCTAAAAAGGCTGTTCTGGTTTTGTATTGATTAAAATTCACCGTTCCTGTTTCAAAACCATCCCCGAAAAGGAATATCGACCTATGTGAAGCGTCGGAGCGACTAAGCTGGTTAAGAAAACTACATTGCGCAGCACTCCAATAAGTTGCTCCTTGATCAGCAGGAATTTTCGTCATAAAGGAATCTATGGCATAGTAGACCTCTTTAATAAAGCTATCCACAAGTGCTTTACGCTGTTTAGGTATTCTGGATAATGTATTGGTTGCTCCTGCTGGCAACTCTAAAGTGTATCCTTGAGGACGAGGGCTATTACCAATACAAGCCAGTGTAATACGCACACCATCATAAAGATGCTCTTCCTTATGTAGCTGTAATTCCTTTTCAACAAGATAATGCGCAACTTTTTTAGGGTCTTGTTTGGCTAACGCGGATTCAGAAATACTTTTATCGTACCCTAGAATGATATCATGAGTAGTTGGTGTCTCTGTACAGGCGGTTAAAGAAAGGGTAGCACAAGCAGCTATGAGCATTGCTGTTCGCATATTAGCCTTCTTTTTACTGTCCAGATTATTGCTATTCGCCGTATGCCAGGACTGATTAACAGCAGATTTAACTTGTTCAGCTACGGTATCCTGTTCATTTTGAACCTTGCTTTTTTGCTGCATCGAAGCTCTGGTAGCCGCTTTAGCTGTTTCATAAATGCTCAGTTTTTTCTTATGTTCTTTCTTAGCTCCTTTATTAACTTTTTCATCAAACTCCGTATTGATGAGTTCTAGGTCTAAGTCGTTATTCTCTATGGTAGCATCTATTTTGAAAGAATCCTTCGTGCATTTATCCAGTATTTTTGAGATACCGTAGAGCGTCTTATCCTTGTTGTGCCAATAAGCTACTACAATACTCATCAGGTAGATGCCAATATTGAGCAACGATAGTAATGCTTGGTGCTGACCCTCTGACTTAACTCTAAGCACGATTTGTGTAGTTAGCGCAGCAAGACCGAATGCCAACGCTGTATAAGCTATAAACTTGTTACCCTCCTCGATTCCTTTGGTGAAATAGTGTGCTGATAAAAAGAAGAGCCCGGCTATCATCACAGTCAACATATATACCATGTGAATAGGTAGTGGTAGCGTGTCGATAATAATTGCATAGGTCAAAGGGCTCTCACCACTAACAAAGCCAAGTCCGACTAAAATGTAAACTAGGGTATTTGCAAGCAGGCTTCTAATAGGATTAAGGTAAGTCTCAAGGTCTATTCCTTTAGCCGTTAAGAAGTTGATACAACGATTATACAATAACGTAATCTTGAGTTTTTCATATTCTAAGAATTTAATTTGCTTCTTGTGCTCGATCTCTTTTTTCTTTCTTTCAGGTTCATGTTCGCCTGCGATTTCTTTTTTGATTTGCTCCATTGAGAGATTGGCTTTTGCTTCCTCTTCGTTTGCTCGAGCATTAGCAAGTTTTTCCTCAGCCTCTTGGATACGACTGGAATATTTTGCTTTTACTTCTCTTTCCGCATCTTGGTTGATGGCATCAAGATTGGAAGCATCATTTAGACCACCTTTGCTGGCTTGTTTGATGTATTCATTCGCAAAGGAATGAATCGTCGATTGGTTAGCAGCTTTGTTTTTATTGGCTTTAAATAGATTCATAGTTAAACTAATTTGATTACAGCTCAAAGGTATAGTAAAATATATGCGAATTGTTGCTTAAAGTGTTGGTAATAAGTGTTTTATATGTATTGTTGTATATTTATTTGAATTCTTGTAGATAATTGTGAATTGTTTGGAATTCTTGTGAATTCACAAACCTGTCTCTAGTTTTATATATTTATGAGAGTCTAAAAATCAGTCACTAATGAATAAAGAGAGTCAACTAGCGGTTGATAAACAATTTTCCAAAAAAGAGGATGAGCATTTTATTGATAATCTTAAATTTTCAGAAGAAGGGATTAAAGAATTCTGGAACAGATATTATGAGGGAGAGAATTTAATTTATAGTAAAGTCTATAAGAAGACAGATGACTTAGGTGGAATTCATATAAGCAAATGGAAGCCTGAACTTAATAATCGTTACAAGTTCACTCCTCAGGAGATGAGCCATTACAAAGCTAGCATAAGGGAATTGAGTAAGGGGGTATTCAAGCCTAGGGATATCAAGAAAAGGTTCAGGTACAAAATTACCGACAAGCAGGATTTGTTTAAGAGGGCAAAAGGATATATTAAAACTATTCTGGAGCTTTTAGATGTACCTAATGAGGAAATATTAGCCGAACACCAATCTTTATATGGGAAAAGGTGGTATGCCTATTTTTTATATCAGCCTACTTCTCTCTTTAATGCTTTTAATAGAGAGCCGATTTTAGGTAGAGCTGTTGTCTTTGTTAAGATGTGTGAAATGTCAGACACAGAGAGTGACTTATCTCCAACTAATCCAATTCACAATAAGAAATATAGAGTTCATACATATAATGCAGGAATTGAAAACCCAATGAATTATTATGGCGATTATGAAATACCTGTTGGTGTTGGGAAAAATATAGTCATATTTGACCTGTTTTCTAAATACAATGCACGAAGATTACACATCAAGATGTTCTATGATAAGCAAACTAAAAAGGAAAAGAATTCTAAGTACATGTTAGGGATGTACAATGCTTATGAGGATGGTAGTATTCTTAGTGGAAATATTCTTTTTGAGGAAATTCCCATTGATATAAAAGATGAAGTACTAAAAGAAGACAATTTTTCAATTATTTATAATCCTGCTGAATATTCTCAAATTAGTGAGGAGGTTAGAAGCTTTTTTACATTATCACAAAGTAATTTACTTGTATTGCCGGAGAGGCTGAATCAAATAGTAGACTTACCTCATCTCGAGAGGATGATTACAATCAATCAAGATAAGTTTTCACAGTTTCTAGAAAAACCATCACCAAAACTTTCTGTTGCAATACCTGAGACACTCTCAAAAAGTAATATAGTTGGCGCAAATAGGATCCTAACTAAGTTGCGAGAAGATTTTTCAGTTAAACAAAACAGTACAGAATTACCTATACTCAATATTAGTGTAAATGAGGCGGAAAGCGACTCAAATAAATATCGGAGTTCTTTATCTCTATTTGAAGATTTAAAAGCTATAAAGACAACCCGGTATTTTATTCTGTTTATTGATAATGGTACTTCTTTTGACTATGAATTAATTAAATTTTCTTGGGCTTTAGCCTTTGCAAAAGTAGTAATTGTTTTATCAGAGTCTGGTGCGATTTCAGATAAAGTACTTGAGTTGTTAACCAGAGATAAAGACTTGCAGGAAAGCTTGTTTATACCTACTTCTTTTGATGGTGAGTTAGATGAAGATACGAGTAATGAACTTTATTTATATGTCAAATCTATTATTCTAAAATATTTGCCAGAATCACTTGCAAGTTCAGTATCGGAATGATATTCTAGATTGATAGTTTGGAGAGAAAAATGTATGAGTTAACACCTACAGGTAAAATCTTTGAATTTTTATACAGAACTGACTTTATAAATAGTATCAAAGATATTGAACCCAATCCTAGTCCAGAAACAATAGTGTTTCACATGATGGAGTTTATTAAAAACCTTTCTTATAACGACTGGAATGTAGATGAAGCAATTGGTCTATATCAGGAAGTTTACCAGTGTGAAAATGATGACAGGGCCTTAGCAGTAAAAGAGTTTGATGCTAAGTTGATTTCTGAATACATAAATGAGTCTGAAATGTCCCAAATTGATTTTCAAAACATGTTTGGCTTTCAGAGAGTGGAGACAGAGGTTGGCAATACTCCAGAATTAAATAGGTAGTTTTTTTTGATAATTACTTTCAACATCCTCTTCCGTCTCAGGTATACTCAATAAGCTTGGTACTCATTTGGACAATGTATGCGTGTGGCTTACACAACATTTGGCTAAAATATCTGGGTTGTATCCTCCCTCCAAAACAGATACTACGTGTCCTTGACAATGAGTGTCTGCGACGCTCATGATTTTCTTTGTTATAAGGTCAAAATCATTTTCTAATAAGAGTTGCCGCCCTGGTTGGTCGTTAAAAAGAGCATCTTTAGGCGAGTCATCTTGATGGGCATCAAACCCAGCAGATATAAAGATAAAGTCAGGTTTCCATTTACTGAGGGTTGGAATGATCTCGCTATCAAACAATTCATGCCATACTTCTGGATTGCATTGTACTGGAACTGCAATGTTGCGAATATTATTGAACTTCCCTTTATCACTATGATGTTGATATGGCCAAAGATCCTCTTGGTGAATGGAGAAAAACAGGATGTTTGGATCATCTTTGACAATATCTTCTGTGCCATTACCATGATGCACATCAAAATCAATGATAGCAACATTGTTAACACTAGCCTGTGTTAATGCATATTTAGCTGCTATTGCAATGTTATTAAAGATGCAAAAACCCATAGAGCTATTTCTAACTGCATGATGCCCCGGTGGACGCACAAGGCAAAATGCATTTCTATATATACCTGCTAATACATCATCTACTGCCTTACAACTTGCACCAACCCCATAAAGTACTGAATCAAACGAGCCATGGGAAATACGAGTATCTTCATCAACATTATGTGGGGCGTCCCCTTCTTGTAACGTGGCATCAATTTCTTGTAAATGTTCAAAGTATTTTTGTGTATGAGCAAGAAGCACTTGTTCACGAGTCCCTTTGGGGCTATTAACCCATACTACATTGTTTTGGGTATCTTGAGGATAAGCCTTTTCCAACATATCCAATACAATTGACAAACGCTCAGGACGTTCCGGGTGATCTTTGCCTGTATTGTGCAATAGAGAATTACTGTTCCTATATAGGGCTGTTTTATCCATGTGTGTGTATGATTTGTGGGTATTAATAGTAAAGATAATAAATTGAAGTGCCTTCTGCTGATTAGCCACAAAACCTTTCTTGAGATAATAACCAGAGGTTTATAGATAAGTGAGTTTTCAGAGTTTGACTATGTGAATATTATAACCCAAATCGATTGATTTTTTCAACAAGCTGCTCTCCATAATAAGAGGGCATTTCGTTTTGTTGCATCTTTTCAAGTAGTAACTCAACCGTATAGCTAGGTGCTTGCTTGCCGACTTTTAATATGAGCGCAAAAGCAGTACAAGCTTCATGCTTGCCTGTGTCATAGGCATATAGCATCTCTATTAAAGCAGGAAGACTAACCTGTATAGGCAGTTGCTCTAACTCCTGAATGAGCACAGGCTCTTTCTGAAATAATTCATCACCATGAGTAATAATAGCTTCGTAGGTTTGGTGCAGTAAGGAGGCAGTTGTTGCCGTCAACCCTTTGGTGAGTTGTTTTAGCTTTGGTGACCTTTGAGTTCTTAAGGTTTTTTTTAGTTCTAACACCAGCCAGTCCTCAGTTTGATTGATTAGATTATGATAAAATCCAATCCCATTAGGTTTGACTACGCTAAATGGAGGTGTGTTTGCAGAATGAAAGCTGGCTGTAAGCCCCTTAGTGTTCAAGTCATCAAAAACTACATACGGTTTGTTTAAGTTGCTCACTCCAGCAGATTTGTTGAAGGAGACCATTAATAAACAGTCCTTTAAAGTGCTGAAATAATGCTTTCCTTCCCGGACTCCTCCATGAATTTTTATCGTAGCTTTCAATGCCTCATCGTGAGCATTAGTTTGCAGGTAGGCATTGGCAGTGTATCCCTTGGGAGGCAATATCAGAACTCTGCTTAGGTCAGGTGCTTTTTCTTGAGTACTACGAACAATATAGGAAGCTGGTCTTTGGATCAATTCAATTCGCTGTCCACAAATCTTATTAATTAATGCCGCGACAAAATTAACTTTAAGAAGATCGTTTATGTTTTTGATGCTCATTCATTACCTCCGTATTCAGGTGGCTCGAAGGCTACATGCTCCCAGGCAATATCAAAGAGTAGCCTGAACTCGTCGGCAAAATCTGCCTGATGCAAAACGGATATAGCCACATGGTCGTTACTAAAATCTAAAAAGCCCAATTTTGGCCCATAGGCATAAAATACTTTTTCCTGCCATTGCTTCTTTTTAGGAAACCATTTGTGTTGGGCTAGCCCAAGAATAAAATGCTGTTCCCCTTCCGGCACAACGATACGCACTGTAATCTTGTCTTTCAAGGCTTCCATACGTTTGGCGTGCATGGCATACCAATCTTCACCTAGTAACTCCTGCCATATCCTCGGCCTGGAATTGAATAAGCAGATCGGCCCACCATATTCTTGAGCCGTTTGATAAACATCATCCATAAACAGCCGAAACCCTTCAATGCCATTATAGCGTTTGATGTAGGAGCGTCTTTCTCTTAGACCATTCCCTTCTAGAAACTCAATGCCCCTTTGTTCATAATAGGCTTGAATTTGATGATATCTAGAGGCGGGTGCATCACTGGTGCCATTTTCAATATTAGATAAGGTGGTATGAGCCATACCAAGGGCTTGGGCGACTTCTTTTTGAGAGAGCCGAAGCATTGTTCTTGCCAATAAAGCCTGAATAGATGAGATCATATTTACCTCTGTGTATAACTGGATAAGCCTTTATAAGGCTTCGTTTATTTCAGTACAAGTGGCATTAACGAAAAAAATGCTTGCATTATTAATGTGGTGTATGTTACCAAATTTCAGTGTGGGTGAAAATCAGTTCTATTAAAGCTGTTTTCCTCCACCTATAATTGAATGAACTAATAAACATCAACTAACTGTGTGGGTAAAATGAAGAGTAAAAAGTATGATCCTGTCAACCGGGATGAAAAAGAGGTTGAAGCAGTAGAGCGACTGGAATCCCTGTCTACTTATGACTATGAATTAAATACAGACCATATACTGGCATTAAACAGTGATCTGTGTATGGGCTACCTTTCAGAGAATATCAGAGCAGCCTACCAACAAGCATACGACGAACCCAATATCCCTGATTGCTTGCAACTACCTATAAAGCAAAAAGCGGCTCAAGTTTTTGTAGCAAGAAATAGGGAACTCAATAAGAAGATCAGGCAGCACTATAACGTGCCCTCATCTTTAAACTAGGAGGCACAATGGGTAGCACAGTACTAAAACAACCCCAAGCTCATATAGAACAGGATATTGAGCGCATGATCACCACGCATTATATCCGTAGTGATATCAAGGACTTTTTAGCGTTTTATGAGCAGCGCATCATCACTCACCTTATTACACAGATTAAGAGCCAATATGGTAGTGAGCATAGGGGGGAGAGCATCCCGCCCAGTGTATTCTGGGATATAGCGCGCATGAAGGCTTATGATATTTGCATCCCGATTTGTGAGGAATGGATTAAGAGTATGGGTGAGCGTCGCAACGAACTTGCTCAAACAATAACAAGTTAATCGCAATGGTTTCCCCCATGTGCGGTAAGGGTGCTCTGTATGTTGTAAACCCCAATGATGCAGAGCACCCACCATTTTATTTGGCTGATCATTTACAAAGATTTTTTTAGAAACTTAAGATTCGTTATATTTATTATATGAGTTCAACAGGTATTATTGTTTTTATAGGTATCATTCTTTTGATTGCTATTTCATCATCGGGGCGTTCATCTAATACAAATAATGCACCGAAGCGACCACAAAATAGGAACAGGAATTCTGGGTCACGTACAACTCAATCAAACTCTAATCAGCGGAGAAAAATCCCATGTTATAACTGTGCTCAATCAGGCTTTATCGGGAATAATAGGTGTAGTGTATGTTTAGGGCGAGGTGAATATTAGTCGATAGTTAAATGATCATTTAATAACACAGTTTTTCGTGCGTATAACCTCAATGGTGTTGTTATATTCATGAGTTTTACAAAAGCTTTATTAGAACTAGCGTTATTACAATATTGAATGTCACTTTCAGAGTATCCCAGCAATTTACCTACCCTTGTATTGAATTCATGGGGCTCGCTTAGTTTTGGGTAACCTTCACTGTCACAAAAATATCGTGAGAATAATTCTTTGCCATCATCAATCTTATTTGGTTGTGCCAAAACGTATAGACGTTCTCTTTTTATAAGATCTATGGATTTAATAGCGCCCTCATGTTCAGCCTCATCCAAAGCTTTAGTATTGATACCGTTTACATACCTTACAGGTTCAATACTCATTAACTGTCCATTTATTAATTTTTGCTCTATTGAATTTTTGAAAAAAAGCTCTTGAATGCTATTTGCTCGGCGAGTTTGTTTTTCAATGAATGAGTTTAAAAAGGACTCGTCTGATTGGTTTATATGTTTGGTTTTCCAGAATGAATGATATATCGCAGCAGCTTTTTGCGCATTTGATTTATATTGGGGGTTATAAAATAGCTTGTAGTTTACCTCAAAATCTCTGTGTCCTACTTCAATGACCTTCTTCGATAAAATGGCACTTTTAAGCTCTAATGATACGTCCTCATCTGCCATGATTGCAGTCGGTTTTACACCAGCAAGCAGAAGCTCATTCTCGTATGGAGTATGAGGATTTCCAATGCCTGGCTTAGAGAGTGCCCTAAATATTGGCATCAAAAGTTTTTTCGATAGGGTCTTCACATAATTATTATAACAAACTGACTAGCTATGTTCAATTTATGTGTTCACTATGAACAGTTATGATGAATATGAAAATGCATGAGATTTTAATAATATAACACTAGGGTGTAATTATGTTCAATGCTCTTGTTGATTGGATGCTGGTATTTCTGCATATAAATCAACGGCGCGGCTAAGATTGAGGTAGTCCGCCTTATTGTACCGTCCATTGATCCAGTTATATATGCTTTGCATCGTCACCATTGGATTCCTATTCATGCGCTTGTTTCTCTTAACCATCTCTGTAGGCGATATGTTCGTGCGCTTAATTTCCGTTTGAATTTTGTCGATATAATCATTATCTGTTTTATACTCTCCACTTTCAAAATTTTCATTACAAATCAACATGATAGCGCTTAAATAATCATCGCGCATGTCTCTTAAATTATTATGAAAGAAGCTGTATAAATATTCGCTGTTTAACCCTTCTGGCAATTCAGTATCAGTAAACAATTCTACTATGGTTTTATGAGTAGATTTTAGCCGTTTCTTTAGCAATCGTCTTGTTGAAATGGGTATGCGAATAGCTTTTGGAGAGGTAGATTCTGACATTAGAACATCATAGCATAGAAGCATCTGTTTTGGCATTCATGACGAAAAAAATATTACCTAAAATTTTAGATAAATTCATTTCAAATGCTTGCTTGTTGTCTGGCATAACACATTGAAATAATAGATAAAATTTGACCTAAATGCTATGCAAACTTTACTCCATTTAAACCTCAAAATTCTATAATTAAATAGTCTTTGGAATATAAGGCGATTGATAATAGAGGGCATAAAAATCAGCCCCGAGCTAACAGACAAACAGTGGGTAGAGGGTGCAACAGCAATGAAATACAGTAAACTCTTCAATACAAAAGCTGAAATTGGCAGTGACGTTTTAGAAGTTGCTGGTAAAGATGCCGCGCAAGATCGTGCCTCCAAAACTCATTATGAATTAAGCCGTGTCGGAAATGCCGGAGATGCTGGACTGCAACAGCTCAACAACGCACCAGAAGATGCACGCTATAGCAATAGCGGTGATAATAAAAAGAAGAAACCTAAACGTTCATTCCTAGACATCATTCAAGAATATCAAAATAGCATGAATGAAATGATGCAAAGAATGAAAGACATGGCTAAACAGTTCCGTGAACAGGTCTCCCTAGAGCGCGATATTATCTTCAAAGAAACCGAGCGTATGCAAGAAAACAGCCGTTTTGTGGGTAAGGCCGAACGCTGGCTAGAAGATTACAAGAAGGGCAAAAAAGTTGATAAATCAGGCGTGTTGTCTGAATTGCGTAAACGCGGCGTGAATGTGTCAGATGATATGCCACTAGCTGTTTTAATGGAGCAGCATGTGCCACAGGAAATGGACAAAGCCAATCAGGATAATGCAAAACTTGATGAAGATATTCACCAGCGTGAATATAAAGTTGCAGATTATGAGTGTGCTGCAAATGACTTGGAGACACAATGCCTTGATTTAGCACAAGATTTTGAAGATTTAAGATTAAGACGTGCCAATGGGTTAAGTGCCGATCAATACGAGCTGCAAGCTCAACAGATTTTGAATAAGTATGAAAATGATGTAGTTAATAAGTATCAAAGTGAGTATCCTGAACTGGGGCAACAGGTTGATGAAGCTCGGATAGAAGCTCGAGTGGAAAAGACACCTGACTCTATAGTGACCCAAGAAAACAGTTCTGATATTGATGATTTATTTTCAGATGTATCAGATAATACGATGACGGCATCTGCACAAACGAAGTCACCCTTCACACCCGGGGGATAGTATTATTGGTTGAGTGACCAGCTTTGGCGTGCAGCGAGCCTATTATCATCCAAATCTCTCTGCTTTTGTATCATTTGTGGTAACAATTTCATGAATTCATTACTGTATACAGGGTTACGTGTAGGCGTTTCCCCATTCACGTAAATCATGAACTGTGAGAATTTATTTTCGGGTATAGTCTCAATAAAGACCTTCCCATTTATGCCTTGTCTCTGCATGTACGCTTCAAATTTGGCTACCATCTCACTTTCGGATTTATCAAAATCATTTTGACCTCGATGTACAATCAAGCCAAGAGATGTCCCACTTTCAGAATGTCTTAAAGCGGAAGCCCCAGGTGAGATATATTTATTCCCATTTACTACCCATTCAGACTTTACGTCATCACCGGGCACATCATTGCTTTGGGCAAACGTATCCTTTAGCGGCAAAAGCGAAAGCAAGCTTATTGCCACCGGTAATCCGTATTGTTTTAGAGCGTTTGCCATAACAAAATCCTTTTTGTACGCTCTTACTTTACCACCTTTATGTGTGGCGCAGCAATAAATAGATTCCATATTCTTAATATTTTAATATTTGTGACCAAAGTGTTAGATAACTTTATTATTTATAGCGTATGTGTTATAGAATATTACATTCAGTTAGGCTTGCTATTGGTTAAAAATGGTAGAGAGTAGTTCCCAGGCAAATCGCCTAATCACCATATTCGTCAGGAGCATTATAATGGCTGCTATCAGAAATAGGACACGGACGATCAGTATCCACCCATCTGCCGATGCCATAGCCAATAACACCTACAATGAGCATAAGCATAATGATTGCACCAGCAGACATATCTTGAGCATTACCACTAATCAAAGCCGCAACTGCCCCAATAGTGGCTAATATTGCTCCTAATGCACTATCTTTATTTTCCTGTTGTTCACCCATAACAGATGTTTTAAACGTTTTTTTAAGTTTCTTCATTGTCTTTAATGCGTTGTAATAGCTTATGAACCGTGCTGACATACCATTTACCACCTGTAGCTGTTCTGATCCTGCGTCTGTTCAAAGCTTTGGTGATGGCTCTTACGCTGGTAATGCCATTTTGTTTCAGCTTTGTGATTACAGGTTTAAGCTTCAGGGCAAACTCAATAGCCCTTTTCTTATTCTTTTTGGAGAGTACATACTTGCCGTTTGCACCGAGCTGTACGCCTCTTTGCTTTGCAGCTTGCAGTGCCAGCTTTGTCCTGATACTGATCTGGTCGCGTTCATGTTCAGCAAAAGCAGCCATCACATGGACGACAAATTTTTCAGCATTGGGATTATCAACGGCTATAAAATCAACACCGGATTCTAAAAGCTTTGAGATAAAGGCTACACTACGGCTTAACCTGTCCAGTTTGGCAATAAGTAGGGTTGCTCTATTTTTTTTACAAGCCTCTAATGCCAATTGTAGTACAGGGCGTTGGTTGTTTCTACCAGACTCCACCTCAATGAACTCTTGTAGTAGTTTATAACCCTGTGTTTTGACAAAACGGGAAACAGCAGTCCTTTGAGCATCAAGTCCAAGGCCGCTATCGCCTTGGGCTCGCGTTGACACTCTGTAGTATGTGATCGCCCGTTTCATACATGCACAGCTTTTATTACAACATCGATTACTGGGCTACACCTCCCGTTCACTCATAAACGTCGGTTTATCTTTGAACAGAAATTGGTTGGATAGCCGATTGTTTCAAGGTGTGTTTTAACCTTTAAACCCGCATGAAATCAAGCTCTTTGAAAATGTGTTAAGCGCGAAGTCTCGTAGCAGAATTGCGATATTTGTTCATGGGTAAACCGACGTTTGCATATGAACAAAAAAAGCCACAAATTATATTCTGCTAACTTTTTTGAAAGATATTCCATTTTGCAAGAAGATATCATGCATTTTTTAATATAAGTGTCGATTTTTTCGACATCATTCTCAGCAAAATTGATGCTTCGCTAATCACTTACAGATGTTTTTGTTGGGTTAAACTATAGATGTAAGTACTATATTCTCAAGGATGTGCATGCTCATTAAGCATTCTGTGTTTGGAGTCTTATGTGTGTACGACTAAATAATAATTCAATTTGTTAGAAAATACAAGATTGGCAACCAGATGGGTAGGCTTAATAATACTCGTATATATGGTCTTTTTGAAAAAAAACTAATTAGATACAATTAATGAATCAATATTAAATTTTTTTTTGCCCAAATGCTGATTCTAATAATAAAGAATTATATTCAATCTTATGAAATGTAAAAGAATATGGCCTTAGTATTAATAGATGTTACTTGTTAACATTAGCATCTAGCAATAATATTATGTCTTTTTAACTGTTTGGCTATTAGTGGTTTGTGTTGTAAGTGTAGTGTGGAAGAGTATCTTGTAATTTGTCAATTCAACTTGTTATTTTTGAGTAATATTAAGAGTAATGAAAGAGAAAGTTGATGCCATAATAAAAGAGATACAAGAACAGTATTTTGAAGATGATAATGAGCGACCATGGATACTGGGTTTCAGCGGGGGGAAAGACTCCACAATGCTGCTGCAATTGGTGTGGTACGCATTAAAAAAATATCCTAAAGAATTACTAACACGTAAAATTCATATTGTTTGTAATAACACGTTGGTAGAAAACCCTAAAATCCTTGATTATACAGAAGATGTCTTAAAAAAGATTGAGATTGCTGCCATGAAGCAATCAATGCCGATTACGGTCAATAGGACTATACCTAAACTAGAAGAAACATTCTGGGTAAACCTAATAGGAAAAGGTTATCCAGCACCAAACAGTATATTTCGTTGGTGTACTGAACGGATGAAAATCAATCCAACTACTCGGTTTATACTGGACAAAATAAGCGAGAGTGGAGAAGTTATTATTTTATTAGGTACAAGAAGCGATGAAAGCTCGAGTAGGGCAAAGTCAATGAAAAAATATGAAGTAGAAGGGGAGCGCCTTAGAAAGCATATATTGCCTAACGCATATGTTTTTCCGCCTATTAAAGATATTCTCACAGAAGAAGTCTGGGAATACTTAATTAATGTACCTTCCCCATGGGGCGCCGCAAATCGAAACTTAGTTACTCTTTATAGGAATGCAAGTGGAGGAGATTGTCCATTAGTAATAGATATAACTACCCCTTCTTGCGGAAATAGTAGGTTTGGTTGTTGGGTATGTACAGTTGTTAAAAAGGATAGATCGATGGAAGCCTTAATTGATAATGGTGAGGAATGGATGGAACCTTTGTCTGATTTAAGGGATGTGTTGGCAGCATCAAGAGATGATGAGTCAAAAAGAGAGAAACGTAGAAGAAACGGAAAAATTACAGAAGGTGTTCTTGGACCTTATAAACCTTATTTCAGAGCTGAAATACTAGAGTCATTACTCAAAGCACAATATGAAATTCAGAAAGAACAGCCTGACATAATACTGATCAACTATCAGGAATTAGTAGCAATTCAGGTTATATGGTACAGGGATAATCTTTTTACCAACAATGTAGCTGAAATTTATCGAAAAGTATATAGAAAGACCATTGAGATTGATGCGGGTAATGACAATATACTTTATGAACGGAAACTGCTTAAAATGATATGTAGTAAGACTCCAGAAGACTTTGATTTAATCAATAACTTACTAGAAATACAAAAAACAAAGACCATCTTGATGAATAATAGAGGTGTTCATTCTGTTTTAGAAAACCAAATTGAAAAGTTTTTAGAAAATCCTAAATAGATGCATATTAGTAAAATAACCTTAAGCGACTATAGGATATATAATGGAGTACAAGAGGTCTGTTTTCGTAAAGACGACATCCAAAATGTATATATTATATCTGGGAACAATGGTTTTGGTAAAACAACATTATTGAACTCTTTGGTGTGGTGTTTATACGGGAAGCAAATGGTTGATGTTGATGATAAATTTAAAACAGAGATATACGAAGTAGGTGGATACAGGAAATATGCAAGTAGTAACTTGAATAAACTAGCACAGGAAGAAGGGAAAGATTCCTATAGTGTAACCATTGATATTTCTGATATTTCAATCCCTTCTCTTATATGCAATAGCCTCCAAGTAATAAGGTCTTTTAATACGACAAAACAATCTGAGCGAATAGAAATACTGATAGATGGAATGGAAAATGAATTAACCAGAGAAGTAGGTCAAGAAATTTTTATCAGCGATTTTATTCTTCCAAAAGAAATAGCAAAGTTCTTCTTTTTTGATGCAGAAAAAATTGTTGCTTTAGCAGAAATCAAGTCTATTAGCGATAAAAGAAAATTAAGCAAAGCATATTCTGAGGTTTTAGGAATAAAAAAATATGAAGATTTAAAGACAAACCTTGAAGACTTACGTGTACGACTAAGGAAAGATAGTCCTACAAATAAGGAAAGGACTAAGTATAAAGAACTGCTTAAAGAAGTGACTAATGCAAAAGATCTTATTACTGAATACGGTGATCAGGTTCAAGACTTATTGGAAGAAAAAGATATCAAAAAGAAAAAGTCTGAACAATATCAAGAAAAGCTGATTAGAGAAGGAAACTCTTTGACGGTCGACGGACTCAAAAAAATGAGAAAGGATAAAGATCAGCTAGCCAAAGAGTATATAGAAGTTAAAAGCCAATTCAAGTCATTATTAGATTTGGCTCCATTCGCACTTGCAGGTAAATTGTTCGAGCAATCTAGGAATCAAATACTAAAAGAAAGTGAAAATAAGACAGGGGCGTTTAATGCGGCTATTATAAAAGCAAAGGCAAAGAAGATAAAGGCAGATTTAATTAAACAAACAAAACAGCTAAACTTGCCTTTAGTGACACAAAAAGAGTTAGCAACATTTGTTGAAAATCGTACAATTAAACATTTCAGTAAATCCAATGATAATCATGAGAACGCAGTCTTGCTGGACTTTACTGATGAAGAAAAACAAGAGGTAGAAGCTGTTTATAACAATTTGAGATTCTCTTATTCTTTATCAATAAAAGAAATTACTAAGAAATATAAGCGCAATCGTAACTCGTATAATAAAATTATAAGAGAGCTTGCCGATGCTGAAACAAAAGAGAATGACCTGCTCATTAAAGAAATAAGACAACAGAAAACACAAGTAGATAATCAGATTGATGAAATTGATGCAAAAGTCTTGAAGTTAAATGTTGATGTAGGAGTACTTCAAAAAGAGTTAATACGCAAAACTGCTATACTTTCGGCATTGGGTAAAAAAATAGAAGTCTATGAAGTGGATAAGGAAAAAGATAAGACTGCTGAACGATTGGTCAAGGAGTTAGAAACTTTTATTTATAGGCTGAAAGAAGAGAAAAAATCTTCCTTAGAAGATAGAATAAAAACGACGTTGAATGAACTTATGCACAAAAAAGGCTTTGTTAACAATGTAGAGGTTGAAATAATAGAAGACCTTATTGATATAAAGCTATTCGATAACAATGGCAAAGAAATTGAAAAAGAAACACTTTCAAAAGGTGAGCAGCAACTGTACGCTACAGCCTTATTAAAGTCACTTGTTGATGAATCTAATATTGAGTTTCCTGTATTTATCGACTCCCCATTGCAAAAGTTTGATACGCAACATGCGAAAAATATTATTGCTGAATTCTATCCCGGAATTTCAGATCAAGTAGTATTATTCCCATTAGTCGAAAAAGAATTAACTAAACCTGAATATGATTTGCTGTTGCCAAGAGTAAAAGCAACATATCTAATAAATAATAAGAAGGAGTATTCCTCAGAAATAGTAGAGGTGAAGGTTGATAAATTATTTCAGGAAACAAAAAGGATATATGAGCGCGTTTAATACGATAACTACTTCTGCTGAAAACAAAGTTGTAGTAGCTGAATTGACCCGTAAGCTAAATCTAGGAGCTGAAAATGTGATCGCTAGAATTGCAATAGGCTATTCTTTATCTACTGGTGAAAAGTTTAAACCGACAGATGCTTTAGACTCTAAAGGGAAACAGTATTCTAAGAAAACGTTACTAGGTGAATTCTTGCCTCACTATATTGCAATGATCTGTACGCATTATAGTATTTACAAAACAGACAAAGATGTACCTAAGTACATTAAAATCCATCTAGATCATGGGTTAAAGAAAATAGCGCAAGAGTTCAATACTAGTAAATCCCTAACAGGGATCGATTTCATATTCAATAATGTTAAGAAAGGCCTTTTATTTGTACAATAACTAATAATTAATGCTGAAGAGTGAAGATATATCATTTACAGTAGATGCGGGTATCATAAATAGGTTAGGACTTGAGTTAGTTGCTAAATCAGAGACAGCTTTAGCTGAACTGATCAAAAATGCATATGATGCTGATGCTAACGTTGTGAGTTTGTATTTCGAAAATGCTTGGCAAGAAGGAGGGACGTTGACCATCGTAGATGATGGAGTAGGCATGAATAGAGAGCAGATTATTAAAGGTTTTATGCGCCTTGCAACCACTGATAAATTACATAACTCTGTTTCTGAGAAGTATAAACGACCTAAAGCAGGTAGAAAAGGTATTGGGCGATTTTCCACTCAAAGACTTGGCGAGAAACTTCGGATTCAAACTCAAACTTCGGATGAAAATATAGGGTATGAGCTAGTAATAGATTGGGATAATTATGTTACTGATAAAGAAATACGAGAAGTTAAAAATAAATTACAACAGGTAGAAAGACTAGACGACAAAGAGTCTGGAACAACATTAA
The DNA here is from genome assembly GCA_030429205.1 of Bacteroidia bacterium. Taxonomy (GTDB): domain Bacteria; phylum Bacteroidota; class Bacteroidia; order Chitinophagales; family Chitinophagaceae; genus UBA5543. The sequence continues at coordinate 1,109,923 of JAUICZ010000001.1, forward strand.
TTATTGATGAATTGAGAGAACGATGGTCAGAAGCAGACATAAAGAGAGTTTATCGGTATGTAGCTGAGTTGTTGCAGCCTAACCTATTGAAAGTTAAAGGGAATAAGGGAGTAGTTGAACAAGATAAAAATGAAGGATTTGAAGTTCAGTTCTTTCGCAGGGATGAAGAAAAAAAAGATTGGGATGAAGTAGCTGATGCACAGATTATGATGTTTGATAGAGCCTTGGTAACCTTTACTGGATATATAGGAAAAAATGGTGATGGACATTGTAGTATAGATTCAAAAACTTTCAAAATTAATGGTGAAGAACAAAGCCTAAATGATAGAATAATTGTTGATGGTAGCCCATTTGAATTGCTAAAAGGGTCAAAAATTATTTTTAAAGTTTACTATTTTATTGGCGGTGATAGAAACCTATATTATGGTATCACAAAGCCAGAACTCAAAGTGATTTTAGATTATTTAAATAGAAACGGTGGTGTTAAATTATACAGGAACGGCTTTAGGGTCGCAAAATATGGTAATGTTGATAACGATTGGCTTAGTATTGAAAATAATGCCAGAATAGGCAAAGGTGTCCCATTTAAGAATAATAGGTTATTAGGTTTTGTACAGTTGACTGACCCTGAAGGGGAAGTCTTTGATGAGGCTGCTGGACGTGAAGGGCTTATTGAAAAAAAAGCCTTTGAACAAATGCAGCAGTTTGTGTCTTCAGCCTTAATACAAGGGTTTACCAATTTTTCTTCTTGGTTTCGCACTACAGATGAATTTAAAGCGGCAAACCCTGACAAAAAAACATCAGCCACATCTAGTTCTGTAAAACAAATAGCAGAAGATTTAAAAGATGCAGCTAAAACTTTATCAGATCCAGATGCCCCGGAACAAGATAAGGTAAAGGCTACTATTGCACTTGAACAAGCAACGAAGAAATTTGTAAATGAAACTAATGCTGCGGTTAATGAACTGGAAATGATGAGAGTGCTCGCAGGTACAGGGCTTACTATTGCAGAGTTTGTTCACGAAATTCAACAGATAATACCTTCTTTAAAAGGATACATTTCTGACCTGCTGAAAAAAGAATTAGATAATAATCTGCTTGACGACTTGCAAAATATGGAGGAAGTAATTGATTCACTAGAAGCATATACTTCTTATTTTGATGAGTCACTGTCAAAGAATGTTATAAGACAATTAGAACCGATTGATATAAGAAAAGTAGTAGGGAAATTTAGAGAAATTACAAATTCTGATCTTGATAGAAGAAAAATAGAGTTGGTGTTTAACGCAAAAGGTAAGGATTTGATTACGACACCAATGCATCCATCCGAATGGAATACGATTCTACAAAACTTATATTCTAATGCTAAAAAGGCGATCAATAAGTCGAAAGTAAAGAAAGGGCAAATATTAATTCGCGCGGAACGCTCTAGTGATGGAAAAAGTTTGTTACTTGAATTTCAAGATAATGGCACTGGAATTCCTAGTAAGTATAAAGAAAGAGTTTTTGATGCTTTTTTTACAACATATGATCCTATTAAGGCTGCAGCCAATGATATAGGAACCGGTACTGGTTTGGGGCTTTATATCATTAAGCAGATGGTGAAAAATAGAGAAGGGGCTATTTCAGTTAGTGAGCCGGCACAAAACTATAAAACCAACATACGCATCGAATTACCATTAGCAACTATAGACGAATTAAAAACGCATGGCTATTAAATACTTATATATCGACGATGAAACAAAGGCTAAGGTGGAAGGCATAAACAAACTTTTAAACGCATCACCCAAACAGCTAGAGGTTAAACATGAACAACCTAATACTTGGAATGAGCAAGTGAATACGCTCATCGGAGAACAGTATCTTAATCAATATGATGGATTATTGTTAGACTTAAAATTGGAGTTTTCCAAAGGCGAGGAGAATAATGTTAAGTATTATGGGTCTGATTTAGCACAAACTATTAGAACAGCTGTAAAGGCGGGTCAAATAAAAGACCTTCCTATACTACTATGTTCTACTGATGATAAATTAAGAGGCTTTTTTGATAGAACTAGTATTGATCTGTTTGATAAAAGATATAACAAGCATAAAGAGCTTTCTCTTCCTAATACTATTCTTGAATTTGTAAGTTTTGCTGAAGCTTATCAATTATTAAATGCGGGTGTTCCTCTAAAAGATTTACTAGGAGCTTCTGATTATTTAGAAACAGACCTTGTTGCAATACAATCTACTTATAACACATTTGCCACATCTCATGAGAAAGCTATCTTCTTGTTTTATCAAATAATACAAAAAACAGGATTGTTGATTGATGAAGACTTGTTAGCTATACGCTTAGGAGTAGATAAAGAAAAATCTGCTGATTGGCCAGTTTTATTAGAACAACTATCAAAACTGTTTAAATATAATGGTGTCCTCTCTACTGCATTTGATAGGTGGTGGCAAAAAGACTTATTATTTTGGTGGAAGGAACAATTTAAAAAAGGGATAAAAATTACGTCAGCAAAAGATAGAACAGAGCAGCTCAAAACTTTTTTTAAGTTGAAAGAATTAACTCCGCTGGAATTGCCTGAACATCATAAGTATAATACGTTTTGGTATAAATGTAAACTATCTAATTATCCCTTAGAAAGCGCTGATGGTCTACGAACACTTGAGCAACCCAAATACGTCTGGCATGAGCCCTCTTATATTTCTATGGCATATCTAATGTCTGAGGAACGTAATACTAAAGATATTAAAGCGGTGCTTGGTGCGAACGAACAGGCAATATTCGATAGCCTTAATGAACAATAAAAAAGATATATGAACTTCCACCATGTCATCAATGAATATTTAAAAATATTGGAGAAACATAAAGATCAACTATATAGTATTCATATTTACCCAGAAGTACTAAAAGGTATAAGAGATACAATTAGTGATGATGACGGGATTTTTAGTTACTCCTCAGAACCAATAAAAATCAAACTATCTAGGTCTTGGATTCCTGGTCATACATTTCCTAGAGATCTAAATGAACTAGAGGTTATATTACATGTCAAAGATGAAATAAAAATCAAAAAGTCCCTTACTCAAATTGAAGACCCAATGGTACAGCTTAAAGAGTTTAATATTATTATTAATTCTGGCAATTATACTACCTCTTGGCATTTAGATAGACATTTGGATGGGGATGGTAGTAAGGGTAAATATACTCATCCTATATACCATTGGACTTTTGGAGGTTATCATTTAGAGAAACTATATGAAACTAAGAACTTTGGCGATTCGATATTAATGAGAACTCCAAGGCTGATGCACCCACCATTGGACTTTATTCTAGGTCTTGACTTTATTTTCAAACATTTTATCCCAAATGACAAGTTAGAAATATTAGATGATCCAGTTTATTTAGATATCATTAAGCAGTTACAAACTCATTTATGGAAGCCTTACTCTTTAGCATTTGCTAAAAATTATTGTGAGAGACTATATGCCGATAGAGAAAAATTAGGTTTTGATGATACATTTGTAAATTCTGTAATTCAAAGCTAGAAGTTAGCTATTTGTATATTGTATTTATCGAAATGTCTAATTTATTAGTTTCTTTAGTAGACTTCTGTTATTTAATATTAGATTATTAAAGTATAGCAATTAATAGATGTATAATGATATATTCTCTTTTAATTGTTTGAAATTTTGGGGATAGTTACCGAACTAGCCAATCACAGCGTCCAGCGCATCATCGGCATCTTTATGGATGAAATTAGCCTGATAGCCAATCGTGGTTGTGATTGAGCTGTGACGGTATAGCTTTTGCAGCATTTGAATAGAGATTTTGTCGCTGGATATATTGCCGAAAGTATGCCGGGCAATGTGCATGGTCAATTTCTTTTTGAGCTTCATCTTGCCGGCGATTTCTTTTAGGGCTGTATTGAGTTTTTTGTCCTCGTAAGAAGTTATTCTCTGAACATCATATTCATTCTTCAAATCCTCAATGCGGTCTAGTTCAGGAAATACAGTTCTATATGTATCTTCTCTATGCCGATATTGTTCTAGAATTCTGAGTGCTTTTTCCGAGGTTTTGAGCGACCCGGCCTTTTTATTTTTACCCATTGCATAATGCAAGCGCATATCCTTAAAGTCATTCCAAGTTAGTCTAAGGACATCAGATACACGCATTCCGGCAAAGTAAAAAGAGAACAACCATACATTTCGAGCATGATTTAAATGTGGGGTGGAGGAGAGATCAAGCTGTTCAAGGGTCTCTACTTCTTCTTTGTTCAGGCCGATCTTGATAGACTGCGGAAACTTAATCGGTACTTTGTCTTTGCCAAAGGGATAATATTTTGCATCCACAATGTTGCTTTTAATGGCTAGATTGAAAATCGTCCGTATAAGGATAAGGTGATTGATAATGGTGCGTTCAGATACTTTTCGTACACCTTTGAGGTAAGCTCGATAGCGGTTTAGAAGGTCGACAGTAATTTCCTGAAAAGAGATGTCCCTTTCTTTTAGGAACGCCTTAAAATGTTTTAGGCGTGGTTTTTCGGTGTTTACACGATTATATTTTCCACTCTGATCCAAATTTTCAATGTAGCTATTAGCAAGACTAAAGAAGCTGGAAGGCTTGGTTTTAATATTGTCTTTAATCACCTTCGGCGATATATCTTTTTTATCAACTTCAAACTCAATAAGCTTTGCTTCTGCTTCGGCCAGCTTAACACTTAAGAGGTTGTTGATACGCCTCGAATTAGGGTGTGACTTTTTAACACGCCTTTCCTTTTTATCCCAAAACTTTGGGTCTATTGCATGACCTAAATGTGAGATAGATTTACTGGTGCCTTTGATGATCTGCAAGGCAAGAGGATGTAAGCCGTCTTTGTTGGATTTTGTTCGTAGAATAATCTTTACACTAGCCATCAACCTTTGTTTTGTAGTGTAAAGTTACGAAATTTGGGTCGAAAATAGGTCGAAAAATAATCGTTTTACTGTGTTTTGCTCTGTATTGGTAATGTCTTGAAAGTGCTTCTTAATAAGGTCTTTAAGCATATATGAGATCATATTAAACCAGTAAAATTAGGATTCATAACCCTGAGGTCGAGGGTTCAACTCCCTCTCTCGCTACTAGATTAAAAGCCGCTTTTATAGCGGCTTTTGTAGTTTTTGAGCATTTACATTTATTGCGTTGTCTTATAGTTGGTACAACATAGGTACAACTTTTGCTGTATTATTTTGGTCTCTTTTAAGCCTTATTGGCTTCGCCGTTTTTCTATTTACCCCATTCATATTAAATATTTCATCGCTTCATTTTGCTTATTCCTACGGCTAAGGTAGCCTCGGTTCCGTTGTGAAATGGACCACAATGGATTTGCTTCATAGCTGAATTCCTCCATTGTGACAACGTGCCCCTTTGGCTTTTTCCTTGCCTGGGAATTAAGCCAATTCCGATGATTTATTACTTAATCCGTCTGATACACAAAACCAAATTATCAGGCACAAATCAAAAGATTATGAGAACTGTAAAAAGTAATCAGAAAAATGGGGCAGCAAGCAAGACAAACACTCCTGCTCAAACACAAAAAGTAAGTGAAACTTCAACAGCGAAACAGCAGCCGAAAGTTTCGTTAGAAGATCGAATTCAAAAGGTCGAAGAGTTGCGGTCTTTAACCGGGAAGAGACAACGCACCGTTGACACGTATCATCAACTTCGAACCTTTCAGTTTGGAAGTGATGAGAATTGTACGCTTGTTCTAACCGACAGTCAGGGTCAGAAATTTGCGACGAACAATTCAGCACTCATCTCAATGTTGACAGATTATTTTGCAACATTGTTGAATGACAAAGTTTCAGAGTTGGATGATGAGATATTAACATTCAAGTTGTAATGTGAAATACTATTTTAAAGAGAGCCTACTCGTTATAACGAGTAGGCTCTCTTTATGACTTATGACGATTTTTTATTCCTTCAAATGTTAGAACTTAAGAAGGTGTGTATTCATCCTAATAACATTTAATTATTACTGTCCAAAATGGATTAGTACATAAATTCCTTAACTTTAATATGTCTAAACACCATCACTGATATCCACCATGTATGTCGAATATCAGTTTAGTTTCTTGTTAGTTAAAGACTAAACAGCGAATATGAATAGATATATCATTACTTGTATTGCCCTATTGTTTTTCAACTTAACTAATGCACAGGTGCCAGAACCAACCATTTTGACTCTTGGAAGCTTAAATGGTGATATTCTTGAAAGCTTATATCCGCATAGAGTGAGTACATATGATGGAGGCTTTATTATTGCTGTAAGTAGTAATTCAAAAAATGGAAATATTACTAATGTCTGTTCAAATTATAGTAGACGGAATATCTTTCTAAAATATAACTCAGATGGCTCAATACTTGAATGGAGTAAATGTATTGAGAATAACTTGGATACTATATATAATTATGTCTTTCCCCAAAAGAATGGTGATTATATATATGCAGGGTTTACCAACAACTCCGCCGTGCCTGATCCAAGGTCAGTTGTAATGTTTAGGGAGAGTAGTTCCGGGAGTAAAATTTGGGGCCCAAAATCTTACGGCGGTAGTGGCAGTGAGATTTTGAGGCATGTAATTCAAACCAAAGATGATGGTTTTTTGCTTCTCTCTTCAACAAACTCAGCAGATGGTGACGTCGGTAAACATTTCGGAGGTCAATTTAATAATGATACTTGGGCTTTGAAATTAGATAGTAATGGTAATGTACTTTGGAGTAGCGTGTTTGGTGGTACCGACGAGGAACAACCGGCAAAGGTTATAGAGCGACAAAATGGGAAGGGCTATTATTTGGTGTCATACACACTGTCCTCTGACAGTGATTGCATTAATAACCATGGGAGTGTGGATTTACTTGTTGTAAACATTGATACTGCGGGTAATAAAAAATGGAGTAAATGTTATGGTGGAAGCGATAATGATGGTGAATTGGGGCTATGTGCAATATTGACCTCTAGTAATGACTTGCTAGTTGCTGTGCATACCTCATCGTCCGATGGTGATATAACAGCTACATCGGGATATTCAGGTGTTTGGTTGGCAACTATTGACTCTTTTGGTTCGATACTTTCTCAAAATACATACGGAACAGGAACTACAGGGATATATCCATACGATTTGTGTCAGGCAAATGATAATAGCATATGGATAGTTGGAGGCTCTTTTTATAAGGGACAATATGTCAACGATGAGTTTGGAAAAAGAGATGCATTTATTATGCATCTGAATTCGGATGGTAGTTTTCTGAATTCAAAAGTAATAGGAAGTATTAAAAATGATGAAGGACGTATAATTCACGCTTTGTCGGATAATACAGTTTTTGTTGCTGGTGTATTCGAAGAGGAAATCAAAGGAAATTTACCGATTGATTGGCTTGCTGGAGATGATCTTTTTGTCACCAAGCTTGCTCCATGGCCTGTATATATTTATACGAATAACCAAAACGAAAGCATAAAAATATATCCTAATCCGGCAACTAATGAATTATTTGTTGAACTGAAGGATATATCAAAACATTCAAAATTTCAGTTACTGGATGTTACTGGACGAATTGTATATGAAAGCAAAGTAAAAAAGAAACTGAAAATAGATGTCACTTTATTTCAACGAGGGACATATATTCTAAAGATAAAATCAGATGTAAATACTACAACATCAAAGATAGAACTTCTGTAACCATAAAAATATTACTATGAGAATATTACTCCTATTTGTGCTTTGTTTAATAAGTACAAAAGCCTTCTCTCAAGGTGAAGCAATGATTATTAAGGATACAACAGTCAGTTTTGATTCTGCTACGAGCTATGCTTATTCGAAACTAGAAGTTGTATTGCCAGATCAGTACTCGGAAGCAGGTGTGTTGACTGAGTTTAACAAATGGAAGCGTTTTTATGAAGGAAGAATTGCATTAAATGCGCCGCATGGAAGTAGCATGTTTAATGCATTAAATGATGCTACTCATTATTTTCTAACAAACCAAGAGGATTATTGCCCCAGTCAAGGATATACAGGAAATTGGGAGTGCATAGGGCCTTTTAATGATTATTATAGTCCTAGTGTTACTGAATATCAAGGAAGAATTGATGCAGTATGGGTACATCCCGATACTATGGGTATAATGCTTGCAGGAGCTCAAACAGGTGGACTCTGGAAAACAACAGATACCGGACATACTTGGCAAAACATAACAGATCCTACTTCTGGAACTGCAGTTATACCTGGTACAATGGGAGCACCGTTAATTGCTGTTGACCCACTAAATTTTGATACGATATACATAGCAGCTCAGATTGATATTACAACAACATTGAGGACATCGGGCTCATATGAGAAGGGGGGGTACTCTTTAGGGTTGGCCTATACTCCAGATGGGGGGAGTACATGGATTCTTGATCCTACTTTTAATTCGTTAAATAATTTAGCATCATCATATGGCAGTTCCCTGGATAAATACCACGTAATCAAAGTAGCCTATATGCCAGGCACTGATAAATTATTCGCACTCACGAATAAGAAGCTATTATATAAGCCAAATTCATCAAGTAATTGGCAAGATATTACACCAAGTGGATTGCCTGCAGGATACAGGATAAACGACTTTGAATTTACGAATTCAAGTACTGGTAAATTAGTATTCTGCTCAAGTACCAAAAGCAATGTTTTTTATTTAGGGACATACGATTTAAATCTAACTACGCCGGCTTGGTCTGCTCTAGTTTCATTAAGTGTGCCTACTCCATACAGGCAAACTGATGATCATGCCGTTGTAGATATGTCAATTGATGGAAATGATATTGCATATTTGAATTTGAATGCAGACACGATGAATACCTCTACAAATACATCTGTAGGGCAAAGGCAACTACTTATTAAAACTCCTATAAACTCTGCGAGTATTACTATAAAGAATAGAAATTTTGTCTGCCCATTAATCCATGGCGATGGTAAGGATAAACCACTTGAACATATACAAGTATCTACCGCTAACTCTGATATTATTTATGCATCAAATCATGATGCATACCATAACTTCTTTAAATCAACTGATGAAGGAGAAACAATTTCAAGTATTCAGGGAAATACCCATGCAGACGGTCGTTGTTTTACTTTGTATTCAGCAACAACCTCAACTAACGGTATTGATGATATTCTTGTAGGAGGGAGTGATGGAGGTATAGTTATGAAACGTTCAGGGGAAACTTCCTTCGAAAGTATAACCGGATCAGGGTTAGCAATTACTCAGTTTTTTGGAATGGCTAATACCGAAGCAGATGAAGATATAATGACAGCTGGTGCGCAGGACAATGGTGGTTTTTCCTACATAAAAGGTAGAACAAACAAATGGCAAAGAGAGAGTGGTGGAGATAATTATCTCACCAAATTCGCAAATAATGGAGCCTTGCAAGCCTATATGGAAGGGAACCCAACGAGCTCACTATATCATTATACATTCAATTTGACAAATAACACTGTAAGTACACCTTCATTTGCCTCCCCAACAGATTTTGGCAATACCTCTTGTGCATATTGTGAACAAAATACACATCGAAGAGAGTTGTATTTCGATATGAGTAACATTGCATATGTTGCGTATCGAGAAAATTGGAAAAAACCGTTAAGTAGTGGGAGTTGGAGTGAAACCTTTACGGAGGCACCAAGGAAAGATATCCGCGCTGGTGCTTTTATATTCAAAGAGCCTAATAAGGATACTGTTTATATCTCATATCGAAAACATGCAGATGCGGATCCTTCAACTGCAGGTGAAGGGCGGTTATTTTTTAGTAATGATGCCCAAGCAATAACTTCACCGTCTCAATGGGATAATATCACACATTCACTTGTTCAATATCACAGAATAAACGATATCGTTACCGAACCGGGGAACATGAGTCGAATTTGGACAGCGCATGGTGATATAGATTTCAATATGATTAATGTTGGACCTAGTTCAATGCTTGCAAGGGTTATGTATTCTGATGATTACGGGAATACATGGGATTATACAAATTATTCAAAAGGTCTCCCTGCGGTACCTATTAACTGTATTGTTTATCAAGAAGGAACAGATGACAGACTTTTTTGCGGTACTGATGTTGGTGTTTTTGTTTGGAACAAAGATGATGCTCAATGGTATTGTTTTAACAACGGTATGCCTCCGTGTATTGTTACAAAACTTGAGTTTAACTACTGTGCAGGCAAGTTGAGAGCCTCCACATATGGCAGAGGGGTCTGGGAAACTCCATTATACTCAAGCTCTAACCTGCATGTAATTCCCCGACCAACAAAAGTGGTTTCCACAAACACAACATGGTCATCCAGTCAATATCTATTAAGCAGTGTAAAAGTTGAATCTGGTGCTACATTAACAATTTCGGGTTCGAGTACCACGGTGTATATGCCTAAAAATGGAGAAATACTAGTTAAACCTGGTGGTAAACTCGTTGTTAATGGAGCGACAATCACCAATGGCTGCGAGGATTGTATGTGGAATGGAATTAGAGCAGAGGGCGATCCTTCGGAATCTCAGATATCAACCAAACAAGCTGTAGTTGAGCTTGTTGATGCAACTATTGAACATGCAAAAATTGCATTAGCAAACCATAGTTCGGAAGGAATACCAAGTTTAACTACGGGTGGAATAATAGAAGCTATAAATACACATTTTCTAAATAATGCTAAATCAGTATCAATTGAACATTACACGTATAAAACTGCCTGGTCAGTATTGTTGAAAAATTATCAGGCAAGTTTTCTAGAATGTACCTTCGAAATAAATGATGATTTTAAGGGTGGTACGGTAAATCCATTTAGCTCTCATGTAGTAATGCAGGATGTTAATGGCCCTGCATTTAGGGGGTGCGAATTCTATAATAGAAACACTGGTAGTCTGTATAAAGGAATAGGAGAAGGAATAAGAGCCTTATTCTCTGGTTTTACAGTGAAAGCATACTGTGATCCGTCTACATCACCATGTACCAGTGTTAGAAGTAAATTCACTGGTTTCTCAAACGGTATCTATATCGGCAAAGTTAGAACTGATCTATATGCTTATATAATTGATAGAGCTGATTTTGATTCATGTGGGGTAGGGATTAAATTGGATGGTCCATCTGTAGGAGTATCTAGCAGAAATCATTTTAATATAGGTACAGGTAAAGTAGTCAATTTAGAAATAACAACCGATTGCCATAAGAATATAGGTATTTGGGGAGAGTGGTCGTACAAACCTACAATTGAGGATAATGAATTTGAAGGTGTGACATTTGTTGGTCAGCATGCTGATCATGAGAATATAGGAGTATTAATGGATAATAGCGGGGAAGAAATACTGCTTATCTACAAGAATGATTTCCACGACCTTGATTATGCAGCGGTTGCTAGAGGAAAGAACTCTGAAAACTATTGGCAACCTATTAAGGGTATAAAATATGAATGTAATATCTTCGAAGACAATGATTACGATATTGTAGTCAGAGAGAAGGGTACAGCTACAGGAACTAATATTCAGAATGTTGCTTATAGCCAAGGTTCTGCATTACGGTCAGCAGGGAATGTGTTCGTGAATACCACTTCTGATAACCATTTTGTCAATACCGTTTCTTTCTGGCCTTACAATGTTTATTACCATTCTAGTGGAACTACTGAGCCTAACGTTCACCCTACATACTCTGGTCTCAGCCCTATTTTTACTGGAAATGCACATATTTGTAATACACGTTACCCCACTGGCACAACAACAGGAAACAGAGATTTGCCATTAAGTTCAGGTGACTTGGGCACAGCAAAAGCATCATTTACTGCCAATAATAATGACTTAAAAGACAAGATGAATGATTATATAAGCTTGTTAGATGGTGGTGATACAGACGGTCTGGTTGATGATATAAATAATGCAACAGATGCTGACACACCAACTCTAAAAACAACGCTTTTGAATAACTCTCCTTATCTGACCAAGACAGCACTCTATACACTTGCAGATGTAGACATCTTATCGCATACAGGTTTGATTGAAATTTTAGAAGAGAACCCGGAAGTGTTAAGGGACCTGGATTTCTTGTATAAACTTGAGAATGAAATTTCAAACCCTTTATCAAGTACTCAAATAGATGATCTTAAAACGGTAGCTGAAACACCTAGTGAACGATCAGATAAAGAAGCTGAAATTGCCTATTACCAGACAATGGTTGCTGATTTAGGAAATTTGGTTGTTTCTCACTATTTGTTGGATACATCAGGTACCGATATTGATAGTATACCTGTTTGGTTGGATTCAATTGGTACACTCCAGGCTGCTTATCTGAAGATTGCCCACTATACAGGAATTGGTGATTATACGACAGCGGGTTCTATATTGAGTAATATTCCTACCGATTTTTCTTTAACGACCGAGCAAAGTAATCAATACAGTCTGTTTTCTAATTTATGGGCGATTATAGATGATGTATACAGCGATGATAGAACGATTAGTGAACTTACTACACAAGAAGTATCAGATATCGAAGATATTTATGATGATGCAGAAGCAGACGGCAAGCAGATACAAGTGGAAATAGATATTATATGGAACCAGGACGAACCTGTTATGAAACAGCCTTGTGATTTCGATACTGTACCAAAGGAGGGCGGGAAACATGGCCGAGGGAATTCATCACAGAGTGGTGATAAGAATATTGGTGAATTATCTTCTGTTAGCCGAAACAACACAATTAAGGTATATCCCAACCCAGCCAGAGATTATGTCATCTTTGACTTTAAGCTAAGTCAAAATGTGTCTGATGCTACATTAAATGTTACAAGCCCTTCTGGTCGTTTGGTATATAATAAACTTGTCCAATCAAATAATCAGAGTGTTGAATGGGATACGCATTCTGTACCATCGGGCATATACATTTATGAACTTAAAGATGGTAATCAAACATTAGATATTGGAAAAGTAGTAATTGCCAAATAACATTATCATTTAATAGATGTAAAGCCCTGCATATGTGGGGCTTTTTTTATGTATCTAATAAACACCATAGGAAAATATTCCTTGACAGCAGGTATTATTTAGGATAGAAGCTCTATCCTGCAAACACCCCCAATGTATCTAATGAAAGGAATACTCCATGAGTACCAATAACCATGTGGCTTTAAAAGGCCGCTTGGGTGCAGACCCTAAACTTGTTCAACTCGAAGGCAAGTGCTTTGCCTCTTTTTCAATTGCCACACAGGACCGTTATCAGGACAAGGATCAAAATTTCAAAACCCTTGATACCGTATGGCACCGTTGCCTTGTGTTTAATGCGAGCCTTGTTGGTATTGCTGAGAAGCTGAAAAAAGGTGCTTTGATCAAAGTCACCGGAACATTGAGCTATCGTTCTTTTGAAGCTCTGCTTGCGGATAATAAAACAATCAAAAAGCAGGAAACCTCGGTCATTGCGCACCATATTGAGCCTTTGCCTTCATCTTCCGCTGCTTCACAAACTCCCTCTTAACAATAATTGCGTTTGGGTATGGTCTGTTTTCTAGCTCTTTCATCGATTAAGTAAACAATCAAGGGGCCGAATTCTGGCCGATACCTCAAGCGCATGTCAATGGCGCAGCCCTGTCGGGTTATCAGCATTGAAATTTTAAACAAGTGAAAATTTCTAATGCCTGCTGATGACATCCCCTTGAAGGCTCGTCCTTTGTTGAATTCGTCATATTTACTTTAACCAATGAAAGGAGCAAAAACATGGCATACAATAACTCAGTTATATTAACGGGAAACCTTGGAACCGAAGCACGGATCATAGAACAGGACGGCACAACATTCGTCGCAGTGTCTATGGCCACTGCCGATAGTTATAAAGACGAGGCAGAGCAATGGGTTCAAAAGGAAACGATCTGGCACAATATCCTGGCCTTTTCTCCGCATGTTGTGCAACAGCTTAAAGCCATCAAGCAAGGGACCCGCATACAAGTACATGGTTCACTGTCTTACAAGGAGTTCCCCTTTGTCCTTGAAGATGGCCGTACTGTGAACAAGAAAGAGGTGAGTATCATTGCTCATAAGGTTGAGTTGAAGCCTCTGGTTAAAAAGCAGCAATAAGCTTTTTAAAAACACATCTTACTCAAGGGCACTCTTCGGAGTGTCTTTTTCTTTTGGGAAGAAAAGGAAGGGGAGACCCCTCACGCCCGTCAACCGTATCCCCAACTTCCGCACTATCGTTTGTGCAGGTCGGGTGATGCCCCTCGGTTGACCGACGTACACCCCCCTTTTTTTGTGGTCAGCAAGGATTTATGGCGCACCCCACCAGCGCTGAAGCACTGGTGAGCTACGACCACAAACCCAAACACTATTTTAAGGAGGAAACATTGTCCAAATCCACCAACAAAAAAGAAGAGTTTTATCAAACCATCACCAATGCAATCATAGAACTATTGGAAAAAGTCAGTTTAGAGGATTATCAACCGCCATTTGCTGCCCTTGCTGCTCAAGGACTCCCTATAAACCCTTTCACCGAAAACCAATATCAAGGTGTTAATATTCCCTGTCTCTGGTTCTATCAGCAGAAAAAGGGATTTAACTCCAACCATTGGGCGACATTCAAACAATGGAAAGAAAAAGGGGCTTCCGTTCGCAAGGGTGAAAAAGGAAGCACGATATGTTTTTACAAGACCTTGCTAATCGATGAAGAAAACGAGCAAGGCGAAGATGTCACCAACAAAATCCCTATGATGAAACTTTACACCGTCTTTAATGCACAGCAGGTAGATGGCTATGAGCATCAGGAAAACCCGCCACCCAATGAAACAGACCTCGTAAAGCGTATTGGGATTCTAGTTTGACTGATTGCATAGCCGTAGATATAGATAGCCTTTTTTCGTGTAGAAAAGAGAAAGGTGCTGAACTTAAATCTAGATTTAAAAGCGAATACGATGTAAGAAAGCATTTTAATGCCAGTCCTGATTGTGTATTAATAGCGGTACTGAATGGTCACGATTGGATGTTAGAAAGTTTTTGGGCTTCATCCAGAATGTCAATCTTGAAAAAACTGCGGGTGCTAGGTTTTAGTATTTGCACCGGGCCTACATTTTCCGTTACTGCATTAACTACAGATAATACAGTGCTACCACACTCTCATAATGTAGCAATGCTTATGAGACACAATAGAGTATTGTCAGAAATTATAGAAGTTGGCATGTCAGCTGTACCTAACTTGTATTGGGTTGATGGTGATCAATATCAGATTAATAAGTGGACTAGCTGGTTGATTGATAATAAAGGGGTGAATTATATATCTAGAGATTTTACTTCAACAAGAAACTGGAAGGTTGTTGAAAGAAAAGTTATTGAGTTGTTGGAAATATTAGCTCCCACTAACCGTACTTTCCACATATTGATTGTTGGTGCTGGTAATGCCAACGCGGGAAAAATTGCAAAAATGATCTCTGTAGCTGGCCATAAGGTCTCGTTTATAACATCATCTCCAATAATGAAAACTATTTATGGCTCAGGCTATTATATTACTGGTGATAAGGTTCTAAAAGATAAACCAATAGATAAGTCTGTAATGTCAAAAAGAGAGTTGTTGAAATATAATATTTCATTATTTGAAGAACACTTACAAGCGAGCCTCAAATCTGAAAACGCTGTATAAATAAATCAGCCCTGTAATTCTATAAAAATGTACAGAAGTTTGTTTTACCTATGTTTAACCTGAAAAGAAAAACGACCTGCTGAATTTCTTCGCAAGTCGTTGATTTTGTTTGTGGTGTGGGGCGGGATCGAACCGCCGACACAAGGATTTTCAGTCCTTTGCTCTACCAACTGAGCTACCGCACCAACCGTTATTGGGATGGCAAAAATAGAACTAATCTTTTAATTACCAAAAGCATTTTTTTAATTATAGTTTTTCCACCTTTTCCCGATACACTATTCCATTGTCGTCAGCCACTGTCAGCATGTATAAGCCGCTGGATAACATACCTATATCCAGTGTTAGTCCGCTCATGAAATTACCGTCTAATACTGCTTGTCCGGTAAGTGAACAGAGCTTATAAGAATAGTTTTTAAATATGTCAGTCACCACAATATGCAGGGTGTTCTTTGTAGGGTTAGGGTAGCTTGCTACTTTGGTTCCATCTTTTAAAATGCTTGTTACACCTGAGTAGTTAGGATCATATATCTCAATGATCTTATCTACAAAGCTACCTGTTCCACCGGCGTTCGAGTTACTGGTAGAGATATATATTCTGCCGTCAGGGTCAATACATACGGCTCTTATTCTGTTGCCGCTTACCAGGCTTATTGGGTTAATAGTGGTTACATCATCGAAGGTACTGTTCAGTTTCAATTGATACAGGTTACGGTTTTTTAAAGTCCCCATCAGTATAGATTCCTTCAATTGCGGAAACATAGGGTGATTGTAATAATCAATCCCACTAACGGCGAGTGTCGGTGTCCATGCATGTATGGGTTCTACAACATTCGAGTCATTGCAAAAAGTAGTTTCGGCGCTATTATCGCAGTACCCTTTTACTGTCGGCCAGCCATAGTTACGTCCTTTCATTAGGATGTTAACTTCATCGTCTGTAGACGGCCCGTGCTCAGAACTATATATCCTGTTATTTGCATAAACCAATCCCTGTGCGTTTCGGTGTCCCCAGCTCCA
Organism: Bacteroidia bacterium; assembly: GCA_030429205.1. GTDB lineage: Bacteria > Bacteroidota > Bacteroidia > Chitinophagales > Chitinophagaceae > UBA5543. The sequence continues at coordinate 1,126,596 of JAUICZ010000001.1, forward strand.
TACCGGAGAGTTGGGGTCCGGGTTATCAGCAGGAATAGTACCATCCAGGTTAATGCGCAGCGTTTTACCATTCAGTGCCGATACATCCTGGGCAATACTCTGGTTCGCTGCATCGCCCGTGGTTATATATAGTTTGTTATCTACTATCAACAGCCGGCAACCATTATGAATATTAGTACCATCAATACCTTCAATAAGTGTCGTGGGGTTTGCTAAAACATCAGAACTGCTGTAGTGTGTGTATCTGACTATACGCTCTTTGTAGCCATTATCAATATAATTATAAGCGACATATAAAAAATGGGTATTGTTAAAATCGGGGTGTAAAGCCATGCCCAGCATACCACCTTCGTTTTGTATCACCGTATTTGTTTCGTGGTAGAGCGTGTCCAGTTGTTTTGTGGAGGGGTCTAGTCTGCAGATATACCCGTTCTTTTGAGTGAACCATATATGATTATCCGGACCATATACCAACTCCCAGGGAATGAATAAATTATCAGCCACAACACGTGTGGTCATCTGTGCATCCGACTTGCAGCTGCTGAATAATAGAGCAATAAATAATAATGTAAATAAATGCTTCATACTACTAAAGTTAAGATATCTATAGGGTTATAACGTTTAGCCACTATTTTTGTTGCTATGTCTTTATCGGGTATAGCATATGAATTTACGGTACAGCTGATGCAAACTACTGTTACAGAGGCTATCGCTGTGGTGTTTGGTATCATCAGTGTAGTATTGGCCAACAGGAATCATGTATTACTGTACCCTACAGGTATCATCAGTACAACATTGTTCATATACATTATGGCCAGTGTGGGTTTGTACGCAGAAACATTATTGAATGGTTATTATCTGGTGATGAGTATTTACGGATGGGCGCGTTGGCAAAAAAATAAAGAAAACATGAGTGCTGTAGCGATATCGCATAATAACAAAACAGATTGGCTGGTCACAGCAGGTATTGTTGCTGGTGGGTTTATAATATTATACTTAACCCTTAGTAATTTTACAGATTCTAATGTTCCTCTTCTGGATGCAATTGTCACTTCTTTTGCATGGGCGGGCATGTGGCTTTTGGCAAAACATAAAATAGAGAATTGGGTACTGCTAAACATTTCTAATGCGATAGCTGTTCCCTTATTGGTATATAAAGGATTGCCAATGACGGCTTTGCTAACGGTGATATTATTTACAGTGGCAGTGTTTGGATACTTTAGATGGCGTAAGCTGTATAGACAACAACATGGGTGATATAAAAAAGATAGTGGTTATTGGTCCTGAAAGCACAGGAAAGAGTACACTGAGTGAGGCCTTGGCTAAAGAGTTGAAAACAACCTGGGCCAAAGAAGTTGCCAGAGAATACTTAGAGCATTTATCTGCAGAAGGAAAGACATACGGTGAGGATGATCTGCAGGCGATTGCCATATTACAGGTTTTAGAAGAAGAAGAAGCATTGCATAGAGCCACTAAGTATGCTATTTGTGATACAGACTTGCAGGTGATAAGAGTATGGAGCGAAGCCAGGTATGGTAGGTGTAATAAATGGATATTAGAGCAGATTGCAGAAAGAACCTGTGACATGTATCTGCTCACTAATATTGATATGCCTTGGGAGGATGACCCTTTAAGAGAACACCCGGCTCCTGAAGAGCGAGCATACTTTTATAATTTATACAGAGATATAGTACAACAGTCTGGTAAACCGTGGGTAGATATCAGCGGTACACACGATGAAAGAGTAAGTAAGGCTCTGGAGGCTATACATCATCAATGGAAATAGTATTTTTATAGTATGCTGTTAGAGATACATCCCGATAATCCGCAACCGCGTTTGATAAACGAGGTGGTACAGGTATTGAGAAATGGCGGGGTGATCATTTACCCTACAGATACTATTTACGGTATCGGCTGTGACATCTACAACCCAAAAGCAGTAGAGCGTGTGTGCCGGATAAAAGGGGTAGACCCTAAGAAGGCTCAGTTCTCTTTTGTATGTTCAGACCTCAGTCATATATCCGATTATACAAAGAGTATAGATACCCCCACATTCAGGTTGCTGAAAGCAGCATTGCCGGGCCCGTTTACTTTTATACTCAAAGCCAGTAAACAGGTACCCAAACTTTTAAAAACTAAAAAAGATACGGTAGGTATCCGCGTGCCGCAGCACAACATCTGCAACATGATAGTAGCAGAGCTGGGCAACCCCATCATGAGTACCTCTTTACCGACAGATGATGATGTAGAATACTATACTGATCCTTATTTGATGGAAGAGAAATTCGGGAACATGGTCGATATAGTGATAGACGGGGGACATGGTAATTTAGCCGCATCAACAGTAATAGATTGTACTACTAACGAGCCTGAAATGATAAGAGAAGGTGCAGGCGATTGGGAATCGTTATTGTATTAACAGACACAGTTTTTCATACAACATGTATACAACACAAGACGAGCAAAGACTATATAATTTAGCCAAAGAGCTATTGGCATCCGATAGTGATAACAAAGAAAGAGTTAGTGAGTTGAGAGATGTCATTAACTATGCAGATAGAAGATATTATGTGCAAGACGAACCTGTACTGGCAGATGTGGAATATGATACGCTGTTTAAAAAGCTGAAAGATATCGAAGCTAAACACCCGGAGCTGGTAACGCCTGATTCGCCTACACAAAGAGTAGGTTCATCTTTAATTACAGCTACTACTTCTTCTTCTACAACAACGACTACCACTAAGTCACCGAAAAACTTCCCGACGGTGAGCCACTTAGTGCCCATGTTAAGCTTAGATAATACTTATAATGCAGATGACCTGAATGATTGGGATAAGCGTTGTAAAGAGTATGCAGGTACAGATAATATTGAGTATTGTGTAGAGCCTAAATATGATGGTGCCAGTATCTCTTTGATATACGAGAACGGCCAACTGGTGCGTGGTGCTACCCGTGGCGATGGTGTGCAGGGAGAGGAGATAACCACTAATGCAAAGCTCATTCGTTCATTGCCTTTGTCTGCTGCATTTAATAATGATAGTATTGAGCAGGTAGAGATACGTGGTGAAGTAGTGATACACAAAGATGTTTTTGCAAAGTTCAACGAGCAGCGAACAGCTGAAGGTTTAGCACCTTTGGCAAACCCTCGTAATGCAGCATCAGGAACATTAAGAATGTTAGACCCGCAAGAGGTGTCTAAGCGTAAACTAAGTGCTGTTGTATACCACATCAGCGACTATACTTTAGATGAAGGTAAAGAAGCACCTGCTGCTTTAACCAATCACTACGATGCTTTGCAGTGGTTGTATGGTTTAGGTTTTCCTACGCCTGTAAAAGAGATGAAGGTGTGCAAGAGTATTGATGAAGTGATAGCTTTTTGTGCAGCATTTGAAGAGCGCAGGGATGACCTGCCATTTGAAGTAGACGGGTTGGTAGTAAAAGTGAACAGCTTTGACACACAAGATAAAATGGGCATGACATCGCACCACCCACGCTGGGCAGTAGCTTATAAATTTAAAGCAAGGCAGGCTACCAGCAAGTTGTTAGATGTAGACTATCAGGTAGGGCGTACGGGTGCTATTACACCGGTAGCAAAAATAGAGCCCACACCTATAGGTGGCGTTACGGTAAGCTCTATTTCTTTATTTAACGAAGACGTAGTAAAAGAAAAGAATCTGCGTAAAGGCGACACTGTTTTGATAGAGCGTGCGGGTGATGTAATACCATACATTGTAAAATCATTACCTGAGCTGCGTGATGGAAGTGAAGAGGAGATCGTATTCCCGAAAGAATGCCCTGTATGCCATGATAGATTAGTGCGCCCCGAAGGAGAGGCGGTATGGCGTTGTAATAATATTAGTTGCGAAGCACAAGTGGTAGAACGCATTATACACTTTGCCAGTAAAGCAGCAATGGATATACGCAACTTAGGAGAGTCGAACATCCGTAAGTTTTATGAACTGGAATTACTGAAAGACATACCGGGTATTTACAAAATAAACTGGGATGCGGTATTGGCGCTGGAAGGCTTTAAAGAAAAGTCTGTCAACAACTTGAAAGAAGCTATAGAAAAATCTAAGGAGCAACCGCTGAACAGGGTGATATTTGGTTTAGGCATCCGATATGTGGGAGAGACCACAGCCAAAACTTTAGCGTCTGCCGTACAGCATTTAAAAGACCTGAAAGACTGGAACGAAGAGCAGCTATCTGCGTTAGAAGATATTGGGCCTAAGGTAGCATCGTCTGTAGTACAGTTCTTTAAAAATGAAGACAACCTGCACATGCTAGATGAACTGGAGCAGGCTGGGTTGAGTTTAGAGAATAAGCATTTCGGCAACAAGCAGTCGGGTGGAGTACTGGAAGGGAAAACCTTCTTGTTCACGGGTACGCTCACCAAGTTTAAACGCAGCGATGCAGAAGCGATGGTAGAGCAACGTGGTGGTAAAAAGCTGAGTGGTGTCAGCAGTAAGCTGAACTACTTAGTAGTAGGTACAGACGCAGGCTCTAAGCTGGAGAAAGCTAAGAAGCTGGGTACGGTAACTATCCTGAACGAAGATGAGTTTCTGGAAATGCTGCAATAAGTTTTATACAAGAGAAGAGGTGGCGTTCATCTCTTCTTCTTTCTCTTTGGTCATGTCGCGGGTAACTTTTGCATAACCATTCAGTTCGCCTGTCAGTTCATTACGCAATGCAGTGATAACCACATTAGCCCAAAACTTAGTACCATCTTTTTTTATACGCCAGCCTTCGCTGGTAGCACGGCCCATTGTTTCGGCTTGCTTTAAAAGTGTTTCCGGTATTAGTGCTTTACGCTCCTCTTCTGGGTAAAAAACAGAGAAGTGCCTACCGATAATCTCGTCAGCAGTATAACCTTTTAGTTTGTGTGCTCCTTTGTTCCAGTCAATAATAATGCCGTTGGTGTTCAGCATAATTATAGAATAATCATCTACCTCGTTTACAAATGTTTTATACAGGTTGGATACATTATCTGTTTTTGTGGCCTGATTAGACAAATCGCGTTCATACTCTGAAATTGTTTTTTCAGCCGCCATTCTTTCAGACAGGTCGCGAGTGATTTTTATAAATCCTATATGGTTGCCGTCTTTATCGTTTATGCTGGTAATGACAACACCTGCCCAAAACTTATCATCATATTTTGCAAACCGCCAGCCTTCGTGTTCGGCACGGCCTTCTTTACGAGCCTTTTCCAATAATTGTGCAGGTAAAGATGTTGCCTGGTCTTCTTTAGAAAAAAATACGCTGAAGTGCTTGCCAATTACTTCTGCTGCAGTGTATCCCTTAATTCTTTCAGCACCTTTATTCCATGATTTTATTTGCCCTTCAGCATCAAGTATAAATATGGCGTAATCGCTTATTTGAGATATAAGAGAATCAAAAGAAAGGTCGGAGATATTTACTATTTTATCAAATGACATTTGATCTTTGTTTTTATCGCTACTGGTAGTCATCGGCACATATATAAATTAACGCAAATGTTTAACGAATGGTTACGTTGATCATAATAAACTTAAACAAAATAATGCGCTAAATCATACAAATACAATGCCATTATTAAGTTTGTTTTTACTAAGAAAACATATTATTTGAGCTTATAACGCCACTGTACTACCTTTGCACGCGTTACACGGAAATTTTATATGACAGATAGGAATACCTTTTTAAGATTAAGCGGACTTGAACCACTGGTAGTGCGCCCCGACAGCAATTTTGTGAATGTAGGTGAACGTACTAATGTGACGGGCTCGCGCAGGTTTGCCAGGCTTATTCGTGAAGATAAATACGAAGAGGCGTTATCTGTTGCCCGCCAGCAGGTAGAAAATGGTGCGCAGATTTTGGATGTGAACATGGATGATGCCCTTTTAGATGGTGTACAGGTCATGACCAAGTTCATCAACCTGTTGCAGGCAGAACCCGATATAGCCAAAATCCCTATCATGCTCGACTCGTCGAAGTTCGAGATCATAGAAGCAGGGTTGAAGTGTATACAAGGTAAATGTGTAGTGAACTCTATCTCTTTAAAAGAAGGTGAAGAGAAGTTTTTGCATCAGGCACGTATCTGTAAAAACTTTGGTGCAGCCGTAGTGGTGATGGCTTTTGACGAGCAGGGACAGGCAGATACCTTACAACGCAGGGTAGACATCTGCCAGCGTGCATATGATATACTGACACAACAAGTAGGCTACGAAGCGCAGGATATCATCTTCGACCCGAACATATTTGCGATTGCGACAGGTATTGAAGAACACAATAGCTACGCACTTGATTTTATAGAAGCTACCCGCATCATTAAACAGCGCATGCCGCATGTGAAAGTGAGCGGTGGGGTGAGTAATGTATCGTTCTCCTTTAGAGGGAACGAGGCAGTGCGTGAGGCGATGCACAGTGTGTTCTTATATCATGCCATCCGTGCAGGTATGGACATGGGTATCGTGAATGCAGGGCAGCTACAGATATACGATGACATAGAACCGCAACTAAAAGAGTTGTGCGAAGATGTGATACTGAACCGTAACGATGAGGCTACGGACAAGTTGTTGGCTTTTGCAGAAACGGTAAAACAATCAGACAAGAAAGAAAAGAAAACAGACGAATGGCGTAATGCTGATGTGGTAGAGCGTTTGAAACACTCGCTGGTACACGGTATTACCGATTATATAGATGAGGATACCGAAGAGGCACGTTTGAGGTATGATAAGCCGCTGGAAGTGATTGAAGGTCCGTTGATGGACGGTATGAATGTAGTGGGCGACTTGTTTGGTAGTGGTAAGATGTTTTTACCGCAGGTAGTAAAGAGTGCCCGTGTGATGAAGAAGAGTGTGGCGTATCTGTTCCCGTTTATTGAAGAAGAAAAGAAGAAAAACCCGCAGCCTGAAAAAGGTGGTGCAGCTAAAATATTAATGGCCACTGTAAAAGGTGACGTGCACGATATTGGTAAGAACATCGTAGGTGTGGTATTAGGTTGTAACGGGTACGAGGTGATAGATATGGGTGTGATGGTGCCAGCCGATAAGATACTGGACGAAGCAGAAAAGCACGATGTAGATATCATCGGGCTGAGTGGATTGATCACACCATCGCTGGATGAGATGGTACACGTTGCTAAAGAGATGAAGCGTCGTGAGATGAAGCAGCCATTATTGATTGGTGGTGCGACTACATCACGGATGCACACGGCAGTGAAAATAGCCGGGCAGTACGATAATGGTGTAGTGCATGTTTTGGATGCCAGCCGTAGTGTGACCATTGCAGGTAACTTATTGAAGAAAGAAGCTAAGGCTGGTTTCTTACAAGGCGTTAATGATGAGTACAAACAGCTAAGGGCAGACTTTGAGAAAAAACGAGGCACTAAAGAATACATTTCTTTCGAGCAGGCGCAGCAAAATGCAACACATATCGATTGGGATAATTACACACCACCTGCACCGAGCTTCATTGGTACAAAAGAGTTGGATAACTACAACCTTGCAGAGATACGTGAGTATATAGACTGGAATCCATTCTTTATAGCATGGGAGATGAAAGGTAAGTTTCCGCAGATACTGGAAGACGAACATTCAGGTGCAGAAGCTACCAAGCTGTACAACGATGCCAACGCTATGCTGGATAAGATCATAGAAGAAGGGTGGTTAACGGCAAGAGGCGTAGTAGGTTTTTGGGAAGCACATAAAGTAGCTGCCGATACCATTGAACTGAAAGATGATAAAGGACATGAATTGTGTTTCTTAGAAAGTATAAGACAGCAACAAAAGAAAGCAGCGGGGCAACCAAGCTTCTCATTGTCTGACTATATACAACCTGCCGAAAAAGGTACAGACTATATGGGTGCCTTTGCAGTGAGCATGCATGGTATAGAACCGCATATACAGAAGTTTATTGATGAGCATGATGACTACAATAAGATCATGCTGCAGGCAATGGCAGATAGATTGGCAGAAGCCTTTGCAGAACTATTGCACAAGCGTACACGCACAGAGTTCTGGGGTTATGCTAAAGATGAGGTGTTGACTAATGAAGATATTGTAAAAGAAAAGTATCAGGGTATACGCCCGGCACCGGGTTATCCGGCCTGCCCGGACCATACAGAAAAACACAAATTGTTTAAACTGCTGAATGCTACAGAAGCTACAGGTATCAAACTAACGGAATCGTTGGCTATGTATCCGGCAGCATCAGTTTGCGGTTGGTACTTCAGCCACCCCGAGAGCCGATATTTTGGTATTGGTAAAATTCAGCACGATCAACTGGAAGATTATGCACGCCGTAAAGGCATGAGCATAGAGGAAGCAACAAAATGGTTATCACCCATACTTGAAGGTTAATGACAGAAGCAGCACATAGAGAACAAGTGACGGAACAAAGAGGAACAAACTCTAAGGTATTAAGGGCATTGGCCAATGTAGTATCATATATACTACACCCGATGTTTATGCCCGTGGTGATGACGTATGTATTATACATCCTTAGCCCGGTTACATTTGCACAGTACGAAAAGAAAGATGATATTTTGTTAGGTGGAGGGGTAGACCTTGTATTGATACAAATAGCGATCAGTACGGTGGTTTTTCCTTTGATAGTGGTATTGATATTAAAGGGGCTGGGTATGATAAGTAGCATACAAATGCGTACCCGTAAAGAACGCATCATTCCGTTGATTGCATCTATGGTTTTTTACTGGTGGATCAGCCATGTATTTAAAAGCAACAATGCGCCGGTTATATTACAAACTGTATTACGCGGTGCATACTGGGGGTTGATATTGGTGTTTCTAGCCAGTATATTCTTTAAGGTAAGTATGCACACTGCGGCAGCGGGCGGCATGCTGGGTATTTTAACTTTATTGCTCATCACCAGCCCGGTAGAAATGAGTATACCGTTCTTCATAAGTATCATAGTAGCAGGTATTATTGGTACAGCCAGATTAATGCTGGGGGCACATACTACTTTTGAGGTGGTAGTAGGTTATATCATAGGTTTTGTAGCACAGTTTGCTGCCTATTGGTGGGTTATATAACAGCTGCTGCCTATGTTTGGTTAAACACATCTTTCCGGTTTGTTGAGTCTTGTTCTTTGCGTTTTGCTCTGAGTTTCTCCAGGTATTTTGTGCTGGGATATTCGGCCACCCAATAGGTAAGGTATGCCAGTAGTATTGATGCGGCAATACCTACATACCAATAGTACATGATCCTTATTTCGAAAAAGCCTAACCCGTAATAGTATGCAACAGCACCAACTATGTACAAGGCTGCACTGTGCGAAACATATAAGGTGTAGCTGTAAGCACCGATACGTTCCAGCCACTTTATCCTGATATTGTTTTTTAAGAAACCAAATAACAACAGGTAACATATCGCTATCATCATGAAGCCCATGTATTTGTTATGTAGCTGACCGAATAGATATGACTTTGTTATCACCGCCACCTCAAAGAGCAATAGTATTAATGCAAACATTACCCATTTGTTCAGCTTAAAACTATTCAACAGTTTGTCTTTGTGCTTATACATCAGTACACCCACCCAAAAGTATATGCCAAAATCTATAAAGAACTGAAGAGGTATGGGGTCATGAAAAATATTATAACAAACTGCGCCTTTCATTGCCCATCCAATTGCGTATAAGCCAACCGTAAAAGCAGTGTACCACCTGAAGCGGACCAAAAAGAAAGGAGCTATGAGGTAGAATATCACCTCTAATGGTAAAGACCAGTATTGTGTGGTAATATAGTTGTGTGTCGGGTTATACAATAAGTTATTGATGATCGTTACAGGATCTATATATGCCAGATAATGTTCTTGTAGTGCAGGTTCAAAAGCTGTGGCATGGTAATAAATTTCAGGTGCCAGCAACCTGATGACATGAAATGCTAATATGGCAAGGAGCATACCTAGCACATAGGTTGGGTACAAACGTATAAACCTGCGCTTTAAAAAAGACAGGTAAGATGTATTTCCTGAAACACTGTGAGCTATTGAAAACCCTGATAATATAAAGAACAGTATGACCGATTCTGTACTGAGGTTTACATGTTGCATTACCAGTACATGCGTCCACTCCCACCAGCTCCAATTGCTTTGCGGGTTTACATGTGCCACGTAATCTGCTGTATCGGTGAATAACATACCACGAGAGTGGTTCAGTACTACATACAAAGCCGCAATCCCACGTAGCGCATTAATGATTTGCCAATTTATCTTGAGTGTGGATGATTGCTTTTGTTGCACCGGTTTATATAGTTTTTGCTATCGGGCACAATGAAACAAAAATTAATGTGATAATCCTAAGAAGTAACACATAGTTACGCTGTCTTAACATTGTAGATGTCAATTGCTTAGTAGGTAATCTCCCTGATAATACGGCGGTTGACCCTGCCGTCTTCTGTTTCTATGGCTGATGTGAAGTTGCCATATTCATCGTACTCATATTTTGTTTGGAAAGAGTACTCTCCTTCTCTATCTTTTATTTTTACCCAAACAGGATTGTTGAGTTCGTCGTGCATCACAACAATGCTAGCCACCTTTTCACCCTTGTTGTCTATTGCATTGCTATACCTGATATTACCATCGGTGCTGTAGCTATGAACATCACTAAAAGTAGCTGCACCGTTTTTATCAAATGAATTTTCGATGATGATTCGTCCTTGCTTATCGGTGTGTTGCTCTATTCTTGAGCCGTCATAGTTATGCAGTATAATGGTGCCATCGTCTTTAAATTCTTTTGATGCAATTTTTACATGGGTATCAAAATGGTGCATAAAGGTGCTTACATAACTATTTTTCAGGTCTTCGGGTTGTATGGATTGCATAACTGTCCAGCGCTTTTGATTTCCTTTAGGTTGCGGATATTTAAAGTAGTAACTAATGGTTCTTACCTGCTCCTCATAATTGTACTCTATTAAAAAATAGTCGTAATCGTTCACTTTCGGCTCGATACCTACAAAGTGTTGTTTCACCATTTTAGGTTGGCCTTTAAAAGTGTAGATATCGGGGTAGATGGATAGCTTCTGCGCTTGAACGTTAGCAAAGCTAAAAATGGCTATGAAGGTTATCAGGTATCTCATTATTCCATAGGTTGATGAGATTTAAAGATATTAAAAATAGATTAAAAACAAAATATGAATAGCCCTTAGTAACTGATCATTCTTAATACCTTTTGCTGCAACACACCTCCGTTGTACATCTCTGCCTGTGTGAAATTCCCATGCTCGTCGTAGGTGTACTTATATGTATGTGTTGTAGTTTGTTTGTCTATGGGTGTGTGTGTGGTCACTTTAATGGGATTGCCGTGTTCGTCCAGCTCATGTTTAAAAACATAATACACTATCTCGTGCGCTGTGTTGATAGCTGTTATAGAGAGCACCGTATCCCCCTCGTAAGCATATATATTGCGGTCTCCTTTTTCTGTGTCGTACATCTTATCTATCTGGCGCAAATGCCCTGCCTTGTCGTATTCATACACCTCGTAATCTTGCTCATTGTTCTGAGCATCTAACAACATAACTTTCATAGGCTTACCATCTTGCAGGTATTTTATGTAGTGGTTGTTTTGATTGTTGACGGGCAGGTATTCTGTAATATCCTGTTTGGTACGATCGTTATTGGTGATGTAAGTGCCCAGTAGCATCAATCTGTTATCGTTGCTAAAGGTTCGTATGGTGTATGCCCTGTCTCCGTTGGTTTCGTAAATGGAATAGGTAATGAGCTGATCCGTAGCAGCATCAACCGTATACACTTTTGCTTGTTTTATATGACCATTAAAATGCAGCACATCGGGCCCGGTTTCTTTAACCTGTGCCCATGCATTGCCAACGAACAACAACATCAGTAAAAGCAAATATCTCATACAACAGTAAGTATTACTACTGCTAAGATAGGGAACACAATGTGAAGGCCTTCTTAATTGTACTGTATCTCTCTGTACTGGGTATTCATCAGCTTACCATCTCGATACATTTCTACCTGTGTGTAGTTGCTGTGATTATCGTAAGTGTACTTAAAGGTGAACACCTTAGGCTCTTGCTTACCCCAACCATCTGAAATAGTAATTTTTACAGGGTTATGGTGTTGGTCCAGAAGGTAAGTGTCTGTACGCCCCTGAATACCGTCTTTATCTAAAAACTTGCGAATGATATGGTTGTCTCCGTATATATACATTTCAGAAGTGCCATTTGCGGCATCATCCCAATGGTTTACTGTAGACAACCTGCCCTGCTCGTCGTAAGTGAAAGTCTTTAGCGTATGCACCTCATCTTTAGTAGCATCTGCATATAACTCTTTTACGACGTTCCCGTTTTCTAACACATTAGTGCGGTTTCTTCTTTCGGCATGTTCTCCCTCTACAATTTTATTTTGTTGTGTTCCTTCGGCGTTCGTCTCGAATGAGGTATAGCTAACACGCTCTTGATGATTCCACACTTCCATGCTGTAGTCGTCGTTACTCTTAAAGGTGTATTTGGTATATCCTGCAAGCGGTTGCCCTTCTGCATCTTTAAAGTAAATTTTAGCCTCTGCCACATTCCCGTTAAAACACATTGGGTTAGGGCCTGTTTCTTTTATATGATCGCTCATTTTACCATCGCCTGCGATAGCCGTAAGCGTCATTGCCATTACTGCGAATAAAGAAATCATAGGTTTCATAATGGTATCAATTTTAGTGGAATGTATGAAGTTAATAAATATATAGATGTAATTCAATAGTAATATTGTTACCTCGGCCAGGCAAAGCGCTACCGCTCTTCAAATGACAAAATCTGTACAAACCTATCCGGAAGGTTGAACGTCTTATCGTAATAGAAGGTGTGCTGCATTCTGTTTTATAATATCGCATTTGTAAAATGTATTGTTGATAGCATATTTGCCGGTACACATAACCCGAAACCAAACCGTTTGCCATATGAAATTACCTGTCATGGTGTTTTGTTTGCTGATAACCGTCAGTAGCATTGCACAACCTACCGACCACCACATCAGCATCAAAGGTTCTTACCTGAATGTTGCTGTAGCCAGCTACCGAGAAACAGTAACGGTGCAACTCACCTGTACTACTGCCAGGCAAGGAGAAACCCGTGTAAAGTATTATTTGTGTAAAGATGTTGGTAACGATACGGTGTGCCATCATGTGGCTACGCTGAGGCTTAAAGATAAGCAAGAGCCTGTTGAATATAATATTACCCCGGCCAAACCAGGCAGCGGCAAGTACTACGCAGCCTTTGATTACTATAACGATGTTGATGAGCAGCCAGTAAGGCATACAGACACTTATCCGCATAGGTTTGTTGCGGTAGATTTTAAACCCTGATATGTGTTGAGTGTGTTGCATGTCGTTATATATAGTGGTGCAGGTTTGTACCATGATTGTTAACTTTTGTTGAGGATAACAGATTTTTTTTCGGGAGGGGAGGACAACCATGCCTGTTGCCCCGCCGAGTGTGTAACCAGTGCCTCGCTGCGCAAATACCAGGGAATATTGTTGTGCTCTGTGGCCGGTTGTTGTGCCTCTGCTATGAGTATGTTTACCTGTTGTTGCAGGGTGGGGGCGTTCACGAAATACTGCTGACCCTCTCGCGTATTTTGGCTGGTGCACATGCCCTTGCTGAGCAGGAAGTTGTAAAACATCTCCAACCGCGTATCTAAGTCTATAGCTTTGAGGATGGCGAAGGGGTGCAGATCGTCCTCTACCTGTGTGGCGCCGTATTTTGTTTTGATGAAGCGCTTGCGCTTGTACTGCCCCGTAGCCATTTTGGCGAGTATGTCTCGCTTTTGGTTGATGCTCAGCAGCTCGTGCCGCAGCTTGCCTGCTTCTTCCTGCTCTACTTCTTTTATGGCACGGCTGCGGATGGCATCTTCTGTAGCCTCCAGCCAGGCAGAGATATCTTCTCGGGCGAGTAGCCGCGATGCCGCACTGGCGAGCGACTGTACCCCCGCACGCGGGTAGGTGAGTTTGTACGCCAGCTCGGGGTCTTTACTGCGCAGATAATTCATGGCAAATTGCATGTGTTTCGGTTTCATAACTGTGATATGGTTTTATGCCCTGCACGGGGAGGAAGGTGTGCATACGGGCGGGTTAAATACTATAACCCCGAGGTATCGGGATCATGATATTTCAATATAAAATATCATGACAAAAATACATTATTTACTTGTTTTAAGCAAATAAATAAATGCTGTTACCAATTGTGTGTAATTTTGCCAAAACGGTTGCACAGGTTTTGCAGTTTTGACAAGTTGACAGTAAATAGATGGTAGTTTTTAGGGGTGGGTTGCAGGGGACTTGTAAAGGCGAATATGTACGACAGATTTCAGGCTGTGGAGTAGTAAGCACACATTGATAATATTAAATAGCCTGATGAGATGAATCATAAAAGCTTATTTTTTTAATGATACTTTTTTTATTTTTTTTGTGATTAAGTTGTATATCCAGTCGATACGATTTTTGTATAGTGATAAATTGATAATTACCAAATCATCGTAATACTTGCACCCTCTATGATCAAAACCATAATTTTCATAATGTATTTCGTCAGTATCAACATATGTTATACATACGCCTTTGCATTTTTGAAATTGTGATTTATCAGCTTTTATATAATTGATATTAACGCCCTCGAACAGGCAATCTTTGAAAATTGTGTTTTGAAACTTTGTTGACTCTGATCTAGGCTTTTCTGTAGATAAAGGTCTCACGATACATTTATCTAGATTACACTTTTCAAATATGCTGCTACTTATGTGAATAGTTAAATTAGAATAGTTTGAGTTTTTCATTCTCGAATTCTCTATTGCCAATTTTAAAACGTTACTATCGGATTGAAAACTACATTTATTGAATGTCGATTGTTCCTGCATTATTGTACCTGTAGACTCTAAGGTTGAAACACCGACACAGACACAAGTATTAAAGTCAATATTACAATCACATTTATTAAATACTGTATATTTAAATTCAGTATGTATAAATGTTACATTATTAAATTTACACGTGTTAAACTCAGTTTTGCTCAAGCTGTAATCATCAATAGAAACATTGGTTAATTTGAGTTTTTCGTGTTTTTGATCTGAATAAATGTACGCACACGTAATATTTCTTCTAAAGTCTTTATTGTCAGTTGTATTTAATTTCCTATATAGCTTGTTTTTTATCTCTTTGTCTATATGGCCATAAGATCCAATAAAATATAATATTTCTTTAGGTATGCTTGATGTGTTGAATTTATAATCAAATGTATTTGACTTTATAGAGTTTTTTAAATTTTTTGCAACAAAAAACTCCATAAAAGATTTGTGAACGAACCTAAAAGTATCATCTTCTGTTCTTGTAATAAATGAACATATTTGTACGTCAGAAATAATATCTTGAAGAGATACTTTGTCGAACTCTTTTTCTAGATTTAAAGCTACAACGTCGCTGCTTTCTATTAGCGATTTTAGTTCTTTGAAGCTTAGTTCTAGTACTTGTTTTTCAAACATTGCTAAAGCAATTATTTCAGCATAATTACTACGTTGTTCTTGAGTCAAAAGTTGCCTTATAACACCTTTCTCCCAGTCTAAATCCAAGTTTATATTTGTATATACCTCATATAGCGATGCAGGGGTGAATTCTATAACACCATTATTTTGATATTTCTCACCTTGCGAAATAATAGTGTCTTTTATCATTTTTAGTAATAAAGGCTTAGACATTAACTCGCTTAAATCATAAATATTTAGGAGAAACTTTTTAATGTCTTCCCATGTTGATTTACATTTTTCGAGAAAGTCTGAATTAAACTTCTTAAGAAAGTTGTCTATTTGTTTATCATCAAAGCTGTTGAGTGTAATAGTAGAAATCTCTATTATGTGGCAATCAGTAGTATCATTTGGTATGTAAGACTTACGAAGTGATTGGTACATATTATTGATTGCTTTGAGGTTTTGAGTGGTTGAATATTTATTATTCCTGCCTAACTGCTTTATTTTAGGTGTATTACTCTGAAGCATGTCGATATAACTGTTGTATTCCTTGTTGCTAACATAATAAGAAGGTCTACATGTTAATATTGAGGTGCAGTTTGATTTAAGTATTGGAGATATTGCCTTGAAGTTTTTTAATCTAACTGATTCATTATACTGAGTGCTCATTTCATCAAAGCCATCTAACAGGAAAAAGAAATTACCTTGCTCAATTTCACTTTTAAGAAGGTCAATTGGGATATCTCTTCTAAAAGTTTTATAGAACATATTTATAAGGAATTCGTCAGAACTCTTATATTTATTAAAACTTTTCAATTCTAAATAGAAAGGTTTCTTATTAATTTCTTCTTGCAAGAACTTTTTTGTTAACTGATAAAAAAGTCTTTGTAGGAGAGTAGTTTTACCGGATCCATAATCAGCTAATACACTTAGTACAAAAGATGAGTACGTTGCCTTTTTTACAATGTAAGCTTCAATGTTAGAGATTTCCTTTCTAGTCTCTGTATATGTAGCACTTATTGGTATATATTGAGTATATATTTCCTTTCTTTCATACTCTTTTTTCAGGTCAATGTAAGCACTATTTAAGTTTAAAATTTCCTGTTCTAACTCCTGAACAGTTAGAAATGATATAGTGCCAGAAGATAGTTTCTTGGAGTTTGCTGTAAAGTTTCTATTTGTAATGAGAATACCTTTATTAAAGTCTACTTTTGTTTTTAATGCATTTATTGTACTTACAAAGTCCTGTGAAACTTGGTTAGAAACATTACCGGAGTCTAAGTATTTGCATTCTATTAGGATACTCATCTCGCCTGCACCATCAATATATTTATGTGCTTCAATGTCTATTTGCTGACCCTCAATATTTATATTTCTATTTGTGGAAAATCCTAAATTTTGATATAATTTCTCAATATAGTTTTCAAATGCTCTCCCTTTTCTTGTGTTTTGGTTTTTCATAATAACAAATTGCTGGAGTATTCAATTTTATTTCAGACTATAGTGTAATGTTAAGATGTGGTGCTGATAAATGTATTTATAAATAAAGCTATTCACAACCGTGAAAATCACCCCCTCTTACACTCCCAACAATTAAACCTATCTTTACGGTTGAAAATATTGTAAGCGTAACTGCTTTCGTCTTGACTGGAAACCTAGGAAATTTCAAAGTGCACAAGACAAAGTAAGGACGCTCACGCTAAGGCGTGGGCTCTCTTATTCGTGCACAGGCCTCCTAGGGCCTCCAGTCGGTAAGTTGAGTTCCACGCCCGTTTTTTTACGGTCGGTGCTCAGGTATCCTAAATAAGCCTATCAATTTATTGTGATACTAAACCGTAACTGTATGAATACTTTCACCACCCGCTTTGCGGGGTTCGAGTTCAGCGGCACCCAGGTGTCAGCCTACATTTTTTCGATAGACACTTTTGTGATCTCTTTAAAAGACGGGCGCGTCGTCCGCTTCACTACCGACGACCCCGAGCTGTTCGAACGCTGGCTACAACATCATGGTGCCCGCAACATCAACGACAAGGTAGGCTCTATGATCTATAACTTTTATTTTGAGGAGTAGTGGTTTGCCTTACTTCTTTTTCCGCAAAAAGAAGTAACAAGAAAAGGCGCCGAGACCTAAAGCTTCAACGGTCTCGGTTGTTACCTTGATGGGCTGTTGAGCTTCGGCACTGCCAGGCGGTAGTATTACTAGTTAAGAGAATAGCGTATTCATTGTTGATGCACAGTAGTACTATAGTTACATCGGAGCAAGCCAAAATCTGGAGGTAATAAGATTTTGGTGTCTTTGAAGCCTGTGCTGAACTTGATTCAGTATCGTTCTTTCTTTAGACAAGTAAAGAAAGAACAGAGAAAAACTTTGGTGCTAAAAGAAAGAGGGGAGAATATAACACTAAACCAAGCACAGTATAACCATCTATATTTCACCTATCTTTAAACAAACATTCAACTTATGATAGCCAACACACCACAGCCACCATATTATGTAGTCATCTTTAGTAGTGTACGTACCGATGTAGAAGATGGATATCAGGAAATGGCACAGGAGATGGAAGACCTCGCCAGGATACAACCCGGCTTTCTGGGTATGGAGCATGTACGAGAGAACGGTTTAGGGCTCACCCTATCTTACTGGCAAAGCGAAGAGGCTATTAAAAGCTGGAAAGAGAATGAGCGGCATATGCTGGCGCAAAGCTATGGCAAGGCAAAATGGTATCGTGCATACAAAACACGCGTATGCAAGGTAGAGCGCGACTATGAGTTTTTTACTTCCTTATAAACTGCTATTTCTTGTATATTTGAATACATAATATACCCCTCATGCACGACGTACTCAGAAATTTTATTAAAGAATTTGGTATGCTCACTGATGGCGAGATAGACATCATTGTAGATAATGCCAATATCAAATCGTTCAAAAAAGGCACGGTGCTTTTGCGCGAAGGGCAGGTAGCCCGCGAGTGTTATTTCGTTTTAAAAGGGCTCGTGCGCGAGTACTACATTAAAGACGGCGAAGAAAGAACCACCAACTTTTTTACAGAGCTGGAGCCGGTGAATTCTTTTACCAGCCATACCAGCGGTAAAGCCTCCAAACATTTTTTGGTGTGTGTAGAAGACTGTGCACTGACCGTAGGTAACGATTCTCTTGAACAGGAAATGTGCCAACGCATACCAAGGCTGGAATCTATCATCCGTCAGGAGGTGGAGAACAACACAGGTAAAATGCAGGACGAGATGGCGAAGTTCATTACGTCTACCCCCGAGGAGTTATATGCCGACTTGGTAGAAAACCGCCCCGAACTGCTGAACCGTGTACCGCAACACCAGATTGCCAGCTACTTAGGCGTAAAGCCCGAGACACTCAGCAGAATAAGAAAAAGGATGCTCACCGCTAAGTAAACAGCGTTTGTCTTTAATCAGTTAATACAATACTCATGTACGACGAGGTCAGAAAATTTGTTGCCAATTTTGAAATGCTAACCCCTGAGGAGGTGGACATCATTGTAGACAACACCAACATCAGAGAATACAAGAAAGGAGACTTCATACTGCGCGAAGGGCAAATGGCAAAAGAATGCTACATGGTATTAAAGGGGCTTGTACGCGAATACTATATTGTAGATGGTGAAGAAAAGACGACCAACTTTTTTTCAGAGATGGAACCTGTCAACTCTTTTTCCAGCCGCAAGAACAACATAGCCTCCAAACATTTTCTTGTTTGTGCGGAAGATTGTGCCGTAACCGTCAGCACCAACTCGCTGGAAGCAGAAATGTGCGCACTCATACCAAGGCTCGGGGGTATTATTAGAGATGCAGTAGAAAAAGAAACAGGGAAGATGCAGGATGAAATGGCAAAATTTATCACTTCCACGCCCGAAGATCGGTATAAAGATTTGGTAGAAAACCGTCCCGAATTGTTGAACCGCGTACCGCAACACCAGATAGCCAGCTACTTAGGTGTAAAGCCCGAGACACTCAGCCGAATAAGAAAAAGGATGCTTACCGCTAAATAAACATCCCTTCTCATTTTTATATAGAAAGAACCAGATTACCTCGCTTTCTGCCACTATCTACAACACGGTGGGCTTCCACTATATCTTCCATTGCATACCTGCGCTCAATTACAAAATTGTAACCCATCTCCGGTATTATTTCTGTCAACTCACGCAACATCTTGTTCAATTCCTTTACAGGTTTTAAACCTGTAGCATCAAACTTCGCTTTTTTACCCCTGAACTTATTACCTAACATCGGTATCAAAACATCACAACTAAGCACCGGGCACATATATACACCATTTTCTGTCAATACCTTCTTCGATTTTCTAAAAGTAGTTTTTTCAACAGTGTCATATACCACATCGTACTGCACATTACCATTGGTAAAATCTTCTTGTGTGTAGTCTATTACATAGTCAGCTCCTAAGGATTTTACAAACTCTACATTTCTTGTACTGCATACACCAGTTACCTCTGCACCCATATATTTAGCCAACTGTACAGCGGCCACACCCAAACTACCTGATGCCCCGTTAACCAGTACTTTCTGCCCTGCCTTTACTTGCCCTAAATTCTTCAGGAAATTCAAAGACGTTAAAGGACCATCACACATAATAGCAGCCTCTTCAAAAGACCAGAAGTCCGGCATTGGTAATACTACCCCTTCTGTTGATACGGTCACAAACTCTGCATTAGTACCAAATGCAGTTCCTGCTTCCCCAAACACAGCGTCACCCACTTCATACCCTTGCACGTTACTACCCATGGCTGCAACTACACCTGCAAAACATGCTCCCGGTATATCGTTTTTAGGTTTTGATAACCCTAAAAACAACCTTGCCATTTTAGGTGTGCCACTACGCATCATTGCTCCTGCCCTGGAGATGCAAGCACCATGTACTTTGATCAATAATTCGTTGTCTTTCGGTGTTGGCATTGCAACCTCTTGTACTTGTAATACTTCAGGACCGCCATACTTTGTTACTACTACTGCTTTCATTACTTATGCTTTTGCTTCTTTAATAATTGAGATTATGAATACTATTAAACCCATGATTTTGATGTTTTTCAGAACACAACGTTGTGTCTGTTTCAACTTCATGATGCAAAAGTATTGGCGCGCAAAAACCTGTGCATTGACAAAAGTCAATAAATGAGAAAAGAGAGAAAATTTATTTAAGAATAGTATTACGGCTAACTACTTAATAGCTCTAAAGGTTAAGCTAAGTCGTCCGTTATCAGTATCAGCCTTAGGAATGGCATGCTGCCATTCATCTTGAATTTGTTGTATCATATATACCAAACATCCTGACACTAAGTTGTAATTCAAATATTTTTCGGGGTCTGTTATATTGCGAAACCTCAACGCCCTCGTTGCTCCGAGTGAAACTATAGCCACTCCCGTATTATCCTCTAAAATGTCAGTTTGGTCAGAATGGTAACCCATTTTCGACTTACCATCCATATAATAATTAATAAGACAATTATTAGGCTTGAAGCCAACAACGGTTTCCAGTTTATTGATAATGGCTTCTAATTCGGGTAAAAACTCCCGGTAAGGGTAATGGATCTGTGAATAATTATAGGCTTTACCAAAGCTGGCGGTTTTACGAGCTTTCATTCTTTCATCCCAGTCCACCTTTTCGATCAACGTATCAAAAATGCTGCCCGGGTTTTCTATAAAATCTTCTATGTGTAATATTCCATCCATAACTACCATTGTAAGATACGGATATACTCATTACAAAGAATACTAACTCAACACAGGATGCCGCTTAAATTCTTTATTCCTGTTAAACAGGTAACGATAGGTAGCCAGTCTACGGCTAACAGTAGTACCTAAGCTTTCAGCTATTTTCATCATCTTGGGGTTCCAATCGCCTATCCACTGCATTTCAAAATCTTCGTAGAGTCGTTTCCCCTGTATCACATTGGCAGCTTCTACTATCAGGTAACCGTCTACTCCTTTACTCTGAAACTCAGGTATCACTCCGAACACCAAACCTGTAAAGCGGTTAGGCTTGTTAAAGCTTTTCATCCATAGCAAGCGTAGCTTTTGCAGCAAGCCCAGTTTGCCATTAAAATGTTTGAAGAATTGGTTCACATCGGGCAGGTTGATCCAAAAGGCAACAGGCTCATCTTTATAATAGGCAAACCACATTACCTCTTCATCCATTACAGGTTTCATGCCCGCCATCATTTTGGTAACAGTACGGTCGTCTATTTGCTTACCACCAAAGTGCGATGCCCATGCTTTGTTGTAGATATAGGCAAAGTCTTTCCCGTATTTATCCAGCTCTGCTTTTTTAATGTGTCTGGCACTGAAGTTTTTATCCTGACTTACCTCGTCGTGCGTGTGGTAAAATTTATCCTGTAGCTTGTTCTGTACTTTTAAAGAATAGCACAGCTGGTAGTAAAAAACCTGAAAGCCGTAACGCTCAAACAGTTGCTGATAATACGGTCGGTTATAGTTCATTTTATACAGCGGCTCTTGAAAGCCCTCTACCTGTAGCCCCCACCAGCTATCGCGCTCTCCAAAGTTGATAGGGCCATCCATCGCCTCCATACCTTGCTCTTGTAACCATTGCTTACAATGGTCAAACATATGGTTGGCAGCACCCTGGTCATCGACGCACTCAAAAAAGCCTATGCCACCTGTTGGCTGGTCTTCTTTATACTTCTTGTTGACGAATGCCGCAATTCTCCCGATCACCTTGCCTTGCTCGTTCTTCAATATCCAACGCTTGCAAACACCTTTTCTGAAGGCTTTGTTCTTTTGTTCGTCAAAAACCTCTTCTATGTCTTTATCCAGCGGGCGTATCCAGTTGGGGTCATCCTTATATATATCTACGGCTAGTTCTCTGAATAGCTTCTTATCTGCTTCTGTATGTACTTCGTGCATCTGCATGGCTAAAACCAAATCAATTCTACCATGCAAAGATAACACCTTGCCTATTAGTTAAAATATTCCCAACTATTCATTAGCCTTAATCATATACTTATCAACCCGTTATATTTTTTCTTAGTTTGCATACTTATGCTTTGGCTGTGGATCATACTGGCATTATTACTGGCTGGCGTTGCGGGGTACTTCTCGTATCGGGCAGACCAAAGGCGTGCCGTAGACCGTCCGTGGATTTTAGCAGCACTGAGAGGTGCGGTTGTTTTCCTAACCGCTCTGCTGCTATTAGCACCTGTATTTACCATTTCTAAGAACGATACGCTGAAACCTATAGTTGTAATGCTGCAAGACAACTCTCGTTCTATAGCAAATGCATTGGGAGCAGACAGTACTGCTTATCAAAAAAACATGACCGACCTGATCGGCCGATTGAGTGATGATTACAAAGTAGTTATCTGGAATCTGGATGGAAACTCATCGCAAGACAGTTTGTTCCGATACAATAATGAGGTAACAGACATTACTACTGCGTTGGATAAAGTACAGGAGTTTTACGGCACACAAAACTTAGGCGCTGTTGTATTAGCAACAGACGGACTGTACAACCAAGGGGTAAACCCAAACGACCATCAGTTATCAAAAGGTAGTTTATATACCATTGGTATTGGTGATACTACTACACAAAAAGACATCAGGATAGCACGTACTTATGCTAACAAAACGGTATCGCTGAATAACACCTTCGAGATACGTGCAGATATTGTAGCTGACAAATCGAGAGGGTATAACAACACCATCCGTGTTACAGAGAATGGCAATGCATTAGGCAGCACAACGGTCAGCATTAATACAGATAATTACGACCGTTCTGTCAGCTTCAACATTAAAGCAGATAAAGCGGGGTTGCATCACTATGTCATCACTGCTCCTGCGCAAGACGGAGAAGTGAACACCACCAATAACAGGCGCGATGTATTTGTAGAGGTAGTAGACGAACAGAAACACATACTTATAGCCGGCTATGCGCCACACCCGGATATTAAAGCCATTACTTCTGCACTTAGCGGGTTAGAGAATTACAAGATAACAGTACGTACAGGAAATGATCTGCCCAGCCTTTTGGACGATTATGACATACTGATACTGCAACAACTACCGGGGAGAAATTATAAGTACAACCCAACCCTACAAAAAACGAATAAGCCCACCTGGTACATACTGGGTCCGCAAAGCGACAATGCTGCACTTACAACAATGAAGAAACCGGCAGCGCTCAACATCAACCCGCAAAGTACACGCTACATATATCCTAAGTACAACAGAACTTTCAATGCCTTTACCCTGCCTAAAAACATTGCTGAGGTGACGGATAAAATGCCACCGCTGCTTATTGCCGGCGGCATGATAAAACCATTCCCACAATCGCAAACATTGTTTACAGATAAAGGTGGTAACGGTACTCCTTTATGGACATTATTACAAGGTAAAACACCTACAGCCATGCTCACCGCAGATGGTTTGTGGCGCTGGCGCATGTACGAGTACAAGAACTTTGGCAATACAGAGGTGATAGATGAATGCATCCGTAAGACCGTCGCTTTCTTATCAACAGCTGACAACAAAAAAACATTCAGGGTTACACAACCTAAATATATATGGAACGATCAGGAGGCAATATACTTCAACGCCTATGTGCTGAATGCAAATGGTGAGAATATAAACGAGCCCGAAGTGACACTCACCATCAGCGACAGTAGCGGTAACGAAGAGGTGTTTTCTTTTGAACGTAGCGGTAGCAACTACCAGCTAAATATTGGGGTACGTGCAGGTGGCACCTATATGTATGTGGCCAAAACACAATACGGTGGCAGAACCCATACAGAAACAGGTAGTTTTCATATAGAAAGCATACCGCTGGAGTTAATGGAAACGGGTGCCGACTACGCGGGCTTATACAGCCTTGCTCAAAAGAACAATGGTGTCTTCTTTACTAGTCAACAGCTAGCATCTGTATACGATAGCATTACCAACAACATCAACATAAAACCTGTTATTGAAACCAATATAGAGACGGTACCACTGATTGACAGAAAGTGGTTCTTCTTTTTAATACTGCTGTTTGCTGTGGCTGAATGGTTGCTACGTAAGTACTGGCTGGCGCAGTAATTTACTCGTAAGAGATACACTTTTCGGGAAAATCGTTGGCATGCTTAAATACCAGATTGCGTATATAGTCGTTATCCTGAAAAGGCTCTAAGGTTTTCTCGAGCTCATCAATATCTTCCAACACATTTTCGTTTTTGATGTAACCCATACCAGAGAAGCTACCTTGTTTTACGAGTATGCAGCTTTGCTCTTTTCTGCCCATACCTTTATCAAGCAAAACAAAAGTTGGTAATTGCTCTTGCAGGTATTGTACGGCTGCGTCTATTTTGGTGTTGTACTTTTCTACATCTTCAGAACCTAAACATGCACCTTCACAATATTCAGCATACATGCTATCACTACAATCATCGGTACGTGCCAGATTGCATAGGCGTGCACACAGTCCAAACTCCTGTATCAATTCTCTCACACGGTTATGCCCTTCTATAATGGTATTGAAAGTATATACCGGCTTGAATACGTTTTTGTTCTTTTCTATTGCAATACGCTTATAACCATTCTGGTCTTCGTACACATACAGTCCAAAACGCGGTATGTATCCGCGCTGGCTTCTGTTATGCGAAGGCCACAACCTGCGTATCTCCGTACTTTCCAGTATCTGCGCCATCAAATCTGTAGCACATTCTGTATAAGTGATCTTATGTATCTCTTTTAAGAAATCCTGCTTTTGCCTGCTGGGTTTGTTATTGCTGAAGTGGCTCTTTACGCGCTTATTCAGGTTCACGGCCTTACCCACATATATTACCTTGCCTTTTGCATTGTGAAAGTAATATACCCCTGGCATCATCGGCAGTTTTTCTACCTGCTCAGCAGGAACGTTAGGTGGCAAGTATTGCTCTTTGTTGCGGCCTTTCAGCATGTTTTGTATCTCACCCTTCAGGTCTTTTGCTACCAACATACCAAAGAGTTCTGCCGTTGCGGTAGCATCACCACCGGCCCTGTGCGCATTAGTGAGTGGTATACCTACCTGATGACACAACTTACCTAAGCTATAGCTTTTTAAACCAGGCAATATCTTTCTGGACAGGCGTACCGTACATAGCTTTTTAGTATTCAGCTCGTATCCCACTTCTGCCAGTTGATGTTTCAGGAAACTATAATCGAAATTGACGTTGTGCGCAACAAATACTTTGTCTTTCAACAGGTTGTATATCTCCCCTGCCACCTCTTCAAAATCAGGGGCATCTGCCACCATCTCATTACTAATGCCGGTCAGCTTTTGTATGAAATAAGGGATCTCTTTATGGGGGTTAACCAGCGTCTCATATGTATGCAATACCCGCATACCATCATGTACTACAACGGCCACCTCAGTTATACCATTTGCGGCGGCATAACTTCCCGTTGTTTCTATGTCAACAATTGCATACTGCATTTGATAATTAAAGATATAGAAAAACGCGCTGATAATTCTGCTATAGTTTTTATTAATTATATTGCAACGCAAATTTAATTTATGGTAGCGTCTCCTATAACAGGCAACAGTTCTACGCTTGTACATACTATACCTGTGCAGAGAATTATTGATGATTACAAAGACTTATACAATATTAGTATAGAACGTCATTTTGACGGGATGAATAATGTTGAAGTATATAAATGTCCGGATACAGGATATCGTTTCTTTTATCCGTACTCTGTAATAGGAGATGAACAGCTATATGATGACTTACAACAATACGACTGGTACTATCCTGAGTGGAAATGGGAGTACAACGAAGCACCCAAATATATAGATAAGGGGAGCAAGGTACTTGAAGTAGGCTGTGGAGAGGGCAACTTCTTAAAATATATTACTAAAGAACTGGATTGTGATGTAACTGGTATTGAGCTAAACGCACAAGCAGTTGAAAAAGGCAGAGCTGCAGGTTTGAACATGCATCAGGAGCTGGTACAAGACCATGCAATAAACCACGCAGGTGTATACGATGTTGTTTGCTTCTTTCAGGTATTAGAACATATAGCTGACATAAAAGCTTTTTTAGACGCTTGTGTAAAATGTGTAAGACCTGGCGGAAGGGTTTTGATAGCAGTACCGAATAACGATCCCTATTTTCATAAAGTGATCAAAGACTATGCACTTAATATTCCACCACACCATATGGGATGGTGGAACACAGAAAGCCTTACTAAGATCGCCCCTTATTTTGGGTTGGAGGCTGATAAAGTGTACTACGATAACATATCTACCGCTAATATACCCACACTAACCAACATATACATTAGCGAGAAAGCATACAAAAAACCATTGAAGCGCCAACTGATGCGTTTGATGAAACCCGTATACTGGGCATGGTTTTTACTAACTAAAAACACTATACCCGATAACCATATACTGGCAGTGTATACCAAGAAGTAAGGGTTAGTTGTTTTTCTTGCTGCTTCTTTTCTGAATAAAATCTTGAACCAGATTACCTACCAATGCCCCCATTAGTGCTCCGTAAATAGTCATGCTGACGGGATTAGATTTTATGGGGCAACTACCTGTGGTACAGCCTATATTGTACCAGTACAAATAACCGGCAATTACCCCCACTATCAAACCCACAATGGTTAAACTATTACGACGGATACGTGATAACATGCAGTAAAAGTACCCTAAAATTTACAGGCAAACTGTAATGTATGTTACAGTACTAACTTACCGTTTGGCGAGGTATAAAGTAGCCGTCCCCGTTACATCATATACATTATCTACTCCCGTTCGAGTATTATAAAAGTTATAGTCTGCCCTGAGTATGTTTTTATGCTCGTCGTATTTGTAACTGATGTTCAATGTAAACTCATTGCCTTTTATACCGGATTTATACACCAGCCTGCCGTTTTTAAATTCTGAGTAATACAGCAATATATTAGATGGAAAATATTTACCGTTAGAGATCAACTCAATAAAGCTCTCTCTTGAAAAATCAAAATCTAACTGCAATTTTGCCTGCGGGTCTTTTGTAATGACAAACGGTGGCTTTGTTTCAGTTTTTGAATAACTGACCAACCAGCCGTCTATTTTATTTATACGTTCTGTACCGTAACCTATAAAAATGGTTTTGCTGGTGCTGACGTCACCTAAACTAACAGTAACAGTATAAATACCCGGCTGTTGATATACATGTATCCCCTGCGGACCAGTTGTATCTACGGTACCGTCGCCATAATCGAACTTGTATTTTGCAAAAGAGTCTCTTGTATTGAAAAATATCTTTGAGTATATATACAAGTCTCCATCGACAAACAACGGCAAAGATTGTTGTTGGGGATTAGTTTGTGTTGGCTGTGGTTCCGGCTCCGGAATAATATTTTCTTTTTCTTTTTTACATCCTGTAACTGCAACCAGACAAAGTAAAGCGATCAATAGGTTTTTCATAATAGGAGTTGGTTAATGAGCTTTAAAAATAAAGCTTAATACAATTCTGATTGTCTTATAAGTGTCAACAAAAAAGCCCCTGCAAATA
The DNA here is from genome assembly GCA_030429205.1 of Bacteroidia bacterium. Taxonomy (GTDB): domain Bacteria; phylum Bacteroidota; class Bacteroidia; order Chitinophagales; family Chitinophagaceae; genus UBA5543. The sequence goes on from JAUICZ010000001.1 coordinate 1,154,584, forward strand.
ATGCAGAGGCTTCTATACTGTTACTTACTGTTGAGTTATCCTTGGGCTGCCTTAAAACTTTTTACAGCATCTATCAGGCGTGGTAATACTTCTGCCTGGTCACCGATAACACCGTAATCTGCTGCTTTAAAGAATGGCGCTTCAGGGTCTTTGTTGATCACAACGATCACTTTAGAACCGTTCACACCGGCAAGGTGTTGTATCGCACCACTGATACCTACTGCAATGTACAGGTTCGGACGGATGGTACCACCAGTTTGTCCAACGTGCTCGTGGTGTGGTCTCCAATGGCTATCTGCCACAGGGCGGCTACATGCCAATGTTGCACCTAGTTCTTTAGCCAACTCTTCAAGTGGTCCCCAGTTTTCCGGCCCTTTCATACCACGGCCACCACTTACTACAAGTTCAGCTTCCGGCAAAGGCACTTCACCTTTCACTACATCTTTACCTGTTACTGTAATACCAAAGTCTTTATCATCAAAAGCAACATCGAGTACTTCTACAGCTGCGCTGCCTTCACCTTTTGTTACTGCAAACGTGTTAGGTATTAGTGTTACCACTTTCATATCGCTGTTGATGGTAACATTCGCAAATGCCTTACCCGAGAAAACTAATTTTTTCACTGTAAAACCATTGCTAAGATCCGGTTGTGCAACTGCACCTGCTACCATACCCGCTTTCAAGCGTGCTGCTAATCTTGGTGCTACTGCTTTACCCGTCACATCGTGCAAACCAACGATCACTTTTGCGCCTTCTTTCTCTGCTGCTGCTGCCAATGCTCTTGTATAGGCACGTGCATTCAGGTTGTTCAAACGCTCGTCTGCCACATGCAATACTTTTGTTGCGCCATAAGCACCCAACTCTGCCATAGCATCGTTACTGCAAGCACCCAATACCACTGCTGTAGCGTTTGTACCCATAGCCTCTGCTATACCTGCTGCGTATTGTACAGACTCAAATGTCTTTTTCTTAAAAACTCCTTCTTCGTGTTCTGCTAAAACTATTACAGACATAATATTTTTTATTTAGACCGACTTGTTTGCCGGAGCGTTATCAATTTAGATTAGATGACTTTTGCCTCGTTATGTAATAAGCTTACTAACTCGTCCATATTCTCGGCATCTACCATTTTCACACCGCCTTTTGCCGGTGGTAATTCGTAAGAGCTGATCTCTGTAACTGTATCAACAGCTGCAGGCTCCACCACTTTCAATGGTTTTGTACGTGCTGCCATGATACCGCGCATGTTCGGGATACGCGCTTCTGCCATACCTTTTTGGCAAGACACTACTAATGGCAAACCAGCTGTGTTCATTTCCTGCCCGCCTTCTATCTCTCTGTTGATGGTTGCTGTACCATCTGCAATATCCATCTTGGTAGCAAAACCAACATAGTTCATATCCAGTAGTTCAGCTATCATAGCGCCAACTGCGCCGTTGTTATAGTCGATGCTTTCTTTACCACACAATACAAGATCGTACCCTTCGCTCTTAGCATATTCAGCAATTTGTGCTGCTACTACATACGGGTCGCTACTGTCTGTGTTGATGCGGATAGCCTCATCGCCACCCAGAGCCAAAGCCTTACGGATGATCGGGTCAGCATCTTGCGTACCAACAGTTACTAAATGAACAGCAGATGCGGTACCTGCCTCTTTCAATTCAAGCGCACGTACCAAAGCATACCACTCGTCGTATGGGTTGATGATGTAGGTAACACCATCTTTCTGGAAACTTTTGTTGTCATCGCTAAACGCGATCTTAGAAGTTGTGTCAGGAACCTGACTGATGCACACTAATATCTTCATATCAGAAGTATTTTTTTCTATGATTTATCTACAATATAAATGTAAAATGGTTGGCAAAAATACGGCAAAAAGCTGGCTATTCCGAGTAAACAAGGCATAAAAAAAGCCCCGTAAACGGGGCTCTTCAGTTATTTAACAGACCTTAATTAGTCGATCTTTACTTTTTCATGTAGTGTTTCATCTACCAATACACGACCGCAGTGCTCACAAGCAATTACTTTCTTGTGCTGACGGATCTCGCTCTGGCGCTGTGGAGGTATTACATTGAAACATCCACCGCAAGAATCACGCTCAATAGCTACAACAGACAAACCGTTGCGGTAGCTACCGCGGATACGCTCGTATGCTGTAAGCAGGCGAGGATCTACTTTTTCCTTAGCCTCTTCTGACTTTGCTAATAGTAGCTGCTCTTCCTTCTCTGTTTCTGCGATGATCTTATCCAGCTCTTCTCTCTTTTCTCTCAACTGATCTTCTACATCAGCCATTTTCTCTTGTGTAGCTTCTTTCTGCTCGTTACGGTTCTTCAACTCATAACCCGCATCTTTAATGTGCTTTTCGTTCAGCTTCACTTCCAGCTCACACATCTCCAACTCTTTGTTGATGGCTTCAAACTCACGATTGTTCTTAACATTATCCTGTTGCTTCTCATATTTCTTGATCAGCTCCTGAGCATTTTTCTTAGCCTCGGTCTTTTCCGCCACAAAGCTGTTGATGCTTTCAATCTCTGCATCTATATTATTGACACGTGTTTGTAAACCAGCCACGTTATCTTCAAGGTCTTTCACTTCCATTGGCAACTCACCCTGCAATGTTTTGATCTCATCTATTTTAGAATCGATCTTTTGTAGTGTAAGTAATGCTACGAGTTTTTCTTCAACCGAAAATTCTTTAACTCTTGCCATATATTAATAATAATAATTTACCGGATTTGTGGATAAATTTGATAAAAGAGTGGCAAAATTAGGGAATTTTTTATTAATAATATCCTGAAATATTTCATTTGTGAACTGCTCGCTCTCGTAGTGCCCTATATCGGCTATAACTATCTGCCCGTCAGCGTCGAAGAACTGGTGGTATTTAAAATCTCCCGTAATAAATACATCTGCCCCTGCGGCTATGGCATTGCCCAGTAAAAAACTGCCCGATCCCCCGCAGACAGCCACTTTCCGCACATCTTTGCCCTGCAAAGCAGTATGGCGAATGCAGTGTGTATGCATGTTCTCCTTCACGTATTCCAGAAAATCCTGCTCTGTCATGGGGGCAATCAGCTCACCTAGCATACCTGCCCCCAAATCTTGATTGATATTATCTATAGCTACCATTTCGTAGGCTACCTCCTCGTACGGATGGGCATTGAACAGGGCTTTTAACACTGCCGAACGGCGTGCTTTGTCTACCAATACCTCTATTTTCTGCTCTTCTACCGCCTCTCTTTCGCCACCAGCCTTGCCGATTGCAGGGTTGCTGCCCGCTGACGGTTTGAAAGTGCCGGTACCTGCCGTATTAAAACTACACTCAGAATATTGACCTACCTGACCCGCACCTGCGGCAAACAGTGCATCGCGCACAGGATCTACAGCATTTAACGGAGCATAGGTATATAGTTTATACAAAGTACCACCCATGGCAGATAGGATGCTGGTTTTTTGCAGCCCCAGCTTCTCACATATCTTGGCATTGACACCATTGCGTACATTATCCAGATTGGTGTGGCAGGCGTATATATTGATGTCGTTTTTGATGGCCTTTTGTACTATACGCTCGATGTAGTTACGACCGCTGATCTGCTTGAGCCCCGAGAACAATAGGGGGTGGTGCGCCACGATCAAATTAGCACCGCGCTGCATGGCCTCGTCCAGAATAGCCTCTGTAACATCCAGCGTGATGAGTGCGGCACGAGCCTCGTCGTTGGGATTACCGATTTGCAGTCCGCTATTGTCGTACCCCTCTTGATACGTGGGTGGCGCAAAAGCTTCTATGGCTTGTATAATGTCTTTTACCAGCATGGTATAAAAGTAAAGAAAAGCCGGCTTTCTGATGATACAACATACCTATGGTTTAAAATCGACGGCAACGTATTTGTTCGGGTAGGTGTCTGTTCGCCTGACGTGTTGATCGTCATCATCTTTATAAAAATAAAAAGCACCATAGTATTTACCACTACCCAGGCGGCCGGGGGTGATATTATACTCTATACTTTCCTGTGTACTGCGCAGCCTGCGAGTGGCAACATAGTGGCAAACAGTATCTCTGTCGGTGGCTTTACATAAATAATACTTTACGCGGGTTTCTCCCTGCCTTGCAGTAGTGCAGGTAAGTTTTACTGTTACCGTTTCGCGATAACTGGCTACAGCAACATTCAAGTAAGAGCCCTTGATGCTAATGGGCTGATCGGTGGTTTGTGCCTTGCTGCTATTGAGGAGTAGCAAGCAAAACAAAAGGGCAGGCAACTTCATTTGGCAAACGGTTTAGTTTCAGGTTCAATGTACCGACACAACGTGTTACGGAAGTGTCTGATTCTTTAAAATGACGTTTTCATCAATTGAACGGTACATATTGTGTAATAAAACGTTCTGAGTCTCTCAAAACGTATGTGCCTATTGTCATTTATCGGTACAAATATTATTAACCTTTGGTTTGTTTTTTAGCTACAATACTACTTGTGCTGCCCGACAACAGAGAATTGATGCATAATAACAATACAGGCATAAACTGTATCTTGCTCTATCATTTAGTTCATTAAAACAAAACTTATGGCCCTGAGCTTAAAACCTTCATATACCGAAGACTACCCTATTCAAGACTTAACTACCACTCAATTTTTAGGATTACTTGTAATCACTGCTGAAAGATTTGGCTGGCAGATTCAACATATTAGCGACAGAGGTATAATAGCCTATACTGACAGCGGAGCATTTGCCTCGAACGCACTTATTACTATTACCATTGAAGATGGTATTGCCACTTTTAAAAGCGAGTCTACCAGTACAGCATTGGTGAGTACCCACAAGAAGAAATATGTTACTCAATTTATAGAAGCCATATCTCAAAACACATATGAAGTTGAAGAACTGGATGAAAAATACAACGAACTGAAAGAGCATTTTCCTGCTCCGGAAGACGATGCACTTACCTTACCTCCTGAATCTACACAAGACAAGTTTAAGAACTTCTTTTCCATCTTTGTACCTGTACCCGGCTATTTTGTTACACCAATAATCATCAACCTTAACATACTTATATTCATCATCATGGTGCTGAAAGGGGTGGATATTATATCGCCTACCTCTGAGTCTCTGATATACTGGGGCGCCAACTTCAGACCAATAACCTTAGACGGGCAGCCATGGAGATTACTAACGTCTTGCTTTCTGCATATTGGTATTTTCCACTTATTAATGAACATGTATGCCTTATTATATATCGGTATTCTACTGGAGCACAGGCTGGGGACAGCCCGCTATCTTACAGCATATCTTCTAGCAGGTATTGCCGCAAGCATAACTAGCCTGTGGTGGCACGACCTCACTGTTAGTGCAGGTGCATCAGGAGCGATATTTGGTATGTACGGGCTTTTTCTTGCACTGTTAACTACTAATATCATCAGCAAAAACCAACGTAAAGCACTGCTGACCAGTATTGGAATTTTTGTGGCTTACAACCTGATGAACGGTGTAAAAGAAGGCGTTGATAACGCTGCACATATTGGCGGTTTATTAAGTGGTGCTATCATCGGTTTTGCATTTGTACCCAGCTTAAAACAACAAGCATCAAAACAAACAACTAACATCACTATTGCCGGGTTGACAGTATTACTTTTGGGCTGTTCATTCTTTGCTTTAAAAACCATACCTAACGACATAGGCACTTATCAAACAAAAATGGAGCAGTTTATAACTTTTGAAGAAGAGGCTCTGAGCCTATACACCCTACCCGATAAAGCAACAGAAGAAGATTTTCTACTGGCGGTAGAACAAAAAGGCATCGCCAACTGGAAAAACTGTTTACAACTACTGTACGAAATAGAGCAGCTGAACATACCCGACAACTTACAAGAAAGAAACAAACAACTGATAGCTTACTGCAACATGCGGATCAGCAGTTATGGCTTGCTTCTAAAGAAGTTCGTTGAAGAAACAAAAGCCTACGACGATAAGATAATAGAGTACAACCAACAGATAGACTCTATCATCAGCAACCTGAACTAATGACAGGGAAAACACCATCACTCCTCAAAATAAAAGTTATAGATCATAGAGCCGACCTTGTCGTTGATGTTGCGGGCGCCATGGTGTTGTAGCCAGCGTTCAAACAGCTCGGGGTCGTCGGTAGTGAAGCGGACGACGCGCCCGTCTTTTAAAGAGATCACAAATGTGTCTATAGAAAAAATGTAGGCCGACACCTGTGTGCCGCTGAACTCGAACCCCGCAAAGCGGGTGGTGAAAGTATTCATACAGTTACGGTTTAGTATCACAATAAATTGATAGGTTTATTTAGGATACCGAGACCCGACCGTAAAAAAACGGGCGTGGAACTCAACTCACCGCCATAGAGGTCCTAGGAGACCCGAGACACGAATAAGAGAGCCCACGCCTTTAACGTGAGCGTTCTTACCTCGTCTTGTGTCTCTTGAAATTTCCTAGGTTCCTATGACAAGACGAAAGCAATTACGCTTTCAATATTTTCAACCGTAAAGGTAAGTTTAATTGTTGGGAGTGTGGAAGGGGTGATTTTCACGTATACGCTTTATATAGATTCGGCTTATCTTTATTATAAGACACTTATAAATACCTATATAAGCTAAAATTTTATGGAAAAGATTATTGAGAAGTTATTCGATATAAAGAAAATACCTGTTAAGTTCTTTTTTGTAATATGGATATGTAGCTTGTTATTATTATTCCTTCCAGCAAAGATTGTCGAAAAACTAAAGCTCGATGAATTTATTGCCGAATATGGAAAATATGTAGGGCTTGCATTTATTTTTTGTTCGGCATTCTTAATTGTTACATTGGTAAGTTTTTTAACAAAAAGAGGCAAGAGTAAGCGTTATATAAAAAGTATCGAAGAAACTATATTGAAAAGTATAAATAATTTAGACAGCCATGAAAAGGCCTTATTAAGGGAGTTCGTAATAAATGGTAAAAGTGCATTGCAGTTGCCTTTTGATAATGATACTGTACAAGGTTTAGTAAACAAACATGTCATTTATCAAATTTCAGATACTGGGTTTGCGTACCGTGATGGAATGTTTTTTTCATATTCAATTACAGGTTTTGCAGATGACCATCTGACTAATAATATGCTAGATATACCTAGTGATATTAGTGATGCTGATAGAGACAGAATACTAAATAGTAGACCGGTATGGGCAATGGAACGTGCGAAATGGGATAACATTAGAAATGCAAGATGGTAGGTTTATTTCAATCTACCCCAACTCCCCCCACAACTTCACCACTTCTACAGCTTCTTTAACATCGTGTACGCGTAAAATATTGGCGCCTTGTTGCAGGGCTACCATGTGCAGGGCGGTTGTTCCGTTGAGTGCTTCCTCTGGTGTAGTGCCCAGTGTTTTCCATATCATGCCCTTGCGGGAGATGCCCGCCAGTATAGGTTTGCCCAACATACGGAAAGTGTGTAGCTGGCTGAGTAAGGCAAAATTGTGTTCTTTGGTTTTTCCAAACCCAAAGCCCGGGTCTATAATAATATCGGTAATGCCCAGTTCGGTACAGGCATCCACCGTTTTGCGCAGGTAGTTGCGTACTTCAAATACCACATCATCGTATCTCGGGTCGTTTTGCATGGTTTGTGGTGTGCCGCGCATGTGCATAGCAATATAAGGCACTTTCAGTTCGGCTACCGTTTGCAGCATATTATCATCTAAACTCCCTGCACTCACATCATTAATAATAGCTGCGCCCGCCGCAACAGATTCCTTTGCCGTTGCAGCATTATAAGTATCTACAGATAACCATGCTTCGGGGAACCGTTTATTGATGGCTTCCACCGCCGGTAATATGCGCTTGAGTTCTTCGTCAGCACTAATCAGTTCTGCCCCCGGGCGGGTAGAAGCCCCGCCAACGTCTAATATAGTTGCCCCTTCTTCCAGCATTTTTTCTGCATTGCGCAGCAGCCCGTCGGTATCGCTGTCTTTGCCCTGCGTGTAAAAACTATCGGGCGTAGCATTCAAAATGCCCATGATTACAGGCGTTGAGAGGTCTAACAGGCGACCTTTGCTCTGTATCAGAGATTGTACGGGTAAAACTGTATTTTTGGAACTCATTGGCTGAAAAATACAATACATTGAGTAGCGACACAACAACAAATACAATACAGCAATATCAGGATGTGGTAACACAGTGTAAAGACTTGTTTGTAAAAAAGGCGAGCGACTATGGTACGTCGTGGAGGGTACTGCGTCCTATATCTATTGTCGATCAGATATACATCAAGGCATGGCGCATCCGCCAGATACAGGAGAAAGGCGAACAGAAGATTGCGGACAGCATCGAGAGTGAATTCATAGGTATTGTGAACTATGGCATCATAGCATTGATACAACTGGCGATGGGTGATAGTGAGGAAATAGAATTGAGCGCAGAGCAGGCGAAAGCGGCTTACGAAAAATATTCAGGAGAGGTGGAAGCACTAATGATGCAGAAGAACCACGATTATGGTGAAGCATGGAGAGATATGTCTCAACCATCGTTTGTCGACCTGATATTAGTGAAGCTGTTACGCATTAAACAAATACTGGCGAACGATGGACACACACAAGTGTCTGAAGGTATAGACGCCAACTTTACTGATATAGTGAACTATGGCATCTTTGCCCTGATAAAAATAGGCGAGGCAAAAGGTTAACATTTTTTTACCTATTGCTGTTATTATCTTGTCTGTCTTAAAACCAACAAACACGAGCATACTGTTATGAAATACTTTCTTTGGATCATCAGAATTGTAGTAGGGGTATTATTCATTTTCTCAGGATTGGTAAAAGCGAACGACCCGCTGGGACTCAGCTATAAAATGGATGAGTTCTTCGAAGTGTGGGGCATGTTTTGGGCTATGCCTTTATCCTTACCGTTGTCTATAGTGATGATAGCCTTCGAGATCATAGCTGGTGTGGCAGTGTTGATCGGGTATGCTTACAGGGTATTCTCGTTTTTGTTGTTCCTGCTAATTGCATTCTTCACTTTCTTAACGGCATATGTACTCTTCTCGGGTAATATTAAAGAGTGCGGTTGCTTTGGCGATTGTATTAAAATAACTAACGAAGAAACCTTCTGGAAAGATGTGGCATTGCTGGTGTTAGGTTTTGTATTGGTGATATATCGTAAACGCATTAAGCCTGTATTGTCGGGTTATCCCGGTACGGCTGTTATGATACTCACTGCCTTCTTCGCGTTTGGTGTACAGGTGTATGCGCTGGAGCATTTACCTTTTTACGATTGCCTTCCATATAAAGTGGGTGTAGATATTAATGTTGATAATAAAATACCACCAAATGCTATACCGGATGAATATGATGATGTATTTATTTATGAGAAAAATGGTATAAAGAAAGAGTTTACAGTAGCTAATTATCCTTGGAAAGATTCTACATGGCATTATGTTGATAGGATACAGCGACTAGTTAAAAAAGGAAATGCTGTACCAAAGATTCAAGACTTTTTCATTTCGGATCATGACGGTAATGAATATACTGATTACATATTGACCAAAGAGGGCTACTCTTTCCTTTGGTTTGTAAAATCCCCTGAAAAAGCTCGTACCGATAATATGGATGAGCTAAAAGAACTGGCTAAAGCTGCTCAGAAAAAAGGAGTACCATTCTACATGTTATCATCTGCCAATAAAGAAATAACTGTGAACTTTATTAAAGAAAATGACTTAGAAGGAATTAATATTGAAATATTGGTTTTGGATGGTACAGTCAGTAAAACGGCTATGCGTTCCAACCCCGGTTTAATGCTCATTAAAAAAGGTGTGATACAGGGTAAGTGGAGTTTCCGCGACTATCCTGGTATTGATGTGATTCAATAAAGCATTGCCTATCTTTAAGGGTGTTTCGTTTTTTACTCAGGCGCATACGGTATAGCATATTGGTATTGCTGGGTGTGGTTACGTTGGTGTTCTTTCTGTTCAACGTGCTGCCCGGAGACCCTGCACGTTTGGTGATGGGTGAGCGTACCGATAAAGCATCTATCGAGAATGCCCGTAAGGAAATGAATCTGGACAAACCTTTGTTCACCCGTTACTTCTTATACCTGAATGATATTTCACCCATCAGCGTTCATCCTAAAGCAGAGCAGGAGAAATACAATTTTGTTCAATTGATACCGTTGGGTGAAAATGCATTGGTGTTAAAGTCGCCCTACCTGGGTCGGTCGTACACCACAAAAAAGAAAGTGAATACTGCACTTGCAGAGGCCTTGCCTGGTACGGTGATATTGGCTTTGGCAGCCATGTTACTAGCAACGGTTGGGGGCATATTTTTGGGAGTAGTAGCAGCACTTAAAAAAGATACCTGGTTGGATACTTCGTCTATTGCGGCAAGTGTGGCCGGTGTGTCTATGCCATCTTTTTTTGCGGGGCTCATCATTGCATATGTGTTTGGTTACTTGTTGCATAGCTATACAGGATTAAACATGACGGGTAGCTTATGGGAGTACGATGTGTTTAAAGGAAGGCATTTAGCATTGCAAAATTTGATACTGCCTGCACTGGCACTAGGTATCCGTCCGTTGGCGATTATTACCCAGCTAACGCGTAGTGCGGTACTGGATGTTTTGTCGCAGGACTATATACGCACGGCTTATGCAAAAGGCTTATCAACCAGACAAGTAGTATGGCGCCATGCATTGCCTAATGCACTGAACCCTGTAGTTACTGCAGTATCAGGCTGGCTGGCAGAGTTACTGGCGGGTTCTTTCTTTATAGAATTTATTTTCGGGTGGAAAGGTGTTGGTAAGATAACGGTGGATGCATTGGAGAAATTTGACTTCCCGATGGTGATGGGTGCAGTATTGCTGACTGCGTGCCTGTTCATCCTCATTAACCTGCTAACAGATATCTTGTATGCTAAACTAGACCCGAGGGTAAGGTTGAGTTAGTTGAAAACTATAGTCGTGCTATCGATAAAGCTATTGTCTAATGAGGTTTTGCCGGATATGTAAAAAATATAACTGCCTTTTATTGTAGAACTATCACCGTCTATCATGACGATACCATAGAAAAATCCACTGCTTGAAGTAATAAGCTCGCTATAGAACAAACCCCTTCTTTCAAGGAAATTATCACCTGCAACAATAGTATCCATTTTATAATAATAGTCTCTATTGCAGTGAATTTTCAAGTCACCGGTATTAATTGTTTCTGCGTAAAATAGCTCCATACTTAAGTTGCTTATGTCGCAGTCTTTCGGGGATGTGTCTATTGTTTCACTCGTTGGTTCTATCCTAAATTGATAGCCGCTGGTGATATTGTTTTTTAGGATAGGCTGACTAATAATGTCCACACCATTGTAGTGGATTATATATGATGCTCCATTACAAACCTTTAACTTATTTTTTTGCATATTACAAGCAAGGAGAATGGTCATGGATAGAACAGTGGTTAGGGAGATTACTTTTTTCATGTTAGTTGAAAGTTATGGTTGAACTATCGATGAAGTTATTGCCTAATGATGTTTTGCCGGATACATAGAATGTGTATGCGCCTTTCAATAAAGCACTGTCAGTATAAAAGTTAATAACGGTAGGCTCTAGCTCCTTGTGCTCAAAACTATCAGGGGTAATGTCAAAGACATCTCTTCTAAGCAGGAAATTCTCTTCTTCTTGAATTGTAATGTTATCTCTTTTTAAAGCTCTGTTACAGAATACTTTAACATCAGAAGTGTCAATCACTTCTACATAATTCAGTTTGAGCACAAGGTTTTGTACATCGCAGTTATGGGGGCTTACATCTTCGCTAACTCCGGTAGGGGTTAGTATTATTGAGAATCCATTTTGCTTAAAGCCATGTACTTGAGTTCTGCTTTTTATAGCTACTTTGTTTGTGTATATATTAGTTGTTGTTCCTCCTCCTTTGCATGTCTTTCTACATGAATAGGATGTGGTAATAAGAAATACAAGTAGTATAAGTTTATTCATAAGTAACCATTGTGCTATCCAGAAAAGTGTTCCCTAACGAAGTGTTTCCGGAAATATAATAAGTGTAGGTGCCTGATTTTGTACTATCTACTTTTATTAATAGCGTTCTATTATATAGTTCAAATGTATCAGTATGTTTTAGCAAGTTCTCTCCTTTTTTGAAAGTAATACCGTAATGGTATAAGTTGTGATCGCAGTAGATGCTAAGTGTTGAGTCAGAAATAGTTTCCTCGAATGTAACTATGTTGCCTTCTTTTGTACAACGTCCTTTTTTGTCGTTTGGAGTGATATTAGTTTCCTTTAACGGAGTAATACTAAGTGTATGTACATACATTAAACGCTTGCTGACGCCTGTTGGTTTCGCAATAACGGTTTTGCTATCGGGCTTTATAGAGTAACCATAATAACTGATGCTCTCGTGGCTATTACTGCATTGGCAGGAGTGGAAAAAAATAGCTGAAGAAATAATAATCAGGTATAGGTGTTTCATCCTTTAAATAAGTACAATATATGTGCCATTTTAAGTACTCTTTACGATGATAGATGGTGAAAATATTTCATATTAATGGAATTGGCCTAAATTTGCAGGCAATGTTATTTTTTGGTAACTAGTAGCCTACCAATTTGTTCATCACAGGTTAACTAATCATTAATTTTCCTTCTTATGCTTTCTAAGGCTTATAAGAAGAATATTTTTGCCGCTTAGTTGTCCTGTATAAACTAATAAATCAATATGGGTCTCGGATCATTTGTAAAAATCTTCTTGCCTAAAGACAAAGTGTTCTATTCTCTTTTCGAAGAGGTAGTGAACAATCTTAAAAACATGTCTGAAATATTCATCAAAGCGATGAATGAAACAGATTATAATAGGCGACTAGAGTTGCTGAAGAGTCTTGATGAATGGGAGAGCAGAAACGATGAAGTGACTCATAAGATATTCATTGAGCTGGGCAGTAATTTTATTACGCCTTTCGATAGAGAAGATATTCACTATTTAGCTACTGCGCTGGATGACATAGCAGACTTTATGTGGGGTAGTGCCAAAAGAATGATGAACTACGGCATAGAGGATATTGACGATGTAACAAAAAAGTTTGCGGATATCATCAACAGAGCTGTTTTGTCGTTGCATACAGGTATTCATGAGTTAAGAAACATGAAAAACCTGCGTGCAGTAACAGAAGTTTGCGTAAACGTAAATAGTTTGGAAAACGAAGGAGATGACCTGCTGGATAAAGGCATGGTTCAACTTTTCTCAACCGGAACAAACCCTATAGAGGTAATTAAGAAGAAAGACCTATACCAGATGCTGGAGACAGTAACTGATAAATGTGAAGACGCAGCAAACGTAATTGAATCAATAATTATTAAATACGCTTAATAAGAACGGCAGCACAGTACTATGGCATTCCTGATAACAATTATCGCATTAGCACTGATATTCGACTACATCAATGGTTTTCACGATGCGGCGAACTCGATTGCTACAGTAGTCTCAACAAAGGTTCTTACTCCGTTTCAGGCAGTACTTTGGGCAGCATTCTTCAACTTTGTTGCCTTTTTTATTTTTAAAGATCACGGGGTAGCTAATACAATTGCCAAAACGGTATTGGAAGAATATATTACCCTGGAAGTGATTATATCGGGCTTATTAGCCGCCATAGCATGGAACTTGCTGACATGGTGGTTTGGAATACCATCCAGTTCATCGCATACACTGATCGGTGGGTTTACAGGCGCGGCTATTGCTCATGCCGGTATGCAATCAATAAATCCTGACCCGGTTATTAAAACTGTCATTTTTATAGTAGTAGCACCAATAGTAGGTATGCTTATAGCATTTATCATATCTCTATGGTTTATAAACTCGTTTAAGAAAGGCCCTTTTGCCAAGATAGCAGCCTTCGTTGTTATAACAGCAGTTGTCGTTACACTCTATAACGTTTTAGAGACCAACCAACATAAGCTTTTGGGGATGACAGAAGCGACTGACTATACAGAAGAAGGGGTTAAAATGAAGAAGGTGCTTCATAACTCACCGGCTCATATGATGGGTATTCGAAAAGGTGATGTTATTACGTCTATTAGTGAGAATAACATTAAAGATGCTCATGACTTAGATGTAAACCTAAGAAGCCATAAAAACGGAGAAGAGGTAAGTGTGACTTTGTTGCGCGATGGGAAACTAGTAGAAAAAATATCCACGTTTGATACGCATCATAATACTAAGTTGGGCTTAGTAGTTTTTTACGGTAACAACTTCAAGTGGATATTGATGGGTGTTGTACTTTCTATCATGGCATTTTTCACAATGTTCTTGAATTCATTGAACGTAGCACGCTCAACAGTATGGCTAAAGCGTTTACAACTGGTATCTTCTGCAGCATTCAGTATTGGACATGGTGGTAATGATGCACAAAAAGTAATGGGTATTATTACTGTTGCGTTGATCGCGTATGAAGGGAATAGCATTACCTCTTTCGACCAAATGCCTGTATGGGTGCCGCTGGCATGTTATTCTTCAATAGCTTTAGGTACCATGAGTGGTGGTTGGAAGATCATTAAAACTATGGGTACGCGCATTACAAAAGTAACACCGTTTGAGGGTGTAGCTGCAGAAACTGCAGGTGCAGTCACCTTGTTCCTGACCGCCGGTTTAAAAATCCCGGTGAGTAGTACACATACTATTACAGGTTCTATCATTGGTGTGGGGGCTACTAAGCGTTTGTCTGCTGTTCGCTGGGGCGTAACACTTAATTTGCTATGGGCATGGATACTAACTATACCTGTAAGTGCGGTACTGGCAGCCTTAGTGTATTACATATTTAGGTTATTTATCTAGCCCTTAACAGAGATTTAATTGATTTAGTTAAGGCTGTCCCGTAGGTTTTCAGTATATTTGACGTTGCTTTTTTCAAAACCGAAGGGGTTAAATGTCATTACCACCATTACTAAGACACGTATATAATCACGGAACAGAAGAGGTAATTCGAAGAGGTAAAAAGATCTTTTTTACTTCAGGCGTTCAGATGTTGGATGTAGACCATCTGCTTGAGCAAGTCCGTTTTCGTGTACGTAACGATATATATAGAAACTATTACACCGTTACCATTAATAAGTATATGGACAGGGAGCACTTGTCTGTAAGGTGCCAATGCCCGTATAACCTTGGGGAAATATGCAGGCACGAAGTAGCGGCTCTTTTTCAACTGAATGATCTATTGCAAAGCGGCTTTTTTGAGAATACTGATGTTAAGTATGATCAAAAGCACACCGTGATACGCATGCGTCAGGTAAACATGCAGATGTTGCGCGTGTTTACTGCCAGCCACATCATGGAAGAGGCGGAGAGGATGGCGAACAGAACCTCGGCCATTATTACAGAGAAAAAGAATGACAGGGTAGAAGCAGAAGTGGCGGATGGTGATAATACCTATAAGGTAATCATCCGTCGTAACGAAGAACGCTACTTTGATACCTCTTGTGGTTGTGAAGAAGACAATTACCCTATTTGTAAGCACAAGGCAGTTGTATTTTTACAAATACTAAAAGCATACGGCCATCAGTACTTTCAAAACCTGCAGGATTGGGATGTGCAGAAGAATAAGCTGTTGGGCTTATACGGCTACAGTTTAGATGATGATCTGACAGGGAAGTTTGAGTTTACTTATGAGAATGGTAAGCCGTTTTTAAGGGTGCTGGATAAAAGCATTAAGAAGGTAAATACCCCGATAAAAGAAGTAGTAAAAGAAGAGCGTAAACCGGTAGCCCCTGCTGCAGAAGTTGATGTGGCTACTGTAGAGAAAGAAGAGTTGCGTTTAGGGATAGTGCTGGATAAGAAAGTTAAGTGGTATCCGTTCCTGCAAGTCTCTTTAGTAAGTGGTATTGCAGACGATAATGAACAGGGCTTTGCTGACAAAGTAGAAAGCATAGAACTGCAGCAGTATGTAGATGCACACAAATTTTCTATAGAAGAACGTGAGTTGATACCGATTGCCAGAAAATTTCACCCGGCAGAGTTGTTGAAATACCTGAAAAAGAACCTGCCTTTCGGAGATCTGCTGGACGATTACACACAGGTATTGAAGGAGATACCCGAGCATGATGTAAAAGAACAGTTATGGGAATACTTGCTGCCTAAATATCATAAGCTGTTAGACAGGTTTAGTGCACACCCTTTGTGTTTTATTAATGAAGATGCAAAAGGTATTTCTTCAAAGAGTATTACTGCTATTGAATTCAGCAATAAAAAAGCACACCCGCAATTAAGCGTAAATAAGGCTGAAGTAGGTTACGATATATCACTGTCTTGGAATATAGACGATGCGTTTTACGATTATAAAGATGTAGAAGTGCTGAACAATGCATTGTTACAGTACGACTTTACTATATATTCTTTAGGTAATCTGAAAGAGGTAGCGTTGGTTGAGCACTTTTTACCTAATGGCTCATTGCATATAGATCCGCAGGATTGGGATGACTTCCTGAAAGATAAACTTATGAAATGGAGCCAGGAAGTGCATGTGGTTTTTGGCGAAGAAATTGTAGAGCGTGTTAAGAAAGCTAAACCGGATTATAGACTTTATTTGCAAGAGCGAGATCAGATGTTGGTATTTAAACCTGCATTTGTTTATGATGGGGTAGAGATCAACTGGGGGTATTTTGGTGATGTTATAGTGCCGAATAAAGGTATTGTCAAGATCATTCAAAGAAACGAAGCAGCCGAACAAGAGTTCATCAATCATCTTCGTAACCTGCATACAGATATGCACCATAATATGAAGCAGCATTTCTTCTACATGGTTGCAACTTCTGTTTTGGCGCAGAATTGGTTCTTCCGATTTATAGATGAAATGCGCGATTGGGATGTGGCTTTGCATGGTTTTGAGCAACTGAAGAACCTGCGCATCAATACCAATAAGCCGGAAACCAGAGTACACGTCAGCAGTGGTATAGATTGGTTTGATACTTCTGTTGAGCTGGTATTTGGAGAGCAGGCAGTTTCTATCACAGATGTAAAAAAG
The DNA here is from genome assembly GCA_030429205.1 of Bacteroidia bacterium. Taxonomy (GTDB): domain Bacteria; phylum Bacteroidota; class Bacteroidia; order Chitinophagales; family Chitinophagaceae; genus UBA5543. The sequence goes on from JAUICZ010000001.1 coordinate 1,171,572, forward strand.
GCGATCACTCAAAAACAAAACTTTGTAAAGCTTGAAGATGGCTCTATGGGATTGTTGCCTGATGAGTGGTTGAAAAAATATGCTTTGCTCATTAAAATGGGTGAAGAGAAGCAAGGTAAACTAAGGTTGAAGAAATTTCACTTTAGTGTGTTGGATGAGTTGCTGGAAGACTTGGATGAGGATGCTATGGTGGCAGAGCTGGAAGAGAAGAAGAAGAGGCTGGCACATATTATAGACAACAACTTTGCTGAACTAAGACCGCCTGAGTCGTTAAAGGCAGAATTAAGACCGTATCAGTTAGCGGGTTTCCAATGGTTGGTATTCTTAAAAGAAGCCGGCTGGGGTGGAATATTGGCAGATGACATGGGTTTGGGTAAAACAGTACAGGCACTGGCCTTCTTTGTACATTACCAGCAAGAAAACCCGGGTGCGAAATTCTTTGTGGTTTGCCCAACAACACTTATTTATAACTGGGAGAACGAGATAAAGAAGTTTACGCCGCATCTTACTTATCACATACATCACGGGCCAAAGAGAACATTAGATTCTACAGTGTTTAACGACTACGATATAGTGATCACTACATATGGTACCATGCGTAGTGATATTAAGATGTTGAAAGATATCCCATTCGATTATACTTTGCTGGATGAGTCGCAGTCTATTAAGAACCCGCAATCTCAGGTAGCAAAAGCATCTTTATTGCTAAGTACTAAGAACAGGTTGGCTTTGAGTGGTACACCGGTACAGAATAATACTTTCGACCTGTTTGCACAATTGAACTTCTTAAACCCGGGCATACTGGGTAGCCGGGAGTTCTTTATGAATGAGTTTGCTACACCAATTGACAAGTTTCAGGAACAGGAGATCGTAGACCAGTTACGTAAACTAACATACCCTTTCTTGCTACGCCGTACTAAAGAGCAGGTGGCAAAAGATCTACCTCCAAAAACAGAAACACTTTTGGTATGCGAGATGGGCAAAGAGCAGCGTAAGATATACGATACCTACCGTAGTGCTTATCAGTCTAAGATTCTTGGAATGATAGAGCAGCAGGGTATTCAAAAATCGCAGATGCACATACTGCAGGGCTTAACTAAGCTGCGCCAGATATGTGACTCTCCTGCTATATTGAATGAGGAAGAACGTCATGGTAATCATTCTATAAAATTGGACGAGTTATCTCGCGAGATAACAGAGAATGTAGGTAATCACAAAGCTCTGGTGTTTTCTCAGTTTTTAGGCATGCTCAATCTTATCAGGAAAGAGCTGGAGAAAAGGAAAATACCATATGCTTATTTCGACGGTAGTACTACCGCTACGCAACGCGAGGTGGAGATACAGAAGTTCCAGAATGATGAGAACTGTCGTGTCTTCCTGATATCCTTAAAAGCCGGTGGTATAGGTTTGAACCTTACTGCTGCTGATTATGTGTATATAGTTGACCCTTGGTGGAACCCGGCAGTAGAGCAACAAGCTATTGACCGTACACACCGTATAGGCCAAACGAAAAACATCTTCGCATACAGGTTGATATGTAAGGATAGTATTGAAGAAAAGATGCTCACTTTGCAGGAGCGTAAGCGTGCATTGGCAAGTGATCTTGTATCAGAAGATAATGCTTTGTTGAAGAAGTTGACAAAAGAGGATATTGCCTTCCTGTTCAGTTAACTTTAATTCAGGTATATCATTATTGGCAGGTGGTCGCTATAACCATTGTTCCATTGCTTACCCCTGAAAGAGCGTTTGGGATATGCATCTACATGCCCCTCGTTGCGAATAAAATCAGCATCAAAAATATCTGCGTGGTCGTAATGTAGTCCTTTGTCTATTAGCCAACTGTCTGAGATGATGATCTGGTCAAAGTGATCCCAATGCTTGTGGTAAACAGATGTTCCTCTGCCTTTTTCATAAATGCCCGCAAACGGGTTGTATAAGCCTCCTTTCTTAGAATATTTTTTATCAGCAGTTGCGTTTAAAATTTTAGCTATGCTCACATCATCAGGGTTATCATTCATGTCGCCCATGATAATGATTTTGGTATTTCTGTTTTGCGATAGCAGCGAATCAACAAGTAGTTTGTTGGTGGTTGCAGCACCTATCCGTTTTGGTGTTGATTTTGTTTTTCCTTCTCTCCTGGATGGCCAATGGTTGACTAAAATATGCACCTGTTCGCCGTTTAGTTTGCCGGACACATACAGCACCTCTCTGGTATATAGTCTTTTGCTGCCTTGCTTTGTATAGATAGGGTAAGTTTTTTTGGTAGCTATTTTAAACTTTTGAGGATTATATAATAAGGCAACATCTATACCCCTGGCATCGGTACTATTGAACCATGCATATTTGTAATTTTTGCTTTGTAGTTCTCTCTGGTTAATGAGGTCTTTTAAAACTGTATTGTTTTCTATTTCTGCCAGACCTATAACATCAGCATCCAGTTCTCGAATGACGTTGGCTATATTGTGTAGCTTTTGCAGGTACACTTTTTCTGTATATCTGTAACTGCCTTTTGGCGTAAAGTCATCGTCGAGTGTATTGGGGTCATCTTTTGTATCAAATAGGTTTTCTACATTATAAAATGCAACTACCGTATTTGATTTTTTAGGTTGAGCAGTACAACCTGTCAAAATAAAAGTTAGTGTTAAAACAGAGATGAGATGTTTCATTATCATACGGATAGTACTCTTATCATTTGCAACATGTCTTCTTTAATAGCTGTGTGTTGTTTCACAACTTGCTCTAGCGGAGTATACACTACTTGCCCGTTAATGATGCCGGCCATTACTTGAGTTTTGCCTTCCAGCAGTGCGTTTACAGCTGCATAACCTAAGCGGCTGGATAGTACTCTGTCTGCAAAGCTGGGGCTGCCGCCACGTTGTATATGCCCAAGTATGCTAGACCTGATATCCATGTCAGGGAATCGCTCTTTTATTTTTTCGTGTACCTCTTTAGCCCCACCAAAGTCATCGCCTTCTGCTACAACAAGAATATGTACTGTTTTCTTTCTACGCTCGTCATGATCTATTCTATCTAACACATCGTTAATGTCTGTTTGAGTTTCGGGAATAAGAATGTCTTCCGCACCACAGGCAATGCCGCTGTTTAGCGCTATGTATCCAGCATCTCTACCCATTACCTCTACAATAAAAAGTCTGTCGTGTGCTTCTGCAGTGTCTCTTATTTTGTCTATAGCTTCCACCGCAGTGTTTACTGCCGTATCAAAACCAATAGTAAAGTCAGTGCCGGCAAGGTCTTTATCAATAGTGCCGGGTAAACCTATTGCAGGAATGGTATACTGTTTGAAAAAAGTTACTGCACCGCTGAATGTACCATCACCACCAATCATCACTAATGCTTCAATACCATGTTTTTGCAATTGCGCATATGCTTTAGCACGCCCTTCTTCTGTTCTGAATTCTTTACTGCGTGCAGTTTTTAATATGGTTCCTCCCCGCTGAATGATGTTAGAAACATCCTGTGCTTTCATCTGAAAGATGTCGCCGTCAATCATCCCCTGATACCCCCTGCGGATACCATATACCTCAAGACCATTGTAAATAGCAGTACGTACTACTGCGCGCACTGCGGCGTTCATTCCCGGGCTATCTCCGCCGGACGTCATCACCCCGATTTTTTTGATATTGCTCATAATGAAAAAGCTGTTGGTGAAAAATACTCAATTGCACTTTCTGTACCAACAGCTTTACCGAAAACAGGTAGCTTATTTGTTAGTTCTTTGAGTCAGGACCATGGTCATCATCCAGCTCTTCCATCAATTGCTTATAATTACCCGAAGTATGATCGCTGTCCTCCATTTCAGGCATATTACCTCTTAATAGCTCCACAGGCTTTGCTTTAGGGATCTTATAAGATGTTTTGAACCCAACCAAAGACATTTCGATATTCATTTGTGGTGCATGGCTGTCATGAAACTCATTGATCAGATCCAGCACATCGAAATCTATATATTCAGTATCACTGGCATCGATGATGATTTTGCTGTTTTTAGGCAATCTGTACAATGCTGTTTTTATGCTGGCTTTATTCAGGAACGAAACCTCTTGAGCAAGTTTTATTTCTACTAACTCACTCTCCTTATGCTTCATACGGCGGAAGAAGAACGGCACACGCATGTTGCGATACAATAAAAAGATAATACTGATAACTAAGCCTAAACCCACACCCCTTAAAAGGTCTAACGATACAACCGCTATTGTTGTAACGACCAGTGGAATAAACTGTGTCCAACCACCTTCTTTAAAAGCATGTACAAAAGATTTTGGGTTACATAGTTTGTAACCAACAAATATCAATATCGCTGCAAGAGATGCTTTGGGTATCATATTTAGAACAGCAGGTATGGTACCCACACATACCAATAATAGTGTTCCATGTATAATGGTGGCAGCTTTACTTTTTGCACCAGAATGAATATTGGCAGAAGAACGAACAATTACGGAGGTGATAGGTAAGCCTCCAATTAACCCTGCCAGAATATTTCCTATACCCTGTGCTTTCAATTCGCGATTAGTAGGGGTGTATCTTTTTTGAGGGTCTAACTTATCGGTAGCTTCAATACATAATAGTGTTTCAATTGAGGCAACTGCTGCAATAGTAACACCTATAATCCAAACTTCTTTTTTCCCAAACCCTGAAAAATCAGGTAATGAAAATTGTCCAAAAAAATCATTAAAGCTAGATGCTATCGGAAGGTTTACTAAGTGTATATTACCCAGATAGAGCTCGCTATCCTGCATCTTAAATATTTGATTGATGATGACACCTGCGATAACTACTACTAACCCCGATGGTAGTAATTTTAGTTTTTGAAAAGGTTTAGTAGTCCAAAGCATTAATAATGCAATGCCTATAACAGATACTATGACAGCACCGGTTTCCATATGAGAAAATGAAGATGTAACATAGTCGATTGTAAAACCATCTTCTGCACCTACCATACGTTCATGACCTTCTCCGTCATAACCAAGTGCTTCGGGTATCTGTTTGATGATAATTGTTAGACCAATACCTGCAAGCATCCCTTCGATTACGCTGCTGGGGAAATAGCTGGCAATAGAACCTGCCTTTAAAAGGCCTAATAAAATCTGTATCGCACCGGCAACAATAACAGCACACAAAAATGCCTCCCAGCCTAAAGCGCCAATAGCACCTAGCACTATAGCTACCAAGCCGGCTGCAGGCCCGGCAACACTTAGTTGAGAGCCGCTAAGGGCACCGATGATAATACCGCCAATAATGCCCGCTACCAACCCTGAAAATAAAGGAGCTCCTGATGCCTGTGCAATACCTAAACACAATGGCAGGGCAATAAGAAATACTATGATACCTGAAATAGCATCGCTCTTTATGTTCTTTAAGAATCCCGACTTGCTCATATCAATTTATATTTAGTAATGGGTCATCACTTAAAACTTAATAGGAAATAATTATCTGATTAAACGTGTAAAAAACTATATGCTCAACTAGCAGTTGGGGGGAGGAGTTGGTGTTTCAGCTATATATTGTAAGAATATATATTCCTGACCAATTTGAGTACTATTAGCAGCGAAGGTGTTTACGCCAGGGTATAAAATGGGGAAAAAGGCACACTGTAGATCATTACCAACGTTAAGCTCATTTTCAGGTTCTTCTTCTGATGAGTCGTCACAGCTAAAGTTTTCGACCTCTTCCGTTATTTGTTGCTTAAATAACGCCTTGCCCACCTGTTTTATAGGAAGTACCTGTAAAGAGAAAACTATGAGAAAAAATATGCCTAAAGCTGTTTTCACTGCATGCAAGTTAGTTTTTTAAAATTGACTATCAATGAGTGATGAGTGAAAAAATGTTTAAACAAAGGGGCTTTACATAGTTAAAACTTAAACAGGGGGTCGTAAAAAAACTTTCCATCTGGCTGCAATATTTGATACTTTTGCAGGCTATATGTCATACCTGTGGCGTTACATATTAATAATATTCCTCAGCTTGAGTATTAGTAATAATATACAAGCTCAGATAATCTGGCCTACTCCGGAAGTGGAGAGCTTGTACAGGGAAGCCAGGCAGTTTCATAACAATGGAAACCTTCGTGAAGCAATTGTAAGATATCAGCAAGCCATACAAATAGCACCCGATATAGTTTTGCTATATCGAGATCTGGCACAAGCGTATTATTTAGCAAAAGGATATAACGAAGCGTTGAATACATTACAACCTATTGTAGATCAAGGGGCTGCAGATGCAGAGACTTATAAGATCATGGCGCAAAGCCTGATAGCAATAAAAGAACCCAAGAAAGCAAAAAAGCTTTTAAGAGAAGCCGTTGAGAAGCATCCAAACTCGGGTAGTTTGTATCACGTGATGGGTAGAATGTATATGGACGACAATGAAGTGGCATATGCATTAGAAAGCTGGTTGGATGGTATTGAAAAAGATCCCAGCTATCATTTGAACTATTACGAAGCCGCCACAACCTATATGAATACAGATAAGGTGGTTTGGGCCATTTTATATGGGGAAATATTCATCAACTTAGAGCAGCAAACCCGTCGTTCTCACGATTTACGTCTTATGGTCTTCGAAGCATATAAAAAGCTCTATAATTCTCTGGCAACAGGCGATATACCAAAATTTGGAGCTAGTGCAAGAGATGGTATGGTGGGCTTTGAGGAGGCTGTTTATGACACTTATATTAAGTTATCACCTGTAGTAAGCGATGGGATATACACCGAAAACCTGATTATGTTGCGTACCCGTTTTTTAATGGATTGGACATTGAACTATGCTGCGAAATACCCTTTTTCTCTTTTCGCAAGGCACGATCAGTTGATGCGTGACGGCTATTTTGATATATATAACCAATGGTTATTTGGGAAAGTGGAAAATCTGCAGCAGTACGATACGTGGAAGAAATTTCATGATAATGCCATCCCTCAATTGGAAGATTGGTTGAGGCGTAACCCGTACCGCCCATTAGCAAACGACTTTTATAACGATAAAATGGTAGATGGTATATTTCAAAAGTCGAAAAACAATAAACGTTAAAAAAATACCCGGCATTAACTGAAAGCCTTTAAATAAACTACATTTGCCATCACTAATAGGATAGACGCGTTAATATATTTATGAATACTATATACAACTTATCTGCTAAAGCTCTGATTCATACAGTATCGCTGTTGATTGTGATGTTGTATGCACAGCAGGTTACAGCCCAAACTAATGAGCAAACTCTGTTGGATGAGATTGTTGCAGTTGTAGGTAAAGACCGTATCATATTAAAATCTGAAGTTGAACTTCAGGCTCAGCAATTAATGTTGCAAGACCCAAGCATAGGAGAGGAAGTGGCCTGTGAGATTCTAGAGCAAATGCTGCTGCAAAAACTATTAGTAGAGCAGGCAGAAAGGGATAGTGTTTTTATATCTGAGGAGCAGGTAAATGCTACATTGGATAACAGAATACGTTATTTTATCATGCAGTACGGCTCAAAAGAAAAGCTGGAAGAAATAGCGGGTAAAACAGTATATCAGTTAAAAGAAGAGAATAGAGAAGCTACAGAGGAAATCTTATTGTCTGAGCAAATGCAGACATCTATACTTGAGAGTGTAAAAGTTACTCCGGTTGAAGTACAAAAATTCTATTCGAATATACCTGCAGATAGTCTGCCATTTTTTCCTGCAACGGTAGAGTTGGGGCAAATAGTAATAGACCCCGATGTAAGCCCTGAGTTTGACAGCCTGGCTAGAAAAGACTTGGCGAGCTATCGTAAAAGAGTTGTTGAAGGAGGCGAAAGCTTCGCTACATTAGCAGGTTTGTATAGCGATGATCCTGGCTCCAGAGATGATGGCGGTATGATACGCGGAGTGAGTCGTAAAGGAGGCGGATTTGTAACTGAATTCGTTGTTGCAGCATTTAAGTTGCAGAATGGAGAGGTTTCTCCCGTAATAAAAACAAGGTTTGGTTACCATATTATACAAATGGTGAGCCGTAAAGGAGATGCTGCTGATGTAAGACATATACTGGTAAAACCAGAGCGTACCAGTGAAGATTTTAAAAAGGCAATGACCAAGCTGGATAGTGTGCGTGCCTCTCTTATTGCAGGACAAATAACATTTGAAGAAGCTGTAGGTAAATATTCTACAGATGAATTGTCGAACCGTACAGGTGGTATGATCGTTAACCAGCAAGGTAGCTCGTCATTAGCTGTTGACGAGCTTGATCCAACACTTGCTTTAATGATAGATACTTTAAAACCCGGTATTTATACACAGCCTATGACGTATACTACAGAGCGTGGTGAAAGATCATGTCGTATTGTGTACATGAAAAATATCACTAAGCCGCACAAGGCTAATCTTCAAGAAGACTATAGTAAAATACAGTTTGCCGCTTTGCAAAAGAAAAAGGCAGAGCGTATGCAGCAATGGGTAGCAGACAAGGCTCCATCGTATTACATAAAGGTAAACGGAACGTACAATCAGTGCCCCGATATCCAGAAATTCCTGAATAGTTCAGCCAAGAAGTAGTGGTTTCTCTGCCAGAAGACCGTCGTGAATGTTTTTTGCTATTTTAGCATACAAGCTTTGATGTATGAAAGTAAACGAAGTCCCTCAAGACGGTAATAACTTTAAAGGAAGCGATAAAGTAAAGAAGCTGGTATATGCCGTTGATAAAGATGGCAAATACACAGGTGTCAATACCAAAGGCTGGGAGGCAGAGAGTTTTGCTACACAGCAGGCTTGGGCAGCGGTAGAAGAAGACCTTAAAGAAACAGAGCAGCAGGTAAAAGAGGGTGTATTAAGCCCTATTGCTTATTTCATGCAAAAGTGTTTGATGGATCTGCCTTTACTGGCAAAGCATGTGGGTAAATGGCAATGGCAGGTAAAAAGGCATATGAAACCTTTAGTGTTCAATGGTTTGCCTGCAAAAACTTTACAGAAATATGCTGATGCTTTTGAGGTATCGGTAGAAGAATTGAAAAGCTTCGGTAAATAAAAAATCACAGCAATTTATCTACAATGAATAGTACAAACTATCAGCATTGTCAGCACGCTCACTGCGAAAGCGGTGTAACATCCAACTTGTTGAAATATGCTGGTATGGATATATCAGAACCACTGGCATTTGGTATAGGTGCCGGGATATTTTTCGGGCATTTGCCTTTTGTAAAAGTTAGCGGAACGCCCGGTACAACTTTTAGAACCTGGCCCGGCACAATATTCAAACAAGTAACCAAAACCCTGGGTGTCAAGGTGCACACACAGAGTTTTAAAAGTGTTGACAAGGCAATGCAGGCATTGGATGATGTACTGGCAACAGGTAAGCCAGTAGGTATGTTAAGCAGTGTATATTATTTGCCTTATTTGCCGGATGCATTTCGTTTTCACTTCAACTCACACAATTTAATTGCATACGGCAAACAGAACGGAGAGTACCTCATCAGCGACCCTGTAATGGAAGAGGTGTCGACAATAAAGCCAGAAGACCTGATCAAAGCGCGTTTTGCTAAGGGGTTTCCCGAGCCTAAAGGGTTTATGTACTATGTGAATGAAGTGCCACCAACAGTAGACTTTGAGTATGCCATTAAGAAAGGTATCAAGAAAACCTGTTTCATGATATTGTCTCCGCCAATACCGTGGTTTGGTAACAATGCAATTTTCCTTTTGGCTAAAAAAGTAAAAGATTATCCCAAAAAGCTTACACCAAGGAAAGCTGCATTATATCTGGGTAATATCATCAGAATGCAGGAAGAGATAGGTACAGGTGGTGCCGGTTTTAGGTTTCTATATGCAGCATTTTTGCAAGAAGCAGCGGATATATTACAGAAGCAGGAACTAAGGGAGTTTGCCGAAGAGCTAACACAAATAGGTGACAACTGGCGTAATTTTGCGTACAGTGCAGCAAGGTTAATGAAAGACAGAAAGTCGGACCTGGTATCTTTTGACGAGCTGAGTGATATGCTGTACAATATAGGTACTGAAGAAAAGCAGTTTTTTGAACGCCTGAAGCAGGTTAAATGGTAGGTTTTGTGGGTATTGCGTAATAAATAGTTTACTTTTACGCCCACTTTTTTGGAGTAGTGTTTAAAACAACAAGAGATAAAATACTAGTATTTATTGACTTCTTCCACAGACCCTTCGAGAAGCTGATCAATAAGCAAACTTTCCGCTACCTGGCTTGTGGAGGTTCTAACACGGTGCTTGATATTTTCATCTACTACGTGTCTTATCACTATATACTAATGAAACAGCCGGTACCCATCGGCAGTATTACCATCGCACCGCACATTGCAGCCTTCATTATATCTTTTAGTGTCAGTTTCCCGTTAGGGTTTGCATTGGCAAAATATGTTGTATTTCAGGAGAGTAATCTTAAAGGCAGGGTGCAATTATTTAGGTATGCCTTGCTGGTAGCTACTTGCATTTTGCTGAACTACATTTTCCTGAAGCTGTTTGTAGAAAGTTTTGGCTGGTATCCTACACCATCTAAGGTAGTAACCACTATTATTGTGGCCCTTTATAGCTATTTCTCCCAGAGAAAGTTCACTTTTAAGGTGAAAAAAGAAGTGCCGGAAGCCTAAGTAGGCTGACATAATACCCTCATAGATATTATCTTCTGTGTTTAATGTACTTTTACGTTCGGAATTATGACGCAAGAACAGCTCAAAGAAATGCGTGAGCGGGTAGAACATTTACACCGCTTTTTAAAAGTAGACGAACGTATCGCCAAAATTGAAAGCGACAGGGCCTTAACGGTTTCCCCTGGCTTTTGGGATGACAATGCGCGTGCTACATCTGTACTTAAAGAGATCAAGGTAAATAAGTTTTGGGTAGACCTATATGAAAAGGTAAATACAACGGTAGAAGATTTTACCGTACTATTCGACTTTTGGAAAGAAGAAGAGGCAACAGAAGAAGAAGTGAAAGAAACCTATGACAAAGCACTTGCCGAGCTGGAAGATGCTGAGTTCCGTTCTACTCTCAATGAGCCTGAAGATGAGATGCATGCCGTAATGGTCATCAACTCGGGTGCCGGTGGTACAGAAAGTCAGGACTGGGCAGAGATGTTGTTGCGGATGTACAGAATGTATGGAGAGAAGCAGGGTTGGAAGGTATCTGAAATAGATTACCAGGCAGGCGATGGTGCTGGTATAAAACAGGCAACATTGGAGTTTGATGGTGAGTTCTCTTACGGTTTATTAAAAGCGGAGAGTGGTGTACATAGGTTGGTACGTATTTCTCCATTCGACTCTAACGCACGCAGGCATACCTCTTTTGCCTCGGTGTTTGTATATCCATTGGTAGATGATAGTATTGAAATAGAGGTAAACCCGGCTGATTTGGAGTGGGCTTTCTACCGTAGTGGTGGTAAAGGTGGCCAGAATGTGAACAAGGTAGAAACCGCAGTAAGGCTAACACACGTACCCAGTGGTATTATAGTAGAGTGTCAACAGGCTCGTACGCAGGGAGAGAACAGAGAGAAGGCCATGACAATGCTGAAAAGCCGATTGTACGAAGAAGAACTGCGTAAAAGAGAAGAGTTGAAGAATGCGACCAACTCGTCGAAAAAGAAAATAGAATGGGGCTCGCAGATCAGGTCGTATGTATTTCACCCATATAAAATGATCAAAGATCACCGCACAGATTATGAGGTAGGCAATGTGCAGCCGGTAATGGATGGAGAGCTGGACGATTTCATCAAGGCGTATTTAATGACTGTAAAAGAGGAGCAAGACTAATTGGCTAAAGACAACAACATAAAGAAGATATTCGACCTGAAATTGTTAAGGCGTGTTTTTACGTTTACCAAACCGTATAAAGGTGGGTTGTATCTGTCTGTAATACTAACGCTGGTACTTGCAGGCATTGCTCCGTTACGTCCTTACCTGATACAGTTGTCGGTAGATAAGTACATCTACCACAACATGCTACAGGGGTTGATATACATTACCGTTATTCAACTGGGGATACTCATAGTTGATAGTTTGCTGCGTTTTTGGTTTATGTATACTATCAACTGGTTAGGGCAAACGGTAGTGAATGATATACGGAAAAAAGTATTTAAGAAAGTACTCAATCAGGATATAGCTTACTACGACAAAACGCCTATCGGAACCTTAACTACCCGTACCATTAACGATATAGAAGCAGTAAACAGCATATTCGGTCAAGGTGTTATCTCTATCATTGCAGACGTGCTGACCATTATTGCCATTATAGTTGTCATGATGATCACCGATTGGAAACTGGCGTTGGTATGTTTAACTACCTTCCCTGCTATAATCTTTGCTACATACATATTTAAAGAGAGTGTCAATAAGTCTTTCCAAAGGGTTCGTAATGCGGTGTCTAACTTAAATGCATTTGTGCAAGAGCATATTACAGGTATGTACATTGTGCAGGCTTTTGCAGCAGAAAAACGCGAGCAGGATAAATTCAACGAAATAAATAAGGAGCACCGCGCAGCTAATGTTAAAGCTATTTTTGCTTACTCGGTTTTCTTTCCTGTGGTGGAGATCATTGCGACTATTGCCATTGCTTTGTTGGTATGGTGGGGTGCTGTGCGTATGATGGATTTTGAGACAAGTCCCGGCGTGATCATTGCATTTGTTATGTACCTGAACCTGCTGTTCCGCCCACTACGTATGCTGGCAGATAAGTTCAATGTATTACAGATGGGCATGGTGGCTGCAGAGCGTGTGTTTGTCGTGTTGGATAGTGAAGAGCACTTAAAGAATAACGGTACATATAAGCCTGAAAAAATAGATGGTCAGGTAGCATTTAATAATGTACATTTTGCCTACAAAAAAGATGTGCCTGTATTAAAAGGTATATCCTTTAATCTGGACAAAGGAAAAACAATGGCAGTAGTAGGCCATACAGGTGCGGGTAAAACATCCATTATAAACCTATTGAACAGGTTGTACGAGATAGGAGAGGGAAGCATAAAAGTAGATGGAAAAGATATTAAGGAGTATGACATCCACGCTTTGCGAGAGCATATAGGTATAGTGTTGCAGGATGTATTCTTATTCTCCGGAACTGTATATGAAAATATCACACTGCGCAATAAAGACATCTCTTTAGACGAAGTAAAACGTGTGACCAAAATGTTGGGCATGCACGAGCACATTATGAAGTTGCCGGGAGACTACGACTTCAATGTAATGGAGCGCGGTAATACCTTGTCGCAAGGGCAAAGACAGTTGATCTCTTTTGCGCGTGCTTTGTTGTATAACCCATCCATACTTATACTCGATGAAGCCACTTCTTCCGTAGATAGTGAAAGCGAACAACTGATACAACATGCCATTGATACTATGATCAAAGGCAGAACGTCTATAGTTATTGCGCATAGATTGTCTACCATCCGTATGGCCGATGATATCATCGTGATGGATAAAGGACAAATCATAGAGCAAGGCAATCACGATCAGCTGATAGAAAAACAAGGTGAATACTATAAGCTATACACCGCTGTTGAAAAACAAAAGCGGGAAGCGGTTTAATTACTTTACTTGTTCATCTAGCCAGTTGGTAATAATCTCCAATACTTCAGGTTTTATTGTCTGTGTTAGTTGCCCATACTCTTGTACAGTACATTTATCACATTCCTGAAATAAATGGTTCACGCCTGGTATCTCTTTGATAGTATAGTCTTTCGATTTGCTGTTTTTCAGTGCGGCTTCTATACCTGCTAGGTTAGACTCCGGCAACACTTGTATGTCTTTCCCTCCATTGAGTGCAAGTACCTTGCAGCGTAGTTGTTCCAGCACAGGTTGTGGGTCGTAGCTTACAAAATAGCGCATCCAGCTGTTGTCGTATAGCTTAACAAATTGGTTTGCAAACTTCTTCTGGCTGGCTTCATCTGTAATGCCTGTTGTATTTTTTACGATCAACTCTTTAGTCGAATCTCTCCATGTTGATATTGCTTCGTTGATCTGTGCAGAGTATGCTTCTTTATTTGGTGCAGTAGCTATAGCATTCAGCATATACTCATATAGCTTGCAATACTCTTCGGCCCATGAGCTGACAATGCCGACAGATATCAGCGTAGCCTTGTTTTGTTCAGTCATTAACTGAGTGACTTTTACACCCGGCCCGGCTGTTAGAATAATAAAGTCAATATCCTTTGGGCGCTCTACAGCTACCAGAGGTGCAATCATTCCTCCTTCGCTATGTCCTAGTAAACCTATTTTCTTTTTGTCTACTTCTTTTCTGTTTTTCAGGTAGTCAAGGCTCACCATCACATCTTTTGCAAAGTCTGCAGAGGTAGCTTTTTTTAAGTCGCCCGTTGTTTCTCCCATACCACGGTCATCTACCCTTAGTACTACGTAGCCATTCTTCGTCAGATGGTTAGCAATAACTGCAAATGGTTTATGGCCAAACAGTTCTTCATCACGGTTTTGTTGCCCGGATCCTGATATTAAAATTATAGCAGGGTGTTTTTTATCGTCTTTTGGTGTGGTGATGGTCGCTCCGTACTTAATTGATTTATCAGTGTTGTGATAAATAACATCTTCGCTGTTATAGCTAAATGGAGGTTCTGGTGTTTGCGGACGATCGTACTTGAACTCCTTTTCCATCTTCTTTAATTCACAAGGGAACGGGAATCCATTCTGCTTCCATTTTCCTTTGATGTGTTCGGCATCTTTTATTACACCGGTGTAGGTGATTTTGGCCTGATCGAATACAACTTTTACAGAATCGCCATTGATCATCACCTCAGAACTTTTTATGCCCGATGCTCCTTGTTCCGGTACGTCTAAAGTTGCTACAGTATTACCTGCTATGGTAGCAAATGTAAAGATCACCTTAATTTCTTTACCGAAGCTCAATGTGCCCTGCCATGAACCGTCGAGCTGGTTTTGTGCAAACAGGTTTAGTTGAATAAATAAGGCAAGTGCTGTAAGAAAGATGTATCGCATAAGATCAGTTGTTTGAGTTTTGTTTTTGCTTGAATAAAACGAATGAATAAATAACGGGTATCAGCACCATTACCATAATGACAATATTCAATACTACACGAATGCTGTTTGGTGTTAAGACAAGTGCCATTAATATCATCAGCAAACCACCGATGAACCAGATAACCCCGGCCAGACGATGTGTCTTTTTCCAGTTATCATCATCATTCAACGTCCACGGAATGCGTATACCCGCAAAATAGTTGGGTTTAACACTATACATGATGTTTCCTAAAAACATGAACAGTGCACCCAGTATAGGTAGTATCGCTATTTGAAAAAAGTTGATATTAGGTTGTAATGCTTGTTGAATAATGACCAACTCTAAAGCACTAAGGAATACTACCATGCCGGTAGCTATTTTATCGAACATGGCCGACTTACCCTCTTTTGCTCTCTTTGGATCAATCTTATGAATGTTTATCAATAGTAAGTACACGCCAACAGATATGATGCTCATAAAAGCAATAGCCATTAAAAACTCTGCCTTATTGCCTGTGCTGTTAATAGACCCGTCTACACCATAATTCAAAGGTGTGGCTTCCGGTAAGTCTCCCCATTTTACTGCTAGGTATACCAGAGGTATGACGCCAACAACAATATTCAGTAAGTGCTTAGCTAAACTTTTTTGCTGCATGCGGTTTGATTTTTTTTTCAGTGTTTTGTAATTGCAGTATCCATTTTAAGATTTCGTCTACTACAGTAGTGTTCAGGCTGTAGGTGATAAACTGCCCTTTTTTCACCCCTTCTACCAGCTCTGCCTGTTTCAGTATATCCAGATGGTGAGAGATGCTGGGTTTAGATATATCAAAGTGGTCTGCAATGTCTCCTGCAGTCATATCCTTTACTTTGAGCAGCTCCAGTATCTCTCTTCTCGTCGGATCATTCAAAGCCTTAAACACACTGTTCATATAATTAGGTATTTAGACAAATATCTAAATAAATAAATTTTCTACCAAAATGTTAACAAAAACGGGGTAGCATTTGCTACCCCGTTTTTAAAAAAAGTATAGTTGTATTTATTACTTAACAAACTCAAGAGCCTTTTCTACCATGTTTTTTGAACCTATGTAGATAGGTACACGTTGGTGTAGTTCCGTAGGTGTTACATCCAATATTCTTTCAGTACCTGTAGAACCAATACCGCCGGCAGCTTCCATCAAAAAGCTCATAGGGTTACACTCGTATTGTAAACGTAACTTACCGTTAGCATTTTTCTTATCAGCAGGGTATATGAAAATACCTCCTTTAATTAATGTGCGGTGCATATCTGCCACCATAGAGCCAATGTAGCGGTGAGAGTATGGGCGCCCTTCCTCTTTATTGTCTTCCATGCAGTAGTCCAAGAAAGATTTCATACCGTCGTGAAACTTGCAACTGTTACCCTGGTTGATGCTGTATATCTTACCTTGCTCAGCACATTTCATATCAGGATGAGAAAGGCAGAACTCTCCGATAGAAGGCTCAAGCGTGAAGCCGTTTACGCCTAGCTTGGTAGCATATACCATCATAGTACTAGAACCATAAATGACATACCCTGCAGCCATTAGCTTATTACCCGGCTGTAAAAAGTCTTCTTCTGTACAAACTGTTCCTAATGGAGTAACACGTTTGTATATAGAGAATATGGTACCGATTGATGCATTTACATCGATGTTAGACGAACCATCTAATGGATCGAATAATACAACGTATTTAGAGTTCTTAGAATATTCATCATCGAAAGCAACAAAGTCGTCATTTTCTTCAGAGGCGATACCTGCACAGTCGGCACTACCTTTTAATACACTGATCAAAGCATCATCAGCAAATATATCCAGCTTCATTTGCTCTTCGCCTTGTACATTGGTATTACCATGTTTGCCCAGTATATCTACAAGGCCTGCTTTTAGCACTTGTTTGTTGATGATCTTACACGCTAAACCTATATCCCTTAAAATAGCAGACAGGTTTCCTGTAGCATTTGGGAACTTTCTGGTTTCCTGAATAGTAAATTCGTCCAGCGTCATTAAGTTTCTTTTCGGATTCATATTCTTAATTTAATATCCCGCAAAGCTAATAAACGCAGACTGATATTTTTTTAAGTAAAATAAAAACTACCTTGGGGACAGCAAAAGGTTTACAAATCCAACAATAGAATGTAAATTTGACAGGCTTTAGGGAAATAGTCAGGAATGGTTCAATACTTTAAAAATATAAACAGGCAAACGCAAGAGATCACAGGTCCGGAAGGGGCAAACTGGATCAATGTAACGCCACCATTTCAGGAAAATGAGATCAACAATCTGTCTACAGCGCTGAGTATTCCACGCGACCTTTTAACGGATACACTTGATATTGAAGAACGTGCTCGTTACGAGGCAGAAGATGGTGTAAGGCTTGTGATCTTAAAAACACCGGTAGAGAATAAGTCGCTGAATGAGAGCGATGCCGACTATGTTACCATCCCTATATCCATCATCATTACAGAACGTAATCAGGTAGTTACAGTTAACTCTTTCGAGAACGTAGCCATTCGCAGGTTTCTGAACACATTTGCCAAGCGTCATCCGGAACGCCCGAATATGATGGTGTTGAAGATATTTGAGAAGGTAGTCATGGACTTTATTGAAGTGTTGAAAGAGATCAACCACCGTCGTAATATCCTGGAGCAAAAACTGTACGACTCGAACCGTAACGAAGAGCTGCTTTATTTGATGCGTGTACAAAAGAGCTTGGTGTATTTTGTTACCGCACTACGTAGTAATGAGCTGCTGTTGATGAAGATGGAGCGTACTAACTTTTTAAATTGTGATGATGAAGAGCGTGAGTTTTTGAGTGATCTGATCATTGAATTCTCTCAGGCACTTGAAATGGCGAACACCTATACCAACATCCTAAGTAGTACTATGGATGCTTTTGCGAGCATCATTAACAATAATATGAACATGGTGATGAAACGTTTAACGAGTATCACCATCCTTATATCTTTACCTACATTAATTGCCAGCTTCTATGGTATGAACGTGCCGATACCGTATGCCCATAGCGGTATTTATAGCTTTGCAATACCGGTTACTTTATCCATTATAGTATCTGTGGTGATGACTATGTATTTCAGTAAAAAACGTTGGTTCTAAATGGCTGGCCGCTTTAACATCCGTGTTTATGGTATATGGATAGAAGAGCAGCGAGTATTGGTGAGTGAAGAACTGATCAATGGTAACGCCGTTGTTAAATTTGTTGGTGGAGGATTGCATTTTGGAGAAGGACTTATAGATTGCCTGAAAAGAGAATGGCTGGAAGAGTTGGATATGGACATAGAGGTCTTATCCCATTTTTATACAACGGACTTTTACCAGCCTTCTGCATTTGATGATTCGCAGGTAATAAGTATATACTATAAAGTGCAACCGAAGAACGCCGGTGAATACATCTTCAATAAAAATGAGCATGAGCGCAGTTACTGGCAGCACATCAGCGAAATCACAGCGGATACTTTTACATTGCCAATAGATAAGTTGGTAGGTAAAATGCTTTTGGAGCATGACAAGTAAATGACATTCGTAAGACAATTTTGTTGAATTCAAAATTCCTCCGAAAACTCATTAAGTGTAAATTTAATGTATTCGTTAACCTAAATTTTATGCTTATGAAGCTAAAACTTTTACTCTTAACCTTTTTGACCTTTACATTCAGTCTTACCTATGCACAAACAGCTATTAAACAGTATTTTGATGGTGACGACACATTAGGGGGGCCTGCGATAATAATTAGTATCGATACATCCGGTGATAATATCTGGCAGGTGGGGCCACCTCAGAAAACAGTATTTGATACTCCGGCTACAGCACCTAATGTAATAGTGACGGATACGATTAATACTTATCCTAAGAACAATACATCTTCTTTTTCCTTCGGTGTGAATTTGCAGCAAGGCATCACATGGGGAATTATCGCGATAAGATGGAAGCAAAAACTTGATATGGATACAGCTATGGATGGCGGTATAGTTGAGTATTCACTCGATTCCGGCCAAACATGGGTGAATATCCTGACAGACACCAATGTGTATAATTTATATGGTTTTGATACGGCAAATGTGAAGAAGTTGCCTGATAGTACATTAGCCTTTACAGGAACAGATACCTTATGGAGAGATATCTGGTTATGCTATGGACATTCATATCTTCAAAACTACGACAGCATTGTGGTGCGTTATACTTTCAGATCAGACTCTTCTGATAATTCAAAGGATGGATGGATGATTGATAACATGCTTTTTGAAGAAACATACTTTCATACTGTAGGTACTGTTGCCCCAGCAGGTAAGTTTCTTGTTTACCCAACGCTTACAACCAGTACCGTGAAAATTGATGTGACAGGAGAGGCTGAAGGTATTGACAATATCGTTGTTACAGACCTGCAAGGCAAAGTTCAGAGGCGTTATAATAACATTAATGATGTAAGGACGCAGATTGATATGAATAGCCTACCCAATGGTAATTATTATATAGGCATTCATACAAAAGAAAAAATAGAAATTCATAAAGTTATTGTTGCTCATTAGGTTTGCGCACAAAGTATAGCATATCGTTACTGTTACTGCTTATAATATTCGGATTTAATATTGATGGCGGGAAAGAATTATACTCTTTCCCGCATCTTCATTTGTTCAAAGAAATGCCAATAGCTGCAGATAACCCTGTTACCGTAGCGGGTGTAGATCTGGGCCGGCATTTGTTTTACGACCCCATCTTGAGTAAAGACAGTAGTATCTCCTGTAGTAGTTGCCACCTGCAAAAAAATGCTTTCAGCGATGCCCCTAACAGGTTTAGTAAGGGCTTGTATGGCGAAGTAATGAAACGCAATACAATGCCTTTATTCAATTTGGCATGGTATCCATCTCTTTTTTGGGACGGAAGAGGTGGCAGTATAGAGCAACAAGTGTTTCATCCTGTACGTACAAAAAATGAGATGGACTTGAACTGGGATGTGGCAGTAGAACGAATCAGGAAAAACAAATCTTACAGAGAGAAATTTAAAAAAGCATTTGGTAACAGGAGGATTGACAGTGTACTGATAGCAAAAGCAATAGCCCAGTTTGAAAGAACATTATTGTCGTACAATTCAAAATACGATAGTGTGCTCAGGAAAGAGGCATATTTTTCTAAGGCAGAACTTAAAGGTTTTGAGTTGATGAATGATATGAGTATGGCAGATTGTTTGCATTGCCATTCAACAGATGCAGACCCTATGGCTACTTCATTCGGGTTTAGTAATAATGGGCTGGATAACGCAAAAAAAATAACAGACTATGCCGATGGAGGAAGGGGAATAATTACCGGTAAAGCAGAAGATTATGGTAAGTTCAGGATACCATCATTAAGAAATATTGCAGCTACAGCACCATATATGCACGACGGACGTTTTAAAACACTGAAAGAAGTATTAGATTTTTATAGCGAAGGTGTACATGCCAGTGTTAACGTAGATTCAAAGATGGGCTTTGCACATAGGGGTGGTGTGCATTTAACTGAAGATGAAAAGTACTTGATCATTACGTTTTTGAATACACTTACAGACTCAGTATTTCTGAATAATCCTAAGCACAGTAATCCATTTATATACTAAATTTAATACTCATGCGTTATTAGGATATACCCCACATTCTTGGATAAACAATTAAATATACCCATACATAAAAGCGTATTAACGAGGCATTTTTTTCGTTACTGGGGCATATATTTTCTCACTTATTTTATTTTAGGAAGGTTTAGTAGCCCATGGAAACTGCCTGCGGAAGCCTTAGGACGGTGGTGGGGCGTTTGCGAAGAGATATCAATCATGCCTAACGGTAGTGGCGACACAACATTTAATTATTTGCAAATACCGTTGTTGCTGTTTACTGCATTGATAATAACTTCTATTGTTATAAGTGTAGATAGGAAGAACACTGCTTACAACCAAATACTCTATTGGCTTTGGACGATCACCAGATATTGTTTAGCATTCTATCTGCTGTTGTATGGTTTAGGCAAAGTAAACAAACTGCAATTCCCAGATGCACCTATGTATCGGTTATTAGAAAGGGTTGGGGATATGTCTCCAATGGGGTTAGCATGGACCTACATGGGATATTCAAAAGGGTTTAACATAGTAGTAGGACTGGCAGAAGTGGTACCGGGTATTTTGCTGCTTTTTAGAAGAACAACGCTATTGGGCGCATTGCTCGCAATGGTTGTTATGGGCAATGTGGTGGCTATTAATTTTTGTTTTGATATACCTGTAAAACTGTTTTCCACTCATCTGTTTTTAGCGGCAGTATATATAGCCGCGCCTTTTGCACAAAGATTAATGCAAGTGTTGTTAGGGTATAAAAACATAGCAGAGCTAAAGCAGTTTGCTTTAAAAATCAATGATACCGGGCCTAAAATTGCTATCATGAGCGTAAAAATTGTGATTTCCCTGTTGTTGTTGGTGATGAGTGTGAATATGCTGAAAAGAGATAGCTCTTTTGCAAATGCAGAAGAAAACGTTCCCTTGTACGGACTGTATGAAGCAAAAACGTTCATTTATAAAGGAGATACACTGCCGCCTTTAATTACAGATACATTCAGATGGCGATATTTAATGTTGGAGTATAAAGAGCGGGCAACCGTAAAGACTATGAATGATAGTTTGCACTATTATAAAATCAGGGTAGGGAGTATTACAAAGGGTATTACAATGACAGATAGAAGGCAAGAAAAGTCTTACTGGCATTACTCCTATACGCCCGATAGTCTTTTAGTATTTAAGGGGGTATATGATGATAGTGTAGAGGTATACCTAAAAAAGATTCCGATAAGTAGTTTTAGGTTGAAGAGTAGAGGCTTTCACTGGGTGAATGAATACCCGTATAACAGGTAAATTAGTACTATTGCATAGTGAAAAAGTGGTTTTGGGCATACGCAAAGTTTACCCGCACAGAGCGTTACGGTATATTAACTGTTGCAGTATTGCTTTTTATCGTCATAATTCTTAAGTTGTTAGTTCATTATTATTGACCCCTGCAGAAACAATTCCATCGCACTTAAATATGGTTGAAAGCCAAAAAGTTCGTAAAATTGCGCAGATTTTGTTTTAAATAGATCATGGATTTTAAATACACTGACACCCAGCTGCAAATCGCTGATATGGTTCGCGACTTTGCAGACAAGCACATTCGCCCGGATATGATGAAATGGGACGAAGAGCAATTTTTTCCTGTAGACCTTTTCCATAAGATGGGTGAACTAGGCCTGATGGGCGTATTAGTTCCTACTGAATATGGGGGCTCAGGGCTTGGATACTTTGAGTATGTTACTGTTGTGAGCGAGGTGGCTAAAGTTTGTAGCTCTATAGGGCTATCAACTGCAGCACACAACTCTTTATGCACAGGCCATATATTATACTTTGGTAACGACGAGCAGAAGAAAAAATATCTTCCTAAGCTGGCTAGTGGCGAATGGATAGGCGCGTGGGGATTAACAGAAGCCAATACAGGAAGTGATGCCGGCAATATGCGTTGTACAGCTACTAAAGATGGCGACGATTGGATATTAAACGGTACTAAAAACTGGATCACACACGGTAAAAGTGGTAATGTAGCAGTAGTTCTTGCTCGTACAGGTGAACCTCGTGCTAAAAGAAACGTTACTGCTTTTATAGTAGAACATGGCACACCGGGCTTTACTGCGGGTAAAAAAGAAAATAAATTAGGTATGCGTGCTTCGGAGACTACAGAGCTTGTTTTCGATAACTGCCGTATATCAGATAGCCAACGTATGGGCGAGGTAGGTGATGGTTTTCCGCAGGCAATGAAAGTGCTGGACGGTGGACGTATCTCTATTGCGGCTTTGGCGTTAGGTATAGCAAAAGGTGCTTATGAGGCTGCGCTTAAATACTCAAAAGAGCGTGAGCAGTTTGATCAACCAATTTCAAACTTCCAGGCTATAGCGTTTAAGCTGGCAGATATGCATGCTAAGATAGAAGCGGCAGAAGCGTTGATATATCAGGCAGCAGATTTGAAGAATCGTGGTGAGAAGATGACTAAAGAGTCTGCAATGGCTAAGTACTATGCTTCTGAGATATGTGTAGAAATAGCAACAGATGCGGTACAGATATTCGGTGGTTATGGTTATACGAAAGATTTCCCTGTAGAGAAATTCTACAGAGATAGTAAACTGTGTACCATTGGTGAGGGAACATCCGAAATACAAAAACTGGTCATATCCAGAGATATATTGAAATCATAATAAAAGAGCCGCTCATTGAGCGGCTCTTTTATTTAAGGTATTTTTTTCATAACAAATCTCTGCCTGTAGGTAGTTGTATCCGTATTTAAAATTTCAACATAATCGCCTTCTATTGTCAGGTTGGTATTTGATAGTGAAACGATGTCGTTAGTTGCGGTGTATGTATAAGGTCCGTTTGAGCCAACTCGCTCTTGCGTTATTTTAAACTGCATGTCTCCGGCCATACTCCATTTGAAACTGTCTGTAATTTCTTTTGGCTCTCCGGTGTCAATATCATTGAACTTTGTAGTTGTGGCTCCATTGCCATTACTTAAGAAGTGTAATATTAATTGATCATCACTATTAGGGTCGGGGCGAGTTTCTTCATGTTGTTCAAACAGTCCATTTTTGTTGGAGTCAAGAATAGTATACTCTGTATCCCATTTACCAATTAGCAACTCTTTGTTAGTAAGAGGGGTTGGTTCTGCATCATCTTTTGTTTCATCTTTATTGCAGGATAACCACAATAGCGTAATAAGTATTATAGGAATTAGTTTTTTCATTTATCTTTTTTTATTTCTTTCAAAAGCTACCCGTTCAATATAGGTTTCATTTGTCCCGAAAGTGGTATCAGCATATCTTGCTTTGATAAGTAGTGTATATGCAATTAAGGTTTTAATCGTAGCCTCTGACGTGTCATACTCAGTTACTGAGTCTTTACCATTAAAATAGGGTACCTATCTATCATGGTGAGTTTATTATTTTTTGGGATAGACCATTCCCTTTTGTTACGATCTTGCCATTACATAGTATGCAGTAAATGTTTCGTTATTGTAATTAGTGTCATCATATTCAATAATAAATTGAGTGTTATTCAATGTGGTTATACGCCCAACAATTTTCGCAGGGCTAACGTATATACCTTCCAGGTCATCTAATACTATTTCTGTATCATTGTTTTGCAAACTTCAGGTAAAGTCTACTTCAAAATTAGAAGAAGGGTCGGTATCATCAACAAACTTATATGTGGCTTTGCCACCGGTTTTGAAAATCATATAAGTTCTGGATCCGGAAATAGTGTAGTCCCTTTCATCGGCATCTAACTTCCCGTTTTTATTGGCATCAACCCCCTCATAAGATATCAGCCATTCTCCTGGAACTTCTGTATTTGTATTATTTGTAGGTGTTACTTCGTCTTTGCTTGTGTCTTTATTGCACGATAACCATACAATAGAAATGAGTACAACTAATAAATACTTGCTCAAATTCATAATTGTTTTTTATTTAACTCGTTCTAAACCTGACCACTCGATAAAAGTTTCGTTGGTTCCGAAGAAAGTATCAACAAACCTTTGTTCTAATAGTAAAGAAGATGTGTTAAGGGTTTTGATGATTGATTCTGAAGTGTCGTATTGTGTTACAGAATCAGTTCCGTTAAAGTAGGTGTAGCTTTCAATAATTTTCAAAGTATTATTATTGCTAAGACTCCAATTGAAAAAATCTTCTTCAGGTTCCAACCCGGGCTCTTCAAGTACACTCTTGCCTGAGCCATTAGAGTAGAAAGTTATTGTGCCGTCACCATCAATTTGAGGGTCGAAGAATTCTTTTTCAAATTCGTCCAGCTGTTTATTGCCGTTATCATCAGAAGCAAAAAAGGATATTTTCCAAGTGCCGATCAGCAAGGTTGTAGTAGTTGGTTGCTCTTCAGGTTTTGCCTCATCTTTGTCTTTGTCACGACAAGAGAATAGTAATGTGCTCAAGAGTAGCACCAGTAGCGGGCTTAAAAGTTGGGGTTTCATATTATATAGGTTTAGTGATTAAGTATTGAGCGCAATTGTTATGCCAAACTTAGTAGTCTCCCAATGTTTCAGGAAGCTGCCCAAGTGCATCTGCTAGTTGCTCATCGTTTGGTGCTATACCATGCCACTTGTGTGTGCCGGCCATAAAGTCTACACCATGCCCCATATCTGTTTTCATCATAATGGCTACCGGCTTCCCTTTACCGGTTGCAGCTTTAGCTTCGGCTATGGCATCTAAAACAGCTTGCATGTCGTTACCTTTTTCAAGGTCAACGGTATGCCAGCCAAACACTTCAAATTTCTCTTTGATGTTGCCTAAGCCCATTACATCGTCTGTTGATCCATCTATTTGTTGTCCGTTCCAGTCAATAGTAGCGATCAGGTTATCTATTTTATGATGTGCGGCAAACATAATTGCTTCCCAGTTTTGACCTTCTTGTAGTTCTCCATCACCATGTAGCGAGTAAACCAGTGTGTCATCGTTGTTAAGTCTTTTGCTTAGAGCAGCACCGCAGGCAACGCTAAGCCCCTGGCCTAAAGAACCGCTGGCAATGCGTACACCCGGTAACCCTTCGTGAGTAGTCGGGTGGCCTTGTAGCCTTGAATCTATTTTACGGAAGGTATTTAGCTCATTTACAGGAAAGTAACCTGCTCGTGCCAAAACACTGTAGAAAACAGGTGAAATATGTCCGTTAGATAAGAAGAATACATCTTCTCCTTTTCCATCCATATCAAACTCTGCACTGTTAAACTTCATTACATCAAAATATAATGCTACTAACAGCTCTGTACATCCTAAAGACCCACCCGGGTGCCCACTTTGTACAGCATGTACCATTCTTACAATATCTCTACGAACTTGTGTTGCAGTGTCTTTTAATTGTGCTAATTCCATTTGTATAGATTCTGAGGTCAAAAGTAATTGATACGCTGGACTTTTCAGAGAAAAACTATGCTTGCGTTATTACCCTGTGTATATTGCAATTAGCATGAATTTCGATAAGGCTCAACTACAATACTTTACAAAGAAGCTGATGGAGTGGCATAGGGTGGATAATGACAGAAGTCTGCCTTGGAAAGAGGAGCAAGACCCATACAGGATATGGCTGTCAGAGATCATCTTGCAGCAAACAAGAGCAGAGCAAGGTTTGCCCTACTACGAACGTTTTACAGACAATTACCCGAATATTACGGCTCTGGCCAATGCAAAGGATGAAGAGGTTTTTCGTTTGTGGCAGGGATTGGGCTATTATAATCGTTGTAAGAATATGTTGTTTACAGCTCGTTACATAAGAGATGAGTTGGGTGGTGTTTTTCCTGATAGGTATGAAGATATATTGGCTTTAAAGGGTGTAGGCGCTTATACTGCTGCGGCCATTGCTTCTTTCGCATATGGTTTGCCTCATGCAGTTGTTGATGGCAATGTATACAGAGTATTGTCACGTTTTTTTGGGGTTGATACACCTATTGATACAACCACTGGCAAAAAAGAGTTTGCAGCATTGGCTGAAGAGCTTTTGCATAAGAAGGATAGCGCATCGTACAACCAGGCAATAATGGACCTGGGCGCTACAGTATGTAAACCAGCTGCACCAGATTGTGCAAGTTGTTATTTAAGCACTAAATGTGTGGCATTTAATAATGCCTTAGTAGCTGATTTGCCTGTAAAATCTAAAAAACTAAAAGTTAAAGAGCGTTATTTCCATTACATATTATTTACGCATCAAGGAAGCGTTTGGGTAGAGAAGCGAACGGGCAGTGATATTTGGGAAAACCTGCATCAGCCCTACTTAATAGAAGCCAAAGAACCTCTTACTCTGAGTCAGTTAAAAAAGTCTGCTTCTTTAATTAGCCTGCCTAAAGAGGTATTAAGTTCGATGGTGTATGAAGGTAGTTTATCGCAGCGGTTAACGCATCGTATTATTAAAACATACTACTATAAATGTGAGCTTGATAAACAAGACCTGCCTATTTTAACTAAGGGTAAATGGGTTGATAATAAAGCGTTAAAGCGTGTAGCTTTCCCTAAAAGCATTGTTTCTTTTCTTGAAAAAAAATCCTACTTTTAGTAGTATAGATAGTAATTTTTATAATTGGTTTAGCTTAATAAGAATGTATGAGAGGAGTTAATAAAGTTACATTGATAGGAAATTTAGGTAAAGATCCGGATCTACAATATTTAGAGGGAAACATTGCAGTGGCAAAATTCCCATTGGCCACTACAGAAACCTACAAGGACAAGACAGGTAACTTGGTTTCGCAAACAGAATGGCATACCGTAGTATTGTGGAGAGGCTTGGCAGAGTTAGCACAAAAGTACCTGCACAAAGGCAGTTTGGTATACATTGAGGGTCGTTTGCGTACCCGCAGTTGGGAAGATAAAGACAAGAATAAGCGTTTTAGCACAGAGATAGTTGGCGATAACCTTGTAATGCTGGATAAGCGAAAAGATGGAGGGGATACGGCACCGTCACCGGAAGTGGATGGTGGTGATGAAAATATGCCATTTTAAAAATTCACATTAAGATGCTGAAAGATTTGCATAAATATGCGGGCTTTCTTTATTTTTGATACAATCAAACGTTTAAAGATACTTGGAAAGTTCATCCGACGGAGAGGTCAACCTTACAACTTTGTTGCTGCAAGCCACAGTAGACAACTCTTCATCTGCTACGGCGGTCACCATACTTATTATAGTTATTCTATTGCTACTACTGATGACGGCGATCACATCAGGGTCTGAAGTTGCGTTTTTCTCATTGACAGCAAAAGATGTTAACTATCTCAAAACCAAAGAAACAGCTATTAATAAGCTAGCTATACGCATGTTGGAGAAACCTAAGATGCTGTTGGCTACAATACTTATTGGTAACAACTTTATCAATATAGCCATCGTAATAACGATGAAAATGTTGATGGATAAATTATTGCCACCTCACATATCAGAAATGATGTTTTTCGTTATCAACGCTGTGGTGGTTACATTTCTACTTGTATTGTTTGGTGAGGTATTACCCAAAGTATATGCCACACAGAATAATATGCGCATGGCACTTTTTGCAGCTCCGGTATTGAATGTTATGGGTGGCATTTTTAAGCCGGTCAGTAAAGTGTTGGTTAACTCAACAAATTATATTGAGCGTAGGATAGGTAATACCAAAACCACCACTATTAGTAACGAGGACTTTGAACATGCTATTGAGTTGACCGTTGGGCACACAGCCACTAAGCAAGAGGTAAATATATTTAAGGGTATACTTAAGTTCAGTAATATAGCCGTAAAGCAGATCATGCGTACACGTATGGATGTTGGTGCCATCCCTCACGATATCTCATTTAAAGAGGTGAAGGAACGTGCTATTGAATTAGGGTATTCTCGTTTACCGGTATACGAGGAGAGTCTGGATAAAATTGTAGGGATTGTACACACAAAAAAGTTCTTGCCATACAATCAACTAGATGATTATGACTGGCATGAGCTGATAAGCCCCGCTTACTTTGTACACGAGGGTAAAATGATCGAAGACCTTTTAAAGGAGTTTCAGAAAGAACGGGTTCACCTGGCTGTTGTTGTAGATGAGTTTGGTGGTACCTCCGGTATTGTAACGCTGGAGGATATTATGGAAGAGATCATCGGAGAAATAAAAGATGAATTTGATGATGACGAACACCAGTACAAAAAAATAGACGATAACAATTACATCTTTGAAGGGAAGACCTTGATAAATGATGCTTGCAGACTAATGGGTTTGCCGTCTGATACTTTTGAGAATGTTAGAGAAGAAAGTGATAGCATGGCTGGTTTATTACTAGAGCTATCAGGACGTTTCCCTACCGTTAACGAAGTTATCACACACGATATATTCGATTTTACAGTATTGAGTTTGGACAAAATGCGTATACAGCGCATCAAAGTAACCATCAACAGATCCGAAGAGCAGGAAGAAGACTAGTTTGCTACCTTACCAGTAATGAATATTGTAACTTGTACTTATGAAAAACTTGTACCCGATTTTTATTGCAGGCTTATTACTCTTTGCTGCTTGTGATAACACAACACCTGATACTGCTGATGATACGCAGATAGCTAATGATAAAGCTGCAGAGGCGTTGAGCTATTCGGCCACAGATGTTTATACTAATGGTTATGATAATGAAGATAGCCTGGCACTGGCAATACAGTTGATAGACAGCGCGATTGCCCTAAGCCCCGACAATATTGTTTTGTATGAGAGTAAGCTCATGTTTCTCAAAGAGCTGGACGGGCGATATGATGAAAAGGTAGCCGTGCTGAATAAGATCATTAGTCAGGAAGATTTTGCAGAGTACAGGGTGGCAAGAAATGTGTACACAGCCAAGAAAGACGGTGTTGCATTGTTGCCGTTATTAGAACAAGACTTGCAGCACTATAAACAACTATCAGAAAAATATCCGGATAGCAGTATGCTCTTGCTGAACAAAGTACTGATCATGAAGTACACACACCGACCGGAAGATGTACAAGATGACTTGAAAAAGATAATGACAATTGACAATACCTTTAGAGATTACACAGATGCCATTAAAAGAGAAATGGCACAGTTTGACGATACGGAAGAAGCTGTAGAGGTGTTGATGAGGAATACTAAGTAAGTACTACCCGAACGGATTTTCTGCTGTAGCCTTAAACTCATTCCATATTTCTGCAACAGTATCGGCGGCAGGTTTTATCTCATTGATGAAACCACTTACCTGACCAACTTCCAGTTCTCCTTCTGTAAGGTCTCCTTCAAACATGCCTTTCTTAGCACGTGCTCTGCCCAGTATTTCTGCCAGTTCTTCTTTTGTTGCTCCGCGGTTTTCTGCTTCGAACACCTTAATGTAAAAATCGTTTTTGATGAGGCGTACAGGCGTTAGCCCCTTTAAGGTAAGAGACGTGTCTCCTTCTTTCGCATCTATAATAGCCTGCTTAAAGTTAGCATGACTGCTGGCCTCCGGCGTGCATATAAAACGGCTACCTATTTGTACCCCTTCTGCACCCAATGCCATAGTAGCAAACATAGCTTTACCTGTTGCAATGCCCCCCGCTGCTATAAGCGGAATGTTAATGGCTTCGCGAACAGATGGTATTAATACCAATGTCGTTGTTTCTTCTCGTCCGTTGTGGCCGCCTGCTTCAAAGCCTTCTGCAACAACTGCATCCACGCCTGCATCTTCGCTCTTTTTGGCAAACTTGGCACTGCTTACCACATGCACTACGGTTATACCATGTTCTTTTAAAACAGGTGTCCATGTTTTAGGGTTACCTGCCGATGTAAATACAATAGGTACTTGCTCGTCTATGATGTGTTGTATGTGCTTGTCTATATCAGGATATAACAAAGGCAGGTTGACACCAAAAGGTTTGTCTGTTGCCTGCTTGCATTTTTGTATGTGCTCCAGCAACACCTCCGGGTACATACTGCCTGCACCAATTAAACCCAACCCACCTGCGTTGCTCACGGCAGAAGCCAGCCTCCAGCCCGATGCCCATATCATACCTGCTTGTATGATGGGGTATTGAATACCAAACAATCTGGTTATGCGGTTATCAAAACCTGTGCCGGTGAATGTGCCTTTATTATCCATATATAACTATCCTTTCTTTTTGTAGTAAAGTGTGCTGCAATTTTCTTTTCTGAAGATGTCTTTCGCTACACGTTGTATATCTGCCGCCGTTACCTTGTTGTACATATCCCACTCTGTGTTGATCATATTGGCATCGCCCAATAACTCATAGTAAGCCAGGTTGTTTGCGCGGGATAATAAGCTCATATCCTCAAAGCTCATTACTGCTTCGGTTTTATTTTTTGCCTTCTGTAGCTCCTCGTCTGTTACGCCATTTTGTACCAGCTTTTCTATTTCTTCTTCAATAGCTGCATTGGCTTCGGCATGTGTTTTACCCTCAACCAGTTTGCCATCTATTACTAACAGTCCCGGGTCTGTACTACCTACATGATAGCAGTTGATATTACTGAACAGTTGCTTTTCTTTTACCAATACACGGTGTAGGCGAGAGGCCATACCATTACCCATTACCTCTGTTATCAGGTCCATCGCGTAGTAGTCGGGCGATAATCTGTCGCTAACATGCCATGCCTTATACATTGCATCCAACGGTACATCTGCTTCCAGTGTTGCATTGCGCGCTTCGGTTTGTGTTGGTTCTGTTGGCAGGTTACGGTTGTATGGTTCACCCGCAGGTATATTTCCGAACCATTTTTCTGCCAGTTGTTTCACCTGTTCTGTTGTAACATTACCTGCTACACAAAGTATGGCATTGTTGGGGCGGTAGTGTTTGTAAAAAAAGTTCTTTACATCTTCCAGTTGTGCTTCTTCTATATGGCTTAGCTCTTTACCGATGGTCATCCACTTGTAAGGGTGCTCTTTGTATGCCAGCTTGCGTAACTCTGCCCATGCGCTGCCATATGGTTTGTTCAGGTAGTTTTCCTTAAACTCTTCGCATACTACTTTGCGCTGTACGTCCAGGCTTTTCTCGCTAAAGTCCAGCAGGTTCATACGGTCGCTTTCCAGCCAAAAGGCAGTTTCTATATTTTTTAGTGGTAGTTGTATGTAATAGTTGGTAATGTCGTTGGTTGTATAGGCGTTGTTTTCGCCACCTGCCATTTGTAAAGGCTCATCATATTCGGGTATGTTCTCAGATCCGCCGAACATTAAATGCTCAAACAAATGGGCGAAGCCGGTACGTGCTTCATCTTCGTCTCGGGCACCTACATCGTACAATACATTCACCGCCACCATAGGCGTGTTCTCGTCTTTATGTACCAATACTTTCAACCCATTCTCCAGCGTAAAACGCTCAAACTGTATCATAAACCAATTTTTATGTGGGCAAAGATAAGGGTTGTGGTATATAATAGCTTAATGGGCAGATAAATCGGCAGATCAGTACGGGGTTGTTACGTTATAGCTGATGTCATCTATTTGCCATTGGTCGTAATTAAAGTCGCCGTCTTCCAGCTTCCATACAACATCTCCTTTGGTAGGGATGGTAATACCTTCAAATGTACCCCATTCGGATATAGGTATATACCAGTCGGTTAATTGTTCGTCGTCTATGTCTTTATATCTTTTAGCATGTATGCTTTTTATACGCCCTTGCTTGTCGAAGGTAAATACTGCAGCGGTGGTCATGCCGCTATATGTCATGGTCAGTTTGGCGCTGCTGTCGTCTATCCCCTCCCAGCTGTAATAGGGTTGCAGCGTTGCAGACGGCATCCAGCACATTTCACTTAAAAACCTCAGCATAGCTCCCTGGTCTATTTTTGGTCCACCGGCATTTACTACAGAGAATAATGCAAGCGGTTTTATCAGCATATACCCTTTACCGTCTGCGTACATATCTCTGCCCGATATAGGGATGCTGCCTTTCATGGTAGCCTTAACCCTCCATACAAATCCCGGTGTTTCTGTGTTGAAATATTGGGTAGCCAATACGGGCATCCAGTCTTGTGTTTTTGAAGGGCGCAGTAAGCCCGATTGTGTCAGGCGGGCACTGTAAGTTATCTCTTTGCCTATCACGCCCGACTGCTTCATCCAGTGTTGTACTACCCGGGGTAGCTCTTTTATAGTCTCTTCGGTTACTATGTTGTGCGTACTGCCGTTGGTAAATATCGCCTGAACCTCTTTGTTTACTTTTTGGTTGAATTGGTACTGAGCATAACCTACCCATACCAGTGCCAGCATTATGATGTTGGCAATAGTGCCAAACCGTGCATCTTTCCAGTATAGGATGATGAGCAGTTGCGAGATGACTAACCCAATGCCGCCGATGATCCACCAAATATCAGCATCCTTCCACCATAGGGCAGTAGCGATGGTTAGTAGAATAGTAGCCACGAGCCAGAATGCCCCGGCAGCTTTTTTAGCAGTGTTTGAAAGTGAGATGAGTGTGTCGCCCGACAACTGGTCGACCTGTGCCAGTTTGAATTCTTTTACAAAGCCCAGCAGGTGTATCATGCTGTGGACGATCAGGACCAATAACAGGATGTACTTCATCAGTGCTGTTTTTACAAAGGTCTGCAAACAGTGGTATCGCAACAATGATTTTTGTCATAAAAGGGGGCCGTTCGTTCGTTCGGATTCGAACGACCTCTTCAGAAATACTATGTGTAATATAACTTTACTTCACCTTACAGGTGCTCATGCCGAATATTCTGTAAATGGGGCAAAAGCCAACCAGGGTGGTCAATAAAAAAATAATACTCAATACTAACAGTACGGTGCCTGCTATGCCGGTAACTGTATTAGTGAAATAAAGTGCAGCAAACACAACAGCCAGTAATATCCTGATTACTTTATCGGTAGATCCTATGTTTTTGTTCATGATATAATTATTTGAATGATTGAATAACCAAAGCTATAATGGTGG
Source organism: Bacteroidia bacterium (assembly GCA_030429205.1). Classification (GTDB taxonomy): domain Bacteria; phylum Bacteroidota; class Bacteroidia; order Chitinophagales; family Chitinophagaceae; genus UBA5543. The sequence goes on from JAUICZ010000001.1 coordinate 1,204,980, forward strand.
CTATACCTATGCAGATAATACAAACCAACAACAGCTTTAGCACTTTATTTTTCATATTATATGCTAATGTAGCTACATCACTTGTTGAAAAATATGATATATGTCATATTTGGAAAAATATATGATGTGGGTTGCGTCAGCAAGCGCACAAAAAATCCCCGCCACTTTCGTAACGGGGACTATATGATTTCTGTTGTTATTCCTTAAAACTCGCAGTTACCCGGGGTACGCGGGAAAGGTATTACATCGCGGATGTTACCCATACCGGTAACAAACTGTACAATACGCTCAAAACCTAAGCCAAAACCTGCATGAGGCACAGTGCCAAACTTGCGGGTGTCCAGATACCAGTACATTTCTTCCGTAGGGATGTCCATTTCCTGCATGCGTTGTGTTAGTTTGTCCAAACGCTCCTCACGCTGAGAGCCACCAACTATCTCACCAATGCCTGGTGCCAGTATATCCATAGCGGCTACAGTTTTTCCGTCATCGTTCTGGCGCATGTAAAATGCTTTGATGTCTTTGGGGTAGTCTGTTACCACTACAGGTTTTTTGTAGTGCTTTTCTACCAGGTAGCGTTCGTGCTCGCTCTGCATATCTATACCCCAGCTCACATCAAACTTAAACTTCTTCTTCTTGTATGGTTTCGATTGCATCAATACATCTATTGCTTCTGTGTAGGTGATGCGCTCAAAATCGTTATTCAGTACAAACTCCAGCTTTTCTACCAAGCCCATTTCGCTGCGCTCGTTCTGTGGCTTTTGTTTTTCCTCGTTAGCTAAACGGTCTGCTAAAAACTCAAGGTCTTCACGGTTATTGTCCAGCGCATATTTAATAATGTATTTCAACAACTCTTCGGCAAGATCTGCGTTGTCATGAATGTCGTTGAAGGCTACCTCCGGTTCAATCATCCAGAACTCTGCCAGGTGGCGTGCGGTATTACTGTTCTCTGCACGGAATGTTGGCCCGAAGGTGTATACCTCGCTCAGTGCCATAGCACCCAGCTCAGCTTCCAGCTGTCCGCTTACGGTTAAGTTAGCAGCACGCTCAAAAAAGTCTTCTTTAAAGTTGACTGTACCATCTTCGTTGCGTGGTGTGTTGTCAAAAGGCAGGGTAGTTACTTTAAACATCTCTCCTGCACCTTCTGCATCACTGGCTGTAATGATAGGGGTGTGTAGATACACAAAGCCTTTATCGTTGAAAAACTTGTGTACAGCATATGCCAATGCATGGCGCACACGAAATACGGCACCAAACGTATTGGTACGGAAACGCAGGTGCGCTATTTCGCGCAAATATTCTAAGCTAGGTCTGTTTTTTAACTGTAGTGGGTAATCTTCAGGGTTGCATTCACCATATAGTTCTATGCTTTCGGCCTTTACCTCTACTTTTTGCCCCTTGGCAGGGCTTTCAATAACAGTACCATTTATATTAAGGGCAGCACCCGCAGTTATCTGTTTCAACAATTGCTCGTCTGTATTTTCAGGGTCTATCACCACTTGCAGGTTAGCCATACAGCTACCATCATTCAGTGCAATAAACTGGTTGTTGCGGAAAGAGCGTACCCATCCTCTTACATTTACCTGATAGTCAGCTTTTTCGCTTTGTAAAATGTCTTTCAGCTTTGTGCGTGCCATTTTTATTCTCTTGTACTATTATTTGTCAAAAAATAAATACTTCAATGCTATTACCAGCATCATGACTGCAAATATCTTCTTTACCACCGACATATCAAGCCCTACAACGATCTTACTGCCTAAAAATCCACCTACCATGAATGTGCAGGCCAGCATAGCGGCAATTTTCCAGTCTACAGCGCCTGCTTTGTAATAGTTATAAGCACCCACCAGTGCAACGGGAAAAGAGAGCATGGCCAGCGTAGTGCCCTGTGCTGTTTTTTGGGTAATGCCAAATATCAATACCAATGCGGGTACTACTACAACACCGCCACCAATACCTACTAAGCTGGAAAGGAAACCTGCCAGCAATCCTACGGCTAATATGCCAATAATATAACCTATGTCCATAATGTATAATGTTTTGCACTAAAATAAGCCTGAAAAGCCGCATGCAATACCCATTTAGCAAAAACTTTGCGAGATATCTGATGTTTTCCGGTGTAATTAGTTGATTTCCAATGGTGGTATATTGCGAAATTGTTAAAATCGGAAAATTGACTTAGAGCAAACAATAAAAAACAATACTTTGGTGTCCTTTTCGTTAAGAGAAATATGCTGCAACAGAGCACTGTCATGGGTATGTAATACACCGTTAACTTTATGAGAAATAATTTTATGGTGAGTTGCTTTTTTCTATTGACCGTATATCTTTGCAAGCACGCTTAAACGCATATTAAATTTTAAATTAACTTAAACTAAACAATAAAAACCAGAATTATGGCAGAAGCAAAATCAGCCGCTAAGACGCCTCAGGGAGCAAGTGCAGGAAAAGCTAAAAAGTCGGGTAACGACTTGTTGAGAAACTTCCTCGTGATTTTAGTAATGATCACCATTGCTCATTTGATTTTCCATTTGTATTTCGGTAGTGGTGCAAACTTCCTTGATGAAGAAAGACACACACCCGCTAACCTTTTGGGTACCATGTATCTTGGTGGTTGGGTTGTACCGTTTTTGATGTCAACATTTTTGATATTGATGTATTTTGTATTTGAGCGTGGTTTAACCGTTTTCAAAGCTAAAGGAAAGGTTAACGCTACTGAGTTTGTACGTAAAGTACAATACCACCTGGCTAACAAAAACATCGATGCTGCTGTAAAAGAGTGCGACAAGCAAGCTGGTAGCGTGGGTAACGTTATGCGCGCTGGTTTAGTTAGATACCGCGACATGATCGACAACAACGAGTTGGATACAGAACAAAAAGTTGCGAGCATCCAGAAAGAAATTGAAGAAACTACAGCACTAGAATTACCGATCATGGAGAAGAACATGGTGTTCCTTTCTACAATTGCATCTGTTGCAACACTTATCGGTCTATTTGGTACGGTACTAGGTATGATCCGCGCATTCGCAGCGATGTCTACCGGTGGTGCTCCTGATAGTGCTGCACTTGCAGCAGGTATCTCTGAGGCACTTGTAAATACAGCCTTAGGTATTGGTACTTCTGCTATCGCAATTATCGCTTATAACTTCTATACTACTATTATAGATAACATTACATTCGGTATTGACGAGAGTGGTTTTACACTTACACAAAACTTCACTGCTCAGTATAAATAATCACTATCTGCGTGATAGTGTATTTTTATGAGCAAGGTGTGTGGAAATTGAGTGAGAAGTAATCTTATTAATTGAAAGTGTAGAAAAAAGTACAGATGGGAAAACATAAAATGCCAAGAAAGAGTACGACGGTGGATATGACCGCAATGTGTGACGTTGCGTTCTTACTACTGACGTTCTTCATGTTGGCAACACAGTTTAAGCCGGATGAGCCGGTAACGGTGACCACACCCAACTCAATATCAGAAATTCCATTGCCTGATGCAGATATCATGCTGTTGACGGTTGACCCGGAAGGACGCATATTCTTTTCTATAGATAACCAGAAAGTTCGTCAGGATCTAATTGATAAACTGGATGAGCAAAAAGGTTTGAACCTGACTCAGGATGAAAAGAACGCATTCATCATTGGTGGTTCTGTTGGTGTGCCTTTCAACAAATTGAAGGCATATTTAGCAGCTCCTGCTCATGAACGTGAGGCTTTAGATAAAAACTCACCGGGTATACCAACAGATACGTTGGTAACGTCTGAAAATCATGAGCTGGCATTATGGATTAAAGAAGCAAGGTACTCTAACCCTAAATTGCGTATAACAATTAAGGCAGATGCAAAAGCTTCTTACCCTGATATTCAAAACGTGATCAAAACTTTAGAAGGTTGGAAGATATTTAAGTTCAACCTGATCACCGGATTGAAAGCGGTACCTCCGGGAACGGCAGCATATCAGGAGCAAATGGGTGGTGTTAAAGCCGAACATTAATAAAACTATTGTTAAACAAATAAAAACTTAGTTCCATGGCAGAAATGGAAGTCGCCGATAAGGGCGGCAAGAAAGGCCCCGGGGTCAAGAAAAGTAAGAAGTTATCTACCAGGGTAGACCTTACGCCAATGGTGGACTTAGGTTTCTTATTGATTACATTTTTCATGTTGACTACAACGTTGAATAAACCAAAGACGATGCAGATCAACATGCCATATAAAGACGATAACGAAGTTATCGAAGAGGAAACAAAAATTAAAGAAAGTACTGCGTTGACAGTGCTGTTGAGTAAAAAGCACAGGGTATATTATTACGAAGGGATGGCAACAGACCCTGAGACTGCTCCTGAGGTGCTTTTAACCAGCTTTAAAAATCCTGATGGTATTAGAGATGTAATTATCGATAAAAAGAATAAAGTTCAAGGTCTTAAACGTAGTGGTCAGTTAAGTGAAAAAGATAAGACTACTATTCTTATCAAACCAGATACGAATAGTACTTATGAGGATATGGTGAATATCCTTGATGAGATGGCCATTAACGACATTAGAGTATATGCAATTGTAGATATTACTGATGTAGACAGAGAGTTTATTGCAGAAACTGAGGCCGCTAATAATGATTAGTAAAGCGTTATGAAATAATAGCTTTTACTGCATCTTATAATTGAAAAAACATTATTGAAGAATGGATATCAATAAAATACTCTCCAGCGATTACCTCGACATATTGTTCGAGGGCCGTAACAAAAAATACGGCGGCTATGAGTTGCGTAAGAACTATCCTAAACGTATGAGGAAAGCCTTATACTTTGTTTTCGGGGTATTGTTAATTATCGCAACATCAGCTGTAATTGCCAGCATAAAACCTGCTCCTAAACAAAAGGTAGCAATGACACAGGAGGTGACTTTACTGGAGCCACCACCAATTGATCCTAACGAGCCACCACCACCACCGCCGCCACCACCACCACCGCCGGTTAAACCAACGGTGAAGTTTACACCACCGGTAATCGAGAAGGATGAAGATGTGGCAGAGGAGGAAGTACCGCCAGAGCAAGAAGAAATGAAGGAAGCAGATGCAGGCCTTGCAGATATTGAAGGTGACCCTAATGCTCTTGATCCGGGTATCGTAGATCCGGGACCTGGTACAGGTGTTGTAGAGCAGGCTCCGCCGAAAGTATTTGCATACGTTGAGCAGATGCCTAAACCGCCATACGATGTAAACAAGTATATCTCTGAGAATATCAACTATCCTCAAATGGCCAGAGAAAGTGGTATCTCGGGTCGTGTAGCGATCAAGTTCGTTGTAAACGAAGATGGTAGTATCTCTGGTGTAGAAGTTGCAGGTAAGCGTCGTTTAGGTGCCGGTATCGAAGAAGAAGCAATGCGTGTGGTACGTGGTTTCCCTAAATGGACTCCGGGTAAACAAAACGGACGTGCGGTAAAAGTTTACTACACATTACCTATCAAGTTCCAGTTAGACGATTAATAGAATTGTTTTTAAATATACAGCCCGCCTATTGGCGGGCTTTTTTATTGCAATAATTTGTCATGAGGTTTTTACAGTGAGGTTGTATGGAATATTTGTGCCGTAGGGTTTTATTATAGAACCAACCTAACTGAAAATGGATATCAATAAAATTCTTACCAGCGATTATTTAGACATTTTATTCGACGGACGTAACAAACTGTATGGTAGTTACGAATTGCGTAAAACTCATATTAAGCGTATGAGAAAAGCCATGTATTTTATTTTCGGGATACTATTTGTTTTTACAGCAACTTCTGTTTTAGCTAGTATGAAACCTGCTCGTGTCGTAGAGAAGTCTGTAGAGGGAGTTTGTACTTTAACGCCACCTCCGGAGATCCCTATTGATCCACCACCACCGCCTCCTCCGCCACCACCTTCTCCGGCGCCGACAGTTAGATTTACACCACCTGTTATAGAACAAGACGAGCGTGTAGATGTAAATGAAATGCCACCGGACCAAAATGACCTGGATTCTGCAATGGTGGGTGTAGCAAATATTGATGGTGATCCGGGGGATATTGTACCTGCTATTGCAGAGCTGGGTACAGGTACAGGAGTTGTAGCACCTCCGGCACCGATAATACATACATATGTAGAGCAGATGCCTCAACCGCCATATAATGTGAATCAATACATTGCCGACAAGCTGATATACCCCAGAATGGCTAGTGAAAATGGTATCTCGGGTCGTGTAGCGGTTAAGTTTGTAGTGAATGAGGATGGAACTATATCGAACGTGCAAATGGAAGGAAGTAAACGTTTAGGTGCGGGTATTGAAGAAGAGGCAATGCGTGTAGTTCGCAGTTTCCCTAAATGGACACCCGGCAAGCAAAATGGGCGTGCAGTAAAAGTTTACTTTACACTACCCATCAAATTTGTTTTGAGCGATTAGGAATTATAATGAATTATAGGAGTAAGCCATTGTATATTGGCTTGCTCTTATAACCTTCTAATGCTTGATCAATATCAGCTATAAGATCTTCTACGGTTTCTATACCTACACTCATTCTGATCAATCCGTTGGTTATACCAAACTTAATACGGTCTTTGTGCTTTACGCCGACATGGGTAGTAGAAGCAGGGTGAGATACTAGTGTATCAGCCGTACCAACAGATACAGCGTTTACGCATAGCTTCAATTTATCGGTGAATTCTTTACCTGCTTCATAACCTCCTTTTAACTCGAAGCTCATAATAGCACCACCGTTTTTCATTTGCCCCATTGCAGTGTTATGATCGGGGTGCGATGGTAAACCCAGGTAGTTCACTTTTTCTATAGCTTCGTGTGCATTCAGGTATTCTGCAATTTTTTGGGCATTACTGCAGTGTCTTTCCATACGCAGGCAAAAAGTACGTAAGCCGTTATTGAGTAAAAATGCATCAAAGGCATTACTATTACCACCCAGTAGCCTATGCTTTTTGGTAACAATGGTGTTCATCTTTTCAATGTCTTTCCCTATTACAATACCGCCTATTGCATTACCATGCCCGTTCAAAAACTTGGTGGTACTGTGCATTACATAGTCTACATCGTATTTAAAAGGTTGTTGCAGGTATGGCGTGGCAAAAGTGTTATCAGCACAAACAGTTAGTCCGTATGATTTGCCAAGTGTGCTTAGCTCGTTTAAGTCTATGCATTGCAGGGTGGGGTTGGCAGGTGTTTCAATGTACATCAGGCTGATAGCATCGTCAGCTTTTATGGTCTCTTCTACAGCTTCTATATTATGAAAGTCTACAATTACAGCCTCAATACCTAAGTCTGGTAAAATCTTGTCTAGCAGCTCTTGTGTGCCGCCGTACAAAGAGTAGTGCGTGATGATCTTTTCGCCGGCTTTTATATTGCTCAACAACATGGTTGTAATAGCAGACATGCCTGAAGAGTGGAGCAGAGCTTTTAATAGCAATGGTTCGCCGGCACTATTTTTTATGCCATAAGCTTCCATCATTGCTACCTTTCTTTCCACTTCGCTTATTGTAGGGTTGCCCCAGCGGGAGTAGATATATCCGTCTTTTTTTTCCAGAAACACATCGGCAGCATGCTCCGTACTATCAAAAGTAAAAGTACTGCTGGCATATACAGGGGTTATGTGTGCGCGGTTACTTTCTTCGCTGTGTCCACCGTGTATGCAAATTGTTTCAAAACCTTTGTCGTGCATGCTTAATAATTCAGGTACTAAATGTACGGCATTTTAACCATGCTTTCGGTTAGTTTAAACGGCTTAGTTACCTGCCTTGTTCTTGCTTCTAGTATTGGGTTTTACTCCCTGCTTATTATTTCTGCTGGTGTATTTTTCTTCTTTATTTTCTCTGCTGTCTAAATCGTCTCTTATTTCCGGGCGTGGAGTGATAGTTTTACCATCTGTATTCCGTTGTTTCTTTGAAGTTTTCATATTGCGATGTTTCTATAAAGTTAAGAAGGAAATAAATTGCAAAAAATGACATTTGTCAGAAAATAAAAAAGCCCTGTGATCATCACAGGGCTTTTTACTATTATTACTTATACTTGTTTACTTATCGTCGTCTTTTACTTCTTCGTATTCAACGTCTGATACTTCTTCAGCATCGTTGCTGGCATTTGGTTGTTCTCCGCTTGGTTGAGCTCCTGCATCACCACCCGCACCCTGTTGGTCTTGGTAGATGTGCTGGCTAGCTGCCTGCCATGCGTTGTTCAACTCTTCCATTGCACTATCAATAGTGTCTAGGTCTTCTGCTTTATGTGCTTCTTTAAGCTTAGCAACTGCCGCTTCGATAGTTGATTTCTGATCAGCAGGTAATTTCTCACCATACTCTTTCAGTTGTTTTTCAGACTGGAATACTAAGCCATCAGCCATGTTCAGCTTCTCAACACGCTCACGAACTTTCTTATCCGCTTCTTCGTTGGCTTTAGCTTCATTCTTCATCTTTTCGATCTCGTCTTTGCTCAAACCACTACCAGCTTCGATACGGATGTTTTGTTGCTTACCAGTTCCTTTATCTTTCGCGCTAACGTTTAAGATACCGTTAGCATCAATGTCAAAAGTTACCTCTACCTGAGGAACACCACGTGGTGCCGGTGGAATACCATCTAGTATGAAACGTCCTAAAGATTTGTTGTCTTGAGACATTGGACGCTCACCCTGCAGTACGTTGATCTCCACACTAGGTTGGTTATCTGCTGCTGTAGAGAAGGTCTCACTCTTCTTGGTAGGTATAGTTGTGTTTGCCTCGATAAGCTTGGTCATAACACCACCCATTGTTTCAATACCAAGAGATAGTGGAGTAACATCCAGTAGCAATACATCTTTCACATCACCTGTAAGTACACCACCTTGTATTGCTGCTCCGATAGCTACTACCTCATCAGGGTTAACACCTTTGTTTGGTTTCTTACCGAAGAACTTCTCAACTACTTCCTGAATCTTAGGGATACGAGTAGAACCACCAACCAGGATCACTTCATCAATTTCAGAAGCTTGCATACCTGCATCTTTCAATGCTTTTTGGCAAGGCTCTAGTGTGCGTTGTACTAAGTTATCTGCAAGAGATTCGAACTTAGAACGGCTTAACTTACGTACTAAGTGCTTAGGTACTCCGTCTACTGCTGTAATGTATGGTAGGTTGATCTCTGTTTCCTGGCTGCTTGATAATTCAATCTTCGCTTTTTCAGAAGCTTCCTTCAAACGTTGCCATGCCATCGGATCTTTACGAAGGTCAATAGCTTCGTCAGCTTTGAATTCATCAGCCAACCAATCCATGATCACTTTATCAAAGTCGTCACCACCAAGGTGCGTATCTCCGTTTGTTGATTTTACTTCAAATACACCGTCTCCTAACTCCAGGATAGATACATCGAATGTACCACCACCAAGGTCGAATACCGCGATCTTGCTATCTTGATCTTGTTTATCAAGACCGTAAGCCAATGCTGCTGCCGTAGGCTCGTTGATAATTCTGCTTACTTTCAAACCTGCGATCTCACCGGCTTCTTTAGTAGCTTGGCGTTGTGCATCGTTAAAGTATGCCGGAACAGTAACCACTGCTTCTGTTACATCTTGCCCTAAGAACTCTTCTGCGGTTTTCTTCATCTTCTGAAGGATCATTGCAGAGATCTCTTGAGGCGTATACATTCTATCGTCTATTTGTACACGCGGTGTGTTGTTATCTCCTTTAACCAGTTGGTAAGAGCAATGCTCTATTTCACTACCTACCTCATCAAATCTGCGTCCCATAAAACGCTTGATAGACATGATGGTATTTGCAGGGTTGGTGATGGCTTGTCTTTTTGCAGGATCTCCTACTTTACGTTCACCATTCTTCAAAAATGCTACTACTGACGGTGTCGTACGACGACCCTCATCGTTTGCAATAACTTGAGGTTCGTTACCTTCCATTACTGCAACACACGAGTTGGTTGTACCCAAGTCTATTCCAATAATTTTTCCCATAATAATTAACTCCTTATAATAATTTTAAATCTGTGCTTACTAGCTATTCTACTTATGTCAATCTATATGCCATTTGCTGGCTGTCGGTAATAATGGCAGCCATTCTGTCATTCTGAAACAAAAATGCCTTAATGAATGATCATTAAGGCATTAATAGATATTATTAAATGAAATATTGTCAATGGCTTGATCTTCCTCTTATTTCAAGAGGTATAGTAGCTTCGTTAGTTTTTAAAGCCTGTAGGGTCGCATTATCAATGTATGCCTCGTAGTAAGACCTTACTGCTCGTGAGCCTACAACACCAATTACATCTTTACTTTTAAAGGTTGTATAGTTTGGTTGAATGTTATCAGCAGTTAGCCCGCCCGATTGCCCTAGGTTTACTTGCTCGTAGAAGTATACTTCCGGGCTGGCAGCATAGACAAACATATGGCAAGTGTCTACCAGGCGCACGATATTGGCGTTAGGAGGTGTGCCTATTGATGCGTTTAGAAATGCATAGAAGCTGGAGTTTAACGTCGATAAAGTAACCGGACCGCCAAATGAGGTAACGTTCAGCTCTTTATCGAAATGAAAATCAACATGTTTGTCTTCCTGAGCCCCGGTAACAATATTGCTGTCAACATAGTTAAATCGTATTACTCCTTCTATCATTCTGCCGTTTTGTGGCATGAATAAGTTGAGGTCGTACGTTTTTTGCAATGTTGTTTGTGCAAAATTAAATGCGTTGTTTTTTACGTTGAATGCAAATATGAAGAAGCCGTTATTAGGTCTTAAACTATCATCATTCACTACCCCAAATAGTTCTGAAGAGTCAGCACGACCTAGGTCTAAGTTATTGATTACTAGCTGATACCAGAACTTAGGGTTAAGGTCAGCTTTTTTGAATTTATACGCGTAGTTAGGGCTCGTGAAAAACTGTTTGTCAGATAACGGGTCGTCTTTAGGGTAGTTTTCATCTTCAGTACGTACACGCCATAGGTCGTAAGATGCCAGTACATTTCTGCGGGCAGAATCATACTCAAGTATCTTTACATCAAGCATTTTATAAAAGCTGCTATCAGGCTCTTTAGCCATTTCTATAGCACTTTTGTTTTCATCCAAAAATGCTTTCTGAATCCTGATATAGTGTGCTGTGTCAGCAGGGTTAAGTATCCCTTTTACAACGGTGATTTGCCTGTAGGGTGCGGCAACTTCAAAATCGTCTGAACACCCTATAAAGCTGAAAGTGCATATCGATACTATGGCAAATAAAAACTGCTTCATTATTAATTAAGTAATTAAGGTGGACAAAGATAAATGATATACGTAAACATTACCAATACCGCCCATTTTTAGCCATATTATGATACGCAACTGACAATTAGAGTATACATTCTATTTATTAATTTTATAATTATATATGTTAAGTTATGACATGATACTAACAAAAAGTTAGTTTTAAACGTCTCTCACAATGTGTAGACCTATAAATGCATAATGATCAATTGGTGATTTAGTGGCGCTAAGCAACAATAATTCCGAAATGCCCCAGAATACAAGGGATTTGTCGGTATGGGACGATGTCAACATACTGATAAGGGATTGTATTGCACAAAACCGACAGGCACAAAAGGCTCTATACAATAAGTTTGCTCCCATGGCATACGCAGTGATCAAAAGGTACACCCGCCGAGATGAACTGGCTGATGAGATGTTGAATGACTCATTTATGAAGGTGTTCACAAAACTCGACAAGTATGCGCATAAGGGCTCATTTGAAGGGTGGATCAGGAAGATTGTAGTTAATACAGTAACAGACCATTTAAGAAAGTATATAAAAGACCAACAGATGACGCATGCTGCAGAAATGCCTGAGGAGGTATATATGCAGGATGATATTGTGGGAAAGATGTCTTATAAAGAAATGCTGCAAATAGTAAGGGATCTGCCGGACATGCAAAGAGCTGTATTTAACCTCTTTGTTTTTGAAGATTGTAAGCATAAAGAAATAGCCGTGATGTTGGACATATCTGAAGTTAACAGCAGATGGCACTTAAATGATGCAAGAAAGAGATTGAAAGAGCGAATAACTGAACTTATGAAGAGATAACGTTATGAGTGAGCGTAATAAACATATTGACGAACTGTTCCGCCAGTCAATGGAGGGCCATCAAGAGGCTCCGCCGCCTCATGTATGGGATGCCATTGAAGAGAGGTTGGATGCAAACCCTGGCGTAAAAAGTCCGGTCCGCATATGGTGGTTCTGGTCTTTAATAGGCGTTATTCTGGTTTCTACTACGGCAATGGTAGCTAACTACAAAACGGCTATGCCTGGTAATGCTATTACTACAATAGCAGATGTATCTGTTATTGAAGAGAGTGGTAACACTTTACTGGATGTTAAGGATATGGAAGAAAATGTTATTGCAGATCAATACAAGGCGGAGAATAAAGCAGCAATAATTGAAGAAAAAACTCAGAAAACAGAACAAAACAGAACAAACACAAAAAGCGTACAGCTTACTCGTAACGAAAGTATCAATGAAGAAAAAGTAAAAGAAAATATTCAATCAAGACCAAAGGAGTCATTGAGGCAAATAAAGAATACGACCACTCATACAATAGTGCATAACATTACGGGGCCTTCCGGTATAAAGTCAGTACCTGCGGCTAAGCTAGCAAGGTATAAAGAAGAGCCGGTGTATATGGGTACCAAACAAGTTAGTACTAAAAGTGTAGCTATAACTAGTGCAGAGAAGTACGAGGTTAGAGTGCCTGAAATAGCTGCAGATGAAACTAAGCTGTACACAGGTTCAATAAAACAGATCAATACAGATGTAATTGAAACACCAAAATTTAGTCTTGCCTTACCGGGTAATTTGCTGGCTTCTAATAGCGATGTAATATCTGATGAAAGTCCTCCTAATGTAAACGGAGCTTCACAAAAAGATATTCTCCCCCAAAGCAGACCCGCGTATCACGATACAACTAAGAAAAAGAAGAATAAACAGAAAGCAGATACTTTATCAAAAGAAGAAATGCTGGATGGAAGTTCTGAACCACTTGTAGATAAAGCAAGAAGACCATTACCAGTTGAGTTTGGAGTGAAAGCCGGTTACTCAATGGGTTTCAATAATACATGGCGTGCAAACAAGGTTGTATTCGCACCATATGCTGCTTATAACTTTTCTGATAAAGTATCGTTGGTTATACAACCGGCATTCCAAACAGGTAAACCAACTACAGGAGACTTGTCAAATGCAAATAGCAGTTATTATGAAGTAACAAATAACTCTTTCGATTCGTCGACCAGGCTTGTAAGAGGGGTTGTTGACAGCAGCATATTAACTCCTAATCCACCGGATACGGTATACCGTACATACTCATATACTCAGCAATATGATTCTGTGCATGTATTTTACGGAGTATCGCAGCAGCAGCTTTGGGATATAGAGATCCCTTTACTGGTAAAATACAAGGTGCATAAAAACATATCTGTTTTGGCAGGTGTTTCTGCTACATACAGCTCTGTTTTACAGACCAGAGAAGAGGTAAGTCGCTACTCTATGACAAATACATATACAGAGAACTTAGCTCCGGAAACATTTTTCGTGACAGCCCCTAATCAACCGCTACCACCAGCACCTGCGCCTAAAAATCATGAGGATATTTTTAGTCAATCAGGTGTGCCATATAGCGACTTTAAACCAAGAACTATCACGAATGCAAAGAACTTCTTTCGCTATGGTTACATGCTGGGAGTATCTGCCACGTTTAAGGAAAAATGGATGATCGACCTTATGTGGCATCAAACTGGTGTAGATAAGAATCAGGTTAAGGATAAAAACCTGCAAAAGATATACACGCAGCCATATATTAGGTTAACTGTAGGGTATAAGCTATTTAAGAACTAACATTTGTTTATTGAGCAACGTCTATAATAATGTGTAAATGAGAATGAAATGAAACATGTATTATTCGTCATATTATTTTCTGCCCTAGCATCGTATAGTTATGGACAGATCTCAATATCAGGTTATTTAAAACGTACTGACAGTACTGTAGTAAAACTAGATACCGTTTATGCAAGACCTGATACAGGCAGTGCATTTCCTTTGCAGTTTGATATTACAGATACTTCAGGTTTTTACTCTATGCAGGTTCCTAGCTTGCCTGCAGGTTTCAAAGTAGTAACATCTGCAAAAGATTGTAATGGTATTTTCGTTACAGACACCCAAACATATAATGGTGGCAATGTTATATGGAGTAACCTGGTTATATGCGTAGCACCTACCTTTAAAATTACAGGGTATGTACATTTAGGTAGCCCTGCTAAGCGACCACCGGTAGGCGAGGGTAGAGTGTATTTAATTGAGAAATGTGCAGGTGATGTTTTGAATTATATTGATAGTACAAATACCGATACAAACGGCTTTTACTCTTTTGACCCATATCCGACATTGGGTAGTGGCTGCAGCTTAATAATGCGAGCAGCAATGGGTAGTAATGCTTCAGAATATTCGAGGTATGTGCCGGGGTACCACCTCACAAATACATCTTATGGGTTAAGGTGGGCGGTAAGTGCAGAGGTAACTCAAAGTATGGGCAATAGCGGTGTCAATTTACTGCTGCCGGAAGCAATAAATACTACAGGAGGTCCTGCTGTAATATCAGGCAGAGCGGTGCACTCCGCGACCAACAATGTGTTGTCGGGTTACCAAATGACAATGACGGATATGAATGATGTAACGGTAGCATATACTCATACTGATGCATCCGGAAACTTCTCTTTCTCGAATATCCCATTTGGTACATACAAAATATTCGGAGATGTATGGGGGAAGGCAAATCCTGATTTTGTCATCAAAGTAAGTGCAGATGAGTTTTTGATATCTGACATTTTGTTTGTTGAAACGCAAACAGAGTATCACGGTTGGCGAACCACTGCCATTAGTGATAACGAGCTGATGAAAGATGTGGTTGCATACCCCAACCCGGTAAACGATCACATAACAATTGCTAATTTACCTGCTAACAGCAATACACACATAAGGCTGGTATCTGCAGATGGGAGAGTGCTTTATAGTGTAAACAATGTGAAAAAGCAGCAGGTTAAGGTATCTACGGAGTCACTTCCTAAAGGACTCTATTTGCTAGAGGTAATGTGCAGAGATAAAACTAAGCGTTTGAAGGTATTAAAGTAACGGCGTATTAATCATTTAAGGCTTTATCAACCTTTTCTGTCATTTCATTTAGCTCTTTTACAAGCAGAGGGTGTTGTAATGTAGAGATGGCGCCATCGGCAGCATATGTAAGTAAGCACATGGCAACAAAGTCTTGATCGTCTTTGCCTGCATAATCGGTGCGTAGTTCTGCTATTTTATTGTCAGCTTGCTTTACAGCTTTACGAACAGCTTCTTCTTCTTCTGGCGCAATACGAATGCGATAGCTGCGTTCTGCCAACCAAACGTTTATTGATATGAGCTTCTCTTCTGACATATTACTCTGTTGCAATGGCTTCAGTAGTTTTCACCTCTTGTGTTTTAGTTTTCATGAAGCTTTTCTGAAATAAAAGTAAGGTAATTACACCACAAGATATAGCAGTATCTGCAATGTTAAATACAGGGTCGAAGAATGATAAGCGGCTACCGCCTACCCATGGCACCCAGTCTGGCCAGGTAGTGTTTATAATAGGAAAGTATAACATGTCTACAACCTTTCCATAAAAAAGACCGGCATAACCTTCTCCAAACTTAGTGAACCCGGCTACATTTTGACTATGGGTCAGGCTGGGTTCAAATATCATTCCGTAAAAAATACTGTCAATCAAGTTGCCTAATGCTCCGGCTAATATAAGGGCACCACATACAAGCATCCCATTACTATACCCCTTTTTAACCAATCGTTTGAGTAAGAAGAACCCAAATACAACAGCCACCAACCTAAATAATGTTAATAGCAATTTACCCAGAGGAGCATCGTTGATGGTCATCCCAAAGGCCATGCCCGGGTTTTCGATAAAATGTATCTGAAACCAGGTGCCTAACACGTTTATACTATCAGAGTAGTGGAAATGAGTTTTCACATAGATCTTTGTGATCTGATCTATAATAATGACCAAAATTACGATCAGTAATGTATGACGATACTTCAAAATCTTAATACTTATTAGCGACAAAGATAATGCCTATACGTCGTAAACAGGCATATAAACTGTTAGCATGATGTAAAAAGGTTTGCACAAAACCTGCTTAAATAATAAATGCCCTGTAACTACAGGGCATTTATACAATAATTTATACAGAGCTATTCTCCATCCAGCTTTGCTTCAGCAGCTTGTACTACAGACTTGTCGCTACCTGCATCGTCTGCCACAAAAGCTACAACATGGCAATGCTCTACATGCCATTTGTCACTTACGTCGAAAGTAAACCTACGCTCGTATACTTTACCGGCTTCTTTAGGGTTCACTTTTGCAGGTATTTGTGCCCCGGCAATTGGTGTAACAACATCTCTGAGAACGTGCTCGTGCACATATTCCTTTTCTATCTGCAAACCTACTTTTTGAGCATCTATAATACTGTCCTCAATTACCATCAGGTTAATTGTTTGAGGGACATTTACAGTATCGGTATAAGCTATCTTAACAGTAGCTGTAGCCTTTTTGGTATCTGCATTGTAGGTGCTGGTTAAATGTACATTTACAGGCGTACCTAAAGCAGCTCTTTGTTTAGGAGGATTACTCCATTGTGTAAGGTCAAGTTGCAGGTTGCCATTTACAGGAGTCCTGTCAAAAATAGCAACAGGCATATTTTTAATACCGCCAAATAGATTGTTTACAACGTCGGTCGCATCTTCTGTTCTAAAGTCGTATTTAGATAGCAAAGACCCGTCTTTTTCTACAGGGTATGCCTGTGGGTAGTTAAGAATATGGTAAGCGACAATAATCATATTGCCGTCTATAGTTTTTTTTATGTTACGCATTTGCGTATGACCATTAGGGCATGGAGGGCATGAGACTCCTGTAAACTCTTCTGCCAACACCTTTTTAGATTGCGGCTCTTCTATATCAGCGCTATAAGTAGTGTCCTCACCTTGAGCTACGCCGGGACCAAAATCTATTTGAGGTCCTACTTCTTCGCAAGACTGCATCAGAAACAGTACGCCAGCTGCCAGAATAAGTAGTTTTTTCATAATATACTTTAATATTAGCGTACGAATTTACTCAATTAGTAGCAATAAATACTAAACGCCCTATTTTGAATTACCTTTACATTGTAAAAATATTGTCATGCAAGAAAGTAAAAGGCAAAAACAAGTTGCGAAATTGATTTTGGAGGAGATGAACCTGATCTTTCAAAAAGAAGGATTGACGATAATAGACGGAGGTATGATTTCTATCTCTAAAGTAATGGTGACACCTGACCTGCTGGAAGCAAGAGTTTATTTGAGCTTGTTTCAGGTAAAAGAGCCCGAAGCGCTGATAAACAATATTGTTGCTAAGACCTCTGAGCTGAGAAATCAACTTGGAAGAGGTTTAAGGCACCAACTACGTCGTATACCGGAGTTGAAGTTCTTTAACGATGAAACACTGGATCAAGTGTTTAAAATGGAAGAGTTGTTAAAGTCCATCAGAAAAGAAGATAATCAAGACGAAGCATGAGGCTCGTATGGCAGTTAGCATGGCGATATTTAAAAGGTAAGCGGTCTGCTAATGCAGTGCCTATACTTTCTCGTATCAGTATGTTTGCTATAGCTGTTGGTGCAGCTGCCATGATTATTCTATTCTCTATTTTTAATGGTTTTGAGGGAATTGTCAAAGACCTGTACAAGGCATTTTATCCCGAAATAAAAATTACCGCTGCAAAAGGGAAGTTCTTTGCTTTGAGTGAAGAGCAGTACAAAAATGTGCAAAGTGTAGAAGGTGTTTCTGTGGTCAGCAGGGTTATGGAAGACAATGTGCTGCTTAAGAGCTACACAGGAGAAAGGCAGGTGGCCACTATAAAGGGAGTTGATGCAAACTACTTCAAGGTTAATGATGTCGCATCTTACATGTCTGATGGTATTTGTAATGTTGCTACAGATCCTGTAAAAACTGCTGTTGTAGGTAGCCAGTTGGCTACACAATTAGGGCTTGATGTTACAAACGTTTTTAGCAGTATGGAGGCGTATTACCCCAATCCCAAAGCTAAAGGCATTACATTATCTCCGCAAGATGCTTTTCGTAAATTAAGGTTACGCCCAGAAGGCGCATTTAGTGTGCAGGATGAGTTTGACAGTAAGTATATAATTGCAGACTTGGGGTTGGTGCAAGAGCTGATACAAGCTAAAGATATGTACTCATCTCTGGAGCTTAAACTACTTACAGACGATGCTGCATCTGTACAGGAAGTTTTACAGGAATTATTAGGATCAGCATATCTCGTACAAACAAGATACGAGCAAAACCAAACCATATACATGGTAATGCGTGCAGAGAAGTGGGCAGTATATGGTATATTACTGCTTGTGCTGGTAATAGCCGCCTTTAATATGGTGGGCGCACTATCTATGCTGGTGCTTGAAAAGCAAAAGGATATAGCCATACTCAAAGCTATGGGGGCAACATCAGGGCAAGCCAGCTCTATATTTGTTACAGAAGGCGTGTTATGGTCACTTGTAGGTGGTGGTTCCGGTTTGTTGATTGGAGCTCTGCTTTGTATAGGCCAAAAACAGTTTGGCTGGATCAAGCTGGGCGGTACATTTATAATTGACGCTTACCCTGTACAGTTATTACTGACAGACTTTCTGGTAATACTTGCCACTATCATTACCATAGGTGTATTGGCTGCATGGTTCCCCGCTATTCGTGCAGCAAGGGTGCAGGCTATATCACTCAGAACAGAATAAGACTTTACATTTTATTAGGTAGACTAATACCCAGTGTGCCCATAGCATGGCGCATTACCTGTGCTGTCATAATAATGATCATCAGACGCAACTGTTTTTTCTCATCATTCTCTGCTTTAGAAATACTATGCGCATCGTAGAACGAGTTGAAATGTTGTGCCAGCTGGAATGTATAGTTACACAATAGAGATGGATTGTAATCGTCTGCAGCATTCTGCATCACATCAGGATATTGCTCTAAGCTAACGATCAGTTTCTTTTCAGCTTCTGTTAGTTCTGTAGCTAAATTGAAGTTGCTGAAACTGGCAGCATCAGGTATCTGTGCTATTTTTTCTTTTCGTAGTATGGAGCAAATACGCGCATGAGCGTATTGGATAAATGTTGCTGTAAACCCGTGCAAGTCAATAGACTCTTTAGGGTCAAAGATCATTTTCTTTTTAGGGTCTACTCGTAGTAAGTAAAACTTAAGAGCCCCCAGGCCTATTGTTTCGTAAAGTGCTTTTAACTCCTCTTCTGTAAAGCCATCGGTTTTGCCTGCTTCTTCTGTTTGTTGTTTTGCAATGGCTATCATTTCATCCATCATATCGTCAGCATCTACTACAGTGCCTTCACGGCTTTTCATCTTTCCTGTAGGCAGTTCTACCATTCCATATGATAAGTGATAGATGCCATCTGCACATGGGTGTTTTAGTTTTTGAAGAATTAGCTTCAGTACCTGCATGTGGTAGTTCTGTTCATCACCAATCACGTAGATCGATGTATCAAGGTCGCAGTCTTCGTACTTCTTAATAGCAGTACCTATATCCTGAGTGATGTAAACGGAGGTGCCATCTTTACGTTGTAGTATTTTTTGGTCAAGTCCCTCGTCTTGCAGATCAATCCATATAGAACCATCTTCTTTTTGAAGGAATACATTCTTGTCCAAACCTTCCTGAACTACTTCTTTACCCAGTAGGTATGTATCACTTTCGTAGTACATTTTATTGAAGTCTACTCCCATACGTTTGTACGATACATCGAAACCATCGTACACCCAGCCGTTCATGGTTTCCCAAAGAGAGACGATCTCTTCATCTCCTGCTTCCCATTTACGTAACATCTCTTGCGCAGCAAGTAGTATAGGAGCTTCTTTTTCTGCAACTTCTTTCTCTGCTCCCTTAGCTACCATATCTTCAACTTCCTGCTTAAATGCATCGTTGAATTTTACATAGTAATCGCCTACAAAATGATCGCCTTTTATCCCTGTACTTTCCGGTGTTGCACCATTGGCAAATTTTTGCCACGCGATCATTGATTTACAGATATGTATACCCCGATCATTGATCAGGTTAGATTTGATAACATTATTACCTGTTACTTCCAGTACACTCGACATAGCATAGCCTAGAAAGATATTCCTCAAGTGCCCGAAGTGTAAAGGCTTATTGGTATTGGGAGAAGAGTATTCTACCATCACATTTTTGCCGGTACTGCTTTGCGTTCCGTAATCGGTATTTACAAAGTTGTTTTGCAAAAAGTCTGCCCAGAACTTATCAGAGATGGTAAGGTTTAAGAACCCCGCAACAATAGAGTAATTGGTCACATAGTCGGTATGTTCTTTCAAGTAGTCTCCTATCGCAGTACCAATAGCATCGGGCTTTTGGCGTAGTATTTTCAAGAATGGAAATAACACCAAAGTATAATCGCCTTCAAACTCAGGTTTGGTTTGATTGACAGTTACTGCAGATGCAGGTATGGTTGCATCAGGATATAAACTACCTAAAGCTTCTCTTGCTACCGACTTTATTTGTTCAACTACACTCATTACTAGTTCTGTAAGATTTTGCGCAAAAATAGGGACTATGATGGATTTATCATCAGATTTTACGACATAGCCTCTTTCAACACTTCCATTCTACTGCCGCGAGAACCTTTAATTAGAATTGCGGCATGTTCCGGTTGCTTGGTTTTAATGCTGTCTGCAGCGGCTTGTGAGCTGCTGAACCACAGGTACGGGTGATCGATACTTTTAAATTCATCGCCTACAAGTATTACCTCTTCCCAGCTATATTGTCCTATAAAATCAATTAGTTCGCGGTGTTCTTTGGCTTCATCAGGGCCCATTTCTTTCATAGCCCCCAGCCAAAGTATTTTCTTAGGGAAATCTGTGTTAGCGAAATTTGTGATAGCTGCCCTCATGCTGGTAGGATTAGCATTATAGGCATCCATAATCACCTGATTATTGCCAATGCTTATTAGTTGCGACCTGCTATTGTCAGGTTGATAAGCTTCTATGGAATGCTTTATACTATCAATATCAATGTCAAAATGTAGCCCGACAGCAACCGCAGTCATCACGTTTGCAAAGTTGTAACTGCCCACTAATTGTGTTTTGATGTTTACTTCATTACCTGAGTTTAGGGTCACAACATTTAAAAAAGTGCCTGATGTCAGTCGTTTGCCTATATAGTTTGCATTTGCACTGCCGTATGTAATTTGTTTAGCAACGCCTTCTGACATTTTTACCAAATAATCATTATCTGTATTACGGAATATAGTGCCGTTAATAGTCCTCAGGTAATCATATAACTCTCCTTTCCCTTTTCGAACACCTTCTATACCTCCAAACCCTTCAATATGTGCTTTGCCACAGTTGGTAATAATTCCATGTGTCGGCATTGCTATTGCACAATAACTTTCAATCTCTTTTTGGTGATTAGCCCCCATTTCAATAATAGCCATTTCTGCATCATTCGGAATAGATAGAATGGTTAAGGGTACTCCTATATGGTTGTTTAAATTGCCTTTGGTAGCATGCGTGTTGTACTTTGATTTAAGTACTGCATATACCAACTCTTTAGTTGTTGTTTTTCCGTTCGATCCCGTAATGGCTATAAAAGGAATGTCAAACTGTTTGCGATGATATTGAGCCAGTTTTTGCAATGTCTGCAATACATCTGTTACAAGAATATACTGCTCGTTTATTGCATACTCTTCCTCGTCAACTACAGCGTAAGCAGCACCATCTGCCAAAGCTTGTTGGGCAAACTTATTACCGTTGAAGTTCGGGCCTTTCAGGGCGAAGAACATATCGTTCTTTTGCAGCTTACGGGTATCTGTTTGTATTGAGGGGTGTTTTAAGTAGAGCTGGTATAGTTCCTGTATTTCCAATGTGTGTCGTGTTTTCCCAAAAATAATAAACCCCTCTAAAAAGGGTAACTATACCAAGTTACACGTTGGGTTTTAAAAATAAAAGCCGCTCTGTTTAGGGCGGCTTATTTTATTATTGTAACATTTCCTTAGTTATAGTTGATTTGCACTCAGGACATTTAATATTTGACCTTGTAAGTATATCACTTGCACTTTTAGGATTATCACAGATGCTACCGTCTAAGTTTTCGAGAGACCAACTCTCCCATATCTCTGAATAGGGTTGGTCGTTTTCACTAAACTTGATACTCCCAACGTGTCCACAATTGCACGTAACTTTATCTCTCTGTCTCATAGTCATACTTGATAGTTTTATTCCGCGTCTTTATCCTCTTTCTTTTCAGCACTCTTATTGTCAGCATCTTTAACAGCCGCTTTCATTATATCTAAGAAGCTACCTTTCACCTGTAGTTTTTCGTCGTAACTACCACGCTCCCCGCGCTCTTCTTTCTTTTTATCGTCTTTCTCTTTACTCATATAACACAAATTTACTGATTTGTTGGCAGGATAATTGTACCTTTGTAACACAAAACAACCCCGACACCGTTACTCCTAATGAGAGAGTGCAAGTGTCGAGTTCGCAGCACATACGTTGATGTTGCTATTGTTTCCAACAAACTATTTGCCACTTTCATTAAGTGGCTTTTTCATTCTTTTGATAACTCTTTCTGTTTTCACAGACGTATCATCATATCTTTCATGCCCATAACCATACTTTTCGTTTAGGTCATACAGCATAGAATACAACTCTATTGGGTCTTGAGATTCAGACACCCACTTCAAGATTAAATCAAGCATTTCACCCATTTTTTCTTGATAGGTCATGCGTCCGTCACTTCCTCTAACACCGTTGCCGTCAGATTTCTTTTTACCTCTGTTTAAGAATATGTTCTTTTCATCGTATATAATATCACGCCCCTCTTTATATTCTTGTCCTTTGGGCAAATATTCCATAAGCACATTCCTGATACCCTTATAGTATAGGTTGTACTTTTCCTCAGGGTTTTCAAAATCGCGTCCTATCATCTCGCGTATTTCGTCAATCTCTCTTAAATCACCTTTGGCAATATCTATCTTCAACTGCTTACCTTTTGTCTCATTCGCACGTTGAAGGAGCTCTAACCGCTCCATGTCCTCTTGGGATAATGCCTCTTTGCTTTTTGTTCTATTATCCATTATGATTCTTTTAATTCAAATATTTGTTTGAGCCTAACTGCGATGTCAGGCAGACTTTTTTCTTTCCACGATATAGGTCGCAGGTCGTCGATTGCTAAATTGCAGTCAGGGAAATAATCACCAAAAGCACCGTAGTAACTCTTACCGTTTAATTCCTTTTCAAAGTATTGAAAAGATGAATAAATAAATGCGCGGTGTACTTCCCAATCCTTAGCTTTCTTGTCAACAACAAATGGGTTATGTATTTGTGATTTTATGAAATTGTATTTCTCAAGCCCACAAAAATACTCACGCGCAAATTCATCGGCTTTGTCTTCTATTAACAACAGATCGGGGTCGCCTGTCAAGTGATATTGCTCATCTGTTATTGCGTCAAGGTCATATAATACATGGTGTAATTCATGTATAAGGGTGAACCATAAAGTAGTATATCTTTTGAATAAATCGGTTAAGACTATACACGGCTTCCCATTAATAACAAACGTACCGCCACGTACTTGTGTAGTGACAAGTTGATGTTGTACTATCACGGTAATCCCTATGTTGTACAATGCCCTACAAACAGTAAACAACCCGTTTTCAACGTCCTGACAATAAGGTTTTATTTTGGTGATTAAATCCTTTAGAGCTTCTCTGTCATATTCGTGTGGGTTGTTAATGCTTTTAAAGCACTGGTAAGCAGACTTTATCCAAAAGTCTTTCATCTTATCTGAATACTTACGCTTAGATGAACTATAAAACGGTGTATTCAATTGCGTCTCGTAATCATAGATACTGTCGTAACCAAAGAAGGCTAATATCCTGTCTGTTACAATGTCTATATCGTCGCTGTCGTCAAAGAAACCAATACTATGAAGTTTCTTTATATCAAAGTTCTTGGCAATGAATGAGGCTTTGGTCGCTTTTTGAATAGCAGCTACGTTTTCGCTACTTTGATTTTTCAATAACGCTGTTACAGCATCGTCAATACTTATTTCGAGAAACTGTGCAATCTTAATAACATTAATTAGGTTGGGCTGTTTAGGTGAACCGTTTATTATGTCATCAAAAGTGTCTTTATCTATATTCAACAAATTAAAGACCTTAGTTTTACTGAGGTCGTACTCTTTTAGCTTTTGTTCAAATAACGCACCTAAGTCTAATACTTGGTTAGACTCTTTAAATGCGTTATTCAACAGTTCATTTACCGATATGAAATCGCCGTCATACATAAAAAAGGGATATTTCCCCCAAAAATATGCCAATATTTGATGCAAAACAAAAGAAAAAAGGGAATATTCCCCTTATTTATTAGGAGATGTTGCACGTAAGTTGTATGTTTGTATCAACAATCACGGTAAAATGGATTTCAACTTCAAGACTATAGCAGAATTTAACGACTATTTTAAGGATGAAAAGACTTGTTATGAGTTCCTAGAGCAACAGCGTTGGGACGGTCAACCAGTATGCCCACACTGCGGTTCAATCAAAGAGCCGTATAATGTGAAGTCTCGCAGTAGAAAGTTCCCTGATATACCATCTTACCGTTGTTCTGAGAAAGGTTGCCAATTGCCTTTTACGGTACGTACAAACAGCATCTTTCAAGGTTCACGTGTTGAGCTTCGTAAATGGTTCCAAGCTGCTTATGAGATTTCTACAGCTAAGAAAGGTATCAGCAGCGTTGAACTTGCAAGCCGTATAGGTGTAAGTCAAAAAACCGCTTGGTTCATAAACCACCGTTTACGTGTTATGCTAACTGAAACACAGCCTGAACTATTGACGGGTGAAGTTGAAACAGATGAAACATATTATAGCGGCCAAAATAAAAACCGTCATCACTCGAAAAGAGTAAAGGGCACAGGTGGCCATGCTAAAAGCCCTATGTTAGGTCTGCTACAGCGTGACGGTAAGTTAATCCTACGTGTGTTAGAGAAAGGAAAATCTAACGGATTAACTATTAAGCCGATTGTTCGCGAGACTGTGAGCAAAAACGCTGTATTAATAACGGATGGCTTCGGTGCATACAAGGACTTAGATCAGGAGTATAAAGAACATCACATAGTTAGCCATGCTACAGGTGAATATGTTCGTGGTAACTGGCATACTAATAATATCGAAGGCTTTTGGTCGCAGTTGAAGCGTGGTATTGTTGGTACATTTCATTTTGTATCACATAAGCACCTTCAACGCTACTGTAATGAGTTTAGCTACCGTTACAACAATAGGCAGCTAACTAATTTAGAAAGGTTCACAGATAGTATGAAAAGATGTGCCAATACAAGGCTAACATACGAACAGCTTACAAACGGATAATGTTTAACGGGCTGCTGGTCGCCTCCGGTCAGCCCGAATCATTGTTTTTCATAGAACGCTTAATAAGAAGGTAAAATACCCATGAAAAGAAGATAATCATGAGTATAGCCAGGAGAGTACTGGATTTCATAATGGTCGTATTTGAGGTAAATAAAAATAGCGCAGGCAGCCTACCTGACCTCAACCCCGACCAAAGGGCTACACAGAATAGACATACACCTACGCCGTAACGTGGCAACATCTATTGTTCTGTGTGTTTCTAATATTGGTCGTATTATGAGGTACAGACAACAAGACAGCCTTAACACTGCAAATGTAACAAATAAATAAGCCGCCCTAAACAGAGCGGCTTTTATTTTTAAAACCCAACGTGTAACTTGGTATAGTTACCCTAAAAAGAGGGGTTTAAATATTATTATAACAGATTATCCAATTATCTTCTTGGAGCGCGTCCTTTTTTACCGAAGTAGTTACCTGCTCTTTCTCCGTTATCGCCGTTAGGAGAACCTAAACGATCCATAACACAACGGAAACCTACAGAAGAACTTGCTTGGTAAGATTGCATGAAGCGACGTGTACCCGGAGACATCCAGTAAGCACGGTCAGTCCAAGAACCACCTTTGTATACTTTAGCTTCGTCGTTCACCAATGTGTTTTTACCATATTGGTAGTAGAACATAGAAGCAGAGTCACCATCCTGATAACCTCTAAGGTCAGCATCAAGACCATCAAACGCTTCATATTTCGCCATTTCTGTAGAATCCATGTAGCGAGTTTGAAGATGACCTAATGTGTCTTTATCATCAAGGCTGTTATCTTCATCAAGTCTCTTATATGTTTCGTATACATTACCACGGAAAGGACGGAAATCATCCAAATCACGAGTGTAAGGACGGTAAGTATCTAATACCCACTCACTCACGTTACCAGCCATGTTATAAAGACCGTATGAGTTTGGAGAGTAAGAGAAGATAGGTGCAGGAATGTCTGCATTATCGTTCAATGCACCAGCAATACCCATCGCATCACCATGTCCGCGCTTGAAGTTACCTAAGAACTCACCTTGGTAAGAGTTACGAAGACCGTAACGAGTAGTATATGCATCACCCCAAGGGTAAACATTTCTGTCAGTAATTACCTCTTCACCACGACGACGCTTAGTCTCTGGCTCAGGGTTGTTACCGATGTTACCAAGAGCAGCATATTCCCACTCAGCCTCTGTTGGAAGGCGGTAGTTCGGTAATAAGTAACCATCAGCATATCTTAGGTTACGTTGACCAGAACCTTGTGGATCTAAGTCACGCTTACGACCTTTAGTTGGTAAACCTTCGTACTGACCGTTTACATATGTTTCAGAATCGAAGATATCTTCATTCACCTGGTTAGGATTTCTCTTCAAGAAACCATTTTTGATAAGAATGTATTCATTAACTCTGTCACTACGCCATTTAGCGAAAGCGCGAGCTTGATGCCAGTTAACACCAACTACCGGATAGTAGTCGTATGCCGCATGGCGGAAGTAGTATTGTACGTAAGGCTCGTTGTAAGCCAATGATTTACGCCATACTGATGTGTCAGGCATTGCGTCTGCAACAACCAACGGATAGTCAGAACCGTATGTACGGCCTAACCAATATACGTATTCACGATAGTGAACGTTAGCTACTTCAGTTTCGTCCATATAGAAAGAAGAAACAGAAACAGTACGTGCTATGTTGTTTCTTTCCCTGGTTAGGTCTTCTTCGGTCATTCCCATAGTAAAACGACCACCTTCTACAAAGGTTAAACCTGGACCGGTTTGCTGTCCATCATAATTAGCTACATCAAAACCACCTAAACGAGGGTCGTTGTAGTCCCAACCGGTAACGCGGGATACTCCGGCATTTTTATTGCTCGAACATGCTGAGAACAAGGTAGCTACCCCGATGCAAAGCATGCTGACGCCGACAAGAGATCTTTTCATAATCAAAGAAAAAAATTTTCTACAAATTGTGTTGAATAATCTGTTAATAGTGTTACAATATTAGAGTGTTCTTTTCAAAATGTCAAGCTTTAAATAAATAATGCTAAAAAAATGTTGTTTTTCTTGTTTTTGTAGAAAAAACAATATTGACAATGCTTTTAGCGTTTTCTTTGTGTAAGTGACGTATGTCTGACACGTCAATACTTATAAACAGTTATCTTTGAGAACTACCCCCAACAGAGGTTATGAAACTATACGACATCAAGAATACTGCTATAGGAACGTCCTTATTTCTGCTAACAGCATACAGTGCTGTAGCTCAGGAATATAAGGTGTCTGCAGGCGATATCCACACCGGGTTCATCACTAAAAAAATAGAATTAAAGCATTACGCAGAGCCGGATATAAAACTTGAAAATATTGATTTTGAACCTGTTAGCGGAATACCGGAAGAAGCATTCCCGACAAGCCCTCAAAATTTTGATGTATTACTGGGGATGGATAGAAAGCAACCTTTTGCTATAGTTCGTATACCGGCATATTCATATAATAAAGAAGGTTCTGCGCTACAGCGTATTAGTGGTTTTGATCTTGATTATGAAGAAACACAAAGCAAAATTGAACCGGAAAAACGCGCTGCTGCTAAAACAACTACGGCAAATGCACCTTTGGCAACAGGTACCTGGTATAAGATAAGTGTGCCGAAGACAGGCTTTTATAAGGTGGATCACAGTTTCTTAGTATCTCAATTGGGTGTAAGTAGTGTAAAGTCATCAAAGATTCGCTTATTTGGTCATGGTGGTAAGATGTTGTCAGAAGCAAATGGTACTGACCTGATAAGAGGGTTGAGGGAAACAGCTATTTGGGTAGTAGATGGTGGTGATGGAAGTTTTGATGCGGGGGACTATTTTGTCTTTTATGCACAAGGACCGGTCAACTGGAATGTTTCAGGTGATGGACAAAGGTTAGTACAGGAAAAAAACTATTACACAGATAAAGGGTATTACTTCCTAAACTTCGATGGAGACAACGGTAAGCGCGTGCAAACACAAAGCACAGCACCTGCAGCAAACGTTACAACGACAGCATTTTCGAACGCTACCTTACATGAGCAAGACCTTGCAAACCCACAAAAATTTGGTAAAAAGTGGTGGGGAGAGGAGTTTAGTAACGCACCCGGTAAACAAAACAGCCACAGCATAAGCCTGCATACGGGTAATGTAACCGGTGATACGGCTGAATATCGTTTGCATTATGTGAATACCGCTCAGTTGGAAGGTGTTTTTAACACGGTGTTAAACGGCCGAAGTTTAAGTGCAGTTACAATAGGGCCTACTAATAATTACGAATATGCGCCTAAAGCACTTGGCGGAGAACTTGTATGGAGAGCTCCTGCTACTAGTAATGCAGATTTTCAGATAAGTTATAATACATCAGACAATGAAGGTTCCGGCTGGTTGGATTACATATTGATCAACTCACGAAATAATTTATCATTCTCGGGTAACAATACCTTGATTTTTACTGATTTAAAATCGATTGCTCAGGGTAATGTAGTTAATTATAAAATTACTACACCAAGCAACGATGTCAATGTTTGGGATGTAACAGACCCATATACTCCGGTAAGGATGAACGGCACACTTGGTGGTGGCGTCTATTCTTTTTCTCAAAACGCAGACAACCTGCATTGGTTTGCAGGAATGAGCAATACAAACTTTAATGCACCTGGTTTTGAAGGCGTAGTGCCAAATCAGAATTTATTTGGTTCTGGTCAGGTAGACTATATTATTGTTACTCACCCAGACTTTAAATCTGCTGCTGAACGTCTGGCAGATTTTCATAGACAGCAGAGTGGTATGCGTGTGATAGTTGCTACAACAACACAAGTGTATAATGAGTTCTCTTCGGGTGCGCAAGATGTTTCAGCAATAAGAGATTTTGCGCGCATGTTCTACCAAAGAGCAGGTATGGATGTAAGCGAAATGCCTAAATACCTTTTGTTATTAGGAGATGCCTCTTACGATTATAAGGATAGGATTGCCAATAATACCAATTTTGTACCCATATTCGAGGCTGCTGAGTCTTTTGACTTTTTGAACACGTTTAGTAACGATGACTTTTTCGGTTTCTTAGATGACGGAGAAGATATTGAAAGGTATGATATTATTAATGCACTGGATATTGGTGTGGGACGTATACCGGCTAAAACACTACAAGAGGCAGAAGCTGTAGTTAATAAAATCATACATTATAAGAGTCCCGTGACACTTGGGCCGTGGCGCTTGAGCACGATATTTATTGCGGATAATGAAGATGCAGCCGGAGAGCATATGAGTGATGCAGAAACTATGAATAATACAGTGACGCAAAACAGCAATATTCATAATGCAACAAAAGTGTACGAAGATGCAATCCCATTTGTATCAACTCCCGGTGGGCAACGTGCTCCTGATGCTAATAAGTTGATTAACGACGGTATCTTTAAAGGTGCGTTCATGCTGAATTATAGCGGGCATGGGAATACGAGTGTATTATCTCATGAACGTATTTTAACCAAAGACGATTATAATAAATGGCGCAACTTAGATGCTATGCCATTTATGATTACTGCAACCTGCGACTTTGGTCAGTTCGACCAACCTTCATTTGTTTCTGCAGGTGAGGATATTATGTTGAAAGCAAATGGTGGTGTTATCGCAACACTTACTACTACACATTTGGTATACTCTTACGCAAACGAGATATTGAACAGAGAATACCTAGCCGCACAGTTTCAACATGTAAATGGCAAGTGGAATACATTTGGTGATGCAGTACGTATTGGTAAAAATGGTACTTACGCCAATGCCGGTTCTACAGCAGATATAATCAGGAACTTCAGAAAGTTCGCTTTGTTGGGAGACCCTGCATTAGCACCAAACTTTCCCGAGTATTTCATAAAAACATCATCGGTTATAGATGGGGCAACAGGGCAGCCAACAACATCTATAGGAGCATTGGGCGAATACATTATTAACGGTGATGTAACAGATGTGAATGGTAATGTATTGACTGATTTTGATGGTGAACTTTCTATTACCATTTTTGATAAACCAAGGAAAGTAAAAACAATTACTAAGGTTAATAAAACCTTTGAGGTAAGAACAAATACAATCTATAAAGGCAAGGCTACCGTTACCGATGGTAAGTTCTCTTTCTCGTTTATAGCCCCTAAGGATATTAATTACGAAGTAGGTAAAGGACGTTTTAGCTATTACGCACACAATGGTAAAACCGATGCTGCGGGTAGAGATGAAACAATAGATGTGGGTGGTTTTTCAGACAATCCTGTTATCGAGAATAATCCGCCAATTGTAAAACCATTTATTAAAGACAGTTTATTTAGAAATGGTGGTTTAACAGGTACAAATACAGCCATCTTCGCAATTCTGGAAGATGAGACTGGTATTAATGTTTCCGGCAACTCTGTCGGGCATGATCTGACGGCGGTACTTGATGAAGAGGTTTCTAACCCTTACATTATGAACGACTATTACGAAACAGCACCTAATACTTACAAAAAAGGGTATGTATACTTCCCTGTTGAAGGACTTCCGGGAGGTCGTCACCGTTTTACTGTAAAGGCTTGGGATGCAAACAATA
Source organism: Bacteroidia bacterium (assembly GCA_030429205.1). GTDB lineage: Bacteria > Bacteroidota > Bacteroidia > Chitinophagales > Chitinophagaceae > UBA5543. Next base: position 1,236,068 of record JAUICZ010000001.1, read on the forward strand.
ATTCAGGCGTAGGGCATGTAGATTTTGAAGTTGTAGACGGCCAGGTAGTTAAGGTGCAAAACCTAATGAACTATCCTAATCCGTTCAGAGATGTAACACATTTTGTTTTTGAGCATAACCATCCTGATGTAGACTTGACGGCTGAAGTTAATATATACAACACGTCAGGTGTTTTGGTGCGTAAATTGCAACAAAATTTTATTACTACCGGTAGTAAGAGTAATGAAATTACTTGGGATGCTACAGACAATAATGGTGCAAAATTACCATCCGGTGTGTATATATACAGGATGATGATATCCACCGATCAAGGAATAGAAACTACGGCATACCAAAAACTAGTGATTGTGCGTTAATATGTAAGTAGCATTCATTAAATTGCGAAGCCTAAACCTGAATAGTGGGCATTATTTGCCCATCCAGTAAAAACAAATACCTTTGACAAACTTAGAAGTAAACTTAAATAGAATGGCAAAACGCTTTGCTTTGGTTGGTTTAAGCCTTTTAGCTGGTTTAATATCAACAGTATCACAAGCACAGAATACGAACCTGGCAGGAGCAACAAATACGGTAACTACTGCAGTCCCTTTTTTGAGAATATCTCCTGATGCACGTTCTGGTGCAATGGGCGATGTGGGGATAGCTATTAGCCCTGATGCAAACGCACAATACTGGAATTTGGCAAAACTGCCTTTTGCAGAAAAGAAATATGGTGTATCTGCAACTTATACACCTTGGTTAAAAGATCTTGTTCCTGATATATTTCTGGCATACTTGGCCGGATACGGCAAGTTTGGGGAAAATGATAACCAGACGATCAGTTTATCATTAAGATATTTTTCTTTAGGTGAGATCAACTACACCAACTCTCAGGCGCAGCCAATAGGTACAGGTAAGCCAAATGAGTTTGCAGTGGATCTTGGTTACTCTCGTAAACTATCTGAATATTTATCAGCCGGTATTGGTTTTAGATTTATCAACTCTGCAATTGCGTCGGGTTTGACATCTCAAGTGCCGGGTGTAGATTACAAGGCGGGTACAGCTTTTGGTGCAGACCTAGGTGTGTATTATAGCAAGACACAAGAAATTACAGGTGGTAAAGCAGGGACATTGTCTCTGGGGGCTATCTTAAGTAATGTAGGATCGAAAATATCATATACTTCAACAAGGAAAGATTTTATTCCTATCAACCTTGGTTTAGGAGCAGCGTATACATATCAGGCAGATGAATACAACTCAATCACATTTGCGCTTGATGTTAATAAGCTATTAGTACCTACTCCTCAGGATTCAACAGGAGATGGTATTAGTGATTATATTCCGGATAAAACAGTTGTATCGGGTATGCTTGGCTCTTTCGGTGATGCACCGGGTGGATTTAACGAAGAGTTGAAAGAGTTTCAGATATCTGCAGGTGCAGAATACTGGTATCGTAAGCAGTTTGCAATACGTGCAGGTTACTTCTGGGAGCATAAACTGAAAGGTGATCGTAAGTATTTTACAGCTGGTTTAGGTGTAGTATATAACGTATTCGGGTTGAACTTCTCTTACTTGATTCCATCAGGCAGTGGTATAAACAGAAACCCATTAGCAAATACTTTCCGCTTCTCGTTACTATTTAACTTTGATGAGCTAAGTAGCACAGAAGCACCATAAAGATTTTTTAATTCTATCACAGCCCCGTTCAGTAACCTGTTCGGGGCTTTTCTTTTGTCGGTACAGCATCATACAATGTGGTGTACAATAAAAAAGCACTCTTTACAAGAGTGCTTTTTTATTGTATTAATTAGCTACTATTCTAGATGTGCTCTTTGAAATACTCAAGAGTACGTTTCAACCCTTCGTGACGGTCAACCTTAGGTTCCCAGCCTAGTATTTCTTTTGCTTTGGTAATGTCCGGTCTGCGTTGTTTCGGATCATCTTTTGGTAGCGGCTCATATACTATTTTAGAGTCTGAGTCACATAGTGCAACTACTTCTTCTGCAAACTCTTTAAGCGTTATCTCTGCAGGGTTACCAATATTAACCGGCATATGATAATCTGAAAGTAGTAGTCTGTAAATACCTTCTACAAGATCGTCTACATAGCAGAAAGAACGTGTTTGAGAACCGTCACCAAAAACGGTTACGTCTTCACCTCTTAAAGCTTGGCTCATAAATGTAGGTAGTGCACGTCCGTCATCCAGTCTCATACGAGGACCATATGTGTTAAAGATGCGTATCATGCGTGTTTCTACACCATGGAAGTTATGATAAGCCATTGTGATGCTCTCTAAGAAGCGTTTTGCTTCATCGTATACACCACGAGGTCCTATTGGGTTAACATTACCCCAGTATTCTTCTGTTTGCGGGTGCACCATAGGGTCTCCGTAAACTTCAGAAGTAGAAGCAACAAGAATGCGCGCATTCTTTGCTTTGGCAACACCAAGAACATTATGTGTGCCCAATGCCCCAACTTTAAGAGTTTGTATAGGCATTTTTAAGTAATCAATCGGGCTGGCCGGTGATGCAAAATGCAAGATGTAATCCAGTTTGCCTGGAACATTGATGAACTTAGTAATGTCGTGATGATAGAATTCAAATTCTTTTAAAGGAAAAAGATGTTCTATGTTTTTGATATTACCTGTAAGCAGGTTGTCCATTCCTATTACCTCACAACCTTCTTTAATGAAACGGTCGCAAAGATGTGAACCGAGAAATCCGGCTGCGCCTGTTACAAGTACTCTTTTTTTGTCGCTCATGTAGTATTTTTTGAAGTGTGCTAATTATGAAAGTACACTTAGTTTTTCTTTTAATGTTTCGTTGATAGTAGAACGTCCGATACTCTCGTAATAGAATCCTTCTGTTGCCATTTTTTCAAGAGTATAAACATTTCTACCGTCGAATATAAATGGTTGTTTCAGGCTGTCTTTAATGCGCGCAAAATCCGGAGTGCGGAATTCGTTCCATTCTGTAACTATTATTAAAGCATCAGCATCTTTTAGCGGCTGATACAGATCTTCTGCATAAGAGATTTTATCGCCCATGATCTCTTTAACGTTGCTCATTGCTTCAGGATCGAAAACCTCTGCGCTGGCGCCTGCTTCAACTAGTTCATTAATTAGCTCCAAAGCAGGTGCTTCACGAATATCATCGGTTTCTGGCTTAAATGCCAAGCCCCATATTGCAAACTTGCGGCCGGCAAGGTTATCGCCGAATAGATCTTTGATTTTTTTACCTAATCTTGTTTTTTGACGTTGGTTAACTTCCATTGTCGTCTCAACAAGTTTGAAGTCGTAATCATGCTGACGAGCTGTACGAGCCAAAGCTTGTACATCTTTAGGGAAACAGCTACCACCATACCCAACACCAGAGAATAAGAAGCGCTTACCGATACGGCTATCGCTACCCATACCAACACGAACCATATCTACATTTGCGCCAGCTCTTTCACATAGGTTCGCCATTTCATTCATGAATGAAATACGCATAGCCAGATAAGAGTTGGCTGCATATTTTGTCATTTCAGAAGAACGCTCGTCCATGAAGTATATTGGGTTACCCTGACGAACAAATGGTTGATAAAGCTCTTCCATTATTTTTCTGGCCTTTTCTGAAGAGGTGCCTATTACAACACGGTCAGGCTTAAGGAAATCGTCAACAGCAACACCTTCACGCAGGAACTCAGGGTTAGAAACTACATCATACAAGTCTTTATCAAGACCTTGAGATAATGCATCTGCAACTTTTTCAGCAGTACCTACAGGTACTGTACTTTTATTTACGATTACTTTGTAATCGGTAACGATTTTACTCAAATCAGCAGCAACATTAAGCACATATTGAAGGTCTGCTTCACCACCTTTACCCGGAGGTGTTGGCAGAGCCAAAAAGATTACCTGAGCATCTTTTACCCCTTCTGCCAGTGCTGTAGTAAAGTGTATGCGGTTTTCCTTGATGTTTCTTTCTAAAAGAACGTCTAATCCAGGCTCGTAAATGGGTGTTTCACCATTTTTAAGCATGTTTACTTTTCTTTCGTCAATGTCTACACAGGTTACATCGTTACCAGTTTCTGCAAAACAAGTACCGGTTACTAAACCAACATATCCTGTACCAATGATAGCTACTTTCATGAGTTTCTAAAAAATTTGTGCAAATGTAAAGATATTTTCCTAAGTGGGTGCTACCATATTATTATGAAATATGCGCCATTAATGTTTTATATTTATGCCTGCAGAATCCTAACTGTCGTAAAAAAATCAGAATAATGACAATTTCAAACAGAAGCGCTGTAATATACACTGCTCTATTAGTTTTGGCTGTGAGCTTATTAAATGTAGGCTGTAAGAAGAAAAGCAATGATGATGATAGTAACAACGCAGAGCCTGAGAAGGTAGGTTATGCAGATGATCAGTTGCTTTTAGAACACATCAACAATAGTTCTAACAAATTAGTTGAGAAAGCACTTTTGCTTGGTGCAGAAGCGATAGGCTCATGTGTATCAATCACATATTTCGACAAAACAAATGAAGGAGGACTTACTCCTGATAGTATTCTCATCAGGTTTGGCGCAGCGGGTAGCGAATGTTTATGTTACGATGGTAAAATAAGAACAGGTTCTATCATAGTATCTTATAATAAAGAAACAGCAGTAAGAGAACAGGGGTATCACCAGGTTCTAAAATACAATAACTATACAGTGAATGGTTACCTTGTCAGCGGTCATAGAACATTAACAAATGTGGGACGAATTGCAGCAGGTGGAAGAATACAGTACAACGTGAAACGTGTAGATACCGTTGTTTTACCCAATGATCAGGGTGTTATTACGGGCTCAAGTAATAGAGTGCGTATATGGCACTATGGTAGCAATACTGAGCAACTGGCAGATGATGTATATGTAACTACAGGTAGTGGTACATTTATAAGAGCTAACGGAGATCAGTATACTACGCAGATAAAGGAGGCATTATACTCACCGGCAAGTTGTAACTGGATTACTAATGGTACTATGAATATTTACCCGGTAGATGCCAGACACCGCATACTTGATTACGGTGGTGGAGAATGTGAAAATGATGCAACGATAAATGTAAATGGTGTTATAACAAGTTTAAAAGCACCACAGTAGACATAGCTGTAGAATTAATTCATTATAAGGCTCTGCAATTGCAGGGCCTTATTTTTTGTTGAAAAAAGCGGTTTAATATTCCTATTTTGGAAAAAAAACTAGCTATGAAAAAATATATTGCAGAACTAATCGGCACATTTTGTTTGGTATTATTTGGCTGCGGTGCAGCAGTTGTTGCGGGAATGTCTTCAACCGGACCAGCCGGTTTGGGGTTATTAGGTATATCCTTAGCTTTTGGTTTAGCTGTTGTGGTAATGGCTTACGCAATCGGTCCTATTTCGGGTTGTCATATAAATCCGGCCATTAGCATATCAATGTTGGTAGCAGGTAAGTTAAGCATGGCAGATACTATTGGATATATTGTTGCGCAAATAGGAGGCGCAATTCTGGCAGCTGCAGTACTTTATAGTGTTGTATCGGGCCAGGCAGGGTTTGAAATGCCTGCAGAATGGGCGCTGGGCTCAAATGGATGGGGCGAAGGGTATCTTGGGGCTTATAACACAACAGCTGCTTTTACAGCAGAGGCGGTACTCACTTTCATTTTTCTATTCGTGATATTCGGGGTGACATCTAAAAATGGTAATAGTACCATGGCGGGGTTGGCTATTGGTTTAACATTGGTATTAATACATATGGTAGCGATACCTATAACAGGAACATCTGTAAATCCGGCACGTAGTATCGGGCCTGCAGTTTTCGCAGGTGGTAAAGCTGTTTCTCAGCTGTGGTTATTTATTGTAGCGCCCATCTTGGGTGGTGTAGTAGCAGCTGTAGTATGGAAAGGGCTGTTTGGTAAAGAATAGACGATATTCAATATGAAATAATAAAAGGGGCTCTTGCCCCTTTTATTATTTATAAACAGCTTTTAATTATGTTACAGGCATGCAGTATTTCTTCATTCGTAATGCTAAGGGGTGGTGCTATTCTGATGCAATCTTCTGCGAACAAGAACCAGTCGGTAAACAACCCTTTGTCAATCACTTTGTCTACAACTTCTATTACTTGCTCTTTGTTTTGTAGTTGTACTGCTATCAGCAGGCCTATATTCCTAACCTCTTTTATCTGATCGTGTTGTAGGTTTTCTTTAAATAGTGCGGATTTTGCCGGTACTTCATCATACATTTTTTCTTTAATCAGTACTTCCATAGCGGCTTTACCTGCTGCACAGCACACAGGGTGCCCTCCGAATGTAGTTATGTGTCCCAATACCGGGTTGTCAGCAAGCGTGTACATGTTTTCGTATGAAGAAACGAATGCACCCATAGGCATTCCTCCGCCGAGAGCCTTCCCTAATAATATGATGTCCGGCATGATGCCATAATGTTCAAACCCCCAGAGCTTACCCGTTCTGCCAAAACCACATTGTATCTCATCGAAAATGAGCATGGTGCCTGTTTCATCACATTTAGCCCTTAATTGCTTTAGCCAATCCGGTTTGGGTTCAATAATGCCTGCCTCGCCTTGTACTGTCTCTATTAATACACAAGCGGTTTGTTCATTTATACCATCAATTAGCTCCTGACTATTGTAATCATAATGCCAAACTCCCGGCATTAAAGGTCTGTAGGCATTTCGGAAATACTCATCGCCTAAAACACTGAGCGCACCTATTGTTGAACCATGATAGCTATTATTACAAGCTATTATGTCTGTTTTGCCGGTTACTTTTCTGGCTAGTTTTAAAGCTCCTTCTACAGCTTCTGCACCGGAGTTTACAAAATACACACAGTTCAGATGTTCAGGTAGGCGTTCCGTTAATAATTGAGCATATTCGTTTTGTGGCGTTTGTATAAGCTCACCGTATACCATTATATGCAGGTAAGTATCGGCCTGTTTTTTAATAGCCGCAATAACATCGGGGTGCTGATGCCCAATATTACAAACACTTATTCCACCGATAAGGTCCAGGTATTCTTTGCCATCAGCACCTATCAGATAGTTGCCTTGCGCTTTATCTATATGAATAGCTACCGGCGCTGGTGATGTTTGTGCTAGTTTCTGCTGAAATATTTTACGAGCATTCATTTTAAATAATATTGTTGGATATACTGAATGTTAACATTGTGGACATATTGCCTTGCGCCTACAATATACTGTTTATAAGCCTTTTAGTATCAGGTAACATTCTGTTAATATTAGGGTTACATACCCGTAACATTGGCGTAATGTGTCGGTAATATTCGTTAACCAATTTTGCCCCCGAAATAAGGGAGGGTTTGCGCGTATGTATTGTTTTAATGCATTGTTACGTTAACGAAAGCAACCTTAAATAAGCAAAAACCTTTCTTCATTTTAAATTAAACGTAGAGTAACATTCGCTTAATATTGCGTGTGTTCATTTGCACAAAATAAAATTATGAAAATGAGAATCTCCAGTAACTTTTTAAAATCTTCATTGGTGCTTGCAGCATCAATCGCTCTTTTTTCTTGTAACAAAAAAGACGACAACAACAACACTGGTACAACACCAGTTGTTACTTCTGACATTGTAATTGTTAGCTCAAACATTTCTGCTAACACTACATGGTCTAGCGACAAGATCTACCAACTTGCTGGTAGAATCACAGTTTTAGATGGTGCTACATTAACTATCGAGCCGGGTACAATCATCAAAGGTGAAGCTGGTACAGGTGCAAACGCTACAGCTTTATTGATAGCTAGAGGTGGTAAGCTTATGGCTGAAGGTTCAGAAACAAAGCCAATTATCTTCACTTCAGTTGCTGATGAAATATCAATTGCAGACGTTGCAGCTGGTTCTTTCAAGAGCCCTAACTTAAACAACACTATCAACGGTCTTTGGGGTGGTGTATTGATTTGTGGTAAAGCAAAGATATCTGCTTCTGCAAATGAAGTGCAGATCGAAGGTATCCCAACATCAGACCAAAACGGTTTGTATGGTGGTTCTAACGATGCTGATAACTCTGGTACATTGAAGTATATCTCTATTCGTCACGGTGGTGCTAACATCGGTTCTGGTAACGAGATCAACGGTCTTACACTTGCTGGTGTAGGTTCTGCTACAGTTATAGAAAACATCGAGATCGTTGCAAACCAAGATGATGGTATCGAGTTCTTCGGTGGTAAAGTAAGCGTTAAAAATGTATTGGTTATGAACAACGGTGATGATGCAATTGATACTGACCAATCTTGGAGCGGTACTCTTGACAACTTCGTAATCATCACTCCTGGTGACCACTGTTTTGAGCTTGACGGACCAGAAGGTTCTTACAGCGCTGGACACACAATCAAAAACGGTACAATCGTTGCGCACAATAGTGATAGAACTTCAGGTGATTTGATCAACACTGATAAAAACTCAATCGTAAATCTTGAGAACTTGTTCTTTGCTAGCGTTAAGGATGGTCAAGTAGTTAACAGAACTACTGATAACCCAGACGTTAATTTTACAAACATCGTTATTAACATACCTTCTGGTAGCATCGATGATTACATCAAAGATGGTTCTGCTCCTGCAGGTATCACAGCTGGTTCTACTTCTTCAAACAAAGCTAACGCTTCTGTTTTTAACGGATGGACTTTCGCTGCATTAGACGGTGCTACTAGCGGACTTTAATAAAAAACTATTAGTATAATATTTTTAAATAAAGCTAAAAGCTAACACATAGAATTTGGGAAGAAGTAAATAAAAAAACTCCTTCCCAAATTTTTACTTTTTTAACTATTTGACAATGAAATATTCTTTGTTTTTCGTCTTAAGCTGTTTGATAAGTATTACAGCATTCGGTAATAAGGGAATCGTCCGCGGTTCTGTTATAGATGAGGATGGTCTTCCGTTAATGTCTGCAATTGTAGTGGTTAAAGGAACAACTATTGGTACTACAACAGATTTGGATGGAGAGTTTACACTATCAGTAGAAACTGGAACGCATAATTTACAGATCACCTGTATTGGTTACCAGCCTTTAAGTATTGAAGGTGTGAATGTAACCGAAGATGAAGTAAACGTATTGAAAGATCTACAGCTAAAGCCTATGAGCAATGAGCTTGAGGAAGCTGTAGTAAAAGCTAAGGCTGTAAGAACAAATGAAGGTGCTTTGATCGCTATGAAGAGAAGGTCTAGCACTATTATGGATGGTATATCTTCTGCTCAAATGCAATTGGTAGGAGATGGTTCAGCAATTGAGGCTTCTAAAAGGGTTACGGGTGTAAGTATTGAAGATGGTAAATACATCTACGTAAGAGGTTTAGGAGACCGTTATACTAAAACTACTTTGAATGGTATCCAGATCCCCGGTTTAGATCCTGATAAGAACAGCCTTCAAATGGATATATTCCCTACAAACCTAATAGACAACATCATCGCGAGTAAAAACTTTTCTGCAGATTTACCTGCAGATTTTACAGGAGGTTTAGTAAATATCGAAACAAAAGATTTTCCCGAGAAGAAGATCTTTAAAGTGTCTTTAAATACTGCATACAATCCTCAAATGAACTTGAACTCTGACTACCTGACATATGAAGGTGGTGGTACGGATTTCTTAGGAATAGATGACGGAACAAGAGCTTTGCCTGATGGTGCTGATGCTCAGAACATTCCTACTCCAATTAGTGGAGCATCTAAAGATCAGGTGAAAAGCTTTGTAAGTAGCTTTAACCCTAACCTTAGTGCTAACAGAGCAACAAGCCCGTTAGATTACGGTGCAAGCTTGACGATTGGTAACCAATTACAATTGAAAGGCGAGAAGAAAAACAAACTAGGTTATATCTTCTCTCTATCATACAAAAGAGATTATACCTTTTACGAAGATGTTACATACAGCGAGTATCAGAGGTATAAAGAGTCTACTAAAAACGAATTAAGGTACGCGACTATCCAGAAAGGTCAACAAGGAGAAGATATGGCTCTTGTTGGTGTGCTTGGAGGTCTTGCATACAAAACAAAGAAGTCAAAGATCAGATTAAATGTATTAAGACTTCAAAGTGGTACAAGTAAAGCAGGTATATTCGATATCGATAACGATGGACAAGCAGTAGGTCAGTCTGGTTATATTGCTAAGTCTCACAACTTAGAGTATAACGAACGTTCTTTAACTAACTTACTATTAGCCGGTGATCACTCTATTGGAGACGGAAAATGGAAAGTAGATTGGAAGTTGTCTCCTACATGGTCATCTTCTGACGATCCGGATATTCGTAAAACAGCATTTACTTATAGTAACCTGGATACTTCTTTCGTAGCTGGTGCGGGTGGTAACCCAAGTAGAATTTGGAGATACCTTGATGAGGTGAACATGTCCGGAAAGCTTGACGTTACAAGAGACTATAAATTATGGGATAGAGATGCCAAATTTAAAGTAGGTGCAAGCCATATTTATAAGCAAAGAGATTACGAGATATTATTCTTTGATATTCAGTTCTTCGGCAACCAATCATGGTCTAACCCTGATCCATCAGAAGTTTTGAATCCGGAAAATATTTATCCAAGTACTACAAACAATATATACTACCAGTCGGGTAACCTATTGTTAAACCCGAATGCATACTCTGCTAACGTAAATAACACTGCATTCTATGTGTCGAATGAAATGTCTCCATTCCCGAAACTTAAAACAGTATTGGGTGTAAGAGCAGAAAACAACGTACAGAGATATACAGGTTCAGATCAGGCATACGCAAGTGGTGATACTGTAAACGGTACATACTTAGACAATGAAAAAGTGTTGGATGCGTTAGACTTCTTCCCGTCTGTTAACTTGATATATGCTGTTACAGATAATCAAAACATTAGGTTTACATATGGTAGAACAATAGCAAGGCCTTCATTTAAAGAGCTTTCTTTTGCACAGATCATTGATCCTCTTACCAACCGTATATTTAATGGTAGCTTATTTAAGTATCCGGGTTGGGATGGTAAGCTTACAGAAACAAGGATCAATAACTTTGACTTGCGTTGGGAGTATTTCATGAAGCGTAGTGAGTTGATCTCTGTTAGTGCTTTCTACAAAACATTCGATCAGGCAATTGAGTTGGTAAGAATACCAACACAACAAACAAGTACAGAGTTCCAGGCTCGTAACGTTGGTGATGGTAAAGTATACGGGCTTGAGTTTGAAGTAAGAAAAGAGATGGGCTTTGTTTCTCCATTCCTTTCTAAGTTATTAGTAATGGGTAACCTTACTTTGGTTAAGTCTCAAATACAAATGACAGACCTTGAGTTCAACGCTAGAAAGAACTACGAGAAGGATGGTGAAAACATAACGAATACAAGGGATATGGCTGGTCAGTCTCCATATGTTATTAATGCAGGTATTAGCTATAACGATCCTGAAATTGGATTGAATACAGGTGTATTCTATAACGTTAAAGGCCGCACATTATACATTGTAGGTGCAGGTTTATTCCCTGATGTATATACTGAGCCATTCCACAGTGTAAACTTTAGTGTGAACAAGTCATTCGGTAAAGATCGTAGAACATCAATTGATCTTAAAGTTGAAAACTTATTGAATGATAGACTAGAGAAGTTCTATCAGGCATATAAGGCAGATGCTCAGATCTTTGATAGCTTTAACCCGGGCATGACTTTCAGCTTAGGTGTAAGTCATACCTTCAAGTAATATCATAGAACTCATATAAGTATAAAAGCCGTTGAATTATTCAACGGCTTTTATTATTTGTTCTTTATAGTTAGCCCCAGCTCTTCGGCCTTTTTTAAAAGGTATTCATACGCAGCATCTCGCGTGTTGGGAATAAGGTTGTCCAATATCGCTTCTCTTATTGCAGTTTTAAGAATCCCAACCTCTTTAGATGGCCTTAATTCAAAAATATTCATGATCTCATCACCACTTATAGGTGGTTGCCAGTTACGAATGCGATCATTTTCTTCTACCTCTTTTAAGCGTTCTCTTACTGCTTCAAAATTTTCCAGGTAGCGTTTTACCTTATTTTTGTTTTTAGAGGTTATATCACTTTCACAAAGTATCATCAGGTCTTCCAGGTCGTCTCCTGCATCGAACAATAAACGGCGCATTGCAGAGTCTGTGATGTCTTCTTTAGTAAGGCTGATAGGGCGCAGATGCAGGAGTACCAACTTGGCTACATACTTCATTCTATCGTTTTGTGGTAGCTTAAGTTGTCTGAAGATCTTGTATGTCATCTTCTCTCCTACAGCGTCATGGCCATGAAATGTCCAGCCGTGTCCTTGTTCGAAACGTTTAGTGGCAGGTTTGCCAATATCATGCAAAAGTGCGGCCCAACGTAGCCATAAGTCTTTACTGCGTACTGCTACATTGTCCAGTACTTGCAGCGTGTGGTAAAAGTTGTCTTTATGCCCTTTACCATCTATATATTCAACGCCCACCAGTTTTATTAGTTGGGGGAAGAATATTTCAAGTAATCCTGATTTGTATAGTAGGTCTAAACCAATTGACGGTTTATTCGTGAGCATGATCTTATTTAGCTCATCTGCTATTCTTTCTTTAGATATAATTGTAAGCCTGTTGCTATTTCTTTTAACTGCTTCAAAAGTATCTGTTTGTATAGTAAAACCCAGCTGTGCGGCAAAGCGTATACAGCGCATCATTCTCAGCGGATCGTCAGAAAAAGTAATATCCGGGTCTAAGGGTGTTTTTATTATCTTCTGTTTAAGGTGCACTAGTCCTTCAAATGGGTCTACCAGCGTGCCATAATCCTCTTCATTGAGGCTTATTGCCAATGCGTTGATGGTGAAGTCTCTTCTTTTTTGATCATCCTCAAGAGTGCCCTCTTCAACAATAGGTTTGCGCGAGTCTCTGCTATAAGACTCTTTTCTGGCGCCTACAAACTCAACATCAAACTCATCGTATTTAAACTGAGCTGTGCCAAAGTTTTTGAAATAGTTGACCTTTACTTTTTTTGTGAAAGCTTCTGCTACCGCTTTGGCAAGTGTAATACCGCTACCTACGCAAACAAGGTCGATGTCTTTTGTGGGTCTTTGCAAAATTTTATCCCTGACAAAGCCACCCACTATATAGCATGGCATATTTTTGCTTTGTGCAACCGATGCAATGTGTTTAAATAGTTTCTCTTCTTTTGCTGTGCAAGCAATTTCCATATGGCGCAAAACTAATCAGGTTTTCAGAAAAATCAGCCCCTAATAATATTCAGGCTGCCATCATCGTTAATTGTTACTATACGAGATGCCTGTGCAGCCGCAGTATCATTCTGTCTGTGGCGGACTACGTAATCAACGGAGTTTTTAATATCTGTACTTACAGAGGCAAAATCTGTTGCAGGGTTGGCGCCACTAATATTTGCAGAAGTAGATATAATAGGTTTCTGAAAACGCTTTAGCAAAGCTCTGCAAAATGGGTCTTTTGTTACTCTTATTGCAATACTGCCATTCTCATGTATGGCAGTATCCGCAATATTAAGTGCATGATCGTAAATGACCGTTGTCGGTTGTTCGAAACTTTCAACTATGGCTATGATATCCGGATGCGGCGTAGCGGAGTATTGAAGTACGTCTTTTGCTTCTGCCAGTAATATGATTAGACTTTTCTCTTTTGGTCGTTGTTTAATGTCAAATACCTTATTAACGGCTGCCTCGTTAGTAGCATCACAACCTATGCCCCAAACAGTATCAGTAGGGTAGAGTATCGTGCCGCCACTATTTAGCGTTTTTATAGCATTTTTTATGTCTTCTTCAAATTCTAATGAGTATTTCATTGCAGATTGCTGTATAAAAGTTAAATTGCGATTCCTAACTTTTGTATTTGATTAACAAACCTTGAACCTTCAAAATTATGTCTTAGGCATTATATTTGTATCTATTCAAACATAAATCATAATAAATAATGAAAAAACTAATACTATCATTCGGCGTACTATTTTTTAGTGTAGGTGCTGTATTTGCACAAGAGCATAGTACTCATAGCGGTCATGATCATTCAACTAGCACAGCAGTTGCTGATAACGGTGGAAGCACTTTGACTGTTGAAGACATGAAATTTAATGAAGAGATGCACGATTTTGGTACTGTACCAGAAGGGCCGGCAGCAGATGTTGAATTTACCTTTGAAAACATGGGTGATGAACCAATTGTTATTCAGCAAGTTAGACCTTCTTGTGGTTGTACTACACCATCTTGGTCTAAAGATCCTGTATTACCGGGCGAGAAAGGCGTAATTAAAGCTAGCTATGCTACTCAAGGCCGTCCTAACGGTTTTACGAAATCAATTACCGTAACCTCTAATGCAGGTACTAAAGTATTAACAATCAAAGGTGTTGTCGAGCAGGCTCCAACAGGTTCTGTTCCTCAGAACAACTCATCTTTAATGAAGCAATAAGAATAAAAGGAGAAACGATATGAACATGAAGAAATTGTTTTTTACACTATTTGTATTAGCAATTGGTGTAGTTGCTGTAAATGCGCAGGATAAGAATGGACCTCAATTTAAGTTTAGCGATGGCGTTACTCATGATTTTGGTACTATTCCTGAAGGGCCTCAGGCAGAATACTACTTTGAATTTACAAATGTAGGTAGTGAGCCATTATTGATTCAAAACGCTACTGCATCTTGTGGTTGTACAACTCCTGAAGTGCCAAGACAACCAATTTTACCGGGTAAAACTGGTAAGATAAAAGTTGTGTATAACACACAAGGGCGTGTAGGTCCATTTAATAAAGAAATATATATACAATCGAACGCTGTTAACAATGGCGAGGGTAAGGAGCGCTACGAGTTGTATATTAAAGGGACTGTTAAATCGGCTACGGAGAAATAGGTAAAAGAAGTCACTAAATTTTTCAAAAAGCCTTGAGGTATTTACCCAAGGCTTTTTCTATTTTTGCGCCATGCCAGTTATATCTCATCGTGGTGCATCTATGCCACCATCTCCGATCAGAAAGTTAGTTCCTTACGCAGAGGCTGCTAAGGCTAAAGGTTTGAAAGTATTTCATTTGAATATCGGCCAGCCTGATATTGAAACTCCGCCGGAAATACTTGATGCGGTTAAGCATACCGACATGAAGGTGTTGGACTATAGCCATAGCGCAGGTTTTGAAAGCTATAGAAAAAAGCTGGTAGGCTATTATGCTAAAAATGGGGTTGATGTAACTTATGAAGATATTATCGTAACGACAGGTGGCTCAGAAGCAATTCTGTTCGCTATTATGAGTTGTTTAGACCCCGGTGATGAGATTATAATACCTGAACCGTTTTATGCTAACTATAATGGCTTTGCTACCAGTGCTGGGGTAAACATAGTGCCGATTGAGTCATCAATAGATGATGGTTTTGCATTGCCTACTATAGCAGATTTTGAGCAAGCAGTAACTACACGTACCAAGGCTATTATGATTTGTAATCCTAATAACCCTACCGGTTACTTGTATAGTAGAGAAGAGTTGGAAACGCTCAGGGATATTTGTTTGAAGAACAACCTATTCTTGTTTAGTGATGAAGCTTACCGTGAGTTTTGTTACGATGGACGCGATCATATATCGGCACTTTCTTTAGAAGGGTTAGAAGAGCATGCAGTTTTATTAGATACTGTTTCAAAAAGGTATAGTGCTTGTGGTGCCAGAATTGGTGCTTTAGTTTCAAAAAATAAACAGCTAATGGGGGCTGCTATGAAGTTTGCTCAGGCAAGGTTAAGCCCGCCGTCATTGGCACAGATATTGGCAGAAGCAGCAATTGATCTGCCAGATGATTATTTCGTTGGCGTTCATGCTGAGTATAACGCACGTAGAGATTTATTAGTAGGAAGGTTGCAGGCAATGGAGGGTGTGAAATGCCCGATGCCCGGTGGTGCATTTTATGCCATAGCAGAGCTTCCTGTAGATGATAGCGAAAAGTTCTGTATGTGGCTATTAGAGGAATTCTCTCACAATGGGGCAACTCTTATGATGGCTCCTGCTGCAGGTTTTTATTTTACTACAGGTAAGGGTAGCAGAGAAGTGCGCCTGGCATATGTTTTGAAAAAAGACGACATCAACGAGGCTATGGATTGCCTTGAGGAGGCTTTGAAGCAATACAGTGCTACAATTCTATAGGTGTAAATTGGAATTTACTACCATCAAACAGTCCCTTGTCACTAAGCTTTAGCGATGGTATAACTAACAGTGCCATAAATGACATAGTCATGAATGGTGCGCGTAGGGTTGAGCCTAATGCTTTGGCTTTTTTATCTACCAGGCTATATTCTTCTGACACATGATACCCGCTTTTGTCAGACATAAGCCCTGCGATAGGTAAGGGAAGTACTGAAGTATTTTTTTTGCCATCACATACGGCAATACCCCCTTTACACTTGATAAGAGCATTCACAGCTTCGCAAATAGAATGATCGTCAACACCTACAGCAACAATATTATGGCAGTCGTGTGCCACCGTAGAGGCCAATGCTCCTTGCCTTAGCCCTATGTTTTTGATAAATGCATGAGCAATTGGTGTATTATTACTATAACGGTTTACAACCACCATTTTAAGTATATCTTGCTCAACATCACTAACTAAACAGTTATCCACTATTTTACCGTCGGCGATAATTTCATTGGTGATTAGTTGTCCATCCAAAGCTTCAATTACTCTGATCTGTGTTTCTTTTTTATCAGTGTGTAATTTGAATTCTTCAGGTTTTAATGGTGCAACATCAAAGTTGTTGATAGCATCAGGCGATTGGTGTGTTAACAGGCTTTTGCCACGTTCTGCCACAAGGTCGCCATTGATATATGTTTGCAGAACGTTTAATTCATCCGGGTTATCTACAATAATAAAATCTGCAGGGTCATTTTTTCGTAACATCCCAACTGATAAATTGTAGTGCTCAATTGGTGTAGTAGAAGCAGCTTTCACTACGTCATATATATCATGTCCTGCCTTTAAAGCTCTTTTTACAAGCTGGTTTATATGTCCGACAACTAATTCATCAGGGTGTTTATCATCACTACAGAACATTAGTTTATCAGGATGAGTTTTGAAAAGAGGAACTAATGTGTCAAAATTTCGAGCAGCACTACCTTCTCTGATGATGATCTTCATGCCGGCCTTTAGCTTATCCTGTGCTTCTTCAATGCTAAAACATTCATGATCTGTACTAATTCCTGCTGCTGCATATAGGGCCGCGTCATCACCTTTCAGTCCGGGGGCATGCCCATCCACGGGTTTGCCAGATTTTTTTGCAGCAGCTATCTTGCTCATTACTTCAGTGTCTTTATTAAGAACACCGGGAAAGTTCATCATTTCAGCCAGGTAAAATATGTTAGGGTCGTTTAGTAGTCGTGTAACACCATTAGCATCTATATGGGCTCCGGCAGTTTCAAAAAAAGTAGCAGGAACACATGATGGCGCACCAAAGAAAAACTTGAATTGAGTTCTTTTGCCATTGTTTATCATGTAGTGAACTCCCGGTTCGCCACAAACATTCGCTATCTCATGAGGGTCAGAAACTGTGGCAACTGTGCCATGTACAACAGCAAGTTGAGCAAATGCAGTGGGTACCAGCATTGAGCTTTCTATATGTACGTGAGCATCTACAAACCCAGGTAAGATATACTGGTCAGGAGCGTTATTGGTTTCTTCAATAGAAACTATTTTACCATTTTTTACAGAAACTATTGCAGGGTATGTACGCTTGTTAAAAACATCTAACAATTTACCTTGTACTGAATAATATGACATGGAATAAAGTTAGTAATAGTAGTTTACAAAATTGATTTACCGCTTCTTGAAGCTGTTACTTTAAAGTCTATTAGTTGCATCATTGTTGTTGCTTTTTCCTTAGCTCTGTCTGCAACTTCTCCTGTAAACAGGCTGTCAATAGTTTCAGTCCATAATTGTAACCACTTGTCGTAATGTGGTTTTTGAAGTTTTATTTTCTTGTCGATTTCAACATGTTTTTTAACAGGGTTGCCTTGGTAGCCGGCTTTTGCAAACAAAACAGTTTCCCAAAAACTATACATGATAGGTAAATGTTTAGACCAGTCGTCGCCAATTATATCATTGAAAATGAAGCCAATTAATTCATCTTTTCTCACTTTATCATAGAAGCTGTTGACTAAGAGTTCAATATCTTTTCGGTTATTGATGTTTTTGTTATCGAGAGCCATATTACAAAGCTATGAGCTAATAGTTTATATCATTCAAAATAGATGTGTATTTTTAAGAAATATAATGCTACTACATTAATATATGTCGGCAATAAAACCTTATATAAAAACCCTTTTTCTGGTACTGATATTATGCAACGGAGCTTTTGCCCAAGTGCCGCCTGCAATAAATTACAATTTATCTAATGGTCTTCCATCAAATCATATATACAGTGTAACTCAGGATAAGCTAGGGTATATATGGTTTTTAACAGATGATGGGTTAGTGAAATACGACGGGTACGATTATAGAGTATTTACAACAAAGGATGGTCTGCATTCTAATGATATATGGATGGTGTCGGAAGATGCTTTGGGAGACATGTGGGTGATTGGTAGCTATGCAAAGCAGGTGGGGTTTATAAAAAACAACAAGCTTAATATTGTATATCGCGATTCCATACCAATTATATGCTATAATATATTTCATAACGACACTACAACATATTTTGAATATTCTACAGGGGCTAATGCAAATACAACAAAAAATTTAGTATCCTATAATGCTACTACTGGTGAGTTGAATAAGGCTGGCATACCTGTAAGGTTTGACAAGCAAGAATTAATGCCACTCACAAAAGAACTTAGTGTTGTAACATTAGATCAAAGTGGTAAAATCAGTGTATTTAATGATGTTTTTAGTGGGAGTAATGTTGCTGAAGATTTATGTGATAGTATTCTGAATTACTACGAGATAATGCATGTGTCATCAGTATGTTATCCTATACAACACTCAACCTACTTGTCATACAGAGCTCGTACTGATAGGTTTTTCGTTTTAAAACATCTTGATTGTTCGTTTGAAGACAGGTCGATAAAAGAGTTTGGCTGTGCTGAAGATGAGCATATTGTTGTGTTTTATTATAAAGAGAAAGAGTATGTCTTAGTAACTAACAGACAGCTGATAGCACTTGATTCGAATTTGAGTTATAAAAGGAGCTTGGTTTCACCAGAAACTTTTGAACGGTTTGGCGGTGTAGTGTTTAGTATGCTTGATAATGAGAGGGCAGAGTGGTATGCTACATTCGATAATGGTGCTTATAGAGTGCCTGCAGCGAATAAGTTTTTTAAAAAGAACAGTAGATTGACTTTTCTTAAAGGTGCTTTGTTAGCGTCAAACAATACAAACGGAAAAACATATTGGTATAATTCAGAAACAGCATTACTCTACGGGCTAAAAAATAACATCCTGATGGAAACTATCCAATTGCCTAAAGGTGGTTTTAAGTGTCATGTTTCCGAATCTCCGATAAAAAATTGTATAAGTATCTCTACCCCAAGCGGCTTTTATCTGTACGATACCACTAAAAAAAGTATAAGTAGAATTACGGATGGTAAAACGGTTATTTATAATAAAAAACAAGTTCCTGAGATAACTAAACCTATAACAACTTTGGCTGATATACACTATTGGTACAAAGATGATTTAGTGTACTGTGTACGTTTAGGTTTTGATTCTATGCATGTTGCAAATGATAGTTTAAAAGTAGCTACTTCTATTTTAAAGCATGAAATGATTGGCAAGGACATGTATTATGATAGTAGCCGTAATTTATTTTGGGTATATAATACAAATGGTATAGCCTGTTATAATCCGGAAACATTAAGAGATTTGAATTTTCGTCAAATAGACAAATGGTTTTCTAGCATTGCTATAAATAGCATTATTGGAGATAAGTACGGTAATATATACATATACAATTCTGATAAGCTGTATTTGTTTTATCCTGAGTTGGGGGTGCTAAAAAAAATAACCAATGGTTTTAGTGTTTTAAACGGTAATGTAAAAGTGTCCGGTAGTACGATAGTTATTTCAGGTGAGTTTGGGCTTGCGTATGCAGAAATAAATGGTGCTGCAGATGTTGATGATTTTAAGCTGATACCAAACGTTAAGAAATCTGTTTATAATAAAGTAACCGATATGTCTTTTAACGAAGGCTCTGTCACTATTAATACAGACAATGGGGTATATTCAATAATCCTTAAAGACGAAGAGTTTATAGAATATGCGCACTCAATGCATAAGGGAAATTTATCAAAGTTGATGCTGGAAATTCCATACGAGCAGATAGTTGACGGGCATCATGATACGATTGTTGTTGATCAGAATAATGAGCTTTTAAAGTTTAATTTAATCAATTATAGTGGTAGCGGTAATGTACATTACTTATATAAAGTAAACGCTAAGAACTGGAATAGTAACTTATCCGGCGAAGTGTTTATAGGAAACCTAAAGCCGGGAGTTGCGCATAAAGTTTTGTGTAAAGCTAATGACGATATATGGGAAACACCAACACAGACACTATATGTATATAGGAAGCCGAATTGGTATCAAACGTCTGAGTGGAGAACAGCTTTTTGGGTAATAGGTGTTGCAGGTTTTATCGGGTTGATTTTTGTTACAGTAGGTACAACACGATATGTGGTGGCGAGAAATAATGAGAAGAAACAACAAATGACAGACCTGCAACTACGTGCAATATATTCACAAATAAACCCGCACTTTATTTTCAACTCATTGGCATCTGCACTCTATTTTATTGATAACAAAAAATTTGACGATGCTTACAATCATGTAAGCAAATTTTCAAAACTCCTAAGGGGGTATTTAAAGTCCTCACAAGAAAGGTTTGTTGTTTTATCAGAAGAGATTGCAATGCTTAAAAACTATGTAGAGCTACAACAAACAAGATTTGAAGAACGTTTTGACTGTGAAATATATGTAGATAATAAAATACCGGCACAAAGCATATTAATACCATCGCTTTTGTTACAGCCAATAGTAGAAAATGCTATAAACCATGGTCTATTCCATTTGGTAGAAAAAGGTAAGCTTGAGATCAGTTTTATGCAGGGAGCTAATAGTGATGAGCTGATATGTAAAATAGAAGACAATGGCGTTGGTAGAGAGAAGGCAGAACAGATAAAGAAAGAAAATACAGATAGAAAAGAGTCTTATGGTACCCAGCTAACAGAGAAATTAATGGGTATATTCAAGAACTATGAACAAATGAACATCTCTATGGAGTATATAGATAAGTTACCTCCGGAGCATGGAACAATTGTAATACTTACCATAAAAAACCTGAAATATGTTGTCTGATGTAAAGTGTGTAATTATAGATGACGAACCTAAATTAATTGAACTATTACAAAAACGATTAAAACTTTTATTTCCTCGCCTGAAGGTGTTAAATGCTTTTACTAAATGGGAGGATGGTGTAGAGTACCTTCGTGAGCGTAACGTTGATTTGCTTTTCTTAGACGTATCCATGCCCGGTAAAACGGGTGTTGATTTCTTAAAATTATTTCCAAATAGAGGGTTTGAAGTTATTTTTATAACAGCACATGCAAAATATGCTGTTGATGCTATTAAGCTTTCTGCTCTAGGGTATGTACTAAAGCCTGTAGATGATGAAGAGTTAACATTTGCAGTCAATAAATTCTTTGACAAAAAGAGTAAAAATGGCGGCACAGATAGCAATAAAAATACAAAAGTTGGCATTCCCAACGTTAAAGGTGTCGACTATTTCAGCCCTGACGAAATATTATACTTCGAAACAGTTAATAAATACACGAAGGTTGTAACTGATAATTTTAGCATTGTTAGCTCATATAATATTGGAGAGTTTGAGAAAATATTATCCGAGGATATTTTCTTTCGTGTGCACAGGTCATTCATTGTTAATATGAACCGTGTAAAAAGGTACGAATCTTCAGGGATGTTAATAATGGATGATAATATGAATATTCCGGTCTCAAAAAGCAATAAAGTCACATTCGCACAAACATTCAATAATATTTCCAGAACAGCCGGGCACTAGCTCAAACATGTTGTTAAGAGTCTTAAATAGTCCGTTAGTTGTATGAAACCTGCCGTTCGTTGGATGAAAAGGTTCATTCGTCGAATGGTCTCATAAAAAAGAGAGAAAATTTGTTGTTTTGTGAAGGGTTGATAGCCAACCGGTTATCATGCTTATTACGATTGCTAGCCCTTATGTGCCCTTTTTAGTAATTGTACCCATTTGCTAAAATGCGCTCTTTTTTCTAAAAGATTGCTTTAAATATGCTGAAAATCTGAATGTTTCTTCGGGAATAAGAGGTTCAGCATTTTTTTATTTATATACTATTCACAAAAAAGCAGAAAACCTCTCTGGGGCCATGAACTCCTACTACTAATGTCTTTTCAATATCAGCTGTTCTGCTCGGTCCGCTATTAACGTTAATCATAGATGGCAACTTTTCTCCATAACGTGCTTTAATTTTTGATATAGCATCGCTAATGTCATTGGTAACCTGATCTGAATAAGCAACGATTATATGTACAGGGTGAAAAACGGTAGATGTTCTACCCATGTTTTGGTTGCTACTGATGATGGCTGACCCCGTACGGGCCACTAATACCTCGCAGTTTGTGATGCATGCTTCAGCACTCTCCACTTTGTTATGTGCACTAAGCGCCATATCTGGTCGCACAGTGTTAATTTTATTCATTAACTCTTCATCGGCACAGACAATATTCTTCCAGCCTCTATTCTCGCATAAGTGATAAAGGTTGTTCAGTAGTTCTACTTCATCATTACAATAAACAAACTTACCACCCAGTGAGATAAAGTTGTCTGCAAATGTTTCTTCAAGAGAATGTTCGTTTTTAGGGTATATGTTTTTATCGTTTGGGTTCTCCGCATCAGGGAAAGGCATATCCAGAGCTCCTTTATTTAGCTCTTTCCTGATTTTTGCCAGGATATTTTCTTTAGACTTAGATGTTTTGAATGTCCGCATAACAAGAATTCAAAAATAAAAAAAGCGATGAACTATGTTCATCGCTTTTTGGGTAGATATAATTTCTATTCGTTAGGTAATTGCGTACTTGTACTAACAATATTACCACTTACCGGCGGAATACCTTCATTAGGAGTCATGTCTTCATATGGTCTTGGTCCTATAAGGCGTTCAAGATCATCTTTAAACAGTACTTCTTTTTTCAACAACTCTTCTGCAAGTGTTTTTAAAGCTTCCATGTGTTGTGTCAGCAATTCTCTTGCACGGTCGTATTGATTTTGTATCAACTCGCGTACCTCCTCATCTATAATTTTAGAGGTCTCTTCTGAATATGGTTTTTGAGATGGGTACTCTTGCTGTGTATCGTGGAATGAAAGGTTACCTAGCTTATCATTCATACCATATACACTGATCATAGAGTAAGCCATTTTGGTAGCGCGCTCAAGGTCGTTTTGTGCACCTGTTGATATTCTACCAAATGTAAGTTCTTCTGCAGCTCTACCACCAAATAAAGCTACCATTTGGTCGTTCATCTGCTCGGTAGTATATAAATACTGCTCCTTTGGCAGGTATTGCGCATATCCCAGTGCTGCAACACCACGTGGTACAATAGATACCTTGATCAATGGGTGTGCATACTCTAAGAACCATCCACAAATAGCATGGCCTGCTTCGTGATATGCAATGATCTTTTTCTCTTCAGGAGAAATGATCTTATTCTTTTTCTCTAAACCACCTATTACTCTGTCAATCGCATCATTAAAGTCATCCATGTCAACCTCTGTCTTGCCCTTACGAGCGGCGATCAAGGCAGCCTCGTTACATATATTGGCTATATCGGCACCTGCAAAACCTGGTGTTTGGTTGGCTAGTTTCTTAATATCTAAATTCTTAGAAACTTTGATCGGCTTCAAGTGAACGTCAAATATTTTTTCACGTCCCTTAACATCAGGTACATCAATAGAAATTTGCCTATCAAAGCGACCTGGTCTAAGTAGTGCCTGGTCTAATACATCCGGCCTGTTCGTTGCAGCAAGTACAATAATACCGGTGTCTCCACTAAAGCCATCCATTTCTACCAATAGCTGGTTCAATGTATTCTCGCGCTCATCATTGCTCATTACTACATTCTTACCACGAGCACGTCCGATCGCATCGATCTCATCTATAAATACGATACAAGGAGCTTTTTCTCTTGCCTGTTTAAACAAGTCTCTTACACGGCTGGCACCTACACCCACAAACAGTTCAACAAAGTCAGAACCGGATATTGAGAAGAATGGCACTTGAGCTTCTCCCGCAACAGCTTTAGCTAAAAGTGTTTTACCTGTACCCGGAGGGCCTATCAATAATGCACCTTTAGGTATTTTACCACCAAGTGCAGTATATTTTTTAGGATTCTTCAGAAAATCTACAATTTCCATCACCTCTACTTTTGCTTCATCAAGGCCGGCTACATCGTTAAATGTGATGTTTACTCGTGTCCCTTTCTCAAATAGCTGTGCTTTAGATTTTCCGATATTGAATATACCGCCTGCACCTCCACCGGCACCGGCACCACCGCCCATCTTTCTCATTACAAGGAACCACATAGCAATTAAGAAAAGAACAGGTAGTATGAAAGATCCAATCTCTCTGAAGAAGTTTGTACCATCTTCATACAAGATCTTTACTTCTGCTACGCTCGGGTTCTCCTCATATGCTTTGTTTAGCTTTTTGTAGAACTCTTCTTCTGTACCTATTTTAAATTTTGCTACAGGTACTTCTTCACTTTTAAGAAAAGGAGAGTTGTCTTTTTTTGCATCGCTTTTGTCAGCAGCTACATAAACTTCTACAACACTAGAACTTTTTATGATGACTAGCTTAGCTACTTTCCCTTTTGTAAAATATTTTTCTTTGAACTCAAGGAAGCTGATCTCTTCTCCACTACCACCAATATTGTTACTAAATACCTGTGCTCCTATTAATAGTAGTAGTATGATACCATATACCCAGTATATACTAAACTTGGGTCCTTTTTTTTGTGGTTTCTTGTCTTTACCTGAATTATTCGGGTTAAATTTATTTTCTTCCATTGCAACTTCTAAAGTACGTTATATTCCTGATTATGACGGTTAATCATTGTGAGTAACTCGTCCTGCATCACCCCATAAGTTTTCAAGGTTATAGTAGGCCCTCTGTTCATGTTGGAAGATGTGAACGACAATGTTCACATAATCCACTAATATCCAGTGGTCGCTTTTTTCTACATGGTAGGGTTTTTCATTACACTCCTCTTTCACCATCTTTTCTACATTGTCTGCAATGGCTTTGATTTGTGTATTGGATTGAGCCTCGCAAAGAATGAAAAAATCGGCAACAGCCTCATCGATTTTTTTCAGGTCGAGCGAAACTACTTCTTCCGCTTTTTTTTCCTGTACTGCTTTTAGGATGGTTTTAAACAGCTTGCTTCTTCTGGTCAGCCCTTCAATTGACTTTTTTCTTCCTTGTAAGACGGTAATAATTTTCTCCAAATTAAGGTCTATCTTATAATGTTTGGCAATATCTTTACTTCAAAATTAATCAAACTTTGGCATTAAACTTACAAGCCTTGTTGAACGCTCCTATTATCGAATTGGATAGTATTGATAGTACCAATAACTATGCCATGCAGTTGATAGATGCCGATACGGCACAGGAGGGTATGACAATAGTTACTGAAGAGCAAACCAGCGGTAAGGGGCAAAGAGGAAAAAAGTGGCAGGATGAACCCGGGCAGAGTGTTTTAATGAGCCTTATTGTTCACCCACAGTACGATCTGGACAGACAATTTTGCTTTAACATGTGTATATCCTTAGCAATAGCTGATGTTTTACAAGAGATATATGAGAATTGGGATATACGTATCAAATGGCCTAATGACATTATTATTAATGACAAAAAGGCAGGAGGGATATTGATAGAAAACGTTATACGTGGTAATGAGTGGGTATATAGTGTTGTTGGCTTTGGCATGAATGTTATGCAAGACAGTTTTGGTGGAGAGTTACCGTTTGCAACATCTTTATATATCGAGAGCGGAAAACAGTATAATATATCTAACCTTATATCCTCAATAAGAACCAGGGTATTTACTTATTTGGCAAATAACCTGCCTCAACAGAAATTAGAGCGACTCTATAATGAGGTCTTATATCGTAAAGATCAGCCACAAAGATTCTTGATTGGGCAAAATGAATTTATCGCAACAGTAGCCGGTGTTACTCCAAATGGTTTGTTACACTTGCAAATGCCTGATGGTAATGTCGTGAATTATAATCATGGTGCTGTTGAGTGGCTGTGGGGCTAATCTCTTTTTCGTAGTTTCGGCACAGAATGAATTTCAAGCTAAAAGAACGAAATACTACCTGGGTACACATCTCCATTTTGGTGATAGCTGTTCTCGTGGTATATGGAAAGGTTTTTGGCGCAGGGTTCATGTCTTGGGATGACATAGACTATATTTTCAACACACCGGATATAAGAAACTTTAATGGTACATCTTTTAAAAACTGGTGGACGGAATACTACATAGGTAACTATCAACCTTTACCTGTGCTTACATATGCACTCGACTTTTTGATGGGTGGAGAAGAGCCTTTTATTTATCACCTCACAAACATACTATGGCATATTGCTACAACATTAATGCTGTACTTCACCATGAGGCGCTTACATAGTGATGTGTACATCGCTTTGTTTGTAACTCTGTTATTTGCTTTGCATCCGGTGCAAACAGAAAGTGTATCGTGGGTAGCCGCGCGCAACAAGGTCATGAATGGCTTTTTCTTTTTAGCAGCTATATACATTTATTTAGGTTATCTAAAAGATCAGAGCAGTAAGAAGCTGGCCCTAGTTTGCTTACTTGGGTTGGCTGCATATTTATGTAAGTTGACTGCGGTGACTTTGCCATTCGCATTGGTTGGGGTAGATATTTGGATGAACAGGCCTTTGAAGAGTAAAACGGTATGGATTGAAAAGTTACCACTGATCGCACTCGCTATTCCTATCGGGTTGATCACTTTACAAGCACAAGAGCAAGTAGATTTTTTGAACCTTCATCCTGAATTTAACTTCTTGCATACTATTGTTTTTGCGGGCTATGCTTATGTGCAATACCTCGTCAATTTGTTTGTGCCCTATAAGCTATCGGTGCTATACCCTTACCCGACAGAGATCGGTATAGTACATGTACTCTATACAATAATTGCAGTTGCTATTGTTGTTTGGGGGGGTGTTGCGTATAGAAAAAAGCAGTTTGTACTTGCCGGAGGAATACTTTTTTACACAGTAAATATTGCCATCGTATTACAGTTTGTACAGTTTGGAGAGGTGCTGATGGCAGACCGGTATTTGTATCTAGCTTGTATTGGGGTATGGTATCCTGTAGTATATTATCTGCATCAGTTGTTTACACAAAAGCAGGGTAACAGACAATTAAGTATTGCTGTTTTAACAGTGATCTGTTTGTTGTATAGCATTAGCACATTCTCAAGAAATAATATTTGGTTGAACGAACTAAACTTCTGGCAATCGGTAGTCGATAAGTTCCCTAATTCATCTGTCGCACAAAGTAGTTTAGGAGGGGTATATATACGCGATGGTAAAATGGAGGAGGCAGAACCTTATATAGATGAAGCAGTGAAGATAGATAAGAGTAATTATAAGGCATGGCATAATAAAGCCGTACTGCTTTTAAGAAAAGGAGATACAAAAGGCGCATTAGAGGCATTGGATAAAGCATTGGCTGTACAAGAGTATCATAAGGCACTGTTTACAAGAGCATTAGTATATCAGCAAATAGGTAAGTGTGATCTGGCAATGATAGATGTAGAAAAGGTATTGGACAAAGAACCTGATAATGCAAGAGCACATTATATAAAGGCAGATTGTACAGAGCAAAGAGATGCACTGAATTTAGCTTTAGAGTCGTACAACCTAGCGATACAATATGATTACCAAGAGCCATTATTTTATTTAAGACGGGGATTGGTTCTGGCAAAAACAGGAGACCCTACAGCTGCGCTAAAAGATCTTGACCAAGCTTTAGTTTTGAAACCACAATATGCAGAGGCTTTGTATTGGCGTGCGATGGTCAAATACCGTAACAAGCAAAATCCATGTGCTGATTTACAGGCAGCGTATCAAAATGCAGTGCAACAAAAGCAAATGCAGCTGGCTAATGTGAGCCAAAAAGCGTTAAGCGAAATTTGTACCCCAAAGAGTAATTAATATAATTCAGCCCAGTTTTTAAGTAACTGTAAGCCAACACTCGTTCCCACACTTTCAGGGTGGAACTGTAAGCCAATACAAGGATACTCATCATGTGCAATAGCCATGATCTGGCTGTCATCAGTTGAGTGAGCTATTGCATGCAAGCCTGTTTCGTTAAGGTTCTCTATTGCCAGCGAGTGGTAGCGCATTGCATTGAAAGTAGAGCTGATACCCTTGAATAAAGGATGTCCGGAGTGTGTCATAGGGCTGGTTTTGCCATGCATCGGGTAGGGGATGTGTATTAGCTCTGCACCAAAAAACATACCCATAGCCTGATGACCTAAGCATACACCCAGCAGAGGTATGTGTTGATGGAAGTGTTTCACCACATCCATGGTAATGCCTGCTTGCAGCGGCGTTTCCGGTCCGGGAGAGATAATGATACGTTCAGGGTTTAAAGCTTTCAGTTCGTCGATACTGATCTCATCGTTACGATACACAATACATTCGTTACCTGTTTGCAGCAAGTAGTCTTTTAGTATGTATGTAAATGAGTCGTAATTATCAATGAGTATCCACACTTGTAGGTATATATTGATTTACGTTTGAGAAAAATGTTTGAAGGTCGGCAAATACTTCTTTAGCCATTGGCCATAAGTACCCCACTTTCTCAGCAACAAAAGGTGCTACAGGTTCTATGTATTCGTAGGTTTTAGATTTTGCTATCATCTCAGGTTTTAGCAATTGCATTTCTCTTCCTACCCATAGCAAAGAGCTGATGATGACCAAAGAAAGAAAACCATACAACAACCCACCAATTGATCTGTTTACCCAGCCCAGCATTACAGCATCCATGCCAGATTCAATAGCTTTGGCTGTTATACGTACCAGCCATATAACTCCAACAAACAAGGCTACATAACTAACTAGCTGTGCCCAGCCTGATGTAACATAGCCTTGCTCGAAAAGATAAGTAGCTAAACGTTCTGATAACTTCAGGGAACAAATGATGCCCAATATTATGGCTACTACAGATAAGGCTGCAACAATAATTCCCTTTCTGTAACCACGTACAAAAAAGATAATAATGATTGTTATGGCAGCGATATCCAGAACCATAAACGCATACCTATGAAAGTAGTTGTTTAACCGTAGCAGATATAGTCTTACCATCTGCCTTGCCCGCAACTTGTTTAGTAGCAGCGCCCATAACTTTACCCATGTCAGCAGGAGAGCTGGCGCCTACTTGTGCAATGATATCTTTCAAAATAGCTTCAAGCTCTTCCTGGCTAAGTGGTTGCGGTAAGAACTTCTCAATAACAGCCAGTTCTTCCTGCTCTTTAGTAGCAAGATCTTCACGGCCTTGTTGTTGGTATATTTCTAAAGAGTCTTTACGTTGCTTGGCCAACTTTTGCAGCATTTTTATTTCATCTGCTTCAGTTAGTTCTTTATTATTTCCGGATGTTTTTTCTAATAGGATAGCAGATTTGATAGCTCTGAGTGTGCGCAATGCAGCTTCGTCTTTCGACTTCATTGCTTGCTTTAACTCATCCATCACTTTTGTTTCTAACGACATAACTGTACGTTTTTGATATTCTCTAATATATTAAATAAACCCTACTGATTAGCTTGTTCTTTTTCCAATGCTTCGGAAGCTTTCTTCAAAAAGTCTTTTGCAAACTCTTTTAGTTCTTTAGCTAAAGCTTCGTTTTTAGTAGCACGAGTATATGTATCGGCAAGACCAAATAGTGTTTGGTAGTAGAAGTCGTTCATTTCATCTACCATCATTTTCTTTGTCCAAAGGTCAATACGCAGAGCAGATTTTTCCTGTCCGTCCCACAAGCCCAACAATATGCCTTTTGCTTCCTGAAAGCCATCTACACCACCGTCAGGGGCATTCCATTCAATACGCTCAGGCATTTTATCCTCATCTAGCTCTATTTGGATATTGATATTTGATTTTACACTCATAATAATTGTTTCGAATAATGCGCAAAACTAAGTAAACCTGTTTAAACCGCAACAGACCACTTATTCAGTTGTGTTACACAGGCATTTATGTCTTTAGGTAAGGGTGCTTCTGCAGTGATTGTGGTTCCGTCCATTCCTGCTATCACCAGATTTCTGGCATGCAAAGCCAGTCTGCTGAGCAATGGACGTTCATCTTTTTTCAAAGAATGGTTATACTTCTTTTTGATGTTAGACAGATAAAATGGTTTGCCGTCTCCATACAACTCATCGCATACTATCGGGTGCCCAATCGACTGCATATGCACACGTATCTGGTGAGTGCGCCCGGTATGTATCCTGAAATTCAGGAGGGTATATAAAGGCCATTGCTCTGCTATAGCGTAATCCGTAAGAGATTCTTTACCCTTTTTATGAATTACCATAGCACCATTATTGGACGGGTGGTAAGTAATTGGGCTGTCAATACTGCCTTCTTGTTGTAAAACCCTGCCATTTACTAACCCTGTATAGTACTTCTCTGCTTTGTGGTTTTGGAACTGGTCTGACAAATGCTTGTGCGCCTCTTCTGTTTTCGCAAAACAAATAACACCACTGGTGTCACGGTCTAAACGGTGCACTACATACACACGCTGTCCCAACTGCTTTTCCAGCAATTTGTTCAGGCTTGGTAATTCGTTGTTAAATCTATCTGGTATCACTAATAAACCGGCTGGTTTATTTACGATCAGCAGATCATCATTCTCGTAGATAATATCAATCTTCATGCTTAAAATATTCTGCAAGGCAGTGCTCTTCCATTTTTCTCATAATAGCAGCTTCTTCTTCTGTTTTATCTTTAAACCCGCACAAGTGCAGCGCTCCGTGAAATATAACACGGTGTAACTCATTCAAAAAGCTGTTCCCAAAGTTCTCAGCGTTTTCGGCTACACGTTCTGCGCTGATATAAATTTCAGACATCAGGTGTGCCTCATCTTCACTCAAATCGAATGTAATAATATCCGTATAAGTATCATGGTCTAAAAACTTGGTGTTGATGTTGATCAGATACTCATCAGAGCAGAAAATATAGGTTAGGTCTATACTTTCTATATTGCTTTTATGTTTATTGACGGTTGCATCTAAAAAGTCGGATAACTTTTTCTTGTCATCTAAATCTACTTCAACGTCATGTTCGTAAAACTCTGCCGGCATGCTGCAATTTTAAGGCAAATTTATATAAAGTTTTAGCTGTACCTTTACATAGATATCAATCATTTGTGAATGAGTGAAGTAGGAGCAAAATCGATAAGGTTATCTGAGCTGCAGAAAGGACAGAAGGCGGTGATTAACAATCATGAAGAGAGTGAATTTCAGATCACACTCATGGAGATGGGCTGCGTGCCGGGTGAACCTGTTTGGATTGAAATGATCGCCCCAATGGGAGACCCCATAGCAATACAAATTGCAGGTTATTACCTGAGCATTCGCCGAGAAGATGCCAAATCTATTTGGGTAGATATTACCTAATTAAGAATTTCCACCCAGACAATTTTGTAAGCATAGTTTTATAATTACATTTGCGCACATGCACATCGGATTGTTTTTTGGTAGCTTCAACCCTATACATATCGGTCACCTAATAGTAGCCAATCATGTAATTGAGCACACTGAAATTGACAAGCTCTGGTTTGTAGTATCTCCACACAATCCGTTAAAAGACTCCAACTCTTTACTGAACGAATACGACAGGCTGCATTTGGTAAGGCTGGCTATAGAAGATAATCCCAAGTTCAGGGCCAGCAATATTGAGTTTAAATTATCTAAACCCTCATACACAATTGATACACTTACTTACCTGAGTGAACAATTCCCCCTGGAAGAGTTTTCTGTCATCATGGGTGGAGATAGTTTTCAGAATATACACAGGTGGAAGAACTATGAGGTGTTACTTAAAAACTATCCGGTAATTATATATAACCGTCCCGGTTTTGAAGTGAAAGAAACGCATGGTGCTAAGATCACGACTGTAGATGCGCCACTGTTGGATATATCAGCCACTTTTATTCGTAAGCAGGTTAAAAAAGGTAAATCAATAAAGTACCTGGTTCCAGAAAAAGTATCAGAGTATATAGAATCTAATAACTACTTTAAGTAGAAGAAGAGTATTCTACACGGTATATTTTTACCAGTAATAGCATATAAGATACCAATAGCGGCCCGAAGATAAAGCCCATAAATCCGAATAGAGGAATCCCTATTATTATACCGATTGTTGTAATAATAGGGTGAACATCGCCCAGTTTCTTTAACAGTGTAAAACGCAATACATTATCTACACCACCTGTAACAACAATAGAATAGATACATAAACCTATTGCTTCGGTTGTATGGCCTGTTACACCTAAGTAAATACATATAGGCACCCATACGATAGCGCAACCAACCATAGGTACAATAGAAAATATGCCGGTTAATACTCCTAGTTGCAGGTACGATTCAACCCCGAATATCCAATACCCTAAAATAGCTACAAGGCCTTGACAGGCAGCTAGCAAAGGTATGCCAACAGCATTTGAGTAAACCATTGTTTTGGTGGCTTTCCAAACCTGCTCTGCATTTGCAGCTTTTAAGGGGACAAATGCAAGGGTCTCTTTTTCCATTTGCTCGCTTTGTACCAGCATAAAATAAAGAAAGAAAAAAGCCAGAACACCGTTCGTCAGCATGTTGGCAGTAGCGCCTAAAATGGCAGGCACTTCAGATGTAACGTTTTGAACTAGTGATAGAATTTGTTTAGAGTCTAGTGAAATAGGAATACTGGATTCCTCCAGCTTTTTTGCCAGATCTTTTACCGTTTGTTGTATTAGGTCTGTTTCTGATAGAAGCTGATTGATCTTTGGAATGAAGGCTTGAAATAAAAAGAATACCGGAACTGCAAATAAGATAATAGAAAGCACTATCAGCACTGTAGCTGCTATCCATTTTTTCCAGCCTTTCTCTTTAACTAACTTGTTGTACCTGTTTCTCAGTAAAATGTATAAAGTAATAGCGCCCAGAATACCAGGTATGAAGCTTGACATCTGCCCAATGATTGTCAGCACCATCAAAATAATGATGGTTAAGAGTCCTAGTTGCTTTAAATTGTTTGTATTAAGTAAGTTCATAGCCCCCGCACTTATATGTGCAATTTTATCACTTTATTTTAACACTGATAAACAATAAGTTGTTTAAATTGTTATCAATATATAATTACTTGTTTGATTAATAATACATTATTTAAATAATAAAATAAAAATCATGGCAAACACAGGAAGAACAGTTGCAACATTGCTGATAGGCGCTGCTGTTGGTGCAGCAGTAGGCTACATATTGGCAACAGATGAAGAAACACGTAAAGAGAGCTTGGCGAAAGTAAAGGACCAATTAAACGATTGGAAGGATAAAGTGAAAAGCAAGGCCGAAGATTTGAAAGAGAAAACAGAGGAATTTAGCCAGGAGAATATCTTTAATACATAAGAATGATATCTAAAATAGTAGATAAACTAAAACAGTACTTAGAGCTACAAGCTGACATTGTGAAACTTTCTCTGGTTGAGAGAGTAGCTATTGTTATGTCTTTTATTATGTTTTTAGCTTTATGTACCGTATTCGGGCTCACTATTTTTATACTGCTGGGCTTTACATTAGCTAATTACATTGCTGATGTAATAGGTTCGCTGGCACTTGGCTATTTAATAGTAGTAGGGGTATATTTAGTTGTTCTGATACTTATTATTGGCTATAAAAAAGCTATCACAAGATACTTTACTGACTTATTTGTAAGAATCATGTCAGAAACGGAAGAAGGTATTGATAACAGAAGTGAAAATGAAGAAGAATATTCCAAATAGTTTAGCTGCATTAAGAGCTGAAAAAATGCGTCTAAAGTTAGAAGCACAAGCTGTATTGACGCAGGCAGAGCCTGTGAAGGCAGCCAGTGAAATTATTTCTGATTATGATGCAGATGTGTTATTTGAGTTGGCCAGCTTGATTTTCTACCCTAAGAAAACACGGAACATGAAAATCATGTCATTGGCAATACCTGTTGTATTAGTCTCTCTCAATAAAACAGTAGAATACCTAAAGGATAACGAGGTATTTGATGATGTTCTGCAGAAGGCTCAAGATTTTCTGAAAAAATAAAAGGCTGCTTATATAAGCAGCCTTTTTAAATATATCGTTTGGATAGATTATTCTTCTGTTTTCTTCTTACCTGTAATGAAACTAAAGGCTTTCACGAATACCATACCAAAAGTACTAAGTATGATACCTAAGTCCATTAGTATACTGCGGTTTTTCATATAGTATACATCCCACTGTACACGCTTACGAAGCTCACGCTCAATATTAATTTCTCCGATATAACCTTTAACCTGCGCCATTCCGGTCATCCCTGGTATAGCTTCATGACGAAGGTTGTAATAAGGAATAAACTGGCTGTAATGCTTGGTATGATAAAGCATGTGCGGGCGGGGACCAACTATAGACATGTCTCCTAACAGTACGTTAAAGAACTGTGCTGTTTCATCTATGTGTGTTAAACGTAAGAATTTTCCTACAGGAGTAATACGCTTGTCATTGCTGGTAGCTTGTTTGGTATCTGCATCGATATTCACGTACATAGTACGGAATTTAAAGCAATCAAACTCAATGCCTTTGTATCCTGTACGCTTCTGTATGAAGAAAACAGGACCTTTAGAAGTTAATTTGATCAAAAGTGCCACAATAGGGTACAACCAAGACATTACTAAAAGTATGAATGTCATGGACACAGCAATGTCTATGGTGCGTTTTATCGCAGCATAGTAGCGAGATGGTTGAGAAACCATATATCTATGGTTGATCTCGTGAAACATCTCACGTATTTCCGTAATGTCAGACTGCGGTGCAGACTGCTTTGTTATACGGGTCTGTGGAAATTTTATTACAAACGGCTGTTCCATCTAATCTTTTTGTTCCAATTGTGTATGCGAACTATACACAGCAAAAACCGTGACAATTTTTGATTTTGAGGGCAAATTTCGAAAAAAAATTCACAAAAACATCATAAATGTTGTTTTTTTATTTGATACTTATTGTAATAGAGGTTCCAAAATATAGAGTTAATTAATATGTAAAAAAACATACCTGCTTGCGTTTGCAGTACAGCTTCTTGCATCATAAAGAAGATGGAGGTGATATTAAATAGCAAAAAAGGTTGATATAGAAGTACTTTATGTAAATAAAATATAGGTGTAAATGCTATGATACTCATAATTATAAGTCCGGAAATGCCGATCATTAACAAGGACTGGAGGAACATGTTATGCAAATTGGCATTGTGAAACCCGGGTCTCATAGCAGGATTAGGGTCTGAGATATTAGGTATTTTATAAAATACCATCCTTTCACGTAGTACATGGTGAACATCACCATTGCCCACGCCGGTCAACCATGCTCCTTTCTCATTCAAACTCTCAATGCCTAAACGCCATAAGAAGATCCTTAAAGAGGCATTGTCAAAGTCTAGGGGAACATCTGTGTAATCTGTCAACCACGCTTTTTCGTTATCTCTGTGTAAAAGATTTTCAAAACGGCTTTTTATAGGATTATCGGTTATGCTAATAGCCAGCCCACCCACAAAAAGTGTAATAGCAATAACTGTTGTCACTAGTATGCCTCTTTTTCGTTGCTTAAATGACTTTTTGATGATGTAAGGGATAATGAGCAGCAAGAACAGTATTGTAAACATCCTGGCAGAGAGCAGTAGAAAGAATATCAGCAAGAAAATGATCAAAACAACCCTGATAGCATTGTTTTTGCCTGTGAAATGGAATTTCCAAGGCATAAATAGTAATAACGATATAGAAAATATGCTGTACCATGCAGCGTAAACTGCATTTGGGTCAAAAAGTGATACGAGGTCGTGATAAAAGAAGCTGCTGGTTGTACCCTCAGCTTGCCAGATATATGCGGCATGGCCTAGGGATATAACTGCAGTTGTAGTAACACCGAGTATCAACCAAACAAAAAAACGTTCCAGAAACTTACGGTCTAAAAAATCTATGCCTAAGCCTACTACGATGGGTATAATAATATACGCCAGCTTACTTTTGAGGTCGAAAGTTGCCTGTTGTTTATCTTCACTGTATAAATAGCTAATGGCAAGTAGTATGTAAAATACGAGCCAGGGCCATAGAGCTCTTCGTTTTAGGAAATTATCCCATACTTTTTTATAATCTGCCTGAAAAAGCCATAGTAGGCATAACAGCCCTAAACATATTGAGCTGAAGATAAATTTTGTAGGGATAGAGAACGCCAATAAGCATAGTGTGAAATTCAAAAAAGGTTGAATACGTATGGCTTTTCCCATGCCGACAAAAGTAACTGATTTATATTATTAATTTTGTGTGCTTCGCAGAACTTGGTTGTATTGAAAAAAAATATCCTAAAATCATTTTTCTCTTCAGGATTACAAGCTATTGCCGTACAGGTGTTAGGTGTAGCCTTTATTGGTGTGGTGGCATTTGTGCTGCCTAAAGACCAGTTTGGGGTTATCAGCTGGGCAAATGCTGTAGCTATGTTTGTTACCACCGTTTTAAGCTTCGGTATGGAGCAAGTCGTTACAAGGCGTATCGCAGCATCGGATAGGTCCGGATGGGCTGCTGCAGCATTTCTTGTCCACAACTTAGTAGGCTCCGTATTGGCATTGTTGGTCATAGTCTTCTTGTCAAAAACGGTAGGGGCCTCTGATGAGGCTATGCAGTTTTTACCCTTGTTCTTTACAGCACAGGCCATATTGTTTTTGGTAACGCCCTTAAAACAGTTTTTGAATGCCAAGCATATGTTTACCCCATATGGTGTGGTGGCAGTAGTGAGTAATGTCTGTAAGTTGTTACTGGCATTTGTATTTATAAAACAGGCTCAGCTGTCTGTGGCTAATGTCGCCTATATACTCATTGGTTGTTCTCTGATTGAGCTGGTGGCATTATTGATATATGTAAGTACCAAAACCAGCTTTAGTTTCAAATTCCGGTTTAGTGCTTACAAAAAGCTCCTTAAAGAGTCTATGCCGCAGTATATGGCTGTAATATTCGATTCAAGCCTCTCTCGGTTGGATATTATTTTATTGGGTATAATAGGCGGAGGTTTTGTAGCAACAGGTGAATATACGTTTGCATACAGGGCATACGAGATAGCCAGGTTGCCTATAGTTATCGTAGCGCCGATCATATTAAATGTTTTTGCCCCTATGTTATCTTCTGGCAATCGACTGGATACAACAAAACAACATAGGGTAAACGAATTGTATACTATCCAGATGTTTTTGGCAATGATGATACCATTGTTGCTGAATATTATGTGGTCTCCTCTTTTAGATTGGGTTTTTGACGGAAAGTACGGTTCGGTCAACTCAAAAGAGTTTCTCATATTATCTATCTGTGTGCCGCTGCATTTTTTCATGAATCTAATGTGGACATTGAGTTTTACAGCTAAGAAGTACAAAATGATAGCTACTGTTACTATGCTTACGGCTACTATCAATTTGATATTGAACCTTATATTGATACCTAAATATGGAGGACTGGGAGCAGCAGTGGCCTATTTGATAACAACGGTTTTCCAGGCATGTGCTTATTATATAGTAGTGAATAAACACATTATGACAGTTGCGCTATCTATCATATTCAAGTTTATGGCTATTGCCACAATAGTGTATGTAGGGGTATGGTTCATGCCTGTACATTTTGTATTTAAAATGATAATAGCAGCTGCAGGTTATATCTTGCTGACATTTGTAACAGGTAGCATAAAGCAACAACATATCTTAAGCGTTAAACAACTATTGAAGAAATGAACATAATGCTCATTTGCGACGAATACCCACCGGGTAAACATGGTGGTATTGGTACTGCTGTAAAATTGCAGGCCAATGCATTATCGCGTTTGGGGCATAATGTATATGTAGCAGGTTTGTACGAGTGGGGGTATGGGCAGGATGAGGAGTTTGAAGATAATGGTGTTAAGGTCTTTCGTTTTAGAATGGGACTGGCGTCTAACCTGTTTAAAAATCAAGATGCCCTTTGGGTGCGTGCATTATATAAACTACTGCATATCTCAGGTGTGTTTCAATGGGATATTCAGCGTAGCCTGAAGAAGTATAGAGAGCAGGTAGAAGAATTAATAAAAAGGTATGACATAGATATTATTGAAATGCCGGACTTTCATAATTACAGGCGCTATTGTAAAAAATATGTGGAGCCTGTGAAGTTCTCCGTACCTGCAATAATAAAAGTACATGGTTCTATAACTTATATAGGTAAAGAAAATGGTACAGCTGTTCCTAATCATGTTTTTGAGATGGAAAAACAGATGTTTTTAAATGCAAGTGCGATTTGTAGTGTAAGCAGATACGGAGGCGAGAAGGTGAAGAGGTATTTTGAACTGGACAAAGGTTATCATGTCATACATAATGGTATTAATACAGCCAAACTTACCCCCGTAGATCAAAAAGATGAACACAAGGTGATCTTTACAGGTACACTCAATGAGAATAAGGGTATTTATCAGTTGATGAAGGCTTGGAATATAGTAGCAGAAAAGAAAAAGGATGCCCGTTTAGATATCTATGGTAAAGGTCCTGTGCAAAAAATCAAAGCACTTTTATCAGGTAGTGCAAAAGATACCGTGAGGTTCCTGGGGCATGTAGATCATAAAACCTTATTTCATGAGTTGGGTACAGCCGCTGTCTGTGTATTCCCCTCTTATGCCGAAAACTTTGCCTTAGCACCTATGGAGGCTATGGCTAGTGGTGCGGCAGTAATATACACCAGTCGCGCATCGGGTAAGGAGCTAATTAGCGATGGTGAAGATGGTTTGTTGGTAGACCCGGATGATGTAGAGGGTATAGCAGAGCGTATTATAAAACTATTGTCTGATGAAAAGAGGAGAGCGGATATTGCTGAAAAAGGCAAACAAAAAGTAAGAGCAGAGTACGATATAAA
Organism: Bacteroidia bacterium; assembly: GCA_030429205.1. Lineage (GTDB taxonomy): Bacteria > Bacteroidota > Bacteroidia > Chitinophagales > Chitinophagaceae > UBA5543. Next base: position 1,275,251 of record JAUICZ010000001.1, read on the forward strand.
TGTGATAGCGAAAAAGCACATTGACTATTACACACGTGTATTGACTCACCAATAATTATTTAATCTTATACGATACATTTATCTTTAAGTGGTAGCAAATATTCATGCCTGACACAACTAAACATAGTACTAGAGTAGACTGGCCTTTTCTGTTGTTTATATTAGGTGTTACCTATGTGAAATTTTCAGTAAAAGTGGCAGCGGTTATTTTCTATGCCGGCTATGTGTTGTACAAAAGATACCCGTTAAAGAAACCTGCTTCGTTACAATGGTTCTACTTGGTTATACTAAGTGTTGGTTGTATCTCTTCTTACATCAATCATGCTTTTTATGATGATCGTTACCAGTTTGGATTTGCATTAGGTGTGTTGTACTGGTGTGTCTGTTTTCTGGCATCATACCTCACTTATGTTACAGTAAGTGCCTCAACAAAAGAACGCATGATGCAACTGCTAAAGACTTTTTTTGCTATTAATGCGATAGTGTCACTATTGACGTTGGTTGTGTTGTTTGTACAGGCAGGTTTTCATGTGCCGTATTGGTACAATGATGGTGGCCGGTTCGGGGTTTCAACAGGAGATTATATTAATGGTGTGTTTAGTGATAACTCTGTAACAAATGCTGCTATTAATGCTATGGGGGCATTATTCTTCTTGTATAGAAAGCAGTTTAAGTGGGCAGCGCTATGTGGCTTTGTAATGCTGTTATGTACCAGTAATGTGACAGTAATATTTTTAGCATTAATACTGGTAGTTATATTGCTAACAAAAAAAGATCTGGCAATAAAAAGAAATGCTTTCTTGTTGTTGGTGATGATGTTGGTGTCTTACCCAATACTGTCTCCCCAAAACCTCAAGTATATAGAGGTTGTATATGAGCGCGAGAAAAAAGACGACTATAATATCGGTTTAGATGTATTGGCAAAAAGAGATATCAGCATAACACCTGAGGTGCGACAGACAGACTTTTTTAAAAAGAATATAAACAGTGCATTTAAGGTTGATGATTATAGCGGTGTAATTCACAGTTACAAATACTACCCTTATAAGAAAGACATAACAAAGCCTGTGTTCTTTAAAAAAGAGTTCTATGCTAATATTGATAAGTATAAAATGGGCTTAAAGCAAGAAGCCTTGATCAATATTGGAGGTGAGCTGGCTGAGTTGCGAAAAGAATCTACAAAAGAACAGAAGGATGAAGTTGATGAAGTGCAGCATACAGCATTAAACCCGTTTTCTGTTCAAAAAGCAATAGGGAACTGGTACAAAACACCTGCAGACAATTCTGAATTAGTAGGCTACGATATGCCGGGCAAGATTTATACAAACTTGCAAACCCTATATTTTTTGTGGAGTAGCCCATCTCATATGTCATTAGGGGCCGGCATAGGTAACTTTTCATCTAAGCTGGCCATAAAAATGACCGGTTTGGGTTTACAGGGCTCCTATCCTGAAGATAAAGCTTATGTAAGCATAGATTTTCTGCAATACCATTTTTACTCATTGATGTACTTTTTGTCGAGACATGCAGCGGAACACTCTGTAATGAACCTGCCCAATAGTACTTATAATCAGCTAGCGGGAGAATATGGTGTTGTGGGTCTTCTAGCATTTATTATATTGTACGTAGCATTTATTATAAAAAAAGGTTCGAAAACAAAGCTAGCCTTGTATACGGCAGTATTGTTATTCATGTTCCTGGGAATGGAATATTGGTTTGAGTTGATTTCTCTTACAGTAATCTTTGAACTAATATTTTCAAGTGAGATATTTGCAAAATCTGAGAATGAACAAAGCTGATCCATTAGTTACCGTTTTACTGCCTGCTTATAATGCCGAAGATTACATCAATGACTCGGTAGACAGTGTGCTGCAACAAACTTTTACAGATTTTGAGCTATTGGTCATCAATGACGGATCTACCGACAGAACGGGTGAGTTGTTGGAGGCATACAATGATGAGCGGATGACAGTGGTGCACCAAGAGAATATGGGCTTGGTGAAAACACTGAATAAGGGCATAGGTCTTGCAAAAGGAAAATATATTGCTCGTTTTGATGCTGATGATATCTGCTACCCGGATCGCTTTAAAAAACAAATAGACTTTCTGACACAGAATCCTGAGTATATCATTGTAGGTGGAGATGCTGATTATACAGACGAACATAACAACTTCATATTCAGGTTTTACATAGGACAGTATGAAGATGAGGAGATAAGGGCTACAGGTTTTAAACATTGCTCTTTTGTACACTCATCAGTAATGGTATTAAAGCAGGCGTTGATAGATGCAGGTGGTTATAATGAACGAGCTATTACATTCGAAGATCATTTGCTTTGGCGTAAAATATCAGAGTTTGGCAAGTTGAAGAACATTAAAGAGCCTTTGATACGTGTGCGTTTTAATCCCGCCTCTGTTACCATAGATGAAAAGTGGAGAGGTAAAGATTTTGCCGCGATGAAACGGAGGTCTATTACTAATGGTGATGTGACAGATGAAGATTACAAATTTTTAGTACGAACACTTAAAGAACAAGACTTTACAGAGTATAAAAAAGCATCTTATCATAGTATGTTGGGTAAAAAATATCTCTGGAACCAGCACAAACCTGCTGTGGCAAGAGACCACCTGCGTATAGCAATGAAAATGATGCCCAACAAGCCCGAACCATATCTTCTATATATCATATCGTACCTTCCCAGCTCATGGGTGAAACATTTGTATAACTTTGCAAAATCAAGAAGCAAGTAATGAAAGTAGCTTTCATCTCAAGAGCGACATTATACACAACACCCGGCGGAGATACCAAACAGGTAGATATGACAGCAAAATACCTCAGACAATTGGGGGTAGATGTTGACGTTTGCCTGACCAGCGATGATATAGATTACCAACAATACGATCTGTTGCATTTTTTCAATATCATCAGGCCAGCAGATATATTGGGACATATAGAAAAAGCGAAGAAGCCATATGTAGTATCTACCATTTTTCTCGATTACGGCTCGTTTGAGAAACAAGCCAGAAAGGGTCTGATGAAGTGGATGAATATGCTGTTTTCTGAGGATACTATTGAATACATTAAAGCAGTTGCCAGATGGGTGAAAAATGGAGAGAAGATAGGCAGCGCTAATTACCTGAAGTGGGGACATGCAAAAAGTATCAAGCATGTAGCTGCAAACTCTGAGATATTATTACCAAACTCTGAGAGTGAATACAGAAGACTATCGAATAAGTATCATATTGAACACGCTTATCATGTAGTGCCCAATGGTATTGATGATAGCGTTGCAAATATCGTAAGCAGCAAAAACGATAAATACAAAGATGCAATTCTTTGTGTAGCGAGAATAGAGGGACGGAAAAATCAGTTGAATCTGATTCGTGCACTGAACAATACAAAGTACAAAGTGTTTATACACGGTAAACCTTCTCCTAATAATATCGGGTATTACGAACAGTGTAAAAAAGAGGCGGCAGATAATATTCATTTTACGACTTGGTTGACCGAAGAAGAGTTGTATCAAATGTATTACTCTGCTAAAGTGCATATACTGCCCAGCTATTTCGAGACAACAGGACTGTCGTCATTAGAAGCGGCCGTAATGGGTTGTAATATTGTAGTGACGGATAAAGGGGATACAAAAGATTACTTTAAAGATGATGCATGGTACTGTGAGCCTGATGATACAGCGTCAATAAAAGATGCAATCGACAAAGCCTTTGATGCGCCATACAACGAACAATTCAGAGAAAGAATACTTAAAAACTATACCTGGCTTAGAGCTGCGGAAGAAACGCTGGCAGCATATAAACAGGTGATAGAAAAATAATGGCAAGTTTACGAATAGGCATATTAGGTACGCGTGGTATCCCCAACAGGTATGGAGGGTTTGAGCAATGTGCGGAGTTTCTGGCAGAAGGCCTGGTGAAGAAAGGGCATAATGTGTGGGTATACAATTCGCACGACCATGAGTATCAGGAGAAGGTGTGGAATGGAGTGAATATTATACACTGCTACGACCCTGAAAAGAAGATAGGTACAGCGGGGCAGTTTATATATGACCTTAATTGTATTAGAGATGCACGTAAACGCAAGTTTCATGTATTACTACAGCTAGGCTATACCAGCAACAGTATCTGGTATAAGCTATGGCCAAAAGGCTGTAAGAATGTAGTGAACATGGATGGGCTGGAATGGAAACGCAGCAAGTATAGCAACTCTGTTCAGAAGTTTTTAAAGAAAGCAGAAGGGTGGGCAGCTAAAAATGCAGACCACTTAGTAGCAGACTCTGTAGGGATAGAAAAGTATCTGAAAGAAGAATACGATAAGCAGTCTACGTTTATAGCCTACGGTTCAAATGAGTTCAGCGATCCTCATGAGTCGGTAATACACAAATTCAACTTAACTCCTGAAAGCTATAACATGCTTATCGCCCGTATGGAGCCGGAGAATAATATCGAGATGATATTGAAGGCACACATTATGAGTGGTACAGGCAGGCAATTGATTGTTGTAGGTAAAACTGATAATGAATACGGCAAACACTTGCTGAATACTTACAGCCATAAATCAGACATCAGGTTCTTAGGCGGTATATACGATATGACCATTGTAAACAACTTGCGTCATTACTCGCACTTGTACTTTCACGGGCATTCTGTAGGAGGCACCAACCCTTCTTTGTTGGAAGCTATGGGGAGCAACTGCCTTATTGCAGCGAATGATAACCTGTTTAACAGAGGCGTATTAGGGGAAGATGCTTTTTACTTTGCTGATGAGCAACAACTGGTAGATATTATCAGAGATATTGCAGCTAAGTATGATTATCAAAAGTTCATCAACAATAACCTAAGAAAAATACGCGACCAGTATAGCTGGCCGCGTATCATTGACGAATATGAAAGGCTAATGCTTACCGTTACCGGCAGGCTTACTTAGTCATTTTAGCTTTAAATTTATTGATAGCATTGATAGTGAAGTCGCTCAACACCAGACGACCACTAATGGCTGCACGCTCAAATAATAATGTGTCCCAATGCTCTGTTCCCTGCCAGTAAACTTTCTTCAGTTCAGCCATAGCTTCGGGGCTGCTTTTGCTTAGTTTTTGTGCCAAAGTGTTTATGCCCTCGTCCATAGCATCACTGTTAGAGAATACTTCTGCATAAAGTCCGTGAGCTTTTGCCCAGTCGGCAGAGCGCCATTCTGTTGCATCGGTAGATAGTATCGTGAAAGCAGATAATCCCATTTTTCGTTCTACCGCTGGCCCTACTACAAACGGACCGATACCAATTGCCAACTCACTTAGTTTTACTGATGCATATTCGGTTGCAAAAGCATAGTCTACAGACGATGCTAAACCAACACCGCCACCAACAGCTTTACCATGTATACGTCCGATGATGAACTTCGGGCATTTACGCATTGCATTGATAACTCTTGCGAAACCGCTAAAGAACTCCAGCCCGCCTTCTGCATCTGTAATGGCGATCAGCTCATCGAAAGATGCACCAGCACAAAATGCACGGTCGCCACCACTTTTCAGAATGATGACTTTAGCCTCATCGTTATTGCCTACTTCAGTAACAGTATCTGCCAATTTGTTGAGTATTGCACCCGGTAGCGAGTTGCTCGCAGGGTGAAAGAACTCTATCGTTGCGATACCATCTTTTATATCTTGTTTTACGTATGCTTCTGTGCTCATAAAATGTATTTCGAATATTAATCTTGATTACGTTTTTTAACCATAGTCAGTATCGTTGCAATAGCCACTGTTTCTCCTTCATCGTCGTACACATCAACCAACCAACGTACAATACCTTTTGCTACATCGTCGTCACTGCGTTTTTCCTGATCTGTTTTTTGCTTACAGGTAAACTTAACGCCTATTGTTGTGCCGGGATAAACCGGTTTGGTAAAGCGACATTCGTCAATACCGTAGTTAAGCAGTACAGGGCCTTTCTTTGCATCAACAAATAAGCCCGCTGCTTTTGATAAAACGAAGTAACCGTGTGCAACACGTCCTTCGAATATAGTGCCCTCTAATGAGGTAACATCCATATGCGCGTAGAAGTTATCGCCACTTACGTTGGCAAAGTTGGTAATGTCTGCTTCAGTAACAGTATGTTTAGCCGTAATAAGCGTATCACCTACTTTAAGATCTTCAAAATATTTACGGAACGGATGTTCTACCGTTTCATTTTGTTTGCCGCCTTGTTGATACACATTGGTTACACGAGAAATTGTTGTTGGCGAACCCTGTATAGCTGTACGCTGCATATAGTGTAATACACCGCGCTTACCACCCATTTCTTCGCCGCCACCTGCACGTCCCGGACCACCGTGTACTAATAATGGCATTGGTGAACCATGTCCGGTACTTTCTTTAGCACAATCGTTATTCAGTATAAGTATACGTCCGTGAGAACTGGCAGCACCCAATACAAACTCTCTAGCCAGATCATCATCTGCGGTTATGATAGAACATACCAAAGAACCTTTACCCATTTTAGCAAGGTTAATGGCATCCTGAATATCATCGTAAGGCATGATGGTGGATACCGGTCCGAATGCTTCTACATTGTGTACATCTGTTTTGTTGTAAGGGTCGTCATTAAAGAACACTATTGGCGGTAAGAATGCACCTTTGTTTTTATCAGCACCAACTACCTCATAGTTTTCCAAATCTCCAATTACTATAGATTGAGATTGTGCCAGTTGTTGTACTTTTTCTTTTACTTCCTCTCGTTGAGATATGCCAGCCAGCGAACCCATACGTACCCCTTCTATACTTGGGTCACCTATCGTAGAACTTGCCAAACGTTTACCTAATGCAATCTGCACATCCTCTACCATATTTTTAGGGACGATCACACGGCGTACTGCCGTACATTTTTGTCCTGCTTTGGTAGTGATCTCTCGTGCTACTTCTTTAATAAACAGCATAAACTCAGGCATGTCTGGTGTTACATCAGACCCCAGTACACTACAGTTCAACGAATCTGCCTCCAGATTAAAAGGCACAGCCTCAGATATCAGGCGTGGGTGTGCTTTCAATTTTTGTCCTGTTGATGCACTACCTGTAAAGGTCACTACATCTCCCGTTTCAACAGTATCTAATATACCCCTTGCAGAACCACATATCAATTGTAGCGAGCCTTCCGGTAAAATGCCCGATTTGATGATCTCTTCGAACACAGCCTCTGTCAAGAAAGAGGTAAGTGTTGCCGGCTTAACAATAGCCGGTACACCTGCCAATAGGTTAACAGCAATTTTTTCCAGCATTCCCCAAACAGGGAAGTTGAATGCGTTGATGTGTATGGCTACCCCTTCTTTGGGTACCATAATATGATGACCAATGAAAGTACCTTCTTTAGAAAGCTTTGCAGCTTCGCCATCTACGTAATATGTCTCGTCAGGAAATTGGCGGCGCAGGCTGGCATTGGCAAATAAGTTACCAATACCTCCTTCTATATCTACCCACGAGTCTGCCTTGGTAGCTCCTGTATAAGCACTTATTTCGTAGAAGTATTTTTTCTTTTCTAAAAGATGAAAAGCTAATGCTTTCAGCATTCTTCCTCGCTCCTGGAAGGTCATTTTGCGTAGTGCAGGTCCGCCTACTTTACGTGCATAATCCATCATACCTCCAAAATCTAATCCCTCGCTGCTCGCTGTATATATTACTTCGCCTGTAATGGCATTGTGAAGTTCGTTTCCTCCTTTATCAGAAGTTACCCATTTCCCCTCAGCATAATTCTTTAATTGTCTAACCGCCATATCTTAAATGAATTTTATCTATTTTTCGTAATTATTCCGACAGGCTGCAATTTATAATATTTACCAGTAAATTCAGGTATGTAGCCTATAAGAGAACATATGAACCTTTTTGCAGAACATAAATGGGGGAAAGTAGCCAAACTATTGGCATTATTATTTGCAGCAACCGCAATTGCGCTCAGATTATGGGTATACTTTCAGGGGCGCGACCTGATAATTGACGAAGCTAATATAGCCCGTAATATATACGAGCGGAGCTTTGCGGGATTACTGAAGCCTTTAGACTATGAACAATACGCTCCTCCTGTTTACTTGTGGGTCACTAAATTGTGTTCTGTTGTCTTTGGTTTTGCAGAGTGGTCGTTGAAGTTGTACCCGATTTTATGTGGTATTGCTGCAGTATTTGTACTATATAAAATTCTGCAAAAGTTGGTGCCGTCCGATACTATATGGTACCCGTTGGGGTTATTTGCCTTTACGGCTATTATTGTCAGGTACTCGTCTGAATTAAAGCAGTACTCCCCGGATGTATTCATTACGCTTCTGCTGATATGGTTGGCGTTGAAGATCGACGTAAAGCAATACAAGCCACTTAAGTTTTTTGCTATTTGGTCAGTGATCGGCACCTTGGCTATCCTCTCTTGTATGCCCAGTGTATTTGTGCTGGCAGGTATCGGTTGTTATTACGGTTGGGATGCATTGAGCAGAAAAGAGTTTAAAACACTATCAGTTGTTGCAGCTATCAGTATAGTTTGGGTGGGGGTGTTTGGTGCATATTACTTGTTGGTATTGCAGGAGCAGGCCAACTCAGAATATCTGCAGAATTTCCACCATTACTATTTCTTGTTTGCAACACCATCTTCGCAGGCAGAGTGGAACCATAATCAATATGTTTTTGATGCGCTGATGTACCAGTTTGAAGGGGTAGGCAACTACGCCCATATGATCAACAGATTTTTGCTGCTGGCAGGTTTCATCACTTTATTCATAAAAAATAAACCGCGCTTATTCTTATTACTGATTCCGTTACTGAGCTTATTTGCTGCCGCAGCTACAGACAAGTTTTCTTTAATGCCTCGGGTGTCACTATTTATTTTGCCTGTGCTGATGATTGTAATTGGTGTAGGTTTTGCGCGCTTGTTTGCGGTAAAGAGTAATGTTGTGAAATTCGTAGCTATTGTGTGCGGAGTCTATGCGATCAGTTACAATGTCATCAGGTATTCTGAAGAAACCTTTAAATATGAAGAGGTGACGGAGGGACTGCAATTTTTTAAAGACAAAGGTTTTACGGACGATTATATAGGTCTGTACCACAGCACAGCACCTGCTTATAAATATTATAGCGAGATACATCCGAACAAAGAGCAGTGGCAACATATGAACATAGAAGCATTGCCTTGGTATATCAATTATGATTCACTCGCTTTTCAAATGCAACACGTATGGAAAGACGATAAGATGAAAGGCTTTTTGTACACCAACACTACTAAGGAGCAATTTGAAGAAAGACATGCTGGGGTGAACAGAAGATTGAAGGTAGTGGATAGTATCAACAAGCCATACATCAAGGCTTATATATATGATTAAGAGTAAATAGCTACTTACTCGCCCGTAATACCAAACTGCTTTAAATGATGCCATGCATGTTTGTGGAGCAATTGTACCCACTGCTCGTAACCCAGTTCTCCAAAAAAAGGATTGGTTAATTTAAGAGAAGGTTCTTTAGCAAATACATCGAAGAAATGCTCTATCTCATCTTGCAATTCTTTAAGAGAGGCTTCAATAGTTTCGTGTTTTGGTGGTGGTGGTGTGTCTGGCAATAATTGGTTCGGCGTATTTTCTTTAAACGGTTTTTCACTCATCATAAAGGCTTGCATCTTAGGTAGATACTCTTCCTTGGTCAACAACTCATACTTTTCTTTACCACTAGCCTGGCGCATAGAATAACTCATGTGTTCTATCATTTGGTGTGGGGTCATTTTACCCCACCTTGGTTCTTCACCTGCAGGTATCTTGCGTAAGTAAGTTATAAATTCGTTTCTGAGAAAATTAGCTTTTTCAATAGTTCCACTCATGTTAAAAAAGTTGTTTGATGAGTTCTTCCTGAGATACCCCTTCTGCCTCAGCTTTATAATTTCTTACTACACGGTGACGTAAAACCTCCATAGCCATAGCTTGTACGTCTTCAATGTCGGGTGAATACTTGCCATTTAATAGCGCGTGACATTTTGCACCTAATACCAGATATTGAGATGCCCTGGGCCCCGCACCATAAGCAATGTAGTTTTTTGTTGCTTCAGGAGCATCGGCATTGCTCGGTCTTGTTTTGTGTACCAGCGATACGGCGTATTCTAATACATTTTCAGGTACAGGTACTTTCCTGATCAGGTTTTGAAACTCCTGTATGGTTGCCGCATCCATCACCTTAGGTAAAGAGATGTCCTGTATGCCGGTTGTGCTTTTTACTATTTCAACTTCTTCTGCATGGCTGGGGTAGTCCAGCATAATGTGGAACATAAACCTATCCAGCTGTGCTTCGGGCAGGGGGTATGTACCTTCCTGTTCAATCGGGTTCTGGGTAGCTAGTACAAAGAAGGGTGATGGAAGTTTGTATAGGTGTCCTGCCGCAGTTACATTTCGTTCCTGCATAGCCTCTAGCAATGCTGCCTGTGTTTTTGGCGGAGTACGGTTGATTTCATCAGCAAGTATAATATTGGCGAATACAGGTCCTTTAATAAAACGGAACTGTCTGTTATCGTCCAGTATTTCTGCACCTATAATGTCACTTGGCATTAAGTCTGGTGTAAATTGTATGCGCTTAAAAGAAAGATCCAGCACATCTGCCACTGTTTTTACCAGCAAGGTTTTTGCCAGGCCCGGTACGCCCACCAAAAGGCTGTGCCCATTACATAGAATGGATATGATCAGTTTATCGACCACATCATCCTGTCCTACAATGACTTTGGCGATCGATTCTTTGATTTGAGTATAATGCTCAGTAAGTGCTTTTGCAGCTTCTGTATCCGATGCGTATGCTGGCATATGGTTAATATTCAAAAAGTTAAGTTCTGCTTTTTTGTGTAAACTAACAAATAGAGTGCAAGGCAAAAGTTAAAAATCAAACTGACTATTATGTATTTTACTCACCCTTTAAAATGTGAATGATGGATATTACAATAAAACAAGCGCAACAACAGGTGGATGAATGGATAAAAACAATAGGTGTGCGATATTTTAGCGAGTTGACCAACCTTGGGATATTAATGGAAGAAACCGGAGAGTTGGCCAGATTAATGGTGCGTAAGTACGGTGATCAGTCGTCAAAAGAATCTGACCTGGGTAAAGATATTGCAGATGAGATGGCAGATGTACTGTGGGTGTTGATGTGTTTGGCCAACCAAACAGGGGTAGATCTGACTGAGGCACTCAAAAAAAATATAGAGAAGAAAACTACTAGAGATGCCGAAAGACACCGTCAAAACGATAAGCTGAAGTAGTGATTTGTCATGGTTTTGAAATTAGATTGTCATGATTATAGTTTTGGGTTAATAATAGGGTGAAAATAAGCATGTTAAGTACTGGCCATTACTTCTTTTTAGAAGATTTACATATCTTTAGCCTTCACAATTAAAATTATATATATGAAACGTATTTACTTATTATTCCTTTTTGTTGCTTTAGCAAGTACTTCTTTTGCGCAAAGAACAGTTGATTTAACGATCAAACACTTCTACAGTGCAACATCAACAGTTTCTTTAATGCAAAGCGGTGATAAGCTATTGATCAATGGTAGCACTCCTTACTATTTTGCATGGCGTATATTCAACAACGGAACAGATTCTACCTTAAACGGTGATACTATTGCTATCAGAACTCCTTGGACTACATTTGTAGCAGTTGCAGGTACTACTTTTACAAACAACTTGAAAATGGGTGATAGTGTAACTATCGTGCCTCAAAACAACCCTGTTACATTGTCTGCAGGTTCTGCAATCACTTCTTCTGGTCCTCGTAACATCGACTGGTGTGACAGTGTTTTCATCAGACCAATTTCTACGAGTCCAAATGTTACTGATCCTGCAGGAAACAACAAAACTTGTACTAATGTAGAGGTTAACTACTGGCTAACGGATGTAGATGGTGTTACTAAAAACAGTACAGAAGCATTTATTCTTTACCCTAATCCGGTAACTAATAAGTTAAACATGAAGTACAACTTCGGTACAAACAACAGCGCTACAGTAAATGTTATAGACATTACAGGTAAAGTAGTTCATACACAAGATTTGGGTAGCGGTTTAAACGGTATCCAGGATGTTGAGATCAACTTAGGTAAAATGAACAGCGGATTGTATATTTTACAGTTGACTACAAACGACAAGACAATCTCTAATAAATTTCATATCAAGTAATTTGATAACAACATATTTGTTTTAAAAAGTGGGAGGCACAGCTTCCCACTTTTTTTATTTATGATAAATTTGCAGCATGGTGTTTTCCTCTAAGTTGATAGAAGATGCGGTAAATGAGTTTGCAAAGTTGCCGGGTATTGGCAAGAAAACTGCTTTGCGTATGGTGTTGCAGTTATTGAAGAAAGATCTGGCAGAAGTTGAGATGTTTACGGATGCTGTAGCACGTATGAGAAGGGAGATTCAGTTTTGTACAACCTGTCATAATGTATCGGATAAGGAGCAGTGCGAAATATGCAGCAATACCTCTAGAAACAGAGCGCAAGTATGTGTGGTAGAAAATATTCGCGATGTGATAGCTATAGAAAGTACGCAACAGTACAATGGTACTTATCACTTATTGGGAGGGATATTATCCCCGCTGGATGGCATAGGCCCTGATCAACTCAATATAAATACATTGTGCGACCGTGTTGCTAACGATGGTGTTGAGGAGCTAATAATGGCATTAAGCCCGACCATTGAGGGGGATACAACAGTATACTACATTGCCAAACAATTAAAGGATGCAAAAGTGAACATCACCACCATTGCTCGTGGTATAGCTTTTGGTGGTGAGTTGGAATATGCTGATGAAATGACATTGGCACGATCTATAGCCAAACGCCTGCCACTTGAAAATTATGTAAGCTTGAAATAGTTACTCCTGTACTTTCAGCATTTGTTCTTCGCCGTTATCATCTTTAGCCCGCAAAAACTCACCAGGCTTACTGGTCGCTTCCTGACTTCTAGCAGCATTATTAACATTTTCTGTAGATATGCTATTTGTACTGCCAGAGCCTGTTGAAACAGTTTTGCCACCGGTACAGCTAAAAGCCGACATAAGTACAAGAAAAGCAGAGCAATAATAAATAGGATGTAATAACCTGTTCATGCCGTAAATCTAAAACAATATCGCTAACAAATTGTCAGAGTTATTTCGAAGTTGCGCGATATAATAAAGAAGCTTCTTTGCTGGAAATTGCTTTATATGAAGGTTGTGCTGTTTGAGCCTTTCCAACAGACTTAGTTGGTGGTTGTGTAGCAGCTAATAGCTGTAGTTTTTTTAAGTCAGAATTTTCTATGGCTAAACTAGGATGATTTCCTGCCTTTAATGCTGCTTGGGTTACGCCCATGCTTACAGCTTTTGAAACATCAGGAGCATTTGTCTGAATAGTAGCTTTGTTTTCGTGTTGAGCATACCCGGTGATAGTTAACCCAACCGAAAGAATTGCTAATAAGAATGTTTTTTGTTTCATAATTGTTCTTTAAGAACTTTAAAACAAAATCTGTGCTAGAAAATCTAAACATTCTTAACGAAATGCTAAACTGTAAAAGACCGGTTATGACTACTCTGTGCAAATATTGCAGCTACCACTTGTTGCCCCTCAGGTTACTTTGCCGTTAGCTCAAGGATAGATGGTATTAGTTTTGAGTCTGACTGTTCTTTATTAACAGTTGCTAATCTGCATATTTTTTGTTCAGATTTTGCATATCTGTTGATCTGTGTTTCCAGTCTTTTAATGTCTCCTGCAATAACACAGGTGCTGAACGTAACAGCTAAAACGGATAATGCTAATTCTTTTTGCCTCATATTGTATGTGTTTAATGTATACAAGGCAAATACTATGCTAAATTTCTATGTCGCCTTCAAAAACGAGTTGTGTGGGCCCTGTAAGTACAACATCGGTGGCACTGTCAGATGTAGGCTTGGTAAAGCTTACAGCCAATTTTCCTCCGGGGGTATTAATGGATGTATTAAAGTTGCCGGTTTTATTTTTGACTGTCGCAATGGCAGATGCCGTTACGCCGGTACCACAGCTTAGCGTTTCATCCTCAACACCACGCTCATAGGTACGCACATTTATCTCGCCATTATCGGTTACCTGTACAAAATTCACATTAATACCTTTTGGTTGAAAATGTTCTTCATTTCTGATGGCCTTACCTTCAGCATAAACATCAACGGTATTAATATCCTCAACCCATTTTACGTAGTGAGGTGAGCCTGTATTAAGTATGCTATGCCCTTCGTTAAAAGTAATGTCTTTAACCTGCTGCATTCCCAATGCTATTGTACCATCCTGATTAAGCGTAGCATCATGTGGCCCGTCAATAGCTATGAAGTGAGCAGTGTCTTTTACTACACCTTGTTTCTGTGCAAAAGCTGTAATACACCTGCCGCCGTTGCCACACATAGTACTTTCATTACCATCTGCGTTATAATATACCATTCTAAAATCGTAGCCGTCTTCATATTCCAGTAGCATCAGCCCGTCGGCACCTATACCGAAGTGTCTGTCACATAAAAAAGCAATCTGGTCACGATTCAATTCAACTCCTCCCGAGCGATTGTCGATAATGACAAAATCGTTGCCCGTGCCATGGTATTTATAAAAATGAATTTTCATTGATTATTTGTTTCTGATAATTTGTTCTGCCCGCGAATTTAAGTTATCCGAAGCTTGTCCTGTTTTATACAGTAAGCTACGCCAAGCAGTATTTCTTGTTTCACCAATTACGGTTGAGTGTAGCAGCTTATAATCGTTGATCATAAACTCCGGACTGTAAAATAGAAATACCCCTTGGGTGCTTTGAGTGCCCGGGGCATTATATACCCATATCTCGTATGGGAATGCGCCCTGCTCGTTTGTAACTATTACCCGTTGGTCAGGCTCTCCGTACTTCAGTTGATAGAAGCCCCGATCTGTTTCATATCCGGCAGTTATTGATGAGCCAAATAAGCGGTTTACTTCTTTTACTTTTTTGGTGTACTTCTCCCAGCCTTTCTCTGCATCGCCAGTAGACCTGGCTTTCCAAAAGTTGTAAATAAAGTAGCGCATATAAGTGTCATCAGGCTCACTTAAAAATATCTCAATGTTTGCATGTTCTGATTTTGAACTGATGGGTAGTAACATTTTCAAAATAGCCTTCAGTTGTGCTGTAGTGTATTTATGAACAAATGTTTCGCTGAGTTCAAGCACATTTACCTTTTCCCATGCTGGCTGTGTGCTGGTGTCTTTTTTTACAACGGGGTTCATGTTGATCAACTGAAAAAATAAACTTTGCTTGGTAACATCCTTGCCTTTTTTGTCTTTAAGCACATAGTTCAAATAATAGTTGCCCGAGGGTAACATATCTATCTTCATAGAGTGTTGTATAGGTATGATCTCTTGTATAGTATTTAGTGTATCTGTATTGTGTAATTCATGTTCAACCGATCCGTATTCTTTTTTAGATATGTAGATGTCTTCAGTTAAGGGTAGTAAGCTATCGTTGATCTTGTGAGCATTATAGAGTTCGGTATAAGCATGTATGTGCTTACGGTTATCGTCTAAAAAGTTCAGGCAAAGAGGTATTTGTAGTTGCCCTGCTCTGTAAAAGATGTTGTTCTTTTGGTCTGACTCATAAGCAGTATCCAATAACTGTATGCGGCTGTAGTGGGTTTTTTCATATGCCTCAGGTACATTAATAGTATCGCTATGCTCATATATAGATACTTCGTTGTTGGCATCCGTCAGTATCAGGTTATAATAAACTTTGCCTTCGGGTAATGATATACGGTGCAAGTCTACAATGTTCTGCAGTTGAGCTGCTCTTAATGAATTTGCAGGTGTTGTTTTGAGGTAGTATTTCTGTGTGGTAATGATACCTGTATCACAACCTATAGTCAGTTCTGTTTTTATTTTGTCCAGCCATATGCCTGTACTGTCTTTATGAAAATTCAGTGTGTTGGCATCTACCTGCCAGTACAGCTCAAGGTAAGGTTGTAGTGCTTTATCTTTAGTTGTATAGAAAATATTGTAAGCAGGTAATACCTCGATGGCTAACCCCATTTTACACCATACAATAAACAAACAACACAATGTTATGCCACGAATCATTTTCTCTTATTTTTTCGCAAAATACAGAAATAGCTTTACTTAGCGTTTATGCAGCAGGTTGTTAGTCCATATGTGCCGTTTCCTAATTTGTTTTGGTGGGTAAATGTTTTGAATGCAGATCATGTAATATTTGATGTGGCAGAGCATTACGAAAAAATGAGCTACCGAAACCGGTATTACATTGCAGGTGCAAATGGTGGTATTATGTTGAGTATACCCCTAATGAAAGGGCGCAACCAGAGGACACCAATGAATGAAGTGCAGATAGACAATACTGAGGATTGGAAGAAGAACCACTTGCGTACCATAACTTCTGTATATGGCAGGGCTCCGTATTTTGAATATTATATACCTGAATTAAATCACTTATTCGGGCAGGAGTATACCCATTTGTGTCATTTTAATGCAACAACAACAAACTGGTTGAAGAAGCATTTAGGTATCTCTTTTAACATGGAAGAAGCTGATGTTTACAGAAAGGAATATCAGGATCACGCAGATCTGCGAAAAGGTGTGAAGCCGGGCATGGAGCTAAGGGCAATAGATAATAGCATATACTATCAACTGTTTGAAGAGCGTAATGGCTTTTTGCCGAATATGAGCGCTTTGGATATTTTGTTCAGCGAGGGGCCTGCGGCAACAGAGGTGTTGCGACAAAATACAGGTACTATAAAAGAGTGGGGGAATGGTTAGTTAGAGCGTTTGTGTGTAAACCCTCTCATCTTCCAAACTCCAAACATGGCTTCGTGAATAATGCCGGATGTCATTTTAGAAGTTCCTTCTTTCCTGTCCACAAAAGTGATCGGCACTTCTTTAATTTTGAATCCCAACTTCCACGCGCGGTACTTCATTTCTATCTGGAAGGCATAACCTACAAACTGTACATCTGATAAAGGAATAGCCTTTAGAACCTCTCTGCGGTAACAAATAAAGCCGGCAGTAGGGTCGTTAACGGGCATCCATGTAATTAACTTTGTATAAAAAGCACCACCACGAGAAATGAGTTTTCTATCCCATGGCCAATTAACTAATTTACCTCCACTTACATATCTGGAGCCTACTGCAACATCTGCCCCCGCAACACATGCCTGATGTAACCTAAGCAGGTCGTCAGGGTTGTGAGAGAAATCGGCATCCATCTCAAATATATATTCGTAATCTCTGCGGAGTGCCCATTTGAAACCTGCTATATAAGCTGTTCCTAATCCCAATTTGCCTGTGCGTTCTAACATGTGCACTTCGTTGGGGTACTTTTCCATCAGGCTGCGAACAATGTCTGCGGTACCATCCGGAGATCCATCATCCACAATAAGTATATGATAACTACCAGCCAGCGAAAGAACCTTTAGCATGATCCTTTCAATGTTTTCTTTCTCGTTATATGTTGGTATAATTACAAGCTTGTCCAAATCGGGCAAAAATTAGAGGTCGAAAATAAGAAATTCTGGGCTACCAGTCCTTAATAAATAGCTAAGATTTGAAACTGGAATTTTTAAGCTTCATTTTGGTGAAGATTTCAGTGATTTTTTGCTTGGTATGCAATGCAAAATCAGCATTCATCATCCAGTCGTAGTATTGTGGTTGATCCGTAAATACTTGTTCTACTTTCTGTCCTTTGTATTTCCCAAAGTTAAAAACAGGGTGCCCGTCTTTCAACACCATTCGGCGTGCATAGTCTACCAATCCCTCGCCACCGGTAAAGTTGTGCAGTGCCTTCATATCGTTTTCAAGGTCACTATATTTATCCAGCTGAGCTTGTAGTACTTCTATAGTCGCTTCCGTGTCGGCCTCTGCGCTATGGGCATTTTCTAAGCTCTTGTTACAATAGAATTCATATGCTGCACTCAAAGTACGCGCCTCCATTTTGAAGAAGATCTGCTGTACATCTACAAAGCTGCGTTCTGTAAAGTCTACAGTCACATCTGCACGTAGAAACTCTTCTGCCAATACCGGTATATCAAATCTGGTTGCATTATAACCACCCAGGTCGCAACCTTTCATCCACTCATATAGCTCTTTTGCTATTTGTTTAAAGGTTGGGCTACTTGCCACATCTTCATCGGTTATGCCATGTATTTCTGTTGAGCTGGCAGGTATGGGTATTGTTGGGTTGATGCGTTTAATATACTTGTCTTTGCTGCCATTGGGGTTCATCTTTATCAGTGCCAGTTCTACTATTCTGTCTTTAGCGGTATCAGTACCTGTAGTTTCCAGATCGAAAAAGATGATAGGTCGTTTCAGCGCAAGTTCAGCCATTACTATGTGTTTTTACTTAATACGCTGCGAACATACGGTTTTCCAATCAATTCCGTCGAATGTGCCGGAGCTCATCAGCAATAAACATACAGGTTTGGTGCTGTTATTTAATAATTGTGTAACATGTTGCTCCAGCTCGCTTTTGTTATCTACAACTGTTAATCCATTTGTATTAAAATGTTGTGCTACCTCTTCTTTCTTTAACTCAGGCAGGCCTTTAAGGTCTATGGCATGGTGGCTGAAGTACACTACGGCATCGTCAGCACTATGCATACTGCCGTTGTATTCTTTTAAAAATTCTTCACTCAAGCTGCTGTATGTGTGTAGTTCAAAGCAGGCTATCAGCTGATGGTTCGCATATGCATCTCTTACCGCATTGAGCGTTGCTTTTAGTTTAGAAGGGGCGTGCGCAAAATCCCTAAATACAGTTAATTGCTCTTCATCAATCACCTTTTCTAAACGGCGTGCTGCACCTGTAAAGTCTTTTATAGCCTTGTAACAGTCTGCCCTGCTCACCCCCAGCTCTTCACATACTGCAAATGCGGCCTGCATATTCAGCAGGTTATGCGCCCCGAATACAGATACCTCAACATCGCCATGCTCTGTTTCCAGCACAGGTTGCTCGTTGTTATAATGATATTTTGGTGTTTGGTATGGGGTGGCTTTCAGGTGTTGAGCAGATGATGCTACTACTGCTTTAACCTCTTCGTCTTCATTATTATAGTATATAGGCACATCTTTTTCTATGCCTTGCAGGTATTGCTCAAACTGGTTGCGGTATATTTCGTATGTGGGGAATACATTGATATGGTCCCACGCAATACCGCTTAATACCGTAATGTGGGGATGGTAGAAGAATACTTTCGGCTTCTTCTCAATGACTGAAGCGGGATATTCATCACCTTCCAGTAAAATAACTGGGGCATCTGTAAGTTGTACAGATTGGCTGAATCCTTGCACTTTGGCACCTACCAGATAATCGAACTCAATGTTTTGATTACGCAGTATATGCATGATCATAGATGTAATGGTAGTTTTACCATGGCTACCTGCTATTACCACCCGTTTTTTGTTTTTTGATACCTCGTATACGTATTCGGGAAAAGAATATATAGGTATGTTAATATTTTGAGCCGCTACCAGTTCCGGGTTGTCTGCTTTAGCGTGCATACCCAATACAATAGCATCTAAATCTTGTGTAATTCGTTCGGGGTGCCAACCTTCTGCATCGGGCAAAATGCCTGATTCTGAAAGGTTTGTACGTGCCGGGTCGTTAATTTCATCGTCGCTGCCGGTTACAATATGCCCTTGTCTGTGTAGTGCTAAAGCCAGCTGGTGCATTACCGCACCGCCGATAGCTATAAAGTGTATGCGCTTCATTAAATTTTATTATCTTCGTTTGAAATATAAGGGACGATTAAATTTATTTAACAAGGTAAACAAAATGCAAAAAAACTCAACAATGAATCGTGTAGTAGCAGTGATAGCCATTGTAGCAATGGTAGTGATGACCGCAGCTTCTTGTACATCTACAAGCAAATATGGTTGCCCTAATAAGTTAGAGGCGCCATCTTCTCTGTAATTCTCAATACCATTTAATGCTGTTTTGTAAGTGATTTAATATCATTTACCAGACTGTGGTACATAAAAAAACAGGAGGCGGATACCGTCTCCTGTTTTTTATTAAGTATTAAGTCATGTTTTTATTTGAAGGCAAAACCTACGTGAACTTGTATGGTATTGTTCTTCCATGTTTCGCTGGTAGGCATGCTGTTCAGGTCTGATAGCCCGAAAGTATAGCGTACACCAGCATTTAACTTCAAAGGTAGTTTTAACCACAATCCCACAACTCCGGACATATTTGCTGTCTTAAAGAAGTTATCCGGGTCTTTTACCATATTGTCTTTATCCTTTACAGAAATTTGCTGCGTGTATTGAGGCCCAAGCTGAATTACGGCATTACCAAACAACTTTAAATTCAAAAGTATAGGCACGCTTATATGACTTACAGAAAAGCTCCCGTTGTTAGAGGTGTCTTTCAAATCGTTCAGAACAGGTGATATTTTGTTTAGGTTGTACAACCTGTCTCCCTGAGCGGTAAATGTGCTGTTGCTGTATATGGCTTCTATTTGACCACCAATTTTTTTAACACCTGCACTAAAGAAAAGACCACCATGCAAGCCACTGCGGTAACCACCTGTCCAGGTATTACCCGACAGCTTTGAAAAATTAGCACCACCCTTTATACCGACATGAATATCTAAAGGACCCGGCTGTGCGAAAGACAATACCGGTAAAAGCAAGGCTGATAATAGTATTAGTTTTTTCATTGTTTTGAATTTTTAAATCTATGCAAAGTTATTAAAGCTTGTTGAATATTAGCATTCAGAGATCATCAGAAACTGGTTTTTTAATGGCTGTATGTGCTTGTACAGCATCTTAATAAAACCATCACCGTATATAGTATAGTAGCTGATGAAGTTCTCTTGTCGCTCTTGCAGGCTATCTTTGGGGAATAGCCCTTGTTTTAAACGTGCTACGCGTTGCAGGTCTACATCCATATTGCGCTTTTCTGCACGCAGCATTTTTTGCTCTAAAACTTTAATCTGGTAGTTGATCTTAGTTATTACTGCCTCAGCAGATGAAGATAAGGTATTGTCTACCTGTTCGGCTTTTTCTTTCAGCTTGTTTAGCAGCTCCTCAATAGCCATTTGCTCTTCATCCAGCGTAAGGTGTTTCTCTGTATTCTTGTGTGCAAAGTGCTTTTTCAACTCATCTTCTTTCATGAAGATCTGCTCGTCAGTTAATTCCAGCTGTTCTTGCAGGTCGTTATACTTTTTCTCTGCCCATAGTACAGACTGACGTAGCAGTATAGCAGGGTAGAACACTTTATAATGCGCAAACACCGTTTTTAGTTGAAACCAATAGGCCACCTCTGCACCACCACCTATAAATGCTACATCGGGTAACAGGCGTTCCTGTAATAATCCTCTTAGTATCACATTCGGGCTGAAATGCTCTGGGTGGCTCTTTAGCTCATTTAATAATTCATCTTTACTCCACGATATGTCGGTGTTCAACACCACCCATTTATCATCCTGTCGCTCTATACGTTCACGCACATCACCTTTTAAATAAAACAGGTTGATGAAGCGCGGGTATGCCTGTGCTTTATATTGTTCGGCTAGTATGCCCGCCTGTTGGCTAACCAGTGTGTTGGCTGTGTGGTTGATAAGATCGTCTTCAAAAATATCTACCACTTGTTGCTTCACTGCTGCGTCATCGGGGTCGAACACCACTAAACCGTAATGACCAAACAACTCGTTTACTAAATGTCTGGTAGCCGCTGCAATATTCTTCTTCCCCTGGTAAGCTTCTGTTATCAGCTCTTTTAGCTTTTCTGTATGCTCGTTGGGCGGACCCAGCTTTGTGAATAGCTTATTTAATAAAGGCTTCAGGCTTTTAGTGTCCATTCTGCCTACAGCCCCTGTTTGTCCGTTAGCATCCCATACATATTGCTCGTCTGCATACCTGAACTTGCCCAACTCATCGAGATCGTTATCTTCACTACCCATAAAGTATACAGGCACAAAATGTTTGTCTGCATGCTTTTGGTTCAGCTCGTCTGTCAGTTTTATGGCATGTACTATTTTGTAGATAAAGTATAAATACCCCGTCAGTAAATTGGGCTGGTGCGCTGTGCAGATGGTAAATGTATTGTCGTTACCAAGTGCAGCTATATTATTTTCCAACTGTTCAGAGGTATTATGACCACTGTACTGGTTGCGAAGTATGGATACCAACGCCGCTCTGTCTACAGGAAAATCAGTTCGTTTGGCAATAGCTTGTTCAATACCGGTATTATCCGGTGCAAATTGGTAAAAAGCGTTCAATGCTTTATTGCTGTCCAGGTAATCCGTCACCAGCGGCGAGTAATATCCTGTTTGCTTGTATGGTATGTATGTAACCTTACAGTCCAAAATCTGTTTCTGAATTAAGTGCTAAGGTAAAATTACCTGTTGAATTATAACTTATAAGCCTATAAACAATGGCGTTTGTTTAACAAATAAACCTTTAGTTTAGTTGCAAACTATTACGATGAACCAACCCAACAGCATCAAGAATTGGGCAGAAGATGAACGCCCCAGAGAAAAACTGCTGCATAAATCACCTGCTGCATTAACAGATGCAGAGCTGTTGGCGATACTCATATCCAGCGGTACAAAAGAACGTTCTGCGCTTGACCTTGCACGCGATATCTTACAATTAGCGAATAATAACCTGCACGATCTGGGCAGGCTGGATGTGGCGGCATTGCAGCAACCCAAAGGTATTGGTGAAGCCAGAGCCATTACCATAGCCGCAGCATTGGAGCTGGGCAGACGCAGGCAGGCTGCTGCCGGAGTTACCCGCCCCGTTATCAAACAAAGTAAAGATGCTGCAGAGATACTGATACCATTGTTGCGCGATCTTGCGCACGAGGTGTTTTATGTATTGTACCTCAACAACTCAAACAAAGTCATCCGTTCTGAAAATATAGGTAAGGGCGGGCTGAACAGTACTGTGGCGGACATACGCATCATCCTCAAAAACACCTTGCTGAACAATGCTACCAAAATAATAGTAGGGCATAACCACCCGTCGGGCAATCTAAAAGCAAGCAGAGAAGATATAGCCATGACAATGAAGCTGAAAGAGTCTGCAAACATGATGGACATTAAGCTGCTGGACCATATTATTGTTGGTGGAAATGATTATTGCAGTATGGCCGATGATGGGCTGATTTAGTGTCTTGTTTATTGTATATTGCGGCGACTAAAGCAATAACGAGCTATAAATGCTAAAAATAGGTGTATTTGGCGCAGGCCATTTAGGTAAGATTCACATCAGCCAATGGAAAGAAGTAGAAGGCATTGAGTTTGTCGGTTTTTTCGATCCCGATGCCTCGAAGGCTGCAGCCGCAGCGCAAGAGTATGGTGTACAGAGCTATGCCAGTATAGACCAGCTGATTGAGGATACTGATGCACTGGATATTGTTTCTACTACCATCACCCACTACGAGATAGCTAAAAAATGCCTGCAGGCAGGTAAACACATATTTATAGAAAAGCCGTTGGCGCAGTCGTTAGAAGAAGCCCAAGAGCTGGTACACCTGGTAAAAGAAGCCAATGTAAAATGTCAGGTAGGGCATGTAGAGCGCTACAACCCCGCATACCTTGCGTTGGAAGAACAGAAGCTGCAACCCATGTTTATAGAGGCGCACAGGCTGGCACAGTTCAACCCAAGGGGTACAGATGTATCTGTAATACTAGACCTGATGATTCATGATATTGATATTGTGATGCATTTGGTAAAATCTCCGGTAAGACGCATATCTGCCAGTGGGGTATCTGTAGTGAGCGAATCTGCAGACATTGCGAATGCGAGAATAGAGTTTGATAACGGGTGTGTGGCCAACCTTACATCCAGCAGAATATCTATGAAGAAGATGCGTAAAATGCGCCTTTTTCAAAAAGACGCCTACATCGGCATAGATTTTTTAGAAAAAAAGACAGAAATAATACAATTAAAAGAGGCAGATGCTCCTAAAGGGCAATTTGACTTGCCTATAGAAGTGCCGAGCGGTGAACGTAAAACACTATCGGTACAAATGCCTGATGTTAAGCCTGTTAACGCTATCAGGATGGAACTGCAAGAGTTTGCAGACGCAATTAAAAACGATACAGATGTTCGTGTTTCTGTATATGATGGCTACCAGGCTATGGATGTAGCCCATCAAATACTAAAGAAAATGAGCCAACACAACGAACTTCACAGCGTTTAGCACAATATTTGAGGGTAAAAATGCGTTTTCAACGTAAGCAGTTTAGATTTATTGCACAGATGAGGTTAAATATTTTGTTATTGTTTATATCCTTTTCAATAGGGATAGTGGGGTGTGATGTCATCAACCCGTCTGAACCGGTACCGACATACGTCAAAATAGACAGTTTTAGTTTCAAACAAACCAAGCCACAGGAAGAAGGCCCGGTATCTACCGCCATTACCAGTGTGTGGATGTATTATAATAACGACCCCGTTGGTGTTTTTGATTTACCATGTAATGTGCCTGTGATAACAGAAGGTGATCAGGGTATTATATCTGTAGCGCCTGCAATTGCGCTAAATGGTTTATACGACCTGCAGCCGCAGTATACTTTCTACTCTTTTGATACTGTGACATTAAAAACCAATCCGGGTAATGTATTTGAATATACACCTACTACCAGCTACATAACATCGGCAGTATTTCAGTACAAAGAAGATTTTGAACTGGGCAACTCTTTTAGCCCATACATAGAAGGGGCTATTGGCGATACCTCTATAGTACAAACAAGTGACGCTACTAAAGTACACTCCGGCAGCAGATCAGGGTATATATATGTAGACAAAACCAACACTTACTCAGAGATCATTACAACTTCTCCCTTTGATATTACAGATGGTGAAGCTTATCTTGAACTAAATTATAAATGCTCCATACCTTTTGAAATAGGTATGTATAATACACTGGATAACGGGTTTGAAGCACTCAGCTATTTTGTTGGTGTCAACCCTACCGGTACCTGGAAGAAGATATATATAGATTTAGCCACCTATACATCTACTTACCTGGGTAAAGATTTTAAGCTCCTGATAAAATGCGGTTTACCAGACGGATACTCTGATGGCTATGTATTGTTAGACAACATTAAAGTAGTTTCATTTTAAACTAAATGCGCCTTACCGGACTTAAAAGAACAGCTGTAAAAAGGCTACTGCTATTAGATTATATAGCGGCGCTTGGCGCTTGGCTGTTGTTTTGGGGATACAGGCATTATGTATTGGGCGATCTGGACTCTTGGTTTGCCTTTGGGCAGTTTTCTATAAAAGATTACTTTATGAGCCTGGTAGTAATACCGGGTAGTTGGCTACTGCTGTACATGATGTCGGGGACGTATTTTGACCTGTACAGAAAATCCCGTCTGGACGAGATCAACAGAACACTTATTTCCTGCATATTGGGTAGTGTCATCATATCGATACTGATATTTGCTAACGATGCCGCAGACTACTCTTACTTTATAAAGATCACGGGTAGGTACTTGTTTATACATACAGCAGCTACTTTGTTTTTACGCATGTTGTTGTTGAACCATGTTAAAAGCAATTTGATAGAAGGGAAGGTAGGTTTTAATACACTTGTTATTGGTGGCAATAAGCAGGCAATTGACATTTACCAAAAAGTGAAGAATAGCCCCAAAGTATTGGGTAACATCTTCAAAGGGTTCATCTACTCTAACAAAGAGAATGGTAATGGCATGAGCCGGCATTTACCACAGCTGGGACATTTAAATGAGTTTGAGCAGATAATTGATGAGCACGAGATAGAAGAGGTGATTGTAGCAGTAGACTCATCGGAACACCATTTGCTGGAGAATATACTGACACGCCTAAGCTACCGCCCTGTGGTAGTGAAGATACAGCCGGACTTATATGATATCCTTTCAGGATCAGTAAAAACCAGCAATGTGTATGATGCGGTACTGATACATATTTACCCCAACCTGATGCCAGATTGGCAACGTGTTTGTAAAAGGGTTATTGATATATTCGCATCTTTATTTGCATTGGTGATATTGTCTCCTTTGTATTTGTTTGCAGCATTGCGTGTAAGGACATCGTCTAAAGGGCCTATTATATACAGGCAACTAAGGGTGGGTTTATTTGGTAAGCCGTTTTACATTTACAAGTTCCGCTCTATGTATACAGATGCAGAACAGAACGGCCCTGCATTGTCCAGCGAAGAAGATACGCGCATTACACCTTGGGGTAAGTTTATGAGGAAGTGGCGCATAGATGAGCTGCCGCAATTTGTAAACATACTGCTGGGTGATATGAGCCTTGTAGGACCAAGACCCGAACGTCAGTATTTTATAGACAAGATCATAGAAACACACCCGCACTATAAATACCTGCACAAGGTAAAACCGGGGCTAACATCCTGGGGTATGGTACAGTTTGGCTATGCAGAGAATGTAGACGAGATGATAGAGCGTATGAAGTACGACCTGCTGTACATCGAGAACTGCTCTCTGATGCTGGACTTCAAGATCATGATGTATACCCTAATTGTACTCTTCCAGGGTCGTGGGAAATAGCAGCCCATTGTTGATGTTGAGGTAATCTATAGCTTCTCCTGTAACAAAAATGCTGCCCGTTATCAATAATGCATCTTCTTTACCCAAAGCTTCTCTGGCGGCTTTTACCGCATCGGCTACTGTGCCAAACACATCCCCTGCTAAGCCAAACTCCGCTGCTTTTTTCTTTACCTCGCTGGCTGCCATAGCCCGTGGTATATCTGCATTGCAGAAGTAGTAGGTAGCATCTTTGGGGAATAGTTGCAGTGCTTTGTCTACCTCTTTATCTTTTACAAAACCCAGCACAATGTGTTTTTTAGCAGCGGTTACATTTGCCCATTGTTGCAGTACAAACGTAAGTCCGTTGGGGTTGTGTGCCACATCTGCTATAATAAGTGGTTCGTCTTGCAGCACATCCCACCTGCCGCGCAGCCCTGTTAGTTTCTTTACATGTTCCAGCGCAGCTATGGCGGTATCGAAAGGAAGATCTGCCATGCCCGAGGATACCAAAACCTCTCTGGCGGCTAATGCTGTTTTTATGTTAGAAGATTGATAGTCGCCCAGTAAGTCGGTAACCACATCATACATTTCTCTGCGTGCACGGTTAACGGCCTTAAAGGTTTGTGTTTTTAAATTGCTGTTGGTGCGCACCATATCCCACATGGCAGAAGCATGATACAATACCGTATGCTTGTGTACTGCCTGCTCGAAGAATACCTGCTCTGTTTCCTCGTGCTGCTCACCGATGACCACCGGCACACCTTCTTTTATAATACCTGCTTTTTCTCCTGCAATTTCTGCCAGTGTGTTACCGAGGAAATCCATATGATCGTACCCGATGTTGGTGATCACAGATAGTATTGGTGTGACCACGTTGGTACTGTCCAGCCTGCCGCCCATGCCTGTTTCCAGTATGGCAATATCTACCTCTTCTTCTGCAAACTTCTGGAAGGCCATGGCTACCGTTATCTCGAAGAACGAAGGCTCTATCTCTTCTATAGACTGTTGGTGTTTTGCTACAAAATCTACCACCCAATTTTTACTGACAGCATTGCCATTGATGCGTATCCGTTCTCTGAAATCTACCAGGTGCGGAGAGGTGTACAAACCTACCTTATACCCCGCATGCTGAAACATAGCTGCCAGCATATGGCTCACACTGCCTTTACCATTGGTGCCTGCTACGTGTATGCTCTTGAACTTTTGATGCGGGTTGTTGAGTGCCTCGCAAAGTTTAAGCGTGTTAGTGAGGTCTTTCTTAACAGCTGCCGCACCTACACGGGTAAACATGGGCAACTGCTCGTATAAATAACTGATTGTTTGCTCGTAAGTATTTTCTGCTGACATATACGCCTAAGAACGTGTTTTGAATACAAAGGTAATACTCCCGAACTGTTCTTCGGGTGCTGTGGTACTTTTATTGAAGCGGATACGGCTGATCTTCTCCAAAGCAATATTCCTAAGCTGTGTATTACTGGCCGATACAATGCGTTTGTTGGTGATGATACCCTCTTTATTTACCGTGATGCGTACCACTACCTTACCGCTCTCTTTAAAATCTGCATCGGGTGGTGGGGCTGCTACTATGTGCCGCCCATCGAGGCTGAAGTTGAAACCACGACCGCCATTACCGGGAGTGCCCTCATAATTGTCTGCCCCTGCCGTACCGCCGGGTACGCCTCTGTCTCCATTACCTGTGGTGTTGCCCTCGCTACTGCCCGCTACATTGCTGCCTGCATTATTGCCCCCTTCTCCCGTAGCACCGGGGTACTGATATTTGGGTTTGGGAGCAGGCTTGGCATTGTCGGTTGCAGGTTGTGTGCTGTTGTTATTGCGATTGCTGTTAACGGTTTTATGCTCGTTTGTATTGCTTGGTTTTTTACTGTCGTTGATGGCAGGCGCATCGGGGTCGTCGCTTTCCGGTGTATTAGTTGGCAGGGCATTGCTGCTGCTGTTGTTCATTTGCGGAGCACTCGATACCTCTGGTGCCGGAGCACCTACGGCCATGGGCTGATCGTCTCCGAAACCATCTTCGAAAGTACCCAGATTTACCTCTACCCCCATATCCTCCACAGGCTCTAGCTGTGGTATGGTATAGTTGATGAGGAAGAACAATAATAGTAACAACAGGTGTACACCCACCGTCCATGCGGCGGCTTTGTAATTGATTGTTTGTTGTTGTGCGATGCTCATAGCAGGGTTTAAAAATACTGAATAGTATTTAAGGGTGTAGTAATTGACTGTTAAAACGGTTAAGTTTTGTTAACTGCAACAATTTATTTTTTAGGGGTATTCGCAAATTTGCAGGCTTATTGGTTAATGATGTACTCATTTTTGATGATTTAAGGGGCAGGTAAACTTGTGGTGGGCGTTTGCTGTGCTTTTTCATGATTGTGATAGCGTTTTTGGTTATAAAATCTACTATAATAAATATACGCTTATTTGTATTAAATACCTATTAAACGGTTTGCGGGTTTTCTGTAATCTTTGGCGAATTTTTACCTGTTGTTAGTAGGTTCTGTACGTTTCTTTACAGAGGATGTGCAGTTTTGCCAATATGGTTGCACGGGGTTTGTTGTTTTGCCATTTTGACTGCTTTTTTTCTGTTATAATATCTTTTACTGTTCTTTCTCTGTCCTTTTCTTTTTACGCAAAAAGAAAGGACCAAAGAAAAGGCGCCGAGACTTGATTACCTCAAAAGTCTCGGTTGGGATTTCTATTATGCTGTAATACTACTGTGCTGCCGGGCCTTCTTCTCCCTCTTCATGGCGAGGACCGTAGGGGTAAAGCAACCATACAAAAACATGGTCATGCTGAACTCGATTCAGCATCTAGCGAAACATGTACTCAGTACTCTAGACCCTGAATTGCGAAGCACTCATTGAGTCAACTAATAGACATCATGAACGAGATAATCAAGTTCAGGGTGACTTTTGTTTTGTTATGTGGTATTTCATTTCATCCCAAAAGTGGGATGGGATAAATTAATTTTCACTCCTTCTCGCTATATCTGCTTCCGTTTCAAAATTAACTTCTTGTGCGTGTACCCTGATTTTACCTACATAGCTATTTATCCCTTTTTCTTCATAGAATTCTTGTAGTTTGTCAAGACTTATCCACTTTGAACCTAACAAGTTATCGATAAATAAATCAGAAAACAATTTATGACTAAGGGTTCTACCCACTATATTTTTGTTTGTCAACTTTACATCTTCTTCTTGTATTTTCTTTACCATGCAAATAGGTATATGATCACCTGTAGAAAATAGATTAGCATCTGGTCTTGTCAAGTTACTTGTTGGCCTTAGGAATGCCGCACAATAAGGGAACCTAAAACCTTCTGGGTACTTTCCATTAGAATAATTTGAACAATAACCACTTTGACATAAATTACCATCAAGTTTTTTTATCTGGTCACTAACATTACCCTGTGAAAAGTATAACGTGTTTGTGTTCCATGTTTTGTATTGTAGATGAACAAACCTAACCCTATTGTTAATCAGGTCAAACTGTTCATATACCATATCTGTACCAGTTACTCTTTCCCCTTTATCAGGATGTAATAAACGCATCCTTAAAACCCTGTTATTATCTAAAGAATAGTCTTGTAGTTTTTCATCTTCATATAATTTCTGCTCAAAAAAATCAAACCTTTTTAAAGTATTAAAATCGTGATTTAGTAAACTGTTTTCTGATATATCTTCTGGGTTAAAAAATTCAAGAATAGCTTCTAATTCGATAATTCTTTTCGTAATCATACTGGCATCATCCCCTTCGTTATTTTGTTCTAATAACTTCTGATTTATATCTATATCTTCTTGTACTAACTCTTGAGGTAGCACCTCTGAATTATTCTCTTTTGATGTAAAAAATGCTCTCTGTCTATAGTATTTTACTAATTCGTGTTCATTGGTCTTTGTTACTAATTGCTTAACTTCTTTAAAAAGCTCCTCATCTACATCTTTTATTAAAGCCATAGCCTTTCTATATGGAACCATCTGTTGGCTTCTCCTTGCAACACTTAGTGCTTCTCTCAATCCACAAAGCAACTTGAATGCATGGTTTCTTCTAACATCTTCTGTTACATTTTCATCTTTGAAATAGCTCATACATATATTTTTATATAAAAATATAATAAAAATGTATTGTAAAACAGGGTGAAATCACCCTATTTTAGATTTATAGTAAACCATTCCATCCCAAAAGTGGGATGGAATGAAATAGTATGCTAACCAGCTTTGCAATGCTTATCTACCCAACGCCACACAGTGGTACTTTTAGTTTTACTACCTAACACTTGCTCAGCAATCTCCTCGTAGCTCATACCCATACTTCTACACCGGCAAGCTTCTTCTATCTTCTCCTTCTTATCCTCAATCTCTACCTCTTTGCTTTTGCTTTGGCGCAGTTCTATTTGCTCGTATACGTGTAAGGTGTAGTGCAGCAGGTGGGTGCTGATGGCGAGGGCATTATTAAAATCTGTTTTCAGGCATTTGAGTGTGCCGTCCAAACTATCAATAAACCGTATGCAGGTGAGCACCATGGCTATGCGGTAGGTGATGAGCCCGAGGCGGTTGACCGTACCATCCAGGTCGTCGCTGATGTGCTCCTGTATCTCTGTTTTTACAGCCGCAAAGTAGCGCACAAACTCTTTTTGCTGGTGGGGGTGCAGGGCAAACTGTACGGGCGTTTCTTTATGCTCCAGCTTTTTGTACATGGCTAAAAACCTGTCTGCCAGTCGCGCGAAATAGTATTCATCATCTCCGCCCTCATCATCAAACGGGTCTTTAAAACCTGCCCTGCTTTGCAGTACATAAAACATAAATCGGCTGAACAGCCCGTTCTCTATCGTAGGCAGCAGTTTGTGCAACTGCCCCTGTGTACCGCTCAATACTACACTCAACATGGGGCGGGTGATCTTTACATCCTCATTGTTCGCCCGGCGAAAATAACTCACCGGCTCGTGGTGGAAACCCTTGCGCAGTACATCGTTAAAGTTGCCGTAGTCCTGCTTCAGCATATCTGCCAGTGTATCGCCCTCTGTCTCAAAAATAATACCCCTGCCATCGTTCTCGTCCAGTAGTTGCATCAAGGCAGTTTTGCTGCTGTTGGCGGGCAGGTACAGCTTTAAATGCTTGGGTGGAGTGGGTGGTACGGGTGGCTCTTGCAGCTTGCCCTTGTCGTACAGCCTTACCTGTCTTTGGTAATGCGCCTGTTCTTCTGCAAACTTCTCGATAGCCTGTTTTGCCTGTTGCTCTCGGTAAGCGTCGGTAGCTTCTCCAAGGTCTTTCGCCCAAAGCAAAGCCCCTTTACCCGTGCCGTGTTTACCTACTATAAAACAATACAGGTTGGGGTGGATGGTACGACGCATATACATGCCCTGTACATTGGGCAGCATACCGCTCAACAAGCCTATGGCGCCCATCAGAAAAACTTCTTGTCCTTCACGGTCGGGCAGTCGCTCGCAGGCTACACGCAGCAGTGGCGGCAGCTCGTCAAACAGCTCATCGCTCATGGGTAAAAAATCGGGGATGTACTCCTCTTTGTCTTTGGGTGGTAGTCCATCATTCAGGTCAAAGTTCGGCGGAATGAATACTACCTTTTTGCCTTTGGGGGCATGTTCGTCATGGTTGCCCTTTTGGGCTTTGTCATCTTTCATGGTTCAACTATTAAATGGTTTTCTAATAGTTATGTGGTAGGGCAAATGTACAATAAAATATTTAATTATTGTTTTTAACGAATTTACAGCCCCTCTACCAGCTCACTTAATTCTATTTCGAGGCCTTTGCAGATCTGTGTCAGGTAGATGTAGGATGGGTTGAAATTCCCTTTTTCTAAGCTATGGATAGACTGCCTGTCTTTATCGACAGCGTTGCCGAGGTCTGCAAGAGACATTTCTTTGCCTTCTCTTATAGACTTGACCTTAGCACCTAGCTTCTTCAGCCGCTCTTTATCCTTTTTACTTAATGGGTGTGGCATCCACATCAATAATAGATATCATGTGGATAGCAGTTGTAAATGGTACCTTTGACAGTTGAAGTTACTTTATTACTTTCACATCCTGAAAATAATAACCATGAAAAGTACTTATCCCGAGTTTGTACACCATGCAACAGAGCTGTCTGCGTATATATACAGTGCAGATACTTTTATTATTGCGCTGAAGAATAAAGAGGTCATCCGTTTTGTAGCCGACGATGCTGATGAGTTTATTGCCTGGCTTACACACCACGGCATTCGTGATATTAAGCACAAGGCGCGCAGCCCAGTGTATAACAGCTATTTTAATGCAAATTGATGTAAAACGGTAAGGTGTTTTCACCCGTTATAGTTAAAGTATTGCTCATTAATATCACTATGGGTTAAATGTTGTTTTTACAACGGTGGGCCTGTAAAGAAATTGCAGTTAGTAATGGGGTAGGTATTTTAAACTACCGGTTAGTTTTTTTGTGATTTTTAAGAATTACCCAACCTTTCTGTGACAATTCTCCCTCTACTACCTACAGACACTAAACTATTGACAACATGAAAAAACTCATCTACCTACCCTTGCTGGCTATATTATTTAGTCTGCAAGCCAATGCATCACATTTAAACGGCGGCGAGCTGCGTTACGAATTTAACGGCACCAGCTATGTGGTTTACCTAAGCTTGTATGGAGATTGTGCAGGAGCAGCAATGGCCAACTCTGCTACTGTAAACATCAGCTCTGTATCGCAAAGCCAGTCGTTCAATCTTGCGTTACAAAAAACATCTACCAATTATGTAACAGTACCTTGCCCGGGTGGTAGTACTAAGTGTACC
Organism: Bacteroidia bacterium; assembly: GCA_030429205.1. Classification (GTDB taxonomy): domain Bacteria; phylum Bacteroidota; class Bacteroidia; order Chitinophagales; family Chitinophagaceae; genus UBA5543. The sequence continues at coordinate 1,308,579 of JAUICZ010000001.1, forward strand.
AACCCTTCATCGAACTTGCCGGGTTACTACATAGCAGAATTTATGGCTACGGTTACCTTGACGCCCGCGTCAGACTGGGTATTATCTACTACCATGAGTGCCAGAAACACTATGATCAACATTGGTGGTGGTAATTTGTATTTAGAGGCCACGCTGGATAACAGCAACGGAAACAACACCAATGCCTACTTGCCTAACACTCCACCTTTTTACATTCCTGCAAACAATACCATATTGGTACCGATGCAGGTGCTGGATGCAGATGGTGATAGTGTAGTAATGGAAAAGATACCTGCTTATGTAGCTAAAAATTCATCGGCTACCTACTCAACAGGCTTTTCTCCTACTGCGCCATTTGGCAGTAGTGGTACTTACACATTGAACAATACGAACAACACCATTACGCTAAAAGGTGTAGTAATGGGTAGCCACGCAGTTGCTTACCGTATGAAGGAGTATCGCAATGGTAACCTTATTGCCAGCTATACCCGCGACTTTGGTGTAGCGGTATTGCCGGGTAGTGCAACGCTTACCTTCCCGCAGATAAACCCTAACAGCATACAAACAGCATATGCGTGTCCGGGTGCAGCGGGTACTGCAGCACTTAACTTTACAGACCCTAACAGTAACGATTCTGTTTATATAGATGTTGATATCCCTGCCGCTTTAACCGGTTGGAATGTTGTGGTTAATAATGTACCCGGTAAACCAACGGCTAATCTAGGCATTACGTGGACAGCCCCGTCGAACCTTAATCCATCCGTGATACCGCATGCTTACATTAAATTACGTGTAAGAGACAACGCATGCCCTCGTAACATCGCCGACTATGCTGTGCTCATCCGTATACAAAACTGCCCTACGGATAGTGTATGGCCCGGCGATGCCAACAGCGACAAGATCACCAATTTGTTAGACCCGCTGGCTATTGCAGTGGCTTACGGTAAAACCGGTCCTACCCGCCCGAATGCTACAGTTAACTATGTGGCACAGTGGGCGCAAGACTGGTCGCACACATACCCTATATCGGGTAAGAATGTGAAGCACGGCGACTGTAATGGTGATGGTGTAGTTAACCTGGCAGACCTTGGTGCCGTAGCACTCAACTGGGGGCAAACGCATCCTAAAGGTGGACCGCGTAGTAAAACTACAGGAGTGCCGGATCTGTATTACGATATCACAGGTATCAAGTTTGCACCGGGGGTAACGGTAGCCGTACCTATCAAGCTGGGTAGCACAACCGACCCGATGAATGATTTCTACGGATTGGGTACAACCGTTAGTATTGGTGGTGGTGTAGCATTATCATCTCAGGCAACTATCACAACAAGTACCAGCTGGCTGGGCAACAGTAGCAATACGCTGGAGTTTAATAAAGATAAGAACTACGCTGTGGTAGATTGGGTTTATGCGCGTACCGATCAGCAAAACCAAAATGGTAGCGGTACTATTGCTACGCTGAACTTTACTATCTCGCCAAATGCAAAACCGGGGCAAACCATCGACCTTGATTTTGGTAACACCGTAATGGTAGATAAAGACGGTAAGCAAATAACAGACTTTAACCCCATATCAGCATCGGCACAAATAGAGCCACAAGGTGTAAACGATATTGCATCTCAACTGGAACATGCAACTGTTGTACCAAACCCGTCGGGCAAACAGGCGCAACTACGTTTGCAATTAGTACAGGCAGATGATATACAGATAACCATTACAGACATGGCAGGTAAAACACTGTGGCAACAAACACAAACTGTAAGTAGTGGTGTACAATACATAACACTACCGGCAGCAGAGTTGGCTAATGGTATCTATATGGTAAACCTTGCAAACAGTAACAGCCAAAAAGTAATGAAGTGGATAAAACACTAAAGCAATAATCTAACCTACACTGTGCATAGAAAGGGCAGGCTGTAAGCTTGCCCTTTTATTTTATACGGCAATAGCTTGTTTATTATATCTGTTTTTATATTCAATAGGCGATAAGCCTGTGACTTTTTTAAAAGTATTACGGAACGCTTTGGTGTCAGTGTAACCAACTTCATACATCACCTCACTCACTGTTTTGCGACTGTTCTCCAGATTCTTTTTTGCAGCCTCTATCTTTACACGTTGTATATATTCTGTGATGGTATTTGCCGTTGCTTTTTTAAACCTGCGCTCCAAACTTCGTCTGCCAACAGCAAAAGTCTCCGCCAGTTGATCTACTGTTAATTTCTCCGTATAGTTTGCTTCAATAAATTCTTGTGCTGCTTTCACCTCTTTATCGCCATGTTCTTTTTGTCCGTTGAACATAATGAACCGAGACTGGTTGTCGCGTTCTATTTCAATAGCAAACACTTTGGCAACAGTCATAGCCATCTCTCGTCCGGCATGTTTTTCTATCAGGTGCAGTATCAGGTTCAGGTAAGAGAAAGCACCGCCGCTACTGTATATGCCGTTCTCTTCTGTAATAATGCGTTCTGTTACTAATTCTACCTGCGGGAACATTTTACGAAACTGATTTTCTGCTACCCAGTGTGTGGCACATTTCTTACCATTTACCAAACCTGTTGAAGCCAGTAAAAAAGCACCGACACACAGGCTGGCTACCTCAGCCCCTTTTGCATATTGTTTGGTTATCCATGGTATAAAATCTTTGTTCAGCTCAATAGCTTCAGCCAGGTCGCCGTCAACAGCGGGTATAATAATCAAATCTGTTTGTTCTACTTCGTTCACCAAAGCTGTTGCTGTTACGGTAAATAAGCTGTTGCCTACTACAGTCCGATCACTCAACCCAATAAGGTTGATGTTAAATAATGGTGGTGCACCTTGCATGCCCATCATTTGGTTTACTTGTTGAAATATCTGGCGTGTACCTTCCAGGCTGGCAAGTATAGCACGCTGTGGTATAAGAATAGATACATGTAGCATATGCCAAAAATAGGTAAATATCCTGTCGCAAATTGCCCTTTACAATGGCGCAAATACACACGGCGAAATTCTCAGTACGTCAATATGTTTGTAGTATCATTCACTCTTAAAACAGTTTTTACAATGACAACAGTTAGTCCATACCTGCACTTTAGCGGTAAATGCGAGGAAGCTTTTAACTTTTATAAGTCTGCATTAGGCGGCGATTTTCAAATGCTAATGAGGGTTAAAGAAATGCCTGCTGATGTGCCCGGCCCTAAGCCAACTACTAAAGAAGAAGGCGAACAGATATTACACATGGGGTTACAACTAAATGAAGGTACTATGATTATGGGTAGTGATATGCCTGCTGCCTACGGCCCTGCAACACCAGGTAAAAACTTTGCAGTATCTCTTGGTTTTGATACAGAAGAGGCAACTAAAAAAGCCTTCGAAGCAATGTCTGCAGGTGGTACCGTAACTATGCCGCTGGCACTTTCTTTTTGGGGTTCTTTGTTCGGTATGTGTATAGATAAATATGGCATCTCGTGGATGTTTAGCTGTGAGCAAAAACAAGCATAAAATGCAAATACCACTACAGTCAGTAGAAGTATTTACTACAAATGTTGAAGATAATAATGAAGCGGCTGCATTGGCCGCTTTGTTATTGCAGCGATACCCGAGCAGTAAAGTGTCTTTCGATCTGGATGATTGTGATCGTATACTCAGGGTACAGGGTAAAGCTCACCCCAAAGATGTGGTACAGTTTATGAATGACTGTGGTTATGAGTGTAAAGTGCTGGAGTGATATTTCTACCAATCGTAATTCTTACGGTCTTTTTTTGCAGCCTCTATTAGCGTGTTGCAGTAAGCTTCAAAATCAGTGGCATCTACATTGTTGGGTGCGGTCATCCACTGGTATAATTTATTGTTGATGGTATTAATGGTGAGTGTACCATGCCTTAACAAAACACTGGTAACCTCTGCCCATTTTAAACTGTTGTTGCGTAGCCCAAGCGGTAATTTTATACCGTTGTCTGTAAAGTCTACATGTTTATGTTTTAGTTTACCACGTTCTGCATATTTAGCGAAAGCAAGTGCTGTGGTAAGTACAGCAAAAACAGCAGAGGGCACATTCCACCCGCGATAGAAAAGGTATGCGGCAATGGCCAAACTCAAATAGGTTTCTACCAACCTGAAAATATTATTGTTGGGCACTTTGGTTACCCACCTGTTTCTAAAAAGAGTGCTGACGAATATAAAGCTACCTAACAATAGCACGATAGTACAACCCAGATCTACCGCATCAAAAACGTCTATTTGTTCTTGTTGTACTGCCGCAGGTAATGCATCCGGTAGTTCTATTACCATATTGTTCAGCAGCATAGTAATGCTAGCCATACCTATAAAGGCTAATGACGCCAACAGGTGTAATGCTGTTACCTGATGTGGTTTTACATTTTGTGTTGCCAGTGGTATTTCAAATGCCATAATGCAAAAATAGTGTTGCCTAATCTTCTAGCCTAAAAGTATCTGCTGCATGTTCTGCAATAGAGTTCATTTCCATAAACGTACAATCTGTTACGGGTATTAGCTCATGCCATATCATGGGTGGTATTTTAAAACGCATGGGTGCTTCGTAAACAGCTGTTTGTACTTCTTTATCGTCAATATGTTTCCAGTTAAAAGTACAGGTACCGCTTAGCAAAATGAGTATCTCCGGGTTTTTAGTGTCAGACAACCCTTTGTGGTAATGCCTGCCGCTAACGGTGTCGGCTTTTCTGTAAACGATCAGGTGTGTGCCTGTTCTGTTTTGTTCAAACTCGGCAGTATAACCGCGCTCATCGCTTCCGGCAGGTGTAATGGGTGTTGCTATGATCATGATGCTTCTTCGTTTTCTTCGGCAGATGCAGCCTCTGCACCTTCTTGTTCTGAGCTGCTGCCACCCGGTAGTTTTATGCTGAAGTCTTTAAGTGTTTTAGTGGTATCTCCATCGCATAGCAGTACTTCCTGATCTATCAGTTTTCTTAACCTCCATCCCAAGTACAGGTCGCCTGTAGGGATGTTCAGCTTTTTCATTGCCTGATTTACTATACGGTGGGCTTTTGCAAACTGGTGAGAGCAGAAGCTAATCAACTGTTCGTCAAAATGCGATGCCTCTTTTGTAAATAGTTTTTTACCACCTTCTAATAAACGCATTGCGGCATTCTCTTCAACCAGGTTGTCCCACTCTTCTCCATCTACCTCTAATTCGGCAGGTGTTACTACACGAGCCAGCTTTCTTGCCTTTACTAATTCTTTTGGTAGTATCTCGCTAATATTTTTAGGGTAATACACCTTTCCTTCTTCATCTAGAAATGGTAATCCGGCAATGTTGAGTACAAAATATTTGTCCAGGTGCTTGTCCATATGGCGCAATAGCCAGTAATATGCACATACATCAGCAGGCCAAGGAGCCATCCACAACCAAACAACATCGTCCGGGTTTTGGTGCAGCTTGTTCACTATCTCCAGCACCCTTTGTTGGTCATCAACCTCAATTTCTTGCTTATCGTCGTTAATTACAGATCTCCAGAACTCGGTTCTTAACTGGCTAAAAGACTGATTTTCAGTCCTTTTGATCGGGCCTACGTGTAAAATATCTTTTAATACAGTTACATCTCCCTGCATACTATCTTCCTCGCTGATAGCCTCCAGCAAGGGGTTTGCTGCCATGTCGCCAACTACAATATGGTGTATCATAAGGTAAAAATACTCACTTCGCCGGGTTGCGGTGTATTTAAGCACAGTTTTGTATCCACATATGGTTGATATGGTGGTGAATAATATGTGTCAATAAGCTAACATCTGCTGCTAACTGTTCGTTATATACAAATCCCCTGAATGTGAAGGAGTAACGAGGGATGTCAATCTTTAATTACGATTAAAAACACTTGTAAAAGGAATGTTAAAACACTACTTTTATAATCTTGAAAATAATATATGATAGGTGCTTAGCTGATGTTTCGGCTGGGTGCATTCTATATGCGAGTTAAAACAAGATTAAAAAACAAGAAAAATCTGTTGTGTTAATAATATAGTCTATGAAGAAGCTACTACTATTTTTAATGATCTTAGTTTCAGGAGTTGCACAGGCGCAGCTTTGTGGTTTTGATGGTGCACATGGCCAAAGAATGCTGACCGATAGTGCGTACAGAAACATCGTAAATGCTGCCAAGGCAAGGTATACTTCTATGATGCAGACTGCCGGACAAAACGGCATCCAGCTTACTACCGGTTATGGTACAGAGTATCAAATACCATTGGTGGTGCATGTGATACATACCGGAGGTTCTGTAGGTACTACCTACAACCCTTCTACCTCTACGATCAACTCTATGATCTCTTATCTGAACGAAGCTTATGAAGCTACATATGCTTCTTACCCTGATACAAATAGTGGAGGTGTACGCATTCCTATCAAGTTTGTATTGGCACAGCGTGACCCTTCGGGTAGCGCTACATCCGGTATCAACAGGGTAGACGGTAGCTCTTTGAGTGGCTATTCTTTATATGGTGTAAAACGCAACGGTAGTAACGGTGCTACAGACTCAGCAGTAAAATCTCTAAGTGTTTGGGACCCTGCAGATTATTACAACATCTGGGTCGTAAATAAGATAGATAGTAACGATGGTACATTTGGTACATACACAGCAGGTTATGCATACTTTCCGGGTGCATCTGCAAGTATCGATGGTACAGTAATGCTGGCTACTACAGCTACATCCGGTAATGTTACATTACCGCATGAGATCGGCCACGCGTTCAGCTTATACCATACCTTCCAGGGAGATGGTACAGGTAGTACCTGCCCTACTAACGGTAACTGTACAACAGACGGTGACCTGGTATGTGATACGGAGCCACACAAAAGAACCTTAGGTTTTTGTGGTAGTGGTATGACCAACACATGTGTGAGTGCGACTTATGATGACGCAGTTGCCAAAAACATCATGAACTATGCTACCTGTATGGACAGGTTTACCCCCGGGCAACGTACACGTGTTATGGATGCGATGACGAATGAGCGTAGCGGTTTGGGTAGCTCTCTTGGTGTATTAGCGCCGGGCTCTTATCCTAAAGTAGCGGCATGTACTACTACTATTAGCGGTGGTAACGCAGGTAACGGTTTCGAAATGGGGCCAACACAAGTAATACTGAATGACTTGCGTTCCAGCTCTAATGGGTATACAAATGATAACTACAGAAACTATGTAGACCGTAGTAAGCAACAACAAGCGAATGTTATTGCTGGTGAAAGCTATACGCTTACGGTACAAACAACTACAAACAGACAAAGAGTACAGGTATATATAGATTATAATAACGATAGTACATTTTCCGGCGGTGAATTGGTTTATGACCATACAGGAACAATTTCGAATACAGAGAATCATACAACAACATTAACTATCCCAACCAGTGGTATTACAACATGTACACCATTGCGTATGCGTGTGCTGGCAGATTACTATACAGCAACACCGGTTACCAATGGTTGCGGTACAATGGCATACGGACAGGCTGAAGATTTTGCGATCTACATCAAGCCACAGTCTGATACGGTTACTTTAACCAATGCGATTACATCGGGTAGCAGCCCAACCTGCCCAACAGGTAGTGTTACGTTTACAGCAAGTGCCAGTAAAACATTAAGCAGCCCTTCTTACCAATGGTATTTAAATTCTCAGGCGGTAGGTACAAACAGCAGTACATATACAGCGTCTAGTCTAAGTACAGGAACATATTATGTACAATGTAAAGTTACTTACGGAAACGGATGCTCTGCTACAGACAGCGGAACAACAAATGTAGTAACATTAGTATCAGGTAGTACGGTAACACCTTCTGTTAGTATCGGTGCCAGCCCTTCTGGTACAGTATGTAGTGGAACAAGTGTAACGTTTACAGCAACACCAACTAACGGTGGTACAACACCTAGCTATCAATGGAAAGTAAATGGTAGTAATGTAGGTACAAACAGTACTACATATACAACCAGTTCTTTAAGTAATGGTGATGCTGTTACTTGTGTAATGACGAGTAACGATGCTTGTGCCAGCCCGACAACGGGAACAAGTAATACAATTAATATGTCTATCTCGGGGTCTGTTACGCCGAGTGTGAGCATAGCATCCGGTAGTGGTACAACAATATGTAATGGTGCGAGTGTAACCTTCACAGCAACACCAACTAACGGTGGTACAGCACCTAGCTATCAATGGAAGGTAAATGGTAGTAATGTAGGTACAAACAGTACTACATATACAACCAGCTCATTGAGTAATGGTGATGCAGTTACTTGTGTGATGACGAGTAATGACCCGTGTGCCAGCCCAACAACGGCAACCAGTAATACGGTAAACATGACGGTGAACGGAACCGTAACACCAAGTGTTAGTATAGGTGCATCGCCGGGTAGTAGTATTTGTGCGGGTACAAACGTAACCTTCACAGCAACACCAACTAACGGTGGAACAACACCAAGCTACCAGTGGAAAGTAAACGGTAGTAACGTTGGTAGTAATAGCACTACATATTCTAACAGCTCTTTGAGCAATGGTGATATAGTTACTTGCGAAATGACAAGTAATGCAGCTTGTGCCAGCCCGACTATGGTAACCAGTAACTCGATCAATATGTCTGTTACGGCAACGGTTACTCCAAGTGTGGCTATTGCATCGGGCAGTGGAACATCAATATGTAACGGCGCGAGTGTAACGTTTACAGCAACCCCAACAAACGGCGGTACTACTCCAACATATCAATGGAAAGTAAATGGTAGTAACGTAGGTACAAACAGTACTACATATACAACCAGCTCTTTAAGTAATGGTGATGCTGTTACTTGTGAGATGACAAGTAATGCTGCTTGTCCTAGTCCGGCAACAGCAACAAGTAATACCTTAAATATGACAGTGCAATCGTCTGTTACACCAAGCGTGGCTATTGCATCAGGTAGTGGTACATCAATATGTAACGGTGCAAGTGTAACGTTTACAGCAACCCCAAATAACGGTGGTACAACACCAAGTTACCAATGGAAAGTAAATGGTAGTAACGTAGGTACAAACAGTACTACATATACAACCAGCTCATTGAGTAATGGTGATGCAATTACCTGTGAAATGACAAGTAACGCTGCTTGTGCCAGCCCGACAGCTGCTACAAGTAATACCTTAAATATGACAGTGCAATCGTCTGTTACACCAAGTGTGGCTATTGCATCGGGTAGTGGTACTTCAGTATGTAACGGAGCAAGTGTAACATTCACAGCTACTCCAACAAATGGAGGAGCGTCACCAACATACCAATGGAAAGTAAACGGTAGTAACGTAGGTACGAACAGCTCTACATACACAACTACTACTTTAAGTAATGGTAATGCGGTTACTTGTGAAATGACAAGTAATGCAACATGTGCCAGCCCGACAACTGCTACAAGTAACACCATTAATATGACGGTACAATCTACTCTTACACCAAGTGTGGCAATTGCATCGGGTAGTGGTACTACAATTTGTGCGGGAGCAAGTGTAACATTCACAGCTACTCCAACAAACGGAGGGGCGTCACCAACATATCAATGGAAAGTAAATGGTAGTAACGTAGGTACAAACAGTAATACTTTTACAACTACTACGTTAAGCAATAGCGATGCGGTTACTTGTGAAATGACAAGTAACGCAACATGTGCCAGCCCGGCAACGGCTACAAGTAATACAATTAACATGACGGTGAATTCTCTGATTACACCGGCTAACACAATATCGTCGGGTAGCGGAACAACTATATGTACCGGTACAAACGTAACCTTTACAGCCTTCCCTGGTAATGGCGGTACATCACCAATGTATCAATGGAGGTTGAATGGTGCGAATGTTGGTACTAATAGTAATACATATACAAACGCATCTTTGAGTAATGGTGATGTGATCACATGTAAGCTAACAAGTAACGCGGCATGTGTAAGTCCTGACTCAGCGATTAGTAATAGTTTGACAATGACGGTGAATCCGTTCATAACTCCTTCTGTTAGTGTAGCACCGGCTCCTAACGATACTATATGCGATGGTGCTCAAGTAATATTTACAGCAACGCCAACGAACGGTGGTACATCTCCTGCTTATACGTGGACGCTAAATGGCGATACTGTTAGTGGTATAACAACTAACTGGTATTTAACAGATACATTAAATAACGGAGATCAGGTTGTTTGTGAAATGGTGAGTAACGAATCTTGTTTGACAACTCCGAATGCGACGAGCAATACTGTTTCTATGACAGTTAATTCTCTGATCGCTCCTGCGGTAAGTATAGCATCTAATAAAGGAACTATCATTTGTGTTACAGATACGGTAACCTTTACAGCAACGCCAACTAACGGTGGTACGTCTCCAAGCTATCAGTGGAAAGTAAATGGCAGCAATGTTGGTACTAACAGTGCAACATATACAGCGATAGGCTTAACAAACAGTGATGAGGTTTCTTGTGTGATGACAAGTAATGCAACATGTGCGAGCCCGGTAACAGGTACAAGTAATACATTAACAATGACGGTGCAGGGTACAACGCCAAGCGTTAGTATAGCATCAAGTGCGGGTACTACAATATGTGCGGGTACTAGTGTAACGTTTACAGCAACCCCAGCTAATGGCGGTCCTACTCCAAGTTATCAGTGGGAGGTAAACGGTAACTCTGTAGGTACAAACAGCAGCACATATGTTACAGCAGCATTGTCTGACGGAGATACGGTTACTTGTATCATGACCAGTAGCTTATCATGTTCTAGCCCGTCAGTTGTTTTAAGTAATAAAATAGGTATGACGGTGAATCCAAACCTAACACCTATCATAGCAATATCAGTTAGCCCGAATGATACAATATGTGCGGGTACGCAAGTTAAGTTTACCAGTACGTATGCAAACCAGGGTACAACACCAACTTTCCAATGGAAGGTAAACGGTAGCAACGTTGGTACTAATGCTGACAGTTTTGTAACAACAACGTTAGCAAACAACGATGTGGTTACAGTACAGTTGACCAGCAGTGAAACTTGTGTTACATCGAGCACAGCAACAAGCAATGGTATTACAATGACGGTGAATCCAAACTTAGTTCCTGTTGCTACAATTGCTGTAACACCAAACGATACAATTTGTGACGCTGCAAATGCCATCTTTACATCCAGCATTGCAAATGGCGGTACTACACCAACATATCAATGGCAAGTAAATGGTTTGAGTGCAGGGACAAATAATGATACATTCCAAACTACCGGTTTGATGGATGGTGACAAAGTGAGATTGATACTTACATCAAGCGAAACATGTTTGGCTAAGTCTGGTGATACAAGTAATGAGATCACTATGACGGTGGTACCAAACGTAACTCCTGTAGTGAGTATTGCGGTAACGCCTAATGATACAATATGTGCAGGTACAAGTGTAACTTTTACTGCAACCCCAACTAACGGCGGTACTACACCAACATATCAGTGGAAAGTAAACGGCACGAATGTTGGTACTAACAGTACAACATTTACAACAAGTACTTTGACAGATGGTGATGTTGTTGCTTGTGCAATGACCAGTAGCTTGCCTTGTGTAACATCAAGTACTGCAATTAGTAATGCAATAACAATGAAGGTTAACCCGATCATTACTCCAATGGTAACAATCGCGGTTAGTCCTAATGATACAATATGTGCCGGTACAACTACAACGTTTACCGCAACAACAACAAACGGTGGTACTGCGCCAACATACCAATGGAAATTGAATGGTAGTAATGTAGGTACAGGTGGTACTACTTACCTTAACTCTGGTTTGGCAGATGGTGATGTAGTTACAGTTGAGATGGTAAGTAACGGTGTTTGTTTAACTAAACCTGGTGATACGAGTAATGCTATTACAATGTCTGTAATACCAAACTTAACTCCGGTAGTTATTATCACTAAGTCGCCGGTAGATACAGTTTGTGAAGGTACAGCAGTAACTTTCAGTGCAACATCTGCAAATGGTGGTACATCACCAACATATCAATGGCAGGTAAATGGTTCTAATGTTGGTACAAACAGCCCGACGTACATAAGTACTACACTTAATAATGGCGATATAGTAAGGTTATCTATGACTAGTAGCCTGGTATGTTTAACCAAACCTGTAGATACAAGTAATACGGTTGCAGCAATGGTAAATGCCAAGAAAGTACCGGATGTAACTATTACAGTTGCAGCTAACGATACTTTGTGTGCGGGTAATCTTGCAACATTCACAGCAGCTGCCGTTAATGGTGGTACAACACCAAGCTATCAATGGCAGGTGAATGGAACTAATGTAGGTACTAATAGTAATACATATGCAACTACGGGCTTGTCTAATAATGACATGGTACGTTGTATTATGACAACAAGCGATACTTGTGTGACTAAGACAATGGACACAAGTAACGTAATAGAAATGACGATCACCCCGATCACTACTCCTGATGTAACGATCGCGGTTGCTCCTGACGATACAATATGTGATGGTAACACAGCAACATTCACAGCTACTGCTACAGATGCAGGTACAACGCCAAGCTATCAATGGCAGGTGAATGGTGTGAACGTAGGTGCTAACAGTAATATATTCGTAACTACTACATTGAATAATGCTGATGTTGTAAGATGTATTGTTACCAGCAGCGATACTTGTGTTACCAAAGACAAGGATACAAGTAACACCATCACAATGACTGTGAAGCCGAACTTAACTCCGGTTATTACAATCACTGTAGCACCTAACGATACAATTTGTGATGGTACATCAGTAACCTTCAGCACAACAGTAGCAAACGGTGGTACATCACCAACATATCAATGGCGCATCAACGGTACTAATGTTGGTACTAACAGCAGCACGTTCAGCAGCGGCACATTGTCTAACGGTGATGTTATAGATTGTATACTGACTAGTAGCGAAATGTGTGTGACGAAAGCGAAAGACACAAGTAATAGTATTACAATGACGGTGAATCCGAACTTGACACCTGAGGTCACTATTACGGTTAGTCCTGATGATACTATCTGTGCAGGCACAAGTACAACCTTCACTGCAACGCCAACGAATGGTGGTACTACGCCAACATATCAGTGGCAGGTGAATGGTAGTAATGCAGGTGCTAATAGTAACACATTTACCAGCACCACATTAGCTGACGGAGATGTTGTAAGATGTATATTAACCAGCAGCGAAACATGTGTAACTAAGAGCATGGATACTAGTAACGTCATCAACATGACAGTTAAGCCATACTTAACACCACTTGTAGTAACTGTTGTTAGCCCGAACGATACCATTTGTGACGGTACTACAGTTACATTTACAGCAACGGGTGCAAACGGTGGTACAACGCCGATATATCAATGGCGTGTGAACGGTACTAACGTAGGTACTAATGATACTACTTATACAACATCGTCATTGACAGATAAGGATACGGTGAGAGTGATCATGACCAGCAGTGAAATGTGTTTGACAAAAGCTGCTGACACAAGTGATGATATCGTGATGACAGTGAATCCGAATTTGACACCTAGCGTAACAATTACTGCCAGCCCGAATGACACAATATGTGACGGACAAATAACATCGTACAACGCAGTTGCTATTAATGGTGGTACTAGTCCAACTTACCAATGGAAGTTGAATGGAACAAACGTAGGTATCAATAGTAGCGGTTATGCTACGGCTGGTTTGTCTACCGGTGATGAAATAGTATGTGTGCTTACGAGTAGCGAGGCTTGTGTAACTAAGAGCATGGATACAAGTAATACGGTTACGATGTTTGTTCATCCATTAACCCAACCATCTGTTAGTATACTTGCCAACACAGGTACTACGATATGTGATGGTGGAGAAGTGAAATTTAAATCAAACTGGTCTGGTGGTGGTACATCACAAGTGTTCCAATGGAGAAGGAACGGTGTAGATATTGCGGGTGCTACTACAGATTCATTCACTACCAGCACCATGACAAATGGCGATGTGATTACATTGAGAATGGATATCACGGCAGAATGTCCTGATCCTGACAGTGCGGTTAGTAATTTGTTAGCTATGGCAGTTGTTACACCAAGTGTATCTGTTGCAGTTAGCCCGAATGATACGATCTGTTTGAATCAATCAGCTATGTTTAGCCTTACAGGTACTAATGTAGGTAACCTTCCTGTATACCAATGGAAAGTAAATGGTAACGATATGGTAGGTGCAGTTGCAGATGTATTTGCAATGCCAACTGTGAATAACGGAGACAAGGTGACGGTATCTTTTGTAAGCAGTGACAACTGTATTAATGCACCTGAAGTGCCAAGTGCTGATACGGTTACTATGGTTGTGAACAGTACAGCTGCTCCTACAGCAGGTATTACTGCTAACCCGAGCAACGTGTTCCAGGTAGGAGATGTGATATGGTTCACAAGTTCTGTTAATGTTCCGAATGCTACATACCAATGGCGTAAGAACGGTATAGACATTCCTGGTGCAACAGGTCTTGTGTATAACGAGTTGAATCCGAAAGACGGTGATACGATATCATTGTGGATCAGGTCTAATGACACTTGCCGTACTCCGGATACAGCAATCAGTAATATTGTGATACTAGAGCATGCTTCAGGTATTGCGCAAACACATCAGTTGTTTGATAAGGTGACAATAGCGCCAAACCCGAACAACGGTACGTTTGTACTAAGCGGAGTGTTGAACACAGTATTGAGTGAAGAGAAAGTGACGGTAGAAGTGATCAATACTGTTGGGCAGGTGATATACAAAGAAGATGTTCAACTGCGTAAACACGAACTGGATGTGAGAATTGAGTTGGGTGATAAAGCGCACAATGGTCTGCATCTGATCAGAGTATCTGCCGAAGGCAATAAACAGTTGTTGAAGTTTATTACCAATAGGTAGTAGCACACAACTGAAAATATAAAGAACAAGGGCTGTCGAATGACAGCCCTTGTTCTTTATACGGCAAATATCAATACCGCCAGTTGTTTTATTTTAAATAAATTAATATCAAATTAACATATAAGATAATATTTTTTGCATTATTGTTTGTATGTTTATGGAGAACTAAACAGCCAATCGATGAAAATTAAAAAACACCTATTGTACCACGACAACGGAAAGCAGGTAAGCTTTGTTGATACACCAAATAAAAGCGGTAAAATAAAACCTAAGTACTTGTTGATGCACTATACCGCAACTACTTCGGCAAAATCTACGATCAATTGGTTTCAAAAGCCCGAGGCACAGGTTTCTGCTCATTTATTGATAGATAGAGATGGTAGTATTACTCAGTTTGCTCCATTTAATGTGCGTACATGGCATGCGGGGCGTAGTAGCTGGGGGGCGTTAGTTGGCCTGAATGCTCACTCAATAGGTGTTGAATTGGTGAATGCGGGTAAGTTGATGAAGAACGACAATGTATGGTACTCTCCGCTGGATAGAAAGAAAATACCTGCAAGCCAGGTACTATATGCAATACATAAAAATGAACAGCATGCAGAAGGTTGGCAAGACTATACAGAGGCGCAACTAGAGGCAGCAATGGAAGTTGGGGCACTGTTGGTAAACGAATATGCATTGAAGGATGTGTTAGGCCACGATGATGTATCCCCTTTCAGAAAAACAGATCCCGGTCCTGCGTTTCCTATGCCGGGTTTTCGTTCCAGGATAATGGGCAGGAATGATGATAAGAGAGATATATTTAAGACTACAGTTAAACTGAATATAAGAGAAGGTGCAGGTACTTTCTTTGAGAAGGTTGCAAAGCCCTTACCTCCGGGCACAGAGTTGCAGGTGCTTGATGTAGATGGTAATTGGAGTTTTGTATCGGTATTAGAGCCGGTACATGGTATTATGGATCTGGAAGGATGGGTGTATAGTAAATACCTTGAACAGTTATAGAAAACGGGGTTACCATTACAGCAGCCCCGTTTATTTTTAGTAGAAGATTCCGGTATTAATATTGTTCCAGCATATAGCGGATGACATCAGTAGTAGTAACAATACCTACCACATTATTCCCTTCCACTACCGGCAGAGAATGAAACTCTTCATTTGCAAAAATGTCGGCAACATCTCGTATAGTAGTTTCTGTGTCGATCACTTTTGGGTTGTTAGACATTACGTGCTCTATTTTAAGCATGTCTAAAACAGCTTCGTCTGCCTGCTCTTGCCCTTCGAAAAGAGAACTAAAGGTTAGGCGATTAATATCTGTCTTGCTAATAATACCTACCAGCTTATTATTGTGTGTAATAGGTACATGACGAAGTTTATTTTTATCAATTAAGTTTTTAACGCTATGTAAATCGTCTTTGCTCAAATCTGCAGTCAACACATCTTTTGTCATTATATGTGTTACAGGTTCTCTTTTTTTCATGTTCTGTTCTTTTTATCAAAAGTATTTTTTAGAACAACTATTTGCTATGATAAAAAGCAGTTGCAAACATGATTTTCGTTAGGTTTTACTTCAGCCCCTCTAAGCCATCTATACTGTATCTGTTTTTTTCGCTTCTGTACGATTTCAAGCCATCTTCGCCTTTGTTTATTGCATATTTGTCAAGTACATCTCTATGCTCTACAAACTCATATTTAGGCACAGAGTAGCCACAAGAATCTGATATGCGAGTTGTGTGCAACTTGATGTATGCACGTACACCAATACGCTTGGGAAAGAGTTTTGAAAGATCGTCGAATTCAGGGTGTTGTGGTTCTATGATCTCTCCTTGTCCATATAGCCTAACAATTTTAGGAGGTCCGTCAAATGCACAAAACATGATAACCATCCTTTTATTCTCTTTGATGTGGGCAATTGTTTCAATACCACTGCCTGTAAGGTCTTGGTATGCTACGGTTTTACCATCGAGTATTCTGAAAGAGTCCAGCCCTTTGGGTGAGCAGTTTATATGTCCGTGTTCTGAAAGAGGTGCAGTAGATACAAAGAACATCTGTTGGTGTTCTATCCATTCTTGTAGTTGCGGTGTGATATTATCGAATAGTTTACCCATAAAGTAAAGTTATGGTAATTAGCCAATTAGTGAATTCTATATGCTAAGGTTGGGTATAGTCTGTTTTGACTGATATATTTACGGTTTGGGATTTTTTTTATTTTTCTAGCCGAGAAAATCTCATCATATTTGATGTTTAAATATATGGAGCAAAGAACAATAACCGGTATGTGTAAAACCCTGATATCTATTCTTTTGATATTATCGTCACAGGTAGTATATGCGCAAGGGAGAGTCGGTACCGGAGAGATATATGGTAACGTATTAGATTCTGTAAGTGGCAAGCCCTTTTCGTATGCTATAGTAAAGGTGCTGAAATACCCGTCAGAAGAATTGGCCGGAGGAGCTACGACAACAGAAAATGGCGAGTTTACCGTAAAAGACCTGCCATATGGAAAATACAAGGTTAATGTGAGTTTTATAGGGTATAAAACCAAAGAAGTAAATCTGGTGGAACTCAATGCAAAAAAGAGTGCTTACCAGTTACAGAATATAAAAATAGCACCATCGTCTCTGGAGCTAAAAGAAGCCGTAGTTGTTGGAGGTACCCCGGAAGTGACATATGAAATAGATAAAAAGGTGGTGAATGTGGAGGATATGCAAAACACTGCCGGACAAACAGCCGTAGAGGTTTTAGCAAATATCCCTTCTATTGTAGTTAGTTCTGATGGTACGGTTAGTCTTAGAGGATCTTCCAGTTTTACATTATTAATAGATGGTGTGCCTACCGTTTTAGAGGCGAGCGATGCATTGGCACTAATACCGGCAAATACCATTCAGGATATTGAAATAATTACGAACCCTTCTGCAAAGTTCAATGCAGAGGGTACAGCTGGTGTCATTAATGTGATTACTAAAAAGAGTAAACTACAGGGTATAAGTTCATTATTAAATGCAACTGCCGGTACTTTTGATAATTATAATGGTAACGCTGCATTTAGTTTAAAGAAAGAAAAGATAGCTTTTGATGTAAATGCAAACTACCGTAATAGTTACAACCCCAGCGATGCAACAGAGAACAGGCAAACAATTTACGACAGCCTAACAAATGATTTAAATGCCTCGGGTTTAGGAGGACGTAAGTTTGGTGGCTGGGGAACAGGATTAGGATTGCAGTGGACACCTAACAGTGCTCATAAGTTGATTGTAAAAACAGATTATAACAATCGACGCATGAAGTTTTTTAAAGAGCTTGATTATGAAAACTATAATGACAATACTTTAGTCGAATCGTTTTTTACGGATGATAGAACAGAGGTGGATATGTGGTCTAGCTCTTCCAGTTTAGTATATCAATACAACATTAACCGAAATAAAGATCATTACATCAGCATAGGAGCTATCGCAAATTTGAGGTATGTAGATCAGGCAGATTCTACTCTTTCTTATAATGGAGGCGACCAACTAATAAGAGGTAATGCATATACAGAGGTTGGGCCGTCCAATATGTATCGCTTCAACTTAGATTATAAAATGCCGATAAAAGACAAATATAATTTTGAGACTGGTTTGCAGGCTCAATTTGGCAGAAGCTTTGATGATGGTGATAACTTTCAATATAACAATACAACCAACTTATACGAGCATTTACCACAGTTCAGCTCAGACGTTGATTATGTAAGAGATGTGCATGCAGCGTATGCTTTATTCGGAGGTCAGTTAAAGAAAATAGGTTTTCAAGGAGGTTTAAGAGCTGAGTATACCTACCGAAAAGTAGCCTCGGATAACTTTCCTAACTCAACTACAATCAACAGGGTAAACTTATTTCCTTCTGCTCACTTATCTTATTCATTTGAGAATCAGTCGCAAGTATTGTTGAGTTATTCCAGAAGAATAGAAAGACCCAGAAGCTGGTATTTTGAGCCATTCGTTACTTGGGAAAGCCCTTATGGTGTAAGAGGGGGTAACCCTGATTTGAACCCGACATATATTACAGTGGTTGACTTTAGTTATATGCACCCGTTAAAGCAAAATGGTTATTGGAGCATAGAGTCGTACTACAGAAGAAGCGCAGGTGCTGTTCGTTGGGTACAAACTACTTATCAGCCGGGTATCCTCATCAGGCAGCCATATAACATTGGTCTTGGGCAACGTGTAGGTGCTGAGGCTGCTTTGGACTATAGATTCACAAAATGGTATAAGATTAATACGGGTTTCAATGCTTATTATTATGATTTAAATAGTTCGTTTGGTCAACAGAACTTTAGCGCCAACTCGTTCAACTACAATATTAATCTGCGAAACACTTTTACTGTGAAAGGCTGGGCATTGCAATTGAATGGAAGGTTTATAAGCGGTTCTGTTCAACCGCAGGGTAAAAGCTTGTCGAATGTTGTGGGTGATGTGTCGTTGAAAAAGAGCTTTTATAAAAACAAACTCACCTTTAACATAAATGCACGAAATGCATTTTTGTCTGAGCGAAATATAAATTATATATATACTGATAATGTTACGGTGTATGATGCAAACATACCGAGAGGGCCTATGCTCATGTTTACGGTTTCGCTGAAGCTAAATAACTATGAGAAGTTTTATAAGACAGAGCAATTAGATGATTTCTAATTGCTGCGGTTACTTCAAAGCGTCTTCCAGCGGTTTGATCAGGTTGCGTTTGCCGTTTAGTATATCATTTAGTTGTGCATGCATTTTTTGTACATAGTCCTTTTCAGGCAATTCACTACCGGCTACCCGAACATAGTAATCGTGTATGAATTGTTTTATT
This sequence comes from Bacteroidia bacterium, assembly GCA_030429205.1. Taxonomy (GTDB): domain Bacteria; phylum Bacteroidota; class Bacteroidia; order Chitinophagales; family Chitinophagaceae; genus UBA5543. The sequence continues at coordinate 1,328,288 of JAUICZ010000001.1, forward strand.
TCATTAACTATATTCTCAAGCTCATTGCCAGCAAGGTTATTAATATCTTCAGTTTGCTGGCTTGCAAAGAATAAGCCATTTGCTTTAGGGTAAGCAAACAGCTCTAAAGGAAGCGGGTTTAATCCACTATCTAAAGGTGGTTGTACCCAGTCTATATTAAGTATTCTGGCTCCAAAGTTGTGCACCACTTTTAGCCTTTTATCTGCAGGCATAGACGTAAGCTCAGTGTTTGTTCCATGCTTGTCACATTCCCATGTTATCACCCCTGGTTTTTTGCCTTCTAAGATTTTTATGGTTATGTAACGCACTATCTCACTGGGAATATAAGTGTCCGTTTGTTTAAGGTGTTCGGTTTTTTGTACTATGTTTTTTCCATAGTTGGCATTACGTACAACGTAAGCAAATAGTGCCGTTAATGGTTTGTTGGTGTTGTTATGATAGAGCTCTGATATGGAGTAAGAAACAACTTTATGGTTTTCAGGGTCTGTCTCGTCCATTACCACCGGAAATATTATTTCTGTTCTGTTGCCATCATCAGTATAGTCTTCTGTTAATAGTTCATAGTACTCTTCTTTGTCGGTCCGTTCATCTTCGTTGGGGAAAGCAAGCAGATAGTCTTCATACACTAAGTCGTAAATGCGGTTTGCCTGCTCAATAAGTTCAGAGTTTAAGAACATTTCATTCAAAATGTAAATGGAGTATTTCCTGCCATTTTTTGTGAAGCTATTTTCAGTAGTTAGCACACCGCCAATGTTGTAGATAATGTCTGATAGCTTTTGATCTTTCTCAATACTGAACATGGTTGTTATTTTAAGTAAAATAGGCTTTTTGTTTTACTATCTCTTAAAAAGAAAAAGAGCGCTTAAACTTAAGCGCTCTTTTTCTGTGTGGTTTTTGTACTTATAATTTAGTGAATTTAGTTTTGTTCAAAGGTTTGCTTTGTACATCAGATATTTCAATGAGATACATACCTGCAGCAAGACCGGATATGTTTACTTTCGTTGTGCCTGACCTGTCCAGTTTGTTTTCAGCTACCACCTTACCAACTTTGTCGATGATAGTATAAGTTACCGCTTCTTTAACTGAGGTATTGTGCTTAATGAATAGTTCATTACCAGTTGCAGGGTTCGGGTATATAACTACAACATCGTTGGCAGAAATACTGCTTACAGACTGTGGTGGTTCCACATATAATATTGCCGCAGCGCTGGTATCGCCGGGAGCTATACAGTTACCTGCATTATACAACAGACAACGGAACTGGTATCCGTTTTGTGCAGATGATACACGTTTTACACTTAGGGTAGTTGTTTTTACTCCATTGTAAATCGGACCGTCGTTTACATTTGCATATTGGCCACCAGGGTGTGCTACCTGCCACTGGTATTTGGCAGTACCTGAGTGTGTTATTTTGAACTTAACATTGTCGTTCGGTTTTGCTAATACATCCGAAGGGCTGGTGCTGACAATAGGATCAACATTTACAATAAGCTTTGCCGGGTTAGATGAAATAGATGAAGCACAACTGCTCGATACCATGCATCTATATTGGTTACCATTGAAACTATTTTTACTGTTTAATACTAACAGCTTTGCTGAGTTAACATTAGCGTAGTCTGCACCACTGGTCAAATTTGTCCAACCTGCACCGTTATTTACCTGCCATTGGTATATAAGGTCAGGACCTAAAGCACCAACTGTAAAGCCGGAAGGATCTCTCGGGCAAACTGTTGTGTCTGTCGGGTTTCCTCCGTTATCAATATTAATAGGCTGATTTACATTAATCTCTATAGGGTATGATTTGCCGGGTCCACATGCATTAATGATTGTGAATGTCCCTTTATAAATGCCTGTGCTAGCTGAAGGAGGAACATTTATGGTGACATCATTAGGCATTAAAGTGCCGCCTGTAACATCTGTAAAACCTACAGTTTGTGCAGCACTCGACCACATAATATCATAAGCCATAGGGTTGCCCTTTGTGCCATTGTATTTTAAAATAGCTTGTGTATTACCCGAGCATATATGAGGGTTAGCCCCAAGTTCTATTTCTGCATTACCGCCACTTCCGGAGCCGCCCAATACATATGTTGGTTCGTTTGTAATGTTATTGGTGTCTACTGTGTAGTAATGAAAATCGGGTACCCCATACATATTGTTAGTTAGCACGGTAGTAGGGAATGTGTTTTGATTACAGCTGTTGCAATACCTCATGTCTGCATACGTAATGTATGGAGATGCCTGTGCAGCAGCACCATAATAATATTGGTGACCACTTGCATTGTGTAATGCTATTATATAATCTTTATTTGCCTCAAGCCATATATGTTTAGGCAGCAGTGTATAAGAGTATTGCGCTGAACTTCCTGCAACTTGTATCTGCTCAAGCTTAGCTTGTGTGCTGTAGTCAAATAAAGTAACCCAACGTGTAGTGCCATCAGGTGTAAGCTTTCCGAAGCTGGATACTATGATATCTCTTTTCGGGCTGAATTTTGCACTACGCTGACAATCTGATACAGTATTTGTGTTAGGTGGTTTTACGCTATCTGTTGATGAGTATGGCCCATTAAATGTTGCATAAGACGATGCAGCGCTTGCACTGGAATTACCATAGCGCATATAAATAACTAAGTCTACCAACGGAGTAAGTGTGTCTATCCGCACCCAAATTTTTGTTTTGGTAGAGTTCATGCCCGAGTCAATAAAAAAGTAAAGAGGTTGTGTCCCCTGACAGTCTTTACTGAACCGGATATCACTACCGTCAGTCTTCATTTTATTCGCTGAGATTTCTGCAGCAGTATTAATGTAGATAGGTACCTGCCAACCCAGCACAAGGCTGTTTTCGTTATTGGTTACTGTTATTGGTTGGTTGTATTGAAATTGGGCTTGGGCAACAGAAAGTCCCCAAAAAAATGCTAATGCCGTAAAAAGGCATCTTAGATTTTTGTTCATAATAGAGTGTATTGATATGATTTTTTCGTAAAGTTTCGGTAATGAAGTTACACAAATATGACGTATAGTGTACACGTTTACAGTGCCATTATATATTTAGAATATTTTTTAAACTATTAGTTAGTAAACTTGATTTATTTAATGCATGTGTGCAGTGTTGGGTAGTCCTATATTTGAAAGATAATGTGTTATTAATCACATTAACTACAATATGATTTTTAATAAATTTGCGGCAGATATAAAGCTCATGACTCTTAAAGAAAGACTATTAGAAAGAAGCGGTAATGTATGTGAACTATGTGAAGCCTCCGGCAACCTGAATGTATATGAAGTGCCACCACAAGAAGGCGGGTATGAAGAGAATACAATATTGATATGCGACAAATGCCATGCTCAAATAAATAAGCAAGAAGAGCTGGATGGCACTCATTGGAAAGTTTTGACTACCAGTATGTGGAGTGAGGTGCCTGGTTTACAAGTAGTAAGCTGGCGTATGCTGAACAGGTTTAAGCATGAGGCCTGGGCTGCGGAAAGTTTGGATATGATGTACCTGGATGAAGAACGACTAGAGTGGGCAAAGGCTACGGGAGATCATGAAAATGATGCATCTGTAGATTTGCACAAAGATGCCAACGGCGCATTGTTACAAAATGGAGATACGGTTGTGCTTACGAAATCTCTGGATGTAAAGGGGGCATCACTAAAGGCTAAGGTGGGCACAGTAGTAAGAAATATACATTTGGTAAAAGACAACACAGAGCAAATAGAAGGTAGAGTAGAAGGACAAATGATAGTGATACTGACCAAGTATGTAAGAAGACAAGCCCCCAAAGAATAAACCGTAAGTTTTTCATAGTGGTACAGTATACTTGTTGACATAGGGTTGTCACTAAGCAGCTATATGTTTGCCTGTAAAAAGTATACTATGAAACAAGAATGGAGAAAACAGGAAAAGTCTGTTTACTTACCTAAAAGTAAACCTGAGCGTGTAAATATCCCTGCATACAAGTACATTGTTATAGACGGTGAGGGTAACCCCAATAGTGAAGCATTTGCTGAATGTGTCCAGGTGCTATACTCAGTTGCTTATGCGATTAAAATGGGGCTGAAGAAAGCAAAAGAGCAACCGGATGGCTATTCTGATTATACCGTATATCCACTAGAAGGCATATGGGATATTAATGATGAGGCAAAGAAGAACTTTACAGGCACCATTAATAAAGATGATCTTGTTTTTAACCTCATGATACGTCAGCCGGATTTTGTTGATGAGGATACCTTTAACCAAATGCTTGATCTGACTAAAAAGAAAAAGCCTCATGACCTGTTAGATAGTATGCGGTTTGAGTCTTTAAAAGACGGCGATTGCATCCAAATGATGCATATAGGTAGTTATGATAATGAGTCTGCCAGTTTTGAGATGATGGAGCAATTTGCAGCAGAACAGGGTGTTGAGCGGCTTTCGAAAAAGCACAGGGAAATATACCTGAGCGATTTTAGAAAAGTACCGGAAGAAAAACTGAAAACAGTACTCAGGTTTAGGGTTAAATGATACAACCAAAAAGAGGCCGCATTTATATGTGGCCTCTTTTATCGGAAAAGTTATTAAGTTACTCCATGCCAATAAAACCTATATTGTCATAAAATGCAGTAGCCATATTATAAGCGGTTTCTCCCGGCATATGTATTTTGCTGGTAACGCTTACACTAGGAGAGTTGTGCCAAAGCCTAGCAGGGTTGGCCTGAAGGTTGATAACACGGTTTTTGCTACCGTCAATTGTTAGTGTATGACCGGCAAAGTCTGTAGCTTTTTTTGTTACTACATTATACTGACCCTTAAAGCCTCCTAAATGAAAAGAGAATGCTCCGTCACTTGAATTAGGTGAGCTTCCTTCTGCTTTCAGCATGATATAACCGGTATTCCAGCTCCAAAACATACCATATGAAGGATCTAATGCTCCGGTTTGTGCACCGCTGACATTTTTAATGCTGTCTACCCCCATGGTGTATTGCATTTCAACATAATCTCCCGGAGGTATGTTCTTTATGTCAATATCAGACTGGTCGGGGCACATGGCACATACTAAGTGATAACTATTTGGCTCTTCCCACCACGTACCATCATTTTTCTTTAGTTTAATGTTCGACACATAAAATTTAAAGGTTGTGAACGTTAGCTTGTCTCCTGTTTTGGGATGATCTAGTGTTTTTCCGAGTTCCCAGGGCAAAAGGTTCGAGCCAAATACGTAATTGAACTGTATTTTCATACTACCTTCTGTAGGTGTTACTACCGGTGTAGTATTGTCTTTTTTCTTACATGCGGCAAATGCTACCACTATAGATAAGCCTAATATGGCTAAATGCTTAATCTTCATAAAACTGTTTTTTGTATAATAAATAAATGGAAATGCAGCCATACTAACATTAGCTAAATGGCGCATTTTACGTTAGCTTATGAAGATGCTTCTGGAGGGCGAAAGAAACTGTATATATGGTCTGTTTCAATAAACTTTTTACTGTAAATGCTGTGTGTTTGGGTTGGTTCAGATAGGTGCAAAGAGGATAGTAGTATGTTTTTATTGCATAATACTATGTCTGTTATGTCAGCTTTTAAAGAATTGCTTTTATTATCCGTTTTAGAGTTTTGATCAGTTTTATCTAGCTGCTTTTTCAAATAACATTTACCATTACATTGTAATTCGGGCTTGTCTTTATTTACACATAAGTTTTGTGCAATATATTCTTTGTTTAACTCATATACAGTGATGACACTCAACTTCATCATATTATGAAAGCTGAATACTACAAATAGTAATATGGATAGTGCGATACGCATTGTATATGTTATACTCAAAGTTAGCAAATCTTTAAGTGTTATAATATGATTTTTGTCATGAATGAATGCTTGTCAATGTTGCCCTGTATAGGCAACTTATTATCTAGTATTAAGTGGCTAAAGGTTATGCTCCAGCTAATTTATTATGAGATTTAGTTGCGACGGAGAACGAAAACCTATACCGCTTGTGATAATAAAGTAGAAAAATAAAAAGCCGACTCGAAAGAGTCGGCTTTGTCTCAGTGCCCCAGGGGGGAATCGAACCCCCACTCACTTGCGTGAACCAGATTTTGAGTCTGGCGATTATTGTATTAATATGATTTGATATGTTCCGAAGTGGTTGATTTTACTGCGTTTTATATTTTATTGAATCAGGTTGTTTCAAGAAAAAACGCAAAATGTTGTACCTATGTTGTACCCGTATTTTTTATGGTTTCTGTATCTTTGTATGTAAATAAACCTGAAAACTATGGCTTCGATAAAGGTTGTTCTGCGGAAAAAGAAGAATAAAGACGGCACATTTCCGCTTGCAATTAGAATAACTAAAGATAGGAAAACATCATTTATCCATTTAGGGCAGCACCTTAAAGAGAAGGATTGGGATGCAAGTAATCAAAAGGTTAAAAAGTCGCACCCCAACTCAATAAGGCTTAATAATTACATTCTGAAAAAATTGTCAGAAGCAAATGATAAGTCGTTGGAGTTAGAATCAACAAAGAGGGTGGTTACGGCAAAATCAGTTTCTCAAAAGATTAAACCTAAAAGTGGTGAAACTGTATTCTCTCAAGCGGATTTGTTTCTCGAAAGGCTTAAAGAAGCAGGCAAGTATAATAGGTGGAACAATGAGAAATCTAATATCAGGCATCTTAAAGCCTTCCTGAAAAATGATATTGCCTTTCAGGAGTTAACTATTCCGATGCTAAACAGGTATAAAACTTTTCTTCTCTCTAATTATCAAATATCCGAGAGAACTGCAATTAATCATCTGGTAACTGTAAGATCAATATTTAGTCAGGCAATTAATGAGGGTGCTTGCGATGCTAAATATTATCCATTTGGTAAGGGTAAGATTATTATCAAATTTCCAGAGTCTAAGAAGATTGGGTTAACTACAGACGAGGTTAGGAAAATAGAAGAAGTTGAGCTGGAAGGGCGAGCGAATCATGCCAGAAACTTATGGCTGATTTCATTCTATTTTGCAGGGATGCGTGTTTCAGATGTTTTGCGTCTGAATTGGTCAGATTTTCATGATGGCAGACTTTATTATACAATGGGTAAGAATAATAAAACTGATTCATTGAAAGTATCAGAGAAAGCCCAAAAGATATTGGATATATATGAAAATGAAAGGGTAGCTAATAATGATCTGGTATTCCCCGATATTCGCCATGTTGACCTGTCTGATAAGTTTGAAGCTGAGAAAAAAATAAAGACCAGAATTAAGGTCGTTGATGTGATCTTGAGGAATGATGTAGCTCTGGCAGCAGGGATAAAAAAGAAACTGACAATGCACATAGCCAGACATACATTTGGCAATATTTCAGGAGATAGAATACCAATTCAGATGTTACAAAAACTATATAGACATACTGATATTAAAACAACTATTGGCTATCAGGCTAACTTTATTCACAAAGACACTGATGATGCTTTGGAAAGTGTGATAGGATTTTAATAAAATATCCAGTGAGTAAGTACCAATAGATGCAATCAATTCTATGTTTGGGTACCTCTAACTTGATAATTACTGAAGTTTATCAAGCAATATTTTAACGAAAAAAACGCTAAAATCATTCAATTACATGGCAAGCGTATCTAAAATAGGGTGAAAACACCCTATTGGGAGATGTTTTTTTTTCGGATTTTTATATTCAGTAAGTTTTGTTGATTATTAGATAATAAATGTGATATGGATAGAGCAAAAGTCAGATTATCCGATGGAACTATTTGTTTAGTAGAAGTGAATAGAGCTTCAGCTAGAAAAGAAGTTGCCAATAGAGATGAAATTTTTGAGTTTGAATTAGTAAAAAAACAAATTAGAAAAATCACTGAAGACTGGGCAGAGACATTTAAACAGCTCAAACCAACTAAAACAGTACTTGAGTTTGGCATTAACTTAAGTATTGAATCTGGGGCACTAACTAGTGTTATTGTCAAAGGGGCAGGTGAGACTAATTTAAAAATAATTTTAGAGTGGGATAATAAATGAAAAATTGGAAAAGATAATCGAGCTATTTAAAAAGTCTACTGTAAAACTCGTTTCGCAAGATGATAACTCAATAGTAGGTACAGGTTTTTTTATTTCAGACAATCATATACTGACTGCATTACATAGTATATCGTTTCCACTCAATATTAATATTGTTTATCCAGGTGACTGGGAAACTCCGTTGAAATGGGCTTTATATAAAGAGTCCGAAAAATTAGACTACGCGATTATTCAATTAGATGAAGATATCCCTGAAAAAGGAGTTTGTTCCTTAGGAAATAAATATCAGATTGATGACAAATTATTAATTATTGGCTACTCCATAGAAAATGAGTACGACGACGTTGTTACAATGAGAATTGAGGGATGGAGTAGAAATACACAGAACAGGAAATTACTTAAGGCAAAAGGAGGAAATATATCGCGCGGGATGAGTGGAGCTCCAGTTCTCAACATGGATACTGGTGATGTTATTGGTATGATTTTAGAAACACGTGATGAAGAGAGTGATTTGGGAGGATATTTCGTGTCTATATATGATATACTTTCGGATAATGATGAAATAATAGCTTTCAATAACAATTGGCATACATTAAATCCTGTATGGAATAAGAATAAACCAAGTAGTAAATTAGGTATCGGCTACTATGATCAGACTTGGACAGACCAACACTTTTATATTTATCGTACTAACAAGTTGTCAATTGATGAAATATTGATTGCTCCTATTGTAAAAATGATAAAGTTTAGTGATGATGCTTTTGATGAAAATATTTTTGAACTTCCTATAGAGAATTTAATATCAAAATGCATTGATATTTTGGAGGCTCAATCAGTTCTTGTTATTACTGGTTCGTACGGAGCCGGTAAGTCAATATTTTGTAGGTTTTTTCAAAAAAAACTATTTGAGAATAACAACGACACTGTATTTGTAAATTCTTATGAGTTAATTAATGATAAGATACAGTCGCGTGAATTACATAAGCTAGTAGTAGAGCGTTTCAAAGGTAAAAGTAATTCATACATATTTCTAGATGCATTTGATGAGATATCCAAGATTACAACAACTGATGAAGAGGAATATGATTTCTTTAATTCCTTAGTGAAAGTATGTAAAAATGCTGGAGTTAAATTAATTATTAACTATAGAACATTAGACGCGATAGATAAGAAGAGTCAATATGACTATCCTGTCCTTTCGATTCTAGATAACCATAATTTAACTACTGTTACAATATTAGAGTTTCAGTTTTTCAACAATCGGAAAATAAACGAGTGGATTAATAATTATGCTTTGGCGATGAGCTATAAGGTCAGAAAAGAGGCGCTTACGATTAATGATGTGAAGAATGCGCATAAGAATCTTATATCAGCATGCAGTAATCCATTGTTTTTATACATGGTTGCGGTTAATTTTTATGATGGGGAAGTGAGGCTTGAATCAATTAGAAATATATATGATGTTTATGAAAATTTTGTTAACAGTACGATTAAGGGGAAGTTTTCAGAGGAAAGGAAATCTGGAAATCAAATTATAAGGGGTATTACAAAAGAATATGAAGCTTTTTTGAAAGAAGTCGCATTTGAGATCGGCAAGAGGCATAATAACTTTGTAATAGATGCAAAAAAAGAAATTGATGATGAGTTGTTGCTTGACAATAATGAAAATGTATTTGGTATTAGCGAAGATAGAATAGCAGTTCAAATTAGTTCTATCCTAACAAGAATTTCTGACGATCAGGAGTTTTTAAATGGCAAAAGTATTAGCAAAAGGTTTTTAAACTGCTATTTCTTTACACAAAATGGAGACAAGTGGCTATTTAGAAACAACAATATTATGTTTTTCTTTTTGGCAAAGAAGGTCTTTGCTCAAATTGAGAAAGCAATAAGCATTTTTAGAGACAGAATAAATATAGAGGACGCATTTACTCAAATAAAGGAGATTGAGAATATTCCTATTCACCCAATAATGTTAGAAATGCTCGTATATAAGCTGAATTCGCTCGACCAAACGACAAAGGCTAACCTGGAGTACTTTTTAAAATGTGCAATTGAAGAAGAGTATTTTCTAAGTATATCAGAAGATAAAGACTCGTTCAAAATTGACTTTAAGAAGGTCCATCTAGATATATTTTTATGTATCCTATTTGTACAAATAAATAATGAAGGCTACCAAGGAATAAATTTCTTTTTTAAACGATTTACATGGTATCTCAGCGTAGCAAAACGCATTAATCCCAATATTCATTTTTTAGCTAAGAGATTTTATAAAACAGCTTCAATATCACATGCTGAACTAAGACGTCTAAATATTAAAGGGTTTAATTTCGACCAAGCTCAGTTAAAGAATGTAAAGTTTATACAAAATAAGATATATAACGTAAGAAAAAACGATACCACATTTAAGGATGTTGAATATCTGCTTTGTGATTTACAGAATGTTACTATGGATAATATTTCTGGGTCAATTAATTTCTATAATTGTATTATAGATCATATATACATAAACAACCCTAAAAAAGGTACTAGCTTAAACTTTGACAGGTGCAATATTAAAAGTGTTTTTATTAATTCTGATAAAAGAAGTAACCTGATAATCGCCATAAATAACTGTGGAATTGGGAATTTACACATAACTAATTGTTATGTAATTGAATTGAGATTGTCTCTAAACATCATAAGTAATATAAAGTACGTAAATTCCAGAATCAACTGTATCGTTGACAAAAACATTGGTTTTAATAATATTAAAACTGATGTTAAGTCTGAGATTAGTTATCAACACTTATAGTATTGAAATATTATAGTCGTAAATAACTATTTCGTTAATACATTCTCCAGTTTTTCTTCTTTTGTTTTCAATACTTAAAAAAAATCGTATATTGATTTTTTATATAAGATAATGAGTCATTGTATAGAATATTTATATTGAATATAATTAGAATTTTCACTTTCTCTATATAGTATGCTTTTATACAAAACCGTCATTATATAGCAGCAGAATTTGTTAAGATAAAATCAGCCCAATCTTGCGTCATGGTTTTGCCCATTTGAGGATTATGCTCTGTCATAGGTGGTATCAACGTTTTTGAGACGAGTGTGAATAACTTGCCATCAATAACATGTGTCTATAATCAATCGTTTCATCATAAAAGCATAAGTGGTATATGGTACAGCAGTATGATTTAAAATGGGTTATTATCCCCTATTTCAGATAGTACATTATGCGTAATTTTGAGTTACTCAAAATTATATACCATGAATTTCAAACTACAACTAATTGCATTGCTGCTATGCAGTACTCTTACTGCTACTGTAGCTTCGGCACAATGGAATAGCGTTCAGACGCTGGATGCAACTGGTAATACAGGTCTTTATTCCTCAATTTTATATCTGAACGGATATGTAATGGTTGCATATAGCAACAATAGTTCTGTTGATCTGAAGTTTATCCGCTCGACCAATGATACTGCTAATAATTGGATTTCTCCGATTACAATAGAATCAGTTGGTCAAACTGGAAGGGTACCGGATATGATTGAAGTAAGTGGAAGACCTGCTATTGCATATTATGATGCTACGTATAAAGACCTGAAATATGTACGTGCAGCTGATGGTAATGGTTCTACATGGGATACTATTAGAACTGTTGTTTCAGCAGGTGATGTGGGAGGGAATCCTTCAATGGTTATTGCTAATGGTGCTCCTGCAATTTGCTATTTCAAAGGTGGTACACTTGACTTGATGTATGTTCGTGCAACTAATGGGCAAGGCTCTGTATGGGGCACTCCTGTAACAGTAGCTTCTTCTGGAAATGTTGGAATTTTCAGTTCTATGGTTATTGTGGATGACAATCCCGCTATTGCTTATTTTGATAACACAAATGGCGAGATAGTTTATGTTCGTGCAAATGATGCTAATGGCACAAGCTGGGGAACCCCAGTTACTGTTGATGTAATTGGTACCGGTACTGCTAATATGGATTTGTCTATGAAGGTGGTAAATGGTGTGCCTGCCATAGCATATTATGATGTTACAGATAAGGACTTGAAATTTGCATATGCTGCAAATGCAACGGGTTCTAGCTGGAACACACCACTTACTCTGGCTTCTACCAGCAATACAGGGAAGTTTCCATGTTTAAGTGTTATTAACGGACGTCCTGCAATTTCTTACTATGGAAGATATAATGATCTTTATTATATCAGAGCTAGTAATGCGGTTGGAAGTAGCTGGCCAACTAGCTCTGAAACTGTTTATAGTACAGGAAAAGTAGGTGCATGGTCATCAATTACTGAAGTAAATGACAAAGGCTATATCTCATTTCTTGATGTAGGTAAGGGCGATCTGTTATTCATCAATGAATCTGCGGCGCGTAGTAAGCCCGGTCGTCCAACTGTGGTTGGTGTAAGTCAGTCAGAAGATGGCAAGGTTACAATGTATCCAAATCCTGCGAGCAGCGTGTTAAACATTGAATACAGCCAAATATCTGAAGGTGCGAAAGTGTATCTTTTAGATATTTCAGGAAGGCTGTTAAACACGGAAGAGATAAAAGCCGGCAGCAGTGGTAAAATCTCTTTTGATGTAAGTAAATTACCTGGTGGAACTTATTTCATTAAGGTAAAAGGAGCTGATATAAGCTTCACTGAGAAATTTGTGAAACAGTAAAGAAGTATAGTTTAATGGATTGGGCATTAGCTCCAATCCATTAAATCATCAGCTAATTTTCTCGCAGTTTCCTCAAAGGCAAACCAAGCGAACCAGTTTTTAAGATCACCGTTGGGTTTAACTGGCTCGCCTAGCATGTCTTCAAATTCATAGCGCAATTCTTCTATTTCGTCATAATGATCGTCAAAGAATTTGTGTGTATCTACATAGTAGATAAGAGAGCTAATCATCCCTGACACGCAACCATATTGCAGAAGATCAGAAAAGAATGTTTCAACATCTTCACAATCATAATCTAATGCTTCTTGAGCAACACAGGCTTTTATAGTGTTAGGTTCATTTTCAATAATGTCTTCAAGCTTTTCTCTCAGGATAGATTGTTCTGCACTCATAATTTTAACCGATTTAGAATTAATAATGCAATGGCCCAAAGTGAGGAAGAAGGCAGATGGTCAAGGAGGAACTATTGGCAAATCCTTTACGATCTGCCGACCTCACTACATTTGCATTTATTCATTCGAAGGAGGATTATGAAGCAGATAAAACAGTCTATTTAGAAACAGTAAGAGGACTACTAAATAAGTAATAGATACTAACGCCTGTTAAATTGCAAAAGTGATATAGGCTATGGACAGGGATTTTATTTTTTCCTGATTCATATTTCTGATATTGTTGACAGGTAATACCTAGCTCTTTAGCTACTTCATTTTGGGTTAGCCCCTTGGCTTTCCTAAATGTTTTGAGCCTTTTTCCTAACTCTTTATAAAAACTATCTTTTAGATTCAATGAATTCATCTATAACTCCCTGATGTTGTTTTTAGAGAGTCACCAAACAAATGTCTGGTGACTGGGAGTTAAACAGCCGTAGCGAAACGGCACAGTGCTTTTAAGCATATGCTCTGGACATGACACTATCTCCCAGTCATAGCTGAGAAACAGCATTTTTGGTTTCGATCTGTGCAGACAGACCGTTCGCTAATGGGTGTTTAATCCCAAGGTCATATATGATGACTAGAAGAGAGTATAGTGTTTATTTGGGTGGGAAGTCAATAAAATGTGTAATACAGTATTATCACAAGTACTACAACCAACAAGACAGATAAAAATGTAATGTGATATACTTGCTTCCCGCGCTTAATGTCTGAGTTTACGCGATTAGCTATAAAACTGTCTTCAAAGTTTATTCCTAATGCAAGTTTGGAATATGTTTTATATACACTTAGTGATAATAAATAAACGTAGACCGTGCAAAGGAAAAAAATAACATTTGTTAATATGCCACTACTTATTATTTTAAATCTAATGCTATCGTCAATAATAATACCTTTTACATTAGAGTTGATTAAGTAGCCTAGTAACACGGCATTAATAGCTAGAAAAAAAGCAAATCCTTTAAAGTATTTATCGCTTATATCTATTATTATTCGATAGTATCTATCAATGAGTTCATTCCTCTTAATTGTTGTTTCCATGGCTGCAAAAATTATAATTTATTAAACTACGGTTTTATTAATAACTGCACTATTATCAATTCAATACTATTGACAGTAAGGCTCCTATAAAAAGTGTTAGTGCTGAAAGCCAGTATAAAATTTTTAAGATATTTCTGTATGAAACGATCCTTCTGGTTCTATTATTTAAAAAATCAGCATTTAGTTGAGAATATAGACCAGCAGCTAAGTCAAGGCTATGTTCAGTAGCCTCACCAACTTTATAACATGTATTCATTATTCTTTGGTTTACCCTATCCATATAAGCAGTGAAAATTGAAAATATACTTCCTAACAGCAAAGGAATGAATATATAGCTCCTTAGTTCAGGGTCTTTAAACATCCATTGTACAGCTATGAAAATTGCAGCTATTGCAAGGAAAAACCTGTTCATCACTTTATAACGCCATTCAAAAAATGTATGTAAAAGTTTTCCGGTTTCTTCGTATTGCTTTATTAATTCAATTTTATTTTCTCTCATTGTTTACATGTTGATATTCTTAATGCCAAAGTTACTTATTCCATTAATCTATATAAAGGGGAAAATCACCCTGCATTTTTTTTAATATAATCAGCCCAATCTTGCATCATGATTTTTCGCTCGTCTAAGAACTGCGCCCTATCATACGCAGCATCAACACTATTTCTATGAGCGTGTGCAAGTTGACGGTCAACTACTTCGTGCCTATAACCTAATTGTTCTTTTATAGCTGTCATGGCTAATGCTCTAAAACCATGCCCTGTAGCTTTGCCCTTATATCCCATTCTATAAAGCGCATAGAGGATAGTATTATTACTCATTGGCTTTCTTGGTGATGTTTGACTTGGGAGCACCCATTCCCATTGATGATTTGAACTATAAAGCTCTATTAGTATTTCCATTACTCTATCAGATAAAGGCACTATATGAGCTTTACTCATTTTCATTCGTTCTTCAGGGATTATCCAAACCCTATTCTTGAAGTCTATTTCCTTCCATGTGGCTTCAAGAAGTTCATTTGTTCTCACAAAGGTTAAAAGCATCAATTCAATAGCAAGCTTTGTACGGAGAAATAACCTCGCTTGATTTGTATGAAGCTTATAAATAAACTCTGGCAACTCTTTTACATCTAGCGCCGCATAATGTTTTGTTCTAGCGGTTTTAAAAGCACCGATAATATCTACTGTTACATCTCTATCAGCTCTACCCGTAGCAACAGCATAGCGGAATATTTGACTGCTATACTGCCTTGCACGCTTAGTTGTTTCAAACAAGCCTCTCGCTTCGATCTTTTTAAGTGCATTCAATAATATTACCGGAGTAATAGATTTAATGGGAAGTCTTCCAAGTGTTGGAAATATATCAGTTTTCATTCTTTTTAGAATAGTATTTGCATAACCTTCCGACCAACGTTCTTTCATGTTATCATGCCATTCTAAAGCTATGGCCTCAAAGGTTGTCTTTGACTCACTATAAGCTGTGTAGCGTTTTTCGATCTTGTTTAATGAAGGGTCTATATCGTTCTCTAAAAGCTTCTTTGATATGCCCCTTTTTTCTCTTGCTTCCTTTAATGATATTTGAGGGTATGAACCTAGTGCCAAACGCTTCTCTTTCCCTGCATAGCGGTACTTAAAGCGCCACAGTTTGGACCCTGATTTAGTAATTTCTATGTATAACCCGCCTCCATCATAGATTTTGCGTTGTTTTTCGTTTGTCTTAATGCTTGATAGCAACCTGTCTGTAAGTCGCATATTCTCTACCTCCTGAGCTGTCTTGGGGGCATGCTGGTTTTTTGCTAAAAATATGCCCCCAATCATGCCCCCAAATATCTTAGAATAGGTGGGACTCACACGGAAGACATGAAACGACAAAACGCCTGAAGGTGGCTGTTTGTCTAGTGTTATGGGAATGAATGAGACTTGTTGAAACCAGTTCCTGGCTCCGCGGGAGTGGTACACGTTTCCGCTTTAAGCCTCTGATTTAGAACAATACTGTCAATCACTTTTTTATGATATGCCCCCAAATGTGCCCCCACATTTAAAAGCACTACATATAGTATATAACACTAGGATTCACATTAGCAGATTTTAGCTATACACGCAAATATTTTATTTGGGTACTTCCGCAATATCAGAAGTTGAAATATAAGTTAGACATACAACTTATAGGAGGAATATGACAACAACAAAACTTATCAGGTTACCACAAGTAAAAGAGAGAACGGGTTTACCTAAGAGTACGATCTATCGGAAGATAAAAGAGCGGACTTTTCCTCAACAAATATCATTAGGTGAGAAAACCGTTGCATGGCTTGAAAGTGATATTGAACATTGGATAAATGAGAAAATTCAGGCTTCAAATAATAATGGTGTTAGCCTTTATGAGGAATAGTTAATCCAGTATTTCATCAGGCAGAAAGTCTTTAGGGGAACAGCCGAACAATTTAGCAAACGCCATTATATGGTTTAGGTTATATTTTGCCCTTCCCTTAGGGCTTTCAACTGCTGCTAAAAAGCTTTGGTCTATGTCCATCTGGTACGCAATATCCCTCTGAGAAAGCCCCTTTTCCTTTCTCATCTCTCTTACTTTGTCTATAACATATTGTTCAATTGGAGTAAGCTTTGCATTGTCCATACCTCATAATTTGAATGTATAGTACAGCGACAGGAGATTTATTTAGATTATACATGTATAATCATTAGATTTGCCTTCAAAACTTCTTAAAATGAAAAAATCAGTACTATTTCTGGCATTACTCGCACTATGCACAAATTCCCAGGCACAAGAAATTGAGAAACCTCCCAAACCGCCAGCCTTCAAGAAAGGTAGCGGAACAATTGCCTTTGGCGTAGGTTCCGGCGGAGGCTTTACCTATTATGGAGCTGCAACCACCTCCCCTTTGATCACGGCATCAATTGAAACAGCTTTTATCGATAATGTCGGTATAGGCACAATTGGCTTTGGTGCTCTTGCAGGGTTTAAGATGGCTTCCTATGAGTATGCACTTAACCAAAAGGATAATTGGTATCATATTATTCTTGCGCCAAGGGCTAGTTATCACTTTGCCTTTCATCATGCTTTTGACCCTTATGTTGGAGCTTCATTAGGCGTTAGCTACACGATCTATGATGATAATTATAACAATTCGATAGGCAGTACTGCTTACAACTTAAAACCCTTCAAAGTTGTTGGCGGTGTGTTTGCCGGAGCGAAGTATAATATCACAAGATGGTTCGGCGTGTTTCTTGAGGCCGGACTTGATGTATCACGGTTCAGAGCAGGAATAAACTTCAACAAACTAAACAGATAAAATTAAACTCAAAAATTATGAAAAGGATAATAATAGTAGCAATGCTGATAAGCTGCATTGCATGTAATAAAACAGATAATAATAATCCGAGCAAGAATTCAGCAAATAACAATCAAACAGGTCAATGGGGTGAGAGTGTTATGACCATTAGCGATAATGGTAAAACTTACAAAATAGAAAGCGATGCCGTAGGTTGTCAAAATTTCAATGATTTTGACGGTGCTAGCTGTTTCCTGAAAGTTGCAGACCACCCGAATAGCCACGAGGTAACACTTTCTTTTATGGGTGAAAAGCAAGGTTCAGATAGGGTTGGTGAATATTTATATCATCGTGACCCTAATGAGAATCTACCCTCATATTACTATATAGTGAAAGGTGCTACTGAAGATGACAATATATTTTGGGGTGTAGATTCATCGATCATAGACATTACATCATCAGTAAGAAAAGAAGACTTTTCCGACCTGATAAGGGACAAAGGGACATTCAAAGCATGGATAAGCAGAGAAGAGAAAGGCAAAACACTTACCAAAATCATAACGGGTGAGTTTGATTGCTGGTAAATAGAATTTTCATGGTGATAAGGTTTATAGGGGCTAGCCTGTTCTCAGGCTGGCTTTTTCATTTTCTCAAATTCAATTAATGCTTCTTCATGTATAGACTCTGGAATATAATCACCTAAACCTTGAAACAGAATAATTGAATTGTCAGGTAGTGTAATATCAGAATCGGGCTTGCGCATGTTAATAGCATCAGCTTCTTTCATAACTATATAAGCATAAAAGGGAATGCCTTCGGGTGTTGTGCCTTGCAGGAACTCAAGACTAGCGGTTTTATCTGAAATAATACGTTGTGCCAGATTCATTACTTAAACATCTCCTCAACTTTTCCTACAGTCAAAGTTCTTACGATATTATTTGCTATTTCCTTAAGTGGTACTTTTGCCTTTTGTTCAGCTTGCCCTTTGTCCATAACCAGAACTAACGGGCTGTTGCTAACAGCTACTATATTACCAGATTCCTTTGCCAATTGTATAGCTTTATCAACTAGTTGGTTTGCCACATCCTTTCCTTCATTCAATGTATTATCTCTGTTGTCACCGTTGTTATTGCAATAAAGAGTTGCTTCTATTTTACTTCTTTTAAATGGCTGCCTAATTATTATAGTATTAGCCTTAGAAATATCTTCTTTAATTTTTTCGCAAATGTCCAATTCTGTTATGGCAGTTGGATTATCTTTATATTGATGAAAGTACGACTTTTCATCCCCATAATTCAGACTGTATGCTCCTTCAACATTCATCGCTACTGTATGTATTCCAGTGTCATAGTTTAAGTCTTGATACCACGCGACTCTGCCACTCTCATTAACTTCTATAATTAATGAACTATTCCTAGAAGCTCTATTTATTTCAGACATTATTAACCTTCTTCTTGATTGCTTTGGTACAGCATACCACAAAAAGGTTAAGAAAGTATTAACGAAGTATATTAGAGAAAAGCTCCTTTACTAACAGAGCCAAAATGTCGTAATTATACCATAAAAACGCAATGAAGCCCCACACTAGAAGAACGCCGATAACTCTAATAAGTAACAAATAAAGAAAGACCAACTTTAAAATTGATTTTGCATTAACTGCATCTGGTAATCCATTTATTTGATGAAGTATGTAATTGGTGTGTGTATCAAGTGAACGCACGAAATTTTCATCAGGATAGTTAATCACTCCGTTTCTGATATATATATCCGTTTCTTGATCATTCGATTTAACTCTGTAAAGCTCGATGTAAGCAGCATATACTATTATTTCATCAGATAACTTGTTCGTGTCGCTGTTAGTAGATATATAATTAGAAGGAATTAACTTACGATAGATTTTAGTAGAAGTATCCCATGGAAAATCAATGCCTTTTTCATTGCTAAGAATTTTATTATTTGTGATTGTTTTTAATTCTGAAATAAGCTTTCTAAATTGAAATACACTCCCATTTCCTTTACAGTTTTTGCATCTTATTTCACCTCTTCTGCGACAATTAGGACAAGTGTATTCTATTAAAATATCTCCATGGCACTTGGTGCAAATTTCTTCAATTTCTCTTTCTTCGTATTGAGAATAGCTATTAGGCTTCTTATTTCTAACAATCCTTGTTTTTTTTCCTAATCCCAAACAGCTATTACATGGCCCTATTATTATACCCTTGCCGGAACATTCTTTACATGTAACAAATCTGTTGCCATTGCATACTTTACAGAAGTTTACTTCCTCTCCTCCAAACATTATCCATGTTAAGCTAATATCTTTATAATTTGGTCGTTTTTTGTCCCACAATAGTTCTAGCTGTTCGCTTGTTGTCTGGTTTATAAAAGGAGTTTCTTCAATTTTTATTTTTCTATGTTCGTTTTTAACGTGATTAGATATATTTATTAGAAAATATCTAGCATTTAATTTTACTGAGTTTTTAAAGGTAAACCCTGCATCTGTGAATGGAATTTTAAGCTTCCAGCTATCTAAAAGAGTGGCAAATTTTCCTTCTTCAGTATTATGCTTATGATAAATGTTGTTTAACTCACTGTTTAAGTTTTGGTACTCTTGATTTGTAAATTGAACAGAATAATTATTATATAAGTAGTCAGATAAGCTATGTATAGCTTTGTCTATTTCTTCATTCATATCTGGCTTGGTTTATAATTCCTTCTGAAAGTTGTTCCTCTTTTGAATATCATGATCTTTCATTGACTAGTTTTTTGGACTAAAGGCCTTTCACTCTTGGAGCTTCCTGACTAATATTCCCATTGTTATATTGTTGTCTTGCTTTCTCCATTTCAATTTTCATGTTTAGATATGCTTCTTTTTGTTTGTTAGGCAGATAGGTTAAATGGTACCATTCATGTATCATGAAGATTATTGAATTTAATATTAATAATAGCGCAAAAAAGAAACAGGGTAGAAGGAAAGCAAGCCCCATTCTTAAGTACTTACGGGGTTCGTATTTCTGCCATATCTCTTCTCTTGTGTAGCCCATTTCGCTGTATTCATCATATATGGAACTATCACCGCGATATTCTAGCTTTTGCCAGTCTTGAGAATTTTCTGCCTTTGCACGATAATATTCATGCATTCCGGAAGTCAGTATTTTAAATGCTGCTCTACATGAAGCATATCCGCTAAATATTATATATAGACAGATAAAGATTAAGAGGCCAATTCTTTCACGCTATAGTTGGCACTCGCATATTCGAAGAACATTAATATAGCTGACAGAGATAGAAAGAAACCCCAGCCTAGATATATGGTTGCCCCGCAAATGACCGCGTTAAAGTTAAATGCCTTTCTACCTATGTTTTTCCGAGAATAGACTTTGATAGTTTCTGATAAAGACCAGTATAAGAAAGCTAGAAATATGGCTGATTTAATAAAGAAGATTACTCCAAATTGTCCAAATATGGACTGAGCAATTTCCATTCCCCCGAAGGCTCCTCCTGATAGTTGTAATAAAATCATTGCTAATTATTTTCGTCTTCAAAGTTTTGTTCAAAGATCACTTTCATGTGGTTTGTTCCTGTTGACCATCTTTTCCCTGTTGAAAAAACGATCCCTTCCACATCAAAGTTATTTTGCAGCCCGCCACTTTTAAAAAGCGTAAACTCCATTGGTTGAACTTGCGGCAAATATGTTGTTTGCATGCTTTTATTGGATTGTATGTTCATTGAGAATAATGAGCGACTGGAACCTCTTGTTGAGTTGAATCCGATTGTACTACCTATTAAGTTGCTTGCATAATCATTTGTGACGGCATCTGAATTAGCATGAAATATTTTTGTAGCTAAATTTCCCATGAAACTATGGACTTGAGAATCAGTATTAGATTTTGCCCCCATCGCAGCCATATAGTTTGACAGATTTTGCGATAAAAACACAGTTGCAGCCCTTGAGCTTCTTGCTGTTGTAAGAAAAATCTGATCATATGGATTTAAGAAATACTGTGCTTCATCAGCCCATATAAAAACAGGCGTAGGGTGTTCATCTGTTTTTCTACGCTCAACAGCTTGTTGGAAAATGAGTTTGAAGATACTTTGTGCCATTATCCCTGCCTCAAGGTGTTCTTTAACTGGAAAATCTAAAAGGATGATCTTATTATCGGTAAAAGCTTCTTCAGGTTTTAAAGTTGTTTTACCTGAAAAGTGCTTTTCAAGTAACCCTGATAAAAAAGGCTCTGCTAAACCCATAAATGATTCTACAATGGTTGTATGAGTTTGACCAGTGATACCTGGTAATGATTCTGTAAAGTACTTATATATCGAATCATAAGTAGTAAATAAACTAGAGCCTTGTTCTTCCTCTTCAATATTTACATAAGCCAGAGCAAGGCATTTCAGAAAGTAATTTTTGGATAGTAGCTCGTCTTCAAAATTTTGCTGATAAACTAATCTTATTGCATTTCTCATATTTTGTTCTGAAAACGGCTTGCTTTCTGTTGGACTACTTGTAACGATAGCAATCATGTTTTTATAGGTAAGCTCTTCATTTGCTATAATAATTAGTTCAATCGTTTTGTTTAAAAGCCGTTTTAGTGCTGTGTCCCAGAATCTGTTATCGCTTCCTCCTTCAGAAGATTCATTAGTAATGCGATTCCCCATTTTATACAGATTCATAAAGATGTTCGTGATATTGAAAACCTCTTTAGCTCCCTCTCCTTCTCTTGTCATTTCATAGTCCAAGGGGTTGAAGATTATAGTTTTCCCCTCATGTTTCCCAGAATCATGGGTAGCATCCTTGCTGAAGTGTATTATATCATGTTCTCTATTTGTCTTTTTACAGTAATCCCACCATAAGTCTGCTTCGTCTGTTTTTGCACAAAGAACTAATCCGCCCCAACCTTTTTTAAGAAATTGTAGTGCAATAGCTTTGCCTGAACCGCTTGTTTTACCACTGCCTGTGCCACCTAATATTGATGTTCCTTTTATAGCATCATCTACTGTCCAGTAATCTTGAGGGTTTGAGGAGAATTTTAATAGGACTTCTTGTCTCCAGTCTTCCATGATGTTAGAATTTTATCTCGTTCTACCTTTTGGTTTTGGTGCTTGTTTAGCTTGAGTTTGTTGTTTGGGCTTTACAGCTTGTTTCTGTTGCTGAGGTTTTGCCACCTGCTCGTGTTTGGCCGAGGCAAATTTTTGTGCATAAGAATTCATTTGCTTCTTGGGAGTAGCCTGTTTTGTTTGAGCCTGTTGCTTTGGTTGGACTGTTTGTTTCTGCTGCGGGGTATTCCCTAGCTCTTGTTTTATGGAAGCAAATTTTTTTGCATAGTCATTCATGCCTTTAGCATGATTTGTACCGAGCTTTTGATCAACAGTTTTCTTGTACGATTCTCTACCTTCTTTAATTATTCCTTGAGGTGTTTGAGCCTTATGGTTACCTCCTGCCATATCCATATTGGCAAAACGTTTTGCATAGCTATTGGGCTTTTTTGCTCTTGTCATGGTGGGTGATTTTTGATAAGATATGTTACAACCAATTGAAATTAATAATTATTAAGGACAAAATGACAGGAATTGATACAGAGTTTATTTTCAATATAAAGAAAGCTGAGAATGGTGATGTCGATTCTATTTGTAAGGTTATAGATAGATATAAGGAGATGGATGATTGGAATAAGGTTATAGAATATTTTGAGATGCTAGTTGAAAATGAACCTAAGATTTGTGAAGAAAGGTTCTTAAAAATTAATGATGTTGAGCTTACTTATCAATTTATGTTGGAGATGATCGCTAAACAACATTATGCTGATGATAATTTTGAATTGGCTTGTAAATGGGGGCAAAAAGAACTGGATTATTATAGATATATGAACATTAAATATGCAGATCAAACAGACATATCCTCACTGCATATCTACAAATATTTAGAAAGTGTTGGCGAGCTGGATAAAGCCCATAATGAGTTCCTATTGAGGTGGGAAATTGACAGACTAGATAATGACAATACTCAAGCTAATTCTTAGCTCCGATTCTTCCTTAAAGATGCGTTAAGGGGAGATGTCTGATGTATTTCGTTTTACGAATACATCGAATATTATTTTACTTTCTGTATTATAAAAATACAGTTCTCAATATTTCATATTGAACCATGTTAGACCGTGTTGAACCAATATTTTTTTGCTCGGAAAAAAGCCGCTAATATGCTCTTCCGGCGATGTTTCGGTGCGCCTATAACTGAGGCAAGAAGTGTAAATAAAATTGGTTTTATGTTGAGGATTAATGCTTGTGTTTCGGCGGAGGGAGCTAAGAGATATTATTCAGAATCTCATTATGTAGAAGGTAAGAATACACGCCTAGATTACTATAAAGAGAAAAGTGAATTTATGGGTCTGTGGGGAGGTAAAGCAGCTCACAAAATGGGCTTGAGTGATGGCATCCGAAAAGCTGATTTTGATGCTTTATGTGACAATAAACGACCTGATAAGGGTGAAACCTTAACGGGGCGTACCAATGACAATAGACGCGTAGGATATGACTTCACCTTTAATGCAAGCAAGTCTGTCAGTATTGCACATGCTTTTGGAAAAGAGGAAGAAAAGCGAGAGATATTAGATGCGTTTCAAAAATCTGTCAGAAGTACAATGCTAGAGGTAGAAAAGAATATGCTGGCAAGGGTACGGAAGAAGAATGACAATTATGATAGGGAAACAGGCAATATAGCTTATGGAGAATTTACACATTATACTACCAGACCTGTAAAGGGGATTCCTTACCCTCATTTGCACATTCATTGTTTTGTCTTTAATGGAACTTATGATGAAAAAGATAAAAAATGGAAGGCGGGGCAATTTGGACAGATCAAGAAAGATGCTTCATATTATCAGGCTTATTTCCATTCTAAATTAGCCAAGAATTTACAAGATGTTGGATATGCAGTAAGGAGGACCAAAGATGGTGTTGAGATGGAGGGTGTAAATAAAGGTTTGATCGATAAGTTTTCAAAAAGGACTAAAGAGATAAATGAACATGCTTTAAAACATGGGATTATAGACGCAAAAAGTAAAGCCAATATAGGTTCGAAAACCAGAGCTAGTAAAAAAGGAGCTGTAAGTGAAAGGGAGCAGCTTATTGAGTGGAAAAAGAGATTTTCGATTCAGGAGATAGAACAGGTTAGAAATTTGAAGAAGGAAAATCTATCACCTGAAAACAGAGAAAATAAAAAATATGCAAAGCAGGCGGTAGAAGATTCTATTAACCACCATTTAGAGAGAAAATCTGTTGTATCTGATAAGGAAATATTAGCCTTTGCACTAAAAAGATCAATTGGGGAATCGGAACCAGAAAATGTAATAGCTGCTTTTAAAGAGAGGGCAGATGTTATTTCTGTAAAAGAGGGTAATCAAATATTGATTACTACTAAGGAAGCGTTAAGTGAAGAAAAGAAGCTGATCACTCATGCCAATTCTTATAGGGGTAAATTCAAACCTTTAAATAAAGATTACATATTCCAAAATGAAGTTTTGAATAAAGAGCAAAAGAGAGCAATTCAACATGCACTTAGCACAAAAGACGGTTTGATAATTATTTCTGGTAAAGCCGGAACGGGGAAAACTACTTTAATGAAGGAGGTGAAAGCCGGTATCCAACTAAGCGGCAAGAAAATATTTTCTTTTGCCCCTTCCGCTGATGCAAGCCGTAATGTACAACGAAGTGAGGGTTTTGCCGATGCTGATACTGTTGCTTCATTGATCGGGAATAAAGACAAGCATTCGCAACTTAAAAACCAAGTATTATGGATAGATGAAGCAGGACAGCTTTCTAATAAGGATATGAATAAATTGTTTGAAATAGCAAAGGAGCAAAACGCAAGAATAATGCTTTCAGGTGATATTAGGCAGCATAATAGTGTGAACAGGGGAGATGCGTTAAGAGTAATTCAAAAATATTCTGCTGTGAAGGCTATTACAGTTAATAAGATACAAAGACAGAAAAACAAGGAATATAGAGGTGCCGTGAAGCTTCTTTCAAACGGCAATGTTGAAAAGGGGCTGAACAAACTAGATCAGATTGGTTCTGTTCATGAGATAGAGAGGAATAATGAAAGAGTTAAGGCTATCGCAAATGATTATATGGAATCTGCATATAAAGGGAAAATCAGCAAAAATGTTTTGGTTGTAGCACCCACTCATAAAGAGGGTGAACGAATAACAAAGCAGATAAGGTACCAGCTTAAAAATGAAGGGAGACTTGCGAGGGAAGATAGAGAGTTCAAAATTTTAAAGAAGGTGCAATTAACTGAAGTGGAGAAGAAAGATATTGATAACTACAAAGTTGGTCAGGTTCTCTCGTTTCATAAAAACATGAAGGGTGTGAGGGCTGGTTCACATCTTGCAATTAAAGAAATTCATAACAATTCAATAATAGCTAATGACAGACAGGGAAATCATTCAATTATTTCTCTGGATAATTCTGATAGGTTTAGTGTCTATGAGAAAGTTAAAATATATCTGACAGAGAAAGATAAAGTACGAATTACAGGCAACAGTAAGTCATTAGAAGGTAAAAGGCTTTATAATGGCTCTACTTATGAAGTTAAAGGGTTTGATGAAGCTGGAAATATAAAATTGTCTAACGGTTCTGTTATCTCAAAGAATTACGGGCATTTTAATCAGGGTTATGTTGTTACGTCTCATAGTTCACAGGGCAAAACTGCTGATAAGGTAATTATATCGCAAAGCTCTAACAGCATTAAAGCCTCTTCAATGGAACAGTTTTACGTTTCTGTCTCCAGAGGGCGCAATGCAGTTTCAATATATACTGATAATAAGCAGGATTTGCTAAGAGGAATTAAGCAGACGACTCATAAGCTTTCAGCAATGGAACTTACGGGTAAGACAAGTATGTTTAGCATGGTTCTAAAGAATAATAGATCAAAGATGCTTAAAGATTTAAAACAGAAAGTAGGATTGAGGATTGAGAATGCAAAGGCAAAAATCAAAGCAAATGAACTTCCGAGAAAGAATATTACAAGGGCGGTCAGAACTAGATAAAGAATTAGAAGCTGCTAATAATAATCAGCTGGAAAATCTATTTATTTCTGATTTTTTTGGGGTTGAAGCAGTTCGTCAGTCACCTGCTTGTATTGATCTTAGGACTGCTGAGGGGGTTAGAACATCTTTACCCTACTCTCACATTGTTAGAATGGATTTTGATGAATCAGAGGGTATTAAAATAACAGGGACCTATATGAAAGTTGTTATTGAAGGTAGGGAACTAAGCAAGCTTTATGATTACCTGTCAGCTTTTAGAGTTAATTATATTAAAGTAGGTAATGGTTTAGACATTAAAGAAGAAGGACTTTATGTTGAGGAAATTATTATTGAAGATGTTTAACTTTATATGAAATTGAACACCATGAAAGATGTATTCCTGTTTCTACTCATCCCTTTTGCAGTTATTATGGTTGCTTTTGCTATAAAGCGGAAAAAGATAGCGTCATATTATGAGGATGTGAAAGAGAGAAATCCTTTAGAGCTATCAACTATTAATGCTACTCCAGAGAATATTATCATACAGCAGCAAAGTGCTGATATTGAAACGGAAAAGAAGCGTCAGAATGCGAAAGACTCAAAAGATGATTTGTGGACTACCGCATTTTGGGTAATAGTGGTTCTAGGTTACTTGTTTCGTTCTTTTCTAGCAGAGGTTATTAATAGCTTTATGGTTTATTTAGAGTATGAACCTTTATTCTAATTATTTACTTCTGCCTTTATTGATTTTTGGGGTTTGTTGTGCAGGTTTTGCTTGGGTTGGTTTCTTACCTAAGAGCTTTTCCATTTTAAATTCCGCTTTCCCGGAGATCAAACCTTTTAAATAATCTGAGTGATTGTTTTCAGGCTTAATGACTTGTTTTGCCAGCTTAGGCTCATATTTGGCAAGTATGTAGCCATGATTAAAACCTTTTTGATATTGTTTGGTAAGCATAGTGTTAGAATTTGTTTTTGACGTTCTTTTCTAAATATTCAAGAATTGATTCTTTATCATATAAAATGATTTTCTTTTCAGGTTGTGAGTAGCGTATATCACCATTATTTCTTCGCTCTAATAAGGTTGTTTTACTAGAGATTCGTAACATACGCATAGCCTCTTCCCCAGAAATCCATCGATCTTCTTTTATAGATTGTTTCTCTAAAATACGCTCGACTGCTTTTTCAAGGAGCGTGTGAAAGGCTTCGTCTTCAAGGCAGATTACTTGCAACTGTATTAGAGTTTAGAAGTTAGCTTTATAATTGCTTTGAATATTTTAAGTGCAAAAGCTGAAACAATCTTCTTAAATGAATTTTCTTTTGAGCTTATATTACTAGCCCAGTTTTGTCCAAATGATGATTCCCCAATTCTGTGATAAATATTGTTAATGTGCTTAATGGAAGTGCCTATGACTTTCTTTTGTAAAAGATTATTACGATAGGCGCGCATTATTTCTACTTCTGGATGATGCGGATGTCCATAATAAGCAGTTGCAATCCAGCAAGAACTTCTACTACTACCACCATTAGATTTCATTTTTTCTATGTTATCTCTGGTGTCTCGCTCTCTTTGACGCTGCATATCATTAGAGTGCTCGTAATATCTTTCCCATGCTTTTTGAGTTTTTGCTCTATCTTTTCTATACTGTGCTTCTTTCTCAGGTCTCATGTTTTATGTTTTATAAGTAAAACTATCAATCATTTAAGGATGAGAAAAGGTGAAAAACACCCTATTTGTGTAATTTTATTTTTAGGTATAAAATAGTATATTGTTTTATTCAGATGCTTGTTGCATTATCCATAATCTACAAGAAAATATATGGCAGACGCTCTATTGCCTTGGAGTAATTTAACATGGAATCAATTCCAGCGGTTAACGATTCATATTGCACAGCAAAAATATCCTGGACACTTCTTTGAAGAGTATCTAAAGCAGGGGAATGACCAAGAAGGTATTGATATAATAAATAGCGCGGTAGATTCAGAAGGTAAGTATATAACTCTACAATGTAAGCATGTTGTTAAACTCACAAAATCAGTACTTGCCAAAATCATTAATGACTTTAGCGATGGACGTTTTTATGAAAGTAGTTCCCATTTTATTATAGCTACGACAGCAGACCTTCAGAAAAAAGATATTCAAGTAGCTCTTCTTGATTATAAAGAAGCCTTTCATAAGAGAAATATAATATTTGAATGCTGGGATAAGAATTTACTTGAAGAACAGCTAAAATATCACTTCACATTAGTTTTTGAGTCTTTTGGAAAAACTTATGCCGATCAGCATTGTTTTCTACGAAAAACAGATTTTCAATGGAAAGAAAACACCGTACAGGTTGATTACATTCCTAGAAGCGTAGGAGTTTATGAAGCTAAACAAGACTATAAATGGTTTACTGAGTGGTACTACAATTCACAACATGAGTACTCGTTAGTTGATATATTTAAAAGTAATCGTTTAAGTGCGAAGCATATATGTCTTGTTGGAGATGCACATTTAGGAAAAACTACATTATTAAAACAAGTTGCATTTGAACTTGAGCATATTGAAGTGCCTTATAAATGTCTTTTCATTGAACTCAAGTCGTACAACAGCCAGCCTATTGACAAGATACTAGACAAACAATTTCGAGGATGGAGAGAAATAAAAGCTTTGGATTTAGTGATAATAATTGATGGTTTGGATGAAGTTGAGGCTTCTAATTTTATCACTTCGGCTAAGTATATAAATGAGTTTAGTCTTGAACATAGAGTAGTCAATATTATATTTAGTTGTCGCAAGCTCTTTTTTAAGCAATATGAACTTGGCAAAATAACTTCAGACTTTATTTCTTACGAAGTGTTGTCTCTAGGTTATAAAGAGATTAATAACTATCTAAGCAAAAAACTTGGCAAGAATAAAGCAAAATTTGAACAGAAAGTTTCCATTTCGGGTGTCTATACAATGATTTATCACCCATTCTATCTTACCAATCTTGTTGAGAAATACATTGAGAATCCTCTGAAAATTCCCGCTAGTAAAACACAGCTTGTCGATTTATTTGTAGAAGAATCGTTAGTTGTATCGGATACGCGAAATATATCAGGTGGGTCTATTCTCAAACAGGTTATTATAGATTTCAAAAAGATAGTTAATAGATTCGCTTTTGCATTACAGTTGATTGACTCCAACGCAATCGATGACCTGCATCTACAGGAACTTTTTAAAAGGTCAGAGATTGAATTATTGCAACTAAGCTCACTTGTAGTTTTCTATAATGGAAAATGGAGTTTTGTTAACGCTATTTTTCAGGAACATCTCGCAGCATTTGTGTTATCAAAAATGGAAATTGAGGCGATTATTGATGTTATCTCAATAGGCGTTAAACTTAGAAAAATAAAAGCCAAATGGTTGCAAACCACTGCATCTTTAATGGCATTTCTTGACAATAATGATGAAAAATACAAGAAGCTATTAGATTTCATTGTTAGCGACAATATTGAGATCGTTTTCACAACAGAAGGCTCAAAGTTTAGCGATGACCAAAAACTAGAGTTTGTACAATTACTAATAGAACGATGTGATAAATACTTCATGAGACCCATGTTGGTTGACTATAGAACTATAGCAGCGTTTATTGGTAATAGTAGTACGGTAAAAGACTACCTGATATCAGTTATTGGAAATAAATCAGCATTATCGATAAGCAAGCCGACGTTTGTTAATGTTCTTGCTTTGCTCGAATTGACAGAGCAACAAAAGCGAAGCTTATATCTATCTACTAAGAAGGCTTTGAAAGGTGAAATTAACACCTATTTTATTAAAGAAGCACTGGAAATGTGTGTCGTTCATAAGTTAGGGGATAAAAATTTTGTCACCTCACTAATTAATAATAAGAGCTTAAACAATTCTCATGAATACCGAGATGGTGTTTATCAGTTAATCTGGAGCTTGGAGCTAACTGAAGAGTTTTATGATTATGCACTTGATGGGATGCAATATTTATTTGCATATAATAAGGAAATATCACATGGTGGTTCAGAGTTTTCTATAGAAGAAATTCTTTTTGGGACAAAATCTTATGACAACATAATCAAGCTGCTCAACAAAATAAATGATGATGAATGGCTTGAATATTATCGATATAGTGGTGATAAATCACGGGTTATTAGAAAAATTGGAACTGCTAGTGCGCATATACATAGTTCAAATCCATTAATACTATTAAATCTTGTACAGTATATTAAAACACTAGCAAATAAACATTTTGATCGTGAATATGAAGGGCTAGGGCAGTTTTTCGAACTAACAAATACAAGCCTTATAGCATTCCAACTTCTTAGCAATTTATTTGCAGACAACTCATATTGGCAATTTGGGTATTTGATAACCGAGGATTGTATAGAGCATATTGTTTACTTATATGAAGAAGGTATCCTGACAGATGAACATATCCTTAGAATAAAAGGATCATTAGACTATGCTGGTAAAACAAATTTAAGAGATGAATTGACGCAACTTTGCGAGGATGTACAAGGACCTGTTGAATTGAAACCTATTCGTGAATTAAGTGAATATGAGAAGCGGGAACAGATACGTTTAGATAACGATCTAAAGTACATAAAATCAAAATCAGCTTTCAGAAAAGGTGTAATTAAATATTTTGAAGCTTATGGTAGAATGTCTATCCCTGAAGATGATATTTATGTCGATCCAGACCTCAACCCTAGAAGAACTGAAACAGATTCATACTTCGTGTATATTTTTATTAGTCATTGGGTTGGATCAACTGATAAGCGTGCATACCAGAAAGAGTGCCTAAATATTTTAGATAAACCCAATAATTTTGAAATATTTAGAGTTGAGCAGTTGCTCCACTCTTATTATAAAAAAGAAAAGTTTGCATCTATTGCAAGACCTATTTTAGAAGGGTATTTCAATAAGAATATTAGCAAATGTGATTTTGAAAATTGTATCTGGGATATTAACGAACCGGATAGTAGATATACTAAGAGGTATAGGCGATTTGAAGTTCGAATAGGGCATATTTTTGAGGAATATGGTTTTGAAGTAGATATAGAGGTGCTCATGAATTTTATCTGGCTTGATGACCGTGGAATAAGGACTTTAACTGATACCAGCATTGACTCTCAACTTTCAGATGAAAAAAAGAAATCAATAGCTGAGATGATACTTGAAAGGTTGTCGGAACAACAAATGGTATTATTTAGAGAGAAAATCATTAATAATTTAAAGAAAGGTGTTAAGTGTGATTCTGTTTTAGGTACTCATTTAAGCCTTTGTATGCATTTAAAGATATATGAATCAGTACCTCTGATTTTAGAACTAATTAATAATAAAGAAACAAAGGATTATAACTGTTACAGTTACATTGATATATATATAGAACTAGGTGGTAGTAAGGATTCTCTAGTGTTATTGTTAGAATCCATAACAGATTATAATAGACACACTTACTCACGATTAATCAAGTTAATGCATAAAACTCATGCAGCAATAGTCAAAAAAACTCTTTGCAAATGTATTGCCGATGTTGAATCTAATGAAGAAATTAAGGTTACCGCTGCTAAATATTTATGTGATATGGGAGATGTTTCTGGTTTCGATTATTTGATTGAAGTATTAAGAAAAACTCGAAAAGCTCCTCATGAACCTCATGGTTCTATTGAGATAAACAATGTTGATACCGCATATGCTTTAAAAAAGCTGGAAAATTATATTCATTTACTTTTAACCCCGAAACCTGTATCAGTTCGTTTTTACGATTTACCCAAAGGTGTCATTCTTGAATGGCTTTATAGCTTTGCAAAGAAAAGTGAGCTGGACACTGAGTTGGTATATAATTACCTGCTTTCCTTTCAAGAGAAATTTGCAACTAAATATGAGAATCACTATGACTTATTTTGGTATGCATTTAGGGTAATTGAAAACTATAGAGAGCATGACGGTTCAAAGATGACTATAGAAGAAGCCAAAGACTATATTATGACCTATTCCTAAAAATAGGCTTTGAATAATCTAACTCCTATTTTGTTGTACCTATGTTGTACCAAAGAAAAAGCCGACCTTGTCAGATCGGCTGTGTTTCAGTGCCCCAGGGGGGAATCGAACCCCCACTCACTTGCGTGAACCAGATTTTGAGGTTGTTGAATTCTATATAGTTGCTAACCAATCGTTTATAAGCTAGATTGAATTCTCAGGAATAAATATTTAAGCTGAGCTTCTGAAGGTATTGTGTTTGTTTAGCGTAGTGAAATATAAAATTGTCTGGACATGTTTTTTCTATTTAAGAAAATGGTCTATTCTTTTATACAACGCACGTAAGCGCCAGCACCGAATTTATTTACTTTTCTTTCAATAGTGTTGTTGTAATTAAAAAGGCGTCTGAAATATATACCAGTATTGTTAACTTTGGTGCAGCTCCATGCGCTAAAAACACCTTTTGTAAAAATACCGTTCGGGTTAGTACTACCACCGTATAATGCACTAAACCCAGTGGTGTTATCTCCGTCTTTTTTTATTTGATTGCTGTTTTTATTGATATTGCTTTCCAGTTTTTTCCAGTCATCATCGCTAGGTATTTTCCAGCCTTTGGGGGCTAGCCCTCTTTTGTCAATAACTGCATGTCCGTTGTATATTTTTCCAAACTTTTCACCATTTGATTCGTCAAATTGATAGTAACACCAGGCAGGTTCTTTTTTTGCATCTGCCATAATCCATTCCATGTCGCTAGTAACTTGCTTTATCTTATCTCCGTTTCTAAATTTATCAACATCCAGGTTTTCTATTGACCATGTTTGATTGCCTATTTGTACACCTTTTAATTCTACTTGAGCATTTGCAATAAGAGTGTTGAGCAATATGGCTATTATAAGTGCAGGTATATTTAATTTTCTTTTTTTCATCGTTAAATAAATTAGTAAGCTGCAAACATATAATGGATAATAAGTGTAGGGACATGATTTATGTTAGGCGTATGCATATAGTTACTGACTGATTGAGTTCGTTTAGTAATAACTTTGAACATTATAGCGTAAACACTATAATTTAGTATACATATACACAGGATACTTGAGAACAAAAAGAATCATATTATGGAGTGTTAACTGTTTTTGCATTATGCTTTTCAGCTTTAATGTTGGGCTGGCACAAACTCCTTTTTACAAAAACTATAGTATAGAGAGTGGGTTACCGTCTGCGACTGTTTACGATATAATACAAGATTCTGATGGATATATGTGGATGGCAACAGATAACGGAGTGGCTAAGTATAATGGCAGTAGCTTTAAAAAATATTATAGTGAAGATGGTATGGGGGATAACCACATTTTTAAAGTGTTTGAAGATCGAAAAAAGAGAATCTGGTTTTTACCACAGAATGGTATGCTTTCATATTTATTCAAAGACTCTTTTTTCTCTGCAAAGAACAACGCTTTTTTAAAGAAGAAATACATTAGTAATCACCCATACTTTATTTATTATGAAAGTAGCAATGGGGATTTATATTTTGGTCAATACAGAACGCAAATACTTCAATTAGGTGCTGAAGGACATACAGAATTCTATAATATAGATAATAATATCTCTTCTATTTGGCAAGATGGTGATAGTATTATTACAATAAGAGGGTATAAGATTACTACAATAAAAGGTCATGTAATTGACAGTTTACCTATTAGATCTATTGAAAATTTTAGTAGGGTATGTGTATATAGTGACACAGCTCTTATAGCCAATGGAAAGGAGATATTTTTATATAATAAGGGGAAATTGCTCGAAGAAAAGATAAGGATAAGTAACAAGTATCAAGAAATAATATCATTACACATAATTGACAATGAAATATGGATAGGCACAAGGAAAGGAGTCTTAAGAACTAAATCAATTAACAGTCTTAGGGATGATAAATATGATGAGTATTTAGGCAATTATTCCATTACATCAAGTTGTAAAGATTTTGAAGGTAACTACTGGTTTTCTACACTTGAACACGGCGTGTTTTTTATACCGTCTTTTAGCCTAATTACTTATGATAACCTAATCTCTAACAAAGGTGTAAAGTGCATTGAGCGAGGGTTAAATAATATTTTGTGGGTTGGTGATTCTAAGGGTAATTACTATATCATGACAGATGATCAAGTAATGATAAATACTGTTTCCTCTGTCAAGCCTTCGCAGGTCACAAGCATACATTATGAAGCTAATAAAGTTAGAATAACGTCTAAGTCTGCTATATTAGAACTAAAAGGGACTAAAAAACATTTCTTGTCAATTTTTGCTAATGATCTGTTTTATGATAAAAAATCAGGTTATTGGTTAGCTTCTTCTCAGTGTTATAGGATTAATGAGTTAGATTATAATAATGCGCTAAAGAGCACATACAAGCCTGTTTATACTAACCCTGCAGACTTGGGCGTAATGATGATTGATGAGGTGACTAACACAGTTGAAAAAGGAAGTAGCAATAATATTTGGGTAGGAACAAAGAACGGGCTCTGGATTATTAATGCTAATAATTACGAAAAGCAGAAGGTGCGTTTTGATAAAATAAATGTCATTGAGAAAAGATTTGATAATATGGTAGTTGGGACGGAGAGTGAAGGTGTTGTTTTTTATAAAGGTGTTACACCTTATGATACAATTAATGCTCG
This sequence comes from Bacteroidia bacterium, assembly GCA_030429205.1. Taxonomy (GTDB): domain Bacteria; phylum Bacteroidota; class Bacteroidia; order Chitinophagales; family Chitinophagaceae; genus UBA5543. Next base: position 1,363,387 of record JAUICZ010000001.1, read on the forward strand.
AGATGGGCTTTCTGCAAGCAATGTGTTGGCTATTAATTCCGTTAGTGCAGATACAGTTTGGGTAGGTACTGTAAATGGAGTTGATTTATTATATAGAGAAGGTGAAGGTTGGAAAACTACAAATATAACCGGACTGTTAGGTATTGGTGCTAAAAGGGTAAATGATATTGCGGAGCTTGATTCTTTAATATATTTGGCTACTGAAGAGGGGTTGATAAGTTTTGACAAAACAAAATTATCAAATACCGTATATTCAATACCTATTGTAATAGAAAACGTTAGTGTAAATAATAAGCCGGTCAGTTTATTTGCAGACATAAGTTTGTCATATACATCTAACAATATTGCCATTAAGTATACCGGCCTTTCTTATAAAAGCAAAGCCACTATAAAGTACCTCTACACATTAGACGGTTTAGATAATGAATGGCATAAAACAGATGTAGATAATATTAACTATGCTTCTTTGCCAGCCGGAAGCTATACGTTTAAAGTAAAAGCTATTAATGCTCTTGGAATAGCTAGTGATGGTTACGCTCAATTGAAATTTAATGTTACAGCTCCTATATGGAAGCGTACTTGGTTTTATTTGCTGTTAGTCGTAGGATTTGCTTTAGTGATTGTCGTTATTGCTCTTTTTAGAATTCGTTACATGAAGAAGGCTTATGAGTTAAAAAGTAAAACAGAGAACCTAAAACTTACATATGAGCGTGATATAAAAGCTATAGAGCAGAAAGCTCTTCGTATGCAAATGAACCCACACTTTCTTTTCAATGCACTGAATACTATAAAAGGTTATTACGCTAATAATAAACATGCGGAAGGTAGCACGTATATTTCAAAATTTTCCAAACTGTTGCGCTTAATTTTAGAAAGTGATGATCACATCATATCGTTGGAAACAGAGATTAATATTCTCGATTTGTACTTTGACTTGTCAAAGGTGAGATATAATAACGCATTTAATTATTCAATAGAAACAGAAGTAGGCATTATTCCATCTGAAGTTAGTATCATTCCTATGCTCTTACAGCCATTTGTTGAGAATGCCATTATACATGGTGTTGCCCCTAAGTCAGGAAAAGGAATGATTAAGGTGATGTTTAATAAAAGTGGGGTTAATTTAGTGTGTGTGGTTGAAGATAATGGTGTTGGTAGAAGCTACAACAAGACCAGTAGTAATACGGAATATCAGTCTAAGGCAATCGAAGTGACAAGAAGTAGACTTGATGTTTTATCTAAATCTAGTGCCGGTCAATACTCTATGATAATAGAAGACCTTAAAGATGAAAACGGTAGCCCTGAAGGAACAAGGGTTACGATTGTTATACCATTTAAGTTATTTTGGTAATAATGTTAGACGTTGTTTTAATTGATGATGAGACTCAAGCTCGTAATGCATTAAAGTATGAGTTAAGGGAGCATTTTCCTGATATTAAGGTATTAGGCGAAGCTTCGAGTGTACAAACAGGTATAGAATTACTCAAAAAAGTAGGTCCTGACATTATATTTTTAGACATAAGGCTAACAGATGGCTTAGGCTTTGATATATTAAAAGTGCTTGAGCATAGTAATGCCAAGGTAATATTTACTACAGCTTATAGTCAATATGCACTTCAGGCTATAAAGTTTAGTGCATTAGACTATCTGTTAAAGCCAATTGGGGGTGAAGACCTAAAGGCTGCTATAGATAAAGCCCAAAGTAGTAATGCAGATAATAGAAGAAGTTTTGAAGCGTATCTGAATAATGCAAATGTTGAGGTAAGTAAAAAGAAAATTGCAATTAATACATCTGACGGAATACAGTTAATAGCGCTCAGGCAAATTGTATATTGCCAATCCAATGGGAATTACACAAAAATCCACTTCATCAATAACAAACATTTGATTAGCGCAAAAACCTTAAAAAGTTATGATGATTTATTATCGACAAGTGGGTTCGTTAGAATACACTTATCCTACTTAATCAACCTTGAACACCTAACTAGTTATAGTAATAAAGACGGAGGGTATGTTGTGCTGACAGATAACCAAAGGTTACCTGTAGCACAAAGAAAGAAAGCAATGCTTTTGCAAATTCTTAATGGTTATACTAAGTAGTATACATCGGTAAGTAACAGCACAGCATCACTTTTCCTACAGACCTGCTGCTTTTTTTTAGTTAGTTCTATTTTCAACCTGTTATCAAATCAAAAACAGGTATTTATGAAAAGAGGTTTACTATTAATTGTTATTATATGCATTAATATAGGGTCAGCTTATGCACAGAACAATACAGCTAGTAGGCTAGTGGCTGAGAGCGGTTATGTTTATATGAATTCTCAAGGTAAGCATATTTTAAATGATTCTGTCGATTATACTTATATAGGAAAAAATGGCTATGATAGTGTTAGGCAGTTTTCGGAGTATGAATGGAATTTTAGTGAAAAATGGTATATAGACTATGATACACTAAAGAATATTTTTTATCAAGATAAAGCTATAGTTCAGTATGATACTTTTGGAAGTATAGTTGTTATTAGAAACTATTTTTTGGATTCCACTTCACAATCTTCTGCTTTTGATACTGTAGGTCTTAATGTTGATACGATACAAAATGGCGTTCATAAATCGGCACAATATTATGAATATAAGAATAGTCAATGGGATACATCATATAGAATAGAGTATTACTGGAATGTAAATAAAATGATTGACAGCTACTACGTCTTTTTATGGCAACCTACGATGCAGTCCTGGGCACCGTCTTCAAAAGAAGTATACGATTATCAAACTAGCCAACTTGTTAATAGATATAACTTACAGTTTAATAATAATACGTCTGTTTTTGACACTACCCTAAAATACTTTTATACATACTTGGGCTCGTTCTTAAAAGAAGTTTATTATGAAACTAAACCTTTAGGAGGCACGAAATGGGGAAAAGGTAGACGAACGACCTATAGTCACGACGCAAATGGTAATGTAGATACTTTATTGTTATTTAATTGGGATATTTTGAATACCTCATGGTATCCTATTACCAGGGAGATCAGCACATATAATACGAGTGGTTTGGAAGTGAAACTCATTTCTCAAATAGTAATGGCTGGTAATTTTGTTAATGATAAGTCTTTTGATTTCTCTTATAATAATGATAAGATGTTAACAAAAAGAGTTAGTAAAAGATGGAGCACCTCGAGTAATCAATTTAATGACTGGTACATCTATAACTACTATTATGAAAAGTATAATTTAGTAGATACCCCTAATAGTATTCATAATGTAGTGAATGATAATATAGTATTAGATATTTATCCTGTGCCTGCCAATAATTATTTGCATATTAATCTAAGGACACGAGAAGATGTTAATATAAATATCTATACATCAACAGGTAAACTCGTGAAGGTGCAAAGGCTAATAGGAGGTAGGTTGAGAACTAACTTAAACACAATTTCAGTAGCCGATTTGCCGGCAGGTAATTACATAATAAGTATTTTCAATCGATCATTTATTGAAAACCGCCAGATAAATATTATAAAGTAAATATCAGTTTGAAAATGGATAGTGACAAGCAAACTGGGTTTGATACTAATTCTGCTGAGATGGTAGATATGTATGATGAGTTGCCATTGTGGGCTGCACCATTTGGTATGGAGCTATTAAGACAGATTTCCATAAAAAGTGGAGTTACAGCTTTAGACATTGGTTTTGGTACAGGTTTCCCGCTTACTGAATTGGCCATGAGGTTGGGTAGTAGCTCAAAGGTTTATGGTGTTGACCCTTGGGAAGCTGCAACAAGAAGAGTGAAACGTAAGATAAACTATTATGGGATTTCTAATATAGAGTTAATAACCGGTGTTGTTGAGAATCTCCCATTAGACGATGCTACAATAGATCTTATTGTAAGTAATAATGGCGTTAATAATGTGAATGATATGCATAAAGCATTATTAGAATGCGCAAGAGTAGCTAAGAAGGATGCACAGCTTGTTTTTACGATGAATTTAAATACCTCTATGCACGAGTTGTTCAAGATTTTTAGAGAGTCACTTGCCCATCTTGGTATAGTAGAGTGCGAAGACAATATAAGTGAGTTGGTATATAAGAAGCGAAAGCCAATATCTGAAGTTGAGAGGTTGCTACAAAACACAGGTTTTCACAATCTCAATATGACTAAACATGAATTTGACTACAGGTTCGCTGATGCACAAGCCATGTTTGATCATTATTTTATGAGATTGGCTTTTATAGACGACTGGCAAAAGATAGTTCCGGTAGATGTGCGACCAGAATTTATTAGAGTAGTGAAGCAATTAGTAAATACTATATCTAAAAAAGAAGGTTTTTTTAAATTAACAATACCATTTGTGGTAATCAGTTGTAATAAAATATAAAATGAATAAAGAACAAGAATATTTTGAAAATAATAGAGCTCTGTGGAATGAAAAAACGAAGTATCATGTTGATTCTGAGTTTTACGATATGGAATCTTTTAGAGCGGGTAAAAACTCGTTAAATGATATAGAATTGGAGTTGTTGGGAGATGTATCAGGAAAATCGATCATCCACCTACAGTGTCATTTTGGACAGGATAGCCTTTCATTAGCTAGAATGGGTGCAGAAGTTTTAGGTACTGATATTTCTGATGATGCAATAAATTATGCAGCGCAAACTGCTAAGGAGTTGGATTTGAAAGCCAGATTTAAAAGAGTTGACACTTATTCTATACCTAATGAGATAAATGAAAAGTTTGATATTGTATTTGCAAGTTATGGCGTTATTGGTTGGTTGCCTGATATGAAGCGCTTTGCTGATGTTATAAGTGGTCTTTTAAAACCCGGAGGGAGGTTCGTATTTGCTGAATCTCATCCTGTGATATGGATGTTTGACCAATATTTTAGCAAAATCGAGTACTCCTATTTTAATAGGAATCCAATAATAGAAACTAACCAAGGCTCTTATACTGATAACTCTGAAGATGTGAATATGACTGAAGTTGGTTGGAATCACTCAATAGCAGATGTTATAGATTCATTGATAGCTTCAGGACTACATATTGATACGTTTAAAGAGCATGACTACTCACCTTATAACTGCTATAAGAACTTAGTTGAAATTGAAAAAGGGAAATGGCAGATAAAGGGACTAGAAGGGAAAATGCCGATAGTCTACGCGATTGAAGCATCAAAAGAAAACCGGTAGTTTAAGCTACCGGTTACTTTTTTTAATAACTTTTAAGAGCCTCTTCGGTATTAGGTTGTAGCACGCAGGTTCTTTTGTTTAAAGAATTGTTTGATAAAAAGGTTTTAAACCAAGTGAGAGATTAACTTCTATGAGTTTTATGTATAAAATAGGTGCTATCATATTGCTACTTGCTATAAGTAATAGATCGGTAGCTCAAGAAAAAAATAGCCCAATCTTAAAGGGGGTGATAGAAGTTTCTATCCAAGATGGGACAATAGATTGTGAGTTTAGCATAGAAGAAATGCCAATCATAAAAAATAGCCTTTTACTGATAAATACCGGATTTAATATTGAGTATATTAGAAACATAGAAGACGAGCATAGTTTCTATTATGAAAGAGTGCATGCAGACAGTATTGCTTATGAGAGCTTTGGTTACTACATCCCTAATAAAACCGGTAGAAGGGTTAATAGATCTTTGAGATTCAAGTATACTGGGAAATTTCCCGTGGTGAGAGATACTACAAGGCCAGCGAGTATGGATTGGAAGGGGAATATAGCATTTAATGGTTATTCTTTGAGAATGGATGGACTTCAAAGTGGTTGGTATCCTGTGTTGTACGATATTGATAATGATAAGTCCTACAACAAAGTGAGGTGCGATATAGAAGTTGTATGCAAGGACTGTAATGCAATTTATTTAAATGGACAAGCTCCGGTATTAGGCACAGCAGCACATTTTAAGAATAACAACCCCTTAGAGTTATTGTTATATGCTGGTAACTATAAGGTTAAAAATATTGGTAATACCTATTTCCTAAATACAGGTATGGCCGATAAACTCTTAAAAGAGTTTGGGAATATAACAGACCAATATAAGAGGTATTATGAAGATCAAACGTTAATACATTATAGAGATGATATAACCTATATACAGACTTCGCCCGTATCTATTGACAATGCTTGGTTATTTGTTTCTTACCCAACTATTGTGAATGTTGGCCGAGGCGAAAATGAAATGAAAGAATCATTTACAGGTGAAAGCAGTAAATGGGCCAGATCTTTTATTGCTCACGAGTTGGCTCACTATTATTTTGGTTTTTACAAGTCAACTAATTCTCCTGTAGGGGATGTGATATGTGAAGGGTTTGCTGAATACCTTGCTTTGACCGCTGTTAGAAAGTTTGACGGTGATGATATATACAAAGCAGCACTAGGTAGTAAGCTGAATAGAGTTGAAAAATTTAAGCCTATACCCTTTGCACAAATAGGTAGTGAGCAAGATTATAAGAGTAGAGAATTGTATGTTTATAACTATGCACCTATAATTTTGTGTGCTATAGAAAAAGAAATAGGTCGTGATGCTATGTGGAAATGGATTAGACTGATACTGAATAGCAAAGAGGATATGACAAACTATACCTTTATGAAACACACTCTGACGCAAGCAGTGTTTGATAAAGAAAAACTACAAAAAGTGATAACACTATATATGGAGTCGGATATGTCACTTGATAATGCTCGGGAAGTATTACAATAGTTGGGTGATCTCTTTTCACTATTACTATTATAAGGGTCTTATTTATGAATTGGTTTTATGCTTTACTGATATTTGTATTACTAAGTGCATGTAAGAGCAAATATCCTACCTTAAATTACTCTGAGAGTAAGATTCAACTCCCTTTTGTTAAAGAGTACAAAGGAGCAGATAAATCTGTGCTTGTTTATGGTAGTTATCATACTAATGATAGTGCTGATAAAGAAGTAAAGGATATTGAACAAAGAATATTAGAATTTAAGCCCGATATTATATTGTATGAGGGGGATAATATAGGTGTGGAAGCTACTAAGTATGTGAGTGTGAGTAACTACTTTGAGATGGGGTTAGTAAGGTGGATTGCCATGAATAAAAAAGTCCCTGATTTAAATCTGGAGCCACCATCCAAATATTTAAACATAGAATTGCAGAAGATATACAAGACCGATGATATTTTATTATCTACAGTACTTGGACAAAACTTGTTGTTTATTGTACAGCATAGCAAAAAAGAGTTTGAAGAGCTTTACCCGGTAATCATTACTGATATTGAAAAATCAGGATTAATTCTTCAAGAAAATCAAAAAACAATTACTCATTTTTATAAGCTATATGAAAAGTTATATAATAAGCCCTTCGACCCTAAAACGTTTGACTATACCTCTGTAGAACCTGCTTATAACAAAACAATCTTGAATAGAATAATTCGTCGTAGTGCATCTTTGAGAGATCAGTATATGCTTGCGAAAATAGATAGTTGCCTTATGCGCTATAACAAAGTTTATGTGCAAATTGGAGGGAGGCATGCCGTTGTATGGCAGCCTGCATTAGAAAATATTATAGGTGCTCATGATTAGTCAGTGATGTAATCTTTTTTATCTAATTCCCAGACAGTAAAGACCTATTGTATCCTGTTTTCTTCTGTTTCAGTAGGGCTTGTAAATTTCCTTACTCTACGATATTTAGAATCTCCGAATCGATATGAAATATTCAAGGAAAAACGCCTGCTTTCATATTCATTTTCCCATCTTGTATTGATATTGTTATAACGTAAAATGCTACGATAACGATCACCAAAAAAAATGTCACGAGCTTTAAGGCTCAAAGCAATTTTGTTATTTAAAAAAGCTTTGCTAATACCAATATCTACTTGTGAAGCCGGTAGTGCTTGCTCAAGACCGAATACTGATGAAGAGCAATATTGGAAAGAAAGTAAAAGCTTAGTGTTGTTTAAAAAAATAAAAGATTGATCAATACTGCCAAGATAAGCCACCTGGCCACTCTTGTAATCTATACCCTGTACATACGCATTTACAAAATCATAAGAAAAATTCAAATCTAAATTGACTGTCCACCATTTCTTAATATTAAAGCTTCCTGTTGATGAGGCGATAAAACTTCCTGACTGATTAAGGTTTTCATTCTTATTGATACTCTCTTTGGTTTGATCATTTTGATAAATAACACGAGAAATTGCATTTTGTGTGATTATATAGCTTAACTCTAATACCCGATAATTCTTGAAGTTATAACTAATGGCAAATGAGTTTGAACGTGACGGGTTTAGATAAGGATTACCAGCAAAAGCAGTGTAAGGGTCATGATATTTATAAAAAGGATTTAAGTGAATATAATTTTGCCTGCCAATTCGACTACTAAATGAAGCATGCAGGTTATGAGTTGTATTTGGTTTATAGGTGACAAATACTCCCGGAAAAAAAGTTACATAGTTACGTTTTCGTATTTGGTTTTCCGTAATTGAATTTGCAGTGCTCACAGTTTGCTCTGCTCGTATATTTGCCTTTAAGTCCCATTTGTTCAGAAGAGTATTTATGGTTACGTAAACTGCATTTATATTTTCATTGTATCTGAAGTGCCCACTCCGTAAAGAATCTACTTTCCAGCCCGCTATTTTAAGAGAATCAAATTGTGCGTTGTTATCTGTGCCGACCCAACTACTTTTGTATCCAATTTCAACAAAATGTTTTTTAGAAATAGGATGTGTATAGTCTGCTTTTATGGAACTTATAGAATAATTTACAGGGTTATCACTTCGTAGTTTGTATATATCAATGCTATTGTTTGCACTTGTATAGCTATTAAGAAAGTAACGATGCTCCTGTGTGCTATTGTTTGCGTATGCTACATCTAAACTTATTTTCCTGCCAGCACTATCTATTGTAAATATGTAATTAGCACCTATGTTATAAATCTGGTTATTAGTAGTATGATCATTAACGGCATTAACGTCTTGGTGCTTACTGTTATTTGTGGCTATAGTTTCAGATGTTGTATTAAGCACTGCATTTTCTTTAACACCATATTTTTTAAACAAGATACCTAGGGTATTTCTGGAGTTTAGGTAATAGTCCGCGCCAATAGTATAGGTAATCGCATTGCTAACAGGGTGCCAGTAATTTACCTGGTGGTATAGAACATCGTCTATTTGTCGATGTAAAGTGAGTTGATTATATGAGTTTCCATATAAATAACTAAAGCGGGTATATAAGCTAAGTTTTCCAGGATTGTAATTTAGAATACCACTAGCATTAAACTTGCCATAGCGGCCATACCCAATATTTGTTGAGAAATTTCCTGCGTAACCTAATGACCTGTTTTGTTTCAATATAATGTTTATTATCCCAGCTGTGCCTTCAGCATCATAGTTGGCAGGAGGGTTAGCGATGATCTCTATTTTACTAATAACATCACCGGGGAGTGTTTTTAAGTAATTACTTATTTCATTTTTACTCATGTACGTTGACTTCCCATTAATCATAACAGTTACACCGCTATTCCCTTTTAGCATAATGTTTTCATCTTTATCTAAACGAACACCAGGCGCTTTTTTTATTATATCTAGTGCATTGTCTCCGGCGGTATTCATTTTTGCTACATTTACAATCAAACGGTCACTTTTCTGTTCTAATTGAGGTATAGTAGCAGTGATAGAAACTTCTTTTAGGGACTGTATCACTTTTGGCAGCTTAATTGTGGGTAGATACACTTTAGTGCCATTATATTCGAAAGTATTGCTGTGTGTAATATTTCCAATAGCAACTGTAGTAATGAAATATACCCCTTTGTCAATATTATGGAACGAAAAATTGCCATTATCATTTGTGATATGATCAGCTATTGAAGTAGAGTCGGAGCATTGTACTAAGAGAACAACTATGCCTGATAAGGGATTGCCGCTAGAGTCAGTTATATTTCCCATAATTTGTCCCTGAACATATTTTGAACTAAAGCAGGTAAAAAAGAGAAAGATTATAGCTACTATGGTCTTCATATGCAATGGCTTCTAGCTATAAAGGTTCTTTATATTACAGCATGTTTTGGGGAAATTATCCCAATGCGTAGTTTTATTATTTCAAATATGTTTATCTCATTTCATACGCTTTGATATAACAAAATGTGGCGTTGATATAAAATATTGCTTATATGTGACTCCAGTATATATTTTTACAGGTGTTTAATAAAAAACTTGCCATATACCATATTTGCGGATGGATAGTATATTATATATATAGTGTATTAGGTATTTACTTCTTTCCAGGATTAGAATCTGAGGATACCAGTATATTATATATGTGTATGTTACAACTAAGTTATACCATAGGCCTTATTTCCAGTTTTTACTACGTTTATGCTTTTATATTACCTGGCTTTTTCAAGAAAAAACATCTCACGTTATATATAACTGGCACTTTATTATTGCCGTTTGTTTTTGTATTCGTACGCTACATGTTTGAGCAAGTTTTTTATCCTGCTTTTTGGGGATTTAGAAACTATGGTATAGATACATCAACGCGTTATTATATTCTTGATAATATTTATCGCGGCTTACCAGCAATAGCAATAAGTACAGGAGTCTGGGGTATGGAAAGAAGCTATCGGCAAGAAAGGGAAAAAAAGCAGTTGCTTAGAGAAAGAGAGCATGCAGAGTTGGCTTTCTTGAGGTCACAAGTGAATCCTCATTTCCTCTATAATATTTTGAACTATATCTATTCTATTGTTTATCCTCTGTCTGATAAAGCCGGTAATGCAATTATTAAACTATCACTAATGATGCGTTACATGCTGCCTGAAATGCAGGAAGATAATGTTAAGGTAATAGACGAGGTGAAGTACCTGGAAAATTATATTTCCCTTTTCCGGTTGCGTTTTGAAGGTCGTTTTTTTCTAAATTTTAATTGTGTTATTGCAGACCCTGCAAAACAAATTGCGCCCTTGTTATTGGTGCCTTTTGTTGAAAATGCCATTAAACATGGCGTAACAGATGATCCAAGCAATCCAATAATTATTGAATTGAAAGTACATAGTAGCGAATTGACTTTTACAGTCAATAATAAGATTAGCAAAAATCAAAAGGATAGTTCGAATGGTATTGGGCTAAAAAATGTTCGTCGCAGATTGGAACTTATTTATCCAGATAGTTATAACTTGAATATTTCTGAAGAGGGGGATTATTATAGTATCATTCTTACAGTAGCGTTTAAATAAAATATCTTAATATAGAAGTTATGTTACGCTGTTTAGTAGTTGACGATGAAGAATATGCAATCAATATTATTGTTGACTACATTAATAAAGTCCCATTTTTAACATTAGTGGGTACTACCACAAATGCTATAGATGCATTATATGAAGTCCAAAATGACAATGTTGATCTACTATTCCTTGATATTCAAATGCCGGAAATAACAGGTATTCAGTTTCTCGAGCTTTATGGGCAAAAATGCCAAGTTATACTCACTACTGCATATCCTGAATATGCACTTGATGGCTTTGAATATGGGGTAATTGATTACCTGCTGAAGCCAATACCCTTTGAACGCTTTTTAAAAGCTATCCAGAAAGTAACACCCAAAGAATCGTTACACAGTGAAAATAAGGAATCATTAAATATTAATAATAGTATTATCCCTTCTCAGGAGTATTTTTTTGTAAAGGGAGGGAGCAAGAATAAATACTTTAAGGTAAATTATGACGATGTGTATTATATAGAGGGATTGAAGAATTATATTTCTATAGTTACAAAAGACCAAAAAATTGTGACGTACCAAAGCCTGCGAGATACAGAACAACAATTACCTCAGCCTCCTTTTTATCGTGTTCATAAGTCATATATTATCTCTATTAAAAAAGTGAATGTTATAGAGGGTAATATAGTCCATATATACGATAAGCAAATTCCAATAGGAGAAACATACCGAACGCTATTTTACAAAATAATTAAAGAGATATAGTTTGAGTATTAATAGTTTAGCCAATGAGCAGAGTATTATTAATTATATTTTAACATCATTAATGTCTTCGGGATATTAAGTATATTATTTTGAAACATACTTTTAGTTTACAATATTTTAGGCTTTTAAGTAGGGGGGAACATCTTAATTTTAGTTGTACCTATGTTGTACCAAAAGAAAAGCCGACCTGTTAAGATCGGCTGTGTCTCAGTGCCCCAGGGGGGAATCGAACCCCCACTCACTTGCGTGAACCAGATTTTGAGTCGCGCTAAGAAATGCTCCAAAACGCTCTAAATGAGCATCCAACAATTATAAAATTTTATGTATTTAGCTTTAAGATACCTAATCAGCAGGTACAGTTCAGTGCATATTTTAGTGCATAATTATTGACACCAGACTTATTCATATACTACATTCACTCCAGCTAATGAGGCAAGCTCTTTAAATTCCGCTTTATTAATCTTATTCGGATTCCTTGTGTTTGGTACTTGACCAAAGATTTCTTTGAATTTCTGATGAGTTACTATTGGAGGATTATGAATATTCACATAAATGGGTTTAGTTATATTAAACACACTATTCTTTTTTACTCTATCCATATATTGGCTGTCCCATAATTTTACTCTCTGTTTACCAATTAATACTTGTTTATCTGTATCTCTATCAAAATATTTTTTTATGTCTTTTTTATTACTGTAGTTACCAGCAGTCTTACTGAATTCTAATGGAGGATTATCTTCAACTAAACAATTTGAAGGTAACTTAAGTCCTCTGTGCAAATAATATGCTGATGCACTCTCATGACTTGGTCTTTGGTCTATAACTTCAAGTATAGCTACAAGTCTATGATGGTCATAATCCTCATACCACTTTCCTTGAGTAGTAATGTATATAACTATGTCATTGGGTATAAGTTTAGGAGCAAAGAGCTCTTGGCGGCATATTGTAGTTATAGGTGGAAATTTGCTTTCGAAGTCTGGTTCTCTTCTACATGAATTATCAATGAATCGTGGTAATCCATGTATTTCAATCGCCTTTTTACCAATGTCACTCCAACATAGGGGTTTGAAAGAGTTTAACCTAATTGTGTTTATATATCGCTTTTTATATTCAATCATAATTATTCTGTAATAATAATTAAAATGTACTGTGGAGTAAACGCTAAAATTTGTAAACCAGACCTTTAATTCGCTGGAATCTGCTACACTCGCTTTATAATTATTTATAAAGCATGACGAAGCGAGTTAAGACTAAAAAAAGTAGTGTTTATCCTTTCCTTGATAAGAGGCAACCAATGGCAGACGGTATCAACTGGCCAGTTAGGTTGACTGTATCACTAAACGGTGAACAGTTCAGAGTAAACCTAAAAATATATACCACAGAAGAGATATTTAATAAAGCTGTTTACGGTAAAGGTTCGATGCCTAAAGAGGCTCGTTTCATAAAAGAAGAAATAGATAACTACCTTGATAAGGCTAAAACGATATTAAGCAGCTATCCTAATATAAACAGAGAGAAGTTCCGCAAATTATTCAACTCTACAGCTGACCTTGTTCGTTCTGACAAGACACCTTTATCAATACTATTTCAGAAAAAGATAGATGAACTTACCGAAGAAGATAGAGCCGGCTCAATCGAGTTTTACAAGCAGGCTAATGTAGCTTTCTCAAAGTTTAGAAAGAATCCATGTCTTGAAGATGTAGACGTACAATGGTTAAAGGCATTTCGAACCTGGTATATGGAGAAAGGAAACTCTCACGCTACTGTTCAAATACATTTCAGAAGTTTAAGGCATATCTACAACAGAGCTATCAAGGACAATATTATTGCGGTTGGATTATACCCGTTTGATGAATATAAAATAGGTACAGCTTCAAAGTCTAAAGACGTTCTTTATCCTGAAGAGATACAACGGCTGTGGAATTACAAGTCAAATATCTACGCAGAGAAAAGAGCCAAAGACTACTGGTTTTTCTTATACCTGAGTTCAGGTATGAATATTAAAGATGCGTTGAGTTTAAAAGGCTCGAATGTAAAAGGAAATGTTATCACATTTGTCCGCTCTAAAACTTCAAGCACCAAACAGGATGTTGAAGAAATCATTGTATTTCTTCATGATGAAGCTAAGAAAATCATTCAGACTTGGGGAAAGCTTGATACAGATGATTATATATTTCCCGCATTTAGAGGTACTAAAACAGATATTGAACGTCTTAAGGTTAAAGCCGTTACTGCAAGGAATTTAAATAGGTCTCTAAGAGAGATTGGTGAAAAATTAGGCTTTAATGTAAACCTGACATTAAACCTTGCCCGTCACTCATTCGCCACCAAATTAAACATAGATGGGGTCGGCATATCCGCTATTAAACAAAGTCTCGGTCATTCAAGTACTGCTGTTACTGAAAGGTATATAAAAACACTACCGGTCGATAACTACAGAAAAATATCTGACAACCTGTTGAACTTTAATAAAGACAAGTAACATGATACAATCAATAAAGACATTAGATGATGTAAGGACTTTCTTTCAACAACTATTAGAGGAGTCTCTTAACTTTCACCCTGATGAGGATTTTGAGGGATATATAAATGTTGAAACCAAAGAAAATACTTTTACCAAAGAAGAAGCAGAACTGAGAAACAGACTGATGGACGAGGCTTTTGTTGTCTGTGAGCAGAACAAAATTTGTATCTATGAACTTGGTAATGATATGACCTTGAAGTATACAGGACTTGATAAGTTCTTCAAATCATACTAATATACTTCCTCTATAACATATTATGCTTTTTTAGTTTTGTGTAATTTTTCAAGAAAATCTGATTTAGGTTTGCAGTCAATAAAATGATATATGAACTTAATTTCAGGCATACATTTAGATTATAAGGATATATGCAAGCGTATTTTCGATGAAATAGTAAATAAACTACAATGTAATCATCGCATAGCTGAGCAAAAGTATAAAGAAATACCAGTAGGGATAAATCTTGAGTACGGTCTATTTAATTTATTACATACACTTATTAAGGATGACATTAGTAGAAAACAGGAATATAAGAAAGGCACTAAAAATATACCATTTAAGTTAAGGAATATTCTCTTTGATGATAGCATATTGACCATCGAAGAAATAATGAATACTTGTAATAAATATACTGTTGAGCATGACGGTACAATAACTTATAATATCAATAACGAGAACCTATTTGAAGTATTTAAATATTCTGCTGGGAAATTATGGGCTGATATTTATTGGTTGTGTTACACATTAGAATCGGCGAATAAGGATATGAATGGGAAAATATCGATGATTAAACATGAAATGGATATAATTAAAGCTTTCGATTACTATGCTAATGAATCTGTGAAAACGGATAATGTGGGTAATAAGTATTTAGATTTATTATGCAACAGTTATTGTGAACTTAAGAAAGGTGTTCTAAGAGAAAACGAAGTAGATAAAGTAAATATTTTCTTTACAGAATCATGGATTTATGGTCGTTATTTTTATTACCATGAATACTTAAAATCAGAGCATAGTAGATTATCAAATAAATATACTGTGAGGCAGTATGCTTTTATTTTTTATTATTTACGAATGGCAGATATTATTAAACTCAACTGTCCTATGGAAGTAGCACGTAAGGAGTTCTGTGTTGAGTATGACATTAAATACAAATCATTCAAACCTCATCATGTCGAAATTCAGAGAAATGCAAAAAATAAAGATTCAAATTGTATCATCCGTCAACAAGGGACAAAAAATAATATAAAAGACTTAATTGTTGTTTGCAATTATTTAAAACCATATCCCATAGCGTTAGAGTATGCCGAGAATGATTTATCAGCTGCCAAAGAAAATTATGGAGGGGGTACATGGAGGGAGTTGCTATAATTTCTCAAGACGCGTAAGGGTACCTTTGTTTCATAACAAAATAAGATAGTTATGAAGACACATGGTGAATATTTTAACAGAGCAGAAGCATCACGATATTTATGTATCGAGCCACATGAATTAGACCAGTACATAGAGTTCTGGGGGATGAAGTACCACAGGATAGGTAAACAAAAGTTGTTCACACTTATAGAACTACAACGATTCGCAAACTTACCAGGTAATCATCAACAAGTCGAATATGACTCATACGGTCTCATTCGGCCAAAGAAACATGGTATAGTAATCGAACTATACCCTGGTGGTATCACAAGCTTTGAGCAGAAGCCTCTTAAATCTACTGTTCGTTAACAGATAGCGGTGACTAACCTCACCAACTTGGTTATGGTATAACGGCAAACACGCCGACACACTCCTTTTACAACATGCTGTAAAAAAATAACGCAAAGTCGTAATGGGATTGCTATGCCATAAGCATAATGGAGTTACGCCAGGTATATATCCAGTATGCACTTAACTAATTAGTAAACGATAAAATTTACTGCCTAATGAAACATCCCAAATTTAAATACAGAGACGAAAATCGTGCTGTGCATACAATTATGTTACACCCGATAATTGAAAAAATAGGTTTTGTAGAACCAGATGAGGTATACAAGTCAGAACTAAGTTACTTAGGTGGTTGTATGCTACCTGTAATTACTGAAAATGGCATGTTGTTAACAAAGCCAGAATGCCTTATTGCTGCGTTGGACATGGAACTACATAGCATCGATGTAAGAGTAATTGAAGGTGCTAATGAACACGTGCTGTTGCGTTTAATTAACCTTGACAACAGACATATTTACAGAGGTAGCAAGAAAGCGCTTTATGAGGTAATCAAGCTGTTGCAAAACCATTTGTGGAATGATAAGCAAGGTCGCGCTTGGTATGATGAACTGCCGGGTAACAACATCAATGAAAAGATAGGTGCACTTGTTGGTTATAGTCCATCCACCATATCGAATATCAAGTTTATTGGTGATAAGAACATTACATACTTAGAGAAAGTTGATAACCCTGATAGCGATATGAACTTAGCACAGGCTAAAGTACTTGCCGAGAAAGAGGAAAAACTCAATAAAAGGAAGCCGAATTACAGCGGTGTACTAATTGGTAGTACTGATGGAAATGCCGGTGGTGAAAGTAATCCTGGTTCTAACCCTGAAACAGAAGAGCCACAGGGAGGCAAAACTCCTGAAGTAGGCGGTAAACAAGGTGAGAAAACGCCTAAGAAGAGAAAAACGTGTAAAAAGCCAAGTGAGCCTAAGCTAATAGTAAAGGACAAACTATTATCTTTTAAGGTGGGGTTCGGAGACAGTGGCGAATATTCATTATCAGAGACTGAAGGCACACAATGCATGCAGCACAATGGTAAGCCTGTTGGTGATGTTATTATTCAAGAGGCAGATGAGAACAATATCGAAGAAGAGCTAAGGTTCATTATTCTTAACACGGAAGGAGACTGGTCATTTCATGTTACAGCAACAAGATTAACTAACATATTAAAACAAAAGGAGGTGGAAAGCAACAACGAATAAATTTTACACACAAATTTCAGTGTTCTCAGGTATTGGCGGAATGGAATTAGGAGGTCATAAGTATAATGCCAGGTCAATATACGCTTGTGATTTTCATAAAGCATCAAAGCAATTTTTCGCTAATAATTTTAAAGACACTGTTTTCGACCAATGCGATATGAGATTGGTCACAAGAAGGAGAATCAACAGGATGTTAAAAGCTGCAGGCAAAAAGCCTATAAGAAAGGGCGACCTTGATATTCTAACAGGCGGAAGTCCATGTGTTAAGCTTGCACCATGTAACACCAAAGACGCACGTCAGTTTGCACCCGAGAACTATCTGATGATTGAGTCGCTGATTAAGCTGATACAGGATTTAAAGCCTAAAATCGCATGGTTTGAAAATTCTGACAGACTGTTGAGCAAAGCAAACAGACAACTTTTGTTTGAATACACAACAAGAATGAAACACTTCTTACCGGACTATGAGTATCAGATAAAGGTTATGTATGCACCACTATACGGGGGCTATCAGACAAGGAGTAGAGCAATGGTGGTATTAGTGCGTAAAGATGTCCTAAATGATAGAAATATATCATTCTTTCCAGTAGAGGAGCAAATTGACTTAACTAAACAAGGAGCTCATGTACTACTTCCGGACATAGCATCATTCTGGCACGGGCAGTTTGAAGAGGTATATAAACCGACTTTAGGTAAAATTTTCTGTACACTAACGGCAAGTGGAAGAGAATATGTTAAAGACCATGCTGGGAATAAGATGTTATTGGGTATTGAGAGAAAGAAGATTCTCACTGGCATGACAGGTTATGACTTTTCCGATATATGTATGACTCATCAGAATATGCTTCTCGGAAATATGGTTTTACCACAATTATCAGAACGCATGTTTAGACACTTTACAGAGGTAATATTAAAATGATAAAAGCGGGGTATAAATACCCCGCTTTTCATTGTTACGACTATTTAAATAATAAACAGGTGAATGTCAAAGTTTATAGAGCAGATAATTACAGAAAGCAAGTATTTCGATAAGAACACACAGGAGTTAATTGACCTTATGGTAAATGGTATCGAAGAACCATATAATGAATATGAACTCTTTGGTTCTTCACATATTCCCACAACCGATGATGTTGTTCTTGATGCTCTTATTAAAGAACTAAACAAACTCGCCAGGTACAACGAGGATTATGTGAACATAAGTGTTGATAAGAAGAAGTATGAACTTTTAGAGGAAGCGGCAAGGTGTCCAGTTATCGGCAAACAACAAGTTATGGTTGACCTGGGATATTCTAAAGTAAAGGTCACAACGGAGTGTTTATATAAAGCAATTAGAAATCAAATATTACAGAGAGCGTTATTCCCTAATCAGTACGGCGATGGTTTGTTTGTTAGAGTTAACAAACAGCTGTTACATGACAATGCCGTAACTTATCAGGAAATGAATGAAATGGATTGGACAGATGAAGAATGGGAAGATTGAACTCTTTTTATTCTAATTGCTTAATTCTTAGCAAACTGGCATTAATAGCGACCACCACAGTACTTACAGTCATGAGAATAGCACCTATGGCCGGGCTAAGAATAATACCCCAATTATAAAGAACACCAGCTGCAATAGGCATAGCAATAATATTATAACCTGTAGCCCAAATTAAATTCTGTATCATCTTTTTGTATGTAGCTTTACCAAACTTTATTAGACCTGTTACGTCTTTAGGGTTACTGTTTACCAGGACTATTCCTGCTGTCTCAGCAGCAATATCAGAACCAGAGCCTATTGCAATTCCTATATCTGCCTGAGCCAAAGCGGGTGCGTCATTTATACCGTCACCTGTCATTGCTACAAACTCTCCATTATTTTGAAGCGTTTTAATATGTTCTAACTTCTGATGTGGTAAAACCTCTGCGATGAAATTTTCCATACCCAGTTTGTCAGCAACGGCTTTCGCTACTTTACTATTATCTCCTGTAAGCAATAAACTCTTTATACCTTCTTTTTTTAATTGGCCAATTGCGTTGTATGATTCTTCCCTTATTTCATCTGCTAAGGCTATTGTTCCTATAAGTTCATTATTAATAAGAATATAAACCTGTGTAGTAGCATCATCTTCTTGTTCAGGTATTTTGATGTTATTCTCTTTTAGGTACCCTGGACTAACTATATGTACCTCTTTCCCATTATGTTTTGCTGAAATGCCTTTCCCTGTGATTGCTTCAACTTCATTTACTTCAGGGATAGGCAGCTGTTTGTCTTTGGCCTTATTAACGACACCTACAGCAATAGGATGTTCCGAACTGCTTTCTATTGCTGACGCAAGTGCTAACACTTCATCATCACTATAACTATCTATGTAAGATTTAAATCTGACAACTTTAAACTCACCAATTGTCAGCGTTCCTGTTTTATCAAATACTACGGTAGTCACTTTTCTTGAATTCTCGAAAGAGGTTCTGTTTTTTATAAGTAACCCATTTTTGGCTGAAATTGTTGTTGAACGTGCTACTACTAATGGTACTGCAAGACCAAGAGCATGAGGACAACAAATAATAATAACAGTCACCATTCTCTCCATTGAATAGGCAAGTTCATGCCCTGTTAAATACCATGCAAGAAAGGTAGTTATACCTGAAATAATAGCTATTATAGTTAGCCACTTTGCCGCAGTGTTTGCCATTAGCTGGGTCTTTGATTTACTTTTTTGAGCATCATTTACCAACTTAATTACCTGTGACAAATAAGAATCTTTTGCTCCATGAGAGACCTCAACCTTTATAGCTCCATTGCCATTAATGGAGCCAGCTATCACCTTGTCATCGACATCTTTTGAAATAGGTTTTGACTCACCTGTTAACATAGATTCATTGATATGGGAATTGCCATCTTTAATTATTCCATCAGCAGCTATCTTTTCACCAGGCTTTATCAAAATTATATCACCAGGCTGTAAACTATTAGTTTTTACTTCTACTGTAGTATCTCCTTTTACTAAATGTGCTTCAGAAGGCATAAGTTTGACAAGCAATTCTAATTCCTTTGATGCTCCTGCTACAGATTTCATCTCTATCCAGTGTCCTAATAACATAATCAGAATCAACGTTGCCAACTCCCAGAAGAAGTCTGAACCTTCAAGTCCGAACACAGTAGCACTACTATATATGAACGCTACTGAAATAGCAAAACCTATGAGGGTCATCATTCCAGGATTTTTATCATTTAGTTCACTGACAAGCCCAGATAGGAATGGCCATCCTCCATATACAAATATGATAGTGGACAGAATAAATAATAAATATTTACTGCCTGTAAAAGACCATTCAACACCTATCCAGTGCTGTATCATAGGAGATAGTAATATCGTAGGTATGGTCAGTACTAAAATGACATAAAATCGCTTTCTAAAATCAGCAATCATGGCATTATGATTATGCTCGTGGTGTCCATGTCTATTATCGCGATGACCGCTATTATTACTTTTGTTATGTTGATGGTGTCCGTGATGGTTGTGTTCCATAAACAGTTCTTTTAGTTTTATTTAATCGTATCTATTAAGGAGCCGCATGTAAGCATACTTGCACCGTAATAGGGGTTTTTTACTTCTTCTTCAAAACTTAGCCAATCTGCGCCGTTGTTTTTATCTGCCATAGGGCATCGGAAGACAAAGATGCCTCTCTTGTGTGGTGAGAAATATCTCGCAAGGATTATAAAATGAGCAGATAATGGCTTCATTGAATTTCTTACCTGACCTATATTTTCAGCCTCCTGTATTTGCGAGAGAATACTAAGTATATGACTATTATGTTGCATCCATACTTTATGCTCTTGCCCTGTGAATTTGGACATTTCTGTTTGTTTGATTTGCGTATATAGACCATTTGCGAATTGCTTGCTTTTATCAAATTGGTCATTTACAAGAGCGTCTTTTAATAATACATATTGCTGTATTAGTTGATAAATAGCCATGCGCTCTGAATTACTTACATTTTTAGGGTCGTTATTTTCTTTGATTTTATTCCCCATGTTTCCATGGTCATGTCCTGTTGTTGTGACTATTCCCTCAGGGTTCATCATGCTTGGCTTTCCGGCTAATTGAGCAGCTGCATCTACACTAAACGTACCATTTGTGACTATTGTTTCTCCTTCTTTAAGACCACTCTTTACCACATAGCTATCTCCCAATACAGGCCCTAATATTACCTCACGCATCATAAAATTATATCCGCTACCTGATGAAGACATTTTTACATATACTATTGACCTTTCTCCAGTCCACATAACAGCTGACTTAGGAATTACTAATGCCTCATTTTGATTTTTTAGTGATGTTTTAATTAACCCTGTTGCAAACATTTCAGGCTTTAATTTATTTTCATGATTTGAGATTTGGACTCGTGCACTCGCCACTCGTCTGTCGGGGTCTATAACAGGGTCTATAAAGTCGATTTTACCATGGAAGGTATGACCGGGCAAAGATTGCACGCTAAAGTTTACCATGTCGCCTTTGTTTATCCATTCAAGGTCTTGTTCATAAATATCAAACATAACCCAAATCGTATTCAGGTTAGCTACTTCAAATAATGCTTGTCCTCTTTGGACATAATCACCAGTATTAACTCTCTTATTCAATACAATACCAGATACATCGGCTATCACAGGGAAGCGGTCTTGTAATTTCCCTGTGTTTATTATATTGTCTATTTGCTTATCACTTAGCTTCCAGTTTCTTAGCTTCTCTCTTGCAGCATTATAAAGTTCAGGTTGTGTTTTTTTTATTTTGTATGCTTCTAAGAGTTCATCTTGAGCCGTTACTAAGTCTGGAGAATATATATATGCTACCGTTTGGCCAGAGGCTATATACTCACCTGTAAAATCAACTAACAGTCTTTCTAACCTTCCCGAGATATGTGATACTTGTGATGAAATCTTTCTTTCGTCTGGTTTAACTTTCCCGTTCATCCTTATCTCCTTTATTGGCTTTTGTGTTTTTACCAGAGTCGTTTGTAGGTTTGCTAACTGCATTGCAGTAGGCGTCATATGAACTTCTGTTGGGCCTATATCGCCACTATTAGCATTTAAAGGCACGAGTTCCATTCCACATATAGGACATAATCCAGGTTCTGTCTTCCGTATTTGAGGGTGCATCGTACATGTCCATATATTCTGTTCTGCTTGCTCTTCATTAGCATGTAGTATTGGCTCGTCACTGCCACTAAAGAAAATTGCTCCTATCAGTACTCCTAACGCAAGTGTCCCTAAAGCGATATATATAGTTGTTTTATATGATTTTTTCATTTTTACTCGGATTTCGATGTTATGTAGTCGAGTTGAGCTAATGCTTTATAATACTCATGCACAGCGTTAACTTTAGCAATGTTATATTTCAATAATTGCTGTTGCATGCGCAATATTTCTTCATAGTCTTTGCCTGAATTACTATACTCATTGAGTAGGAGGTCAATAATCTGTTTTGTTTTTGTAACCTGTTGTTCGTACAGTAATATTAACTTGTAAGCTTTATTTAGCTGATACTCTGTATTTGCATATCTGCTAAGTAGTTCATTTGTGAAAGCTTGTTTTTTAGCTGATATAGCATCTTGTGTATATTGTGCCTCCTTTATTGCGGACCTATATTTACGCCTGAATATTGGTAAGCTCATACTTACCATAGGCATAAGTACATCATTGCCATTATCAGTGATAGATACATCATTACGTTGACCAACTATTACATAGTCTAATCCCACTCCAAAATTTGGCAATCCTTGTTTTCGTGCTAATCTTTCTTCGGCCTCAGCGGATTTTAGGCGAAGGTCAAGTGCTTGAAGGATTGGGCTTGATTGTAGTATGCTATCTCTACGATAATTTACTTTAATAATCGGTTCAGGTAAAGACTCTATATTAATAGCAAGTGTAGTGTCTGAACGATTAAGAATTAAGTTAAACTGAATAATCAACGGTTTTTGCTCTTCTTTTAATAATTCTATTTCTGTGATTGCTATGTCTATCATAACATCAGCACGAAGAGCATCAGATAAATTCCCTTTACCATTCTTAAAAGCTGTTGTAGCTAACCTTTTATAAGTTTTTAGTATCTCAATGTTCTCTTCCTGTAGTGTTAGAATTTGCTTGTTTTCATACAAGGAATACCATGCTTTTTTGACTTCATAGTATACATCATTACGAACATCCAAAAACTCTTGATATTTAGCCTCAGCTTGCAAGGACAAAACATCCTTGTTAGCGGCTAATGTCCCAAACCAAGGGAACATTTGAGAAAGGCTGATTTTTGCTCTTTGTGGCCCAACCCTGGTTTCAACAGGCATTATAAAATATCCAAATGAAAGAGTAGGGTCTGGTAATGCATTTGCCCGAGCAGCCCGTTGTAATGCAACTTCGAACTCCGCATACTTAGCTTTAACCTTAGGGTTATTCGCAACTGCTTCCTGAAGGTATTTTCCAGGTATTTGTGCTTTTATATCTAAGTGCGACCCTGTTAAAAACAGTAGAAAAACACTATATAAATACCACTTCATTAGGACTCTTTTTTAAGTTTATACTCTTCCCTGTAGCTATATAATACAGGCACAATAAAATAACTGACACAAGCAACAATCATCCCTCCAAATGCAGGTATAGCCATAGGTACCATGATGTCAGAGCCACGACCAGTTGATGTTAGTACAGGTAATAGTGCTATTATGGTAGTAGCAGAGGTCATAATAGCAGGTTTTATTCTCCTTAAACCAGCCTTTGTTACTGCTGCCCTTATTTCTGTTACTGTATTTGTTTTATTATTTCTGAAGCTTTGGTCAAGATAAGTACCCATTAGAACACCGTCGTCTGTTGCTATACCAAAGAGTGCAATAAAACCTACCCATACTGCTACACTTAAATTCACAGTATGCATTTGGAATAAGTCCCGCATATTAGTTCCCAAAAAAGAAAAATCAACAAACCAGTTTTGACCATACAACCACAACATTAGAAATGCACCACTGAAAGCCATAGCTATTCCTGTAAATATCATCAGGGATGTGCTTACAGAACGGAATTGGAAATAAAGTATCAGAAATATAATCAGCAATACAAGAGGGACAATAACGGATAGCCTTTTTTCAGCACGTACCTGATTTTCATAGCTGCCCGAGAATTTATAGTTAACACCAGCAGGTACCACCAACTCCCCATTGTCTATTTTCTGTTGTATCATTTTTTGTGCATCTTCTACAACATTCACTTCTGCTTGACCGTCTTTTTTATCAAAAAGTACATAGCCGGTAAGAAAAGTCTCTTCACTCTTGATTACTTGTGGGCCTTTTACATACTTTATTTGCACTAAGTCTCCTAAAGGTATTTGCACACCTATCGGCGTAGGTATTAATATCTGTGATAAACTTTCAGGGTCATCCCTTAATTCACGAGGGTAGCGAACTCGAACAGGGTAACGTTCCCTTCCTTCGACTGTTGAAGTTATTTGCATTCCTCCAATGGCGGTCTCAATAGAACGCTGTACTTCTTCTACACTTAATCCGTAACGAGCAATTGCATTTCTGTCAATGTCTAAATGTAAATATGGTTTTCCAACTATACGGTCTGCAAATACTGCTTGTGTCTTTACAGTAGGGACTTGCTTTAGTATATCTTCCAATTTCAAACCGAAATTTTCAATAGTATTTAAGTCAGGCCCATACACTTTAATTCCCATAGGCGCACGCATACCAGTTTGCAACATTACCAGCCTTGTCTCAATGGGTTGGAGCTTCGGTGCGGAGGTCATTCCTGGAATATTACTCACCTTTACTATCTCGTTCCATATGTCATCAGGAGATTTAATATGACTACGCCAGTTCCTAAAATATTGCCCGCCATTGTCTTCAATGAGCATAGGTTGCTTAACTCCATACTTAATAGCATCTTCATTACTAAGGGTATCTCCATTAGTTAACACAAATCTACCATCATCGTCAATTAGGTACCTTACACGGTGCCCTTTAGTATTGACCATATATTCAGGCTTATAGTTAATGATATTTTCGTACATCGAGATTGGTGCGGGGTCTAACGCTGACTCTGCTCGTCCCATCTTCCCTACAACCTGGTCTATCTCTGGGATATTCGCTACTAACATATCCAATTGCTGAACTACCTGTTTATTCTGCTCAATTCCTGCATGAGGCATTGATGTAGGCATTAACAGAAAACTACCTTCATCCAGAGAGGGCATAAACTCTTTACCTATTCCCGGGAATGCATGAGATAGGCCTGACCAGACTTTAGTAGTTCTTATGTTCAAGTTTACAGCATCAAACCCTTTAGCCACGAATCCAAATGTAGTATTGAACCCTATCCAGATATTAAGTGCCAAAAACATTACTACTGCAGGTATCATCAAGAACTTCCGTTTATTGTTCAGGCACCAGTTTAAGATACGTTCATAATATCGCTCCAGTAAGTAGAAGAACAACAGTATTATAAATACAATAACAGCAACGAATATATAATTGTAGAATAGAGATTCCCCTGCTCCTAACGGCATCCAGTATCGGGCCAGTATCCATGTTACTGATATAATAGTAATGATGATAGAAAGGTTTTTGGTCAAGAAATTATTGTATGTAGTGTATTCCGTCACAAACCAACCAATACCAAAAGCCATAAGTGTTAACCCTGCCCATGCATTTATGAAAATAAGCGATACAAGCCCTGTTACAATTAAAGCTATGTTGAGTGCTTTACCACGCCTATTTTTATTGATTTTAATTCCAAATAACCAGTGTGCTACCGAGGGTAATATTAATAGGGCAACAACCAAAGAGGCTAATAACGCAAAGGTCTTTGTAAAAGCCAAAGGCCGAAATAGTTTGCCTTCAGCACCTTGCATAGTAAATACAGGTATGAAACTTACAATAGTTGTAGTGACCGCTGTGACTATTGCACTACTTACTTCCGCAGATGCATTATAGACAGTATCAATCAACTTTTGTCCTGTAGGAGATTCTTTGATATGTTTTATTACATTTTCAGACAATACGATACCTAAATCTACCATCGTACCAATTGCAATAGCTATACCTGATAAGGCAACAATATTAGCATCCACACCAAAATACCTCATTGCTATGAATACCATTAATACAGCTATTGGCAATAAGCTGGATATTATGATTGAAGCTCTCAAGTTTAACACCATTATTACAACTACGAGAATGGTAATCAGTAGTTCAAGTGATAAAGCTTCTTCCAGTGTACCTAAAGTTTCATAAATCAATTGGGTACGGTCATAAAAGGGAACTATAGTTAATTGGCTTTCACGTCCATCGGCGAGTTTCTTCTTAGGTAACCCAGGGGCGATTTCCTTTATTTTTTCTTTTACATTATTGATTACCTCTAAAGGGTTTGCTCCGTAACGCGTAACCACAACACCGCCAACTACTTCAGCACCTTCTTTGTCGAGTAAACCTCTACGAGTGGCAGGGCCTATAGTCACAATGCCAACATCTTTAATACGTATAGGAACATTATCATGGACATCTACAACTGCAAGTTCAAGGTCGTCTATTGATTTGATATAGCCCAACCCTCTAACCAGATATTCGGCACTGTTAATTTCAATAGTCTTAGCACCTACATCTTTGTTAGCATTTTTGACGGCCAGCATTACTTTATGCAATGGTATATTATAAGCTTTCAATGCATCGGGGTTAACATCTACTTGATATTCTTGCACAAATCCTCCGATTGAAGCAACTTCTGATACTCCTTCAGCACCATTGAGCGCATACTTTACATAAAAGTCTTGTACAGTTCGTAATTCATGTAAGTCCCATCCACCTGTGGGGTTCCCATCTTTGTCTCTACCTTCCAAAGTGTACCAATATACTTGTCCTAAAGCAGTCGCGTCCGGACCTAATGAGGGTTGTACGGCATCCGGCAATAATCCAGAGGGCAGAGAGTTCAGTTTTTCCAGTATGCGGGAACGTGACCAATAAAATTCAACATCTTCATCAAAAATGATGTATATGCTGCTGAACCCGAACATAGAAGAGCTACGTATTGATTTAACTCCCGGTATACCTAATAAAGAGGTGGTAAGCGGATATGTTATCTGGTCTTCAATATCCTGGGGAGAACGTCCTGCCCACTTAGTGAAGACGATTTGTTGATTTTCTCCTATATCAGGTATTGCATCAACAGGAACAGGGTCTGAAGGTAATGCCCCTACTTTCCATCCGAAAGGAGCAGTTACCACCCCCCATGTCACAAATAAGACCAGTACCAATATTGTTACCAGCTTATTGTGCAGGAAATAATGTATGACTCTATTCAGCATAATTTGTTTCTAATGTGTTTCGATTTATAGTTATCGTTTTACTAACTCTTGAACACTGCCGCAACTATACATTGATGCCCCATAGTATGGGTTAGCAATATCTTCGGTCTCACTTAACCATATTGCACCTTTGCCGTCAAAAGCCATTGGACAGTATGATTTGTATAGAAGTTTCGCACTACCTGAAGCTTTAACAAGCTGATAGACAATATTTGATAAATTTTCGAAACGCTCTCTTTGTATCTCTATGTCGTCTGTGGTTTGAATATCATTCGACAGCTCAATTACTTTAGTCTTATATTTTGAATATAGTTCTTGTCCTTTATCACTATATGATAAAGTGTCATTTTCCTGCATTAGATTTTTTAATTGCTTAGCTCTCAAAGATGCTTCTTCCAAATCATCACCAGCCAATGCAGTTTGGATGTGTGTATAAAAGTGAACCATCATATCTACATGATTTTGAAACAAAGAGTCAGTTTCAAATTCTGCAGTTATCACAGGAATATCTTTATTAGAAACTTTGTGTTGATGACCATCATGACTGTGTTTTTCATTAGAGTTGTTGCTTTCGTTACATGCACCAAACAATATAGCATTGATGAATAGCACGCTATAAAATATTTTTTTCATTAAATTGATATTTAAAAATTATTGAATATAATATCGAAGGAGTCAAAAAAGCGATAGACGTTAATACATGCTATAGAATGCTCTATAGTTCAGATGTATTAACGACTACCGCTATAAAGTATATTATATCAAATCAGCAGAGACTGAACCCTAATGAATATGGGCTGTTTAAATATGACAATTTCTGGAGGTGCGTTAGGAAGACACGTGTTGACATTAGAGCAATAAAGTGAATATCCTGTATCGCAGAAATCTTTATAAGGTGGTAGGTCAGCTAATGTTGTTAGCCATTTAATAATTACTAACTTAATACCTGGATTCTGGTCATCAGATTTTACGAACTTTTGTTCGTCTTTACAGCAACCATTATCATCATCCTTGTTCTTCTCCATACCACACTTCCCACATTGACCTATGTCAGAAATGTCGTCACTTAAAGATGATTGTGCCAACTCTCCCATACAGTAGTGCTCATATACAACCACTCCTGAAGAACTCAAGAGATAAAAAATGGATAATATGACTACTAATAGTTTATGCACCTAAACAAATTTAACTTAAATAATGAAATATACCATGCCTCTTACTCACAGCAACGTTTCTTAAAGAGGAACTTTAAAATCTTTATGATTTTATTTATAAACCTCTGCATTAAATCCTGCTTTTTTTATTAATGCTATTATACTTTCCTGTGTCATACTTTCTGTCTTGACCGATAATACCTTATCAGGAGACAGCGTATCCACTTCCCATTCTAACATCTCTTTTTCATTGTCTAATGTTGGTGAAACAGCTTTTACACAGCCGCTACAGTTGATGTTTGTTCTGAATTTTAAAATTTTCATTTTTTAAATTTTAAAAGATTAATTATTAAGAATACTTAAGTCTAAGGCTATTTGCGGTAACACTAAGGCTACTTAATGCCATAGCAGCCCCTGCAATCATAGGGTCTAATAAAAAGCCACTAATAGGATATAATACTCCAGCAGCTATAGGAATGCCAATGAGATTATAAATGAATGCCCAGAATAGGTTCTGCTTAATTGTATTTACTGTCCTTCTTGATAGTTTTATTGCTTTCGCTATCATCTTTAGGTCAGATGTTATAAGTGTCATTTTAGCTACATCTATTGCAATATCACTTCCTTTTCCCATTGCAATACTAACATCAGCTTGCGCTAATGCGTGGCTATCATTAATTCCATCACCTACCATTGCAACAACCTTTCCCTCCTCCTGTAATTTTTTAATATACTCTGCTTTATCACCAGGTAACATTTCAGCACTTATTTTTTCAATGCCTGCCTTTTTTGCTATAGCTCTTGCCGTTGCTTTATTATCTCCTGTGAGCATATATATTTCCAGACCTTCATCTTTTAACTCTTGTATAGCTTCTCTTGAAGTTTCTTTTATCATATCTGTGATGGCAACTACTCCAATAGCAATAGTTTTGTCACCAAATAGAATTACTGTTTGTCCTTCTTTTTGCCACTCCTCAAGTTTTAATCGGATAGGTGTAGGAATATGTAAACTATATTCTTTCATCAGTTTTTGATTACCTGTTACATATGTTGTTCCGTTAAAATTTGCCATTATGCCTTTACCTGTAATGCTTTCAATACTATTTAAATCAACTGGTTTAACACCGTTTGATTTGAAATATGCAACAACAGCTTCAGCAAGGGGGTGTTCGGATTGTATCTCCATGGCAAGGAGGATTTTCGAGAAAATGTCTGAATCACTACTGAAATAGACATTACTTACTACAGGTTTACCTTGAGTAATGGTACCTGTTTTATCAAGAATGATAACATCGGTCTTATGAGCTAACTCTAATGATTCAGCATCTTTTATCAATATGTTATTTTCAGCTCCTTTACCTACTCCCACCATGATGGCGGTTGGTGTAGCTAAGCCTAATGCACAAGGACATGCTATTACAAGTACTGTAACCCCAGCCAGTAATGCATGAGTAAAAGCATTCTCTCCACCTGCAACCATCCATGTCAGAAAAGTTAGGACTGATATAGTTATTACTACCGGAACAAATATGCCGGCAATTTTATCAACCAATTTTTGCACAGGAGCTTTACTTCCTTGTGCTTCTTTTACCATTTTAATTATTTGCGCTAACAAGGTTTCTGATGCAGCCTTTTCTGTTTTAAAGCGGAAACTTCCTTTCTGGTTTATTGTGCCAGCAAATACTTTTTCACCTTTTGTCTTTTCTACAGGTAAGGGCTCACCTGTTATCATACTCTCATTTACGTATGAAGAGCCATACACGACTACACCGTCAACAGCAATTTTTTCACCTGGTTTTACCAGTACTAAATCTCCAATACTTACCTGGTGAATAGGTATAGTTTTCACTACTTCATCTTGAGTAATAATTGTCACAGTTTTGGGTTGTAGCCCAATAAGTTTCTTTATGGCAGTTGAGGTGTTAGACTTAGCCTTTTCTTCCAGTAATTTCCCGAGAGAGATAAATGCAATAATTACAGTAGAGGCTTCAAAGTACACATGGGGATGTAACCCCCTGGCTAACCAGAAATCAGGGAAAAGTGTATTAAACATACTAAACACGAACGCTATTCCTGTACTTAACGCTACTAAGGTGTCCATGTTTGCTTTCTTATGGCGTGCCTGCTTCCATGCATTTATAAAGAAGTTTCTACCGAAGTAGAAGACTACAGGCGCAGTGAGTAACATCATTACCCAGTTTCCGTATGGCATATCCATGAAGAACATCCCAATAATAACCACAGGAGTAGATAAAATAGAAGCCCAAATAGTCCTATTCTTTATCTCATCATAACTCTTTGCAATGGCAGCTGCCTTTACCTCTTCTTTGTTTTCTGATTCAATCAAAAGGTCAAAGCCTATAGACTGTATAGCCGCCTTCATTTTTGCTGGAGTTGCTATAGACTTGTCATATTCCACCCATGCATCACGATTTGCAAAGTTTACTCCTGCATTAGATACACCATCTATAGACTTAAGCATTGACTCAACACTTACTGCGCATGATGCACAGGTCATATCAAGGACAGGGAAATTATCTTTTGTTATTGCTACGGGAGCTTGTAATAATGAGTTTTGATACATAACTATCGCATTTCAATGCAAAGCTATGTAGTCTATTTGTCAGGCTTTTATACTATTACGCTTTAAACTTTCATAATTTCTTCTATTATTTTTTTCCAACTCTATCCAGCTCTTTTCTTGGTTTAGATTGTAAGCCTCTGAAGACCTTTGGAGACATTCCTGTTATTTTCTTGAATTGAGAAGAAAGGTGTGCGGGACTGCTATATCCTAATTTATAAGCGATTTCTGTTAATGATAATTCATCATACACAATAAGTTCTTTGGCACGCTCTACCTTTTGATGTATTAAATATTGCTCTATTGTTATGCCTTCTGTTTCTGAAAAAAGTCGGCTTAAGTAATTGTACTCTTGTGGTATTTTTCCTACTAAGTATTCGCTTATTTTTAAGGCTGGATATTCTTTGTCAGAATATATAAGTTCGATAATTATGTTTTTTATCTGCTCTATCATTCTGCCTCGTCTGTTATCTATTAACTCAAAACCTAAAAGCTGAAGATTATTATCAAGTTGAGTTATAACGTCTTTAGGTAAATTATCAATATTCAGTTCAACTTCACCCAACTGTATTGACAAAGTATAAAGGCCAAGCTTTTCAAGCTCAGCCTTTACTACCATTTTACATCTGTCGCAAACCATATTTTTTATATACAGCTTCATTCTACTCAATAATTACTTTTCTTGCTATAATCTCTTTTTCAGCTTGTAATACTAAAGTATAAATACCAGCAGGTATTACTGCTGAATTAATAGTTAGTTTATTACTTGTTATCCTATTTTGATACATCGTTTTCCCGCTAAGGTCAATTAGCTTAACAGTAGCCTCATTTCCTTCCCACTCAACATTTAGCAAATCTTGTGCTGGAATTGGATAAACTACAAGTTTACTCTCAGTAGCTATGTTTTTGACGCCAGTAGGTACGTTGGCATTTTCTATTTTTACGAGTTGCCTTTTACTTCTATTAACGAACCATATACCATTATCCCAGTCGATTCTAACACCCATTATCCCAGCATCAGACTGTATTCTCCCTACTTCTGTTGCAGGTGCACTACTAACATCATAGATGATAATCTCACCCGTGGCATTATCTGTCACAACAATCCTGTCGTCTTTATAATCTATACCACAAGGGGACGTCAGACCACTACTGACCAGTACTTCTACAGTAGCCCCAGTCATATTTCTATATTTTGCTAATGGCTCATTTGCTCCTGGGTCAGGAGATAACCCTCCGACATCATTCCCAGTTGTGGTTTTCATTCTGATAATTCTATTATTACCACCATCAACAATATATAACCAATTGTTCTGCTTGTCTAAAGCCATATGACTCGGTACGCCATTTTTTCTTTTTACTGAAACGTCACTGTATCTATATATTTCTCCATCTGCATGGTCATCCCCACCTACAATATGAGGTGCTTTAAAATCGTACTTGCATATATTACCATTATAACCGTCAAACACCCAGTATGCATTTGCATTGTCATGGGCAATCCCCATTCCAAAAGGACTTTGGTGTAGCATATCAAGATGACTCCCTAATAATGTTGACGGGTCCCAGTTGCTTTGCTCTAATCGGGCAAAAATTGATGTGTCTGTTGACCATAATGCCGGGCCCATAAAAGTAGGGGATTGTGAGTTTGTATTTTGTATTTCATGAACTGTTGCGAAGTTCCCATTGTCCCCAATCGCTAAGGCAGAAGCTCTAATCATAAAGTGTCCTGCATGAGAGTCTCGTCTAAACTCTGAAGCCTGAGTTGACTTATTAGCATCAAAAAATATCGAGACACTACCTGTGTTACCCTCATAATTTAATACCCACCACGTATTAGTGCCAGGTTCAAAATCTAAATCTTGAGGGTTTAATAAACCATCTGATGCGTCTCCAACTATTTTAAAATTATTAGTTCCAATTAAGTATTTATCAATTGCATTTTGAGCGATTGTGTAATTTGCTATACCAGAACAGCATAGCATTATTAATAAAGCTTTTTTCATATTAAGATATTTATTTACTGAATTCCTGTGAGAGATATGTCTCAGCAGCATTAAATAATATAAGTGATGGGTATAGCCATCATATCAGTGATAAATATCAGATTAGGAAAACACAATTGTCCAAATAGACTTTAGTGGAAATTAGTGGTGGAGGATGTAGTGTGGTAAATTTATATATTTGACTTACATTGTCTACAACTTGAAAAAAGTCATATGCAATAGGAGAATATGCATCATCTATTGATTGCTTAAGTACCTGAATAATTTTAGGCGCTTGCTTATGGTCATCAACATCACCTTTTACTACATCGCTACTACAACAGTCTTGTTTATTATCTGATTCACCACAACATGAGTCTTTTTCTTCATCTTGAAATAAGGATATGTATTGAAAAACTTTGCCGCAAAAATGAAAATGCAAGCTTACTTCGGCACTACCGAAGGCATAACAGATAGCTATTATTGTAACAAGTAATTGTTTCAAAATATCAAAAGCCTATTATTTCAAATATAAGAAAAATAGAACTGGTATTGAAAAATACAGGATTGCATAATTCAACCATCTCAAATATTGAGCTCTAACTAATAAGAAATGAATCAAACAGATTGGGCAGATGAAGAATGGGAAGGTTAATGGATAAATAACTACACAACACAAACATGAATTTGTAAAATGGTATAATATTTTCATAATTTAGCTGTGTGGCTAAAAAGTTAAGCATAGTTACTTTATTCATGTGTGCGTTCGTATTTTTTATGGCGCACAGTGTCATGCCACATACCCATAATCACCATACTTCCCATAAACACGACCATCACCAGCACGACAAGAATTCCGATAATAAACACAAGCATAACGACAGGAATCCAGAATTTGACCACTCTGAAGCATTTGGAGTAGCTATAATCAAATCATATGTGACTTTAACTACTAAAAGTTACAAACAAGCTCCACATACTGATTTTTTACAACCATCGCAAGCTGTTGAGATACTGGTTTTTAAACATCCACCAGATAGAGTTAATTCATATTTTCCTCCACAACTTTGTTCAAACACCTTTAAAGCCCCTAAGTCCTTAAGGGCACCACCATTTGGCTTTCTTCTTTAGGAATTAGTAACATTTTTTACTCTTAAAAATCTAATCTGATGAAGAAAGTATTTCTTTTAAGTATTGCATTAATAGCTCTGATGACTATTTCTTGCAACAACAATAGCGGGCATACTGATGAACATTCACATATACACGAAGATGGCAGCACACACAGTCACGATGACCACGGAGGGCACGAACATGATAAGTCTGTTCCTGACCAACAAGAATTTACAGTTGATGACTCAACAAAAGTAAATGCTACAGATGCGCATATTCATGACAATGGCGAAGTGCATTCACATTAAATAAATTATCTAATATGAAAAAGCTGATAATTGCTTGCCTCTTAATGGCAAGTACATCGGCGTGTACCTCTGATAGTAAGAAAGACACCAGCATTTCTTTAGAGGCATTGTCATACACGCTTTATACTGATAAAACTGAAATATTTGTAGAGTTTAAACCTCTTGTGGTCGGCTACACCTCTAAATTTGCGACACACGTAACAATATTAGGTGAAAACTTTAAGCCTTGTACAGAGGGGAGAGTTAGCGTCAGTTTGATTGTCAACAATCAAGGAATAAAAAACACAGCTGATTCTGTGTCATCACCTGGAATATTTAGATTGGCGTTACAGCCTAAAGAAGTTGGGATAGGTCAAATTATATTTGATATAGTTACTCCTGATTATACTGATAAAATTATTATTGATAGCGTCAGAATATATCCTGACCTCAAGACTGCCCAAGCTAATAATTCTGCAAAAGATGAAAATGGCAGCGAAATATCTTACCTCAAAGAGCAGGCTTGGAAAATAGACTTTGCAAATACTCTTGTGAAGTTGAGACCCTTTCAAAATGTAGTTCATACATCAGGTCAAATAATATCTGCTCCAGGTGATAAAAGTACAGTTGTAGCAAAGGCTGATGGTGTAGTGAAATTTGCCAGCGCTAATATAGTTGCTGGAGCTTCAGTTAATAGAGGACAAGCATTATTCTCTCTTACTGGCGGTGGTGTTACAAATAATATTGATGCTGCTATTATTACAGCACGGTCAGAGTACAATAAATCTAAAAATGATTACGAAAGAGCTAACGAACTTATCAAAGACCAGCTTATTTCTAAAAAGGAATATGAAGAAATAAAGCTGAGGTATCAGACGGCGCAGACACAATTGAATAATTTATCTGCAAATTATAGTACCTCTGGAAAAGTATTAATAGCTCCTATAAGTGGTTATATCACTGATATTGCAGTGTCAGAAGGACAATTCGTTAGTGCCGGACAGAATATGGTATCGATTTCACAGAATAGGAAGGTACTTCTTAGAGCTGATGTATCACAGCGTGAATTGAATAAGCTTAATAAAATATCCAGAGCAAATTTTATTACACAAGGTGATGAGGTTTATACATCATCGTCAATGAATGGGAGATTATTATCAGTAGGTAAAAGCACTGGAGAGAACTCTTTATTGATACCTATAGTGTTCGAGATGGATAACATATCAGGCTTGGTACCTGGTTTAGTAGTAGAAGTTTTTTTACTGTCAGATGAATCAGAATATTCAATGGTGTTACCAGTATCAGCACTTATTGAGGAACAGGGTAAGTTTTATGCCTATGTTCAAACTGAAGGGGAAAGTTTTGAGAAAAGAGAACTCCAGTTAGGTGCTAATAATGGTAGGGAAGTACAAGTGTTGAAAGGTATACTTCCAGGAGAAAGAGTTGTGACGAAAGGTGCTTATCAAATAAAACTTGCAACTGCATCAGGTACAATGCCTGCTCATGGTCACGAACATTAATCGAATATTTCATTGATAATGTAAAAGCAAATCAATGCTGAACAGAATAGTAGATTTTGCGCTAAAAAACAGGTTGCTTGTAATGGCTGCAACCTTGTTGTTATTGGTATGGGGTAGTTATACAGCTTCTCGTATGGAAGTTGATGTATTCCCTGACCTTACAGCGCCAACTGTAGCCGTGTTAACAGAAGCACATGGAATGGCACCTGAAGAAGTAGAAAGGCTTGTAACATTTCCTATAGAAACCTCGGTGAATGGAGCAACTAATGTTAGAAGAGTTCGCTCTGCCTCTTCATCAGGTATATCTATAGTTTGGGTAGAGTTTGAATGGGGGACTGACATTTATAAGGCAAGACAAATAGTCAATGAAAAACTTGCTGTTGTAGCAGCGCAATTACCACAAGGTGCAAGCAATCCAGTAATGGCTCCCAATACCTCTATTATGGGCGAAATAATGCTCATAAGTTTAACGGCTGACAGCACATCCTCTATGGAGTTACGTAGTATTTCAGACTGGACTATACGACCAAGGCTATTAGCTACAGGTGGAGTTGCACAAGTTGTTGTAATCGGAGGGGATTATAAACAATACCAAATACTGGCATCTCCGCAAAAGATGAAGCAATATGGAATTTCTTTATCTGAATTATTAGATGCTGCAAAAGGCGCCAATAAGAATGCGGCAGGTGGCTACATGAATGAATATGGTAATCAATATATCGTTAGAGGGATTGGTAAAAGTAATGACCTGGATGAGATTGGGAATTCAGTAATCAAAACAGCTAACGGTTATCCGGTTAAGGTGGCAGATGTGGCTCAAGTGCAGATAGGAGCAGCTCCTAAGATAGGTGACGGTGCTTTAAAAGGTGACCCTGCTGTGAT
This sequence comes from Bacteroidia bacterium, assembly GCA_030429205.1. Classification (GTDB taxonomy): domain Bacteria; phylum Bacteroidota; class Bacteroidia; order Chitinophagales; family Chitinophagaceae; genus UBA5543. The sequence continues at coordinate 1,400,671 of JAUICZ010000001.1, forward strand.
ATTAACCGTAATGAAGCAACCCAATACAAACACACTGGAATTAACTAATGAAATTGATGCTGCGATAGCTGATATACAAAAGACGATACCTGTGGATATTAATATAAACACCAAAATATTCAGGCAAGCGGATTTCATTAGTGCCTCTGTTAACAATATCCAGAAAACACTATTAGAAGGCTCAATATTTGTTGTTATTATTTTGTTCATTTTTCTAATGAATTGGCGCGCGACAGCTATTTCATTACTCGCTATTCCAATATCGCTACTTGTTGCAATAATCACTTTAAAATGGCTGGGATTCACAATCAATACCATGAGCCTTGGAGGAATGGCGATAGCAGTAGGCGACCTCGTTGATGATGCGATTATTGATGTAGAGAATGTGTTGCGTAGATTACGTGAGAACGCAAGGTTACCTAAAGAGCAAAGGCGAGCATCATTATCTGTTATTTATGATGCATCCATTGAGATACGTTCCTCCGTTATTCATGCTACTCTTATTATTATCGTAGCATTTATTCCATTGTTTTTTCTTTCAGGGATGGAGGGGAAACTACTTGAGCCTTTGGGAATAGCATTTATTGTAGCATTAATTGCCTCACTGGTTGTAGCTATCACAATTACACCTGTTCTTTGCAGTTACTTACTTACATCTGAAAAACGACTCACAAAACAAGAGAAAGATAGTTGGTTGGTTGAGCGTTTAAATAAGGCTTACAATACTTGGTTACACAGAGCATTGCAATGGAAAAAAACTATCCTTAGCATCGCTGCAGGACTTTTTATCATAGCTCTGATATTACTATTAGGCTTAGGAAGGAGTTTTTTACCCGAATTTAATGAAGGCTCTTTAGTCGTAAGTGTTACAAGCTTACCGGGGATTTCACTTGAAGAAAGTAATAAAATAGGTACAAGAGTAGAGCGAATACTGCTAACCATTCCCGAAATAAAAACCACAACAAGAAGAACAGGCCGTGCTGAACTTGATGAACATGCTCAAGGCGTAAATGCATCTGAAATAGACGCACCTTTTACGTTGAATAACAGAAGCAGAGAAGAGTTCATGAAAGAGGTACGTGATAAAATGTCTGGCATATCAGAGGCTAATATTACGTTGGGGCAGCCAATCGGACACCGTATTGACCATATGCTCTCTGGTACTCGTGCTAATATTGCGATAAAGATATTTGGGCCAGATTTGAATAAACTATACGTTTTGTCTAAACAGATAAGCAAGACAATAGAGCATATCCCAGGACTGGTAGATGTAAATGTCCAGCAGCAGATAGACATACCCCAAGTACAAATAAAAGCGAATAGAGAAATGCTTGCCCGTTATGGCATTACAATGTCAGAGTTTACGGAGTTTGTGGATGTCGCCTTTGCCGGAGAAAAAGTATCAGATGTTTATGAAGGCAGTAAGACCTATGACCTGGTTGTCAGGTATAATGAATTGAACAGAGGAAAAATTGAGCATATCCGTAATACCTACATTGATGCTGCTGATGGCAGGAAGGTTCCTTTGTATATGGTGGCAGGTATTATTTCAACTTCCGGCCCTAATACAATAACAAGAGAAGGTGTTGAGCGTAAAACGGTAGTGTCTGCAAACGTTGCCGGGCGAGACCAGAAAGGAGCAGTAGATGACATACGCAAAGTAATCAGCGAGCAAATAAAACTTCCTCAAGGTTACAGGGTAGAATATGGAGGTCAATTTGAAGCAGAAGTAGAAGCTTCCAAAACTTTGCTATTTACTTCATTGTTATCATTACTCATAATATTTCTTTTGCTGTACCATGAATTCAAAGAAGTAAAGCTGTCCTTAATTATTCTTTTAAATCTTCCTTTAGCGTTAATAGGTGGGGTATTCAGTATCTATCTCACCTCAGGTATTTTAAGTATACCCGCTATAATAGGCTTCATTACATTGTTTGGTATCGCTACACGAAATGGGATATTATTAGTGTCCCGGTATAAACATTTAGAGCAAGAGCGCGTACCTCTGTTTGATGCTATTGTTACAGGCTCAAAAGATAGACTAAGTCCCATATTAATGACTGCATTAACAGCAGGGTTAGCTTTGATTCCCTTGGCAATAGCAGATGACTTACCGGGTAATGAAATTCAAAGCCCAATGGCAAAAGTCATTTTGGGAGGTTTACTTAGTTCAACGTTACTAAACATTTTTGTAGTGCCTATCGTGTATTACATGGTTCTTTCAAAAAACAAGCATGATGAAATATAAGGCGTTAGTCATAATAATATTTACAACATATACAGCCTCTGCTCAAAGCAGTTTTGAGTTTCTATTGTCAACGATAGAGCACAATAACCTATCGTTGAAAGCAAATACTGAATACTTGCATACTCGAAATTTAGAATATCGAACAGGTGTTACTCCATATGACCCGGAAGTTGCGTTTGATTATATGTATGGCTCGCCTGTAGGTGCAGGTAACCAAAGGGATTTTACAGTGACACAGAGGTTTGACTTCCCTACTGCTTATGTAAAAAAAAGAACCCTCGCTAACACCCAAGTGCAACGTAGTGATTGGCAGATGGAAGTCTATAGAAAAGATGTTTTATTAAATACTCAAAAAATTGCTCTTGAGCTTGTATACGAGAATAAAAGAAAATTAATTCTTGCCAAACGTTTTAAAGATATTAATGCATTGGTAGAGGGCTCTAAAAAGAAATTAGACAGCGGAGATGCCACAATTCTTGATGTCAATAAAGCAAAGCTACAGCTGCTGTCTATCCAGAGTGAGGTAGAACAGAATAATATAAGGATTGAAACACTACTACTACAACTTAAGATGTTAAACGGAGGACAATTAGTTGAATTTAAAGATACTACCTACCCAGCAACTCCTATAATTCCTGATTATGAAATATTATTTGAGGAAATAGAAAAAGTTGACCCTTATTTAAAAGTGCTGTCATACAACCAGCAGGTTAGTACGCAATCAATTCAACTACAAAAAGCTCTATCATTACCTAAACCACAGGTAGGCTACCATTCCCAAGGAATATTAGGCCAATCATATAAGGGGTTTCATATAGGCACATCAATTCCTCTCTGGGAAAATAAAAACAAGGTAAAGGCTGAAAAAGCAAATCTGACATTTAGCCAGATGCAATTAGCTCAATACAAAAACGAACATAGTGTTGAGATTGAGCAACTATATAATAAATACCAAAGAGCACATGCCCTCTTTGATGAATACAGTGATATTATTAATACAATAAAAAGTGATTACCTATTAGCAAGGTCTTTAGCTTTAGGTCAAATAAATACACTCGAATACTTTTTAGAGTTGAGCTATTATAACAGTGCTTATGACAAATACTTAGAGGTAGAATACAATTATCATAAAACCATGGCTGAATTATTGAAGCATAGACTATAGTAAATGTTGAAAATATCGCAAAGTAATGTTCTGCTTGGAATAATTAAAAAGCCCGCCTGAGAACAAGCGAGCCCCTATAAACCCTATCACCATGAAAACTCTTATTATATATGTGCTTATTTCATTTAGTATTACTGTAAGCGTTTAGCACAATTACACTGATATTTTCTTTATAAAAGTCCGCATTTTCTTTTCTTTGACCCAAAGCTTCTTTGTCCTGTTCCAGTAGTCAAATGCTTCTTGTTTACTTCCCATAGGTATCCCCATAGGCGGCGGGTCAAACTCATCGTAGGGGAATGTATGAAATTCTTTAATTAACTCCAATGCGACATTTGGAAAGTGCTGTTGCGCAATTTTGAATTGTTCCTTAGCCTTATCAAACTCTTCTAACTTATATAATGCGTAAAACAATGCAAAGTCATATTCTATTGAATGTCCCTCGTCAGGTGAATTTATAAGTTCATTGTATAACTTAATAAACTCATGATATTTTTTCAAGTAAAGAAGACATTCTGGAAGTAAGTAACGTACACCTTGATTATCCCACTTATTCACGGACAATACAAAATTGAATTTTTCTATCGCTTTTTCATATTGGCCTTCTTTCATGTACTCCAAGCCAACAGCATGATACGTTCTTAAAAATGGTCGGTTCTCAAGTATACTCCAAATTATTGTGTCTTGCTCTTTATTAAAGTCCTTTGGAATTGCTTGTAATGCAATCAGGTGCGCTTTATGAATTAATGCGTTGCCCTCAATTGGTTTCTTCATATCATTATATAGTAAGCCAAGATGAAGAATAGCATCAACATGGCCATTGCCACAATAATTGATGATTTTCTTAAACTTAGATTCTGCTTTTACTGGAACTGAATCTATTAATTCAACTGCATTCCAGTAGTCATCAAAATATTTTTCTGTTTTTTGTGGCTGAATAAATACCCAACTATTATCTCCTTCATGATATAAATAAGGTTGTTCTTGCATTGATGATATATTAGTCTTTAAAAATAATAAGTCCGTTATAATTATAGACTATTCATCATGATATTTCTTAGTTCTTGAAAATTTATTATTATTATTTTATTCCTTAATCCATTTCAATGCCGCTTCTTTGTCTGCCAAATCAAAAAAAAGAAGTTCCGCAGGAGTAAAAGGTTTCATTATGTCAGTCAGCCACTTTTGCCATTCTTTTTCTCCAACCATGGCAATTTTCTCAAAATCATTGGCATGTTTAATATCAAATTGCAGGTCTTTCCAGAGGGCAACCGGTTCCCAGCCAGTAAAGTCTTCCATTGAAAAAAACCACCTGATTTTTTCATGTTTTTCGAGTAATAGCTTTAATACAGGTAGTAATTTTTCGTAGTCTTCTTTAATTAAAGTTCCAGTTGCTTGTGTATAAATGATATTATCTTGTATTTGATTAATATTCATCATAACTATTGTTTTTTTTGTCTATTAATAATTATAGTTTCAGAAATAATAAATCTTAAGAAAGTATCTATTTAGCCTTCCAATTGAGTTTTATAACTTCATTCTTTGTATTCTAATTGCATTCAATATTGCGAGTAGGGCTACACCAACATCTGCAATTACGGCCTCCCAGAGAGTAGCTATACCACCTGCACCTAATATTAAAACTGTAACTTTTACTACCATAGCCAGAATGATATTTTGCCAGACAACTCTTTTCGTTAATTTTCCGATTTTTATCGCTACTGGTATCTTTGACGGCTGGTCATTTTGAATAACAATATCAGCCGTTTCTATTGCTGCATCGCTGCCTAACCCTCCCATTGCAATACCTGCATCAGCTAATGCAATTACAGGTGCATCGTTGATACCATCTCCAGCAAATGCAATTCTTAACCCTTTATTCTTGTATTCCTGTACCTTTTCTACTTTATCTTCCGGTAGCAGGGCACCGAAAGCTTCATCTATTTGCAGCTTTTCTGCGACTTGGTCAACTACCCCCTGTTTGTCACCAGATAGCATCACAGTCCTAATGTTCATTTGATGAAGCAAGTCAATAGATTGTTTTGCATCTTCTTTTATCTCATCTGCAACTAACAAATATCCCGCATATTCATTATCTATAGATACAACAACAATTGTATCTGTTATTTCGTTTAAAGATCGAGGATAATCAACTTCATACTTCTTTAATAACTTGGTATTTCCAGCCAAAACATCTTTGTTATCAACTATACCTGCCAGGCCATGGCCGTGAATTTCCTTGACACCTGATGCTTGAAGCCGCTTATGACTTCCATCCGAATATTCTATTACAGCCTGTGCTATGGGGTGCGTAGAGTGTTGTTCCAGTGCAGCAGTAATCATGACAAGTTCACTCTCATTAATATTATTGGCTTTAACGTTCTGTACTTTAAACACACCCTTTGTTAAAGTGCCTGTTTTATCCATTACAATGGTATTGACTTGTGTCATTACATCCAGAAAGTTCCCACCTTTGAAAAGTATCCCACTTCTTGATGCAAGTCCTATTCCTCCAAAATAACCGAGCGGGATAGAAACTACTAAAGCACAAGGACAGCTAATGACGAGAAACACTAATGCCCTGTAAAACCAGGTCTGAAAAACGTACTCGTCTACTGTGAAATACGGGACAAGACAAACTGCTAAAGCTAAGAAGAACACTATTGGAGTATATACTTTGGCAAATCTTGAGATAAACAACTGTGTTTGAGACTTTCTTGCTGTAGCATCCTGAACCATTTCAAGGATGCGGCTCAATTTACTGTCTTTGAATAAAGCGGTGACTTCAACCTCTATACTACTGTTTACGCTTATCATACCGGCATATACTTTGTCTCCCGTCTGCTTTGTTTCAGGCACACTTTCACCTGTCAAGGCAGAAGTATTAAAAGTCGCGGCATCCGATAGCAGTTTCCCATCAAGTGCTATTTTCTCCCCTGGTTTTACTTTAATGACTTGACTAACTTCTACCTCTGATGGAGGAATTTTTATGTCATTACCGTCTTTAATAATTGTTACTTTGTCAGGGCGAATATCTAACAGCGCTTTGATGCTACGCTTTGCATTATTCACGGCAATTTCCTGGAACCATTCCCCAATCTGGTAAAAAACCATGACAGCTACACCTTCTTCATACTCTCCAATTATAAAAGCTCCGATTGTAGCTATACTCATTAAGACAAACTCATTAAAGAAATCTCCTCTTGAAGATTTACGAATAGCGAGCCTTAAAACACTGTGGCCTGCAAGCAGATATGCCAGCAAATTAATTGGCAGTAATACATATACTGGAATTTCTATTTGAAACCCATATTCCAAAATAAGCAGTACAAGTAGTATGACCAAGGATAGAAGCAGGTCAATATGCTCTTTCCAACTATTGTTTTTTATTATTCCCTTTTTCATGTTATCTCTTGATGTAATAATTAATGACTATGTTCCGCTTCGCCTTTTTTCATCTCAGCCATAAGGTAATATGCAGCATCGAAGGCTACTTTTGTATCTTTGGGGATAGCTTTTAACGGCTTTATTTCAATCCAGCCATTATCTCTGCTTCCTGTTGTTACCTCCATTGGGTAAAATATCCACGACGTGTCATTATCATGAAGTTCAACTTCTGCTGTGAATATATAATACCTATTGTTTTCCTTGACTATGGCATCTTCAGGCAAAGCGTATCCGTAATTGTCATCCGTTACAATTTGACCTCTCACATACATACCGGGTATCAACAATCCTGATTTCTCTTCAATATCAGCATGAATATGTACAGCTTTAGGTTCGTCTTCAAAAGCCTTACCTACGGCATATATATTTGCTTGTAAGGTTTGATTGTCAAGGCTCTCTATAAATAGGTTTACTTTCTGTCCAACTTTCACTTTGTGCATGTCTTTTTCAAAAACCATCAGGTCAGCATGTATATGGTCGTTATTTACTATTTCAAATATTTCACTTTGCGGAGACACATACTGTCCAGTTTTCACTTCTACTAATCGTACATAGCCATCAATGGGGCTGTAAACAGGAACTTGTTCGTAGAGGTCGTTATTCCTTATGCGTGAAAGGCTCAGGCCAAATTGCTTTAGTTGGGCTTCAAGTCCCGTTACAATACCTTTTAGGGAAAAGTAATCAGCTTTAGTTTTTTGAAACTGTTTACCTGAGCCTACTTTTTCTTCATACAATTTTTGCTGTCTTTGAAATTCTTGTTCCAGATACTGCAATTGACTATATTCATTTATATAATCTGATTGTATTCTAATTAGGTCAGGATGGCTTAGATATGCTAAAGGTTGCCCTTTTCTTACTCTATCGCCTTCAATAACCATAATAGATACAACGTTTGCCCCAATTATAGCTGTTACTGTTGCTTCATTTTGTGGGGGTACTTCCAGTTTCCCGTTTGCTTCAACATAAGATGCTACATTCCGTAGAGGGATAGTATCTATCTGTATCGAAAGGGCATCAAGTTGCACGTCTGTTAGATGCACAGATTCTTGTTTATTAATATGCTCCATACCATCATGATTTGATACTTTATTATCATGTCCCTTGCCTTTGCACGATAATAGAACAACGCATGATGCAAAAAACACGATGTATATATTACACTTATTTTTCATTGTTTAGTTTATTTTATTTGCCGAAAAAATATTCCAACTCGATGACTGATTGATTGTAATTATTTAATGTTTTTAAGTAACCGAACTTAATGTCTAACGCCTGATTGAGACTCCTGAAGTATTCGATATATCCAATGGCGTCGTTCTCAAAACTTTTTTGCGCATACTCAATCAATAGGTCTGCCTGTTTAAGTGCTTTATCGTTATAATACTCCAGGCTGGTTTCTTGCTTGTATACTTCTTGAAATTGCTGTTTAACTGCACTGTATAATTTAACCTCAAAGTAATCTGCCTTTGTTCGTGCCATTTGCTCGTTGAGTTTAGCTGCTTTTATTTGGGCAGAATACGAACCGAAGAAAAGAGGTATGGTCACTCCTGCCTGAACGCCAGTGAAGCGATTATTGATAGTAGCAACATCGCCACTTGATGTTGCGCTACCTATAAGCGACTGGTTGAAATAACCTATAGAAAATCCCGGTAACATTTCAGAGGTTTTAAGTTTCTTTTCTGTTTTTGCAATTTCTATTTGTTGCCTCACATATTTGTTCTTTGGGTTGTCCGCCGGTAGTGAATTCCTGTCAACAGTGAATGAGACTCTTTTTTTCAAGCTTTCCGTATGGAAAGTTATATCGTCTATTGTATTCAATAAAGCCTTCAACTTTTGCTCTTGTACAAGAATTTCAGAATGGTTTATCTTAATCTGATTCTCTATTTCCATAACTTCTGTCTCCACAGATGATTTTTCAAGAAAAGTACTTTCTTCTGTTTCATACCGGATAGTTGCAGCGTAAAGAAAACGCTTGTATAAAGTGTCCTGGTACAGTAATAATTTTTGTTGCTCCCTTAGATATGTAAGTGTATACCAAGTTTTTCGTATTTCTTTTTTCAACTCATTTTCTTCAACGTCAAGCACTATATTACTTTTATCGACTTGCTTTTTAGCTAATGCATGTTGATTGATGTAGACGGATGGAAAATCAAAATTTTGTATTACGTTGAAAGACAGGTCACTCTCAAAACTATTATACTGCCCGTACTGAAAACCTAATTGGGTTTTTGGCACATCAAATGCAGCTTTCTTTTTCTGTTGCTGAATTTGTATATCAGTTTTCGCAGCTTTAACATTCCCGTTGTTTTTTATTGCGACCTTGATTGCTTCTTCACACGATGTGATTTCATGGGTCTCAGTTTCTTGTGCTGACGCACTGAATGGAATACTTGTTGATAGAATACAGGCAAATATTACAATTGCAGGCAGACTATTTTTATGTATATTATTCTTTCGGTTTTCAAGCCATTTGTATAAAACAGGCATAACAAAAAGCGTTAGTAGCGTTGCGGAAATCATACCCCCAATTACGACTGTAGCCAACGGTTGCTGAACTTCAGCACCAGCAGACGTAGATATAGCCATCGGTAAAAAACCTAATACATCTGTAAGTGCTGTGAGCATAATTGGTCGAATTCTTCTTTTAGCACCAAGGATAATCCGCTCATAAATATTTGTCTCACCTTCATCTTTCAACTCATTCCAGCCATTTATCAATACAAGCCCGTTCAGTACAGCTACACCAAATAAAACAATAAAACCAACACCTGCTGATATACTGAACGGCATATCTCGCAACCATAAAGAGAATATCCCCCCAATAGCTGCAAGTGGTATAGCCATATATATCATCACTGTTTGTGAAATTGATTTGAGCGCAAAAAATACCAGTATAAAAATCAATACCAATGCTATGGGTACTACTATTTGCAAACGTTTGCTGGCACGTTCGAGGTTTTCAAATGCGCCACCATACCTTATATAATATCCCGGTGGTAGTTGAAGTTCATTATCCAGTTTGTTTTTAATGTCCTCAACAAGCGATTTAACATCACGGTTCCTTACATTGATACCTACATATATTCTTCTGTTGGTATTGTCCCTGCTGATTTGCATAGGGCCAGGGACGTAGCTTATATCTGCTACTTCCTTAAGTGGAATCTGATTGTTGTTAGGAGTTGGTATATAGAGTGTTTTAACATCATCAATATTTTTTCTTCCCTGTTCCTGAAGCCTTACGACAAGGTCAAATCTTTTTTCCCCTTCAAATATGACACCTGCTTTACCTCCGGAAAATGCTGACATTATTATCTTATTCAGTTCATTTATTTTGAGACCATATTGTGCGAGTTTAACCCTGTCATACCTGACCGTCATTTGAGGCAGCCCACTGGTAGCTTCTACCTTCATATCTCCGACACCAGGTACGGTGCTGATAATTCTCCCCATTTCTTCGGCCTTGTCTGCAAGAATGTCCAAATCTTCTCCAAAAAGTTTTACTGCAACATCCTCACGAACACCTGACAGCAATTCGTTAAATCGCATTTCAATGGGTTGGGTAAATTCATAGTTTATTCCAGGTATAACACTCACTGCTTGTTTGATTTTATGAATGAGTTCTTCCTTGCTGTCCGTTGTTACCCATTCATTTTTTGGCTTTAGGATAACAAAGCAATCGCCTATATCCATCGGCATTGGGTCTGTAGGTACATCAGCTACGCCAAATCTTGTCATGGCATGTACTATTTCGGGAAATTTTTCCAACAATAATTTTTCAATCTTAGTTGAGTTTTCAATAGCTTCCGAAAGCGAACTACCTGGCTTAAGGATTACATGAAATGCAATATCACCTTCATCAAGTTGTGGCATGAACTCGCCACCGAGCCTGGAGAATGCAAACCCGGCAACCCCTAAGAAGCACACTGACAGGATAATCACCAATTTTGATTTCTTTAGCGCTTTTCTTAACAGGGACGTATAGAAGCGTTCAATCTTAGCAACAATTTTATTTCCCCAGGATTTTGTATCCGTATTATTGACGCGAAGGAAAAGTGCAGACATCATAGGGATGTATGTCAGACACAGGACCATTACCCCTATCATAGCAAACATGAATGTTAAGGCCATAGGCTGAAACATTTTGCCTTCTACGCCTTCTAAGGCCAATATAGGTATGAATACAATTAAAATTATCAACTGCCCGAAAAACGCTGAATTCATCATCTTGCTGGACGCTTCATAGGCTAATTCATCGCGTAATTGTTGGTTAATGACCTTCTTCTTTATGACTTTTTCATGCATCAGGAAAACGGTGCTTTCAACAATGATAACTGCACCGTCTACTATGATTCCAAAATCTATAGCCCCCAGGCTCATAAGGTTGGCCCATACACCGAAAATATTCATTAGAATAAATGCAAACAGCAACGAAAGTGGTATTGCAGAAGCAACTATCAGACCTCCTCTCCAATTTCCGAGCAGTAATACCAATACAAATATTACAATCAATGCTCCTTCCAGTAAGTTTTTACTGACTGTGCTTGTGGTCTCTTTAATCAGAGTGCTCCTATCAAGAAAGGGTTCAATATGTACGCCTGGCGGTAATGATTTCTGTATCTGTGTTATGCGTTCTTTTACCCGCTCAATAACATCGTTTGAGTTTGCACCCTTTAACATCAGAATCATACCGCCGACAGCTTCGCCTTGCCCGTCTTTGGTAAAAGCGCCATATCGCACTGCTTCTCCGAACCTTACTTTGGCAATGTCGCCAATAGTAACGGGCACGCCGTTTTTATTAACCACTACTATTTTTCGTATATCATCTAAACTACGGGCAAGTCCTTCTCCCCTGATAAAATTTGCATAGTGGTCTTTCTCAATATAAGCGCCTCCCGTGTTTTGATTATTTTGTTCAAGCGCGTTAAATATATCTATGATGGTCAGCCCGATTGCATTCAGTTCATTGGTAGCAACTGCGACTTCATACTGTTTCACCTTACCACCAAAGGCATTGACCTCAACTACACCAGGTACCATAGCCATCTGTCGTCGAATAATCCAATCCTGGATAGTTCTTAGTTCAGCAATGGAGTATTCGTTTTTGAAAGTTGAATCAATTTCAAGGGTATATTGGTAAATCTCACCAAGCCCTGTGGAGATAGGGCCCATTTCCGGTTCTCCAAAACCCTCTGGAATGTTTTTACCTATGTCATTGAGCTTTTCAGAGACTAATTGCCTTGGCAAATATGTCCCCATATCCTCTTCAAAGACGATAGTCACAACAGATAGCCCGAACCTGGAAACAGAACGGATTTCCGATACTCCCGGCAGGTTGGCCATAGCCACTTCTACGGGATATGTAACAAATTGCTCAATATCCTCTGTGCTTAGATTCGGGGATTGTGTAATTACTTGTACCTGATTATTTGTTATATCGGGAACTGCATCAACCGGTACTTCTTTTAAGCTCCATATTCCGCCTGTGATTAATGCAATTGTAAACAACCCGATAATCAGCTTATTCTTTACAGAATAGCGAATTATACTATTTAACATGCAAATATTTTTGAAACAATAAATAGATTAAAAAGCAGACCTGCTACTAAAGCAGGTATTCAACTGTATTAACCTATTTTGGGCGGCTGCCAAATACTTGTAAATACATCGGGAGGAATTGAGAAAATATACATCCCGTTTTTGATGGCAGAAATCTGCATTAGTTGATACGTAGATGGATTATCCCCTGATGAAAAAACCTTATGAACTGTAAAAAAGCAATCTCCTGAACAGCTATGTTGATGGATAGGGGTGTGATTGTTGTCTTGTTCTGAATTATCGGGGCATTTTTCAGGTGTAGTAAAGTGTTGTTTTAAATAATCAATCACTCCTATTTTATGATGTAATTCATTATGATGGGTATAATGTTTGACTATCAAAGGTATTTCAAATACCTCAACAAGGTAATCCTTGGGCACTATCATTGTTAATGATACCGATAAGACTACTATGTATTTTAAGATATTCAGGATACTATAATTTGCTTACAAATATAAAGAAGTATTTTACCATACAAAAGTTAAACCTCGAAGCATTAAAAATAGCTTGAAAACCCTGCCTGGAAGCCAGCCGTTTTTGAATAGGGATTACCAAGCAGGTCTGCCTGCCACTGATACCTGTAATTTAACCTTAACACCGTCTCTGAGGATATACGCCAACTAATGGACGGAACAATTGCATAAACATGGTTGGCGATATTAGTATTTGTCTCCTTAAACCTGGCCATGTTCCAGTCAACATATTCTAATCGGCAAGAGATATTTAGTATAGATTCATTAAAGCCCAAAATAGGCTTTTTATAAAATGGTTGCACTATATCTAAAAAACCTCCATACTGCCTACTACCGTATTGTTGGGAGTATGTCGGAGGTATTTCTACATGAATAAGGGCGAATTCTGTATTTATGTATGTTCCCGTTATCTTAATCACAGTATTCATATCAACAGCAAACACGTCTACCCGGTATTTCTTATTTAATAGCAAGCCATCTTCTTCAAATTTATTGTAAACGCCTCCCATATACGAAAGTCCGATTTCAGCTACTTTACTGTGACTAACGGCTGCTTTAAGAGTTACCAGTGGTAGACCGTTAAAATTCTCCTCAAAGCGTTCTTCATTTTCTTTTGCAGCTGATAGTGAGGTTCTACCTTCACTATTATTGATAATTTTATCATTAAAACCGTTGGTCAGATAAGCCTCATAGGCAAACATAAAATCTTGTTTAGATTGCTTCCCATAGATACCAAACCCAACATTACTCCACGTAGCTGGTAGCATTTGGGTAGACGATATTGGCCTATCAATAAACTCCCATTTGGGGCCGTCATGGTTTTGGTTAAACGCTCCTATCGGATTTAGGATTATGCCACCTCGCATATTTAACAGTGGGTGAAACTCCATATCCAATGCGGCAAATTCTATATTAATTTCCTTGGTTCCATCTTCAAACTCAACTTCGGACAAAAACTTTAAACGGTCATATATTGTAGAAGCGACAAAAAGTGTGAACCTGCGCATTTGAAATTGATGTCCTTCTGTTACACCATCTGTGCCTAAATGTTGCCAGTTGGCTTCCACATAACCACCCAATGATACCGGTAGCCTCCCAATAGACAAAAAAGGTCTGTTATAGACTGCATCCATATTTAACAAAGTGTCAGAACTGTTTGCAGGAGCCTGTCGTAAAAGTGTACTATCTATCTGCGAAAAACATGGGCACGATAGCAATACGATGAAAGATGTCAGGAGTACTAATTTCATTATCCTTTCTTTTTCAGGTCAATAAAAAGTTGTTCGTTTTCAATTACGACAGGGAATTCACGTAGACTTTGAGCTGCCGGCCCTTTTGTAACATGACCGAGTTTATCAAATTCACTACCATGTGCCGGACAGGTTAGTTGGTTATCTGATACCTGTAATTCTGCACCTTGATGTGAACATTTAAGATATAAGGCATTATAAGTATTGTTATCGGTGCGATAAACACATATCGGGTATTGTAAAATCTTATTTCTGACAACTATATACGAACGGTATGAATTTTCTTTTGTCAAAAAGTCCTTTGTATCAATAAAGATTCCATCACTTTTAATCTCTCCGGTAACATACTTTACGGGAGTACAGCTTTCGAGTAACAAGCCCATTAAGCTAAGGCTGGTGCAAGAAATACAACTTGCTTTAACAAAAGTTCTCCGTTTCATGAGTTATAAACTTTCAAGAAATTTTTCGATTTGATTCCTCTGCTCTATAGACAAAGAACTATACTTATTACGGCTGCTTGTTGCTTCTCCACCATGTAACATAATAGCCTGATGAATAGAAGTCGCTCTGCCATCATGCAATAAGTAATATGTTCCACCTTGCGAATTTTTAGATAATCCCATACCCCATAACGCAGGTGTTCTCCATTCACTACTTAGTGCACTCCCCTCTGTATATCCATCGTCAAGGCCTTCACCCATATCATGCAAAAGCATATCCGTATAGGGATGGAATGTTTTAAATGACAGCGCCTCAATTTTTGAATACCCTGTTTTTAGTTCGGGTATATGGCATTTTGCACAGTCTGATTGTATAAATAATCTCTTACCCTCTTCTACATTTTCGTTATCGGTATTTCTTTGTCGGGGTGTTTTCAGAGTTTGTAGATAAAATACTACATCATGAATGGTTTGATTGCCGACCTCAGGGTCTTTTTCCAGTTGGTCATAGGTGTCATAAGGCTCATAAATAGATGTGATGCCCATATCCTGATTATAGGCCAGTACTGTCTGGTGCAATAAATTGAATGCGGCTGCTTTTTTCCCAAACCGTCCAATATATTTACCATTATTACTAATACTATTTACAGGTATATCAAGATATGTAGCTGGAATTGTCCAATTAGGCCTTCCACTGATACCGTCACCATTTATATCATCAGGGTCAGCCAGGGCAAGAATATCAGCATCTGTCACCGCTTCTAAATAGCCTAATCCGGTGTTTGCAGGAGGGATGATTTTTGAATATGTGGCACCTGAAGGTATCTGTTCAGGTATGTACCCTGGGATAGCTCTATTTTGTAATTGTGGGCCGCCTAAATGTAAAAACTTGTTACCTGTACTGTCATGTTGCCCGAAGCGTGTTAAAGTAGTAAATGGGTGCCCTTTGCCGTCTCCTGCGTGGCAGCTTCCGCATGATGTTGATACAAATAAAGGACCTAATCCTGTCTCTACCGTAAATATGTCATCATTAAAAGCAATATCCCCTTTCAAAAATTGCACTTGCTCTTCATAGCTCAAACCTTCTACCGGCCCGTCTAATATTTCTTCGTCCTTTGGAGGCTTGGGCTGTAACTTGGTACATGAGTGAATAGACAAAGAAAGCAGCAGAACTATGGTCAATATTTTTTTCATTTTAGCGTAATCAAATTAATAATTTAGACAAATCTAAAAATATAATTTCATATAGCCAATTTATAATTGTAAAGAAAAATTAGCCTAATATTCAGTAAAAAAGGATATGTGAACAGTTTGTATTACTATTCAGTGTTGTAATGGCGACGTGTAATTAGTAATTACCGTCTATCTTTTCGAAAAACTCAGTAAGTGTTATATCAAAATATTCGCAAAGCCTTGATATGGTGCTTACGGAAACATTGACCTTTCCTACTTCAATGCGCGCGATATGTATGTCCAATTCATTGTAGACCTTCTCTTGGGACAAACCTCTTTCTTCACGTAGGTCTTTCAACCTCGCAGCTATTTTATCCAATAATTTCTGGTCTCTGAACTGTGCCATTTACGGACAGCAAAGTCCAAATCATTAGCGATAATATTAATGACATATTTGTCAGCGTTTGTTATATTCGTCCTTACAGGGTAGCTGAAAACTGCACAGAGTAAGCATTACATAAACAAAAGACATGAAAAGAATCATTATCGCTATCGGAGCATTATTCTTTGGATTAACAACAAATGCCCAGATTTCATTAGAGCATTCATATACGGTACCTCAATCACAAGGAGAAAGAGACCTACAAATCATTAACCTTGAAATATCAGGGTATAAGTACGCATTGATAGATAAAGGTGCAAACCAGGTAAGGCTTTATAATCTCAACCATTCTGTATGGAAAACTATAAACATAAATGTTCCATCAGGATACTCAAGTTGGTATCCGGCATATATTTCCGAGAAATTAGTCAACAGTGATAATAATGTTGAGCTATTTATCGACTTAGGCGGTAATCTTAACGCTGCGGGTAAAGTTCATCTAATTAATGAAAATGGAAATGTCTTGACCACAATCGACAGTGCTTCAATAGGTAGTGAAATCTCCGAAGTTCAGACAGTAGGAAACAGTACTTATAAGCTGGTCTTGAAATGCGGTAAGGATAAATGGTGTGTTTATAATTTACCCGGAACCATACCTTGCGATAAGTGCGGCAACGGTCTTGGTGTTGGGAAACCAGGCAAAGGGATAACATCAGGTAATGTAGGTAACCCTGCACCTAACCCGTCTAAAGCTCAAACTACTGTTGAATATACTCTCCCAATAGGAGCTACAAGCGGGATAATAGATGTTTATAACATAAACGGTCAAAAGGTTAAGACCTATAAGGTTGATAACACTTTTAACAGCTTGCTTATAGATAATACGGAACTGAACTCAGGAACATACTATTATTACCTGACCGCAAATGGGGAAAGGAGTGAAACAAAGAAAATGGTAGTAATAAAATAATTGATTGCATTAAGGTAACTCATTATGGAAAATCAGAATGTTCTTGAGTATGAAATCGAAATGGCTACCCTTGATTTAAAAGGTAGACGCTACAGAGAAGCAGTAGACAAATTCTCTGACCTTACAAGGATTGTAAATAATACAGGAGCGTGGAGTGGATTGGCGCTTGCTAAACTTGGATTGATTACAGAAGATGTTACGGTGGTTGAGGTGTTCCATTGCTTAACTAACGCATTAAACAAGGCAGATAAAAAGGAAGATATATATGCTCTCTCAATAGAGGCGGCAAAGGAAGCAATCAAAGAATTATACGAAGTATATGTAAAAGCCATTCTTATTTCTCGGCAGGCAGAAAAGGACGCGTTTAAACAAAAGCTGAATTCACTTGCAGGAGCTTTCTTTACAATAGACTCTCAAATGAGTAAAAGAAACACTTCATCTGCAATAGGTGCCGGGCTTACAGCATTAAGTTATAATGGATATTTAAACTCTAAGAATACTGCAGAAGAATTGAGTAGAGCTGCGGAGAGGATTAAACATCTAATATCTGAAATCGTGGAGAATACGAAAGATTTTAATTCTGCCAATGATAATGATGTGATTAAAGACTTCGAAAATTTTGTTACCTCTGCTGATTTAAAGGCTGTTGAACTGACAAAAACAGAAAAAGAAAAGAAAGAGGATGAACTGAGATTGATTGAAGAAGAAAGCATGAGGCAAAAATATTTTTCAGAGTCAGAAGCGTCAGAGATACTGAGTGATGATAAACACATATATCACCTCTATAAAAAAGATGCAAAATCTCTTTACGAAGAAGGAAAGCTTGCAGAAGCGTATGAAAAAATCACATATGCACATCGGATATACTCATTTGAAGATGAAGTATGCTTACTGAAACAACAATATGAGGATGAGTTAAAACAAAAACATGCTCAACGATATAAAAAAGACAAACGAGTATTTCTCATCTTTATGATTATCGTTCTTGCTATTTCCCTTATTGACAGTAGTGATATAGGCGAAGTCGGTAGCAATTTATTTTATATGGCAATATTCGGTGGAACTGTTTTAGTCTACAGGAAAGTTGTTAGAGATAATATGGTAAAGAAGCCTACAGATAAAGAGTAATTGCTTATTAAAGACTTTAAACACCAGGTGGGGGGCACCTGAATATAGTGAAGCATGTACCAGAATTGAGGTACTCCCCGCTTAAAAATACTCTCGTCTGTGTATGACCATTAGCACCAGGTTTGAATTATATCTGCTATACTCGCTTTAAACAGGTAACAATGACCGAAGAACAATATAAGGAGTATAACCAGGCAGCATTGAATGGAACTATAAAAGATGAAGAAAACCCCATATTTGCTTTCTCAACGACAAGTACTAAGCTGTTAACTGAAATGCTTGCTGGAAAATATGATATTGAATCCATGATGAAGAAAGAACTCAAAAACAGAGGGCTAAATGAAAAAGGAGAGTATATCGGTTTTAGTAAAGGGTAGTAAATATTTTTCCCAATGTATTAACTTAATATCCTGAACCATACGATGAAACAAAGCAGAAGAATAGAAATAGTGATAGCAAGTAGGTACTTGATGTATGCTCATACTTTTGCTTCACTTGTTGAACAGGAAAAACAATATAAAGTCACCTGCATTACTGATTCTGCAAAGACCCTCAAATCCTATCTAAAAGAACATTCACCAAGTATACTTATCACAGATATAAGGTTAAAGGACTCTGACGCCTATACCTACCTGAAACAGCTACAGAAAAGTGGGTTGAATATTCTGTTTGTAACAGACAAATTAGAGACCTATGCTATATCCTATATCTTGAAGTATGGAGCAAAAGGTATTGTCTCTTTATATTCACAGCCTATAGCATTATTCAAAGCTCTTGATAAGCTCGAACAGGGTAAATACCACTATAATAAATTTGTTAGAAAACAGTTTGTTACAGACGTGACAACAAACAATTTTGAGGTCTATGAGTTCGATAGGAAAGAGCGGCAATTCCTAAGGTTAGCCATTAAGGATATGTCCTATGAAGAGATAGCTAAGAAAATGAAGTTGCCTGTACGAAGAGTTGAGAAGTACAGAGAAGAAATATTCAAGAGGTTTTCACTTAGGAACCGAACTGCACTCGTCTTATTTATTCTGCGGTCAGGACTTGCCAACCTTTAGATTTATCACTTAACAAAAAGGTCAAATTCTCATAACCTTTAATCATACCTATACATATAAGCATTTCACTATGTAAACTTATTACTGAGTACATATTATGAATAATCATGGTGTCAAAATCGTCACCATAAAGAACATTGTAAAGAAGTCAGTCTGACCACTTTTACAACTATCCAGCTATATAATTTATACCGCCAAGGTCGGAGAATAATAAGCCAATAATGAGCTCCTAAACAGTCGTTGTGATTGTTTTTATGTGGAGTATCTAAATAATCGTTGAAATCAAGGATAAGGAATTCAAAACGGTCTAATATGCTATTTAAAAATGCATAATGCCAAGAAAGAAAAGACCTCAAGAATATGCTGATTACCTCGTTCCGGAAGGTAGTTATCAACTAACTAAAACAATTGTTGAATGTAATAACCTTTACAAGGATAATAACTCATGGATGCAGAAGTTTTTATACCTCTTTGAATATATCGCGGAGCAGAACCATGAGAAGGAAAATTTTGATTATATAAACATTCATATTGAGACTATGGCCAAAATCCTGGGGGTGAATAATCAGATGATGTGTAGTATGCTTAAAGATGCAGTTAACTATAAGATACTGGTAAGGGATGGTAAAATGAAAAAAGCCTTAAGAACTAAACGCGGCAAACAGATTGTATACCTTGAAGAGGGAAAATCATTCGGATATAAATTCACTGAAAAGTATAATGTAGTTTCTGTAAGGTTACCTGATACCAGGTATTTTAAATTAAAGACTTTCGAGAAAGAATCTCGAATTTCCTACAAAGAAAACTTTTCCAAAGAGTATCAACGAGTACTACAAAGAATATCAATAGATACAACAAGCCTCGAAGAGTATATTAAGATTATCATAAACAACAAGAAAGAAAATTTAAAGAGAGAGAGGAATTATCATATCTATATATCTAACAAAGAATCAGAATACTATAATAATAGTAATAAACAACCTATTTATATTATACCCTTTGACGGTATAATCGTACCTGAAAATATTGGTAAGAATAAGAGGTTGAAGAGAAGCAAACTACCATTTCATGTTAAACCATATCATCCATTAAGATTCGAGAGAAAAGAAATTTACACAAACATTTTAGAAGAAAGTGTGGCGGCAAGGATTCACCACTATGTAAATAGAATCAATAGAAAGGAAGTAGTGGCAAAACGACCTGTTAAGGATTCAAGAGTATATAGTCTTATCACAAACTTGAACAGGGAGTTAAGAGCTTTAATATTGCTGGACGGGAAAAAAGTTGCAGCTATAGATATAAGGAACTCTCAACCATTACTGGCCTCTATAATAGTTCGAAAGTATTGGCTGGAAAAGCAGGGTGAACTTCCCATTGATGTGGTTCATTACCAGGAATCATGTGAACAAGGAAGGTTTTACGATGAATTTATGAATGTCTTAAAAGTACCAGCAGAATTACGAGGAGAGTTTAAAAAAGATTTCTTTAAGAAAGTATTCTTTTCAAAAGTAATAGAGAAGGAGAACATGCTTAAAGATATGTTTATCGAGCGTTACCCTAATGTCTGGAAATGTATATGCGATGAAAAAGGGGGCTTATACAGTATTACATATGGAGATTTCGCTAAAAAATTACAGATGGTTGAGGCAACTCTAATTTATGATATGGTTAATGTGGAGTTGATAAAAATGGGTATAAACGCTTTTAATATTTTTGATTCGATTTATGTTTCCTCACAGGAAGACTATTTGACTGCAGAAAAACTATTAAAACAAGCATTTAACGCAGTAGGTGTAAAACCTACATTTAACCTGGAATACAAGGAACATATTAATAGGATAGAGTAAGGAAATGTTTGTTTGTTGAAGCCAACGAATAAACATTTCTGCTATCTTCGGTAGGTAAATAAAGATGAATATATGGCTATTAAGGTTGGAGATAAAGTAACGTTTGATACAGATAATATTGAGCTTTTTAAGGAGGAAACAAGTTCACCAGGTAAGCCTGTCCAGGAATACCGAAAATTAGTACTTGCTGGTGTTGACCAAGTAGGTACTGTAAAAGAGGTCGGGTATGACCTTACAACTGTATTATTTGCGGATGGATGGGAGCTACCTATTCCTACAAAGTATCTGATAGTACTTCCACCAATAGAAGACTAATAATTGAGTAAATCAGAGGGAGATACGCCACATGCTTTGGCTATCTTTCTTAGGTTGAGTAGAGACACATTTCTTCCACCTCTTTCTATACTCGATATATAAGTTCTGTCCAGCTTACATTTAAGTGCGAACTTATCTTGTGATAGTCCTGTTTGATTCCTGTATTTCCTGATATTCTCACCCACTTTTAAGAGGTAGCTCTGTTCTTGTTTTGTTAGTTCCATGAATAAACAATTTTATCGAATATAATAAGTAACCGTATTATAAGTAACACTTTATTCATTTAGTGAGGATATTGAATCATTTAAATCTTCAAATAACTCAATAATATTTTCTACGTCACAGAGGACATTATCAAAGTCAACGCTCAGACCATCATGACTGTTTCTTAGGTAGGCAAAGAATAATGACCTAACAGTCCTACTCATTCTTTCTAAATCTGAATTATGAAGGAAGTACTCAACTTGTTTCTTTACTTCATCAGGATAACTATCTAATGTCTTCATTTAATGAATATAGTACGTGGATGTTTTGATGATATTTACTTTGCGAATATTTAGCATTAAGAAAGGCGAGCCTATGTGACTCGCCTTTATACAGAGTAGAAGTTATTTTACTTAATCTTGTAACCAAGTGTCTTAGCGACCTTTAAAAACGGCTGGATGTTTGCTAATGTAAATTGGTTACACACGACTATATGCCTGTCTTTTAGTTTTATCAACTGTTCAGGTTTCTCAAAGTAGCGCTTGCCCTTAGGAGCGATTTCTTTCGCTGTTTTCTCGTCCTGAAATATCCCAAAGCGTTTTAATAGTTCATCAGGGAATACCTCTTTAAGTTGTTTATAAGTTGTCTTGGGGTTATCCTCTACATACTTTGAAACAACTGCTCTTACAAGTGGCCCTTTACCGTATTCTTCACCTTCAAACTTATACTTAGAGCTGTCCCTTGTTGTTGCTTTGGGTTTAACTGTAAATGACTTTGTTGTCTGTTGAACAGGTTCTTGTTCTTCAGTACCATCTATAGTTGCGATACTATAGGTTTGGTTAGGGTGCTCAACTATTGTTTCATCCTTTACGAACTTTCTAAGAAGGTTGTACAGTTGCAGACCTTTTAGTCCGGTCGCTTCCTGGATTTCGTTCTTTGTTGATTTTGGGTTCTGCTCTAAGAACGTCAGCAGCTTTTGATTTGTCTTTGCCATAATGAATCGTTTTTAAAGCGAGTATAGAGGGAATCGGCGGAAACGGGGCAGGGAAAAGGAAACGATTGCGATTCTTTAGCGGTTCTGTGGCAATTTATAGGTAACACCAGTAATCAATCGACCCGAAGTTGTAGTTTTATTTAATAACTATAAAAGTAATGCACCCAATAGAAAATAGAGTTGTTGTTATAGCAAAGCATGAGAACTGGATTTACTATTGTAATAACAGGTATATTGGAATTAAGAATCTTGTTGGAAGTATAACAAAGCAATTTACAATTTGTAGAATTGTTGAGTTTGATACCCTTGCTGGAGTCCTCACACTAAAATTAGATAACCCGACCCCTATTGATAAAGAAGGTTATAAAATTAACTCTGAAGCCAACGAAGATATTTTTGGGAAATACGCTGTGGTTAATATCATTGTCCATAGTAGTTCCAGAAGGCTTTATCATAATACTACCTCAAGAGTATCAAACAATAAGCTAATTAGGGATGAAGTTAAGACTGATTTTGCCGGTCCATTAGAGGATTTTATTAAAAAGGATTTAGAGCAAGAGCGATTTATTGAGTTCAAGAAGCTAAAACTAATCAAGGAACTTACGTTTAATGATGGCAATATATCCTTTGAGGAATATTGTTCAGAGATAGGTAAAGTTGAGACGTTCAGCATTGAAAATAGTTTTATTAAGAAGGAATTTGACTCAATAAAAAATTACTTTTCAAAGTTCTTTGTTAAAGGTAAAGTGGAAGTAACCTGCAGGTTAAAAGTATCAGAAAATGATATACTTGAAAGAACTGCTTTATCGGACGGTATCCTTAAAATTAACCAGGACACTATTACAAAAATAGAAGATGATTTAATAAGAGACAGCATACTTAATAGGGAAACAGAAGAAATAAAAAGTTTAGAAGATGCTTTTAATGATACATACCAGGCGTTAGAAGATAAACAAGCAGATTGGTTAATGAGTAAACTTGCGAAGAATGAAATAACAAAACATCATAGACATTTACTTTATTTATCTGACAGGCATGATAACACATTATTCAAACTAAAAGTTACCGGCAAGCCTGTTTCCTTTTTATTTGGGATAAGAGAGAATGAAAATATTTATATAGTATGGGAAACCCATAACACAAAAGAAGCTACTTATATCTGGAAGCACAATAAATCTGACAATGAATTACAGGAGTTTATCAGCGATACTGATGAACACGTCAAGAAACTTAGACAACGAACAAAGAGAGAATATCGGTCTCTTAATAAGGATAACCCAAACTTCTCTTTAGTTGAACATGACTATAATTCTACCGATAACGGGTTTGATAAATGGAAAGACCAGTTAATTAAGTATCTCACGAATTCGTTATAACAATACGCATTGGTTCTTTAGCGAAACGTTAGCGAAGAAAACATTCCATATACCCGAAACTTCTTCTACACTCGCTTAAAAGAATCTCATTATGAATGCGAATGACCAATTGAAGGAATATACCTGTACAGAAAGTTACTACAAGTATTTATTAGGCATGTTATTGACTGATGGAAGCAAAGCCCTCTGTGAAAAATTTGAATGTTTCTGGTTCATTGATATTGTCTGTTCCTATCAACCAGAATTAAAAGGCGAAGATTTTCAAGTTTGGACGTTAAGAAAGAACGAAGATGGTTCAGGTAAAGTTGTATGTACTGATGGTAATGAAAGAGTATTAAAGACTCAAACAATACCATTTATTATGTTTGAAGCTGATAGAGCTACTGTTTGGGTTGAAGGGAATGTAGTATTACTTCCAAGTGAGCATTAATTAATTGATTATAAATGGTTTATTTATTATTGGCATGCACAAACATATTGCATGAATGCAACTTTTAAGTTACATTGCATTATTTTAAATAAAACACGGGCTATGAAAAGCATTGGTGATATGTTAAGAGATGCCAGGGAAAAGGAAAATATTACTCAGGAAGAGTTGGCAAAAAGAGTAGGTAAAAAAAGGAGTTACATATCAAGAATTGAGGGCTCTCAAGATTATAATATAAACATAAAGACTTTAAAAGAGGTTGTGGAAAAGGGGCTTGGTAAGGAAATTAAAATACAGTTCTAAGTACATGATAGGAATCGATATATTTAGTGGGGCTGGAGGGATGAGTATGGGTGCTATAATGGCTGGTATTGATGTTAAGGTAGCAGTTGAAAGTGATATAAATGCTGCGAATACATTTAAAGAAAATCATCCTAATGCTGAGGTGTATTGCGATGACATTTGCAATATTTCATTATTAAATAAATACAATGATGTATTCGTTGTATTTGGGGGACCACCTTGTCAAGGCTTTTCTGTATCAAATACCAAAACTCGAAATAGTGATAATGCAAATAATAATTTGTTTAAGGAGTATGTTCGAGTAGTTAAAGAACTTCAGCCCAAATGGTTTGTGTTTGAAAATGTTGAGGGTTTTCAGACTTTTGAAAAAGGTCGAATAGTCAGAGAATTATATGAAGAATTTAATTCATTAGGTTATTTATGTACAAGTGAAGTATTAACTGCTTCTGACTACGGTGTGCCTCAAAATAGGAACCGGTTTTTTATGGTGGGCAACAACTGCAATATTGAGTATGTTTTCCCCCAAAAAAACAACTATAAAGTTACAGTGCACCAAGCGATATCTGATTTACCCTCATTGAGTAATGGTGATTGCCTTGATGAGCTACCTTATAAAAAACAAAGACCAAGTTTATATGCAAAATCATTAAGAACAGATAAAGGTATCTCCCTTCAAAACTATGTTTCAAGAAATCAAGATTATGTGATTGAGAGATATAAACATATAAAACAGGGCGAAAATTGGAAGTCTATCCCCGAAGAGTTAATGAGTAATTACAAGAATTCTGATAATTGTCATAGTGGCATTTATAGAAGGTTAAATCCCAAGAAACCATCTGTAGTAATAGCTAATTATAGAAAAAATATGCTTATTCATCCTTATGAGGATAGAGGGTTGTCTGTACGGGAAGCAGCACGCATTCAAAGCTTTCCTGATGATTTTATATTTAAAGGAAGTTTAATGCACATACAACAACAAATTGGAAATGCTGTTCCGCCAATATTAGCCAAGTATATTTTTTCTCAAATCATAAAACTTTCCCTTGAAAATGAGTGATGTCAAATACATAAAATTTAATTTCGATGTAAGTGCATATAGGTTATTAGGGCGTGAGTTAATTACAGATAGAATTACAGCACTTTTTGAGATTGTAAAAAATGCATATGATGCTAATGCTAATGAAGTAGAGATAGAATTCATTAAGGTATCACCTAAAAGCAATGAATCCAAAATAATTATTAAGGATGATGGGATAGGAATGAAGTTGTCTGATATCCAATCAAAGTGGATGGTTATAGGTACGAGTAGTAAAAGGAGAGAGCGTGTGTCCCCAGCTCCTTACAATCGCAAAGTAGTAGGTAAGAAGGGTATTGGTCGTTTTGCAGTTGACCTACTTGGTTCAAAATTGACGCTTAAAACAAAAAAGAAAGGAGAAGAAGAGTGGATTTTTTTGGAGACAGATTGGTCGTACTATTCCAAATTAGAAACATCTCAATTAGAGCTTCCATTTGATAAAAAGAAAGAATTCTTTACTGATATTGAGAATAAATACTGGTTCTCCAAGGGGGCGAAAAATGGTCATGGAACTGTATTAGAAATAGAAGATGTTAATGATGAATGGACAGAGTTAGATATTAAGCGTGCTCACAAAGAGCTATCTAAATTGGTATCCCCTTCATCACAAATTCCACATAAGCATCCTTTTAAAATCACGATTAAGTCGGATTTTCCAGGAGCCGAAAAAATAGATGTTAAACCTCTTTCTGTTATTGAATATGCCACAGTAAGTATTGATATAAAGTACGATGATGTGTCAGGTAAACAGGAGATAATACAATACGAAAATGGTGAATTAATAAAAAAAGAAGTTTCATCTCGAGCATTCGGCCCGGTGAACTTTAAGCTTTACTATTTTAATCAAGGTGCCAAACGGAAATTCAAAGAAAAATCTCATTTAGAGATTGATGGAATAAAAATTTACAGAGATGGAATAATAACGACACCGTTTGCAGAAACAGAGGCCAATATTGAAAAACAAAAAGACATTCTTGGAGTAGATAAGAGAAGGTATTCGGGGTTCTTCGAAAGAATTAATAGTCGAGATTTACTTGGTTTTATAGAATTAACTGACGAAAAGAATCCGAGAATTATTGAAGCAACAAACAGGCAGGATTTTATTGATAATAAGGAGTGGCGAGAATTAAAGTTATTTATTATCGAACATATTCAGCAAATTGAAAAATACTTAAAACACCAAAGGGAAAGTATCAGAAATGTCACAAAATCGGATTTAGGACGTGCTGATGCTGAATTGAAAAGCATTAAAAAGACATTAGCAAATGTAAAAAAAGATGCCACGCCCGAAGTGAAAGCCCAGTTAAGACACATTGAGGCTGACTTGGGTAAACTACAGGGGACAGTAAATAAAAGCATGAGAGATTATGCTAAATTAGAAGAAGACAGTAAACAGAAAGAAAATTTATACTTTAGTTTAGTTTCTCTGCAAACATACGCTTCCATGTTTTCTCATATGACTAAACATACTATTGGCCATGTTTTAAGAGACGCAGAATATTTCAGCAAACATTTCCCAAATAAAAAGCTAAATCAACGCTTTCAAACTATATCAACAAGAATATATAATGAGTTTATTGCTCTGAGGACAGGTGTAGATTTTATGCTCAAATATGCACAGTCTGATAACGAAATAGAGGACATTAACCTTTATGACCTTTTGGATAATCTCTTTTTTAATATTTATGATGATGTATTTAAAAAAGAAGCAATCTCAGCTTCTCTTGAAATAAAAAACAACTTAATACTTAGCTATAATAAAAAGGCTTTAGAAGATGTATTTGATAACCTAATCTCAAATTCAATTAAAGCACTCAATAATGTAAAGGATAAAAAAATTAAGTGTAGCGGTATAGTTGATAAAAATGAATTAATATTATATTTCTCTGACAACGGTATCGGTATTTCTGAAGAAGATAAGTACAGAATATTTGATATTTTCTTTACTAAAACTGCAGACCAGGGTGGTGCTGGTATTGGATTATATATGGTGAAGACCAGAATCGAAGCAATGCACGGTACTATTGACGTTATAGATAATGAATTTAAACCTACGGGAGCTACATTTAAAATAACATTACCATTTAAAAAATAATCAGAAATGGATATTCAAATTTTGATTATAGAAGACGACCCTAAATTAGAAGATGATAGTCTTATTTGGGAGCTTAAGGATAAATTTGGCGAGAAGAATGTTCGCTTTATTCCCAGCCCTAAAGAAGGACTTAATTTCATTAATGAAAATTTACATATCAATATTGTTGTACTTCTGGATATTGACTTTCCTGCAAATGAAATGGATGGCCATCAAGTGTTAGCAGAAATACGTAAGATGTCTCATCTGATACCAATAATACTATGGAGTGGTGTTAATGAAAATGAAGAATCTTTTAGTGATTTTATTAATAATCATGCTTTTGGATTTATAAGTAAAACCGCAACATCTGAAGAAGCACTAAAAATTATTAATAAGGCAATACTTCATTTAGAATCAAGTATTGATAATTCAATCGAAGACTGGATTATTGATAATGATGAAGATAAAGATAAACCTATATATTTTACAGGAGACGGGAGGTCTTATTCTCTAAACCAAATTTTAAATGAAATAAGGCATCAAACCGAAGTAGGAAAGTCATTTGCCACTAAATTGAATAAACTTACCATAGACCTATTATTACGGAACAAAGAAAATCTAAATGATTAGAATAATATTAGCTTTTGATGAACAAGATATCAGTATGGGAAGCTTTAATCGGGGGTGTTTAGAATCTTATCAAGAGTATTTTGGAGATAATGACGAAAGGGTGACTATTATTAAAAGTGCTCAATTGAATGAGTTAAATATTAAGTTTCAGACAGATGGTAAACAACCATTTATTTTCACAGCGTACTCTCATGGTAATCAGAATGGTGAGTTACATTCAATCAACGGTGTATATCTTTCTACTACTGTAAATAATACGCTGTTTACTAAAACCTTCGTGTATACTGTATCATGTCACTCAGGTAAAAAACTTGGGGAAGAGCTTGTTAATAATGGATGTACTACATTTTTTGGCTACAAAACTGTGTACCAATATTGGGACGGTTATGTTTGTTTTCCTGAATGCGCAAATTTTGGTTTTTTTCTATTTATTGAAGGGCAAAGGTCAAATGATATATACAATGAAATGATAACGAAGTATAATGACTGTATCGATAAAACTTACCAAGAGAATTATTTAGTAGCATCATTATTAAGAGACAATAGAGATGCATTAATACATTTAGGTGAAGATGTCAATGTTAATTCATTGTTCGATTAAATTCGAACTTCTGTTTCAATGGAACCTTAATAGGTCTAACGATTCCATATAATTGTAAAAAAGAACACAATTTTTAGAATTCTCAACCCATGAACTTCGATAAATTATACTATTAATTTGTTTTGAATAACCTAAAACTATGTACAGCATGACTTATTGGATTGAATAGGTGGACACTTAATTGTCCCATAGCTACAAAACACACAACAATCACCCTTTAAAGGTTTTAGTCTTATTTTACATGCCTTACATTCGTAAAAGAACTGGCAAGCGTCAACGGGCATGGTTTCCTCTTTCTTATGCCCACAAAAAGGGCAGGTAATCACTGATTGTAATATTATTTTTTGAGACATGATAAATTATTTATTAATGTTATTCCCATTCTTTCAAACTTAACTGTATTATTTTTATACTATAGCTATTAAAGCAAGCGCAACTCCACAAACCAATGGTACATTGTAAAATGAGACACTTCTGGTGTTGACTGATTTTTGCTTTGACAACCTGCAAAGGTGATGATAGCAATCGCTATCATTATCTTAGACACTAATTTTCCCACACTATGGAGTAGTTTTATAATCTGTCTTCTCATTTACTGACTGCATCAATTTAACAAGTGACACTTTCGTCTTATCGTATATTACTGTAGTCGTACTATCCTCATAGCTGGTTTTTGCTTCCACTACTCCGATTTCATCTAATAGAACGCGGTTCACGTGTTCTTCACAACTCGTACAGGTCATACCTATAACTCGGAAGTATGCAACTGTATCATTCGTTGAGCTTAATTGTGTAGCCTTAGGTTGTTTCTGTGTAAAAAAAATGTGAGAGTAATATGGGAATGTTAATAACCCAATGGTCAAACATGCTATAATCCATACAAAAGTCTTTGATTGTACAAATGATTTCTTCCCTGTTTCACAACCACAACTGTCTTTTTTTCTTGGTTTGTATGCCTGATAAAATGCAAACCCTAAGGAAAGGACTGTCGCCATTATTAGGTAGGGACGTAATGGGGTAAGCCAACCAAAGGAGCTTGATACTCCAGCTACTCCACCAATAATTGTTATTACTGGAACAATACAACATAATGATGATGTTGTGGCAAGCAAAATACTTGAAATAAGGACGTTATTTCGGGTGTTAATTTTCATTATGGAGTCACGACAGCTTGATTAATATGCTTAAAAAATGGTCTTAATATACTCATGTAATTAGCTTTGATTGAGTAGTAGATTGTTTGTCCCTCTTTTCTAAACTCAATAACATTCCCATCTTTTAACTTTCTCAGGTGCTGTGATATAGCCGGACTACTCATGTTGAGTATGTCACTTAAGTCACATGGGCATAATTCTTTTTCTTCTTCAAGCAGGTATAATATTTTTAACCTAACCTCGTTTCCGGCAAGATTTAAAACACTTGATAATTTTTTCAATGAAGTATCACAAGATTGAATTTTATCTCTACATTCCTTTATTTGCTCTTTATTAGCAAATTGTCTAATACAGGTTTCCATAAAGCAAAGTTAGTAATTTAATTATTTAAGCAAGTACTTAAATACATTTTTTTAACCAATCGAGATTGAGAATTCAAAGGAAAGAAACCAGGAAATGGCAGAGACCTTACTTGTTTCTGCAACTTAGTGACTTACATAGTTCATAATATTATAGATTACTACATCCCCATGTGTTAATATAAAATCTGGTACTCAATATATCAGTTCATTTGGCCTCCCTTAGAAGTTCAGTGCATATTTTAGTGCATAATGAAATGAGTGAAAACAAAAAAGCAGCTACGTTTATACGTAACTGCTTGGTAATCAAAGTGCCCGGAGGGGGAATCGAACCCCCACTCACTTGCGTGAACCAGATTTTGAGTCTGGCGCGTCTACCAATTCCGCCACCAGGGCAATTTTGTTAGCGGGTAGCAAAAGTATTACTTCTTTCGCGAATGAGCAATATAAATTATTGAATATTTGGAAGGTTTATATTAGCCGTACTATCCGTATTAGCAGTTGCATTATTAGCTATCTATTATTGCGATATACGTTCTTTAATGCGCAACAGGTATTTCTTTCTAAAATACTGCTCCTTTATTTCTTGAAGTAGATCAAGGCTGGTGTCGCCGTTATCAAACTTGTTGGTCAATGGTTTTACGGCTTGTTCCCAGTTGCTTAGCTGTTGTTCTAGCATTTGTTGGGCTGATTTTAATGCACTCTCGTTTTGATCTGTCATCTCTACAGCACTTATGGCTTCATTCAGCTCCATCATTTCCATCAGAAAATCGGGTGGAAGGTTGTATTTTTCTTCATCTTCTAAAACTCCATTTAATTTTAATATATATGCCATAGTAGCATATTCACTTTTTAGCGTTTTGTAAGCTTCATTATTATGAGATGATAATTGTAATGCATGGGCTTGCTCTTCGGCAGATGCCAATGTGTATCTGTCCGGGTGGTATGTACGGCTCAGCTCGTAAAATTTAGCTTTTACCTTATCTGCATCCGGATGAAAACTTACCGGGATCTCATATAGTTCGAAGTAGTTAACCATTCAGCAAAAATGCGTATGTTATACCTGAAATACAAAATATGCACATAGATGATTAGAATAGGCATTATAAGAGAGCGTAAAAACCCGCCGGATACCAGAGTAGCTTTAACACCTTTACAATGCAGACAAATTGCTGATGCTTTTGAGGAGATTGAGATTGTGGTTGAGCCATCGCCGGACAGGTGTTTTAAAGATGAAGAGTATAGTGCGCAAGGTATTGTCTTAAATAATGATCTTTCTGGCTGCGATGTTTTGCTGGGAGTAAAAGAAGTGCCGATAGAGAATTTATTAAAAGACAAAACGTACTTGTTTTTCTCTCACACCAAAAAAATGCAGCCGTACAATAAACCATTGATGCAAGCCTTGATCAGCAAAAATATAAGTATGGTCGATTATGAATGCCTGACCTATGAAGATGGGCAGAGAGTACTGGGGTTTGGTGTGTATGCAGGTATTGTAGGCGCTCATAATGCTTTGTTGACATACGGCAAAAAGTTTCAAGCGTATGATCTGCCGGCCGCGACTGAAGTAGAAGACTTTGAAGAATTGGTAGCAGCATATAAAAATGTAAAGATACCTGCGAGTAAAATTGTTGTGACGGGATCCGGAAGAGTGCCTCAAGGGGCAATGCAATTGTTGAATGGAGTAGGTATTCGTTATGTTGCCCCGCAGGATTATGTAAACACGGATTATGATGAGCCTGTTTATACATTGTTGAAAGATGGAGATCTATATGCCAGAATTGATGATGGCAGGTTTGACAGACAAGAGTTTTATACTCAGCCAGAACTATACGAATGTGTATATAACCGATACATTCCATATACAGACATCCTGATAAACGGTATTTACTGGGAAGAAACAATTGATAGGTTATTCACTAAAGATGATGTTCGGCAAGAAGGTTGGCGTTCATCTGTAATAGCTGATGTTACTTGTGATATTAATGGTTCAGTGCCGATAAATGTTGGAGCTTCTACAATAGCAGACCCTGTGTACGGAATTTCAAGATCTGACCTTAAAAAGGTGGCTCCATTTCAAAATACAACTGATGTAGTAGATATTATGGCTGTAGATAATCTGCCAAACGAGCTACCTAAAGACGCATCAAGACATTTTGGGGAGGTTCTTTCTGAGCATGTAATACCAGAGTTGTTAAAAGAAAAAAGTGCTATAATAGATAGAGCTACAATATGTAAGGGTGGTAAGCTTAATGATGGCTATGAGTACTTAAGCGAGTACGCATATAACTAAGTTGCTTAGTTTTTCTTTTTTGCTTTAGGTTTTTTTGTCAGTAACTCTGTTACGGCACTTTCTATATCAGGAAAATCGAACTTGAAGCCTTTGGCAATTATTTTATCGCTGTTTACTGTACAGCTTTTAAGTAATTCTGCAACGAGCCCACCCACCATGATTTTTAGAATAAACCTAGGTATTGGCACAACTATTTTTATACCCTTTTTTTTGCTGGCTATAGTATGTATTAGCATGCTGTATGATACAGGTTTAGGAGCAACCGCATTGTATATGCCTGTAACTTCAAAGCGCTCAACTGCAAAACGTATCATTCTGGCAAGGTCTCTTACATGAATCCAACTTACCATCTGCTCGCCTGAACCAAGAAGTGGCATAACTCCAAACTTCATTGGTTTTACATATTCTTTAAATGCGCCACCTTTATCAGACAGAGCGATACCTACACGAAGTATAACTCTTCGCACATTTTCGTTGATGTCTTCAGAAGCAGCCTCCCATTTTTGGCAAGTGTGCCCCAAAAAATCTTTTGAAGCTTTATCATCTTCTTTAAATGGCCCCATAGCATTTTCATCATGTCCGTAGAAACCAATAGCAGAGGTGCCAATAAATACCTTGCATTGTGGAGCATGCTCATTAAGCTGTTGGGTAATAAATTGAGTACCTATAACTCTACTGTCAACTATCTCTGTTTTTCGCTGCTCTGTCCACCGTTTATCTGCAATGCCTTCTCCAGCAAGGTGTACCAATACATCAATCTTCTTTAAAGAATTAATATCTATAACACCCTTCCTTGGGTCCCATTTGGCATACTCGGTGTTTTTGATGTATTTACGACGCTTATCAGGGTTTCTTGTAAATACAATAACCTTATACCCACTACCAGATAATAATTTTGATAAATGGGTGCCAATCAATCCTGTTCCACCTGTTATTCCTATGGTCTTCAATACCTTGCGTTAGCTTTAGTGCCAAATAAACTTCTTAAAAAGTAATTAAAAATACTGATAATCTCGCTTAAGACTCAATATTTTTTCTTGTTATGCAATAAAGATATAATAGATGCGTTTTAGTTGCAAAGTCATTTATCTATGAGCAAAACTTTACTTAAGCACTTTACTTTTATCGACACTACATATCATGCCACATCAAGGCAAACAGATATACATAAAGAGAGCTTAGCAGACCTGATAGGAGAGTTGCAACATGCTTTAGGCCAGGCAAAGAAAGAGGTCTTATCTCCGAGTGAAAAAACGGTTGAAGATATTTTAAATAAGGCTAAGCTAATTCGATAACAGTTATTTCCGGCAATATGCCCAGTCTTCCGGGATAGCCCAGGAAGCCGAATCCTCGATTTACATACAGGTGCTGCTTGCCCTTTTTGTACAACCCTGCCCAGTTTTTGTATATAAACTGTACAGGGCTCCACTTTAGTCCGGGTATTTCTACCCCAAACTGCATACCGTGTGTATGCCCGCTAAGTGTCAGGTCTATATCAGGGTATTCTTGTAATACTTGGTTGTCCCAATGAGAGGGGTCGTGAGACAATAAAATTTTAAATGGTATGTTCTTTTCAGGCAAGCCATTGTATGCGCTTTTCATGTCTCCGTATTTAGGGAAATGTGCTTTTGCTCCCCAGTTTTCAATACCGATTATAGCTATTTTGTCATTCCCTTTTTCTAATACTACGTGCTCATTCATCATAAGCTTCCAGCCCATTTTGCCATGTATGCTTTTTAGCTTTTCAAGGTTTGCAGTTTTAGCTTCTTTAGAAGGCCAGCTTACGTAATCGCCATAGTCATGGTTACCCAATGTAGAGTAGACCCCTAGAGGCGCTGATATTTTAGAGAATATTTCTTGATAAGGCTCTATTTCATCTGCACGATCATTAACAAGATCTCCTGTGAAGAAAATAATATCAGCATTCTCGTCCATTACTTTTTCTACACCTCTTGTTACTGCTGCATGATCGTCGAAACTACCTGAGTGTATATCTGATATCTGAACAATCCTTGTGCCCTTGAAAGCTTCAGGTAAATTGTCAGTTTTTAATGTAATCCTGTGGATCTTATAATTATAACGGTTTGTTATACCGTATACAAAACCACCTAGTGCTGTAGAGCCTAAGACTAAAGCTACCCGTTTAAAGAAGGTAGACCGGCTAATTCCTGAACCTATTGGCGCTTCTGATGATTGGTCTGTTATAGGGCCGCTATATATGGCACCAAGCATCCAGAGGCCAAGCCTGCGTATGTCATCTAGCAACATGATAGCCGCTATAAGGATCTTAGCTATCCACAGCCCCATAGTAAATGCAACTATAAAATTGCGGACTATGTGAGGTATGTTATCCCAGAAAGGCATACGAAAGGACATGAAACTTGCCCACGTAATAAGAGTAATAGCTACATAAGCTATTGTAATGCCTAGTCGCCAATTTGTTGGCAATGGCTTGGTTATAGACCTGACAAATACAAATCCATAAAATTCTGCTGCGCCAATAATAGCAAGGAAAATCAAAAAGCGTGTACGCATCAGGTAAAATTAAAAATTCACAAATTCTTCTATTTGTTGCTCTATAACTTTAACAGTTTCTTCTTTTAATAAGTTTCCTTCCTTATCAATTTCTTCATTAATGCGGCTAAGTGGTATTTTGTTTGGAAGCACTGTCATCTTTAGGTAGTTAAGAATGCCTGTCATATGCTCCATACCTCTTAAGTTTCCTGCTCTGCCATCTGCTACACCAACAAGCATGGCTTTTTTGTACCACCAACAGTTTCGTATATCAGTATTATCAATCATGGTTTTAAGTATGCCGGGGAAACTACCATTGTATTCAGGCATTATTAAAACAAACCTGTTTGAAGGTATTAACAGTCGTTCTTCTGTTTTTTTTAGTTTCTCGCCTCTTTCCCAAACACTTAATCCCTCGAGAGATAGTAAATGAACTTCGTGATCAGATTTTTTACGTAACATTTTAGTATAAAGAGCTGCCACTCTAATAGTCATACTGTCTTTCCTGTTCGTACCTGATATTACTGTTATCATAGGCGGACAAAGTTAGTAGTATCTATTCATAAATATGATTGGCTTTACTTACAGGTTAATAGACAGAGGTCGTTGTCATTATCAATTGTCATGCAGGGGTCATGTAATTGTCATTAAACGGCTATATATCAGATAGATAAGGTGAAAAAATGTTATATTTATATTAATAACCGTCATGGTTGTGTAATAACAACTAATTGCACCATCTAAATGCGCTAAGTTATGTGTGGAAAAAACTTATTTATAGCGATTGTATTGCTTTTGGCAACAAGTGCTGTTTATGCACAAGGGGCTCAAGACAATGTAACTGCAACTGCAGTTGTTGATGAGGTTTTTCCTCACTTTACGCACACCGTAGTTACTGGAGGTACTAACGTTGTCAGCTCCAGGTTAATAGCTAAAACTAATACAGTATACAAAGGTGGTGCTTTTCAACCGGTAGATTCTTCTGTGTATACATATTATAGCACCCGAGGAGGTACACCTGATCTTGAAGAGCCGAACAAAGATTCTCATATCATGTTCGACGAAAGTATTACATATAACTTCAATAAAACACTAGGAGTATACGAGAACCTTAACCGAAGAACACAACAGTTTGATGCAAATGACAACGTAACAATACTAACATATCAGGAATGGAGGTTGACAGATATGAACTGGAAGAACAAGGAGCGCTATGTATATGATTACGATAACGGAAAAATGAAAAGCTCTACTTTGGAGCAATGGTACGGTGTCCTTTGGCAAAAGCCTACAACTTCGACATTAACCTACAGTGGAAATAATGTTGTTACGGTAAAGTCTCATACTTACAGCATATCATTCTCATATACAGGTAATAACCTTACAAGCGTAGAGAATAAAGTAATGAGCTCTACAAACGTATGGCATTCAACGCAGCGCAGAACGTACCAGTATTATGCCAATACAACAGATGTTTCTGAATATGTACTAGAGGTATATGATGTAAATAGTCAAACATGGAATAATTCTAAGAAGTGGGAATACACATACAATTCTGCCGGCAGGCAACGTACTACCACAGAGTACTTTTGGGATGGGGCATGGAGGCCTAAATACCAAACCTATTTCACTTATAATACGGGTGGAAATGTTGTTTTAAAAGTGATGAGAGATTGGGATGTTAATACCAGTGCTTTTGAAAACTATAAGAAAGAAGAGTGGGCATATAATACATATGGTCAGCCAACGGAAATCAAGTCATTTACTTGGGATAATATAGGTTATACACATCACGACGATGATATTTATGTCAGATACTATTACGAAGGGTACAACCCGAATACAATAAATGATGTACTAGTTGCTGATGATATAAACATATTCCCTTCTCCGGCTAATAATGTATTGAACATATCAGCAGAATTAGAAGATAAGCAGTCGTCTGTATACTTAGGTATGATCAATATGTCCGGTCAGGTAGTATACCAGCAAATAATACAAAGCTCAAACAAGCTGGACCATTCTATAAGAGTAAGTGATATGCCGAGTGGGAACTATATGCTATATATAGCCGTTGGGAACAATAAGGCTACCAGACAGGTAGTTGTAGCACACTAATTGGTTATTTTAAATATATTTAATGCAAAAGGCAGTCTTCAAGATTGTCTTTTTGTATTTAGGGCTTTTCTTTTATTATTTTAGCATATTTATAAGTAGTTTTTTTAATAACTGGTTTAGTTTTTGCATTTATCTGCCTTAATGAATTTAAAGAGCCGAATAATTATAGTAGTGTTAGCTTTTTGTGCATTATTAAATACTGCAAAAGGGCAATCTGACAATGATTTTCTACCACAGGTAAAGCTGTTGGCTATTGATAGTACCGAACATGCAGCAGTAAGGTTTTGTAAAGAGGTAATGCAGGCTGTACCGGGTTATAGTCAAGCATTTATAGACAGAGAAGATATCTTCATGTCAAAATATGTTTATGAAAACGGCTCTTATGAGACATTAAAATTTGCCTTTCAGTTTACAATAAATGAAGTGGTAATGCCCGATAGTACCAAAGGGAAGAAAAGGGTTGTAAAATTACAACGAATAACAGCAGAGCTATCTGCAATGGCTAATATTTATAACTACCTGTTTAACACTAACCATTCGCCGGATAAAATAATGGCAATCAGCCGTTACGATAAAGATATAGCGTATAAC
Organism: Bacteroidia bacterium; assembly: GCA_030429205.1. Lineage (GTDB taxonomy): Bacteria > Bacteroidota > Bacteroidia > Chitinophagales > Chitinophagaceae > UBA5543. The sequence goes on from JAUICZ010000001.1 coordinate 1,438,878, forward strand.
GGTACTGCATACATTTGCAGTATTATTGCAGACGACTATAAACCAGGTTATTGGGTATTAACTATTTATAGATTGTAATAATTGTTGTACCAACACTCATCAATAAATCTTATAGGTGTTTTTCCCGGGTTGTAAAGATTTCTATATGAACTATCTTTGCTGTAATTTTATAAGGGACATTTAGTTAATATCTTATTGCAGAAGGTTAAATTGCATACCAATATCACCAGCAAGAATTTGTTTGTTTTGTTTGAAGAGGCGCGGCTTGTTTTGGCTGCGTCTCGTTTTTTTTAGAATAAAAAAAGCAAGACAATATGTCTTGCTTTACTATATAAGATATTGTAGAACTATTCTTCTGCTGGCTCTTGAGGCTCTTCTGCCGGAGGTTCTTCGTCCATAGGCGGGTCATGTTCCTGGTTTGCAAGTTCCATGTCCACCATAAAGTCTTCTAAAGGAGGAGCCGTTATTTTTCTTAAAAACAGAAGATTTCCATCATATTCAAATGTTGTAACAGTTTCCACATTCATCGCTGAAGGTAAAACGCCATAATTAAACACAGGTTTTTTTAATGGTTCGTCGGCATCAAACATAAAAGTGTTTTGGTTACCCTTAATCATTTGAGTAATCTCAAAACAAGGACCATCAATACTATCTACGTAAGTACTTTTATAGCATAGTTTGTCTGCTCCATCAGGGTTATTGGTATAAGCTATGGCATTTGCAGAATGACCGTAGAAATATTTAAAACGTGTTATAGAAGATCTGGATAGCCACGTGCCGATATCAATTTTATTAGTTTTGGATAAATCTCCTTTTAAGTTTATCATCTTGTTTTTTAGTGCTATGCTGCGGCTGCCTTTATATTTAAGTTCGAAATCAAAAGAAACTAATACGATATCCTTTAACGTAACTGTACCGCCAACTCGTTCATTTTTTGATATTTCAAATATCTCACCAACCATTATGTATTGCTGGAGCTCATGTGAAAAAACACCACTGGTGAACGCAATTCCTGAGTTGCGTTTAGTAAGGTTGTCGCCTACAGTATTTTTAAGGTCTTCAATAACCTGACTATATGGGACTTTCATGATTTGTTCAACTCCTCCATCCGGGGCAAGCATACTCATAAATACGCCGTCGGGGTTGCTTTCATTATACATGCCCCCATTGTAATACACACCACCGGAAATGCTTATACCTTCGTTAGTTGTAAAAAAAGTAGGGTATGGTGCTATTTCGTCTGATTGAAGTCTGCTTTCTGAAACCGTTTCTCCCATCTCCGGTTGTATAGCATGTGTTGTGAAAACATATTTATTACCAGAACTGCTTTCTTTTCTCACTACCATTATTCTTTCGATATTGGCATTTATGCCAACCACATCCCAGTTGCCAGACGATGGCTTGAATGATTTCTCCCATTTAGGTTTAATATCCATGTCAAACATGGACACTTTATAACCATTACGTTTATTTATCTGTATGGCTATAAAACCTTCAGGAGAGTTGCCGCCAAGTAAAACCACCTGACTACTGCCTTTAAGTTGGGCTTTCCCTTTAATGTTACCATCAAGTTCTGTAGTAATAAGTACATCTTCTTTTTTGCTGTTGTCATAAAAATGAAGAATGTAAGCAGCTCCGTTAAATGTAGAGGTTTTTAGCTCATAGCTTTCTGGTAACTCTACATTTATCACATTTTCTTCCTGCAGACTTTCTGTGTTGATTTGAGAAATGGTAAAGTTCTTTTTGTTCTGCTTATTTGTTGTGAAATATGGCAGATAAAGAATTTCATTCATTTCACCGGATTGATACATTCCGGTGTAGCTACTTTTCTTTATACTATCAATAATACCTTCTTGTGCATTTGCATTTAAAAATGCAAGGCACAAAATACCTGTCAAAATCCTGTTCATACATGAATAATTTCGTACGCTAAAATAAACCATATAGGTGTTGCATGGGTAAGGCGGTAAAGAAATTTCTAAAAAATATATTTAAAACAAAGTTAAAATAATCAAACACCAAGTTTATAAGTTTCCCAAATAATAATTCATTAATGGGTATTTTGCAATGTGCATGTAGATTATCTCATTATTGGTCAAGGAATTACAGGAACCTTTTTAAGTTATTACCTGATAAAGGCCGGGAAAAAAGTACTAGTTATAGATGATGGAAAAAACGATGCGCCCAGTCGTGTAGCAAGTGGTATTATTAACCCCGTTACAGGCAGGCGAGTGGTTGAAACATGGATGATAGAAACTCTATTGGATCATGCTCAGCCAGCATATGAAGATATAGGCGAGGTGCTTGGTAAGAGGCTGATAAATGATGTTCCTATAATCAATTTTCATACTACTGAGCAAATGCTAAGTGCGTGGAATGATCGACTAAACGAAGGTAGTGATTACATAACGTGTGTTAACAATACTACTGAACTTGAGCGGTTTTTTGATACTGGTGTGGGTGCACACGGAGTTAGTCCTACATTTTTAATTGATCTGGCCGGTTTACTTAGCGGCTGGAGGCAATACCTCGCAGACAATAACTGTTTGCTTAAAGAGTATTTTGATATACAGAGCCTGGTTAAGAATAGAGATGGAGTGACCTATAAAGAATTGTCAGCAGAAAAGATATTCTTCTGCAATGGTACAACCTCTTTTCAATACGATTATTTCAAGAAACTACCTTTTGCATTTAGTAAGGGAGAGGCATTGATAATAGAAGTGGATGGGCTGCCGCAAACAAATATCTACAAACAAGCACTAAGTATAGTGCCATATGGCGATAATAAGTTCTGGGTAGGTTCTTCTTTTGAATGGAATTTTAAAGATGACCTTCCATCAACTGCTTTTCGAGAAAAGGCAACCTCAGTATTAGACAGTTGGTTAAAGTTACCATACAAAGTAATTGAGCATCGTTCTTCAGTAAGACCTGCCAGCATGGAGCGACGTCCGTTTGTTGGGCTACACCCCTTGCACAGTACTGTTGGTATACTGAATGGTATGGGAACCAAGGGGTGCTCTTTGGCGCCATATTTTGCCAATCAGCTTGTAGAGCATATTCTAAACTGTTCCTCAATAACTCCTGAGGCTGATATAAATAGATTTAGAAAAATATTGTCTGCTTAAACAGTATGAAACTTGCCTTTAGCAGTCGGCATGTCTTTATATACTTGTGTTATATCAGTATTGTGTACTAATGCTATCTTATAGTTGTCTTCAATCTTTTTAGCAATTATTTGAATGATGCCATTTCTGTCAGGAGCGTCTAAGCCATCTGGTGTTAGGTTATGCTTTGTTTCCCAGCTGGCGGTCACGATGACTAATTCAGGGGAAAGAGCACGTGCACGAATTTCGTTGAAAGTGAGCACGGCCTTTTTCATTGTTTTGCTGAATGGGAATTCGTGCTGTTTTTTGATCTCGTCAATACCTATTGCTACTTGTCCTATTACATCAGTAAATTCTGCTTTCTCAACAAACAGGTCGCAAAAACAATCTATGTTTTTGTCGTTCCAAAACTTAATGAACTTGTCTAACAACTCACTGATGTTAGCAGTGGTATTACTACAAACGCTACTATTAATATCCATTGTTGCAAAAGTACAACTCGCGTATTTACTCTTTCTTATTGTGTAATAAGGTTAGTCTATATAGTTTCTGAGCGTTAAAGCACTTTTTCCAGGCTGGCCGATGTTTGAGCAGAGAAGTAGCCTACGGCACCTCCTGAAATATTGCTTTTGGGGTTTGATGGTGATGCTACGTTTGCAGCACCATTAACCTCTATAAGCTCAACAAAATAGTCGTAAACATTTTTATCAATACAGTTGATCTCTACATTGATTTTCTGTCCTGCCAGCTCACCCGGAACCAGTTCGTACTCTCCGCTAAAAAGAACGGCCTCTCTGCTATTACCATTTATATACTTATCATCTTCTATAAATATATCAGGTATCAAAGAATCATTGAGATATAGCGTAGCCCTGTAATAGTTACCCATTTGAGGAGGATCTGTATAGTGTAGTACAACAAACTCAGTATTACCTCCAAAGCCACCAAAACGCCTTGTGGTCAAAGAGTCTACAACTACCAGCTTAGGCATGGTACTGCTGGCTGTGTAGGTCTTGTTGTCGACTGTTACGGTCAGGTTGTATGTTCTTCCCTCTACGCCAAGCATATTTGTTGCAGAATACTGACCATCTCCCAAATGCTGCAAGGTGGCTCTATTTCCTGCATCGTCAGAAAGTGTAACCACTGCATTAGTAACCGGTGGAAACGAATTGTTTTGATCTACTTCAACTGTTTTAGATATTTTTATTGTAGGCACTTCTCCATTATTAATGGAGCCAACAATAACTACTTTAGGAGGAGCGTCATCAATATTTACATCTATAACTTTTGTACAAGATGCAAATATGCTAAGTGCAAATACAATAGGTATATATATAGCCTTATTCATGATTTAAAATTTAAAGTTGTAAGTGATTGATGGTACTATGCCAAATAAAGATGTTTGTACGGCCTGTGTTTGTTGAGGGTTGTTCGGGTTGTCTTGAAATTCAATAGTAAATGGGTTATATCTGTTGTAAGCATTGTATACAGAAAATGACCAGCTGGACTCTCTACCCTTTTTAGTGATCTTGGTATAAGTAGCACCAAGGTCTAAACGATGATAGGCTGGCATACGAGACCCGTTTCTTTCCGTATAGTAATAGTATGTTTGCCCATCAACACTGTATTTGCCGGCAGGGTAGGTAACCGCATTACCTGTGTTATATACCCACACTGCGGAGATGGTCCAACGTTTTGTAAGGTCGTACATCCCTACCAGTGATACATCGTGTGTTCTGTCGAAACGAGCCGCATACCATTCGTTATTGTTAATGCCGTTTACCTTTCTTTCTGTTCTCGATAATGTGTAGCCTATCCAACCATTGAATTTACCATAGCGCTTCTTGAAGAATAATTCAATGCCATACGCTCTACCAATACCGTATAGCAGATCTCCTTCAATATTATTATTAATAGTAAGCTCTGCACCATTCCTGTAGTCTATTTGGTTTTGCATATCCTTGTAATATACTTCCGCACTAAACTCGTAAAGGTTGTCTTTGAAGTTTCTGTAATACCCTAATGAGTATTGGTCAGAAATTTCAGGTTTTACGTTCGGGCTGCTTGGTATCCAGCGGTCTGTTGGTGTGCTGGTTGTGGTATTTGTCATCAGGTGCAGGTTTTGTGTGCTACGTGTGTAACCTGCTTTAATAGACGTTTGTTCGTTTAAGCGATAATTGATTGCTGCACGAGGTTCTATATTGAAGTATGTGTTGATGAACTCTCCGCTTGCATGTACGGTGCTGTCAATTACATCGCCGTCGTTATTAAACGTATAATAAGTGCCGGCACCTAAGTTGGTGAAAGAAGATCCCCTTAAGCCGAAATTCAGGTTTAGCTTTTCATTTATTTTCCATTCGTCAGAAACAAATACTGCATTTTCCCACGCATATTTGTCTTTGTAGTCAGTGCTGTTGATCTGATTGTCAGACGATGAAATATTACCCGGAGCAATTGTATGATGAATGGTATTGAACCCAAACTTCATAGTGTGTTTTGTACTTAAATAGTATTGAAATTCTTGTTGTAAGTTCCAGTCGTTAATCCTCGATTTGATGTCAAAATCAACACCATTACCATTAATGCTGATGTTGTAATTGTAGTTGCTGTATATAACAGATGTGTTAGAGAATAACTTACTATTGACGATATGGTTCCAGCGCAAAGTAGCTGTAGTGTTTCCCCAGTTAAAACCAAATGAATTGTTTACACCCAGAACGTCTTTTCCAAAATATCCTGATAAAAATATCCTGTTCTTATCGTTGATCTTGTAGTTAACCTTTGCATTCAGGTCATAGAAGTACAATTTGCTGTTGTTCAGCGTACTGTCGTTTGAAAGTTTTAAGAACATGTCTGCATATGTTCTTCGTCCTGTTATTAAGAAAGAGCTTTTATCTTTTTGGATAGGCCCTTCTACATTCAGTTTCGAAGAGATAAGCCCGATACCACCACTAACATGATACTTTTGGTCATTACCGTCGTTCATTTTAACGTCCAGAACAGACGATAACCTTCCGCCGTATTCAGCAGGTATGCTTCCCTTGTATACTGTAACGTCTTTAATAGCATCAGAGTTGAATGTGGAGAAGAACCCTAACAAGTGTGAGGCGTTATATACAGGCGCCTCGTCTAACAATATTAAGTTTTGGTCTGCAGATCCTCCGCGTACATAAAAACCGCTGTTGCCATCACCTGCCGACGATATGCCCGGCATAAGCTGTATGGTTTTCAGAATATCACGCTCCCCCATGATTACAGGTAACTTATTGGCTGTTTTAATATCCAATTTCATTACCCCCATTTCATTTCTAGAGAGGTTAACATCAGCTTTCTCGCTTTTTACTACGGCTTCTTCAAGTAGCTGTCCTTCTTCTATTAAGGCGATATTCTGCGTTATATCTTCAGAGAGTATAACCTTTTGTTCACTGACCTGATATCCCAAGTAGCTAACGCTAACAGTGTAGTCTCCTTCGGGAAGTGTAATAGAGTAGAAGCCATATTCATTTGTTACAGCTCCAACGCTTGGTAGTTCATTTACTTTCACGATAGCACCTATAAGTGCTTCTCCGGAAGATTTTGCCTTGATAGTACCGTTAATTGTGAATTTTTGTGCTTGCGCATAAAGCCCGCATAAAAGCAGCAGTGCGGTAAATAGTATTCTTAGTTGATGCATGGATCTTGATGTTCGAGAATTGCGAAAATACTTGTTGCGTTTATTGTTTCTTATCATTTAACGAAACTTTATTGCTCAACAGAATAAAACGTATGTCGAGCGATAATGTTACATCAAATACTGTTTCGCGTGCAAATTTGATACTTATATCAAAATTTACATTGCGTAAAACAGTAAAGCGGAAAAAATCAACATTCAATATTGCTTTATCCGCACTTCAATAAGACAGCTATAACAAACAATACCCCTATTTGTTTATAGAAAATAGTTTCAAGATCCCGATACGGATCAGTAACAGCCAGGGAAGGCCATGTAATACAGTATCAAAATAATCGAGAGGCTTCATTCCTACACCTCCGCCGGCTAACCATTTTACCTTACCCCATATATGAGGTTCCGGTGCAAAAGGAGCCAGCCCAAGCGTTAAACAAGCAAGAATAACAACTTTGTAATCGTTAATTAGATCTTTCATTCTTAAAAGGTTCGATCATTTGATGTGCAAAATCTTCAGGGTAGTTTTCATCTCCATGAAAGCCCAGAGTAATGTCTCGTCCGGTTTTAGGGATGTATGCAGTACGAAATATATAGTCCCAAATGCTCAGACTAATGCCAAAATTGACACCGTACTTGTGCTCTTTAGGTAAATCTTTTGCATGATGCCATATGTGCATTTTAGGGTTGTTGAACAAAAAGCCAAGTGGTCCGTACCCCCAACCTAGGTTTGCATGATTGAGGTGACCTATAAGCACGGCAAACATATGTATGATGAAGAATTTCTCTATTCCCACACCTATCATAGCTAGGGGGATGTACTGTATGCTTTTATAAATAATGGTTTCCATCCAATGAAACCGTAGATGTGCGGCAAAGCCCATTTCTTTTACAGAGTGGTGCAGTTTATGGAACTCCCACATCCAGGGCACTCTGTGCAACATTCTGTGAACATTCCATTGTATAAAGTCGGCTACTACAAATATCAGTGCAAATTGAGCCCATATAGGCCAGCTGTTAACTTCAATTGCAACCAGGTTGTTGATACCTGCAAGCGCCAAAAGGTCGTCAAAAGCTTTTACAGCAATATTAGATAAGGCATTATAACCGATGAGAGAAAAAAGGAAAAAGTTGAAAAATAAGTAGAACCCATCCAGCCAAAAATCTTTACGTATTGCGGCTTGTTTCTTCCTCCATGGGAAAGCAATTTCTAACAACCACACTAGTACAGACAATGCTACCAGCCAATAAAAGTAATTGGTCCACGATGGGGTGGTTACTTCATTTACCAGATAATTCCAATAGCCGGTAAAAGAGTCTTTTATTATTTGCCAGTACTTATTCATATACTTTTTCGCCTTTATTTAGCCAAATACCCCATGTTCTGCTGTAAGCGTGTACTTTGTTTGTTTTGCCCGAAGAGTCGTAAACATCGTATCCGTTATTTACCCATTCGAAAATGCCACCATACATGTTAGCAACATCTTCATAGCCAGCATTTTTGAGCTTCTCTGCAATATTCTCGCTGCGCTTACCTACAGAGCAATACACAATTATTTTTTTGTTTTTTGCTATGTTGGTTACTCTGGTCATGTCAAAGTTGTCGTAGCCTACCCATGTTGCTCCTTTAATATGACTCACATCATATTCAGCTTTTTCACGCGCATCCAGAAAGGTTGCATTTTTTAACTCGTGGGCTTTCTTTGCACTCACCTCTGTTACAGAGTGAGATAACAGTGCTTTTAGCATTGTATTGTAAGTACCACTTTCAACCATGCGTTGAGCTTTGGTGGTATTGCCAAAAAATAATGCCATTATAAAAGCCGTTACAGTTAAAAATTTCATGTATGCCTACTGCTGTTCATCCTTTGTGATGGATTTCCTGGGTGGAGGTTCATACGCACAATGACCAGACGCACAACCAATGTTCATTACAGCCATGAATGCAAAGTAGACTCCAAACAGTATCAGGAAATATTCTTTAAGGTAGAATGCTTGCGCAGTAGCAATTAACCCTACAACAAGGTAAACTACCCTGCGCACATTCCAACCGTTCATAATTCGTTCTTTCATTAGTTTAATTTGTTGTTCAGGCTCATCCAGCCACCACCGTTATAAACTTCGGTAAAGCCGTTCGATTTTAGTATGCCTTTTGCAGAAGCACTTCTCATTCCTGATGCACAACAAGTAATTACAGGTTTGTCTTTTTTGATCTTACTTAACTGTCCCTGAAGTGCATTTAACGGAATGTTTTTACTACCACGTACATGCCCGCCTGCAAACTCTTGCGGAGAGCGTACATCAATGATTTGAGCTCCGTTCTCAACAAGCTCGGCATAATTTACCGAACTTCCTCCTAATAATTTCTTAAGTATTCCTATCATTTAACTGTTTTTATGAAAATTAACGTCTGTCCAGCCACCGCCATTATAGACATTGCTGAAGCCATTACTTTGTAGCATTTGTGTTGCCATGCCACTACGTCCACCACTTGCACAACATAGAACGATATGTCCATCTATGCTTTTTAGTTCATCAACTCTGGCTGGTAGTTCATTCAATGGAATGTTTTTAGAACCAACCACATTGCCGCCCATAAACTCTTCCGGCGTACGTACATCGATAATAGTTGTATCGTTGTTTTTGATAATTTCTACTATACTCATAATAAAACCTATTTTTTCTTTTTTGTACTTATTTTAAATGGTGCATACAGCGGGCAAAAGCCAATAAAGCTTGTTGCAATAAATATACCTGCAAGTACCAAAAGTATGATCGCTGCGGTACCGGTTATTTGCCCCGTAAAATAAAGGATGCCTATAACTACGGCTATCAAAATCCTAATGATCTTGTCTGCGGAGCCCATGTTTGCTTTCATAACTAATTGTGTTGTTTAGTGTATTGCAAACATAGATATGTATATACACAGGTATGGTAACTATTGTTACATATCCTTCAGTAGCTTTATTTGGTTGCGGTATAGTAGCAACCTTTTTTCATTTTCCAGTTTTTTCAGCAACCTGGAAATCACTACACGGCTACTTGCCAGCTCGTTTGCTATTTCCTGATGAGATAAATTAAGCAAAGTGCTGCCTGTAGTCGTCGCTTTTTCTTTTAGGTATGATACCAACCGCTCGTCCAGTTTTTGGAAGGCTATCTGATCGATTGTGTGTAACAGCTCGTTAAACCGCACTTTAATAGTACGCATAACAAAGTTCTTCCAGGAAGGGTATTTTACCAGCCATTCATCCATATTCGCAACGGGTATGGCAATAAATTCAACATCGTCTTCTGCAACGGCTTTTATTTCACTTACAGTCTGTTCCATACAGCATGTAAATGTCATGGCGCAGCTCTCGTTTGAGTTTACGTAGTATAATAGTAATTCATGCCCTTCATCATCTTCTCTCAAGACCTTTATTGATCCTTTTGTAATAATAGGCATTTGGCGAATGTTTTTACCGTAATCAATGATTACGTCGCCAGCTTTAGCAGACATATGTACGCCTGTTGTATTGATTTCTTCTATCAGTGCACGCTCAAAAAGTGCTTCCCAGTTCTTTAAATGTTCCAAATCCAAAATTTGTGATACGTAAAACTAATAAAGCAGTTGCGTATTACATGCTCTTAAATATCATTATATCTTTCTTATTTTCGCCGCAGAAAAATAGGTAATATGAAGGATTTAATACAGGCAGCATATGGTAATAGAGAGCTGTTAAACGAAGAGAAATATGTAAATGCAGTACATGCAGTTATAGAAGAGGTAGATAAAGGAAGGTTGAGAGTGGCTGAGCCTACTGATAATGGTTGGCAAGTAAATGAGTGGGTGAAGCAGGCTATACTGCTATATTTTGGGGTGCAGAAAATGCAAACCTGGACTGTTGAGCCGTTTGAGTTTTATGATAAAATGCTACTAAAAAAGGATTATGAATCTTTAGGTGTACGTGCTGTACCGCATGCCGTAGCTCGTTATGGCTCTTATCTAGCGAAGAATGTGGTTATGATGCCTTCTTACGTAAATATAGGCGCATATGTAGATGAAGGTACTATGGTAGATACATGGGCTACCGTTGGTTCTTGTGCTCAAATAGGTAAAGGTGTACACTTAAGCGGTGGTGTAGGTATTGGTGGTGTGCTAGAACCATTGCAGGCAACACCCGTAATTATAGAAGATGGTTGTTTTATCGGGTCTCGTTGTATTGTAGTAGAAGGTGTTGTTGTTGAAAAAGAGGCTGTATTAGGCGCTAATGTTGTATTAACACAAAGCACTAAGATTATAGACGTGAGTGGTGATGAGCCTGTAGAGATGAAAGGTAGGGTGCCGGCGCGTAGTGTGGTAATACCGGGTAGTTATACTAAAAAGTTCCCTGCAGGGGAGTATAATGTGAGCTGTGCTTTGATTATTGGTAAGCGAAAAGAGTCTACCGATAAAAAGACCAGCCTGAACGATGCATTACGCGATTTTAATGTGTCTGTTTAAGTTAAGTAATTGATTTTCATAATTGTATGCCGCTCTTTGAGCGGCATATTTTGTTATACGGTTGTTAACCGGTTGCAAACCCACGGTTAACAAAGGCTGTTTTTTTGCCTGATTTTGGTTGCGGTCGCATCTTTGTATCAACAAACGAACAAACAACTAAAATCAAACAAACTAAAACAACTTAAAACAAACAATTATGAAAAAGATCGCATTATTCGTTACAATCATCACATGTGTAAGCTTCGGTGCAAACGCACAAAACCAGGCTAACCAATCATCTTCAGCTTCTCAAACTACTAACTTAGTATTGAGTAATGCTATCGAGATCACATTCACAGGTAACAGCAGCGCAACAGGAGCAGATGTAAACATTCCATTCACATCAGTTAACGATTACGCCAACGGTGTTGAATCAAGCGCACAAGAGTTGAAAGTACGTTCAAATAAAAACTTTACAGTAGCTGTTAAGTCAAACGCGGCTAACTTCACATATACTGGTAATACAACACCTGCACCAACAATGCCTGTAGAGAATGTATTAGCAGTAAAAGTAACAGCCAACGGAACAGGTGGGTCAATCGCTAGTCCTTTCTCAGCAACAAACTATGCTACATTGAAGAGCTCTAGCCAGGATTTGATCAGTGCGGGTACGCGTGGTGGTAACCAAACCTTCAGCGTAAAGTATAAAGCTACCCCTGGTTTTGCATATCCAGCAGGTACCTACGCAGTAGATGTGGTTTACACAGCTACTCAACAATAAGATAGTAGATACATACAGAGTAAGGAGAAGAAATCAACATTAGATCTTTTTCGTCCTTATACACAGCAACCCCAACGGGTTGCTGTTTCTTTATTAGCAATGTTTTAAATGTTTACCCGCAGGTTAATAGTTTCTAATTCTTTAGTTTAGCCACGTAAAAAGACGTTAATATGAACAGGCTAGTTGTTTTATTGGTAGCAATGATGATAGGCATACCCGGAGTAAATGCAAAGGGTATAACGCAGGAGCTGGATTCTATCATGACTACATGGTATGGGCTGGCAAAGTTTAGCGGTACAGTGCTGGTTGCTCAACATGGAGAGGTGTTACTGCATAAAGGCTTTGGTATAAGGGATGCTTCTATGGGGGATAGTTGCACACAGCATACTATATATCCTATTGGAGGTTCTACGGCTATGTTTACCTCAACACTAGTTCATGTTTTACAGCAAAAAGGAAAACTATCAATTGATGACACGGTATCGAAATACTTTCCAAAGTATAAGCATGCTGGGCAAATCACCATCAAAAATTTACTGACGCATACCAGCGGAATTCCTGACTATTTAATGGATGATACCTTTTATAGCAAAGGCATATTTATACCAAGAACAGCGAAGGATATTTATTATGCATTTAAAGACAAACCGTTGCTTTTTTCTCCGGGCGATAGCACAGCAGTTTCTACTTCTAATTACTTTTTGTTGGGAAAGATAATTGAGCAGGTAACTGATACTACATATTATGCGAGTATGAGGAAGTATGTTTTAGACGAGTTGGGTATAGAGCATACCGGATATAACTTCGGAGGGTACTCAAGCTGGGATAAAGCGCAGGGATACAGCATACTTAACCAATACAGGATGGTACCTGCTTTTGTTATGGACTCTACCGTTAGCTATGCAGCAGGAGGTATGTTTACCACTACCGAAGGGCTCTACAAGTTTGCCCAGGCTATATTGAATGGTAAGTTGTTGCCAAAGAAGACATGGGAAAAGATGGGAAGTGCTGAAAAAGGTGTTTATGGAAAGGGCTTTTATGCCACAGATATTTTTGGCAGACAGGCAATGGGGCATATGGGAGAAACTTATGGTTTCTTAAGCAAGTTTATTGTGGCTCCAGAGGACAGCACCATCATAATACTACTAAGCAATGACATGGAAAGCGAAATAACTTATGCCCAGGATTGTATGATTGCTGCTTTATATGAACAGCAATATGTGTTGCCAAAACCCAAACAGCCTGTTTTTCTGGAACCCGAAAGAATGAAAGACTATGAAGGTATGTACGAGATGGAAGGCGGTTATGATATGAGAATATTTGTAAAGGACAAGCTTCTTTGGGGATCAGTAAAAGGGCAGCCTGAGTTTACACTGTTAGCGGAAGAGCGTAGAGATCATTTTTTTATGGCGACCATTGATGTTGAGTTTACATTCATCAGAGAAAAGGGAACGAACCTGATTAAAGGAGTAATCATGAGGCAAAACAGAAGAGAGTACAAAGGGCGTAAGTGGAGGTAGATGCTAATATGATGTTAAGCATGCGTTTATCTTTCTGCGTAAGCTAAACTTATGTGATATTTATTGGACTATGTCTGTAAATATCGCAGTGGAAAAACAGGGCTTAAAAAAGCTGTATGATAACAAGTTCTTTACCTATGTTATGCAAACAGCATCTGCAAAGGGAACAATTGTAGAAGTTGAGTTCAAAGTGATAGGCAAGCAAATTCAGTATGCTTACAGAAAGATTAAAGATCGGAAATGATTTAAAATAAGCATTGTTAAACGCGCTCTTTAAGGAGCGTATTTTTGTTATATAAACCTTGAGGTATGAAGATATTCTGCCCAATATTAATATCGCCCCTATTATTTGTTTGCAACATAGTCTTAGCTCAGGAAGCAGACACCATGAAAGTACAGTTACAGGAAGCTACTGTAAAAGCAAGAAAAATAGCAGTTGGTAGTTATAATGGTAAAGTAAAGACGTCAAACGTTCATTATGTACTAAGACCAGAGATCAACACAGCAAATTCTCTTGTAGATAAAATTTTTCATGTAACTCAATACGCTCCTATACAAATGCAGTCGGTAAAATTTCAATCGGTAGACGTTAAAATAAAACCATATGACACTGCACAAATGGATGTAAGGTTTATTTTCTTTCAGGTATACCATGGAGATACGATTTGTCATATAAAGTCGATACCTCCACACTTGCTGAAACGTAAGAAAATGAATTTATTGTTGATAGATGAAGGTATTATTATACAACCTGATACCTTTTATATGGGGTATGGCATAATGCCTAAAAAGGTGGAAGAGGAATTTAGGTATAAGGTGTATTCAACCACAAAGGGCAATAAATCATTTTTTCTTAATAACCTTGAATCGGGTGTAGAGCTACAAGAAGCAAGAGAGTTTCCATTCGTTTTTCCTTTCGTTATACACTACAAAACATTGTAATAACATATAGAGACAAATATTATCAAGCTGCTTAGTTATCTTTGCGCAAATATTTAAAGATTTACTATGAGTTTTATTACAGACGTAATTGCCCGTCAGATATTAGACAGCCGTGGCAACCCGACAGTAGAAGTAGACGTTTATACCAGCGATGGCTATATGGGCCGTGCTGCAGTTCCTTCAGGTGCATCAACCGGTAAGTACGAAGCAGTTGAGCTAAGGGACAAGGTAAAGAAGATGTACATGGGTAAAGGTGTTACTAAGGCCATAAAGAATGTAAACCAAACTTTGGCTGAAGAACTATATGGTTGGGATGTAACAGATCAGCGAGGTATTGATGGTTTGATGTTGCAAATAGACGGAACAAGTAATAAAGCTAAGTTGGGTGCTAATGCAATATTAGCGGTAAGTATGGCGGCAGCAAAAGCAGCTGCACAATCCAGCGGGCTAAGTTTGTACAGATATGTTGGTGGTGCTAATGCTAAGACATTGCCTGTACCAATGATGAATATCTTAAACGGTGGTGCGCATGCTGATAATAAGATAGACTTTCAGGAGTTTATGGTTATGCCTGTAGGTGCATCAACATTTAGCGAAGGTTTACGCTGGGGAGTTGAAATATTCCACAACCTCAAAGCAGTATTGAAGGATAAAGGCTACAGCACTAACGTTGGTGATGAAGGTGGTTTTGCTCCTGACATACAGAGTAACGAAGAGGCAATTGAAACCGTATTAAAAGCAATTGAGAAAGCAGGATACAAGCCTGGTGATGATGTTGCAATTGCGATGGATGCTGCTATTAGTGAAATGTACGATGCTAAAAAGAAAAAATATGTTTTCCATAAAAGCGACGGGCGTGCATTAAGTAGTGATGAGGTAGTAGAGTATTGGACAAAATGGTGCAAGAAATACCCTATAGTAAGTATTGAAGATGGTATGGATGAAGATGACTGGAAAGGGTGGAAGAAATTGACAGAAACGATAGGCGACAAAGTACAGCTTGTAGGTGATGATCTTTTTGTAACTAATGTAGACAGGTTGTCGAAAGGTATAAAACAAGATGTAGCAAACGCGTTACTAGTGAAAGTAAACCAAATAGGATCCTTAAGCGAAACTATAGATGCAGTAACAATGGCGCAGCATAGCCGCTACAATACTGTTATGAGTCACCGTAGTGGTGAGACTGAAGACAACACTATAGCTGACCTTGCGGTTGCATTGAATTGCGGGCAGATAAAAACAGGTAGTGCCAGCAGAAGTGATAGAATGGCTAAATACAATCAATTGATCAGGATTGAAGAGGAGCTGGGCGACAACGCATATTATCCCGGAAAAGAGCTTATATTTGGTAAGTAATATATGTTAGAGAGGCTCAAGCAAATATTGAACAAGCCAATTTTAAAATATGTGGTTACTGCACTGGCTTTTATAGTGTGGGTAGCATATTTTGATCATAATGATTGGTATACACAAAAAGCACGAGAGCGTGAGTTGCAGGATGTGAATGACAACCTCGCCTATTTAAGGTCAGAGATCACAAGAATGCGTGCAGAGAAAAATGGTATAGAGAATGATGCAAAAGTGTTAGAAAAGTTTGCTCGTGAAAATTATCATATGAAACGCCCCAACGAGGATGTATACGTATTTGAATAACTATCTAACAAGCGATAAAGAAAAAGGGCTTCAATATTGAAGCCCTTTTTCTTTATCCTTTTCTTCTTTTCAGTTCAGTATTAATGAGTCCTAACTCGCGGCTTGTTTGTCCGGCTACTGACGTATTCTCTTGTGCTCTGCGCATAAGGTAAGGCATCACATCTTTTACAGGCCCGTAAGGCAGGTATTTTGCTACATTATATTTACTATCTGCCAGGTTGAAGGATATATTATCACTCATACCGTATAGTTGAGAGAACCATACTTTATCAGTATTTGCGGCTATATTATGCTCTTGCATATACTTAGCGGCCTCTAAACACGACTTTTCGTTATGTGTACCTATAAAAACAGATAGGTTATCCAGCCTTTCCAGACAAAAGCTTACAGCTTCGTCATAGTCTTTGTCTGTAGATGGTTTGTCTGGTTGTATGGGAGAAGTATAGCCTTTTTCGGCAGCTCTTTTTCGCTCTTTCTCCATATAAGCACCACGAACTAGCTTAGCACCAAGTCTATAACCTTTTGATGTTGCCATCTCATAAGATTGCTTCAGATATGGTAGTGCACCTGTAGTGTACAGTTGGAATGTGTTGTATATATAAGCGAACTCTTTGTTGTAGCGCTCCATAACTGTATTCACTAAATCGTTTACAGGTGCTTGTATCCAAGTCTCTTCAGCATCTATCAAAACCATCACTTTAGCTTGAGCCGCTTCTTTACATATTACATCAATTCGTTCGTGTACCCGGTTCCATTCTTTCTTTTCAGCCTTTGTTAGAACGTCTCCGCTATGTATTTTTTCCAGAAGAGAAAATCGTGAAAAGCCGGTTACTTTAAGAGATATAAAAGGGATGTTCGCTTCTAATGAAGCATGTTTGATCGCTTTAATGAACTCAGGTACAGCCCTGTCAAATTCTTCTTCACCTTCTTTTCCTTCGACACCATAGTCCAGTATCGCCCCTACATTAAATGGTTCCAGCGCTTCTGCTGTATTGGCAGCTTCCTCCAGCGTTTCTCCACCACAAAACTGCTTAAAGATGGTATTCTTTATTATGCCATTTACCGGTAACTTGAGCTTTAATGCCAATTGAGTAGCCCACATGCCTAATTGCACTACGTTCGGAGAACTCATAGTCGCAAAAAGGTACTGTGCTTGTTTAAGCTCCGAAGTGGTACGGTATTTGAACGCTATCTCTGTATTATTGAACTGTGGCAGCATATGATTTTGGAAAGATTTGCAAAAATAATAGCTGGAAATGAGGTAAAGAAATTAAAGTTTGGATACTGTCATTGTCATAACAATGTATAAAATCAAGAATTTATAAGTATTTGACTAACGAGGGATTAAAATTAGTTGTCTTAATGAAATAAGAATACTTATCTTTACATTTCGTAATAAATTTAAAAAACGGTTAAAATGATGAAAAAGTTACTTTTACTTGTTGTGGGTGGCGCACTATCGTTTAGCGTATCAGCTCAACGCATTTCTGAGGCGAAAGGAGTTCCTTTCATTCAGAATGATAATAAAACTCAGGTGCACAAACCTTCAAACAACTACAATTTGGTATTTAAAGCAGATCCGATAAAAAACAGCAGATCTGTTGCTAAAGGTACTGGTGCAGGTGGAGACAGATGGTACAGCCACTGGAACATGATGGATGCATTCAACAACCAAGTACTTTCTACAAACGCAGCTACAGGAAATACTTTTGTTTTCCCAATTTGGTTTGACACTTCTAAAACTCAAAGATATGGTAACCCTGCTTACTATCAAGCAGTAAACTATCTTTCTATGTGTCAGAATGTTGACCCAATCAGATCTTTAATGTTCAATGATCCAACATTCTCTAGCGAAATCCAAATCAAGAGCTACAACTCTTATGTTGTGGATTCTATTGCTATCAGAGGTGCATATGTAAGGATGCCAAGCCGTCCTTCAAGTGTGGTTGATACTTTGATATTCTCTGTAATTCCTCAAGATAACATCACATTCTTCTTGTTAAAGAGTAATACTACTTACGGTTCTAAAATTGCTAACTATACAACTGCTGATACTCTTTGGGCAAACGCTCCTGTTGACGTAGATAGCATTAACCGTGCTGCTTTTGCTCCGGTTGGTACTCGTGCTTTCTGGAAAGAGCCTTTAACTGCTACAGATGGTGATACTCCAAATACTACAAATAACACTGTTACAGTTAGTACAATGTTGTTTAAAATACCTGGTAGTGGTGTAAGTGTTCCTGCTGGTAATATGTTTGCTATGACTGCTACATTCAAGTCTGGTGATAACAGCACAACATTCTACGATTCAGTAGTAAACTACCACCGTTTCATGCCTCTAGCAGGTAATATCAGCCCGGGTAACGTTATGCCTTACATTCGTAAAGCTCAAGCTGATGGTGGATTCGAAGATAGAAGTATGAGTGGTTTAATGTTCTCTAGTGATTCATCTCGTTATACTCCGGTAATTAACATCGAGGTGTTCAACACTCCAGACTTCAGCCGTGAGGTATTAAACTTTGCTGGTCACGTAGTATGTGGTGATTGTGACCCTGTAAGTGTAGGTCTAGTAGGTAAAGAAATCTATGAAATAGATGCTTACCCTAACCCTGCTGCAGATGTAGTGAACATTCCGTTCATTCTAACTAGCAATACTGATGCTACAGTTACTTTAACTAATGCAGTTGGTCAGGTAGTTAGAACTCAATCTTTCAACGGTATTGATAGAGCTACTGCTACTTTCAACACTAGCAACCTAACTAACGGTATTTACCTTTACACTGTAGAGGCAAATGGTCAACGTAGGTCTGGTCGTGTTATGATAGCTAAGTAATAAATAACTTACTTTATATATGGAAAGGGCAACATTTGTTGCCCTTTTTCATTTTTACGAAACAATACTTTATTATTGCACATCCCCGAATGAACTATATTTGGTGCGATGTAACAAAAACAAAAATTGAGAAAAGGGTAAGCGAATGGCTAAAAACCTGTTGATAGTTGAGTCTCCTGCGAAAGCAAAAACGATTGAGAAGATATTGGGTAGTGACTTTGAAGTAAAGTCTTGCTATGGGCACATACGTGATCTGGAGAAGGAGGATATGGGCATTGATATTGCTAATAAATTTACTCCTAAATATAAGGTATCAGATGACAAGCAAAAGGTAGTAAAGGAGCTTAAATCGCTGGCGAAAAAATCTGAAGAAATTTGGTTAGCAACGGATGAGGACCGCGAAGGAGAAGCTATATCATGGCACCTTTGCGAAGTGTTGGGATTGGATCCTGCTACGACGAAAAGAATCGTCTTTCACGAGATTACTAAACCTGCGATTAAGAAAGCGGTAGAAAGTCCACGTACTGTAAACATGGACTTGGTAAATGCACAGCAGGCACGCAGAATATTAGATAGGCTTGTAGGTTTTGAAATATCTCCTATTTTATGGCGTAAGATGAGTATGCACAACAACCTTTCTGCCGGTCGTGTGCAATCTGTTGCTGTTCGTTTAATTGCTGAACGTGAAAGAGAGATAAATAAATTTACTCCCAAAAGTAGTTTTAAGCTTGATGCTTATTTTACTGCTGATGATCTGAATAAGAAGTCGGTATCTTTTAAAGCAGAAAGTGGAGAAAAAATAGCAGATGGCGATAGTGCTAAATCTTTTTTGCAAGATTGTGTCGATGCATCGTATACTGTTGACGACGTACAGGTAAAGCCGGCTAAAAAATCTCCCGCTGCTCCATTTACAACATCTACATTGCAGCAAGAGGCCAGCCGTAAACTCGGTTATTCTGTTTCTAAAACAATGTTGTTGGCACAAAGGCTGTATGAAAGTGGTCAGATAACCTACATGCGTACAGATAGTGTGAATTTATCTGATACCGCTATAGAAGGTATATCTAATGAAATATCATCTCAATATGGTGATAAGTACCTGCAGGTTAGAAAGTATAAGAATAAGAACGAAAGTGCTCAGGAAGCTCACGAAGCTATCAGACCTACAGATATGAGTGTTACCGAAACCGGTAATGCAGACGCTCAGCGTTTATATCAGTTAATATGGAAACGTACTATGGCATCGCAAATGGCAGATGCTCAATTAGAGCGTACCACTGCAAAAATCAAAATATCAACCAGAGATAGCGTTTTAACTGCAAAAGGTGAAGTGCTTCGTTTTGATGGTTTCTTGAAAGTATATACTGAAGGTAAAGACGATGAGGATGAAGAAGAAGATAATAGCGGTATGTTGCCTCCGCTGAAGGTAGGCATGGACTTACCTTTAAAAGAGATGGTTGCTACAGAGCGATTTACCCGTCCACAGCCAAGATATACAGAGGCATCTTTAGTAAAAAAACTAGAAGAGTTGGGTATCGGTCGCCCATCAACATACGCACCTACAATTAGTACTGTGCAGCAAAGAGGTTATGTTGAGAAGAGAGATAAAGAAGGTACTCCAAGAGCCTTTGCTGTATACACGCTAAAGAACAAAGAAATTGCTCAAAAGGAAGAGACTGAGAATACTGGTGCGGAAAGGAATAAGTTATTCCCTACAGATTTAGGGTTAGTTGTTACCGATTTCCTAAGTGAATACTTCACAAAAGTAATGGACTACGGTTTTACAGCTAAAATAGAAGAGGAGTTTGATAGTATAGCAGAAGGTAAAGAGGTGTGGCACAAAATGATAGGTGGTTTTTACCACCCTTTCCATGAGCGTGTTGAGTATACCCTTGAGCATGCAGAGCGTGCAAAAGGAGAGCATCATTTAGGAACAGATCCTGAAAGTGGAAAGCCTGTTGTAGCTCGTTTAGGAAGGTATGGCCCGATGGTGCAGATAGGTAGCCAGGAAGATGAAGAAAAGCCACGCTTTGCTCGTTTACGGGCGAACCAGAGCATTGAAACAATAACTTTTGATGAGGCGATGGAACTGTTCAAACTTCCTAGAAAGCTGGGTGTGTTCGAAGGAGAAGACGTTGTTGTAAACATTGGTAGGTTTGGCCCTTATGCACAGCATATGGGTAAGTTTTATTCTTTGAAAAAAGACATGGACCCGTATAAGGTAGAGCTGGATGAAGTGGGGCCTTTAATAGTAGAAAAAAGAAAAGCGCAAGCTGAAAAGACCATTAAGATATTTGAAGAAGAAAAAATAAAAATACTTAAAGGTCCATATGGCCCTTACATAAAGAAAGGGCTACGAAACTATAAGTTGCCAAAAGAAAAGCACGAAACGGCAAAAGACATAACGCTGGAAGAAGCGAAAGCGATCATTGAGGAGATAAAAGCAAACCCTCCTAAAAAAGGTGGTAGAAAGAAAAAGAAAAAGTCGTAACTTAAATTAACAAGTGTTATGCCGCGTGAAAAGGAAATATCGGCTCTGCTCAGGTTAATAGATGATCCTGATACAGAGGTGTTTGATACTGTTGCAGAAAAGTTGCTCAACTACGGCTCTGATATTATACCCAATTTAGAAGAGCTGTGGGAAGTGACAATAGACACAGATACGCAAGAGCGTATTGAGATGTTAATACATCGCGTGCATTTTCAAGATCTTCAAAAGGAATTTCTGGATTGGGCAGGAGAAGAAAAGCCCGATATTTTACGTGGTGCAATATTGGTGGGGAAATACCAATATCCTGATTTAAACGTTCCGTCAATCCTTACTCAATTCGACCAAATGCGACGCAATATCTGGTTGGAATTGAATAATTATATGACACCATTGGAGACCGTAAATGTATTCAATAGTATCCTGTACAATTACTATAAGCTGAATGGTCATGAGTTGACAGAAAGAGACCCTAAGTACTTTTACATCAACCAGGTGTTAGAAAGCAAACAGGGAAATTCATATACCATAGGAATACTTTATCTTGCCTTGTGTGAGTTATTGGATATTCCTGTATTTGCCATCAACTTGCCGCGCCAGTTTGTATTTGGCTATATAGATACATTGCATCATTTCTTTAGTGTAGAAGAAGCTCCTGTGCAGCAAATGCAGTTCTTTATCGATCCGATGAACGGTATGGTGTACACACAGAAAGATGTAGATACTTACCTGAAGAAAATAAAAGCTACAGATAGAGAGTCTTATTTTAAGACGTTATCAACTAAGCAGGTCATCTATAAAATGATGGAAGAGCTGGCTCTTTGTTATCAGTATAAAAAAGATGACGAAAAAGCAGAAGAGGTACAACAACTGATGGATATAATTTCAGATAAACCTCTTGATGAGACCGGTGATGAAAGTTCGGATCTCTAATTTCTTGTTTTTTCTATCAATAACAAATCTGTCAATGCTATAGCTGTAATGGCTTCTGCAACTACAGGTACTCTAAGCGCAATGCAAAGGTCGTGTCTGCCTTTAACTGAAAAGCTTTCTACTGACTCAGTTTCTGTATTCCATGTTTGTTGCTTTTGAGGTGTGCTGCTGGTAGGTTTAACTGCTAACCTGAACACCAACTCGTTTCCGTTGCTGATACCACCATTAATGCCTCCCGCGTTATTGGAGTCAGTTGTTCCCTGTTCATCGATAAAGGAATCGTTGTGCTGACTCCCTGTCATTTTAGTAGCAGTGAAACCACTACCAAACTCTATACCTTTTATTGCAGGTATAGCAAATGCAAGGTGACTGATGGTTGATTCTATCGAATCAAAAAAAGGTTCGCCTAAGCCAATTTGTATGTTGTTAGCTTTACACTCAATAATACCTCCAATACTGTCTTGTTGTTGAACTGCCTGTTCTATAGCTTCTTCAATATTACTATTGCCTCCGGCCTCTATCAATACCGCTTTTATGTCTATATTTCCAATTGCTTTCTTGGCGATAACTCCAGCTGCAACAAGTGCGATAGTCAGCCGGCCTGAGGAGTGCCCACCACCACGATAATCGTTAAACCCTTTGTGCTTTTTATCCAGCACAAAGTCTGCATGTCCCGGCCTGGGGGTTTTTCTTAGTGCTTCATAGTCTTTTGATATAGTGTTGCTGTTGCGGAACAATATTGTTATCGGGCTGCCGGTAGTGTGGTCATTGAATACGCCACTAATTATCTCAGGTGCATCCTCCTCTTTACGAGGGGTTGTACCTTTTGCTCCTGCTTTACGTCTTTCCAGATCAGTATTAAAATCTTGTTGGCTAACAGGTATGCCGGCAGGGCAGCCATCAATGGTTACGCCTACGGCAACACCATGAGATTCGCCAAAAACACTTACTCTGAATATACGTCCAAAACTGTTCATAATTGCTCAATATCTGCACCTAGTAAAGATAAATGTGCGAAAAAATCGGGATAAGATTTATTTACTGCATCCGCTCCATTTATTGTTACAGTACCATTTGCTATCAACCCGCCAATTGCTGCTGCCATTACTATACGATGGTCGTTACAGCTATCAATAGTAGCGGCCTGCAATACTTTTCTTCCTGTTATCTTTAATTCGTTGTCTTTATGTTGATGCTCTACTCCAAACTCTTTCAACATACTGCTAATGCTTTCCAATCGGTTACTTTCTTTATGTATCAACCTGTTAGTGCCAATAATAGTACTCGTGCCATCACAAACAGCTGCCAATATACTTAGTACTGGAAATAGATCGGGGCAGTTTGTTGCATCAAAAGAAAAAGCTTTAAGTGCTTCTTTTTGAACAGTTACAGAATAATCACTAACATCAAGCTTTGTGCCAACTTGGGCCAGTACATCTAAAACTGCTTTGTCTGCCTGTAATGAATCTTTTAGAATATTCTCTATCGTTATGTTTTTGGTAATTGCTCCTGCAACGAGAAGAGTAGCTGCAGCACTCCAGTCATTTTCTATGTGGTAATAGATATTTGATGTTTCTGTTTCTTCTGAAGGTATTACAGTAAAGCTTTTGTAATTGGTGTTAGTAATATTCTTGTTGAAATATGAGAGTGTTTGTATCGTAAGATCAATGTAAGGCAGGCTAACTGGATCTTTTACTTCTATAGTCGCTTCTTTCTCTGCGGTAAATGTATATGCTAACAACAGACCGCTCAAAAACTGAGAGCTCAGGCTGCCGTCAACTACAATGTTTTCAGGCTGTAATTGTCCTTTTATTGTTATGGGTAAACAACCATTATTAGGTGCTACTACTAATCCTAATTCTGACAGCGTTTCAATATGGTCTTGCATAGGACGATTCAATAAACTGCCTTGACCTGTTACTTTGAGTTCTGTTTTTGTAATAGCTGCAATCGGAATGAATAATCTAGCAGCTAAACCACTTTCATTGCAATCGATCTCGTTTCCTATTGGTGCAATACCCTCACTTGTTATTACTATTGTATCATCGTTTATGCAATCTGCTTTTGCGCCTAATGCTTGTACTATATTTAGTGCTGCAACTTCATCAGCAGAACTGCCTGCATTTTGTATGATTGTTTTTCCTTTGTGCAACAATGCGGCAGCGTATACACGTTGTGTAATGCTTTTCGATGGAGGTGGAGTAATAGTTCCATTTATTTTACCGGGGTTAATAGTTGCTTTCATTTATAAATATTTCAATCGCAGCTTTTATTTCTTTTATAGATGTATTCTTGATAGTGGATTTGCCTATTGTATTCAATAGTACAAAGTCTATACCATCGTTATTACGTTTTTTATCCATGGTAATCACTTCTATCGTCTGGTCAATATCACAATTAACTTCAGTAGGTAGGTTGTAGTTGCCTAAAGTATGTTTCAGTTTGTGGTAAACATCCTTTGTAAGTCCTATACTTTGCGATAAGGCACATGCTACTAGCATCCCTAAACCCACAGCCTGGCCATGTGGTATTCTGGCAATAGTTTCAAAAGCATGACCCGCGGTATGTCCAAAGTTTAAGATCTTTCGTTTGCCATGCTCATGCTCGTCTGTTAATACTATTTTGTTTTTCCAGTCCACACATTTGCTGATTAGCGACGCCAATGCCGCATTATTTTTTTTATAGTATTCAATGTTGCGATCATGAAGTTCATTGAATAAGCCTTGGTCAAACAAACATGCGTATTTTATGATCTCAGCAAAACCATTACTCCATTCATCGTCGGGTAGTGTATCTAAAAAGTTGCGGTCGAATAAAATAAAAGAGGGTTGGCTAATTGTGCCAATAAGGTTTTTCTGCAGTTGGTAATTAATACCGTTCTTACCTCCTATTGCAGCGTCAACCATGCCTAGCAGAGAGGTGGGCGCAAACCCAAAGTTGATACCTCGCATGTAGGTTGATGCTACATAACCCGTAATATCTGTTACCATTCCACCGCCAACACCTAATAAAAAGCTTTTTCTGTGTACCTCATGTTTCAGGAGCTGGTCGATTATATAGTGAACTGTTTCAGTATTTTTACTCTGCTCTCCTGCTTTGATTTCAATAACGGCTTTGTATTCCTGAAACTTGCTGGCGTAAAAAGCAGCTATGTTTTTATCTGTTATGATGATGGTATCTTTAGGAGAGCATAGTTCTATAGCACTGTTAAAAGCCGTGTTCAACAAATATTGAATATTGCCTTGAGGGAATGATACTGAATAGTGCATAGGGTAAAGTTAGTCTAAACACAACAAAGACAGGTTATTATACAAGACAATAAGGCAGTATCAAATATCTATATGACTCAAATGGTCATGAAGTATGTTATTTGTAACTTTGCACCCTTGTAATAAATAGTAATGAGTAGAAACGGTAGAGTATTGGTAGCGATGAGCGGTGGTATTGACAGTACCATTAGTGCATTAATGCTTCATAATCAAGGCTATGAGGTAGTAGGTATTACTATGAAGACATGGGACTATGCAACGTCTGGTAGTACCGGTAAAGAAACAGGGTGTTGTAATCTGGATTCTTTTAATGATGCTCGTCAGGCGGCGGTAGATCATGGTTTCCCTCATTATGTATTAGATATCAGAGAAGAGTTTGGAGACCATGTAATTACCAACTTTGTAGAAGAGTACATGGCAGGCAGAACGCCCAATCCGTGTGTATTATGTAATACACATATTAAATGGTCAGCGCTATTAAAGCGTGCAGATGCATTGGATTGTGAGTTTATCGCTACAGGTCATTATGTGAAAGTGAGAGAGGAGAATGAGCGATATGTATTATCTCGTGCCAAAGACCTTACCAAAGACCAAAGCTATGTATTGTGGGGACTGGACCAGGATTGCCTGAGCAGAAGTATATATCCATTAGGAGGGTATTTGAAGACTGAAGTGCGTCAGATAGCTCTGGATATGGGGTATGAAGAACTCTCTAAAAAAGCAGAGAGTTACGAAATATGCTTCGTGCCCGATAATAACTATCGTGGTTTTCTGAAAAGAAATGATCCTACATTAGAGACAGCAGTTGCCGGTGGTGACTTTGTTTTGGCGAATGGAGAAAAGGTGGGTGAACATGCAGGATATCCGTTTTATACAATCGGGCAACGTAAAGGCTTGGGTATTGCTTTGGGTAAACCTATGTTTGTTACCAAGATTATACCTGAAACCAATACAGTTGTACTAGGTGAAGCTGATGAGTTAAAACAAAGCAAAATGCTGGTTGGTGGCTTGAATATGATCAAATATGACGGTATAAAAGACGGTACGGAAGCCATTACCAAGATCCGTTATAAAGATGCGGGTAGCCAAAGCACTTTACATACGAAAGAAGATAAAGTAGAAGTTACTTTTGATCATTCTGTAAATAGTATAGCTCCTGGTCAATCGGCAGTGTTTTATGAAGGAGAAGATGTACTGG
The DNA here is from genome assembly GCA_030429205.1 of Bacteroidia bacterium. Lineage (GTDB taxonomy): Bacteria > Bacteroidota > Bacteroidia > Chitinophagales > Chitinophagaceae > UBA5543. The sequence goes on from JAUICZ010000001.1 coordinate 1,465,725, forward strand.
GAGGGGGGATCATACAGCTTGGATATGATTGATAAGCGGCTCTATATCAGTAAAATGTAATATAAAGGCGTATTTTCCACGATTAACAGCCTCGAAAATATTAACTTTTCGTTTCTTTGGTTATATTTACGGTAGTAACTGTATATGTTTTTGTTATGATCAAAAAGTCGTTGCCTTTTTTGGTATTGGCAGTTGTTTTGACTGTTGCAGTGTTTTCTTGTAAGAAAGCTGATGATATTCCTGCACCTCCGCAGGCAGAACAAGAGTATTTCCCTCTTGAGAAAGGTAAATGGGTAATATATGATGTAGATTCTACAATCTGGGATGATACTTTCTGTATTAAACGTTTCTACCATTATCAGATCATGCACATGGTAGTAGATACTTTCAGTGATGATATAGGCAGATTATCATACAGGATTGAAACACGTATACGCAAACAGCCTGAAGAGGAGTGGCAAAGACAAACTACTTTTTATGCAACAAATACCAAAACAGAGCTTGAAGTTGTACGCGACCAGTTGAGGTTTATAAAACTAGTTTTCCCGATTGTTAGCGGAGGTTTATGGGAAGGTAATAACTATATACTTACCGACGATCCGGAACTATCTTTCTATAAGAACTGGCAGTACAAATACACAAATGTAGAAGAGCCTTTCAATACAAACTTCAAGGTGTTTGATAAGACGATCACTGTAAGAGCTATCGATCAGTCTATCAGTGATCCTGAATTGTTTGAAAACGCACCTGCGTCTAGAACAAAAAGTGTTGAAACCTATGCATCCGGCGTAGGTATGGTATATCGTGAATATATCAGATGGACTTACGACCCTAGTACTACCAGATGCCGTAAAGGTATAGGTGTAGTTATGCGTGCCGTAGACCATAACTGATAATAAAATCATACAAAAGGTATGGGCAGGGGACTGGTATTGTGTTTTGTAGGATTACTCATTTTTTCAACATCGGCATTTGCGCAACCGCAATATGGATTTCGTATTAGTTTTACGGACAAGGGCGGCACTACGCAAAGTTTATCTAACCCGCTGGGTTTCCTTTCTCAACGAGCAATAGACAGACGTACTAAATTCAATATAGCTATTGATAGTACAGATTTGCCTGTATCGCCCGCGTACATGGATAGTGTATTAACGCTAACGTCTGGCAAATTACATATGACATCAAAGTGGTATAATTATACTGTTTTGTTGCTCAACGATTCATCGAAGATATTGACCTTGCAGGCCAAGCCCTACATAAAAAGTATTGAGTACATCGCTTACTATCAATCTGGGTTGCATAAACCATCTAAGAACAGTAAAACAAATACGGGAACATCGGGTACGTATCAATTGCCACTAAAAACAACCGGCTCAGCAGCATACTATGGTGATAGCTATAATCAAACTGTATTGGTAAATGGTGACTATCTGCATGACATAGGTCGTAAAGGTGAAGGGGTATTGATAGCCGTTTTAGATGAAGGTTTTGATGCGGTAAACACAGCGCCTGCTTTTGACAGTATGTATAATAGTGGTAGGTTAAAAGACCAGTATAATTTTGTGCAAGCAAGTACAAATGTGTTCACTTTAGGGTTGCATGGCACAACCTCTTTATCAACAATGGCGGGTAACCTGCCCGGAACTTACGTAGGTACGGCACCTTATGCAGATTACGCTTTGTACAATACAGAGATACCCGGTTCTGAGCAAGTGATAGAGATGGATAATGTAGTTGCAGCGTCAGAAAGGGCAGATAGTGTAGGTGCTGATATCATCACCATATCGTTAGGATACGACAGGTTTAATTTACCAACAAACTTTTCATTGACATATGCTGATATAGATGGTAAAACAACTATTGCAGCACAGGCCGCTAATACAGCTACATCAAAAGGTATATTGTTTGTAGCTTCTGCCGGCAACGAAGGTGGTGGCAGTTGGAATTATATATTGACTCCCGGGGATGCAGATAGTGCTATCACAGTGGGTAACGTAGGTTTAGATAAAGTACCTGCTGGTAACAGTGGATATGGACCCAACTCTGCAGGGCATGTAAAGCCTAATGTTTGTATGTCTGGCCAGCCGGCTGTAGTTATGCGCAACGGACCCAACCCTGTATTTAGTAGTGGTACTTCTTCTGCAACACCCCAATTGGCCGGGTGGGCCGCTTGCCTAATGCAGTCGTCAAAAAACTATACCCCATACCAAATAAGGAAGGCTATAGAACAAAGCGCACATGTGTATAATAATCCCGGAGTGCAACTGGGATATGGTGTGCCAAACTTTCACTATGCACTACAGTTGCTAGGGGTGGAAGAAGTAGTTACAGACTTGAACAAAACAAACTGGGTGAATGTAAGCCCCAACCCTGTGATAGAAAATTTAACTATGCAGGTGTATGGAGATACTAACGGCTCTCTGGATATCTTGGTGACAGATGTTAGTGGTAGGGTTGTTCACAGCAGTGGTAGGTCTATAACAACAGGTGTACAATCAATAGATATAAAAGCAGCATCCTGGTCTACGGGCGTGTATTTTATAAAAGCCAGAATAAAAGACCAAGAAAGAGTGATTAAAGTGCTTAAGCTTTAACCTTTATGCGAAAGTATTGCGATAAACATACTGTCCGCTTTTTGGCTTATCCCGTTTATTATTTCTTTACCTTCAAGCTTTAATCCTGTTTCTGCACATATATACGACACTACCTCTTCATTTTCCTTTTTGAAAACAGAACAGGTGATGTAGTACAACTTTCCTCCTGGCTTTAAATATTGAGCTGCATTTACAGCTATTTGTTTTTGCAGACTAGTAAATTCATTTATTTGAGTCTCTTTAAAAAAACACATTTGTTCCGGTGTCCGCGCCCATGTGCCTGAACCTGTACATGGCACATCGCATATGATGTTGTCAAACTTTTGATCTTTAAACTTCTCTTGTAACAATTGTTTATTAGCTACATTCAATTTATGTGTCGCTGGTAGTATGTGGCTGTATGTTCTGAATCGTTCTTTCATATTTTTAAGAATAGAAGAACGGCTGTCTGTTGCTGTAATATCTACAAGTGGTTCCAAGTCCTTCAAGTAAAGAGATTTGCCACCCGCACCGGAGCAGCTGTCCCACCAATGCTCTTGTGGTTGTGCTGAAAAACGTTTACATGTTTCTTGCGAAGAGGCATCTTGTACAACATATGTATATTCAGGAAACCAGTTTTGTACAGGTGTACCATTGGGTAAGGAGATACAATCATTTGTAACCTTAAAAGGTATTTCCTCTTCTTCTAATATAGCTATTATCTTTTCCTGTTCTTTTCGTACTCGTATAAAAAGGTCTGGTTGTACCAATATGCTGTTTAGCCAGTCATTTCTAGTAATACCTTCAGATAGTTCAATGCTGTTGTTGAAGATGTTGTCAAGTACTACGTTGCTTGATGTTTCTATAGGTTCTATTAACCTTAACAGGTGTTTGTTCTCCGTTGAACACATCTTAAGACAGTTGGCCACCCTTTCTTCAAAAGATAATTGTTGGTCGCATGCCTTGCTGCACCTGTACCAGCTGTAAGCCATTTCTGTCAACATTTTACGATCGCGGCTACCAAGCTTGGGGTGCTGCCTATAGTATGCCTTTAGGTAATGTGCAAGCGGAATACTTCCGTCGTACTCTTTTACAATCTGTTCTATATGTTGCCAAATGAAACGCATGGTTGCAAAAGTATTCATAAAAGTATAGTATGAACTACTTTATTTCATCAACTCTATAGATTGCTTTATGTGTTCCTGAACATTCCATTCAATATTATATGGACGAACATACTCTGACATGGGGGACATACCATACTTAGCGCGTCTTTCATCTACATGCTCTGGGTCTTCAATAGGATGTACATAGTGCCTTTTGCTGTTTGAATCTCTATGGATTTGGCTGCCATAAATTTGTTTTTTACCATCAGCCACAGCTATACGGTCTTCTAAGTATGCAACGTATTCCTTTTTAATATCACCATTCTGTGCTGCTTTATGGACAATTGGCAAATACCTTTTGTGGGTGCTTATATCAGCATGTTGTAGTACAAGAAAAAGCGTTCTTGCACCATTAGCGCCAATTTGTTTTTTTGTTGGCCAGCCATATTCTGCAATTATTTTTTCCAGCCGCTCAAGATTTAAGGAATCAATTTTTTTGTATTCATACATCATTTGTTTTAATTCAGGAGCACCATCACCATATTTTCTTAATGAGTCCATATAGCGCATTCTAAAGTATTGATCTGTACGTACCATCGTATCAATAATAGGCATGAGGTTAGCATCTAAGTTTTGGTTATTCTTTGCAGAATTTCTTTTAGCAGCATCAACAATATTTTCCCATTCGGGATGATTATGTAAGCTTTCTAAATCAGGATCGATGATAATGTGGTTATAGTCATCATATATGCCATTAATGGTAATGCGCGTCAAAAGGGATATAGCAGAATCAATATTGTTTGCTTTAGACCAAGAACAAGCCGCGTTGAACATTGTACTCTGTGGTACTTTGTATCCTTCAATCAAAAAAGCTTTTGAGTAAGTTTCAGCAGATTGTTTGTATTCCTGTTTGTTATAGTGGGCCTTTGCTTTCTTGAGTAGCGATACTGTTTTGTCATCCATTTTCCTATAAATGACTTGGGCTTTGACTGTTGTGACTGTTAGTGCAAATAATAATAGAGTAGAAAATAACTTGAGCATATTAAAAGGTTTTTGAGTAGAGAGTTTTCTCAAAAGACATTTACAGGCTAAGGACGGTTTGTTATAGATTGTTAAAGAAATGCCTAAATACCTATACAAAAAGTTAAAGCCGCTCATTGAGCGGCTTTATATAATAAGTTGATATGTAATTAAATCTCTAGTAAAGTCTGTACAGGATCTTTACCCATCAGCAGCAATTCCGGATTTTCTAAGAGTTCTTTTACCCTTACCAAGAAGCTTACAGACTCACGGCCATCAATTATTCTGTGATCGTAACTTAACGCCACATACATCATTGGGCGAACCTCAACCTTACCATTAACTACCATTGGGCGTTCTTGTATTTTATGCATGCCTAGTATGGCGCTTTGAGGTATGTTGATGATCGGTGTAGACATTAGAGAACCAAATACACCACCATTTGTAATAGTGAATGTACCACCTGTCATTTCTTCAATAGTTAATTTGTTATCACGAGCTTTAGTAGCCAGGTTTTTTACTTCAGCCTCTATCTCATGCATGCTTAGGCTTTCTGCATTGCGGATAACCGGTACAACAAGACCTTTTGGTGCAGAAACTGCTATAGAGATATCACAGTACTCGTGATATACTATTTCATTCCCATCGATATAAGCATTTACCGCAGGCCATTCTAACAGTGCATAGCAACAAGCCTTAGTAAAGAATGACATAAAGCCAAGGTTTACACCATGCTGCTCTTTAAATACTTCTTTATACTTCTTACGAAGTTCCATGATGTTCGTCATGTCAACCTCGTTGAAAGTAGTCAGCATAGCCGTGCTATTCTTAGCCTCAACTAGCCTGCGAGCTACCGTCTTACGAAGGTTGCTCATTTTTTTGCGGTCATCGTTACGGGTTTTTAAGCCGCCGCCAATTCTTCCTGGGTTCTCCAGTGCCGCTAAAACGTCTTTCTTGAGGATCCTGCCATTTTCTCCAGTTCCTTTTACATCTGATGACTTTATATTGTTGTTAGCCATCATGCTTTTAGCAACAGGTGTTGCGTTGGCATTGTCTTCTTTTTGAGGTGCCGGCTCAGCTTTTTTCTCTTCTTTTTGAGGTGCTTCTTCGGCAGCTGGCTCAGGCGTAGCAGCTCCTTCCGGACGTTCTACAGTTTCGTCTATTTTACATGCCAGATCCCCAATATTCAGGTCTGTACCTTCTTGAGCTACAATATGTAGTATCCCTGCTTTTTCTGCGTTTAGTTCGAAAGTGGCTTTTTCACTTTCTAACTCACATAAGATCTCATCCCTTTCTACCCAGTCGCCATCATTTTTAAGCCACTGTACAAGGGTTACTTCACTGATCGATTCGCCTACTGTAGGCACATTAATTTCTATCATGAAAAACTTGACATTTGCGGGCTGCTAAATTATAAAAAATGCAGCATATAACCCCCGCATACTTCTATTTTACAAGGAAGATTCCCAGCCTACAGAGTAAAATACCTATAAATAAGCTAAGAAGTGTATATGACATGGCTTGAATGTTAAGCCTGTCGTTGAGTAAAATGTTGTTTTCCAAAGCAAAAGTTGAGAAAGTAGTGAATGCACCGCAAAAGCCTGTTGCTACTATCAGCCAGGTGCTGTTATCTATTTGGTTGCGTTGCATAAGGCCAAATAGCAGTCCTATCAAAAAACAACCAATTATATTTACCAGAAAGGTAGCATATGGTAGCCCGTTAGAAATATATTTGGTGACTATTTGATTGATCCCATATCTGGAAATACTACCTAAAAAACCACCGAGGCCTACTAGTAAAAAAGCACGTAACATAAGATAAAGATATATATTGCCACACTAATTACTACTCATGAGAGCAGAGATACTGAAAGCCCTTGAAGAAATAGAGCAAAAAGAACAGATTAAAATACTTTACGCTTGTGAATCCGGAAGTAGAGCATGGGGATTTGCATCACCTGATAGCGATTATGATGTTAGGTTTATATATGCCAGAAACATCGTGGACTATTTACAAATAGACGAAGTCCGAGATGTAATTGAAATGCCCATAAATGACTTGTTAGACATAGGCGGTTGGGATATTAAGAAAGCACTTAAGCTGTATAGAAGTGCTAATGCTGCTTTATATGAATGGTTTCAATCTCCTATAGTATATCGATGTATAGATGAGTTTTATGAGCAAATAAAAGGTAACATGAATGAGTTCTACTCATTAAAGTCAGGCTTTCATCATTACTTGAGTATGTCGTCAAATATTTTCAATAATGAACTACAAGCAAATGAAGTGAAGCTAAAAAGGTACTTCTATGTTTTGAGGCCCCTATTTGCTGCTAAATGGATATATATTAGGCAGGAGGTACCTCCAATGGAGTTTAGCAAATTAAGGACTGTTATTGATAATGCCGAAATGCAAAACAAAATTGACGATCTGCTACTAATAAAAAAGAAGTCGGACGAAAGAGCATTAATAAATCCTATCGGTGAGCTACAAGAGCTTATTCAAGATATGCTAATAGAACTGGAAGCTGCTGCTAATAAGATAGTACACTCAAAAGGAGAAACAGATAAACTGAATTTGATATTTAGAAAGTTTGTAAATGGATTATAAACAAGTACACAATAATAAGGATATATTATTGCTGCAATGTATAAGCGGTAGTCGAGCTTATGGTTTGGAGACTCCAGAGTCTGATACTGATGTAAAAGGTGTGTACTTATTACCTAAACAGGAGTTTTATGGGTTAGATTATATTCCTCAGGTGTCAAGCGATAGAAACGACATTGTGTACTACGAGTTAAAGAGGTTTATTGAACTCTTAAGCAAGAATAACCCCAATATTCTAGAACTTTTGTCTACTCCCGATGATTGTATATTACATAGGCACCCAATAATGGATATGGTGAAGCCTGAAATGTTTTTATCTAAACTGTGTTATGATACATTTGCAGGTTATGCTAAATCACAAATAAAAAAAGCACAAGGTCTAAACAAGAAAATCTTTAATCCAATAGCAAAAGAAAAGAAAGATGTAGGAGACTTTTGTTATGTGTTGACTAATGAAGGAACACTGCCATTAAAGAAGTGGTTAGAAATAGAAGAGCTAGATATTACAAAATGTGGCTTAGCAAAGCTCGATCATGCAAAGGATATGTATGCATTATATTTTAGCTCAGATAGTCATGTAGTAATGAGAGGTATATATTCCAATAATGCAAATGAAGTAATGACTAGTATAGTCCCTGAACAACTTAAGCCATTGGCATTTATGAGTTTTAATAAAGAAGGTTACTCTAGCTATTGCAAAGACTATCATGAATATTGGAACTGGGTCAATAATAGAAATGACAGTAGATATGAAAAAACGCTGGAGCATGGCAAAAACTATGATGCAAAAAACATGATGCATACATTTAGGTTGTTGTTGATGTCGTATGATATTGCGAATGAAGGAAGAGTGAAAGTAAGAAGAAATGATAGGAGCTTTTTGCTCGACATCAAGTCTGGGAAGTATATGTATGAAGAGCTTATTAGTAAATCTTATGAATTGTTTGCTAAGGTTGAGAAAGCATACAAAGACTGTAACTTGCCACCTACACCTGATATAAAAGGTGCTGAAAAACTACTTGTAGAAATGCGTTATGAGCTGTATAAAAAATAAAGCCTTTCAACTGAAAGGCTTTATTTTTTATACTAATGTTGTGTTGGTTTATTCTACCCAGTCTGCAATAAACATATTTGTTTCTCTTGTTCCACCGTTGTTACGGTTAGAGCTGAAAAGAATACGCTTACCATCTGGAGAGAACATAGGGAATGCATCAAATCCTCCATCGTGAGAAATTTTCTCTAATCCTGTGCCATCCTGGTTGATGATATACAGGTTGAAGGGGAACCCTCTCTCATACTCGTGGTTAGAAGCAAAGATGATGCGCTCTCCATCAGGCATCCAGTTTGGCGCCCAGTTTGCCTGACCTAAATTAGTTACTTGTTTAACATCGCTACCATCTACGTTAGCTACAAACACCTCCATGTTAGTAGGTTGTACCAATCCTTTTGACAAAAGGTCTTTATACTCCTTAACTTCTTCTTCAGTTTTAGGTCGAGAAGCTCTCCATACGATTTTTGTGCCATCAGGAGAAAACCATGCTCCTCCATCGTATCCTAGTTCTGTAGTAATCTGCTTAACATCAGTACCATCAAGGTTCATTGTGTAAAGGTCGAGGTCTCCGTTACGAGTAGAAGTAAATATTACTTTATCACCTTTAGGTGAGATTACAGGCTCTGCATCATAACCGTCAGTATTGGTTAGTTGCTTGGTGATGTTGCCTTCAAGATCTGCAATAAAAATATCATATCCTTCATATATAGGCCATACATACTTGTTGCCATGCTCTTTTCTATCCGGAACAGGAGGGCAATCTTCGCTAGCCAAATGGGTAGATGAATACATAACATGCTTGCCATCAGGCATTAGGTAAGAACAAGTAGTACGTCCTGTTCCAGTACTTACTAGTTTATAATCAAAATCCTCTTCTTTAGTTTCAGGCAGCTTGCCGTAAAATATTCTATCACACTCAATACCTTCAGCAGGGTTTGTTCTTTGGAAGACAACGGTTTTACCATCAAAGCCAAAATATGCTTCGGCGTTATCTCCACCAGTTGTTAGCTGGATGACATTTTTAAAGTGCTTCTCATCGTTGTATGTAAGTGTAGAGGTATCTACCTTATGTACCGGAGCGCCATGGTGCCCATGTGCGTGTTCTTCGTTGCCGTGTGCGTTATGTTCAGTTTCTCCTTGTTCAGAACCACCACATGCTGCAAATAGCAGACTGGTAAGTATTAAGCTGTACTTTTTCATCAAATCTAGTGTTTGCGCGCAAAGGTACACTGGGCAGTCTAACAGAGGTATTAAATATGTAAATATATTGTCACGAGATTGTCACGGATTAGTCGACACGTATCCAGTGAATACCATCAAAAATGTATTTACCTGAAATATATGGCCGTGGACAATCATTAGACTCATCATTATTAGTGTGGCGTTCAATTTTCGCAGGCTCAATGATCAGCAGACTGTTTTTAAAGTGTATACGTTGAGTATAGTTACAATCAACTAGAGGTTCCGCATTTGAGTGCTTATTCTCTGCATTTGTTTCATACAGACTTCTGTCGGTAATAAGGTGTAGTATGCAGATACGTTCGTTTAAGTCTACAATGGTTATACCTTCCGACCTGTCTTGCCACCACCATCTTCCGTCGCCTTGCTCCCATTTTATTTTTAAATAAGTTTTTTGATTAAGTATTATCGTGTCTATATCTAGTTTGTGAACAGCAAATAGATCAAAGAAATCCCAAACAATACATTTGTTATCATGTGCTATTATTACAGAAGCTAACTCCGCCTCAGCAACAGCAGAGTAGATGAAGTGATTCTCTAGTAAAACAGTATCATAGGTGCATTCTCCTTCGGTAGCAAACTGCTCTGAAATATACTTTAGTGGAGTATCTATTACCTGCACTTTTACTATGTCGGTATCTATGAGTGATTGTAGTGTATCTGTTTGTGCTGTGCTTACATAGGCAGAAAGCAGCATGAACATTGATATGTAAATACGAATCATGTTTAAATATAAATAAAGCCTCACTTGGCGAAGTAAGGCTTTGAAATTTTTATAGTAAATAATTGTTAAAGTGAAGTGACTAAAGCTCATTTAAATTAAAAGTCTTATCAAGTCTTATGCGTCCTCTATCATCCTTTTTCAAGGTGGCGCATTCTATATTCTTATCATGCTCAAATATTAAAACCCAATTGCCTTCTACAGCTTTGTTCAAATGGTTATCCTTTTCACTTAGTGTGTTAAGTGGCCGCATATCGTACGCCATTACCCACGGCATTGAGATATGTGCAGCACTTGGAATTAAGTCTGCGCAATAAAGTAGTGTTCGGTCTTTGTAAGCTATTTGTAATAGCATCATTTGTTCTGTATGTCCATTCACATAATGTATGCGAATACCGGGTAACCATTCTTCTCCTTCTGCAACATCGATATATTTAAGCTGACCACTTTCTTCTATTGGTACAATGTTTTCTTTCAAAAAAGATGCTTTCTCTCGAGGGTTGGGTGTCAAGGCCCAGTCCCAATGAGCTTTATTACTCCAATAAGTTGCGTTGGGGAAAGAGGTTACGAGCCTATCTCCATCACGTTTAACAGATCCGCCACAATGGTCAAAGTGTAAGTGCGTTAAGAAAACATCTGTAATATCTTCCGGTTTATATCCATATTGTGCTATAGATTTTTCTATTGTGTCGTCTCCATGAGGATGAAAGTGACTGAAGAATTTTTCATCTTGCTTGTCGCCCATACCATTGTCAACTAATATTACACGGTCTTCATGCTCTATTAACAAACAACGCATTGCCCAGCTGCACATATTATCATCATCAGCAGGGTTTACTTTCTGCCACATACTTTTGGGTACAACGCCATGCATTGCTCCTCCGTCCAACTTAAAATATCCTGCTAAAACTGTATGTACTTTCATGTTATGTAACCGATTGTTGTATTTTATTTTTTCTGGCTATAGAGAGGGCAAAATACAAAATGCCTCCACCTATAACAAAGAAAACAAGCACTGCAAGAACAGAGTTTCTCATACTACCCGTTAAATGTTCTATAAAACCAAAAGCAAAAAGCCCGATCACTATAGATAGCTTTTCTGTTACATCGTAAAAGCTAAAGAAAGAGGTAGTGTCTTTAGTCTTAGGCATTAGTTTTGAATATGTAGAACGGCTAAGCGACTGTATACCACCCATTACCAAACCTACAACGGCAGCAATAATATAGAACTGTATGACAGTTTGTATAAAGTAAGCATAAATACATATACCCATCCACAGAATTACAACACTGATAAGTACACTCAGATTGCCAAATTTTTCAGACAGTTTTGCCATTAAGTAGGCACCGCCAATCGCTACTAACTGAATGATAAGAATAGTAGTAATTAATTGACCGGTCTCTAATTGCAACTCTTTGGCGCCAAACTCGGCCGCTACCAGCATGACTGTTTGTACACCCATACTGTAAAAGAAGAAAGCGCCTAAATAAGTTTTTAGTACAGGCATCTCTTTTATCTGATTCCAAACTTTCTTTAACTCATGAAATCCGTTTGCTAAAACACTATGTTCAGGGTGTTGCTCCAGTGGTTCTCCTTTAGGTAACCTTTTAAAGGCTACGTGAGCAAAGATTAACCACCAAATACCTACAGAAAGGAATGATAGCCTGGTTGCCAGCCCTTTTTCAATGCCAAAAGTCTCATGATTCATGATTACAACTAAGCAAAGAATCTGAAGCAGTACGCTACCTATATACCCATATGCAAAACCCATTGCACTTACATGGTCGCGTTCCTCTTTCGTTGCTATTTCCGGCAGGTATGCATTATAGAAAACAAGACTGCCGCAAAACCCAACTGCTGCCAGCCCGAAAAGGATAATACCCAGCTCTAAGTTCTCTTTTGTAAAAAGAAATAAGCCAGCACAAGACAGCGCTCCTATGTACGTGAAAAAGCGCATGTACTTCTTCTTATTACCACGATAGTCGGCTATAGAAGATAGTATAGGAGACATAAAGGCTATTAGCAAGTAGGCTATAGATAAGGTATAGTTTTGTAGTACGGTGTTGGTGATATTAAAGCCAAAGAATGATATCAGGTCTGGTATGGCTGCATGTTCGTTTGTAGTAATAGCAATATAGTATGCAGGAAAGATTGTTGAGGTAATCACAAGATTGTAAGCTGAATTACCCCAATCGTACATGGCCCAGCCACGATGCAGCTTTTTACGCTCTTTTGTCGCATTCATGCATCTAAAATATAGTTTTTGATAGTCGAAAAAGACAGTTTGCAAAAACTTATTGTGCAATATAAGTATCAGCATACGCTATACTTGCATAAAGTATTGTTTTTATGTGTCAGAATTAAGTCATTTAGCCTTAACTTTGTGAACCATAATATAGGTAGGGTATGAAAAAAACACACATTGTTTTATTGGTATTAGTAGCTGCAGCAGTAACTGTTATTGTTTCTATGTTTGGAGACTTTAGTACATATGAAACTTTTGCTTCTGCAGCGCAAGAGCAGGGTAAGCAATATCATGTAATAGGTGAGTTAGTTAAAGAGAAAGAGATGAATTATGATCCGGTGAAAGATCCTAACCATTTTAGCTTTTACGTAAAAGATAAAGGTGGCACAGTAAGTAAAGTTGTTTTCAAAGGGGCTAAACCTACTGATATAGAAAAGTCTGAGCAAATTGTCATGACTGGTTTTATGGAAGGAGAGACCTTTCATTGTTCTAAAATACAGATGAAGTGCCCTTCGAAATATGAAAATGACCAGATAGCAATAGCAAACCAAGGCTAAAACAACTAAAAAACTATTCAATTGGATATTCAATATATAGGCGAACATCTTGGACCCGGGAAACTGGGTCATTTTTTTATCATAACATCATTTATAGCAGCACTGTTTAGTGCGTTTAGCTATTATCGTGCAGCGAATACAGAGGCTACGGACCCCAATGGAAGTATGTTTTGGGTACTTCTCGGCAGAAATGGCTTTGTTATACATACCGCAGCAGTCATCAGTATTTTTGTAACACTATTTTACCTCATTACGAACCACTATTTCGAGTACTTCTATGTTTGGAAGCATTCTGATTTGAGCTTATCGCCCAAGTATCTTTTGTCGTGTTTTTGGGAAGGGCAGGAAGGTAGCTTCTTATTATGGTCGTTTTGGCACGGTGTGCTCGGGATAATAGTGATGCTTACAGCTAAGAAAATGGAGAGCCGCACAATGACCGTGATCTCTCTTGTGCAGGTTGCTTTGGCAACTATGGTATTGGGCTTTTATTTTGGACAAGATGTGAATATAGGTTCATCGCCATTTATTCTTTTAAGAGAGAAAATGGCCGGAGCACCCATTTTTAACCAGGCTAACTATATGGAGTTCTTTACAGATGGTAAAGGCTTAAATATTCTGCTACAAAACTATTGGATGGTTATTCATCCGCCGGTACTCTTCTTAGGTTTTGCGTCTACGCTGATACCATTTGCATATATTATTGCTGCATTGTGGAAAGGTGAGTATAAGAGCTTCATTAAGCACACATGGGTATGGAGCTTGTTCTCTGGTGGCATACTAGGCTTAGGTATCATGATGGGAGGAGCATGGGCATACGAATCGTTAACCTTTGGTGGTTACTGGGCATGGGATCCTGTGGAGAATGCTTCATTAGTACCATGGTTAACTTTGGTAGCAGCTTTACATACATTGATCATATACAAAGTAACAGGCCGCTCCTTCATTATTACAGTGATATTGTTTGTTGCCACTTACGTGCTGATATGGTATTCAACTTTCTTAACAAGAACAGGTATACTTGGCGATACTTCTGTACACTCGTTTGTTGGAGAAGGTAAATCGCTATACTGGCATTTACTTATCGTGATATTTGTACTGTTAATTGGTTCTATACTCTTAATGATAAGAAGGTGGAAAGGACTGCCAAGAGTGAAAACTGAAGAACATGTAAGCTCTAGAGAGTTTTGGATGTTCATAGGTTCCTTTGTTTTATTCTTGTCTGCTATACAAATAATTATCAGCACATCTATACCGGTATGGTCTCCGCTGGCTAAATGGATAACAGGTAAAGAAGTGGCGCCGCCAATAGACCCGATTGCACATTATAACAGTATACAGGTTTGGGTAGCGATGGTGCTGGCAGTATTGTCTGCTGCAATTTTATACTTGAAGTTTAAAAAGAGCGATGCTAAAAGCGTTTGGAAAAAACTGGGTTTGACGGGTGTAATTGCATTGGCGCTCAGTTTGCTGATTGGATTTACTCAAAAAATAGATGCCCCACAATATGCATTATTATTGTTTGCAGCTTGTTTTGCTATAGTAGCTACCATCTATTATGCGGTCAGCATACAGAAGGTGAAGTTTAAGAAACTGGGTGCAGCATCTACTCACCTGGGTTTCGCATTGGCTCTTTTAGGAATATTGCTTTCTTCTTACAATAAGGATGTGATTTCGATTAATACACTAGGCCTAGTCTTCAATTTTGGTGAAGATAAAATGGCTAATGTTCGTGAGAGTATGCAGAATGTAATGCTGTACAAGAACGTTGCAATGCCAATGGCTGAGTATGATGTGACTTATGTGGGCGATTCAACATCAGAAGAAGACCCAAGAACTTTCTACAAGGTTCTATATCAGGTAAGGGATAAAAACTCTCAAGAAGTAACAGAGTCATTTGTCTTACATCCTAACGCATTTTTAAATCCAAATGGACAGGAAGGTTCATTAAGTGCCAACCCTGATTCGAAACACTATTTAACCAGAGATATTTTTACATACGTTCAATCGGCAGTAGATCCTGCAAAAAAATATGATACGCTTGAATATAAAAAGCATGTGGTAAAGCAGGGAGATACTGTATTCCTGAACAGAGGTTTTTTGGTTTTTGCAGGTTTTAACACGAATGTTAGTCAAGGTAGATACAATGCTCAAGAGGGAGACATAGCGGTAGAAGCTGTATTAAATTTAAATAATTTTACAGGTACTGTTGACACATTAAAGCCTCTTTATTTAATAAGAGATGGTTTGGTTCAAACAGTTGATGATACTGTCTTAAGCAGGAAGCTTTATGTACAATTGGCAAATATTTTGCCTAAAACGGATGCGGCAGAATTAAGAATCAGACAGGCAGGTGATGATAATGATTACATTGTGATGAAAGCTATAGTATTCCCATACATTAACCTGCTTTGGTTGGGTATTATCATTATGGTATTGGGTTTCATGCTGGCGATGTACAATAGGGCTACAAAGAAGATGTAATCAAGAGTATGGTAAGGGGACTCTATTGTTGCTGGCTTCTCCTCTTCGCATTATCATAACTATATTTAGCACAGTATACCAATTGTTTCGTCATGAGATTCCAGTTGGGTAAGCTAATAGTCTTCGCATATATATTATTAGAGTAAATAGCTATATCGTACTAAAAAAGCCACTGCAACTGCAGTGGCTTTTTTAATGTAATGATTTATAATAGATGTCCTAGTGGCTCCATGTAGAAGGAACACCAGTATTTACACCAAAGTCGTTTCTTTTCCCTTCAGGATTTTCAATTGTGTAATGAACAATTAATTCTCCATGTTCAGGGTAGAAGTTTTCACGCTCCCAGTTCAAATATCCAGAACCTTCGATCGTGTACCCTTCAACTACTTGCTGAGGGATGAATATAGAGTCTCCTTTCACGCGAATAGAAACGTCGTTACCAGGAAATCTGTTGTAGAAGTTAGAAATGGTCATGTCTGTAGCACCAACTCCGTTTTTGATACGGATTTCATACTGTGCGGGTTTGGTTACAGTACCATCTTCAAAAACGGTCCAAACGCCTTCATATTTCTCTCTTGTTACAATTTCGCAATGTGTACCCTCATAACCAGAAGGGCAAAGGCATTCTCCATCTGTACAAGTACCACCGTATGCACATACGATAGCTTTACAAGGATCATTATTACAAGAGGTTATAGTCACAGCCGAAAATACAGCTATCACACCTATAGTGGATAAAACAATGGATTTTAAACGAGCTTTCATTAGCACATTATGTTTTTAAACGAGTTTAAAGATAAACGAAACTATTTGAATATGCAATAGAGCCTTAAAATTGCATTGGGTTACTAAATAGTTGTTTTTCTGTTAATTACTGCGTGAATATAGGGTATAATATATGAGTAATGCAAGAATTTTAAGTATGAATTAATTTTCAACACTATCAATGTAGGATAGTATACCCTTGTAGATGGCTTCTACTATTTCACTTTGCCCTTTTTCAGAGTTGAGGTATTTCTCTTCTTCAGGGTTATTGATAAAGCCAATTTCTACTAATACTCCCGGCATAACACAGCCTGCAAGAACTTCAAGCCCTTTTTGTTTTACGCCTCTGTCTAGCCTGCCTTGGGTATTGAATTGTTGTTGTATAAAAGTGGCTAAAGATACGCTGCTGGATAGAAAAGCCTGTGAGTACTGTGCGATGATAATTTGTGTCATCGGGTCGCTTTCATCCAATAATCCGGGTTCGTTTGTTAGGTTGTCGCTGTACTCCCCTATAGATTTTTCTTTTTGAGAGTTGCGATG
Source organism: Bacteroidia bacterium (assembly GCA_030429205.1). Taxonomy (GTDB): domain Bacteria; phylum Bacteroidota; class Bacteroidia; order Chitinophagales; family Chitinophagaceae; genus UBA5543. Next base: position 1,482,632 of record JAUICZ010000001.1, read on the forward strand.
TAGTCCTAAAACATAACATTCTGTTCCGTTTGCACTAGTAGTGTTGTAGTATTTATATCGTGGGTATTTATATGTCTTACCATTCTTTTTTACATATCGGTATCCGTCTTGAACTTTTACCCTTTTTCCTGCAGAGGAGTTAACGTGTACAGATACAAACAGGTTCGCTTCTGCCTTGTTAGCTATTTTGTGCCTGTCAGGTAACTCAACAAATACATCAGTTTTGCGTGTGTAAATAATCTGTCTGCTTTTGTAATGCTGCTCCAGCTTTTTACCCAGCTTTAAAGTAATAGACAGGGCTAAATCTTTTTCTTTAGAGATTCTGCCAAGTGCTCCGGGTTCATTTCCTCCGTGTCCAGCATCTAAGACAATCTTTTGCACCTTCTTGCCGTCGGCAAACGATGTTGTGCTGTTGAAGAATAATAAGATTAATAATAGTGGTAATATCTTTGGCATATCCTGTTCGGAAATGTTAAATATACAAATACACAAGCCCTAGTATCCAAATAACTATGCTATTTTTGTCCACTGGTGATGAACCTGTGTAAAACTAATTCGACAAAGTTACGAAGCAATCACTGCCTTACAACATGTATGGTGGTGATTTTTACATTTGTTTTAACACATAGTGCCCTAGGGCAAGAGCGTTCAATAAGGATCAATACGATAGAAGCAGATAGTTTATCTGATACTTTGAGCATTACTGATACTTCTTTAATACAGATTGATAGTTTAACAACAGACAGTACACTTACAGCAGATAGTACGAAAAAAGTATCGTTAGAAGAGCGTTTGGGTATAAAGCTTTCTCCTGACGCATTGGATGAAGTGGTGAAATCTGAAGCAAAAGATTCTGCAGTGTTGAATATGCAGAGCAATGTGTTTCATTTGTATGGAAATGCAAAGGTGAACTATCAGGATATGGAGCTGAAAGCGGGTACGATTATTTATCAGCAGTCTGAAAACCTGGTTACCGCAGCACCTTTACAAACAGATACTTTCACTAAACTTAAAGATCGGCCAAGCTTTACACAAGGTTCTGAGAGTTTCACTTACGACTCTATCAAATATAATTTTAAGAGTAAAAGAGCCATTGTGCGCAACCCACGTACCCAATATGGTAATGGGTATGTATACAGCGATCAAATAAAAAGAAACCCGGACCAATCTATATATGGGTTGAGAAACCTGTATACTACATGTGCACTAGATACACCCCACTTTGGTATAAAAGCTAAAAAGATAAAAGTAATACCCGGCAGAGTTGTTGCATCAGGAGCAGCTAATATTAATATCGAAAATGTTCCAACACCACTTTTCCTGCCTTTTGGTTTATTCCCTATAAGTAAAGGCCAGCGTTCCGGTTTTATTTTACCTACATATACTATTGAGGAGGCCAGGGGGGTAGGTTTGCTAGGTGGGGGATACTACTTCAACTTTGGTGATTATGCAGATCTGGAAACAAGAGCAAATATATATTCAAAAGGTAGTTGGCAGGTAAGCGGTAGTAATCACTATGCAAAAAGATATAAATATCAAGGTGGTTTAACCTTCACGTATAATTATGTAAAGACCGGAGAAGATTACGAAGTGGATGCTACACAGCAGCGAGACTTTAATGTTCAGTGGCGACATCAATCTGATCCTAAATCTCGCCCGGGTAGTAATTTTACGGCATCTGTAAACGCAGGTACATCGTCGTTTAATACAAATGCTACATATGACGCGACTCAAATATTAAATAACCAATACCGCTCTAATATTGCGTATCAAAAAACATGGGCAAACAAGCCTTTTACTTTGGGTATTGGTGCCAGTCATAGTCAGGAAGCCTCAACAGGGCAGGTAAATGTTACATTGCCGGACATTAGTTTTTTCGTCAACCAGTTCAACCCATTTCAGGGGAAGAATAGTTTAGGCACAAAATGGTATGAGAAGATTACCGCCAGTTATACGTTTACAGCACAAAACCAATTGAACTTTACTGATAGTTTATTCAATTTCAATAAGCTAAGCTTTAGCGATTTCAGGAATGGAATGAAGCATTCTGTTCCAATAAATGCGACTTACAATATATTTCGGTTTATTCAGGTTGGTATAGGCGGTAACTATAATGAATACTGGTTGACTAAACAGACTTTTAAGGGATACGATTATACCGGAGATTCTGTTGCTGTAACAACTTATAACGGGTTCTATACTGCACGAGACTATAATGTAGGTATAAACCTGAATACACGAATATATGGATTGAAGATGTTCAAGAAAGGTGGTTTGATGGGTATTAGGCACGTGCTTATACCTACTGTTGGTTTGAACTATGTACCTGATTTTGCAAAAGACCCTTATCGTTTTGGTTATGAGACGATCATAGATCCCAATGCTGAAAACACTACATTTTTATCTCCTTATGAAGGAGCAATACTGGGGGCGCCTACGCAATTAGGTAACTACAGTAGTGTTGTAAGTTTTGCGTTGGATAATAATCTGCAAATAAAAGTACGCTCTAATGGCGACTCGACAGGGTCTAAGAACATTAGGTTGATTGATAACTTTAAGCTGAGTACGGGTTATAATCTTGCAGTAGATTCATTTAATTGGAGTGACCTAAGTCTGTCATTTAACACCATGTTTTTTAATGTAGTTAATGTACGCGCATCAGCACAGTACGATCTGTATGCTTTTGATTATGAGGAAGAACGGAGAGTAAATACTACCATGTTTCAAAAAGGTACGGGCATAGCACGTTTTAAAACAGCGAATGTTTCATTAGATGCAAGCCTTAAACCTCGTGAGCGACAAAATGAACAGCGTAACATATCCGATACCTATAATCGTTTACAACAATGGGGGATAACCGATAGGTATTATGATTTTGATATACCCTGGAATGTGGGTGTTACTTACGTTTTAGGTATCAACAAATCTTATCTGGCAGAGTCAAAGAAAGATACTGTACAAATAAGTAACCATAATATTGGTTTCAATGGGCAAATGAACTTAACATCTCGTTGGAAGTTGACTGTAAATACTAGCTATAATGTGGCGCAGAAAAAGCTTCAAATGACACAGATCAATATAGTAAGAGATCTGCATTGTTGGGAGATGGTATTGTCTGTTATTCCATTTGGAGACAGGAAGTTCTATAATTTTACACTTAATGTAAAAGCATCAGAATTACAAGACCTGAAAATACTGCGCAGAAGAGATTTTAGAGATGCTATTTTCTAGCTATTCTACAGGAGAATATGGGTAGTATATATGATTAAATTTCTAATTATGGTATGATTAGCGATTTAACTATTTTTGTACCTCTTTTCAGAAATAATATAATAAAACGGCTATATGGCTTTAGTAGATTTAGTAATGCCTAAAATGGGCGAAAGTATCATGGAAGCTACTGTTTTGAAGTGGCACAAGCAACCCGGTGATACTGTAGAGATGGATGAAACAGTGCTTGAGATAGCAACTGATAAAGTAGATAGTGAGGTGCCTTCTACAGCAGCAGGTGTAGTAAAAGAAATATTGTTTGAGGTAGACGATGTTGTACCTGTTGGCACTGTGATAGCAAGAATAGAGTCTGGAGCAGCTGCAGCAGAATCTGCGCCTGCAGTGGCAGCAGTTGCAGAACCACCTAAACCAGAACCAGCAGCAGCGCCGCAACCGGCACCGCAGCCTGTACAACCTGCAGCATCTGCAGCTTCAGTTGCTCCAAGTGCAGGCAATCGCTTTTATTCTCCTTTAGTATTAAATATTGCAGCTAAAGAAGGTATTAGTATGTCTGAGCTGGAAAATATACCCGGCACAGGCTCTGAAGGGCGAGTGTCTAAAAAGGATATACTGGCATATGTGAAAAACCGTGCTAATGGTGCACCACAAGCTACTCCTCAGCCGGCAGCACCACAGCCTGCGCCAGCTCCAACCCCGCAACCGGCAGCACCGCAGCCTGCACCTAGTGCCTCTGCGGCACCAGCAGCATCAAGCACTGCTGATTATGGTAGTAATGTAGAGGTGATTGAAATGGATAGGATGCGCAAGCTGATTGCTAAGCATATGGTGAATAGTAAGGCTACATCGCCACACGTAACAAGCTTTACAGAAGCGGATGTGACAAATATTGTTAATTGGAGAAATAAAGTAAAAGGAGAGTTTCAGTCTAAATACGGTGAAAAAATCACATATACTCCAATCTTTATAGAGGCAATAGTCAATTGTATTCGTAGAAATCCGATGATCAATGCTAGTGTTGATGGCGATAAGATAATTGTGAAGAAGGATATTAATATAGGTATGGCAACGGCGCTGCCTAGTGGAAACCTTATAGTTCCTGTTATTAAAAATGCCGATACTAAGAATTTACTTGGATTAAGTAAAGATGTAAATGGCATGGCTAATGCAGCACGAAATAATAAACTAAAAGCAGACGATACTCAAGGAGGTACGTTTACACTAACAAATGTTGGTACATTTGGTAGCTTAATGGGGACGCCAATTATTAACCAGCCTCAAGTAGCTATATTAGCTGTTGGTACAATTAAAAAGCGCCCTATGGTAATGGAAACAGAACATGGGGATGTGATAGCCATTCGTCATATGATGTATTTGAGCATGAGTTATGATCATAGAATTGTTGATGGATCGTTAGGTGCCAGTTTCTTAACTGATGTGGCAAATGAGTTGGAAGCATTCGATGTAAATAGAGGCGTATAATAATTATCGTCAGTTAATCATATTTAAGCCTCGCAATTGCGAGGCTTTTTTAATCTAATTCGATAAATATGTTAGGATTGCGATACTTCAATTCACGTATGAAGCCTTGTGTGTTTTGTGGAGAAACAATAACACTTTCTCCTGTTTTTGTTAGTATATATAACCTTTTTAAAGACAGGGCAGGGGCAAGGGTAGGGGTTTCTACTTCTCTTATTTTAGTGATAGATGATATTAATATTGTCTTACTGTAAAATGGTTTTAGTGCTACATTAAGCTCGTACCGAGATATGGTGTAGCTGATAGCGAGGTAGAGTAATAAGAAGAGTAATAAGAACACTCCAAGTACTGTAAGCCCTATAACAGGTGTGTTTGTAGAAAAAGCTGCCACATAAAGAATAGCCGATACAGAGAAAACTATTCCGATAGTACTACCGCCAAGTTTAGATCTATATGTAATTACATATGTTGACATGCATTTACTCTTCGTTTGTAGGGTCTATTTTGCATTGCGACCTTAAGAATGTATACCCCAGTATCCCGGAGGTAAAAGACGCTATTATTATGGCAACCTTAGAAGTGATTTGTATCTCTTCCAGATTAAATGCCAGCGTAGACATGAAGATTGATATTGTAAAACCTATTCCTGCAATCATGCCCATACCCCATAGTTGCTTCCAATCCATTTTTTCAGGCATTGCACCTAAGCCTAATTTAATAGCTAACCAGCTGAATATAAATATGCCAATAGGTTTTCCGATAACTAAACCGGAAAGAATACCGTGATGGACAACAGAGCTGAAAATATGACTGTAAGTATCCGGCAATATAATGGCTGTGTTTGCCAATGCAAAAATGGGCAGTATAATAAAGTTTACAGGGTCATGCAGGCTATGTACTAAGTCTTCAATTTTATGAAGTGGTATTGTAAACGCCAGTAACACCCCTGCTATTGTAGCGTGTACTCCTGAGTTGAAGAACATGTACCAGAGCAAAAGACCTATGAACATATATATATAGTAACGCTTGACCTTGAATAGGTTCAACATCGTTAGTACAAAAAACAAGCCTCCGGCAATAAACAGATAGGTAAAGTTGATTTCCTCGGCGTAAAAAATAGCAATAGTGAGTATGCCTCCCAAGTCGTCAATAATGGCTAACGCCATTAAGAATACCCTTAGAGAAAAAGGCACTCTTTTGCCAAGCATGGACAGAACACCAAGGGAAAAAGCGATGTCTGTAGCCATTGGTATACCCCAGCCTCTGCTTAATGCTGGTGTGTCGTTTGTCCAAAGTAAGTAGATAAGAGCAGGCACAACCATACCTCCTATTGCGGCTATGATAGGCAGCATTGATTTCTTGATAGAAGATAGCTCGCCAACTAGTAGTTCTCGTTTGATTTCAACGCCCACTAAAAGAAAAAAGATCGCCATCAAGAAATCGTTAACGAAATGGAGTGGCGAGTGCGGTATGTTTACGTTGGGCGCCGGCATATGGAATTCTGTATTCCAGAAAGCCAAATAAGATTCGCCCCAGGGAGTATTACTGATGATCATCGAAAGAATAGTGCAACAGATTAGCGTAATACCAACAGCTCGGCTATCGGTAAAAAACTCTCTGATAGGAGATACTATTCTCTTACGTATGATCTCTCTTCGTCTGGGATTTTTGCTCATGGTTGCAAAAGTACGTAATCACTATGTATAACTAAATATGTCTGGATGGTTAAAACCTATTGTATAGGGTGTTATTAACGTATGTGAATATTTGTAACTAATTGATAACTAATCTTACAAAATGAATGAGATAAAAATTATAGCAAAAACCGTTACTTTTTATAATCAAAAAAATATGATTATTTATCGCTTTTTGACATTATCATAAGCTACGAAAATAAGTCGGTAAAAACGACTGCCTGGGTTAAAAAAAGCAAAAAAAAAATCTTTTAAGCTGCTGTCAATATTTTTAAAGAAACAAGTGACTGGCAATTTGTTTTTTCAACAAAATGTTAGCAATTTCGTCTTCCTGCTTCAAGGACATGTTGAGTGTGTGAATAACAACAGTGTTGATTATTGTACCGGCAGTAAATTTTACAGAGTTAATCGAGGTTTGGTGATTGGCCGATATTTTTGAAAGAATAGAAATATTGGATAAACCTTCGTCGCTACTCTCGAAAAAAAATTAGTTAACGGGATTGTACGGTTGCCCAGTATGAATAAAGACAATTACAAATCAAATTCTGAACAATCATCGAAAGGTGAAGCAGAAGCATTGTGGCTCAACTGTGTTGAGATAATAAAGGACAATGTTAACTGGAGGACTTTTCAAACATGGTTTGAGCCTATTAAAGCTGTAGCATTAGAAAATAATGTTTTGACTTTACAGGTTCCGAGTCAGTTTTTTTATGAGTGGTTAGAGGAGCACTATGTTGAGCTATTAGCCAAAACTATTAAAAGAGTTTTGGGGCGTGAGGGCAGGTTAGAATACAGAATAGTGATGGATGGCGGTAGTACACAACGCAGCCAAACATCTGTAAATATGCCGGGAGGTACATCTCCAAACCCTTCAAAGGAAAGCAACTATGTTGATATGCCTTTGAAGTGGGATGATCCGACTAATATTAAAACGCCTTATGCTATTCCTGGGCTTAAGCGTATGCAGGTAGATCCTCAGTTGAATAGCAACTATGTGTTTGATAATTACATAGAAGGTGATTGTAACAGAGTTGCACGTTCTGCAGGTATTCATGTGGCACAAAAACCGGGCGCAACCGCATTCAACCCCTTGGTTGTTTTTGGTGGCGTAGGTTGGGGTAAAACACACCTGGTACAAGCAATAGGTAATGAGGTAAGAAGGTTGCATCCAAATAAAACTGTATTGTATGTAAGTGCAGAGAAGTTTATCAACCAGTTTATTGACCACTCTAAGAATAATGGTGTAAACGATTTTATCAATTTCTACCAGTTGATAGATGTGTTGATCATGGACGATATTCATCTTTTTGTACCAGCTGCAAAAACACAAGATGTATTCTTTGCTATATTCAATCACTTGCACCAAAGTGGCAAGCAGATAATTTTAACCAGTGATACACCTCCTAAAGATCTTGAAGGAATGCAAGAGCGCTTATTGAGCCGTTTCCGCTGGGGATTGAACGCTGATATACAACCACCTGACTTCGAAACCAGACAGGAGATTTTGAAGAAGAAGATGAAGCAGGAAGGTTTGGAAATGCCTGAAGAGGTAGTGAAGTATGTAGCCTACAATGTACAAAGTAATATCAGGGAGCTTGAAGGTGCAATGATTGCGCTTTTCGCACAAGCAACACTGAATAAAAAAGAGATAGACCTGGAGTTGGCTAAACGTGTAATGAAGAACTTTGTAAAAACTTCTTCTCGCGAGTTGACAATAGGCAGTATTCAAAAAATGGTTTGCGATTATTTCAGCTTGCCTTATGACAGGTTGCTTATAAAAACTCGTAAACGTGAGGTAGTACAAGCCAGACAAATAACCATGTATTTGGCCAAGAAGTTTACTAAAAGTTCATTAAAGAATATTGGAGAACATTTTGGAGGGTTTGACCATACGACTGTAATCCATTCTTGCCAAACGGTAGAGAACTTAATGGATACTGACACAGACTACAAGGAAAGTGTTTTAGAGTTGCAACAAAAAGTGCAACTAGCAAGTATATAGTTTGTTATAGCCCTTGAATAACAAGGGCTTTCTCCATACCTGAACCTAAATAAATATATGCCTGAAAAGCTACTCGATATGACCGTTGGCGAGCTGATGTCGGAGATCGGCAAAGGTAAAGGTATGACTGGTTCAGGCGCTGTTTCTGTTTTATCGGCTATTTCTGCATCTGAGTTGCTGGTTTCTATTTGCAAGCTAACGCTTGAAAAAAATAAGTACAGTGACGTACATAAAGACATGCGTGAAATGCTGGACAGGTTAGAAAACTCCAGGCTGCCGCTTCTTAGAGAAATTTTGGATGGTGATGTTAGAATTGTTTCTGAAATGGTGCTTGCCAGAATTAAAAGAAACAAGGAGAAGGATGAAGACTTAAAGAGCAAATACACACAAGAGGCATGGAGTATGCTTGAAGAAGCTACAGATTCCGTTCTTGATCTATGTGATGCGGCTATTGAGGTGATCCCGATGGGGCTTTATATTAGTAAGGTAGGGGTGAAATCTGCTAGAGCTGATGCTACAGTAGCTGTAAATACCTTAATTTCTACAGTGTCTTCTGGTCTCTTCATGGCCTTGTCAAATTTAAAAGCTTCAAATAATACTGAATGGGTGGACGGAAAACATTCAGAACTGGAGGTGTATTTTGGGAGACTACATGAATACCAATCTATTTTAAATAATAGATTAGCTAACCTATACAATAATACATGGGATTAAGCTGTTCTTATTAGTGAATTATGAGCACTAATATTTACACAAAAGTAGACGAGTATATAATTGACTTGTTTGCAAAAGAAGACGATGTCCTAAAAACTATCCAAGAAAGAAATGATAGTTTAAATATTCCCCAAATCAATATCTCTCCCAGTCAAGGTAAGTTACTTCAGGTTTTAGCCAGATTATCTACGGCGAATAATATTTTGGAAATAGGTACTTGTGCCGGTTACAGCACCGTATGGTTGGCTAGGGCATTGGGTAATAATGGTAAAGTAATATCATTAGAGGTTGATGAAGATTTCGCAGGTATTGCCAGGCAAAACTTTAAGATTGCCGATGTGTCTGAAAAGGTTGACCTACGAGTGGGTAAAGCTATTACAACACTTGAAGAGCTATATAATACCAATACCCCAAAATTTGATATGGTGTTTATTGACGCAGATAAACCCCCGTATTTAGAGTATTTTGATTGGGCTATAAAACTATGTAGGCCAGGTGCAATAATTGTAGCTGATAACGTTGTTCGAGATGGGAAAGTTCTTGATGATGCCAGCACAGATGCAGCAGTTCTAGGAGTGCGTAGATTAAACAAAGCACTATCTGCAGACAAGCGAGTTACTACTACGATACTTCAAACAGTTGGTGTAAAAGACCACGACGGGATGCTAATAGCAGTAGTTAATTAATAAAAAAAGCCTTGACATGCGTCAAGGCTTTTTATTTATGTCGGGAAGACAGGATTCGAACCTGCGACCCCCTGGTCCCAAACCAGATGCGCTACCGGCCTGCGCCACTTCCCGAACCGGTGTATCAGTATTGCTACTAATATTTTTTTATCGCCGAGCGGTGAGGGCGGGATTCGAACCCGCGGTACGCGATGAAACGTACGTCAGTTTAGCAAACTGATGGTTTCGGCCACTCACCCACCTCACCATGTTACAAGAACACCCCATGTTTTGGGGATTGCAAAGATATGTCTATTCAGCAGATTTCAAAAAGTTTTTTACCAAGTTTTTTTGTATCATTTTAATATAGTTCTGTCTATAAGGCTATTTTTAATTGATAATATAAATTGTTTTGAATAGGATCGACAGAATATCGGCAATATTGGTCCAGTTACAGTCTAGGAAAATAGTCAAAGCTCAAGACATTGCAGATAGATTTGAGATAAGCTTGCGGACAGTGTACCGAGACGTAAAAACGCTGGAAGAAGCAGGTGTGCCAATAATAGGAGAGGCAGGAGCTGGCTATCGTATCATGGATGGTTATCGGCTTCCGCCGGTGATGTTCACAAAAGAGGAGGCTACAGCGTTTATTACCGCTGAAAAGTTGGTAGCCAAGTTTACAGACGAGGCAACTGTACGAAGGTATAGTGATGCTATGTATAAGGTACGATCTGTGTTAAGGAGCGATGAGAAGGGAATGCTTGAAAACATAGAAAATGTTATACAGATATATAAGTATAACAAGATGCCGGACAATAGTTATATGTATGATTTGCTTAAAAGTATAAGCGATAAGAAAGCTGTTGAGATGTCATACCGGGCAAACTATACCGGAGAGAATACAAATAGGGTAATAGAGCCTGTAGGTATTTATTTTATTGGTAACTACTGGCACTTAGTAGCGTGGTGTACACTAAGAAATGATTATAGAGATTTCAGGCTGGACAGAATAAAGGGGCTAAAGCATACCAACATCAATTTTGTTCAAGAAAAGCTCTCACTTACGGAATACATGGTCAGGTATACTAACAGGAACCAACTTGTTAAGGTAGTAGTAGTGTTTGATAAACAGGTGGTACCATATATAAACGACCAGAAGTTCTATTTCGGATACGCTGATGAGGAAGATAATGGTAGCACTGTTAAGATGACTTTTTTAACACCATCCATTTCCTATTTTGCTAAGTGGCTCATTAGTTACGGTAAGAAGGTGCAGGTTGAGAGCCCTTCCGCATTGAAAGACGAAATGTGCAAATTCATTAAAGAGTTGCAAGAGCATTATTTGTAAGAAATCTAAAACCTGTTGACATAGGGCTGTCACTAAGGGGTTGTTGTTTTGTGAAAAATATAAACTATGAATATCAAAACACAACAACCTTTTAAAGGGATTTATTCCAGAAAGAAAGCAACATTAAAGACATTGAGCGAATCTGTAGGCATGGTAGCTCAAGACTTGTATAATGATGCTGTACAAGCTAAATTATTTCCTGCAGGTCCGGTATACTGGATTTATTATAATGCAGATGGCAATCCTGACACAGAGTTTGATTTAGAGGTAGTAATTCCCGTACAAGGAGAAGGGAAACCGGAAACTTACGATATCAAAGACATGCCATCGTTTAAACATGCGTCTACTATTCATTACGGTAAGTGGGAGGAATTTGCCGGTGTGTATAAAAGTCTTATAAATGATATTAATGCTGCCGGTCATCAAATGACAACAGTTTGCAGAGAGCTATATATTAATGTAGACTTTGAACATCCGGAAAATAACATTACTGAGGTTCAGGTTGGTATCCAATAACATGCTAACGGTGTACAAAGTTCTTAAGTGGGTTCTAAAGAATATTTTTTGCTGAAACCTTAACCGACAGTAATCATTTGTCTGGTAATTGTTAAAAGAAATAGAGCGGCGTTTTAAACTAAGAAAGTCTTCGTAGATTGGGTCCGTAAATTCAATCTGTATGAGACTTTCTTTATTCTGTTTGCTAATAATATTCTTTGCCCAAAGCACAAATGCTCAGACTGTGACTGTACCATATGATACTAATACAGTAACTATTGATGGTGTATTAAATAGTATGGAGTGGCAACATCGTCTTGAAGTGGTTATTCCTAATACCTCTACAGATAGTGTTATTGTATGGTGTAAGCATGATATGAATGCTCTGTATTATGCATTTAGTGGTAACCTTGATGCAGGGCCAGCTTTCAAGTTTCCGGAAGTACTTTTAGATCCCCAATATGTACGTACTACTGCCTGGCAGCCAGGGCAGTGGTGGTTTCATGTTTCAGCGCAGGATTGTGAACATAACGGAGCTTATGGTGTATACGATAGCTGTGCTGTAACACAACCCGGTTGGGATGCTGGTCCTAACTTTACTCCCAGCCCACCCGCATCAAACATGGTGGAAATAAGAATACCGTTTAGTAAAATTGGGTTTAACCCTTCAACTCAAGATACCTTAGCTATGTCAGTGTTAGTATCAAATACCTCAAGCTTTTGGAAGTTATGGCCCATGGCTGCAGATACCGGGAAGCCTGATACGTGGTCAACAGCTATTATTAGTAAAATTCCTGCAAGTATTAATAAAGTTAAGGTCTCTAAAGGTTTGAAGGTATACCCTAATCCATCCGAAAAAGTGGTTTATATAGAGAATTTAACCCCAAGCGATAGGGTAGTATTGACAGATATGTATGGCAGAGTAATACGTAGTATAGTAGCAGATAGACGCACAATAAGTATAAATGTAGGGGGCTTACACAGTGGCTTATATATGATACAAGCAGGTGGTAGCGTAGAGCGAATACGGGTAATGAGATAACATCAGGATGAAAGTTTTCTCATTAATTCGGTAAATCCTTTCACTTCCTCCTCTGTAGTGTCCCATGAGCACATTAGACGCACCTCGTTTGTGTGCTCATCCCAAACATAATATGGATATTGCTCCCACATTTGTTCATTCCAGCTTTCCGGGTGTTTAGCAAAGACTCCGTTCGCGCAAACAGGCTTTGTGATGTCAACACCTTGAATATCTTTTATTGATTTTTCCAGAAGGGTAGCCATGCTGTTTGCATGAGTTGCATGTTTTTTCCATAAATCGTTTGATAACAGTGCCTCAAACTGTGCGGCGATAAATCTTGTTTTTGAGGCCAGTTGCATACTTTGCTTATGCTTGTATGCCATATGCTTTTTTAGTTCCGGGTTGAAGACAATAACAGCTTCCCCAAACATCATTCCGGCTTTTGTGCCCCCCAGAGAAAGTAAGTCCAGCCCGACATCTGTACTCATTTCTTTAATTGAACAGTCAAGTGCAGCGACTGCATTAAAAAAACGTGCCCCATCCATATGATAATATAAGTCTTTCGACTTTGTAAGTTCACCTATCGCTTTCAACTCTTCTAGTGTGTACGTAGTAGCATATTCTGTAGTTTGTGTTACAGAAACTACTTTGGGTTGAGCAAAGTGTATATCCCCTTTGCGGATAAGTCGTTCATTAATGGTTTCTTGTGTGAGTTTGCCATCTTTATTAATCGTTGTTGGTATAAACCTGCAACCGGTAAATGTTTCTGGTGCAGTTGATTCATCCCAATACATATGAGAGGTTTCGGCACACAAGACAGAGTTGTATGAGTGTGTAGCCACACCCATGCTCAATACATTAGCGCCTGTACCGTTAAATACAAAGTGTACATCTACATCGGTACCAAAAATATCTCTGAATAGCTGAGTGGTTCTATCCGTTATATCATCTGCACCGTAAGAGCGTGCATGTTCCTGATTAGCTGTATGCAGTGCATCCATTAGTTCTGGTAGTACTCCTGCATAATTATCACTGGCAAAACTTTTCATCTGGTTGTAAAATAAGTAAATAGTTCCAGTATTGATTTTACATTAATAGTAATAGTTTTATCTAATTGTAAAGTGTTATGTGTTAAGTAATTAATCTTGTATTTTAGTGTAAGAATATTAAAAGTATATTTGTTCAAAATCATAAGCTTTGGCAGGTAAGGTAAACTTCCATCAAGAGTGTGCAACATGTGGTGCAAGACACAAATCTATCTTTTGTCATCTGGAAATAGATGAGCTTGCGGCATTTGATGCTACTAAGTCGTGTATGTCCTATAAAAAAGGGCAAGTAATTTTTAATGAAGGCGGTCATCCCTTAGGTCTGTTTTGTGTAAATGATGGAAAAGTGAAAATTGAGCATACCGGGCAGGATGGTAAAGAGCAGATAGTACGTATGGCCAAAGCAGGTGATGTTTTAGGGTATAGAGCATTGTTGAGTAGTGAGCGTTACAATGCAAGCGCTGTAGCTTTGGATGATACGGATGTGTGTTTTATACCTAAAGACTCTTTCTTTGGGGTTTTGAAGACTAACCCTGGTTTATCCTTAGATATTATAAAGATGTTGTCTACAGAGCTTCGTAAAGCAGAACAGTCGATTACCGATTTAGCGCAAAAGCCTGTACGTGAACGTATGGCAGAGGCATTACTCTTTTTAAGAGAAACTTATGGTTTTGAAGAAGATGAGGCGACTATAAACGTTGTTTTATCGCGTGAGGATATTGCTAATCTTGTTGGTACTGCTACGGAAACGGCTATAAGGCTACTGTCTGAATTTAAAAAAGATGGAATAGTTGAATCTGTAGGTAAAAAGATCAAAATAATCGATCAGGATAAGCTCGTTAAGACAGCTAACGTTTATAATTAATTCTATAAAACATGACAAAAGTCATGTTTTGCACACACAACAGTCATTTTTTACAGTATTGCATCCTTTTACTTTCGTATAAAGTAATTGGAAATCATGGCTACAGTACTATTTTCCCAATACCGTCACAGCGATCTTGATGACTTGGTACAAAAACTTAATAACGACTATTACAATGTGTTAAAAGGCTTGTGTGTTAATGTATCGAACTTATCGGGCAGAGTATTAGCAGATGGGGCGCATTCCTCTACTAATTTATACGTTAGCCTGGCAACAAAACTGACAGAACAGATAGATGAATTAATTGGTTTAAGGCAAGATGTTATACTGCCTTATATAAAAGATTTATCTGTGAAAAAAGTTGAGGGGCATGATTGTCGCAACTGTTCCGGTGGTTGTCATGTTGAACACAATGCATACTTGTTTAATTTGAAAGACTCTCATAAACGGATAAAAGAAATATTATTTAGACTACAAACTGTAGCACTACCTCTTTACTCTGATATGGACTATCCGGCCAGTTACAAAACATTGCGTAATGAAATGATGATCATGGATACAGTACTTACAGAGTTGTTTTATCTGGAAGAAGCCAACCTTATACCGCGAGTACTGGAGGCCCAAAAGGCTATACACGCGTAGATTGTCTGGTTGTGCAGATGTAGAAGTAACCTAAATACAATATATAATTCATTGACATTGAGAAGGTAAATAGGTATATTTAATTGCTCGTTAAAGTATACTAGAATAGCATAAGTTAATGCCCCAAACTAAGCAAAGAAATACGGTAATACTATCCAGACCTGCTGATGAAAAGCTTGAAGGCGGCAACCTTTGTTACCATTGTGGTACAGCGTGTACCACTACAAAACTTTCTGTACAAGATAAGTTATTTTGTTGCGAAGGGTGTAAACTTGTATACGAGATCATCAACGAAAATGGTCTTTGCAATTATTATGAGTTAGAAAATCACCCCGGGTTGTCTCAAGTCAAGCCCGTAAGAAAAGATAAGTATGCTTATTTAGATAATGAGGATATCGCTAAGAAATTATACAAGTTTACAGACGGTAACAATACTATAGTAACCTTTTATTTGCCTGGTGTACACTGCAGCTCTTGCATGTGGTTGCTGGAACATATGCAGAAACTTAATGCAGCAATTGTAGAAAGCAGGCTGAATTTTACCAAAAAAGAAATAACAATACAGTTTAGAAAGGCTGAGATAACTATTAGGCAAATAGTAGAACTGTTAACCACTATTGGTTATGAGCCATATATAAGTCTGGATGAAACAGACAAAAAAGAAAGAAGCAGTTTTGATAAAAAGCGCATATACAAACTAGGTGTTGCCGGTTTTTGCTTTGGTAATATTATGCTGCTAAGCTTTCCTGAATATTTGTCTATCAGTAATGGTATACAGCATGAATATGCGAACCTGTTTAGGATAATGAATCTCATTCTTGCTTTGCCTGTATTCTTTTATAGTGCAACAGAATTTTTTACAAATGCCTGGGCAGGTTTAAAACAAAAAATGCTGAACATTGATGCTCCAATAGCACTGGCATTGATCATCATGTTCGCTCGTAGTTTGTACGAGATTGGTACGGCTACAGGTGCTGGTTACCTTGATAGTTTGAGTGGTATAGTTTTCTTCATGTTAGTAGGGCGTATTGTTCAGGATCGAACTTATCAATCGATATCGTTTCATAGAGACTATAAAGCATATTTTCCAATCGCTGTGAATGTTGTAACAGAGAGCGGTGTAGTAAGCAGGCACTTGCAGGAGTTAAAGGAAAAAGACGTAGTAGAGTTACATAATGATGAGATTATTCCGGCTGATGCTATTGTAGTAAAAGGTAGGGCCCGTATCGATTATAGTTTTGTTACAGGAGAGAGTGAGCCGGTTAGTGTAGATGTAGGCAAAACAGTGTATGCGGGCGGTAGACAAAAAGGAGAGCAACTCACTATCCAGATAGTGAAACCGGTTGCCGGTAGTTACCTGACCTCTTTGTGGAACCACAATGCATTTGAAAAGGATAAAACAACTCAGAACAGGCAGAATAGCGTAATTCATGTATTGAGTAAATACTTTACAGTTGTATTGCTTGTGTTGGTGGCTGCAACGGCTGTATATTGGGCATTTACAGATTTTTCTAAATTAATACCCGCTGTTACAGCAATGCTTATTATCGCTTGTCCATGTGCATTATTGCTAGCTGTGACATTTACTAATGGTAATTTACTCAGGCTATTAAGTAATAATGGTTTATTTCTTCGTGATGCTTTTGTAATAGAACAGCTTGGGTATATTAATCACATAGTATTCGATAAAACAGGTACGCTGACAGAAGATGTAAACGAGTATTCTTTTACGGGTGACGATCTTTCTGCAAATGAAATACAGGCAATATACAGCGCTGCAATATCCAGTAGTCACCCTTATAGTAAGGCTATAGTTAAGTACGTTGGAGAACAAGATGTATTATCATGTAGCAGTTGGGAAGAGTACACCGGTAATGGTGTACAGGCCAGTGTTGGCGGCTATGATATTTTGATAGGTTCTGAAACTTTTGTAAACGTGCAAGAGTCCTCAGCTAACAAAAATGCAGCATGTTACATACGTATCAACAATAAGTTGACGGCTTTTGAAATCACACCTAAATTAAGAGACTCTATACCTGAGGTTTTATCGAACCTTAATCACAACTATAAATTATCATTACTGTCTGGGGATAATAACAGGCAGCAAAAATCTTTACAAGAGGTATTTAGCTCTGACAGTAAACTGCTGTTTGAGCAAAAGCCTGTTGATAAGTTGAATTATATAGCATCACTTCAACAGCAAGAGCAAAAAGTGTTGATGGTAGGCGATGGGTTAAATGACGCCGGCGCACTGCAACAAAGTAATGTTGGAATTACACTTGCGTCAGACGTGAACAACTTCACTCCATCTTGCGATGCTATTTTAGATGCTAAAAAGTTTATTCAGTTCCCGAGTTTAATGAAACTGGCCAAATCAGGCAGAACAATAATAAACATCACATTCGCGATAAGTATTATATATAATATAATTGGTTTAACTATTTCTATGCAGGGGCTTATGAATCCACTGTTTGCAGCTGTATTGATGCCGGCAAGCACAATTACTATTGTGTTGATAACAACAGGCTTAAGTAGCCTGATGGCGAGGCGTTATAAGCTGCAGTTAAGCGCGCAGACAAAAACATGACAATAATCATGTTTTGCCTTGAGCTAGGTCATAGTAGTAGGTGCTGTTGGGTAATACTTTTGATATATAAAATAAACTGTAGCAGATGAGCGCATTGTATTTATTAGTTATAGCAAGCATTATTGTAGCCTCTTTCTTTCTGTTTGGCTTCATATGGAGTGTGCGCTCTAACCAATTTGAAGATCAGGAAGGCTCTGCTATGAGAATGTTGCACGATAACGAAATACAGGACAATAAATAATCTAATCTAAAGACTAAATACATGAGTAACGCTTCAGAACAATTATCAGGTCAGGCACTGGATAAGTTCTACTACGACAACAAGATCGTTAAATGGTTTGCTTATGCAACCATCATCTGGGGGTTGGTAGGTATGCTGGTAGGTCTACTAGCCGCTTTTCAGCTAGTATTTCCTGCACTGAACTTCAGTACAGCAGAAACCACATTTGGTAGAGTTAGGCCGGTACACACAAATGCGGTCATTTTTGCATTTGTAGGTAACGGTATTTTTATGGGTGTTTATTACTCGCTACAGCGTTTAACGAAAGCCCGTATGTTCAATGACTTTTTAAGTAAGCTCCATTTTTGGGGATGGCAATTGATCATTGTATTGGCTGCTGTTACACTACTTGCAGGTTACACAACAGGTAAAGAGTATGCAGAGCTTGAGTGGCCTATTGATATCCTGATCACGTTAGTGTGGGTGGTGTTTGGTATCAATATGTTTGGTACGATCATCAAGCGTAGAGAGCGTCACTTGTATGTTGCTATCTGGTTTTACATAGCCACATTTGTTACTGTAGCGATGCTACATATTGTAAACTCTTGGGAGATCCCATTTACATGGTTGAAATCTTACTCTTGGTATGCAGGTGTACAAGATGCATTGATACAATGGTGGTATGGCCACAACGCGGTAGCATTCTTCTTAACTACTCCGTATTTAGGTTTAATGTATTACTTCCTGCCGAAGGCGGCTAATCGTCCGGTATACTCATATCGTTTATCGATCATCCACTTCTGGGCATTGATATTTATCTATATCTGGGCTGGTCCTCACCACTTGTTATATACTGCGTTGCCGGATTGGGCACAGTCTTTAGGTACTGTATTCTCAGTGATGTTGATCTTCCCTTCTTGGGGCGGTATGATCAATGGTTTGTTGACACTACGTGGTGCGTGGGATAAAGTGCGTGAAGATGTGGTATTGAAATTCATGGTGGTAGCAGTTACTGCTTATGGTATGGCAACGTTTGAAGGTCCGATGTTGAGCTTGAAGAATGTAAATGCTATCAGCCACTTTACAGATTGGACTATTGCACACGTACACGTTGGAGCGTTAGGTTGGAATGGTTTCTTAACCTTTGGTGTATTGTACTGGTTGATACCACGCATATTCAAAACAGAGCTATACTCTAAAAAATGGGCGAACTGGCACTTTTGGATAGGTACACTTGGTATAGTATTCTATGCAGTACCAATGTACTGGGCAGGGTTTATGCAGAGCCTTGCATGGAAAGAGTTTACACCAACTGGTCAGTTAAAGTATCAGTTTATGGAGACGGTAGAGCAAATGAAACCATTCTTCGCAATGCGTGGTGTTGGTGGTACCTTATACTTGGTAGGTGCAATATTGATGGGTGTGAACCTTTACAGAACAATTAAGAGAGGTAAAGCAGTAGATCAGGAAGCTGCTGAAGCTGCACCGCTAGCAAAAGTTTATGTAGAGCACGGTAAAACACACTGGCACCGTTGGATAGAGCGTCGTCCTGTACAAATGTTGGTATTGAGTTTGGTAGTAGTTGGTATCGGTGGTTTGATAGAGATTGTTCCAACCTTCATGATCAAGAGCAATGTACCTACGATCACCAGTGTAAAACCATATACTCCATTAGAGCTGGCAGGGCGCGATATCTATGTTAGAGAAGGTTGTTATACCTGTCATAGTCAGATGGTACGTCCGTTCAGGAGTGAGGTCGCACGTTATGGAGAGTATTCAAAAGCAGGTGAGTTTATATATGATCACCCGTTCCAGTGGGGTAGTAAACGCACCGGTCCGGATTTGGCGCGTATTGGAGGTAAGTATCCTGATAGCTGGCACTTTAACCATATGTACGAGCCAACAAGTATGTCTCCTGGATCTATTATGCCTAACTATCAGTGGTTATTCAAAAACGAAACAGACTTTGATGTGATGCCGGCTAAAATAAGGGCTATGCAAACATTAGGAGTGCCTTACCCTGAGGGGTATGATGAAAAAGCTGTTGGAGACATGCATATTCAAGCAGATGAGATTGCTGCAAACTTGGCAAAAGAAAAGATTGAGGTGAAGAGTGATAAAGAGATAGTAGCATTGATCGCATATCTGCAAAGAATAGGAACGGATATTAAACTGGAACAAAAAACAGCGAACAACTAATCTGTAAAAAAGAAAGCAATGAAATTCAGACATTATTTAGAAACAATAACAGGAGTCGATGTATATCCGATGATCTCATTGTTCATATTTCTGATCTTTTTTACAGCGTTAGCAGTATGGGCAATCAAGGCAAATAAGCAGTATATCAAAGACGTGAAAAATTTGCCATTAGACTAACCAAACCACAATTAATAAATAATAAAGTCATGTATAAATACTTCAATAAATATTCTCTTTTAGCAGCCTTAGTAGCAATGCCTGCTGTTGGTTTTGCTGCTGATGGTGGAGGTAGTGATTTTAATCCGATACTAATTGGCTTGATCACGCTCATCATTATACTTCTGTTTGGTATAGGTATGTTGGGTAGTACACTGGCACAGTTGGGTATTGCATATAAAAAGAAATTGAAAGAAGAGCGTAGCTCTAACAGTGGTGCTGTTAAAGCATTATTGTTATTAATAGCTGCAGGGTTAAGCAGTACACAGCTTTTTGCTCAAGATGCAGCTGAAGCCGCACCTCAAGTATCTAAAGCTATTGCAGGGTTGCCGGCAATAGAGTTTTATATGCTGATGGGTACAATAGCTCTTGAATTGATAGTAATGATAGTGTTGATGTTGTTGATAAAAGTGATGATTAGAGCACTAACAGCTAAACCGGGAGATGAGCAGGCGCAGGCAGAAAAGGCTGCAAACAGAATTCCTTTCTGGGATAGGTTCCACTCTGCTGTTGCGGTTGAACATGAAGAGGATATCATGCTGGATCATGATTATGATGGCATTAAAGAGTTGGATAACAGTTTACCACCATGGTGGAAGTATGGTTTCTATGTAACTATTGTTATCGCATTTATTTACATCTGGTATTACCACTTAGGTAGCGGTCCAAGTTCTCGCGAAGAGTTCCTTGCAGAGATGAAGAGAGGAGAAAAAGAGGTTGCGGCATATCTGGCTAAATCTGCTAATAACGTAGACGAAAATACTGTAGAAATGCTTGATGAGGCAGGTATTGCAGCAGGACAAGACCTTTTCTCTAAGAACTGTATTGCATGTCACGGCCCTGATGGTGGTGGTAATGCAGTAGGTCCGAATCTGGCAGACGCATACTGGTTACATAAAGGTGGTTTGAAAGATATCTTTAAGAGCATTAAATATGGTTGGACCGATAAGGGTATGAGGAGTTGGAAAGATGATTTCTCTCCAAAACAAATAGCACAGTTGGCCAGCTACGTTAAGTCTTTACAAGGAACAACACCTACAGCGCCTAAAGAGCCACAAGGTGAGTTATATGTAGAGGCTGAAACAACTACAGATGATACAGCTGCTGAAGAAGCAGCGCCCGAAGAATAAAACATAAAGAAGATGAGCAATACGAGCAGTCAGGATAAGTCGTTCAGAGATTCTATAGCGACTATAGACGAGAAAGGTAAACGGGTGTGGATGTTTCCACAGAAACCCAAGGGGTGGTACTATAATGCGAGAACATGGCTGAGTATTGTTTATCTGGTAGTATTCTTCAGTCTGCCATTTATCAAGTACAATGGTCATCCTTTATTTCTGATCAATATTCTTGAGCGTAAGTTCATTTTATTTGGTCAGATCTTTTGGCCGCAAGATTTCTTCATCTTCGGGTTGGGGATGATCATCTTCATCGTATTCATTGCATTGTTTACGGTGGTATTTGGTAGGATATTTTGCGGATGGGTATGTCCTCAAACCATTTTTATGGAAATGGTGTTCCGTAAAATTGAGTATTGGATAGAGGGTAGTGCAAAAGAGCAGGCTATCCTGGCAAGGAAGCCATGGAACAGTGATAAGATATTTAAGAAAGGTATTAAGTGGTTAGTGTTCTGGGTGATCAGTTTCATCATTGCCAATACCTTGTTAGCGTATATCATTGGTATTGATGAGTTGAGAGAGATCATTGCTTCACCTATTAGTGAGCATACAGGTGGATTTATAGCCTTGATAATATTTACAACTGTATTCTTCTTTGTTTATTCCTGGTTTCGCGAGCAAGTATGTTTGGTGGTTTGCCCATATGGCAGAATGCAGGGGGTGTTACTAGATAGAAACTCTATTGTTGTTTCTTACGATCATGTACGTGGAGAACCTAGGGGTAGGTTCAAGAAAAACCAAGAACGTGAAATTGGTGACTGTATAGATTGTCATCAGTGTGTGAATGTTTGTCCTACCGGTATTGACATCCGCAATGGTACTCAGCTAGAATGTGTGAACTGTACTGCGTGTATTGATGCTTGTGACCATATGATGGATGCCGTTGGCTTGGAAAAAGGTTTGATACGTTATGCATCTGAAGCTAATATAGCAGACAAGAAGCCTAATACCTTTACTACACGTATGAAAGCTTATACGGCGGTGATGGTAATATTACTTAGTGTTGAGGCTTTTCTTTTGACTAGCAGAACAGATGTAGGTATTTCTATATTACGTGCACAAGGACAATTATTTCAAGAGCAACCTAATAATGTACTGAGTAACTTGTATAACTATAAGCTGCTGAATAAAACATATAAAGAGAAAGAGTTGCGTTTTGTGCCGGAGAATTTCGAAGGAAAAATTGAGCTTGTAGGTAAACAAAAATTAATGGTACCTGGTGAGAGTGACGTTAGCGGTACATTGTTTATCTATATTGATAGAGATGATATTAAAGAAAGAAAAACAAAGCTTAAGATAGCTGTATATGAAGGTGATAAGAAAATTGAAGTGATAAAAACATCTTTCTTAGGGCCATTTACAGCAGGGTAAAACTATTTATTATGAGTAAGAAGAAGTTGAATTGGGGTTGGGGAGTTACTGCATTATACCTTGGTTTTGTAGCATTAATAATTGCACTGGTAGTTGGTAGTATGCGGCAAGATTTTGATCTTGTTTCGGATGATTATTATCAACAAGAATTAGATTATCAAAACGTATTGGATGCGGGTAAAAATCAGGCTGAATTATCGAAGCCGGCAACTATCCATGCTAATGAAACATCTGTAACTATCGATTTCCCGGAAGAGTTTAAAGAAGAGTTGATAAACGGTAATGTGCATTTTTATTCACCAATAGAAGATGCATGGGATAAGCAAATAGCAATGAATGGGGTGCAAGGTAGTTTTAAAGTGCCGCGCAGCGAATTGCAAAAAACAAAGTACAAGATAAAGTTACAGTGGGAAGCAAGAGGGAAAAAGTATTATCAGGAGTCTGACATAACTTTATTCTAATGGGTACGTTCAGCATTACAATGGCATTTATTATGGGGTTGACAGGCAGCCTGCATTGTGCGGGTATGTGCGGCCCCATTATATGGGTGATGCCATTTCAGGTTCTTACAGGTTGGAAAAAGTGGTTAGGTATAACATTATACCATATTGGTAGGATCACCGTATATGCACTGATGGCAGCGATACTGTTTTCATTCAAGTCTCTTTTTCAACCACAGGTACAACAATATGTTTCTATTATTCTGGGCGCCATTCTTTTATTGGTGGGTTTAGCGTCGTTCTTCCCTACTAAGTTCAATATGGTGAATGTGCCGTGGACAGGTTTTGTAAGAAAGAAGTTGGGACACTTTATGGGGCACCCAAGCCTTAGCTCTTTACTTGCTACAGGTATGCTCAACGGGTTATTGCCATGCGGTTTAGTTTATATGGCACTTTCTGCTACTATGGCTGCCGATACAGTGCAAACAGCAATGGTTTTAATGTATGCTTTTGGTATAGGCACAGCACCCATGCTAATTGCCTTAACGGTATTGAAAGACAGAACAAGATTAATGCAAAGAATGCAATTCAGGAAGTTTGTGCCTGTTGTAATGTTATTTTTCGGAAGTCTGTTTATACTAAGGGGGTTGAATTTGGGGATACCTTATATAAGTCCCAAAGTAACAATGGAGCAAACGTCTATTAAGGCAGATTGTTGCCATAAATAAGGTTGATCGTTTATTGTTAGGTGAGTAGGGTTTCGGTTGGCAGGCTGAAGCCCTATTTTTATTCTATCTTTATTAGTTACTTAATGATACTTTGTTGAAGCAGTTGATTGCCATATTGTTATTATCATGCTTAATAGTGCCCGTGTTGGGTACATATGGCTGGCTTTCTTATGAAAAGTATCAAACAAGGAAATCTGTAAAAAGAAAGCTAAAGAAAACACTATGTAAAAGCGATCTAACTCATTTGTGTTTTTCCGTAGAAGAGGCGAGAGAGTTGCGATGGGAACATAGTAAAGAGTTTGAATACAAAGGAGAGATGTATGATGTAGTCTATGTAGAGGAAGCTGAGGGCAATATATCATACTGGTGTTGGTTGGATAAAGATGAAACGTCATTGAATAATATGCTCGCTGATATGACAGAGAGCTTATTAGGAGAAGATGATGATAGGCAACAGCAAAAACAGAATCTACTCAACTTTATAAAGTCTTTGTATACAGCTGAACACCCTATACAAGCAAAAAGCTTCCTGTTGGTTTTACAGCGATATCATTTTAGTTTTTGTATAAATACTAAACGCTTTGTTTATCGAGCGGTACCCAATCCACCTCCTCAGGTTTAGTGATAATCCGATACGTATTTTAATGTTTCACTAAACAACTACAATGAAAAAAATAGTTTATTCATGGTTGTTGGTTTTGGTGTGTACAAGTGTACATGCACAAATCATCACCGTATTAGAAAAAGAAAATAAAGCACCTCTGGAAGGGGTGAATGTCGTAAGCGGGTATCCTGCAAATATTGCAGTAACAGACGCGCAGGGGCACGCAAATATATCTGACTTTAATAGCAGCGATAAGATACAAGTGAGTATGATAGGTTATGAAAAAGAACTGCTTACATACGAAGAGCTGAGCTACAGGAACTTTACAGTATATCTTAGTAGAGATGGGATATCTCTGGATCATGTAGTTATATCAGCATCAAAGCAAACTCAATCGTCTGCAGATGTTCCATATAAAGTTACTACTATCTCTGCGCAGAGGACTGCTTTGCAGAACCCTCAAACAGCTGCTGACATGCTGAACATTTCAGGTGAGGTGTTCATACAAAAAAGCCAACAAGGTGGTGGTAGCCCAATGATTCGAGGTTTTGCAACAAATAGGTTGTTATATACAGTTGATTGCGTAAGAATGAATACTGCAATTTTTAGAAGCGGTAATCTGCAAAATGTAATATCTCTGGATCCGTTTGCAATTGAAGAGACAGAAGTACTCTTTGGGCCGGGTTCTGTGATTTATGGAAGTGATGCTATTGGTGGCGTAATGAGTTTCCAAACCTTAACGCCGCAGTTCTCTAAAAAGGGTAGTGTAGTGTCTTCAGGAAATGCAGTAGTAAGGTACGCGTCAGCAAATAATGAACGCACCGGGCATTTCGATGTAAACATAGGAGGGAAGAAACTAGCCTCTGTAACTAGTGTTAGTTATAATAACTATGGAGATCTGAGAATGGGTTCAAAAGGCCCGGTTGAGTATAAAAGACCATATTATGTACAACGTATAGGCGGTAACGATGTGTTAGTAGCAAATGAAGATCCGTTAGTGCAAAAGCCAACTGCATATGAGCAAGTGAATATGATGCAGAAGTTGAGGTATGCTCCCAATAAATATTGGGATATACAGTATGGTTTTCATTATTCTCAAACATCTGATTATAGTAGGTACGATAGGCATCTGAGATCAAGGAAAGGGTTGCCGAGAAGTGCTGAGTGGCGTTACGGTCCGCAAATATGGATGATGAATAATCTGAGTATTACACATAGAGCTGTAAAAGGAGTTTATGATGTTGCAACTATAAGAGTCGCACATCAACTATTTAAAGAGAGCCGCATAGATAGAGGGTTTAATGATCCTAAACGAAGAACGAGAGAAGAGCAGGTTAATGCATATTCATTAGGTTATGATTTAAATAAGAAGCTGGGTAAAAACAATCTTTATTATGGGATAGAGGTAGTTAGAGATGAAGTAGATTCAAGAGGTGTCAATGAAGACATCAATACTGGCATGATCTCAGCAGCGGCTTCCAGGTATCCGCAATCAGATTGGTCTTCTTATGCAGCTTATGTCAGTTACCAGCATTTTTTCAGCAAAAAAGTGATTATGCAAGGGGGACTTCGCTACAATCATTATGTTGTTAATGCAAACTTTGATACTAACTTTTATCCATTCCCATTCAGTACTGCCAGCTTAAGTAAGGGGGCGCTTAGCGGTAGTTTGGGTGGAGTGTATCATCCTGATAAAACATGGTCTGTTCGTTTAAATCTTTCAACAGGTTTCCGTGCACCAAACATTGATGATATTGGGAAGGTGTTTGATTCTGAACCAGGCTCTGTTGTTGTTCCTAACCCAAGCTTAGGTGCAGAGTATGCATATAATGGAGAGATCGGTATCGCCAAAGTATTTGGTAAAAGATTTAAAATAGATTTTACCGGTTACTACACTTTGCTGGAGAATGCTTTAGTAAGAAGAAACTTTGCTTTAAACGGACAGGATAGTATTATCTACGATGGTGCAATGAGTCGTGTACAGGCAATACAAAATGCAGCTACATCAAAGGTGCACGGTGTACAGGCGGGTATAGAAGTGAAGTTGTTAAGAGGGGTGACATTGCACTCTAAGTTCAATTACCAACTTGGTGAAGATGAACTGGATAATGGTACATTGAGTCCGTCAAGACATGCCGCTCCCTGGTTTGGCATTTCAAGAGTTGTATACACGAATAATAAATTGACACTAGAAGTAAATACAATTTATAGTGGTGAGCGTACATATGGCAATATGCCTTTTGAAGAGATTGGCAAAGACTATTTGTATGCTATTGATAAAAATGGCAGCCCATACTCGCCGGGCTGGTATACATTGAACCTTAAGTTGCTGTATAAGCTTACTGATAAATTGTGGTTGACCACAGGGTTAGAAAATATTACAGACCAACGTTACAGAACATATAGTTCAGGCGTGGCTGCGGCAGGCAGAAATTTTATTATGGCATTAAGAGCTGATTTGTAATACTTTAAGTCTAGTGTAAAGGGGAAACGATTTGTTTTCCCTTTATACTAAAATACCCAGCAGCACTGATATCGTACCATGCCTCAATCACTATTTTTACATTAAATAGTTTTTCTATGAAAAAAATAATTTATTTGTCATTGATGGCATTTACGTTAGGTACTATATCATGCTCAAAGAGTAATGATCCGGCACCTGCAAATAACAATAATTCGACTCCTACTACAAATACAAATTATTACTTCACTGCAAAAGTTGATGGCGTAGACTGGTCGGCAGATATGCAGAGTAGTAATACTATGGTAAGCTCTCCTCATGCAGGTTCTCTGTCGCTACAAGCCGCATTAAGCGATGTTACTAAGGGCGTTTTTTTAGCTAACGTGTTCAATTACAATGGTGCAGGAACTTATACTATGGGTACTGGTGGTGGAAACAATTACATTCGCTATACTACAGGCACAGCTGCAAATGGTTCATATTCAGCATGGAAAGCAGAAACCCCAGGTAGTACAACAACAGGAAAAATAGTTGTAACGAGTGCTGCAAATGGTGTTGTTGAAGGAACTTTCGAGTTTGACGGTTATAGTGAAGAGACAAAAGACACAAAAAAAATAACAGAAGGCAAATTCAGAATGAAGAAATAGAATTCTCTTATTAAAAGTAAAAGGGTCTCATAATTGAGACCCTTTTTGTGTAAAAAGCCAAATGCTTTGTGTTAAGTAACATTTGTTACATATACAGATGATTTCTATGAGTATATTTGTTCTTTCATGGTGATAGGGTTTATAGGGGCTGAGCGTTTATACGCTCGGCTTTTTGTTTGCAAAAAGCGCATAATCCGTTTCAAACAAATGATAATACTTCTCAAACAAATGTCTTAACCCGGTACACCCCACATTTGCATTAGTTATTCGAAAACAATCTAAAACAATATGCAAATGAACAGTAACAGATTAATCAATGTGTTTTTAATTATAGCCGGTTTAATTGGCTTATTGGTAGGAGTTGGCCTCGCATTCTTTCCAACTGCAATGGAAGCACAGTATGGCATAGAGATATCAGGTAACATAAATCATCTTAGCGAAACCAGAGCTCCGGGAGTAGCCATACTGGCTATTAGTGTTATTATATTATTAGGTGCTTTTAAGCCAAGCTGGAAGTTTTTGGCACTTGTATTATCTGCAATTGTGTTCTTGTCGTATGGAGTCGGAAGGTTATTAAGTCTTATGTTAGATGGTGTGCCTATGGAGGGTTTGTTAATGGCAATGATAATAGAGTTGTCAATTGGCATAATAGCACTTATAGCATTAAAAAAGCTCAAATGGGCTTAGCAGAATAAACTATTATACTGGTGCTTCGTACTACAGGTAAAGAGCTGGCTTTCTGCAGAGGCTGAACTGAACACTAAAAAGCCTGTATTGCTCAAGAAGCATTAGACTATGGTTGTGAAGGTGTTGAAATATTCTGCAATATGGTTGCTTGTTAGGGATGGTTAGCTCATTAATCTACTATTGTGATACACGCTTCTTTGATACTCATTATGATGAGGTAGGAGATTTACGTTATGAGTATGAAGAAAAGCTTGGTGAACTATTTAAGCCCAAAGGCGACCTGAAAAACTGGTGCGCTTGGTTTGCTTTTGAAGAAACTGCGAGAAAGCTGGTGTATTAATTCTTGTGCAAATGAAAAAAGGTTTTCAGGGATGAAACCTTGAAAACCTTTACTGTAGTGCTCCTCTTGTTGGACTCGAACCAACGACCCTCTGATTAACAGTCAGATGCTCTAACCAGCTGAGCTAAAGAGGAATCTCTGTTTGGGTTTGCAAAAATAAACACTTTCTGATTTCTGCAAAACTTTTTCCTAAAAACTCCCCAAATATTTTAAATTGTTAAGTATCAGCTTTAAATCACCACTTGTAGAGTAATCTTGCGCATAGCCTGTATCCAGCTCCTTTTTAAGCATATCGTCAGGCTCATATTTGTCTAAAATGTTATAAGGAGGAATAATACCGGCACGTATTTTTGGTAAAGATGCATTGGGTAAAGAGTAGCTAACCCAGGTTTTATTGCCCACCAATACGGCTAAACTGTTGATGAAGAACCTGTCTGGCTTTTTAACTATGAATATCAATAAAGGGTAGCACATTATAAAACCTACTGCAAAAAGCACATCTAGTATGCGTTTATTACGTTGTCTTGCAAAATCTGCTAGATTATAGCGACGATCTATGGTGTAGAGGTCTCCAGAGGTATGGCTGGAGTTACTACCAACGAAACTACTGCTGTTCGGCAGGTGTATCTTGTATTCATATGCTTCACCGCAATATTGCATTTGATTAAACACTTCAGAATAGCTCAAGCCGTTTACACAGAATATCACTTCTTGTATTCCTGCAGTGTAAATAAACGCTTGTAGGTCGTTAATGCCGGCAAGAGCACCTCCTTTTTCAATATTAGTTGAGATACGCCCTGCGAGTTCAGGGGCATAGGGCACATTTTTCAGCGTAATTGCCGTTTGATTATAATGCCCTTCATCGGCCACTATAACAGTTTTACCGGGTATTTCATCGTAGGGGATGAATTTAAAAATGCCCAGACGGTATAATAAACCATGCAAGCCCAACATGCCCACAGAGCCTATGAAACCAGTAAATATGATAATGGCGCGAGAATACCTCAAGTCAGGGGGGAGCAAGCCGTAATACGCTAATATAACAATGGTACCTATGGCCATACCTCTTACGACCCTTACAGCGCGATAAGATCGGTCGTAAGTACCGTTAAAATATAAACTCAATACCCACAGTAGTATATAAACAGGAAATGTTCTTATAATAGAGCTAAAAGGTATGGGATCTATATTTTTAACCTCTTCTACCCAAAACTGTGTCATAATGCTGAGGGTGCCCAGTAATATCAAAGCGTCAAACAGTGGCATACGCAACACCTTTAACACCTGTTTCATTACACTGAATATTGCCCGCAATACAATACCCACATTAATTAATAGTATAAATAAGCTGGCATTAGTTTTTGAGTAGTGTTTTTTTACAAAAACGGTTAGGGCGTCATTAAATATCTTGACATGAGATATCGTCGCTTTACGGGTGCTTTCTCCTTTATAATGTATCAGGGTTGTTTCAGGGTAGTATATGTTTTTATATCCGGCTTGTTGTATACGGTATGACAGATCAAAGTCTTCGCAATACATAAAAAAGGCTTCATCAAAGGCGCCGCCAATTTCATCTATAACACTTCTGCGCACCATCATACAACACCCTGACAGCATATCTACTTCCGCTGTTTCATGTTCTTGTACATGAACAGCATAGTATTTGTTGAAATACGGAGACTTGCTGAATAGCTTATTAATACCTGTTGTTTTAAATATAGCAACAGAGAAAGACGGGAAGGATTTTTTACCATCCGGTGCGTATTTGCCCTTGCCATCAATTAAGCGTGGACCTACAGAGCCAGCATCCGGGTGATCATCCAGATACTGTATTTGTTTTTGCAGAAAGTCTTCGGGCATCACCGTGTCCGGGTTAATGAATAAGATATATTCCCCTTTTGCTATAGCAACACCTTGGTTATTAGCCCTGCCAAAACCTGCATTCTCTTTGTTTTCAATTAGCGTTACTTCCGGGTACTTATCCTGGATCATTTCGCAACTGCCATCTTGTGACTTATTATCAACAACAATCACTTCTGTCTCAATGCCTTTAGCGGCTTTTAATACAGAGTGTAAGCATACTTCTATAAAGTATTTTACATTGTAGTTGACGATTATTACAGATAGCTTCATGAAATGCTGTAGTGTACGATTGCTAATATAGAATTAGCCTTTGTAATAACGAAAAAAACAGCCTCGCTATTGCAAGGCCGTTTCAATCTTTTATAATTAGTTAATTATTTAAGTATGTAATATATACTTGTTACGTAGTTATTGCTGTCTGTTTCCAGAGGAGGCATTTTGATGTACTCTTCGATTACATAGGCAACTTCTTTACCATTTTCTTCTGCTTTTGCGCCCAATGCCATGTGCATACCCATAGATTGTGCGTATCCTCCTTTATAGCGAATAGTGTAGCAACTACTTTCAGGTACATCTACCATCTCCATGCCTTTTACAGGACCGGATACAGGGAATGCTGCAGCAACATCTGTTTGTTGGTTTTCTTCATCCCAAGTGTAATATATAGATTGTGCATTACCTGTTATCATATCACCGGCTGCACCAGCAATACTTCCATATGCAGGCCCAAAGAAATCACCCATTTCAGACCATTTGATTGTTTTACGAACGGTAGCATACTGCGTTGCGGGGAACTTCTGTTCGCGTATATCATATGTCATTTTAGCCTCACCACTCTCTACATGCTCTTTAAGCAACTCTAGCTGCCTGTCGAATTTATGCTCCATAAAAGCTGTAAAGTAAAGCGTATTTGCACCACGCATCAGGAAGCTTGTTTCACCGCTGTAGTTACATGTTACTTTAACACCACTCTCAGCATCTTCAACTGTTGTCCAGCCTTTTGCATCACCTTCCATTGGTTCTATGAAATGCATATCATATTTCATGGTATTATCGTCTACCTCTGTAATAGTCATACTACCTGAACCAGAATTCTCACTGGTCCACGCAGACATTTGCCCTGCCTGACCCATAGGGCCTGTAATGGTAGATTTAATGGTAGGGTCTTTTTCTTTCCATGGGCTGTAATATTCAAAATTGTTCAAATCAACAATTTGATTCCAAATAAGGCTTTTATTACCGTTAATAACTGTGCTGCGCTGTACATCCAAAGTAGACGAACCTGTTGCGCAAAGAATAAGGTAACCGGCTATTAATACTAATATCAGGATACCAATAAATCGTAATACTTTTTTCATAATTAACCTGTTTGGTACTAAAGTATGAAAATATGTTTGAGTTATATACGATAATTAAAATTTTAAGATTGCTTAATATTTGGGCAGTTATACATGGTTTTTCTTTTTATGTAGCAAATGCATGATAACTACACTACCTTTGTAAAATGAAGAATATCAGGCATCTGAGCCTAGCTGATCTGGAAGCGTTAATGAAAGAGTGGGGGGAACCAAAGTTTCGTTCTAAACAGATATATGAGTGGATATGGAAAAAGTCTGCAGGTAGTATAGATGAAATGACAAACTTGTCTAAACCACTTAGAGAAAAGCTGAATGCTGAATATTTTATACCCAAAGTTAGTATTCATCACAGCCAGTTTAGTAGTGATGGTACAATTAAGAACCGTTTACAGCTGCACGATGGCCATTTTATAGAGAGTGTAATTATACCAACGGAGAAGCGTGTAACACTCTGTGTGTCGTCGCAGGTTGGGTGCTCGTTGGCGTGTAAGTTTTGTGCTACAGGTTTTTTACCCAGAGAGCGTAATGTAGATTTTGATGAGATAGTAGATGAAGTAACATTGGCTCAAGAGCAGGCTTTGGAGCATTACGGACGTAAGCTGACCAATATTGTGTTTATGGGCATGGGAGAACCATTGCTGAACTATAAGCAGGTGGTAAAGGCCATAGATATGATCAGCTCTGAAGATTGTATGGGAATGAGCCCGCGACGTGTTACCGTATCAACGGCTGGTATTGCTAAAATGATACAAAAGCTGGGCGATGATGAAGTGAGGTTTAAACTTGCTTTGTCTTTACATGCGGCGAATGATATAAAGCGTGATAAGATCATGCCGATCAATGAGACGAATAACCTCAAGGCATTAATTGATGCACTGAACCATTTCTACCAAAAAACGAAGAACGAAATAACATTTGAGTATATACTGTTCAATAACATGAACGATGGTATAGAGGATGCTAAAGAGCTGGTGAAGATATACCGCCAGGTACCGGCAGACTTAGTAAATATTATAGAATATAACCCCATTGAAAAGGCAGATTTTACCAAACCGGATGAGGACAAAACCATGCAGTTTATGCAGTATCTGGAAAAGAATCGCGTAAACGCACGTTTGCGCCGTAGCAGAGGTAAGGATATAGATGCCGCATGCGGGCAGTTAGCCAATGTAGATCATAAAGAGAAACAAGAGGCTTAGTTAACGAAAACAATTATTGAAGTATTGAACAATAAAAAAGCCTGCTATTACAGGCTTTTAATATTTTATGGCTATTACTTTTTAACTATCGTACGCCCATTTGATGTAAGTAGCACCCCATGTGAAACCACCACCAAATGCAGCCAGAACAACATTATCTCCCTTCTTCAGCTGTTTTTCCCACTCCCACAAACACAATGGCAAAGTACCGTTTGTTGTATTGCCATAGCGTTGTATGTTAATCATTACTTTATCTTCAGAAATGCCCATACGCTCGCGTGTAGCATCTATAATACGCTTGTTGGCCTGGTGTGGTACTAACCAAGATATGTCATCCGGTGTAAGGTTGTTGCGCTCCATAATAGTAGCGGCAACATCTGCCATATTCTTTACTGCAAATTTGAATACCGTTTTACCTTCCTGATAAACAAAGTGTTCCCTGTTCATTACCGTCTCTACAGTAGCAGGCTTTACAGAACCACCCGCTTTTTGGTGTAAAAACTCACGTCCACTACCATCGCTGTGCAGTACACTGTCTATAATACCATGGCCGTCGTCATTAGGCTCCAGTAAAACAGCACCACCACCGTCACCGAAAATGATACATGTGGTACGATCTTCGTAGTTAAGTATAGAGCTCATTTTGTCTACACCTACTACTATTACTTTTTTGTATTTACCTGTTTCTATAAATTGTGCACCGGTAGTTAATGCAAAAAGAAAACCACTACATGCTGCGCTAACATCATAACCAAAAGCATTGGTCATGCCCAGTTTGTCTGATATTACATTGGCCGTTGCAGGGAATACCATATCCGGGGTTGTAGTAGCACAAATAATCATGTCTACTTCTTCCGGTCCAATACCGCGTTTCTGCATCAACTCCTTAATGGCTTCTACGGCAATATCAGAAGATCCTTTACCTTCTCCTTTCAATATCCTGCGTTCTTCAATACCAGTTCTGGTTCTTATCCACTCGTCAGTAGTGTCAATTATGGTTTCCAACTCTTTGTTGGTCATTACATAATCCGGTACATATCCGCCTACTGCTGTTATTGCAGCGTGTATTTTCTGCATTTATAATAGTTTATCTTGCAAAATTAGCTGTTTCATTTATTATTAACTATCAGATTATAGTTAATATCATGTATTCATGCCCCCGCAAGTGTTGATCACCTGTCCGGTTACATAATTACTCATATCACATGCCAGGAAAAGGGCTACATCAGCCACTTCTTCAGGCTTCCCGAATCGCTGTAGTGGTATTTGAGAGAACCATTGTTCTGCACCACCATCTTTCAAATAGTCTGTCATGTCTGTTTCGATAAAGCCCGGAGCAATAGCATTACAACGTATGTTGCGGCTGCCTAACTCTTGCGCTATCGATTTACTGAACCCTATAATCCCTGCTTTTGAAGCAGCATAGCTGCTTTGCCCCGCATTACCTGCAACACCTACAACAGAGCTCAGGTTAATGATGCTACCCTTACGGTTTTTCATCATCGGGCGTATTACCTGTTTGGTAAGGTTATATACACTCTTCAGGTTAGCATTCATTACCTCGTCCCACTGTTCGGGGGTAACACGCATCAATAAATTATCGCGAGAGATACCTGCGTTGTTTACGCATATATCGATTGTGCCGAATTCTTTTACCACATCTGCGGCCAACTGCTCTGCTGCTGCATAATCTCCTGCATCAGACTTATAGGCTTTTGCCTTAACACCCATTGCCGTAAGCTTCTCTTCCATAGCCTTGGCGCGCTCGTCAGAAGAGCGGTATGTAAATGCCACATGAGCTCCGTGCTCGGCAAACTTGATGGCGATTGCCTCACCAATACCACGGCTTGCACCTGTAACAATAGCTACCTTGTTTTCCAGTAGTTTCATTAAATACTTTGTTTGGAAACACTAAAGTAGTAATTGCCCCAAAGAAATGCACAGAAAAATGGTTAAAAGGGGTTTATATTAACTATAAAACCCCTGTGTTGCGCTGTTGCGAGTTGCTAACGGTTATTTATTACTCATGATACTGATACCATCACTACTTAAAAAGCGTGGTTTACTGCCATGTGCGGCTCTAAACATGGGCAAGTATTTTTCTGCCTGCTCCTCATCCAGTTTTTTACCATTTACGGTGATGCCTCTGTAGTTGTATTTAACATGGTATTTTTGGGTGGTATCTAAAACACCATCTTTCACCATCATACCAATGGCTCTGTCAGTTATCTTTTCAGACTTTATGTGTCTGCCGCCATTAATGGGATCTGGTGCATAAGCTCTATACTTTCTAAAGCCCGACTTTGAGTTTAATATATCATCCAGCTTTACACCACCGCTGCGCATACTACCATAGGCGTGTTTATTGATACGGTGTGTTTTATGAAACTTACGTATTAGTTGGCTGTATTCTAACTCAATTGCTCTTGGTAATCTAACGCCACCTATTTTAATGGTATCATCTCTGTATGAAAAACTATAACGCTTACCTTCTTTTATCAAACCGTCATTTAAAGCTTTTAATACAATGAAGTTCATATTGCCTTGTGCAAACATTTCTTGCATGATGTCCTGTAAAGCATTTTTGCGGTACACAATATTTGTGACCGGCATGCCATTTTCATTTTTCTTAGCACTTATTATCTCTAAAGGAAGCTGCTCTTTGTCCAAGTCTCCAAATATGCTTTGGAAGATATTTAGGTATTTAGTTTTCATCGAGCCCTCTAACGGTACATAGTCGATGTATACATTATGACCTGTATAAGATACTACTACAGTACGTTTAAGATCAACTAAATTGTCGCCAGCCATTTTACTAAGTATTTCTGTAGCAGTAGACCATTCGATATTATTTAGATTATCAGTTTCTAATCTGGTTATTTTAATTCCATTACTACCTTCCTCTAACGGCCCGTATTGCTGTTGAAACATAAGGACATATTTGCTGTTCATTTGCGCTGATAATGGTTTGAGATTGACATAAACACTATCACCTGTATATAACAAATGCAAATAGTTCTTTCGTTTTGCCAGTTTATCTTCAAATATTTGCTCAACTATTTTATCACTGTTTTTTTCGTACTCTTTTTCAATAGAATTTTTATAGTAATCATCGAGACTATTATTTGCTTTAAAGTTGATGTTGTATAGTTTTATAAATGGCTTTAGAGAGTCAAGATCACCATATTTCTCTTCTAACAGCTGTAAGTATTTGTCTCTTACATCTCCTTTTAGCCATTGCTCGTTTACGACGATTTCTTTTTTTACATAAGTTAATTTCACAAGACTGTCGGGACGTGCTAATTTATCCTTATAGATCTCTTCTAATATCTTATTGTGGTATTCTTCGTACTCAGCTGTGGGAGTGTTTGTGTCGGTATTGTCCTCTGTAGGTATAGAATTTTTTTGAGTGCTGGTATGTGTTAGCATTATTGGTAGGTCCCAATAACCAAACTGTTCATAGAATAATTTTAGGTACTTGTCTTTTGCCTCTCCTTGCAAGAATTTGCCATTCAGAAATACATCATTACCTAAGTAAACTACTTTTAAAACAGTATCCTTGCGTGCCAGTTTATCCTTGAATATTTCTTGTAGTATCAAGTTGCCGTTTTGAGGATGTTCAGACTGTGGACGGTCTACTGAAGCTAATGGTTTGGGTATGACTATTTTAAACATGGAGTGAGTACCGTTTTTAATTGCAGTAAGATTTACCGTACTACTCAATTCTCCCCACATGTTATATCGTTCCCCGTGCTGTTTTTCAAAGTTCTGTAGCTTTTGCTCATACTCTTGTCTTTTAAGCGGTGGTATGTTTTTGTCTTTTATCGAGAAGAATCCTCTTTTATACCTGACGGTAAAGTCTTCACCTTCTTTTAAATATCCGTCTGCAATAGCATCAATAATAATATAATCCTGGTTAGCTTCATCGAATAGCTTTTTACTCAAGGCTCTTAATTCTTCTTGAGACATAATGCTGCTATTGGCTTCTATTATTTCACTATTACCAATTTCAGGAAACAGCTTGCGCAGATCTTCGTACGTTCTTTGTCCTGATTCATTGCCTTTATCCAGGTCAACAAATACCAACTCTTTAAACAGCTTTTTGTATTTATTGCTATTGCTTTCAGTAAGTGGCTGCCCGTATACTTTTATGCCTGACGATACAGCATATTGCAAAACAATATCTTCTTTTCTATTTAAGTCTATCAACCCGTCGTCTACCATATGTTGTAGCAGCTTTTTCCATTGCGGTGCATGTAGTCCTCTGCCAAATTCTCTTTCCGGTTCAGTTGTTCTAAACCACGACTGCGGGTTTAAAATGTCATCTATTGTAACGGTTTGTTGTATGCGTGCAGAGAAGGTAGTGCTTTGCCCTGCATTATCTCTGGCTATCAGGTTTTCGAGCTTTGTAGCATATTTATAAGTTTGCTCTGTGGTTAATTCTATTTGCTTGCTGTTGACGTGTATAAAAAACTGATCGTTTTCCAGATATAGTATTTCCAGTTTTGCAGGTAGAGTTACCACACTATCTAAAACCGCATCTACTACTATGTAATTGGTGTTTCCTTCTTCGTATAACTGTTCGCTTATTTTAGTGAGTTGTTCAGTGAGGTCGTTACTCTTCTTTTGAGAAAATAGTTCTGTATTACTAAAGAGTACCAATGCCGTAGATAATACAATAGTAAGTATACCCAGTGATAAAAACTTAGGCGAGGATTTTTGGTCGTTATTCATCTTTAATAGGGTTTGTACGCGGTTGAATAATGGAGACTTTTTCAGGTTGAGCGCAACAGTATTTTCTGCTGTTTTTATATTGGCGATCATCACCAACGTTTCTGCCAGTTCAATATTTCTGTTTCGTTTTGCAGCCACATCATCACAAGCCAGCTCACGGTGTTTATAAGCCTCTTTACTAATGAGCCATGTAAAAGGGTTAAAGAATAAGATGCAGTTGATGCACTGGGTGATGAGGTTGATATAATGATCGTATTGTTTGTAATGCGCCAGCTCGTGCAGCAGTATGGCCTCTGCCTGTTCTGTACTTAAATTATTAGCCAGTGATACGGGTAATAATATCATAGCTTTTGCATGCCCGATGATACAAGGCGATATGTTCTTTTCTGTAAACGCCAGTACTACATTACCTGTGATGTTCAGTTGTTGTTTGGTACTGTTGAGTAGTTGTTGCCAGTGCTCGCTAACGGGCAGGGTAGCAGTTGCCTTCAGCTTTCTGCTTTCTACATATTGTAAAGACAGGCGGATGGTAAACAGCAATAACCCTATCAGGTAGCAAACCAGTATTTCGTTACTATAAGCTTGTAATATATTGTTGATACTCTCCCACAAAGTGGCGGATACTTCCAGTTGTTCCGAAGGTGCTACTTGTGCAGGGGTAGGGAGTGTTGCAACTGTTTCAGACGCAACAGGTACGATATCGTTTACAGGGGCTGATGTATTAGTCGTAAAGAGTTCGGGCAGGTTTCTTACAAAGCTGAACAAGGGTATCAACAAGGCGATATTACCCAGGTGATATTTATATATGGCGGGTATGTTTTTAAACACTGTAACAATAAACTTCAATGCTATGTAGCAGATGGCACCTACTACCAGTGAGTTGATAATGGCTTCTGTTAACAGGTATGCGGTAAGTTGATTCATAACTTAGGATTTTTTGGTTTGTTTGGCTTTGTCTATCATCTTTTTGATGGCGTCCAGCTCTTCGGGAGAGGTTTTGTAACTGCCCAGCGCATTCAATACCATTTCTCCTGCCGATCCGCTGAAGAGGGTATTCATCATCTTGTCCATAAACTTGCGTTGCACTTTTTTTCTGTCTACCTCCGGGTAGTAGATGTGTTGCCTGCGGCTATCGTCCCGACTTAGCAGCCCTTTCTCATACATCACCTGCATTTGCTTTAGGGTGGTAGTGTATCGTGCCTCGCGTTCTTGTGTCAACTCTTCGTGCACCTGTTTTACAGTAGTGCCATCGTGCTGCCAGAGTACCTGTAATATCTCCAGCTCTGCTTCGGTGATGTGCATGTCTTTCTTGCTCATAGTACGATTGTTGTCGTACTAAAGTACGATTTAAATCGTATAATGCAAATGTTTGAGAAACTTATTGTTTAAGATGGATATAAAGTTGTGCCGTAATGTTGATTGTCAAGTGTCAACTTTTGTTGACGCTTGACAATACAGTATGTAGATAAGATTAGTACTTACTACTATAAACATAAATAGAGAGAGTTATTGTAGTAATACAGCTGTTGTATAATAAAGGCAATAAAGATTTACTGTAGGTAAAACACTATATAATAGTCTTTTAAAAACAGGTTAACAACTGTTTAAAAGTGACAAGCGTCAACAAAAGTTGACAGTTGACAGTTTGTGACAAATTACGATAGGAGGTTAGTTATTAAGTGCTTCTTTCAGTTGTGCTATTTCTTCTTTCAGTGCGGTAATGTCTTCTGATATTTTACCGAGGGGTTTCAGGTAGTTGCCGTAGTCCAGTACGCCTACTGTGGTATTGCAATCAACACAGCAAACGAATATGCCGTTATAAATATACCCGTTTATGGGTTGTTCCAGTGCTCCGAATTTTTCGCCCTCACATTTAGGACATTTAGGTTTTACCATCTTGCTTATTATTTATTGTGGGCAAAAGTAATCAATACAAATAGTTAAGCATACTCGCTCAGCTCCAGCCAACGTAGTTCTTTTGCTTCCAGTTCTTCTGTCACCTCTTGCATGCGTTGGCTTATTTGTTCCAGTTCTTCGTATGGCAGGTCAGGGTCGCTCATCTTTTCTGTGAGTGTCGCTTTCTCTTCTTCCAGCTTGGGCAGCTCTTTTTCTATCTGCTCAAACTCGCGTTTCTCGTTATAGCTGAGTTTCTTTTTCTCTTTAGGTTTTTGCTGACTGGCTTTGGCTTCTTCTTCCTTTTTTTGTGCGGCACGTTCTTCTGCCTCTTTGCGCTCTTGCTCTTTTTGCCATATACGGTAGTGGCTGTAGTTGCCGGGAAAGTCGCGTACCACACCATCACCTTCAAATACAAACATATGGTCTACCAGTCGATCCATAAAATATCTGTCGTGGCTCACAATGACCAAACACCCTGCATAGTTATCTAAGAAGTTTTCCAATACAGATA
This sequence comes from Bacteroidia bacterium, assembly GCA_030429205.1. Lineage (GTDB taxonomy): Bacteria > Bacteroidota > Bacteroidia > Chitinophagales > Chitinophagaceae > UBA5543. The sequence continues at coordinate 1,523,070 of JAUICZ010000001.1, forward strand.
ATGTGGGTAGGTCAAGATCATTAGTAGGCTCATCCAGTATCAAAAAGTTGGGATTGCGGAAGAGTACTGTAAGCAGTTGCAACCGCTTTTGCTCACCACCACTTAGTTTAGAAAGGTAAGTGTATTGTTGGTCTGGTGTAAACAGAAAGAGCTCTAAGAATTGTGAAGCGCTCAATGTACCACCATTAGCCAGCGGAAAGTTTTCGGCAATACGTTTTACATATTCTATCACCCGTAGGTCTTCTTTATACTCCAGCCCTTGTTGCGAGAAGTTACCGAAGACAACCGTATCACCAATGTTTATTTTACCACTGTCTTGCTGCTCTTTTTGTTGCAGCATGTTGATGAAGGTAGATTTACCCGCACCGTTTTTACCGATGATACCTACACGCTCACCACGTTTAAAAGAATAATCAAACCCATTCAAGATCACTTTGTCTCCAAAGCTCTTGTATACTTTCTTTAGCTCTACTACTTTACCGCCCAGCCTGTTCATCTTCATCTGCAGTTCTACCTGACGGTCTTCTATACGCTGCTTGGCTTTCTTTTCTATCTCGTAAAAGCTATCAATACGGCTTTGTGCTTTGGTGGTACGTGCCTTTGGTTGACGGCGCATCCACTCCAGCTCTTTGCGGTATTCGCTCTTGGCTTTGTTGATGTTGGCTTGCTGGTTTTCTATGCGTGCTGCTTTCTTTTCCAGATAGCTTTCGTAGTCTCCCTTGTAGGTGAACATATCGCTGCCATCAATCTCCCATATCACATCGCATACGGCATCCAGAAAATAACGGTCGTGCGTTACGAGTAGTAAGGTTACATTCTGTTGGTTCAGGTAATGCTCCAGCCATTCTACCATGCCTACGTCCAGGTGGTTGGTCGGCTCATCCATGATAAGGAGTACATGCTTATGTTCAAACCCGATGTCTATAAGCGTTTGTGCCAGTGCTACGCGTTTGCGCTGCCCGCCCGATAGTGTGTTTACTTTCTGCTCTAGCTGATGAATGTTTAGCTTGCCGAGTATTTGTTTCACCTTCGCTTCAAAATCCCATGCGCCCAGCTCATCCATCTTGGTAATGATGTCTGCCAGTTTCTCTGCATCCTGGTTCTTGCTTTCGGTAATGCGCTCGTACTCGCGTAGTGCTTCTGCAACAGGGTGGTCGTAGTGGAATATGTTATCCAATACAGACAGATCTTCGTCAAACTCAGGGTCTTGCTCAAACAGTGCTACCGTTACATCTTTGTTGATCCACACATCTCCGCTGTCTGGCACATCCTGCCCTGCCAGTATCTTTAGCAGTGTACTTTTACCACTACCATTGCGTGCTACAATAGCTATTTTATCCCCCTCATTTACATGAAAGGTAATATCCTCGAACAATGGTTTTACTCCAAACGCCTTGCTGATACCTTCTGCCGTTACATAATGCATAAGCCGCAAAGATAAGCCATGAGAAAGGGATTATTTGGTTATTTTGGCAGCATGAAGTATGTAATATATATCCTGCCACTTTTGGTTTTATTTGCGGCATGTAAGAAAGAAGATAAGGATGTTAAATCTCCGGCTTTTACAGTATCAGGTTTGGAAAATGTGGCTATGGGTAATGTAGATATGGTTGATATTCCTGTGAAGGTAGAGTTTGAAAGAAATGAATCTGTTGAATTTTCAATCGAAGGTTTGCCAGATAATATAACATACTCGCTAGACAAAAACAGTGCGTCAAATTCAACAACTGTTAATGTTAAGCTACATACTGTATTGGCTGCAATTAAATCACATGAAATAAAGTTTGTGGGTAAGCTTCAGTCAGGAGAGGTTGTATCGTATCCGTTTACTGTAAACGTAGACATTAATGTCCATTGCGGGGACTTTTTTACAACAAGTGTTGATACGTTTAGTGTGTACCTATATGGAGGAAATCAGGTTGTGTATAGGGGTAATACAAGAATCTCCAGAAATGCTTATGCCATTTATGATTTGTATTTAGAACCGGGTCCAAGAAAACTAACAGTAGCTGCGAAGTATAATTGTGGTAGCGATATTCTTATACCCGCTCAGACGTTTAAATACAGTCAAACAGAAAGAGATGAAATAGAAGGAGAAGGGTATTTAGATTATCAGAATAAAAAAGTGGTAATTCACTATAATGTGACTGTTAATAATAAACATAAATATAAGTACACTATGGAGGCTCCGATAAAATATTAATACCATTGTATTAGAAAACTGTACTAAGGGTACAGATAATAGAAATCAATTATTTTTGGCAGCATGAAAAGTACCCTGATAGCCCTATTGATTCTTTGCTCATTATTTACTCAAGCGCAAAATACCTTCAATTGCGATTCGTTACTGACCAGTAAACTCAATTACGATGTAGCAGACCCGAATGAGTTATTTAATTCATTTAAGCTGCTCAGGCATTGTGGTTTGGACAGTATTGATGTTGAACTGCTGTTAACCCCACAGGTAGTTGGTGCATTGGTGGTTGGAGATGCCGGTAAAAGAGAGTTGACCTACGATAGTGTGTTGCAAAGGCTAAAACCTGTATTGGCATCAGATGAATACAAACAAATGAAGGAGAATGCCGGTCTGATATTCGCAAAAAGAAATTGGGATAAGGTAATGTATCAACAAAAACTGAAACAGGCAGAGGCAAAAGCAGCTGTCGATCCTGAACCTCCCGCAAAATGCCCCGGTTGTACAATGAGGCGCACCTATTACGGAATCCCATCTTTGGTATATATAGATGAGGCATTGAAGTATTCGCGAAAAGTTAAAAAGCCTGTTTTGTTATGGTTTAACGGATTTGCTTGCGTCAACTGCAATAAGATGAGAGATGTTGTTTATGTAGATAAAGAGTTATCAAATTACATTAAAGAGCATTTTGTACTTCTGGACCTGCATGTGGATGACTTTACAGAGTTGCCTGAAGAAAAGAAATACAGATCTGAAACATTGAATAAAGAAGTAACCAACTGGGGGACTTTAAGGGTAGATTACCAGCTGACGAAATACGGCACACAACACCAACCGGTATTATACATTATTAACCATAAAGAAAAGGTGTTGGCAGAAATGTCTTACACTAATTCTGTGCACGACTTTATGAAGTTTTTAGAAAAGGGTTTAGATAACTATTAAGTAAAACAATAGGCAATACTTGCCTATTGTAAAATATAATCATGGTGATAAGGTCATGGTGATAGGCAGGTATTTGTGGGTACTGACATCTAAATGATGTAATTACAATTGTTGTTTAGAAAGCGTTAGCGAGCCACATAAAAAACGTCAGTGCAAATGCTATTATAAATAGAATGATGATCTTGATGTCGTAGTTTACAGTTTTACTTTTTTTGTGCATGTTTTCTGTTTTACGATAGCTTTGTTTTGACATGTACAAATATGCAGGGAACATATTCCCCTGCCTAAAATACCCTGTTACTTAGTTGTTACAGGGGCGTTACTAAAACGTTCCTAATGTATAACTAATTGGTTATTATATATATGTGAAGTTTTAGATCATGTCTGTAACTTCATTGATGTCTCCGTCTTCAGGTAGCCCCAACTTGTTGCGCACCTGATGTTTATACTTTCTGACGGTTGATGTACCTACACCTAAAATGCCGGCCATCTCTTTGTTAGACAGTCGTAGTTTGCTCAGTACCATAAATCTGGTTTCGCCCGGGGTAAGGTCTGGTAATTTTTCTTTTAATCGGTAAATATATCCTGCGTGTACCTGCTCAAACATTTGCCTGAAATCAGTCCAGTCTTCGTCTGTTAGAATAGTAGCTTCTTGTAACCTTAGTACTATGCTATTTTTTTCTTCCTGGTTAGCAGAGTTTTTATACTGTTCTATTTCTTTAGAGAACTGTTCAATAAGTCTTGTTTTCTCTTGCAGGTTTTTGGTATAGCTGTCCAGTTTTTGTTTTGACGCACTAAGTTTGGTTTCAGCAGCATCTTTTTCTGCCTCCAGCTGTTTCCTTCGTATATATTGTCTGTTAAAGAATAGTATGCTGATGACAACTATTAAGGCAATACAAATAATACTGGTATATAAAACTCGCTTTCTTCTGGCTTCAGCAATGTTTGCGTTTTCCTTTTCTCTTAGGTATTTGTCTGTTAATAGCTCACTTTTTGCTTTTATAGCAGTAGATAAATTAATTAGCCTGTTGGCACTGGTACTATCTACAACCATAAGTAAGCTATCAAGGTATAGGTATGCCGTTCTGTAGTTTCCTTCTTGTTCGTATACCTCTGCCAATACGCCATACAAGCGTTGTGCATCAGAGTGGTATGTGAACTTCCATTCGTTGGTGTTGTGAGCGCTTAAGCCCTCATGTGCCAACCTTTTAGCTTTAGCATAGTAGTTGCTGTCAAAAGCTATTTTTGCTAATCTGGCTGTAGATTCTGTTATACCAAAGTTGTATCCGTTTTTGTGTGCAAATTCGTATGCCTCAGTAAAGTATTGGTGTGCTTTAGTTATTCTGCCAGACCTGTAATAAGTATGCGCAATATTTAGTTTTGAAATAAGCTGCCAGTCTGCCCTTTTGTATTCAATAGCTTCATGGTACAGTATATTAAAGTAATGTTCAGCCGTATCCCATTGGTTCAGATTTCTATAACACAGTGCATAGGTATTAACAGAAGTGAAGTAATTATTGTCGTATATTTTTTCAGCAACCACTTCTTTCATTGTTTCGGCACTACTGTAGTAATCGCGAAATTTATAGTAAGAACCACCTAAAGAATTGAGGAATAAGAGCTTTTCCGGAAACTCTTTCAGTGTATATGCGGCATATATTTCATACGCCTTTAGTTTAAGCTCAAAGGCGTGTGTATAGCGACCTTGAAAATCAAGAAATGAGCTATAGTACATTAAAGCAGTTGGGTACAAGTATTTGTTTTGTTGCTGCTCTAGTATGCCAATTTGTTGTAACAATCTATTTTGATGAGTATCTAATACACCAGTACGGGCACTATCGTCGCGACTTGATTCATACAGTTCGAGTGTGTTGATCAGCAGACTCATGTATGTTTTTAGCTGCTCATCGTTATGCTCTTGTGCAAACTCATATATGCTGGAGTATTTGTTACGCGCTTTTTTTAAATAGTATGGCGATTGCTCTATAGCGAACACCGAGTCGACATACTTGACTTGTTCTCCAAAGCGTTTATTCAGTATCTGGTTATGTTGAGCTGCAATAGGTAGGTAAACGCAGCATAGTAGTAGCGTTAATAACTCTTTCCTCACAGGGCAAATATAATACTACATATGGTATGTGGTTTTCTTTTTTCAGTAAATAGGTTGTAGATATTTTTGAAGTATAACAGTAGGTTATTTAAACATGTATATACTAAATCGCTTTTTCATAAGCTTCTTTTAGCCAGTCCAGTAGTTCTTTATCTACTTCTTTTTTGTCCGTTAGTTGTACCCTGTGTGTACACATTGTTCCAAATGGCCCCGAGTTGCCTAAGCGGTCAGTAGTAGGTTTGTCTTTCAGTTTTAGCCCAAGGTCTACACGTGTTTTAGTGGCCGGCTTTATAAGCGCAAACTGTTTTTTGCGGATGATGCTCACACTATCTTTTTTGAGTGTAATAGTTATGTCGTTCCCAAACTTAGATACTTTCTTGATGAGTTCATTGTAGATAGGTTTCAACACCTCTTTGCCTTTGTATTGGTTGGTTAGCAAGTCGTCTGCATTGTGCGATGCGGCATCTGCACCCCTTGCTTTTAAGGCTACAAAGTTTGCGTAGCCATGAGTAAAGCCATGCTCCGATTTTAGAAAGTCTATAATGGCTTTGTGCTTATCGAGTTTAGTTTTCTGAACAATTTTTATCCATTGTTCCAAAGACTTGCCCGTCTTTTCTTGTAATCCTTTTTCCATAAATGATGTCTATTAAATACAGTGTAATAATAAGGATAGCCGAACATTGAAGATTGTAAAATATTAACCTTAGGGTTTACAATGGCGTTTATTACTGCTATTTTTAGCAGCGTACAATATATCAACATGTTTAAGCTAGAACTAAAGCCATTAAAAGAATTAAACGATTATTTACAATCGCTGGTAGAAAAACGCTTATGGTTAAAAGTGTTAATAGCGTTGTTTTTAGGCGTTGGTGTTGGTGTGCTTTTAGCACCTGATACAGGACTCTTTAAAGAAGGGCTTGCACACTCTATAGGTAACTGGTTGGCATTGCCGGGACAACTTTTTTTAAAGCTTGTGCAGATGATCATGATCCCGCTGATCTTTGCTTCTATAATACGAGGGATTACCAGTAATAATGAAGAACAGCTAAAGAAGATGGGAGGGCGTGTTATTCTGTACTTCATTTTTACAACGGTGATATCTATAGTAATAGGCATGGTTGTTAGTTATGCATTTAAACCTGGAAAATATTTGGATGGTTTCTCTACAGTACAGGTAGAAACGGTAGACGAAAAAACGAGTAATGCAGTAGAAAAGCCTAGCTTTCGCTTGGGAGAACTACCTGAAGCTATATCAGGGTTGTTGCCGGATAATCCACTGGCATCTATGGTAAGCGGAGAGATGCTGGCCATTGTTATTTTTGCCATTATAGTTGGTATTGCAATAACAGCATTGACTGATGAAATGCAGAAGCCTGTTGTTACTATGTTAAGTGCTGTACAGGAAATATGTATGGTTATAGTTAAATGGGCTATGAAGATGGTGCCTTACGCTGTATTCGGGTTGATGGCTCAAGTTACTTCCAGAGTCGGTTTAGAGTCCTTAACGGGGTTAGGTGTTTATACTTTGGTGGTATTGCTCGGCTTATTCATTCTGTTGGTTTTTTATCTAATAGTAGTGAGCTTGGTAGGAGGTATTAACCCAATGAAGTTTTTAAAGCAAATAAGGGATGTACAGTTGTTAGCTTTTTCAACTACGAGCTCTGCAGCGGTGATGCCTTTGTCATTAAAAACAGCTGAAGAGAAGTTAAAGTTATCTCCTTCTGTCAGTAATTTTATTATACCTGTAGGGGCAACCATCAACATGGATGGTACTGCTTTGTTTCAATGTGTGACAACTATTTTTATTGCACAGGTATATGGTATGGATATGGGGCTTGTCGCTATTGTGTTAGTAATGGTAACTATCGTCGCTGCTTCAATAGGTACACCATCTATACCAGGTGGTGGGGTTATTATATTAGCGTCAGTATTGCAAGATGCAGGTATTCCTGTAGAAGGCTTAATGATCATTATTGGTATAGACAGGTTGCTGGGAATGTTCAGGACTGCTATAAATGTTACAGGAGATATAACTGCTGCTGTTGTGTTTAACAAGTGGCAAGATAAATCTGCTACTGCAATAGAAACTTAACTTTTGTCTAAAGGAAAAAAGTTGGGTTGTTTGTTGTGTTCCTGTTCAATAAACTCTTGTGGGTTAAAGCCCGAAAAATGTTTGAACTCTTTAATGAAATGAGATTGGTCTGAGTATCCGCAGTTGTAGGCTATGTCTGTCCAAGATACTTTTTGCTTGTGCTGTATGCGTTGCAGTATGTCGTTGAAGCGTAGTATGCGCTGGTAGTATTTAGGAGTGGTGCCTACATGCTTTTTAAATAGGTCTATAAGGTGTTTTTGTGTTTTGGGGTAGTTGTCCAGCACTTTATTAAAATGTGCTACAGGCTCCAGCTTTAGTTGTTGTATTGCCGATTGCAACTCACCAGGTGCTGTCAACTCATTTTTGTATTGCAGGTTTAGCCATTGTTCTGCCAAAGCAAACTTTTCGTCTGGTGTAGCAGCGTTTACCAAGTCTTCTCTTAATGCAATAATGCTATTGCCTAACACGTCTTCTGCCGGCAATACCTTTTCTGCTATCTCTGTCATGGGTTGGTATAAAAAAGGGTAAGCGCCGGTTGTATTAAACTGTATTACAAACATAGAAGAGTGCTCATGTGCAGAAATGGAAATGTAGTTTTTGTGCAGTCCGGATATCCATACTTTAGTAAAGGTGCCATTGGGCTCTAAGCTAATATTATCATAAGTGTGTCTTGTAAAACCATCCAGCTCAAAAATGATAAATACATTGCCTGTTGGTACTACACGCTCTATGCTATGGTCTGGCATAAAGTCTGTATAGTGCATCATAACATCTATGTGCCGGGCAATGTCTCCTGCAGGTATGTGCTGGTAAAAGTTCATACTTCAAGTTATGTATAAAAAAGCAGCCCTTGAAATAAGGGCTGCTTTTAGTCATTGTGGTTTATTGGTATGTAGGTTTGTAGTTTTCGATATTTTAGTCTGAAAACACCATTCTTTTAGTGTCTTCAGCACGACCGTCAATTACTAAAGAATATAAGTACATACCCGGCATTAGCTTACTGCTATTTACCATCACACTGCCTGTACCTTTATCTATAGGGTATTTAGCCATTTCACGTCCATTCAAGTCGTATATCATTATGTAGGCTGACTGTTGCATTACATTGATCTCATACTTGATTTCTGTTTCATTATTAAACGGGTTTGGTGTGTTTTGGTATAATTTGTTGCTGCTTGTTGTCGCATTAATAGTGTTGCTATGATCCCTTTCTAGTGCTACCAGGCGTGCTTCAAGAGAGGTTACTTGTTGTTGTAGTTGTTTGTTCTTCTCTTCTTCTTCTTCAAGTTTTTGTAGCATATCTTCACTTCCACCAACTATATCCGCAGGATAAGAAGTTTGATACACATAACCATCTGGATCAATAGCTAAAATATTGCCTTCACCATGTTCAAGGTTCTCAAAACGAACATCAGAATATTGTAGCTGTGGGTTTGGATGATGAGGGTCATTACCTAAGTCACAGTTGACGTGCAGTCTGGCAGTAGCGTCAGTGGTATTTATCCCAACATACCCGTCATCGTCACCAGAGGCTGTTACACCTTGACTTTCAATGATCATTCTTTCAGTACCCCATGCGTTGAACCTTAGGTTCTCGTTGTTGTTTGTTCCTATGTAGTCTGTAGAACTAACTGTGTTACCGACTAATTTCCAATTATTTCCTCCCAGAGAAGTGATGTCAACTTCAGTGTTGTAAACATATCCGCTTGGATCAATAGCTAATATTTCACCTGTTCCGGTTTCCAGATTCTCAAAACGAATATCAGAGTGTTGGAATTGAGGGTCTGTATCGTCAGGGTCATTACCAAATTCACAGTTTACATGCAAGCGTGCAGTAGGAGACAGTGTATTCCAACCTAATCTACCAGCAGCCTTGTCTGTTGCATTTGCTCCCCCCGGGGTGAAGATACCTCTATCGTGAGAGCCTGTAATGATGTCAACACTATGTTGCGATAATGTGCCAAATGTATTGTTTCCGTTTAGGATGTTATTTCCTTCTACTCTCCAGTAACATTCGTCACTACAGCCAGATACATCATCACAGTCGTAGTTGTCACAACCTGATAGTTGATCGTTTACTATTATCAAGTTACTGCTATTAACAGATCCTGAAACACTTAGGCCTGTAGGGTTATTCATCCAATTGCCACTTCCAAGGGGGTTGTCAACCTCATAGTTTGCGATTGTAATATGGATTATGTATTCGCCAGCGAGAAGGGAATGAGTACTTGACGTAATGAAAGGAGTGTTGTAGTTTGAACCTTGTTGACCTGCGGTTTGAAATGATGGGCCGTTCCAACCTAGTATTTGTTGAGTTGCAACTTCTTCAAGTGTAATCGAATGGATGTAATTATCGTTAAGGATTTGTAAGTCTATTGTAACATTGCCGTCATCACATAGTTTAAAACTGCGAGTATATTCTACAAAATGCCTGTCATCTATAGCTGCTGCATTTAGTGTTGCTTCATTTGCATTTAATGATATCCATGGAATACCAGTCATTGTCCCCCAAATTTGAACTATAGGGTTTGTAGTTGTGGATAATGGGGCTACAATTGTAGCGCTTGCAGGTGCCATGCCGGCATAAAAATTAGTGCTTCCTGAACTTGATGTGGACAATATATTCCAGTGAGGGTCTGTTGCCGTAGGGCTGATAGCTGTATTGTTATCAAAACCTGTCGAGATGGTTAGGCTGTTTGTTAAACAGTTTTGTCCAAACGATGATAGCTGAAAAGATAAAATAAATGCTGATAATAGGAGGCTTACTTTTATAAAGCTTGTCTTAGTGTTGATTTTCATAATTAAGATTTTTGGTTTTTAAAATGATAATACTGTTTAAGCAAGTACAGTACTGACTTGTAATTATTTACATAGGCTTTTTTATTTGTTGCAATTCAAATGTATTCTGATAAATGCTTTCAAGTAATCAGCATCTAACAAATCGAAGGTGTCGTCCTACGGAATGCAATTATGGTTAAACCACACTTCACTTTTAGAAATAAAATATTTATTTTCATATAAACGAATTCCTGAAAACTTATGATAATAGGTGTACTCAAAGAGCAGCAAGCGGAAACCAGAGTTTCATTGGTGCCGGAGGTTGTAGCTGCATTGGTAAAAATGAATGTGCAAGTGTATGTGGAGAGTGGTGCAGGTGAAGGGGCATTTCATAACGATGCTGCTTATACAGATGTAGGTGCTTCAATAAAAGACAGAAATAGCATTGCTTCTGAAGCTGATATCTTGCTGTCAATAGACAGTGGTAATGTCCCTGATACTGTTCGTAAAGATGCAGTATTGTTGGGTGTGTTCTCCCCATTGTTCAATACACAGTTGATGCAAAATTGGGCGGAGAAAGGCTACACCGTATTCAGCATGGATAATATACCTCGTACTACACGTGCACAAGCTATGGACGTGTTAAGTTCGCAGGCAAACATAGCAGGATATAAAGCTGTGTTGTTAGCAGCATCAAAATACTGCAGATACTTCCCCATGTTTATGACTGCAGCAGGAAGTATACCACCCGCAAAGGTGTTGATATTGGGCGCAGGAGTAGCAGGTTTACAAGCTATCGCCACTGCAAAGAGGCTTGGCGCAGTGGTAGAGGTGTTTGATGTGCGCCCTGCAGTAAAAGAAGAAGTGATGAGCTTGGGTGCCAAGTTTGTTGAGGTAGAAGGTGCGGCAGATGCTTCTAAGGCAGGAGGGTATGCAGTGCTACAAACAGAGGAGTATCAACAGAAGCAAAAAGCTAAAATTCACGAACACGCTAAAAAGTCGGACATCATAATTACAACAGCACAAATACCGGGGCGCAAAGCACCTGTGCTTATTACGGAAGCCATGATAAACGATATGAGAGCAGGTTCTGTAATAATAGACATAGCAGCTTCTACAGGAGGTAATACAGACCTGACCAAAGACAACGAAACAATAGTGCATAATGGTGTAACTATTATAGGCGATTCAAATCTGCCATGTTCTGCTGCCGCAGATGCCAGTAAAGTGTATAGCAAAAACGTACTGAACTTCTTAAAACTGGTGATAGATAAAGAGGGTAATATGAACCTGAATTATGAAGATGATATTGTAGCGGGCACTTGTGTTGCAAAAGAGGGCAAGATCGTTAATGAGCGAGTACTGTCATTTATTAATCCTGAAACTACTAACGCATAATTTTCTGATATGGAAGTATTGAACGAACTGTTTACCGACACGTCAACGTACCGGTTACTCACCATTGTAATACTCTCAATATTCTTGGGTATAGAGGTGATCTCTCGTGTGCCATCGGTACTGCATACACCTTTGATGAGTGGGGCAAACGCGATACATGGTGTGGTTATTATTGGTGCCATCATTGTTATGGGGCAAGCGCCATCAGACGATTACTTGGCTCTTACGTTGGGTTTTCTGGCAGTAATACTAGGTACGCTTAATGTAGTGGGCGGCTTTGTGGTAACCGACCGTATGTTGGAAATGTTCAGTAAAAAGAAAAAGAAATAATCTATGGATCAGCAAGCAATACTTTTGTTAGGATACCTTATTGGTTCAATAACTTTTATCGTGGGTCTGAAGATGCTTTCTCACCCCGAAACTGCACGTAAGGGTAATATTATAGCAGCGGTTGGTATGACAATAGCCATCGTGGTGACTATCTTTTTGTACAGAGATCATAACGGGAATCCACTGGGTAACTATCCTTGGATATTCGGAGGTTTGATCATCGGTACAGTGGCAGGTACCCTCATTGCCAAGCGTGTACAAATGACAGCAATGCCTGAGATGGTGAGTCTGTTCAATGGTATGGGTGGTGCTTGTGCCATGCTCATATCTATAGTAGAACATCATCATAACCCCAATGCTGAAATAGGAATGAAAGTAGTGATCGTCTTAGGGATGATCATTGGTACTGTTTCCTTTGCAGGTAGTATGATAGCTTGGGGTAAGCTGGCTGGCAAAATAAAAGATAAGAATATACCTGCCGGGCAAGCGATCAACTTTTTACTTTTTGCAGGCTTGATCGTGTCGTCAGTAATGGTGATAGGCGGTTATAATGATAGCCCTGCGTTGTTCTATAGTATTCTGGCATTAGCGGCTTTGTATGGTATCTTGTTTGTGATGCCTATTGGTGGAGCAGACATGCCTGTGGTAATATCACTACTTAACTCGTTTACGGGTGTAGCAGCAGCTTTTGGTGGTTTCTTGTACGATAATCCTGTAATGCTAACAGGTGGTATATTGGTAGGTAGTGCAGGTACTATATTAACGATACTGATGTGTAATGCGATGAACCGTTCTTTAAAGAATGTACTGATAGGCTCATTTGGTGGCGGTGCTAAAGGAGGTGGTGCTGCCGGAGATAAAGAACAAGGCGCTTACAAAGAGATAGGTCTGAATGATACTGCTGTGTTAATGGCATATGCGCAGAAGGTAATGATAATACCAGGGTATGGCTTGGCTGTAGCGCAAGCACAACATGCTTGCCATGAACTTGAAAAAGTACTGGCTGAAAAAGATGTTGAAGTAGTATATGGTATACACCCCGTAGCAGGGCGTATGCCGGGGCATATGAATGTGCTTTTAGCGGAAGCGGATGTGCCCTATGAGAAGCTATTGGAAATGGAAGACGCTAACGACCAGATGAGTACAACAAACGTAGTGATGGTAATTGGTGCAAACGATGTGGTGAACCCTGCCGCTATGGATGACCCGGGCAGCCCTATATATGGTATGCCGATACTAGAGGTAGAAAAAGCAGAACATGTTATTGTGAACAAGCGTAGTATGAAGCCGGGTTATGCCGGTATTGAAAACGACCTTTTCTTCCGTCCTAAAACTTCTATGTTGTTTGGCGATGCAAAGAAAGTACTGCAAGATTTGGTGAGCGAATTGAAGCAGATGTAGTATTGTAATACAATTGTCGTTTTTAGTTTGCATGTTAGGCGCGAGTAAAATTGTTGTTTAACTTAAGGGTGAATTAAATATCCGCCCTATGAAAAAGCTCATACTTTTTATTCTAGTTGTAATCAGTGCCTTTACCTCATACGCTCAAGCCGCACTCGATAGTTTTTATCAAACTGGTGCCACCAATACGTTTTATATATATACTCCTTTAGCACACTTTAGAGGACACTACGGAATATATAAGGATTACGTTGTAAGTGACACATTAGTGAAAGGGAAAACCTATAAAGTAATTGAGGGCTTCCAGAAAGGGATAGAGACATTTGATTTTAATTCAAGGACTATAACAAGATCGGATACTACCCTTAAGTATACTAAAGGTGGTATTAGAGTTGATGGTGAAAAGGTTTATATTCTCAACTTGTCAGCAGATACCATCAAAAAAATATATGGTGATCCGTTACTGCCGTTACAAGAAACAATTCTTTATGACTTTGATTTAAGCATTGGAGATACGCTCCACTGGAAGCCTTATAATAATGTTGTTCTGGATATTGATAGTGTGAAGTTGTCTAACGGTAAATACGAAAAAAGATTCTTCTTTAATAAAGATACATCGTACTATGATTATTGGATAAGAGGAGTGGGCAGTAGCTTAGGCTTCTTATATTCATATGTAGATGCCGGTCCATATGCTTATCCGTTTCAAAAGTACAGGTCTGTTTGTTTTGATGGTTCTGTAGATCACAAGTTTCATGAAAGTGCAGACTTAGACTCTGCAATGGTAAACAGCTGCTATATTATACTACCTACATCTGTAGCAAATGTGTCAAAAGAAGAAAAGGTAGAGTTGTTCCCTAACCCTGTGGTAGGAAATGCAATGAACATCAATCTTGAAAAAGAAGCTGATTTGACCATATATAATATGCAGGGGCAATTAATTCATAGGTATCATAATCTTGAGCGTGGTAAACACAGGTTAGAAGCCCCATCATTACCTGGTGTATATGTTATGTATGTGCACAGTGATGTTGCTGTGAGCCATATAAGGTTTGAGAAACTATAAAAACAGTAACAGCCCCGTGGATACGGGGCTGTTCACAAACAAACAACTATAATTAAAACAAACAGTGTAATTGTCGGAAGATCATAACCGACTATGGATTACACAAACTTTTCGAGGTTGGCTGCAAGCAAGAGCAACCCCAATATTCCTGCGAATAAAATTACTTTTTGGTATGTCTCGTTAGACAATGCTTTCTTTATTGAAGCAGATAGGTTTTTAAATTTCTTTGTAGAAACTTCGGCAACGCTATGTATAAAGCTAATGGTGGCTTGCATGATCCTGTGTGTTTTATTTTCTGCCAATACCTGTATAGTGGCAAGTATTGTAAATGACGGTTAAAGCAATGCTGTATTAGATGTTTACTGCTAAAATTAAACAGCTAAGTATACCGGCGAATAAAAGGATCTTTTGAGTTACCTCTTTGCGGATGATTGCTTTTGCAGGATCAGCTTTTTGTGTAGTTGGCTGTGCGAATGTGTAATTGATTGTAGCTTGCATGATTCTTAGTTTTTTGTTTTGTGTGTTTTTGTTTTGTGTGTTTTTTATTTTTTGTCTGAAACGCTTAATGTTTGTTTTGTTTGTGTTTGTTTCGTTTGACAATACAAATATGCGACATGAAAGCACCTGATTCCAAATTATCGTTAGCGCTTAACGCTCGGTTTGTAAACAGTTAACGAGTAGATATGTTAACGGTTAACTAACGCTTAACAGAAAGTCAGGCATTATTCTGCGGAAAGCCTTTGCAGGCAGCTGTTTATCTGTTTATTGTAATGTGTTGGCTGTAAGTGCTGTTAATAGTGTGAGGGTACATGGCACAAAAAAACCTCTGAGATCAGAGGCTTTCTTTACATATAGAGGATAAGAGAGAAAATTGGTTGCCGGAAAATATATCTGCATCACACGAACTGTTACAGATAATCCGGCAATGTTTTAAATATTCACGGCCAATACCACACAAGTGACAATGGCAACGAACAATAATATTTTTGTGGTGGTGTCTTTACGGGTTACAGCCTTAGCTTTTTGTGTAGCGGTAGCTTTTGCAGACTTTACTTCTGCTACTGGCTGTGCGTGTACGAAATTTGTTGTGTAAGACATGTGTGTGTTTTTTTTTGTTTTGAAACGCCGGAGCATCTCTGTGTTTTGTTGACACAAATATGCAACACGAAGAGGCCCGTTTCCAAATATTTGACAAGGCTTAACTTCTGCAGTTGTTAACGGTTAACAAACGAATAAGAAATGTACCTTTATATTATTGTTTAAATACTACTCATGAAAAAAGCATTCTTTAGTTTGTGTTTGTTAGTGTCTGCCCAGTTGGCTTATGCCCAGGGTGATGAAGTTTCTGTCCTTAAAGTTTACCCGGATACTGCCAATACTTATGTAAATGTGTATGTAACATTCGAGCAGCCTACAGATTTTTCTATCATAATGGTTTCCAGAGTGTGGACAGAAGCAAAGGAGTTAAAAGAGCATGCAAAAGAGAGCTATCAAAAGAAAATTGACGTGCATAACCTGCCTGAAGGGAAGTATAGTTTCTTTTTAGAGTATGACGGACATACAGAACGAAAGGACTTTGTGATAAAACATAAGTAAGCTCCAGTGTTAAAACTACCTTAAGTATTGAGTGCAATTTCCTGACTTGGCATATTTATTATATTATAGCCGATCAAGGATATAATCATGGAAGATTTAGTGAGCATCAGGAAGTATTTACACCAACATCCTGAATTATCGAAAGAAGAACGCGAGACCCAGAAGTACGTATTGGGTTTGCTGAAAGAATTAGATATAGACGAAGTACATCCGGTAGCATCTACGGGCATTTTCTTAAAATTCAAAGGACAAGCTCCCGGAAAGAACATAATGTTCAGAGGGGATATGGATGCCCTTCCTATTGAAGAGGTGAATGATTTTGATCATCGATCACAATCTAAAGGTGTATCGCACAAGTGCGGGCACGACGGACATACTACAATTATGCTGGGGCTGGCAAGGCATTACTCCTTACAAAGACCTGAGAGCGGAGATGTATATATAATTTTTCAACCGGCTGAAGAAATTGGTTGGGGGGCAGCAAAAGTAGAAGAGAGTGGTATTCTTAAAGACAGGAATATCGATATGGTGCTATCTCTGCACAATGTACCAGGCTATGCACTCAACAAAGTGGTTTGCAGGGAAGGTAGTTTTACTCCTGCTGTTACTACTCTTATTGCTTCTTTCGTTGGATATACATCTCATGCTGCAGAGCCGTGGAATGGTCGAAACCCAGCTGCTGCAATGAGTGAGTATTTATTGTCTGCGCTGCAACATAACGAGGAGAAAAAAGACACACACGAATTTGTAACGATTACACCTGTGTATACAGAAATGGGAGAAATTGCATACGGTACTTCTGCAGGAGAAGGGTCGGTGCATTTAACCATAAGAGCTGATAGTAGCGAAAAGCTGGAAAGAGTTTTAAATGATATTATGCAACAGGGCAAGCAGTTTGCACAAAAGCATGACTTGAAAGTAGTATATAGAGAACAGGAACGGTTCGAGTCGAACCAGAATGCAAAAGAAGTAGTAGCGTTGGTAAAGCAAGCGAGCGCAGACTTAGGCTTGGAGTATCACGATAAAGAGGAACCCTTTAGATGGGGAGAAGATTTTGGGCTATATACGCAAAATATAAAAGGCGCAATGTTTGGTTTAGGGTCGGGTGAAGATTGCAAGCCGCTGCATCACCCAGCATATGATTTCCCGGATGAGATCATACCATCGGCAATTGATATGTTTATAACGATACAGAAAAAAGCACAAGAAAATTGATAGAAGCAACGAACATCTTTTTAGATAAATCTGCTATGCAGCAGAACTGGGGTTTTCTCAGAGAATACTTTGGCAAGGATATAAAAATCAGTGCAGTTGTAAAAGGTAATGCGTACGGTCATGGCATATCTAGTTATGTGCCATTGGCAGAGGAGTGCGGTGTTAATCATTTTTCTGTGTTCAATGCCGGTGAGGCTAGAGAAGTGTTTGAAGTGTCCGGTAAGAAGTCTACCATTATGATCATGGGGGCTATGAGCGACAAGGATATCGTATGGGCTATAGAAAATGATATCGAGTTTTATGTGTTTGATATGGTGCGGTTTGACAGGGCTATAGAAGAAGCAGAGAAGTGCGGTAAGAAAGCTATCATACATATAGAGGCAGAGACAGGGATGTATCGTACTGGTTTTGATGTTGTAGAAATGCCAGCTGTTATAGAACGCTTAGAGGCTAATAAAGATAGGATTGTATTTAAAGGATTGTGTATGCATTTTGCAGGTGCAGAGCTGCTAAGCAATTATGTGAGGTTAAAGCAGCAAAAGATTGTGTTCAGAAAAATTTTAAGACAGTTTAAAAATGCAGGTGTTGAACCGGAGATGGTGCACACCTGTTGTTCAGCTGCATCGGTACGGTTCCCTGAGATGCGCTACGATATGTTGCGTATAGGTATCATGCAGTATGGTTTCTGGCCAAGTCAGGAGCTGATGGTGGAGTATATGGTGAAGCAAGAAGAACAGGGCAATGGTCATACATCGCCATTAAAACGCGTCATCAGTTGGGAGAGCAAAGTGATGAGTATAAAAACAGTTCCGAAGGGTAGCTACATTGGCTATGGCTACACTTACTTTGCTGATAGGGTAACCCAAGTGGCTGTAGTACCTGTAGGTTATGCACATGGTTTTAGCCGTGGTTTAAGTAACTCTGGTAGGGTGCTCATCAGTGAGTATCGTGTGCCTGTTATTGGTATTGTGAACATGAACTGTATTGCGGTAGATATTACAGATGTGCCCAATGTACAGCAGGGAGATAAGGTAACACTCATAGGTATGCAGGGCGATAAAGAAATAAGTGTGGCCTCTTTCGGAGAGATGACCAGCCAGCTTAATTATGAGTTGCTGACAAGGTTACCATTGAATATTCGCAGAGATGTAATAAACGGCTAGTTACTTTTCGTATGTATAGCTGGCATAAGCCATCATGTTGATGGGCGTTTCTTTGCCGTCGGTTTTTTTTCTGACTTTTTCCCAGTTACTGTTAAAGTAGTTTCTGTGATAAGTTATGCTGCCTTGTTTATCGTAGTCGTCTGTCATGCCAATTGCAACAGTGGGGCTTGGGGCAGATTCGGTGCCTTTTCTACCGTTGATCCATTCTGCAGAAATAAAAATACCTTCCCCGGGGTTAATACAATAGCGGCTGACGTCAACATTTATCCATTCGTTGCCCCTGTTGGCATGCACTACAATGTTAGTGTCGGCTAGTTCCTCACCGGGTAGTTTATCCTCACCAGTTGAGTAAATGTGTATCCTGAATTCTGTTTGCGGTTGTGCATACTCTGTGACAAATACATGTACCTGATTCAGGATCCCCTGGTTTTCAGCTTTCAGATGCAGGGCGTACTCGTCTCCATAGTTCCCCATAATACGAGCAGCTAGTTTATCGTGCTTTACCAAAGATTTGTTTGAAATGTTTTTGTCGCCCACCACGTCTTGTTTAGTCTTAGCAGCGTTTAAAACAGTTGCAGGGGCATTGCTTTGTGTTTTATCCAGTTTGATCAGTATAGAGTTTGGGTTTAGCCTGCTAATAGGTAATCTACGCTCCATATACCCCGGGCAATTAAACGAAAAAGTCTTGGCGCTATCTTTATTGACCTCTATAATGAAGTAACCATTTGCATCGCAATAAACAGCGTTATTGCTCTGTTCTTCTACTTGCACAATGGCGTATGGTACAGCTTGTAACGATCTGTCCGTTATCTGTCCTTTATAGGTTGTTTGTGCTATGCATGTAAATGTGTAGAAGCTGAGCAAAATAGCTACCGTGTATCTCATGTGGCAAAAATACAAAATGATGTTTGTGAAGTAAGTTCTTTAAAAGAAAAGGTCTGCTGCAATATTGTCTGCAAAAAGCTTGCCCTGTTTAGTCAATGTAATAACGTTGTCTTGTAGTACGGCTTGTTTTTTTTCTATGAACCCTGTTGCTAGTTGTTTTATCTGGCCAGAGTATTCTGCACCCCATTTAGTTTGTACATGGTTAATGTCTAACCCCCAAACAGTTCTCAGAGAGGTCATAATGTATTCGTTAAGGCTTTGCTCAGGTGTAAGGGTTTCTTCTTCAAAGTTGAGTTTCTTCTCTGTAAGTATGCTTTTCATATACAACGCATTGTTCGCAATGTTCCACTTGCGTATTTCTCCATCATAAGCATGAGCAGAGGGCCCAATACCTAAATAAGGTATACCCGTCCAGTAGTTTGTGTTGTGAACCGCTCGGTGTCCCTCTTTTGCAAAGTTGGATATCTCATAATGCTCAAAACCTATTCGTTCAGCTTCATCCATAAGTATCTCAAACTGTTGTGCCGCCTGTGCTGCATCTACAGGAGCTGCTTTTTTATGTGCGATATTATGATGCAAGGCTGTGCCTTCTTCAACCGTAAGTGCATATGCGGATAGGTGTGGAATGTTCAGCTTTTGTATGGTTTGTATGTTTTGCTTCCATTTCTTGTCTGTCAGTCCGGGGGTGCCGTATATCAAATCAGCAGTAATATTTGTAAAACCTGCATCTTGAGCTGCTTTAATAGCATAATCTGCTTCCTGTGCATTATGCGCCCTGTTCATATACTGCAGGTCCTCGTCAAAAAAAGACTGTACTCCAATACTGAACCTGTTTACAGAGGTGCCGCGTAAGCTTTGGATATATGGTAGGGTAAGATCGTCCGGGTTTGTTTCTATTGTAAACTCTTGCAGGTCATTAATATCAAATAATCTCGCGATGGCCTCTGTTATTCTATTTATCTCTATGGCAGATAGTACAGAGGGGGTGCCGCCTCCAAGATATATTGTGCTGATCTTTTTGTCCTGCAAAAAGTCTTTTTGAAGAGCAATCTCCTGTAATATTGCTTCAAGCATGTTTTCCTTATACTTCAACGAAGTAGAAAAGTGGAAGTTGCAATAAGTGCACGCTTGTTTGCAAAATGGTATATGTATGTAAATTCCTGCCATTACTGGCGGCAAATTAACATCAATTATTAGTTTACCCACATCCCGACAAACTAATGACCTATATTTTTTAATTTAGACAAGCGTCAGTAAAATGTATATAAGGGTATTATTCATACTGCTATGTAGTTGGTGTAGTGCAGAGCTTTGCGCTCAGCCTTTGAAAGACCCTGCATTTTATTATGCGCACCCTGCTGTTTCTCAAGACGCAAAAGACCTTTATTCAAAAGTTTTTGATGTTAACTCTAGCCCCAAATCATATAGCATATTAGATAGCGCGTTTACTCAAAATGATGATACACGCCCTTTTTATATCTATCTGGTTTGTGTTATGTTGAGCAAGGCAGAAGGGGAACTGCGAGCTGAGTTAAATATCATATGCAGGTATCTTGCAGAGCAGCGTCCGGATGACCTGACAGATGTTCTTTTTTCTCGTAGTAGCTTGATTAGCTCATCTTTCAAAGAAGAGTGGGCTCACCGGGTGAGTGTAGAGCTACGGATAACTTGTTCAACCGATCCGATGTTTTGTTTTAAAAAATCCAGGAACGAAGCTCTCAGCAACTGCGATGTTGCGCACAAGTCTAAACTAGAGTTGCTATACAATTACGTCAGACGAGATATGAAACTATTTCAACAAAACCAGTAGTGTAAGCAAAAGCATTATAACTTTGCACCCTGTTCAGGCTATGCTGTTTCGTAAAATACATATTGCTATAATTAGTGTCGTTTTATTGTTCGTGTCCTTTTGCGCCTACGCACAGGTAGATGTCCGAAAGTTTGACAGCAGCCTGGTGATAGATAGAGTAGCTGTTGAGAAAGCTACAGAAGCTAAAATGGATAGCATACTGGCCAATCATCCTATGTTACTTAAAGATGGAGGTGTTCTGCATGAACATTTTAATAATTACGACAATCGGGTATTTGACTTGTATATTATCTTGACGTTAATTATTCTTTTTGGTGGTCTGCGCTATCTTAATCCAAGGTATTTTCAATATCTGCAAAGAGCATTTCGTAGCCCGTCTTTTGGCAACCAGCAATTGAAGGATCAGTTAGGGACAGCGGTATTGCCCAATTTGTTGATGAATTTATTTTTTGCTTTGTCTGTTGGCATTTACTTGTTCTATGTATTCAAATTAAGTTACCCCCAACGGTTTAGCCGTTTCAGCCCGTCTGTAATGTTGAGCATTTCTATCGCAGGTTTAGTAGGGCTTTACGGTGCAAAGTTTTTAGTACTACGTTTCAGCAGCTGGGTGTTTAATATCAAACCAATAGTTAGCCATTATTTATACAACGTATTCCTTATTAATAAAATACTGGCAATAGCATTGCTTCCGTTTATCGTATTATTAGCCTTTGCTCAAACCCAGATAGCCTATCCCGCTATGATTGTGTCAATATTCTTAGTGGCAGCTTTGTTCATTAGCCGCTACATAAGGTCTTGGCAGGTATTGGGAGGATTCTTCCAGTATAATATATTTCATTTTTTTGCGTACCTTTGCGCTTCCGAAATATTGCCTATGGCTATTTTGACGAAGCTATTGATACGTGGATTGTTCTATTAACAGGTTAGAACAATAGCATTAGTAACAAGATTATTTTTAGTAAAAAAAATTAACCAGTTACGCGACCCATTATGGCAAAAGCAGAAAAAGCGAAAAAGACTAACGGTACGAAACAACAGAAACTAAACAAGGTCCTAATTACACAACCCAAGCCAACTACGGATAAATCTCCGTATTTCGACCTGGCCAATAAATATGGGTTAGATGTAGATTTTCACCCTTTTATCAAGGTTGAGGGAGTAAGCGGAAAAGAGTTTAGAAAACAGCGTGTAGACATTGCAGAGTATACTGCAATCGTATTTACCAGCCGTAAGGCCATCGACCATTTCTTCCGTATATGTGAAGAGCTGAAGATCAAAGTGTCTCAAGACATGAAGTACTATTGTAGTACAGAAGCGGTAGCACTTTACTTGCAAAAATTTATCCTGTACAGAAAGAGGAAAGTTTTCTTTTCTGCTGATGGTACACCAAAAGGTTTGCTGGATGTTATTGCCAAGCATAAGGATAAAGAGCGATTTATCGTACCTTCTTCAGACAATGGTAAGAATGATATTGCACAGTATTTGGAGGATAATGGTGCTGATTATACAGAGGCAACATTGTACAGAACGCTGTCAAACGACATTTCCGGCGTTATGAAAAACGAATACGATGTAATAGTATTTTACAGCCCGTACAGTGTGCAAACATTGTTTGAGCACGACCCTAAGTTTAAGCAAAACGGTACTATGATCGGTGCTTTCGGGCCAACAACGTCAAAAGCAATAGAAGATGCAGGTATGACTTTAAACATCAAAGCGCCTGCACCTAATGCACCATCTATGATAGCGGCATTAGAGAACTTCCTGGACGAAAAATAATCGTAACATAATTCAGATCAGCCTCATGTTTTTGCATGGGGCTTTTTTGTGTTTTGTCATTTAGTAACTTGCCGGCATGCCAAATAAATTAATAGACGAACAGAGCCCGTATTTGCTGCAACATGCGCATAATCCGGTTGAGTGGTACCCTTGGGGAGATGAGGCCTTTAATGAGGCTAAAAAGCAAAATAAACCGCTTTTGGTAAGTATTGGTTATGCCGCATGTCACTGGTGTCATGTAATGGAGCGTGAGAGTTTTGAAGATGAAGCTACTGCGGCGTACATGAATGAACACTTTATAAACGTAAAAGTTGACAGGGAAGAACATCCGGATGTGGATCACATGTACATGGATGCGGTACAGGCGATAACCGGTCAGGGAGGTTGGCCGCTAAACGTTTTTGTAACACCGGAACGCATGCCGTTTTACGGAGGTACTTATTTTCCTCCTCAATCTATGTATAACCGGCCATCGTGGATGCAAGTGCTGGAAAACATAAGTAAGGTTTGGGTAGAGAAACAGGGGGATGTTCAGCAGCAAATACTTCAAATGACTGCATACCTGAAACAGTTGTCAGAGGTAGCTATGCAGTCAGAAAGTAAATGGAGTAGTGAGGATGTTGACAAAGTAGCAGAAGGCTTGTTGGGCAATGCAGACAAGAAATATGGCGGATTTGGTAAAGCACCTAAATTTCCTGCCACGATGTCCATAAGATTCTTGTTAGAGCACTACCACTACACGGGGAAAGAGACATCTTTAGAACACGCAATTAAGAGTTTAGATGCATTGATACATGGCGGAATATATGACCGGATAGGTGGTGGTTTAGCCAGGTACAGTACAGATGATTATTGGCTTGCACCACACTTTGAAAAGATGCTTTATGATAATGCATTGTTGGTAACTGCACTCTGCGATGGATATTCCGTTACAAAATACGATCGCTATAAAAAAGCAATAGAAGAAACTATAGCTTTTATTAACCGAGAGTTACTAAATAAAGAAGGTGGCTTTTTTAGTGCGCTGGATGCAGATAGTGAAGGGGTAGAAGGGAAATATTATACCTGGACATGGGATGAGTGGAGTGAAATTATTAAGGATAACATAGTTCAGGAATACTATGGTGTGACGAAGGAAGGTAATTGGGAAGGGACTAATATTTTACATATAGCTACAACTGCAGAAGCGCTGGTTGATAAATATGAGGTGCCTGTCGCAGAGCTAAATAAGCGTGTGCACAATGCTAATGAAAAGTTGATTGACAGGCGTAACCAAAGGGAAAGACCGTTAACAGATGATAAGAGCTTATTGTCTTGGAATGCATTGATGAATACAGCGCTCAGCAAAGCTTCTGTAGCTTTAGGCAGGCAAGACTATAAAGAGCAGGCCGCAGCGCATATGCAATGGATGATAGATGCTTTTTTTGTAGATGGTACATGGATGCATACATACAAAAACAACAAAGCTCGTATAATCGCAAAGCTGGATGACTTGGCGTATTTGGTAGAGGCTTTGCTGGAGTTAGGTAGTGTAACATCGGATAGCAAATGGTTAACCAAGGCTACAGAAATAATGAGTGTTGTTCAACAAAATTTTCTGCATAGCAATAAAAGCTTCTATTACTACAGTTCTGCACAACAAAAAGATATCCCTGTTCGCAAAACAGATCTTTATGATAATGCATTGCCATCGGCAAATAGTATAATGGCTAATAACCTTATTGTGCTGGGGATGCTTAGTGGTAGTTACAGCCAGCTAGAGCAAGGTGTATTTATGTTGCAAAAAATGCAGTCTACCATTGTGCGTTATCCCGGTTCTTTTGCTAACTGGGCTATATATGCCCAACGCTTTGTCAGGGGAAATAATCTAGCTGTAGTTGATGGCGTAGAAGCCCGTAAATGCATAGATAAGTTGCTGCAAAACATGGCTCCGCACACGACTATATTACATGCTCAACCCGGCGAAAAATTGTTAAAAGCATTAGATAAAAAAGCGGATAACGATGGTTTGTCTGTATTTATTTGTGATATAGAAAAGTGTTTACCGCCACTAAATGACATAGAGAAAGCGAAAAAAATAATAAATAAGGGCTCATAAAGTGTTGCATATTAATTGTTTTTTACGCATATTGAGCACACAAAATTCTTAACAATTTTTTTTTTGAAGCTTGCATTTTTGGAAAAAACTTCAAATATTGTGCAACGGTTGCGGGGTATAAATAGCTCTCAATCAAAAATTTTTACTTTATTTGCCTAAACGCAAAAAAAAATTTAACAAACGTAGTATGAAACAACTTTCCCTGAAGATCTCGGCTGTGGCATTATTAGCCTTTGCTGCAAGCTGCGGAACGCCGGGTAACGGTGGTCAATTGGTAGGAGAGCCAAACGTATTAAACTACAAGGCACCAGTTCCACTTGGTATGGTGTACGTTCCGACAGGTGTTTTGAAAATCGGAGCTAGCGATGAAGATATTCGCGGGAAGAGAGACGCGTTAATACGCACTACTCAAGTATCAGGTTTTTATATGGATGCTACTGAGATCTCGAATTCAGAGTATCGTCAGTTCACTAACTGGGTGCGTGATAGTATGGCGCATGTTCAGTTAGGGGATTTCATTGACCTTGATGATGGAACACAAAGAGTTGATATGAGAAAACGTATCAACTGGGAAGATCCTGACCTTCAAGATCAGTTGGCAAATTTCTATATCCCTGCAGAGGCTTCTGGATGGGGTCAGAAAACTGTTGACAACTCGAAGCTGATTTATCAGTATGAAACTTTCGACTACGAGTCGTCTGTTTACAATCCTAGTCAGGAGCAAAACAGTTTCAAAAAGAAATACAGCGTTTCAGTATACCCGGATACAACAGTTTGGGTTCGTCAACTGAAATATTCTTATAACGAGCCAATTGCTTTACAGTATAACTGGTTCCCTGCATTTAACAACTATCCTGTAGTTGGTGTTAATTACCATCAGGCACGTGCATTCTGTGACTGGCGCACAAATCTTTGGAGATCAGAGCGCGAAGGTAATAAGCAGTATTTTGAAGGCGACTTCAAATTGCCTTCAGAAGTACAGTGGGAGTGGGCCGCACGTGGTGGCCGTACAGAAGCTCCTTACCCATGGGGTGGTCCTTATCTTGTAAACAAGAAAGGTTGTTACTTGGCTAACTTTAAGCCACAGCGTGGTAACTATGCTGCTGATGGTGGTTTATATACTGTTGCAGTTGACAGCTACTGGCCAAACGATTTTGGTCTGTATAATATGGCTGGTAACGTTGCTGAGTGGACTGCTTCTACTTATTATGGAACAGCTTATCAAACAATTTCTGATATCAACCCTGAAATTGGTTTAGAAATTGAAGAGAACGATCCGCAATGGATGAAGCGTAAGGTTATCCGTGGTGGTAGCTGGAGAGACGTTGCATTCTATCTGCAGAACGGTACTCGCGATTACGAATATGCTGATACGGCTAAAGCTTACATTGGTTTCCGTTGTATTATCCAGCATATTTATGGTGCAACACGTAATAATCGTTAATTGTATTAAAATAAAATATTATTAACTTTTAGGTAATAAAATGTTGTTCCTACCGTTATGTAGTTGTTAGGAGCTCTTAAATAAATATTTGTCAACCCTTAGAAAAAATATATAGAAAATGACTTCAGTAGCACTGTTTTTCGAAACCAAGCAGGGTAAATACATCAAGAACTTTATTATTGGCTTTGGTGCATCAGTTGTACTTTTAGGTGCGTTATTTAAAATACAGCACTGGCCAGGCGCAGGTATAATGCTTACTGTGGGTATGATTACAGAGGCGTTCATCTTTGCGATGCTAGGTATCTTACCTCCACATAAAGATTATTATTGGGAGCGTTTTTACCCGAACATTGACGAAAACCCTCATGTAGAGGCTTATCGTAAAGGAACTAAATTTGACTCAGCAGCAGGTAAAGTGTCTCCGGGCGCATCACTTGATAAGATGATGGAAGATGCTCAGGTTACTCCGGCTAACATCCGTAAACTAGGAGATAATTTCCAACGCTTTGGTGCTGTAGTTGAGCAAATTAAAGATATTACAGAAGTAACTTCAGCTACAAACGATTACTCTCAAAGTGCTCGTGATGCAGCAACTGCATTGAACGAGATGAAAGGTACGTTTGTTGGGGCTAGCCAAACTATGGCTTCTTTCAATAACGCAGCTGATGATACTGCTAAATTCCACGAGCAAGTACAAGTACTATCTAGGAATTTAGGTTCTCTTAACCAGATATATGAGGTAGAGCTTCAGGATGCTAACAACCATTTGAAGGCAATGAATAAGTTCTATAGTAATCTAGTTAACGCTTCTGACGCTATGGCATCAAGTGCACAAGATGCTGTTGCAGCTAAAGAGCAAATAGGACTACTATCTCAGAACTTGACAACGTTGAACCAAATCTATGGTAACATGTTGGCAGCAATGCAAGGAAGACAATAATAAATGTGTGTGGAAGCAAGTTTGACTACTTGCAGATATTTGAAGAAAGAAAAATTAAAATAACCTTAGAAAAAATATAACAGGATGTCTTTACCAAAAGAGCCACGGCAGCTAATGATCAACCTGATGTATCTGGTTTTGACCGCGATGCTGGCCCTAAACGTATCATCCGAGATCTTGCACGCATTTGAGGTGATCAACGAAAGTATATCTTCTTCTAATGCTGCGCTAAAAGATAAGAACCAGGAGCTTTATGATGGCTTTGATGAGCAACAAAAGCAAGCTGGTCAGGAAGAGCGTGTAAAACCCTTTAATGATAAAGCTAAGATAGCTAAAGCGGAAGCGACTGCTTTGATCTCATATCTGGAAGATTGGAAGAAAAAAGTAGTTGAAGAAGCTGGTGGGTATGAAGAGAATGGCGATATCAAAAGAAAGGATAATATAGATGCAAGTACGTATCTACTTGTAGAAAAGAAAGGTGGTGATGAGTTGAAAGCTAAGTTATTAGCATCAAGGGAAAAATTCTTAAGCTTAGTTAATCCTTCCGTTAAGGCGAGTATCGCAAAAGATTTGCCGATGAAGATTACAGAAGCTGAAAAGAATGATAACAATCCTCAGGGAGACTGGTCTACAGCATATTTCCACAACATGCCTACAATGGCCGTTGTAACATTGCTAGCTAAGTTCCAGAACGACGTTAGAAATAGTGAGGCTGTCATTATCAACCAGCTTGCAAAAGAAGCAGGTGATGTACAGGTGAAATTTGATGCCTTTGAAGCGATAGCGGTACCTACAACAAGTTATGCTTTAGAAGGACAACAAATTGAAGCTAAAATTTTATTGGCAGCATACAACAAGTCAATTGACCCTGAAATACAAATCACCGGTGGTGGTGGTAAAATTACCGAGATCAAAGATGGTGTTGGACTATATGAAGTTACCGCAAGTGGTATCGGTATGAAAACTGTAAAGGGTAGAGTATCAATAGATCTTGGTGGTAGAAAAGAAGAAAAAGACTTCGATTTCCAATACATGGTAGGTTCTACAGGTGCCTCTATGCAGTTGGATAAAATGAATGTATTCTATATTGGCGTACCAAACCCGATTACAGTATCAGCAGCAGGTTATTCATTACAAGATATCTCTGTAAATATCCCTGGTGCATCTGTAACTCCTGATAAGGAAGCTGGTTTAGGTCACTACATAGTAAAAGTTGAGAAACCAGGTAAAGTTTTAGCAAAAATACTTGCTAAAAAGCAAGATGGTGGTTCTGAACAGGCTGGAGCAATGGAAGTTCGTGTAAAAATGATTCCTGATCCGGTTGCAGAACTAGCTAACAAAAGCCAGGGTGGTATGTCTTCAGCTTTATTTAAAGCACAGGCAGGTATCATCGCTCGTTTGAAAAACTTTGACTTTGATGCAAGGTTCGTAGTAACTAGCTACTCTTTCAGTATGCTACCTAAGCGTGGCGAATTGTTAGGACCATACAAAGTAAAAGGACCTTGGTTAAAGAAAACAAGTAAAGAAGTAAGACAACTTATAGAAAGAGCAAGACCAGGAGATAGAATCTTTATTGAGGATATCAGAGCCATTGGGCCAGACAAGCGTCAGCGTGCTTTGAACTCTATAAATTTGAGACTTCTGTAAAAATTTTATAAATTTAACCAACTTAACACAAGTAAATCGTTATAGGAATATGAATGTCCTCAAAACATACAGATTAGCGGCTACAGCGGCATTAGTATTTGTTGGTACTATGGCTAATGCACAAGACAATTCTTCAGTACAGGATGTACACTCTAAGTTTAATCCTGCAAGTGCTGTAAATACAACATGGCAGCCTTCTTTAGTAAGAGATGGTGCATATGACCGTGTTGAGCATATCAACAAGATATTGCCTTGGCAGCATTTACGCGAGAATGATATCCTTTGGAAAAAGCGTGTATGGCGCGAGATCGATATCCGTGAGAAGCAAAATATGGCTTTCATCTTTCCTGGTGATGATATGACAGGTGGTGGTTATTTTATTGAGATCATCCTTGATGCTATCCAAAAAGGTAAAGTAAAGGCATACTCAAACCTTGATGATCATTTCTCAAATGCTTTAACTGTTAAGCAGATAAAAGAAATGATGATCGGTGAGCCTGATACAACATGGATTGAGAATCCGTTGACTGGTGAACTTACTATGGAGATCGTACACAACGACTTTAACCCTGATATCGTTACTAAGTACAGATTAAAAGAAGACTGGATCTTCGACCGTAACTTAGGTCGTATGGTTGTTCGTATCATTGGTGTTGCTCCTATCAAGGACATCATTGACGAGAATACCGGTGAGTATCGTACTTCTCAAGCTGTATTCTGGTTGTATTATCCTGAATTGCGTCCTATGTTGGCTCAATATGAAGTATTCAATCCTGAGAATGACGTTCATCGTATGACTTGGAATGACTACTTCGAGAACAGATTCTTCTCTAGTAAGATCATTAAAACGAGTAATCCTTTTGACATCAACTACAAGCAAAGAAACATGTCTAACCTTGAGGCTTTGTACGAAGGAAAGAAAGCAACAGAAATGTTGTTTAACAAAGAGCACGATATGTGGGTTTACTAAGCCTGCATGCTACATAACTTAAAAGCTGCTGTTATTACAGCAGCTTTTTTTTGCTATAGTTTGTAGGGTACAAACATTTCAAAGAGTACATTTGCAGCCATAATGAGTAATAAGCCTCAATTAGAAGTATGTCTTTCTCCTGCATTGTTGCACCTTTTTGATACGAAAGACAGAATAGTAGTTATTATTGACGTTTTCAGAGCAACATCAACAATTGCCGCAGCTTTGGATAATGGTGCTAAATCTATTATCCCTGTCGCGACTGTAGAGGAGTGTATAGAGCTGGGTGAACATACTGATAATAGTATTACTGCAGGCGAACGTAATGGTAAAGTGGTTGAGGGGTTACAATACGGCAATTCTCCATCAGAATATTCAAAAGATTTTGTAGCTGGTAAAACACTTGTGTTGACAACTACTAATGGAACAAAGTTGTTGCATATGGTAGAAGGTGCAGCACAAATCATCACAGGCTCTTTTTTGAACTTATCAGCAGTATGTGACTACCTTATCAAGCAAAATATGCCGGTATTATTAGGTTGTGCGGCATGGAAAGACCGATTTAATCTGGAGGATACTTTGTTTGCCGGTATGGTAGTAGACAGGGTTAAGGAGTATTTTGATATTAATTGTGATAGTGCGTATGCTGCCGAGCAATTGCACCATAGTTTAAATGGGCAGAAACCTATTGATTTTCTAAAAAACAGTGCGCACTATAAAAGGCTTTCAGCATATGGCTTACAAAGTGATATGGAATACTGCGCTACTGTAGATAAACATAATGTTCTACCGGTATTGCATGGTAGAGAGTTACTGATTGATAAATAGAACTAACCTCTTATAAAGGGGTTGCTCGCTTTTTCTTGCCCAATTGTTGTAGAAGGGCCATGTCCTGAATGTATTACTGTTTCGTCAGGTAATTGATACAGTTCTTTTTGAATGCTGTTGAGCAATTGATCGTGGTTACCGCCGGGGAGGTCTGTTCTGC
Source organism: Bacteroidia bacterium (assembly GCA_030429205.1). GTDB lineage: Bacteria > Bacteroidota > Bacteroidia > Chitinophagales > Chitinophagaceae > UBA5543. Next base: position 1,553,919 of record JAUICZ010000001.1, read on the forward strand.
CAATACTTCCGTTAAAAAGTGTGTCGCCACTTATCGCCCATTTACCTTCTGATGAGTGAAATACGATGCTGCCGGGTGAATGCCCCGGGACAAAAAGAATGTCAACTTTATCATCTCCCAAGCTATAAGGTTTACCCTCTTCAATAAAAAAATCAGGTTCCGGTGCATCTTTAAAATCAAAGCCAAATAACATCGCAGACCCTGCAGCGCCTTGTAATACTGGTAAGTCTGATTTGTGTATACCGAAAGGTATTTTATAGAGGTCTTTTAAGGCGTTAACTCCAAATATATGATCCAAGTGAGTATGAGTGTTGATAATAGCCTGTGGCACTAAGTTTTCAGCACTTATATACGATGTAAAGGAGCTCACCTCCTCACTACTATACATGCCCGGATCAACTATCCAACATTGCTTTAGTTCATTATAAATGATATATGTATTCTCTTGAAACGGATTAAAAGTAAAAGATCGTGTATATAACATCAATTAGTTGTTTTTTCAGTAATTTGTAGCAAACTAATACTGTATTATTTAACTGGCAAATAATGCAGCAGTTAAACCGTACGATTTATATCAAATATGACGCACAGGAACCTTATGGTTAGATTATCAGCTGTTTTACTTACAATAGTTTTCTTACTTACGTTACCCCAACAGGGGCAAGCACAAAGTTATCTAGAGAAATACGGAAAAAATCGTGTGCAGCTAAGAAAATTTAAGTGGAAGTATTTTGATACGGAGCATTTTAGAATATATCATTACGACCGTTCGGGCAGAGAGTTAGCCCGTTATGTATCAGAGCAGGTAGAGAATGATATTGAAATGATTGAGCGCAAGATTGGTGGTAAGTTTCCACGTCGTTTTAAAATTGTATTGTACAACACCTATGATGAGTATTTGCAAACTAACATAGGTAAAAGAGATGAAGGGCAACTGCAAGACATCCCTGCGGGTACAGTAGATATTGTCGGCGATAAAATGGTTGTATACTTTACAGGTGTACATACCGATTTGCGCAGACAAACAAGAGCTGGTATGGCAAGAGTCATTATGGACCGTATGTTGTTTGGAGATAACTTCGGCGAGGTTGTGAAAAATGCAGTATTGATCAATTTGCCTGAATGGACAGTTGACGGGTTTATATCGTATATAGTAGATGGTTGGGATACAGAAAGTAATAGTGTTTGGAAGAGTATGATAGAGGCATATCCGGAAGGTGCAGATTTTCATGTGTTGGCACAACGTGACCCTGAGTTGGCGGGTAAAGCATTCTGGAAGTTTGTATCAGACGAGTATGGAGAACATGATATGAAGCAACTGGTATATAATGCTCAGTTGAAAAGTAGCCTGAACCTAGCCATTAAAACTACAATGGGTGTAAAATCGAAGGTTATATTCGATTCTGTTATCCATTTTTATGAAGAGGTATATGCAAAAGAAAATAGCAGATACGATGTGCCGGACAGTACAACTGCGCTTATTGAAATAGATGTACCTACAGATGGTTCTATACTAAGAGATATTAGAGTGTCGCCAAGAGGTAGAGATGTTGCATACGTTGTATGGAAAGATGGGCAATACAAAGTGCAAATTCAAAAAACACAGAAAGAACAAAGAATATCAACCGTATTAGAAAGAGGTAAGCTGGATTACGGTGCAACGCCGGATCAGGATTATCCGATCATCACTTGGTCGAACACGGGTTATAAACTGGCAATACTATACAGGGAGGATAATAAGACTAAACTACGTATTTATAACTCGCTTAAAATAAGAATTGAAAACTACGAAATACCGGATAACCGATTTGACAGGGCATTGAGTATGACCTTTATGGAAGATGACGGCAAGCTCATATTTTCTGCAATAAAAGATAGTAAGACTGACCTGTATGAGTTTAGGATTCGTGGTAAGCGTGTGACAAATATTACTGAAGATGCATGGGACGATCTGCAACCTTGGTATGTGAGCGGAGGGTCGCGTAGAGGAGTGTTGTTTATTTCAAACAGAACAGCACCCAATTTAAATGTACCAATGCAGGTAAATGAACTACCTACGGGATCTATGAATGTATACTTCTACAATACAACAACAAGAAGAAGTGAGTTGCTGCAAATGACACACTATAAGAAAGGTGATGTTGCGCAGCCCGTTCAATACGGTAGTGAAAGTTATGCTTACTTATATGATGATAATGGTGTTGTAAACCAATATTTGATCAAACTGAAAAATGATAGAAGGAATATGGATTCAGCCTATTCAATACCTATCACAAACTACGGTGCAAATATTGTTAATCACCAATATAATCCTGTAAACAACCAGGTAGCAGATGTTATAAGAGTGGGTGATAAATACAAGGTGTATTACAAGCCTTTGTTGGATACAAGAAAACCAATAACTCCTAAAGAGCATCCGCAAACTTTATTGAAACAAAGTGAGGCGAACAAGAAGAAGAGTGTGCTGACTAACACAGTAAAGAAAGAGGTAGAGCCTAAAGAGCCTGTATTGAAAAGTGGTAATGCATTTCAGTCAGACTTTGAACGTGATGAATATGAAAAGAGCAGAAAGAGTGATAAGAAGGCACAGAAAATAAAACAACAGGACGATGAGATTGCTGCGGCTGATGCTGAAGCAGCTGTTGATGAAGAAAATGGAGTAGACAGTACTTATTTGAATATGCGCGCCTTCCCTTACAGATTGTCTTTCAAACCGGATGCCTTAACAATAAGGTTAGATAACAGCATTCTCTTTAACAAGTACCAGCCTGCATCACAAAACGGTAATCAATTTGTAAACCCTAGTTTGGCAGGTTTAATTACATTAAGTATTGAAGACCTGATGGAGGATTATAAGTTCACAGGTGGTTTCAGATTGCCGATAAACTTTAGAGGTACAACATACTTCTTACAATTCGACAATAACAAACGCCGGGTAGACTGGAGCTTGATTTATTTGAGAAACACAACTAAGCAGCAGTATAATGTAATATACCCTATAGTAGGCGGTGGTAGTTTGTTGAACGAGCAACTTGGAAAAACAGAAACCAATATTTTACAGGGAACAGTAAGCTACCCTTTCAACAAGTTTGAAAGTGTGAAGTTTCATTTAGGGTTAAGGAACGATGTTTTGCATTTCAAAGCGCAGGATACTTTAAGTTTGAGCATACCTGCAAACGATAACAAAAAGACATGGTTGATGAGCCGTGCAGAGTATATTTTTGATAATACAAGTAATCCTACTATCAATATATTAAGGGGCTTCAGGTATAAGTTTTATGGAGAGTACATGTTCCGTTTAAACGGTACAGGCGGCGGTTTTTATAACTTAGGAACAGATTTCCGCTACTACAAAAAAATATACAAGCATGCGACATGGGCTGTTAGGTTTGCGGCAGCACACTCAGGTGGCAAAATGAAGATATTGTACTTTGCCGGTGGTGTAGATAACTGGCTGGGAGCAAAATATGCAGATGATATACCTGTAAGGGTAGAGGACTATGCATTCCAGACATTAGCAACCAGTATGCGGGGGTATGAGCAAAATTCATGGAATGGTAACACCTTTGGTGTGTTAAATACAGAATTTAGAATACCTGTAGTAACAACATTTACAGACAGGCCGATACAATCGGCAATACTTAGAAACTTGCAATTAGTGCCTTTTGCAGATATAGGTTCTGCCTGGGCTGGTGTTTGGCCAACAGAAGGGAATGTGCGTACAGACAGGGTACATCCAGACCCGAGCATGGGTCAGCAATTTAATTCGAACTTGACAGTAACAATTGATGATGAACGTAATTTGTTTGGTTTAGGCTATGGTGTAGGGCTGAGAACATTGATGTTAGGCTATTTCTTGAGGTTAGATTGTGCGTGGAATACAGATAATCATAGAAAACAGCCACTGCTGCACTTCTCGATAGGTACAGACTTTTAAGGAATAAATTAACATATAAGTGGCAGCCTTTTAACTGCCTTTAGTACTTTTGCTGTGAAAACTAAGCATTTATGACATTCTCTAAAGAGTCGAAAATAGGGTTATTGGTAACACTGTCTATATTGGTGTTTTTTGCAGGCTTTTATTTCCTAAAAGGTGCAGACCTGTTTTCAGGAGAAAATAAATACTACATATACTACGATAATGTACAAGGTCTGCAAACATCAGCAGCCGTGATGGTTAAAGGTTTGGGTGTAGGTAGAGTATCTGATATTGAGCTGATAGACAGTGAAAAAGTAAAAGTTACTGTTGCTGTAAGTAAAGACGTAGACATTATGGTAGGGACAGTAGCAGAGCTGGCATCTGCAGACTTGCTAGGTACCAAAGTGATAAAACTAAAACAAGGGGCCGGTACTACAATAGCAGAAGATGAAGCTACTTTGGAAGGTGTAATAGAAAGTGGAGTTATAGATAACCTGTCTGTAGAGATATCTCCCTTAGTAAAAGATTTGAGGCATGTTGTTGCGTCACTGGATACGGTGTTGGTAGGTGTAAGTGGTGTGTTAAATGAAAGTACGGCAAATAGCCTCGCGAATACCGTCACCTCATTAGACCTTACAATGAAAAACTTCTCTGAACTGGCACAGAAGCTAAACAGAGAAAGCGACAACCTAACAGGTATAATACAGAATGCTAAAAGCATCACCGATAACTTGGCAGACAACAATGAAGAGATCAGTAAGATCATTAAAAATGCTGAAACTACAACAGACCAGTTAGCGTCTGCACCAATACAGGAAACTATAAATGAGTTAAAGAGTGCATCTGCACAGTTGGATATATTATTGCAAAAGATAAACAGCAGTCAGGGTACACTAGGTATGATGGTTAACGATAAACAATTGTACGATAACCTAACCAACTCTCTGAATACACTCAATGCTCTTATGGCTGATATAAATGCACACCCATCGCGTTATGTCAACGTCACCATATTCGGTAAGAAAAAGAAAAATAAATAGCAGGTATAAATTAAAGAGTTCAACAAAGGCTCCGCATCTGTAATGGCGTATCGTTTACTTTTATTGTTTTGTTTAATGTTTAGTGTAGGGTATACCTATGCGCAGGATAAAGACAGTACAGAAAAGGTAGATGTACAAATAGTATATGCTGAGTACATGGAGCTGGTTACAACAGATACTAACTCTTTTAATAAACTTGTTGAGCAGGTAAAGCTGAAACAAGAAGAAACCATTATGACCTGCGATAGTGCCTACCTGAATACCGAAACAAATAATGTAGAAGCATTTGGTAATGTAGTGGTCATTCAGCCGGATGGTACGCAAGCCATGAGTGATTACCTGAAATATACCGGAGATATGAAGCTGGCACACATGGAAGGCAATGTGAGCCTGACAGATGGTAAGGATAAGTTGTGGGCTACGGAGGTGGATTATAACTTGAATACAAAGGTGGGGGTATATGGTAAAGGCGGAACACTGCAGAGCGATCAAACTTCATTGACGAGTAACTCAGGCGTATACAATATGGATACAAAAGATGCACGGTTTACAGAGGATGTGCACGTGTATGACCCGGAGTATACAATTGTGTCGGATGATATGGGATATAATACAGAAACCAAAGTAGTGACTTTTTTGGGTGCATCTGTAGTTACCAGCGATTCGTCTGTACTGTCTACACACTGCGGTACATACGATACTAAGCAAGAGTTGGCTCATTTTCCATGTCGCTCATCAGTACAAACAGTAGAGCAGTACATTGAAGCTGATAGCTTATTTTATAACAAGCTAAAAGGTAAGGCAAAAGCCAGGCACGATGTAATAGCTATAGATACCGTTCAAGAGACAACGTTATACTGTGAAGTATTGGATGTAGATGAAGTGAAGAAAACATCGTTGGCAACGGTGTACCCCATCATGAAGAAAATGAATGGTAAAGAGGATAGTTTATTTATAGCAGCTGATACATTCTTTACAGGCCCGGTGACACCTGTTCCGGATAGCATAAAAATAGTTAAGACAGTAGGCAGAGGCAGAAAGAAAAAAGAGGTGGTGACAATGATAGCCGATACTACAGCTGTAAAAGATACAACTGACCAAAGGTTTTTTATCGGTTATCATCATGTGAAAATATTCTCTGACTCTATGCAGGGGCTGTGCGATAGTATCGTTTACACGCAGAAAGATTCTGTGATGAAGATGATCTACGAACCAATACTTTGGTCGAGAAGAAGCCAAATTACAGGAGATACAATACTGCTGTATATGGACGACAGCAATAAGCTGGATGAAATGTTTATACCCGATAAAGCATTTGTTGTTTCACAAAGTGGCCCCGAAAAGGCAGGGTTGTTTGACCAGATACAAGGTAAAACCCTTACCGGTTATTTTAAGAACAATACAATAACAGAAGTGTTGGTAAAACCCAATGCGGAAGCTATATATTACACGCAAGATGACAACGGCGCGTATATTGGTGTAAATGAGGCCACTAGTGCCAGAATGCGCATTAGGTTTAAAGATGATGAGATAGAAAAGATTATTTTGGAGCAGGATGTAAAGCAAAAAATGACACCTTTAGATCAGGCAGACTTGCCCGGATTGAGGTTGAACCGCTTTCATTGGCTGGAAGAAAAAAGGCCTAAATCTTTATTAGAACTATTGCCTGTTAGCAAAAATTATTTAGCTTTGCCCAGCAATGACTAACACTAAGCTATATAAAGGACTAAAAAAACTTGCCGCAAGGTAAGCCAGTTCTACTATGTAGCTACAGCATAGATTTTTTAGACAGGCTTACCAAACGGTAGGCCTGTTTTGGTTTTAAAACGTTAATACATGCAAGTTTACAAGTTTGGTGGTGCATCAATAGCCACTACTGAAAGAATGCAAGCACTCTGGCCGATTGTTTCGTCGGCAGAGCAACCGGTAGTACTCGTAGTATCGGCATTGGGTAAAACAACAAATGCTCTTGAAGCGATAGTTGAGGCTGCTTGTAAACAGGATAAACAGAAAGCGCATGAGCTGGCGAAAACAATAGAGCGCCAGCATATGGATTATGCGCGCATGATATTGGACGAGAAACATTTTAAAGAAGCAGAAAAAGCCCTGAATGTTTTCTTGACAGAACTGCAATGGGCCATTGATGATGCAAGTACGTACGATTATACTTACGACCAGATTGTTGGCATTGGTGAGCTTATGTCTACAAGAATATTTGCTTATTATCTGCAACAACAAGATTTAAATGTAGAGTGGGTGGACATCAGGGATGTCATCCGTACAGATGATACTTACCGTGACGCCAAAGTAGATATTAAGTATTCTGGAGAGCAGGCAAAAGCTAAACTCTTGCCGTTATTGCAGTCTGGTAAAAACATCATTACACAAGGTTTTATTGGTGCAACATCAGATAATGCTTCTACAACATTAGGTAGAGAGGGATCTGATTATTCAGCAGCATTAATAGCCTCTATGATCGGTGCTACCGCCGTTACTATTTGGAAAGATGTAGAAGGGTTGAAGAATGCAGACCCGAAGAAGTTTCCGAACACAGTAAGGATTGACGCGATTAGTTATCACGAAGTAATAGAGATGGCATATTATGGTGCACAGGTAATACACCCTAAAACCATTAAGCCTCTGCAAAACAATAAGATACCATTATACGTAAAGTGCTTTTTAAACAAAGACATAAAAGGGACAGTTGTAATGGACGAGGTAAGTAGTTTATTCTACCCTCCGCTTATTGTACAGAAATCAGATCAGGTGCTTTTAAAGTTAACGGCTAAAGACTTTTCTTTTATTACAGAAAGTAAGTTGCGCGACCTGTACAATATATTCCATAGGTTGAACATTAAGGTGAACTTAATACAAAATGCCGCCATTAGCTTCCTTGCCTGCATAGATAACAAAGGCAGAAAAATGGATGAGCTGATACAGGAGTTAAGTCATGAGTATAATGTATCGGATAACGAGGGGGTGAGCCTTTTAACTATCCGCCATTATACGCAAGATGTATTGAACGACCTTACTAAAGGGAAACACATTTTACTGGAGCAAAAAACAAAACATACGGTACAATTGGTGTTGATGTAATTACAACACTTTTTTACCTTTCATTGCCTCTTTTATGGCAATGTCCATAATGCGTTCTGCAAAAGGCCGAGATACTTCATTAAGTGTTTCGGTCTCTTTTTGTACCCTGTCTTTATCCTGTGCATCGATAGCATTGCGTAATGCAGCTATCTGGTTAATAGTTGCAGCAATTTCATCTTCCTTCAGGTGAGCCCTGTTTTTCTCTAAGAAATTTTCTGTGGTGTCAATCATTTGCTGAGCTTCAGTAGTCGCTTCTACCAATGCACGCATTTGAATATCTTCTTTTGCATGTGTTAAAGATGCCATTAGCATATTCTCCACTTCTTCATCTGTTAACCCATATTGAGGTTTTACTTCGATACTTTGCTCAACACCACTACGCAGTTCTTTAGCACTTACTTTCAAAATACCATCAGCATCTATAAGAAAAGTTACCTCCACTTTTGCCAGCCCTGCAGGCATGGCCGGTATACCTGTTAAGTTGAACTCTGCAAGCTTGCGGTTGTCTTTCACCAAATCGCGCTCGCCTTGGTATACAGAAATACGCATACCACTTTGGCCGTCTTTCTGAGTTGTATATTGTCTGCCTACTTTGGTAGGTATTTTAGAGTTACGTGGGATGAGTACATCCATAAGCCCGCCCATGGTTTCTAAGCCAAGACTAAGAGGTGTAATATCCAGTAACAGCATGTCTTTATTATTACCCGCAAGAATATCAGCTTGCACTGCAGCGCCAAGGGCAACTACTTCGTCGGGGTTCAAATCGTCATGCACCTCTTTGGCGAATAGACCACTCACACTTTCTTTTACCAGCGGTACTCTTGTAGAGCCACCAACCATCACCACCTCGTCAATATCCTCTGCACTTAGTTCAGCATCTTTCAACGCGTTTCTACATGCATCTAGTGTACGGCCTACCAGAGGCTGTATCAGTTGGTTGAAATCTGTTTTGGTGATACTTACCGCTTGCCCTGCAACAGAAGCTTCAAAACTATCGTTGGCTGACAAATGCTTTTTAGCAGCTTCTGCGGTAAGCCTCAACTCTTGTGCAACATTTTTGTGTTGCTCCAGCTCTTTGTCAGTAAGGCCTATTTCTTTTTGCCAATGTTTTACTAATATTCTGTCAAAATCATCACCACCCAGGTAGGTGTCACCATTAGTCGACAGTACTTCAAAAATTCCATTGGTGATCTTTAGTATAGAAATATCGAAAGTTCCGCCACCTAGATCATATACTGCAATAGTTTTCTCTTCGTCTGGTTGTACCCCCAGTCCATATGCAAGGCTGGCTGCCGTGGGCTCGTTTACAATCCTTAGTACATCCAATCCCGCTAGTTTACCGGCGTCTCTTGTCGCTTGTCTTTGAGCATCGTTAAAATATGCAGGTACAGTAATAACCGCTTTGTTGACAGGCGTTTTTAAAATATGCTCTGCCCTTGTTTTAAGTTCTCTTAAAATGAAAGAAGAAAGCTCAATAGGTGAGTAGAATTTATCACCCACCTGAACCTTTACCAGGCTATCAGTATCGTCGTCGAGTATTTTATAAGAAAAGAAACCCATATCGCCGCTTACATCTTTGTAAGATTTACCCATGAGTCTTTTAACGGAATATATAGTGCGCGATGGTTCTTTTATCAGTAGTTTTTTAGCAGCAGTACCCACTGTCTCTTCGCCATGTTCGCCAAAGTGCACAATAGAAGGCACTAGGGTTAGCCCGTCAATTTCCTTTAGTGCAATAGGTTGCTGGTCGTCATCTCTTACAATAGCTATCAAGCTATTGGTCGTACCCAGGTCGATACCTACAATAGTCTCTTCTTTTTGTAAACTTCCGGTTGCTATATTAATCGCTACTTTACCCATATTCACCTATTTGTGTGCAAAGGTAGGCAGCAGCAGGGGAGTAAACAATAAAATAACCTTTATATACCCATAGCTACTGTTAAAATCGTTGTAACATTTATTGCCCTGCTACGATATATATGTGTATATATTTATTTTGTGGATCAAATAACAAGAATGCTCAAGCACACTCAAATAGCGGTATTAGCATTATTATGCGTTACTATTCTCTCCTGCAACTTCAACAAAAAAGAAGATTGTATACAGCTGGACAATACCATCTCGACCATTAACGATACTTTGATGGTGAAGGGCAATAATTGGGGTGAGGAATTTGAGGTAGCAGTTAATACACTCGACTTTTCTCAATTACACAGGGCAAGAGCTGATATGCAGTCGTATATAGAGGGGAAAATAAAGGTTGTAAATAAGCTGAAACCAGTTGGTAAGGCAGATGATCTTATTGCTGCGGAAATAGCCTTTCTTAAGTTTGAACAGGAAGTAGTAGCGAATAAATTTTCTGTTTTTGAACAGTACGACACGACTGTCTCCATGGATGAGTTAACAGAGTCTTATGTAAACCTGCAAATGAGTTCTGACACAGAACAGGAATTGATAGAGCAGGTGCAGAGAAAAAGGGAAGAATATGCTGAACGTAACGAGTTTCCGAAGTTTATTGACAAAAACTAAATATAGATAGTTAGCTGCATTTTATATATTTGATTTATTGTCAATACCGCTTGGCCTACTATGCAGCAAAAACCTATTCTTACATACAACGGAGTATCTTACCTACCTTTAATTCTATCTATACCATTTATCATACTGGCCTTCTCAGATCATTGGGCGTATGATGAGGCTTGGTCTTACATAGCGGCTATAGATACCAACCCATGGGAGATCATTACTTACAGCAAATTCAAGTATGCAAATAACCATGTTCTGAACACATTGTACTTTTATTACCTGCAGTTGGCGGGGGTAAAATCGATCTTCCTCTACAGGTTACCGGCAGTACTATCATTCTTTATTTACTACCATTTTATATCCCGTTTACTAAAAAGCGAAGAAGGTTATGCTGTAAGGCATTTAGATCAACTGGTATTATACTTATGGCCTTACTCTGTATATTTTTTTCAGGGTAGGGGTTATGGTTTGGCTATGGCAAGCTTTGTAGGTGCATTGTTTTTCTTCAAGCAATATTTGAAAGGCGGGCTAGTAAAGCATCTGCTATATTTTGTCCTGTTAGGAGTATTGAGTTCTGTATCGCTTTTTAGTTTCTTGTTCCCGTTTGTAGCAATGGTTATTATTCTGGGCATATCTCGCTTTAGCAGCATTATAAAAAGCCCTGTTAGAATATTGGTGTTGGCATTATACTTACCCGTAATGTGGTATATCTATGATAAGGGAAGCATAGTAAACGAGTACGATACAAACATCATCGGTAGCAATAGTCTGCTTCAGGGTGGTACCATCTCTAGTTTAATATCGTTTTCCAGCATTATGGATTTTGTGCCTTACAAAGTGTTCATCACTTTCAAAGTAATGATCACAGGTACGTTATTGACTTTGCTATACATTTTCATTAAACGTAAAAAGTGGTATGTAGAGTTGAGTGTCATAGCAGTAACTCTACTACTTTTTGTGTTGAGTTATTATCTGGTAGGTGCGCAATACCCTATGTATCGCGGAGTTGCATACCTGATACTACTCGTATACCTGCCGTTTGTATATAGCCATTTTAAGAAGAACAAAATGATGGGTGCCCATTTTGTAGCTGTGCTGATTATAGGTGTAACATATGTGAGCATATTATTCTACTATACAGCGCAAAAAAGCACAAAAGATGTTTTAGCAGATGTATCTAAAGACCCTCATGCTATATTATTTGAAGATATACACCGTGCAGGAAAAGCCGTGAATCACATGTTTCATAACGACACATTACAGGTGATTAACTGCCCAACAGACAGTACCGGAAAATTTATGAGAACAATTGATACGGTAAAATATGTGCTGTGCTCACCACAAACAATAGATACTTTGCAGCTTACAGATAAGTTTGAATTGCAATATAAGGTAGCTACTTTTCTGGCATTCGACAAGGCATTTTATATACGTAAGCAAGATTGATAAGCTATATATATGACAATATGTAATAGCTGTGTTGGTTATGCGTGTATATTCCCCAAGTTACCCACATTTGCCCTATACATAAGCCTTTCGGGTACTATTAAACGGGTTAAATGTATATTTTTGTTTTCCCCCTAAAAATAAATATGCTTTGCGTTTAAAGTCATTAGATATAAAAGGATTTAAGTCGTTCCCCGACAAAACCCATGTGATGTTGGATCATCCGATAACAGGGGTAGTAGGGCCAAACGGCTGTGGAAAATCAAACATTGTAGATGCCATCCGTTGGGTAATTGGTGAGCACAAGATAAAATCGTTAAGGTCTGATAGTCTTGACGATCTGATTTTCAACGGGTCCCGTAGCAGGAATGCTGCAGGTATGGCAGAAGTATCTCTTACATTCGAGAATACTAAGAACATTTTACCTACAGAGTTTACTACTGTCACTATTACCCGTAAGTTTTACAAGAATGGTGAAAGTGAGTACAGGCTGAATGATGTTACTTGTCGTTTAAAAGACATCCACAATCTGTTTTTGGATACGGGTGTGAGTAACGACTCGTATGCGATCATTGAGTTGGGGATGGTAGATGATATCATTCGCGATAAGGATGGTTCTCGTCGTAGGATGTTAGAACAAGCTGCGGGTATCTCTATCTATAAAACGCGTAAGCGTCAGGCTAAATTAAAGCTAGATGCAACAGAGCAAGACTTAGCACGTATAGAGGATCTGTTATTTGAAATTGGTAACAACCTTCGTACGCTGGAGAGCCAGGCAAAAAAAGCAGAACGTTTCTTTAAAATAAAAGGCGAATACAAAGAGGTTAGTATTGAGCTGGCTAAAGCATCGTTAGAGCACTTTAACGATCAGTATAAAGAGCTGAATGAGCAACACGATAAAGAAACCGATAGAAGAACAGAACTGGAGGCCATAGTTTCCAGAGATCAGGCAGTAGTAGAGCAAGAAAAAGTGCAGCTTGTATCTAAAGAGCAGGAGTTGAATGGTTTGCAAAAACAATTCAACGAATTGATAAACAGGGTACGCCAGCTGGAAAGCGATAAGCGACTGGCATCTCAAAAAATAGAACACCTGCAAGACCGTGAGAAAAGCTTGACAGATTTCCTCGCAAATGCAGATGATCAAATAAATAATTTACAAGAGTCTATAACTTTTGCAGAGCAGCAAATAGGTGAGGAGAATGAAATGCTACTCAACTTACACGATGAGTTGGAGAGCTTGAGGAAAATTGCTGATGAGAAGCGTACCGCATTCGACGATAAGAAAGTATTGTTGGATAGCTTGCGCAGCAAATACCAGCAAAAACAGCGCGAGCAATTTGATGCAGAAAAGAAAGTAGCTATTGCAGATACTTCTGTACTGAACCTGCAAAGGAGCATGCACCAGATACAAGAAGAAAAGCAACAGCGAGTAGAGCAGATAGGTCAGCTGAAAGTTCAGAAGGACGATACAGACAGGCAACTACAAGGTAAAAAGCAAGAGTTGCAAAGCTTACTCACCCGTCAGGATGAAGTAAAAGGCAAGATATTGGAGAGCCAGGAGCAAATAGAAAATTTGCGTTCTGCGTTGGTAGACGAAAACAGACAGTTGGATTCTAAAACCAACGAACATGACCTGTTGAAGTCGCTGGTAGAAAGTTTGGAAGGGTATCCTGATAGTATCAAATTCTTAGGTAAACACGAGCAGTGGGGCAGCAAAAATGCGCCTTTGTTGTCAGATGTGTTTGTGGTGCAGAATGAGTATCGCAGTGCCTTAGAAAATTTGCTGGATGCATACCTGAATTATTATATAGTAGAAGATGTAGAAGATGCTGCGCAAGCGGTACATCTATTGGATAGTAATAAAAAAGGTAAAGCTAACTTCTTTATACTGGATAAGTTCCAGGAATTTAATTCAGCTGAACACGCAGTACCACATGGCTTAGTATCTGCTATGAGTGTGATTACAGTTGATGAGCAATATAAACCTCTGGCGCAACATTTGTTGGGGCATGTTTACATTGCTGATAGTGAAGATGCTCTAAAGGATGCACCAACTTTAAATGGCAATATCATAGTTGAGAAGAGTGGTAAGATGGTGCGTGGTAAATACACTCTGGGTGGTGGTTCTGTTGGTCAGTTCGAAGGCAATAAAATTGGTCGTGCTAAGAATTTAGAACGCTTGGCCAGTGAGATAGCACAGCTACAAGATAGTACTGCTAAATTGAAGCAGAAGATCACCGACACGCAAACATTGGTGACAGGCTTCAATCAAGAGTTGAATGACCAGGTCATAGAAGCTACAAGAGAAGAGATCAACAGGTTGCAAAACCTTATTGTGAACCTTAATGATAAGGTGAGCAACTACGAGCAGTTGAATGAAAATGCCAGCAGAAGAGTAGCTGAGTTGGAACAACAGTTGGTAGAAACACAAGATAGTATAGGTGGTGCTAAAACAGCTTTAGAAGAAATAGCTGATAGCTTAACAAACATCAGTAAAGAAATAGAAGAAGCCGATGCTGCTTTTAAAGCTGCAGAACAAGAGTTCAACAAGGCAACAGAACAGTACAATCAGCAAAACATACAACATACGCGTCAACAAAGTAAGATCGATAACCTGACGCAGGAACTTAGCTTCCGCAATAATCAGTTCAAAGATCTTCAAGAGCAAATAGAAACCAACAAAAAGCAGTTGGTAACTGCTACAGAAGAGTTGACATCTACACAATCTCAATTGAATAGTGGTGATGACGAGCTGTATGAATTAATGAAGCGTAAAGAAACAGATGAGGCTGCCCTGAACGAAAAGGACAGGCAGTATTATCAGTTTAGAAATGCGATATCAGAGAAGGAAGGTACACTTAACCAAAAACGTCGTGAGAAAGAGCAGGCAGAAACCTTGTTGAATACCATTAAAGAGAAGTTGGGCGAAATGAAGCTGCAACTGGCTGGTATGAAAGAGCGTTTGAGGGTAGAATTTAAAGTGAATCTTGATGAGGTACTGGATGAAGAACGTACCGGAGAACTAACAGTTGATGAGTTAAATGCAGAGGCAGAGCGTTTGAAAAAACGTATAGAAAATATGGGTGAGGTGAACCCTACTGCAATTGAGGCATTTACTGAAATGAAAGTTCGTTACGACTTTATACAAGAACAAAAAACGGATCTGGTAAATGCCAAAGATTCTTTACTTGCAACAATAGAGGAAGTAGAGAATACGGCAAACGCTAAGTTTAAAGATACGTTTGAGCGTGTGCGCGAGAACTTTATCGATGTGTTTAAAACGTTGTTTACAGAAGAAGATCAGTGTGACTTGCGATTGACTGACCCTGAAAATGTAGCAGACAGTAATATCGAGATATACGCACAGCCTAAAGGTAAACGCCCAAGTACGCTGACGCAGTTATCCGGTGGAGAGAAAACGCTGACTTCTACAGCATTCTTATTCGCAATTTATTTAATCAAGCCTGCGCCGTTCTGTATTCTGGATGAGGTGGATGCACCGTTGGATGATGCAAACGTGGGTAAGTTCACGCAGATGATCCGTAAGTTCAGTGACAACTCGCAGTTTATATTAGTAACACACAACAAGCAAACGATGGCATCTGTTGATGTGATATATGGTGTAACAATGCAAGAGCCTGGTGTGAGTAAACTTGTACCGGTTGATTTTAGAAGTTTAAGTAACTAACCCTTTTATATACAGGTAAACCTGAAGCGGGCTATGGCCCGCTTTTTTCTTGCGTTAAAGTTTTTCTAATTAAAGCATTATAATCTGCAGCGTATAAATAGTTGGGGTAGATTTAAATATCAAAATTTATCCCACATGAAAAAATACACTACTTTACTCTTATTTGCTTCTATACTTTTTTGCATAAAAGCACAGGCGCAGCATACTATTTCCGGAACAGTTACAGGTGAACATAGCAAGGTGGTAAGCGATGCTATTGTTTCATTGTTGAATCAGAGCGATAGTTCTTGGTTGCAAACTGTGTACAGTACCGAAGGTGGCGTTTATAATATAGAGGATGTTGCAGCAGGCAAGTATGTACTTAATGTTCAGCGGTTGGGGTATAGTAATGTAATGAAGCCTGTTGTAGTGATTAATAACAGTGTTAAGCAAGATTTTAGCTTACAGTCAGATCAGTTGAACGAGGCCGTAGTAAAGTCGAGAAGAGTAGCGATACAAACAGAGCTGGGCAAAACAGTAGTGAATGTAAGTAAAGAGATGAAGACTGGTAAAAGTTTGTTGGATCTGCTGCGCGATGTGCCGGGTGTAACGGTGAGCCCCACAGGCGATGTGTCTATTGCGGGTAAACAAAGTGTTACCCTAATGATCAATGATCAGCCGGTTGAATTATCAGGGAAAGATCTGGCTGCATATTTAAGAGGGGTAACGGCGTCAAATGTTGATAAGATCGAATTGATGACGCAGCCTTCTGCAAAGTATGACGCATCTGGTAATTCAGGTATATTATTTGTGAAGTTGAACAAACAAAAAAAGCAAGGTTGGAGTGGTAATGCGAATGCGGTGTATAGTCAGGCAAGATATCCGTTTGTAAGTGCTAACGGAAGGGCAGCGTATAGAAAAAATAAAGTAGGTGTGCATATGTCACCCGGTTTTTACAGAGGAGAAGGCTTTTTGATCTCTGATAAAGAAAGGATTTCAAAAGACATATTGTCTCAAAAAAAGCTGGCCAGTGTAAAAGAGGATGCTTTTTTAAGAGAGGTGTTCTTTGATTATGCAACAGAGTTTGGGGTAGACTATGATATCTCTGACAAAACCCAAATTAGTGGTACTATAAGAGGTACTCATCATCCGAATAAACAGTGGGATAATGTATCTAGTAAGATTGAAGATTATAATAATAGCAATCAGATTTATAACCGTTCGGTAGTAGGGAGAGGATTTACAAGAAACGATTTTAAAGGAACGCTATTTTTGAAACATGAAATAGACAGTACTCAAAAACTGACGGTTAACGGCTACTATTTTACCCAAAGGAAAGACATCTATCAAAACATTACAGGTGTCAATTATGATGAGCAAGGTAATGTACTTACAGGCGGGTTAAATTTGAGGAATGATATCCCTATTGCATCATCTATATACAGTATTAATGCAGATTATACTGCTAACGTAAAAAAAGATACAAAGCTGGAGGCAGGTGTAAAAAGCAGTTACGTGCCTATTGACGAAGCTAACAATTTTAAAACGCTGGCTAATAACAATTGGGTGAAAGATGTAAACAGAACAAACCATTTCTTGTACAATGAATACATTAATGCAGGTTATGTAAATGCATCAACACAAAAAGGTAAATGGCAGGCGCAGGTTGGTTTAAGGGTTGAGCATACTTACGCAGAAGGACATGAAACGACACAGGATAATAAGTTCAAAAGAAACTATGCTTCTGTTTTTCCAACTGCATTTGTTAGCTGCAGGATAGATAGTAATAATACTGTTGAGGTTAATTATGGTAAGCGAATAAAGCGTCCGTTTTATAGAGAGCTAAATCCTTTTACGAACTTCGCGTCGCAGTACGTAGTATCATCAGGCAACCCGTATCTATTACCCATGTTTACGCATCATGTAGAGTTGAAACATAATTGTAAGGGCAAGCTTATTACTACACTTGAGTTCGATCAAACCATCAATGGTTTTACAGAGCAACTACTTTTCGACGCAACGTCGAAAGTGAGTAACTACTCTACAACTAATAATGGTCGTAGTAGAGGGGGGGCGTTAGCAGCACTATATAATGGAGAAATAAGAAATTGGTTATCACTTAGTGTAGTGGGTAGAGCCAGTTACAATGAATTCCAGACGAGATACAATAACGAAAGTTACCGTTCTTCCAGAATGAGCATGTACATGAGTATTGATACGCAACTTAGACTGAAAAATGGTTGGGCTGCAAGTCTGCATTCAAGATATGCAGGTCCTTACATGGTAGATGCATTCAGAGAAGTCAGCGGGTCTATGTGGCTAAGCTCTAATATATCTAAATCTATGCTCAATGATACTCTGGTAGTAAAACTAAGTATGCAGGATCCGTTTAACTGGTATCGGTTCAACCAAACAGTAGCTTTACCTAATAATGAGGTGACAGAAACATCTATGTATGCAACACAAAACGTTACACTGGCATTAACTTATAACTTTGGTAAAAACGAGAATAAGAGAGCAAGAGGTAAACTAAACTCTGACGAAATGCAGAGAATGTAATAATTATGCTGCTTGCGGAGAAGGTGTACGATTGATGAAATATTGTTTTTCTCCATCTACCAATAAAACTTTGACGCTGCGCAAACCACTTTCGTCAAAATCTAATATAGCTTGTACAGGCTCATTATCTGCAGGTTTGTAGATATACTCCAGCCCGTCTATCATTACTGTTTTGCCGGTTATAATGATGGAGCCGCTGGCTTGTTCCTGTATTACATGTTCAGAGCCGTCTGACAAGAAAGAAATATACTGTGTGCGATCGTAAGAATAGGTTTTGCCACCACGGCTGAGCATTCTGTAGAGTATTACAGCAAGAATGCCTGCAACAACTAATAATATGGGGCGAATAATAGTTTCCACTCAGTTTTATTGTATCAGTACGAAAAATACTAAAATTCAATTGATAATTTACCTAATCAGTAATTATCACGAATGTAAATTTAGTTGATGCAAGTAAATAATTAAAAGCTTTTATACAAAAGTAGTTTTATCCACCTGTTGTTTATAACTGCCTGGTAAATAATTAATAAACGAAAACCCCATCCATATTATACTTGCTTGTTAGCGAGTCTAATACGCGTTTCTTCCTGTCTTTAGTGGTTTTAATTGGTATCGCTACAAAGTAATAATTTGTATCCTCTTCAATCACTTTAGCGCTACCATACCTTCTAAGGTCGCGCATACGAGCATAAGCTTGTGCTTTATTGTCGTATGTATTAATAACGGCATCAAAACGGATCACATCTTCCGGTTTAACGTTGGTTACCGGTGGTGGAGCCGTTTCTGTTGGTTTTGGCCTATCGTTGTTATTGTTGTTCCTTTTGTTAGATGTTTGCTCCGTTTCTATCCTGCGTTCCTCTTGTTTCTTTTCCTTTGGCTGCTCATTGTTTACAGTTGCATCAGTATCGTCACCTTGCATGTCAGCTGTTGCGCTACTGTCATCAATGCTCGTCGGTTCGCTGGTCTCCATTCTGCTTTGCTCTTCAGCTTCTTCATCAGAGCTCATGTCATTTATTTCAGGCAAGGTAAGTGGCTGTGTAGTATTTGTACGTTTTTTAGGAGCTAAAAAGCGATAATAGCCATAGTAAGCACCACCAGCCATGATGATCAGCAATAGTAATACGAAAATGATACGCCACCAGTTAAGTTTTCCTCCTCCTTCTTGTGGTGGTGGAGCATAACTTTGCTGCGAAGCTCCCTGCATAGGCTCTGTAGGGGGCGCGCCCGGCATAGCAAGGTTGGGGTTCGGGGCTGCTTTGGGTAAAACAAACCCTTGAGGGCCAGATGGACGTTCGTTGTGTTGTAACGATGCACCTCTTTGTGCAGGTATATTTGCCGATTTGTACAGCAACAGAGGGTCTGTAATAAAAATGATCCTGCCGTCTCGCAATGCAAAGTTACCTATATAAGGTATGGTTACTTCTTTACCATCCTGCAAGGTAGCTTTAGTAGCGGCACTATATTCTTTTAAGGTATCAGAAGCTTTAGAAATGCTGGTCATCTCATTGGTAGCGATGAAGTTAGCCAGAGATTCATCTACATTACCACCCGGTACGAGTGTTACTTCGTGGTGTGCCGCATGTAAGCTCTGCCCGTCATAATTGCCGCCCTTCCTTACAAACTGTAAGGTGCCTAAGCCTGTGATGTAACACTGCTCATTTTTAAGCAAGAATAACCCTATATACTTTGCTACGTCCATTTAAATCTAACCTATGCCTCTGTATTTGCAGTGTAAAATAAAAAATAGCCTTTACATACAAGTAATAAAGGCCCAATAATCTAAAATTTCAGCCTGACACCTCCGAAAATATTCATACTGTAGGCATTATAACCATACCAGCGTTGATAATTATTATTCAGAAGGTTATTGGCATTTAAGAATATATTGATGCGTTCTATTACTTCATACTCAGCACCTGCACCTAAATCTAGTATAGAATTAAGTTTTATAGTGCTGTTATTATTATTCAAAGCATACAGTTCGTCTATAAACGATATGTATGCCGTTACAGTTAGTTTTTCGAAAGGTTGCAGTGCTACATCTCCTGTGAAACGAACTCCTGGACGATGCCATATTTGTGGTAAAGACTTGTTGTAAAAGTTCAGCCACTGTCCGCTAAACCCAAGTGAAAATGTTTGAGCCGCCTGATATCTTATAGATGCCTGTAGCCCAAGCGCATTTACTTTATTATCGTATACAACAATAAACTGCTTTTTATCTGTAAGCGTATCATTATAGAATACAGGCAGATTAGTGAACTGCCACCAGCTTACCTTACCGCTAAATGTGATGTTGTTGCCCAGATTGCTTTTTATACCACCAAAAATTTCTGTTGCAGGTGTTTGGGTAACAGTGTATGTGTTGTACATAAAAGGGTTCAATGTAGAAAGCTCTTTGTATGTATTTTGCTGCAGTGTGCCTTGTGCGCCTACAGTGAAGGCAAATTGTGTTTCAGGAATCGTAAATGCCACCTCTACATCCGGTAAAAAGTACTGGTTGCCATTATTACCCCATGTAGGTGTAATGCCTGCATGACCGGTAAAGATGTTTTTGCTGAAGTTTAAGCCAACACCTACACCATAAGCATTGTTGCTTTGAGTTGTAATACTATTCTTAAAGCTTGTTATGTTCGCACCCGGGGTGATATAAATTTGTAGACTGCTGTCTATGTTGTATGTAACTGGTACCGCCAGTTTAAATGTGGTTTCGTTGGCATTGAACTGATCGCTATAAAGAGACACGCCTATTGTGGGCTTATAATCAAAATCTCCTGCCACATCATTCTGCATAGTAACATCAAGGTCAATATCCATAAACGCCTGCCTTACTGTACTTTGGTTGTAGTTGAAAAGCGTGTGGTCGTAACCATAGTAATGGAACTGGTTTCTATGTATGCCCAGATTTGCCGTAAAAGTTCTGTCTAGTTTATGTAACGTGCCGGCAACATCCAACCCTGTTAAAGAAGACTTCTGGTCGCTGATACTTCCTTTTTGAGACAGGTGTTGCAAGTGTATACTGGTACTATAGTCAATACCTTTCAGGGCGGTGATGCCTGCGTCTAAATAAATGGTAGACAGGTTACCGCCTCCCAGTTTAATATAATTACTAAACCCTTCATCAGCACTGTCTACATCAAAAGCTAACGGGCGTAAAGGCTGTGAGCTATATCTGTAGAATAAAGTTTGCTGCGGCACATTATAGTTGAAAGACGGACGTGTAGTATCGTACGGCGGTAAAGTAGGTATAAACTCAGGGTGTGGTGCCTGGGTTACTTCCGGCTTGTAAGATTGTGTGATCTCAAATGTAGCCCCACCAATCAGGCTATCCTGATTGCGCGTTTGTGCAGATGCATTGAATGCACACAAACAGCTTAATACCGATATGACAAAATATTTACCTTTCATTGTTAGTCTGAAAGTTTACTTTGTTTGTTCTCTAATTTTCTTACCTCTTTCAATCGTGTCTTAGCTTCAGATTTCAGCTCATCTATCTTGCAGTTTTTAACAATGCTCTGCAATGTTGCTTTTGCGTTAAAGAAGTCGTCTTGTTTTACTAATACTTCTGCCAATAACATGTATGAGCGTACTACCCAGTATTCTTCACCTGCTCTTTGTGCATTTTTCAGTGCTAACTCCTCGGCTTCTTTCAGCTCATTCTGGTCGTAGTATATTTTGGCTATATAGTAGTTAGCTTCAGCGGCAATAGCAGCCACCTTTGCTTCCTGTATTTGGTGGTACAACAACAATGCATCGTTTAAACTACCTGTGTTGTACAATAACCTTGCTTTGTATAATGTGGCATTGTTAAACGTGTTATCATCCAGATTAGGCATAGAAAGTACCGTGTCAGCATAAGCTGCAGCTTGGTCGCCTTCATTTAGTTTTGCACTGGTCAACATCAATCCGTTATAAGCCACCAGCAACCCATCTTGATTGATAGCCATACTGCGAAGTTTGTTGTAGTATGCTCTGGCGTTGCCCATGTCTCCGGCATTGTAACTGATGGTAGCTGCTATTTTAGCACTGTTCTCAGAAAAGTTGCTCCAGGGGCTGTTCAATACCTGATCGTAATAGCCTAATGCTTCTTTGTGTTTGTTTTGGTTGTATAGCGATTGAGCCAGATAGTAATTAGCCTTAGTTACAAATACACCATTAGGGTATTTTGATAAATAGTTTTTTAATAAATTTTCTGCTGCCGGCCAGTTTTCATCAGCATATTTAGCTTCTGCTGTAGCATAATAAGTGCTGTCCAAAGAGCCCTCTTCTGCTGTTTCCATGTTATTGTCTTTCAATAACTGTGCATAGCTTTCAGGTTTCCCTATTTGTATGTAGAGGCTCTTCAATGCATCCAGCGCTGCAGGTCTTTCTTCTGAGAGGGGATACTCAACAACTATTCGTTTGTAAGCATCAATAGCTTTTGTATTGCTTTTTGTTTGTTGATATGCAAAGCCGATCTTCATCCAGGCTTTTGGTGCCATATTGCGCATCTCATATGCCTTTGTCAATGGCATGAGTGTATTGATGGCTGCATTGTACTTATCATCTTCAATCAGTGTCAGCCCCATTTCATAACGAGCTGCATTAGCATATTTAGAGCGTGGAACTTTGTTTATCAGCTCTCCCAATATGCTCACCTTAGCTTTGTTCTTTCCTTGTAAGCCCAGTATTACAGCTTTTTGGAAATGCGCATAGTCAGCATCAGGACTGTTTGTCGCAATTACACGATCGTATAACTCAATCGCTGTTTCGTAATCTTTTTGCATGAATACGGCATCTGCCTCGTGCAAAATAGCATTGGCAATAAATGTAGAGTCGTATGATTTTGCGGTAAAGCTGGCTCTGCTAAAGTAGTTCTGTGCTTCGTCAAACTTAGAGGTGGCCATGGCAGCATACCCCATAGTTATATATGCATGTGGGTTTGTTGCTGCGGGGGCTATATATGCTACGTCTTCTTTAACTGAGCTGTTTCTTATAAAAAGGTTGCCGTATTGTAGCGCATTTTCAAACTGTTCTAGCTTATACAAAAGCTCTGCTTTCCAGAAGTGCGCTGCGGTTTTATACGTCAGGTCGGTTGCGTGCTTTAACGATTGGGATAGTAAGCTATCTGCATGAGCATACCTGCCTTGTTGCATTTCTTGCATGGCATATCCATACGCAACCTTTTGGTATACTCTGTTGTAATCGTTGTTTCTGTTGTGTACATCCTGTAATGCCTTATACGCTTCTTTATAATTATTGGTGCGTATCAAAAGGTCAGACATTAAGGTTTTTGCGTCGTCTGTATGTACAGAGTTGGGGTATTCTGCAAGCAGCAAGTTGGTATAGTATATAGCATCGCTATGGTAACCCTGCTCGAAAGATAGTTTGGCTGCCAGTAATAATGCTGCTTCTTGCTCCGACTTGTTATAGTTCATGTCAGAACATATGCTGAAGGCGTTACGTGCACTTTTCTTGTCGCCAATGTGCAAATAGCAATCGCCCAAAAGATACATGGAATTTTGACCCAGAGAATCTTTACTGTCACTCAGTTGTTTGAAGTTGTCAATCGCACTATGCCATTTGCCTAGCTTATAGTAGCAGTAAGCCATTTCATACAGATCTTCTTTTCTTATGCGGTCTGTATGCTCATAAAAGTACTCAAAGTAAGGTAGTGCACTCTTGTAGTCTTCCTGCTCAAAATATATTTGTGCAGCCAGCAGGTGCAATTCGTTGTGGTAAAAGGTTTGTTCGGGTTTATTTATCAATCGCAAAGCATCTTTCAATGCTCTGTCTTTTTTATCGGTATAGTAATAGATCTCTGCAATGTAGTATGGTACTATATCACGATACTCAGGGTTATTGGTAATGGCTTTGAAGCTCTTTAGGGCATCGTTGTAATTGTTTTGATTGTAAGCCAGTAACCCGTAATAATAATTCCCTGCATCGTAGTACTTACCGCCCAGCTCTTTAACCGCAGCAAGCAAAGGTTCTGCTTCGTCAAATCGGCTTTTGTTGAAGTAGCAATATGCCAGCTCAAACTTGGCGTTGATTACTTCTTTATTATTCAAGTTAGCGATACCTGCCAGTTCATAGTATTCTATTGCTTTTTCCAGCTGGTGATTTTTAAAATAGAATTGCCCCAGCATGTATGCTGTACGTTGTTTGTACGTGGGGTTGGCTGTATTATTCGCAAAAGCAACCGCAGTTTCCTCACAATTAACAGCATCTGTTTTTAACCCCGATACAGCTACAATGTATTTTGCTTTATCGGTTGCAGCATACTGTTGTGTATTTGTAGGCTGGTTGTGTTGAGATAAAAACAAGGCAGCGCTTTGTGCCGCATTTTTGTAATAACCTTGCAGAAATTGCTCTTCAGCAATAAACAAATTGCTTTTAGCAGGCAGGTTAGGGGTTAATATTTGTGCCTTTGCATTACTAAAAAGTAAAACAGAGGCACAAACAGTAAAAATATATTTCGTTCTCTTAAGTCCTTTAAAAGATGTCATTCAACTTTTTACAGTTAGAAGTTCCAGGTAGCATTTATACTCGGGAACAAAGGTAGTTGAAAAACCCTAGTGTTGTCTAATCGTTCTATATAAAAAATATTATTACGATTGTAAACGTTTGTTAAACTTAAAGTTGTTTCAATGTTTGAGTTTTTACTCAACTCAAAACGTTTTTTAGCAGATATGTCTAAACGGTGGTAGTAAGAAAGCCTTCCGCCGTTGATATCGTTTGCATAAATAATACCTATTTGCCCGTTTTGCGTTAAATAGTTTGTAGGTATACCGTTTTGTTGAATGTTCACATTCTCGTAAAAACCTTGAGTTTGTGTGAACGGGAACGGAGAACCCAAGTTGAAACGTGCAGATAGTTCCCAATCCCTTTTCTTACCGGCAGTATAAGATCCTAGTAAGTTAACATTTATACGTCTGTCGAATGGAGGAGGGTATGTTTGTACCTCTTGCACCCCAACAAGACTTGTGTATTGGTTGCCAGGGTTATATGTAGTAGTTAGCTGATTGCCGGTTAATACCACTGTTTTGTATTTGATCTGCTGGTACGATACCACACCCCATAAGTATACTCTTTTGTGGTTGTATCTGGCAGAAAGGTCTACTCCATATGCTTGCCCTGTACCGGAGGTAAAGTCAGGATCCTGAACATTGATCTTAATACGGCTCAACTGTA
This sequence comes from Bacteroidia bacterium, assembly GCA_030429205.1. Classification (GTDB taxonomy): domain Bacteria; phylum Bacteroidota; class Bacteroidia; order Chitinophagales; family Chitinophagaceae; genus UBA5543. Next base: position 1,579,342 of record JAUICZ010000001.1, read on the forward strand.
TGTTTTGGTAAAAGTTTTTATACCATGGTTCTAAGTTGAATTCCACTTTGTTCACATCTACCTCAATACCAAATACTGCATGGTATGCTCTTTGTAAGTTTGAGTTTACACGCTCATTGTCCGTATTACGTATTTCCTGATCGGGGCTTAAGATGAAGCCTGTAAAGAAGTTTACGATATCACGATCACTCTTTGTACTCAAAATATTTTGCGAGTACAAACCACCTGCTGCTTTAAATCTTAAGTTTTTAGTAGCGTTGAATTTCAATCCGATACGTGGTTCCGGAGTGAAAACATCAAGAGAAGAGTAGTATTGTAAACGGAAACCCGGTTCGAAGATGAACTTGTCGCCAAAGTTTTTACGGTACATGGCAAATATGCTTCCTAATGTATTTCTGCGGTCTAATGTTGTGTTGAGTCCAAGAGAGTTAGCATAATCCAAAGAAGTATGGAATCCGCTTACTTCTACACCATATTTCAACTGGCTATAGCCGGGTAAAAAGTAGGTAAAGTCAATACCGCCCTCAAAACCATCAATACTACTGTTACGTGGTCTGAAGGTAACCTCATTAGCACCTATCTCGTATCTTGAGTATGCAAAACGTCCCTTGATCAATGCTGCACTGGTACCCGGTGTAATCACAAATGTTGCACCACCACCTGTGGCTTTCCAGTTAAATTCTGCGTTTACATTTTTTGTTACAGGGTTGATGCTTTTTGCTTTATCATCGAAGTTGAAACCAAATAAGTTCAACTTACTACCATTATCTCCGTTGATAGTTACTTTACCGTAGATATCAGTAAAACTATAAGGAAGGCCTGTTTTGAAAGGTTCTCCTAAACTCCCGTATATAGATTTAGAAGTTTGGTCTAAGTAACTGTGCTTAACAGATAGTAAGAACGTACTGGATGCGCCACCTTCTTTCTTAGCTTTTACGATCGGCCCCTCTAATAAACCACGAGCCATTAGCGGAGATACAGATAACTTACCTGCCAGGCGGTTCTTGTTACCATCTTTTGTAGTAACATCTACAATTGCAGAAGTACGGTTGCCGTATTGTGCGTTAAACCCTGCTGTTTGAATATCTACGTTTCTTATCGCGTCTGTCTCAAAAACAGAGTATAAACCAATAGAGTGGAATGGGTTATAAATAGTAATACCATCCAGCAAAATACCTGTTTGCGTAGGCGAACCACCACGTATGTACAATTGTCCGCCCTGATCTCCTGTGAAGATTACACCGGGTACTACCTGTAAGTATTGTGCTATATCAGGTTCACCACCGGTACTTGGTAACATCTTCATTTCACGAGGGGTAACTGTTATAGTACCAGCGTTGATCTGTGTTACTTTCTCTGTTTTACGTGCAGATACAACAGCTCCTTCAAGCTCAATATCTCTTTGCGCCAGAAATAGTTTTTTGCTAACTATCTGCCCTGCTTTAATGGTAACGCTTGTTTTAAATGTATCGTAACCAATAAGGCTGGTGTATAAAGTATATGTTCCCGGAGGTACTTGTGTAATAGAGTAGTAACCGTCAACATCGGTTTGTCCACCTAGTTTTGTGCCTTCTAATAATACATTCGTAAAGATCATGGGCTCTCCACTGGCCTTATCGTAAACAAACCCTTTAATAGTACCCGTTGTAGGTACTTGCGCCCATGCGATAATTGAAAAAACAAATATTGATGCAGTTGTTAAAACTAAACGGTGCAATATTCTAGATATAGCTGTCATTACTTAAAATTAAATATCCGCGAAAAATACGCTTTTGTCCTTTTTCAAAAGAGTGCCAAAGATACTAATTACATTATTGTGGCAAAAAGCCTCATTTCTGAGGATATTGTGACATTTTGTAATAGGTTTGTATCAGATCGAAATATATCTTCAAAGAATGAAAGTTTTCACCGCATCACAGATCAGGGCTTGCGACAGTTATACTGTTCACGCCTCAAAAATCACATCGTACGACTTGATGGAGCGTGCTTCTACCAACTGTGTTAAATGGTTAGAAGGTAAATATTCTCCCGATACTGTATATGTTGTGCTGTGTGGATCAGGTAATAATGGTGGAGACGGGTTGGCTATTACAAGAATGCTTTATAAGAAAGGGTATAGTGCCAAAGCTTTTGTGCTCATGCTGGGTGATGAAATGACTGCTGATTGCAAAGCCAACTACGATCGGCTACAGAAAATAAACGACGGGCTCGTGCAGGTTTTATCTGAAGATAGCTTCATTACGGATATGCCCTCGAATGTTGTGGTGGTAGATGCAATACTGGGCACAGGGCTGAATAGACCGGTTGAAGGCTGGGTGGCAGAGTTTATAGAGCACATCAATGAGTTGCCCAACGAGGTAGTGTCGGTAGATATACCCAGCGGTATGCCTGCAGATAGCATCCCGAAGGAAGGGGCGGCGATCATTAATGCTCAATATACAGTTAGCTTCCAGTTTTATAAAAAGTCGTTCTTACATAGGGAAACAGGACAGTTTGCAGGTGCGGTGCATATATTAGATATCGGGCTTTCTGAAACATTTATATCATCTACCCAAAGCAATTTTCATATTGTTACAGATACGCTGGCAAAGAAGCTGTACAAAAAACGGAACCCCTTTACGCATAAGGGAGATTACGGGCTGGCTTATATTATTGCCGGTAGCAAGGGAATGATGGGCGCAGCCACATTGGCAACAAAAGCAGCACTACGCTCTGGCGCAGGTAAAGTAAAGGCACTCGTGCCTGAGTGTGGCTTTGATATCATACAGACATCAGTACCGGAAGCAATGTGTGATGCCAGTGGTGAAACCAACATCAGCAGAATAAAAAATTGGGAAGAAGCCGATGCCGTAGGTATAGGTTGTGGCATTGGTACCAGCGATGCTACCTCCAGAACATTTTCAGATTATATTACAGCATGCAAAAAGCCAACTGTAATTGATGCAGATGGCTTGAATTTACTTGCAGAACAACAAGAGCTGATTCATAAAATACCTGCTGATAGTATACTTACCCCACACCCTAAAGAGTTTGAGCGGTTATTCGGTAAATCTAAAGACAGTATGTATATGCTGGAGAACGCCCGTACCCAAAGCATGAAGTACAACTTATATATTGTACTCAAAGGACATCATACCGCTATTATAACGCCTGAAGGAGAGTGCTTATATAATATGACAGGTAATGCTGGAATGGCTACAGGTGGCAGTGGCGATGTTTTAGCAGGGTTAATAACAGGGTTACTGGCACAAGGGTATACCAGCTTTGAAGCTGCCGTATTGGGTGTATATATACACGGACTTGCAGGCGATCTTGCAGCACAAAAAAGATCGCAGGAAGCACTGATAGCCGGTGATATTATAGACAGGTTCGGTAAAGCCTTTGTATTTCTCTCAAACTAATAAGAGTGAGCGATAAATATTACCATACTAAAGAGTCTGTAGAAGAATACATAAAGCTATCAAAAGGGTATGATGGTAGTCGTTTGATCAATGTGTTGACGAAACATTTGCCTGCCGGTTCTACGGTTTTGGAGTTGGGCTCTGCAGAAGGCAAGGACATAGTGTTACTTAAAAGCCATAATTACAGGGTTGTTGGGTCTGACTATTCAAAAGAGTTTTTAGAAGTACTTAAAAAGAAGTGTCCTGAAACAGAGCTGCTGCGTTTAAATGCCTCAACCCTCACTACCGATAAAAGCTTCGATGCCATTTACTCTAATAAAGTATTGCACCATCTTACAGATGAGGAGCTGATAAGTTCATTCAAAAGGCAACATGAGCTGCTTAATAATGGAGGGCTTGTATGTCACTCATTTTGGTTGGGAGCGGGTGATGAAGAGTTTAAAGGGATGTATGTAAACTATCATACGTCAAAAGACCTGACAATAACCTTGTCAAGTCTTTTTGAGATATTATATTCCGAGACTTATCCTGAAATGGAAAAGGATGATTCTTTTTTTATTGTTGCAAGAAAGAAGACTATTTAAACTCATAGCCTAAGTCTTTACGGTAGTATTTGCCTTCGAACTGAACCTGTTCTGCATTTTTGTATGATGTAGCTAAAGCATCGTGAATGTCTTTACCATAAGAAGTGATAGCTATTACACGTCCGCCATTGGTAACAACTTTACCTTCGCTAAGTTTAGTACCTGCATGCAGCAGCATACTGTCTGTTATATGCTCCATGCCTGTCATTTCTTTACCCTTTTCGTAACTACCCGGGTACCCATCGCTTACCAGCATAACGGTGCATGCAGCCTCTTCTTTAAACTTTGTTTCTGCCTCATTCAACTTGCCTTCGTGCATTTTTACGAATAGTTCTACAAGGTCCGTTTCTAAACGTGGTAATACTACTTCTGTTTCAGGGTCGCCCATACGGCAGTTGTATTCTATTACATATGGCTCACCATTTACTTTTATCAACCCAAAGAATATAAAGCCTTGGTATACAAGCTCTTCTTCTCGCAGACCTTTAATGGTAGGCTCAATGATCTTTTGTTCTATTTTCTGCATAAACAGGTCATCTGCAAACGGCACGGGAGATAATGCACCCATACCACCGGTATTTGGTCCTGTATCTCCTTCACCGATACGCTTATAGTCTTTCGCTTCAGGTAGACGTACATAGTTAATACCGTCTGTTAATACAAATACAGACAGCTCTATACCGTCTAAAAACTCTTCTATCACTACTTTTTTGCTGGCATCACCAAAGCGTGCATCTTTGATCATAGAGCTGAAAGTATCTAGTGCCTCATCTGTACTTTGGGCAATTACCACACCTTTACCAGCTGCCAGTCCATCCGCTTTTAGTACAATTGGTAAGCTGTGTTCTTTAATATACGTTACGCCATCTTCGTAATTCTCTTCTGTAAACTCTCGGTAGCCTGCTGTAGGTACATTATGGCGCTGCATGAACTTCTTAGAGAATGCTTTACTGCCCTCTAATTGAGCTCCTCCTTTAGAAGGGCCTGCTACTATAATGTGTTTGAGCTCATCATCGTTTTTGAAAAAGTCGTAGATGCCCTCTACTAGTGGATCTTCAGGTCCAGGTACGAGGATGTCTATTTTATCCTGAATGCAAACACGTTTGATCTCGTCAAAGTCTGTAACTCCTATATTCAGGTTACTGCCGTATTGTGCAGTACCTGCATTGCCGGGAGCAATGAACAGCTCTTTACAAAGTTTGCTTTGAGATAATTTCCATGCAAGAGTACACTCTCTGCCACCTGCACCTAGTAGTAATATATTGTATGCTGACATGCTGCCCTTTTTTCTGTTAAAACCTGTCCGAAAATGTGACGTTCGGATATAATACTTATTTTAAAGGTTCGAAATTACTGAACACTAAACTTTTCTCTTAGAAAAATTATCAACTATTATGAGTGACACGCAAAATAATACAGGCGCAAAGCACCCTAAAGGCCTGTATGTCTTGTTTTTTACCGAAATGTGGGAGCGTTTTGGCTATTACCTGATGCTGGGAATCTTTTCTCTTTACATGATCGATTCTGTTGAGAATGGCGGTATGGGATTTTCTCCCGTTGAAAAATCCAGTATATATGGTACTTATTTAGGATTAGTATACTTAACACCGTTTTTGGGAGGTTTGCTGGCCGACCGTGTTTTTGGTTTTCGCAAGTCGATAATTGCAGGTGGTTTGCTCATGGCTGCGGGTTATTTAGGAATGGCTTTGCCCGGAGAGACTGCATTTTATGTATCGTTATTGCTCATCATATTAGGTAATGGGTTCTTTAAACCTAATATATCTACACTGGTTGGTAACTTATACGACGATGATAAGTACCGTAACAATAAAGATGCAGGATACAATATATTTTATATGGGTATCAACATCGGGGCCTTTGTCTGCAACTTTGTTGCGGCATATATGCGTATCAACTACGGATGGGGTTGGGCTTTTGGTGCTGCCGGTGTAGGTATGCTGGTAGGTGTAGTTACATTTATAGCAGGTACTAAGCATGTAAAACACGCAGACATAATGAAGCCTGTACAGAAAGAGGATATGTCTCTGGGCAAGATATTCTCTTACGTATTGTTACCTGTTCTTATTTGTGGTGTGGTAGGTTATGTATTGCCTGAGTGGATATTAGGTCACCCTGTTTTGCATAGCAAGCAAGATGATGCGTTTATTTTTGGTTGTATACCGGTAGTTATATTCTACACCTCGTTGTGGGTAAGAGCAAGTAAAGAAGATAAAAATCCGTTGGGGGCACTACTTTCTGTGATGTTTTGTGTGATTATATTTTGGGCGGTATTCCACCAAAATGGTGATGCATTAACTATATGGGCTAAAGATCATACAGATAGGGAGATGCCTGCTGCTGTTGCTAATGTTGCAACGAAAGCAAATATGGCACAAGAGGTAGAAAACCATTATACAGCTCATGTGTCAGAAGCTGAATTCCAAAGCTATATCGACTCTTTGGTAGGTGTTAAAGACTTATGGGTTGAGGCGAAGAATGATAAAGCCGTAAAAGAGATAGGTGCGCTGATATCATTAAGAACAAATTCAAGAAACTATTTTGAGAACCTGCCCAAAGCACAACAACCGGAAGAGGGTAAGTCTTTATTATTATTCTCAACAGAGTTATACCAGTCTATAAACCCCTTTTGGGTAGTATTGCTCACACCTGTAGTTGTTGGGCTGTGGGGCTTTTTACGACGAAGAAAAGCAGAACCTTCAACACCTGCGAAAATTGCATTAGGTATGCTTATTACCGGTTTATCAACTTTGGTGATGGTGGCTGCAGTATCCAGTATTTCTATGGGAGACGAGAAGGCATCCAGCTGGTGGTTGATCGCTTCTTACGGTGTCATTACTTTTGGTGAGCTGTGCTTATCACCGATGGGACTGTCTCTAGTATCAAAACTGAGCCCGCCAAGGTTAACAGCTCTGATGATGGGAGGCTGGTTCTTATCAACAGCTATTGGTAATAAACTATCAGGTATGCTGTCGGGTTTATGGGAAGGTTTTGAGAATAAGAGCAACTTCTTCTTCATGAACTTTGGGCTCTGTATCTTTGCTACTATAATTTTACTTGTACTGTTAAGGTGGTTACGTCATGTAATGAGAGAAAAGAATATTCATTAATAACTGTATTGTCATAAAACAACTAGAAAATACCGCCTTGTGCGGTATTTTTTTGTGCCAAATATTATTCGCTACTGATTTTTATTATCTTTCGTAACTCATCTTAAAATTAATTCGCATTTATGTCTCAAACACATGATGACAAGGAAATGGGTACGTCGGGAGACCTGCCGATACAGGAAGATATAAATATGCCTCAGAAGGGACATCCTAAGGGGTTATATTGGTTGTTTTTTGCTGAAATGTGGGAGCGTTTCTGTTACTATGGTATGCGTGCATTATTGGTGCTTTATTTAACGAAAACACTAATGGTGGCCGATAAAGAAACGTTTGCTATTTATGGTGCATATACCGCATTGGTGTATGCAGTTACCGTATTAGGTGGTAAGTTGGCAGATAGCCTTTTGGGGTATCGTATTGCCGTAATTATTGGTGGTTTTTTGATGGCCATTGGTGAGTTTATGATACTGGGGGGTAACCAGTTTTGGTTATTGCTGGGTATGGCGGTTATTATATCGGGTAATGGATACTTCAAGGCAAACATTTCCAGTATTGTTGGACGTTTATATCCTGATGGAGATCCCAGAAGAGATTCTGGCTTTACTATATTCTATATAGGTATCAACCTTGGAGCATTTTTAGCAACTACTGTTGTTGCTGAGGTTGGTAACCGTATGGGTTATGAGTATGGATTTGGTTTAGCAGGTATAGGTATGTTAGTAGGTGCATTTGTGTTCATCTTTGGACAAAAGCACTATCAGGGACATGGACTACCTCCGAATAAAGAAAAGCTTTTCAAGCCTGTATTCGGACCATTGAATAGACTGCACATCACTATCATTGCAACATTGGCAGTTATTCCTCTTTTCTATTTATTGTTAAGTAACGGACCTGTAGTGGGTATCCTGTTAGGTATTACAGCGGCAGTGATGTTGTTCATATTATTGTATGAAGGTTTTAAAGGAGGTAAAGTACTACGCGATAGAATGATCATTTTGATACTGTTGATGTTCTTCAACATTGTATTCTGGGCATGTTTTGAGCAGGCAGGGTCTTCGCTAACATTATTTGCTGATAGAAATGTAAATAGAGTTGTATTTGGTACTGAAATAGGTGCAGCAACAACACAGTTTTTCAACCCGCTATACATCTTGATATTTGGTTCGATCTTCTCTGTAATGTGGATCAAACTTTCTAAGATCGGTAAGAACCCGAACATACCTATGAAGTTTGGTTTGGGTATAGTACAGCTGGGTTTAGGGTATTTAGTAGTATGGCTGGTAAGTAGTATGGGCTTAGTAAGCGAAGTGTATACCATGCCACTGTTTACACTTGTATTCTTATACATGTTACATACTACGGGTGAGTTGTTCTTGTCTCCGATTGGTCTTTCTATGGTAACAAAACTAGCGCCTAAGAAAATGACGGGTATGGTAATGGGTGCATGGTTCTTGTCTATTGCAGGTGCCAATTATGTAGCAGCAATACTTGCACAGCTTACAGGTGCTGAACATGGTGGCGGTGCTGAAGCTACTGCACAAGAGACATTAACACAATATGTAGACATATATACCCAAATGGGTTTGATTACCGTAGGTATTGGTTTAGTACTAGTAATACTTAGTAAACCATTGAACAAATTAATGCACGGTGTAACATAATACTAATTGAAACTTTTTAGATATTGCAGGCAGCCAATGGGCTGCCTGTTTTTATTATAAGACTTAAAATATTATCACTTGAATACAGATATAATAACCCGAAAAGCTATCGAAGAAATACAGAACCCAGCATTCGGTGTCACACAGCAGTTTTTAGAGGTCCATAATATTAAACTAAGAGATGGTGTTCCTGTAATCAACAGGGTATACCTAGAAGATGAGGCACTAGGGTCTGTAGTGTATTTTGAAGTGGAGGGAGAGCGATTCTATTTTGCAGTTTACCTTGATGTAGAACCAGAGGTAAGGGTTAGACATACAAATACTGCAGATTCCTTTCACGTATACTTATCTGCAGGGTTTAATGAGTTACACTCAGATGAGATAATAGCAATGACCAGTCTAAAAGCCACTAGGTATTGGAATAAAGGAGATAAGACAACGACTGGAGGTAAAAAAACATTTACTAAAGTGATGTTTGAGCCTAACAGAGAAGCGGATGACTTTAATGATAAATTGAGGAAACTTTTAGATTATTTGGAACAGGATGTAACAGGGGTTAAAAGACTAGTAACTGAAGCGAATGGGTATATACAGGTAGCAGCAAAGTTTCATAATGGTAATACCATGTTGGGAGGGTTTTATTTAGACACTAATACAATGCAAAGACTCACAGCTTTAGGTTTGGGGGTAGACTTTGACCTTTATGCTGAAGGGAACTTTTTTCGGTAGTCATAGTATTATAAAAGCAATACCCTAAAATATAAAACACTATTTTAGTTCTTTCAAAATTTTACAAAATGGCAGAGACGCTGAATGAATCACTAGACCTAAAAAAAATACAAGAGTTTGAAGGGAAGTACCCCAAGCAATTGTGGTATTTGTTCTTAACAGAAATGTGGGAACGTTTTTGTTTCTACGGTATGCGTGGCATGTTGGTAGTGTTTATGGTAACACAGCTTTCTATCGCAGAGAAAGAAGCCAACTTGCAATATGGGGCGATACAGGCATTCATATATGCATTTACTTTTGTTGGTGGTTTGTTTGCCGATAAAATTCTGGGTTTCCGTAAGTCGTTGTTCTGGGGTGGTTTATTAATGATAACAGGTAGCTTTATTATTGCTGCCGCACCACAAGAAATGTTCTATATAGGTACCTGTTTTACTATAGTGGGTACTGGTTTTTTCAAACCGAATATCTCTACCATGGTTGGTGAGTTATATAAGGCAGGAGACCCCCGCCGTGATGCCGGTTTTGGCTTGTTCTATTCCGGTATCAATATTGGTGCTTTGCTGGGTGGTTTTGTATGTGTATACCTGGGTAAATATCATTCATGGAGCTTAGCCTTTGGTGCAGCGGGTGTAGTAATGATCATTGGCTTATTAACCTTCTTGTTTACTCAGAAAAGTATGGGCCCTATAGGGCTTTCTCCTTTAAAAGATATTAAAGCAAGTAAGCGTAAAACATATGAGGTAGCAGTGTTCTTAGGTTCGCTGGCAGTTATGCCATTGATATTATTAATGGTCCAAAAAACCGAGTATACAGATTATTTTATGTACACTATCGGACCTGTAACACTTATCTATTTATTCTACGAGATGGCGAAATTAAACGGTGCCGAGCGTAATAAAATGATAGCTGCTTTGGTCTTTATTATATTCTCTGTTTTATTCTGGGCATTCTTCGAGCAAAGTGGTGGTTCTTTAAGCCTGTTTGCATTAAACAATCTTAAACACTCATTATTAGGTATAGATGGCGTAGACCCGAACGTGATCAACAATACAGTGAACTCTTTGTTTGTGATCATATTCAGTATCATTTTCGGGCTGTTATGGATATGGATGGCGAAGAAAAAAATAGAGCCGAACTCTGTAGTGAAATTTGGTTTAGGTTTCTTATTCTTAGGCGGAGCATTCTACGTTTTTTATGCTACCAGGTTTTTTGCAGATGAGAATGGAATGACATCTTTAAATGTTTTCACGCTTGGTTATTTAGTCATTACTTTTGGTGAGTTGTGTCTTTCTCCAATCGGCTTATCATTAATGACAAAACTATCCCCTAAAAAACTATGGGGTGTAATGATGGGTATGTGGTTCCTCGCAAGTGCATATGGACAGTACGTTGCTGGTTTGCTAGGTGCAGGTATTGCAGATGCCGGTGAAAATGCAAGTAATGCAGAAAAGCTGGTAACCTACACAGATGGTTATAAGCAGTTGGGTATTTATGCATTGATCGCAGGTGTTATTTTATTAGTTATTTCTCCGGTAGTACGCAAGCTGATGAAGGAAGTGAAATAACACAAAGTATTGTTAAACCAATTATTGAAACGCTAATAAGGTAAACTTATTAGCGTTTTTGTTGTTGTAATAGTAGAACCAAATTTTATAGACATGAGATCGTTATTGTATTTTCTGGCAGTTATTTTAGTAATAGGGTGGATTTTCGGGTTCTTTGTGTACAGCGCATCTTCGCTTATTCATATCTTATTAGTCATTGCAATTGTTTCTTTATTGCTGGGTGTAATCCGTAAGGCTTAAATAAATTTAAAAATTATTTTGTAGTTCAAACCATCTATCGTAATATTGCAATGAAACGATAGAGCAATGGGTTTAACTAAGTCAGAATTATTTACTAAAAAGCAAAACGAGTTGGCTGCAATGGCAAAAGCTATAGCACATCCGGCTCGTATTGCCATATTACAAGTGCTGCTTAAAACAGACGCTTGTGTATGTGGTAGCTTGGTAGATGAGTTGGGTTTAGCGCAGGCAACCATTTCTCAACATTTAAAAGAACTGAAAAATTCAGGTTTGATACAAGGTAATATTGAAGGTACTTCAGTATGCTATTGCATCAATACCAAAACTTGGAAGAAGTACAGAGACTTCTTTAACCAGTTCTTTGTTGAGGCATCTGCTTGTGGAAATAATTGTTGCTAAAAAATTTAATTATATTAATCGCAATATTGCAATAAATAGATAAAAGAATAGATATGGCTACAGAACAAGAATTGAAGGATCTTGTAAAAGAAAAATATAGTGAGATCGCTTTACAGGATAAAGAAACAAACATGAGCAGTTGTTGTGGCTCGGGATGTTGTAGTGAAGAGGTGTACAACATTATGAGCGATGACTACAGTAAAATGGAAGGTTATAACGCAGATGCTGACTTGGGCTTAGGTTGTGGTTTGCCAACAGAGTTTGCGCAAATAAAAGAAGGTGACACGGTAATAGACTTGGGTAGTGGTGCCGGTAACGATTGTTTTGTAGCGCGTGCTGCCACTGGTGCTAAAGGTAGAGTAATAGGTATAGACTTTACAGAAGAAATGATTGAAAAGGCAAGGGCTAATGCAGACAAACTTGGTTTTAATAATGTTGAGTTCCGCCAGGGGGATATTGAAAAAATGCCTGTTACTGCTAACCTTGCAGATGTGATAGTGAGCAACTGTGTATTGAATTTAGTGCCGAATAAGGATAATGTGATCAAAGAAATATACAGAGTATTAAAACCTGGTGGACACTTCAGTATATCGGATGTTGTGTTGGAAGGTGAATTGCCGGCTAAATTGAAAAATGTGGCAGAGATGTATGCGGGTTGTGTAAGTGGTGCTATACAGAAAGAGGTGTATTTAGAGTTGGTAAAGTCTAACGGTTTTACAGACATTACAGTTCAAAAAGAAAAGAACATAATTATACCCGATGATATACTGAACAAGTACTTAACTGATGAGGAAATAGAAACCTTTAAGGCAAGTGGTTCGTATATTAAGAGTATTACGGTATTCGCACAAAAGCCGGAAAAAGAAGCTTGCTGCGAACCGGGATGTTGTGACTAATATGAAAAAGTATTTAGCTGAGTTTATTGGCACCTACGCAATGGTTTTTTGTGGTGCAGGTGCAATAGTTATTAATCAGGAAAGTGGTGGTGCTGTTACTCATGTAGGGGTGGCCATCACTTTCGGGTTGATTGTAATGAGTATGATATATGCTTTTGGTAATACTTCAGGAGCACATATTAACCCCGCTGTTAGTATTGCATTTACAGTTGCGGGAAAGTTCTCCGTAAAAAAACTATTGCCTTATATCTCCAGTCAAATGGCTGGCGCTGCACTGGCTGCATTAACACTCAAATTCTTATTTCCGAAGAATGAATTTTTGGGTGGTACTTACCCTGCAGGTTCAGATATGCAGTCGTTTGTGTTAGAAGTATTATTGACATTCTTTTTGATGTTGGTAATCCTGCAGGTTGCTCATGGTAGTAAAGAGCAGGGCATGTTTGCGGGATTAGCTATTGGCGGCATAGTTGCTTTAGAAGCTATGTTTGCAGGACCAATATGCGGTGCATCTATGAACCCTGCACGTTCGCTGGGGCCGGCACTCATCAGTGGTAACTTACAATCTCAATGGGTATACCTTTCGGCACCGGTAGCTGGTGCTGTTTTAGCTATCCCAATACATAACCTTACTAAAGCAGATAAATAATGAAGAAGCTACTTTTTGTTTGTATAGAAAACAGTAACCGCAGCCAAATGGCACAAGCCTTTGCAAAAATATATGGTGGTACAGCAGTAGAAGCATACAGTGCAGGTTCAAAACCATCAGGAGTTGTAAACCCCAAAGCCATTGCTGCAATGAAAGAGCTGGATTATGATTTGTCTACACACGATAGTAAATCTATAAATGACGTAGAGCAATATGCACCTTTTGATGCAGTAGTGACAATGGGCTGTGGTGATGCCTGCCCCTGGATGCCTGCAAAGCAACATATAGACTGGCAAATACCTGACCCCAGAAATATGGAAGGAGATGAATTTAATAAAGTAAGGGATTATATATCCACACAGGTAAAAGAGTTACTTTCAACTATATAACAAAAGCCCCGCATCTGCGGGGCTTTTGTTATGATTACAGTTATAAAAATTAGTGTCCTTCTTCTGTTACAGGAACATTAATGTTATAAGTTGTTTCCTCTGTTATTTTGTAAGGAGTGCCACCTACAACAACTTGTTCTATATCAGGATCCCAGCCTCTGCCATAAACATAATAATCACCCTTTTTTAGTCCGGAGAAAGTAGCAACAGGTATGCCATTTTCCAGTACACATTTTACCTCTTCATCGTAGCTGCCCGGCATATCTTGCGCATTGTATTTTAAAAATACAGTGCAGCTGTCTATGTTATCTGCATGATGTTGTGGTGTTACTTTTAAGGTAGCATTACCTCCTTTGCCGGCTACCTCATCCTCTTTTCTTTCGCAAGAGTATAAGGTAACGGCGCAAGCCAAAACTAAAAATGTTGTTACTATGTTCTTCATGTCACTAATTTAAGTTTTATTGTTTATTGATGACTATTTGGCTCCGTTCTTACTGCTTTAACACTGAACATCTCTTTATAGTTGTCAGCTATTTTTGCAGCCATAGGGCCCGGATGCATCATGTTGGAGGTGTTAGCAACTTTAATTGGAGTTGCCGGTCCGAACCATTTAGCCAGGTCTGTTTTGATAACAAAAGAACCTGCTACAGAACTTGATACTTCAACAGGGTTTGAGAACATTAAAGTTACTTCACGCGGAGTTTCTTCTCCTGCAGCCACGCCACCTATATGATGCCTGAAACCTTGGTCTGCATTATTGGCATCTTTGTACGTACCCTCTAGTTTAGCTTGTATATACCCGGTGTTCCAGGTCCAATACATATCTCCATTTACATTAGGGTCTAGCGCACCTGTTTGTGCACCCGATGTATTTCTTGGTACATCAACACCAATCATGAACTTAACACCTGTGTATGTTCCTACCGGTACGTCTGCTACATGAAAGTGAAGGGTGGAGTGACTTTTGGCTTTTAAAACACGGTAGCTTTCCGGCTCTGCGTATTCTGTACCATCACTATTAATGAACTTGATATTAGTGATCCAATAGTTGAACGTAGAAACTGTGATCTGTTCGTTTTGGCTGGTAGTATAGTTGCCGGTATTCAATACCAACTCATCATTACCAAAGAAATTCTCAAAATTAAAATGCATCTGAGTTGTAGTACCATGTCCGTCATCGTCTGATGTAGCTGGTGTTGAACTTTTTTTGTCGCAAGCAATAAAGCTAATGGTTGTTGCAGCTAATAGTACTGCGTATTTGAATGACAATTTCATGACTTTATATTTTTTCGTTGTTATTAATTAGACTTTTAATTATTAGTTAAGGTTGGCTTTTAAAACCGATTTTAATGTTCTTTATGTTTTCGTCGTGAGTTATAACGCCCGTTAGCTCCAACTGTAGATCTGTAGCTTCATCCAATGTGTTAACCCATTGCTCCGCAACAGATATATTATCCCCGTGAGTATGACCCTCAGTTTCGTAAACTGTAGTTCCTTTATCCATGTTTTTAATGGTTATAATGTATCCGTGCATTTGTGTAATGCTGCTTATGCTGGCTACAATATTTACAGTGTCGCCTTTTTTATAAATGCTGCCTTCTTTGGGAGATGTTACATTTATCTGCACCTCTTCGGTAGTGGCAACGGTAGTGTCTTTTTTCTGGCAGGCTGTTAAGCCTGTAGTTAAGACACAAGTTGTAATGGTTATCAATTTTAATAGTTTCATCTGCACGTTTTTCTTTAGAATAAAAACATCAATCCTGCGTCTGCTTTTTGCTTCAGTGTAATGTTGCCTGCGCCGTAATGTTGGCTAACAGGTATACTATAAGTCAATTGAAGACCAAGCTTTTTATAATACAATTGTACCCCTGCTTTTGCTGATAAGATGTAGCCACCCGTTTGTGTGTTCAACCACTTCTTATTATAGTTATCATAGTCGTGCAGGCTGTACTCGTTGTTCAAGCTCAATTGAGGTAAAACAGACACTTCTTGTTTTTGTATCCAGTAAAACGCCGTTAACTGTGTAGTCAGCTTGTTGCCGTATTTATAGTTATCCCTGTTAGGCGTAGTGATGTTGTACATAACATCTGCATTTACGCCTGTTTTTCCTATCCTTACTGTATAGTTGATATTTACAGGGATATCCCATGCGCCTGAACCTGCCTGTGTATTGGGTAGCCCCATACGTTCCAGCTCTGATATACCGGTATATTTACCCGTTGGTGCTTTTACGCCTGCCCCTGCCTGTAAACGGTGCATCACTGCTACAGTATCAAAAGATTGCAGAATAGTGTAGTTAACCAGTGCAGATACATCGCCTACACCATTGGTAGTGATGTTTTGTGTTGCAGACGTGTAGGTAGTACTGCGGTACGGAAGAAAGGCAAATAGCTGCCACTTACTGCCGATGCAATAACGCCCCCATAGCCTGACGGTTTGGTACTGCTGGTTAGCATGCACTTTTGGCTTGGCTTCATTCAGCGGCTGTTGCATGCTGCTGAAACCATTATACTGGTATTGAATCCCTGCAAAGTGACGGTACATCTGCGGTAACAATCCAAGAGATTGGTTGCCGGACGATCCACCACACACATCGCAAGCATTGGCTGATAATACACTGCTTAATAGCAGCATACAGCTCAAAGCAAACTTCATGTTATTTGATTTTACTGATATACTCGCAATACGTTAGACGAGCGATGCTCATGAGCATTCGTCAAACAGTAATTGCACACAATAATTTATGTATCAGCAAAAACTGGGTGGATGAAAAACGGATGGGATAATTGTATAGCTATATAGGTTTGTATACAAACAAAAATCTTGTGTAGATAATGTGTTGTTGTTAGCAAAGTAAAAACTGCTTGCAGTAGAAAGGTACTCGGGCAATTCGTTTTTACTATTCTTTTTGGCAGGAAGGTTTTTTTCTGATTCGGTATTGTTGTCTACTTTATCCAGCTGTTTTTTTAGGTAACATTTACCATTACAGCCCATTTCAGGAGTGTCTTTGTTTTCACAAAGCTCTTGAGCAACATAACTTTTATTGGCTTGATACCAGGCAATAACCCCAACTTTAGCTACGTATTGGTAGCTAACGCAGATGAGTAATAATATGGCCAGTATCTGTTTCAACTATTTACAAAGATAGGGTAGTTTGTACAATTAGTTGGGTAACTACATAAAAAAACCACCGACAAGCGGTGGTTGAATTTCTTATTTGTTGGTGTGGTGACGCCAATCGTCTACCTGAATGAATACATTATATTCTTTCTCCAAAGTGTCTATTATTTTGAATGTTGCTTTACCGGTTAAGCGGGTATCGCCTGGGGCAAGCGCCTCGTCGTTACCGTCTGCATAGAAAAGGTATTCTCCCGGCAACATAGAGTCTAGTACAGCGCTACCACCGGTAATGAAAGAATCGTCCCAGCTTTCGCCCTCAAATATTTCAGGTGCATATTTCACCCAAATTTTAGCATTCGAGATAGTTTTCTCGTGGTGCTGAGCAGTAACGGTAATTTTTGCTTTACCGCCTTTACCTCCTTTAGGTGCTGTGTATGGTTCAACAGTGTCGTTTTTACGAACACAGCTAACTAAAACAGTTATTGCTAAAACAAATCCTAAAATGTTGTGTATAGTACGCATAATCATAAAATAGTGTAATTATTTGCCAATTTATAAAATATCTGTCTGAATATATACACTTAGCAGCGCAAAATTTGGGCTGTACGTTATAAAATAGATATTTATAGTACTAAATGACAATGGTATTGCGTTGTGTCTGTAATTAACACCTATTTTTGTAATCCTTAATCAGAAGCATATATGTTCAAATATATTTTGGTGGCAGTTCTGGTCGGTGGTTTTTTGTTCGGAACCTCATCTTGTTGTGAAAAAAGGTTGTACTGCGATTCAGAAGCGCTGGATTTTGCATTTGTGGGTTTTTCTAAAACAGAGGCACGCAGCTTTATACTAAGAAGGTATAAAGAAGGTACAGAACAATGGGATACCCCGATTGATACTGCACAGTTTGTATATACAGGTACTACAACTACAATCGGCACAAAGCCCGATACACTATATTTTTCTGATTTTAGAACTACTGATGACCTTACGGGTGTAAAAGCGGGTAACGATTGGGTGATATACCTGCCGGGTGCAAGAAAGTATTTTTACATCACCACTATATTCGAAGAGGAGAACAATTGGAAAATGGTAAGGTGTAATGACGACGAAGAAACTTGCTCTAAACCTATTCGTAACTTCTCAGAAAACTTTGTCTGGAGAACAGGCAATTTTATCTTTCTCAATGAAGAGTAAGTAAAACTTATGCGTGTGTAAGTTCTGCTTTGTTGATCAGTTTCTTTTCAGCACGTTGTGCTTTTCTTTTCTCGCGTTCTACAAGAAAGTGTGCATATGCCATGTACGTTTTAAGCACTAAGCCTACGGGGTATGTCATTAGTTTTCTCATGCTGTTTAATGTTTTTGTTTTCATTTTTGTTTGTCTTGTTTGTTGTTTCGTTTGTTTTGCAATACAAATATGCAACCTAATAGCCCCTTCACTGAAATATTTTGCCCTGCTTAACGCTGCGTTTAGAAGCGCTTAACAAGCTGTTTACAACAAGTTGTGTCTGTGTTTGCTGTATTTGTCTGCTGTAGCGGGCTTCGTGGTATTACTCATTGTTGTTTTATACATAATGGATTGTTAACTGATTGTATCACTTTTTGTAAAGACCCCTTAATGCAAAAAAATATATTACCTGCAACCGGCAATGGAGCTTAACGGGTGGTTAACAATTAACAACCACTCAGGTTAAAGGCACGATTTTATTTGGTGGCTGGTGTAGCTGTGCCGCATATTTGTGCTACTAAAAACAAAAATGAAAAACATGAAAAAGCTACTATCAGTTGTTGCGCTTGCCGCATTTGGTTTTACTGCAAATGCACAAAACCAAACAGAATCTGCTTCTCAAACTGTAGACCTGTTACTTAGCAATGCTCTTGAAATTGAGTTTACTTCTACAGGTAACAGCACAGGTCCTGTTTTACAATTCGAATTTGATTCGATCAACGATTATGTAAACGGTATCGAAGGTGATGCACAAGAGATCGTTGTACGTTCAAACAAAGTCTTCAATGTAGAGGTAAAAGCTAATGCTGCAAACTTTACATACGTTGGTTCTACAAGTCCTGCTCCTACAATGCCGGTTGCAGGTGTTTTGTCTTTGATTGTTACTGCTAACGGTACAGGTGGTTATGTTCACAATCCGTTCTCAACAGTATCTTACTATACATTAAGAGATTTTAACCAATACTTAATTGGTTCTGGTGCCGCTGGTGCTAATCAAACTTTTAGCGTTAAGTATAAAGCAACTCCGGGGTTAGCGTATCCTGCAGGTGCATACTCTGTAGACGTTGTTTATACTGCTACACAACTTTAGTAGCTTCTGTATATTAGGGAAATGAGATAATGCCGCTCCATAATGGAGCGGCATTTTGTGTTTAAATAATACTGTAAAAAATCAATTGCTATATATAGGTATCGAATTTTAAGCGCTTGTTAACCGCTTCTAAAAACTTAGTTAATAGAAAGTGTTTTTTTGGAATAGGCTCTTGTCCGCGCACATCTTTGCACCCTCAGCGCGTTGAAAAACAAGAAAATAAAAACAAAAAAACACTTTAAAACAAAACAAAAAATGAAGAAGTTTATCGCAATCGTAACTTTCGCAACTATCTCTATCGCAGCAACTGCACAAACACAATCAAACCAAACAGCTACAGCATCACAAACAGTAAAATTAGTTTTAAGCAACGCTATTGAAATTACATTTACGGGTAACAGTAGTGCTACGGGCGCAGATGTGAACATTCCTTTTACATCCGTAAATGACTATGCCAATGGTGTAGAGTCTGCAGAGCAAGAGCTGAAAGTACGTTCTAACAAAGATTTTTATGTAAGAGTAAAAACAGGTAGTAACAAGTTCTCTTATACAGGTAACACAACACCTGCACCGCAAATGCCGGTAAAAAATGTTTTGAACCTAAAAGTAACTGCTAATAACACAGGTGGTTCTATTGCATCTCCATTCTCCTCTAACAACTATGCTACTCTTAAAAACAATAGCCAAAGCCTTTTGACAAATTGTGATCGTGGTGGAGACCAAACTTTCAAAATCAAGTATAAAGCAACACCGGGGTTTGCTTACCCTGCGGGTACCTACTCTGTAGATGTTATTTACACAGCTACACAACAATAGTCATCGGTAACGGTTCTATATAAAACAATGCCGCTCTGTAATGGAGTGGCATTTGTATTTAGTGACGTACCTTTATTGAATGAGGTTTTTATTTGCAGCAGCATTTACACTATTATCATGTACTACTATTTCCGCACAGGTAGATGTTGGTTTGGGGGCAGAGTTAGGTTTCCCTTTTCTATTCAACCAAGAGGTGCGCAACCATAATCATGCATCGGGTGCGCCGGGTGTAAGGGCAATCATTACTTATGCTCCTGAAAATGGTTTTCTGACAGGGTCTTTAATAGCAGGATATAACCAGACTATACTACCCATGGTACGTTTCAACGGAGGGCTTGATGTTTTGTACATGCGTTTTCGTAATACAAATGTTACACTACTGGGGCGATTTAAAAAAGAGATGGGTGGAGATGCGCAACTATTATATGGTGTTGGTGTTGGTGCGCAATTTTTAACAGGCACAGGTGTGCAGGTGAGCAAACGTTCTGATAACGACATCAGCCGAATAATAGCAGACTCTACAAATTATAATAAAATAACGCTGCCTACATTCAATTTGAACGTAGAGTATATTCGCCCGGCAAGCCAGGGCAGCAAATTCTATTATGGTATAGGTGTGCAGTTGCAGTATGTATACCTGCTCGACCAAACGGAGACTTACAGGGTAGACATTATTGATAAGAACCTGCAATATTATAGTTTAAGACCACAGCTGACGGGTAATATTATTAACCCTGTGGTATTTGCAAACCTGTATTATAGATTGTAGCGGTTGCGGGTGCTGCTGTAGGTTGAGCTATTATGCTTATTTTTGGTAACAATGCAAAGAGTTACATATAGAGTAGTATGGCCGTTTCTTTTATTGTTGCTGACCGCAAAGTTTTCTCAGGCGCAAAACAAATGCGCTTTTGACAGAACGGTACATGCATTAGCAGCGAAGTACCCCGATTTTCAACAAAAAATAAACCAGCTAAAAGAACCTGTAGAATATCGTTCGGCAGTAAAAAACACGATAACGGAACCATATACAATTCCGGTTGTGTTTCATTTCTTATTAACCCAACAACAGATCAATGCAATTGGTGGTGAGGATGGTATCAGGCAGCGAATAGATTCTCAGATGCTGGTATTAAATCGTGATTTCAATGCAGCAAACTTCGATTACGATGAAATACCTAATGGGTTTAAGCCATTGTATGGAGATGTAAACATACGTTTTGCATTAGCGCATACAGATCCGTATAACAAGCCAACTGAGGGTTATCATATAAAAACGGTATCTCAGGCAGGTTTCGAGATTGAAGGTGGTACAGGTTCGGGTATCGCATTTAGCGATGCAAAGTATACAAGCGCAGGCGGCATGGATGCATGGGATGTAGAAAGCTATTTGAATATTTGGGTGGTTGCACCTTTGGATGGCGGCAAAACATCGGATGTGTTAGGGTTGGCCATACCTGAATATTTTGCAGAAGATGCTAATATGCCTGCTGTAGAACAAGGTATAGTTGTGCATTATGGTGCTGTTGGCAGACGATCGATTTTTACAGAGATATATGTAAAAGGTGCCGATGAAGGGCGCACCTTAACACATGAAGTAGGGCATATGTTTGAGCTGTTTCATATATGGGGAGATGATGATGGTAAATGTCCGGACAACGGAGGTGGCGATGATGGTATCAGCGATACACCACCACAGGCATACCCATCCAGCGGATGTTTGGTTTATCCTAAATATGATGGTTGTACAAGAAATGGTGATGGTATAATGTTCATGAATTACATGGACTATTCAGACGATCGTTGTGCATTGATGTTTTCTAAAGAACAGGCACAGCGTATGCAACGCACATGGCAACCCGGTGGTGGTGTATATTCATTAACACAACACCCTTGGCTGCTGACATACCCTGTTGATAGCAACAGCGGAAAAACAAATAATACGCATGTGGTATACCCCAATCCTGCAGATGGTGTGTTGAATATCTCTTTCAGACTGCCTACAGATGACTTGCAACATATTATGTTGATAGATATGACAGGAAGAGCAGTATTATCACAAGAGGTGAAAATCCAAGCTGCATTTTATACCCTTAATACCGGCAATTTACATGCAGGATTGTACTTTTTGGTATTACATTATGGTGCCGATAAAGTAGTGGAAAGGGTTTTAGTAAGGTAGACGTCGTGTATTACTTTTGTTTTCTGGGGACTATTACTAGCGTTTTATTATCGTGCCAAATAGAAGTGTACATTTCTGAAACTACAACTAAAGACATCCATTCCGTAATAGGGGCATAGAGCTTGGATATACATATGTCAGTAGGAGAAATAAAAGGATCTTTTCCTGGTATATGCGTATGTATTGATCCTTTTACAGAGTCATTTAATTGAGACTCATGTTTTACCGGAAAATATGTTTGGTGTATTCGTTCAGTGTGAGTAATCTGATATTTATCATTCATTTGTAAAAGATAGTCATTGCCTAAAGGAACAGTATTAGGTTCTGTCACTCCCATCATCATATAAATACGTCTGCCCAACTCATCATTTAGGTATACATGATTAAAGTTTACGTTTTGGTAATAGAGAACCTGGGAAGTGTCAGACCTTAAGTAGTCATATAACGCATTGCGCATATTATATAAATCTATTTCCTGATCATTGAATGCTCGATTTACATCAGATACTAAGATGTTTTCTTCATTAAACTCTTTATCAAAAATAAATTCCAAAAGTATGGTTGGAGTACTATCGTTGGAGTAATATACTGATCGAACTGATGTGTCATCGGGATACGAAAAATAACCTCCAAAGTTTTGAGGTATTTCGTAATTGTAATATGCTTGAAATATATCACTGGAAATCCATGATGCTTTTTCGCTATAGAATAATTTCATTCCCTCGGCCTTAATTTCAGCAGCTTTTTGCACCAAGTCTACTTTTTGGGCATTGCAAAAGAGTGGCAGTAATATTGTCAGAGTAATAAGTAGTGTCTTCATTTTACTAAAGTAACAGTTATACTGTTAATACACTATTACTTGCTAATTATTACAAAACACAAACCGCAAATTATTTAAGTTTGTAGCTATGAAAATAAAATGGCTGATACCGATTGTTTTATTATTTGCCGCTTGTGATGATGAAAAGCAGGCTAACAAGGGTGGTTTTACAGAACCTGCCATAGAAAGACTGAACAAGCAAATTGAGAAAAATCCTGAGGATGCATCGCTATATTTTGAACGTGGCTTTATCTACGACAGGCTGGAGAAAGACTCTATAGCATTGAGGGATTATAAAAAAGCAATTAGCCTGGACAGTACAAAATCAGAATATTACAGTGCAATAGGTGATATGCTTTTTGAACATAAGGATATTGAGGGTAGTGTACCCTGGATAGAAAAAGCACTCGAGTTAAATCCGAACGACAAAAAAGCACATTTGAAGCTGGCCAAAATGTTCTTGTTTATAGAAGCGTATAACAAGGCCTTCTCAGAAATAAATGTGGTACTGCGCCAGGATGCGCACAATCCCGAAGGATATTACCTGAAAGGTATGGTGTACAAGAATATTGAAGATACGGCAAAGGCTATATCGAGCCTTCAAACAGCGTTGCAGGTAGATCCTGAATATAGAGATGCCGTAATACAGCTGGGTATTTTATATGGTTCTCAGGGCGACCCTATTGCGTTGAAGTACTACGACAATGCATTTAAAATGGATACGCTGGATGTATTTCCTATTTATGCAAAAGGTGTATATCATCAGGATAAAGGAAGTTTTGAGCGTGCTAAAGAAGAGTACCGAAATGCCATTTTAAAGGATAACCAGTATTTGAATGCCTACTACAACATGGGGTACATTTATATGCAGCAAGATTCATTGCAAAATGCATATCGTCAATATGATATAATTACTAAAATACAGCCGCAAGATGCAGAGGCATACTTCAACCGTGGTTTGTGTAGCGAGCTGATGGGACATAAAGAAGATGCCATAAACGATTATAATCAGGCGCTTGTTTTCGATCAGGAGTATGAAGATCCGGTAGAAGGTTTACGTAGGTTGGGTGCTAAATAGATTTTTGAAACGAATAACTACAATAGTAATCATGCTCGTTTTGTCGGCAATGAAATTGTCGGCGCAAACTACTATTACCAATGTTATTCCTTTAAATGAGAAGATTGAAATAACATTGTTGGGTGGCGATGACGAGCTGCTGCATTGTTACAATCTGTATGGCTTTCACTATTACGATGGTGCAGATAGTGTATTGGGCGAGTTTATTGTTTTAAAAGATGCTGATAGCTTTACTAATAAGGTCGATATAAATATTAAGCTCTGCCGTGTAAAAGAGTTTTCTATTGCGTTTGGTAAAAAGTGCAGAAGCTTAAAAGTAGATCAGGGTATACAGGTAAAACACAAGGGGCAGGCCGAGCCTGTTTTCCTCAATTTTGATCCCTTAGGCCCGGAGCCTGTGTTTATCCCATGTAAATAACTATATTAGTATTTGCATGGTGTCTCTTTTTCGGTTGTTGGTTATGTCTGTAATTATTTGTGCTACTTCGTGGCAGGCTTCTTATGCGCAAACAAAAAAAACTGAGCATAAAGACACTACTGTCCGTATTATAAAAGAAAGCGAAACCAAGCGCCCTACCTACCAAAAATTATCCTCCAGAGATACCCGCCGACGCGTTACGGTCATTAAGCTGACAGATACGGGAAACGTAAGGCCAATGCCAAGAGATACTGTAATTGTGGTGCGTAAAGGCAAAACAAAAGAGCAGTTGGCGGCAGAGAAAAAAGCACAATTGGATAAGCTGTTAAAGAGCAACGGTTACCTGTGTAAATGCGTGAAGATGGATATTGATGTTGCTGATGTATTGCAGTATGAAACCTACCTGAACTACAAATTTATTTTCAAGAACAATTGTAAAATAGATGTGTGGGTCAGCTCGCAGCACTTCAGGTACAGGCCCTATAATTCTTTTGGTAAACCTGTAAAGGTATTGCGCAAGCTTAGCTTTGTAAAGCGATACGATTATCCGGATTTTGTGCGCATTAAACCGGGGGAAACATATACATTCTCATATGGAGACGATGCCTTTTTTGAATATGATCTAAAGAAAGGGCAGGCGTATAAATTTGAGTTTGAGCACAGAAACTTTGGTGACAAAAGCAAACAAGAGCCGCGCAAAACATACCTCTGCGGACAAAAGCGTACACGCCTCGTTATGGTGAAGTAGCGCTATTGTTGAGGCATTTCGTGTCCGGGGATCAAATGCTTTAAAATAGTGTCATGCATAACACTATCGCTGATGCCTTTAATTGGTTTGATAGATTCTCCTTTCTTTAGAACATGTACCAGTAAGTCTTTCTTTCCATCGCCATCAATATCCTTGATAGCAAAAGGGTGGTATTGTTTGGTTACTTCTTCGCTGTAGTCTTCCTCTCCATTTTCATTAAAGCCATCATAGCTCATGTATTCAAATTTTGGCTCGTAAAACTTATATGATTGTTTACCTTTTTGAGATACAATGAACACAGGCCAGAATTGGGCATCCTCTGTGTTGAAAGAAACCACAAAATCAGGTATGCCGTCATCGGTAATTGTAGAGGTATCTATTTGGCGATAGATACCACCTTCTCCGGCACAAATGATGTTCAGGCTACTGTCTTTATACTGTACTTCTATCCTTGCATAGTAATCGCAAAACCCAAGCCTTACGGTGTAATCTCCAAACCGGTGCACATCGTCTTGCGCAAAAGATGTAAGTGGTAGAAAAAGTATAATGATGAGGGATAGGCTTTTCATATGCTATGCTTACAACAATAGTATAGAAAGTACATAGTCGAACAGAAGAATAAGTATACAGCTAACTACCACTGATGTAGTAGAAGCGCGACCAATTTCCAGAGCACCGCCTTTTACGTAATACCCGTAATAAGATGGTATGATGGATATGACTAGCGCAAAAGCAAAAGACTTCACCATGGCAAAAAACAGGTTGTACGGGATAAACTCCAGCCTTAAACCCTGCCTGAACTCTTCTTCTGTAATAATGCTGGAGAAGCTACCGGCGATATATCCGCCGAATATGCTGACAGCAATAGATATCGTAATAAGGCACGGAACAATAATAACTGCTGCAATGATCTTAGGCATAATAAGGTATGCCCTGGTATTGATCCCCATGATCTCCAGTGCGTCTATTTGTTCGCTCACACGCATGTTACCCAACTCTGATGCTATTTTACTGCCTACCACACCTGCCAGTACAATACATATCACTGTCGGTGATAACTCCAGTATAGTAGAGTCGCGGTTGATTTGTGCAATAACAGGTTTGGGAACAAATGGTGCTACCAGCTGATATGCTGTTTGTATGGTAAGTACAGCACCCAGAAAGAAAGAAATAATAATTACGATGGGCAGAGAGCGTATGCCAAAGTCGTAGCATTGCTCTATAAATTCCTTCCAGTAAACCTTTCTGTTTTCAGGCTTGCGGAAAGAACCGGCCAGCATTAAGCTGATTCGGCCCATGTGTTCAAAAAATCTTTCGAGCATCATCGAGTACAAATGTAGCTAAATGATGCAATAAAAAAACTGCCCCTTGCAAAGCAAGGGGCAGTTAACTGAATATTTAACAAGGACTTATGCCTGATCTTTCAATTCTTTGATCTGAGCTTCACGATCCACCTCGTTTTTCAATTTGTCTTTCTTATCCATATCTATCAATACCGGAGCGGCAACGAAGATAGATGAGTAAGTACCGGTTACGATACCGATCAACATTGCAAATGCGAAACCTCTTGTTACCTCACCACCGAAGATGAATAGAATAAGGATAGTTAAGAATACTGTCAATGCTGTCATAATAGTACGGCTCAACGTATCGTTGATCGCGCGGTTGATAACAGATTTTTTGTCTTCTTTCGGAGATTTACGGAAGTACTCACGGATACGGTCGAATACGATAACGGTATCGTTCATCGAGAAACCGATCACGGTAAGTATCGCCGCGATAAAGTGCTGGTCGATCTCTAGTGAGAAAGGCACTATGTTTTTAAAGAAAGAGAATACTGCTAATGTTACACATACATCGTGGAACAATGCCACCAACGTCCCCAAAGAATATTGCCATCTGCGGAAACGTAGTAGTATGTATATCGCAATAGCGATTAAAGAAAGTATAGTTGCCCATTTTGCACCATTCACCAAGTCATCAGAAATGGTAGGTAGTACAGTTTGAGAACTTTGTACATACTCTGTAATGAACTTGTCAAAGTTTACATCTGCAGGTATCAGGTTCGCTTTTTGTAAACCTGTATATAGTGCATTTTGTACTCTGTCTTCAACATCCTGTCCCGGATCTTCAATCAGGTAAGCAGTAGTAATGTTCAACTGGTTAGCACTTCCTATTGTTTTAACAACAGGTCTTTCTCCAAATACAGGATCAAGTGCTTCACGAACTTCTGAAACTTTATGCTCCTGGTCGAACCTTACTGTATAGCTACGTCCACCAGCAAACTCAACACCGTAGTTAAAGCCATTAATGAATGAACCAACACCCGCTATCAATACCACTACAGATACACCGTATGCAACTTTACGAGCTTTTACAAAGTCGAAGCTTGCTTTACGGAATATTGCTTTTGATATGTTAGTGAAGTATTTGAAGTGGCGCTCTTTATTCGTCCACATATCTGTGATCAAACGAGAAACCATGATACCACAGAACATAGATAATAGTAGACCAATGATCTGTGTAGTTGCGAAACCTAGTACCGGACCTAGACCGAATATGAATAGGATAACAGCTGTGATCAAAGTAGTGATGTGACCATCTAATACAGGTGCGTAAGAGCGGATGTAACCATCCTGTATGGCTTGCTGGTAGCTTTTACCGGATGCCAACTCTTCTTTTATCCTTTCAAATATAATTACGTTCGTATCCACGGCCATACCAATGGTCAACACTAAACCGGCAATACCCGGCATTGTAAGTGTTGCATGTAGCATAGAAAGAATACCTACAGTAAATACAAGGTTTAATATCAATGCGATGTTTGCTACAATACCACCGGTGTTGTAGTATATCAACATTAAAACAAAGATCACTACGAATGAGATCAGTAGTGAGTTACGACCCGCTACAATACTTTCTGCACCAAGTGTAGGACCCACCACCTGCTCTTGTACAATACGTGCAGGTGCAGGTAGTTTACCCGACTTAAGGATGTTGGCAAGGTCTTGCGCTTCTTCAATACTAAAACCACCGGAGATAGATGTACTACCACCTGCGATCTCTCCGTTTACACGAGGGAAAGAGTATACCTTATCATCAAGTACAACAGCAACAAATCTGCCTACGTTGTCGCCGGTCATTTTTCTCCATATGCGTCCGCCCGATGCATCCATATCCATTGTTACCTCAGGCTCGCCTGTGATCTGGTTATAGTTCATCCTTGCACGGGTAACATGGTCACCTTCCAGCTTAGATTCGTTGATACCAGGTACAGTTTTAAGGGCAAAAAGGAACAACGGCGTTTTAGGATCGCGTGCTTCTTCTTTCTTCAATGCACCGTATACAAACTTAACATTGTTAGGAAATTTATTGCGCACGGCATCCATTCTCAGGTACTCATTCAGCTTAGCAGTATCCTGCCTGCGGATGATACCTACGATAGGACCTTCGCTTACTTTATTATCCTGTACGTTCAGGTTCCAAACAAGGTATAGCGGATTGTTCTTGATCGCCTCATCTCTTGCCGCAGCCATAGAGTCAGCATTCATTGTAGAATCGCCACTAACGCTGCCGTCAAGTAAAGATGCAAGGCTCGCCGTATCAGTATCAGGTGTAGCAGCCTCTTCTGTTTTTGTTTCTTCTTTAGTCTCCTCTGCCTCTTCACCATCTTCAGGTACTTCTTTACCGGACAATAGAGCTGCTAATGCATCGTTTGCCGGTTGTATAAAGTTGATGATCTCATCGTTTGAGTATAACTCGAAGAACTGAAGCTTTGCTGTAGACTGAAGGTATGTACGTACACGATCAGGGTTGCGCACACCAGCAAGCTCAACGGTGATGATACCTTTATCTTCGTCGAGGTTTACGTTAGGTTGTGCCACACCAAACTTATCAATACGTGTAAGTAGTACTTTGTGTGTACGGTTAATAGCTTCTTTAGCCTCTTTGTTGATTTTAGATAGTACCTCTTCGTTCGTACTGTTCAGCGTAATATCTGTTTCAGACGGTTTAGTGAAGTAAGTAGCTAACTTGCTGCTTGGGTTGGCTGTTTCAAAAGCCTCTCCAAATAACGTAACAAAGTTTGCCTGACTATTTGCTTTAAGTTTATTCGCGTCCGCGATGGCTTTGTTCAGTATCGGATCTTGAGGACGGTTAGACATAGAACGTACTAACTCATCAAGACTTACCTCTAGCGTAACGTTCATACCTCCTTGAAGATCAAGCCCAAGATTTAACTCTTGTTCTTTTACTTCTGCGTAAGTGTAATCGGTGATACCCAGTAAGCTCATCACTTCTTCGCCCTGCATGCTGTCAGCCATTTTTTCAAAATGCCTGTCAGATAGTTTTGCCAGTTCATTGGCGTCAGCATCAGGATTTTCGTAGCGTGCCATTTTATCTGCTTTGGCACGAACTTTCTTCTCAACGTTGCGCGCTACAAATGTGAAAGACATTTGATACAGCGAGATGAGAATAAGCAATACGGTAAAAAATTTTACCAACCCTTTTAGTTGCATAGGTCTGCTAATTATGAATTTATATTATATGTTAACAAAACAGAGTGGGCAAAGATAGGATTTAATATAAAAAAATGAAGATTTCGTCAATAGTAAAAAAAGTTCTTCAAAAAGGGTTAAATAAACGGTTAATAAACAGAGAATTTATGCAGAAATGTTTTAGTATTTTATTAACGAAAACCTTATTTTTACCGTCTGTACAATTATATTAAAATTATATATCAGTATGATACGTAAAATTACGCTACTGTTAGTGGTATGTTTTGGAGTGAGTTTTGCAGCTGTTGCACAGCCAATTTGCGGAACTGATCCGATAACTGACAGCCGATATGCTAACGACCCTGTTTTTAAACAATCTTACGACAAGTTTAACAACGATGTCGCTACTTGGTTGGCTACTAACCCCAATGTAAACTCATTGGTAACCACCAACTCATCAGGGGATACTATTTACGAAGTTCCCTTAGTTGTACACGTAATGCACACAGGTGGTGCTGTAGGTAGTATTTACAATCCTACAGATACTCGTATTAATAATACTATTGATTATGTGAATCAGGTATTCGCCGCTACTTGGCCTTCATACCCTAATACATCTAACGGTGGTACAAAGTTTCCGTTCCGTTTTGTATTGGCTAAGCGTTCGCCTTCTTGCGGCGCTACAGGAGGTATTAACCGTATAAATGTGTTAAACACAACCAGATTTACTAATACTGGCTACGATTACGGACAACACGGTATCAAACGTTCTGCTTCAAATGGTGCGCCTGATACTGCATTGAAAAGCTTGAGTATTTGGGACCATGAGCGTTATTACAACATATGGGTAGTAAATAAGATAGATGGTAACGATGGTACTTCTGGTTCATTCGTTGCGGGATATGCATACTTACCTCCGGGTCCGGCTGACGCAGATGGTACGGTGATTTTGGCAACACAAATGAATATTAACAGAATTACTTTGCCACATGAGTTGGGTCATGCGTTCAATCTGGAACACACATTTAAAGGTAGTGCGCCACCGAGCACCTGCCCGACAAATACAAACTGTAATACACAGGGGGATTTTGTTTGTGATACAGAACCTCACTATCAATATGGCCCAAGTACGTGTTACTCTGGTCAGAACAACCCTTGTACCAGTAATACATATGGCGACGCTACAGCTCGTAATATCATGAACTATGCAAACTGTCAAAACAGGTTTACACCGGGGCAGCGTTCCAGATTTGTAGCATCAATTGTAAATATTCGTAAAGGGTTTATCACTTCTTCTGCATCAATACCACTACCAACTACTCCATTACCAACTGTTTGTACGCCGGGTATTACCAACTCGTCAAACAGCCTTAACTCTGGTGTATGGGGTGTGAAGATATATGATGCACAGCGTCCATATATAGATTTATCATCTAGCGGGTACAATGGCGACGGTAATGCACAGTACAGAGATCTTACTTGTCAGCATCAGATAAACCTGAAAGCAGGACAAACATATAATATGGAGATCAGCACAAGATTTGGTGATAGTGCTGTAGTATTTATAGATTATAACAACAATGGTAACCTTGGTGATGCGGGTGAGCGTATAGAGTTGACACCGAATTCAACAGCAAGCTTGCACTCAACATCATTCACTGTTCCTCTTTCTGCAGTTTCTTGTGCACCAATCAGAATGCGTGTAATTGCAGACCGTACTACAAGCAGGTTAGACTCTTGTAGTAATATGGTGAACGGACAAACGGAAGACTATGAGGTATTAATATTCGGTAGCAACAACAACACATCGGGTAGTGTAACTATCTCTAACCCTCCTGTTGGTGGTAACCCGTCTTGTTTCGGTACAACACTTACTTTCAAAGCTACGCCTGGTACAGGCTTAACAGTACTTAATTATCAGTGGTACATCAACAGTACACCATTATCTGGTCAGAACGCTGATAGCTTAATGTCTTCAGTGTTTAACGATAAGGACACTGTTTACGTAAAAATGTTCTTTACAGCACTTTGCGGACAAGATTCTGTAATCTCTAATAAAGTAGTGGTGGAGCGCAGAACAACTATCCCTGCACAAGTAACTATAGGTGTTACGGGTGGTACAAACCCTACATGTGTAGACGATACGGTTACATTCTCTGTAGTGAGTAATGTAAACCCTGGTGCAGCACCTACATACCAATGGAGAATAAATGGTGTAAATGTACCGGGCGAAACAGGTACCAGCTTTAAAGTATATGGTAAGATTGATAGTTTCATATCCGTACAAATGAAGTCCACCGCAAGTGCGCCTTGTGTGCTGATCGATACGGTCGCTTCTAACTCCATAAAGGTTGACGATACCACAAAAGTGCCTGTAGCACAAATAGCACTAACCATCGGTACCAACCCTGGTTGTGCAGGACAGCCGCTACAGTTTACTGCTAACCCTACAACAGGCGGTACTAATCCTACATTCCAATGGTCTGTAAATGGTACTAATGTAACAGGGGCAACAGGAGCCAACTTTAATTCATCAACACTTCAAAACAATGATAAGGTAAGAGTAACTATGACGTCTAACTCGTCTTGTGCAGTTCCTGCAACGGTTACTTCTGACTCTATTGAAGTAATACATGAGAAAATAACTGCTGACATTCAGATTGCTCAAACATTGGGTACCAACCCGGCTTGTGAGGGTAAGAATGTAATATTCGGTGCTAATACAAACAATGCAGGTAAGAGCCCGAACTTCCAGTGGTATGTAAATGGTATAGCAATACAAGGTGCAACAGCACCAATTTATACAACAGACTCTTTGAAGAATACTGACAGGATTACTTGTGAGCTTATTGCAACTGATTCTTGTGTGGCTAACCCTCGCGATACATCTAATATTATCGTGATGAACATCACACCAAGTTTCCGCCCGAAAGTGACTGTTGCTATTACAGCAGGTAAAAACCCTGGTTGTTTAGATTCTTTGGTTGAGTTTACTGCAACAGCAACAGATCTTGGTACCAATCCGGCGTTCACTTGGTTGATCAATGGTTTCCCAACTATACCGGGTAGTGTACTAAGCACAAACTCATTATTAGATGGTAACGTTATTCAGGTAAGAGCCAACCAAACAGATAATGGTTGTTACCTTCCGGATACTGTATTCTCAACTCCGATAGTAATGAAGCGTTCTGTTACACCTAAACCGCCGATCATTTCTTTGATAGGTAACTTGATGTACACGAACTTTGATAGCTCATTTGTATGGTTTGGACCTAAGGGGCAAATGCCTGACGGACCAAAAGGTATCGCACACCCTGACACAGTAGGTTCTTACTATGCTGTAACTAATAACAATGGTTGTTGGTCACCACCATCAAACATTCTTGCTATTACATTGTTGGACATCAGCAGCTTAGATATCAGCAAAATGGATGTGTATCCTAACCCGACATCTGATAAAGTGATATTAGATTGGAACGGAGAATTGGTGAACTACGAGATTGAAGTATACAGCTCAATCGGTCAGGTAGTATTGACAGACAAGGCAAGCAATGTATCTAAGAAAGAGGTACAAATGAGCAGCCTTGCTAATGGTAACTACTTCATCTTAATGAAAGATAACGAAGGAAACACCGGCGTAATTAAAGTAACTGTGAACAAGTAGTAACAGTTATACGATATAATAATTAAGGGCGCACCATAGGTGCGCCCTTAATTACTTTAAATATGTTTATTAAGCTTCGTTCTCGTAAATACGTTTTACCCTTTGAGAGATATTGGTCATCATCTCGTAACTAATGGTATTGGCCCAGGCGGCAACTTGTGTTACAGGTAACCCTGCCCCAAACACCACAACGCTATCGCCCTCTTTGGCATGTGGAATATCGGTGATGTCTACCATGCACATATCCATACATATACTACCAATGATTTTTGCCGGTTGGTTGTGGATCAGCACATATGCTTCGTTTTTGTTACCCAGCGCTCTGGGGTAGCCATCTGCATAACCGATAGATATAGTGGCGATACGCTTGTTTGTATCAGCAATGCCTCTTTTACCGTAGCCTACAGAGTCGCCGGCGGGTACTTCTTTTATTTGTGCGATAGTGGTAGTGAGTGTGCCGCTGTTTTCCAGTTCGTTTTGTATGGTACTGCTTGTATCTACACCGTACAGCCCCAAACCTATGCGCACCATATCATAATGCAATTCTTTGTGCCTGACTATGGCTGTTGAGTTGCAAATATGCCTTATAGGGTTAATACCCAGCGCCGTAGATATTTGTGTGGCCATTTGCTCAAATGCTTTAGCCTGCTTTCGGGTAAAGTCATCATGCACAGATTCTTCGCTGGCAGATAAGTGACTGAATACACTCACTACTTTTAAGTGTGTGTTATTTTGCAGTGTTTCTGTTAGTTCTTCTATATGTGCTGGCTCAAATCCCAGACGGTGCATGCCGCTATCCAGTTTAATGTGTACCGGGTAGTGTTGCAAGTCTAAAGACTGTGCCAATGTATTAAATGCATTTAGCGATCGCATATTGAACAGCTCGGGCTCCAGCTTCCAAGCTATCATTCTGTCGAAAGACATCATGTCCGGGCTCATCACCATAATAGGTATTGTAATACCTGCCTTACGCAGTTCAATACCTTCGTCGGTATAGGCAACCGCCAGATAGTCTACACCCGCATATTGCAGGCGGTGCGCCACCTCGTAGCTACCACTGCCGTATGAGAATGCTTTGACCATAGCCATGGTTTTAACACCCCTGTTCAACTTACTGCGGTAAACATTAAGGTTGTGTGTAACTGCAGATAGGTTGATGGACAGTACGGTTTGGTGTGTTTTTTGTTCCAGCAGGCTGCTGATACGTTCAAAGGCAAAAGGTCGTGCTCCTTTTAGCAGGATGGCTTCCTCTTCAAACGTCATTTGGTGAAACACTTTTAAAAACTCATCAGTGGTTTTATAGAATTGTGTATTCAGGTCTTGATGTTCAAACAGGTGTTTGTTTTTGTACAATGCGTCTCCAATACCAATAAACCGCTTTAACCCTTTTCTTTGAACAAGGTTGGCAACTCTGCCATATAGCTCTTCATCAGGCCGGGCAACCTGCAACATGTCAGACAATATTAAAGTATGTTGTTGGTGTTGCTTCTGTTGCTCCAGATATTCTAATGCTATTAATAGTGAGGTAAGGTCAGAGTTATAGGTGTCGTTGATGATGGTACAGTCGTTAATGCCGTGCTTTACTTCAAGGCGCATGCGCACAGCTGTAAGGCCACTCATCCGCTCTTGTATGGTCGCTTGAGGAACATTCAATAATAACATGGCACACCAGCAGTGGATAGCGTTTTCTATAGATGCGCTATCTGTAAATGGTATGCTGATGCTTATTGGAGTATTGTTGTAACTGGCAGTGATATTTGTGTTACTACCTGCTTGCGCTATATTGGTTATGCTTAAGTCAGCATCATTATTTTTAGACCAGCTAAATAGTTTGGTATTGGTAGTTAAAGCTGCTATACAGGGTTCAATGCGCTCATTATCTTTACAATAGATCAGGTGCTCTGCATGGGTAAACAGCTTTAGCTTTTCTTCAATCTTCTGTTTAACCGTTTCAAACCCTTCGCTATGCGCTTCTCCGATATTGGTGAAGATGCCGATTGTAGGTTGTATGATAGCCGCCAGCTGTTCCATCTCGTTTGGTTGAGAAATACCGGCCTCAAAGATTGCCAGATCGTGCTGTGCGTCTGTCAGCCAAACAGAAAGCGGTACACCTATTTGCGAGTTGTAGCTTTTGGGGCTGCGTACAATATTATGGTCGGGAGACAGCAGTTGGTACAGCCATTCTTTTACTATGGTTTTACCATTACTTCCCGTAATACCTATACAGGGTATTTTGTATTGTGCCCGATGCGCTTTTGCTACTTTTTGTAAAGCGGACAGCGTATCATCTACCAGTACAAAATTAGCATCGCTATATTCACTTGTGTCAATGCCGGTACTTACTAAAAAGTTGCGTATGCCCTTGTTATATGCATCCGGTATAAAGCTATGACCGTCGCGCAGGTTTGTTTTTAGTGCTATAAACAATGCTGTTTCCGGGTGTGCTATTTTCCGGGTATCTATACACAGCTCATTAATAGCTGCATTGCTTGTTTGTTGCAGCCAGGTTCCGTTAGCCCAGCTACATAACTGATGGATATCCGTTTTATTATCTAAAGCAACTATCATAACAAACGCCGTATAGCGTTATGTAAATTAATAGATTATCAACAGTATTTACAATGGGTTGGTAAGACAGGTTATTTATCATCTGACTGATAAAATTCAAAACCACGCCTGAATACCTTGTTAAAGGTTTTGCTTTGAATGATAATGGTGTCTTTATTGTTATTAGTAATGGCGTAGTACCTGTCCGGATCAAATTCGTCAGGAGTACCGTCACTGCTTCTCAGCAAGTTCTTACTACGCTTGCTGATGGGCATCCAGTATACATCAATGTGCTGTTGATTGTTGCTTAGGCTGGTAATGTCCAGCGTTAGCCTTTTAGGTGTATTAGCAATGGTGCTATCCAGGTTGGTTACTCCGTTTACAAACCCTTCGCTACCCAGGTGTTGAAAGAAGCTGGCGTAGCTGTTCGTACGTTTTTTGTTCAGCTCTTTTCCTTTCATCAGGTCGGGGTGGGTATCGATTGTAAAGCTATGGTCAGCAGCTCTTTTGAGCGTAAATGTATTTAGTTCTTCGTCTTCAAGATGATAAGTAACGGCTACTTCTTTTATGTCCGCACTGTCCAGTGCAACAACAGTTCTGTCTCTCCAGTCTTTAAGGCTGGTGCTGTAGCGTGGTGTAAGGTATCCCTGAAATACAGGTAACTGTACCACGTATGGTCTTTTAGCACCCTCTACCAGCATGTAAGTGCCGGAGTTGTCCGGTGCTTGCCCGCCTACATAAAACTTGCGAATAGGGTCGCCATCTTTATCGTACAGCTCCACCTTAATGGCTCTGCCCGACATGGCTTTAATAATATTATCGTGTGCTTTTTTAGGAGCAGGGTACTTGGCTTGCTGTCCGCCCAGTGCTTCCATCAACAAAGCCGACATTCTGGTACTGGCTTTATATTTATTATTTAGCAGCCACCCATCAGCAGTGCGGGTAAGGTCTATTGCATCGCCTTTTTTATCTGCTATATATACACGTTGTATTTTACTCAGGTCTTTAATAGTAAAGCCTGCTTCATCTGCACTATACAGTTCTTTGTCGTTGAAGAGAAAGTACCATACTCCAAACCCGAAAATACCCAGTAATACTATATAGATGATCGTTTTACGCATCTGCTTGCTACTCTTTATTGTTTTTTGTCAATGGCTGCTCGTATTTGCGTTTGCGGAAGAACATGTATGCCGATGCAAATACCAGAACAATCAGTATTGGTATACCAATGTTTACAAACTGCCACATTTTTTCTTCCTTCACTATGCGGTTACGATCTAGTAAACGCAGCTTACTGTCTTTTGTTCTTGCTTCCAGAATACTGCTGTTGTCCGTCAGGTATTCCATACAGTTTAAGAAGAAGCTCTTGTTAGAGAAACGTGTTCTGGTGTCTTTTTCAAAACCCATCTCTAACGGACCAACTTCTCTGGCAAACTCATTCTTAAATATGTCACCATCTGATATAATGATCATACGTACAGAGTCGTTACTGGACGCTACGAACGGACGCTTGATGGAATCTTTAAGAATGTGCATGAACTTAGGCGATAACCTGCTCTTGAACACAGACCTGAACTTACCCTCCAGCAATACAGCTGTTGTTAAAGGCTTTTTAGGCTCTTTAAACATGTTTTGTATAGGGTAGCGCAACATGCTCAGGCTTACTCTTGCCGGCGATGCTGCTTTACGACTGTACTTAGATGATGCTAACAGTACTGTCTTTTGTACTTCCGGGTTAGCAATAGTATCTATACTGCTGGCATACTGTGCCCTAATACCATCCAGGTTTTTTACAATAGGGTGGTCAGACTCAGGGATGAAAACAGGGTAGTACATCCACGGCTTCAATTGCCTTTGCGGCTGATCGTTACCCGGCTGATTGATAAGGACAGGCATCATAGCGCATTGTCCGTCTTCTATCACATCGGTATTGATACGTACTCCGTAGTTAAACAACTGGTCGTCCAAATTTAAACCATAGTCCAATGCAATGAACTGTTGGTTCACCATCAGGCTGTCGTTTGGTGTGTACAATTGGTCTATTACCCAAAGTACATTACCACCATGCATGATGTATTGGTCTATCTTAAACTTCTCTTTATCGTCTAGTTTAGATGTAGGCTTATTGATAACTATCGCTTTGTAGTACGATGGTATGTAAAGACTATTCGGTAAGTCAAACGTATCCAGGTCGTACTGTCCTCCTAACGACATCAACATGTCATAGTTGTCTACCTGTAAGCTTTCGCCATGCCCAACAATGTATGCAACCTCTGTCTTTTTAGGTTGAGATAAGAAGTGGATAGCATATACCAGCTTATACTCCAGTTGAGATTCTGAGTAGTTAAGACTTCCTGCCTCATCCATGCCCATTTTAAACTCTAAAAGAGATACCGGTGCCTCACGCCCTTGGTATTGTACCAATGCCCATGGGAATACATATGTTTCTGCAAAGCTCTGGTTATCGCGCGTACGAACAGATTTTGCGAAGATGCCCTTCTCTGCCAGGTTGTTGTATACCTTGCCTTTCTCGTCTTCAGTTTTACCCTCAAACGGATCCTCAAACTTGAACACAAGGTTACCACCCGCATAGTCTTTAAAAGCCTGTAGCTTTTCGCGTGTAGCTTCTTTTAGTCTTTGATAGCCGGCAGTTAAGTCTCCATCCAGATATACGGTTACTACGGCAACATCTTTCATGCTGCGCAGCTCTTTTTTAGTAGCCTTAGAAAGGGTAAACTTCTTTTCTTTCGTCAGGTCTATACCCTTGTGAAACCGCGCTGCTATCATGTTGACAAATACCAGAATGGCAGCCAGCATCACCAGGCGAAGTATTGCCTGTCTTTTTTGTTGCTTTCTTTTTTTCGATTCGTTTTGTGCCATTTGCTATATCAATCCTGTGTTGCTGTATCCCAAGTACGGCTGTTTAATGAAAAACGTGTTAATGCTATAAATATCGCTGTCACGGATAGGAAGTACACTATATCTCTGCTATCTATCAAACCACGGCTAATGCTCTCGTAATGGAAAGCCATACCTACCATAGACAAATAGTAATCTATACTCTCTGCAAAAGCAGGTAGTGCTGCCAATGAGTCGAACCCGCTGTACAATAAATAACATGCGAATAATGATATAAGGAAACCTACCACCTGATTATTGGTCAGCGATGAGCAGAAGACACCTATTGCCGTAAATCCGGCAGCTAAAAACATCAATCCAAAGTAAGAACCTGCTATAGCACCAAAGTCTACCTTATTATCTATCATAGATAGATTATGGATGGTGTATGCATAGAGTAAGGTTGGTAGTAGAGAGAAGATCACCAGTACCAGGCTGGCGAAGTATTTGCCCAGTATGATATCCAGATCTGTCAGCGGTTTTGTGTTCAACCACTCAATAGTACCACTGCGAAACTCATCTGCGAACGAACGCATGGTTATTGCTGGTATCAATAATATCAACAGCCATGGCGCCAGCTCAAAGAACTGATCCAGGCTTGCATAGCCGTATGCCAATATGCTCGAGCTCTCGAACACCCACAGCAGCAGGCCGCAAGCCACTAAAAATACCAGTATGGCTACATAGCCAACAATGGAGCTGAAGAAAGAATTGATCTCTTTTATGAAAATACTGCGCATGTATTGCCCTTAGTTTCCTGAAGTTGGCAAATATAACAAAATGGCGCTTGTTTTCCTGTCATAGCAATGTGTTAAAAGCTATATGCATCCGTGCCAGCACGTAGTATATTTTACCGAGGCGCGGGTATAAAACACCCCGCTGCTTACACCTACCTTTGGCTGGGTGATGTAATGTTACCCCTTTAGAAAGCGAGCGGGTCCCTACGGGGCCCGTATTTTTTATATATCAACATTAACAGACTCTCTTTATTAATATTGCCCCCGAAAGGTTATTTTTGTGCGCTAAACGAGAGATTATTAAGCGCGTACGCAAATACTATTATAATACAGACACGCACCGGTTCGAGAAGTTGGAACTGACATGGCGGGTGCGTCTTTTGCGCATACTCGGTTTTCTTTCTGCCGCTGCGGTTACCGCCACCATCATTGTCGCTATTGCCTTTCAGGTGTTAGACTCTCCCAAAGAAAAGAAACTCCGCCAGGAGATGGAGCTGCTCCGCGAGGGGTATAGCAACCTGCAAAAGCAACTCAACGAGATGGACAACTCGCTGGTACAACTCGAGAAGCGAGACAACAATATATACCGCGCCGTGTTTGAGGCAGAACCGCTGCCCGACAGCATCCGCAGGGGGAAAGACTACAGCCATATGGACGACGGCGACCTCGTCTCTGTCATCAGTAGCGAGAAGCTCATCAACATGATGAGCACCAAAGTGTCTGCACTGCGCTACAGGGTAGAGATGCAGGAAACCTCTTACGACACCCTGCAAAAACTGGTAGAAGCTAAAGAGCGCATGCTCTCTTCTATACCTGCGATACAGCCCGTGAGCAACCGCAACTTGCAACGCGTGGCATCGGGTTTTGGTTACCGAATAGACCCCATATATAAAACACCCAAGCTGCATACCGGTATCGACTTTACGGCCGCCACAGGCACGCCCATATATGCTACGGGCGATGGTACGGTACGAGAATCCGGGTACCACAGCGGGGGATATGGCTACCATGTGGTCATCAGCCACGGGTATGGGTATAAAAGCCACTACGCCCATATGAAGAAGATGAAAGTGCGCCCCGGCGACCGTGTGAAACGCGGCGAGGTGATAGGCTGGGTGGGCAGCACGGGTAAAAGCACGGGCCCGCACCTGCATTACGAGATCATTAAAAACGGGGAGAAGATAGACCCCATCCACTTCTTTTTTAACGACCTGACGGCATCTGAATACGAGCGCCTGACCAAGATCGCTGCCGCCAACAACCAGTCTTTCGACTAATATGTACCACCCCGTCTGACACTTTGTGTCATCCACCCCTCCTAATAACAGGAGGGGAGCAGCTAAACGCGAGTGAACTCTCCGCCTTGGATAAGGAGGAGTACCCGAAGGGGGAGGTGGTTCGATTTGAGTGTTTCCCTTTTTGTTAAGTATTGTTAAGGATAACAATTTATTTTTTAGTGGTCTTAACGATTTCGCAAGCTCAATTGTTAAGGATAACGATTTATTTTTTAGCACCCTGATTACAGGGCCAAAACCACTTTTTGCATAAAATTGGCCGTTTTGACGAGTTGACAGCAAAACCTGTGCAACATTGTTATTATGGCAGCACGAAATGTGTAAACAACTACCGTACCCCTGCATGCAACAGGTAAAACCCATAGTGGCAGTACGAAATTTTGGTAAGGATAGGGCGGTGAGCATGGTGTATATTTATTATAACCCCGAGGTATCGGGGTCTCCGTATTTTGATGCAAAATACTATGACAAATATACGTAAAAATGACGATAAATTAGGCTGTAAAAACACCCTT
The DNA here is from genome assembly GCA_030429205.1 of Bacteroidia bacterium. GTDB lineage: Bacteria > Bacteroidota > Bacteroidia > Chitinophagales > Chitinophagaceae > UBA5543. Next base: position 1,620,629 of record JAUICZ010000001.1, read on the forward strand.
TTACTTAATACTTGGATTGGGGTATTGTTTTACTGAATTATTTTTTTGATATATCGAGCATTTAACCAGTAGCATTTTTTTGATTCTTTCCTTCCTGTAGGAGTTAGCATTTTATCTTTTGCATTTGCTCCTTTAGGTCTTACGTGGCAGATCTTGTTATCAGATATTTTAATGAAGTGCTTATAATCATCAGCTTTGATCTTTCTCTTGGTATCTAGCCAAAATGCTTTTGCTACCTCTAAATCGTTTGCAGGCATTGTCCAGAACATGACTTTCTTCAAACGTAAAGTATTATTAGCGTCTTTTTGGAATACTACAAAAAAGAATCTCTTGGTTAGAGTGTCGTGCCAATAAGAGTCCAACCACGATTCATTTATGATTTCTGTGAATTTGATCTGTGCGAAAGACATGCTTTCTTTCAAGGAACCGCTACTTTCTAACCTGATAGTCTTCATTACAAGGTCTGCTTTCTCAAACTCTTCAATTTTATCATTTTTAACACCCAAAATTGCTTTTGCTAGGAGAAAGAACTTACTTTTTGCAGATGATTTATTAAGCTTAAAATGTTTTCGTATCTCATCTTCTGATTTTCCATAAAAAGGAGTGAACCTTTTTATTACAAGGTCTTCAAATGTTTCATTGGGGTTGTATTCATATACGCTTTTTACAATAGCTTCATGTGTATTGGGTACTAGTGTAGAATAATGATTTTTATTACTGTTTTTTACCCCAAGAATTTTATCATATTCACAATAGTCAATTTCGATTCTTTCCTTTGCAAAGCTACTTTTGATAATATAGTTTAGGTATTTTGATTTTAATGAGAAGGCTCGTTGCATTGCTTCTTCATGCGAGAAAGGTTGTTTACGTTTTGTTTTACTAGAAGCTCCTTTGGTACAGGCACCCAAATATAAAGTATCTCCTTCGGAGAGCTCATGAGCTTTTCCTGCCTTGATCTTTTCAATTATTTTAGCCCAATCATCTTTAATGATTTTCAAGTCTGTAGGAGGAAACTGCCATAGTCTTACAATTTTGAATAAATAGTCAATATCAAGCTTCTCTTTTTCATGCAAATAGAACATTAATAGTAGTAATTGGTTCTTTTTCCAAAAACTACTATCCTTGAATTCATGTTTGTATTCTTCGCAATAGTCTATGATATTAAAGACTAACCGCTCTTTTGATACTAGGCCTTTTGATGTTTTTTTTAAAGGAGTTGTTTTTAGTTCAACTTTTGCTTTTTCAAAGTCAGGTTCGGAGGAAGAATTAGGCTCGTATTGAAAAAAAAGTTTTTCTAACAGTTGTCCGAGTCTCCCTTTTCCCTTGTACTGCTGCTTTACATTGCCTAGGTAATCAGACAGTGATTGACCAACTAATTGTTGTGCGTATTTCTCAATAGATCTAGGGCTTGTTTCATCATATGGTAGTTTATTGGTCATATTGTATTAATTCGTTCTTGTAAACTAGTTCCTATTTTTTCAATTATGCCTACAACCAACGCATTTCCCATGAAAAATGCACGTTTCACATCAGAAGCACCTTCTGTATGATTATCAGGGAACATATTAAGCCTTTCCAGTTCTATAGGAGTTAAGCGTCGCAATTGTCTATTAGAAGCTCTGATCACATGTTTGAATCTTGAAGGGGAAGAGCCTCCTTCTCCTGTAACAATTGTACGAGATGGCTTGTCAATGTCATCAGGAAAAACCATCGAGCCTTCTGCATATTTATACTCTATTCCACTAGCCTTGTTAACTCTTGTTTCATTTTTTGCACCTTTTAAATACTTCCATTTCTCAAAAGAGCTTTCATCAATATAAAATTCATCAGAAACAGCTCCATTTAATAGCATAATGTCTTTTAAAAGAGTATGAGTTCCTTCATAGTCTGGTAGTGTCTTACATGAACAAACATTCCTGTTTATCATTACACCGCTATTTTCAAATGGGCTGTTCTTTGCCCCAAGGTTAAACTCTTTTGTTATCTCAGGTAATGAGCCTTTTAGTTCAAAATGGTTTTCAGCAGAAATGTTTTCTTTTAGTACCGGGAAAGAATTTGCTATTATTCCATCATGAGTTATCCATGATAATGGGTCAACCGTTTTTGAAACTTCCTTGTATAGTTTTGTGCTCTTATGATATCCTAAAAAGAACACTCTTCGTCTTCTCTGAGGGAAACCATAATCCGCAGCATTAATAACTCTCCATTCAACAGCATAACCCAAATCCGCTAATGAAGCGAGCATTATAGCAAAGTCTCGACCTCGTTGTTTTGCGGGTGACTTTAAGAGCCTGTCTACATTCTCAAGAAAAAGGTACTTTGGCTTTTTGTCACCTTTTTCTCTTAGTATACGTTCTATTTGCCACCATAAAACACCTTTTTTGCCAATTAGTCCTTCTGCTTGGTTTAATGTTCTTGCAACAGAATAATCTTGGCAAGGGAAACCGCCAACTAAAAGGTCATGATCAGGGATCATATTTGTTGGTACTTCTGCTATATTAATGTTGGAATGGTCTTTTTGCCCAAACCTTGCAATATAGACATCAGATGCATCTTGCCTTTTAGTAGAAGGTTCCCATTGGTTACTCCATACTATTTTGTAACTAGAATCAATATCTTGAGTATAATTTGAAGTTGAAGATTTGCCATTCCATCCTTCCAGACCTAACCTAAATCCACCAACACCAGCAAATAGTTCAACAACTTTTATATTCTTTTTAGGCATGAAACAAAGATAAATTTCTAGCTAATTCGATCCAATTTTATTTAATAACAATTCGATCCTTGTGACTACAGTGTTGATATTTTCTTTTATTTCGCACTCCCACACTGTAATAACAGACCATCCAATGGCCTTGAGCTCAGCGTTTTTCCTCTTATCTCGGTCTATATTTCTTTGAAACTTCTCTTCCCAAAATTGTGTGTTGTTCTTAGGTAATTGATAATTGCATTTAGGGCATCTATGCCAATAACACCCATTAACAAAAATTGCTAGTTTTTTTGAAGTGAAGGCTATGTCAGGTTTGCCAGGTGCTTTTTTATAATTAAGTCTATAACCTCTTAGTCCTTTATCCCATAGTTGTTTTCGTAATAATATTTCAGGTTTGGTGCCTTTTGCTTTATTGGCACTCATAACTTTTGATACATTTTCATTTTTAGGAATCGGGGAACGTTTGTCTCTTATATATGTTTTCTTTTGGTTCACTACTCTAATTTACTAAATAGTACACCCCCTCACACACTCCCAACATAAAACCGTACATTTACAGTTGAAAATATTGAAAGCGTAATTGCTTTTTGTCTTGCTATAGGAAACTGGTAATTTTTTGGCACAAGACGAAGTAAGTACGCTCACGCTAAAGGCGTGGGCTCTCTTATTCGTGCCAAGGTATACCAGTACCTCTATAGCGGTGAGTTGAGTTCCACGCCCGTTTTTTTGCGGTCGGGTCTCACGTATCCTAAATAAGCCTATCAATTATTTATCGTGATACTAAACCGTAACTGTATGAATACTTTCACCACCCGCATTGCGGGCTTCCCTTACTCCGGCGCGCAGGTGTCGGCGTACATTTTTTCGATAGACACCTTTGTTGTCTCGTTGAAGAACGGGCAGGTCGTCCGCCATACGGCCGACGACCCCAAGCTGTTCGAGCAATGGCTGCGTCACCATGGCGCCCGCAACATCAACGATAAGGTCGGCTCTATGATCTATAATTTTTATTTTGAGGAGTAGGGTGTTAACAATAAAAATGTCACCCTGAACTTGATTATTCAGGTCATGTTGAATTTAAAAGGGCTTCATGTTTGCACAGCAATTCAGGGTCTAGAGTAATAAGTATGCGTTTCGCTAGATGCTGAATCGAGTTCAGCATGACCGTGTTGTTGCGAGATTATTCAGGTCATGTTGAATTTGAAAGGGCTTCATGTTTGCACAGCAATTCAGGGTCTAGAGTAATGAGTATGCGTTTCGCTAGATGCTGAATTGTGAAGCACTCATTGAGACAAGCTAAAGACATAATGAACGAGATAATCGAGTTCAGCATGACCGTGTTGTTGCGAGATTATTCAGGTCATGATTATTTGATTTGGTCTTCATGAATGCGCAGCAATTCAGCATCTCGAGATATGAGTGTTCCGCGAGACCCTGAATCAAGTTCAGGGTGACAACATTGTTTTGTTCCTTGCAATGACGAGAGGGGGGGCATTTTGTTCCTCGCAACGACGGGAGGGGAGGGGCTGCAATAATAAATTTCGCAGTGTGGATTATTAAGTCTACCTTCATCGCAGAAAGTGGCTACCGCTTTTGTCTTGCCTGATCGATCGGCCTTCTATATTTTATTTTAGCATTCCTTTTCTTCTTCAGTTCTCGCTCCACGGCCGCCATACATTTTTTATATTTTTAATTTCATTTTATGAACATTTTTGTAGGCAACTTGAGTTTTGCCGTAACTGAAAATCAGTTAACCAAATTATTCTCCGAGTTCGGAGCAGTATCAACAGCAACCATCGTAACAGACAAATACAGCGGTCGTTCTCGCGGCTTTGGCTTTGTAGAGATGGAGAACAAGGAAGATGGCCAGAAGGCTATCAGCCGTTTAGAAGGTAAGATAATAGACACCCGTACTATTACAGTGAACGAGGCAAAGCCCCGTACAGAGCAACCTCGTAACAGCTTCGACAGGAAGACTTACAGCAATTATTAATAGTAATTAGAAGTAACTTGTGTTATAAGCGGTGGCGTATATTATATACGTCGCCGTATTTTTTTGTGCGGGAAAAAGAAGGGCAGGTGAAACACCATTGTAAATATAAGCGCAGCAGGGTATATTCGTAGTCCGAGCATTTTTAACCGTAAAAACTGAACCATGAGCGATATCAGCTTAAACTTCATCAACCGAAGCGAGGATGAGAGTAATGTTAAGATCCTGATCTTTCAGAAAAATACCCTCCCCGGTTACGAAGACCTGACGATAGCCTGGCGCGTCATTCAAAACTGTGGCCGCGGCGATAACCACCCCTTTATATACAGTACCGATTTTGCGCTCTCTGCCTCGGACGAATGGGGCAATTATACCCCCCGCGTTGTTGCCGGATATGGAGACACCTGGTATGCCGTGTACGAGAATTATGGAAATGTATTGAAACAAAAGTCGGGCGCAAGTTTAGACCCCGACAGGCTGGTGATGATCAATAAGCTGGGCAAGGGCACGCTGGCGGCAAATGTTTATTGCGCGGGCAATTTGCTGGCGCTGAAAACAAATATGGCTCCGGGAGATAAGGCCATGTTCAATTTCGACCCGACGATATGGATCGGTGCTGTTACCGAAGCGGAAGAAGGGCAGAAGGTGAAAAAAGAAATCGTCGATGGCATCAGTACAGAGCTGACCTTAACGGGTATTAAAAGTGCAGATATCGTAATGACGGGCGGTGGTAAGGGGGCTAAAGCCACACCCTTTGACTTTCAACTGGAAAATGTGGTGGAAGAATAGGGGGTGAAAACACGCGTTGTATAAACAAACAGGGCAGGGTATATTAGTTGTCCATTTTAAAACCATTAAAAACATCCAACCATGAATGATATTGAACTGACGTTCATCAACGATTACCAGAATATGGAATTTGTAGACGTGGTGATCTCTCAAAGAAATCAGAAACCATTATCGGGGAAACCTGTCTACGACGAAACTGCCATCGCATGGACGGTGCTTAAAAATTGCAGGTATCAGCAAAGCTATGTGTTCAACTTCTCTACAGAGATATACATGTCTGTAAGTGTGCCGGGGTTGGCTACTACGCCGAGAACATTGGTGCAGTACGGTCAGCAGTGGCAGGTGGTGCAAGATAGCTCGGGTATATCGCTACAGCAGCAGGGCACAACATCGTCTGATGATGTGTTTGCCGTACAAAATAATATGAAAGAGATGCCCATTAATATAAACCTGTACAGGCACGGCCGCTTAATGGCGACAGAGGAGCAGGTGCTGCCACAACAAAATGCCACGTTCAGCTTCGATGAGACTATATATATGGGTATCAACCCTGGTGTTAGAGAGGGAGATGTGTTGGAGGCCATGCTTAGTAATTTTACATCGCAATTGTCTTTATCAGGTCTTTTAAAAGCCGATGTCAGGCTGATAGGTTATCAAGAAGGATTCCAAAACGGATCAATGAGCTTTATACTGACGAATGAGGTGAAGCAGTAAGGCGGTCTGTCAGATTGGTGGGTTATAGGTTCCTCGCAATGACCCCTTTGTGTTATCTTTGCCCCCACAAACGGAAAAGGTTATGCGTTACATCGGGATATTTTTGGCGGCAATGGTGTTTTTGGGTTCGTGCAGAGATGCGCGCATCCACGAAGAGCAGCAGTGGGGAAAGTACTTTGCCGAGTATGGTATAGATACGGCAGATGCTTGTTTCATCCTCCGCGATAACAACCACGAGGCGGTGCACTATTTCAATAAAGACCGCAGTATTACCAGATATTCCCCTGCATCTACCTTTAAAATATTCAACTCGCTGGTAGCGCTGGATATTCCTAAAGTGCCGGACGAGAGCTTTGTAATTCCCTGGGATAGTGTAGAGCGTTGGTCGCCGGCATGGAATAAAGACATGGATATGCGCGAGGCGTTCAAGGTGAGTAACCTGGGGTATTATCAGGCATTGGCACGCCGCATTGGTAAAGACTATATGCAGCATTATCTGGACACGGCAAACTACGGTAACAAAACCATCGGTGGTGCTGTAGACTCTTTTTGGATAGATGAAAGCCTGAAGATCTCTGCCGATGAGCAGTTGGGTATGGTCAAGCGTTTATACTTTAATCAGTTGCCGTTTAACGATCGTGCGCAGCGTATTGTACGCAGTATGATGTTGCAGGAAGATGGCGACAGCACCAAGCTGTATTACAAAACAGGCTGGGGTATGGATGGCGACAGGGATGTGATTTGGGTAGTAGGTTTTGCAGAGCGTGTAGAAGAATACAAAGAGCACGAAAACTCTATGAACAAAAGCGACGAGCGCAGATACCCTTACTTCTTTGCTATGAACTTTGGTATAGCCTCTGACGATCAAACCCAAAAATGGTTTGATGTGCGTGTAGACATCGTCAAAAAGATATTAAAAGACCATGGTGCTATGCGCACCGAGGATTAGAATAAGCGCTTCAATACGTTCAATACCACGTTTGGTCTGCCCAGCGTGTAAAAATGCAGTATCGGTACATTGTTTTTCAACAGGTCTTTACACTGCTCGTACAGCCATTCTTCACCTACTTTCTCGCAAGCCTCCGGTGTTTTAGCTTCGCTCATAGCTTTAGCCAGGTCGTTAGGGATCTCTGTATTAAAGATGCTCGGTACTACGGTTAATTGTCTCTGGTTGTAGAGGGGTTTTAAGCCCGGAACAATAGGTGCGTTGATGCCTGCTTCTTTACACTTATTCTCAAAGTTGTAATAGTGCTGGTTGTTGAAGAACATTTGTGTGGTGATGTAATCTGCACCCAGATCTATTTTGCGTTTTAGGTGGTACAGATCCATATCCATATTTGGTGCTTCAAAATGCTTTTCAGGATAACCTGCCACACCGATACAGAAATCTGTGTTCACTCCGTTGATGATATCATCCTCCAGATACTCGCCTTTGTTCATGTTGATGACCTGTTGTACCAGCTCCTCTGCATAGCGGTGTCCTTTGGGGTGTGGGGTGAAGAATTTCTCGTTGGCAGCGGCATCGCCACGTAGTGCCAATACATTTTGTACACCCAAAAAGTTCAGGTCGATGAGGGCATTCTCTGTTTCTTCTTTGCTAAAGCCGCCACATATCAGGTGGGGGATGGCCTCTACCTTATACTTACCCATGATAGCCGCACAAATACCCACTGTACCTGGGCGTTTGCGAATTTCCACACTTTCAAAGCTACCGTCTTTACGCTTTTTGTACACCTGCTCTGCTCTGTGGTAGGTTACATTCACAAAAGCGGGGTCGAACTCCATCATGGGGTCCAGCGTTTTATATATCGACTCGATGCTTTTACCTTTTTGCGGAGGCAGTACCTCTAGCGATATAATAGGTTTTTTAGCACCGGATAAGTATTCTGTTACTTTCATACGAAAGGCAAATGTAGGGCAAACGCATTACATTTCTAGCCCATTAATTAGCAGTATTTTGGCAAACTAAAAGACTGTTGTTACTAGCGGATTGTTATTTTTGCTGCTGACAGCAGACCAAACGCAGAAATATGTTGAAGATACAGGCAAAAGGATTGGTGAAGAGATATCGCAACCGTACGGTGGTGAATGAGGTTTCTTTCGAGGTAAATCAAGGGGAAATTGTAGGGATATTAGGACCAAACGGGGCAGGTAAAACCACATCCTTTTACATGGTGGTAGGTTTGGTAAAGCCTGATGCGGGCGAAGTGTACCTGAATGACGTAAACATCACCGCATTGCCAATGTATAAGCGTGCGCAGATGGGTATCGGGTATTTACCGCAAGAGGCGTCGGTATTTCGTAAACTGTCTGTTGAAGATAACCTTAAGGCTGTGCTGGAGATGACGAAGCTGACCAAAGGAGAGCAGGAAAAGAAGATGGAGGGGTTGCTGGAAGAGTTTCGACTGACGCATGTACGCAAAAGCCCGGGTGATGTATTGAGTGGTGGTGAGCGCCGCCGTACAGAAATAGCACGTGCTCTGGCTGTTGACCCTAAATTTATACTGTTAGATGAACCATTTGCCGGTATTGACCCCGTTGCCGTAGAGGATATACAAACTATTGTTGCCAACCTGAAGTACAAAAAGATAGGCATATTCATTACAGACCACAATGTGAACGAAACACTTTCTATTACAGACCGCGCCTACATTATGTTTGAGGGTAAAATAATCAGAGTGGGTACGGCAGAACAACTGGCGAGTGATGAGCTGGTACGTAAGTTATACCTGGGCACGCATTTCGAGCTGAAGCGTAAAGAGTTCCCCACAGGTTAGTATTTCAGCGTGTAAATATTATTTTAGCAAGGCTGAGAAAACACGTTGTTTAGTTTTTAATTGTTAATCGAGGATAAATGAGCCTGATCAGTCCTGCTTTAAAAGGGTTTTTCAAGTTACGCTCCAGCGTAATTGACAATTTTATGCTCAATCCTATCGATACGCAAAAGCAGGTTTTCAATCACATCATCGGTTCGGGACAGTTTACAGAGTATGGTAAAAAGTACGATTTCGATAAGATCAACCGTGTAGCTGAATTTAAGAAGAATGTACCCGTTACAGATTACGATGACTTGAAACCTTATATAGACCGCATTTTAAAAGGGGAGCAAAACCTATTATGGCCCTCGCCCATTAACTGGTTTGCAAAATCAAGCGGTACTACCAGCGATAAAAGCAAGTTCATCCCCATTAGTAAAGAGTCGCTGGACGATAACCACTTTAAAGGTGGTAAAGACCTGTTTACTTTATATCTAAGGCAGTTCCCGCAATCGAACTTTATGTCGGGTAAATGTTTGGTGATAGGTGGCAGCCATCAGATCAACCAGTTGAATGCAGACTCTTTTTACGGCGATCTTTCTGCCGTTATGTTGCAGAACCTGCCGCTGTATGGACATATGGCACGTACACCAGAGTTGTCTATCGCTCTTTTATCAGAGTGGGAAGAAAAGATAGAAAAGATAGCGCAGGCCACTGTAAATGAGAATGTTACTTACATAGCGGGTGTGCCAACGTGGACGATGGTGCTGATCAAAAAGATATTGGAGATTGCCAATGCTAAAGATCTGACTGAGGTATGGCCTAATCTGGAAGTATATGTGCATGGCGGCGTCAGCTTTAAGCCATACATTAAGCAGTTTGAGCAGTATATACCCAACCCGGAAATGCGTTATCTGGAAACCTACAACGCATCTGAAGGCTTTTTTGCCGCACAAGACGATGTAACCCGCGATGATATGCTGTTGTTCCTGAATCATGGTATTTACTATGAGTTTATGCCAATGGAAGAATGGGGCAAAGAACACCCTGAAACATTATCGCTGAAAGAAGTAGAATTGAATAAAAACTACGCACTGGTTATTACTACCAATGGTGGTTTGTGGCGGTATGTAGTGGGCGATACCATACAGTTTACTACTAAAAAGCCGTTTCGCATCAGGGTGACAGGCCGGTTGAAGCACTATATAAACGCATTTGGTGAAGAGGTGATTGTTGACAATTCTGACGATGCAATTGCAGCCGCATCTAAGATAACAGGTGCTAAAGTGAACGACTATACTGCAGCGCCCGTATACATGTCAGAAGCGGAGAACGGTGCGCACGAGTGGATCATTGAGTTTGAACATTTGCCATGCAGCATAGAAGAGTTTACAAGAGTGCTGGATGCAGAGCTGCAAAAAATAAACACCGACTACGAAGCTAAAAGACATAAAGACATTGCCTTAAGAATGCCTATTGTACACCAAATGCCTAAAGGTGGTTTCAATAAATGGCTGAAAGATAAAGGCAAACTGGGCGGGCAACACAAAGTGCCCCGCTTGAGTAATGAGCGCAAGCACCTGGAAGAGATCATGCCTTATACCAGGTAAATAACTGTATCTTGTTAGTTGATGAATGCGGCATTTCTTCTATTTCTTATACTTTCTTTACTGGCAGAAATACTGGGCACTATAGGTGGGTTTGGTTCCTCAGTTTATTTTGTGCCGCTGGCCAATTTGTTTTTAGACTTTAAGGCGGTATTGGGTATTACGGCTATTTTTCACCTGTCCAGCAATCTCTCTAAAATATTCCTGTTCAGAAAAGGGTTGAATAAATACCTGATGATATACATAGGTATACCCGCTGTGATCATGGTGATACTTGGCGGCATTGTTAGCAACCTGCTGGATGAACGAATACTGCAGATAGCGTTCTCGATATTTATAATCGTACTTAGCTTGTTCTTTTTATTGTTCAGAAAGTATGTGGTAAACCCCAATAAGCGCAATGCAATATTGGGTGGTAGTGCCTCCGGTTTTTTAGCGGGAGTGTTAGGGTCCGGTGGTGCTATAAGAGGGTTAACCATGGTTGCCTTTAATGTAGAGAAAGAACAGTTTGTAGCCACCAGCGCTGTAATAGATTTTGCGGTAGACTTCTCGCGCAGTATAGTGTACTACTTCAACGGATATATGCACGCAGAGCACCTGCATTATATGTTAGCATTAATAGTGATAGGCTTTGTGGGTACATGGCTGGGCAAGTTGGTGCTCTGGCGTATCTCTCAGGAAAGGTTCAAAACAATAGTGCTGGGGCTATTGCTGGGTATAGGCGTGTTTTCCCTTATCAGGCTGTTTATATAAGCTGATAAATATCATTGTTTGCACTTCTGAAAGGTGGTAATATTGTTTACATCATTAAAAACTATACAAATGAGCAAGACTAGTATTACACATGTAAACAACGAGCATAACGATTGGCTACGCGCACTGGATTTCTATAAAACAGAACTGGGGATATTAAAAGGGCGGCTGACAGAAGTAGCGGGTAAGAATACAGGCGATGAAGCATCTAAGGGGGCAGAGCATTTCGAAAATCAGCTAAAGATACAAGTGACCAATATTGATACGCTACGCCATGACATTAACGAGAATCTGGCGAAGATCGCTGACGATGCAGCACATAGTGCCGGGCATGTAGAACAAGAACTGATTGCACAGCACGACGCTTTAAGAGATCGTTACATAGCTGAAGAGAAAACCATCAATGAGTTAAGGCATGAGTTTAACCGCTATGCGGCTAAGTGGATGTAATTACTCTTTGTTTTTATGCTCGTAGAACATTTCGTTGAGTTCTTCTACGTAGCTTAATATTTCTTTTCGTCCGTGATATTTTACGGCACTGGTGACAAAAGTACGGGGCAAAAACTCCCAGTCTTCTCTCATCTTGTCTAAAAAATTACGGACGTTTTTTGCGGTGTCAGACTGTTTGTTCTTGTCAGACTTGGTAAAGACGATATTAAATGGCACCTGCCATTCGCCCAGCTTTGCCAGAAACTCCAGATCATTTTTTTGTGGTTTCAGGCGGCTGTCTATCAGCACAAATACGGTCATCAGGTTTTGGCGCTCCATAAGGTAGTCGCTAATCATCTTCCAGAAGCTGTTGCGCTGTTTTTGAGAAACTTTTGCATAACCATAGCCCGGCAGGTCAACAATATACCAATGGTTGTCCATCACAAAATGGTTGATCATTTGTGTTTTACCCGGGCTGGCAGAGGTTTTTGCCAGCTTATTATGGCGGGTAAGCATATTGATGAGCGACGATTTACCCACGTTAGACCTGCCTATGAAAGCATATTCAGGCTTATCGGGCGTAGGGCAAAGCTCTACACGAGGGCTGCTGACTAAAAATTTTGCTGAACCTATTTCCATTCCGATTGTTAGCTTAGTTTTGCACCAGATGTCGACAAAAGTAGAAAATAATCCCGCGGCTAAGGTCGTACCCGATGCAGCCTCTAATTTAAGCAAGAAAGAGCAGGTTGCCGATATGTTCAACAACATTGCGGGTAAATACGATTTTTTGAATCATTTCTTATCGATGGGTATTGATAAAGGGTGGCGCAAAAAAGCGATAAAAGAGATAGGTAAAGTACAGCCCAAACAAATATTGGATGTGGCTACCGGTACAGGAGATCTGGCTATAGCAGCAGCACAGTTGAACCCCGATAAGATAACTGGTATAGACATTGCCGCCCAAATGCTGGAGGTAGGTAAAGGCAAACTGAAAGAAAAGGGGCTGGATACAATGATTGAGCTACAGGTGGGTGATAGCGAAAACCTGCCTTTTGGCGACCACCATTTTGATGCGATCACCTGTGCTTATGGCGTGCGTAACTTTGAGCATTTAGAGGCAGGGCTAAAAGAAATGAACCGTGTGATGAGGGCAGGAGGCAAACTGGCGATACTGGAATTCTCCCGCCCTAAGGCCTTCCCGATGAAGCAATTGTACTATTTCTACTTCAAGTATATACTGCCGGCATTTGGTAAAGTGGTATCCAAGCACAGCAGCGCGTATTCTTATTTGCACGAGTCTGCTATGGCATTTCCTGAAGGGGAAGACTTTTGCAAGATATTAGCAAACTGTGGTTTTAAAGAGGCCAATGCACGGCCGCTTACCTTTGGGATCACCACATTATATACCGCAACAAAATAACTATGGCAAAGAAAACATGGGCAGAAAAGATGAAGCCCGATATGGAGTATAAGGTTGAAGTGACTGAAAAAGACTTTGCAGATGTTCCTGCGGGGCATACGCTACTTATTGCCACACCAACCATAGTAGATGAGTATGTGCGCCATATACCTGAGGGAACCCATGTGCCTATTAAACAGATGAGAGAAGATCTGGCAGCCGAATATGGCGCAGAGTTCACCTGCCCCGTAACATCGGGTATATTCTTGCGTATAGTTGCAGAAAATGCCTACGATCAGCTACAGAAAGGCGAGCCTATAGATAAAATAGCCCCTTTTTGGCGCATGATAGATAAAAAGAGCACATCGGCTAAAAAACTGGCCTGCGGGCTGGATTGGCTGCAGCAGCAGCGCGAGAAAGAGGGTTTGCCCTTTTAGAAAACTTTAAAAACGGCCAAACATACTATATCTTCGCACTGTTCGTTATATTTACCATTCATACTTATGCGACAATTCTTATTACTGGTACTGGGTATTTTTATGATGCTGCCGGCGCAGGCACAAAAGAGTGAGATCATGAACCTGCCTGATCATGACACGAAGAAATACTACTTCGGGCTGACGTTTGGTACCAATTTCTCTACCTATCGCATGAGGTACGAGCAAAGCTTTATAGATACAGACAGCTTTAAGAAGATACAAACAGGCTTTGGGCCGGGCTTTAACCTGGGCTTGATGGGTAATATGCGCCTGACTAACTTTGTAGACCTGCGTTTTAACCCCACGTTGATATTTGCTGAGAAGCCTATATCTATGACCATCAGAAATAGTGTGGGTGGAGACAGTGCGTCTAACAGGGCTATCGAGTCGATATACATGCACCTGCCTGTGCAATTAAAGTTCAAGAGCGACCGTATTCAAAACTTCCGCTTTTATGCTATTACGGGTGTGAAGGTAGATTACGATATGGCAGCAAATGCACGTTCTCGCAGAAAAGATGAGTTGCTTAAAGTATCGGCAATCGACTTTGGTTACGAGCTGGGTGTAGGGTTTGAGTTCTATTATCCCAACTTCATATTCGCACCTGAAATTAAATTGAGTCAGGGTTTGGGTAACCAGTTGTTTAAAGATGGCAGTGTTCCGTTAAGTAATGCCATCAACTCGCTGAGTACGCGTATGATCGTAATCTCTATACATCTGGAAGGCTAGTATTTCCCGATACTGGAAATGATTTTCCTTTTTCTTGAAATGACAGTTTTATGACATGGCTATGTTTGCATGCATAAAACACAGAAGTATGAGCAAGAAGTTTGTAGCAGTAAACTACATTAACTGTACGCCGGAATATCAAGAGCGTTTCGAAACATTATTTGGCAGCCGTGCCCACGCCATAGATAAAATGCCGGGCTTTATAGAGATGCATGTTTTGCGTCCTGAGAAAGAGGGTGATAATTACCTGATTGTAAGTTATTGGGAAAACGAAGATGCGTTTAAAGACTGGACAAAATCTGAGGCGTTTATAGAAGGACATAAGCGTGGTTTTGCAGACATTGCAAAAGCAAAAGAAGAGGGCCGCCCTGCCCCTATGACGAGTGATTTTAAAACCTACGAAATAATAGCTAACTAATGAGCATTGCTTTGAGTAAGGCTAAAGCACAGAAGTGGTTGAAACGAGTTGGATTCTGGGGATTCATGTTTTTTCTCGTTAAAGGACTGATGTGGTTGGTGGTAGGTTATTTTTTAGTGAAGTAGGCTTTCGACATAGGATTAGAGTGAAAAGATACCTTAATGGGTATCTTTTTTTGTTTGGTAACAAATAGAGGGGTGTTCATCACATAAGTTTTAAAGCGTAGTATTTTGGTTGTTGATTTGAAAAAAAATCAATGATTATGAAAAAGAAACTATGGTTTAAGGTATTAATAAACTTTTTGGCTTGGTGGGTAGGGGTGACTTTTATTGTTGTCACAGAAAGTTTGTTACAATATTGGGATGAGCCAGCGGTAAAGCAAGTGTTTTATTGGAATGCTATAGCAGGTATGTCAGCCATTATTGCAGTGTTTTCAGTAGGTCACTATTATATTCTCTACGTTCATTTCTTTCAAAAGCGCAAGTATGTACAATACGTTTTACTATGCTTATTGTTTTTAATGATTCTAGCCGTTTTAGATGGAATTGTTTTGTACGGCATACCTGATGGACTTAGAGGCCTGAATGACAATTTTATTTTTGCGTTTCGTGTAGGCTTTTTAAGAGGGGCTGCGTTATACTCTCCAGCCGCCATTTTCTACTCATTAATAAAAGGAAACTTAGGGTTGATGAAGCAGAAAAAGGAGTTGGAAAACCAACAATTACAGAGTTCTATAGCGGCATTGCAAAGTCAACTTACACCACATTTTTTGTTCAATACACTCAACACTATCTATGCGACTGCAAAAAGAGAACAAGCGGTCAGAACAGCATCATCTGTGGAGGAGCTGGCAGACTTGTTCAGGTATTCAATAGAAGAAGCAGGAGAGGAGAAAGTTTCTATAGAGAAAGAGTTGAGCTTTATTGATAAATACATTCAGCTACAACGCCTGCGTATAGATAATAACGATAAAGTAGATATTGATGTAAATATCGATTGGGACAAACAACCGGTACAGATAGCACCTATGCTGCTATTGCCATTTATTGAAAACGCATTTAAATATGGTGTCAGTTATCAAGCACCTTCTCGGGTAGCAATTACTTTAGCTGTTAAACAGGGTGAATTGACGGCCGACATCGTCAATACCAACCATGCTGATAAAGTGCAAACACCATCTACAGGCATAGGCAAAGGAAACGCGTTGAGTAGATTGCAATTACAATATGCCAACAAGCATAGCTTTAAAGAAGAAAAAGAAAACGGACACTATAAAGTATCTTTAACCATACAGTTGTAATTGATGATATCTGCCATAGCCATAGACGATGAACCCCTTGCGCTGCAAATAATAGAGGAGCATGCAGCGCAAGTACAGTTTTTAAATTTGAAAGGCTGTTTTACAAATGCTGTAGATGCCATACAATACCTGTCTGCCAATGCTGTAGATGTAATATTTGCTGACATACAAATGCCTGATATTACAGGCTTGCAAATAGCAGGGCAGTATAGCAAAGAGATACAAGTTGTGTTTACTACAGCTTACCCCGATTATGCTATACAGGGTTTTGAGCTGGATGTAACAGACTATTTATTGAAACCAATATCCCTGCTTAGATTTTTGCAGGCTTGCCAGAAAGTACAGCAAAGGAAACAGCCGCAGACAAAGCACGAAGATCTGTTTTTTAAAGACGGAGCAGAGTTTGTGAAGGTAAAGCCTGATGAGATACAATATGCAGAGGCACAGGGTAACTATATTAAGCTGGTAACTACTGCTGAAGAACATTTGCTAAGGATGACTTTTGCAGAGCTGGAAGAGAAACTGCCAGCACAGTTGATACGAATACATAAAAGCTATGCGGTAAATCCATCCCGTATAGACAGGATAGAAACACATCAGGTAACAATAGGCACAGCAAAAATACCGGTAGGTAATAATTACAGAAAAGACATGGTAACAGGGCTAGGGCTGAACAAAGACTGATTTATTTATCCTTATTTAAAACAGAGATGTAATCGTGCATACAATACATGCCTGAGTTGAACATCATAAGCCTGAGTGTTGCATTGCTAACATCTGCGTCTTTTTTCGTGTTTAAGTTTTGAACGCCTTCTTGTGTCTTTGTCTTATCTGCGTTGTTTACCGTTTCTTGTTGTGTCATAGTTGTGTTTGTTTGCTTTTTCATTGTTCTCTCGTTAATACTTCATGGTCATAGGGTTTATAGGGTGTCTATAAACGAGGAGGAGAGCCCTCATTAGTCGACTTTTACAAATATCTATCAGTCGTGTAGCCGCATCAACGTGAATATGTGCAAAACAATGGGGGTATTTTTCACGGGTATGGATTGAAAAGCCGTTTCAAAAACTTTTTCTTTGTAGTAATTAAAACAAACTACATTATGCCTGTACAACTGCTTTCCAATGACAATTCTAATGACCCCAGAGTCATTAGCCTAGAAATGTATGAAGATGGTCGAGCTAATTTCGACATGCACTACTTCTTCACCCAGGCGCAAGCCAGCTTTGGCGGCCAGGTAAACAGTGCGCCATGGGATGAACTACAAACAGCTGTTGAAGATTATTGTACTGATACCGGCGTAGCACCTGTTGAAGTAGCACTACGCTTTGTTCACTGTTTTGACGACACGGACCCAAAACTGTACCAACGACTGCAAATATGCCGCATGATACCTTCTGCTATACCCAGCGGCCAAAATGAAGCCGTATTTGACCTGGATGTAAACGGAGCAGTATGGTACGAGATAAAGAATGGTACCATTGCGACAACTGCTAATCAAAATCTTGAAGGAATAACATACCTGCATAGTATGTTCTACAAAGTTGAACCTCAATTACAAGAGATGGAGAGATTGGCAGACGGTCCATCAAAGTATGTTCAAAACCTTGTATTGCCATGGGGTGATGAGATATTGCAAATGTATCTGGAAAACGGGTCTCCTGAAAATGCAGGTGTGAACATTGCTGCCTGTTCATATACGGGCACTGCTGCAAATGTTGAGTGGCCACACGGTATAGTGATATACTTATCTGACAGCCAGGGAGCAGCTATGCTGAACGATTACAATTATATCAGCTTATTTCATAACAAAGGGGCAGATTTTGCAACAGCTTGTCCGCCGAATTGTAATGTATATATAGCACCTGCACCGTAGTGTTGTAAGTATGGCATGGCATTTATACTTTACATTTTTTGCAGAAATTATTACTGTAATATTTGGTATAGGGAGTTGGCATAAATTGCCACTCCCTTACAAATTAATAGTAGTGCAAGTTTTTTTAGCCTTTAGTGTTGAAGCTACGGGGTTATATATTGTAAAGGTGTATCATGCTAATAATCTTTGGTTATATAACGCTTACTTGTTGTTAGAAATATGGCTGATACTCTCTGCCGGTATCTTCTTCACAGCATCAAAAACTGCAAGACAAGTGGGAGGGATCCTCATTGCTGTTTTGACATTTTTTTGGTTATACAAGATAATCGCATCTGGCTATCAAAAATTTCTGCCACAAGTTATGATGCTTTATTACATAGCAACGCTACTCTTGTTTTTGCATGTGGCATATAATAATGCCGTGTTTTCAAGTAAGAAGGTTTTGCAGCAGCCGTTGTTCTTGATATGCATTTCATTAATTACAAGTTTTGCCGTAACAATACCGTTATTTGGAATAATGAATTATTTGAATGAAACTGATATAGAGCTATCAGGTAATTTGTTTCACATCATTCACATAGCCAGTATTTTTCGTTATTGGTTGGTAGCATTGGCTATATATCTGTACATTAGACAGGCAAAGAGAGAAATTGCCGTTTAAATGTTCACCAACGATATTGCACTTACCGTAGTTGTCACCACGCTGCTTATTCTGCTGCTAATAGCGGTAGTTATCATTACTATGATATTGGCCAACCGTAAGCATGTTGCTCAAGAGGTGAAAATGACGCAGATGCAGCTGGATTACGAAAAAGAACTACGTACCGTAGAACAAGAGGTGCAGGAGCAAACACTCACCAACGTAGCCAGAGAGTTGCATGATAATATAGGACAATTGCTGACGCTGATGCGTATACATCTGGAAACACAGAAACTGGATGGTGAAGAAGCCAAACAAAAACTGGCACCTATAGATGATACGCTGAATGATACTATAGACCAGGTGCGTATGCTGAGCCATAGTTTAAACACCGACCATATTGCTACAAAAGGGTTGCTGTATGTACTGGATAGAGAAGCCGAACGCCTATCTAAACTCAACAGAATGCAAATAAAGTGGCAGAATGACGGTGTAGATGTTGATTGGGACAAAGGCCGCAAGATCATGGTGTTCAGAATGTTTCAGGAGATCATCAATAATATACTCAAGCATGCGGCGGCACAGCACATTATCATCAGCATGAAGTGTGCAACAGGTTTTGAATTGAAGATTGAGGATGATGGTGCCGGTTTTGATAAAGAAGAGGTACTGAACAATAATAACGGTACAGGGTTGCAAAATTTGTTGAAGAGGGCTAAACTTGCTGGTGTATCTTTGGATATCAACAGCGAAAAGGGAGAGGGTAGTACTTTTACAATAAGAGCAGAAAAAGATGGACAAGGCAGCTAAGTTGTTTTTGATAGATGACCACGCAGTAGTGCGCAATGGTTTAAAGTCTTTAATAGAAAGGCTGGGAGATTATCAGGTAATTGATGAATTTGATCACGGGCAACAGCTGATGCAGGCTTTCCCGTTCAAAACACAGCCCAACCTGATTATAATGGACCTGATGATGCCTGTAATGGATGGTACTGCTACCATGAAGGCCTTAAAAGAAAAGGAAATAGATGTGCCTGTTTTGATGCTGACGTTGGAAACTGACGAATCTAAGATCATCAACCTTTTCAGGCTGGGTATACGCGGCTACATTCCCAAATCTGCCTCTGCCGATATTTTAAAGAAAGCAATAGACGATGTGCTGTTTACCGGTTATTACCACGATGAAATGATGGTAAAGGCCCTGAGAGGTGGGGCTGACAGTGTTATAGGCGAAACAGAGCGTATTATTGCCCAGGTAACAGAAAGAGAAAGAACTTTTCTGGAGCTTGTATGCGACGAGGCAGAGCCTACCTATGAGCAAATTGCCGACCAAATGGGCGTGAGCAGGCGTACGGTAGATGGCTATCGGGAGTCGCTTTTCAGAAAATTCAGTGTAAAATCAAAGGCAGGGTTAGTGGTATTTGCCATTAAATACGGGCTGGTATCGCTATAAAAACAAAAGCTCCGTAGAAAACGGAGCCTTCTGTATGTAACAGGTAAACGATACGAAATCACTTAAAGGTAACAATTTTTTTTTATTTATAGGTAGCCACTTTTTTAAGCAGATCTTCCTTGCCAATGTACCCCATATGGCTGCCTACCATCTTACCATTTTTGTAAAAAAGTAGTGTTGGCAAGCCTGTTATGTTTAGTTCCTGAGATACTAATGCGTTCTTATCAGCATCAATACGTTGTAGCAACAATGTTTCTTTTTCCTCTTCTTGAATCTCTTTTAAGAAAGGTTCCATTTTCTTACAGGGTGTACACCATGTAGCGTAAAAGTCTACAATAACCATTTTGTCGCTTTGTACCATTTTATGGTATTCATCCATGCTCATACCCGCTACAGGTACATTGTCTGTGCTTTCTTTAAAGCCAGCCTGTCTCCAGCTGCGCATACCACCTTTCATGTCGTATATCTGTGTAAAGCCCATACGCTTTAAGGCACTGGCTGCTGCGGCACTTCTGCCACCTGCCAGACAATACACCATTACAGGTTTGTTTTTATCCAGCTTGCCGGCCATTGCTTCAAAGTTTGGTCCGTTCCAGTCTATGTTAGTTGCCCCAACAATATGCCCTTCCTTATATTCCCCCGGTGTACGTACATCAATCAACTGTTCGTCTTTAAGCTCATTTATTTTAGCACGAAACTCATGTACGTTTAGTTTCTCGTCTTTATTAGGTGTAGACTGGCAGGATAAAAATGCCATTGAAAGTATTAGAGATAGTATAACGCTCTTGTTTGTCAACTTCATTTTAATATTGTTTAGTGTTTAAATCTAATGAATTATGCGTACTGTTCTATGATCTGTTTTAGTGCTTGTGCTGGTTGTACGCCACTTTGGCGCCATTTTACTTCTCCGTTTTTAAAAAGTATCAATGTAGGTACACCTTGCACATTGTACGCTTGTGCTGCAGATGGGTTACGGTCTACATCTATTTTTATTATAGAAGCTTTTTCGCCTACCAAACCTTTCAACTCGTTTAATATAGGCGCCATCATCTTACAGGGGCCGCACCACTCGGCAGAGAAGTCTACCAGAACTGGTGTGTCTGAGTTGATGATGTCTGAAAATTTTTTTGTTGCCATATTTTGTGTTTAGTACTGCAAATTAAATGTACTACTGTTTCAATTTATGTGACAATAGTTACTTAAACCCGCTTTTTCACATTGGTTTAACGCTATTGGAGTAATGTAACTTTTGTAGCGGAACAAGAACATTTTGTGTCGGTTATTTGCAACCTGAGAATAGAGATTTATCGAGTATTTAACATTAAAACTGATATGCATCATATTCTGTTTGAAAGTACTACGGTAGTTTAGTGAAACTTTAAAAACCACAGATTATGGAAGAAATACAAGAAATGACAATGATGCCGAGAATTGGCGATCAGGCTCCTGATTTTGAAGCCACGACCACCATCGGCAACCTTAAAATGAGCGATTATAATAAAGACAGCTGGGTGATCATGTTCTCTCACCCTGCAGACTTTACGCCCGTTTGTACTACAGAACTTACCGCCTTTGCGCAGGAAGAAGAATACTTCGCATCGAAGAACACAAAACTTATTGGCTTAAGTATCGATAGTATTCACTCTCACATAGCATGGGTGAATAATGTAAAGAAGAACATGGGTATCTTAATGAAGTTTCCCATAATTGCGGATATTGATATGAAGGTGGCAAAACTTTATGGTATGTTACAGCCGGGAGAAAGCCAGACTGCTGCAGTGCGTGCGGTATTCTTTATCGACCCGACAGGAAAGATCAGACTCATCATGTACTATCCGCTGAATGTAGGGCGTAATATGAACGAGATAAAAAGAGTGTTAGAAGCGTTACAAACCAGCGATAAAAACAGCGTAGCAATTCCGCTTAACTGGCAGCCGGGCGATAAAGTGATCGTTCCGCCACCAAAAACAGTAGCAGAGATGGAAGAGCGCGAGAAGAGCGACTACGAGATGGTAGACTTTTATTTAGCTAAGAAAGAGCTTTAATGGAAATAGCAGGATATATAGCATCAATACTTATCGGGCTTTCGCTGGGCTTATTAGGCGGCGGAGGCTCGATACTTACCGTGCCGGTACTGGCATATTTATTTGGCGTACACCCTACGATAGCAACATCATACTCTTTGTTTATAGTAGGCAGCACCAGTTTGGTAGGTGCTTTTCGTAAGTACAGCATAGGCCAGGTGAGTGTGCCAACGGCATTATTGTTTGGTGTATCCTCTATTACTACCGTGATACTTACCCGCCGTTTTATTATACCGCGCATACCGGAGCATTTGGGTATGATTGGTGATGTAGAGATCACCAAAGCAGCAGTAACGATGGTATTGTTTGCGGTGTTGATGTTACTGGCTTCTTTTTCTATGATAAAAGGCAGAAAAGAAGTAGAAGAAAAAGAAAAGCCCATTAATGTTTTGCCGATGTTGCTATACGGTGTAGGCATTGGGTTGGTTACAGGATTTTTGGGAGCAGGTGGCGGTTTCTTATTAATACCCGCGTTGGTGTTTTTTGTAGGGTTGGACATGAAAAGGGCAGTAGGCACATCTTTGGCCATCATCGCTATGAACTCCCTGATAGGTTTTATAGGTGATATAGGCATTGTGAAAGTAGACTGGCAATTGCTGTTGATAGTATCCGGAATATCTCTTGTAGGTTTGTTCCTGGGTATATCATTAAGTAAGAAAGTATCTGGCCCGAAGTTGAAAAAGGGCTTTGGCTGGTTTGTACTTATAATGGGTGTTTATATCATTATAAAAGAAACTTTATTGTAGCAATGAAAAGTGATAATTGTTACAGTAATTGAGCGTTTATGTTCGGATATTTGTATGACAATAATCGTTATAAAAGTTAAAAATTTCAAGTTATGATAATTGAACAAATTTATACAGGCTGTTTGGCACAAGGTGCATATTACATTGAAAGTAATGGTGTGGCTGCGGTGATTGATCCGTTGAGAGAAGTACAACCTTATATAGACCGTGCAGCAAAATCGGGAGCTAAGATCAAGTATGTTTTTGAAACACACTTTCATGCAGATTTTGTGAGCGGGCATATTGACCTGGCTAAGAAAACAGGAGCAGAGATTGTGTATGGCCCAACAGCACAACCGGGTTTTGATGCAGTAGTGGCAGAAGATGAACAGGTGTTTGAGTTGGGAGATTTAATGGTACAGGTATTGCACACACCGGGGCATACTATGGAGAGCAGCTGTTTTTTACTAAAAGACGAGAATGGTAAAGATATAGGTTTGTTTAGTGGAGATACATTGTTTATTGGTGATGTGGGCAGACCAGACCTTGCACAAAAGGCAGCACATATGACACAAGAGCAACTTGCAGAAACACTTTATGATTCTTTACACAATAAGATCATGCCATTGGCAGACGATGTGATTGTATATCCTGCACACGGCGCGGGTAGTGCTTGCGGTAAAAACATGAGTAGCGAAACAACTGATACACTCGGTAATCAGAAAAAGACCAACTATGCATTGCAGGATATGACAAAGGAAGAGTTTGTGAAACAAGTGGTAACCGGTTTGATGCCACCGCCGAAATACTTCCCTATGAATGTGATGATGAACAAACAAGGATATGATAGTATTGACACAGTGCTGGAGCGTGGTCAACACAAACTATCTCCGGAAGCTTTTGAAGCAGCAGCTAATGAAACAGGAGCATTAGTGTTAGATACTCGCGATCCGAATGTGTTTACAGAAGGGTTTATTCCAAACTCCATCAACATAGGTATAGACGGGAACTTTGCCCCTTGGGTAGGTGCTTTGATACCGGACATCAAACAAGAGATATTGATTGTAGCAGAGCCTGGTAAAGAAGAAGAAGTGGTTACAAGATTGGCACGTGTAGGTTATGACAATGCAATAGGTTATTTAGACGGAGGTTTTAAAGCATGGAAAGATGCAGGTAAAGAAGTAGACAGCATACAATCTGTTACTGTAGATGAGCTGGCAGCGATAAATGATGCAAATATTATGGATGTGCGTAAGAAAAGTGAGTATGATAGTGAGCATGTAGTAGATGCCGAAAATATGCCACTGGATTATATAAACGATAACATGGCAGAGGTAGATAAAAACAAAACCTACTATGTGCATTGTAAATCAGGCTACCGTTCTGTTATCTTCTCTTCAATACTAAAAGCGAGAGGTTTTGATAACCTGATCAATGTGAAAGGTGGTTTCGATGCCATTAAAGGAAGTGAGCAGTTTGATTTGACAGAGTATGTATGTCCTACAACGATGCTTTGAGATGAAAAGTAGTACAAAACAAACAACTTAAGAAGGCGGGTGCTTGGACACCCGCTTTTATTTTTTGTTCATTTAATGAAAGATAGCAGGCTGATTTTTTTGAAACAATTTTACTATTTTGTTAGAGTCAGTTGTTACTAGCGATCTTGATACATTACAACACCATGATTATATAACCCCCTTTATACTAAACTAACAAGGGTAATTGATGATAATACAGAGAAGGAGTTTTTACTACATTGCGATATGTTGCGCTGTGTTGGTGACGATGATGACTGCTATCGTGCTTATGAGCTGGCAGTTTGATTTGGAGCCCTTAAAAAGCATCATACCCGGTTTACCGGTAATGACGCCGCTGACGGCTGTGTTATTACAACTGTTCTCATTTAGTCTTATTGGATATATCTCTGCACAACTACAACACGAAGGTGGTTGGAAAAAGCATGTAGGATTAACCTTTGCCATCGCCGGGCTAATAATTAGTGTGTTTACAGTTGTTCAATATTTGTTTGGTTTGCCTGCTAGTATTGAGTACTTATTGTATAAGGACAGCGTATTGTCTTATGGTGCAAATTATCCCGGCAGGCCGTCGCCGCATACAGCCATTACAGGTATTGTTACAGGTGTGGCATTGGTATTTACATATCCCGGTACCCAAAAAAGTGCATTACTATCTTCTGTTTTTGGATCTATTATATTGGTAATACCCTGGTTGGCTTTGTTTGGTTATATAAGTACATCTGCACCTCTATATGCAATGAAGGAAGACTATGCTACAGGCATTTCTTTGCTTACATCAGTATGTTATATCCTTTTGGGGCTAAGCGTGATGTTCATCCACCCTGAAAAGGGGATAGTAAAGCTCATCTTTTCTGATAAAGGCATAGGCAAGCTGGTACGTATACTGATACCTGGAGTGGTGTTGATACAAGTATTGCTAAGCTGGGCAATGCTCTATTATGAAGGGAAGGGGATATTGGCAGGCGTTACGTCTGTAGCTATGATAGGTGGAGTGAGTAGTATCATCTATATCATTATTATACTTTGGGGTAGTACGGTACAATATAATTACGAACGTGCCAGAGAAATGTCCGCCATTCAGCTAAAAAGGATGGTAAACAGTTTAGAACATTCAGAAGAGCGTTTTAGGAATTTGGTGGAGTATGCACCGTATGGTATCATCATCGTCAATAAGAAGGGAGAGATACAGCTTGTGAATGAACATGCACAACAGCTTTTTGGTTATGAGCCCGATGAGCTGAAAGGCAAAAAGATAGAAGTGCTGGTGCCTGATAGTTATAAAAAAGATCATCACCTGCATCGTGCAAAATATATGCAGCACAAACAAAAAAGGCAGATGGGGAGTTTGGACGGAGATTTAAAAGGGCGTAGGAAAGACGGTAGTGAGTTTTGGGTGGATGTTGCATTGGCTAGTATGAAGTCCGTACAAGAAGATGACACCTTAACTATTGCCACAATAAGAGATATTTCAGAAAGAAGGTTGGTAGAAATAGAGCGCAAGCAATACACTAAAGAGCTGGAAGCAAGAAATAAAGAAATGGAGCAGTTTGCTTACATCACCTCTCACGATTTGCAAGAGCCTTTACGCTCTATGGCAGGCTTTGTAAACTTGCTGAAAGAAGAGTATAAAGGTAAACTGGATGAAGAAGCAGATACTTATATAGATTTTATATCCGGTGCATCTACCCGCATGAGTACGCTGATACATGATCTGTTAAATTATACCCGTATTGGTTCTAAAAGAGAGTTTGCTGAAGTGGATTGTAATAAAGTAGTAGAAGAGGTAAAAGCAGATCTGACACATAAGATCAATAATGCAAAAGCTACGGTAAATAGTACAGATTTGCCTGTAATACACGGGCTTGAAACAGAGATGAGAATCTTGTTTCAAAACCTGATATCAAATGCGATTAAGTATAGAAAAAAAGATGTAGCACCAACAGTGGACATCGATTGCGAAAAAAAGGATGATCACTGGTATTTTACCATAGCAGATAACGGAATAGGTATAGCGGAAAAACATGCACAAAAAATATTCACCATCTTTCAACGTCTGCACTTACAGTCAGAGTACGAGGGTACAGGCATTGGTCTTGCAGAGTGTAAGAAAATTGTTGAGTTGCACGGTGGTGTGATAGGTGTAAAAGGAACGGTAGGCGTAGGTAGTACGTTTTATTTTACAATACCCCTTAAAGAGTTAAAATGAAACAACGGTTAGGATGTGTGTTGCTCATAGATGATGATGATGCAACTAATTACATAAACGAACGGCTGATAAATAAATTGGAGTGTACAGGTCGTATCGTTAAATACAGAACAGCATATCAGGCATTGGAGTATATAAAGGAGCATTTAATTACAGACGAAAATTGTCAAGGCCCTATATTGATACTGCTGGATTTGAATATGCCCGTAATGAATGGATGGGAGTTTGTAGAAGAGTATAATAAGCTACAAGTGAGGGATGATCGCGATATAAAACTTGTTGTGCTGACCACCTCTATGAACCCTGACGACCGTACACAAGCCCTGGCTACAGATGGGGTGAATGATTTTGTGAATAAGCCACTTACAGCCGAAGCATTACAGGGTTTGATTGAAAGGAACTTTGCATAATGACCTCTCACAGGGCAAGACATAGTACGTAAGAAAAAGGGGCTGGTTGTATTGCAAAGCATCTGCCAAATAGCCTTTAAGATGTATAAAAACGTCTTAGCTATAAGATGTCTATTTTATTGTTTACTAAAAACTTATAGAGCCCAATAGGTGTGTTCGTATTGGTTTTTCTGCAAATGTTTTTTCTGTGTGTCTCAACGGTATAGTGACTGAGGTTTAGTTTTTGAGCAATGCTTTGGGTTGTACTTTCATTAATAATGAGCTTAATGATTTCTAACTCTCGCGGTGTAAAGAGTTCATCGCTATCGCTTCTTTTAATTAATTCATTCGGGAAGTGAGTGCCACCATCCATAATATTATTAATACAATCCATCACCTCTTTCTTTCCGGCATTTTTAAGTAAATAACCCGACGCTCCATAATCAATAGCATCATTTATATATCGCTTGTCGTTATACATGGACAGGATGATAAATTTTGTGTCTATTATTTTTTTGAGTTTGATGATTAATTGTAACCCATTCATACCGGGCATTCTCAAATCAATAAGAGCGATATCCGGTTTTTTTATCTTCAATTCATTGTACGTTGTATCGCCGTCATTAGCCATTCCAACAACCCGAATATTCAACTCGTTGCTTATTAAAAGCTTTAACCCGTCTATGACTATTTGGTGATCATCTGCGAGGTATAATGTTACATATTTCATGCCGACTCATTTAAAGGTATTTCTATTATGATAGTAGTGCCATGCGTAGATGAATCTATATTCAAATTACCGTTCAGGATATTGATCCTGCTTGTTATGTTTTTTAACCCAATGCCCGAGGTAGATTCATACGTTTCTTTTGTAAACCCATTTCCATCATCTTCCACAATTATCTGTATGAGTTTTGACATCACGTTAATCTGTACAGAAGCATTTATTGCCTGAGCATGTTTATGTACATTGTATAATAATTCGGTGATTATTCTGTAGCACTGCAATTTTAAGTTGTTGTTTATATTAATATTTTCAGGTGTGCAGAAAAGACGGTAATGGCAACGTTTTTTTGAGTTCAATTGCTCAATGTACTTTTCTATTGAAGTGTGTAAACTATTCTCTGTAAGAAACTCCGGATATATATTATGTGAAATTTCACGTAGCTCATTAATGACCTCGTTTATTCCCTGATGAGCATCATTGATGAGGGGGTTGTACGGAGCGTTCTCAGACATAACATGGTCGAGGTACATGTTTAGCCCTGAAAGCTTAGCACTAACACCATCGTGCAACTCTTCTGCGATACGGTTCCTTTCTTTTTCTTCTCCTTTTTGCAGTGCAAAAAAAACTGCTTCCTTTTTCTTTGTTTCTTCAAGCTGCATTTTAAACCTGAAGTAATTGACTTTTTTTTGATGTAAGAATATATAGATCACTATTGTGGTGACTAGTATAAGTATGAACATCGTCCCTGCCAGGTAATATATTACTATATGACTTGTGGTTTCTTGAAGCATAAAAAAGATTTGGCATATAAAATATTCGAGATGATATTAATGCCTGCATGAGACAATAGACTTAGCTTAGCTGTATATATAGTATTCTCTATCAGGTAGCGATTGAGCATGAAGTAAAATATGTTCAAAGAAAAATAAACCAACACACCTACCCCTATCCAAAACATCGGTATCTCCCAGGAGTAGTGTTTCATGTTGTTTTTGAAAAACTGGTAAAAGAAAACCAGAGAGTAGCTTACTAAAGATATAGAAGAGTATGTTCTGCTAACCGTGTTCGGCGCCCAAATGCCATTGATGATGGTTGCATCGATAATGGCAAGAGTTAGAAACAAGAATGTATTCACGTAGAACATTTTGCTCAGTATTTTGCTTTTCTGAAAACTCCAGTAAAAAGCTGTAGAGAATACAATAAACTCAACTACTGTATATAAATGCAGCCCCGGCATATTATTACCAAACATTTTTTTGGCAACGGTGGCCTGTAGCTCAAAAAAGACAGACAAAACAAAAAACCAAAAAAGTAGTTTGAATCTTCTGCCGAGCTTATTGTAAAATATCAAGCCTCCAAGTATTGGTAAAAGAATGCTTGCCTGAGATATTTTTATATAAGCAAAACGGGAGATGTTTTCATATAGTAACAGTTTTTCCAATTGTGTGGCTTATTTAGTTAAAAGAGTGATAGAGATAGGAACTAAAGACTAATATATAAATTATTATTTTATAGAGATTAGCTACCACTGGTGGTTCTAACGAAATAATCGGCTACCTGTTCTGCAAGGTTGGCTTTTAAACTACCTATGTTGCTACAGTTGTTAGGGCAAGGGTCTGCATAATCGTAATAAGGGTAATCATCTTCTTCTGTCAAGTCATCATGACAACCGGTACCGTCTGTAGTAGAAACGGCTATGAGTGTTAATTGATCGTCTCCATTTACGCTGGCATAAAATCTTACACCTGTCACTTCTGAGTAGTGAGTATAAGATGTTATTCCTAGAAGATTAACTAATGCATCTTTTGTCATAGTCCATGAGATGGGTATTGTAAATGGTGTTGTTCTTGACCTGAACTCAGAAGTAAATGACTGTGCTGAACTGTCGGTGATTACATCACTGCGATCTTTTTGGCCGGGAGGAGTTAAGGATTTTAAAAAGTCGAATGCTTTTCCTTCTTGAATTGTGATGTTTCTTTTCATGTCTTATAAATATTTAGTTAGACACAAATGTAGTTATACCTGATACCGGTTTAAATACCTATGTGTAGGTATTTAGATAGATTTCAAAGTCTATATACCTACATGTAGGTATATGATATAAACCAGCCGAATACAATTTTTGTTGATAAAACAGAGCAGAATTACATGAGAAAGGCATTAGTTGTTGGAATTAATCAATACCCGGACAATCGGTTGTATGGTTGTGTTAACGATGCAAAAGCAATAGCACAAAAACTGTCGACAAACGATGACGGTTCTGCCAATTTTGATGTCCGTGTAGAGGAGAATGTAGCCAATAAAAATAAACTGATGTCTCTTGTACACAATCTATTTGATTGTGATTATGAGATGTGTTTGTTTTATTATGCCGGGCATGGCGCTTTAAACTCTTATGGCAACGGATACATCGTAACACCTGACAAAAAAGAGTTTGATCAGGGCGTTTCTATGGATGAGATAATACATATTGCCAACCTCTCAAAAGCAAAAAATCG
Source organism: Bacteroidia bacterium (assembly GCA_030429205.1). Taxonomy (GTDB): domain Bacteria; phylum Bacteroidota; class Bacteroidia; order Chitinophagales; family Chitinophagaceae; genus UBA5543. Next base: position 1,650,835 of record JAUICZ010000001.1, read on the forward strand.
TTTGATAATATTGGATTGTTGTTATGCCGGTGCTCTTGGTTCTCCAGCATTTGCCGGAGGCAAAATTTGTCATATCGGAGAAGGGGTAACAATAATGACAGCGACCAGACGAAACGGAAAATCCGCAGAGTATAATGGTCATGGGCTGTTTACGGGCTTGTTATTAGAGGCATTGAACGGTGCCGCAGCAGATATTAGCGGTATGATTACGCCTGCAGGAATGTATGCTTATGTAGATAGATGTCTTGGTGCCTGGCAGCAGCGGCCTGTGTTTAAAACCAATACATCCAATTTTGTTTCGTTAAGAACTGTAACGCCTGAAGTTTCTTTGGCTATACTAAAGGAAATTACGACATACTTTGCTGATGAAGAGTCTCAACATAAGCTCGATCCGTCTTATGAATATACTAACGACCCTGATATGGAGCATAAGGTGATCCTGCCTTATGCAAAAAAAGAACATGTTCGAGTATTTAAAGCTTTACAGATGTTGCATTCAATAGGGCTGGTACGTCCGGTGGATGAAGAACATATGTATTGGGCTGCGATCAAAAAAAAGTCCTGTAAGTTAACACCATTAGGGCGGCATTATTGGAAGCTTGTAAAGGAACAAAGGTTATAATATGCAACACAAAAAACCAAAGCCCCGTGTTTTTATCTCTTATAGTTGGGATAATGATGAACATAAAGACTGGGTACTTACATTGGCAGATAAGTTAAAGGAAGATGGTGTTGATGTAAAGTTAGACAGGTATGATATGTATGCGGGTAGAAATCTGCATACATTCATAGAAGAGAACATCGAAAAGGCTGATAAGATAGTAGTAGTTTTTACACCAATGTACAGACAGAAAGCAGAAGGCAGAAAAAAGTATGCCGGTGCTGAATACTCAATAATAAATGTAGGGTTATATCAGGAAATTGCTTCTCAGGAAAAAATAATACCCATTTTTAGGTTAGGAAGCCTGAAAGAATGTCTGCCTTTGTTTATGCAACAGTTCCTCAGTATTGATTTTTCGGACACGCAATTATACCAAGAAAAATATAAGGAATTATTAAGAGCAATTTATAAAACCTCTCAAATAGAATCGTCAAGCGAAGCAGGCAAGAATAGCAAACCCACTGCGGGTAAAAGTGAGTGGCAGACTAGAATTGTTACCTTCTTCAACAAACGCAATTTTTGGGCGAGTTTTGTTTCAGTCTTAAGCCTTATAGCAGCGTTAATTACAATATGGCAGTATATGAGGAATGATGATGACAATCTTATACATACTGAACCTATTTCTTCTTTAGATAGTCCCGTGGTTACAGAGACCCCTAAGCCAAAAGAAGATAATGATACCCAAGATACTCCTGCAAATGAGGAGAAGCAGGTAGGGATTACAGAAGTCCAAAAGTCGAGCAGATCAACTACAGCACCGATTAAGAAGCATGAAAACACTACAAATTATATAGTTGAATATGATAATATTGGGTTTCCGGTAAATGGGATATGTCTTGTTGAAAAGCAGGGTAGGTATGGATTTATTAATTCAGATAGTAACAATATTAATGGTAGTAAGGTTGTTGAGTTAAAATATGATTTTGCTGAGGACTTTAGTGAGGGCATGGCACAAGTGAAACGCCATGGTCTTTACGGTTATATTAATACAACCGGGGAGCTCGTTATCAATTACCAGTTTGATTATGCCTGGTCTTTTATTGGTGGCATAGCTAAGGTCAGAAAGGGAGGCGAATCATTTAGTATTAATAAACATGGCGAACGCATAGATAATCATTAAAAAAAAACTGTTAGTTTTTCCAATTATTTATGTTGTAATGAGATGCATCTACTTGTTGTTTTTTAGCATACTCAACTGCCATTTCTCTAGATAGTTTTTTTACCAATTCAACATCATTCATTTTTTCCTTGTAAAGCTCCTCTTTAAACTTCCATTCGATATTATTACGTTCTCTTATAGTCTTACTCATCTCTGCTATTAATTTGTTGATCTCTTTTTTGCATTCCGGAGTTGCATTTATCCCTATTTGGCTAAGAGTATGTGCAACAGAATCTGCACCATCTTCATTTAGAGAGGCTGCCCATTGAGCCTGAGCTTTAAGCAGTAGTGATTGACAATTAAAAGCAGCCCTCTCGGGTACTATTTTCCTCAATATTTTAAGGCTTTTATCAAAACATGTTGAGCATTCTTTAGGCACAAGAGACAAGTAGTATATAGCTTTGTCATATTCGTTGGCAGCAACTAGTAAGTCAGCTTCACGCGTTACTTCATCACACTTCGTTTCATAATATTCAACAATTTTTAGTTTGCCTGTACGAACGAAATTTCTGGTAATAGAGTCTGTAGTTGCGATACTATTAATAGCGCTATTGTACGCTTTTGTTTTGTTCGTGCCTACTCCTTTAACGTTTTTAGTCATTATTGCAAACACTTTACCTTTAATACCATCTCCAATGAAAAAATTCATTTCGAGATTTAAGACAATCATCGGTGGAGCTGTAGTGGTAACCTCTTCAGACAAAATATTTGTAACTACAGTGATAACAAATCGTGGGTTTTTCAAATCGCCACCGATACCTTTACCATCAGACATTTGTCTTAGTTTCATTGCTAAGGTGTGTTGAGAGGCTGTAGGTATTTCTGTGTCGTCTTGTAAACGAGGGTTCAGCTGAATGCTTTTAAACGGATCAACGCTTACTGATCCCTGCGCAAAAGTGCTATATGACGTTATAATAAGCAACAGAGTACCTGTTATAATAGAGAAGATTTTTTTCATTGTTCAATTTTTATTTAGCCCCTAATATTAGTATCGCCTGCCCAAGGCCTTTAGCCATCAATCTGCTTTCTATATTATATGGCGGTGCTGCAAGGTGTTTTTGCAGATTTCTTAAAAATTTTCTTGCATCTATAGCATGATCTTTTTCGTCGAATAGTGGTATTCGTACCTGCTCAAAAAACATACTATTGTAAGAGAAGTCTGTAAGGTTATATACTTCGTTTACAGTATTGTTCATTATCCAGTCTTCAATAATTGTTACCAGATCGTCTCCATTATATGTCGCATCCAGGTCTTTGCTCCAACTGTCAAAACGTTTTATACGTACAACTATTTCTCTCCCGTTTTCAAACATGTCGTCAAAGTGATTTTGTAAAGATTCATTGAATATGTCTATTCGAGAGATAATAGCTTCTTCTATCAGTGTGGCCAGATCTGCAGAAAACGTAGAGGCACCGGTGCCGCTTGCCTCTGCTATTTGTTTGTCTGTATATGCGTCTAAACCTTGTAACACACAACTAAGTGTGCTCTTTGGGCCGGTACTATCAACTTTCCAGGTAAGCTGAATGATGATATCGGCCTTTGCTACTTTTTTGAGTTTCTCTATTGGTGTTTCAGCAATTCCCGCACCTGCTTTAGAGGTCAGAATCGCATCTTCGGCAGATTCATATTCTAATGATTTAATAACAGACTCCATGTTCTTGAGTGGGAAGCTTCTTTCCGCCATCATGCCATTTATCTTGCTGATAGCAACAATAAGTTCTGCGTTTTCCTGAAATGCCCTTTTGTAGTTAGGTAGATGAATTATGGTTCCTTGATTGTCAAATGTATCAGTATAGCCGTGTTGAAAACACCAGACATCGCTTGGAACAACCATGATTGTTGGTTTTTTTGCTTTGGTTGCCCAAGAAACATTAGCTAATAGTAATAACAGTATTGTAAGTATATTTTTCATCATTTAATGTTTTTTTTACTAGAATCGGTTTAATGACTGAATGATGTCATCTTTCTCAAGATCTTTTCTTAGCTGACTATACATGATAACTACAGTAACGCCTACCTTGTATAGATCTTTTTTTCCTTTTCGTTTTATTTTGATAACGTCTTTCGACTGAGAACCTTCTCCTGTAGCCAGGTTTACGTACTTCATGTACTTACCATGGTCAGAGAAAAATTCTTTAAAATAGGCTGCCTGCTCTTGTTCAAGATTAGAATTTCTTGTCATTGGGCTTTGTGCCGGGCAACCGGCTTTTCTATTGCCGGCAAACCCTTTAAATATGACTGCATGAACAGCGTTCTTTTTTGCTTGTAGTGCTGCTATATCTTGTTTCGTAGAGTAGCTCCAAATTTTTATCATTTTAGTGCCTTGAAGACCTATTTCAACACACTCGGCTTCGTAATGCCATTCTATAGTTTCTTTATTTGCTTTTCTTTTTTGCGCAGTTGCACTTGTGTAAAACAAGGTTGTGACAATAACTGTGAGCAAAAGAGATGTGAAATATTTCATGTTATTGATATTATTTTTGTTTGATCAGCATGCCTGTATAAAAGTTCCGACCTCTCATTTTTTTAAATAATGTTCTGTCTACTTTTTGGGTGGAATCAGTTGTTGCCATATATCGGTTGTCCCATATTTGAGATTTGTCTACCCTGATCAGCCCGACGTTTTTATAAGATGTAATACCATTCTCGTCCACCACCTGTTCTAATACATTGTATTTGTCTCCTGCTTCTAGGCCTTCTTTCTTACCTATTTTCGCAGTAAGAGGATCAATAGTATGTATCGGAGATACGGTCCTGAATTGCGGATGTTTTTTCTGCAGTTTGGCTATTACAGCATCCAAAGATTTGACAGTAGCTATAGTTACAAGATCCTCTTCCGACTTAGTTGTATATTTAGTGGATTGTAAGTCGGCCCACGCTTTTTCTGACCCTAAATATTTTAAGCTGAACAGGTCTGTTTTGTCAAAAGCGGCTTTTCTTTTTTCATCATATGTACGCTCATTCATCCAATAGTTTTTATAGAATAAATTGGCAATAGAATCGTTCCAGTTGAGTTGATATAAATATGATGTAGTGATGACGACATAACCCTTCCCCAGAGTTTCGGCGCCTCCTTTTAAAACACTGCCGGTTGCAATAACTGTGCTGCTACTGGGCATTTTGCCGGTTACCTTATTGGTTTTAGCCATCGGCCCGACATTGGGCATATACCCTTTTAGTCTCTCTGCCTTCGCTATTATCTCCTGCGTTTGGCTTACCCTTTGATTGATGGTTTTTGCAAGCTCTTCTTTACTGATAAACCTGAAATCGCTGACCAGTACAAAAGTGTTTGCAATAAGCGATTCTCCTGCATCGGCAATAAGGGCAGTGCCTCGTTTGCTTTTTTTTGCTATTGCTACATCAATTTCAGATGCATTGTAAAAACCCCGGTTCGCTACCAGATCCATATTGAAGCAACCTTTTTTATCTCTATTAAACCATTTAGCTACAGCTTTTTTAGCTATCTCGTTAGTTGTCAGAAAAGCGTTAATAATTGAGTCTTGCAGCGTATCATTTGCGATTGATTTGATCAAACGTATTGATGATGTGTTATGATTGTTGAACTTATCGGGTATGGGTGTTTTTAGAAAGGTGCTTTTTATTGTGTTTTCATACTTTCGGTTGCCATCAGTTACCATCAAAGTATAAAGCGAACTTCTTTTATACTTTATTGGCTGTGCTTTTAAAATAGCCGGAAGGATTACAATTAGTAATGAGAAGATGATTTTCATAGTAGAATCTTATAATGGTGCTGTCAATTATGTGATGATCAATAAATATCCCTTGCATGCAAAGTTGTACAGGAGTGCCGCCAGAGACAATACCTATTGGTAGGTATATTGCCATGAATGCTTATGATATAAGGTTTACAGCATTAGGTGATCAGTGCTTAAAACTGAAACCATTAAAGATGAAAAATGAGACTCCCGTATAAAAGAAGCACTGGTAGGTTGAGAAGTAACCAGGGGTGGGTAAGTAACATGAACACCAAGAATGCAACTAATCTGTAAGGCCGGATTTGATTGCGAAAGAAGTAAGACTTGAGCGATTATGAATCCCTAGTTTTTTAAACAGGCTAACACGATAATTTTCAACAGACCGTTCGGCTACGCCCATTTCTTGTGCTATTTGTTTGTAAGTCATATCTAACTGGCAATATTTTAAGAACTCCATTTCTCTTTTAGATAATTCAGGAAATCTTTTTTGAAGGTTATACTTCCCGGTTGTTAAATAGTCCAGTATTTTCTCAGAATAATATCTGCCGTTTTCTGACACTTGCCTGATTGTTTCAAACAGTTTTTTAGGGTCGCCGCCTTTTGCTATATGCCCAGACGCACCATTTAAAATCATACTCATTATTGGAAATTCGTCATCATATACAGAGAGCGCTATAACTTTAATTGATGGGTATTCCTTTCTTAATATTTTAAGTGTTTCGTAGCCATTGAGTTTAGGCATCTTAATATCAAGCAAAACAATTTTTGGTAGTGTATCGCACTTCGCAAGTTTTTCAAGTAAGTCCAAACCATTTTCAGCTTCGACGACAACATCTATGTCCTTATGTAGCTTAAATATCTCCACTAACCCTCTTCTGTATACGGGGTGATCTTCTGCAAGGGCAATTGTAACCATATTGAGGACGTTTAAAGGTTAATGTTCGGTAGCTGTAATTTACTAAAAGCACGTGTTTTTACGATATAAGTCAACGTGTTTATTCGAAAAAAAATACGCGTTTTTCACCTTGTTAAATGATGCGATAAACCCCATTTTTAATAAGACTCATAACATTCACTACGATCTGCATTTTTAACCTTTAAAACATAAAGCATGAAAAAAGATCTAATTAGGAATATTAGCATTCTTATAATGCTCTCATTTTTAACATCAACAGCAGCCTATTGTCAAACACATACCTATGTGTATGACGTTGATGATAAAGTAAAAGGGTACTCTGTTGAGATGTGTACTGATTATCAATCGAATAACGGAGAAACAGTACAAGTTGGAACTATTTACGATTACCCGAACACTGGTGAGGCATCTGTTCATTTTATGAATATAGCAGATGACGGAACGGTCAATTACTCCAAGTACATAGATGCGCCGAGCGGGTACGAGGAATTACGAGCTGTTGATATCGTTGGAGATGAAGGCGGAGGCTGGGGTGCGCCTTCCGGTTCTGCTATTTACTACATTACTTGTTTGGCCAGAACAACTTTATCAAACGATAGGATAGTCATCATACCCGTTAACTATAAAGGAGATATGGTAGGTGCTGCAAGAGAGATATACGCCACGGATATGTTTGGTTCTCTTGACGGGGACAGGAACTTTTACCCATTACATTCAATATATCTTCAGAGTACAGGTTATATATATGTTTGCGGATATTATACTACTGAATACAATGGCCCCGGTGGTACCAGTTTAAGTGGTGGCGGAGAACCGGGATACACAAGTGATAAATATGCATTTGTATGTTACGAGGAGTTTAATGGAGCAATGTGGACAGGCAACAGGGTTTTATGGGGAATGACAACGGCTTTTGATGATATTTCCACTATACCATCTACTCGTAAAGCAGACCCGGACGGAAATGACTATGACATCGCAATGAGAATGGTTGAAACAAGTAGCGGTCATGTTTTTGTTACAGGTAGTGTAAATGACGTGAAACCAGATGGAGGAGGGGGTGAATATTGGCATAGCGCGGTAATGAATTACCATTTGGATAATCAGCTGGTTTTCTGGTCGCCGCACATATTTGATGCAGGGCATTTTACCAACGGAACTGAACAAATCAGTGTAGGGCATGAGTATGGTATTGGTTTGGTTGAAGCAGGACCAAGTGATAAGTATGTGGTGGGTAACTATTTCTTTAGATGGGGGATTGATGACAAGTTTACAGATATGGAGCCTTCGTTCTTTTTTGTGAATTGGATCAATAATAATTTTGACCACACAACTACAGGTGACAGCAGGGCCACTTTTTATGGGTTTGACTATGCTATTGCATTACAAACACTTGAAGGCCCACCTGTTAAAACATTTACTGCCGGAGACCCGAGTGAGGTGAGGTTTTTGATACCGGGAATAGCGGCAAATGAATGGTGCTCTAACCCGCTGCAGTGGGATGACATACGTACATTCGTTCATGACATAGAAGTTGATTATAATAGTTCATCAAGCGGCAACATCAATGCTGTGTTTAATAAATGGACAACTTACGGAACATGGAATAACACTACTTTGCCATATACAAATTGGGATAGTTATTTCTCATTGGGTGGCGGCATTAGTAATGTTGGCTGGAACCCTACATTGGCCGGTAGAGAAAATACTTCTGAAGACATATACATAGCTGCTCCTACAACTTTAGGTTCGCCTGATAGGTTACAACTAAAAAATATCAGGGTCGAACATGATGAAACTCTTCCTGACTATTTGCATGATAACAATTGCAGCTCAAGTTCTAGTTCAATAGATGATGCATGGGGAGATTGCCTTATGACTGATTATGCTTTTGAATCTGCATATAACTTAGGTCATAGTACCGCAGTACTTATTAGCGCCGGCGCGCAATTTTCTTCTGCAGTAATATACTCTGATGTAACAACTATACCTGCATCAGGTAGTGGAAGTTTGACAACAAATACGTATGCATATACAGAGCTGGACTGTCCTACATACAGTAAATACAAACCGGCGTTAGTTGGTGTAAATGAGTTAGGGCTGACAACAAAGGTTTTTCCTAACCCTGTCAGCACTCAATTAAACATTCAAAATGCAGATGGCGCAGTTTATAAAATAGTTGATATTACAGGGAGAGAAGTAAGTTCCGGTACACTGAAAGGCAATGAAGCTGTCATAAATACGGCAAATATTGCGGTAGGTGTGTACATCATCAACATTACCAGAGACGGAGAAACAGAAAAAATAAAATTTGTAAAAAAATGATATAAAAGTTAGCAAACAACGGTGCGCCCTGCTTTTAAGGGGCTGCATTGTTTAGAAATGGGTGTAGCTCTCCTGCTTTATATATATAAATATGTTATTCTTTAATTAAACAAATAATACTATGAAAAAAACAATTTTAGTACTATCCATTTGCCTGATGGCGACCTTTGCTGCATTTGCTCAGCCCGGCAGCAGTATTACAATCGACAACCAAACCGCGTGTAACATCACTTTTGAAATACACGGTGTTTCATCAACTTCTACAACTTGCCCGGGTACTCCTGCGTCTTCTTCCGGAAGAATTACAATTACTGCCGGTACTTCTTACACTTTTGATAATGCATTGAATACACCGGGGGCGTTTACAATGGGCGACCTCTTTTCTCATGTAGAAGTGTACGAGGATGCTTATGCCGGGGCTACTGCATGTGGTGGTAACGGTGCAAACTCTCATTTAGTAGGGGAGTGTGCAGCGCCGTCTGCAGGCCCTGTTGCACTACACGAATCGGATGCGGCAAACACTATGTGTTTTTGTACGGCAGCAAGTGCAAACATCACCTGGAACTCCGGTACAACTACATTGACGATAAACTAAAGAAGAGCGATTGTACTCGATATTTAAGAAGTATATGAATGAAGAGCCTAATACTTGGGCTCTTTGTTTATGTATGGTAATCAATGAAATCTGAAAAAAAATGCAGTTAGTGTTTGGCTAAATCAAAAAGCTGCATATCTTTGCAATCCGTTTTACGGAAAAGCAATGAAAAAGGAGGCATAGCTCAGTTGGTTCAGAGCATCTGCCTTACAAGCAGAGGGTCCGCGGTTCGAATCCGTGTGCCTCCACAGAAAAAGCCTCAACGATAGTTGAGGCTTTTTGCTTTATGGAATAATTTGTTTGTGATTAAATAGGCTTATTGTTTCATAAATTTCTGAATGAAATTTACTTCTGCAGATTCTGCCTTTATCATGTAAAAGCCATTTGGTAAATCACTTATGTCAAATGAGATGGAATGGGCTTGGTCTGATAGCTTCTTCGTCTTTAGCAAACTGCCTGAAATGTTTATAAGGTGGATGGTCAATTCTTCCGTTATGTCCGTAAACTCAACTGTTACTTTATCGCTTGTGGGGTTAGGGTAGAGTCTAAGAGTGCTATTCCCTGATTTCGCCACTTCAATCCCTGTTAGTTTACCTGGTTTGCTACGAACAGCAGATTCGTTAATAAACATCAAATCTCCGGAACCCACATTGGTAAACGATATGTATGCCTTGTTGTTTACATCAATAAGCGACGACCACGCCCCTACCTTGCCCGTGCTGTAAACAGTTTCAAAGCTAGTAGGCCAAGAGCTCCCGATAGCGTTGTTTGCTCGGATATAGCACAGGTCATTATATCGGCCATAATAAGAAATTGCAGGCCTGCCGTTAACAACAGCTAAGTATGGGAGCTTGCCGGTATTACCTGTTACATCCAGAGTGATTGGGGTATTCCACGACGAGCCAGCAGCATTAGTCGCATATGCAAACTTTAGGTCTTTGTCTGTATTATGGTGGTAGGCTATAGCAGGTACACCATTAACTATTTTCATGGATAGATCCAGATTGGCAGTACCTGTACCGATAACATCAACAGTATCAGGAGTGGCCCAACTGGTGCCATTTATGTCATTTGCACGTACATACATAATCATTCCATTTGTGCTGCTATAGTATGCAATGGCAGGTTTCCCATCGGCTATGACCATAGAGCTTATCAGACCGACTTGCCCTGTAGAGGCTACTGTTACAGGGCTTCCCCATGCAGCGCCGTTTCCTTGCGTGGCACGTACGTACATTAAATCAAATGTGTTTTGCTTGAAGTAAGAAATAGCAGGAGCGTTATTAACCATTTGCATAGAAGGGTTATTGCCCACACTACCTGCAGAAACAACAGTCCTGATAGTATCCCACGTAGCGCCGCTACCATCTGCCGCACGTACGTATTTCAAATCGTTCTGCGTGTCATCAAAATATGCAATTGCCGGTCTGCCATTTACCTCTATTAAGCAAGGCGATTTGCCTGTTTGGCCGTTGGATTCTACTGTAACAGGTGTTGTCCAGTTGTTTGCTGTGTCGTTTGTTGAGCGTACAAACATTAAATCGACAGATGAGTTGTTTTTGTATGCAATCATAACGTACCCATTCAGAGATAAAATAGAGGTTGAGTGACCGGTATTACCTGTTGCATCTAAAGTAAGCGGACTGTTCCATTGAGCAGAAACGGTTATGCTGCATAATAGCAAAATCATAACCAAGTTAGTTTTTGGTTTCATGGTATATATTTTAGTTACATAAAGTTACACCAAGTCGTGCGCTCAAAACAGGTGAAAAAGACCCTTTTTCGTAATGACCTTTACAGTACAAGCACAGAAAAAGCCCCAACATTTGTTGAGGCTTTTTGTTTTTCTATTTTCAGTTTCGACAGACGTATTAGTCTTTCAATATCTTATAAGAAACGCCTTCGCTTTTATTAACCAGGATGTATATACCTGCAGCCAGATCTTTCATGTCAATTTCGATAGTGGTGTTATCCATAGTCCAGCTTTTTACCGTTTTGCCAAGACAGTTAGTCAGGATAAACTCTTGCCCTATTACCGTATTGTTTTGTGCAACTATGTTTAATGATGAAGACACCGGATTCGGATAAAACGAAAGGTTGTCATCATTATTATCTGATAAGGAAGAGATGCCTGTTAGCTTAGAATTTCTCAGCATAATATGGTCTGATCCTGCTATAAAGGCTGCCCCTTTGGGCGAAAAGTCAATGTCGTAAAAACCTATCTCCTGACCAACATGCGGATGGTTGGTGTCGTCTGCCCATGTAGTCCCCCCGTCGTGTGTTACAAATATTGCCGGTTTGGGTACACAGTTTAAAGTGTTACAATCCAGTCCACCGATAGCAACTCCATTTTGAGCATCACTGAAAGCAATGTCGTGCAGTTTGTATTCTGGGTATGGAGAGGTCCAGTAAGTAAATGTAACACCGCCGTCTGTACTATGGCCTACTTCTCCATAATCATTTACACAAAAGCCATTTGATTTGTCGTGAAAGTACACCGCCGAGATGCCTTTGTGAGCAAATACATCCCAAGAAGCTCCTCCATCAGAAGTTCGATATAATTTATAGTCTGTATCAACGGCAAAGCCATACGATTCATCTACAAAGAATACTTTGTGCAGGTTACTGCTTGTAGGTACATTTACCAGAGTCCAGTTTTTACCCCCGTTGATGGTTTTTACAATATTCCCTTCACGAGTACCTGCATAACCCACTTTAGCAGAAGGCCAGTGCATCGAGGAATATTGGTATTTGTCATGAACTGAGGTCCATGTTTTACCGCCATCAGTTGTTTTTAAAATATCGCCGGGAGTATTAGAGCCCGGAGAAGTGGCTACCCACCCTGTTTGCTCGTTTTCAAAATGGATACTATAGATCCAGTCAGAAGATCCTATGCCTACAGATGTCCAGGTGCTACCTGCATCGGTACTTTTAAAGAATGAACCGCCATAACCACCGGCGTAAATAATATTCTCTGTAACGGCATCAACCGCATAATGGTGATAAACAGATGTAGTTTTAGAGCTAAGCCATTGTGCATCAGAGGTTGTGGCTGTAAGCATCAGTGCTGTTGCATACAGTAGTAGTGGTTTCTTTTTCATGTTTTTTTGACTTTTGATTTCGTGTATCGCTCCTTAAAATTAATTAAATTTTAATTAAACGTTTTAGACGTTTAATCTAAAAAATGATTATTAGCTGGTGGTTAAACTTCTGGTCGGTTTTTAATAGCCTGATTTGTCTGAGTTAAATGTAACCTACATCACATTACACTAAAATCACCTTACTTACCTTTGCAGCAAATAGAAAAATAATGCCAACAATAAAACTAACGACAGCAGATTTTAAGAAGAAAGTATTCGATTACGAAAACAATAAAGAGTGGAAGTACGAGGGAGAGCTGCCTGCAATTATAGATTTTTATGCAGATTGGTGTGGCCCGTGTAAAATGGTAGCACCAATATTAGAAGAACTATCGGATGAGTACGATGGGAAGCTGCTGATATATAAAGTAGATACAGAAGCAGAGCAAGAGCTTGCGGGGGCATTTGCTATACAAAGCATACCTTCTATATTGTTTATACCTGCCGATGCGCAGCCTATGATGCAAAAAGGAGCCTTGCCTAAACACGTGTTGAAGCAGGTAATTGACGAGCACTTGGTGAAGGAAACTACTGAAGGTTAAGAATAGTTTTGCCCTACTGCGTTTTACGAAATAAGAACGCATCTTTGCAGTGTAATTTCTATTTGCACGATATATGAACATCAATGAAGGGCCGCTAACGCATCATCCTATAGCAGAACATTTTGAAGAGTGGAGTGCTCCGGTAAATGGTAATAAGTTTCTGGAGCAGTTATCTCGTCATGCATACCGTGTGTGCAATTATGATGCTGTAGATGAAAACTACGACCGTTTTTATGATTGTTTTGGTAACTACGGCACGGTGCATTTTGCAGTAAAAGCCAATGCGCAGCCGCATGTGCTAAAGGCATTGATGGCCAAAGGTGCAGGGTTTGAAATTGCTACCTATAGCGAGTTGAGGTTGTTGATAGAAAGCGGGCTGACAAAAGATTACATCAGCAAAAAAGTAAACTTCGGGCAAACACAAAAAGAGCGTGCAGACATAAGGAAGGCGCTAATTGATGGTGTGCGCAACTTCTCTACAGATAATATTCATGATATAAGAATACTGAATGAAGAGATTGAAGACCTGGATATTAATAACGAAGATATCAACCTGCAAATAAGGTTGTTCAATGCCGAAGGTAATCGTTCAGGAGAAGGCTATTCCCAATCGTTCAATAAACGGTATGGTGTAAACGGGGGCGGAGCCATGCAGCTGGCCAAAGAGATATTGGACTATGATATGACCGTGTATGGCTTTACATTTCATCCGGGTAGCGGTTCAGAAGACCCATCGCTATGGGATTACGGTATAGAGCAGGCCGCACAGCTAACCAGAAAAATGAAGGAAGAGCTGGACATAGACATCAATACACTCAACCTGAGTGGAGGTTTTGACCCGTTGGTGCCTATTGAAAAATACAGAGATCATATACTGCCTAAAATAGAGCAGGCATACCAAAAAGAAGGGCTACCCATGCCAGAGCATATTGATACAGAGCCGGGCAGGTGGTTGGTTGCCAATACAGAGGTGTTAATTGGTAAGGTGTCGAACATAAAGATCAACGAAGACGGTACAAGAATAGTAACACTGACTACGGGTGTATCAGAAAACGGAACGCTTACGGGCTTAGGCTTAGCATACGATTATTTTATACTGAGGTATGGCAGAGCAGAACGCTTGATGAAACGCGAAGATGTGCGGGCAAACATTCATGGTAGGGCTTGTGCAGATTTTGATGTGTTGGAAGAAGATATAGCTATCCCAGATGAGCTGCACCCGGACAACCCGTTGGCCGATAAAGTATTTGTTGTGATACACGGGGCAGGCGCATACTCACATTATATGGAGCGCAACTTCTGGTGTGGTATTACCCCGCCCATGAAGGTTGATTATGACGATTTTAAAAAATGCATTACCAGCGATGAGAATTATGAAATGGCGCTGGTGAACTCTTATGCAGAGCGCTCGGGTCTGCCGCTAAAAAATGCTATGACTTTTATTACAGACAGAACCAGTGAGAAAATTGGTGCTATAAAAGGATCTCAAATAGCAGAGATACTGGACGACCCGCAACTGCTAAAAGAGCTGGGTATGCATTTACTACACACGGTAGCAGATTTTGTGCACGACCATGTAGCACAGAAGTAACTGAAAATCATTACCTGTAAGGTAACCTTCTTATTATTTCATTATTAATGAATGAGGATTGGTATTGCAATTACTTTCAATAAGTAATACCTTGTTGCTTGTACACCACTTATAACTAACTATGAAAAGTTACTTTCTATTCGCCGCGTTGTTGGCGTGCATTATCATTCCGAATAAATTACTGGCAGACGAAAAAGACGAGCAACCACCTAATGCGATTTACGCGACCATTAAGCTGTATGAGCTTATTGAAGCAAGTTCTGCTAACAGCCCCGATTCTGTATTGTATCAGAAAAAAATAGAATTATTAAAACTGATCAAACAATATTCAGGCGATAAGAAAGATTACCTAACGTTGATTTCGCAGTATGGTAATCTGTATAAGCTTGCGACCAACGTTTTAGAGAGTGACACCTCGGTCGAAAAAATAATTAAAGCATATAAATCGTTGAGTGAAACGCACAAAAAACTGCTTCCCGGAATTGGAGGGATCATCGCAGAAATAGATAAAATAGAAACAAACAGGAAACAGCTGACAGAGAAAGTAACAGCGATAAAAAAACACATTACAGTATTAGAAGAGCGTGAAGTAGTGGATATACATGTACCGTATATTAATACGGACGCAAAAGAGCAGATCGTTATTCCTATCACCTCGTTGCTGCAAACATTGCAGGAAAAAGCTAAAGAAACAGTTGACGAGAATGCAAAGGGTCTGCAGGGGATTATAAAACTTAAGGACAGCCTTCTAAACGAGTACAAACGTCTTAAACCGGATAAGAAAAATCTTTTCTTAAGGCAAGATCGTGCCCTTCAAAAAGCATTAGAAAGCCGTAATGCATTTTTTGCCGAAATACTGGAAAGCAATCATCGCATATCTGACGTAACGTACACACAAGTAGAAAATATCCATAACCTATATAGCTCGCCGCAGGGGTTGGCTTTAAAAATGCCTTCAGAAACAGAGGCCATCGACGCCATGGCTATATTTCTTGCCAAGCGGGTAAAACAAGAGGCGGTGCTTTGGTTTTTTGATGAGTTGAAAAAGAATGCAAGAATATATGAGGACCTGGATACGCTATTCCCAAACTGTATGAATCTATTGCGTAGTAATGAGCTTTATGAGTCGCCGGATTTAGGCAAAGCATGGCGATATGCTATAGCACAAGACTTTGTGTCCATGCCACAAAAAATTACCAAACTGCACTATGTAAGAAGTTTGTTTAAAGGAGAAAAAGGAAGGCAGATACTACCATATGTAGAAACAGGTATAAATGTAGCTGTAGCATTACAAAACAGATATACACTGAACGAAACACTGGATTACCTGTATTTAAACAAGGTGACAACAGACACTAGTGCTGATAAGCTAAATGTGAATGACTTTGTGACGTTGCTCTATGCTGTAAAAGAAGAGATATATGTGATAAAGGGTGAACGTAAGCAATGGCTGGCACCTTCCGCAATCCTGAATATGGATGATGAAATGTTCATTACCATGCTGAGCCTGATAGACCTGAAGTATGATAAAGTATTTACTAAGCTGCTCAGCAAAACAAATCAAGAGTTTAGTTTCAATAGCCAGAGAGTGGATGATCTCAAAGTATGGGTTGCTAACATATTATTGAACATCAAGAAACTGGAGGCCATATATTATGAGACAGAAAGCCTGATAAAAGAGCAGGGAACTGACATTTCTGAAATTAATTACAATGTATGGGCATATACCAACAGGATCATTAATGTATTGCAGGATACAACCATCATAAAGATCAATAATAAAAAAGTACTGGAAGGGTTACAGATACTAAGTGACGTGATTAGTATTTACGAGGCTATAGACAAGAAAGATTATGTGTCAGCAGTCGACAAAAGTTTTGACCTTGCATTTTACTTCTTCGAACAAAAGAATCACCAGCCAGTAGATTTAGAATACCTGTCGTGGGCATACTCGCACACTAAGCAAATAAAAAAATACAACTACAAGGCTGGTCTGGGACACTGGGATAAAGATAAAATAGACACAAAGAAAGAAGAGGTAATAAAGAGCCTGTCGGCAGGTGATATTTGCTTTGAAGAGTCTATCAAGAGTGGTAATCTGCTGTATAAAGATAAAAAGGGTAATTGTGTTACTTACGATAAGAAGTACGAAAAGCTAAGATCGTATGCAGCAGTAGATATTACTAAACTGAGTAGTGAGATTACGAGGTTAAACAAATTATATAAAGCAAAAAGTTTTACAGATGATGAGATGGAAGGCACGGTAAAAGACCTGCGTGGAGCATTTGATATACCAGAGGTAAATGCAAAGCTTTCATTAAAGTTAGAGCGAATTATGAGCAGAACTAATGGTGATTATACGGATGCTGATTTTTGGGGCTTAGATTCCATGCGTTTTGTAAAGGTGCAGAAGTTGGTATCCAGAACTACATTGTTTCTTACAGAAGTATCTGATGCTAAAAACAGCCAGGACTTAAGTAGTGTGGTAGAGAAGTTTGCTTTACCGCCTGCCAGCTATAAGATCAAAAGAGCATCTATGCATAGTTGGTTCATCAATGCATATGTTGGTCCGTATATAGGGTATGAGTTTTTGAAAGTACCGCAGCAGTTCTCTGACACGGGTTTGCCCAAGCATAATGGTATGGTTTATGGTTTAAGTGCACCTATAGGTATAACCTACTCGTTTCCTTCAAGACGTCATAAAGCCAGCAACAAATTTCAGCAGGCGATGAATAAAAAGGGCGAAATAATATACCTGGGTAGCAACCCATGGAGCATCACCCTTAGCGTGGTAGATATAGGTGCTGTAGTATCGTACAGGTTGGGTAATACCACAGATATATTGCCGCATGAGTTTAAATGGGAGCAGTTTGTTAGCCCCGGTCTGCATGTAGCAAAGTCTTTCTTTAATACGCCACTGGTGTTTAGTGCCAGTTGTGTTTACACACCACTGATAAGAAATGTGAAAGATGTAGACAGACAATATAATGCACTGAGGATACAAGCTGGTTTATTCTTCGATATACCGATATATAAACTGGGGGCAAAAGGACGCTTTGCAAATCTTGATTAAAAAAAATACCAATCTTACGGGATTGGTATTTTCTTTTCAGGTAAACTTGGGTGTCTATATAACTATTAAGAAAGTCAGTTTGTTATAAAGGTTGGGTGTTTACCTATAATAAATTTAAAATATAAACTGCGGATTAAAGAAAAGGCTATTTAATAGCTATAACAGGCGCACCTTCTTTGTGTAATTGCTTGATGGTGCTGAGCAGTTGTTTAGACTCTTTGCTATTAAATACGTACTGCATAGTAGGGAAATACTCAATAGAACCATCCTCTTTAGCAAAGCCATCGTACTTGGTAATATAATGTATGGGCGTTTGTAAAGATTTTTCGTACAGGCTTTTATCAGCCTCAACAGTTGTTAGCTCTTTTGTATCGGGGTTGGCGGCTTGCATATTACCTTCCAGCAGTACAAACATGTGGCTGTAGTTATAAGGGCTTATCTTAGGTTCTGCCCATTTATACTTTTTACCGTCGTTAAATACAATCTCGTAGTAACTATGGTTTGCGGTACCTGTAGTGTTCGATCCTGCAACAAAACATTTTAAATATGTTTTACCCTGCTCGCGTACCGCCCACCAGTACCAAATGTTTTTGCCCAGCCCTGTATTGTCGGGCAGCTCCCTCATAAATACTTTACCGATGGCAATTTTAGCCAGCGAGTCGTATTGTTTTTTAAGCTTATCTACATTTTGAGATTGTCCCGAAATGGGGTTCGCATCGAAGAAGTATGTTTTTACATGTGTTAGCCCGGACTCTGCTGATTTTTCTACCGGCGCATATATCGACCATACCAGTGTATCATCGCTATCTGCGATGGAACTAGCTGATATAAAGCAGCTTACAGCCATGATTATGAATATCCGTAACATATGCATCTACTACGAATATACGCAATGTTAAGTTAATGTTACGTCATTATTACCTTAATGTTACGTGAATATTACTTTAATGTTACCAAGTTAACAAATGTAAAATACACACATGCTTATTTATTAGTGTTTTACAAATTTAAAATGCTTGTATGTGTCAATGTTAATTAACATTAGAAAGTAGGTGTCATTAGGTAACATTGACACATTTATGGTGTTCTGCTGTAGTTTTTGTCTTGTTACCAGCTGCCCCATGCTATTGTATATTCTTACCTCTGTATTGTCTTCCACACCTTTAAAGTGCAACTCATCTTTGGTAGGGGTGGGGTAAAAAGTAGTATTATGGTCGTTGTGTATGTCAGTAATAGATACTGTGGTCTTGTTATCAAATATGCTTAAGTACAAATGAGCATCGTTACCAACACGCGGATGAATAAGGCCTCTTTTTAAACTGTAAAACCCATTGGCGTTCATATTGGCTTGAGTAGTATTTTCTTTGCTCCATTTATCACTGCCTTTATGTGTAATAGAAGCATAAGCACTGTTTCGATCAAAATGGTTTACCTCATTAACAGGCTTCCACATCAGTTCAAACTCCATGCTGTCTGGTCCGGGGCTGGATAAAGAAAAATCTGTAGCCCAGGATACGTTTATCATTGGTTGGGACAATGACATATTATACCCTTCATTGCCGTATTCTCTAACTTCATCTACAGCAGCTATAGGTATCCATTCTACCAGAGATGAATAGTTGGTTACTTTAACGGGAGTGTAGTGTTGAAAAGTGCCTACGGGGTAAAGTGATGACTGGCCGCTATATAGACGAATGTTTAATGCTCCTAAATGGGTATATCCACCAATGACTGTATCCATTGTAATGATGTAACTATCTTCTGACCCGCCAACAATCAGGCCTTTGCTGTTAGTATTATTTTTAGATATACTAATGTCGTGAATGAATAGGTACACTTTACCCATCTGTAAAGAAAGAGTGTCTGATATAACAACAGGTCCGCCTAGTTGTGCAACAGCATTTCTGGAACCCATATTGATGACCAGATTTTTTAATTCTGTATCATAATTGCTGAATTTTATTACATCTGTTATACTACTGTCAGAGTTGATAATAAAACTGGAAACACCTCTTTTACCGGTAACTATCCAAGAATAAGTGAACATGCCTGTGATATCTCCGGTAGGTTCTATAGTAATATCATACCCGTTCATGTCCAACTTCCCTCTTATTGCCAAAAAGTTGCCGTGGAGGTGAAGGTCTTCTGATAAGCGGACATCTCCGTATGTGTTGAGTTCAATGTTTTTATATTTTATTCCATGTGTTAGTTCTACACCTGTACTTGTTGAAAATACATTTGAATATTGTACAGTATGCGGGCGCGAAAAATCGAAAATAGCAGTACTTGCGGCAGGTACATCAAATGCTCCTTCAATAACTACTAATGTTGCATTACTGTCTAAGGTTAATGTCCCTGCATCAAAACGGTATGTACTGTCCTGTAGGTATAGGTAGTCTTTTATTTTGATGGATGTATTGCTTTTGTGTTGTATCAAACCTGTACATTCTAACCTGTCAGCAAAAATATCTCCTTCAAAATCTATAGTAACCCTCCCTTTATGGAAAGACGTCTTTGTTTCAATACTCCTGTGCCGTTAAAGAGGCATGGCGTTAACTCCATACGGTAAGCCATAGGGCCTGTAAAAGTATCTATTAAACTGCCGTCAATTTCAAGACTTGCGGAGTTGTGAGCGACCCTGATATCTGTATCCATCCATACGGTAATACCGTTCGGGATAACGATGGTATCTCCTGCTGTAATAACACTGTCGGGGGCCAAGCCTCCCCACGTGGTACTATTGGTGTAAAACCCGGTTGTAACTGCCTGGTATTTGGCTGCACGAGCACCAGTACAATAGAGTACTAAACAAGTTAATATAGCGATAGGAAGTTTCTTCAATAGTTTACTCTTTTAAAAATTTAAAATGATGGGTTGTTTTATTGCTTTCTACTTTTAAATAATACAAACCAGAAGAAAGATTGCTGATGTTTATACCGGCATTATTTATAAGCTCTGTTGATATTAATTGCCCTGCAGTGTTATATATGTAACTCTTTACAGGATATTCTATACCCGTAAGACGCAATACATCTTTGGCAGGGTTGGGGTAAATACTAATGTTGTCGTCTTGTACTACGTGTGCGACACTAACCGTATTTACATCAAAGACAGTGAAGAAACCATCATCTTTTATGTTATCTCTCTTTAAAGCATAGCTGTTTGCAAAAGCATTGGTTGCAGCAGCAGCAGTATGTTTATCCCAGGCATGCCCGTTGAGCATGGTGATGTATGCCTTGCTTCTATCAAAACCATTTGCTTCTATGTTGTTTGGCCATATTACTTCCAGCTCTACATCTGTGCTGCCCAGAGTGTTTTCCAGATGCCAAGTGTGCCTCACACATGGTTGTGTTGCAGATATGTAAGAGCCCGAGTTCCCGAAGTCTCTTACGTCGGTAAGCACATTCATTTTAATGCCATTGTGCACAGTGTTATTTTTAGACGTAATGTTGATTGGTGTATAATCTGTAATAGTGCCAATAGGGAAGGCTTTAGACTGGTTGCTGCCTATATCTTGAATCAACCCGCCTAAGCCGTCTGTAACTACATAGCTGAAAGGCCCTGCATTTTTTATAGTGGCACCGGCTACTAAAGACAAGTCGTGGTCTATCACGTCAACTTTTCCTGATTGCAGGTCGAGGTTGAGCGCTACACGTAAGTCGCTACCCAGAGATACCAGCCCGTTACCACTAGTGGTATTAATAATGAGGTTTCTCAATGTGTTTGCACCGGTGGCAAAAGTAAGGCTGCCGGTTAGTCCGTTACTTGTCGTCACCTCAATGTCTGATGACGAAGCAGATGAGATTTTTCCGTTAGAGGTATTTAAGTCGCCGTTAGTAGAAAACCTCAGGTTGTTGTTGTTTAAATTAAGTATACCCGACCTGAGTGTTAATACACCTGATGATATATCAAGATCTTGCGCAAGTTTTACCATATCCGTGCCACCAACATCTATTGTAATATTTAGCGGGCCATTTAGTTCTATATCTGTTGTCGTATTAGCCGCACCCGGAGTATAAATAAGTTCTCCGCACCCGGCTATTTTGATGATGCCTGTTGCACCTTCGCTTAACGATCCGCCACGCATATATATGGTAGAGGTTGGTTGGTTGATCTCCAGTGTGGTAACCCCGCCGCATACCAACGGCCCGGAAACATGTAAAGAGGTGATTGCTTTTAAAATATTACCACCTGAAAAAGCCACAGTGTCTGCATGTACTTTGTAGAAAGAGAGGGGTTTTGTGCCTGCTATGTTTACTGTGTGTTGGGTATTTATGTACAAGCTATCGAAGTTGACAACATCTCCCATACCATAAAATGCAGCACCCTTAATAGCGATATACTTTGGGGTAGCGCCACTTAATATAGTGCCATCTAAAACCAATGCCGCATCAGGATGGTTTAGTGTGATGTCATTATGAATGGTTACTTGTGTGCCGGCTGCAATGTGTATTGTATCGGCTGTGGTGATGTTTGTGGGTGGAACTATGCCGCCTAGCCATGTGGCGCCAACATGAAAATTGCCATTAGCAATAGATTTATAAGTAGTTGCTTTTGTTTGCAGGCTTAAGAGTAGTGTTATTAAGATCAGTAGGTACTTGTTATGCATACAGTAATATTTTTATTTAAAGTTACATATAAAATAGACGCAGCCCCACCCGGGTTTGTTAAAGATATAATGGCATGAACTTTTTGCACTGGTAGCCCATATTTACTATTTTGAGTGGTTATGAAAAAAACTGTTTGGATATTGTGCCTGTTGCTGGTAGCATCATACGCCGGCGCGCAGGATTCAAAACCCGAAAAAGACTCTATTCCCGGCATTGAAGCACCGGCAAGTGCTACTAAAGATCAGTACGAACTAGCTCGTTACTTATGCGAAGGCATCATGAGTGATGAACAAAAGGCTTTTATACTGTTTAACTGGGTAACACACAACATCAGTCTGGATGTAGACGCAAACAGAGATCCCGAACAGCAAGACCCGACTATAAGAGAAATACTACGATCTAAAAAAACGGTTGTAAACGGCTATATAAAGTTATACCTGGCTTTGTGCCATGCGGCAGGTTTAGACGCTGTAGATATTGTAGGGTATGGCAGACGCTGGGAGTATGATGATGGAGATGAGCTGTATATACCACGCAGCGGCTGGTGTGCGGTGCTTATTAACGGTACCTGGGAGTTTATAGATCCGGCATCAGGGGCAGGGTATGTAACGCATCAGCCCAAATGGTTAAGAGAGCAGCTTAACAAATTCACAAAAAAAGATGTGCGCTATGTAAAGCGCGGAGAGTTTGAGCAGGAGTATGACGCCTCTCAGTTTAAGTTCAACCCGGTTACCATGAGGTCGAAAAGAATAGCGGCAGACCCGCTTTGGCAAATGGTGCGCAACCCCATGCCTTTATCGATCTTCAGGCAGGGAGATAGTGCTGTGGTATCTTATATACTGGTAAACAATAAAAGATTAAAGAACACTGCAGACCTGCTAAGGGTGGCAGGTTACAACGCCGCTAAAAGAACAGCAGAAAGAGCAGAACGTACACATAATTATAACCCGAACTTTTGGTTAGACCTCGGTGCCAAAGAGCAGTACGAAGCATCTTTGTTACTGGCAAAGTATACCCGAAAAGGCAATATACAGGTAAACAGTACTACCCGAAAGGCTATAGAAAAAGCACAACAAAAGCTGGATAAAGCAATGGAGTATGTTGACTCCCAGAAGTCGTATGTATCTCCGCACTATGCACAACTGAAAAGAAAAAATTCTGACAAAAGTATAGAAGCAAAAAGGCGCTTTAGAGATCTGAGGTCGGAAACCAGCCAAATAGTGTCTCGGTTGGAGTCGCTTACCGGTAAGCTGAACGGAAAGGGCGATGGTATGGAAGAGCAGAAAAAGAAGAACGATAAGATACTGGATACTTTAACGGATGCAAAGATCGATGAGGTAAAAACGATTTCCAGACCCAAGCCTTCTGACGACCCGCTGGTAGTAAACATTACTGATAGTATTGATAACAGAGAGGAGCGTTTAAGAGCATTACAAAAAGAAGAAGAAACAATATTGCTGAGTATGGCAGCAATGGCTGATGAGGAAGATAAATATGTGAAGCGATTAGCACAGCGTTTGCCGATAGCTGACTCTTTATTAAGGCTGGAACAATCTTACAGAGAGGTATTGAAAGATAGCTACGATAAAGAAGTGGCACAGCTGGTAGATGCGCACGATCTTGTTTGGAAACACGGGGTGACTCACCAACAAAAAGCATACTTAGAGAACATAGAAAATATGGTGAAGACGTATAGTGAGTTGCGGATTAATTATAAACAGCAAATGCTACTGTACAGAAGTATATTGAAAGGTATGGAACTGTATAAACGTCTGGCGGCAGAGAATGGTGATGTGGGCGATCTGTATACATCCACAGTACAACGATACAGAAACACAGTGCAGAAGTTTAACGACCGTATAGAAGCACAGGCACAATATTATGCAAGTAGCGTAGAAGGATTTGAACTGATGAAAAAAGCATATGAAGAAGATCTGGAGTTACTGGAGAAGATGGAAGAAGTAGAGGTACAGCGTAAAGAAATTGAAAATACCATTTTGGAAGACAGGCGTTCTTATGATGAAAAGGAGCTGGACATGCTCACTAATAATCTGGAAGCGCAGAAAGATGATCTGAAGAAAATATTGGATGAGTTTGAGTAATCTAACATGCTATGACCCTAAAACCTGTATTCATATTACTATTACTGCTGTCGGTTAACTGCACCGCAACAAGTGGTGATCATCTTTATGAGAACTATCAAAAAAGCAGCAAACAAAACAAGATACACAAGGGTAGAACCGTGCTTGTTTTTGCAGGGCAAACTGCTGTTATGGGTGGTGCATTGGTTGGCTTGAGTACTATATGGTACAAAGACTACGAGCACAGTAGCTTTCATGCAAAAAATGATATGAAAGTATGGAATCAGGTAGATAAGCTGGGACATGCTTACAGTGCCTACAGCATGGCGGGGCCGCTGGCAGATATGTATCGCTGGGCAGGAATGAGCCATAAAAAAAGCGCCTTGTTTGGTACGCTGTATAGCTATGCCTTTCTTACAACTGTGGAGCTATTTGATGCCCACTCAGTACAGTGGGGTTTTAGCTATGGCGATGCGCTGGCCAATACAGCTGGGGCTTTGTTATTTTTGGGGCAAGAGTTGTTGTGGGAAGAGCAACGTATACAGTTGAAGTTCAGCTACCACAATGTGCAGTACGAGCCCTATTATAAAGCTAATATGGACAGGCTGTTTGGTACAAACCTGCCGGAAAGATTGCTGAAGGATTATAACGGACAAACCTACTGGTTGTCTGCATCTGTACATTCTTTTGGGGTAGACTGGTGGCCCAAATGGCTAAACGTGGCCATAGGCTATGGTGGAGAGCAGATGTATGGCGCATTTTATAACTCGTGGAAAGACGAGAAGGGTAAGTACTACGATGCCAATCATATACCGAGGTTGAGGCAGGTCTATATCTCTCCTGATATCAACTTATCAGTAATTGAAACGAAGAGTGGATTCTTAAATGCAGTCTTCGACCGACTGACCATCAAGATACCTGCACCTACGATGGAGTTTAATACAAGTGGTAAACACAAATTTCACTGGTTGTATTTTTAGTGTATGTTAAGCAGGCAGTTAAAAAATAGTTGGCTTTTTATAGTGATGTTATTTGTCTCGGCAACAGTACAGGCACAAATACTGGATGTTGAGATCCCTGAAAGCCAGTTGCTGCAACAAGTGGGCTGGGTGAACGATTTTGAAGATGTGCTGACCGACGAGGAAGAGGAAATGTTGAGTAAAATAATTAGTGCTTACGAGGTGGAAACAAGCATTGAAATTGTATTGGTGACATTGCCTGAAAATGTTGTAGCAGAAGAGAAACTATTTGATACCTATACTTTTAAATTAGCACACCATTGGCAAGTAGGAAAAGCCATCAAGAATAATGGTGTTTTAATAGGCTTTAGTACGGCGTATAAGAAAATAAGAATCAATAACGGTTATGGTATAGAAGATGTGCTGAGTGATGTAGAAACCCAAGCGATAATTAAAGATTACTTTGTTCCTCACTTTAAGAAAGGAGAATACTATGAAGGAAGCAGAACCGGTATAGAAAGGCTTATGAATATTTTGCGCTTAAGAATGAAAGAATAGTGGCTATTTCATTCCTTCAACAAAAGCCATAGGGACGGTAAGTTGTAAACCTCCGTTTTCTGATAAGTTGTTTAACCGTTCTTCTAATTGAGTAAATACAGCCACCTCATCAGTGCTTTGTAATAAACCCCTCCATGTGCCCAGCCAGCCCAGCTTTACAAAATGGTGGTTTAAAAATGCACTACCGCTTGCAAACGTCATGCTGAAGCTATCTTCTGCCACTTTGCTTATGGAAAAGCCTGCATTGGTAAACAGGGTTGCCGTTGTTTCAATAGTGCCTCTGCGCTCTTCGTCAGACTGCAATTTCTTGGCCAGGTCTGTTAAGTTCATTTCATTCAATACATCTTGAAATACTTTGTAGAACTCAGCCCAATGACCTTTTAAGTTGGTGGTTAATGCCAGCTTACCACCCGGCTTTAATACTCGATTACACTCTTTAAATACAGCAGGTGCATCTTCAAAATTATTTATGCCCAGGTTAGATATTATCAGGTCGGTACTATTATCCTCGAAAGGAAGGTTGGCAGCACTACTGTTTACCAGCTGTACATTATGCAAGCCATAGTTGTTTACTTTTTGTTCAGCACGTTGCATGGCGGTTGCCCATATATCTACACCATAGCAGGTACAGCTATCTCCGAATCTGGATGCCAGCTCCATAAGCGGGAAACCTGTGCCGGTACCAATATCCACTATCGTTTGGTTGGGCTTATAGTCAATATGATCTAATAGCATCAACCCGAATTGAGCACTCCATAAGGGGAGCTCGTCGTAAGTGGTAACAAAGTTATCGCTGTCTTCAAACTTGTATGATAGATATCTGGTCATGTATGTGATAAATGTATGACAAAAAGACGAATGCTAGAGTATGTTGAAAAATGCACTAAACAATACTTTAAACGTATGAAACAACACTTTAAACGAATGGTAGTGTCAATTGCGCAAATGCTTCGCCTGTAGAATATGACCTTGGTGTAGCTTTATATTAGATAAACAAAACTTATAAATTATGCGGAAGACATTGTTAATTATTACCCTGTTGTTTAGCTCCATAGCAACATGGGCACAGAACTACAATTTTAACGGAACGATGAGCAGGGAGACCCTGGAGCTTTACTTATCGCGCGCAATTACCATGAGTATTTTAATACGGCAATAATATTAAATATTGATGTTTAATTAAGATAATAAAAATGTTTTTAAAGGTTTTGTTTAAAGATTTTAATTAGTATTTTTGTTGTTGTAAATTGCATTTGTGTTAAACTTGTTTAAAGCCGATTGTTGAGGCAATACAAAATGTACATTTGAGTTAATAAACTATCATCATAACCTTTTTTGTAAAAACATCACCATTGAAAAACTCCACATAATATACCAACACGCATTTAATACCACATAACCAATGCTTGCATCTACTGCAGGCACATTACCAAGTAATCATTTTTTAAACCATAAATTTCAAGTCCATGACCAAGATTGAAGATTTCGGCGCAGTCGCCGACCTGACACGGATTGTCGTGTCTATTGACGTAAGTGTAAACGATCAAAGAGTTACAACAACCTCTGCAACATTCGCAGCAACAGATGTTGGTAAAGTTATATGCATCAAACAAGCTCGGGATGCATCATCGTACAGTAGTAATAAAGCTACATTGACGGCTAAGATCGTAACATATAACAGTGCTACATCGGTAGATATAGATACTGCTGCTGATTATGATGTTACAGACGGCGATGCGTATTTTTATACAAATAACTACGATGCTATACAAGATGCCATTGATCATTGTGCTACTAATGATATCGGAATATTGTTTGCAGAAACGGAAGGGGTGTTTGGTATCGATCCCTGGATGTCTAGCAATGTCCCTGTAGATCCTGATGATTATAAAGCAAATGGCTTGCAACTGGGTGAAAGCAGCCTTAATATTAAAGGAGGAGGTAAAGGAGTAACGAACTTTAAATGGTGCGTAGAAGACAATTTTGAAACAGATATTGCTTCCCGATACAAGTTCTCCGGTTTTGTAATAAAATATTCAGGAGATTTTGTGTTTGAAGATTTTACAATGTTAGCGCCCGATAGGTTGACCACAGAGGTAATTAACCAGAGAGATTATGGGTTTTATTTAAGCCCTGTTGGTACTAATCTGATTGACGCTACTGTAACGTTAAGGAATATTGATATCATCGGAGATCAGGCCGGAGGGTATGAGTATGCAGACCTGCAATGGTCTCATGGTATGTTGAGTTCTTCCAGTGAATCAGACGTTCAATCATATTTCTACAATGTGGTAATAAAAGCTGACGCGCAAGGTATTGCTCATTTTGATGGTGATGGTAATAAACAAGTTTTTACTGCGGAAGATCTAAATATATACTATACAGGTTCTCCTCTGTTGACTCTTGATTATGGTGATGGAAGTACTACTGGTGCCAGCACAGATGCTTCAACAGATAAGGTAACTGTAAATGTTCCGGGCTTTTCTTTTTACGATCTCGTTGTAAACGATACAAGAGACCTTGTAGTTGTTTTAGATCTTGGAGGGAGTTTACTGGAGTGCCCTGTGCAAACTATCATCTCTAGTACTGAGATGACAACAAGTACAGATATCCTTACAAACTACTCTGATAAGGTGTTTTATATTACAAGAAACAATGGAAATAGCGACCAGTTTTTTGGTCATAGCTTATACATCCACCCTTCTGTTACAATGAATATAAATGGGTATACCGCTTTTTATGCTAATGGTTACCGTATGCATGTATATAGTGGTGGTGGTACTCAGTATGGTGCAGCATACCGTTATCTGAACTATATGAAGCAGTATGATGCTAACAACCCATTGTTCCCGGGGCTGGATAGTATGCACGGGTGGCTGATGTCTACAGACCAAACAAGTGCAAACTATATCACCAATTCAGAGATTATTTTCTATAATGGTACAGATGTAGTTGACTACAAGTTTTACGATACAAGGTTTTTAGACCCTGCTAATAATGGAGTTACATTTAACGGAAATGTAGATTTGGTAGGTTGTACTTTGCCTAGTGCGTATCAGTACGGAGATGCTAAAGTGCTGAACCTGATAAATTGCCATGTTGATGACCAGATCGCTACCAACTTCAATGGTATTATAAACACATACAATACTTATTATGATAGAAAGAGGAGATATCCAAGCGGAACTCCTTCCGGTACTATCAATTCTCTCGAGAAGCTGTGCTTTAAACAGGATGAGTATAAGTTTGAATACTTTGATAATGCTGCAGGAACAGAAGTTAGTGGTGTAGGTGGAATGTACACTACCAGTCCAAAATCTGTTTATTATCTTAAAAATGTAGTTGAAGATGATTTTTCAACAGCTGTATTTGATGGTAAAGACGGGCAAACTGCAGATGTGTTAAGAGTAAGAAGGCATGATGGTGAGGATAACCTTACTGTGAGCAATAGCTCCAGCACAGATGTACATCAAGGATTGACCGTGTCAAACAGGTTGTCAGGCGAGGATATTATAAAAATACTGAAAGGCTCTCCTGCTACTGTTGCTGTAAGTGTTGAAGAAGATGGTGTCACCAACATTAATGATGGTTTAAACCTATCTGGCCCGGTTGTATGGAATGTGAAGTATAATGATGCTCATTTGAAGTATGGCCCGTATGTGTTTGGTGAGTTGGCAGGTGTTTCCGGTACGCCGACAGTTGGTGCTTTATTGCGCTTGAATAATTTGGTAGATGATGCCTGGGCTGCATTGGTGCTTGATGCAAAATCAAGTCAGAGCAGTCATATAATGAGAGTGAGAAACTCTAGCCTGGATGACCAATTATATATTACGAAAGATTTTGGCTTGAAGATGGATACTACAACGGATACTTTCAGTCCGCCGAAGTTAGATTCAACTCAAATCTCAGCATTAACACCTGCTGCGGGTGATATAGTGTATAATACAAGCACTAATAAACACCAGGGGTACGATGGTACATCATGGAATGATATGTATTAATATATTGTCGTTGTTTTTTTCTCAATACGCTCATGCATTTGCATGAGCGTATTGTTTATTATAGGATCTTTTCATGAGGGGGGATACTGTTTTGAGCACTCCATAAGGGTAGTTGGTTCTAAGTGGTAACAAGTGAGTGCTGTCTTTAAACCGGTATGATAGATGCATGGTCATGCACCTAAGCTAAATTGTATACTCACGCGGGTTGCTTTGTTTTCTGCTCGAAAAAATCTTTTAAGTGATGTTCTCCATACGTGGGTGCTATGTTGTCTGATGCCATTGCGGTAAGAAAAAACTCTATAGGGCCATATGTTTTAGATGAGGTAAAGGTTCTCATTATCCATATGGTAAACTTTCTGATCCAGTCTGGCAGGTGCATAATGCGATGCTTTTTACCCCATGCATCCAATGCCATTGTAGCCAGTTGATTATGAGAAAGTACATCTGGCCCGCCAACTATAATTTCTTGTTTGTGATTATTTATAGCATTTACACAAACTTTTGCAAGATCTGTACCGTGTATCGGGTTCAGTTTGTAGTTGCCATCGCCAAAAAGATATACAGTGCCACGCTTTGCCATTTCCAGAAAATCGCCCATGTCAGAGAAAAAACCGTTCGGGCGAATGATACAATAGTCCAACCCCGATGTTGTAAGCGCATCTACAAATGCTTCTTTCGCCTGAAATATTTTAAGATGACGCAGCTTGTCTCCATTAATGGCAGAGATGTATATGAACTTTTTTACCCCGGCTTTTTTAGCTTCGTTCAATAAGTTTATATTGGCCTGATAATCTACATCCATGTAAGTGAGCCCGTCTTTTTGTCGGGTAATGCCTACGGTGCTTATAACAACATCTATGTTGTTAAGTACTCCATTTAAAGTATCAGGTTGTGTTACTTCTGCTTCAATTACGTTGCAGTTATTGTAATTGAAGTTTGCCTTTTGTTTATTCCTTACAATTAGTGTGGTGTTATAGCTTTCGTTTGCCAGTTGTGCTGCAATATGTCTGCCCAGATATCCTGTTGCGCCTGCCAGTAGTATGTTCTGCTGTTCCATGTTTTGTTGCTTTTATTTGTTAGCACAAAGGTCTGTATGGAAACTGAGAATACTCTTGACCATCGTCAAGAAATGGATCTTGACTTGCTGTGTACACGCTTTTTTATTCGGCTTAATGTTTCTGGAGAGATGCCCAGAAAAGATGCTATGTATTGCTGCGGTACACGGTTGAATAAATCTCCGTGTGTTTCTATCAGGTCTATATATCGCTCTTCAGGTGTTTTGGTGATAAAAGAAGCCACCATCATTTGGTAGGTAATCAGTTCGTCTTCTGTAGCAATGCGTGCCATTACCTCAAACTTAGGTGAGTAGGCAAGGAGCTCTTCTATTACATCTTTATCAAAGTGTATCAGTTGGGTGTCTTCTAATGCCTGATAGTTTTCTATAGCCGGGGTGTTGAAGGTATAGCTTACCCCCGCACATATAAACTTACCTTCTGTATAGAAAAAAGTGGTTTTGTCTTTGCCCTCAACATTATAATACAGTCTTACGCAACCACTGACTACAAAGTAGATGGTTTTAGATATTTTACCTTCTGTGAAAATAAGCTCGTTCTTCTTGTAGCTGACAACAGGTACACGCTCTTGCAGATATGCTATTTCTTCTGTGCTTAACTCGGCATAGTGGGATAGTAATTTTAAAAACCTGTTGAACATGTTGTAAGTAGTTATTGCAACAAAATAGATTTTTATTTTTCCTTACCCAAGTTTTGCTCCAGCCTGAACTTTATGATCTTTTTTAATAGCGTTTTAGGCATAGGGTTGTCGTTGGTGAACTGTATAGTGCCTGCAGATGTTTTAAATTCTTTTAGCTCATCTGCAAAAACATTTTGTACCTCTTTACTGCCCGGGTAAAGCGAACAGTGTGTTTTAAATGCGCCAATATGTACTACTATCTTTCCGTTAACCTTATAAGTAGGTATACCATAGCTGATCACCTCATCAGCATCGGGGAGTGCAGATTGTACCGTTGCTCTAGTAGTGTTGAACAGTTTTTTTACCTGCTCGGGAACGGTAGTTAAATATTGTTCAACTGTAGTTACTTTATCCATTTCAGGCGTTTTTTAAAACGTCAATATCGATCTTTCTCATTTTCAACATTGCATCTGTAGCGCGCTTTCTTTTATCCTCATCGGGTTGGCTGAGTAGTTGCGGTAGCTCCTCAGGAATAATCTGCCATGTGATACCGTATTTGTCTGTCAGCCAGCCACACATCAATTCTTTGCCGCCATCTGCTAATTTACTCCAATAATAATCCACTTCTTCCTGATCTTTACAACTGACCACAAAAGATATAGACTCGTTGAATTTATGTTCTGTGGGTATGTTCATTACCCCGAATTTTTGGTTAAACAAGCGGAATGTACCAGTGAATAGTGGGCCATCAGGCGTTTGCCGATTAATGGCTGTAATTTCTGCATCGGGGAAAATGGATACATAGTAATTGAGTGCTTCTTCGGCATCTTTTTCAAACCAGAGAAAAGGCATTACTTTTTGCATAGTAGAATTGTTTTCTGCAAACATAGATACGTAAAAGAAATAATATACTGGCAGATGAAGACGTTAAAGAGGGGTGTGTGCGACAGGTGTAGGTACAACTATGTATTGTGTCGTTTTGTTGAAGTTTTTGTTAAATACCAAAATGTTAAATCGAACAAAAGGTGTAGTAAGATGTTTATAGAGTAGTATATATTTGAATTAAGAAAAACATACAGTTATGAATTTGAGAGCCATTGCAGTTGTTACATTAGGTATGGCCATTATGTCTACCGGATGTGTAAGTACAAAGAAGTATAAAGAATTACAATCTCGTTATGCGGCGTTGCAGCGCAATTCGCAGGCACAGTCAGGCGAGTTGACGACGAAGAATCAGGAGTGTGATAAAGAGTTGTCGTCTGCTAAAACAAGAATAGGTAGTTTAGAAGAGCAACTGGCACAGGCTAAGTCAAATGCAGCATCGCTGCAAAATTCGCTGGATAAGTGTTTGACGGCATCCGAGCAGGGTGGCGTGAACATCGCTAAGCTGGTAGATGAGATAAAAGCATCGAACGATTACATACAACACCTGGTGAACCTGAAGAATAAGAGTGACTCTTTGAACGTAGTGTTGACCAACAACTTAACACGCTCTTTGAGCAGAGAAGAGTTGAAAGATGTTGACATCAAAGTGTTGAAAGGTGTAGTGTACATCTCTCTATCTGATAACATGCTGTACAAAACAGGTAGCTACAAAATATCTGAACGTGCCGGCGAAACACTGAGCAAGATCGCGAAGATCATTAAAGACTATGATGAGTATGAAGTACTTGTTGAAGGTAATACAGATAATGTGCCTATCAGCAGAGAGAATATTCGTAACAACTGGGACTTGAGTGCATTGCGTGCATCCAGTGTTGTTATGGAGCTACAAAATAAATATGGTGTAGATCCTAAACGTATGACAGCCGGTGGACGTGGTGAGCATAACCCTGTTGCTGATAATGATAGTGAACTGGGCAGAAGACAAAACCGCCGTACAGAAATTATTGTTACGCCTAAGCTGGATCAGTTTATGGATTTAATAGAAAAAGCACCCGATGGTAGTGATGCCGGAAGTGCACAAGGTGTAAAATAATTGAGATGAAAAATCTTACAGATAAATTAACTACAAGCCTGCTGACAATTTTATTTGTCGCAGGCTTTTGTTTTTATGCGCAGGCACAAACGCCTTGCCCAACAAACTTTAACGGTCAGCAATTGAGTATGGCACAAAAAAATGTGCAAGGCTGGAAAAACAAGATTGTTGCTTTTGAGCTTGAAGTACAGGAAGTACATAAAGGCTACGAAGGAGCGCCGTACTTTCTGGCGAAGCTAAATGATGGTAGTACAATATGGGTAGCAACACTGGTCATTAGCGGGTATATTAAAAAAGGTGCAAAGCTTACAGCTATAGGGTATTTTAAACCCACGCCGCCAAACGATGAAATGGCAACAGTGAACCACGATGGATATTATGTTATGGCATTTGCTACGAAAGACAATGCCAGCGGCAGAATAGGTGTGTGGCCACGAGAAAATGAAAAAGTGCAACAGTGGTTTGATGGTGTGATGCCGGAATGATATTGACAAATATATTACAATTGTAAATTGTAATGTGTAGTGCTTTTTAGCAGGAATGGTTAATTTTATACAAAGCCAGTATATGAAACCTATAACGTATCTTAAGTTGTGCACAATAGTTTTTCTTCTAAGTATTGTTTTGCAGGGCTGTAAAAAAGAGAATACTACTCCGGGGACAACGACCACCACTACACCCGCAGTGAAATACGAGATCATTCTTACAGGAAAGAAGTTTGTAGGAGAAACCATTGAGTTTACCACAAACGTGCCGGAGAACATTAGTGTACAGTGGCAGTTGTATATTGACACCAAGACAGGTACTAAAAATTTAGAATTCAACTCGCGAGCCTTTAGCTACACCTTTACAGAAATAGGTTCTTATTCTGTTACTCTTATTCTTTATGGTGACAGAGCTAATAAGAACAATTCAAACCTGCACACGTCTTTTTACATTAAACACCCTTTTAAAGCATCAGACATATATAAGATGCAAGGCATAAGGAAATGTGATGTAGTAGTGGATAGCGCTATTTTATTATCAGAAAAAAGAGATACAGTGAATACGTATAAGGATAATATTGAGGTAAATGTGATCAACGAGAAACTAATAGTTGTAAAAGGCGATACACTAAAGCTGGGTGAGGGGCAAGAAGAGATTGGGATTGAAGATCAATACCTTTTTATAAAAGAAGTAGCTGAAGAGTATGCCTGGAATTCTCTGCGCTATTATCCCAAAGAAGATAGTATTGTCCATTCTGTTCATCTACCGCAAGGGGGTAAGCAGATAGGAAAATCTGAACATCACATATTTGGTATTACAACATCGTATTATTCGGTAAAATGATAGTATATGTATATGATACTAAAGAAACTTTTTCAATTGCCGACTTGGCTTGTTTTTGTTTTGTTGATTTCTCAAGCTTTTTTGCCTTCGACAGGTATTTGGTTAATTGTTAGACATGTGTTTATATTCTCAATTATTTTTCTTGTCTATAACATAGGAGTTGCATTACATGGACGACTACCGTCACATCATGGTTTAAATATAAATGTCTATACTGCTTGTTTAGCTTTAATAACTGTTTTTTATGTGTATATATTAATTTACTACCCTGATGGTTTTTACATAGACAACAATAATTATGAAAGCTATGGTAGTATGGTATATGTATTAGCTCCTTTGACGTTAGCCGTGTTGTTTAGTTTTATTTACGTAATTCGGTTTATAGCAAAAGCCATGGCAACAATAAAGTTTGGTTCAAGGGTAACATTTGCATACTACATAAATAATTTCTTGCTAATCTGGTTCTGGCCGATAGGTATTTGGTGGATATACCCTGAATTAAAAACTGTTATTAATGGGGATTAATTTTAAACTAATAGTATGAGTAATATAGAACCTATTTATGCAGGTAATGCAACTTTTGAAAGTCATCACGGTGTAGCAACCATTACAATTCCACCTCCCCCAAGTAGGTTATTGAGAATATTAATGATATTGTTTTTGTTGCCATGGCTTGGAGGAATGTTTGCAGTACTATCAAATAGTTCACAAATACAAGAAGATACCTTTGATTTATTTGCGTATGCTTGGGTAGTAGGTTGGGCTGTTGGAGGCTTCTTTCTAATACGTGCAATTGTGTGGACATTTTTGGGTAAAGAAGTGATAACAATAGAAAATGGCATACTAACTATTGATAGAAAAAATGCTTTACTCATTAAAACAAAATCCTACGACTTAACAAGTGTGAAAAATATCAGAGCAACTGAAGTTCAATATGGAAACAACAATTTGTTCAATGTCAATATTCATGAAGTGACGATGCTTAATAATACAGGCACAGTGCACTTTGATTATGGAATGAAAACTATTCGGTTTGGTATTGGGCTTGACGAAATAGAGGGGGACTATCTGATTACTGAGTTGAAGAAGAGCGGCTATTTAATAGAATCGAATTTAGGCAATAACTAGGGTTATGGTAATGCAAGCCCTTTATAATGGAGGCCCTTTTTCGTATCTTTTGTTAATGAGGTATTATATAAGTTGATTGAACAGCAGTAGCTGACCAAAGTCATTTTTAGATAGTGTGCATGGTGCTATTTTTACACTATGCCCAGGCCAAAAACAAAAGACGAATTACTACAATTAGCCCAGACTAATTTCGATAAGCTGTACGAGCTGGTTAACTCATACTCAAAAGAAGAGCAGCAAAAAGATTTTCCTAAAGGGACGATGAATCGCAACATCAGAGATGTACTGGCGCATTTACATCATTGGCATTTAATGATGCTGGATTGGTATAAAGTAGGGATGAAGGGAGAAAAGCCTGATATACCTGCCAAAGGTTATACCTGGAAGACAGTCCCCGATTTGAATAGGGAGATATGGAAGATGTATACCTCCACAGATTTGGCAGACATTAAAAAGAAGCTGAAAGCCAGTTATAAAAAGGTATATCAATTAATAGATGCACACAGTAATGATGAGTTGTTTGAAAAGAAACGATACTCTTGGACAGGGAGTACCTCGCTTGGTGCATACCTTGTCTCTGCTACCAGCAGCCATTACGATTGGG
This sequence comes from Bacteroidia bacterium, assembly GCA_030429205.1. GTDB lineage: Bacteria > Bacteroidota > Bacteroidia > Chitinophagales > Chitinophagaceae > UBA5543. Next base: position 1,687,494 of record JAUICZ010000001.1, read on the forward strand.
CGATGAAGCTGATCAGGAAGTGTAAGAAATAATATTTTGTTTAACTAATATTAGATTAATGAATATAAAACTTCATCAAAAAAAGTTTTTGTTTAAGCACTACCGTTTTTTAATCAACAAAAAATAAAGCCGACTGTTACTCTTTTTCGTAATTCTATTTATGAAAGAGGTAGCGATCATAGGTTCCGGCTTTTCGGGTTTAGCAGCAGCGTGTTATGCGGCACAGGCAGGTAATAAAGTATCTGTTTACGAAAAGAATGCCACAATAGGTGGCAGGGCAAGGCATTTTACGGAGCAGGGCTTTATGTTTGATATGGGGCCAAGCTGGTATTGGATGCCGGATGTGTTTGAGCAGTTTTTTCGCGATTTTGATAAGTCTGCCAAAGATTATTATCAGCTGGTTCAGTTAGATCCCGGTTTTCAGATATTTTTTAAAGATCACGCTCCTCTGCAAATACCTGCAAAGCTGGAAGAACTATACGACACCTTTGAGCGTATAGAAGCAGGTAGTGCAAAACAGTTACAACTATTCTTAAAAGACGCTGCCTACAAATATCAGGTAGGTATGCGCGATCTGGTACATAAACCGGGCTTGTCTTTCCGGGAGTATATGCGTTACGATGTGTTGAAGGGTATCATGCAAACACATTTGTTCCGCTCTGTTAGTAAACATGTGCGTCAGTATTTTAAAGATGAACGTCTTGTACAGCTGATGGAGTTTCCCATATTATTTCTGGGTGCTATGCCAAAAGATATTCCTGCATTGTATACGCTCATGAACTATGCAGCATTATCGCTGGGGACCTGGTATCCTATGGGTGGGATGCAAAAAGTAATTGCAGGTATGGCCACGCTGGCAGAAGAGTTGGGTGTGCAGATACATACCAATGCGGCAGTGGAATATATTCATGTGTCTGACAGGCAAGCAAAAGGTATTGCTATTAACGGTAACTATATTGTTACAGACTCTGTTATTGCCTCGGGAGATTATCACCATATAGAGCAATCTTTATTAGAGCCGCAGCACAGAAACTATAGTGAGCAGTATTGGGATAAGAAAACATTTGCTCCGTCTTGTTTGCTCTACTACGTAGGTGTCAATAAAAAAGTAAAAGGGCTGCAACACCACAACCTTTTCTTCGATGCAGATTTTGAGCAACACTCCAAAGAGATATACGAAACAAAAGAATGGCCAGACGATCCCCTGTTCTATGTTTGTTGTCCTTCAAAAACAGATAGAAGTGTGGCACCCGATGGGCAAGAGAATCTGTTTATACTCATACCCATAGCACCGGGTATAGAGGATACGCCTGAGATGCGCGAACGGTACTTTCCTGAAGTGTTGAAGCGTATAGAAAAACACTGTGGCGACAACATAGCAGAACATATAGTGTACAACAAAAGCTATTGTGTAAAAGATTTTGTGAGCGATTATAATGCATACAAAGGCAATGCATACGGCCTGGCAAATACACTCAGGCAAACAGCCGTGTTAAAGCCATCGATAAAAAATAAACAGGTAGACAACCTGATATATACCGGGCAGCTTACTGTGCCGGGACCGGGTGTGCCACCATCTTTAATATCGGGTAAGCTGGCTGCAGCCCAAATTTCATCTACCACTAAAAGGCATTTTTATGAAACAGTTGTTCGATAAGGTATCTCATACAGCAAGCAGGGTAACAACAAGAACATACAGCACCAGTTTTTCTCTGGGTATTTTGTGTGTGAACAAAAGGTTGAGGCAGGCCATTTATAATATATATGGTTATGTGCGCTTTGCAGATGAAATAGTAGATACTTTTCATGATTATGATAAGAAAGCTTTGCTGGAAGAGTTTCAGGAGGATACTTACAAAGCGATAGAGCGGGGCATCAGTATAAATCCGATACTGAACAGTTTTCAGCATACAGTAAACGAGTATAATATTGAACAGGAGTTGATCGACTGTTTCCTTAAGAGTATGGAGATGGATCTGGGCTTGGCCAAGCACAACGAATTGTCTTATGAGGAATATATACTCGGTTCGGCTGAGGTAGTTGGCCTGATGTGTTTGCGTGTATTTACAGAAGGTAATGAAGAACAATATCAGCAACTAAAACCTGCGGCGATGCGTTTGGGTGCTGCTTTCCAAAAGGTGAACTTTCTGCGCGATATGAAAGACGATTATCAGGCTTTGGGCAGAACTTATTTTCCGGGTATAGACATGAAATACTTTACGCCCGCAGATAAGCTACGCATAGAGTACGAAATAGAGCAGGATTTTCAGGCAGCGTTAGAGGGTATCAGACAACTGCCCGACAGCTCTCGGTTTGGTGTGTATGTAGCCTGTGTTTATTATATGAGGTTGTTCGCAAAGATCAAGTCGCTGCCGTCAGAACGTATTATGACGGGTAGAATAAGAATTTCCAATCATCATAAAATAGGGTTGTTATTTACATCATACTTCAAACATAGTTTACACTTGTTATGATGACTGCCGTATACATACTTACAACAATTGCAGCAGCACTGGCTATGGAAGCAGTAGCATGGCTGGCGCACAAATATTTAATGCATGGTGCGTTGTGGAATTTGCACGAAGATCATCACACCAAAACCTCAGCATCTTTTTTTGAAAAGAACGATTACTTCTTCCTGATTTTTGCATTACCGGGTATAGCACTCATGGCACTGGGCAGTTTTGTGAGTGGATTAACTATTCTATTGTTTGCCGGCATCGGCATCACCATATATGGGTTTACCTACTTTTTGGTGCACGATGTTTTTATTCATCAACGTTTTAAACTCTTTAAACATACAGACAATTTTTACCTGCGTGCCATCAGGAGGGCGCACAAAATGCACCATAAGCATTTGGGCAAAGAACATGGCGAATGTTTTGGTATGCTGTGGGTACCTATGCGATATTTTAAAGACGAACTAAACAGGAAGAAACTTGCTTAACCAACATTATACATATCTGTTGATAGATGTTGCGTGTATTCTTATCCCGCTCATAGCATCATTCCACCCAAAGTCTGCTTTTTATAAAGAGTGGAAATGGTTTGTGCCGGCCAATTTAATTGTGGCTGCCTTGTTTTTGGTGTGGGATGCACTGTTTACCATGCGTGGTATCTGGGGGTTTAATGAGGCTTACATAACAGGTATAAAGCTGTTTAACCTGCCTGTTGAAGAAGTGCTGTTCTTTATTTGTATTCCCTACGCCTGTACGTATACTTTTTACGTTTGGCATAAATATGTGTACATAGGATTGCGTAGTACAAGTTTGCTCAGCTACTTTTTGGTTACGCTGCTTATTGTTTTGGCAATAATTAACATAAATAAAGCATACACGGCCACTACGTTTATTTTACTGGCAGGTGTTTTGCTATATCTACAACAAACAAAGGCCGGTTATCTGGCAGATTTTTATGTGGTATATACCATTATGCTGATACCCTTTTTTATATCGAACGGGTTGTTGACGGGTAGTTGGCTGGCAGAGCCGATAGTGTGGTATAATAATGCAGAGAACCTAGGCGTTCGGTTGGGAACAATACCTGTTGAAGATACGATGTATGGTATGCTGTTGCTTCTATTAAATGTATCGGTATACAAATGGATGAGGCAAAAAGGAACCATAAGCGTAAAACAAAATAAATTAAAAGTTGTTACACCTATAGGTAAACACCAATAAATAATAAGTGCTATGCAAAACAATAACGATCAGGTAATACTGGTAAACGATCATGACGAGTGGATAGGTGCTGCTGATAAAATGAAGGCACACAAAGAAGGGTTATTACACAGAGCCTTTTCGGTGTTTGTGATGAACAGCAATAATGAGGTGCTATTACAGCAAAGAGCATCAGATAAATATCACTCGGGCGGGTTATGGACAAATACCTGCTGCTCGCATCCCAGGGTAGGAGAGAGCACACATGCCGCAGCACACAGAAGGTTGCGGGAAGAAATGGGGTTTGATTGTGAAGTGGAACAGATATTTACTTACAAGTATCAGGCTGCCGTTGGTAACGGATTAACAGAGCACGAATACGACCATGTATACTTTGGTTATTACGATGGTGATGTAGCATTGAATAAAGAAGAAGCAAAAGATTATAAATACTTACCCATCAGCGAAGTGAGCTGCTGGCTGGAAAAAAGACCTGAAAACTTTACAGAATGGTTCAGGATGATATGGCCTGAGTTTCTAAAATATTTTGCCGAGCGCAAGAAAGTAGCATAGTAGTTTTGATAGTGATGACAAAAGCCCCCGAATTTTCGGGGGCTTTTGTTTGCCCTACGACTATTTATTACCCCTGTGCTTTTCTCTGATTTTGTTATGAAAATCCTCCAACTCTTTAGCTTCGATGAAGCCATCTTCATTCGCGTCAATTTTGTCAAAATGTTCCTTTAGTCGTCCTCTGGGCGCCACCTCTGCTTCTGCCTTACTGATCTTCCCGTCCTTATCAGTATCTAACCTTTTCACTAATTCTTCCGGCTTTGGCGGTTCTCTTCTTTCGCCCCTTTGTGCAAATGCGCTTGTAGTCATTAGTACAGACATGGCTACACAAATCCCTAATATTCTTTTTGTCATGTTCTTTTCTGTTATCGTGTTTGAGGATTAGACGCCTGCTGTGGGGATAGGTTTAATGGCAGGCAGCAAAAAAAATGTTAAAGCCCGGGGCGTTGTATTGAGTTAAAAATCATGCGTAGGGAAAGTGAAAAAATATCGACGAATATGGCACAGTATATTAAACCTTGATAGCAAAAAAGAGTCAATAGACGTTTAGTAAAATAGATATAGTGAAAAAACGCCTGTTATTATTAAGTATTGGTATGTTATTGGTGGCAGTGCAGGGGGCATTTGCTCAGACATACACAGTAAAAGGTAAAATTGTAGATGGAAATGATAAGACTCCGTTGGCAGGAGTACTGGTAAAAGTTGCAGATAAAGAGCAAGGAGCTATTACAAATGAAGATGGCGAATTTACTATAGCAGCAATGCCCAAGGGTACATATACCATAGAATTTAGTTATTTGAGCTACAAGAAATTGCAGCAGCAGGTAACGGTGAAGGATAAAAATATCGCACTAGGCACAGTGAAGATGGAAGTAGAGAGCAAGGTGTTGAAAGATGCTACTGTAAAAGGTGTTGCCAACAGGGTAACACTTTCTGGCGATACCATGCAGTTTAATGCAGATGCTTACAAAGTAAACCCCAATGCTACGGCAGAAGACCTGGTGAAGAAAATGCCCGGGGTTACTTACGATGCCAGCGGCAATATGCAGGTAAATGGCGAAAGCGTAAAAAAGGTAATGGTAGATGGTAAGGAGTTTTTTGGCAACGATCCTAACACCGCTATGCGTAACCTGCCTGCAGATATTATCAGCAAGGTTCAGGTGTTTGACAACATGAGCGACCAGGCAAGATTTACAGGGTTTTCTGATGGTACCACAGATGCTGCGTTGAACATTATCACAAAAGATGGTATGAGCAAAGGGCAGTTTGGTAGAGTGTACGCAGGTTATGGTACAGACAATCGTTATCAGGCAGGTTTGTCTTTGAACTTTTTTAACGACGACCAGCGTATCTCTCTATTAGGAATGTCTAACAACATCAACCAGCAAAACTTCAGCATCAGCGATGTGATGGGGCTGATGAGCGGAGATGGCGGCAGCAGAAGGCGAGGCCCGCGCTCGGGTAACCAAGGTGGTTTAGATGTAAGAAACCTGCTGCACGGGCAAAACAATAGTGGTAACACTACTGTACATGCAGGTGGTATTAACTATATAGACCAGTGGGGTAAAAAGGTGAAGATCACAGGTAGTTACTTCTTTAACCAAAGCAATAATGTGAACGAGGCTTCGCTTACACGCAACTACTTTACAGATGCACAACAAGTGTATAAAGAACAGAGTACCACTAATACTACCAACATCAACCACAGGGCAAATATGCGGCTGGAGTATACAATAGATAAAAACAACTCAATAGTATATACCCCGTCGTTTACTATACAGCAAAACAAATACAGTACAGACCTTTTGGGCACAACGACAGTAGGTACGGCAGATGTGTTGAGCAATGCAGTAAACAGCCAGTATGCATACAACAGTGGTTACAACTTCTCTAACGACTTGTTGTTCCGCCATAAGTTCAATAAAAAGGGGCGTACTTTATCAGTGGGTTTGAGCGCGAATCTTTCTGAAAGTGACGGAGAGGGCGATTATTACTCGCTGACAGAACAAGTGCAGGGCGGTAGCGATGCTTTGCTGGATCAGCAGTATGATTTGTCTGGCAACAGTAAAACATATTCTGCTAACCTGACCTATACTGAAGCAATCGGTAAAAACGGACAACTAATGCTTGCTTATAAGCCATCTGTAAATACCAATGCTTCTGACAAAACAACAATGGATCTGGATACTGCAATTGGCGATTATACCAGTTTTAATACCACCTTGTCTAATAAATACAACAGTAGCTACACTACACAGCGTGGTGGTGTTACGTATAAACTAAATATCGGTAAATCGAACATTTCTGTAGGGGCAGATGTTCAGTCAGCTAAATTAGAAGGGGAACAAACATTTCCTGCCAGCGGGTTCATTAGCAGGAGCTTTACCAATATTCTGCCGGAGGCCTTGTTCAGTTATAGAAAAGGGAAAGGCACTTCTGTACGTGTTATGTACCGTAGCAGTACCAATGCCCCCGAAATAACAGACCTGCAAAATGTGGTGGATATCTCTAACCCGCTGTTGTTGAGTACGGGTAACCCGGGATTGGTACAGAACTTTCAAAACAGTTTGATGGTACACTACCGTAATGTAGATATGAAAACCTCCAGGATGTTCTTTAGTATGTTCAGGGGTAGTTATACAAAAGACTACATCAGTACACAAACCATAATACCAACTGCTGATACGGTAGTGAACGATGTTACCGTGCGCAGAGGTAGCCAGATAACCATGCCGGTGAACGTGAACGGGTATTACAACCTGAGGACATTTGCGGTATACGGTGTTCCGGTATCACTCATCAAGTCGAACGTGAACCTGAGTGGTGGTGTTACTTATACAAGAACACCATCTTTACTGAACAATGAAACCAATATATCTAACAACACGGTTTTTAACCTGAGGACTTACATAGGCAGTAACATCAGCGAGAAAGTAGATTTCAATGTATCGTACACTGGTACATATAATATGGTCACCAACAGTTTGCAAACACAATCTGACAACAACTACTTTACCCATATAGCTACTGTAGGAGCAAACTTTACATTGGGCAACAGGATTGTTTTGAATACGGACTACAACTACACTACCTACAATGGTTTAACCGATGGTTTTGACCAGAGCTTCCATTTGTGGAACGCCTCGCTTGGCTATAAGCTGTTGAAGAACAAGCAGCTTGAAGCTAAAGTTTCTGTATTCGATATACTGAACCAAAATACTGACATCAGCAGAACGGTTACGCAAACCTATACACAGGACAGTCGTAGCACAGTATTACAGCAGTACTTTATGTTTACACTTACCTACAATATCAAGAACTTTAAAAGCGGAGATGTACCAGAAGTAGATGGCCCACCGAAAGGAATGCCACCACCACCTCATTTCAGGGGTAGGTAAAACGGTACTAACCTCTAATAATAGCTACCGGATCTAGCTTTTGAGCTTTTTTAGCAGGTAGATACCCCGCTAATATAGTAGAGGTAAGTGCAAAAATAACAGCAATGAAATAAAATGCCGGATCGTAATTTATAGGGTAAGTTTTTACGGTAGGTAAGGCTTCTGTATTGAAAGGTATATTATCTATAATAACAGATACACCATACCCTAGTGCAATACCTAATGCGCCACCAATGATGCCAATGGCTAAAGCTTGTGTTATAAAAATATACATTACATCACTACCGGTGAACCCTGTCGCTTTCAGGATAGCTATGTCATTCATTTTTTCGTAAATGAACATGTTGAGAATGTTGTATATGCCAAACCCTGCAACAATTAGCAATGTTATTGATACTACATATGATATCAATGTTCGTATGCTTGAACCGGTATCGAATTGAGCATTAGCAGTTTTTATATCCAAAGCTTTAACATTATATAGTTTTTCAATTGTTTTTGATAAGTATTCTGCCTTTCCCATATCGTGCAGCTTTACATGTATTCTGCTAATGTGATTGCGCCCAACACCAAGAATTTGTTGTGCCATATTCAAGTTAACGTAACTCTGTATGTCGTCTACTTCTGCCATCCCACTTTGAAATATACCGCCAATTGTTAACGAGTAATAAGTGCCATTAGCACCCATGATTTGTAGTTTGTCACCAACTGAAAGAGATAGCTTTTTTGCAATGCCGGCACCTAATAATATGCTGTTTTTTTTGCGTACAATACTGTATACATCTCCTTGTACAATGTAATCTTTAAAATTAAATAACCTTACTTCTTCCATTGCATTAATGCCATTAATAATACCATTGATATTATTGGTGCCTGCTAAATAGAATACCTTACATGTAGCTTGTGGTGTTGCTCCAAGAACTTGCTCATTATTATGAAGTTCGAATAAAATGTTCTGCGAGTTATAAATCCGTTCTAAACGAGGTTTAGGCTTAATAGAGTTGATAAAGTTGACATTGTTGTTCAAGGAGTTTGTATACACAGAAACCGGTTGTTTTTCTGAAGGCTCTATCTTATTATATATTTGAATATGAGGAGTTCTGTTAAGAACTAATCCATCTAAAAGTATGTTGAGGCCTGTCATAAAGCTCATCATTATTATGAACATACTAATGCCAAATGTCACACCCAGTGCAGCAACTATAGTTTGCTTTCGTTTAGAAAGCAGGTGTATCTTTGATATACTTAATATAAGCCTTAACCTATGCATCATTGTTGGGGCTTAAGTAGTTCTGTGTTGGTATCTACCCCTGATATAATTTCAACATTTTTTAGTGATTTTACTCCAACCTGTATCTTTTTTTCTCCATCGTTAGTTAAAACCTTATCGTTTTCAAGTAGGTACTCTGTCGGTATTATCATTGCGTTTTCTCTTTTGTCAACTATTATGTTAGCCTCTCCGGATAGTCCGTTGTATAGCTTATCTGGTTGTATAACGAAAACGCCTTCTGTTTTAAAGGTTTGAGTTTTTTCATTTTTCTTAGGGTAGATTCGGTCAACTATGGCAGTAAAAACTTTGTTGGGGTAAGCGTCCAGTATTATGGTAACAGTGTCGCCAAGAGTTATTTTAGTAATGTCTATTTCATCAATATCCATTTCAATAATAAAACTATCAGCACTGCCAATTTCGGCAAATTGCTCTTGGGTAGTTATTAGCTCTCCTGCCTTTTTTGACAAGCTGTATACTCTTCCGTCAATTTCTGATTTTATGATATAATCCTTCAGTATATTTTGTTGTGTAAATGCGCTACTTTTTGCCTTTTTATAATTGGTTTCTAAACTTGTTTGTGTTTGGGCATATTTTTTTTTCAGCGCGAGGTATCTCTTTTCTGTTGCTTCGTAAGTTAGTTTTGCTCGGTCATAGTCTATTTTTGAACCAATGTTCTGCATCCTTAGCTTACGATACCTTTGGTAATTTATAGAATCAAGAACTAGTTGGTCTTTTGCTGTTTGAAGTTCAAGTTCAATATTCTTTAGAAGATTGTTTTCTCCTATGTAATTTTTTTTAGCTTCACTCAGGCTCAATTCGGCATTAGTTAGGTTATTTTTTACTTGATGACCAGGAGTGACAATTACTATAGGCTGATCTTTTATTACAATATCACCTTCTTTCACTAATGTTTTTTTTACAATGCCTGATATAGGTGTGTGGGGTAGGTATGAGTATTTAGGTATTACTCTAGCAGAAGCGTAGACGGATTCCGTTATGTCTTTTACTGTCGGTTTTATTTTTTCATCCTTACTTCGCGAATTACAAGACAGTAATATGATGAGCAAAAAAAGTATATATCCACGCATTAGAAAAAGGTTATTGTAATATTGTTTTTACTCAATAAGTATATGTACCAGCTGTTATTCTAAAATTAATCAATTTTCATATAAACTTTCAAAGTGTATGGTTCTCAATATAAATACAATGAAATAGTAGGCTGTAGCAAGTGTAATAATCAAACTATTAATATGTCTTAAATATAGAGTACTTTTAATAGAAGAAGCCGTTCATGAATATCATAGAAAACATAAAAGACTGGATGCAGCAATACCCTGTAACCGCGAGTGTAGTAAAGTATGTTTTGCTGGTTGCGCTGGTTATGATCATCATTTCTCGCTTCAGGAAAATGCTGCGCAAAAGACTGCCCGATTCAGATATCAGGTATAAGTCTCAAAAAGGGGTAGAGGTAGTAGGTTATGCCATTATCATTTTACTGTCTGTTACTTACTTTACCGGAAAAGTGAACGATTTTGCACTGGCTATTGGTTTGTTTACCGCCGGTGTAACCATTACACTGCAAGAGCTGATACTGAGCATTGCTGGCTCGTTCTATATCTTTTTCGTAAAAGTGTATAAGCCGGGCGACAGGATAGAGATAAGAGGTATAAAAGGTGATGTAATAGACATAGATAGTATATACACCACTATGATGGAGATAGGCGAGTGGGTGAGCAGCGATAACTATAGCGGACGTATTGTGAAGCTGAGTAATGCTTTTGTTTTTAAAGGGCCTATTTATAATTACTCGCAAGACTTTCCTTTTGTGTGGGATGAGTTTAACCTGCCTATACGCTATGGGTCTGATGTAGAGCTGGCTAAATCTATAGTCATCAAAATAGCTTCAGAAGAGTTGTCGGACTACGTTACCCAATCGATGGATAACTGGAAGGATGTGGTGAATAAGTACTATATAGAAGATGCGATGGTAGACCCGTCACTCGCTATTACAATGACAGACAACTGGATACAGTTTAACTTGAGGTATATTGTGGACTACAAAAAAAGAAGGCTGACCAAACATGCTTTGAATGAGCGCATAGGTGCTGAAATACAGAAAACAAATGGCGCCGTGCAGTTAGCTTCTGCCACTTTCGAGATAGTGAAGATCCCCAACCTGAACATGCAAAAAGGCGATGCCTAGTTTTTCCCGATTATAATATTCGTTTTACGGAATGTAAAAATAGTTTGATTGGTAGCTGTCTACTTTAGCATAGTCATTAATTCGGTACTATGTATACTCCTTTATCTGCCAGCAATTTTGGAACTGTTTATTACTGTCGTAAAAACCATTACATCCGTATAGACTTTAGCGAGCGCCCGATGGTATTGTCTTACAACGATTTTGTGAAGCTGAAAGAGTCGGTAGCACAATACCTGAGAGTGAATAAAGGCATAGAAGATAAGGATGCACTGCTGATACGGCTATTGACGATGGCGGATGCAATGATGCTCATTTATAGTTATAACGATTTGCGCAGGCTGATAGTTATTCTTAACGCCGCTTATGAAAAACTGAATAACGACATGGTGTTCATAACACAGCAAACACAAAGAGCGTAGCAGCAATTTACATTGCTGCTAAAGCCCTGTCCAGGTCTTCTATCAAGTCGTCTATATCTTCTATACCAACAGACAGGCGGATCAGGTTATCTGTAATGCCCAGTTTGTCGCGCCCTTCTTGTGTTAGTGCAGCGTGTGTCATGATAGATGGGATCTCTAACAGAGACTCAACACCTCCCAAACTTTCTGCAAGAATGAAATATTTCAACTCAGGGAAGAAACGATTTACCGCAGCCTTATCTCCTTTAACACGTACAGATATCATACCGCCCGGTGCTTTCATTTGTTTGTTGGCAATATCGTGTTGCGGATGAGACTCTAAGCCAGGATATATAACAGCTTCTACCTTGTCGTGTGCTTCTAAAAACTTTGCGATGGCCATTGCATTGCTCACATGCTTGTCCATACGTACAGATAATGTTTTTAAACCGCGTAGTGTTAACCATGCAGCAAAAACATCTGGTGTGGCACCCAATGAGTTTTGGTGGAAACCTATAGCCTCTGCATACTTCGCATTGTTGGTTACCAATGCACCACCCACAACATCGCTGTGCCCGTTGATGTACTTGGTAGTACTGTGTAGTACAATGTCTGCACCCAATGACAATGGGTTTTGTAAGTATGGTGTAGCGAATGTATTATCTACAACGCTGATCAATTTATGTTCTTTGGCAATTGCAGTGATGGCAGCAATATCTGCCAGTTTCAATGTTGGGTTGGTAGGCGTTTCTAAGTACACCATTTTAGTTTGTGGTGTAATGGCGTTGCGTACCTCCTCCGGGTTGGTCATGTCTACAAAGCTGCTGTTGATGTTGTAGCGTGTAAACACTTTGTCTAAAGAACGGAATGTTCCTCCGTAAGCATCATCACCTACTACTATATGGTCACCACTGTCTAAGAAAGACATCACCAGCGTAGTGAAAGCGCCCAAACCACTGGCAAAAGCAAAGCCGTGTGTTCCACCTTCCAGTTTAGCCAATACTTTTTCTAACACCTCGCGTGTAGGGTTGCCAGATCGTGAGTAGTCGTACCCCGCTTTTAGCTCTCCCGGTACATCTTGCGCAAAAGTTGTGGTTTGGTAAATTGGTGTAATTACAGCTCCTGTTCCTTTTTCCGGTTCTTGTGCTTCGTGTAGTGCTATTGTAGAAAATTTCATTCTTATTCTTCTTTTATATCTTTTTTTTCTAAAATTATTTTTCCAGAGCAAATCCGTGCTCATTCATCCAGTCGTCGTTGTATACTTTACTCAGGTAGGTACGCCCGGTATCGTGCAGCATAATAACGATGGTTTTACCTTCCAGCTCGTCACGATCTTGCAAGTCTTTAAGCAAACGTCTGGTGCCTGCCAGTACATTACCTGTAGAGCCACCTACCAGCATGCCTTCTTTACGGGTAAAGTTACGTGCCTCAATAAAGCTATCCTCGTCTGATATGCGGTACATAGTATCTACTATGCCCGGCTCAAAAACATCGGGGTAAAAATCGTACCCGATACCTTCTACCTGATATGGATGTACTTCTCCTGTATATAAAGAACCATCCGGGTCTGTGCCTATGGATTTTATATTTGGGTTTTGCTCTTTCAGGTATTTGGTAGTACCCGTAATGGTACCGCCTGTACCCATGGCACAAACAAAATAGTCGAGCTTGCCATCTGTCTGATCCCATATCTCTGGTCCGGTGCCCTCGTAGTGTGCCAGCGGGTTGCCCTCGTTTGTATATTGATTCAATAAATGGATGTGCTCATTCTCGCGTGCCATTTTCTTTGCCACCTCTATATATCCTTCAGGATGGTCGAAACCATACTCTGTAGGGAAGAGCATCAACTCTGCACCATAGGCCTTTAATAAACGACGTTTTTCCATACTCATTTTCATGGGCATGGTAATGATCATTTTGTAGCCTTTTATAGCAGCTGCCTGTGCCAACCCAACACCCGTGTTACCGCTGGTAGGCTCAATTAAAGTATCGCCGGGTTTTATACGGCCTTCTTTTTCAGCGAGTTCTATCATCTTTAGCCCAATACGGTCTTTCATAGACCCGCCCGGGTTCAGGTACTCTACTTTCGCTAAAACAGTAGCGCCTTTAAATTCGTCGAAAACGCGGTTAACTCTAACCATTGGGGTGCCGCCTATCGCTTGCAGCACATTGTCATGAATCTTACCCATAACATTAAAAATTGTAGGGATTAATTTTCACACAATGTACACTAATTTTCGAACCTGCAAATGCGTGAAACCCGAAAGTTTTGTGAATGAGACTTTAGCGCGATATGAAGCTTGTGTTTCGTAGTTTATTCGTCTGTACAATTATATTACCTTAGATGTTTAACCGTAATGAGCATGTTATGACCCGCAAGACCTTTTTGAACATCCTGTTTTGTTTAACGACAGTATTTGCCGCCCAAGCGCAAACCATTGAGGATGTGGCCCGTTCTGACCAGTTTACCTACTTTGGTGTAGATTTCTCTCGTGCCAGTATAGTTAACATTTACGTAGACAAGAGTGATATGAAGGAGTTCATTAAATCTTTCAACGAAGGTAGGGCGGCAGAAAGGTATCAGGACGTGATAAAAGGAAAATACCGCAGAGAAAAGTTTGATGCCGAGCTGAACACCTGTAGAAAAAGAAATAGCCAGATAGACCTGAGCAACGTCGGTAAGTCTAAAGACTTGTTTATAGAAGACATAAAAAAGGTTGCCGCAAATTATAGTAACGGTAAAGAAGGCTACGGCATTTTATTTGTAGTGGAGGAGTTTGAAAAACTAGAGTCGTATGTATGGGTGGCATACATTAATACAAAGAATGGCGAATTGATCTCTACCAAAAGATACTTTTTTGAGGTGTCTATGAGGCGCAGATATGAGAGCTGGCATGCAGCTATTGAAGTAGCCATAAAAAGAGCAAGCAGTTATCTTAATTCTCTAAAATAAATACTAATGAAAAACAAACTTACCTACATCGTATCGACAGTAAGTGTACTGTTGGTACTATCAGCACTTTATGCATTTAAGCCTACAGAAACTACAACCAGTTACCAACACATGACCATCATTGGGTGGAAGGAAGACCTGCACCATGTGTTCATCAGTATAGACGGTAAAGAATACAAAGACAGAAAAGACCTTGCCAGAGAAAGAAAAGGAAATTGGGATATGAACCCGATCATTAACCTGGTACACCAGTACGAGTCAGAAGGTTGGGAAATGAAGAGTTTTAACAGCGACGGTATGTACCACACTTTTTGGTTGCGCAGAGCCAGATAGTTACAGCCATCTACTTTTTAGCTTTGCTATCAACGGGCTGATGTATTGGTACAGCACCAGTATATTGAGCATAGGTAATAGCCATATGGTGCGTGAGTTGAGGCGGGTAAGTACATTGCCGAATGTTGCTGTAATAAAAGCATTGCAGAACAGGAAGAGTATCAACACGCCGTATATCCAGCCCCATTGTTTTAAGCGTTCTCTTTTCAATGTCATCAATACAAGAAAAGACGACAACAGCAGTACAATGGCATACACATCATCGTAAAAGAAGAGGTTGAAGGTTTTGTTGTTCTGCCTCGTAAAGCGAAACTCATTGATCTCGTGGGGCAGGTATTTGTCCATTGTGATATACAGAGGATGCTCCTTGTCGAAAACGATCCAGTGGCGCTCTTCTCCCTCGTCTATGTTTAGTAGTATGATCTGCCTGAAGGTGGCCTCCATACTTTTATAAGCCAGAAACGGCCAGTATTTTGGTCGGCTGACGATGTCTTTAATGATGGTATTATACTCTTCTTTTGTAGCAGCCCAGCCACCTTGCTTAAACACCGGGCTGTTTTGCTGATCCCATACAAAGTCCCATGCTACATTGGGCAGGGCATCTTTATGATCGCAAATGCCATAGTGGTATTCAGGGCAAGCCTTTTCTAAATAAGTGCTGAGTACGCCACTTTCGCAAAGTTTACCCATTAAGAAAACATGGCGCGCATTACTGCTCACAAAACCATAGCCGCCAATATAGTTGCTGGTGAACAAAGACAACCACGATGCCAGAACTATGGCAGAGAAGAAAACAAGCCTTCTTCTTACTGCTTTTATTTTTTCTGAAAAGAAACTGATGAGTAGCAGTGCCAATACAAACACAGTGGCGATGGCATAGTGCGAAAAGTGTACTACTATGCTAATGTATATCAGCACAAGCAGTATTGCTGCCTGAGCTTTTGAGTTGCTGCCAAACAAGTATAAAAATGTTGCAAGGAACAACATGGGGGTGAAAATATCCGGCATGATCTGCCCGGCATACCAGCAGGAGATGGTACCCAGAGAGATTAGCAGCACCAAAGCTGTTTGCCTGAGAGTAGTGATATTGGGTAAAAAATGCTTAATGAGCCTGATGACCAGATAAGCCAGTAAAATACACTGTACAAACACGGTGGTCCATAATGTGGCACAAAAAGAAGTAACCCTGATGAACAAACCGTAGAACACGGGGCGGGCCTCGGGTACATGTAGTACAAACGCACTGTCCAGATAAGTAGCCGTATCACCACTCATAATGGGGTAGCCATTGTACAAGGCAAATATCATAAAGATGAGTGCCGCAACAATTGTTGGTAAGAGTTTATTCAGTACCCTGTTCATTAAAATAAATGTACAAACAAAAAAGAAATGGTACTAATGGGAATGGTGTATCTTAGTTATACTATAAACAAAGCTATTATGTGGGCCTTAGGGATTCTGTTCAAATACGTGATATATATTGTTTTAGCCATTATTAGTGTCAACTATTTGGTTAAAGGATACTTGGCAGACAAAGGAAGGAAAAGGAAGTTTGTTTGGGGCATCATATTTGGAGCGCTGTTTATAAGCTATGCGGGTTGTGACTATTTGGGGAATAAGAGTATGCAAAAAGACCATATGGGTAAATATTACTTAACCCAATACCCTGGTTGTGATTCGACATGTTATATAGAGTTGCATGCAGATATGACCTATTCTGTGATGAAGAAAGAAAAAGAGATAGAAACGGGAGACTGGCACCATGAGGCGGCAGCAGACTATTTTATTACTTACCTAAATGGGGAAAAAGATCAGCTTGGAGGTAATGAGTATGACTATTATTATTTTGAACCTAAGTATCCGCGATAGCCGATTATCAGCCCTAAGGCAATTACTCTATATTTGTTAGACAACCCACACTTTTGCAGATCAACACAAATACATCTAAGCGTATCAACACACCAGTGCTGTTTATTGGTTTGTGGTTGTTGATGTTTGCCCTGTACTTTATTGCTGCCCAAGCAGGTTTTGTTACCGACTTCACCGGCTGGCTGGACCAGGTAGAAAACCAAGACTTTCTTACTTATGTAAACCGATCCAACTTTGAGGTGGTAAGTCTGTACCAGGTAACGCAGGTAGTTACATGGCTATATTACCAACTGTTCGGCGCCAGTGCATGGATGTGGCATTTACTATTCATTACCCTGCATACACTCAATGCAGTTTTGCTGTGCAAGCTGGTGGTGAATATGCTCTGCGATGTTGGTGCAGACCATTTTAAAACGGGTGCCTACGCAGGTGCTGTGTTGTTTTGCGTTACGCCGTATATATCAGAGGTCATCGTCTGGGAACCGTCGTTCCATTATCTGCAAGGCTTGCTGATATTGTTGGGCATAATGCTTTGGGTACAGCAATACATTTATACAGGTAAGCGCAAGTATATATGGTATGCATTTATTGTTTACCTGTTGTCTACACATACACTTGAGGTGTTTTACATCACGCCGTGGCTGGTACTTTCTTTGCTGCTTTTCTATAAAAAGCACGCCTTCAAAAAAGGAGTAGTCTATTTCGTGTTGCCGATGTTGGCCATTTTTGTTTTACGGTTGGTAGAGTTCAAACTGTTGCACGGCGACTGGACATCAAGAGTAGGGACGGATACGGTTATGACTGCATCGCAGGGTGGTTTTGGTAAGGCAGGTAAGTACCTGTTTCATTTAATATTCATGGGTAGGTTCTTTAACAACGAATGGAGAACCGCTGTGTATCAGTTTTGCGATAGTACTGTGGGGTTATTGCTGGTTTATGGAATAAGTATTGCATTGTTGTTGTGGGGAGCCATCCGTTTCAATAAACTAGCCGGCAGGTTGAAGGTGATGGTGATGCTACTTTTGTGGACAGGTGCTTCTTTAATATTGGTAGTGCCTTTGTGGTTTGGAGATATGATGCTGGTGATCTTCGATCGTTACGCATACTTCACCTGTGCATTTTTGTTCATGCTCGTGGCTTTGCTGGTATGGGCAATCAATAATAAATATCTGCGTTATGCTGTACTGGCTGTAATTGTTTTGGTGAACCTGCGTTACGCTGTTCAAGTGAACCGATACTGGTGGAAAAGCTCTAGGATAGTTAACAGCCTGGTAGAAAATATACCTGTTGAAAAAGGTAAAGCATTGGTACTGCTCAACAACCCGGAGAGTATGCACGGCATACCCATGTTGGGGGCGTGGCCGCAAAGCGAATTTAAACTGATGCACAATCTGTTGCTACCCGAACAACCTATTGACAATAAAGTGCACGATGTGCTGGCATATAATATGCTGACACCCGAAGATGGTGCGCATGTGCAGGTAACAGGTGACAGCACTTTAAGAGTAACGTTGAACCAGTGGGGGACATGGTGGTGGTACGAAGGTATTGGCGGACGTAGTTACGAAAATGAAGACTACATACTGAACATGGTAGATGGTCATTTCTACGACTTAACGTTTAAGCAGCCATTGAAAAACTATACTTTACTGTATCAAGTAGGTAACCAATGGAAACAAGTAAATCCTGATAACCAAAACGAGCAGTGGTAACTATCTGTAAGAAAGTAATACTGTACTATCTGAAAGAAACTGGTTCATGAAAATATCAACCCCTTTAGCATTTAAGTGCATGTGGTTGTAGAACAGAGAAGAGTCGTTGTACACTTCGTTATTGTAATCTCTGAACTCAACACCCCTATCGTTTAACACCTGTTTAAAGTAATCGTAATTGGTGAATACATTATAAGCAGGGTAGCTCATTGGTGTGAAGATAAAGTAACATTGAATGTCTTCTCTCGCACAGAAATTAGTGAACGAGTCTACATAAGGCAGGCTGCCATCTTTCTCGTAGGTTATAGCAATCGGTTCTGCCCATGTGCTGCTGTTGTCCCACTCCAGCTCAAAAGCTTTAAATCCTCTTGTTTTGGCAAAGTCTATTTCGTTGTCAGACTTGTTCATTAAGAAGTCGAAAGCCTGTTCGCCCACAGCGGTTAAAGGCATGTATTTATAATAAGCCATCCAGCCGTCCAGTTCTTTTAGGGGGCCCAGATCATATCTGTCCATGAACATATAAGAACGGAACTTGTCGAACTTATACAAATCGCCACTTAATCTGATAAAGAAAGGGTCGACCAGTACATATATCTCTTTGGGCTTTTCATTTACATCCAGGTAGCGTTGGAACTTATACCACAGCATATTGATAGACTGGCCATCTTGTGCCAGATCTTCTGCGGGAGCATTTATATAGTTGCCGATGCGTATCGGGTCGAAGTGTGTCCACACACGGCTGTTACCAATGAATAGTACTTCAGAGTTGTGGTCTTCGAGTGTATGCCAGTCGTTGTGGGTAGTAACTATAAAATCGTCTTTCTGCTTAATGGTGATGATCAATTCAACAATTAAGAACGGGATCAGGATCACCGAAAAGAAGAGCAGTATTTTTTTAATAAACTTTTTCATCTTCAGTTAATTGTTAGAATTGGAAGTATATAAAATCGTTATTGTTTTGATACAATAAGAAGTATACTAACAACACCATTGTATAATATATCAAATGCCTGATGATCCTGTTCCTTGGTACCATCAGTCTTCTTTCATCGTGTCGCAACATCCAGTCCATTACCAATAGCGGTATAATGTATAGCAGCGTCATACTACCCGCAGGTATACTCAGAAACTGCATTGGATTCTCCGCCGCATTCACAAAAATGCGTTTGATGTAGTTCAGCGAAGTTTCAATGTCCGGCGCGCGGAAGAATATCCATGCAAACGTTACATACACAAATGTCACCAGCATTTGCCTTAACTCCTTCAGTGTAGGCAGCATTTTATTTTCAGCCACTACAGTGCTCACGTATTGCCTGTTCTTTTTCATGAGCAGCAACGGTAAGAATCCGCAGGCGTGTAAGAATCCCCAGATGATGAAGTTCCAACTGGCACCGTGCCAGAAACCACTCACTACAAATATGATGAAGGTGTTGCGTATCGCTTTGTACTTACCTTCTCTGGAACCACCCAACGGTATATACAGGTAATCTCTAAACCAAGATGATAGAGATATATGCCACCTGCGCCAGAACTCTGCCAGGCTGCGCGAGAAGTATGGGAATTTAAAGTTGCTCAGCAATTCAAACCCGAAGAGCTTGGCCGTACCTAAGGCAATGTCAGAGTATCCGCTAAAGTCGCAATAGATCTGGAAGGCAAAAGCTATAGCCCCCATGATAAGCCCGAAGGCGTTAAAATGCTCGTAGTTGCCAAAAATGCTGTCTACCGTTACGGCAATGCTATCGGCTATAACTACTTTCTTGAATAAGCCCCATAGCATCAGGCGACACCCTTCCAGCGCTTGTTGGTAGTTGAAGGTTCTGCGTCTTTGTACCTGTGGTAATAAGTGGTTGGCACGTTCAATAGGCCCTGCCACCAGTAGTGGGAAGAAGCTCACGAACACGGCATAATCCACAAAATTTTTAATAGGTTTTTGTTCTCCTCTGTATATATCAAATACATAAGACATACCGTGGAAGGTGTAGAACGAGATACCTACAGGTAGTACCAGCCCCAGTATAGTTGGGTTGGTCTCAATACCTATGAGCGACATGGCGTGCTGAAACTCAATGGCAAAGAAGTCGTAGTACTTGAATACCGCCAAAATACCCAGGTTATTAATAATACTGAGCCAGAGGAAGAGTTTCGACCTTTTTCTGTTGGGTGAGTTTACCCCAAAGCCATATGAATAGTCCAGCAGGGTACTGAGTGCCAAAAGCCCTAAGAACTTGTAGCTCCACCAGCCATAAAATACATAGCTGGCTACCAGTATGATCATATTTTGCCATACCAGTGCCTGTTTGCGCATCAACCAGTAGAGGCTGAAAACAATGGGGAGAAATATTAGAAATTCTAATGAATTAAAAAGCATGCTTTGTCAATATGGTGCAACAGAGCACCCGTGGCTAAGTCTGTTTTTTACAATACGGCGTGAAAATACTCATTTGATATTAGTACGGAAACAGATAATGAGCTTATTTGATAAAAATGTTATTTGATCGCAAATATGTAGATTAAATAAGTATATTAGATATACTATTAATCATCACTAATAATCACATCCTATTGCTATGGGAATCACTAAAGAGGGAGTTAAAGCATTAGGCGGTTTTCTGCTAAATGGTGGAATTAGCTGTACGCTTGCAGCCTGCACCGGAGGAGCAGCACCTTTGATAACAGGAGGTGGAGCGCTGGTTGCGGGACTAGTATCGAGTATGACATCCGGTTATGCCGGTGATCATACAAAAGTGCTGGCCAGCATGGGGCAAAAGAAACTGCTTACTTGGCTGCAGAAAGAGCATCCCGATAATCTTAATCATGACTTAGAGCGCTTGTTTAAAACATCAGCTGCAGCATCGCTGAAGTTTATGAAAACAATATTTATTGCCGAAATAAAAGATAGTGAGCGTATGGATTTGCTTTCTGCAAGAGAAAAGCGAAAGTTTACAAAGGCATTAGAAGGTTTTTTTGATCAGGGGCTGAAAGATCATGCTTTATTCGATGAAGATGATGATAAACTCATCAGTAAAGAAACAATTACAGACCCGCTGTATTATCTGAAGAAGATCGTATCCCGCATCTTCACAATGACAGACTATAGATTTGATGAAACTACACAAAAACAGTTGGTGGACTTTTATGCAGATAAGTTGCCCTACTGTTTTGATCTGGCATTTAAAGAAGCATTAAAAGTAGACGATAAAGGGTTTAAAGCATTTCAAATATGGATGCTGGAAGAAATGCGTGACAGTAATGTAGAGTTACTTAAAGGACAAAAGAAAATAGAGGCACTAATTAAAGAAGTACAAGATGGTCAATGGTTAATTACAAAAGAAAAACGAGATGAGCTGTTAGATGGAATAGCAGGTAAGGTGTACGACAAGCTTGAAGAGCATTTTGTAGACATAAAGCAACAGTTAAATGATTTGCTGATAGAAGTAGCGGAATTGAAAAGCTACGTCAAGGGTGTAGCGGGTAGGATGATAAACGTTGAAAAAGAATTAACTAAGTTAAGAGTTGAATTACGACGACGTATCGTACAAAATGAAATAAGCCACAGGCTAACAGACTATATGCCTGCAATGCCTGCAGTATTTTATGGCAGGGGCGAAGAGCTAAAAGATTTAAGGAAAGAACTCATTGAAGGCAATAATTTTTTACTGCTCGTAAACGGGCAAGGAGGTATAGGTAAAACGTCTTTGGCTGCAGCTTATTATCATAAATATCATAGAAAATATAAACATGCCGCATGGGTGTTGAGCGAAGAAAGTATTGCAAATGCTATTCTCTTACTCGCACCGGCACTGGGGCTCGACTTTCCTGATGATATGATTACAGAAGACAGGGCTAAACTTGTTTTTGCAACAATTACAGAATTAGAGGAACCCTGTTTGCTGGTTATTGATAATGCCAATGAAAGAAAGGATTTAATCAAGTATCAACAGCTGCTAAGAACCTGCAGCAATTTTCATTTACTGATTACCAGCAGATCTCGTAAAATACCCGGTGCTCTGGATTATCCTGTAGAGGCACTGTCTTTTGATGCTGCTCTAGCTGTGTTTAAAGAGCATTATAAAAATTACGACGAGCAGGAAGAAGACTTGTTTAAAGAGGTATGGGAAGCTGTAGGTAAAAATACATTGGTAATTGAGCTGTTGGCTAAAAATCTGGAAGTTATTAATGAACATGAGCAAACCTATACTTTACAAGACTTACTGAAAGATCTTCAGGAAAAAGGTGTGCTGGCTATTAAATCAGACAAAGTGTATGCCGCATACCAAGGTAAGGGTGAATTAAGGCATGAAAAACCCGAGGCCATTATTGCTGCTATGTATGATGTACGTAAGTTGTCTGCTGATGAAGTTGAATTACTATCTATTTTTTCTGTACTGCCATCAGAAAACATAAGCCATGGGGTTCTTAAGGTTATTACATATGGGAAAGATGAAAAGTGGTTGACAGGTGCATTAAATCCATTGTATGATAAAGGGTGGTTAACTGGTACAAAAGGGGAGAATAAAATGATGTTTTACAAAATCAGCCCTGTAATACAAGATGTTTTTAAGGAGAAAAATAAACAGGATATAGTAGACATATTACAATATACTATTAGCGTATTTAATTTCTCATTAGCGTATCATCCTGACGTTAGGAGTTTGCGATACTTGAGCATAAGTCAAGCAAAGGTTATGATTCGATATGCTATTTCAATTATAGAGAATCTAGAAAATATTCAGAAAAGTAAAGATACAAATTTAGCAACTTTGGCAGAGCGGGTAGGTAATTATTATGAGTTGACTGGTGATATTAGTTCTCAGAAGTACTATTATGAAAGGTTCCTAAGTATGGCTGAGGATGCTTCTGAGTATGATAAAAATAATATGGCTACGAAATCTGATTTAGGTGTATCATACTTGAAAATTGGAACGTGGTATAAAAATGTAGACGAAAATGACCTTGCAGAAGAGTATCTTGTGAGGTATAAAGCTTTGAAAGAAGAAATCTATGATAGTGATAAAAATGATGCAAGGAGTAAAGCGAACCTAGCGGGTGCATATGGAAACTTAGCTGATTTTTATATAGGCAATGAAGATTTCGATAAAGCTGAAATTAATATCAAAAAGCTAATAGATTTATTTGAGCAGCTTCATAATGAATATGATAACAACAATGATTATAAACACGGGTTATTAAAATCATATTCAAAATATTTTGAATTGCATTTAGGTCTGAATGATTTAATTAAAGCAAAAAAATGTATTGATAAAGCTATTGGATTATGTAAGGAAATATATTTTGAAGATAAGAGTAACGCTGCTTATAAACATAGTTATGCGATATCACATTTTAAATTAGGACAATTACATAAGGAGTTAGAGGATTATCAACAAGCTGTTGAGTACTACACTGAGGTGGTTACTCTGCTAAGCGAATTAAATAAAGAATACGATGGTAATGCAATTTATGCTTTTGAATTAGCATTGGCACACAGCCATTTGGGAAATGTATATTTGAATTTTGATGTAGAAAAAGGGAAAGAGTCTTTACATATGGCTAGAGGTTTTTTTGAAGAATTAATTGAACTGGATCCTAATAATGCAGCATATAGACATAGTCTTAACCGTGTCAAAAAAGTCCTAAGCGAAATAAATAAAACAGCCCCGTAATACGGGGCTGTTTCGGGTATTGATCGATTGTTATTATCTCACTACAAATTGGTCCATTACGTTCTCGATCTCTTTTTCCAGCTTTTTGTTACTCCAGTTTTCTGTTCTCCAGTTGTAAGCCAGTGTGTAGAAATGTTCGAACATCATTTGGTCTTCTACTTTGTTTTTCAAAACCAGTTGCGCGTCAGCAGAAATGTATTCTTCCCATTTGTTACGAACGATGCTCCAGAAGTCTTTGTTCTTTTCCCAGTGCCCTTTAGCGGCTGCACATTCGCTGTCAGCAATTTTTGTGTATCTGTTGTATCCTTTCTCTTCTACCAGCAGGCTGTCGTGTCCGTTTTCGCGGATGATCTTTTCATTGTCCTGCTCGTGCAACCAGCCTTGGTCTGTTACCATTATCTTGTTGGTACGCTTCATCAGATTATAATCATCGCGGGTAGTATACTCTCTGCGTGGTAGGGGCGCATAGGCCGTGCTTTCCCAGTATGTTTTGTTATTGTTCTCTATCCACTTGCTATATCCCTGATATCGGGGCATATCATCTACCTGCCAGATGGTTTGTGTCCATGTGCCTTTTATTTTATTGGGTGCTATATGCTCTTTCTCCCATTTGTTGTCTCCCTGATAGCTCAATAGCTCAGGTTGTTCATAAGTCCAGTCTTCTCTCCAGTGTTTAATAATGTGTTGCTCGCTGACGATGAGCATGTGTTGCAAGGATATTTTGTTGTCAGATTCCTCTACCGGAAAGATGAACTCTTTAGCATTTGCGATCTTCCCTTTATGAAATTGGTAAGCGCTGTCTGTTCTGAATGTTTCTGCGTACTCAAACTTTACGTCATAACATCCGCAAAGTTTTTTAATGTTCTGCACATCGCTTTTTGCCTGTGCGTTTAATAAAAATGGCATTAGTAATGCCATTGTAGCTAATGTGTAATTTTTTGCCACGATCTTTTGCTTTTACAATGTGATGACAAAAAAAGACCAATGTTTCAGAACATCTTTTCACAAAGGGGAAAAGCATTTCCATAATCAGGAAATGCTTGATAATGTTAAGTTTATATAATAGTGTAAAACAAAAACAGCCCTGCAGAGCAGAGCCATTCTCATAGACATAAGTAATATCTTTTTAGCTTTTACGCTTGTTGTTGTCGATGTATTGCGGTGCGATCTTTTTTGTCAGCTTAGCCATTTGTACGATTTGCGCCATAATAGCTACAGCACCAAGAATGCAAATTGCCAATCCGTAATTACCCATCAGCGCTCCGTTTTTAAAAGCAACAGCAATGGCAATGATTGTAATTGCGGTAGGTATCGCTTTTAAAATGAACATTAGTTCTTTGTTGTTCTTCATTCTCTGTAATTTATAGTTGTTACCGATGTATACAAATATACGGTATAAACACATTCAAAGCGCAAACTTCAAAATCTTGTCATAGTTTAGTAAGAACTGCGCTACCTGTTGGCCAAAATCAACCCAAAAACCAACTGTCCGGTGCTTATAACTGTCTGTTTGCGCGTATGCGAGTGATCATTTTATTTGTCTTTCTAATATACGCTACGGGTGCATCTGCACAGGTGGGTAAAAAGCTCAATGTCTTATTTATAGGTAATAGCTACACCTACGTTAACAATATGCCCAAGATAGTGGAGGATATGGCAGCCACTACAGGCGATACCTTGCAGTGGGATATGGAAGCTCCCGGTGGTTTCTCTTTTTTAGGTCATTGGGTAGTTAATCCACCTGCTACTAAAGACAAAATAAAAAAAGGTGGTTGGGATTATGTGGTGTTGCAAGACAGGAGTGTCAATCCCTGTATTCCTGAAAAAGATGTGAAGACGGTAATGTATAAGTATGCACATAGGTTCGACAGTTTGATCAACACAACAAGCCCGTGTGTAGAAACAGTGTTTTATATGACTTGGGGTAGGAAAGAAGGTGATAGCTTTTTGTGCGACCACTATACTACTAACTTTAACTGGACGAACTTTTGCACTTACCAATCTATGGATAGCACTATTAGAGCGAGGTATATGAAAGTTGCAGATAGTGATGATGCTGTAATATCTCCCGCAGGGGCAGTATGGAGGTACATAAGAGCGCATAACCCCAATATAGAACTGTACGATCCGGATGAGAGCCACCCATCGGCAGCAGGTTCATATGCTGTGGCATGTAGTTTCTATACAGCGTTGTTCAAAAAAGATCCTACAAACATCGGCTACGACTTTTCTTTAAGCAGCGCAGATGCTGCAGCCATCAGGCAGGCGGCCAAAAAGGTGGTGTATGATAGTATGCTGTATTGGCATATAGGGCAGTATAAAACAACGTCGCTTTTCAAGTACAGTATCAATGCTAAAACGGTGACCTTTACTTCCGCCGCATTTAATGCAGATAAATTAGAGTGGCATTTTGGCGATGGACAAACCGATACAACGGGAACAATAGCACATACCTATAGCCAGTTTGGTGCCTATACCGCAATGCTGATTGCTACTGATACTACCAGTGGTTGCAGCGATACTACATATGCTCAGATCAATCTGTTTCCCGCAGGGGTGAGTAGTTTTGAAGATAGAGGACTGAAAATATATCCCAACCCCGGCAATGGTTTGTTTACTGTACAGCTGGCAGACGAGCCGCAAAAAGTAAAAGTGCTGAACATATACGGGCAGGCAGTACACACTGCTATAGCGCAAGGGCTGTATCATTTAGATCTTCGTAAATATCCCAAAGGAGTATATACGCTAAGTGTATTAACAGAAGTGGACGTCAGTAGCTCCAGGTTGGTGATAGAATAGTTGTTCTTTTTACTTTGCTATCCATATTGTTTTATCTATTCGGGTGCCGTAGTTGATTGTCCCTCCTGAATTTTGGTCTTGATTTTCTACAGCATGTTCATATCTCGATTCAATCCTTAATGTGGCAGGACCTTCAGGTATATTTTTCATGTGTTCAGGAACGTAGGTTACACTATCACTCAAAAAGCCTGTGCTGCTTTCTCCACCATTGTGAATCAGATTTATAGTAAGGTAGTCAGAGTGCTTATAACGATCTTTTAATTTAACTACTGATTTTTCTGATTTATAAAATGTATCCGGATATGAAATTTCGAAATCAAGCAGGTCAGATAAGCTAAAGCTATTATGAAATTCTGTTTTCTTTTTAGAGAGTACAAAACTACCATTAATCTTACCCTTACCCTCCCATGTGTAAAAATATTTATCTTGGTAATCGCTTGTTTTGTCATTTAAGGTTACAGACTCTCCGTTTGTCAAGCCAGGTAGATTGTTTGTGCCTTTTTGGAAAAAAGCAGCAGTAGCTATATAGCTATTATCCGACTGATTATAGGTAATTCTATACTGTTGGAAATAAGCTGTCTTGTCTTTTTTGCAGGAAATGATAGAGATAAAAAACAAACAGTAAACAAGTAGTCTTTTCATTTTATAGGTATTGATATCCTGTAAAAATACCTTTTTCTATCTTTAGTTAAAATTCTCTGGTATGAACTTTAGATGGATACTGGCGGCATTGTTGTTGCCTGCTACATTATTTGCAAAAGGTAAAAAAGGATGGGATGTAGAAAACCCGGGTAGCCCGCAGAAAGAAGTGAGCTTTACGGTAGATGAAGGTACATGGATGAACCTGGACGTATCGCCCGATGGCAAGCAAATCGTTTTCGACTTGTTGGGGGATATATATATAATGCCCATCAGTGGTGGTAAAGCAAAAGTATTGAGGCAGGGAAAGGCAATGGAAGTACAACCGCGTTTTAGTCCTGATGGTAAAAAAATATCTTTTACTTCTGATGCCGGCGGTGGTGACAATGTATGGGTGATGGATGTGGATGGTAAAAATGCCAGGCAGATCACTAAAGAAAGTTTCAGGTTATTGAACAATGGTGTTTGGACACCCGATGGCATGTACATCATCGCACGTAAACATTTTACTTCTACGCGCTCTTTGGGTGCCGGCGAAATGTGGATGTATCATATAAGAGGTGGCAAAGGTTTGCAACTCACCAAAAGAAAGAACGATCAGCAGGATGTGAACGAACCTTGCGTATCGCCCGACGGGCGCTATGTGTACTTCAGTGAGGATATGTACCCCGGTGGGCATTTTCAATATAATAAAGACCCTAATAGCCAGATATTCGTCATAAAAAGGTTCGACAGAGAAGAAGGTAAAGTAGAGAAGGTGACAGGTGGCCCCGGTGGTGCGGTACGCCCGCAAATATCGCACAATGGTAAGCTATTGGCATTTGTAAAAAGAGTGCGTACTAAGAGTGTATTGTTTTTAAGAAATATAGAAACAGGAGAAGAATGGCCGATATACGATGAGTTATCTAAAGACCAGCAAGAAGCGTGGACGACCTTTGGTATCTATCCGGGCTTTTCATGGATGCCCGACGATCAGCACATTGTAATATGGGCAGGTGGTAAAATAAAACGTATAGATGTAAATGCTATCAACAGTGCAAAAGAGATACCGTTTACATGCGATGTAAAAACAAAAATATCAGAGGTGGTAAGATTTGGTGTAGATGTAGCACCATCTAAATTTACTGCACATGTAATAAGTGGCGCGGTAACTGCACCTGACGGTAAATGGATGGTGTTTAGCGCGGTAGGGCATTTATATAAAATGAAATTACCCAATGGTAAGCCCACCCGTATTACAGACGCAGCAGCGTTGGAGTATGATCCGTCTTTCGCACCCGACGGGCAAAACATTGTATATGTTACCTGGAGCGATGCGGCAACAGGTAGTATCAGCAGGGTGAACATAGCGGGGGGTACTCCGGAACAACTAACAAAAGAAAAAGGTATCTATCGTACACCATCATACTCGCCCGATGGTAAGTACATCGTTTACGAAAGAGAACACAGTAGTAATACATTAGGCCCTGCATACACTGCTAAGCCGGGTATATATATGATGCCTGCAAATGGTGGCGAAGCAAAGTTTGTAACCAACCATGGCAGCGAACCCAAATTCAGTAAAAACGGTGAACGTATTTACTACCAAACAGGTGGTGGATTAAAGAAGGCTTACAAATGGTGTAAAACAGATGGAGAAGATGAGCGTACATTATTTACAACTACGTATGCAAAGCAATTCACTGTTTCTCCGGACGAGCAATGGATAGCCTATAGCGATCTGCATCAGGTATATGTTGCCGCCTTCCCGCATACAGGTAAGCCTATTACAATAGGTAGCGATTCGTCTGCTTTTCCTGTGCGCAGAGTATCGGCAGATGCAGGTTATAATTTACATTGGAGCAAAGACAGTAAAGAGCTACACTACACATTGGGTACAGAGTACTACACAGTATCGCTTGATAAGTTATTTGAGTTTGTAGGCGGCAAGCCCGATTCTACATTCGCGATACCAACCAAAGGTGCAACGATCAAATTGGAGATGAAGGCAGACAAACCGAAAGGAGCCATTGCCTTTACCAACGCACGCATTATTACTATGGACGATGCAGGGGTGATAGAAGACGGAACGATCATAATAGAAGAGAACAGGATAACCGCTGTAGGTAAAGTAGAAGATGTGGTGATACCCAGAACGGCAAACGTCATCAATTGTAAAGGCAAAACTATTATGCCGGGCTTTATCGATGCACACGCGCATGCAGGGCATTTTTACAGTGGTATTGTTCCAGAGAAACACTGGCCGTACTATGCCAACCTGGCTTATGGTGTTACTACTATGCACGATCCCTCTGCTAACAGTGAGTTTGTTTTTGCACTTAGCGAAATGCAAAAAGCAGGGTTAACGGTTGGTCCGCGTGTATTCTCTACCGGTACTATACTATATGGTGCAGATGGTGATTTTAAAGCGGTCATCAATAGTTTGGCAGATGCTAAAAGTGCCATCAGCCGTACTGCAGCATTTGGCGCAAACAGTGTGAAGAGCTATAACCAGCCGCGCCGTAACCAAAGGCAAATGGTGATAGAGGCAGCGCGTGAGTTGAAGATAAATGTAGTGCCTGAGGGTGGCTCATTCTTTTACCACAACCTGAGCATGATAATAGATGGGCACACTACTATAGAACATAACATACCTGTTGCACCGCTATATAAAGATGTGGTGAACCTTTGGAAACGTTCGGGCACAGCAAACACACCAACGCTGGTAGTGTCTTATGGTAGTTTGGGTGGAGAGTATTACTGGTATCAGCACACTAATGTTTGGGAGAAAGAAAGACTATTGCGCTTTACACCACGCCCTGTGGTAGATACGCGCAGCAGGCACCGTACTATGGCACCTGAAGAAGAATATGAGAACGGGCATATACTGGTGTCTAAAAGCTTGAAGAAATTAACGGATGCAGGTGTGTTGGTGAATATGGGCGCGCACGGACAGTTGCAGGGGCTAGGTGCTCACTGGGAGATATGGATGATGGCGCAAGGTGGTATGACACCGATGCAGGCATTGCAAACAGCTACCATCAACCCCGCAAAAAGTTTGGGTTACGATGCATACATTGGCAGTTTGACAGAAGGCAAACTTGCAGACCTGCTGATACTGGATAAAAATCCGCTGGACGATATTTATAATACAGAAAGCATACGCTATACTATGGTGAACGGTAGACTGTATGATGCAGAGACCATGGATGAGATTGGTAACTACAACAAACCTGCGCAACCATTCTACTGGAAGCAGGGCAAGAATGCAGGCTCCTTCCCTTGGTACGAAGCGGAAGGGCATTTGGAGGATTAATGCATTTTACTCTACTAAATAACTAAGTATACCATGAGCGAATTAACACAAATAGACACGTACGATGAATTTCGACATAATGGAGTTACAGATGGTACTCATTATAAGTTTAAGAATTGTGAGTTTAATATTGATGTACATATAACTAATGCACATTACATCGAATTTATAAATTGTGTTTTTAACGATAGGTTCAGGATTGAGAGAACTGTAAGTTCTAGCACCAATTTGCAGTCTTGTGTCTTTAATGATGAAGCTCACTTTCAAAATGGAATATTTGCAGGTAAAGTAAGAATGCAGTCATGTTCATTTAATAAGCGTGCTTACTTTGATAATACAACATTTAGCGATCTATGCGATTTTTGGAATACTACTTTTGGCGGTTATACTATTTTTTATAAAACTGATTTCTTGAAAACCGTAGTTTTTTCAAGAACAACCTTTAAAAAAAACGTGCTTTTTACTTACACTTTAATTCAAGGTATAGCCATATTTAGAGGTACTGTGTTTAATGAAGGTTTGGATTTTTCAACAGCACTGATTTCGGGTACATTAAATCTGTTTGATTTCAAGCTGAATAGCTTTGATTCAATAAAAGGAGAGATTGATGAGAATGATTACGAGGATTATATTAATAATCAAGCAAAGATACCTGATAAGAATAAAAGAGAGACATATAGGATAGTAAAACAACAGTTTAAGAAACAAGACAATAACATATCCTCTATTGACTATAGAGCTTTAGAGTTTAAATCGTATGCATCCGAATTAAAGAATACGTTCTTTACTAGACATAATAGAATGCAAAACTCATTTGTATTGTTCTTGAACTTTATAAGTAACAATTATGGTAAGTCTTGGCTAAGAGGTGTCGGTTTTACATTAGGTTGTACACTGATATTTTTTTACTTATTGTTAATTTCAACAAACCATTATCAGTTTGGAATAGGGCTCCCCTATGAGGATTTTCAGGGAAATGGAAAGCTTTTTTTTGACTTTTTAAATCCGACACATAAGACGTCTATACTGAAGAGTTTAGAACCTAATGTATCAACATATTTTATTGATTTTATAGGTAGGATATTTATTACGTATGGAATATATCAAACTGTACAAGCTTTTAGGAAGTACAAATAAAAATCATTAAGCAAAAACAAAATTCTGCACACTTTATAAAATGCTATTGCCTTTTCTTCTCCTCCTCATAAGCATAAAAATGTTCGGCGTGTTTATCACCATGATGCCCTGTCATGATGAGTAGTACAAAGAAGATCCCACATAAGTATAGCGTCATATTTACATTGCGATGTTCAAACTCATCGTGATGCGGCTGTAGTATTATAATATTATCAAAGCCTGTTTCTTCTTTTACAAAAGCGAAGTTATAGTCTATGGTTTCCAGATAATCTGTGCGTGTGCCGGATGTGGGTAACCTTTCCAGATAGGTGTAATTGCGAAAGTTGTATTTGGCTAACTGCAACTTGGTTTTCTTTTTGAAATCTGCTGTCATCATCAGCCTGTCGAAATAAGAAGGCTTGTGGCGCAACTTTTTTTTGATGCTGAAGGCGTACCAATACTTATACGGATCTTGGTAGCTGATGTTGTTGGTATCTGCTACCATAGGTTGCACCACATCCAGCGTCATAGAAAACGAAGGGTGTTTGCCACCAGAGGTTTTCGATACGAATTTTGCAGACCTCATGCTTTTCATTATCTGAAAGTTCTTTATTCGGTAATAGCGTGTTGGTGGTCGCGTTTCTATTTCTGATATACTATCGAGCTCTGTAAGTTTACCGGTTGCTGTGGTTAGGTAGTGTTGAAACAATGCATTACTGGCACCAATTAATATACCCATAATGAATACAACACCCTGAAAGTTGTTGTCTTTACGAAATATATGTTTTACGGAGGTGTGGAAGTATGCCCACAACAAAGTAGTAGCAATTGTAAGTACTAACGGCAACCATGTCTGCCAAAGGCTCTCGTAAATGTTGATGATGTTATGCGCTATGCTGAAATACCACCTGAAAGCAGAAAAGCACAGCGTAACGATAATGCCTATAATAAGTATAGGGAGCAATAGGTATTTGTAGCCGATAGACATCTGTGTCTAAATTACGATTTTTGGTTTTCTATGCAGTATCTTTAGTATCAATATAGAAAACTGATGAAACCATATAAACTACTGTTCATACTACTATTGTTTTTTACCGCGTGCAACATGGCGGCACCATTAGATTATAGTGTTACTCCACCAGACGGTTGGCGCATGTACGATACCGTGATGCTGGATAGAGATGTACGGATACTGCAAGGGCCAGACAGTACAATGGGGGAGGTGCGACCATTCGTTAATATAATTGTACAGCCCATGAACAAAAAGCTGCCCGACTTTACACAGGCCAATATGAGCTATTTAAAAAAGCATGGCGAACACGTGATGATACAACAAACAGGTACTGTTGTGGTAAAAGGCATCAATGCCAGCTGGTTTACCTATACCAATGTACATGGCGGGGTAGAAAGAGCCTCTGTAAATTATATAATACCAGTGGGCGACTATGGATATATGATCACCTGTGCGGTAAATGCGGGACACATGGATGAGTATGCACAAATATTTGATGATATAGTACAGAGCTTCTACTGCATTAAACCAACAGAAGAATAGCCCGAGGTGCATTAACAATTTTTTTTCTGTTTTTGATGAACTTTTTATTTGCTGCGTTGTTGAATAGTTAAACAAAGACGCAGAATTATGAAAAAGCTATTAAGAACAGGATTAGGACTATTTGCTGTGGCCGTATTGTTTACAGCGTGTAAAAAAGACCATGTATGTACTTGTAAATACACCAACTCTCTGGGTGTGGAAGGTACAGAAACACATACACTAAAGAACCAAACAAGAGCAGACGCAGTTGAAAATTGCGAGAATTTTGAGCGCAACTCAAGCTTCTCTACGATCAATTGCAATCTATAAGATTTTTTTTCATGAGGGTAATTTGGGGCCTTAAGCGAAAGCTTGAGGCTTTTTTATTGGGTTATGTAGTGTGATGTTACTGCACGACTATTACTTTTGTACAAATCGCGTTTATGAAAAAGTATTATAGTTTGCTGTTGGCAGTATTGCTTATAGGTTGTGCAGAGGAACAAAAACAAGAGCAACCGGCAGAAAAAGAATTGGCAACGGTTAGTTGGATAGGTGCTATGAAGCATGTGATGCACAGTGGAGATCTTTCCGGTAAAATATGGGTAGATACAGTAGCCAGCCAACCACATTTATATGGTTTGGGCCCAACAGAGGGTTTAGGTAAAGAAATATTGGTTGTTGATGGTAAGGTGTACGTGTCTGGCGTAGCAACAGATACTTCTGTAACAGTTGCAGAAAACAGTGATGTAAAGGCACCGTTTTTTGTATATGCATATCCTAATAATTGGGAAGAGCATGCTCTTCCTGATAGTATTGTCACTATAAAAGATGTTGAAGCATTTTTAGATGAGATGCAGAAAGATGTAGCAGAGCCTTTTGTATTTAAAGTAGCAGGCGTAGTAGATAGTGCTACTATACATATTGTGAACCTGCACGACGGTGCCGTAGTGAACACTCCGGCAGACGCTCATGAAGACCAAATGCAATTTCCTGTACAAAACGAGGAGGCAGATATAATAGGCTTTTTCTCACGCAAGCACCAAACTGTGTTTATCCATCACGATGCATTAACACATATGCACCTGATCACCAAAGACAGGCAAAAGATGGGACACCTGGATGAGCTGCATCTGAAAAAAGGAACTGCTAAGTTGTATTTAGGAGTGCAATAGTTTTTTAATAATGGCTATTTGCCCCAGATGGTAGTGGGTATGCTCTGTAATACCGACAATGTTGCGGTAATAGTTACCATATTTAGCATCCGTGAAATCTTCGTAGAATTTTTCTTCGGGTAATTGTTCCAGCAAATCTGCAAACTCTTTGGCGTCTGCAAATACTTGTTGCTTAAAATCTTCCCAGTCTTTTTGCGAGTTGATAGGTGGATGATCGAAGCTGTATTTATCGTGTGCTTCCAGTGCTCCGCCTTTCAACACTTTTAGTACCTCGTGCACAAAGTAGTGTATATGGTAGGTGAGGGTAGCGATAGTGTTCAGGTCGTTTACTTGTTGTGTTGCCTGTTGCCATGTTACATCTTTCAATTGGTCTTGCAGATTGGATGTCGTCCAGTTGCCACCAAAGTGAACGTCTCTGAAGTGTTTGGCAATTTGTTTTGTTAAGCTCATATAATAGCTAAAATATTACATTTTTACTCCTTAACAATGGCATGAGTATGTACTGCTTTACCATCGTCTATGTAAACATAGTAGCTGCCGGGCGCAAGCGATCTTACGTCAATTTTGGTATTACCTATGCCGCTCGACGTACTATATATCTTTCCGGTAATGTCAGTTAGCGTTACGTTGTATTCTGAATCCTTGTCGGCTGATATAAGCAGATGGTCTTTGGCAGGGTTAGGGTACACCATAAAGCTATTGTCGTCAACTATAATGTTTGATGTTGACAATGCAACTGCCTTATCAAACGTGTTGTGTGTAGAGTTTAGTATCGTTCTTTTTTCTCCATCGCTGTTATAGGTTTGAACAAACCCGATTATGCGCATTTTTTCAGTTTTATAATCTTGTGGTATTTGATATGTAAAAGTGTATTGCTTTTTATCGCCGGACTTGATGCTTGCGGGCAGGCTGCCTTGTTTGCCCCAAGGGCCGCCAAGCATTGCACGTACTACACGTTTGTGATAGTAATTGTTAGGGTCTGGTGCAGATGCCTGATAGCCTTTAATACTATCTTCTGTCAGGTATATATTAAATCGGTAGTCCCCGCTCAGATCGTCGTAAAATTTAGCGCCTAAAGTCACTGTCAACTCTCTGGTAGCTTTATTGAACTTTACTTTATCGAATGTAACTTCAACGGGTTCAAAATACAGCTCGCGAGATCCGTACTTTCTTAAGTAGTAACCATTTGGTCCTGAAGTATAGCTGGTGCCAATCTCACTTTGAGAAGGAAATTTGAATCTGTCAAATACGGGCATGGGGTGAGCAAACCCGTAAAAATTATTTATTGTTTGTCCGTCTGCCAGGTATAGTAATTCTCCCGGTAGTGTATATATATTAGCAACAGCATATAGTGGGTTAACTGATGCTGTGGTGTCTGTATAATTTGCAGCTTTGTAACATGGGCCACAGGTTTGATGTTTATACACTTCCAGCACAACATTCTTTTTAGGAAGTGTAGAGAATACTTTTATGTTTTTTACCAGTGTATCATTACTCGGGTTAGTATCTACAGGCAAGATGCTCTTAATCCATGCTTTAAGTTGATGGTTAGCAGATGTACTGAGTGTAATATTAAAACCAGGATCAGTTACCAAACCAACAGTCCCGCTCCATTTTGTGTCGAAAGCAGCTTTAGTTACCGATTTGACAGGTCCGTTATCAAATTGCCAGAAGATCTGGTAAGAGGATATACCTGTTGTACCTACATTTTTTACTATAACATTAAATTGTTTGTTGCCCGGTATTTGATAGTCAAGAGGAGTTAAGTCTTCAATTATCCAATCGCTTTGAGCGTCAGCAGAGAATGCAAAAACAATAAAAGCAATCAAGAGTCTAAGCTTTTTCATAGGAATAAAATTTAGTATGGTGTTAATAACAGGACAGGTAAAAAAAACATTTTGTTAGTATTTACTCAACATATTTTGTGCCATATATCCTGTTTCCAAGGTATTTATTAGATATTTTAGAAGATCTTAATAAAGGTATAAGGTGAAAGATATAAAGAAAATATTAATTGTAATTGGTTGCTTTTTACTGTACTACATCGGTTCTAAGAATTTTAAAACTATGTATCAGGGTATCAACTCTGTATTGCATAATGGTTTGTGGAGCTACCTGGTCTCTTATTTGTTGATAGGCATACCCATATTTGCCGGTACTATTTTGGTAGGCGGGCGCAGACAGTTTTTATCATCTTTGGGGTTAAACGGTGGTGTTATTAAAGGGTTGCTCATTGCTATACTATTTGTATTACCTATGCTGATAGGCAGCGCAGTGATTGGTACAATAACTACAGATACCTCTTACCCTGCTGTTGCAAAGCTGATAACTGGTAGCGTATTTGCAGGTTTTTTCGAGGAGCTGTACTTCAGGGCATTTTTATTCGGGCTTATCTTTCGGTATACAAAACTGGGCTTTATCCCCGCTATCATATTGGGTGCTATCATTTTTGGTTTAGGGCATATTTACCAAAGCGACGATAACACCATTAAGGTGGGTATCTTCTTAGTAACTTTTATGGGGTCGGTATGGTTTGCATGGTTGTTTGCAGAATGGAAGTACAATATATGGGTGCCCATATTTTTGCATATGCTCATGAATGCGTCGTGGATGATCTTTGACGTTAGTGATACAGCCGCAGGCAATACTTATGCCAATATATTCAGAACGGCAACTATAGTACTGTCCATTACCTTCACCGTAATATACAGGCTGCGAAAAGATAAACAGCTGACTGTGAACAAGAATACCGTTTGGATGAAGAGGTAGTAGTGCGCTGTTACATATACAAATGGTATGCCTATCTTTAAATGTGTCTGCAGCATTTTTACAAGAAGTAAACAATATTTATCCTTTAAGCGATGAACTGCAAGAGGTACTGGTACGATACTACGAAACAGTAGAAGTGCCTAAGAAAACCTTATTACTTTCTGCCGGGCAGGTAAGCAACCATATCTACTATATTGTAAAAGGGCTGGTAAGGAGTTTCTATCTAAAAGAAGAAATAGAAGTGTGTTCGCGGTTTATGCAGGAAGAACATATTGCATTGTCTGTAGACAGCTTCTTCTCACGTAAAGAAAGTGTGGAGTATCTTGAAACGGTAGAAGATTGTACACTGGTGAAGATGAACTACGACGACCTGCAGCTTATTTACAAAAAATACCCTGAGTTTAACTTTATCGCCAGAGTGTGGACAGAGCATTATTGTATTATGAGTGATGAAAAATTGCTGATGCTGCGAAAGAATAATGCCAGAGACCGGTATTTATTTTTTCTGGAAAATCATCCCGAATTGGTACAGCGTCTGCCACTCACTTATATAGCATCTTATCTGGGCATGAATCTGGAAACACTCAGCAGGATCAGAAAAAAGATCAGCTCGTAGAATTTGACTTTTGTCAAATGTAATGAGCACGTCAGGTTATAGTTTTGCGGGTATGAAAAAGATCATCAATTTAGGGTTGATACTAACATCAATGCTGGGCTACCTGGAGTGGGGCGCCGGCTATCACGAGTTCTTATTTCAAACAGAGTATAACTTGCTTTTCGGGGCGGGTAAAACAGCTCAATCTTTCGCACACCCGTTTGTTATATTGCCCTTGCTGGGTCAGCTATTGCTACTCATTACACTTTTTCAAAAATCACCAAACAAGGTCATGGGCATAATCGGTTTGCTGTGTTTAAGTGTGCTGTTGCTGTTCATCTGTTTTGTAGGTATACTGGCAAAGAATGTAAGTATTGTAATGTCTACCATGCCGTTTATTTTCACCGCTATTCTTTTCATCCGTTTCAACAGAAAGAAGATGTAGGACATAATACGCTACAATATTTGTAAGTTGATTACAGTTATTAGTATATGGCAACGATACTCCACCGAATACAGAGCTTACTTTTATCCACGCTTTTCTTCGTTGCCTGTAGCCCTCCTGCAAAAGAGCGGCAGGTGTTTAAAATACCCACTATTATAAATGCTGTAGATAGTAGTGAGGCAAAATACATGTACAGGGATAGCTGCGCGCCCAGGTTGGGGCAGGCTGTGGGGATATACAAGCTAGGTGATACAGTCATCAATACAGAGAGTGTTGAAGAGAATTGGCTAGACTCCTGTTACGTAGATTTGTTTGAACTTTGGGATAAGCTAGATACACTGCCCAGCGACGGACTTCAAATATTTGCTGATTATAACACCACTATCGTTAATGATAGCCTTTATGCAGGTTATCCTATATATCTTGTCAACGAAACCTCTAATACGAAAATGGTTTTCGGACGGATCAATAACCGTATTATGCAAGAGGCTTTGGACTCTAATGGGCGATGGAGGCCAATAGAGTATAGGCCCGACTTTTGTGCTTGGGTATGTGGTAATGGATATTTCTGGGGCATCAATATTCGTTCTAATGAGTACTTACTGGTGTACCTGCCCAAGTATTCGGGTAATTATAAAACTAAAATGCGTATCAGGGTGCGAGGGTTTAATACAGAGTATATCAGCAACCCCTTCGATGGTATAATGAATTACAGTCAGTTCTACGTGCGAAAAGATATCTGTATGCATTGGTATATGGTACTGGACAGGCGTGAAGAAGCTATTAACGGAGCGTTTGGCGGCACTGTTCCCTTGGGCTACGACGAAGATTTTAGCCATTAAAAAACATTAAATTCTGTTGTTCCTTATAACAGGTTTTCTTTCATATGTAGATTGTTTTATTATCTTAAAGTTCTAAGATCTACGAATATGAAAAGACTCATTGCATTAACAAGCGCTACAATGCTTGTAGCGGCCGCGTATGCGCAATCCGGTAAGGTGAAGCTATCGGATGTTGTGCAAAAACATGAGGCGGCGATGGCTGGTAAAACAGCAAACC
This sequence comes from Bacteroidia bacterium, assembly GCA_030429205.1. Lineage (GTDB taxonomy): Bacteria > Bacteroidota > Bacteroidia > Chitinophagales > Chitinophagaceae > UBA5543. Next base: position 1,726,945 of record JAUICZ010000001.1, read on the forward strand.
CGCTAACAAACATCTACCAAAACAGAGAAAAAGGCGACTACCATTTTCAACGATGGTATTGGTACTGGAAACAGCATACAGACCCGCAGGGGTATATAGTATCTAAAAAAGATGCTTACAGAGTATGGCAGAGTTACGAAGCATTGGCAGACAGGGCAAATGCAAAAACTACCACCACCCAAGCCGACTGGAAACCGCTGGGGCCATACAACCAATCGGGGTTGTGGTTGGATTATCAAAGAGATGGTATCGGGCGTATCAATACAATGGCTATTCACCCCTCAAATCCCGACGAGTTTATTGTTGGTACTGCAGGTGGTGGTGCATGGAGAACAAAAGACTTTGGTGCTACATGGACGGCCATTACACAAAACCTGATGTCTCCTGCAGTGTCAGACATTGATTATAATCCTCTTAACCCGAACACGATATATATATGCACAGGAGATAGAGACGGTAAACACTATAACAGTATAGGGGTAATAAAAAGTACAGATGGCGGCATGACATGGGACACAACAGGTGTTATTCTGGATGTGAGTGATGGTGTGCGCGTAAACTCTATGGTGATACACCCAACGGACACTAACACGCTGACCTTATCGGTAGATGGTGCTATTGTACGGTCTTTGGATGGTGGTGCTACATGGAGTCCTGCTGTAGTACACTCACCGCCAACCGGCTTTAAAAGAGCAAGAGTATGGGAGCTGGTTTATCATCCGGCAAACCCGATGGTATTATTTGCACCGTCTGTAATAATACAACTGGATGCCAGCGGACAGCCTACAGGGTTTGTAGTGTTAGAGTTATTGAGGTCTACAGATGGAGGGGTGTCATGGAATGTAGAGCAATATATGCCTAATATAGTAAGAGCTGCTATGGCTGTTAACCCTGCCAATCCTGCATCTTTAAAAATGATAACGGTGAATTTGCAGAGCGGTATGGATGGTATCTATGAGTCTACAGATACGGGTAAAAACTATATTCAAAAGTTTGACGATAATAACTGCGGTACAAACCTGTTGGCATCAGAGTCTAACGGTATTGGCTGTGGCGGACAAGGGCAATACGATCTGGCAATCGCCATCAACCCCGCAGATACTAACCACATAATAGTTGGTGGTGTTAATAGTTGGGAGTCGATGAATAATGGTACAAACTGGAGCTTGTTGACACAGGGTAGTTTAAGTGTGCCGAATGTTCCTTTAGTACATGCCGATCATCATTTTATAGGTTTTCATCCTCATCCACAGCGCGGCATGACGATATTGGATTGTCATGATGGAGGAATTGTTTATTACGGAATAGACCCTAACCTGGGTAAAAAGTGGGTTGATATAGGAGCAGGTATGAACATTACACAGTACTATCGTATTGCTGCCAGTGGAAATGCTAATTTCTTATTGGGTGGTGCTCAGGATAACGGGTCGAACCTGATGGATAGAAACACAAACATCAGTACTTCTATTGGGCCGGGCGATGGTATGGATTGCGCGATAGACCCTGTTGATCCGAATATTATATACTTCGGAGTACAGAACGGACTGTTCGGTAAGTGGGATCTAAGTAAAGCTATGTCTGCTGCCAATCTAAAAATGTTTACTGCAGATGGTGGTGGCCCAAGCGGTGCGTGGACCTCTCCGATAGTTATAGACCCCAACGATCATAAAAGAGTAGTAACCGGGCTGAAGGCAATTTATCTGTCAACAGATCAGGGAGATAACTGGTCGCCTATATCCGGTGACTTTGCAAACAATATGTCGCGCATTGCTATGACTAAAGCATCTACAGGAACAATATATGCAACAGAAGATGCCGAATCGAAAAATATACATTATACACACGATACAGGCAGCAGCTGGACAACTATTCAACATCCGTATAACGAAACAATGATATCGGATATTAAAGTAGACCAGTTTGACAAAGATCGTTTTTGGGTTACCTTCCCGGGTTTTGGGCAAAGCAAAACAAAAGTGGCCAGGTACGAGAAAGGTACCTGGACGACTATGAACGAAAACCTGCCGGATATGCCGGTGTATTGTATCGTTCAAGATACCTCTAACAAGACGTTGTATATAGGTGCATATGCCGGTGTATATTACAGAACGCCGATAATGCCGCAGTGGGAAAAGTATACCACCAACTTGCCAATAGTGAATGTGAACGATCTGGAGATCAACTACAAAACAGGTGAGCTGATAGCAGGCACATGGGGGCGTGGTATGTGGAGTACACAGAAGTACGAAGAACCATCTGCTGTAAAAGAGATAGCAGCAACAGCTGAAGATGCATTGAGCGTTTACCCCAATCCGAACAATGGAGACTTTGTTGTTGTTGTAAAAGATAAAAGCTGGCACAACAAAACGACCTCTGTAACTATTGTTGATGTAACCGGTAAAACAGTGCACAACAGTGCAGGTGGTTTTGCGGGTAATAAATTGCAAGTGCAAACACAACAGTTGAGTGCAGGCAATTACATACTACAACTAACAGATGCAGCAGGCAACAGGCTGACTCAAAAAATAATTATAGCTAAGAAGTAGTTGTAAAAATATAAGATAAAAAGCCGCACAATATTGTGCGGCTTTTATTGTATCTGCCCATATGTTATTTCTCGGCAAAGGCTTTTTTTAATTCCTCGGTTGTAAAAACATGGTTACTGATGAGAGTAAAGTTTGCTTGGGCAATTTCATAGCCATTCATATCCGGCAGTATAGCCGCGGCAGTAGCATCTTTTACAACAGCCACTTCAAACCCTTGTTCTACCAGCTCCCTCAGGTGAGCTTCTGTACATAAGTTTGACAGCATGCCTGCAAGTATCACTTTGTCTACTTTACGTTTGCGTAACTGTAGTATCAGGTCGTTAGATTCCGGGCCAAATACCTTATGCGGAGATGTAATGGTCACATCGCCATTGGTTACATACTTTTTATAAGTACCATAAATATCTGCTCCTTCATTTCCTACGCCCACGTTACTATTAGTAGGGTCGCCTTTTTTTAAGAGGTTGGCACTTTTGGCAAAAGTGAGCATGGCACCTGTAAACTGCCATTTGTTATCATGGTCGTAAAGAAGATGCGGAGAGATCATTACAGGTATGTTATACTTCGCACCCAGTTGAAATAATGTTTCAATGTTTTTGATAGTGTTGTTCTGTTCTACACTTGGGCCCACCAGCCCCCAGGCTATTCCGTTTTTGCTTAAGAAGTCGTTTTGCGGATCTGTAATTACAATGGCTGTATGATTATCAATCTTAAACCCCGGATCTGGTAATTGTGCATAAACAGAATTTGGTAAAGCCCAGCTAAAGCAAAGAAAGGCTAGCGCGATTTTGATACTTTTTGTGTTCATTGTATTAATTGATTTTTAGTTAATACAACAAAAGTATCCGCCGCGTATAACGGAAAACGGTATCAAAAGATACAAAGGGCTATTTTTTTAGTTCTATATCACCCCTGTGCAATATCACTTTTCCTTCCAGTTCGAAATTTTTGAGTATTCTGGATATGACAACTCTGGTTGTTCCCAGCTCGTGTGCTAATGCCTGATGAGAAAGGGGGACTTTGTTGGTGTTGTTTTCTTCGGTGTAATTTTTCAAATAAGCCATTGCACGTTCATCAATATTCTTAAAAACAGCATCGTTAAAGGAGTAGAGCAACTCGTCGTAACGGTCTCTGTAAGCACTTATTATGAACCTGTTCCACGAGTCATATTTTTTTTGCCAATCGAGTATGTAGTTCGATGGAATTAGTAATACTCCTGTATCTGCTTCGCAAACGGCATTAGATAAACTCTTATTATTAAACAGACATGCAGACAGAGACATGATGCATGTTTTTAGCGGGGTTACATAGTAGAGTAGTATTTCTCGATCTTCATATGTTTGAAAAACTCTTATAGATCCATTAAGTACAATTGGCAAATACTTCAAATACTGCCCCTCGGTTATTATTTGTTCGTTTTTATTGAATACCCGAAAGTCTGCACTTTTGTTTATTTCTTCTACCAGGGCTACTTCAAAAATGCTATTTAAACGGGCATGGTATGTTTTGTCTGTATCCATTTTTGAGAAGAATAGTTGTACGAAATATACAAACGGTTTTGCGCTTAATTCGATTTTGGTTTGTGGGTGATCAGCAAGTCTGTTACATCCATAGACATGATGAGCACACCCTCCTCAACAGGTTCCATACGCAGCATGAAGTGTCCTGCAGATCCGTCGGGGTATTCAAATTTGTTGGTCAGTACATGTCGTTCTTTTTCCTCGTAGCAGATTTTAATGTACTTATATACATCAGTGCTTTCTATACCGGGAAACTCTGTTTTGATATTAGAACCCTGTAGTTCTTCTTTAGTTTTTTTACCCTGTTCAGCAACAACGTCGTTAACATACAGGTAGTCTCCATCGGGGCTTAGTACTTGCACTCCTTCAGCAAAACCGTCAAAAATACGGTAGCGTTCATCGGTCATTTATCATAGTGTTTGTTGTCATAAAGATAGTAAAATGGCTTTTGGTGTGTTATTATTTCATTCGGTAAGCTGTAAGAGGATTTAAGGAATACACTAATAAACTAGTGCGGCTTTCGCGTGTGTAATAGGGTGTTTTTACCCTGTTGTAATATCTGTCAGTCTGTTATTTTTGAGGTGACAATACCTTTAATACGCCAAGTACATGATAAATAAAGACGAACTGAGGAACACTACTGCCTTGTACGACTTTTGGTTGACAGGCAATAGTAAGCTGCATAAAAAAGCAATGCCAACAATCAATACAGACTGGAATACGCAAATAGGCACACTATCAAAGTATGGTGTGAGTATGGAGGAGGCCCTGCAACAGGTTTTTGCGTATGGACTGGATTATGAAGCATTTATAGGTTGGGTAGCAGAAGTAGGGGAGCATAGAACAGATGCCGGCATAGATGAAGATGTATTGACAGAAGATGACCTCGCGTTTTGGGAGGAGCACGGCTATTTAGTGGTGAAAAATGTTTTTTCTAAAGAGCAGTGTGAGGCTACTACTGATGTTATTTGGGATTTTCTGGATGCCAGCCCTCTGGACTCTGAAACGTGGTACCAAAAACACCCCGGTAAAAACGGGATGATGCTGCGGTTGTTTAATCACCCGGTATTGAACGAGAATAGAAACTCTGCTATAATAAAGAAGGTATATGCGCAGCTATATAAGAATGCTGATATGTACTTGTTTGTAGACAAGGTAAGCTTTAACCCGCCAGAACGCGAAGGGCATAAGTTTAACGGAAGCCCTCTGCATTGGGACTTAGACTTAACCCCGCCAATACCATTAGGTATACAGGGGTTGGTATACTTAAACGATGTGCGTGCAGAAGATGGTGCTTTTCATTGTGTGCCGGGCTTTCATAAAAAAATTGATTGTTGGCTGGATGGAGTACCGGACGGGGTAGATCCGCAGGTAGCGATAAGGGAAGAGGTAACACCCATTGCAATACCTGGTAATGCCGGCGATTTGATCGTTTGGCATCATGCATTGCCGCATTGCGCTACACCTAATAAAGGTACTGTGCCAAGGCTGGTACAGTACATAGCTTATACATTGGTATAAATACGGCACAAAAAAGCCACCCGAAGGTGGCTCTTGTTTTCATAATTCAATACCGATGAACAATAATGTTTGTCTAAGAATTTGATGATGAGATCTGGATGGACTGGTTAGTTATAGCAATACTAATTGTATCGTTCATATTGAACAGGTTATCCAAATCGCTGCCCCTGGTAATAACTACTTGATCGGATAGTATCACTGCGCCATTGGCCTCTGTACTTATAGTTAGCTGGTCCATGTATGGGTTGTTCGCGTCCCCGTACTCTACAGACTGGTTGGTACCCGGCCCCTTGGCTATTTTGAAGTTTACAGTGCCCGCATTTTTGCCGGGTTCGCTACCGTTTCTTACAACGATAGTGCCATTGATCTCGTAATTGGTGTTGTTCACCATTAGTTTTTTTGCCATGATTTAGTTTTTATTGGTGGTTAAAAAAGGTGATGTATCCTTGTAAATATCGTTAAGTTACCTTGATAATAAAACGGGTATTATTCACCTTGATTTTTACATGAAAATTGTTATCATGTTTAAGCAGGATAAGACGGGTGTGAAATATAACAGCTATTTTATGTTTGTATAAGTCTCAATAATAGTAGCAGGCGCATTGGCAACTATTCCATCAGACCTTAGTTTTAATTGATTGTCTGTTATATCAATCAGGTCAAATATGATTGTATTGCTGTTGGTGGATATGAACTTACCGCCATTTAGAGACATTTTCAGTTGTGCATCATTGTTTTGCAGCTCCCACGAAAACTTGTTGGTTTGATTGTCTTCAGAGCATTTGTTAATATACTCATCACTGTAGCCGGTGCCATCATCGTTATACATAATGATATCATCCTGCTCGCAAGGTCTCCAACTGTTGTAGTAGTTTATCGTAGTATCAACACCTTTGTATTTAACTATGGTAGCTGCAGATATCTGCCAGGTTCCATTTTGTAATTTCTGTGCAGCAGGTGATACTTTTTTATCTTTTTTGCAAGCGGTAATAATTACTATGCAACAAATAGATATTATAGTTAGGGTACGCATCATTACTTTACATTCGTTAATGTTTGCCTTGCAGTAACAGGTTCGTTGGGTGGGTTGGGTTTCGTAATGCTTATAACAAGCCTTTTTGTAGTAAGTTCATTAACATTTAATGTGTCCGGGTTGCTGTCTACAAGTGCAAGCTTTGTGTCGTTCTCTAAGAGTGCCCATGTAAACGTAATTGATTGCGGCTCGCCTGTACATTTGTTTGTATGTTCATCTACCGTATATGTACCGTCTGACATAAAAGTTATTCTATTGTCTTTTTCGCAATCATCCATTTGGCCATATACATCGGCAGTGGTGTCTTTCCCGTTTTGTTTGGTTGTAATTGTAGCGCCTGTTACTTGCCAAACAGCATTTGTCAGCAACTCTTTTTTTGTTGGTTGAGGAGTTGGGTTGTTATTACCATTTCCTGTATTGTTGTCGCTTCCGTTGTTTTTATCACTTTTTGTACAAGCGACAAACAATGCTATGATGCACAAAAGGGTTATAGTTACTTTGGCAAACTTCATCTCGGTACATTTTTGAAGATATAAATATAGTAAATAAAACAACAATATGTTTGTTGGTCATTGTGCTAAAAAACAAAGCCCCGCATTTGCAGGGCTTAAGTGTTTGAAGCAGAATAATAAATTATTTAGCAGATAGTGTTGAGAGTAAACCATAAAATTGATCGTAGTCAACTTCTGTTGAATTAATATCGTGATGGTCTGTTTTTTGCCATATAGTGTAGCCCTTTTCTTTCCATACATCCGGTATGGTTGGCGATTTCATGCCGTTATACTCTGCCAGCCAAAGCGGGTATTTTGCAAAAACGGGATCTGTCAGGTGCTCGTTGGCAAATACGATATTGGTATAGATCATCGGTACACGGCCTGATAATTTTTCTATATGGTTAAGGAAAGTTTGTAGGCTTTCCTGAATGTTTTCAGAGTTGGTGTTGACACCCAAGCTACCTTGTTCTATATCTACAATACAAGGCATTTGCTTGCCGTGATGATCGCCGCCTATGATTTTATAATAATGCTCCGCTTGTTTAACTGGGTTGTCTTGTATTACAAAAAAGTGATAGCTGCCGTATATCAACCCTTTTTCTTGCAGTGCCATTCTGTTTTTATGAAAATCAGGATCTACATAGCTGTGACCTTCTGTGGCTTTGCAGATGGCAAAGCTCAATTTGTCGAGCTTATTGATGTCTTCAACAATATTTCCATCCCAATGAGAAACGTCTATACCGTAATGATATTCGGCAACAGGCTCGTGTTTTTGTGGCGTTGTTTCAGTTTTGGGGGTGTCTGCTGTTTGTTCTGTTTTTGTGTTCTCGCTCCCGCAGCTGTTAAATAAAAACGGAGCTAATAAGCAAAATGCTAGTGTGGCGATCTTTTCTCGCATGGTGTAATTTGTCTGTTATGGTGAACTGCAAAGTAATGTTTTTTTGTTAGTAAAGAATAGCAATAGCTCTTCTACCTATTATAATTCCATATTCTTTAGCTAAATGTTTTTTCTTCAATAAAATGCCTAATTGTTAAATGCATTGGATTCTTATGTATATTTGTGAAAAATCAATCTAAACTTTTACAAAGCATAATTATGAAGAAGCTAGTCATCGTATTAATAATCTTATTGCCTTTCGCAGGTTTTAGCCAACAGCAAGAAGTTGATAACGACTATACACCTGTAATTGATAAGCCTCTATTTGAAAAAGAAAAAGGCCCTGTTATTTTAATTGATGGAGGTCATCATAATTTTCATAAACCTGATGGTAGGTTTGCTCCATTTGTAAAAGTAGCAGAGGCTGATGGCTTTCGTATAAAGATCAATATGAGCCAAATTGCGCCAAAGGACTTGAAGGGCGTAGAGATACTAGTAGTTGCCAACGCATTGAATGAGAAAAATATAGACAGTTGGAGGTTGCCCGTACACCAGGCTTTTACGGCTGAGGAAGTAGAAGTGATCAAGAGTTGGGTAAATGCCGGAGGTCGTCTTTTTTTAATAGCAGACCACATGCCCTTTGCAGGTGCTGTAGAAGAACTTGCAAAAGCTCTGGGGTATACTCTTTACAATGGCTTTGCAATGTCGGGGCCGGGTAAAAAGTACGATGTCTTCAGTTTTGAAAATGATATGCTGAAGCATGATAAGATTACAGACATGGGAAAAGGTGTAGGTAAGGTTATTACTTATACAGGACACGCGTTTAAGATGCCGGAGGGTGCAACATCTGTACTTACTTTTGATTCTAAATACAAAGTATTGATGCCCGAAGTCGCATGGCAATTCAGCCGTGATATGGAAATGCTCCCGGCCGACGGGTTGAGCCAATTGGCTTATAGCGATTATGGTAAAGGGAAAGTAATTGTATCAGGAGAAGCGGCGATGTTTACTGCCCAAAAAGTACCAGACGTAATAAAGTTTGGGCTAAATGCAGATATGCCTAACGATAACCTTCAACTACTCTTGAATATCCTGCAGTGGTTAAGTAATTAAAAATAGAGAGGGTAACAGTGTTTTTGCAGTACGTTTTATGCAGCAAAAAGTGGAATCGATCTGTTTTATTTATTTTGAGGAAAATTACCCGAATTGAAGTACGTTGTTAAACCCAAAAGAGCTAAAGCCTGTAATACGACCCTGAAGTATTTGTTTTTATTTACTGCATTATTTTGTGTGGAACAGCTACATGCACAACAGTATAGCCTGAGCGATACAGGTGGTGCGGCCTATGCACAGGCGCTTAATAAATCTTACACTGCAAGTAACGAGTTGTTTTTGGATGACTTGAAAGAAAAGATTGATGAACGCAGTTTGTGGAAGTATTGCCACGCCAGGTATAAGGAGCTTTTTAAAGCATTGAACGAAGAAATTAAAGACAGAAAAGCGGCAGAGATACCCGCTATATCAAAGCTAACGGATAGTATTCTACAAGAGATAAAAAGTAATAACCCGGATGTGCCCAAAGACCTGCGGGTGATGTATATAAGAGATAACCACCCCAACGCATATACTATAGGTGACAATACGCTGTTCGTAAATGTGGGGTTGTATTACTACATGCAGAGCGAAGATCAGGTAGCGGGGGTGTTGGCTCATGAAATAGGGCACTTAATGCTGGAGCATTCTTTGGGGGCTATGAAGCGCGGTTATGAAGGGGACAAAAAGTCTGCCGAAAATGTAAGGCAGATAAGAGAGGTAGAAGTAAAGAGGTCTGACAAAGCATTGGCAGTACTCAAAAAGTCGATATACAAAAACAGTGCGCTAACCAGATTGCACGAGTTAGAGGCAGACTCTATGAGCTATGAGTTGCTAAGTAATACAAACTACAACCCTGCAGATTATGTACAGGCATTGCGAGTGATGGATGATAACGATACCATCAACTATGGAAACCTGAAGAAAGAAACATACAAACAGTTTTTTGATTTGCCAGAACAGGCGTTTAATGATGAGTGGCTGGCATCAGAAGACTTTTCTTCTTATAACTACAATGCCTATAAGTCGAAGTTTAATGAAGACTCTGTTTCATCTCACCCAAAGGCAGAGGAGCGTGTGGCATATTTAACAACAGTATTTCCTGATATAGAAAAGACGCCAATTGCAACTGCTGATGAGGGATATGGACAGGTACAGCAAGTGGCAAAAATGCAGCGAGTACCCAACCTATACTACAGCGAACAATATGGTGAAGCGGTGTATCTGTTATTGATCTTTCTGCAAGAAGACCCCGAACATGAGTTGTATAAAAAGTGGCTGGGTATAAATCTGCAAAAGATATACGAGGCCCGAAAAGATTATCAGCTTAATAAGTACCTGGACCGTGTGGCCCCGCAAGAGCAAACGGAAAGTTACATCAGGTACCTGAACTTTATGTGGAACCTGAGCCTGAAAGAGCTGGAAGCAATGGCTGTTTATTATAACCCCAAAGGGTAGTTGCTAATAGTTTAAACGCTCCAGCCTTACTTGGTTGTACTTGGCTTTCTTATTAAACTCATGCAATAATATGTAACCCTCTTTTGCGATGTACGGAAATATGACGTAGTCTTCTTTCGCAGAGATAGGTATCATATCCTGATTGAACTTGCCATCTATAAAGGTGTTGATGAAGAGGTTCCAGTTTTTGTCTTTGGTTTCATCGTCTTTTTGATAGTCGCGGTAGAAAAATACCAGGTCGTTACCATCGTTCAGGCTTTGAGAAAACAAATAGTCGGTATTTAAGTATTTTGATTTTTCTTTTTCCAGCACAGATACTTTTTTGATGTTGAAATCTTTATCTGTACTCACCAATACCATATCGGTGGTTTTTGATGCAGTGTATTGAGAGGCTGGTTTGTACTTCTCGTACAGCATGCTAATGCTACCGTCTTTCATGAAAAATATATCTCGAGGGTCTAAGAAGTATCCGTTTTCTACAATGCCTCTGGCTTTAATATTGGGGATGAACTGCTTAAAGTCTTTTTTGTAGGTTAAGATCTTTAGCTCTGTACTGAAGGTTTTTTTATCAATGAGCAGCCTGGTGATGCCCTTGTTGTACATGCCTAATGTTAGTCTGCCTATAAATACTATTTTATCATCAAATTCTTTACTGTTATCCAACATGCCGTAGGCGTAGGTGGCATAGTCTGTAATGAGTGGTAGCACTTCTTCGGGGTCTTCAATCTTCTTTTTGTGTACCTGCTCTCCGGTTTTCATGTCCAGCACCAGCAGGTAGTAGTTGTCTTTATTAGGTGTTGAAGTTACTGTGCCGTACTCGCCCAGTACCATTTCGTATTCATTGAACAGGCCGTAATAATGATCGTCGTCTTTACCTAAAAAGTATAGCGACTCACGATTTTTTGTACTGCTGTCTTTATTGAATTCGAATTTCCAAACCAGCTCTTTATCTTCTGTGTAGCGCATTAAACTATTGTTGCGCATATACATACCATGATCATCGTACTCTGTTACAAAGTAGCCGCCTTGCTTTAGTTCAGACACGTGGGCAACGTAGTTAAAGCCGCTTTTCCTTTTCTCTACTCGTCTTTCTTTACGTATGGTTTTCCATAGCTCTTTATCTGTCTCCTCTTTAAAAGTGCCATGATCGTATTCGTAAAAAACTTTCTTTTTAATGGTGTTGTCTTTCAGATTGATCTCCATTGCCGAAGGGCTGAACATCTCTTTACCCTTCAGGTAGGTATGGTCGTAGCCGCTTGGTGCTAAAATTATTGAGCCGTCGAAACTGATGTAACCATAATAATCTGCGGCAGTGATATCCCCATCAAAAGTGTTGTTGGCAAAAGGGTTTAAGTTTTTATCCAATATTACATATTCAAACTTCTTTGTCTTCTCTCCGCTTTTGCCATAGTCGTACATAGAGATGTAGCCAAACAAATCGCCATCTTCGTTGAACAGGGCATTCATTCCCAGAAAATCTCCCTGAGCCAGGGCAATAAGGTCTCTGGTTTGTGCAGAGGCATTCAAACAAAGGGTTAGCAGTAGGGGTATGATAATCTTCTTCATATAGAATTTATGGGCTTTATTGTTGCGCTAAAATAATAAAGCCCTGCAATTGCAGGGCTCCGATCTCTAAAAATCAGTAATTATTCTATTAATACCTTGCTCCGATAGTCGCGTCTGGTACATGTGTTTTATATAAATCCGAAATACTATGGTGGGTTATGATGTCCATGTGTTAACTAAGATATTTCACCTTTGGGTTGTAATAACATAATACTAATGCTCATCTTTTGTCTTCAATAATTCTCCGCGTACCTTACTGAGTGCTTCGGGGGTTACGCCCAGGTAGGATGCGATCATCTTTTGTGGTACACGCTGTACTATCTCGGGGTAGGTTTCCAGAAAGTCAATATAACGATCTTGCAGTGTGGCACTCATTAGCATGATGATCCTTTTTTGCAGTACAGCAATTCTGTTGTTCAGCTTTTGTAGTGCGAGTGGTGTCGACGCGACAAATACGTTGATGAGTTCACTGTCCAGTATCTCTACTTCTGAGTCTTCAATAGCATCTATGTATAGCTGTGCGGAATTTCTATTGGCAACGGTATCAATGTCTGATATGAACCAACCTTCCGGGGCAAACATAATGATGTGCTCTTTATCTTTCTCGTCTATAGCATAGCTTCTTAAACAACCACTTTTTACAAAGTATGCCTTGCTGTTCTTATCTCCCTTTCGCAGCAGTATATGCCCTTTGGGTACTTTTCGTGTTACCATTTTGCGCTTCAGGTCGTCAATGGTTTCTTGCGGCACATCTTCTTCTGCTATAAGACTCAGGAACGAATGCATTTAACAATTTTACAACTAAAGTTAATCTATTTCTTAATCTACATTAAGTGGGCATAGCCAATACCTGCTGAAATTTGCATCAGATAACAATAATAAAATTATAGAATATGGAAATTTTAGTAACCGGTGCAACGGGAAACTTAGGAGGTGCAACCATCAAAGCGTTGTTAAATAAAGGCGTTGATAAAAGCAGTATTGGCGCATTGGTAAGAGACGAGTCTAAAGCACACGAGTTGAAAGAGTTAGGCGTGACTATTGTAAAAGGAGATTATAACGATTACGATTCTCTGGTAAATGCCTTTAAAGGAGTGAACAAGCTATTCTTCATCTCTAGTAGCGAAGTAGAGACACGCCAAGAACAACACATGACCGTAGTGAAAGCGGCTAAAGAAGCGGCAGTTAATTACATTTTGTACACCAGTATACAGCGCAAGACAGATAAGGAAGATTCTCCTTTAGACTTTGTGTTAGACTCTCACATGACTACAGAAGAGGCGATCAAAGAGACGGGCATCACATACACCTTTATGCGTAACAACCTGTACTTAGATTTCTTGCCGTGGTTCTTAGGAGACAAGGTATTGGAAACAGGTGTGTATCTACCGGCTGGCGAAGGTAAAGTAGGCTTTATGCTACGTGCAGAGATGGGCGAGATAGCAGCCAACCTGCTTACTACTGATGGGCACGATAACAAAGCATACAATATATCTGGTACAGAGGAAGTATCGTTTGGTGAAGTAGCAGCGATGTTAACTGAAATTACTGGTAAAGAAATAGCATACGTTAGCCCGACATACGATGAGTTTATGGAGACAATGGACAAAGCTGGTGTACCTAAGCTATTTGCCATCATGTTTGGTGGTTTTGCACAAGGTGCGGCGCAAGGCGAATTGGAAAGTGGTAACACCGACGCAGAAAGACTATTGGGTAGAAAGCCAACTGCGGTAAAAGATTTTGTAAAGCAAGTATACGCTCAGTAATAAATACGTTTCAGACAGATAGTACAGAGTACGCTAAACAATCAAGTAAAAGGCCTCACGTTTTGTGGGGCTTTTGTTAAGCAATTATATGAGCAAAGCTTGTTGCTGAATTAACATGAAGGAAAAAAGATGAAGAGTATATTTAGGGTGTAATCTGGTGCTTTTGCAGATAAAATCGTTACTTTTTGCGTAGAAAACTTTTATCACACTTTAATATATGAACATGAGGAAGGCTGTAGTTTTTTTCCTAAGCGTGCTGCTAATAGTTGGGTGCTCTCCGAGCAAGAAGGAGTTGTTTAAAGAAACAGACTATTTTGTAGAGTCTTTAGAAACTACCTATAAAAGATATGCTATTTTAGGTGGATCTGACCATCAGAAGCTTACTGAAGATGGATTGTACCAAATAACACCAATAGGCCGCATGGTTAATGTAAAGATCATGAAAGTAGTAAGCAGGGAGGAGTATGAAGATTTGAGGGATGATCTGGAAAGCCATTATAAGAATGATAGCAGGGTTAATAGTGTGTACATTAATAATGGCGGCACTATTATGATAGATTGCAGGAACTAATGAATATGTACTACTAGCTTTATTCTGTTACTTTTTCATGCTATCACTTAACAACCCAACCAGCTTTTTTAATGTGGTTTGAAATTGGAGTATCTCCTTTTCAGTAATGCTTTCATCATTGAAGTTGGCTATAAGCTGTTCGGGAATGTTCACTGCGCGGCGCTTTAGTGCATTGCCCTCTTTGGTTAATGATATTAATACTTTACGCTCATCTTCTGCCGCACGTTGTCTGGTTACCAGTCCTTTTTGTTCCAACCGTTTAAGAAGTGGTGTAAGCGTATTTGATTCCAGAAAAAGCCGACTGCCGATTTCATTTACGGTCAGCTCCTCTTCTTGCCAAAGCACCATTAGTACCAGGTATTGCGGATAAGTAATATCCAGCGCATTGAGTAATGGCTCGTAAATTTTGGTGGTTAACCTAGATGCTGCATATAGAGGAAAGCAAAGCTGCTTTTCTAGGTATAGTGATGAATAGTCCTTTTTCGTCATAGCATATTTTTGATAAACCCTTCAATGCTTTCCGGCTTAGTGGTAGGTGAAAATCTGCGAACAGGCTTACCGTTTTTATCCACGACGAACTTAGTGAAATTCCATTTTATATTATCATTCAGCAACCCGCCCAGGTTTGCTTTCAGGTATTGGAATATCGGGTGCGCATCGGCGCCATTTACATCTATTTTGCTGAACATCGGAAAGCTTACACCATAGTTTACCTGGCAAAATTCTTGTATTTCTTCTGAGCTGCCAGCCTCTTGATTGGCAAATTGATTACAAGGGAAGCCTAGCACCACAAGCCCCATGTCTTTATATGTTTTGTACAATTTCTCCAGCCCTTCGTATTGTGGCGTTAGCCCGCATTTGCTGGCCGTGTTTACAACAAGTATAGTTTTGCCTTTAAACTCATTCATAGATATAGTGTCTCCGGAAAGTGTCTTTGCAGACAAGTCGTAAAAGCTAGCGGCAACCTTATCTCTTTTCTTTTTGAAAAAGGCTTTGAGTGCACCAGTAGACCAGAGTGCCCACAGTATCAGTACGGGTTGAAAGAATAATCTGATCAGTCGTTTTTGGTCCGTATCTAATCCAAAGCCGTCAATGCCGTTAGTGTATTGTGATATATTGCCGGGGAAGATGAGGACGTAGAAAATGGCTAATGCTATGCCCACTTTAGTTTTATGCTTCATCAGAAAGATCATAGACAAGCCGAATACGATTTCTACAATACCAGATGAGAGCACAACAAAATCCATGAAGGCAGGGTTGCTTGGCAACCATCGGGGCACTTGAGCCAGAAACTCTGTACGTTGAAAAGTAAGGTGTCCGATGCCTGCAAAAGTCATCATCACACCTAGTAGCACACGCATGATATTCTGTAAACGGGATGTTTTCATTTCGCTTCTGTTTTTTGCTTGATTGATACTGTACATTATTTAAAATCACGTAAGATTAAATCGTGCACGATGCAAATATAGGATTGAATATTTAGATGACCAAAAAATAGAGAAGATGACTGTTGAGAGGGTAGAGTAATGTTTTTCCTTTAATTTTGGCTGCTTTGGTCATGTACAAAGCGAATAGTTAATATGTCATTATATACAGCATCCATCAACTCGGGCAGCAACGGTAACTGTTACTACATTAGTAACGGGCAAGATGCCGTGCTGGTAGATGCAGGGCTATCGTGCAGAGAGACCGAGCTGCGAATGACTAAAATGGGGCTGAATGTTGCGAAGGTGAGAGGCATATTTATTACACACGAGCACAGAGATCATACAAAGGGGGCGCAGCTACTATCAAGAAAATATAACATACCCGTATATCTGAATCATAAAACACACTATGCAAGCCACCTGAAGTTTAAGCCGGAGCTATACCGCCGTATTACAGACGAAGAGGTAATAGAAATAAACGGTATTACAGTAACAGGTTTCAGCAAGTTGCACGATGCAGTTGACCCTTGCAGCTTTATAGTAAGCTATGCAGGTGTTACTGTTGGCGTGTTTACAGATATTGGCGCCGTATGCGATAATATGCGCCGCTACATGCCGCAATGCCATGCGGCCTATCTGGAGGCGAACTACGATGAAGAAATGCTGGAGAATGGCAGGTATCCGCCAATACTTAAAAATCGCATTCGCGGTGGTTTGGGACACTTGTCTAATAAAGAGGCGCTCGATTTCTTTTTATCGCATAAGCACGAGTATATGACACATCTTTTCCTGTCTCACCTGTCTGCCGATAACAACAACCCCGATGTTGCTTTAGAGCTCTTTAAGAAACATGCTAACGGCGTGCAGGTGTATGTAGCATCTCGCCAAGAGGGTAGTGAGGTGTTCCACATTACAACAGATGATGCAGTGGATAAGCCATTGAAGCAGGCTAGTTTGTTTTGATTAATATTGGATAAAGACCTGTAACTAATGTTGTAAAGTAAGCTAAGCCTTTTTAGGAAGTATTATTATATAAATGGTCTAATATCAAAAGGTGTATTGTCTTCAGGAAAGTCTTTTATTGCTTGTAATGCGTCTATTTTATATTCAGATATTTTTTGGCTGCCAAGGTCCCCTAATCTTTCTCCATTTCTTATAAGTATGGTTTTGTCATAAATTGGATTAGCAATAAGTTGAAAGGTATAATCTTCTTTATTATCAATGTTTATTCGATCGTAAGAATAAAAGCCTCTTTTTGCCATAAGTTCAAAAAAAGCTGTGTATTCTTCAAGGGTGTTTAGGTTATCTCTTTGTATGTCATCAGAGACTTTGTATTTATATATTCTTCTAAAAGAAAGTGCAAGCCTAAAGTTTTCTTGAAGTGTTGCGGGTTGCAAGTCGCTTAATGAGTTTATTAACTCCATACCAGCAGTGGCAATATGGATGATTTTCCTACTGTCATATAGAAAGATATCTAAATCTCCATTATTGTAACTACTATTCCAGTAGTTATCATTTCCGTTCATAAAAAACATTATTAAAATAAGGAGTTACATATTTTGCACTTTTTCCCAAATTGCATAGTCCTTGGTCTTATGACTTTCCCGATACTTATGTTGTTAAATCTAGTTGGGTGGACTTGAAGAACTCTATTTGCAGATACCGTTTCCGCACAAAAACCAATAGAGCTACCTGCATACTTATCTCCTAATTCACCAAACTTGGCTAAACTCCTTTCTAAACTCAGTACAAAATCTTCTTTTTTGATATCTCCAGATTTTGCAACTTTTCTTGTAGTTCTGTATTCAGCGCCTGAGACATAACTAGGAAACCTTTTTTTATTATGTAAGGTTTTTGCAAGATGATAGATTCTTTTATTTAAAATCGGTGATGACATGTTTTTTGGGTGATATTAGTCTGTTTAAAGTTAACAAATATCTATGTATAAATGCATGTATATAATTGACTGATTAGCGAGATATACTTTATCAGTTATAGAACTGATTTTTGTACTAAAAATTCTTATGCAGTAAATATAGCTACTAGTCTATTGGTTACTTAATGAGTATCGTATGCAATATGCTAAGATGCTTCGGAAATATCTCTGGTTACTTTGGTGAAACCGATAATGTCCCCCTCTTCATCATGTATGGCAGTGATAACAACTCTGGCTAAAAAAGTAGATCCATCTTTACGTACTCTTAGCCCTTCATCGCGGGCTGTGCCATTTTTTCTTGCTTCTTCCAGCAGCTTTTGTGGTAGTTGAGCCTTCTGCTGTTCAGAGTTGTAAAAGGTGCTAAAGCTTCTTCCTACTATTTCTTCTGCTTTATATCCTTTGATCTTTTTTGCCCCTTTATTCCAATTTTCTACTATCCCCTGGCTATCTAAAAGTAATATTGCATAGTCTTCAATCTCCTCCACCATTTTATTAAACTTCATCAATTTAATATCCTGATTACCCAAAGACTCATTGACGATTGAGTGTATTTTACTGTCTAAAACTTTCGCAGCTTCTCTAACCATATCCAGCCACTCCTTACTTAATTCCAATATTTCATCATCAGTAAGGTTTAATAATCCCATGATTGATGTTAATGGCTGTCTTATATCGTGAGATTGTAACTGGGCGATTGCTCTTAAAGAATCGTTTTTCTTAGTTATTTCTTCTACCTGTTCTTTCAGCTTGATTTTAGCCATTTCAGATTCCAGTATAAAGATGGCTTGTCTTGAGAGCACCTGCAGGGTTTTCTTTTGTAATTCGTTAAGGTCGTTGGGTTTTAAGTCAAAAAGACATAATGTTCCCAGCCTGAAGCCATCACTGGTTATTAAAGGTGCACCTGCATAAAACCTAACTCCGGGCTGCTCATGCACCAAAGGGTTCGTTTTAAACAGGTCATCCTGGCTTGCGTCATTAACTATTAATAGTTCATCATTTTGGATAGCATACTGACAAAAGGAAGTGTCTCTGGGAGAGAACTCTAAGTCTATTCCGGCAGAAGCCTTTATCCAGTTAATATTATCATCCAATAAAGTAATGAGTGATATTGGTTTCTGGCATATTTCACTCGCAATAGATGTAATGTCTTGCAGCTCTTGAGAGAAGTTAATATTTAAAGATAGGTACTCTTTTACACGCTCTACTCTCTTAATTTCTGTATCTCTATCCATATAATGTAATAATCAATTGTCTGCTAATATATTAAAATTAGGAGATAAGTTGTTGGTTAGCAGTGATGTAAGCGCTGTATAGGTTTCGTATTGCTTTTTTTAGTTAGGGTGAGGGGCTATAAGTCTGTAGCAATAAAAAAGCCCCACATGCTGTGAGGCCTTTCTTGTGATCCCGTTGGGGCTCGAACCCAAGACCCATACATTAAAAGTGTATTGCTCTACCAACTGAGCTACAGGATCGCCGTTTTTCCGTTGAACGGGCTGCAAAGATAAGCAACACTTCATTTTTTCAAAAGCTTTTTTCACATTTTTTCAATCTATAAGTATTCAGGCCCCAAACCGAAGGTTTTTCCTCCGTTTATCGTCTAATATTATGTATTAGTAACATTTATACCCCTATTGTCAGAGATTTATCACAGTTGTGTTTCAGGTTTGTAAATATTCAATATGTCACGTATTTTCGGCAACCTTCTTGTAGTATTCTTGTTAATACATTAGTTGAGAAGAAAACGTCTTACCTACGTTATGCTCCGTATCGCTTTTGAAAAACAAACTTTTTAGAAAAAAAATTACAGTATCAATTTTTAGAATGAGAAAATTAGTATCAGTTTTATGCCTGCTTGCCATTGCAACAGGTGTACGTGCAGATGAACACGAGCATGAACATGGGCTTACGTATTCTGTTTATCAGAATACCAGAGGCATGAGTGCGGCTACAGCCGAAAAAATTGCAAAAACTCAAGAGCAGGGAAGAGCTTTTCTTACAGGGTGGAATGCTACGGTAGACAGAATCAGTGGAGAATTTAGAGATATGTATGGCCCGGCTGTACAGGTGGCAGGTAGTAATAACTTAGAGAAGGCACAATTATTAATGAGCAGCAAGCTATCTGCAATGGGTATCAACGCTGCCGATTGGTACGTTACCCGAAACAGCCACGTAGGGCATGCTGCTTTTGTTGACTTTGCTCAAAAAATAGATGGGCATAAAGTAGCGTTTGCCAACTTGCAGTTCCGTTTTACAAAAGATGGTTTGCTACAGCGTGTTAAAACCAAAAACTATGGTCAGCCGGAACCAGGCGCTGCGCCAACTATTTCAGCAAACGATGCGTTGCAAACAAAAGCAATGACATCTGATTATTCTGCGTATACATTAACAGGTAAAGAAATTTTGCCGGAGTGGGAGTGGTTCCCCGTTCCTACACAAGCAGGTTATGAGCTTCGTCCGGCTTGGGCGTTCAGAGTAACCGGTATTGGTGCATACGAAATGCCTTTCGATGTGAAAGGATACATTGACGCACGTACAGGAGATTTGTTATACCGTATCAATGAGGTGAATACCACTTTCGATGTGCAGGTAAAAGGTCAGGTATTTGTTACCAGCCCGCTTGCTCCATCGGGTGAAGTATTGATGAGCGATATGCGTGTTGAAATTGGTGGTAATAACTATGTTACCGATGATACAGGGTATGTAAGCGTACCTAGTGCAAATGCACCACTAACAGCTACATATGTAATGCGCGGCCCTTGGGCAACAGTAAGACGCAACACTACATCGGGTAGTATTCCTGAATTTGGTGTGAGTATGGCTAACTCGGGTACAGTATATAAGTTGCCTGCATTAGACAGTACAACACAAAACTACAGAGCTGTAAGTGCATTTTACTTTGCTAATAAAGTACACGATTTCATGAAAGGCTATTGGCCAACCTTTACAGGTATGGATATGCCTATAACAACAGTTGTTGACAGAAGTGGTGCTACATGTAATGCATATTATAATAATGGTGGGTTCAATATGAACTTTTACACACCGCAAACAAGTTGTCGCGCATTCTCTGTAGTGGGCGATATAGTTTACCACGAGTATGGTCATGGTATTTCATACAGGTTCTATCAGGCTCAAGGTTCTTCTTTCCAAAATGGAGCATTGGGTGAGGGTAATTCAGATGTATGGTCTATGGCAATAAACAGAGATGGTATAGTGGGTGAAGGTGCAAGGTACTCTGGTAACGGTAGCATTCGCGATTATACGGGTGCTCCGAAAGTATACCCGCAGGATATTGTGAACGAAGTACACGGCGATGGTGAGATCATTGCAGGTGCATGGTGGGATGTAGCTATCAATACTGGTAGTGTAGATACAATGACCAAGTTGTTTACATTAACATTCTATGATGTACCAAACGGCCCGACAGGATCAGAAGGTGAGATATATCACGACATATTGATATCGGCCTTGATGAATGATGATGACGATAACAATCTGGGTAATGGTACACCGCATTTCAAAGAGATCATCGATGCTTTTGCGCGACACGGTATATTATTATTGGGCGATGCAACTATTAAGCATAAAGAGGTGGCACACCAGCCGGTGAATACACCAACAACTATAAACGCAGAACTTACTTTGACAAACCCTGCGTTCTTCGATAAACTACGTATGCTTTACCGTTTGCGTACATCATCAACATGGGATACTGTTGTGATGAACAACACAAGTGGTAATATGTATAGCGGACAAATACCTGGTATGCCTGGTGGTTCAATAGTTGACTATTACTTTACAGCAGACGATGTGATCCAGGCTTCATCTTACGGTTTGCCAATGGGGTACGATCCTGCATTCTTAGTGTCAGACGAAGTAACTATTCCTTACCAATATGGTGTAGGTCTTACCAGCATAAGAGTAAAGCAAGATTTTGAAGGCAACATTGATGGTTGGCAGTTGGGTATCGCTTCTGACGATGCGACAGCAGGAACATGGGTGAACGAAGTGCCTGTAGGTACATTTGATGGCAGCTTGCCGGTACAGCCGGGTGCAGATAACACAAGTGGCAGCGGTAAATGCTTAGTAACCGGTAATGGCTCATCGTCTACTTCTCTGGCAGATGTTGATAATGGTAAAACAACGGTTGTAACACCTGTGTTTGATTTACCGTTCTTTGAGCCGGTGATAGAGTACTACCGTTGGTACAGTAACGATAGAGCCAGCACGCGTAACTTACGTAACGACTACTGGTCTGTTGAAATAAGAAATGCCAAGAGCCAGATATGGAGAAGGGTAGACTATACCCGCCAGTCTGACCAGAACTGGAGAAGAAGAATATTTAAAGTGAACGAATACTTAGGTACGCCTGAGCAAGTGCAAATGCGTTTCATCGCAGAAGATAAGATAGATAACGGTGCTACGCAGAACGGGCAGAATATTATTGAAGCTGCTGTGGATGATTTCATTATTTATGAAGGAGCACCACTAAGTGTAGAAGAAGCTCAAGCTGCAGTAAATGCAAATATCTATCCAAACCCTGCTGATGGTACGGTGCATATATCTTTACCGCGCGAGGGTGAGGGTACTGCTACACTTATGGATGTAACAGGCAAGGTAATAGCACAGCTACAAGTGGTAAAAGGCCAGAAAGAATATACTATTAACACAGCAAGTGTTGCTGCTGGTACTTATGTACTGCTATTGCAAACAGATTTTGCAATACAAAGCACGCGTGTAGTTGTTAACCACAAATAGAAAGTAAATGCGTCTTAATAAACAGCCCCGCCGTTTTGGCGGGGCTGTTTTATTGTTATTATATGCCTCTGTACGCAAAGCCTGTAGTAACACCAATATTGTAGAAATAAGTGTTAATGCTGCCTGTATTAGCGGGTGTAGTATTATAGAACAGGGTAGGCATAAGCTTGAACTCGACCCTGTAATTGGGTCTGATACTTAGCCCCATACCAAGTTTGAAGCCAAATGCATTTGTGTTAAGTTGGAGCTTTCTCATATTGCTTGGGTATATGGTTGATAGCTCATCTTTTTTATAAGCCTCTTTTTCCTGATATGTAACATCAAAAAATTGATAGTAGACTCCCATCTCAATTGCACCGTTTATCAGATGTTCGTAACCACTGTATTGGTAGCCTATGCCAATGCCGGAGTTCCTGAAGATGTAAGAGATGTCTCTTATGTCAGCAACAGCTAGACCTCCCTGACTCCAATCTACTATACTTTGTTTTGAAACAAAACCATATCTCATACGTAAGAGTTCTGCATATACAGTATGCCTGCGGAAATTGTAACCTATTTGAAAAGAAGCTGAATGACCATAACTGGCATGTTCGTTGGAGTCTCTATGAAATATTGCGTTTAGGTCGGTAAAGGTTGCAGAGTTTACTGCTACACCATGTAAGGATACAGATGGTGTATAAGTAACGCCCAGATAAAGATTGTACTTGCTATGGTATCCTAACAGGCGATTTCTGACATCTCTTTTTGTAATATTCGCATCTTCTGTAAAAGAATAAGTGTCAAACAAGTTGGATTTTAAGGTGTCTTGATAATATAGAGATATATACTTGTATGGTTTATACACCTCGTTGTTCATACCGACAGAATCATCCGAAAATAAAAACTTGTCTCCCCATGGATATTGAACAGTGATGCTATGTGAATTTGTGTACTCTTTGTAGTAATACCTTAGACTATTAGTATCAATGTAAACCATCTCCTCAACTTTCCCTTCTGTATATAGTTTGTGGACAGATACTTTTAGCACACGTACAAAGGTTTGCTTCTTATCGCCATCAATGATATTAGCAGTATCAACAATTGTTTTAGGAGCATATTTGACAATCAATGATCGTTCGCTCCTTTTTGTGCTATCAGATGTTCTGTATTTATTGAAATATGCTTTGTAGGTTTCGTTATCTGATGTGTAAGCATTTTGCCACAGCGCTTCATTAATGTCTATTTGGCCAAAGGAAGCGCTAGATATTAAAAGCAAGAGTATGGTGTAACATGTATATTTCATGATGAGGTGGATTATTTTTTATAGAATAAATTATACGAGTACCCAAACTGTATTTGCGAGAAAGAGGTGTTTACATCTTTTTCCTGCCAGAATAGCCTGCCACGGAGGAAAAATTTATTATCTGCATCCATATTAGGCAGTATGTTTACATTCAATTCAAGCATATGAGATGACCTTGCATGCGGCTCCAGTATAGTAACGTCTGTAGGCGATTTTTCGTAACTGGCAACCTGTTTGAATTTGTTATTGCTAAACAGGTAAGTGTAGTTGTATTGATATTTCAATGTGAAACCTACACGTTTTTCAGAAAATACTTCAACAATAAATTTCGGAGCAAGCCCCAATGTGTTTGCCTGGAAGTTCGGGGCCGTACCTACGCTTACAGTACCACTATTATCTACAGTATATAAAGAGTCTTGTACCTCAACCAGGCTATACCGGGCACCCATGTCTGCATATATGGTAAACTTATAATCCGGAGCATCGAATAAGAATAAGTTTAAGTCTAAGCCTGCGTATATACGTTCGTAGTTTCTAATGTCTAAGTTAGTAGCGTAAGATGGAGATATAAGTGTATTATTTTGAACTATTTTATCGTTGCGCAGTATAAGCGTTCTGTTCTGTTTTTCTATTTTGCTGACACCACCCCATAACTGTATATAGTTGAAGTAGCCGTAGTTATTTCTGTTGATGGCAGGGATTCTGCTGGTATTGATGTTGAAACGTTTGCTTACTTCTATCTGTACCAGTCCGTTAGGTGTTTCTTCGTTTAATCCCCTGAAATCAGTAAATATTTTAGAGTCGAATAATGTAACCAGCCTGTCGCTGAGCAGCGGAATGATCTTACTGTCTCCGGGGTTAATATTGCATACCACAGTATCTGCCGGGCTATAATCTCTGGTATAGTTATACAACATATTGTTGTAGTTCGAGAATACGTCACTCAGGTATATGTAAGGGTATATTGTAGATGAGTTGCGGGAGTATAAGCGTGTTTTTTTTAAAGATTTGAAATTGGCTACTG
This sequence comes from Bacteroidia bacterium, assembly GCA_030429205.1. Taxonomy (GTDB): domain Bacteria; phylum Bacteroidota; class Bacteroidia; order Chitinophagales; family Chitinophagaceae; genus UBA5543. The sequence goes on from JAUICZ010000001.1 coordinate 1,751,816, forward strand.
ATGAAAAACCGATAGCATAATTATTTTCAAATATCTCTTGCTTACCATTGATGGTTAACCAGACCATTATACGCTCTATAAACCCTCGCTCAAACTGTATGCATATTTCGTCTATCTTAACAATATTGTTTTTGCGTAAGCTTAGTAATTTTTTGTCAAGTTCTTTTTCTTTTTTATCAATATTGTTATTTCGCCTGACGAATTCTTTTATTAGGTCATCTTTCAAGTATTTGTATACAGGATACTTGTCTCCTACTTCAACCTTATATGCCTTTGCTAACTGTAGCTTTAGTTTAAGGAAACTTGTAACAAGCATATTAGATAATGTATCACACTTTATTTCTTTAGTTATTGTGTGGGTGTCTCTGGGTTTCTTATTGTTACCCACTAACATAGTATTGTTGGTAATTGCCGATCTAATAATTGTATCAGTTACATAAAGTAACTGGTCGTACAACCTGTATGGTATATAGATGTATTTGTTGCTTTTCAGGTACTCTAATATATCTTTTGTGATTTCGTGGATATCATGTTCTGTAAGAATATTTTTATCATTATTACGTGTTCTGAGATAGTTTTTTATTTTTTTATAAAATTCTTGCTCATACTCTGTACATAATTGTTCGGTGTTTATAGATAAGGCTCCATTATCAGGAGTCCAGGTTGTGTCTTCTTTTAGGGTTGACCAAAAACGGCTCTCTTCTTCTAATTGAGAGATAATCCTGTCTAAAGAATCTGACCTTTTATTGGTTGTGTATTCTTTCTTTATTTTTTTAGATAGTTGTTCAATATCATTCTCTTTGATATTTTTCAGATAACTTGTAAGCGTGTTTTTGATGTCTTTTAATAAAGCTACTTTGTTAGTATGTACTCCCTTTTTGTATTCATCTACTTCATTTTTTTGTTCGTTATATCGTTTTAATATTCCTTCGTAATCTTCTTCTATAATAGCGTTATTAATTTCTTTCTTTTTAGTAGTCGATAGTTTCTTCTCGGAGTCTGGTTCTTTTTCGTTATCAGTTAAAACTTTTTTCAAGCGATCTGTTTCGGCTTTAGCTTTGTTTAAGCTGTCTTCTAATAGGCTTAGTACGCTTTCTTTTTCTCGTAAGAAATTAACAGAATCTTCTATTGCTTTTATGTCGCCTTTTAGTTCTTCTATACCGTATTTTATAGCTTCTTCAAGAGGTTTCTTTTGTAAACTGCGCTCACTAATTTTATTTGCAACTTTTGGTTTTGCAGCATCAAAATCGTGTATTTTACTTTGAACAAACGTAATACGGTTGTCATAGTCTGCATACAGTTTTTCGGTACGTTCATCCATGTATAAAATCAGGTTATTAAACACCAGCTCTCCGGTAATCGGTGCTTTGTCATCAAAATGACGAATTCTGTACAGCCATATATATATGCCGCTCATTGTACCTTCTGTAATTGCCTTTTCTGCGCTTAAATGTTCTTGTGCAAACTCGTTCATTTTTTCTTTTAAAGATTCATATACTAGAGGGTCTTTTAATGTGATAGTAGCGAGTATTTTTTTGTCATCTGTTTTGTCGGTTTCGTCCTTTTCTTTTTTATCATTTGTTTTGTCAGTTTCGTCTTTTTCTTTTTTATCGTCTGTTTTAGTTTGTTGATCAGGTCTGTCCGGAATATCGGTAGCAACTTCTGTGTTTTCTGTTTCAGGTTTATTAATATCAACCTCTTTTTTTTCATCTTCAGGTTGGTCGTCAACAACTTTGTTTAGCTTTATTTCGTATGCCTTGTCTTTGCTCTTGTAGGTAACATCAAAAGTTATCTTATCAATTTTGCCTACACCTGCATATTGAATATTAAAATCCTTTTGGGTTTCAATAGTTATATCAGCCTTGTCAATACTGAAAGTTGATTGTTGTCCATGTATATCTGAGTAGAAAAAAACAGACAAGAGTATTGCTGTTGTATATAAGTATATTTTTTTCATGATTAGTTTTTTGTAGCGGTTACAGATATGCTGTCTATAGAGCTTTGCCCGAGTGGTTTTTCTAAATACCAGCTAAACCTAATTTTGGCATTTGAATCCTCGTATATGTTATTGATGTTAGTTTGTGGTGCCAATGTGGCTATAGACTTTGTGTTATCATCCTTTCGGATGAGCCCGTCAACAATGTTATCTGCATCTATAAATCTTCCTGTAGCATTGTATAGTGTGTCGCCTTGCCCCTTTATATGAAACACGTATCTTCCATCAATATCAATATACCCCTTCATATCACCGTAATGACGTAGTAATTTGGAGGTGTCTATTAGTTGAACTATAGAATCTCCTCCGTTCGCGTTTTCATATGTTGTATCTCTAATACTTATGTAGCCGGTGTCAACAAATCTTAAAATACCACCTGTATATACTCCTGAGAATTCATGAGGTTCGGATTTGGAGTTCTCATAAGTGATGTTAATAATAGAAACATTGATCAACTCTGATTTTAAGTCTATTTTTTTGTCAGCAATGGTGAATATCACGCCACTCTCTTCATTACTTTTGATAGCCTCACTTACCGTAGTTGCCGTTTGTAAATAACAGCTATCGTAATTATAGGTGTTGCCGCTACACATTTCTAGCATGATGGTAACAGACCTGATGGCTTCACCCCTTATATTTCTTACGGATACTTCAATTGTATCGTGTTTTGCAAATACTTTTTGCCGGAATAATACTTCAACAGCATCTGACCCCGAATGAGATGCAGTCAATACTAATAAGTACGGCTCAACATTTACGGCAGGTAGCTGACTAGTGATCTTGTTGCACGAAAACAACAATACCAAAACCGTGGTGTAGAGGATGGTCTTTTTCATGTGGGTGGTAGTTTGGCATGAATGTATATCAATAGTTGTTATTTGTCAACGGGTGTTTTTCACGTATTTCATTAAATAATCATTATCTGTAGAACTACTTCTACAGAATTGCCTTCCTTTTATAGCATATAGGCAATTCGTGTCTCAATTAATTGCCGAAAAATGGATATGCAGGGGTATTTATTTGTTAATGGCTTGTCAACCAATCGTGAATCGAGAGTTAACCGATAACATATTTTGGGTGGTGTGGCACTACTTGAGCGATATTTGTATCAACAAACAAACAACAAGCAGAACAGACAACAAACAAAACAAACAAACATTGAAAAAGATCATCGTCATATCATTATTAGCTTTATGCAGCATAGCTGCACAGGCACAGAATGATGCGGCGAGTGGATCTCAAACAGCAAACCTGAACCTGTCAGACGCTATTGATATTTCTTTTGTAAGCAGCACTACGGTACAGAATATCGAGTTCAATTCTTTGAACGATTTGATAAACGGTGTTGAGACTGCGGAGCACGAACTAAGGGTACGCTCTAACAAGAAATTCAAAGTAACCGTTAAGCCCTCTTCCAGAAACTTTACCTATTCAGGATCGTATGTATTAAACACCTTATTGAGAGTGTCTAACGTAATGAAGATAGCGGTGACGGATAACAACACCGGTGGTACACAGCCGTTTTTTGCACAGTTAACAGGCTGGCAGTCATTCAGCTATTTTGGCTGGCCAACTACATTGCTAAACAATTGCGATGCCGGCGGTAACCAAACGTTTAAAGTAAAGTACAAAGCTACACCGGGTGTTAATGCAGTAGCAGGAACTTACACGGTAGACATGGTATACACTGCAACACAACTATAATTTTACATCGCTACTATTCTGCAGCTGCGGTGTCTTTATCAGGAATATTTATTGATGAGTTTATCAGCGATTTTTCCATGCTATTGTCTGGGTGATCTGAAAGGCTTTGCCATGAGTTTTTAGACATTGTATGGCCTGTGCCCATGAGTATTGCTGCGTTAATAAAATCGATATCGGATACGCCTTTTGCTTTATACTCTGACTCCAGAAATTCTGATATTGATTTCAGCAGGTATATCATACCAAACTTCCACTCGTCATCTTGTTTTATAAAATAGAGTTTTGCGTAAGATGTGTCCGCATTAGAGTCTACCATTGTGGCAATGGCAAGGTCTGTATCAATATTCAGGTGAGAGATGTTTAATGACATCATTTCATTATCGTTGTCTACAAGCCCCAGGTTAACGAATGTGGCATATAGTTGCTCCCCGTTTTGTATGCTGTGTATTTTATCTTTATGCATCAAGTTGCGTGCCAGCAGTGTAGCAAATTTGGGGTAAAACTCTTCTGAAGCTAATGCAACACTGTCGCAATATTTTATACAGTCCAGCAGCCTGCCGAAAAACTCGATGGTATAAGAGTCCAGGTACTTGGTAGCCTCCATGCCTTGCTTGTTGGCTATAGCTTGCGCGTATCCTTTATATACCGCTTTTATTTGTTCTTCATCTGTTGTTGTGTTGCAAGATGATAAACACAGCGTTATAAGTATGGTTATGAAAAGGGTTCTACTCATGCATAGACTCTTTTGAAAATAAATACATAAACAAAGCAACAACAGCCCCGGTTAGCAGCCCGCCTATATGTGCGGCGTTATCAACATTTGGTACAATAAACCCAAAGAGTATGGTAAGGCCTGCAAATCCACCGTATATCATTAACATCAGCACTCGTCCTCCTGTTTCAAAAACAGGGGTAAATGCCAGTACCATTATAGCCCCGAAACAACCCAGTATGGCTCCTGATGCACCTACGGATATAGCATCGGGATACCACCATATACTAGCGATACTGCCGCCCAATGCTGCGAGTACGTATAGCACCACAAATCGTTTACGTCCCAGTATGGGTTCTACAGCAATGCCTGCCAGCACTATCCCAAAAATGTTATAAATAATATGGTACAGCCCTGCATGTAAAAAAGTGTTGGTGAACAGTCGCCACCAATCACCATTCATTACAGTTGTTCTGTTTACCGCACCAAACTCCAGCAGCTTTTTTGCGCTGGGGCTCATCATGTCAACACCACCAAAGGTAACGACAAGAAATAGGATGATATTTAGGTTCAGTAATATAGAAGTAATGAAATGATCGTTGCGCGGTATTAAATACAACAGCATCTCTTTCCACTCCTCAGTATGTTGGCTCGGCTTGCCTTGTTGTTGCCTTTGTAGCTCTTCTTCGTCAAGTTTAGGGTAGGCGATTAGTATCAACAGCAACAATACACCTGCTGCAAAGCTTCCGGCCAGCCAGTAGGGTTTTGTACCGTTTCTACTGGCATAGCTTTCTTTTATCGGCTCAAGTATTACTAAGCCTTTTCCGGGCGGTTCGCCTGTTCTTGCTTCTACAGCTTTTAAAAAGCCCTCTTCTTTTCTCGATTTATCAAGCCGTTCAAAATGGTCCAGATCATAAAAGTTGTAAGCGTCTATCTTACTGATGCATTCCTTATAAAATTCTATATAACGTTCTTGCTTTTCTTCATCATCCAATCGGTTGCTGATGCTCTTATAGAAGCTAACCCCATACCAGTATTTTGTTTGCAGTACTTCATTACTATCTGTGTCAATAATAGGGTGGCAGAAGTATATAGTCATATCAAAATCATCATTGTGTCGCCCGCTGACTTTGAAATCTGTATGCGCACCGCCCCAATAGGGTGCTACTTTAAAATGGTCTATTTGGTAGTACTTAGATTTTTCATTTTTTTCGATATCATAAACCGTGTTTACCTGTTGTAGTTTTCCTGTGGCTGTTGATAGGTATTCTTGTGCAATACAAAAACTTGCAGAAGCCGTCAGCCAAAACACAACTTGTATGCCAAATATGCCGTTCTCGTTCTTCTTGTAATTGAGTATACGGGTTCTTTTAGCCAATACGATAAAAGCCAACAGAGCAGCAGTAACAATCGGTATCCAAAAACCCCAAACCATAGCATTTAAATCCAATACATCGTACCGAATGTCCAGCAGGTAACGTGCTATCAATAACGCTATGTTGGTAATAACCGAAATGAAGATAAAGGCAGGGAGTATATGTTTAACTTTCTGTTTGTAGGCAGACACTTAAGTAGATTATAACCGAAAGTTACAATAATTATGTTTTGGGTACATGTGCCTGTTTTGCCTTATCTTTAATGTTACACTCAAAATATTTTGTTGATGAGAAAATTCGCCGGGTTTGCTTTTTTATTGGTGGTTTGTACGGGCCTTTTTGTTGCATGCGATAAAAAAGAAGGCGACGATCCTGCGCCTGTGGTAGAAGAACATGTGCCTGATTTTAAGATAACAGGGCATCCGTATATTCAAGAAACGCTGAACTTCATCAGCAACTACTCTGCCAGTACAGAAATGACCTGGGATTTTGGTGACAACAAACAAATAACGATAGCCGGTACAGAAACAACACACGCGTATGAGAAGCCGGGTAATTACAGCGTCACCATGTCTGTTGCCAATACCAACCAGGTAGTAACAAAAAGTATACGCATTACCAGTGGTGCAGAAAGGGTAGACGGAGATAACCGCTGGAACTTTTTTTTGAAGAGAAACAAAGACGGCTTTCCGCCCAACCTGATACCTGCTACACAGTTCGAGGTGAATTTTCAAGTAAGCATACCCGATGATACTACTATTTTGATACCGACCATACCTAATATGCCATATGCGGGCCCATATAAAGTAACGCTTAAAGAGGTGACCAAAGAGCACATGGTGTTTAAATCGGCCGATGAATTGTCTGAGCTGTCTTACAATTTTGGTAACCAGCGCGGTGGCATTAAAATAGTGCAGGTGCGCAACGACACCAGCTGGCATTTAGACGGCTTTGCAGATATATATAACTAATTGCCGATGTTAAAGAGTTGGAACTTATTAACAAAAAGCAAATAAAACCTTATCTTAGCGTATTACAACAAGAGATATAAAATGCGCCTAATTTCTTTTTTGATCGCAGCAGCGTTTCCTTTAGCTGTTTTCGCGAAAGAACCACCTGCAAATAATACCACAGGTACAGAGCAGTACAGACTGTTTGATGGTAGCTTGTTTATGAAGTTGCCGCAAAACCTGCAAAAGGTAGAAGAGTATCAGCATTTCTGGGATCAGTGCGATGGTGGTGGCTATACCGTATTCTTTACCGGGGCAGAGCGTGCCGATCGTGGTATGAAGCTACAGGTGAACATACACGACAGAAGAACGCAGCCCAAGCATTTAAGCAGCTGGTACAACCCCGATGAGCACGAGCTGGAGAATGGCTATATATTACAAGACACCGTGTACCAACACAACGGAAAACAATACCGCAGCTTTGCCACTATGTATAAAGGCAACAACCCTTTGTGCAAAAAGAATAAGAAAACATGGAACTATAACCTGAGCTACTATATTGAGGCAGACGGGCATACACTGGAGTTCCACTATTTTTACTGGGATAACAAACATGCCGATATGGAGTACTGGCAACAAACCGCCAACGATATTGCCCGCTCTATGCAATGGCAAAGCAAAGCTTGGGTAAGGAAATAACAACACTTACACGAACAAATACATCATAAATAGTCCCGCCGGTTGGCGGGATTTTTTGTGTTTAGGCAATATTTATAAGTACAAGCCTGGTTTACTAAAAGTAAAGTTTACTTGTATTTTATATAATTCTGCTTATATTTGTGTGGTCAAAATAAATACTACAGTTATGATCGGTTTTGGTAAAATGCACGGGTATAAAACAAAAGTAGCGGGCTTAGTAATAGCAGGGGCAGGTATTGCCTTTTGGGCTATCAATAGTTTTGCAGAGTTAAAGCTGATGCCGAAGATGACAGCCGAGCAGCAAGGTTATATGATCTGGTGGATCGTTTTGTTTGGGTTGTACATGGCAGCATTCAGCAAAGAAAAAAATGACGATGAGCGTGTAAAAGCGATCAGGGCAAAATCTATGCTGGTGTGTTTCAATTTATCTATGGCTGTGTTAATGAGTATGTCCATCGTATTATTTATTGAAGATAATATGGTGTTTAGGGCATCGGATATTATTATTGTACCCACATTTTGTATCGTGTTTTACCTGCTGATGTTTCATGTAGGTTTGTATTTTGACAACGCGTGGGACTATAAGGAAGACACAAACCATGTTAGCCTGGGTAAAGGAAAAACGGGTAGGTTGTACCTGGTAATTGTACTATTGGCTGCGCTTGTATTGGGCTATGCATTGTACCAGATACAAATAAGAAGATAGGTTCATGAAGAATACTATTAAAGTAGAAAGAGCAAAACTGAGCATCACACAGACAGACCTTGCCAAAGCAGTAGGGGTGTCTAAGCAAACCATCCATTCGGTTGAAACGGGTAGGTTCATACCGTCGTCTGTATTGGCCATGAAGATCGCCCGGTATTTTAAGCTGCCTGTAGAAGAAGTTTTTCAGCTGGAGGAAGGAGATTAAATTAGGTATATTAGTAGTATGAAACCTATACTGCTGCTCTTGTTCGTAACGTTACCATTATTCACATACAGTCAGGATGCTGACAGCACAACTGCCAGAAAGAATTACAATAACGTAACCGTTACAGCAGGTTTAGGCGCTCAATGGTCGGCAGGTAAAAGTTTACTTAGAACATACACACCTTATAGAGGTAATGCACATACTATACAGGTAGAAGTGGGGTTTAGAAAACTACCAAAGGGCATTTACTTTTCAACCGGTATAAAATATGCGGCAATGCTCACGAACTTTAAGTATACCCCTTTAATAGGTCAGGCGAGTTACGTGAGGCCAAGAGTCAGCTTTTTTGGTGTGCCCCTGACACTCAATTTACCCGTCAGGTTATCAGACGATGTTACGCTGTGCAATAAACTCAGTGCTGTGCCAACATACGTTTTTTGCGACTATGCAAACAACCAGGTAGCTCCTTTCGATTTGGCTTTTCAATATACCCTTGCGTTGAATGTAGGTAGGGTGTTATTTGGAGCGCAAGTATTCAGGCCACTAAAAAGCTATAATGTAGGCTTAGCTTCAAGCGGTCCGTATACTTTAACGGGGGTGATGGTTGTAGGGGCTGTTCAATTGCTTTGATGGTGCAGATTTACTGCACGTAAATTACTAATATCATCAGTGCCGCCTTCTTCGAGCGGTTTTATATAAGTAATTTTCCAACCGTTATTACATTTCGGGTTCAGGTACTCATCCCAGTTCATGGGTTTGCTGTTTTCATCTTTCCTCCATATCTCCGGGGGGTGTCCTATTAGTTCCGGAGCTTTCTGCCACACCATTTTTTTTACTTTGTTTGAGAATACCTGCTCTTTACGAGTAGAATTTTCAGTCATTCGTTTACCTTTCTTTAATAATAGAATTAATCTGTCATTAAATATAGTAAATAAATGGCATAGAATGATAGTTCTATGACAAATAGAGGAGCATTATATATGGTAAGCAACTTAGATATAGAACAAGCCTTTTTCGGTGGGCTGGTTTCCTGCTTCGTCGGGTTGGGGTTGCAAATGGGGGGTAGCGTATAGTATCTTCAATAGTGTATTTACAGACAGATCACTCGGGGTGTTTATATATATTACGACCCGCTACCTTGACGTAGCGGGTCGTTTGTTTTAGATATAACTATAATTATTTTAATGTAGATACAGCTTGCTTAAAAGCATCCAGCATTTCTTTTCGGCTTTCTTCGTCTTGGTATATGATGCCCGTGCTCCAAAAAATGAAATCATCTCCCCAGAAAAATAAATATGCTTGCATGGTAACACCATTCAATGCATTCAGTTCAAGATTATACTTGATGAACTCCTTACCTTGTATCATTTCGTTCGACATGGTTTCATGTACGGTCACGCCCATGTCTTTAAAACTCTTCAGCATTTTATCTTTGATCAATTCTGCATCTTCCTGTATTGTACGTTGGCTGTAGATACGCATGGGAGAGGTAATCATATTTATTGAATTGGCACCCTTTCTGAATATGATATTTTCTCTGTCGCCCATCACTTTTGATAATTGAGTCGTCGGGCTTAAATCATCCAACTCTACCTGTTCAGGTGGGTGTTCATCAGTCAAGCCTTCCATTTCTGGCGGTGCCTCATCAGACAAGTTTTCTACCGGTGGTGGTGGCGGAGTGGTTAGTTCTACTTCGGGTGGTAAATTATTGGGGTCTTGCTTTGCAGGTTCGTAAAGCCCCTTTTTTACCAATGCTGCAACACTGTCTTTACGTCTTTGTATGTCTTTGCCTTCTTGCCTGTATTCGTCAAGCAGGTCAAGGTATTTAGGCTGTTCTGATTCAAGAAATATCCAGCCTTCAGGCATTGTCATAGTCCAGCCCAACATTTTGTTGGTATAGCTTTTTTGTGCCTGTGCAGATATGCTGATGAGCAGTACAAAACACAATAGCTTATACGTTTTCATTAAAACACATTTTTTCAAAGCTCGCAATTAGGTTGCCTGTTCTATTATTTATAAAGTGTAGTACTGGCATAGTAGCCAAAATTCACCTTTTTAAAGTTGGTCCAGTCGTTTACTATGATAGATTGTCTGGTGTAAGACCAGTTGCCTTGCAAGTCTTTATGTTTATGTGGTACAGCTATATTTAGCCAGCTTTCAGATATAGCATCCTTTATGTCAGTTGTTGGGCTAATGACGCAATTGCCGTATTGGTCTGCATCGGGCTCAAAAGTGTCTATAGCTGCAATAGGTTCTGTCCATATGTAGTATCGCTTGCCTTTGTATACAACGAAGCTGGTATCTTTTATGGTCAATGTAAAAATAGTATCTACATATCCTGTAGATTGGTTGGTACTATCCAGCTCATAACCCAGTAGAGTATCACCACTATACCAGTTGGGTATAAAATAGGCCTTACTTTGTTGAGATGGATTGTTGGGGTTGTTGGGGTTGCCGGGGTTTGTAGGGTTGTTGTTGGATGATGGTGGTGTTTGCGGGGGCGAGGTTGTTTTTTTACATGCTACGGCAAACAATACCATCAAGATCAATAGGGCTTTTCTCATTATAAATAATTTGCTGCAAGATAGTGCAGCACCGATAAATTATCAAAGCCGTAGCGCGGTATAAAAGAAAAATCCCTCATCTGATATCAGATGAGGGATAATGTTATTTAAAGTAACAAACCTATTGTATGTGTACGTTACCACCGCTCACATGTATGTTGACGGTTATTATACCGCAGGTAGCGTCATACGCACTGATGTTAGTAGTTGTTGTACCGCAATCACCAACAATAGTGCTTGGTAAAGGCGTAGAACAAGTACCCTGATCAGGTGTTATTTGTACATATGTAAAATTGCCGGTAGGCGAAATTGGTGTACCACCGCCATCTACTAGTCCTGCCGCCGATACATCAATGTAGTGCACATTGTTCGGTCCCGGTGCCAAAGGTACAGGCATAGGCGATTTGTAAGTAAAGCCACAGCCTGTGTTTTCTCCATGTGCTACAAACGTAAACGATGCGCTTGATTGGTTGTGGACGTTAAGGTCTGGCGTTTGTGCATTTGCAGTAATAGCCGTTGCAGCAAAGATGCTGCAGATCATTAGGATTTTTTTCATGTTTGAAAAATTAAAGGTGAATAAAAAAATTACAAAATATGTGTTGCCTGTTAAAGGTGGCAATCCTATTGTATGTGTACGTTGCTGGCTGTAACATGTATAGTAACAGTTACAATAGCACAGCTTGCATCATACGCACTCATAGTAGTGAGCGTTGTACCGCAATCACCAACAATAGTGCTTGGCAAAGGTGTAGAACAAGTACCTTGGTCAGGAGTTATTTGTACATACGTAAAATTGCCGGTAGGCGAAATTGGGAAACCACCACCATCTACCAGCCCGGCTGATGATACATCCGCGTAATGCACATTGGTTGGGCCGGGTGCTAAAGGCACCGGCATAGGAGATTTGTACGTGAAGCCGCAGCCTGTGTTTTCTCCATGTGCTACAAATGTAAACGATGAGCTAGATTGATTGTGGACATTAAGATCGGGGGTTTGTGCTTTCGCAGTGATAGCCGTTGCAGCAAAGATGCCGCAAACCATTAGGAGCTTTTTCATGTTTAAAAATTTAAGGTGAATTAGTAAAATACAATATATGTGTTATTTATTCAAACTATTCACCCAAAACTTATTATTAACTATGTGTTACAGGTTTTTTGCTGGTGTAATGTTGCAAAGCAATAAAAACAGTGCCCAGCATCATCATACGTATGGGTAGTAAAAACCTAAGGTTTACCGGTGCTGCATAAATACTTGCAGCAGAGTACAGCAATACAAAGCCTACCATTAGTACAGTTAATACCACTTGCGGTTGTGCCATTTTCTTTTTGCCTATTGCTAAGCCCAGGTATACGGCTGCAGCTGCAAATATTATCCAGTAAAAAGTATATACAAAAGGTGTTATGAGTAGTGCAGGCCTTAAAATATCTTTGCGGGGTTGTATATCCATATCGCCCTTCCAGCCAAACCATAGCCTGTTTACAAAATAGGTAGAGTCTGAGAAGGATTTGAAGAAGCCGATATTGGGGCGCACCATGTTTTTAGCATTGTTCAGCAGGTAATACCTGAAGAATTTACCGGGGTAGGTTTTTACCAACTCGCTGCCATAGTCTGCATAAAGAGCACCCACCTCGTTCCACATTTTATAATATTTTTTGCTGCGGTTATGTAGTGCGTAATACTCCAGATACATATTAAGGGGCGATGTTTTGTCCCATATAAAAAGGTAGGTTACGGTGTCTTTATGCGGATACAGGTTGGGGTTTCTATCATAGGTAAGGCGTATCATGGTGTCTATCCCCAGTAGGTTATAGTCGTTTGTTTCTATCAGTGGGTTATCAATATCCAGGTGGGGTACAACATGTAGTGCGTTGTTGGCCAGTTGCCAGCCGCCAAATGCAGAAAACTGCCTTACACCCTGATCTTTTTCGGTACCGCTTTTTACCTTCTCTACATATCCGTAAATAGTAAGCAGCAAAATGCCTGACAGTATAACGCCCGTAAACTTTTTTCTAAAGAAGAATAAACAAACAGGTATTACAAATGCAGGGTACACTAAACCAATGTAACGGATGGAAATAATGAAAAACATTAAAGCCACTATGGGTATGATGAGGTAAATATTTTTTTTGTAATATAACCATACAGAGAGCGTAAACAGCAATATGGTTAAAGAGGTGAACAAACTGTCTGACATGATCATGTTCGTCATATATATAGCAGGCAGGTAAGCAACACTCATCAGTAAAAAACTGTAGCGTATGTAGCGGTTGGTTATATTACCTATATGCAGTATGGTATAGGTGAAGAACAAAACGGCAATACAATGCAGCAGGTATTGCACTATAAATATGATAGTAGTATTGTTGGCAAACTGTTGCAGAAAGTACAGTACATAAGAGTAGCCTAATGGCCTGGGACCGCCATGCTTGAAACCGCCGGATGCCCAGTTAATGTATCCGCCTGTGTCAGAAGTAAGGTCTGTATAAGGGTAAAAGTATTTGAGTAGGATAGCAATAAGCAGATATATACCAGAAAGTATAAGCAACTCTTTTTTATTGTTGTTGAAGAAAGCAAGCAACTCTGCCTTTATGTTTTGCTGAATGCGTACAGGCTTGTTGGGTTTCATGATAGCACCGGTAATTAATGGTTGTCTGTATAATAGACGAATATAAGGCTTTAATTGTTGGAGCTTGCGCCAATATATATATGTGCCTGCTCAGAGGTTTGCCTTTTGTGCTTCGGCATTAATTTCTCTGATAACCAGATCTAGTTTTGCCGCTTCTGCTTTTATGCCTAACAGAATTTTATTCAGCTCAACATCGTTATGCTTATTATCCAGTAGCGATGTTAACCCCAATATAGTAGCTACCCTGTTGCGCACCTTATGAGATTGCAGCCAGGCAATATTACGGAGGCTTTTGTTTTGTTTCTCAATAGTATCTGTGTAGGTGCTGCGTTCTGTAACATCATTCATAAAACAACTCACGCCTGTAATGTCTCCATTTATATCGGTAATGGGCTCGAAGGTTACATCGAAGTAGTGTGTTTTATTCTTAATAGTTGTTTTTTCTACCCTGTAAAAAGTTTCTCCTGACAGTGCTTGCAGGTATGCCGCGTTGTATATAGCCTTTATATCATCGCCAAACTCATCGTACAGCATATAATCACCGGGCTGTGGGGTGATGTTTATAAGGTCATGTATCAACTCTGTAAATTTGTTATTTGCTATCAGCAGTTTTATGTCTTTGTCTACAGACCATATTGCTTCATCGGTATTGTTAATGATGGTCTTTAAGTTTATTTCACTCTGTTTGATTTTGTCTTGCAGCTCGTGTTGCTCTGTGATGTCTGTAAAGTAAACACTAATGCCTTTTTTAGCCGGGTATACATTTACACTTACCCACTTTTGTAAAGTTTGAGAGTACTCCTCAAAATGTGCAGATGTGTGGTTGTTGAGTACGTTGCTGTATTCTGCAAAGAATTTCTGTTCTGCGTTTTTAGGGAAGTAGTCCCAATAGTTCTTCCCGATGACATCTTTTTTGTTTACACCATATAGGTCTTCAAACACTTTATTTATAAAAGTAAAGTTCCAGTGCTCATCCAGCATTAAAAAACCATCGGTGATACTGTTCATCATATCTTCCAGCTCATTGGTAGTTTCAATGAGTTTTTCTCTGGTAAGTTGTAATTCAGATATGTCTACCGTTGTACCTGTTATGTAATCGGGGCGTCCGTCTTTATACACTTTTAAAACAGCTCTGGTCATCAGGTGTTTTTGCTTGCCGTTTACATCAAATATTCTGTATTCTACCTCTACATGTTTGTCGGTATGAAGCTTTACCAGCGCATCTTCTACTATTTGCAGATCGTCCGGGTGTATGTGGTCTTTCTCAAAGAGTTTTTTTATACCGATCACCTCATCCATTCTATATCCGTAAATGTTTTCAACGGCATTGTTTACGTATATGATGATGAGATCATCTGCCCTGCAAGACCACAGCATTTCATTTACAGAAGTGAGTATGTCATCTACCAGTTTTTTATGTTGCTGCAACATGGTATTCAGCAAAGCGGCTTCGTTTTCCTGCTCTACCTGCTTTTGCACATCTATAGCCATCACAATCCTTATTTTTTGATTGTTGAACAAACTGGTATAGGCTATTATTTGTGCATGAAACTCTTCGCCACTCTTTTTCTTATGCTTCCAGACTCCGTAGTCGTAGTAGCCATCGTATGTTTCGTGTTTTAAAACATTGCTTAGCTTTTCATGTTCGCCTTCGGGCCGTATGTCCAACACGCTCATTTTCATGAACTCGTCTTTGTTGTAGCCGTATTTTTTTAGTGCGGCTTCGTTCACGTCCAAAAAGCTGTAGTCTTCTATATTGAAGATGAATATAGGTATGGGGTTTTCGTTAAACAGGTTTTTTACATCAACCTGTTCTATCAGGCTGCTTGTTTTTTTATCAGCATGTTCTATGGCTATTTGCAAAATGCTTTCAGATAGGTTTTGCATGGCTACACACACACCATTGTAATTATAATATTTTTGCAGCTCTTTGTTTTGTTTGTTATGGGTAGATATGATCATCAGCCTTTTACCCGGGTAGGTGTTTGTACAGGCTTCTATCAATGCGTTGTCCGGTTCGTCTAATACCAGCAGTATCGTGCCTATACGCGACTGCTCCTGCCAATTGTCTTTAGCGGTAATTGAGATGACATTTATATACCCGGCACTCTTCAGCAAGAGTTCAACCGAGTTGATGTCCGCAGTTGTGTTGTTCAGCAGCAGTATCATAACTTTGGTGTGTTTGGGGGATAGCGGTTGTACTAAATGTACAACACTTTGTGCTGCTTTTTTAATTTGGGTTGGTTACGTATAAAAACAGCGGGCAAAGCCCGCTGCGGTAGTATTTTAATTTATATAGTGAGTATCAGCATTTACGCTTTAATATGCCTGTTACTGAATATTTGATTTATTGCAATAAAAATAACACCGATCATCATCATGCGAATGGGAAATAAGAACCTGAGGTTGACGGGGGCGGCATAAATACTGGCTGCAGAGTAAAGTAATATAAACCCTACCATGAGTGATACCAGTTGTATTGCCGGTTTCGTTAAACGGTTTTTAAAGATCATGATACCGATGTATACAGTAGCTGCGGCAAATAGTATCCAGTAGAAACTATATACTTTGGGCGACATGATTAGCAGTGGCCTTAGCACATCTTTACGCGGTTGAATGTTGATGTCTTCGTCCCAACCAAACCAGTACCGTATTACATAATACGATGAATCTGCAAATGAGTTCAGAAACCCGCCATTGGGGTAGATCATATTCTTTGTATTGTTGCTCAGATAATAATTGAAAAATTTGCCGGGATTTTTTTTAATCAATTCATTTCCATAGTTGGCATAGATCTCGCCCACCTCGTTCCATGCTTCATAATAGTCGTTAGGTTTTTGTGTTGCACGATAATAGTTGAGAAAAGTACGCAGAGGGGATTCGTTTTGCCATATGAACATATAAGTAACGGTGTCTTTCCCGGGATAGCACTCTTTATTTATGCTGTAGGTAGTTCTTATTACCGAATCGAGCATTTGTATTTGAGGATCCTGGTTTTCCACCATGGGTTTCGACTTGTCTAAATGCGGCACAATATGTAGCGCATTGTTTGCTATCTGCCAGCCGCCAAAAGCAGAAAATAGTCTAATACCCTGATCCTCTTCAGTTTTACTTTTTACTTTTTCTGTATAGCCATATATTATCAACAGCAGTAATGCTGAGAGCGTAATGCCTACCACTCTTTTTCTGAAAAAGAACAAACAAACCGGAATAACAAATGCAGGATATATCAACCCGATGTAACGGATGGTGATGATACAAAATAGAATAATTGAAATGGGGATAATGAATTGCCAGCTTTTGCTGTGTAACATCCACGCAGATAAAGTGAAGATGATAACGGTTAAGGATGTAAATATACTATCCGACATGATCATGTTCGTCATGTATATAGCAGGAATGTATATGATGCTTATCAGCAGAAAACCATATCTGGCCACTTTATTTTTGATGTTGCAGATATGTATTACGGTATAGCAAAAGGAAAGAATTGATATACAATGCAGCAAGTATTGGGCAATAAATATGATGGTAGTGCTGCCGGATATTTGCCTCAAATAATATAAGAAATAAGAATAACCTAATGGTCTGGGTCCGCCATACTCAAAGTCGCGTAGTGCCCAGTTGATGTATCCTCCGGTATCTGATGCAAGGTCTGTATACGGGTAAAAATACCTTAGTAGTATAGCGATTAAAAAATAGGTGCCCGAAATGACAAGTAATTCTTTTTTGTTTTCATGAAAGAATGATGAAAACCGGACAATAAGGTTAGGGCGTGTTTTTTCAACACGCGTACGTTTCGGTTTACGGGAGGTCATGTTTAGGTTGTTTTTCTATTCAGGATAGACGATAAGAAATAGGGTTTTGTTAGTTTGTTTTATAGATTACGGTTTATGGTACTAAAATAGTGCTAGCAAAAATACATAGTTTTATCAAAAAAATCTACATTGAGTTAATCATTTAAGTATCTATAGTTTTTATTAGTATAATTATTGTTTAATGAGTTTGCCACTCCAGAGCTGTGCTCCTTGCCGGTCTTTTAAGTTTACTATGTAAGTGCCTGCAGGTAGGTTGCTTGTTTGTAACTGAATACGGTTTTTGCCTTTGGTGTATAAGGTAGGTGTGGTTTGGAGTACAGTTTTTCCTGTTATATCGGTTACAATAGCGTTTAGTGTTGTTGCTTGTTCTAAATCTATGCTTATGGTTGCATTGTTATTGGTGGGGTTGGGGTAGAGGGTGATTTGTATGTTGGTGTTTAGTTTACTTACCGATGTTGGCACTACCTGTAGTTGGGTACAGGTGGTATTGTTTAACTGTAATGTATCGTTAACCGTATCGCCGGCATTTGTTACATCTATTTTGAAACAGAAGTTGTACCACCCAATAGGGAACCTTATAATTACGGGAGGAAAGTTCACCTGTAAGGTATCTCCTTTCACCATTGTTTTTTGAGTGTAATACAAAAACGAATCAATAGTTGTTCCATTATCAAACGGAAAGATAAAGCCGTTGGCATGCATAGACAATTTTAGTGTATCTGTTGCTTTAAGTGTATCGCCACCCATATGAGTAATAACATTGTGCACCTTAATTGCACCATTGTTTTGTACCATACTGGTATCGGCTAGAGAAACCAGGTCTATTTTAAAGTCTATATTGCGTTGAGCGAATACTGCATTTGTAGCCAGCAGTAGAAATACGGTGCATAGGTTTTTCATTGTATAAGTGTTTAGGTAAATATAGGTTTACCTGCAATGTGTTTTGTAACGCAATTGTAACTTCTAAAAAAAACAGCGGGCAAAGCCCGCTGCGTGTGTGTATGATACATACTAACCCAATATCGTTTAATTTGGCACTGTGCAATAGAGTGTGCCCAGTCCGTTGGTATTGCTGAGTTTCAGCTCACGGTCGCGGCATTTGCGTTTTGCCTGCTCGTAGTTACGGGCACGTACCGGCGTTTTAAAACTATCTACTGTGTAATAGATGGTCAGCTCTGCACAATTGCAATCGTAATAACGTTTGCGGCAAGATGCGGTAAGCAGCACGGCGATCGTCAGGATGTATAAGGTGTATTTGTGCATTATACCATTATCTCAAAACGTTTTGGTGGTGGCATCTCCCAGTCTATCTTACG
Source organism: Bacteroidia bacterium (assembly GCA_030429205.1). Classification (GTDB taxonomy): domain Bacteria; phylum Bacteroidota; class Bacteroidia; order Chitinophagales; family Chitinophagaceae; genus UBA5543. Next base: position 1,770,488 of record JAUICZ010000001.1, read on the forward strand.
CTTCACCAACCATAATTCTTTTATCTCGCTTTTGGGTAGTACAAACTGCGGGTAAAACTCTTCGTTATCGCTGATGCACACAAAGCTGTCATCGTCTTTGCGGTACAGGCGTTTTACCATAATGCGGTCTTCTGTTACTACTACATGTATATAAAATTGTGCGGTGCTGTTCCAGTATTCAGGTGCTACTGCCTCGCTCACTACATGAAAGCCTTCTTTCAAAGTCGGCTCCATGCTGTCGCCGCTCACCTCAAACACGCGATACTTTTCACCGCGGTAGGGCATGTTGGGGATGTTCATCACCTCCAGCTCGTTGGTGAATGCGGGGTCTAAATAATGTTTACTGTAGCCGGCCTGTGCCATAATAGGTACTACATGTAAGCCTTGTTCTACGTTTGTTCCCATAGTTTTTGCTGCTCTTAATTCGTCGCCTGTGGTGCGGTCATTGTCAAAATGCTCGGCAGGGTTATTATAGGCACCGCCAAACAGCTGGTCGGTAGTTATACCCAAAGCTTTGGCAGAACGCAGGCGCATGGTCTCGTCCAGTTTCTTTTTTCTGAAGTTGTAGTATAGGGTGCTGCGGGGCACATTCAAAGCTATTGCCAGGCCGTGTACCCCCATCTTGCTCATACGTGCGGCGTTTTGCAACGCTTCGCCTTCATGGATACTCATAGACTAATACATTAAGTTTAAAAATATTTCAAATTAATTTTGGACGTTTGTACAGAATATGTACATTTGTCTAACAAAGCAACCTTAATGCAACATTGTTTGAACAAATGTATAAATAAATTTGGAAAACAACAAACCTGAGTAAAAAACAAAACGCCCGGGCGAGTATCAAAAAAACTATAAAGCTATGACGGTAAATATGACAACAACAGCGGCAGAGAATACCCGCCTGAACGGCGGAAACCTTTATGGAGTAGGTGTTTTAGACGAGGCAAAAAAAATGCCCACTGTAGACACAAGCGGGCGTTTCAAAACAAAAAATAAAAAACACAGCTCAAAGTTAATAAAAAATTGGCATATACAAGATTTTGCTATTACGAGTTTGTACATACAAATAACATGGCACTACCTGCCTATGAGCCAGTCGCGCAGGTTAAATATCAGCCGCCTGGTGTATGAGCGTTGGTTGAGCATGACGGGGCGTTTGAATTGTTATGTCATCGGTCAGTATGGTTTTCAGCAATCCAGAGGTAAAATGCATGTGGCCGATTACTGGGAGCATGAGTATAAAGATGTACATATGGAAGACCTGAACGAATATGTTGAACACATGAGACTGTTTGCCTGATCTACCATTTTTAATCTAACAACAAAAACTACAGATATGATAAACAACATGTTTTACAACCACGTGAGCAGCTGGATAGCCAGCTATTACAATGCAGACTCTCTGGAGTGGATGCGCCGCTTTATTGCCAACAGCAACGAAGAGGATAAAATAAAAGAAAGGTTGCTGCGCGAGGTAGACCGTAAAATGGCATCGCTGCTGAACATGCCTTTCTTTACCCACCACGATGGTATGCAATTGTTGATGAATGAGAACTGCCACCCCAAAGTATTCACTACCCGCTATGCCGCAATGTGCGAGGTTACACAACTGCGTGTAATGGGTTACGATGTTCGCCTGCTGGAAGGTGGAGTGTTCTTTAGAATTCAATTAGTACGTGCCGCCCCTATAAACTTTGTTGAGCCTGCAGATAAAGTGGCTCGCGCAGAAGATGTATATGTGCAGAAACACAACATGAGGTTGAGTGCATAATACTTCTGAAACCTACATCACCATCAATAGAACTATAACCTATCAACACAATACAAACCATGTAAACACACACTGCTGCAAAGCAGTATGCAATACAGAACGATAATGACAGGATTAATTATTGACGCCGTGCCATCGCCCAACGAAACCTATTTTGAGGCTCTGGGCATTAGCATGGAAAGGAATGAGCAATTATGCGACATAATAGACGAATGCTATGAGCAGACTACAACCTATCCTGAAGCGATAGCCTGTATCTCTCGTAAGGTAGACAATGTACAAGAGCTGGCTTATGCTATTTTTCACTTAGGTGCCTTTGCCGGTGAAAAACGTGCCCGGCTGGAGATCATGAACCATATAGAAAAAGCTGCATGACACAACTTATAAACACAAAACAAATTGTATTGAAAATGAAAACACAGGAATTATTACAAGAAGAACAATACTCGTTGCAACAAACGAACGACATACTATCGTCGCTGGTAATGAATGGCGACATCAGCAGGCTAACGCCCGCGCAAAAGGTAAACTACTATCAGCAGGTATGCGATAAGCTGGGGCTGGATCCGTTATCGCAACCTTTCAGGATACTAAAACTGCATGGAAAAGAGATTTTATACTGCCACCGCGGAGGTGCACAACAGCTGAACAAGTTGCACAAAGTAAGCCACGAGATAAAAGCACGAGAGGCGGTAAATGGTTGTTATGTGGTAACGGCACAAGCGTCAACTGCTGACGGTCGGAAGACGGAAAGCATTGGCGCCGTGCCTATCCATAATCTTAAAGGAGAGCAACTGTGCAATGCCATGATGAAGGCAGAAACAAAAGCAAAACGTCGTGCTACGCTAGACTTGTTGGGTCTGGGTATTTTAGACGAAACAGAGATACCGCAAACAGGGGTGCAAATACCACTGAATAATCATACGCAGGTAAAAGAACCGGAGCATAAGCCATACCCGTACTCATTATTTGTGAGTGACGAGAGTTTACTAAAAATGGTGCAGGAGTGTAACGATGAGGATGGGTTATTGGTATTGTATAACGATAACAGAGAGCGTATAGAAGAGCATCCGGAGTTGAAGCAGATGTTCACAGAACGGAAGCTGCAACTACGCAACAAAACCGCAGCATAGAATGGCAAGTATACACTGAACCCGCACCATGAAAAACTAATTGAAAAGTAAATAAGTATTCCCCTCCTGTTTTTAGGAGGGGTGCCCGTAGGGCGGGGTGGTATTAATACCCTTCCGTCTCTTCGTGCCACCTTCCCTAAAAGCAGGGAAGGTGTTGTAGAAGTTCTTTGAGAGATTGTTATGAGCTACAAGGATACACCCCTAACCCCTCTCAAGAGGGGAGTGTTTAGTAAGTTGTTATGAATGATGAATACACACCCTAAACCTCTTATTGAGAGAGTTTACCCTTTGCTTCCCCTCCCTGGAGGGGAGTAAGGGGTGGGTTGTCGAGTAAAATGTATTTTTAGTGATATGCGTAAGATCATACCATATAATCCTAGGTTGAAACAATTGGCTCGTCAATTAAGGAATAATAGTACTAAAGCAGAAATAAAGCTTTGGGGGCATTTACGTAATAAGGAAATGTTAGGTTACGACTTCGACAGACAGAAGCCTATAGACAATTATATTGTTGATTTCTTTTGCTATGATTTGATGTTAGCCATAGAGCTGGATGGTTTTACACATCAGTTTGAAGAAGTATATCAAAAAGATGTAGTTAAAGATCAGCGTTTAAATGAGCTGGGCGTTCATGTGTTGCGTTTTGACGATAAGGATGTAGTGAATGGTATTGAAAAAGTGGTCGGGGTGATTGAACTCAAGATAGAGGAGTTAAAAGGGACACACGCCTAACCCCTCTCGAGAGGGGAAGTGTTGGTAATACTCGGTCTAAGCAAACCAATCAGCCATACCTAAAAGTATCAGTCCGCTCATAAAGTAAAAGATGGCCGACATGGTATTGAGCAGAAATACACCCATATACAGTTTGTTGGTACGGCGGTAGAGCATACTCACAGCCATGCCAAAGCAGGCGAGTATACCATGCAGTAATGTAAAGTTGATAGCCTCTACCGGATGTTCTTGTGTGCTGCCTATGGGAAAATGATGACCTGATGATATCAATATCAGCAACTGTACGGGTGTGTAAAACATCATAAAAAAGTATACCACCCTTAGCCATGTATTAGGTGCGGGTTGCTTACCAATGGGTAACAACTTATTGATGAGTGTATGCAATACACCTGTGAGTATGGTAGCAAAAACTATAATAATGATGAGTGGAAATAACTCGCCCATAGCAAAACTTTGTGCCAAAGTACGGTTTTATGGTTGTGTATACTTATATACTAGTCTAATGACAGTAAGAAAAGTGCTATAAATATAAAGCAGAGAAGTGTATTTACTGCTTGTAATATTACATAGAGTCTTTTCTTTTCGACAAGTAATGTAGCTGCAACAGAGCCACCTATTATTACTAACATGATTATAATGCCGATTAGCCAGTTTAACCAATTGTAGATTGTAATTTCTTTTGATAAGAAGGATGATAGTACTATCAATGGCAACGGCGTAAAGGCTAATAATGAAAGAGCTTTTCTGTTGTTTTCAACATCTATTTTCTTATTTGCATACATGCCAACCATTATTAACAATGCGATTGTTGTAATTGCAGCTAGAATGCCGCCTATTAGTGTTGAGGACATTTTGAGGTAGTTTAATTTCTACCCAAGATAAAAATGTAACCCGATAAATGCACAGGCATAAATGCAACCTGCGGCAATATCCGTAAAGTAATAAAAGCTATTGCGTGTGTTGCGCTTGCGTAAGTATCGCGCGCTTACAATACCGGCTACGGTAATAAATACATGCCCTGCACAAAACCACAACAACAGGCGCAAGCCTGGCAGGTTGCCTACAGCCCAATGGGGTACAACAAGTGCCAGTATGATGAGTAGTAGTAAAGATACAGGCGGATAGCCGGCAAGGGTATAAAGGGTTTTGCGCTCCCACTCGGGCAGTGTTGCATTTCCACGCAAACGACTGTAGGGCGAGAGCTGATAACAGATGGAGGTAAGGCTGACAATAAACACTAATGACAACACTACATATAAAACAACACCAATAGCCATACCCATCATGCTCATAACAAAACCTCTTTTAATAACTGTAAAACAAAAGCAATGCCAAACTGTTTTCGGCTTGTTTTTTGATGTAATTTTTAATGTATAATGACAATTATTTGACATAAATATTATCACCAGTTAAAAACATATTAACCATGAGTAAAAAAGAAAGTTATTGGTTCAGTCACGATAGTAATGCAGCAAGCAACCCCAAGTTGGTGGCGCTTATCAGCAAGTACGGGTTTGAAGGGTATGGACGTTGGTGGCGGCTGCTGGAAAGGCTGCGCGACTGCGATGAATATAAGTATAACATAGGCACTGCATTTGCTTACGATGTGTTGGCAAAAGATCTGTTGATGACCACAGAAGAGGCGATAGCCTTTGTGCAGGATTGTGTAGAATACTTTCAGTTGTTGCAATGCGACGATGAATATATCTGGTCGGATAGTTTGATAGCCCGTATGGACTATTGGGAGAAGCGCAGAGAAGTATTACGCGAGCGTGGCAGAAAAGGAGCTGCTGTTACAAATGCTAAAAAGAAAAAACAAAAAGAAGAACGCTTAAGCGACGACGCAAGCGACGCTAAGCCTCAGCATAAAACGGCAAACGAAACGAAACAAAACCAAACGAAACAAAACGAAACAACGTCTGATATAGTAGACGACGAAGAAGATTTTAAGGGAGGTATAGAAATGAGTAGAGAACAAAACAGTTTTGATGTGTTACGTAAACAGGCTCTCGCCGACGGACAACGCTTTGTGTATCCTTTTGTAAGCTCCGGCAGGGTAAATAAAGAACAACTGGCTAAGTGGCTCACTGCTTTTAATAAGTGGTTGGATTTTACAGGAGAGGCTGTGAAAACAGAGCGCGACTATCGCAGGCATTTTGCTGCATGGTTCAGGTATAGAGACTTGAGTAAAGAAACCCCCGAGACCTACAATCCCGCCACGCCAAACGTGCAGGAAGCCCCCGCCTCCAGTACCGTTCCGCTACCGGTCATCATCCCGAAAGATATGCCTAAAACCAAGTTTAAAAAAGGTGAGAACAGCTACGATATGCACTGGCTGAAAGGCTTGAAAGACGAGATCACCAAAATGGGGTAGTGGCCATTGATGTTAATTAGTGTGAAATTTTGTAAATTGTAGTATAAACAGTTTGCTATGAGGTACCTATTAACCATTTCAGCACTAGTATGCACATTGGCAGCATCTGCCGTTAACTACAACGCGGTAAACTCCGGAAATTATAACGATCCCAATACATGGTATAATGGCATTGTGCCGCCGGTAACCATTTCGAGTGGCGATTTGATAGCGATCTACAATAACGTAACCGTTTCGCTTAATCAAGATATTATACTGTCTAATGGCGGAGTATTAGAAGTAAGGCCATCGGGCAGGATACTGAGTAATACCGCTAACTACATAGAGATCAGCAATGGTACGCTGGACGGTACAGGTACTATTGAGGTGAGTACTGTTAAGCTGGGTAAACAATGTGTGGTGAAGTTTACGGGAACAGTAACAGCAGACGAACTGTCGTTAGACGGGGTGAACATCAGCACAAATACTACCTGGAATGTAAACCAGCGATTAAGGCTAAAGGGTGGCACCTCTTCTTTCACCAATGGTACTATTAACCTGACCAACTTTACACCTGCATTGATACACAGAGAAAGTGGCGGCATATCCATAAGCGGTTTTGCCAGTATGCCTTTAAATATGGGGTACAATGTGAAATACTCTTACCCATGCAACGCCGGTATAGAGCTGACGGGTACAGGGTTAACGAATGTTGAGGTGACAGCGCGACAAAAAGAAAGAGTGTTGCTGCAACAAGATGTGGTGATACGAGGAACACTAACAACAGATAGCAGTTATCTGGATCTGAACCGTTATAACCTGACGTTGATAGACAATGGATATTTAGTGAGCAAGAATAAAGGAGGCATCTCCAGTGTAACGCCATCCAGTATGTACATACGCTCTAACTTGCCCAATGCAGGAGAACTCATGGTGTACAACACCGTTCATACCCTGCCGATATTTAGAAACTTTGTGATGGACATGCAAGGTAATGGCGGACAGTTAGACTTGATCAGTGCGTTAATTGTTGGCGATACTTTGTTGATGAATAACGGCCATATTTTGGGTGGTGGTTTTATTATTTCGCCGGGTGGAATTATACATAAAGGTGGCCCCAATAGTTATTTGATAACGCCGGATCAGTTTGGTCTGTACTTCTCTTTAATGAAAGGTACTTCGCAAATGGTGCCATTAGGCACAGGTAAGCATTATGCACCAATAAAGCTTACAGACAGAAGCAGTGTAGGAGATATCAGGATATATATATCATTGAAAGACGAAATACTGGCAGATGGTAGCTCCGGCTCTGTAATATCTAATAACCTGCCTTGTGTGCAAGCGGCCTGGTATATTTCAGGTGGGCAACTTTCTGAAAAGTATGTGGTAGATGCAGAAGTGTTTTGGGAGACTGGTATGGAGGTGAACAGGTTCGACGATAAATCTTGCTACCTGAGCGAGTATGACAATAACGGATGGCCATGGAGCCCTCCGATAGCTGCCAACCAAACCTCAGGCATGAAAAGCTTAATAAAAACAGATATAAAGAAAGCAACAAGACTAGCGGTGTTTGGTACCGACCCGACATCTGTCCATCAGATATCTGACAATGCAGAACTATCTATTGCGCCTAACCCTGCTGCAAACTACATTGTCATCAGCAATGCAAAAACCAGCAGCGCCAACATTTACGATGTTACCGGACGTGCTGTGCGGCAACTGCATTTGCAACAGGGCAACAACAGGGTAGATGTATCTGCCTTGCAAAGTGGTATGTACTACCTTATGGTAGAAGGTGGTAAAGCATTGAAGTTTGTGAAGCAGTAGCATTTAAGTACTACTGCTGTTCTTCACCTGATCGTTATGCCACTGCACCCAGGCAGCCTTCTGCTTGATGCGGTAGTAAAACATAAACACACTGGTATCCATAAAATGTTCTGCGGCGCGTATATCTCCGTCACAATATTTCATAGAGATGTTCCAAAAGCCATCGTACCATTTATCTACTTCTGTAGCTACGGATGTTATCTCTGTGGTGTTATCGCGTTTAGGTTCTGTTGCCTTGTTTTGAAATAGTTCGTATCGGTCAAAGTATCCGATAGCTCTTTCCATGCCGGTGTGGATGCGATTCCTGTGGTCAAAAAAAAACGGTACAGCTCGGGGTCGGGTGCAATGTTTTGTGTGGCATCTCCTTTTGCCCAGGCTAGTTTTTTGTTGGTCCAGAAGTCGTCGGTCTGGTCGGGATCTTCCCCATCGGTAAAAGTATATATAGCACCCATGCGCAAAGCACAATCTTCATCAACCGGGTATTTTAACCGGTACTTGATGTTGTTGGCCAGTGTAGCAATATCTGTACGCAGGTGTTGTACATTCTTTTCGTCGTTGCACAGCTCCAGCATTTTATCCATCATGGTTTCCAGCAGTTGTTTGGTAGCGCCGCCTGCCGCATAAATGTTTTGCGCCCCCGCCGCTACATACCTGCTCATGTGGTAGCCATTGGCTACGTCTTTGGGCATGTACAAACTAATGTTGTGCACCTTGCTGGTAAAAACTTCTGTGTACTCGGGATTGTTGTTGTAGGTGTGTTTCATAGCGATATGTTTTTAAGGTTTGTTTTCAACATAGTTTAGAACCATTGCCTTTGCTGATTGTCGCGCAGCGTTTGCAGTGTTTGCAAAGCATACTGCCGTGTATCATCATCGGGTGGTACAAATTTTATACGCAGCCCTTCTTGTGTAACTACGTATTTTGCTTCGCTGCGTTCGCCGTTAATAGTCAGCCTCAGCAGCTCGCACTGTTCGTCGAAGCTCAGGGGCTCCGGCTCTTTTACGATGGCGTGTGTAACAATGTCTTTAAACATGTACAGCACACCTGCATCAATGTGTCTTTGTACTTCGGGGTTTTGCATAATATGGCGGATGGCTTCCTGCTCGTCCCCCTCCTCTAATTTGGGATAAGCCTCTTTTATTGCCTTTAATTTATCGCCCTGCAAAACTACCCACTTTACAAAAGTTGCCTCTTGTTTAGTAAGTGCCATATCTCTCCTCCTATATGTTAATATCAAAAGTACAATAATGTATATTACAAAACAAGATTTTTTTGTCATTAATGTAGCCTGCCCCAAAGGTACATGCAGCCTACCAATAGCAGGGATATGAGTATGAGAATAAGCGGTTGCCATTTGGCCCAGAAGGCCTGGCGTTTTCGTCTGGCAATGGTTACCCTTATCAGGCGTATGATAACATGTTCATTATCAGTAAGCTCCATTAGTTTTTCACCAATGGGTACCATGTATTTTATCTTCAGTCCGTCGGTTGCTTTTAGTAATAGTTTAATGATACTCTCGTTGACAGACGGCTCACTATCGGCTTTTAAAACAGCCATATTACTATCGCTGAGTAGCTGCATTAAATAACTATTAAGAGACCGGTGGCTCATCCTATAGGTATCTATAGTGCCCATATAGATGTTCAGTTTTACAGACTCGTTCAGTATCCATTGCGGGGTAATGACTTCTTGTTCTGCGGCGCGGGTGTTCATACCTGCCAGCCACCTGTCGTAATCATATTTCTTGCGCGAGAAAGAGTTGCCCAGTATATGATAAGCCTCTTGTATTTCCCGAAAATGTTGTGCGGCAAATTTATTGTCTCTGTTAGTATCTGGGTGATACTTAAAAGCCTGTTTGCGGTAAGCACGCTTAATGGCAGTGGCATCTACATCTGCAGATACCTCCAGTATTTTATAATAATCTTTAAGCTGCCCGGGCATAAATACAAAGGTAGGGGTTTGTAAGAGTTTCCGTAACTTCAAAGAATAGAAACGTATGAAACACCTACACCTGATAATCATCTTTTGGCTATTGCCAGCCTTGTCTTTTGCGCAACCGGGCATTACTAAATATGATATCAACAAAAAGCATTCTTCTTACTTCGGTTCGCCCTTAGTGCACAAAGGGGTATTGTACTTTCAGGCAGCGGTAGATAGTTTATATGGAGTAGAGGCTTGCATGTATGATGACATAAACCCGCCAAAGATGATAAAAGACTTGAATAAAGGAATTATATCAGGTCATTTCTTTCCTATACTGGGTTACCAGGATTCTGTCTACTTTCTGGCTTACGATAATATCCACTATGAACTTAGCATTTTTAGGTATGATATTGTAAATGATACAATTGATATAATATGGGGTGAAGATATCGAGGTTGTATACAATGCATATGCCGCATTGAATAGCAAATTGTACTATGCAGGCTACCATAAAACTGATAAGCTAAAACGGTATGTGTTTGAGTATGACGTAGCAACAGGGGTAGAAGATACAATACTTACTTTGCCTGCTGTTAATACAACCAGCCCTCATATGGTGTATAACCTCACAGTCCTAAATAATCAGTTATATATAAACGAAGGTGGTTCGTTTTTTGAGAATAATTTATTTGCCTTCGATATCATTAGCAGAACTATGGATACGGTTGTACATAATGCGCAGTACAGAGTGTCAAAAAATATAGCGCATTTAAACGGCAAACTTTATTTTGTTTTGCCAGAACCATCTACAGGCAGTGAGTTATATGAATATGATGGCATTAACTCTCCCAATATGGTCGTGGATTATCATGCAGGAGCTGATAATTCTATAATAGCATACGAACACAATAACATGATTGTGTATAATAATGAGTTGTACTTTACGGGTTTTATATTGCCGGGGCTTACACCCAAATTAGGGTTGTTGAAATATTCACCTTCAACTAATGCTATTACACCTGTTTGTAGCATGAATAAAGAATTGCAAATAGATAGGAAATTTGTTTACAATGGCAAGCTGTACATGAGCGCCGCAGATTCTTTAACAGGTTGGGAGTTGTATGTTTATGATGGATCTAATAACCCTTATATGGTTGTAGAAATTGCTACTCAACAAAACGGTGCACCAAAGTCGGCATACATAAGTGATTTTATAGCGTATAAAGGAGATTTGTTTTTTGGTGCTCAGGATGCATCTGTAGATAGGGAAATGTACCGTTATAACGACTCGTTATTGAGTATTGCTAAAGTGAAAGGTAACAGTATAAGGTCCATTACCGCATACCCCAACCCTACAACCGGTAATGCACAGTTGAACGTAACCCTCTCGCAGGCACAAACACTGGCAGTGCAGTTAACTGATATTAATGGCAGGGTAGTGTATATTGGTGATAGCAAACTCTACTCAAAAGGGGCGCACCTTATTAGTTTGCCTATGCAGCAACTAAGCGCAGGTACATACATCTATACTATGACAGATAATACAGGCAGCATGCTCAACAGCGGGCGGGTGATGAAGCGATAGTTATTGAAGGTCTGTCGGGTTAATTACAAACGTGTAAGTATGTTTATAATCTGCGGGCACCCTGCTACGTCTTTGCACATTACTTTGCCAGTTGCTATTATTCTTTATGTCTTTTTTTAGGGCAGCGCCATCTATTTTTGTGTTAACAGAGTCGAGTGTGGCTACCGGGTTGTGCGCGTCTTTTACTCCTCCTCTTTGGTTATATACATATATGGTTTGTGTTGCTCCTGCATTTACAGTTACAGCATCTGACGGTAAGAGAAACTGAGCCCCATCGTAAAACCTGATAGTTATGTTTTTGCTAGTGTTATTGGTAACTATAGTTTCGTAGTCGGTATTACCTTCACAAGAGGCAAGTAGTATTACTATAGGCAGTAACAAAGCTGTGTGCAGTTTTTTCATTCTGTTTATTTTTTACAACCTAAGTCAAAGTTGATGCCAGAATATTGCATAGGCTTTATGATTGAATTATTTCTACATTAATATGACAGTTGCTCTATAAAAGCAAGGGCAGCCTGTATTACAAGCTGCCCTGCCGAACCCACAAACACTACTTGATCTGTTATGCAACACCGGGTTTCTGTTTCTTAATATCTTCTACGTTTTTTATAAAGTTATTTACCTGTTCGTTTGCATATGGTCCATATGCATTTACAATCATACCGTGTACACCATCGTTGGTACTGATGGCATATAGTACAGAGTTATCATCGGGGTTTGAGCTGCCTTCAAACCTGTAGAAATTATCTATCTCTACTTCTGTAGAATCATATAACCTTCCGTTAGATGGTGCATACAGTTGTGCGTCTTTTATTTTAAAGTTGTCTATGTAACCATCTTTTACCAACTCGTTAATACAACCACTTAAAGTCGCCATACTCTTCTGTTCTGTTTGGGTATCCATATTCTGTTCTTTTTCTAATAGTAATTAAAAGTTACGCATAAAACAGGCTTAAAACTGTTAAAGGCTTGTATAAAAAATGTTATTGCCCTATAGGTGGTTTTGATATACAGAAAAAAGATAAATACATAAAAAGAAGGAAGGGCGGCCCGCATGAACGGCCGCCCTTAATACACCCACTAAACACTACACTACTATTATTATCTTACAATCTGCTTTCTATTTATATAAACGCATATTGCACCATTTTCGTTTGCTGATTTTCAAAAAATATTGTTAATGTGACAGTGCGCTTACGTAACTAAGGGTTATGATGTTGCACATAGCCATGCAGCCGAGATTAAACAAACCTATACGTTTAATAGATATGGTATTGTTCTTTGCAGAACACAATGATCACTATTTAGCCACTATGAGTTATATAGAAAAGATGCTGAACTAGTCTGTTTTGTAAACAATAAATTCTTTTACAATATCCAGCACATTGCGGGCAGTGAAAGGTTTTTTGATGTATCGGTCGGCTTGTTGACTCGGGTCGTCTACTTTTGGTACGTCTTTGGTGGTGAGTAAGATGAAAGGTATTTGTCGAGTATTTTCATTTCCACGCACTACTTCCAGCATATCGCCGCCGGTCATCCCCGGTAGTTCTTCATCGCAGATAATAAGGCCGGTGGTTTTCTCTTTGAGAATATTCACTGCCTCGCTACCGGATGAGACATGTACCAGCTCCAGCTGCACAATACCCAGTATCGCCCTGATCATATTTGCCAATCCTACATCTTTGGCGATCATTAATACTATTTTACCGTGTGTGTCCATCGGTTGTGTTTAGATAAAAACAGATTAAATAACAATGTCGAGGCTCGGCCTCCAACAAATCAGGGGTCTATAACATCTGTATAACTTCGTAATAACAAGTTGATAACAAAAATGTTTGCATAGTGGTGAACAATAGGAATAAAAAAAACACCACGTAATCTAGCTCTCTCTATAAACGGAACATACAATTTAATAAAAACGACCTGAAATGTCACACATTTCACATTAATAAGTAGTGATGATTTTTGTGGGTAGTGCTGTTAGTTTTGCTTTACTCTTTTTAGCCGGATGCCTATGTTGGTAGTGAATATGTAAGTGTAGATAGTACTATTGATCTCGGGTTGTGTATTAGGTATGGCTGTATGCCCATTGGGATCCTTGCCCACAAAGGTTCGCCAACTTTCTGATACCTCCAAGTCTAACCTTTTAGATAGATTGATGACAAAACCCAGGTCTGCCCCGGTTAGCCCGTTTATTGGCCCTGCCCAATCTCTTTGTGTGGTAATACCTGCGCCTACTGCTACACCCGTATAGAAGTAGTTGTGATTTTTCTTGAAAGGAAATTTGCAGGCTAAATTAAATTGAGGACAGATAAACGAATACCCACCGTTGATGGGGTCGTAAGTAAGGTCGCTAACACGATCGATATCTATTCTGAATGTATGTACATCAATACCGCCACCAAACTGTATGCGGTGGTAATCGCCTATTAAACGCAGGCGCCCGCCCATGTTGAACATCACATCGGACATTGTGTGCCCATTGCCCTCGTACATGCCGGCACCTATATTAAGGGCAGGGGCAAACTGTAGGTTTACCTGTGCATTTGCTGTAAGTGAAAATAGCAATGGTAACAAAAGGACATACAGGCGATGCATATAAGATGTTTTGCAAACCAGTCCCAAATACTATGCCAAGGCCCTTTTGTACGATGGCATTACTCCACTTTTACAAAATGTGTGGTTTTTATGCCTGTAGCTTTTAGCTAGTTCTCTATGGTATGCCTGCGGCGCTCTGTATACATTTTTAAATACTGCATAGTTTTTGCAGCACCTGCCTGTACCATTACATCAGTCGGCTCATAGCCCTCTGCCTCAAGGTGTACTTTCACCGGGTGGTGAATGTATATAATGAACACCCCATTGCGGCCTGTAGTATCGTTCAATCCTTCTATAGTAGCTACTGCATTTTTTATGGGCTTAAATGTTTTAGCATCTACTACTTTACATTTTACTTTATCGCCCTGCTGTGCCATAGCCAATACAGGTAACAACGCGAAGATTAAAACAGAGAGAAACTTGTGCATGATTTAAATATTATACAGCTAAAATACGGCTTTATACAGTAGCAGAAAATATACCGTATACAATTGCTACAATGGCCGCAAATACCAGATATACTTTGTTGATGTTATTGCTGCGCTTAAAAAAACGTTTATGCTTTTCGTTGAAAGTATTGCGTAGCATTTGCGCGTTGTGTATCCTAAAGGAGTTGGCCATCAGGTACTTAAACTCTGAGGTGAGCTGGCGCGAGAAAATGAGGTACACCTTAAACAGTAGAAACAGTACCGTTCCCACAATGAAAATATATGGTGAGTAGGTAATGATATGATCTCTTATCATTTAAATGTATCGTTTATTCAGAAAGCAGGTGGTAAAAATAAGATATTGCAGGCTTTAAGCTTGTAGAATTAGTTTTTTGTAGCGTTAAAGTAATCAGAAAATTACGCATGTGTATTTGTATTAAGTGTTATCGGTTAACAGCAGAATAACAACACTTAAACCTCTTATTAACACACAAACGTATGTTGGTGCAGTACATTTGTTGCGGGTGGTAATAGAGGCGTGAGAGAAAAACCATATGATCGCCCCGAAAAAATAAAAACATGAAAAAGGGTACATTCATCATCGTTACACTAGCTATAATTATTGCAATGGGTTCTTGCAAGCGCAGGCACTTATGCTACTGTGTCACTGCGGGCGAGCGTGATACTGTTGTTGTAAGAGAGTACCGTGGCTACAAGAAAGAAGAGGCGCAAAGGGTTTGCTCTGCCGATAACTATGCTTCTTCCAGCGCGCTTGAGATAGAGTGCAACATCCGCTAGTAGCGTTTTCCGTTTATTATTATACATGCTGCATTTTAGGCATGCAATTTGTTATATCGTTTGTATAACAACGGCGATATGAAGAGAGGTTTTTTTACAATGGCATTTGCCATAGTAGCAGTCGTGCTATTGTTCACATCCTGCAAACGCAAGCACATGTGCTATTGCGTTACCAAAGGCACTTACGATACTGTTGTGTTAAGAGAGTATCGCGGATATAGCAGAGATGAAGCTCAAATAGTATGTATGAGCGACAATTATGCATCTACTTCTGCATTAGAAATAGAGTGTAACATCCGCTAAAGCGTGTTCATTATCAATAGTTTCTATTAGCTGCAGGCACAAAGAAAGGTTAAGCCCTGCCGTGTGCAGAAGGTATTTAGCTATGTGTCGTACAGCAAGCGGCATAGCTGAATTATTGATACTGTTTATACCCTGTAAGCATGGTCTATTTTATAAGATCTGCCTATAATCTGCACGATACAAAAAATCTGTTTTAAACAATCAAGCGTCACTCATGTTGTAATAATAGAGCCGTTATTTTACAGCATTGCAGTATCAAAGCTCAACGCTCATTACAAGTTAGTATAGACGACACTAAGTACACAAAACGGTTTGTAAAGAAATAGTACTATTTACAACAAGACTGTTTAAAATCGTCGTCATCTGGGTGCCTCGCAATAATTTGGTTTGTGGGGCGCCCTTTTTTTATACTTTTTATCTATAAAGTTTTTGTGCCAAGTTTTCGTTTTCAAGGTTTTGGTATGGTTTTTCTTTTCTGCTAATGTTTGTAGCAGTTATCATTCAATCAGTTAGTAAATTATAATAATTTCTTATATCGAATAGTTGTTAGTTATAATATAACTACGGCTGATAATGACAAAATGCATTACCATTTTTTGCGATAACTTTTACATAGTCGCAATCTTATTCAATCACAATTAAATGGTATGCTATGAAAAAAAATTACTCTTTCCTCAAGCCTTTTTTATTGACCATTTTAGCTGCAATATTTTACAGTACCGTTTACGCTGTTAATTACACGGCTGTTGCGTCGGGTAACTTCAGCAGTAAACTCACATGGATGAATGGTAATGTACCTCCTGCATCACTGAAAGCAGGCGATAAAGTTTCAATCGCAAATGGAATAAATGTAACCCTGGACCAAAATGTATTATTAACCCTGGCGGCAAATTTAGAAGTTGATGGAACATTGATGGGCGGGGCAGGTTATGTGTTGCAGGTTAACAACGGAACTTTAACCGGATCGGGAGATATTGATATAGATAGTATGTCTTGCGGTACGTTATCCGGTTTGGCATTTACGGGAAACTATTCGGTAAATAGTTTTTATACAACCAATGCCATGATGGCGGCGGGTGCTAAAATAACGGTTAACAAAACACTGTATTTATCGGGCGGTGCTATGACTATTGCCAGTGGTACGCTCAACCTGAGCAATGGTGCTACTATTGTGGTGAGCACAGGTAGCTTAAAAGTAACGGGTGGCTCTGCTGATCTTACATCTAACTACAACCTTATTTATAAAGGTGTGAGCGTACTGGCAGGTATGGAGCTGAACGGTGCAGGTTTGCAGGCTGTAGAAGTGGATATGACGGGCGCAAATGAGGTTTCGCTATCTGCAGATGTTATGTTGATGGGGATGCTCACATTGACTTCCGGCTACATGAACCTGAACGGACATACACTAACTTTTGCTACAGGGGCAGATCTTTCAGCAAGTGGTACAGGCGCATTTAAAGGCAGCGGTAGTTCTGATATTGAGGTGACGACGGCAACAGGGTTAACAGGTGCTTTGCGTTTTAGCCTGACGGGTGATAATGTACTAGGCGATCTAACCATTAATTGTTCCGGTAGTAGTGCTGTGGTGAAACTGGGGACTGAGTTGCGCATTAACGGTCAGCTGGAGTTGCTAAAAGGGCATTTGCATTTGCAAGCTCATAAACTGATTTTACTAACGGGTGCTTCAGTTAACGGTGGGTCGAAAGATAGCTATGCCATCACATCGGGCGGTGGCAGGTTGGGTATAGATGTAAACGGTGGTACTACACAAATGTTTCACGTAGGTACAGAAAACAATTATGCCCCTTGTAAAATGACATCAAGCGCAGGCTCTATCAATACAAGATTAGATGTAGGTGTACAGGCAGATGTATTGTCTGACGGAACGACAGGATATTCTGTAGATGCAACACAACCACTGGTAGACGCTACCTGGTTTGTAGATAATACAAACTCGGGCAATTTAGATTTTGAAATGGAATTGTATTGGGATGCTTCTATGGAGGTGAACAGCTTTAACAGAGCAAAGGCATACATCTCTCATTATACTGCTGCAGGTTGGGATGCCGATGCTGCTGTCGCGGCTACAATGGATGCTAATGGTATGTACAAATTGAGCCGTAAAGGAATAAAAACATTCAGCCCGTTTGCCGTGTTCGATGAGAATACCGCAGCGAGTGTAAACCAAATAGAAACCGGTGCACAAGCAATGACGTTGTACCCCAACCCCGCACAGAATACATTATATGTAAACTACCGGGGATACCGCTATCAGCAGGCAACACTGCAGATATATAATACAGTAGGGCAGCGCGTTGCAAGTATGCAGGTAAAAAATACCTTGACGTCTGTAGACCTTACAGACATGAAAGCAGGCTTATATTTTCTGTATCTGGAAATTGATAACGCTGTGTATACCCTACAGTTTGTAAAACAGTAGGTACTTTTTGAGCATAACGGTTTAATAGTTGGCGTTATCATACACCCTGTGATTCTTTTATCGCGGGGTGTATTTTATTATTGTTTCACTACCTTGCCCGTTATATATGCGGTGCCTTTGGCATTGCGGATATAGTATATATAGTTGCCCGGCGGCATATTCTTCATTGGTATATCAGTATTGTTTTTACCTGCACGGTATGGTAAAGTATCTCCGTCGTACACTACACGGCCTGTTGCATCGGCAAGGGTAATACGCAGTTGCTCATCGTTCTTCAGCTTCATATCTATATGCAGATCTTTACGAACGGGGTTGGGGTAGATGTCTACCTCCGCATCGAACAACACTTTTTGTACGCCCAGGCGTTTGTGATTGTATGACATGAGTTCTGTACCATTCTTACAGTCGTTTGCGGCAAAATAAAGTTCATCGCCAATAACTGTTAACTCAGACGGTAAACTGCTACCTGCGCCTGCACAAAGATCGGCTACTAATACAGGAGGGTTGGTGCCATCGTAGGCAAACAGTTCGTAACCATTAGCACCATCGTCGGCAGTAAAAAACAATTGGTTGTTATATACAGTGAACTCTCTGGGCTCGCTGCTACCGTTGGGGTTTACTTTTGCTTCCAGCGTTACGTTGCTGTTCGACGGGTCGTAAGACCACAAATGACGATCGCCACTGGTGTCTCTACCCGCAAAATATATCTTGCCTTTATACTCTGCAAAAGCATTACTGAAAACAGGAGA
This sequence comes from Bacteroidia bacterium, assembly GCA_030429205.1. Taxonomy (GTDB): domain Bacteria; phylum Bacteroidota; class Bacteroidia; order Chitinophagales; family Chitinophagaceae; genus UBA5543. The sequence continues at coordinate 1,789,128 of JAUICZ010000001.1, forward strand.
CAATCCGCTTAATGCAGATGCGCTGATGTCTGTCAGTCGTTGTGGCGGGTTGCTGTTATCGTATACATATAGCTCGCGCCCGTTTAAGAAAGTGGTAGCGCTGAAGTATAGTTTGTTGCCTATCACGGTCAGGTTAGCAGGGTTTGATGAGTTTGCCCCTGTGTCAATATCTGCTTCTATGGCTGCCGTATTGGTTAGCGGGTTGTAGCTCCACAATTCAGACCCGTTTGCAGTGGTATTACACACAAAGAATATTTTAGAACCAAACTCAACCATCGGGCCGAAAACACTATTGTCTGCACCTGCATTAATATCTGTCAAACGTTTGGGGGCATTTACTGTATCATATTCATACAGCTCCAGTCCGTTAGTTGGTGTCCATGCGCTGAAGTATAGTTTGCTGTTCAGTACCACAAAATTGTCCGGTGCAGAACTGTCTGTATTAAAAGTAAGGTCGGCTACCAGTTTGGGCGCGTTTACACCATCGTAACTAAACAGCTCCTCTCCCGATGCGCCGTTGGTAGCAGTAAAATATACCTTGCCACCCAAGCCTGCAATAGGGCGCTTAAAACCACTACGTATAGCATTGGCAGAAGATGGGTTGATATTTTTGATGAGCTGTGCATTGTTTGCACCCGATACAGAATGCAGCTCTCTGCCGCTAGACCCGTTATTACCGTAGAAGTACAACAAACCTTTGTATGGTACCAGATATACAGGTGATGAACTGGCAAAGCCGTTAGCAACATCAAAGTTTTTAATGCCCGGTTGTGCTATTGCTGTAACAGATAGAGTTAAACCCAATATTATGGTAGATAAACGCCTCATCTCAAATTCTTTGTGAACTGATAAAGTTATATAAATATGTGTAACCAATGGGTGTGAAACCGTTAAAAGCTTGTTGAAACACGACACAGATCTATAACTGATACTTAATGTCGTTAACAACTCATTAACAACCTGTAGCCGTCATGCTTCGTAATTTTTTAATTCAAACAAACAACTATGCTTAATTACAAGGACTTTGAGACATTGGTCGTTGGTTATGAGCCTATGGAGAATGAGAAGTGGAAGCATATTCTGCCTGCTGTCCCTTTGGCTCACCGCCACCGATTTGTAAAAACCTATGAGAAAGGGTTTGACATCCCTACAAGTTTCGACATGGTGATGACCAGCCAAACGATCAACGAAAAAGAGTATGATATCTTTTTAGATAAAATGGTTGAGGAAAGGGATGCGGAAAAGGAAGTTAAGTCCGAGTCGCCTGCATGACATTTCTATTACAATTGATTGGCTGTATTTAGGTAAATTACATCTAAACTTATCTAATGAAAGCATTTCTATACCTGACCTTTTTCATGCTTGCATGTAGCAGTACATATGCTCAAAAGTGGCGCTTGGTAGAATACCTTGTACAAGATTATGACCTGAACGATAGTACTAAGTTTGTAACAGTTGACTCTACGCGATACATATACGATTATATAAATGGCAGAGGGGGCTTGCCGGGTGAACGTATACAGTATAATGTAAAAAGGAATTATGAGCGAGCAAATGCAAGTAGCCCGCTTAAGTTGATGGAAGAGTCTGAAATGTTCTACCATTCCAATGATGACTTTCATTATAATATCAGATATGAGAAAATAGGTGCTGTTACACAAATATCAAGTATTGATACCTATAGCTATAGTAATGCAAGGCTAAATAAATATATCCGATACCGTTATCACCCGCCAACACCCAGTGTATTATATGGCTTCTACAAAAAATCATATTCTTACGATGCTTCAGGTAATTTGACAGCTAATTTAACGAGTTATAGCGGAGCTCCCGGAATGGGTTGGGTAGGAACTGATGCTTTTCGATACAAGTACGATGCAAATAATAAACTTATAGCAGACAGTGCCTTACTTGTACCAAACCTTAAACCGCATACCGTGCATTATTATTCTTATGACAATAATGGGAGATTAGATAAGAAGTATAATATAGAACCCAGCACAGAGGATACCTCAAGGGTCACAACATATTTCTACAATGCTTCGGGTAAATTATATATGGATAGTACTTATTACTTTCCAATACAGGGGGTCACACACAGAAACCGATATTACTACGATCAAAATGGGTTGTTGGTGAGAGTTGATGCGTACGAGGGGCAAGCTGGCAACACGAAAAAGTACAGCAAAATATATCATTACGAAATATACTGGCCTGCTAGCATAGTGAACACAACCAAAAGTCAATTAGATGTAGAGGTCTTTCCTAACCCTGCAATAAATACTATTGACATTAAAACAGTGTTCAACCACCCGCAGAAAATACAATTAAGTATAATGGATATGCAGGGTAGGGTTATAAAGCGCATTACTGACCGTGCTGATAAACAATATCAGAGACAAATTTATTTACACGATTTGTCATCCGGCATGTATATGCTGCATATAGAAAGTGAAGATGCTGAAAGCTATAAGCAGTTTATAGTACAATAAGTTTATACGATCCTCGGTAATGTTTTAAGTACATCGCTTAAAGTATGTACAATAGTACCCCCACTGTTGCGGATGAAAAACTCTACCTGCAGGTTAACGATAGAACCTTCGTTGTCTGCCGACAGGCGGAAATCTCCACGATAGCCCAGTATGGGTTTGCTGTGCGCAGCCGCATAGCCTATTTCGCTGGCAGTACCACTGTCTACATCCACCCCGTCCAGTATGGCCAGTACGCCATCGCTCTTTTCAATACCCATTTTATTATTGGCACCGATGACACGGTTCAACTGTTGCCATGCCTGCTTTTTTTCTTCGCCGTAGGGCATATCCATTACCTGCTGTATCTGTTGCTCGTCAGTAAGTTTCCAGGGGTCGTTAATACCATACCCCAATTGCTGTATGGCGGGTATCAGCTCGTTATACATAAAATGCCTGCCTGCTTCTGAAAAACCTAAAGGGGATGCAATGTAGATGTACTTATCGCTCATGGGTGCAAGTTACTCGTAATACTCATAAGTACAGTATGTCGTATCTGCACTACTATCAATCAACGAAGATTTTCTTTGGGTATAATAAACAGTTGGGTTGCCTAAGCTATCTCTTTTGATAATAGTATTAATAGTAGTGTCGTGTGAAGTAAGGGGGGCGTAATCGCCATACCCAATTGTGATTATTGATGAATCGTTATACAGGTATATTGATTTTGACGAACTGACAACTTCTCCATTGCCATCTTCAGAGTATCCGTTGCCGGAAGTACGTACAATATGTTTATCACGACTTAAGAAAGTAGTGTCAATATGTGAGAGCATGTATTCACCCGTGGGACGTGTGGTACCGTCATAATTATATCGTATATAAGAAGTGTCTGTCAATAGCAAGTGCCTTGTCATATTGCGTGCGAAATAATCGTGTCCTTTGTGATATATGGTATGCCCATCATGTTTATGGGGTAAATATTCTATCCACATAACAGTGTCTCCGCGTTTTTCAGGTAAATCGTCTGTAGTTAATATCTCACAGTAAGCAAATCCGTCTTTAGTGAAATGTTTGATCGTTCCTACAGATGTTGCCGGGTCGTCACTAATGTATTTGTATGATATGGTTTTTACTTTTCCGTTTAGGTTCATTCGAACAACATCAGATACAATCGTCGTATCTGTACCTAAGAGCACTGTCGCTTTGTCTGCTGATTTAGATGTGCATCCGAATATTATAAGGGTCGCGATAATAGGTATGTACTTCATATGGCTAATGTACTCATAATTATTGTTGCAGATTGCTTCGTCGCTTTGCTCTTCGCAATAACCGGCTTTAATTACGATTACTCATAATACTCAAACTCATACACCGTCATAAACTCTGGTTGCTCGTTTTTGTTTACATAGTTGAGCATGCGTGTGGCATTGCCATAATCGTCTATGTGCGATATTTTATGTTGTATCACCTCGTGCTTGCCCGCAACGGTCAGCGTTGTTTCTGTAAAGTTGTTGTACCGATCGTATTTGTAAGTAGCCGTGCCGCTGGTTTGGTCTCTGTTTTTGGTCAGGTTGTCAAAAACGGTTTTGCGTATGAGTCCGCTGTCTACAAAAAAGCGGTAAGCTGTTTGTACTTTTTTTCGGAATGTTTTTATGGAGCTGCCACTATACTCTATAGCTGCTACAACGCTATCGTTTTGCTGCTTCAGTTCTACTATCGTTTCTACCGTGGCTTTATTATTGTAGGGTGGCATACAATCGAAACGGGTGGTGATGAGTATCACTGGCGCTTGCATTTGTGTATCGTAGTTGTACGTTTTGCAATAGCCTACTGCCGACTGCGGATTATAATAAATGGCCGTACTGTCTTGCACAATACGGCCGGTAGTATCGTACCAGTTTTTAATAACGGAATATAAAGTGCCTGTAGCATTTTGTTCATCGCCTTTGGCAAACTTTAGTTTACTGTACTTATAAGTAGTTACGGTTTTTATATTACCATTCATACCCAGACGGGTATATTTGCTATACACCTGTGCCGGGTTGGTTTGTGCCACAGCAGGGTAGCCGAATAGTAATATAACGATCAATATTCTCACTCGTAATAAGTGTATTTACGGACGATGTAGTCATCTGCCTGTAATCCCATTAAGTCTTTGTTGAGCATAGCGATGTGGGTAGGATTGCCTTTTTCATCTCTTTGCAATACCACCTCGTACATTACCACCTCTTCAGCTCCGTCTCCGCTAATGTGCATTATTGTAGTATCTCCGTTATAGCTATATTCTGTTTTTCCAACAGCGGTGTTGTTGTTGACGATATCGTATATTTTAATATTGAAGTCGCTGTCAAACTCCAGAGTAGATACGTTATTGGTATTATCTTCATTGCCTGCCTCAGATACTTTGATGTATGTATGGGTAGTTCTCGTAAGCCCATCCCATTTAATATCGTGCTGAATGAACTGATCCAGTCCTTCTATACTGCCGAGTATGCCTTTGTTGAAATTGCCATCGTATTGGTAAACATTGGTGACCTTACTCTGAGGAGTGCGGTCTTCATAACTGATATATGATGTCTCCGTGATCAGTCCCTGCTCGTTAAAAAAAGTGAACCTGATAGATTCAATGGGATGTTTATAGTCGTATTTGCCACCCATAAAGAAACTTAGCCCAAAACTATTTTCTTCTAAAGATTTCACTTTTCCTTTTAGTCTGTATTCTTTCAGGTGTGTAAACCCATCTGGTTGTGGTGTGCTTGTTGATGAGCAGCCTGAGGCTATTAATGCAATGAGTAAATATTTTAGTGTTTTCATAAAAGTTTTATCGGTGTAATTTTGTTATTAAATAAAATGTTGTATATTTGCATTGATCTTCAAGGGGAGACGTCCTCTTTCACTCAATACGTATCAGGTAAACTGCCACCTGCAAGTGCACATCAGTAAAAAACATACTTGCAATACCTATGGCAGAGATCACCGAAGTCATCCACAAGATCAGTTACGAAGTTAATGATGACGCATTAGTAAAACAATACGAACAAGTCTTAAAGCTATCCCAATATTTAGATAAAATGTCTGCAAGTGCAGCAAAGTCTGGTGTTGCGGCAAAGGGCATGGGCAAATCTTTTGGTAAAGCATTTGGCAAAGCCAATTGGGTGGGGCTGGCTGTAGAGGCTGGTAAAATATTGGCAAAAGTAGCAGAGCAGAGCGTTAAAGCAGCATTGGCAGCAGAAGATGTTGAGATCGCTTTTGGTAATCTAAACAAACCTCTTTTGCTGGATGAGTTAAGAAAGCAAACACAAGGTTTGATTTCAGATGTAGAGCTGATGCAACAGGCGGTAAATGCAAATAACCTGGGGCTGAATGTAGAACAACTGGGTACAGCGCTGCACTATGCGCAAATAGAAGCTAAGGCTACCGGAAGAAGCGTAGAAGAGCTGGCCAATGAATTAAAAGTTGGGCTAAGCACCGGTTCTGACAGGATACTTGAGAACATGGGGGTGAATGTGAAGCGTATAAACATAGAGTTTAAAAATACAGGAGATTATGCCTCTGCTGCCGCAAAAGTCATCAACGAGCAACTGCAAGAATCAGGTGGTAATGTGGCTACATACGGAGATGAGGTAGATAAATTATCTGCTAAGTGGGAAAACCTGAAAGTAAAGATCGGTAAGGAACTGCTCAACCCTGATAGCTACTTGTACAAAGGTATACTTGCTACCAACCCGCTGACACTCCCGTTGGCCATTCATATACATCAGGCCAATGCCCAACGCAGGCATTACAAAAAAAGCATTGCAAGTTTTGATGAATACATAAAAGAGTATCATAAACGTGACAAAAACGGCAAGCTACAGTTGTTGAATACGATCGCAAATTATAGCGCTGATCTAGAGAAAAGAGAGAAAGCAGAACATGACAAAGGAATAACCAGATGGAGAGGTTACTATGCAAACCTGAGAGGATTGGTGGAGAACTTTTACAGGCAGACCATAGATACTGAGACTAAAAAAACAATCACCAGTCTGAATTCGCTGAACCAACAGATTAAAATATTAACAGATCAGCGTAGTAAGCAAGATATAGGTTCTGACAAGTTTAAGAATACGACAAAAGAAATAGAGCGCATACAGGCACAGATAGATGAGGCACTGGGCAGAAACAGAAAAGGCGGAGGTAAAACATCAGATGATATTTATAACGGTCAACAAGCAGCGATAGACAAAGAGGCGGCACATTTACAAAAAACAGATGAGCAACTAAAAACAATCCTTGCCGATAAAATAGAATTGGAGAAAAAGTATAAAGAGCTGTACGAATCGGACATAGAGTCTGGTAGGAAAATATCAGAAGAAGAACGGCAGCAAAGAGAAGAGTCTTATAACGATGCGTTAGAACGGTTGAATTATCGGGAAGAGGTGAGGTTAAACCAACTGGATCAGGATGCGATTAACAAGAAAATACAACTGGCAAAAACCAAAAAGAAAATAGATGATGCAGCTGTATTAGAGCAAGAGCTATTGCAGAGCAAATACAAAGCGTCAGTTCTGGAAAAACAAGGAGCCGAGTTTAATGCAGACAGGTATGAAGAACCTTTGCGACTGAAAACACTCAGCGAATTTCAGAGAGAACAGGCATTGCAACCACAAAACCTGGAAAAGGTAGGTGAGCCGGAAAATCCACTTAAACAAATGGAGCGCGATGCGGAGGAGCGCAAGAAAAAACTGGAGGCTTTAAAAGAAAGCTACAAAGAGTTTGGTGATGCTGTGAAGAAAGTATTTGATGAGATACACGAAGCCCAAATATCCAAACTGGATAAAGAGGTAGAACAACGCAAAGCATCTGTAGCTAAAGCAGAAAAGCTGGCTGAACGTGGTAATTCTGAATTGCTGAGAATAGAAGAAGAACGCCTGCAAAAAGCAGAAGCCGCACGGGCAAAAGCAGCACAAAAGCAAATGCAATTGAACGCATTGCTGCAAGCATCAAACGCAGCACTGGCACTGACAGAAGCGATTGTAGCAGTAGCTAAAGCTGCGGGTGGCGGTGATGCCTATACGGTGCTGCCGAGGATCATTGCCGCAGTGGGTGGTATGGTTGCCGGTGTGGTAACGCTGACCAATGCATTTGGTGATGCCGCCAGCGAATCCTTCGCGACGGGTGTGGTAGACTATAAGGGTGTTGGAGGCCCGAGAGATGATAAAAACTGGGTGCGCATCAGTAGCGGAGAAAGCATTATTACTGCAGCAGGTACACAAAAGAACAGAGCATTGCTGGAGGCTATTAATGATGGTGCAATGTTTCATCACATCAATGCTGCTTTGCCGTTAACCATACCGCAGTTCTCGCAACCGTCAATAGTAAATAACAGCTACGCAACCAATGCAGACCTGAAGGTGGTATCTAAAAAGCTGGATGATGTAGTAGGTGCTATTGAAGATAACCGCATGAAGCAAAACATATTTTTTAACGAGCAGGGGGTAGGTGTGATGACAGAACGTGCTGTGCGTAAAAACAAAAGGAGGTTTAAATAATGTCATTGAAAATATACTTTCGACAGTTGCAAAACCACGATGCAAACGGGCAGGCCAAGGTATATCAACCTCGTGCCGGTATGCCTGCCATACCACAGAATATGGAGTTGGTAAACGGTACTGTTCCTAAACCTAACTGGGAAGATATGACCGACCATGTAACGGGGCTGGAATCGCTAAAGCTGACATGGACCAATGAAAGAAATGACGAAGGTGATCCTGCGTTGAATGGTGCTTTTCAATTAAAAAGAGCTGCATCTGCTTCTTTAACCCTTAATGGTAAAGCGTATGAGTATGTAAAAGAATGGTGTGAGGATGATCTGGCAGCATCTTTAAATGCAGTAGAAGTAAAGATTGTAGACACAGGTTGCGATCAGGAGTTTTACGGTTGGGCTATTCGCAGTAAAGAGCTAAGCAGTTGTGAAGATGAGGATTGCAGCTACTCCGTAACACTCAGCCAGAAAGATGATCCGTATCACTGTATTCAAAAAACACTCATCAATGATAATCATCAGGGCTGGTTTCAAGAACTACCGAAAGATGGTAAGCTACACCCGCGCTTTACCTATTGTAATGAGATAAGACCCAACGGTATGCTGATTGGTGTGTGGTATATGATTAGTTTATTAGGGTCAATTGTCATGACGATACTCTGGACAGTAGTGATACTAACGGGTAATATCGGCGGGCTGATCCGTAAGCTGTTTGGATGGTTGAGTAAGAAGGGCGTACCCAAATGGTTGAATACAATATTGCCTCCGGGGTCTGACACGATAGACGAAGCCAAAGAGAAACTGAAGGCGATGTACATAGAGGGTTCGGGTTGTGGTAGAGAGCACCCGGCACCGCTCATCAGAGATTATATACAGAACGTTTGTGACAAATGTGGTGTAAAAGTAGACCAGGTAACATGCCCTATATTTTTCTCGCCCATATTGCGCAGCCCTGCGGGAGAATTTCTAGAAGCATCCAGCGGAAAAGAGACGGGTACGAATCCTCATTACAATGCCTGCTATTTATATGCACCATACGAGAAGGGGGTAAGAAGGTACAGTGGCATGATCGGTTTTGGTAGTCCCCTGAAAGAAGACATCACTACTTATTATCAGGTAAACAACGCACCCAACATTCCACTGAGCGATTTTCTGAATCAACTGAAAGGTGTATACAATGCAGACTGGTATATAAAATATGTTGACGGCAAACCTTATTTATACTTCTGGCGTAAAGATTGGTTCTACAGAGCGCCTGCTATATACGATTTCAGAAAAAACAGTGCCGATAGGTTGAAGCTGTTACAAGGCGTATGTTTTGAATGGAATGAGGTAAACTATCCCGCATCTGCTAAAGGGTTGTATGCTATAGACCCGCAAGACCTTGCCGGTAACGAGGCCGCTCCGCAGATGGGTGGCACGGTAGACTTTGCGTTGAACGACAGCAATAAACTATTTCAGGGAGTGTTGTCAAAAGAGGTGAAGCATGTAGGTGCAACAAAGTTCAGGCTGGATGGTGCAAATACAGATTACCTGTACGATGCCATGCAACAGTTGTTGAACGGTCAGGCACTGAACCCGCACATACACAGCCACATGAAACACATTATACCCTGGATAAGAGAGAATGCAGATTATGCGTTGCTCTTGAAGAATGATACTTGCGAGCTGGGCAAGATCATTATATGGGACGGTGCCAGCAGGTTGCATGCAAAGGCGGTGAAAGATATGGTGCCGATGCGAACAGATCTGCAAAGTGATCCCAAACCAAAGCCGAACACCAGGTATAACCCGGGTAGTATTGCATGGCAAGACAGGCATGAGGTATTGACCCATGTAAAAGGCAACAGAAATACATTTTCTCGTAAGCATATTAAAAGAGGTATATACTCAGTACTGTCAACAGTGGGAGGTGTGTTTACCCAATCGCAGGCGAGGCTGGTGAATTACCCCATGTTCTTCGACCCGTTTTATAAAGGAACATTGTGGGATTGGTTTCACTGGATAGACGACCCGCGCGCCAACCCTAAGATCAATAAAAGCTGGACATTGAAAATTGAGAACTGCTGCGATGATGTAGAAAAATTGAAGATACTCAAAGACGCATTGGAGGCCAGGTTGGGCGCGACTGTGAAGCTGCCCCTCAAGAATTATGAGAATGGCATTATTACAGAAATAGAGTTGAGCTACGATATAGACAGTGAGTACGGCAAGTACATACAACTACGCGGCACAGTATAATGAAACATGAAAACTAATTAACCATAAAACCACCTTATCACTATGACATGGTTCGATTCCATTTACGACCTGCAATATTATAACCAACCCAAAGGCGTACCCTGCTATTGCGAAGAGCTGATGAAACCATCAGACCTGTACCTGCAAGGGCAACTATACGATACTGCTAATGATTATACTTTGGGTATTTACATTTTTAGTGCAGATGGTAAAACACAGTACGAAGATGCAACCTCCTATTTTCAATACTATATAGGCAGGGTGCAAAGCAGCGGCAGAAGGTTGTTTAATGCGCGATTGAAATCTTATAGTCCTGCTATGTGTGCACATGCCTGTTATATCATCAGGGTAGTAGTAACGGGTATTACCAACGGGCAGGCACAAACGGTGTTTGATAAATATACAGAGCGCTACTGCCAGCATGATTGTTGTGATGTGCCCAAGCAGATAACAATAGATCAACTGGGTTTTGTTACCACTGTAGGTACCGCAGATCCTAACGACCCTGCTAACCCCGGAGATGTTGTGCCTGTTGGCGATCCTGATGGCGGTGCGCCTGTGTTACCTACTTCTGATTGTGGAGAGCCTATTGTTAAACTAGTTTCCGTATTTGACTGTGATGATGTGTTTGCCAATGAGTTTTACGGCACTCCTGAAATTACATACGGAGGAACGAGTGCGGATTTTGAGTTCAGAAAAGTTACCAGTTTTAAAGGCCGTATCGTACGCAGGCCGAGAGAGATAGAACGTTCTCTTTCTTACAACTGTAAACTGATACAAACAGAAAGTGCTGAAGAGTTTCTGCTGGAAGGTTTTGAATTCTTTCCCGCGTGGAAGATGTTTGAAATAGAAAACCAGCTACATGGTAAACATATCTATATAGACGACGGCAGAGGTTTGAAAGAATATCAATTCTCGGGCGGTGTAATATTTAAACAGGTACACGATTGCTTTGAGTTGTTTAAACTAAGTGCATCGTTACAAAAATGTACAAAACGACAGATATATAACTGCCAACCAAACTGTGAGAAGAAAACCAACCCCGATGGTAGTAATATGTTATACGCTATTCCTGCGGGCTACATGGGTGGTGCATTCTATTCTGATAATTACCAATTGATAGCGCAAGACGTCGAAGGGTTGAAGGATTATCTGCGCCATTTGAACGGTGTGTCCGACTTGCAGGAGATCAATACCTCAGGCTTAGACTGCAGCCCGCATATTGCATTAGCCCTTACATCAAACGATGTAATACCGAGTGGCTTTTATTATGACACCACATCGCCGCAAAACAAAGTAAACGGAGTGGTGGTAAACAGCTGGGACGAGTTGTGCAATACGTTGCCACAAGGTGTTTGTCAGTTACCTGCAGCTACTGTGTTTACTGTAGAAAAAATGACCTGTGCCACTCCGCAACAAAACGGATTCACCATAGAAGAAACAGCAGTAATGAGTATAGACATAAACGGGTATGGCAACTGGGTAGCAGATGCAGGCAATACAACAGCAACGCTGTATAATAACGAAGTCACCTTCAGCCTGGACCTAACCAACGCGAACTATACAGAAGACCCTGCTGCGATCGGTGAGCCGATTGAAATAGCAGAACAGGTAGCTACCATAGGTGGCGAAGCAAGGCCTGCCAACATAGTAATACTGACAGAGCTGCAAGACGGCCTGCCTGAAGGATTGACCATAACAATAGACAATCACGGACGTGTGATGTACTACGGCGCCACCACTACAGCAGGTAGCAGCGATGTAACCATAGAAATCTTAAACCTTAAATACAGCATATAATCATGGCAAGAAAAATAACTATACCAATCACCGATCACGACGATGTAGATGTTTGCACCGCACAGTATATTATTCAATACAGAATGAGTGGCGAAGTAAACTGGACTACCGTTACCGCATACGAAGCACCTGTAGTACTTACGAATCTGCAAGATGATATACTTTATGATGTGCGCATCGTTAGGCAGTGTTGTGATGGAGTAGAAAGCAGCGCTTTAGAAATGAGTGTGAACACCACCATTTTATCTGCCCCTGATAACTTTACCGCCACACCGGGAGATACAGAAGCAGTACTAGACTGGGATGATGTAACCGATGCTACCGGCTATACCCTGGAGCGTGCAACAGACAGTGGTTTTACTATAGCGCTGACAGAAGTATACACGGGAGCTACCAGCGGCTATACGGATACCGAGCTCACCAACGACACTACATATTACTATCGTGTGAAAGCAACTGCTGCTTACCATGCAGACAGCGACTATGCAACCCTTAATACTACACCAACAGCATCTTAATTATTATGGCAGACTTAAACATCACCATACCATCACCACAGCTCACGACAGGGCAATACTTTAAAGTGCGCTACCGCCAATTGCCATTTGGTAACTGGTCGGGGTATAGCAACAGAAGCAATGCGCCCTTTACTATTACGGGCTTAAGCGTGGGCGACTATCAAATAGAATTTAAACTCGTTAATGCAGACGCATCAGAATGTTCGGCAGTGTACAGGGTATATACGATCACGCCCGACTACGAGTGTATCAGCTTTGTATCAGATACGGTAGCTATAAATAAGATCACTAATTTTCAACTGACCTATACATTGCCACCCGGGCACACTGCACCACCTTGCGGTTGGGAGCTGGAATACTCAGACGGTACAACCACCAAAACATCTACCTATGCTTCTTTACCCGCATCGGGTGTTTTAAGAATGCCCGTGCCTAATGTTGCAGGAGTAGTAAGAGTGTTTGCACTGTTGTGTAACGGTAAGCGGAAAGAGTGCCACGCAGGCGATGTAACACCTATTAACTATCCGCCACCATGTATCCCTATGAGCAATGTTACCGTTAATATACTGGAGCAGTGGAATAATGGTGTTTGTGAATATTTCCTCGAGATCAAGTTTACACAATCATCACCCGCAACAACCAGTGCATGGCTCAAGTACGATCAGACAGGTAACCTTTTAGTGTTCGACAAGTTTGGGGGCTTCATCCCCGTGCCGGCAGCAGCTAATAAGATACTGTGGAAACTGAACCCAACGCTGGCAGCTAATATAGAAGAGATAAAATACAACATCAGCTTTATAGACCGTTGCCAGAGCCAGACCTTTATTAAAGAACTAACCATTACCAGAAACTGCTGGTAATAAAAAATAATCCTGCCTCATAGCCTTGTGCGGCTATTTAAACAATACACATCAGGCGGCGGCCTTAAACGCGAGTGAAAAGAATTCTTTAACCAATTAAAATCTGAAAACCATGGCATTTTGTCCGGCAGATTGCGCCAACATCACGGTTACCCCGAACGATCCGGGTGGTTGTGAACTAAAGACGCGCAAAAGAAATATCGACCGTATTGGTTTCTTCCCTTGTAGTGTAGACCTACCGGAGCCGTTTAACTGTACGGCTATAGAGGGGTTAGTAACCGCCAATACATTAACCTTTAGTAGTCCGCTTGCGAATATAGAAGTGCAAGACCCGACTTTTGAAGAATTGCAAATTGCTGATTGCCGCCCCAGCGAGCGAGTGGCTACCAGCAGGATCATCACCTTTCAAGACCGTATCGCGATTGAAACAGCAGCAGTAGTAGGCCCACCAGCAGAACCTGCAAACCTGTTCTTCGACTACGATTTTTGGAAAGACAAAAAAGTGAAACGCGCTTTGATGCGTTACATGTTCGTATTCTGCGATGGTACTGTAGTAGTGCCAAAAGATGAGAACGGCAAACCTATGGACGCAAGTTTGGATGTGTTCCTTTCATACGAGCGTCAGGGTAGTGGTGGTAGCTCTTACATCTTAGAGATCAAAAAAGGACAGCTGGATTTTAAAGGCGATCCGCTTGATTTCAATAAGCCTGAAATGGTAACAGACACAGATCTGTTCTACCTGGGCGATTGTAACAACGTAATATAATCACCACATAAAAATTAGTTGGCAGTGAGCATACGGAAAAGTGTATAAGCACAAACAAGTAACCGATGGTCCGGCAACTGCTGACTGTCAACTTCTTTTAAAATAATAAACCAATCAACCATGCAAATAAAACAAGTACTAGCCATTCTGAATAAAGACATTCAACTACCGGCAAACATTACCCAAACATTACAACGCTGGCGCGATGTGTATTACGGCATCAGCCTGCACACTACAGGAGCCAGCCCCCGCTTTCAGGACCTGAGCACGGGGCGTATGGTGAAACCTGCGGGCTATTACGGTGAGGAGTATCAATACCTGTTTGATAGCTTTTTACTGAGCAGACATCCGCGTGAGGACAGTGCTACACGCAACTGGCGCTACTCGCAATACCGCCCCATGACCAAAGCGCCTTTCGGGCAGATAACCGAAGTGGTGACGGGGGCAATTTTTCAAAGCTCTAACTACAGTTTGCAATTGGTAGATGAAACCGATGATGCGTACATCCACAATAACAACTTCAGCGGACAGAACATTGTAGAGTACTTCAGCAATGTGGGGTATAAGAACATGATAGAAGACCCCAACGGTGTTTTCTTGCGTATACCCAAACAGCCGTTTTATGAGCAAACAACAGATAAGGTAGATGTAGACATTTGGTTTGTACACAGCAAGGACATGGTTTGGTTGACAGATACTGATCTGGTATTTACTCGTGGTGATTTTGCTTACTGGGTGAACGCGCAAACCATCTGGCGTTTTGCTTACAATGCACAACAACGTAAATACTATTTATCCAAAGAAGATGTACAGGGCTACTACGCGCATATGCTGGGCAGGTTACCGATAACCGTTGCAGGCGGAGAGTGGAACACACAAGGCTATTACGATAGTTTTTACAGCAAAGCCAAAGCTGCTGCAGACGATTTTGTGAGCGCCTACAGTGCGGCACAGTTGGTAGATAAAGAAGCATCGCACCCGTATATAGTAGAGGCGGCGGCAGACTGTGTGGAATGTAGCGGGCACGGGCAAGTACAAATCGATTGTGATAGTTGCCCCAATGGTGTAGAGCTGGTACGCTGTACTGTGTGTGGTGGCAGCGGACAGGTGAGCCATAATCCCGGGCAGCATATTATCATTCCGCACGAGCAAATGAAAGACGGCACACCCATACAAATAGTGAACCCCGATGTGGCGATAAATACCCACCACCGTGATGTATGCCAACAGGTGATGCAGCTAATAATAGAAGCACTGCACCTGCAAAAAACAGATGCGGCACAAAGTGGTGTAGCAAAAGCTATAGATCAGGAAAGGTTGTACAAGTTCATCAGTGCTATAAGTAACCATTTGTTTGACAATATTATTACCGATACCCTGCGCGATATTATTGCGTACAGGAACATAGAGCAGCAAAATGGTTTCCGTATTGTGAAGCCCACACAGTTTAGCATAAAAACCAGTGCCGACTTGCTGGCAGAATATAACGAAGGGGCAAAGGCTAACTTGCCGACCTTCATCCGCAAGCGTATGGCTATGGACTATGTGCAAAAACAATACAGCAGCGACGAGCTGATGAAACGCAAAGCACAACTCATCACCGAACTGGACGAACTAAGCATATTGAGCACTACAGAAATAACCGACCTGCACAGCACGGGTATTATTAGTGATGCACAACTGTACTACAGCCGCAACCTGCCTGTAGCTATAGACGAACTGATAGCAGAAAAAGGGGAGTACTGGTTCATTAACACAGCACTAAAAGATATTAAAGCAGCACTACCGGCAATGGGTGATGAAACGCTGTTTAGGGTGGGGTTGAATTAGATGTAGGGTTATAACTCTTCAGGAAGGTAAAATTGTTTAGTGTCTTGTATTTCAACAATTGAGTCTTGATATGTAGCCCGTTTGAGGTTAGGCAGTATTGCATACAGGCGTTCTTTATTGTTATTAGGTGTAGGGTTTTGGATATATATTTTATATAACTTACTCATGCTTTTTATGATTTGATCATCTATTTCTTTATTAAAATACGGGAAAGAATATCCAATAACTACTAATACTTGTGTGTTTTCAACTGCTTTTCTTATCGTGCTAATCATGGTTTTAGTACTATCAGGAGAATCCCATGCAAATGATATCCCCGATTTGAAATTGTTTATATTATTGACGATTTCGTCGTATTTGAGAAGCACATCAATTATAGCATCTTCTCTATTTGAAATGAAATTGTATGGGTCTATTAAAGTGTTATCGTTATTGAAATGTCCAACTGTGCCATTTACTTTAAAAAATGAAAATCCATTTGTATCAAAATTTGTTGTGTCTTCATTTCGTCTGTAAATATTCATTAGCTCAAAAATTCTATCTTCTGCATTTGCATGATTTAGATAGTTGGAGTATGCACGCTCAAATTGATCATCGTAATTGTATGATAGTACATTGATGTTGTTGGGGAATTTGTCATATGAGTCGACTAAAATAGAGGCTAAGAAAGCGTCGTATCTATTATCAAGGATTTTATGTGGACGATACCAACTTTGATTTGTGTTATTTGTATCGATATTTATTTTACATTGTTGGTAAAGTTGAAAAAAAAGAGAGATAGTGTATTTAGCTAGCTCATAGCTTTTGTTCTTAGTTAAAAACAGCATTTTAGCATAAGTATCAATACTTAAGTGGTTTTCTGTCCCCTTTTTTAATTCTTTTAAGTTTTCTATTGCATTTTTTAGTGCTGTTTTTCTATCAGTTTGCGAATATAGGTTTTTCAAGTCCAGGTTTGGCCCGTTTAGTCTGCGGCTTAGTTCACCAATAACCCCGTTAATAGCATCAGGTATTTCATTAACTACAGGTAGAGCATTATAGCTCGCACCAGCTCCTAATAAGTATGTTACATTTGCCATACTTAAAAATACTCAATCTATTTTCCTCCCCACAACCGTGAAAAACACCCTGTTTTTTGTCCTAGCGTGTAAATAACCCTATTGTCAATACAAGAATTTGTGGCACAAATAAAATTATGGCTAAGAACATACCATAGTATAATGCGCCATTTAGTAAAGTTCTTTTGCTTTTTCCTCTTGTGTGCTGTATTAGTTGTACTATACCACCAAACCAAATTGCGGGTAACAAGTACATTAAAAGAGGAGAAATAAATAAAACCTTGAGCTCATTTGATGCCATGTGTAATGCAAATCCATGTACAACTCCCAGTGTTAGAATGATCAACAGATAGAAACTGCTTTTTCTGTTCTTTATATTCATTTGTAAGTGAAAAATACAGAATGTTAACAACCGTTAAAAATACTCACTTCTTATTCTTCAGCCTTTTACTCTAGTGGTAACTCTTTGGTTTGTTTGTCTATGTCTTTTATGATGTCATCCAGTTCTTCCAGTGCTTCTACTACACCTTCAATCACCTTCACATTATCGGGGTTGTTGGGCTCTTTTTTGTTGATGAGTTGAGATAAGCCCAACACGCTGGCTACCGGTCTGCGTATTTTGTGAGACAACATCCATGCAATATTTTTCAGTTGCTCGTTTTGAGACTCTACCAGCTCCATATTTTTTTTCAGATCTGTAATATCGCTGAAGTACACACTCAATCCGCCTTCAAGCGGGTAGGCAGCCACCATTACCCATTTGTCTAGTGAGTTGGCATACTCCTCAAAGTGTACACTTGTTTCATTTTTTAAAGCCTTGCTGTATTCTGTAAAAAACTTTTGCGAGGTTGCTTTGGGAAAAACTTCCCAATAATTCATGCCAATAACGTCTTTGTTCTCAAGTTGGCATAGCCTTAAAAAAGCTTTGTTTACGTATTTAATGTTGAAATCTTTGTCCAGCGTAAAGAAACCATCAGTAATGCTGTCCAGTATGTGTTCGATATGTTCTAAATTCTTCTGCAAGCCTCTTAGTTTAGTCAATTAGTAAGCAGTAATTATTATTACAATAATTATCACGATAGGCTTACAGTTAATTTATAACCATCTCTCAATTAATCGATTGTATAAAGCTACGCTAATTTAGTGGGATATAAAAGGTTCGTTACAAGCCCTTACAGTTTGCAATTTCCCAGGTGTCGTAATCAGCTTCAAAAGCTTCGAACTTGATGCCGGTACGAATCTCAATATCTGTTTGTGTAAAGTTGCACATCACCGTATCGTAAGTGGTATCTGCAACAGATGTGCTGTAATAGGTTATATCACAGTTCCAACAGCGGCGGCGCTCTCTGTCTTTACAGGCGATAAATAAAAACGTAGTAATTAAAAGTGAGGCTAAGTACTTCATTCGTTTTACTGTATGCTATAAAAATAGGGTGTACAAAGTTTATGCCCAACTACTTCTTCTTTTTCTTTGTTTGTTTAATGCGTACAAAATAGTTGCTCTGCCCGCTGCTGGTTTTTTCATCTACCACCTCGAACTGTGTCAGGCTGCGGAAGAAGTTCAGCATTTTACTATGCCCATAAGTACGTGGGTCAAAGTCTGGTTTCTTCCTCAGTATATGGTTACCCAGGCTGGCCAGGCTTACCCATCCTTCATCATCTTCTGCCAGATCGTTAATGCTGGTCTTCAACAGACTCATTGTTTTGCGATCTACTGTCGGTTTTTTCCTTGCCGGGGTAGGCGTGTTAGCAGTTACTTTTTCTTCATCGGCAGACGATACAATATTTTCCAGATGTATAAACTGGTTGCAGGCTGCTTTAAAAGGTGTCGGGGTTTTCTCTTCTCCAATACCAATGATGACTTTTCCTCCTTCGCGCAGGCGCATAGCCAGTGGCGTAAAATCGCTGTCGCTGCTTACGAGAATAAAGCCGGTGAGCTCTGCGGTGTGCAGCATATCCATGGCGTCTATTACCATAGCCGTATCTGTTGCATTTTTGTTAGAGGTATAGCTGTATTGTTGTACAGCGCTTAAGGCATGCTCCAGAGATACTTCTTTCCAACTGCGCAAGTGTGGTTTCGCCCAGTCGCCGTAAATGCGTCGGTAGGTGAGAGTGCCGTATCTTGTTGTTTCTTCTATAATTGCATCAATATGTCGGTAAGAGATATTGTCTGCGTCTATCAGCAAAGCGAACTTTGCATCTTTATAATTGGCCATTCTTTGTTTATGATTTGTGCTATAAGGTACAACAATTATTAAGCAATATAGTTGAGTGCAGGCATTAGGGGCTGTTTGTTTTTTGGGGAATATGGCAAAAAGAAAATCCGAGTGTATGTTTGCACCGTTTTTATAAACGGTATGAGCTACGCAAAACAATTGTTACAAGATATAGCGTCTGAAAAGCAGGGCCTTTTACAGCATCCAATATATTCATTAATAGATGATATGGATGCGTTAAGAGCGTTTACTACACATCACGCCTTTGCTGTGTGGGATTTTATGAGCCTGCTGAAGGCATTGCAACAAAAACTTACCTGTACCACTACCCCGTGGGTGCCCGTTGGTGATGCTAACACCCGCTACCTGATCAATGAGATAGTATTGGGTGAAGAGAGTGATGTAGATGAGCATGGTAACAGAGGCAGCCACTATGAGTTGTATATAGATGCCATGAAAGAGATGGGCGCACCTACAGAGATGATCGAAAATTTTTTATCGTTGATTGTTGAGGGCGTATCCGTAGAGGAGGCAATAAGTGTAGCAGGTTTGCCTGCATCTATTAAAGAGTTTTTGAATTATACATTTGGCGTTGTTAACCATGCACCGGCTCATGTAATTGCTGCTGTATTTACTTTTGGTAGAGAAGATCTGATACCGGATATGTTTTTGCAATTTGTACAGAGGCTATCTAAAGAACACCCGAACGAGTTGGCTAAGTTTACCTATTATCTGGAAAGGCATATAGAATTGGATGGTGATCATCATAGCCACTTAGCCCTGCAAATGCTGGAGCAACTGTGTAAAGACGATGCTGAAAAGTGGCAAGAAGCAACTCAAGCCGCAATTAAAAGTTTACAGATGCGTGCAGTGTTGTGGGACGGGGTATTAGCATGCACACAAAGAGCCCGCCCTGTGTAGAACACCGGGCAGACCACTAAGCCTTATAAAACCAGAAAAGTTTTTGTGAGTAGTTATAAGATACAGCCGTGTATCTCGCCTACTTTCTTCATTATTTTGCTGATGCTGCGTCTGTCAGTAGCAACCATGCTGCTACCGTCAGAGAAGATGAACAACAGGTTGATACCTACTGTTTCGCTTTCGTTACCGGTATTGATGTTTTTTAAATAACGAGCATAGTTCTTTTGAGGATCATATTGCTCTTTTATCAAAACGCTTGTTCTGTGCTCTACTGTCGCGTCTACTATATCTTTTGCGCGCACGCCCGGAAACATAACTGCGATAGATGATGCTATTGCATTCATAATTGTGTGTTTTTTATGTTTTTGTTTTGGACAGAAATGTACGAATACACCTCTGCTAAATTTTTGTTTTGTTCTGCCGTGCTCTGTTGTTAAAACAAATATCGTACAGGAGGGCACCCTAAAACAAAAAAAGCCGCGTGGTTAACACGAGCTTTAATTTCAGATAACAGACGATTAACAAGCGGGGATATTAATCAACAGTAAAAGCGGTATGTAAACAAAGTGTCAAAAAAGAAGTTACATGTTGATTGTTAATGTTTTATTCATGTTTCCGTAACATAAAAGGGATACTTTTAAAATGTTTAGTTATTCAGTGGAATATCTGGAGACTCAGTATCGTTTGGATAGTGGTAGTTAATGCACCTTACCACAATCATTTTCATAAAGTAGGAGAGCCGTCCCCCAGTTTTGAGGGACGGTCCTTTTTTATACCCATCTTAAAAGACATATTTGCACCACTATGCCTCTTAACGCTCTATTGTATGACTATAACAGAGCTACCTTAGAAAAAAATACAATAGACTTAAAGCAAATGCTATGCCAATTAGCGGCAAAAAGTAATTTCCTCGTAATTTTTATACTTAATTAATCTAAGCGTCATATTACGGTAACTATGTAGTATCTTTTATTACCGAACTTTTTGTTAATGGTAGCGGAAATGATATTAGCCTAACAATCGCATTTCGGTTAATCGTACTTTCAATTTAAAAGTTTACTTATGGACAAAACCAGCCTCATTGCATATTCTGTTCCCTTTATACTTTTGGTGAGTATGATTATTTATGCAGTACGCAGGTGGTGGAAGAACAGAAATTATTAAGGTTGCTATTTGTGAGCATATAGCTTAGCCCACAGCTATAATAAGTTAGTATAAAACTAAAAAGAGGCAAAGCGTTGTGCTTTACCTCTTTGCAGACATAGCGATTGTAGAAATACACATCATTGATCACCATGCATGCCATGTGCCCAAAACCCTATCGGGAATTGTAATTGAACTATAAAAATAAGCGCTTGCATGTTCTTAAAACAGGTGAAAATAACCCAATTTATTTAATTTGATATAATGACTTAAAGTTGTATTTTTGTTGTTGAAAATATAACCCCATCACCATGAATATTCCCCAAGGTTTGAGCCCCGAACTATTCACCCCTTTATTCCATCAACTATGCGATACGACCAACAGGTTTGTTTTGAACTATGGCGGTACGGCTGCCGGTAAAAGTTTTTCGGCGGCGCAAAAAGAAGTACTCATAGCCAACAAGCAACCCATTAAAACGCTCGTCATTCGTAAAGTGGGTAATACCCTGCGCGACTCTGTGATACCTTCTTTCAGAAACAGAATAGCAGAGCTGGGCCTGGCAGACCAGTTTAACTACAACAAAAGCGACCGTATACTTACACATAAAGAAACGGGTGCAGAGATCGTGTTTCGTGGGTTGGATGACCCCGATAAACTAAAGTCGTTTGAAGGACTGACGCGCATACTGGTAGAAGAAGCAGCAGAAATAGAGTTCAAAGATTTTGCAGAGCTCAACCGCCGTGTGCGCGGCGTGCCCGATATACAGATCACCCTGACGTTTAACCCCATACACGAGGAGCATTGGATAAAAAAACACTTTATAGATAAAGAGACGCCCAACACCACCATTATACACAGCACGTATAAAGACAATCCATACCTGACGGATGAAGACAGAGAGCAGATAGAGCAAATGCGCCATTACGATAATAATCAGTACCGTGTATATGCATTGGGAGAGTGGGGCGTGCTCACCAACGACAGCCCCTGGCTATATGCTTTTGATAAAGAGCTGCATACCCTGCCGTACATCCCTTATATGAATGGTTTTCCTGTACACTTGTCTTTTGATTTTAACCGCGACCCGCTGACCTGCATTGCGGTGCAAAAAAGCCAAACCTTTGGCCAGCAAGATAGTTTTGTACACATCATAAAAGAGTTTAGCGGCAAGTACAATCTGCGTGAGATGTGCGAGCAGATACTTACTACCTACAACGGTAATATGCTGTTTGTAACGGGCGATGCCAGTGGTAACCGAGGCGATGTGAGTATGAACGCTACAGACAGTACTTACTACACCATGATACAAAGCTACCTGAACCTGCACCCCCGCCAGATGCTGCTGAATAGCCATAACATGACACACCACAACAGCCGACTGCTGCTGAACACCTTGTTTGGCGAATACCCCAACATACGCATTAGCACGGCGGGTTGCCCCTTATTAATTAACGACTGCCTGATAGCCCGAACCGATAACGAAAGCAGCCAGCCCGGCACACTACGCAAAGACCGTAAGGTGTATAAAATGGACTTGTTTGATGCGATGCGCTACTTCTTTCAAACACATTTTAACGGCTATGCGGGCAGGGTGAAGTTGGGGAAGGTAGGGTGATGATTTCTATTTTCATATATTCACGGTATAAATTGCTACACTATGCGCTATACTATAACACCATCCGGAGGCTCTCGTCTGGCATCGATGGTAATAGACTTTTTAAGTTTCATGATATTTTTTTGGATTTTATCAATGATCGTAGTTTTTCCGTTCATGACGAAAGCTTTGGATGTTATGAAACCTAGCCATGATAGTATTCCGTTTAATTTTTTCCCTGATAGGGTTATGTATTTTATGGGTTTCATGTACGCATTATATTTTTGTAAAGATGCAATCAATGGTAAAAGCTTGGGTAAAAGAGCGATGAAGCTTCAAGTGGTCAATAATAAAAATGAGATGCCTGCGAACCCTATGAGGTGTATTGTCAGAAATATATTTGCCATTCTTTGGCCTTTAGAGGGATTGATTGCAGTACTAAATCCTAGTAGGAGAATAGGAGATTTTGTTGCAGGAACTAAAGTTGTAAAGAATCAAGAGGTTATTGATCTTAATGAAGATGTTGAAGAAGGTGTGCTCCCTTCACCAAAATATTTACAGGCAGTTATTACTTATGTTATAACTGCTTTGGTAGTTACATTAATATCTGTGCAGTGGACAAGTTGGGTGAATAGTAAGATGTACCCCCAATCTCCATATGTAAGGTCTTCGTTTAACGAATCTCTTAGCAATAAGTTGCAAAAACAATACAATACAGATTTTGGTGAAATGCTTACTTCTGACGTAAAAGTGTTTGATGAAATGATTGAATCAAGTGACATCAAGTATGTTTCAGTGATCCTTAATGTTGACAAACCGGTTTTTATGACAGAAAAGGAGTTGTATGACAGTGTAGTTGTAATGGCTAAGCAGCTTTACCCAATGGATAGTGTAAAGGGGAAAGTTCAATATGTAGTTCCAACTTCAGGTAATATGCCTATGAGTCATATAGTCACTAAGGTGTGGACGTTTTAATTTATCTCGCGGTGCTAACTAAATTTAGTATATGCTACAAGCCCCGCATTGCGGGGCTTGTGGCATGATGTCTCTTGTTCTATTTGATACAAACACTACAAGTGCCTCCTTCTTTACTACAATGTTTACAGTACTTACAGTTTTTACATGCATTACAATTTTTACCACCAGAACATGTAGCATCTTCAGTGCAGCATTGTTCTGCTAATAATTTGTCTTGTTTGGGTTCGTTATTCATGCAGCTTGAAATGCTAAAAAACATAAGAACTGCAGCAGTTATAGAAAGAAAGTATTTCATAGTTGAAAAATTTGCATAAAAATACTTTTTAATAAGTTGCTACGGTACGTGAAAATCACCCTGTTTTGTCTAGTTAACAGATAACAAAAGCCCCGCAATGCGGGGCTTTATATTTTATATCAAGTCTGTTAATTTCTGTTCCTTCGTTCTCGGTTGCCACCGCTATTGTTGTTGCGGGGTTTGTTTTTTGGTTTGGGGCGGCGGCGTTGTTGTGGTTTGCCTTTGTTGGCTGCTTTTTTCTCTTTTACATCGGCAACCGTTTCTTGTGCGGGGTAAGGGTGCTCCTCAACCACGGGTAGTTTAAAACCAATCAGGCGTTGTATATCCTTTAGCATGCCAAACTCTTCAGCACTGCAAAAGCTCAGGGCAATACCATCGGCACCGGCACGGCCTGTACGCCCAATGCGGTGTACATATGTTTCGGGTACATCGGGCAGCTCGTAGTTAATTACGTGTGGCAACTCGTCTATATCAATACCACGTGCGGCAATGTCTGTAGCTACCAGTACGCGCAGTCGTCCGTCTTTAAAATCTTTCAGTGCTTTTTGCCTTGCCCCTTGAGATTTGTTACCGTGTATGGCAGCCGCGCTAATGTTCTTTTTGGTCAGCTCACGCGCCAGCCTGTCTGCCCCGTGTTTGGTACGCGAGAACACCAAAGAGCGGGTAATACTCTCGTCTTGCAGTATGTGTACGAGCAGATTTCGTTTCTGCTTTTTGTCTACATAGTACAGGCTCTGTTGTATCACCTCAACCGTGGTAGAGGGTGGTGCTACTTTTACTTCGGCAGGGTCTTTTAAAATAGTGTTGGTCAATTGCTGTATCTCCGGCGGCATAGTAGCCGAGAAAAACAGGGTTTGCCTTTTTTCGGGCACCAGCTGTAAAATGCGTTTCATATCGTGTATAAAACCCATGTCCAGCATACGGTCGGCCTCGTCCAGCACCAGTATTTTCAAATCATTCAGGCTAATGAATTTTTGCCCTATCAGGTCCAGCAACCGCCCCGGTGTGGCAATCAGTATATCTACACCACCGTTTAGTATGCGTGTTTGCTTGCCCTGTGGTACACCACCAAAAATAGAAGTGTTCTTCAGGTTCAGCTTTTTGGCATAGGCGGTAAAGTTCTCTTCTATCTGTATCGCCAGTTCTCTGGTCGGGGTAATGATGAGCGCCTTGATGGTTCTGCGCCCTTTTTGTGGTGGCAGCTTGTCCAGCAGTTGCAATATAGGTATGGCAAATGCTGCGGTTTTACCTGTGCCCGTTTGCGCACAGCCCAGCAGATCTTTCCCTGCCAGCACATGTGGTATAGCTTGCTGCTGTATAGGGGTAGGGTTGGTATATCCCTGTGCCTGTAAGGCATTCAGGATGGGTGGTATGATGTTTAATTCTTTAAATGTCATTTTATATTCCTTATATAAAAAAGCCCCGCATTTGTAGCGAGGCTTTATACTTTATTTCAATTGCTTTTATTTGATCTTTACAATGCGTACCGCTTGCAGACCTCTCGGTCCTTTCTCTGTTTCAAAGTTCACTTTATCGCGTTCTGCAATAGGCTCGCTGGTTTCGTTCACGTGGAAGAAGATGCTCTCCTGGCTACGCAAATCGTTGATGAACCCATACCCTTTGTCTGTATTAAAGTGGGTAACAATACCCTTGCGTATCAGCTCTCTCGGGTCGGTAGGTGCAGCCCCAAGTTGAATGTCTTCAAGATCTATTTCAACTTTTTTGGCTTTCGGGTCAGGTGGAGTGTCAGATAGGTTACCATATTCATCAAGATACACCATCATATCATCCAGCTTCTTCCCCTTGTTATTGTCTTCTTTACGTTGTTGGCGTTTTTCTTGTTTCGCTTTCTTTTTGGCGAGTTTTTTCTTTTCCCGCTCTTTTTTACCCATTGTCTCCTGACCCATAAATACTACTTCTTCAATTTTTAGTGAAGCGCAAAGGTACGTCTTATTATTCAGTTATATGAAATAAAATAGAAAGATATTATTCACTAGTGTGCATTACTGTACTTTTTCGTAGGTGTATTTTATGGTCATATCGCCATTATCGCTAGTAGTTACAAGCCCTACATCATTATATGTATTGGTTATGGTGGTATTATCATAACCTGTTACACAGTTCTGTGAATAGGGAATTTGCCAGCCGTTGAAGAGGTTTTCGACATGCTCTATGCCATTTAGTAGTAGTAAGGGGTTGGGCTTGTCGTTGTAAGTAATACTGCTGTACAGCTGCATATTGCTGCCTGCAAAGGGGTAGAAGGTATTTACTGTTTTAGCCAGAGTTACATTACCCTTGTTATTATACTCGTAATTGGTGATATATAGTGTGTCTGTACCGTCAAGGATACTTAGTTTGCTGGTAACCCGACCACTATTATAAGTGTAACTTGTTTGGTATATGCTGAGCCCTTCAGTATAGTAATATTCTATTCTATCCAGCTGTCCGTTGTCTTTATAAAAGTAGTTGCCCGATGTTATGTTGTATTTGTAGTCTTTTTTTTCTTTTGAGAGCAGCCCGTTGGAGTGGTAGGTAAAACTGATGATGCCGTGCTCGGTTTTGTTGCCGCTTGCATCATAACTGTTTGATGCTATCGCAGACACACTGCCATTGCTGTTGTACTTAAAGGCTTTTTCTCTGTATCCATCTTGGAGGTTGTCTTGTTCTGTAATAGAAGTGATGCGGTAGTTTTTGTAACGTTCGTCTTTTTTCTCTTCGGGAATGACGTTTTGCTTTTCTTTTTTACATGCAGCCAATGTCATGGCCGTAAAGGCCATTAGTAAGATTGTAGGTTTCATAAGTAGTTATTTTAATACAGGTTATGAAACGAACACGGAGTTGTAATTATTGTATGCTTAGTCAATAACCTTTAGTAGCACTTTATACATCTCTTTCGGCTTAAAAGGTTTGTTGATAATGTTGCGTACATTTAATTTAGATAGTCTTTCACGTGCATCGTCTGTAATGTCTGCGGTAAAGATGATGATGTGCATTTTAGGGTAGTTCTTACGTATTTGTGTCGCTAGTTGAAAGCCGTCTACCTCTGGCATGTGCAGGTCTACCAAAGCGGCGTTAAACTCTTCTTGGCGGAACTTCTCCAGCGCTTGCTTACCATCTGCCACACAGGTAGGGGTTATTCCAAACTGCTCTAGTTGTTTTTTTGCAACCAGTGTGTTAACGGGGTTGTCTTCTGCCAGTAACAGTTTTAAGTTGGCAAAAGCTTCTTTGTGCAAGTCCAGCTCTTTAACAAAAATACTATCGGTGGCTTTGTCTTGCTCTGTAGGTATATCAAAGCTCAGTATAAAATGGAAGTTAGCACCTTTTCCCGGTTCACTATCCAGTTCTAGCTTGCCACCCTTCAGCTCTACCAGCATTTTGGTGATCTGTAGTCCCAGCCCTGTACCGGCATGTTTGCGGTTGCGGTTTTGTTCTACCTGCTCAAAAGGTTCAAATATTCTTTCCTGATCTTCTTTAGCAATACCCGGCCCGGTATCTTTTACAGAAAAGGCTATCCATACCTTATTTTTGTTTTGCTTTTTAAATTGGGCGCTAATGGTTACGCTGCCTTCTGCCGTAAACTTAATGGCATTGTTCACCAGGTTATTTAATATCTGCCCCAAACGGATGCTATCAGCAATAATATATTCAGGTATTTGTTCGTCTACATTATAAATGATCTCCAGCTCTTTGTTAGTGGCAAAAGAATTGAACTGTCCGCAAATATTATCGATCAGTTTCTTCAGCGATGTATGCTCTCTTATCAAGGTCAGCTTTTCGCTTTGCATCTTGTTCAGGTCCAGTATGTCATTCACTAATTGTAATAAGTGGTTAGACGAGTAGATGAGATTGTCTATCAACTCTTCCTGATCTTTTGATTTGTTCTCACCCAACAGGTTAGCAATACCTATAATGCCATTAAGCGGAGTGCGAATCTCATGGCTCATTATAGACAAGAAGTTCGTTTTCGCATGAGCCGCTTCAATAGCATTGTTTCTTGCCTGTATCAGCTCTTGCTCAAACTCAATTCGTTGAGTGACATCCATTACCGCACCACTCAGTTTTACCACTTCGTTATTTTCAAAAATTGGTTCACCTATAATGTGTATGTGTTTGCCTGATGGCGTTTTTAATGTCATCTCATAAGGCATTCCCTCTTTAATGGCTTCTTCTACAAGCTTATCAAGCTGCTGTTTGTCTTCTTCGATGTACAGGTTCAGCACATCTTCATAAGTGATGGTTTTACCTATCGGAATATTATAAATGCGGTAAGTTTGGTCTGTCCAAAATATTTCTCCTGTAGCTAAGGTAAAGGTCCATCCGCCAGAGTTGCTTAATTTCTGGCTATGTGTTAAAAGCTCGTTGCTGCGTACCAGTTCTTCTTTTGTTTGTTTTAGGGCTTGTTCTTGTATAATAGATTGGGTTACCTCCTTAACTTTAACTGCTATGCGCTGTTCTTCGCGTGGTGCTTCAGGGTTAATAAGTGTTGCTTTGGTTTTGTACCAAACTTCTTTTTCAGGGTGCTTATAAATTAGCTCGGACGGCTCTTTTGATATAAGTACATTGTCCATTAGTTCGTTGAAGGGTTTTTCGAGCTCACCCACCGTTTCAGATACAGACTTGTTGATGAACTCTTCTTTAGGCATAAAAAGATGATCCTCATCCCTAGCCCATACATTCAGAAATATTTTATCTGCACTTATCTCAAAAACAATATCATCCAGAGCTGCAATCAGTGCCTGCAATTGTGTATTCTCCTCTTGTATCCCGTAATTAGGAACAGATTTGTTCATAGATAGTATGGTTGTGTTAAAACGGCCTCTGTCGTATAATATGCGAGTACAATTTACGTAATATTATCATAAGGCTAAATTTTAAGATGTAGTATTAATTTCCGGGGTGGTAAACTTCCAGTACACATTTTACTATCTTAGAATTGTAATGGGTAAGTGGCTGGTTATATTTTTTATGTTATTGATACCATGGGGTGCAACGGCTCAACCTGTGGTACTTACTATCGATAGCATTTCAGAAACCTTTCCTCGTAAATGGTTGTACAACCCATCAGACGACCCTGCTTTTGCATTACCGGGTTATAATGATAGCGGTTGGCAAAAGTTTGCCCCTCGTTTGTCTTTCGAAGATGATATTGAGTTTAATGGTGTTGCCTGGCTAAGAATGCATGTTGCCGTAGACAGTACACTTGCCGGTGTGCCTATTGCGGTAAGGATGTACCAGACAGGATCATCGGAAATATATGTAGACGGCAAACTGGTGAAACAATTCGGGAAGATCGCAGACAAAGAAACATCAGAATATTACGACCCCAATGGTATACTATTTGTAATAAATTTGGATACCGTAGGTGCACACACTATTGCGGTGCGTTATGGAAACTATCTGGCAGACTATAACCACGAGAAGTATGAGAAGAACCTGAGAGGTTTTACATGGGAGGTGGTAGCCGCAAACAGAATTCTTGAGAATGAATTTAAAGAACTGGCCTATAAAGGTTTTGTGATTGTTTTTGTGATAGGTCTGTGCATTGGTCTGGCGCTAATACATTTATTCTTGTTTTTGTACCACCGTTCAGAGCCGTCTAACCTATACCTGAGTTTGTTTAATGTTGGCCTGGCATCCAGCTTTTTGCTGCCGTATATAAAGGGCTACCATAGCAACCCTGCTGTTCAAATGAAGTTGGAGTTATGGTTACTGGTGTCGCTCAGCCTAATCATATTTTCTTTAACCGGGTTGGTGTACGAGCTGTTTAGCCGTAAAAAATGGCGCTTTTACTTTATGGCGGGTTTGTGTGCCCTTACCATTATTGCAGGCTTATATAATGTTATTGCAGGTATTGTAGCGTTTGTTCTGGTACTGCTGGTGATTGTAATGGAGGCTTTTGTCCTTACCATTATAGCTATGTACCACAAGGTGAAAGGTGCCAGAATAATAGGCGTGGGTATATTGTTCTTTTGCCTGTTCTTTATATCACTTATCGTTATACTGTTTGCCAATAGTGGTAGCTTACATATAGATGAAAAAACAGAAGGCGGGCAGTTGTTCATGCTATTCGGTATTATGGCACTGCTAAGTATACCCTTGTCCATGTCGGTATATCTGGCATGGAAGTTTGCTAACATCAATAAAGATCTGGGTACGCAGTTAACACAGGTAAAAGAACTGTCTGAAAAAACAATAGAGCAAGAGCAGGAGAAGAAGAAGATACTGGAAACACAGAACGAGATGCTGGAAGTGCAGGTAGCAGAAAGGACAAAAGAAATCGTATCAGAGAAGAAGAAGTCGGACGACTTATTGCTGAACATCTTGCCCGAGGAGGTAGCAGATGAGTTGAAAGAAAGAGGCACTACAAAAGCAAAGTATTTTGACCATGTGAGTGTTTTGTTTACAGACTTTGTAGATTTTACCAAAGCAGGCGAACGTTTTAGCCCGCAAGAGTTGGTAGATGAGCTGCATACCTGCTTCAAAGAATTCGACCGTATAATATCAGACCATGGTATAGAGAAGATAAAAACCATTGGTGATGCTTACCTGGCAGTTTGCGGTTTGCCAAAGCCTGTAGAAGATCATGCAGTAAGAACCGTATCTGCAGCACTGGCTATCAGAGCGTTTATGAAGCAGCGCAGGCAAGAGTTTCCTAATAAATCTTTTGATGTGCGGATAGGTATACACAGCGGAGCCGTTGTTGCAGGTATAGTAGGGGTTAAAAAGTTTGCCTATGATATTTGGGGCGATACGGTGAACACTGCGGCACGAATGGAGAGTAGTAGCCTGACAGATAAGATCAATATTTCGCACAGTACCTACGAGCTGGTGAAAGATCATTTTGAATGTACCTTCCGCGGAAAGATCACCGCGAAAAATAAAGGAGAGTTGCGTATGTATTTTGTGGAGGGGAGGAAGTAGTTAACAGAGCATTAACTAAAACAAACTATATGAAAAAGATTACCCTTTTATTAGCAACGGCTGTAATGTTGCAGGCATGTGGTGGTGGTAATGGTACCAATGAGTCTGAATCTGTTGCTGAGGCTGAAGAGCAAATGTTTGATGAAATACCCGACCATGCCGAAGATGAGATGGGTATGTCATACGATGAGTACCTGGCTACATACAAAGACAAAAATTATACGCTGAAAGACGGTGAAAAAGATGGAGTGTATGGCTTAATCTCTTTAGAAGACGGTGGTTACCCCAGCGCTACTTTAACAGCCGCCAGTGTAACTACAGACGATACCGTTTCTTTATATGTAATGCTGGAAGGTGGTTTTAGCGGATATACCTCACAAGAGTTGCAGAATGCTGTAAATAATACACATCAAGTGTATTTGGTATATGCTAACAAAGTAGAGCGTTACCCCGGGCCTACTATAAAGCACGGTGATAAAGACATTGGTGAAGGTAAAAGTGTTACAGGCGTATTAGAAGTGCATGCCGAAGATATGGGTGGCGATTTGCCGGGACATTTTTATGTAGTAAAAGATGACGGAACGCGTGTGGAGTTTACAGATTTTTGGGAGGAGGATTTTCTAAAAATGAATGGTAAAAAAGTGAAGCAGTATTACCACGAGCACCACAGTAATGAACTGAAACATATGAGTACGGTAGAGTAAATGGTTACGAAAGGATAATAACCGATTTGCGATCTTATTTTGTTTCGTAGAAAAACTGACGTGTAAAATTGTTTATATGAGCAGTTCTTTCAATTAGCAGCCCGTCATCATTATATGTATTAGTGACTTGCAATGCATTTTTTACAGCTGTGTCTGCTGTAAATTTATACTTGTTGATGCAATGGTTGGAGACCACAAATAGTATATCATCTAAGTTCATTTTATCGTAGATGGTAAGCCCCGGTGCATACGATAAGTAACTGTTACTTGCATCGTACTTTATATCATCATAAGTCAACGAAAAGTTTGGCTGAGCACTGGTTCTGTAAAAAACCTGAGACAAGTTTTCATCACTATTGTAAGTGAATTTATATATGGGGATCGCATTGCTTGTTCCGGTGTGTATCTTATTGTATTGTGTAAGGAACTTATTGGTCCATTGAAATGTAAATACCTTTCCCGTTGGTTCATTGTCAACAGTTTCTTCTACTTGTATTAATTGGCCGAGCGTATTGTAAGAATAATTGTATGTGAAGATAGGGCTTGGCGGATCTTTCACTGTTTTTCTTATGATCTTGTGGTTTTCATTGTACTCGAAAGAGGTTATTTGTGTAGATGTTGATCCCCAGGAAAGAAACTTAATGTAATATGCAATCTCTGTAACATAGCCGAAGTTGTTGTACAAAAATTTCCAATTATGTATTGTTTTATCATTTTCCCATAGTACTTCTTTCAGTCGGGTTACAGGTATTGTTGTAGCAGTCGGCTCTGTTACACCCACTTCTGCTTTATCAGTTTTCTTGCAAGAGAGCAGACAAGTGATACATATTACTGCCAGTACTTTTATCCTGTATTTGATAGACATATGCTTGTTATTAGGTATGCAAATACATTCCTGTAGGTAGTATCTCTTAATTCGTAGCGTAAGTAAAGTGTTGCGTTGCTCCTGTGCCGGATACTGTTTTTATGAGCAACCCCTCGTCGTTATATGTGTGCTCAAATTTTGTAAGGTCTTTATTGGTACCGTTGTTCGAGTAGATATAGGCAGTTATATTGTTGTTAGATACAGCTTTGGGGTTGAGGTTCTCAAGAAACATTCTTTGATGAATTGTTATACCCGGTATGTAATTCAAATAGTTCGAATGGTCATCGTGATTAATGTCACTGTACCGGATTGTTTCTGTGCCGCCATTTGTCTTATATACCAACGATGTTACATTGCCCTCTTCGTTATAATTCATAACATGAGAAGGTTTATCAGCTCTATTACCACCGGGTAATATGCTTTTAAGCCTGTTGTTTTCCCATGTATATTCTGACAGGCTTTGTGTATTACCATTAAAAACGGCTGTTACTTTTTCTAAAAAGCCTTTGCTGTTGTATACATAGTCGGCAAGTTGTATTTGCTCAGAGTTTCCTGATTTGAATTGGTGTTGTATGATCCTGTTGAACTCATCATACTCAAATACATAGGTTTGCGTAAACGGTGTTGAATTTCCTGAATTTGCAGTGGTGTAAGTTATTTTAGTAATGTACCCGTGTTCATTATAGGTGAAGTTCCATGTGCCGTTGTTAATACTATTGGTAACCCTTTTCTCAACAAGCCTGGTTATGGGTACATGTTGTTGTGTATTAGTATCGTTTTTGTCTGTTTTCTTGCAAGCGGCAAGTATTGTAAGGCATATAGCAGCTAGTATTATAATGTAGGATCTCATAAGAAGGCGGTTATAATTATCGAATCTGTAACACAATTTATGTTAAAAAGCCCATATGTGTGCACATATACCTGTTAACAAACCTATTTACATTCTATACATAATTGGTTAACAAAATATCTGTTGTGAGTTTTAATTTATTGGTAATCATTGTTTTATGTGTTTTCTGAGCTGCTCTGGTTTGTTAACTCGTTGTTACCGAGATGCAAATCGGCAGTTAACCGTGGTTGTTTTCTCGTCTGTGCGTGTATTGTGGGGCATCTTTGTGTCAACAAGCAAACAAATAAATAACAAAACAAACACTAACAACAAACAAACCAGAAGTAATGAAAAAGATCACAATTATTATCATCGCACTTATCACTATCAGTACCGGAGCTTATGCACAACGTTGGGGTAACGGATATAACCATAATCATGGTAACGGTAATAACTGGGGCCAGAATGGTAACGGTAATGCATATGGCCAGGGTAATGGTAATAATGGCAACAACGGTAATAATGGTAACAACGGCAATAGTGGAAATAACGGTAACAGCGGTAGTAGTTCATCAGGTGGTGGTAGCAGTTCATCAGGCGGTGGGTCTAGCACAAGCGGTAGTGGTGCAAGCTCAGGAGCTAACCAAACTACATACATCGCGCTTAGCAATGCTATCGAGATCACTTTCGTAAATACAAGCAGCGTATTTGGTTCTAATGTAAATATGGCTTTCTCTAACGTTAACGATTATGCAAACGGTGTAGAGTCTGGTACGCAAGAGCTTAAAGTACGTTCTAATAAAAACTTTTCTGTAGCAGTAAAAACAAATGCTGCAAACTTTAGCTATACCGGTAATACATCTCCGGCGCCTACAATGCCTGTTAGTGGTGTGTTAGCGCTTAAGGTGGCATCTAATAACACAGGTGGTTCAATAGGTAACTCTTTTTCTGCTTCATCTTACAGTACATTAAGCAGCACCAGCAAAGATTTGATAGTTGGTGGTAGCAGAGGCGGTAACAACAGGTTTGAGGTGAAATACAAAACTACTCCCGGTTTTGCTTACCCTGCAGGTACTTATTCTGTAGATGTAGTATACACAGCAACACAACAATAAATTACTTTTTATACAGCGTTTTAAAGGTCACATTTTTATGTGGCCTTTTTCTTTGTTTACTAACGAGCTATTAAGACGTTCCCCTCAATACTATTGCTGTTTAGTTCTTGCTGTTAACTATTAATATGTTGATTAGTAGTGTTTTATGGTTGGTTGGTTTGTTAACGCCCTGTTGTGCAAATGTGAGCACAGCGTTAACCGGTTGTAAAGTCGGCGTTAAGCGAGCCTATATTTTTTCTCACGCAGCATATGCGCCCCATCTTTGTGTCAACAAACAAACACACAAGCAAATTCAAACAAAACAATCAATAAAAACGAACAACAAACAAAACAAACAATTATGAAGAAGATCGCATTATTTATCGCAATTATCGGGTTGGTTTCAACAGCAAGCTTTGCACAAACACAAGCCAACCAAAACACAGCAGCATCTCAAAACGCTAAGTTAGTTTTGAGTAATGCAATAGATATAGGCTTCTACTCATCTTACTACGGAGGAACACAAAATTTAAGATTTGAGAGCGTAAATGATTTTGCCAATGGTAAAACAACAGGGTGGCAGATATTGGTCGTTAAGTCGAACAAAGACTATAACGTTACCGTTAAAACAAACGCATCAAACTTTACATACAGTGGTAATACCTCTCCTGCGCCAACCATGCCTGTATCAGTATTAAACATGGCTCTGTTCTACAACGGTACAGGTGGTACTCCTTCCGGTACATTCAACGGTAGTTATTCACCACTAAGTGCTCAAGACCAAACATTGATCAGTAATGGTAGAAGAGGCAACTTTAAGTACTTCTTTACACGCTACAAGGCTACCCCGGGTTTTGCTTACCCGGCAGGTACATATACTGCAGAGGTTATTTATACTGCTACACAACAATAATTATAACTAGTTGATATATAGTTGTTTGCCCCTTTTTTAAGGGGCTTTTTTTTGTTAATTGAATGTTGCCTAAATGCAAAGCGAGGGTTAACCAATAACAATTTTTCTTGATGAGTGTGCGCTTTGCCCCATATTTGTATTAACAAACAAGCGAACGAAAGTTCAAACAAACAAAACAAACAGGGAGGAAAGAATGAAAAAGATCATCACAATATTAATCTTGCTGCTCAGTGCAGTTGTCTCGGTAAAGGCGCAAAACCAGTCTTTCTCGGGTACACAGCACACAGAGCTTGCACTGAGCAATGCTATTGACATAGGCTTTTTGACTACAGGCAACAGCAATGGTAGCGATGTGAATCTTATCTTCAGCAATGTTAACGATTATGCAAATGGTGTTGAAAGCAGCCCTATTCAACTTAAAGTGCGTTCTAATAAAAAGTTTATCGTTAGGGCTAAAGCATCTGCTAACAACTTTTCTTACAGCGGTAATACCTCTCCCGCACCAACAATGCCTGTTAGAAACACGTTATACATTAAGGTAGTTAGTAACAATACAGGTGGTAACATCCCAAACGCGGTTGACAACCAGTATAAAACGCTAAGAAAAAGTAACCGCAAGATCGTAAACAATGGCCAGCCAGGTGGCAACCAAACTTTTGC
Organism: Bacteroidia bacterium; assembly: GCA_030429205.1. Lineage (GTDB taxonomy): Bacteria > Bacteroidota > Bacteroidia > Chitinophagales > Chitinophagaceae > UBA5543. The sequence goes on from JAUICZ010000001.1 coordinate 1,825,327, forward strand.
AGTACAGTACAAGGCTGCTCCGGGCTTTGCTTACCCCGCAGGTACTTATAGCGTAAACGTTATATACACAGCAACACAGAAGTAACAGTAACATTTAAATACATGCTAAAGCCCCTGTAAACAGGGGCTTTGGTGCGTTTTAGCAGTTTTGCTATTTTGTTAACCGCTCGTTAACCGCTTGTAAAGCAGTTGTTAACGAAGTAATTCTACACAGTTTTCCGTTAACACCTCGTTTACATTTGTCTCGACCGAATTAAAACTACATGACACGTTCAATAACACTCACTTTAGCTTTTGCTATGATATCTATTTTGGGCTTTGCCCAAAACGAGGGTGATGAGAACGAAGCAGCATCACAAACTGCGGTACTGGCACTCACCAATGGAATCGATATTTCATATGTAAACACATCAGGTAATACAGGTAACTCTGCTAATATGACCTTTAATAACGTAAGCGACTATGCTAACGGGGTCATGTCGTCGATGCAGGAAATGCGTGTACGCTCTAATAACTCATTTAAAGTAGCAGTTCGTTGTGACGACCAAACTTTTGCATATCAGGGTAATGCAAACAATATGTCGTCGAGCGACATGCCTAATAATGCATTGTGGATGAAGGTGGCACAAAACAATACAGGAGGTAGCCTTACCGGTGCATTCTCCAATAACAGTTTTGCATCATTAACAAGTTCTAATCAAGATATTTTGATCAATGGGATACGGGGAGGTAACAGAACATTTAAAGTACAGTACAAATGCACGCCGGGCTTTGTTCTGCCCGCAGGTACGTATTCATTAGATGTCGTTTTCACGGCAACGCAAGAGTAGACTAACGAGGTTTGTTTTAGTTCGTACTCGTTGATCTTCCCTCTCCAATTTATTTAGTTGGGGAGGGTCTTTTTTTTGTGATATTAATAGCCCGTCCTTCGGTGTTTAGTGGCTTTTTACTCGCCTTATAACTATTGGAGAGCCATATGGCATAATCTTCTTCCAGCTGCTCCGGTTCTTTCGTATCTGCAAGAAACGCATATAAACTTTTACCTGCAGGTAGTGTTAAGTCGCGTTTTAAGGGTATCAACTTCACCTCTTCTTCGTTAACAAGCACTACACGATATATATAATACCCCTCGGGTTGTTGTTTGCCCCCGGCATCGTACATGCTCATGTATATATGTTCGTTCACTTTGCTGAGTATGGCAGGCATCATAGGCCCCATTTGTATGGCTATATTTATATGCCCGAGCTTGTTGGGGTTGTATGAGATGTTGTACGTTAGTGCAAACTGATTTTTCTGCTCTTTCCAGGCGCCGCTCATATCTTTAGGAAACTCAAAAGACCCGTTATCTACAGGTGTTGCAGAGAGGTAAGGTCTGGCATCGGCAGAAAACCGGCATACGCAAACCAGTAGTAGGGTGCAGATAAGTTTATACATTCTGTATCTTGTTTGTTTGGGTACTAATATAGTTATTATGCAGCTATTACGATCGTTGATAGCATTTGTCATATTAAAATCTGACCTTTACTAATGTTGGAACATTAATTGTATGAAAAGGAAGCATTTCTTAACTTATTTAGCAGGGTTTACAGTTATGAGTACACTATCAGGTTTTAAAAGATTTACGGACGATTTACCGGAACAGCCGGACTATATGCCTGTATTGTTTGTAGGGCATGGCTCGCCGATGAATGCTATAGAAGATAATGAGTTTTCTGAAAGATGGCAGCAAATGGCGAAGGAAATACCGGTACCCAAGGCTGTGCTCATAATATCGGCACACTGGCTAACACGTGGTACGCATATTACTGCTATGACACAGCCAAAAACCATTCACGACTTTGGTGGTTTCCCCAGAGAGTTGTTCGAGGTGGAATATCCTGCACCCGGTAACCCAGACCTGGCAAAAGAAGCTGCTGCTCTCATCACATCTACAGAAGTGGGTTTAGATCACGATTGGGGGCTGGACCACGGGGCATGGAGTGTGGTACGCAGAATGTACCCCAATGCAAACATACCCATGTTGCAGTTGAGTATAGACTATCATCAGCCTCCGCAATATCATTACGATCTGGCAAAACAACTAATGGCATTGAGGAAGAAAGGAGTATTGATATTGGGTAGCGGAAACATGGTACATAACCTGAGGATGATACAAGTACCCGGTAACGATTTCTCTAAAATGAATGATGAGTATGGTTTTGATTGGGCTGTGGAGATGAATACCATCTTTAAAGACAAGATCATGAACAGGGACCACAAGGCTTTAATTGAGTATGAAAAACTAAATAAAGCGGCTAAGTTGGCAATACCCACACCAGACCATTATTACCCTTTATTATACAGTTTGGCACTACAGAGAAAAGGTGAAGAAACTACGTTTTTTAATGACAAAGCAGTGGCGGGATCTTTAACTATGACATCCGTGAAAATATCTTAATATTATCTTTAACTATCTGATATACAATCAGTTATTTATTCTACTTACTGTATTTTGATTGTTAATTGCTTGTTAACCAGTTGTAAACTAGTGGTTAACAGATGGCGGTTTTTTGCATGCGTGTAGTGGTTAGTGGTACTTTTGATTTATCAAGTCGGGGGATAAGAGAAGAGAAACAAATTCCTTGACATATCACTTCCTAATAGCTACACGAAAAAGATCACATCTAAAAAGCTTCCAGGGGCCCAAACGGGGCCCTTATCCTTTTTTAGGGGAGTTTGTAACGCTATTAGTTTGCAGGTAGTATAATGCTGAATGTAGTACCTGCCCCCAGCTCACTTTTTACGTTGATGTCGCCACCATTACTTTTTACAAATGCGTGAGAGAGTTGCAGGCCGATACCTGTTCCTTTTTCGCCACCTGTACCCAGCGAGCTATTGTTGGTGTTTCCGTCAAACAGTTGTTTGATCTGTTCTTGTGTCATACCCATTCCTGTATCCGATACGTCTACAGATATATGGCCGTTTTTACGTGCTGCAGAAACAGATACACTACCGCCATTCGGGGTGAACTTAACCGCATTAGATATAAGATTGCGCAGCACCATTTCTATTTGGTTCGGGTCGGCATACATAGACATCGATTTGTCTACGTTATTAGTAAGTGCAATGTTCTTTTGCTTTGCCGCATCTTTTACAATGTTCAGGCTGGTTTGTACTTTTTGGTGCAGATCTATATCGTCTTTCTCTAAAATGTGCTCGCCTTTCATCTGGCTTTTAGCCCACTGCAACAGGTTGTCCAGCATCAGGCTTACAGATTGTAACTTATTATTCAGCTCGCCTTTGTACTCTTTAAACTCTTCAGGTGTAATAACACCTTCGTCCAGTAAAGACATGGTGCCTGTTAGTGCATTGATGGGGCTGCGCAGATCGTGAGATAGTACTGAGAAAGTGGTGTCTTTAAATGTATTCAGCTCTTCCAGCTTTTGGGCTTGTTCTTCTATCTCTTCTTTTTGCTTTAGAATAAGTGCATTGTTTTTTCTTGCATCGCGCAGGTTGCGGAAGATGAGTATGGCAATAATACTTGCCAGTACTAAGCCTATAACTGTAGCGGTCAGTAGTATTCTCTGCTGCTTTAAAATTCCCATTTCAATTGCCCTGTCTTTTTGTAACAATGTCAGCTCATTCTCTTTTTTTTCCAGCAGGTATTTAAACTCCAGGCTTTGGGCTTCTTTAGCACTTTCTACTTTGCCCAGGCTGTCTTTATACTGCTCTTTTATCTTCAAGTATTTTACAGCACCAGCATAGTCGCCCGATTTTTCGCAAGCTTCAGATAGGGTAGTGGCAACATCTACTACCTGCTCTTTCATGCCGCCTTCCATCATTAATTGTATGGCTTGCTTCATGTAAGCAGCCCCATCCCTCTTTTTGCCCCGCTCCATTAACACCTGCCCGATACCTGCTTTGGCAACGGCAATTCCTTCCTGATCGTCAAGCGCGACAGAGGTCTCTTCAGACTCTTTATATAACCGGTATGCTTTATCCCGCTCGTTTTTATGTAAATAACATTCAGCAATGTTTTGCTTTAGAATATTAGATAAATAAGCACTGCCCACCTGATTTGCCAGAGAATCTGCTGTTAGAAGATAAGCCAGAGATGAATCGTAATCCTTTACTTTGCTATGTATCATAGCGTAGGTAACATAACTGGATACAATGCCCCAGGGGGTAGCAGTTTTCTCTGAAAGAGCAACACTCTTTGCCGCATACTCTTTTGCTTTTTCAAAGTCATCCAGCCTAAAGTATATATTGGTGATGTTGTTGTAATTGCTCACCATGCTTTTCTCATCTCCATTAGCCTCATTGAGTCTTAACGATTCTAAGAATTTTTTTAAAGCAATTACATAAGCCCCCTGCTCGTAATAAATAGTGGCAACGTTATTTATTGTATGCGCTTTTAGTATTCTGTTGTCTATTTTTTCTGCTATATCGATGGTTGTATCGTAATAGCTTAATGCCTGGCTATAGTTGCCCAGGCGCATATGTACATTACCTATGTTGTTGTATTGCGCTGCACTGAGTTCTGTATAATCATTGTTGATGTTTATTACTAATGCCTTTTTGTACAGCGTAATAGCAGAATCAAAATGTCGGTTGAAATACAGGAGGTCGCCCTTGAAGGTTAAGTAGCTGCTTTTGTATCCGGGTTCATTGGTCTCATCCAGTAAAGCCTCGATCTTAGAAACATATTTGTTTAGGGAGTCAATTTGTTTGTTTTGGCTGTAGTAGTTACAAAGGTCTATTAGAATGGGGACTCTGGAGGTATCATCGGCATTTTTCGCACTTAATTCTTTAAAAAGACTGTCGACTAGAGTATTTGCAAATACATTACCGTGCACGACAATGCATACCAGCAGCACTGCGAGTTTATGGATAATCCTCGTACTTCTATTCATTCGTTTTGCCTGTATTAAATGTTACCCACATTCAATTGTCACAAAATTGTCATGACAATTGATTTCCTGTAAAGGTATGACAATCATATCTATAAAACCATGATTTACTTATGGTAATAGTTTTCTTATCGGGAATTTTCCTCAAGTTTTGCGATTGCTTTCTCTGCATTAACTACCCCTTTTGCATTACAGAAGTACCACAGCTGTGCTACTACTCCTCTTTTTCCCGGTACAGGCACATACTTTTTTGATGTGGTTACGGTACTCATTAGTACTTCTTTCACCTCTGCGGCAGTAAGTGTGGGGTAGTAGCTGCGTATCATTGCGGCAATACCGGCCGCAACAGGGGCTGCCATACTGGTGCCGGACATGGGCTCAAAATTATTGCCCGGTAGTGTAGAGTATATATTTTTACCAGGGGCTAACAGATCTACAGTTGTCATGCCATAGTTAGAAAAGCCCGCAACGATCTTGTTTTTCTTTTTTGATGATGCACCTACTTCTATCCAGTTGTTCGCACAGGTTGTTGAGTCTAGCCGGCAATTAGGAAAGTTGTTGTCATAATCTCCTGATAATCGTCGAGAGTCGTTACCGGCCGCATGTACCAATAACACATCGTGCTGTTGCGCGTATTTTATTGCATTGATGACATAGTCTCTTTGCGGAGAGAGGTACTTACCAAAACTCATGCTGATGACCTTTGCGCCATTATCTACTGCATACCTGATGGAGTTGGCCACATCTTTGTCGCGCTCATCGCCCATAGGTACTGCGCGCAAGGTCATTATTTTCAACCAGCCTTTATGAGTAGGGTCTGCATCGGCTATTTTAGCAATGATACCTGCCGTGTGTGTGCCATGGTCTACATCGGGTGCTGCAACATGGTTGTTTCCGTAATACCTGTTTGTGGTGTCCATCGGGTCGTCGCCTACTATGTATGTGCGCAGAGAGTCTGAGTTGATGTTGTTGTGCTTCACATCGTTCTCAGCTAATTCTTTCATGTGCTCCAGCGTATACTCTGCCTCGTACCCCATAGATCGTGATAAAGTTTTGAGCAGTATGTTGTTCTTATGTTTATCCAGCTTTTCTGCAAACCTCAGGTCATCTGCTCTCATCTTCTGCCACCTGTCGTAAGCTCTTTTTGCTTTCTTGTATGCTTCCTTCTGTTCTTCTGTTATTTTACTTGTGTCGGGGTGCTTTAATAACATACGTTGATACCTGCGTGTTTCTTCCATCGCCTCGTAACGAATGTCTTGCTCTTTACCACCCATGAAATTCCATCCATACAAATCATCAACGTAACCATTACCATCGTCATCTTTATTATTGCCCGGCAGTTCATCACTATTCTTCCATACATACTCTTTTAGATCTTCATGATCTATATCAGTACCACTATCTATCACTGCAACTATTATAGGTGATGGCTGTTTGTTTTTTAATAACTCGTATGCTTTGTAAACACCTGTTCCGTATTGTTTGTTGTCTCTTCCTTCTTTTAAATGCCACATGTTCTGTGCATTGGTAACGAAGGGTAGCAGTGTTATGAAACATGCTGTGAGTAAGCGTTTGAGAGTGTGTAGTGTTTGCATAGTAGAATATATACTGTAAGATATAAAACTATACTACTACTTATATAAAAAACACATGTCAATAATGTTTTATGATAAATATTTGTTAATATCCCGAATATTTGTTATATTGCATACATAGCAATTATACGATGAAACCACCATAGTTTTATATCGACCCACAGAATATTATACGGCTTTGAATTAGAAGTCAACTCCGATTAATTTCTTGAAACCGGATGTAAATGCCTCGAGTGTCGGGTGTGTAACGGGCAAATATTTTGTCGCATACCGATGCATGGGTGTCTGGATTATTTTCTCAATGTGTAGCAGTAAATGTGTTACGCACAGCCCGTTTATTATCTAAAATTTTAAAAAACAGATCATGCTCAGAATGATGATTTTGTTATCGCTGGCAGTTATGCTGCTGGTGATAATAGGCACACAAGTATTGCTGCCCATGTATACACAACATCTGGATTTTTTCTGGCTGTTTAAAAAGAAGGGTGCGGCTAACGATGTGATCTCTATTGACACAAACGCAGAAGACAAAGACGAGCTGAGTGTAAAAGCACAAGAAGCTACAGAAAACTACAAAAGCGTAAAAAAAGAGATCAAGTCGAGAAAAAAGAAGCTGGACAAGCTAGACAGGGCAACAGACGTTTAAATTTTTTAACTATCAAAAAACTAATCTAATTCAATGAAAGTAAACACTAAAAGAATATCATTACGTAAAAAGATCTTTGGAACCATTATCGCCGCATTATTAATTGTATTTACGTTCTCCATCAGCGCCTTGTTCGAAGATGTAGACGCGGGGCAAATAGTTGTGATACAGGCACCCATTACCGGTGAACTATCCGTATACAAAGAGCCCGGCTGGGTAGGCCAGTGGTTTGGTAAGGCTACTCATTACGAGAAGTCTGCACAGTTCTGGTTCAACACAACAGATAGGTTAGACCGTTCTATAAACGTTCGTTGGAACGATGCCGGTACAGCTACCATCAGTGGTTCTGTACGTTATAAAATGCCGTTGTCTGATGAGCGCATTATTGAGCTGCACAGCATATACGGTTCGCAGGAAGCCATTGAGAACGACCTGATAGAAACCAACCTTAAAAAGTCGATATATATGACCGGCCCCTTAATGAGCTCGAAAGAGTCGTACGCAGAAAAGCGTAGTTACCTTATCCAGTTAATTGAAGACCAGGCAGCACGTGGTGTGTATCAAACCATACAAAAAGACGTAAAAGCCATCGATCCGATCTCGGGTCAGGAAAAGACCATAACCATTGTAGAGATACAGTATGACAGTGTGAAGAATTTGAAATTGAGGCAAGAAGTATCTCCGCTGAAAAGCTATGGTATTGCTTTGAGTAACCTTTCTATTGAAGGTATCAAGTACGACGAGAAGGTTGAAGCACAAATAGAAGCACAAAGAAAAGCTACTATGGAAGTACAAACCGCTATGGCAAAAGCAAAAGAGGCGGAACAAAGAGCCTTGACTGTTGAGAAAGAAGGACAGGCATCTGCTGCACAAGCTAAGTGGACACAAGAGGTAGAAGCTGCTAAGCAGGTAACACAAGCAGAAATGCGCCGCAAAGTAGCAGAAGAAGATGTGAAAACCGCAGAGCTGCGTAAGAGACAAATGATCTTAGAAGGTGAGGGTGAAGCAGCTAAAAAGCGTTTGGTGATGCAGGCCGATGGTGCTTTGAAACAAAAGCTGGAGGCCTGGTTAAGAGCCGAAGAAATGAAGTGGAGCGCATTTGCGCAGTTTAAAGGTAACCTGGTGCCGATGTATCAATCAGGTACCGATGGTAAAAGCAGCAATGCTATGCAGTATATGGAGATCATGGGTATAAAAGCCATGAAAGATATATCGCTGGATATGAATACCAAGTAAACTATTAAGGAGCCGAAAGGCTCCTTTTTTTATAGTATTGTATCTTCTTTCTCTATCACCTGGCAACTAAAAGTAATGGTGTCATTACCCTTGCCCCAGTCTTTTACCAACTGTATTTTAGGTACGGTAATGGTCATCTTGCCGCTTTCTGCAATGGTTATCTCTGCTTTAGAAAGCTCACCATCCATACTGTTATAGTCGCTACCGCTGAGTAGATCGTGGTAGTTTATTGCTACTTGCTTGTTGGTCATATCCAGATCGTCTTCGTCTGCAATAATCTCATAGCTGGTTTCCGTAAGGCTGCCGCCACCAATATAAAACCTGCAAGAGTTTACACCACTGGCATTGGTATCAGGTCTGTTTGTTTGTGCAGAGAGTTCCAGCCCACTCCATACACTACGGTCAGAATATCGAATATCCCACCTTTTGCCATCAATTTCTATATAACCCAGGTACTGTTTGGGCGGGTCTTTGACTTCAACATCAGGAACTGCGTCGTCTATGGCTTTTAATGGGTTGCACGAAGGAGCTGCGAATAGGCAGCATAAGCTTATAGTTAATAGGTATACTCTTTGCATAGTTTATAGTGTTAATTGAGCAGCTAAGATAATCATTTTTTAATTTTTATTTACGAGTTATTGTGTATTTTTGTCCTAGATAAAAAACACACATCATGAAAACACATTCAGCACAAGAGGAGCTCTTTGCCGGTTACCAGAAATTTATTGATTACGATACAGAGATGGAAAAAGCCGTACTGGGTGTCTGTCTGTTAGAGCCCCGATCATTCTCGCGCATACACGGCATAGTATCAGAAGATTGTTTTTATCAGGATAAGCACAAAGCCATTTACAATGCAATAGAAGATGTTTGGCAACAGGGCGATCAAATAGATCTGCTGACCGTTACACGCTGCCTGTACGATAAAAAGATTACGACACTGGGTACAGACGATACCTACTACTATGTTACCAGCACCACTTTTGATGTGGTGAACAGCAGCCATATAGTACAATGGTGCTTAAAGCTGCGAGAGCTGGCAGCGCGCAGACTCATGATACAACTTACCAGTACCCGGTTTAAAGCAGACGATGTGCTGGAAGGTGCAGACGGTATACAAACACAAATACAAAAGGCATTACACATACGCCATGCTGCCGACTGGCAAGATGCATCTGTAACGGCTATAGAACTAACGAACCATATAGATGAAGTGATGAGTAATGATGTGGTAGGCGTAAGCACAGGCTTCCCTTCTTTGGATGATGTGAACGGAGGTTTCAGAGATGGACAGTTGGTAGTAATAGGTGCCAGACCATCGGTAGGTAAAAGTGCATTGATGGGTAAGATGGCTATATCTGCAGCCAATGTCGGTAAAAAGGTAGGCGTAATATCATTAGAGATGCCTGCAAAAGACATCTTTGGCAGATTAGTGAGCAGAGAAACAGGAGTACCCTTTGCAACAATAGACAGACATGGTGTTACTGACAAACAAGACCAACATACCATTACACAAGCCATTAACGGTATGGCTGCATTGCCGCTTTATTTTTGCGATGCTACACAAGTAACCATACACGATATACGCGCCAAAGCAGAGCAACTACAACAGCGCTACGGCTTAGATATGCTGATGATAGACTACCTGCAACTGGTAGAAGAAACTGACAAATACAGAAGCCGTGAGCAGGGGGTAGCACAAATAAGCAGAGGTTTAAAAATGCTGGCCATGAACTTAGAGATACCTGTAATAGCACTCAGCCAGCTGAACAGAGAAAGTGAACACCGAGCCAACAAAAAGCCAACCATGGCCGATCTGCGAGAGAGTGGAGCGATAGAACAAGATGCAGATATTGTAATGCTATTGCATAGAGACTGGCAGGCAGGTATCACCCAAGATGCTTTTGGTAACAGTACAGAGCATCAGGCAGACTTGCTGATATATAAATGGCGCAATGGTAGCCCGAGAGACTTAAAACTGCATTTTCAACCGGAAACAATGAGCTTTAGTGAGGCTGCGTGAGTTTTAGTTGTCTTGCTTCTATTAGTTTTTTGTATTCACCTTTAAGTTTCTGTGTAATAAAACTATTGTCTATTTGTTTGAACCATTTTTTCTGTGCCGAGAAGAATTTATCATAGATGTTTTTTATTGCTTTTTCGTTTATACCTAAATAGTTGAAGAAGTAGTCAAAGTCCTTTTTGGTGAGTTTACTTTTTCTACCGTTTATCGTCAGGGCAAGTTCTTCATTGTCTTCAGGTATTAACAGTTTTGTTGGTACCAGGTCGTAGGCAGGAGCATATATATATCCAACGGAGGGCATATCTATCAATGAAAAGTTTTTCAGGTGCATATCGGCATTTCCGGTCAGGAATGAAAATAGCACTACTTCGGCGTAGTTTGTTAAGCTAAGGCCTGTATTTACAGTGTATTGTTTTATGAGTTTACCTATTTGCTCGTGCGAGCCCTTGTATTTATCCTCCGTTAGTCTTCCTGATAACTGGCACATATCTTCCATGTGTATTTTGCTACCATTGTTACGGTCGATTCTTTTAGTCAGATAACCCAGGTTGCCTGACTTTAGGCGAAAAAGAGTATGTGGTACTACGTTAATACCTACTAATTCGGCCAGATGCATGGTCAGATCTTCAAGCTCAGGCAGTTCAGGATATTCCTCAAAAGGCGGTTTGAGTATGTACTGTCCGCTCAGGTCTGTAATAGTCAGCCTTGTATGCTCTATATCTTCTATTATGTCCAATGAGAGTTTTGGCTGAACCCCTGTTACTGCTATTCTCTTATTAATATTTCTTTTTGCAAGGCGGTACATTTCCCCCTCATCATAAGGAATGTCAGGTGCAGATTTATTGAATATTTTTTTTGCACAATTATTGTGAAAATCAGTTTCAGTATCAGGCAGTTTCTTATAACAATACAAGCAATTATTCATGTTCTTCATTGTCTTTATCAGTTATACTTACGGCCCCTATACATTCTTTGCAGCATGCGAGTAACAGCCCCATACGGTCTCCTGTTTTTATTTTCCAACTTTTTGTGGCAATGTCCAGGAGCCAGCCCTCTGGTATCAATCCGTCAAAAAAGGAGAACAAAACATTGCTTTTAAAATTTTTCTGGGTTGTTGGTAATGTTAAGCTTACAGCAGGGTTATCTGAATTTGCCGTATACTCATCATAGTATTCAAATTCATACCCATCTGCAGTTTCTTTTAATTCTCCTGCTGCTTTTCCGTGCATCCAAACTATAGCTGTTTTGTGCATACATTATATTTTTATGGGGCCAAGTTCATATCCGAATAGTTGCAGTACTTGGTTAACCTTGTCCATCCTTAATGTTTCCTTACCTTGCTCTATATCTCGGACAAAGCGCAGGCCTACTCCCGATTTCAGGCTTAACTCTTCTTGCGATAGTCCATATATTTTCCGCTGTTTCTTTAAGAACAATGAAAGTGTTTCTTTTCTCATTTTATACCTTTTCGGGTATAAAGGTAAGTGAATTTATATGATTATACCTAATCGGGTATAAATGTTGTTAGAAGTGTCTATTTTATACCCTATAGGGTATAAGTTTAGTGAAAAATAATTGATTATACCTAATCGGGTATAAATGTTGTTAGAAGTGTCTATTTTATACCCTATAGGGTATAAGTTTAGTGAAAAATAATTGATTATACCTTATCGGGTATAGTGTTTTAGAAACTAGAAAAAATATTTTGCAGTATCAGAAATGTACTTATCTTTGTGAGTAATTACTTACATACAGTGACGGAAAAACAAGAAAATATTCTAATGACGGCTTTAGAGCTTTTTGCTACACAGGGGTACCACGCGGTATCTACCAGTAAGATAGCAAAGCAGGCGGGTGTGTCAGAGGCGTTGATCTTTCGTCACTTTGAGAATAAGGAAGGACTGCTGGCATCTATCAAGTGCATTGCAGAAGAGCGGATGAAGGGGATAATGGCAGATATTGTAATGAGTACCGACCCTAAAGAGGTGATTCGCAAAACCCTGCAAATGCCGTTACAGATAACAGAGAAGGAATATAAAGTGTGGCGGTTGACCTATGCGCTAAAGTGGCAAACCAATAGTTACGACCCCAAGAAGATGGAGCCAATAAAACTGGTACTGACAGATGCTTTTACAAAGCTGAAGTATGAAGATCCTGCTGCTGAGACAGAGCTGGTACTTATGTTCTTGGATGGTGCGGCAACAGCAATATTGTTACATGAACCGGATAATAAAAAAGACATCATAGATGCGCTTTTAAAGAAATACGACTTGTAGTCTATTTTTTTGACTATAAGTGTAAGTAAGTAATCACTTAATAAATTGATAACAATGAGCAGAGTAGACGAAGTGAAAAGACAAATACAAAGACTGTTGGAGCGTTTAGCACCAAAGCCTAAAAAGTTAATTCCGATACCGATACCAACTAAAAACAAGCAATAACTAAAAAAGTATAAAACTATAGATATGAGCCATACAGCATTAATTACAGGAGCATCATCGGGCATAGGCGAAGAGCTGGCACGCATACATGCCGCAGCAGGAGACAACCTGGTATTGGTCGCACGTACAGAGACCAAGTTGCAGGCCTTAAAAAAAGAACTGGAGACCAAACACAACATCAATGTAACATATATTGTAAAAGACCTGACCCAACCTACAGCAGCAAGAGAAGTGTATGATGAGGTTGAGCAATCGGGTATAACTGTAGACTACCTCATCAACAATGCAGGCTTTGGTGGCTTGGGTAAATTCCACGAGCGTGAGTGGGAGAAAGATCTTGCAATGATCAACCTGAACATAGTAGCACTAACTGCATTAACGCGCTTTTTCCTACCGGACATGGTGGAGCGTAATAGTGGTAGGATACTGAATGTCTCTTCTACAGCATCACTCTTGCCCGGTCCGTTACAAGCGGTGTATTATGCAACAAAAGCATATGTAACATCCTTCAGCAATGCTATAGCAGAAGAGCTCCATGATACCAATGTTACCGTTACAGCATTACTACCGGGCGCTACAGAAACAAAGTTCGGCAGTGTGTCGGGCATGGATAAAACAGTGATGTTTAAGAACACCGCCAGCGCAAAAGAAGTGGCACAAGATGGTTATGACGGAATGATGGCTGGTAAGCTGGATGTAATATCGGGTATAGGTTTTGCCAACAAAATAATGATGGCCGTAGCACCACTAATGCCAAAGAAAATGGTGCTGAAACAAGTACGCCAAATGCAAGAAGTCAATTAATAAACACTATAAAATATCATATTAACAATGCAAAAGACAATTTTAATTACAGGGGCCAGTAGTGGTATTGGCAGAGCAAGCGCAGAGCTATTTCATAAAAATGGTTGGAATGTTGTTGCTACTATGCGTACGCCCGAGAAAGAAGAAGAGTTAACAAAGCTGGACAATGTGTTGGTTACAAAACTGGACGTGCAAGATCAGTCGTCTATCAACAACGCAATACAACAAGCTATAGATAAGTATGGTAAAATAGATGTGTTGCTAAACAATGCTGGCTATGGTTTGGCAGGTAGTTTCGAGTCGATGAATGAAGAGACTATAAGAAGGCAGTTTGAGGTAAATGTGTTTGGTTTGTTTGCTGTTACGCAAGCCGTATTACCACACATGAGAAAAGAGAAGAGTGGTATGCTGATCAATATCTCTTCTGTTGGTGGCAGAATGACCTTCCCGTTATTCTCTTTGTATCACGCTACAAAGTTTGCGGTAGAAGGCTTTAGTGAATCTATGCAATACGAGATGGAGCAAATAGGTGTACAAGTGAAGGTGGTAGAACCGGGCTCTGTAAAAACAGAGTTTGCAGGACGTTCATTAGATTTTCAGCACAACGAAGAGCTGGCAGAGTATAATGAGTTGATACATAAAGTAACCTCAGGTTTTGAAGAGAGAAGAAAAGAAGGTGCGGGTAGCACACCTGATATGACAGCTGCCGTGATATACGAAGCTGCTACAGATGGTAAAGACCAGTTACGCTATCGTGCAGGCGAAGATGCCGAACAGCTACTTACTGCAAGGGCAGGTATGGATGATGTATCTTTCAGAGACATGATCAAACAGAATTTTTCTTTGTAATAGTTTAATAAACTAAGCTGCGGGCAGTAGTGCTCGTAGCTTCTTACACCCACTTAGTTTTGATAAAGAAAGCACTTAAAATGACAGGCATAACTATATTGAGCATCGTGGTACTATTGGTGATAGTTACGGCGATCCTTGTGAATACCAGTCCGCAGTTTGGCGGCAAGCCTACAAAAGAGCAAAAGCTACAGTATGCACAAACAGGGCATTATGAGGATGGAAAGTTTGTGAACCAGATACCTTCTGAAATGGAGATAGGGTTTAAGGATATGCCATCGTTGATATACAAACAGTTTAAGAAAGACCCTGACAGGCAACCCTCTGAAAAGTTTGATATACAGCATATAGACTCGCTGGAGATAGAGCGCAAACCAGACTCTATTACACGGCTTACATGGTTTGGTCATTCCTCTTTTTTACTGGAGATAGCAGGTAAGAAGATACTGTTGGATCCTATGTTTGGAGATGTACCCGCACCACATCCCTGGTTAGGTAAATCCAGATACTCAAAAGGGTTACCGATAGAGATAGAGAAGCTGCCGAAGATTGATGCCATCATTATGTCGCACGATCACTACGATCATCTGGACTATGGCTCTATTATGAAGTTGAAAGAAAAGACAGAACAGTTTTATATGCCACTGGGCGTTGGTGCACACTTTAGAAAATGGGGTGTAGAAGAAAGCCGCATACACGAGCTGGATTGGTGGGACGATATTAAGCTGGATAGCCTGACATTTACCTGTACACCTGCACGACATTTTTCGGGACGAGGGTTTATAAGAGCAGAAACATTGTGGAGCTCTTGGGTGATACAATCGCCTGAAAAGAACATATACTTTAGCGGAGACAGTGGTTACGGGCCACACTTTAAAAAGATAGGCGAAAAGTTTGGTCACTTTGATTTCGCCATGATGGAGTGTGGACAGTACAACGAAAAATGGCAAGCCATACACATGATGCCCGAAGAAACCATACAGGCCGCTATAGATGTAAATGCAGCTGTTACTCAACCCATACACTGGGGAGCATTCACTCTATCGCTACACAGCTGGACAGACCCGATAGAACGCGCCAGCAAGGAAGCCGCAAATAAAGGTGTAACCCTGTGTACCCCGGAAATAGGAGAGGCCGTATTGATAGGAGAACAATACCCTAATAGTAAATGGTGGGAGCAGGTGAAATAATAAAGTTTTGTACCTTAAAATGGTAATAACACCCACGCACTAATGTTTATAACTAAGAACTTTACAGTAAAAGAACTACTCCAGTTTTCGGGCAGACATTTGATATGGTTGTCTGCCTGGGCAATACTAGTGACGGTTTTATATGAGTATACTCACTGGGAATGGCTGAGCATCCCCTGGTTGCCATTGGCTGCAATAGGTACTGCTGTTGCCTTTTATCTGGGTTTTAAAAACAACAGTGCATACGACCGTTTGTGGGAAGCGCGTAAAATATGGGGAGCGATAGTGAACAGCAGCCGTATGTGGGGTACAACGGTAAGAGGCTTTATCACCAACCAGTTTACAGATAGTAATATAAGTGAAGAAGAGCTGAAGGAGATACACAAAAAGCTTATATACAGGCATATTGGTTGGTTGTATACATTGCGTTGCCAATTGTTGGTGCCAACGTCGTGGGAGCATATCAGCCAGAGTAAGCATTACAGAAAAGTTGCCGAAACCTACAAAGAATTGTGGGGTGTTGGTTTGCACGACGACGAAGTCTCTAAAGAACAAATAGAGCTGCACTTACCAGGTAATGAAATTGACCGACTAATTAATAATAAGAATACAGCAACACAGATCATAGACCAGCAAACCCAAGACTTGAAAGAATTGCGCAGCAGAAATTTGATCGATGATTTCCGTCATATGGAGTTGCAAAAGATCCTTAATGATTTTTATACCCATCAGGGTAAGGCAGAACGTATCAAAAAGTTTCCGTTGCCCCGCCAATACGGAAGTGCCAGCTTTGTGTTTGTATGTATCTTCATTTTCTTACTGCCTTTTGGTATTGTATCAGAGTTTCACAAACTGGGCGAAAATGTGGTATGGCTATCTATACCTTTTGTGGTGATAGTAGGTTGGGTGTTTGTGATGATGGAACTAATAGGCGATTATTCAGAAAATCCTTTTGAAGGGCTGGGCAACGATATACCTATGCTTTCTTTGTGCCGCACTATAGAAATAGACCTTAAAGAAATGCTGGGCGAAACAGACTTGCCACCGGCTATTGAGCCAAGAGGGTCTGTGTTGATATAGTTACTTTTATGCTATTATATAGTATTTTGTTTACTGTATGGAAGAGCGTTTAAGACTATCTAACGGGTTTCGTTGGGCAAGGTGGATATTTGCCTTTATAGGAGTGTTTGCACTATTGGGGCTATTGACGTGGGAGAGTCCGGTGCAGAACATAATAGTATTGGTTATTTGTGTTGTTTTGTTTTACCTCTTCAATAGATCTCGCAGAGTGTTTTTTGATAGCAGGAACATCTACATACTAAGAGGGCGCGATGAAGCTGAAATACCATTAAGAACGGTGCGCAGTTTAAAGAAAAGCAGGGCAAAGGTTAATAACAAAAGGTTTTGGATAGTAACGTATGAAGGGGATGGTGCTCAGGAAAAGAAATTCAGGTTTTTCCCTGTTACGTTTGATAGTAATGTGAAGAAGCTAAAAGAACATTTGAAAAAGAATAACCCCGAGGTTGTTATCTGGGACCATCCTTTCTTTAACCATTAAGGTTTATTCTATTCTATCCCCAAACGGCTCCTGCTCAATACGCATACTATCTGCCTTCTTTTTTAGTTGATGTAGAAAATCGACTCCGAATTTTTCTTTTGCAATTTTGGTGGCCTGGCGCCTGTATCCGGTAGTTTCAGCCGGTACCACACCTGTTAGCGGCTCAAACCTATATTGATACTGATCTGCTAATAAACGATGCAGTATCTCTACTTCTTGTTTGTCTATTTTCTTATCGTAGTATTTGTGAATGATCAGCCTTCCTTTTTTATTGTCTTGTATGGCCTTTTTAGCTCCTTTTTGCTCTGTGCGGTCAATAGACATATAAGTAGGCTCGTACCCTTTGGGTGTAGTAGCTAAGGCATAAGTAGTGTCTGTACCCAGCTGCTTCTTTACATTCAATACGCTATCTACTTGTTGTTGAACATCATCCCAGAAACTGTTGCCATATTTTCTCAACAAGATCTTTTCAGCCATTTCGTTGTAGCAGAGGTCTTCGTCAGACACAACACACCCCAGATGCATCAGGGTTACATTATATTTTTGCTTTAAAATCTCTTTTCTAATGACATCCTCTTGCCCAATAGCGCGCATTAAACCAAAGGTGTAATACTTCAGCTCTTTGTTATACATGTCTTTCTTAGCCAGATTCTCTGCTTTGATGCAAGCCTTCTCACTATCGGATATTTGTGCGAATGTTACTGTACTAAGTGTCAGTGCAAATAAGAAGAGTATTAACTGTCTCATAATTAGCTGTTTACTAATGAGATGCAGCAAGTGGCAAGATTCCATAAATAGATAAAGCCCTTCACTTCAGTAAGCAAGGGGCTTTATGCAATAATCAACTCTTAGAAAAAATCGGTATCAATACCAGAAACAAATGTAGCAACCTTAATGGCTGTGTGGTATTAAAATTCGAGTAAAATATGTTCAGACATCTTTCAATATTTTTTTTGAGCAGAGCGAAGGATTGTACTTAAAAGGCCGACTAATACTTAATAAACACAGAAAATAAAGGACTGTAATTAAACCATACAGGCTTTTTCAGGTCTTAAAATCAACAAATCTTGCTCTTATGAAAAGGTATATTGTATTTGCACTACCAATAATAGCTATTGTCGCCGTGGCAGCTACTATTGATCTGGGACAGCCGGATAATTACGCGGCACAAACCATCCCCAACTATATATTAAAGGATAATACACCACCCAATAACCTTTTAACAGACAAAGGAGCCACTTTGGGTAGGGTATTGTTTTATGATAAAAAGCTCTCAGTGAACAATGCCGTTGCCTGTGCCAGCTGCCATAAACAGCAGTTTGCTTTTGGAGATACAGCATCGGCAAGTGTAGGGGTGAATGGAACTACCGGCAGGCACTCAATGAGGCTGATCAATGCCAGGTTTTCTGATGAACGAAGGTTTTTCTGGGACGAAAGAGCAGCTACGCTGGAGCAGCAAACATCTATGCCTATACAAGACCATGCAGAAATGGGGTACAGCGGGCAGAACGGAGACCCGAGTATAAATGACTTGATAGCTAAAATGAACAATGTGTGGTATTACCCTGTTCTTTTTAAATGGGTATATGGCGATACTGTAATTACAGAACAGCGTATGCAAAGGGCATTGGCTCAATTTGTACGCAGTATACAATCTTTCGATTCTAAATACGACGCAGGTAGGGCAACAGCCCCTGCAGATGGCCCTCCATTCCAAAATTTTACAACACAGGAAAATCAGGGTAAGCAATTGTTTTTAGCACCTCCTCAGTTTAATAATAACGGTATACGTACCGGCGGTGGTGCAGGATGTGCCGGTTGTCATCGTCCGCCGGAGTTTGATATCGACCCTGTTTCTCTTAATAATGGTGTCATTGGTAGTTTTGGTGGTAGTACAGACCTTACAAACACTCGCTCGCCAAGTTTAAGAGATGCAGTTGATGCAAATGGTAACAGCTATGGTGGTTTTATGCACAATGCAGGGCAGAATGGTATCAATACTTTATTAGATGTGGTGAATCACTATGATAGTATACCTGCAGATAATAATAACCTTGCCCCGCGTTTAAGACCGGGAGGCAATTTGCAAAGGTTACGTTTAACTAATGCAGAAAAGACTAGTCTTGTAGCGTTCTTAAGAACACTTACCGGTACAGATGTGTATACAAATCCTATATGGTCTGATCCGTTTACCAACGACAGCCTGACCTTGATACCGGAGCCAACAGCCATAAAAGATGCTGTGGCTAATGCAACAGTTAAAGTTTACCCTACCGTAACTAGCGGAATGGTACACATAGATTTCCCAAGTGTTATGACGTTTACCAGAATGATGATAGTGGATATGAATGGTAGAGTACTAAAACAGGGTTATATAGAAAGCAGTGTCGACTTATCGATGTATCCGTCGGGTATGTATTTTATCAGGCTGGAAAACGGCACCATGCAAAAAGTAATTAAGCAGTAATAGTTTTCATAAGTAGGGGTATATATGAAAAAAGTCCCGCTCAATTTTGGGCGGGACTATCATTTTTAAGTGATTTTTATTGTTTGATGATCTTACCTGTACCTGCCATCTCGTTGTGAGTCAGATCTGTAATTTGGTAGGTGTAAGTTCCTGTAGGTAAGTTGCGTAAAGAAATTTCAATAGTATGGTTTGATGCGCTGTACAATGATTTTTTAGAGCGGTATACTGCGCGGCCCTGCATATCATAAAGTGCTACTCTAAAAGATATAGCCTCTTTTAAATCAAGTTCCAGCTTGAAGATGTCTTTTGCAGGGTTGGGGTATGTTTTTATCTGTGCACCAATAGTCAGTTTCTCAACTGTTGTAGTTGATGGCGTAAGGCGATATAGTTCTCTGCCTGCATCACTGTTTGCAACAAAATAAATACGGTTATTTACAGCAGTAACATCAAATACATTGTTGTTGGATACAGAGAAGTTTGTAATTGGAGTAGGGTTGCCTGTACCATCATAAGCCCATACATTGGTAGTGGCTCTTGTAGTGCCTGTTACAAAAAATAGTTTATTGTCTGCTGTAGTAAAGTTTGTGATGACGTTTGCAAAAGGTTGCTCATAACTAATTTGACTTGCTTTTTGGCTAACAGGATCAAACTCATATAATTCATACGCTCCGTTGCTTGATGGAGTAATGTTATAGAAATATAACTTACCATTATAAGCAGCCATTGTTCTGTCAAATGTCGCTTGATGAAGGTTCATGTTATCCAACACCGTCATTCTTTTAGGTAAGTTTACGCCATCGTATTCGTACACCTGTCTTTCGTTAGCTCTATCGTCGGCTGTAAAATATAGTTTGCCGTTTAGCTCCACAAAGTTCATTGGTATAGAACTCATGTCTGCTTGTGCAATGTCAATTAACATCCAAGCGATATTGATCTTAGGGTCGTACAAATAAACCTCTTCGCCAATATGGTTGTTGTTGCAGGTAAAAACCAGTCGGTCGTTGTACGTGCTGATGCGTACTATATCAGAGAAGGTAGCGTATTTACCAAGGTCAGTTACTTTATTTATAGTATTATTAATCGGGTTGTAAACAAATATTTCTGAGCCATTAGGTGTAGTTGGGTCTATTGCAGAAAAATATAGTTTGTTGTTCAACACTGTTAGTTGATTAGGTGCAGAAGATGTTTTACCCGGATTAAGGTCTTTGATCAAAGAGGGAGGGTTAGTACCATCATACACCCAAAGTTCTTTACCATGAATAGTGTCTACAGCAGTAAAGTATAACTTACCATTCATAGATGCCATGCTGCCGGAAGGTAATGGCGATGGAAAGCTAAACGGTGTTTGCCCAATGGCTTTCACTAATACAGCTTTGTTCTTTTGATCATCCAGATAGTGGAGTTCCTCTCCGTATGGCGTGTTTGTAGCGTAAAAGTAAAGTGTATTGTTGTGTGCACTTAATGTATTGGGTCTTGAGCTTACACTGCCTGCCCAAATGTCAAAATGAGTTTGTTGGTATTGCTGTGCAAACGACGCTGTCATGAACGACAATACTGCGAGAAGAGTAAAAGTGTATTTCATAAGATTTAATGTTTTTGATATTACAAGTTAACGAATATATATCGCAACATGTTATCACAAACTAATATACCCCTAAATACCCCCTAAGTATTGTTTAGTAAATTAATTAAACATTTTTTTTAAATAATTTTGTTATTAATTAAATAGTTGTATATTTGCTATTGTAAAACGATAGTCGACCATGAAAACAAAACGATTCGCACCCAAAGATGCCAAGATCATCAGGGAACATCCTGAACTCTCACCGGAAGAACTTTTGGAGCTGGGCATTTCTCAGAAAGCATATAAAAGGTTGAACGAGTTGCAAGAGTCTGTTATACAACCAATGAGTATAGAACAGGTACAACCCAAGCAAGCTCCTTCAGTAGTAAGGTTGAGTAATATGCGTACAGGCAGAGTAGTGCGTATCAGCTACAAGGCGGCAAAAATGTTAAGTACCAAATATCCTAAGGAATTTAAAATCATGAAATAATGGCAAAGCAAAAAAAGACAAACTCTGAAGAACAACAGACGGAAGCATTGACCCCGGTCTCAGTTGCAGAAACAACATCTGCAAAGGCAAAAGAAGTGGGTATAGAAGTGCCGCAAGGTTATGTATATATCGTAGGGCTCAATGAAGACGGCTCTGAAAAAGAAGGCAGTGGTTTCTTTTATCCTGAAAAATCTTACAAAAAGATATACGGAGACGAATCTAAATTTCTTGTCAAAAAAAAAGTATAGCAATAACACCTAAACATTATCATTATGAAACTATCTATAGAACAAGCCAACAAATTACTTTCGCAAGTCAGCGCAGGTGTAATAGTTGTAGCGGATGATACTCTGGCAGACAAAGAAGCAGACCTGAACCTAGTACTGGCAGATATTACAGAAGCAGCAGCAAAAGAAACGCAACCATTATTGGA
Organism: Bacteroidia bacterium; assembly: GCA_030429205.1. Lineage (GTDB taxonomy): Bacteria > Bacteroidota > Bacteroidia > Chitinophagales > Chitinophagaceae > UBA5543. Next base: position 1,847,509 of record JAUICZ010000001.1, read on the forward strand.
AGCGGAACTGAAAGACAAATATGAAGCTAGTTTTGTCGGTCGCTATTTGGGGGCATTGAGAAGTGCCGCACAAAGAGTTTTTAATATCCCCCGTAAAGACATGGATGAAATGAACCTGGAGCAGGTTTTGGCAAAATGCAAATCTGTTGTAGACAGCAGGTATACACAAAGCGATACAGAGCGTCAAACTATTTGGGAGCGAACGGTGCAGGATTATGAAGATCAGATAGAGGAGATGAAGACCAACTATGAGCAACAATTAAATGAGGAGCGTGCTAAATATACGGAGCGAGATATTGCAGCAAGATGCATTAGCATAGTAGAGAAAATGCCGCGTAAAGGTGGCGACTTGCAGGAACAGGCAGATCTGCTACGCTATAAAATGCAAAAGGTGTATGAGGTGCGCTATAACGAAGATACAAAACAACTGGAATTTTATAAAGATGGTCAACAAGCTGTCAACGAAAAAGACGAACCGGTTAATGATGAAGACTTTGCCCGCAGTTGGGCAGAACGTACCGGTATTTTAGTAAAAGACACAAGACATATTTCGCCGGCCGATGTATTGGCAGGACAGGAGCAGGCAAATACTGTACCCTTACCCAACCCAAATGCTGAGAATGGTATGAATGCCATAGAAGCATGGACAGACAGCTAAGAGACACATTTTACATCATGCCGGACGCGGCATCTAAACAATACGTATCAGGCTATTCTTGAAGCCCGCGCCTGTAAGCGGGAACCGAAAACAATTTTGTAACTCTATAATATTAAAAGCCATGAGCTTTAAGAATGCTATGCAGGCAACGCAGAAGAGCATCTTGCAATATGCCAAACAAGGCCAACCGTATGAGGTGCTGGCAGCTGTACTTGCCGCAAGACAATTTAATACATCCATTACGGAGACAGACCTGCAATCTGAAGCAGGTAAAAAACGCCAACTAAAGGTGAACTACTATGCGCCTATTTGTACTGATGATGGTGTAGGCGATGAGAATATTTGTGACCCGGGTACTGTAATAGAACCCAAACAAGTCTTCTTTGAAATATCGCGTACTACAGCGTCTGCTGTGTATCAGCTCAATAGAGATGATGTACGCAATGTAGATGGAAACTACACCTTCAGCGATCATGCAAAAGCAGCCATCAATGCAGCACTTCCTGCTGTTCGTCGTAAGCTGGCAACAGAGGTAGCCAACTTGTTGGTATCTGGTGTGGGGTTGTTACCCGATGGTAATGAAGATAAAATGTTACCCTTCCTGGATAAGACAACAGGCACCATCAACCCGATGGGGTTGTGGGAGATCGAACGTATCTATCGCGACAGTGGGTTCTCGAATCCATTTATAGTTGGTGGTACAGATGTATTCCACTGGCGCAAAGCAATTGAAGTGTCGGGTACAAACGATCAAGGGCAAAATATCAGCCAGATGGGACGCTCTAATGCTTACTACGACAACTTGGTGAATGATGCATTTGCTGATACTGCTACAGAACACATCTTAACATTTGATCCGCAAATGTTGAAGTTTGTTAGCTACAACCGCAATGCGGGAATATTTGCAACAGATGTTCAAAATATAGATGCTATTGACGCCATTTATCAGCGTGGTGGTACAGATTATATTCAAGGAGTAATGGCAGATCCTGTAACAGGTTTGTTGTGGGACTTGAACGTGAACTATGATAAGTGTAATTACCGTTGGACCTTCCAGTGGAAACTGGAGTGGGATATTTTCTTCATGCCGCCTTCTGTATGTAACATTTCAGGAGTGAACAGTGTCTTCCACTTTACTACATGTGCGCCTACTCAGTTTGAATGTCCGGCAGGTGGCACACCAATTACAGGCGGTACAAGTGATACTTATGAGTGGGATACAAATGGTGAGGTAACCTTCCCGCTATACATCAACAAATTAGAGCTTGCTGGTCAAACATCTTACCCTAATACAACAGTGGCAGATGTTACCGAGCTGAAAGATCTGATGAACGATAATGTAACTGGTTATGTGTTTGGTGTTGATACTACCAAGGTGAACTATACAGGTTATAGTGAGCTGGCAGGTCAGATCAATGATGCTACTGATATTTCCTTCACAGCAGCCCCTTAATTATCCTACCATGAAAGCAACCCCGTACCAGTAGCGCGGGGTGCTTTTATCTAAAACATGAAAACAAAATGAGTCAATTAGAAAATATAATCTCAGTAAGAGATGTCTGCTCTTCGGAAGAAGTAAACTCTTTAAGCGGGTTGGACTTGATGGATGCTCCTGAGATATCTGCAAAGAATCTGGCGAATATTGCGAACGAGGAGTATGTAACAGGTTTAAATCTCGCTAAGAAGAAAGTAACACAAGCTATCATGCTGGTACGTAACGATCTGATGAGTGCAATGACTGCCAATAAGGTATTGCCTAACCTGTCAGCAAAAAAATATACTATCGGTGAGTTTAAGACAAACATCAATTATCCGGCAGAAGCAAAAGAACGTGGAGTTACACTATATAAGAATAGAAAGATAAAAGGCACACTACGCAAACTTAAGATCCATACAGTGCAAGTGTACCCCCTGGTAGCTGCAGAAAATGTCGAGCTAAAAATATATGATGATTATGCAGGTGGTACAGTTAGTACTTATAGCATTGATCTGGTAGCGAATGAAGTGAATAGTTTTAATGTAGACTATGAGCTGAAAGGCAGTTTTGCCAGGGTGTTGCTGGATGGTACAGAGGTATCTGTGGCAGGCACATATTTAACCTGTTTTACAGGATGTAATGGAACAATGCCGAATGACTGCGGCTATACAAAAGGCTGGTACGATGAAAAAGAGATCAGCTCAAAAGAAGGTTTTGGTATCAATTTGGAGTTTAGCTGTGTATGCGATTACGAGCAACTGTTGTGCGATCTGGCACAGACATATGTAGGCGAATTAGTTTGGTTGAAAAGTAGAGTGTTGTTAATGGAAGAACACTTAAAGACCAATCGCTTAAATAACTGGGTGGTCTATGGTAGAGAAGAAACAAAGGATTACTTAGTAGATCTAGAAAACCAATACCGAGATAAGTGGCAAGTATTTTCCAATGCAATACCCGGGTTGTTGAAACAAATGAGAGACGACTGTTTAATATGTAACAGTGTAAAATGGATAACAAATATCTAATCTAAAACCTTAATCATGATAATTTTTTTATTGTACACGATAATTGCCTGGCTTGCTACAGCGGCATTAGCCAAAATATTACACATCAGTATTCAACAAGACCAGTGGCTGGATAATCTACTTGACTGGCAGAACCGTTTATACCAATGGGATGTAGATGGTAAAACCTTTCTTGCAAAAGCAGGAGGCTTGTGTGAGTTGTGTTTTTCGCATGCTGTAAGTTTTATAAGCTATTGGGTGTATGTGATGTTTATGAATGTAGTTATAGGTACATGGCTTACCGGTAGCATTGATAGTATACTGTTATCACTTCTTGTAAATATCATTTGGTACTTAGTGTACGTGACGATGGCTACAAACTTGTCGCTTTACTTCATTATCAAGCTATTCCAGAAATGAGCATGACGATAGAAGAATATGCAGAACAGTTAAGGCAGATGCTAAATAATAAACCACAGAGTTTAATCCGTAAAAAGAAAATCAAGCCAAAGAAAACACTAATTAGAAAACAATTCTCCAAACCCCGATAACCATGATAAAAGAAGATTTTGAACTCTTCAAGAATTTTATTCTTGACCATAACGATTATTTCCACAAAGGTTTTGCCAATGCGTATAAAGACGATGTTACTAATGCGGTAAATGTTGCACAAGGAAAAGATGTATTGCGCGTATTGCCTGCTGATAATCACGGCAACTATTTTTACTTGCGTAACGAAGCATGGACAAAATATGAAGCACGGCACCCTGAAAGGCTTTCTGATACCGGTACGCAACGACTCTCTTTTTTAGATACAATGAATGTACAGCTAATAGCTGTTGTGAAAGATGCAGATGCGTATCTGCTTATTGAGAATTTACGCAATACCGCTATGATGTATAAGGAGCTGGATATACAGCCCGTTACAGGTAGCTGGAACAGAGAGCAAGTTGTATCTACCGAATTAGCAAAAATGTCAACTACGGATGTTAATGCCACTTTGCAACGATTGACTGATGAGACTATTGTTCGTATAGGTTTAAGTGTATCCAAAGTCTTTGTCCCCGGCAATTGCATTACAAACCCTATAAATCAATAAACCATGAATACAATTAATATCGGAACAATACCCGTATGTAAAGAAGCTGTTGCATTGCCTTTGGTAGCAACTGCTACAGGCACCTGGGCTTTTATGACCACTTTTAACGGTGCGTATCAATACATACAGTTTCAGGTCACTCAAGGAGAAAATATTATCGTTCCGGCAAAGCTAAATGAAGATTACACCTACACATTCAAACTATACCAACCGGATAATAACATATTCAACGATAGCGATTATTGTATGACTACAATACCAATGTTGCCTGAAGTAGACTACGTATGCCCTGCATTGGAAGGTAGTAGTGAGAATATGAATATTGGTAAAATTCAAACTGTGGCTATTGAAGGGCAGTTGGAGATTACTAACCTGGAACTACTGGGAGTAAAGCAGGTTGCGGTATTTGTAGAGGGCACAATGCAAAGAGAAGGCGTAGATGTAGATGAATACCATCTTGATGCTGTAAACGCAAAAGTTGTCTTTAATACAGAGTTGCTTGAAGAACAAAAAATAACCATTCTATACTTTAAATAAATCACTATGAAAAAAATAATAACTATAATTCTATTGCTTCTTTCTGTGAAAGTAAGTGCACAGACAGGCATGTTGATGAAACGCTATTATGTCAGTGGGGCTATGGCTATTGGTAAAGAGAAAAGAGCATTTGCTGATAGCAGTGCATGGATAGACATAGGAGGAGATACAACAAAAAAGGGAGTGCTTTTCCCAAAGGTTTTGCTGGATAGTATTAGTACGTCTAAAAGAGCATTGTTCGTGTACGATCTCGTAGACTCTGTGCTTTACCATTTTGATGGAAATGAGCGAGTGCGGTATATGACATATAAAGACACCTCGTTTATTAGCCAGATGATCGCAAGTAACATTCCTGACCACAGTAATTTTTTAATTAATGGAGGTAATGCATTCGGCAATGTTGCTGAGATAGGTACTAATGACAATGAACACGTAGATATTATTACTAATGATACTGCAAGGCTACGCGTTACCAATGATGGGAATGTGTTGGTTGGCACAACAACTAACGATGGATACAGCTTAAAAGTATCAGGAGCTATTCACTGTGATAGCCTGATTAAACTAGATGTTTCCAACCCTGCATACGAAGACGTAAATGCAATATCAATCAAAGGAGACTACCACGGAATAACAAGGATGAATCTTGGAGTCAATAATTATGGCTCTTATATAGAAGCGAATACTATTGATTTGAAAACAGGTAACCCGGCAGGGAATTCTATTAGTATCAAAGGCAATCCGCCTTCTGCCGGTGCTGTACTATTTGATGGTGGTGCACAGATGATAGATTTAAAAGGAGGGTTGCTCGGTGATGGCTGGAAGCTTTTCGCTCCGAGAGGAATATGGTCTTACCAACATACCTCATTCCCATTTCAACCGATTGAATTTACAGGAGCCCCTAATGGCTCATCGTCACAGGGTATAAAACTGAATGCATATAGTTACCCTAATGCATTGCAAGTGTTTAGCCCATCGGGGAATATTGGTATAGGTAATGTTACTACAGATGGCGGATTTAGGTTAGATGTTTCTGGGACTACGCGGATAGGGGGGATGCTCGACTTGAAAGATAGAATACACTTTGATAATATAGATGAGGGGATATCTATTACGACAGGCTCATATGCAAATAGATCTATTACAATAGGTGGATACAATACTGCAAATGAGGATAAGAACCTGAAGCTTGGGTATGATCTGGAAGGAAGCAGTAACCAGTTTGTAGTTAATATAGGTTATGATAATGATGCAAGTGATGCCAACCACTATACTACAATGGCGGGTACCTACAATTTTATACATAGTTCAGACACCTATGTGCAACTTTTTGGTAGTTATAATGTGGTAGATTTTCCTGGTAACGGTGTATCGAATGGTGCGTGTATTTATGGTTCATCTAATAACCTAAATCATAGATATTCAGCAATATATGGGTACAACCAAAGCACAACTGCTGATAATCAATTGATATTTGCACAAGCGAGACAGAACGGGAATGTATGTGGTTATAACGACGTCTATTTTGGAACTGGTCCCAGAAGTGGGCAAAGTACGAAAATCGGTTCAAGTGTTACAATCAATGGTTCGGGTGCCGGAGACGATGTGGATAAGGTTGGTGGTTCTTTGAGAATTGCGGCTGGTAAAAGTACTGGCAATGCTACCCCGGCAGATATAATTTTTGCAACAGCTTCGGCAACAGTGTCTGGCAGCGATCTGCAAGCCTTATCAAACAGGTGGTACATAAAAGGAGAAACAGGTAGCCTCTCTAATACTTTAACCCCAACAGCAATGCTTGATATTTCAGGAGCCGCAGGATATGATCAACTAAGAATGCGTACCTCATATACCCCAACATCTTCGACCGATACAAATGGTGCAGTTGGCGATGTTGCATGGGATGATGATTACATCTACATAAAAACATCGGTTGGTTGGAAACGTTCAACGCTATCAAATTTCTAAAAATTATGAGTAAGCAATTAAAATATGGTCTTTCTGCTGTGAATGGATATGCACCGAAGTGGGTGATCAATACATCATCTGTTATAGCATTAATAATAGCTTCCAAGCAAATAATAGTAACTGGGTTGCCCATTGATGTGCCTGAATTGAAAAGTGAGATACTTAAATGGCTAGACTATGTTTTAGAAGTAATGCAGGTTTGCCTGGCATTGGCAGTGATCTTTATATCAAAAAAAATACAGCATGACTCAGAGTGAATTGACGATTATAGATAAGCATTTACAGGGTATTAATCTAAGGGTTATATGGGCACTTGTTGTGTGCACTATCGTAAGTGTTTCTACAGTGCTAAGCGTATACTATGGTTTTAAAAATGAGTTGGCCATACAAAAGCTGGAGCTAAAGTTGTTGAATGCCAGAATAGAGTATTTAGAAAAGAATTTAAACGCCATCAATCATGAATAAAAAAAGTGTTTCACAGTTGTTTCTATGCTTAATTGTACTGTTCGCTTCTTGTAATACCGAGAAACAGGTAGCAGGAAAGTTGTATAAGTTATATGTAAAAAATGAATTAGCAGTAGCTAAATTATGTGCGGACTTGTATCCTCCAATAGAGAAAGTTGTAGATACGGTCATTTATAAAAAAGGTATACCAATGTCTACCGCACCTACGTTTCGTATTATAGACTGTGATAGTGTTATTCGAAAAACTAAAAAACGTCATGTAAGCATATCAATACCAGGTAATACAATTGTTACAGATACGGTAGTAGTGTATAAAGAACGTCAGTTGGTAAATAATGCCAGACTAATCGAGTGTGAGGCACAATATAAAGAGCTTGAAAATGAGCTAGTAAAATGTAGAATTCAAAAGAAATGGCTGTTAAATGCATTGGCAATATTATGTATATATACACTTGCTAGATGGTTGCTTAGGTATTGGAATATTAGATTACCATAACCTCTCATTGCATTTTTTTTCCGTTTCGCTGAATATCATTTGCAAAAAAACTGCTATTTGTGTCTTTTTGTAACAGAAATATATACAAATGCGGTTTTTAGTAGTTGTTCTAACAATATTATCCTTGTCAGTATCATCTAGTGCTCAAGTTGCTATTGATGACTTGAGTGAGTTGTTGCATTTTGCAGATCGAAATAGCCCTGCTGCACAGCAAGCTAAGTTGCAGCCGCATATCGCGAAACAAGAGAAAAATTTGCAGGTATCTACATTGTATCCGCGTATCAATGCTTTTGCAACGGGGGATCATTATCCTATTTTGGCGACACAACTTATACCTGCAGAGGCGCTGGGTGGTACTCCGGGTACATACCTAAAAGCTCAGTTTGGTTTGCCATATGCATTTGCTGCGGGTGGTGAGCTTAACATCCCTGTCATTAATCTGAATAACTGGGCTAAGCTGGCTAAAGCCAAAAACAATTATAAGCAAAGTGAATATAGCAGTCGGGTAGCACTAGAAAATTTGCACTTAAAACTAATACAGTCGTACTACCAAACATTGGTAACTAAAGAGGTGCTGAAGTTAAACGAAGAGAACGAAACTACTACAGACGAGCTTTTGCGTATTATGACAGAGCGGAACGATCAGGGGGTTATAGATCCTGCTGATTATAATCGTTCTAAGAACTTAGCATTGGATGTGAAGACTGCTCGTATAGGATATACACAAGCATTGAGGCAAAGTGTCAACAATCTGAATGCTACATTGGGTATAGATACTATAGAGCTGAATGAAGAGTTGGTTGATTTTAACTGGCCTACATTATTTGATGATGCAGATATTAATAATCGTCCGGGAATGCAGGAGGCCGCTTTCAAAGTGCGCTCTGCAGAGTTGTTGTTAAGAGAAAGCCGCACACAAGTTGTGCCGAGTCTATCATTATCCGGTAGGTATGCGTATAACATGCAAACTAATTTTGAACCGGGTTTTAGTAATATAGATTTTAATATAGCGAGTGTTAGCTTAAGGTTGAATGTCCCGCTTTTTCAGGGAGGATATAACTACTCTTCTATAAAGCGCAGTAAGCTGTTGTTGCAAACAGCCAAGCTGGAACAACAGAACACAGAGGCTACATTAAAACAGCAGCAAGAGGATTGGCTAGCACAATATCAGGCGGCGTTTAGCAAGCATAAGGTTTTAGAAGAGAAGTTGAAGAACGCACAAGATAATTTGCGTATTGGCAAGCTAAACATTAAAGAGGGAGTAATGGAGTTTGATGAGTTCAATAATATTTTCATAGAATACAACAGAGCTAAAATGGAATATCTGCAAAACCTGGCAGACGGTATTTTGTATCACCTGTTAAGTACACAAAATTTTTAAAGAAAATGAAACTTAAGATATATAGCATCACTGCTTTTGCTGCAGCCGTTACTTTGCTTTACAGTTGTTCCGGTGAGCAGGAAACAACGCAACCTCAGTTTAAAAAACTCACCTCTGCAGTTTATGCTTCCGGTACTTTATTGCCGGAACAGGAGTATAAAGTAGTATCAACAGTTGATGGTTACCTGCAAGATGCATATGTGCACGAAGGCGATACAGTGGCAAAAGGCCAGCAGTTATTTTATGTTAGTAACGAGGTGCGCGAAACGCAGGCAAAAGGCTCACAGGCTGTAGTGCAGTATACTATAGAAACAGCAAGTGAAGGTGCCCCTAAGTTTAAAGAGTTGAAAGGGCGAATAGAGGTGGCTGAAATAAAAATGCAACAAGATAAATTGCAATACGAGCGTTATAAAAAGCTGTTTGAGCAAGATGCTATTTCTAAAAGTAACTATGAGAAGTTTTACTTGCAATATCAAAGCTCGTTGAAAGACTATCAGAATTTGAAGAGACAGTATGAGCAGCAAAAACTAAGTGGTGAATTGCAATTACAACAAGCGCGCAACCAACTGGAGGTTACCAGAGCACAACAGAACATTGGTAGGGTAAAAAGTTTTATTAATGGTGTAGTGTATGATGTATACAAAAAACAAGGGGACGTTATTAACCCAAACCAGCCAATAGCATTGATAGGCGCGGGAGATTTAGTTGCTAAATTATCAGTTGATGAAGATGATCTGGATAAGGTGTTTGTGGGGCAGGAGGTAATGATAACGATGGATGCTTATGACGACAAGGTGTTTAAAGCGCACGTAAAGAAAATATACCCGCTACTTAACAAGGTAGAGCAGGCGTTTAGAGTAGATGCTGTTTTTGATGAACCTTTACCAGTAGGGGTATATGGACTGAATCTTGAAGCAAATATTGTTTTGAGTAAAGCACAAGAGGTAATGGTAATACCCAGAGGTGCATTGTTAAAAGGGGATAGTGTATTGGTGAAAGAAGATGGAGAAGATAAAAAGGTAAAGTTAGTAACAGGAATTGCTGATGATGAATGGGTTGAGGTGATAAAAGGATTGGATAAAGATGCAACGATAATTATTGAATAATGAACTGGAAGCTGTCATTAAATATTGCGCTGACACATTTGCTTACTAAAAAGAAGCAAAGCATAGTGGCTATGCTGGGTGTAACCTTTGGGATATCCATGTTCATTATCATGATCAGTTTTATGACGGGCGTCAATCAGTTTACAGAAGACCTGGCCATGGATAATACCCCGCATGTGCACATCTATAAGTCGATAGAAATAGAAGATAAGAAGATAGTAGCATTAGATAAGCCTGCCGGAGATAGTAATTGGTATGTTGTGAAACATCAGCGCCCTAAAAATGAGCTAAGCAAGATTAAGAATGGTTTGGCAGTGATGGAGCGTATTGAGAATATGCCGGGCGTAAGAGGGGTAGCGCCACAAGTATCTACCCAGGTGTTTTATAATAATGGCCCTGTGCAGATACCGGGTACTGTGTTTGGCGTGGATGTCAAGAAGCAGGCAGACCTTTTTGATCTGGATAAGAAGATGGATCTTGGTGAGTTGAACGATCTGCTTAAAGGTTCTGATGTTATCATTATGGGTAAGGGGCTGGCAAAGAAAATGGGTGTGACAATTGGCGACCGTGTGAGTGTAACAACCCCGGAAGGTGGTAACCTGAACCTGAAAATAGTGGGCATCTTTTCTTATGGTATTGCCCAGCTAGACCAAACGCAGAGCTACGCTACTCTGGCCACAGTGCAAAAGATATTGCAGAAAGATCCTTCGTACGTTACAGACTTGAACTTGAAAATGAAGGATGTAAATGCTGCGTCTGCTTTAGCTAAAAGTTTAGAAAACCAGTTGCCTGACGTGAAGATAGAAGATTGGGAAACTGCCAACCAGTCAATACTGGCTGGTACACAGATACGTAATATCATGACTTTTGTTGTGTGCTTTACCTTATTGGTGGTTGCAGGTTTTGGTATCTATAATATCATGAACATGAATATCATCAACAAGATGAAAGATATAGCCATTTTAAAGGCTACCGGATTTCAGGGAGCAGATGTTACGGGTATATTTATGTTGCAGTCTGTTATGATTGGTATTGCAGGTGGTTTCTTCGGATTGATCATCGGCTTCTTCTTTAGCTATTTATTATCAATAACACCTTTCCCCGCGGGTGAGTTTTTCAGGATAGACACTTTTCCTGTCAACTTTAATCCTGTACATTATTTCATTGGTTTGTTCTTTGGGTTTTTAACAACATTGTTTGCCGGGTGGTTCCCGTCGAGAAAAGCTGCAAAAGTAGACCCTGTACAAATAATAAGAGGTTAGTAATGGCAACGGTATTAAAAGCAGAAAATATAAAAAAGAAATTCTTTCAGCCTACAGAATTCGAGGTGTTGAAAGGTCTGGATTTTGAGGTGCATGAGGGAGAATTCTTTTCTATCATTGGTAAGTCCGGTTGTGGTAAAAGTACCTTGCTGTATATCCTATCTACTATGGATACTGACTATGATGGCACCATGCATATAAAAGGCGAACAGCTAACAGGTAAAACTCAAAACCAGTTATCTAAGTTTCGAAATGAGCATTTGGGCTTTGTGTTTCAGTTTCACTTTTTGTTGCCTGAGTTTACAGCATTGAAGAATGTAATGTTGCCTGCATTGAAGCTGGGTAAATACAGTGAAAAAGAAATAGAGCATCGTGCTATTGAAAAGCTGAGGTTGGTAGGTATGGACGAGTTTGCACATAAACATGCCAACAGGCTTTCCGGTGGGCAGCAGCAGCGTGTAGCCATTGCCAGAGCGCTAGTGAACGACCCTGCCATTATTATGGGTGATGAGCCAACCGGTAATCTGGATAAAGCGAACTCTATGCGGGTGTTTGATATTTTTAAACAACTGGCTGAAGAAAATAAACAAACCATTATTACGGTGACACACGATCATGATTTTGCAAACGGGTCTGACCGTATCATGGAAATGGAAGATGGTAGAATTTTAGGGATAGAACCTCCTACAGAACCAACACCGTATATAAAGTAGTTCTATGGCAAGTTTGCTAAAAGCAAAAATACCTAAAACAGAAAAGGCACAGCTTGATATAAACAAGCAGGTTAAGTACATGCCTTTCTTTTTGATATTTGACTTTGCGTTGCTGACATCCTTGTTGCGTGTATACTTAATGCCGGAGTGGGGGGTATGGCATATTCCATTGTTCCTGTATCAGTGTGTTTTGTTTACCGGGCTTTGGTATCTAATTAAGTTCATTAATAAAAAGCTGAATAACTACTACTCTTTTGAGCGGGGACCGTTTATACGTATCAGTTTACAGATATTGATCTCTATGTTAATCATAGCTCCGATTGTACTCGGTTCGCTATACTTCGTTAATACTCAAGGACATCATTTAGTGAATGAGCAAATCGGAGCAATGGCTACCAACAGAGCTTTTCAGGGGGTGATGATTATGATGGTGATGGTCGTGATCTTTATGTTCAATTTTGCTTTTTACACATTCTATTTTTTTGAGCATTGGCAAAAAGTAGTAATTGAAAAAACATCGCTTGAAGTACAGGCTGCTGATCTTGAAAAAGAGAAATCTCAGGTGAAATATCACCAGTTAAGAAATCAGGTAAATCCGCATTACTTATTCAATACACTCACTTCTTTAGAAGCATTGATACATAGCGATCCTGATCTGGCATCTGAATTTGTGCAACACATGGCCAAAGTTTACCGGTATGTATTAAGGCATAAAGAAAGCGAAGTAGTGAACCTATACGAAGAGGTAGAGTTTATAGAACACTACATCAGGCTATTGAAGATAAGGTATGCAGAAGGGTTGAATGTTGAGGTGAACCTATCTGACGATGCACTGGAAAAAGGCATAGTGATGGTAACCTTGCAAATGTTGATAGATAACGCTATTAAACATAACTCTGTGCAGTCTCAAAAACCTTTGCTGGTGACTATTACGGATGATGATGGTTACATTGTAGTGCGTAACAATATGCAAGAGCGTAAACAGATACAGACATCTAACGGTACAGGCTTACAACAGTTAAGAGACTTGTATGGTTACCTGACAGACGATCTTATATATATTGAAGATGAAGATGAGCAGTACACAATTAAGCTGCCGTTGTTGTAAATTGAGCGAGTATGAATATTTTGTTGTTAGAAGATGAACCCTTAGTGGCGCAAAGCCTGTTGAAGCTGGTAAGACAGTTGGAGCCGGAGGCGAAAATTACCGGACCTATTGAAACGGTAATCGATGCCAGAAAGCATTTAGAATTACAAACTCCAGATCTTATCATATCAGACATTCAACTGGCAGATGGGATTAGTTTGGATGTGTTTACAGATTATAACATTCAATGCCCTATCATTTTTACAACGGCTTATAACGAGTATGCTATACGTGCTTTTAAGGTGAATAGTGTAGACTATCTGCTAAAGCCCGTTGATAAAACAGAGTTGAAAGTAGCATTAGAAAAATTTCATTTGCTGCAAAGTAAGTTTGGTAACGAGAGTTATCTGGAGCAGCTAGGCGATCTTTTTAAGGATTTTCAGGGTAGTAAAAAATACAAAGAGCGCTTTGCAGTACACCGCGGCCGTAACATTGTACTAGTGCCTACAGAAGAGGTGGCATGTTTTACCAAGCAAGAGGTGATATATCTGATAAACAGTGAGGGTGAGAAGTATATTACAGACTACAGGTCGCTGGACGAGGTAGAAGAACTGCTAGACCCTAACCAGTATTTTAGAGCCAACAGACAGCATTTAGTATCCATGCCGCACATCGCCTCTATGTATACAGATGACGCCAGTAAAATACATGTAAAGATGAAGGTGAGCGGTTTTGAAGATATTCTTATTAGTAAAGATAAAGCGGCCAGTTTTCGTAGGTGGGTAGAGGGGTAGAGAATTTTAATTAATTACCTCTTATAAACAAAAGAAAAGGTATCTATTTTAGTAGTGCTGAAGGGCGGTGTCGGGTTGCCTCCAAATACAGACTTTCTGTAGTAAGTACCTGAAATCTCGTTGAACGGTTTAAAACTCCCTTGCCCTGAATAGCTGATGTGCACGTTGCCATTAGGTAAAGAACCCTCGCCGTGTATACTAAATGTTTTGTTTACACAGTTAAGTGTCATTTTAACTTCAGGATACACATCATTAGGGTGGCGTTCAATAGCCAAAGTACTGTTAGCCCCCGGCGCTTTATTAATAGTAACATCTCCATATTTCCCCGCCATTCTATCTACACAATTATTAGCGTTTGTTATTTTTAACTGAAAGTCTTTTGTTTGGGTAATGCCCGAACTGCTGACACCTTTTACCGTTACCTTATAATTGCCAACTGCAGCATAGTTGCCTTGTAGTTTTATTATTCCATAAAAGGTAGGGCTGCCATTCCCTCTGATGAATTCGTGAGTCACATTGTCAGGCAATCCCAGTATTTCTATACTAACATTTTCTGTTGCATCAGATGTTGCATTAAACTCTACGCTCATCTGCTCTGTACCATCTGCTTCTAAAACAAAGTCTTTTATGTCAGATATGGTAAAGCCGAACGTTTGATCAGTATCGGTTTCTGCTTTTTTGCATGAGTATGTAAAAATTAATAAAGTAGCGGTCAAGGAAATATATAGGTATTTCATTATGTGTCTTTTGTTTAAATGTAGTCAATTTAGGTTATTTACAAGTAATTAAAATGTCAGAAATCTAACGCTGTTGCAGACATTTACCGCTTATACACCTTACTTACAGTGTTATTGATATTCGCTTTTGAGTAGGTGAAAAGTAAAAAGCCTCTCAAACGAGAGGCTTAAATATATTAGTCCTGGTATTCCTTATTATTTAGTTACTGTGTAAGTACAGTTTTTTGTTTCTAAAAGAGTCTCGTTTTGGTAACGCTCTCTTTTAACAGAAAGGGTTAAAATGCTAGGTGGTGTAAACTTCCCTTTCCCTGTGTATACAGACTTCCAGCCTGGCCCATCTATAACTGTTTGCTCATGGATGGTGATTTCGTTGGTATTACAATCAATTGAAGCGCCTAGTGCATTCCCGTCGATGCCATCGATAGTTAAGCCATCAACAACGCCTCCATTTTTGTAAATGTTAAATGAGCTGCTAAAGGAACAATCACTTGATCCTGAAAAATAGCCTGCTACTATAGATGCACAGTCAAAACTTTCTTCCAGCGTTAGGTTACAAGGAAAGTTGTTCTTTTTGCCAGATGCCGTTGTCACCACTATATTTATAGAGTATGCACCTGGTGCTGCATGTTTTGCAGAAACAATAAAGATGGTACTAAAAGTTGGTATGCCTGTGGCGTTAGAGAACTCATAGCTAACATTGTCAGGTAAACCCTCAACGGACAAAGTTATGTTTTCCTGATTTCCTGAAAGATGTTTCACTTCAAGAATAAGCGTATCCGAGAGGTTGGCCGCAGCTTTCATATCTGTAATGCCATTTACAGAAAGTTGTATAGCATTGGGGGCTGTACTGTCAGTGTCTTTGTCTTTTGTGCAAGAGCCTATAGAGAAAAGTAGGGTCGCAACAAATAATAGGTTTAAATATTTTATTATGTGTAATTGTTTGCGTGCAAAAGTAACCTATCCATTCTATTTTCTTCAAGTATAAGTTTTTACTTGTCTTGTTATTTACTTGTTAAGCATAGCGTTTATTTGTATGTATCATATGCATACGGTATACTTTTGATGCATATGGGGTAGTAATATCTGCTCTTGAAAAACACTACTGTCGCTAGTTGCGGCACAAAACAAAACTTAAAAAACACAGCAATGAAAAGAATATTTACATTTATTCTGCCTGCTATTGCAATTCTATTGACGAGTGCGCTTCCTTCTTTTGCACAATGGTCTGTTGTAGGTAGTTCAGGTATTTCGGGTTCTGTAGCTAATTATACTGATGTTGCCGTTGACGGTAGCGGTAATGTATATGTTGCCTATAAAGACAACTCAAAAGGAGATAAGCTATCCGTGAAAAAATACAACGGCACATCGTGGTCTACAGTAGGTAGCCTCGGCGTTTCTCCTGGTTCTGTAAACTATGTTTCATTAGCTGTTTCCGGTAACGATGTTTATGTAGCATTTCAAGACTGGTCAAAATGGGGTAAAGCATCAGTAATGCACTACGATGGTAACTCATGGTCGTACTTAGGTACAGGTGGTTTCACTAGTGATCAGATATACTTTATTGATATTGCATTAGACAATAGTGGTAAAGTACATGTGGCTTATCAGGATAAAAACAGATCGTACAAAGCTACTTGTGCAAAATACACAGGCAGTAGCTGGGTGGCTGTTGGTAATGTAGGTTTCACTTCAGGTATTGCAGACTATACGTCAATAGCTATTGACAAGAGCAATAATGTATATGTAGGTTATCGCGATAATAACACCGGTTATAAAGCGCGTGTAATGAAGTTTAATGGTAGTAGCTGGTCTACAGTAGGTTCTCCTACTATTTCTACCGGTATGGCAGAGTATACAAAAATAGCTGTGGACGATAATGGTACGCCATATATTGTTTACCGCGATCATAATAAAAACTATAAAGCAACTGTTGAGAAATATAATGGTAGTAACTGGGTGCCGGTTGGTACAGAAGGTTTCTCTGGCGGTGGCATCAGATATACAGATATTGCGATAGATGGTAACGGAACATTATTTGTTGCCTATCTGGACGAGACTAAAAACCAAAAAGCTACTGTAATGTCGTTCAATGGTAGTACCTGGTCTGCTGTTGGTACTGCAGGTTTTACATCTAATACTGTAGCATATGTTTCTTTGGCTATTTCACCTACAGACAACACAATGTATGTGGCCTATAAAGATAATGCTGTAGGGCAGAAAGCTACTGTGATGAAGCATGCGGGTGCAGCCCCTGCTACTATTAAGTGGGATGGCTCTTCAAGCACCAGCTGGAGCACTGCTTCAAACTGGTCTACAAACACAGTGCCTACTACGTCTGATAATATTACAATTCCTTCAGGTCTTTCAAGATATCCTGAAGTGTCCAGCGGTACTGCATCTTGTAAAAATTTAACGATCCAGGCGAGCGCAGGTTTGTCTGTTAAAAACAGTGGTAAGTTGGTTATTGCAGGTATAATATCAAACAGTGGTGTTTTTGATGCGACAGATGGTTATATAGTATTAAAAGGTAGTGCAGCTCAAACAATAGACTCCGGAACATTTGCCAACAAAACAGTGAAGCAATTTGAGCTGGATAATAGTGCAGGTGCATCTATTGCAGATACATTGAACATTACACATACTTATTACCCTACGTCGGGTAAGATGAATACCAACGATAAGTTGATATTGAAAAGTAACTCTAGCAGAACTGCACGTATTGCAGAGGGTAGCTCTAGCGGAAATTACATGACAGGTAAAGTAACTGTTGAGCAATACATTCCCGGTAAAAGAGCATTCCGCTTTGTGAGTCATCCGTTTACCAGTGCAATTAATTTGCAACAGCTAATTGATGATATAGATATTACGGGTAAAAGCGGATCTTCAAACGGATTTACTCCTGTACAGGTAAATGCACCATCAGCATTCTATTTCGATGTGTCTACTGCAGATAACAGCACAACAGGGAACAACCCGGGGTGGAAAGATTTTACATCTACATATCCTAACTATTGGGATCCTAATGAGATGGCTCGCATCTTCATACGTGGTTCTAAATGGCAGGGGCTTGATGGTTCTCCATATACTCCAAACCCTGTAACTATCGATATGACAGGTGCAGTAAATCAGGGAGATAAGTTTGTAGGTATGGGTAAGGGGGCAAACTCAAACTACATTATAGTGACCAACCCGTTTGCTTCTGCAGTAAATCTTAAGAATGTATACAGAACAAACTGTTCATCAACCTTCTGTGTGTGGGATCCTAACCAGGGAACACGCGGTGGATATACAGCACACCAGTTTTGGTATGACTTCAATCTACCTGCTTACTCTGCTTTTGTAACAACAGTTAGCTGGGGTAAAAATGCAGCTTACTTTAACTTCCAGGAGAAAGACAAGACATCAGGTACGCCAAAAGCATTGTTTAAAGGTACTGCTGCTACAGATTATCTGATCGAGTTTAAAATAGAAGACAGCACAACTTATTGGGATAGGCTGGTGATCAACTTCGACAGCTTAGGTATGGCTGTGCAGGATAGCTTTGACATGGAGAAACTGATCAACCCTGATCTTGATTTCTTCTCTATCTCTGATGATGGTACGGATCTTTCTATTGATGTTCGTCAGTTTGAAGATGGCAAAGTAATTCCTCTGGGGCTAACAGTTTATGATGACATGGAGTTGGCGATAAAGGTGCCTGAATTCTCAGTGCCTCCCGGAGCAAAAGTGTATTTGCACGATAAATTCCTGAATAAAACAGAAGAGATCAGTGCAGGGTATGAGTATTGGTTTACTACAACAAGTGATAGTAACTCTTATGGTAGAAACAGGTTCTCTTTAAATGTAATAGACGCACCGAATGCAATCCACCAAGTGAATGCTGTAGAAAATGCAAGAATGCAGTTGATACCAAACCCGGCACACAGTACAGTTAAAGTCTCTTTTGATAAACTATCGGAAATAGCAACAGTAAGACTTACAGACATTACAGGTAAGGTGGTTTATACACAGGATGTAAATAACAATAATGGTAGCGTAGTGATCAATCTGAACGATATACCAAATGGTATATATATAGTAACACTACAAGGACAAAATACGCGCGTGGTAGAGAAGTTAATCAAACAATAAATAACACACACACACACTCGAACTAAAAATAAAAAACTATGAAATTTTTTAAACCGATACTGATAGTAATGCTGCTTTTAGCATTGTCTGTCACTGCATCGAAAACATTTGCCGGCGGGCCGGGCTTCGACAACGATGTCTATACCTGGGGGTCGAACAATGATGACGATGATGGTAACTCTCATGGTGACGATGATGGGTAT
Organism: Bacteroidia bacterium; assembly: GCA_030429205.1. Lineage (GTDB taxonomy): Bacteria > Bacteroidota > Bacteroidia > Chitinophagales > Chitinophagaceae > UBA5543. The sequence goes on from JAUICZ010000001.1 coordinate 1,866,624, forward strand.
GGTTGCGGTGATGACGATCAGTGGGATGATGATGATGATGATGATGTATATGATGACGAAGGAAATGAAATACCATTAGATGGTGGTATAGGTTTCTTAGCGGCAGCAGGTGCAGCTTTCGGTGTCAAGCGTGTTAGAGACATGCAAAACAAAAAGAAAGAAGAAAAGTAAGATAGACCGTCTATAACAGAGGCGAATAAGCCGCTACCATTTGGTAGCGGCTTTCGTCGTGTATAATAAAGTATAAAAAGGTGTTATTGAATATCGTTTTCAGTAAGAGTAGTGCTGAAAAAATGTGTGCCGTTTTTAGCAGAAGATACCTTGTGCCAGATATCTGTATTCAGTAAGTTTTTAGTTACTCTTTTGTTGGTATTGGTAATGCCTACAATAGAGTCGATATACTGCCCCGCATAATAACCGCCTTCAAAACCGCCTTCGTTTTTGCCAAATACCAGAATGTCTCTTGTTTCGCCGTTATTTAATACCGTTTGGTAAGTGCGTTGCGCTGTGTAGTAATAAGATGTGTTGAACGTTATCTGTTCGCCCGTATTGTTGGTAACGGTATAAGTAATAGTAGTTCCTTTTTGGCAAGCTGTTAGTAAAACAATGCTTAAAACAGACAGGAGAAGATTTTTCATAATTACATCTATAAGTTAGAAGACATCAACAAATATAACATAATACGCCAAAGTGTATGGCACAAAAAAAGCAGGAGTAAAACTCCTGCAACTTCTCCTTCAACTCATAATTATGTTGTGGTATGAAATATACTTATGAAAACATTGATTCTAAATTGTATTCAAGAGCCATTTTCATGGCATCTCTTTCGCTTTTGTCGCACTGGCGCTTGGTTGCTTTTTCTTGCAATAGCCTGAAACCTCGCTCCAGTTTCGACCGGTAGTAATCAAACTCCATGAGCTCATGGTACTTGCCTTGATATATTTTTTGTGCGATTTCTAGTTCCATTTTGTTTGTGTTTTATTGATTGTTCTCTCTTGCCCTTTGTTTGTAATGTCATAGTTCGTTTTTGTACAATTAGTACTAATACAAATATCATACGAGTGGGTCTGCCTACACAACAAAATGAGGGTTGTTAACTACTCGTTTGCAAGCGGTTAACAAGCGGTTAACAAATGGATTTTGCATAAAGTGTTGTTATACAGCATATTAAGTTGCTGTAAGTAGGTGTTGGCTTGTAGGCGGATTGTTAAAGAAAGTGCTAGTTCGGGTTGCGTGACGGTGCCATACGTGCGCGTTCTCCGCGTCTTCTATACGCTTCTGCAGTCTTCTTAATGTAAGTATAGTAGTTATACTCATTCATTTGGCGCAACATATTATATGTAGGGCGGAAAAGCTGCATATAGCGTTGCAGGCTATCGCCGGAGAGTCCTGTTACTTGTGTTACGAGTTTTTCGTTGAAAGTATAATCGATGAATTTTTGCTCTTGATAAAAACGATACTCATCCTGGAAAGCCCATATCTGACGGTTCTTTTTACTCATGGCACTAAAGGGGTGTTGTATGGACTCTATGCCTGTCAGTCGGGGAAACTCTAAAGATTTTTTGTAGAGTGCGTAGTAGCGTAAGCTATCTGTTTTATAATCCGGGGCAGCCCCGCGAGCGTTTACATAATCTATCACATCTGTACCACGCTCCTGCATCATCACCCTGAAGTATGACGGTAGTTTACCATTCGGTATACGTATCCTGAGTACTTTATATCCTTCTTTCCTGAATTCTACCAAATGGCCTGCTTCAATATCTATTTCAAATCCTCCGTCTTCTGCGCTCTCTATACCGTGTTGTGTATGAATGTTGTATACATGCACTCCCTTAAGCGGAGACCTGTCGTCTACATTGAGTATATGACCCTGCATAGGTTGTGCAAGTACAATACTGCTAGACACCCACGATAGTAAGATGCTAAGTAAAGAAAAGTATCCACGCATAATCAGCTTAAAGATAAGTGATACATGACAAGATAAATGATGTTAAAATGTTAAAAAACATACAGTTCGCTTATGTTATCTTTGCGCCATATGTATAAGCTTTTACGTAATTTGTTGTTCACTATTTCGCCGGAACGTGTGCATTATCTGGTGATGGATCTGTTAAGCCTTAAATATAAGTTTGCCTTATCTAGAAATGCTTTTAAAAAGCTGTTCACTATTAAGCACCCTTCTTTAGAAAAAGAGCTGTGGGGCATTAAGTTCCCCAACCCTGTAGGTTTAGCGGCAGGTTTCGATAAAGATGCCCGCTGGACAGATGAGCTATCTACATTGGGCTTTGGGTTTATAGAGATAGGAACACTTACACCGCGCCCGCAACCGGGTAACGATAAACCCAGACTATTCAGATTACCTGCAGACGAAGCGCTGATCAACAGAATGGGTTTTAACAATCAGGGATCTGAGGTGGCTGCCGAGCGTTTGAAGAAAAGAAAAGAGAACATTATAATAGGGGGGAATATCGGTAAGAACAAGGTAACGCCCAACGAAAATGCTTTGGAAGACTATGTAGCTTGTTTTAAAGACCTGTACGAGGTGGTAGATTATTTTGTGGTGAACGTGAGTAGCCCCAATACTCCGGGATTAAGAGAGCTACAGGATAAAGAACCCTTGATGCGTATTTTAAATACACTGAAAGATTTGAACAATGAGCTGGGTAACCCTAAACCGTTATTACTGAAAATTGCGCCTGATCTTACAGATAGTCAGTTGGATGATATTATTGAGATCGTGCAAGTAACGGGTATACAAGGTATTGTGGCCACCAATACTACTATAGACCGTAGCGGATTAAAAACGCCGCAGGCAACGGTTGAGGCTATTGGTGCAGGTGGTTTAAGCGGTAAGCCGGTACGTGCAAGAGCAACTGAAGTAATAAAGTACATATCAGATAAAACAAACAAACAAATACCTATCATAGCTGTTGGTGGAATATATACTGCAGAAGATGCAATAGAAAAGCTGGAAGCGGGAGCATCATTAGTGCAGGTATATACAGGATTTATTTATGAAGGCCCTGCGATTGCAAAAAAGATATGTAAGGGACTTATAAAACACAATATATAATGGCAGAACTACTCACGGCAGATGCTCTGATAAGCTTATTGACACTTACTATTTTAGAAATAGTACTGGGTGTAGATAATGTAATATTCGTATCTATTATCATGGGGCGTATGCCCGATAAGCATCAGCTAATGGCCAGGCGCGTATGGATGGTAGCAGGTATAGCTATCAGGATATTGTTGTTAATGGCGCTTAGTTGGCTCATCAGCCAGAAAGGTAAGCCGGTGTTTACATTGTGGGACAAAGGTTTTGATATGGCCAGCCTGGTAATGTTGATGGGTGGTTTGTTCCTACTGTATAAAACAGTTAAAGAAATACACCATAAGCTGGAGGGGACCGACGAGGAGGAGCAACCTAAAAAAGATAATAAAACACGTGCCTTTGCCGGCGCTATGTTACAGATAGTATTGGTAGATACGGTGTTTTCTTTTGATAGTGTGATAACTGCTGTAGGTATTGCCAAGCATATAGAAATAATGATGGTCGCAGTTGTTATTGCTATGGTCATCATGTTTACATTCAGCCAGAAAATTGCCGACTTTATAGCAAAGCACCCAACATTAAAAATGTTGGCTTTATCATTTTTGGTAATGGTGGGTATGGTATTGATTGTAGAAGGCTGGGACCCGGAGCGCGCACATGATATGCACCTGAAGAACTATGTATATTTTGCTATGGCTTTTTCTTTTGCAGTAGAGCTGTTGAATATGCGCATGCGCAAAAGTAAAAAGAGCGATCCCGTTCAGTTGCACGAACCTCATTTGGAAGACGAAGAGGACGATCAGTAATTGTCATGTTATTGTTTGCGCCAGGTAAACCTTTTGTCAGAAAGTGTAAGCTTACTATACTTCTACCCGTAATAAGGTTACATTTATTAATAAGCGGTTACAGCCCCTATGTGTGCAGAAATGATTTTGTCGTTTACCATTGACTCCCTACATCTATTAAAAAAGAACAGGCCCCTTAGAAAAGGGGCCATGTTACATATAGAGGATAAGAGAGAAAAATGTAAAGCTGGCAGAGGAAGATCAAAAACCTCTGAACAAACATCCAGCTTTAAATATTTTTATATAAGCTTAGATGTTTACTGCCAATACAAGGCAGCTAAGTATACCAGCGAATATTAGTATTTTCTGAATGGCTTCTTTCTTAGCGATAGAAATTGAAGTTTTATACTCCTGTGTGTTTTTTGCGTAAGAATAAAGTGATACTGTTTGCATGATCTTGTGTTTTTAAAATTTGTTAGTTGTTTGTTTTGTTTGTGTTTTGTGTGTTTTTATTTTTTGTTTTGAAACGCCCTGTTCGTTTTGTTTGTTAGTTTGTTTCGTTTTGTTGACACAAAGATGCAACCCAAACACCCCCTCTTCCAAAAAAATGGCTTCGGTTAACGCTCGCTTAGTATCTGGTTAACGCTTAGGTTTGTTAATGGTTAACCAACCATTAAGAAATGGTAACGCAATTAATATATTTTAATGATACTTGAAGGGGTTTGTTTATGTATTGATGTAGGTAAACGACATCATGAGGCGTATGTGTTTTGTATTAGAAGACCCTGCAAAGGGCTGATTATTGATGTATATTAACGTTATGTAAACCGATACGATATGAAAAGCCTATTATCCCTATTATGCTTTATATGCTGCTGCAGGAGTTTACCTGCTCAGAATGTCTGTGGGAGAAAAACAAACAAATATTCGTTTTATCATTAAATAAAGAAATGTTTAAATAAAAAGAGCCACGCTTTTGCGCGGCTCTTTTGTTTGCTATCGCTTTAGCTGCCCTTTATACATTTTTTTGAATCTCTGGTATCGTGGTATAGATACATTGCGAACATAAGAATTGTTGGGGTGGTGCTCAATATAATCTTGATGATAACCCTCTGCACGGTAAAAAGCATCCAGCTTTTTTATCTGGGTAACGATCATCTTACCGAAAACACCTGATTCGTCCCAGCGTTTTTTAGCAGCTTCTACTATCTTTTTTTCTTCGGGTGTGCTGTAAAATGCAATAGAACGGTATGAGTTGCCAACATCCGGTCCTTGTTGATCCGGGGTAGTAGGGTCATGAGAAGAATAGAATACATTTTGCAATTCAGCAAAGCTCACCTTCTTAGGGTCGTAATATACCAGCACCGTTTCTGCATGCCCTGTTGTTTCGGTATTCACTCGCTCGTAGGTAGGGTTGTTGGTGTGTCCGCCTGCATAGCCCGATACAGCACTGTCTACACCCACTACTGCCTCAAAAATATGTTCGCTGCACCAAAAGCACCCCTCTGCAAATGCTGCAATGGCTTTGCCTTTTGGAGGTGTCAGGTTTACATCATATACATCTCCCTGTGCAGACATATTACTACCACATGCTGTAAGAAATATGGTAAATGCTGCTAATGGTATTATTTGCGATCGTTTCATTTTATCTGCTATTTATTGTCTAACGCTACTTACGACGTAATTGTTGGTTTAGCCTTACGTTAAAAAATATTAACAATAAAAAACAAAAGGAGCCGCATTCGCGACTCCTTTATACTATAACAGGTGTAGTGGTTATTGTTTAATGTATGTTTTGCTGATAGTATTACCATCTGCCTGAGTGATATTGAATGAATACACTCCGTTTGGCAGGCTGGTTATATTAATACTGGATTTGTTTTTGCCTAATTGCTGTTCTTGCACAACACGTCCCTCGGCATTATAGATCATCAGCGTAGCTCCTTCTAGCGGTAATGAAGAAACAATGGTTACATTACCATCTCCCGGGTTTGGGAATATTTTCACTTCGCTGTCAGATACCGCAGGTGTTACTTCTGTCCAGTTTTCTTTATCCTGAGACATATAGTAGTACATGCCGTTATATGGTTGGCTTTCGCTATCGTCATCACCTTTTGCTCCTTTAGCAGCACCCATCATCATTTCCGGTTGAGATAACCAGTACCATTTGTGTTCACAATCATTATAACAGCAGTTTGAAACCTTACGGGTAATAATGTAACATTTGCTGGTGCTGAATGTACCCGGAGATGTTCCTCCCCAACCCGGGAAGTTGGTTACATATGGATTCCAAGACGGTAAACTCATTGGTGAGCCTATTGGTGTCCATGTGTTACAGTCGGCTTCGGTAACGGTCCATGTTACATCAAAACCAGCAGGAAGAGGATTGGTCACCGCAGTTGCCGTAAAGTTTATGGTACTGCCTGATGTTGAACTATTAACATCGAACGTACAGTATTGAGCCGGCATATCTTCTTTTTTCCTGATGCTAAAGTCGTCGAATGCCACATCGTTACCATCACCAATACCTCCTTCATTCAGTAGTATCTCTAAGCTTACAGAGCTACCTGTAGGTACAAAGCTGTAAGATATTTTAGTCCAGCCGCAATGGTCTTCATCGTCTTCGCATGCCTCGCCTGTAATATCCGCACCCGATATGAATACATGCATATTATCCGGAGAGAATACGTCGAACGCACATTGTGGAAGATGTTGATAGAACATACAGAAAATATACTCCTGACCTTCTTCTACAATAATATCTTGTTGTTGATATACATAAGATGACATAGGGTTGTGGGTGCGTCCGTTCACTACCATAAAGTGCCCGTCTTCGGTACAGGTAGTGTGGTCTACAACATTCCAGCAGTTGCTTACAATACCGGCTTCGTTACCTGATAGTACAGAGTATCTGCCTTCGCTAACAGAGTTAGGGGCAATTATTCCCTGATATACATACGAGCCTGTTGTGAAACCAATGTTTCCTGCTTCAAAACTACCGTTTACTACCAGATTAGGGTTATCAATATCATCACAACACCCTCTTGCTTCTACTACCTCTTGCTGGCTGCAAATAGCAAATTCGTCAAAGGCCAGCCCTACACTACGTGCAGGGTTTCCTATATATCTGAACTCTATGTAATCAATAGGTTCGCTTAAGGTAACTCCCCAGTAAGATGCTTCTCCGTCTCCACCAACAGCATTTACTTGTGGAGTAGGTGGAGTAGCATATGAACTATAGCCCGGAGCTAATACATATACTGTTGTGGTAGCACCATTAATGCCGTGAGCGGTAACAGCCCAGCCTTCCTGGTTAGTACCGGTACCGTCAACATCCATTAAATAGCCTGATGCTTCTGTACATTCAAGATCGTGATAATCTACATATAGCGGGTCAGGGTTTTGCCCCGGTCCGTCAGGGTCGTCTGTGATACAAAAGCAACCAATGTCTTTATTGTTGGTTGGCTTGTCTCCTGAAACACCTGTAGCTACGGTACAGCCTTTTACGCTGGAGTAACTGAAGGTAGTGCCGCTGGCCCACGCAATCATAGGATCTCCCACTTCGGCAACAATTGGTGCCGGTCCTCCAAGACTGCCTACGTGAAAGGTAATGTTGTAAGCACACATAAAGAAGTTGTTGTCTAACGACGCTCCCTCTGGCTGGGAGTAGTTACCACAACTGTTTAAATTGGCGGTGCTTGGTTCAAAATCAATAAGATTCGGATTGGTTTGTGCTGTTGCTAATGTTGCAAATAGAAACAACAAGGGAACAAAAAGGATCTGTTTCATGTTTAGATGTATTTAAGGTGAAAAATAAATTCCTGTAATCAGCCTTAGGCCGGATAGAGAATAGCCGATAGAGAATAAAGAAGATTGATAGGTGGTTTGTAGATGTAATACAAATCTAAAATATGTAACTGGAATAAAACAGGTGAAAATCACCCAATTTGTATTAAATCATAAAGGCTGCCATTGGCAGCCTGTAACTTTAATAATGTTGTATGTAAAGCACTACTTAACAGATAAAAGCAGGCTGGAATAAAAGAGATTATTCAAGTAATATTTTCTTAGAGGTATTACCCGTTTCATGCTTTAAACTGATAACGTATACTCCTTTAGGTACATCGCTTAAGTTGATGTTCATTGATTTAGTAGCGTGCTCAATAGTTAATTTCTTCACTAGCCTGCCGCTTACATCTGTAACTGTGATAACACCATTATTATAAGTTTTATCAAAAGAAACTAACACCTTGTCGTGTGCAGGGTTGGGTGATACCTTAAAGCCTGCTTGTTGTGATAATAGAGCAACACCACCCGGAGGTGGAGTAGCAGTGTCTTTCAGGCTGTTTCTGTATGCAGTGTCAGTAATTACCCACAGCTCCCAGCCTGTAGTATCAAAAAAGCCGAGTGTAAATAGCCTGCCACCTGCTACAACAGGACGATATAAATTTTGGCTCATTCCTGAAATGCCCGGCGCATGCGCTAATATTTTTTTAGTACCGGTATCTGTACCATCTGTTACGTAAAACTCATCATAACGTTTGTTCAAAAAAGGATCTTCACGAGCAGCAAAGAAACATCTGTTGGCATACTCTATTATTCGGGTAGGTGAAGAACCGTTTGAAACGCCTATTGTTCTGATATCCTTCACCATGTGTGTATTATTCAACGTGCCATCGGTTACCCATAATTCAGGTCCATGTACAGAGTCGCTAGCTACAAAATAGAGCAAGCTGTCGTTAACAGAAACGATATACTCTTGATCTACACCACCGGCAGGGCCGCTCGCAGGCATACTGGGGGCAATGCTTGTAAACCGATGCGTGCCGGTTACAGTACCATCGGATACCCATAGCTCACTTGCGTGATATATAGGCTTGCCGGAAGAATCTGCTATGAAGTAGAACTTGTTGTTTTTCAGCTTTACTACGCCGTAGTGGCTTTCTATATTACCGGGAGGGAAAGGGTCTATCTGTCTGACCATTTTTGTGCCGGTTGCTGTGCCATCTGTTTCCCACAACGATCCATATATTGGTGGGTTATAACCACGTACCGAAAAATACATTTTGTTATTTAAGAATACGCTGTTTAAAAAATCAGGCTCTGCGTCGCCGCCTAACGTAGTGAGTATTTTTGTTCCTGTTGCTGTTCCGTCGGTTGTCCATACTGCACCTTTTGTGCTTCCATTATATGCATAAAATAAAATGACACCATTAATTTTTCCAAACTTTCCCGGGTAACTATCTTTATTGCCACCCCTAATGTCTTTTAGGAGTTTGGTGCCGTTTGTAGTGCCATCCGTTACCCACAATTCTTCGCCGTGAGTGCCATCGTCTGCGGCAAAAAATAGTTTATTACCATCTACAAAAAAGCGTTGCGGTTCAGAAGCACCATTTGGGTTAATATCCTTTACCATTTTGGTGCCGTTGGCTGTTCCGTCTGTCACCCAAAGCTCTTCACCGTTTAAGTTGTCGTCGGCAGCAAAGTACACCTTGCCATCAAATTTTATGAAGTTTTTAGGCATAGAGTTCCCAATGCCGGTGTGAATATCTTTGATCATTTTAGTGCCCGACTGTGTACCATCAGATCTCCATAATTCATAGCCATGAGTGCCATCAGTTGCCTGGAAGTAAATAAAAGAATCAATAGGTGTATGAAGACGAACATCAGAGTGACCCGGTCCGGGGTTGATGTCAATACGTTCAATAACATATTGTGCATTTGCGGTATTAAACAATAAGGAAAATGAAATTAAAGCGAGTGTAAATAGCTTATTAAACATAATAGGAGGATTTTGTTTGCAACAAAGGTAATAAAATAAGTAGGTGAAAAATGATATATGATTAATAAGCCTTTGGTTTTCGCTACTTTCGCAGTTAAATGAGTACTCCGTTTTTACAACGTATATGGCAAAAGCCGCCCATTATGTTTCCATTGGTAGCGGTGGGGCACCTTGCTTACTTGCTATATCTTATATACAGTAATGTTACCGACCCTGTAGATGGTTGGTTATGGGCACAGCCCATATATTTGTTTGCATATACTATAGCATGGGTTTTTTGTTGCGATATGAAACGATGGGCAGCATTGGTTTATATTGCTTTAACGAGTATTAACCTGACCATGAGGTTTATGGTGTTAGACGCATCTGTACTGAACTATTTTACGGATGTGCTTTTCCCCGCAGATGTATTGTTCTCATTTTTCTTAATGTACTTTTTCAGGAGCTTTAAATAGTTCTTATAAACAAAAGCCACCACATACTGTGATGGCTTTGATGAATTTGCAGATCGAGTTTTATTCTATTAATAACCGTTCTGTAACAACTCCTTCGTTGTGATGAATGTTAAGCAGATATGTGCCTGCAGGTATGTTGGGTAAAGTTACCTCAACACTTTTCGTTTGTTGGTCAATTTCCTTACTGAAAACCTCTTTGCCGGAAATGTCTGTAATAGACAGTTGAGGGTTTTTAAGAGCCTTACTCCAGGAAACCTGTACCTTATTGTTAGCAGGGTTAGGATAAACGGCTATGCTGCTATTGTGTTTTTGTGTGTTGCTGATACTGTTTGCTGATGGCTCAAAACGATATATCTGACCATTAGCGGGCGTACCGTTCATATAAGTTTCACCTGTAGAAGTGTCGATAGTCGGGTTGCTTGGTGTACCAACCAGCCACATGTTTTTTAACCCAATCGCCGGACCTTCAGGCGAATGGAAATAATAAGCTAAATCGGGTTCCGGTACACTACTGGACCCCATATGAAGCTCAAGGGCATTATCCTTTTCGTAAACCCATATCTGTAGCGTAACATAATCGCTTTTCCATGTAAGGTGTGAGAATTTATGTTGGTCGAATTGAAGCTTAATGATCCTGTTGCCGGCAGTACCTGTTATAGAGTATGTTTTTGTACCGTCCTGTATTTCTGCAATAAATGCATTGAACACTCCTGATTTTTTCTTCGTGCTTATTGCTCCAAAATAGCTTGATATATGCAAAGTGTCGTTTTTTACACCATTAATTGTAACATCAAAGGGCAGGTTAATGGTTGAGTTTGCAGCAAATGCAGTACCACCGGTAATTGGTGTGTAGGTGCCCGTGCTTTTACTAAACGTGTAGCCCTGGGCATTTACTTTTTGAGTAATAATAAGCAAACAGCCAAGAGCGAAGAGTAAGGCTTTTTTCATTTTTTAGTAATTTTTTAGTTTAAAGATGGCTGAATGTACAGGCTATTTTTGGGCAGAAAAAAGTTTGTCATGCGGTTATAAACAGTGGGTTATAAAAATGAGTGATTGTCAAAATGTTTTTACAACGGAATGACAGAATGCATGTCTAGAGTTAGTTCTTAGCCGTATTTATCTCAGGTAGATATGCTGTATATGAGCCTCTTTTAGTTATGCCTCATAATATTTTACGTTCTTTGCATAATTAACAGACTAAGTAATGGCAAGAACGATATATGATATGCTGGGCAGAGCGTTGGTTTTTAAAAACGTGCCTAAACGCATAGTGAGTTTGGTACCTTCTCAAACAGAGTTGCTGTACGATCTGGGGTTGGATGAAGAAGTTGTAGGCATCACCAAGTTTTGTGTACACCCCGATGAGTGGTTCAGAAATAAAGAAAGGGTAGGTGGTACAAAAAAATTGGATATAGAAAAGATAAGATCGCTGCAACCCGACCTGATCATTGCCAATAAAGAAGAAAACGAACAAGAGCAGATCGAAGCATTAGCCAAAGAGTTTCCCGTTTGGATCAGCGATATATATAACCTGCCATCTGCATTGCAAATGATACAGGTAGTTGGGCAGTTGACCGATAGAGAACAAGCCGCTAATATGTTGGTTGATGATATCGTTCAGGGTTTTAATAACCTGCACAAAGCAAACACACCTAAAAGGGTAGCCTATTTTATCTGGCGAGACCCTTGGATGAGTATTGGTAACGATACATTTATACATAGCATGATCACCACAATGGGGTGGCAAAATGTTTTGGCAAATGAAACTCGTTATCCTGAAGTTTCTTTAGAGCAATTAAAAGCCTTAAGCCCGGAACTTGTTTTATTGTCATCAGAACCCTTTCCGTTTAAAGAGCAACATATTGATGAAGTAAAAGCTGTATTGCCTGATGTTGAGGTGAAGTTGGTAGACGGAGAAATGTTTAGCTGGTATGGCAGCAGGTTGAAGAAAGCCTTAGATTACCTGCAGGGGCTGATATGAAAGCAGGCTTAAAATTTACGTATGTGCTTAAAAATGCATGGGTTTTGTTGTGTAATATTACCAATTGTTAATACTTTAACAGCTGAACTAAAATACCCCTTATGCGTAATTTATTAATAGTAGCCCTTGCTACGGTCATATTTGGCTCTTGTTGTACTAAAGAAGATTGTGTTGTAAATGAAGGTACTAAAGTGAAGCTGTACGGATTCAGTTCTAACGAAGTTGACAGCGTTGAAGTAAAAGCATATTTGAAGAATACAGTGCTTACTTCTATTACCGATAGCTTTATGTACAAAGCAACGGCCGAGAGCGATTATCATACTATACCTTACAGCAGTTTTGTACAAGACAGAGATTATATGGTTATAGTACACCAGGCAAGTAAAGAATACAAAATAACAAACATCGGTACAGAAGAGATAACCTGTGGTTCTTGTAAGAGCGACCGTACAGTGTACGAGGATATATCTTACTATTATGTAAATGGTTCTATCAATCGTTCCAAAGAGATCGTAATTAATAAATAGCTATTTTTGTGTAGCTAATTTATAAACGATCGAAAAAAATGAACAAACCCGTATTACTGTTAAGTGTGGTATTATTATGTGCATTTGCATCTTGCAAGAAAACTTTTGATTGTGAGTGCGAAACAACTGTTACCGCCACCAATCAGGGCGTTACACAAACAATAAAGAGTAATACCGAAACTACAGTACAAGCTGCTAATAAAAGTAAGGCAGATGGAACGTGTAACACTTTTAAAGACGATACTAATAAGAAAGTGTTGGCAGCGCAAACAACCGGTGGTGTGCAGGGTACGCAGGTGAGTGCCAATACAGTTTGTACGCTTAACGAGCGTAAGTAGGCACCTCGTCAATATTAAAATACACAGGTAATCCTTTTGATAATATTAAGTCCCGTTCGCGATTAGCGCCGGGGCTTTCTGCTATTAGCAACAATGCATCGCACTTGTCTATTAATACCATGGATATATCCATGATGGCTTTAGCCCGCTCTTTGCCTTCGAGGTTTGCCTGCTCAATAATAGGCAGGGCTGCATTAACACCAATGAAGGGGATATGTCCCATTGCAAAAACTGCCGCTGCCACTTTGTTCATAGCGTCTAAATTTTTTTGTCTTTGTTCAACGGTATCAGCCGTGTATGGTCCTGCAACTCCTATAATCATAATATTAAAGTTAGCGCATGCAGGGTGTTTTTTATATTTTACAATAAATATAAGAAGCAATGAGCACCCCTTTTCACGGATTACGTACAGTAGTATACATTGTAGACAACCTTAAGGCTGCTACCAAATGGTATACAGATATTTTAGGGCAAGAACCATATTTCAATACAGATTTTTATGTGGGCTTTAATGTAGGCGGCTACGAGCTGGGCTTGCATCCGCAAAAAGAGCCGATGGAAAAAACGGCTAACGTATACTCCTATTGGGGGGTAGACAATGTAGAAGAAATGTACCAAAAACTACTGAGCAATGGCTGTACAGAATTGGAAAAACCTACTGATGTAGGGGAAGGTATTATTTTGGCCGCAGTGAAAGACCCATGGGGAAATGCTTTGGGTGTCATCAACAATCCGCATTTTAAAATTACATAAGGTTGACAATGTATTAATGGAGTTTTTAAAGTATTGTCTGTACATTGTACATAGCAATGCTGTTTAATTCCATTACATTCATTGTTTTTTTTACAGCAGTAGTACTGTTGTTTTATGCATTACCCCAGAAGTTTCGATGGTTGCTGTTGCTGGTAGCCAGCTGCATTTTTTATGGAGCTTTTATTCCAGAATATTTACTGATACTGTTTGCCATAATACTGGTAGATTTTTATGCTGCCAAAATGATGAGCAAGGTGCAGGGGGCAAAGCGTAAAAGGTATTTATGGATAAGTGTTAGCGCAACCTGTGCTCTGTTACTGATGTTTAAGTACTTCAATTTTGCATCAGAGAATATACATGGGCTGGCGGCACTTATCGGGTGGAACTATGACCCTGTACTTTTAAAATGGGTACTGCCCATAGGCTTGTCTTTCCATACTTTCCAAAGCTTAAGTTATGTAATAGAAGTATACCGCGGTAAGCAGGTTGCTGAAAAGCATTTGGGGATATATGCTACTTATGTAATGTTCTTTCCGCAACTCGTGGCAGGACCAATTGAACGACCACAGAATTTATTGCCGCAATTCAGAGAAAAGAAAACACCCAACTACGATAGTATATCGCGTGGCTTCAGGCAGGCGTTGTATGGTTTCTTTAAAAAAATGGTGATAGCAGATAACCTGTCTCTTTATGTGGATGCGGTGTATGCAGACCCCGCTAATTATTCAGGTAGCATGGCAATTGTTGCCACTATATTTTTTGGTATACAGATATACTGCGATTTTTCCGGGTACTCTGATATTGCTATTGGTACAGCAAGGATACTTGGCTTTAAACTGATGCGCAATTTCAATTTTCCTTACTTCTCTGTATCGATAGTAGATTTCTGGCGTAGATGGCATATCTCACTTTCTACGTGGTTTAGAGATTATGTGTATGTACCCATGGGCGGCAGCAGAGTTGGCAGGTGGCGTTGGTTTTATAATTTGTTTATCGTGTTCTTACTGTCGGGTATATGGCATGGCGCAGGGTGGACGTTTATTGTATGGGGCTTGTTGCATTGGTTTTACTTTGTGTTGTATGCGTTTATAGATGTAAGTAAGTTATCTAAGCTGCAACGGGTTCTCAGTGGTGTGATTACGTTTTTACTGGTTATGTTTGCATGGGTCTTTTTCCGCGCTACCGATATGCACAATGCTTTAGCCGTCATAAGTAGTATGTTGTCGAATACTGGTGGTTTGTTTACGGCTTTGCAAAGCATCTCCGACCAAATCATTGCAGCACATCCTCTGCGCCCGACACTACTATTCTTAGGGCTTTCGATGTTGATATTCATCATAGCAGAGTTGTCATTGGCGTATGCCGATGCACTTAATGATTTACATAAATACCCTAAAGCATTAAGGCTGGCAGGTTATTACTTTATGATAGTTTGGATATTGTTTTTCGGGGTGTACGAGACCACTCCGCATTTTGTGTATTTCCAATTTTAGTATTGAAGAAGTATAAAAAAATATGGCGTAGCGTTTTCCGGGTATCGATGCCTTTTGTAGTAGTATCTGTACTGCTATTTGTATTGCCGTTTGATAAGCGCTTTGGCTCTGCTTTTGTAAAAGATAACTGTGATGCGCATGCCACTCTGTTACACGATAGAATATTCCACAACGATAAACCTGTTGATATTGCGTTCTTCGGCACCTCTCATACTAAAGATGCTGTAAGTGATTATTGGTTGGAAGATGCATTGCGTGACAAGGGAATTGACATGCATGTAATGAATTTTGGGTATTGCAGGCTGGGTAGAAATATGCCTTATCTGTTACTAAAGGAATGTTTAAGGACAAAGAAACCCAAATACATTGTGCTGGAAGTAACAGAAAAAGAGAATCGCGACGGGCATATGGACTTTGGGTATATGGCAGATAGCAAAGAGCTGTTTACACCGGTGCTGATTTTTAACGACAATCTCATTCAAGATTTGTTTAAAGGACTGGTTGTAAGGTTTGAGGCGATAAAGCAAAAATGGTTGGGGCAATACAATGAGCCGCCTAAAAGAACAGATGATTATGGGCATAGTGCAGATTGGACCGTAGCAGGTGAAGAAGAAATGCAATACCAGAAGGAAAATAAAATGAAGAACTACAAACGTTCAAAAGGTTTCTCCCGTTGGTTCTATAATCAGTACTCGTTTAACTATATAGATAAGACTATTGCCTTAGCAAATGAGCATGGCATAAAAGTGTTATTTCTTTACCTTCCTGAATATGCATGTTTAGATGTTCCGGAAGAAATAGATTTCTACAAAAAGCGTGGCCCTGTTCTGTTACCTCCGGATAGCTTATACCAAATACCGGAACATTGGAAAGATGTAAAGCACATGAACGACAAAGGTGCAGGTGCATTGGCATCTTGGATAGCAGATGAGTTGGAGGGGGTAATTAAACAATAGTAGCATTGTTGTGTGTTACAGGTTGATGTATTATTTTTCTAATCTTAATAAACCATTTAATATGAAAAGTTTAATTCCTATACTAGCCTTTGTTGTCGCAATTTCCGCATCATCATGTAATAAAGGAGGGAAATTCAGTTGCGATTGTGTTACTACTATGACAGATGCTTCAGACTCAGAAACTTTTACTTCTAATGATGTTTTTGACACCAGTAAAGAAAGTAGGGCAGAAGAAAAGTGTAATGAGTTTAAAGAAAATATCAATTCATCTTCCGGGTCATTACCGGGAGTCTCTGCTACAACTACATGCGATTTGAATAAGATAGGTAACGGTAAGTTTTTATAAAAAAACGAGCAGCAAAGGCTGCCCGTTCTGTAATAAATATTGGTTTGTAGTTTACACTACTACATTGATCATCTTATTGGGTACATAAATGAATTTACGAACAGTTTTGCCTTCTATCCATTTTTGTACTACCTCATTAGCCAATACCTGCTTTTCAATTTCAGCCTTGTCCATATCTAATGGAAACTCCATTTGTGTACGTGCTTTACCGTTGATAGCTACAGGGTAAGTCTTGCTGTTTTCTACCAGGTATTTATCGTCATGCTGCGGGTAAGCGGCATCTACTACGCTGGTATCGTGCCCGAAACCGTGCCACAACTCTTCTGCAAAGTGTGGTGCAAAAGGAGCGATCAATATAGCGAGTGGTTCCAGTATTTCTTTTTTATGGCAGTTCATGCCAGATAGCTCGTTCACACATATCATGAATTGGCTGACAGATGTATTGAAAGAGAACTGCTCTATATCGTTGTTTATTTTCTTAATGGTTTGGTGCAATACCTTAAGCTCTGCATCCGTTGCCTTTTCATCGGTTACTATCCAGCCATTATCGTCGTTATACAGGCGCCACATCTTCTTTAAGAAACGATGTACCCCTTCAATGCCTTTAGTGTCCCAAGGCTTGCTCACGTCAATCGGCCCCAAGAACATCTCATACATACGGAAAGTATCTGCACCGTATTGAGTAACAATGTCGTCAGGGTTCACCACATTGAACCACCGCTTAGACATTTTCTCAATCTCGCTACCGCAGATGTATTTGCCATCTTCTAAAATAAACTCAGCATCTGCATATTCAGGACGCCATTTTTTGAATGCATCAATGTCCAGCTCCAGCCCGTTTACAATGTTTACATCAACATGTAATGCTTCTGTTTTATGCTCTTTTCTTAAACCAGCAGATACGAATTTGTTTGTACCAGATATACGGTAAACCAACCTCGAGCTACCCTGTATCATACCTTGGTTGATGAGCTTTTTAAATGGCTCGTCAAAACCAATATGCCCCAAGTCGTGCAATGCTTTAGTCCACATACGGCTGTATAGCAAATGCCCTACAGCGTGCTCAGTACCACCAATATATATATCTACACTCTGCCAGTAGTCGGTCGCTTTTCTGTCTGCAAAAGTCTCTTCGTTGTGCGGATCCATATAGCGTAAGAAGTACCAGCTACTACCTGCATAGCCCGGCATGGTGTTGGTCTCGCGCTTGCCGTTAGGTGTGTTCACCCAGTCTTCTATATTCGCTAATGGTCCTTGCCCTTCAGGTCCGGGTTTGTAGCTATCTACATGCGGTAGCTCAACAGGCAGTTCATCACTGCCCAGCTCGTCTGTAGCATAAGGTAGTCCGTCTTTGTATATCACAGGGAACGGCTCTCCCCAATAACGCTGGCGGCTAAAGCCCGCATCGCGTAGTTTATAATTCACTTTAGCATGGCCAATGCCTTTTGCTACAATAGCATCAATAGCCGCAGGTATGGCTTCGCTTACGTTTTTACCGCTTAAGAAGTCGCTATTCTCTATCGTGCCACCTTTATCGCTGAATGCTTCTTCTCCGTTATACTGATCGCCATATATATTGGTGATCGGCAGCTCGAAGTGTTTAGCAAAAGCATGGTCGCGCTCATCACCGCAAGGTACCGCCATGATAGCGCCTGTACCATAACCAGCCAGTACATATTCTGATACCCATACAGGCACATCTTTACCTGTGAACGGATGTGTTACATACGAACCTGTAAAAGCACCTGTTATCTGCTTTACCTCCGTTATACGCTCACGCTCACTACGGCTTTGTACGTACTCTTTGTATTTTTCTACTTCAGCTTTTTGCGCATCGGTAGTGATATCATTTACAAGATCGTGCTCGGGTGCTACTACCATGAAGTCTACACCGAATATCGTATCGGGGCGGGTAGTGAACACTTTTATCTGTGCATTGCTGTCTTTTACATTAAATGTTACCTCGGCCCCTGTGCTTTTCCCTATCCAGTTGCGTTGCATTTCTTTCATTGCATCTGTCCAGTCCAGCTTGTCCAGGCTGCTCAACAAACGGTCTGCATATTCTGTAATGCGTAAGAACCACTGGTTCATGCGCTTTTTCACTACAGGATGTCCGCCACGTTCAGATACGCCATTTACGACCTCATCGTTTGCCAATACAGTACCCAATGCCTCGCACCACCATACTTCTGCATGGCTTAGGTAGGCCAGGCGGTATTGCATCAATATATCGCGTTGTGCTTTTTCGTCTTTGGCTTTCCACTCCTCTGCGGTAAAGTTCAATGTATCATCTTCAGGGCTTGGGTGGTTAGCATTACCCTCCGCTTCAAATATGCTGGTCAGCTCGCTTATAGGTTTTGCCTTTTGTGCAGCCCTGTCGTACCAGCTATGGAATAACTGAAGGAATATCCACTGTGTCCATTTGTAATACTTCGCGTCGCTGGTGCGTACCTCACGGCTCCAATCGTAACAAAAGCCGATATTGTCCAGCTGTTGGCGATAGCGCTTGATGTTTTGCTCGGTAGTTACAGCAGGGTGTTGCCCTGTTTCCAATGCATATTGCTCTGCAGGCAGCCCGAAAGCATCGTAACCCATTGGGTGCAATACATTATAACCACGATGGCGTTTGTAGCGAGCCAGGATGTCTGAGGCGATATAGCCCAGCGGATGTCCTACATGCAGCCCCGCACCACTCGGGTAAGGGAACATGTCTAATACATAGTATTTAGGCTTGTCGCTGTTGTTGCTAACCTTGTAAACCTCTTTGTCTTTCCAGTATTGTTGCCACTTTTGCTCAATATCGCGGTGCGCGTATTCCATGTTATCTCGTTCTGTATTGTATAATGGACGGCAAAAATACAAAACGGATGGCAATAAGCTGAAGACCTTGCATTAACTAACAAAGGAGCTCTTAGAGCTCCTTTCAATATGTTGATGATAATATCTTCATTATTTCAATTCAATCACTTCTACACCCCTGTAATAGTACTTAGGCGGGTCGTAGTTGAAGAAGAATTTAACCGTACCTGTAGTGGTGGCATATTCTTTTTTAGAACCGAACATGCCTTTCTTGCTGATATCTATCGGCATGACCCATATGGTACATTCTTTCGAGTCGAGGTTGAAAGCACTGATATGGAAAATAGCAGCATCGTTTTTCTTCACATCTTCTGTTATTTCTTTCAGGTTGCTGTCTACATCCACATATTTAAAAGTGATGCCATTGGCGGTATCAGGTACTTTTTGCAGATAATTCTTTTTTACAATGTAGATGGTTTTAGTATTCTCGGTTACACGTCCGTCGGCAACTGCCTTCAATTCGCCGTTGTCACCTTTTGCCAGTTGGTTCAATACAAAGCCCTGGCAATCGCTGATGAGCCAGCCTTCCCATTTTAAACTATCGGTTTCTTTTTCCTGTGCTGTTGCTATAAACGGTATAAACGCTAATAATAATAACCACTTTTTCATGCTACCAATTTAACACAAGATTTTTACTTTGCAGGTATGTTCAGCTATTGGGAGCGACAAAGTTTTGTTAACTACGATCATATTATCATCGGTTCGGGCATAGTAGGGCTTAGCACAGCTGTTGAATTAAAGCAGCGCTTCCCGACAGCATCGGTATTGGTGGTAGAGCGTGGTATACTGCCAACGGGTGCCAGTACAAAAAATGCAGGTTTTGCCTGTATGGGCAGTGTTACAGAGCTTTTGGACGATCTGGAGACAATGTCGGAAGAGGAAGTGGTACAACTGTTTGAGCGACGTAAGAAGGGGCTGGAATTACTCAGAGAAAGGCTGGGTGATGATACTATCGGTTATAAAACCAACGGTAGTCATGAGCTGATCAGCGAGACCGAAATTAATGCTATTGAAAAAATAGAATACCTCAATCAGCTTTTACTGCCTGTTAATAAAAAAGACTCATTCAGGCTGTGTAACGAACGTATAGATAGTTACGGCTTCAACAAAACGCACATAAAAGCACTCATAGAAAATACCTGCGAAGGAGAGTTGCACACCGGTAAAATGATGCATGCATTAATGAGTTACGCAACGCAACTGGGTGTAGAGATCAAAACGGGAGTAACGGTAAAAGAGTTCAACGAAGAAGCCGATAAGGTAGTTGTGCAATTGAAAAACTCCTTAGTAGATGAGGTGCTGCCTTTTACCTGTAAGCAACTATTTGTTTGTACCAATGCGTTTACGAAACAGCTACTGCCCAATGAAGAGATCATGCAGGGCAGAGGACAGGTATTAGTAACAGAACCTATTGAGGGTTTAAAACTCAAAGGTGTGTTTCATATGGATAAGGGCTATTATTACTTCAGGGAAATAGAGGGAAGAGTAATGATAGGCGGTGGGCGTAACGAGGCTATCCAAAAAGAAACAACAAGTAAGCTGGGCATTACAGATACCATTCAAAACAAACTGGAAGAAAAGCTGCGTGATATTATACTACCTGGTATTGATTATACTGTAGCCCAACGCTGGGCAGGCATTATGGCTTTTGGTGCAGACAAACAGCCTTTAGTAAAGCAAGTATCCGATAGGGTGTACGGTGCTTTTCGCCTTGGTGGTATGGGGGTAGCTATGGGTAGCTATGTTGCTAAAGAGCTGGTAACCCCTATCCCTCGTTAAAGAATCTGCCTTCTAATGTTTTTACCACTTTACCTACAGGTAGCCCTACTACGTTATAATAATCGCCTTTTATTTTTTTAACACCCACAATGCCTATCCATTCTTGTATGGCATACCCGCCTGCTTTATCATAAGGCTCATACTTGGTAATGTAGTGGTCGATTTGTTCGTTGGTCAGTTTCCTGAAGGTAACTTCTGTAGTAACAGAAAAGCTCACTAATAGCTCGCCCCTTTGCATACAAACCCCGCTTACCACAATATGTGTTTGCCCGGACAGGTTCTTAAGCATAGTAAAAGCATCATCCTTGTCAATAGGCTTGCCTAAAATTCTGCCGTTTAATATCACCACAGTATCTGCCGCAATGATAATGGCATCTGCTATATCATTCTTTTTAGCAATGGCTTTTGCTTTTTGTTTGGCCAGATATTCAGGCACCAGAGATGCAGGCATATCTCCCGGGTAAGTTTCATCAATATCAGCAGATATGATGTCGAATTTTACTTCTGCCTGTTCCAGTAATTCTTTTCTTCTTGGCGATTGAGAGGCCAGTATGATCTTATCCATTGGTTTGAAAATAATATATAACAAGTGATACAATACCCAGTACCATAATGATCTTCAATCCACGACTAGCTTTACCATAGTGTTTAGTGGTAGCTTGTTGCGGTAGTTTATACATCCATACAATAATGGGCAAAGCTAAACCTACTATTGTGTAGATGCCCAGCACATACCATTCTTCCTTCAGTAGTTTAAACGCTCCAAATATCAGCGGAATGACGGTAAGTGTTCCTAACGCCTGTGTAAAGCGTGCACTCTTTAACAAACCCCATTTAATAGGCATGGTTACACAACCCTGTTCTGCATCGCCTTTAAAATCTTCCATGTCTTTTACTATCTCGCGCATCCAGGTGAGCATAAAAGCAAAGTATACATAAGTGCCTAATACCCAAACAGGGTTAGGTATCAGTACATCGTTGGCATATATAAAAAAGTCTTCGAACAGGTAGTAGCGTATGGCATTTTCGTAGAGCATTAATGTAGCAATAGTTAATGCAGTAAGTACAGATACTACCACATTACCGATCATAAATGCCCTTTTAAAAGTGGTAGAGTAAAACCACAACAAAGCGGTACAGGCTAACTGTATAGCGATAAAACTATAATGCCCTGCACGCCCGGCAACAACTAATGCCAGTACAATACCCGTTAGGTTGAGTATAGTGTGTACTACAATAGCCAGTTTCATTGGGATGCGTTTTTCCAGTACCAGTTTATTGGGTCTGTTAATGGCATCGATCTTTACATCAAAATAATCGTTGATGATGTAGCCGGCAGCAGCAATTAAAACGGTAGAAACAGACAGCAGTAAAAAGCTGTTCCGCATTAAAGACAATGGCTCGGGAGAATAATGGCGCATAGGCAGTATCACACAGCCCCAAGCAAAGAGTTGCGTCAAAAAAACTATGATGAGGTTTTGCCAACGTATCAGCTTTAACCAAGCCATGTTACATATTATTTACCCCAGGTATCCGGGCTCTTACGCCATTCTTCGAGCGATGTTTTTTGCTCGGCTGTTATCAGGTTCTGCTCTTCACATACTTCCATCAAGGCAGAATAATTACTGATGGTATGCAACGGTACATTCGCACTTTCCATAGCTTTTGCAGACGCATCAAAACCGTAGGTGAACAAAGCACACATACCTATTACATCTCCACCTGCTGTACGTATGGCATCTACTGCCTCCAAACTGCTCTTTCCGGTAGATACAAGATCTTCTATCACCACCACTTTCTGTCCTTCCTGCAAAACACCCTCTATCTGGTTACCCATACCATGCGCTTTCGGTTTGCTGCGAACGTATATAAACGGCAGCTTCAGCAGATCTGCGGCCATAGTACCATGCGGTATACCCGCAGTAGCCACACCCGCGATCACGTCCGCATCGTTAAAATGCTCTAACACCATATTGGCCAGCTCGCTTTTTACAAAATCGCGAACATAAGGGTAAGATAATACTTTACGATTATCGCAATATACCGGAGAGTGCCACCCCGAAGCCCATTGATATGGGTCTTGCGGGTTGATTTGCAAAGCTTTAATTTGCATCAGTTTTTCGGCGAAATGTTTTGCTGTACTCATATGCGGCTCAAACCTACGCCAAATAGATAATTTTACAAACCTGTGCATGAATTTTGCTCGAAAGATATATATCAACGACAAGCCGCTGGTGTTAACAACCAACGCGGATAAGTATATAAAGAAAAACCCCATAGCAGCGGGTTACATCAGATTTGAAGGGGCTTTCCCCCGCAGTTTCAGGCTGTCTATGGAGCACCTGAATAAGCGAAGCTCGCTGGGAGCTATCATAGAAGATTTTTCTAAACATAATTTATTAGAAGAGTTGCACGCCATTTTCAAGCCCATAGATGCAGGCGGTGGTGTTGTAGTCAACGAAAATGGAGATGTGCTGATGATCTTCCGCAGGGGAAAGTGGGACTTGCCCAAGGGTAAGCTGGATGACGGGGAAGAGATTGATGAGTGTGCTTTAAGAGAAGTGAGCGAGGAAACAGGCTTAAAAAAGCTAAAGCTGGGTGATAAAATATGTGATACCTACCATGTCTATTCTCAGAAGAAGAAGAATCTACTAAAACGAACAGCATGGTATAAGATGAAAGGCTCCGCAAAAGAAAAACCCAAGCCACAGGCAGAGGAAAATATAATAGAAGCTAAATGGGTACCGCAAGATGAGTTAGCACCTCTTGTATTCAAATCGTACGAAGCCATTAAGCAGGTGATGCTAGAAGCAGGAGTGGAGTGGTAAAAAAAAGAGGGCAAAGCCCCCTTTTCTATTTTACTACTTGTATTTTTTGTCGGTACATTGGCTGCCCTTCGTGTAAAACGGTGAGCATGTATAAGCCGTTGCTCATTGCATGGGTACTAATGGTGTTTTCCCCTTTATTAAGTGTTTGATTCAGTACTGTCTTTCCTGTTATATCGTGTATTAGTGCGGCGGCGTTTTGCTCCTCAACAGAAATGTGCAATTGATTTGAAACAGGGTTGGGGTATACTTTTATATCATTTTTAGCGTATGCTAAATGGTTGACATCAGTATACTGTATGGTTACTTTATGCAGTGCCGCAATCACTATGTATTGTAGCATATTATTATTAATGCTATCCTGATTGGTTAATACGGTAATGCTTACCCCAGATGTTTTATCATGTATGTTATCATTAATAAAGCCAAATCCCGTACCTCCGTGCGATACAACAGGTCTGTTGTTAAACTTTGCAAGAGTGAAAATTCCTAAACCATATCCTTGCCCGCCGGCACCTGTGGGAACAGTTGTTTGCAGTTCATTCATAGAGCTGCTGTTTAACATTTGCCCGTTCATTAATTTGTCCCAGAAGTAAGCATTGTCTTTGGCTGTGGCCATGTATCCTCCTGCTGAGCTGGCTAAACTTAGAAAAGCGTTGTGCGAGTAACCATGCGTCGCGATCATGTCTTCCAGATAATTGCCTGAGGTGTTTAATACATTAGACCATGCATGTGGGATAGTGCCTGTTGGCGTTTCCTGCGGGTATAGGAATGTCTTGTCTAAACCACTTGGTGTTAATATAAGGTCTCTCAACGATTGATGAACAGATTTACCTGTAATACTTCTGATGATGAGCCCTGCTACTGTAAAGTTGGTGTTACAATAGTTCCAGCTGCCACCCGGTTGTGCTAGCGGAGCTTTTACTAGGTTCAGTGTAGTGTCTATCGGCCAAACCTTGGTGTAGTCGTTACCAATGTAGTAGTTCATGTCCGGGTTGTCTGTGAAACTGTATAACCCGCTGGTGTGGTTCAGTAACTGTCTAACGGTAATATTACCCGGTATATTAGGGTGTTGTACCCAAGTGCCAACAGTGTCATCCAGGCTAAGTTTGCCTTGCTCCTGTAACTTTAGTAATGCAACAGCAGTATAAGTTTTAGTATTACTGCCCAGACCCATAAACATATCTGTAGTTATAGGTACGTTATTATGGGAAACACCCCATGCTCGCTCCCATACACCCTCGTTAGGAACAACGATAGAAGCAGTAGCCCCTTTAATATTCAACTGGTTACATACGCTGTCAAAAACTTCATTCAACCTTTTATTATAAACATAGTTTAACTGGGCTGATGAGCTGAAGCTGAAACAAAAACTTATTAAGCAAAGAATAATGGTCTTTTTCATAACGTTTAATTTATTGATGACACAAAACAACCAATGCCGCGCACGTATTTAAAATATATTCGACGAACTATGCGTTTTTATCGATGAACTTGTAAGTGTTGTTTCGTCGAAGAAAATCTGGTTTTTGTCGATTAGTCTAAATATTCTTTACCCTAATTAGTTTCTTTGTTTATTGAATCATGAGTAAGTTGATTAAAACATTGAAAGGTAGGTTGGGGCGTAATGTTCTGTTTTGGGCGATCGTAGCTTTTTTTATAGCTACGTTAAACAGCAGTGCAAACGACTATCCCCTGAAAGTATATGCGTTGTATAAGACCATTACAACAGTGCTGCTATTCTTGCTCACTTGTACTAATAACTTTTTTCTGATACCAAAAACGCTTGCTAAAAAAAGGTATTGGCTATTTTTCACAGGGTTGATTTTTGAGTTGGCTATATTCTCAATATCATATTTGCTGGTACTCAAGCAAATGGTAGGCATGTATGCTGATATTGAAGTATACGAGGTTAGCATTATCACCTCACCCGTTAGCACAGATTGGTCTTTTGGTGCATTTTTCGATGAGGGTATTTCATATGCGTTCGGGCTGCTGATGTGGTTAGCTGTTTTTACCTTGGCATGGTTTGCTAACGATCGTATCAATAAAGAACGTATAGCCAAAGAGGCCGAAAAGAAAAGATTAGAGGCAGAGCTGTCGTTATTACGTAACCAGATAAGTCCGCATTTTTTATTCAATACGTTAAACAACATTTACGGACTGACGCTTAAAAAATCAGACGTAGCGCCCGAAGCTATTTTGAAACTATCTGCACTGATGCGTTATATGCTGTACGAGTCTGATGAAGAACTGGTGTCTTTTGAAAAAGAGCAGGAAGCCATGCAGGCATATATAAATATGGAATTGCTAAGGTTGCCTGAAGCGGAAGACAAGTTGAAGTTTACGGTTGAGGCAGATAAAGAATATAAAATACCAACGCTATTGTGGTTGCCCATGCTGGAAAATGCATTCAAGTATGCTACCAGAGTGATATCAGATAACTACTTTATAGATTATACCTGTAAGGTAGAGCATGGTGTTTTGACTATTGAATCGTCTAATAGCTACAAAGAAGATATTCCTTTAGAGAAAGGGGGCTTGGGTTTGACTAATTTACGCAAAAGGTTAAGTATCTTATACCAAGATAAATACAGCATAGACGAAAAAAGAAGTAATGGTGTATATACTATTTCAGTAAAAATTGAACTGGATTAATGCAGGTGTTAAAAGTAGTTATAGCAGACGACGAGCCTATTGCAAGAGATATTATTGAAACTTACATTGCTAAAGTGCCTTCTTTGCAATTAGTTGCCAGTTGTAAGAATGCGGTAGAAGTATTTGAACATTTGAATAAACAAGATGTGGATCTGCTGCTGCTGGATATTAATATGCCTGAAATAACCGGTATGGATCTGGTAAAAACACTACGCAATCCACCTATGGTAATATTTACCACCGCTTACAATGAATATGCAGTTGAAAGCTACGATTTGAACGCTGTAGATTATCTGCTAAAGCCTATACCTTTTGACAGGTTTGTAAAAGCAATAAACAAAGCACTGGATAAAAATGAAGTGCCTGCAGAACAAACATCAGTACAAACCGCCGATGAGCACTTTTTTGTAAAGTCTGGCACAAAGCTGGTAAAAATAAAACCTGATGAAGTACTGTATATTGAAGCCATGAAAGATTATGCAAAAATTCATTTGCAGGCAGGTAATGTAGTAGTACACAGTACTATGAAAAATATTGAAGAACAATTATCCGTATACACATCATTTGTAAGGGTTAGTAAATCTTACATTGTCAACTTGCATATGGTAGAAGCCATAGAGGCAAATATGCTGTACATAAGTGGTGTGGCTGTAACTATTGGTAACAGTTTTAAGGATGATGTGCTGCAAAAACTTGACCTTAATAGGCTGGCATGACCTTCTTTTGTCATGCAATTGTAATAACACCGCAGCTTTCCCAAATCAAACAACTGTTTTCCCGAATTATGAACCTAAAGCAAAAGTGAACCTTTTACCTTTGGGTCATATTCTTGCTCCTCGTACATCATAGTCGTAAAAGCGGCTAAATCGTTTTTTAATATTTAAATAAAAATATTGCGGAACTGTGTATGATGTTTGTTCGTGCTTACTCCAATCAGTGTATTACAAAATCCAGCTTAATGGCCATCCATTCAAGCAGCACAGCATTTATTCTATTGCAAAGTCTCCGCAAAGTTAGTGATGTGCCAATGCTGTATGGTTGTTTTAAGTACTACTATCGCAGAGGAGCAAGATTGCGAGAAGAGTTCTTGCCGTACAGTATGGCCATCGCACCAAAGCAGTAATCGTCTACCTAAAAAAATAAAAATGAAAAAACAGTTACTAGCAGTATTATTCGTAGCAGGATGCGTAGGAGCTAACGCACAAACAGTAGTAGCCGACAGTGTAGAGATCGGCGCGGGATATGCCAACCAGGTTTGGTATAGTATGGAAACCGGTAAAAAAGGTACAGCACCCAAAGATAATTGGGACCTTGCTTTTGATGTGATAGATATTTCATCGTCTATCGACATTAACTCTGCCGCAGGTGCAAAACTATGGTGCTATCCCAAAGCAGCAGCTTCGGGCTGGGCAAGTGTTGATACTACAGGCTTAAGTACATGGGATGCAAGGTATGGTGCAGATACGTCGTGGACACGTGGTGCTATGGGAAACTATGCGGACCCAACCAACCCAACAGATCTTGATTGGGGTATTTACGACCAAACTTCTCACAAAGTGCTTGGCGATTCTATTTATATCATTCAACTGGTAAATGGAGACTTCAAGAAATTGTTTATCGAGAAGTTACAGAGTGGTTCATTCACGTTCAAATATGCTAATCTTGATGGTAGTAACGAAAAAACAGTTAGTATTTCTAAGGCAAACTATAAGTTAAGCAACTTGGCTTACTATTCTATCGTTAGCGAAAAAGAGCTGAACCGTGAGCCGGACCAAACTAAGTGGGATATCGTATTTACTCAATACACTTCTTTTGTTCCTATTGCATACAACGTTACAGGTGTGCTGCACAATAGATATAACAGAACTGTACGCGCAGATAAAATACCTAATGTAGCTACTTATACAAATTGGAAGGCGCACAACGCTAATAGCGAGATCAATACGATCGGTTATAACTGGAAGTCATTCAACGGTACAGGGTACGATGTTAAAGACTCATTGGTTTTCTTCGTGAAATCTTATGACGCTGAGCTGGACGACTACAGCATCTGGAAGTTGTGGTTCACAGATTTTCAAAGCAGTACCGGTAAGTATGTATTCAACAAACAAAAACTACAAACAGCTAGTGTAGCAACTATAAATACTAAAATAGCTACCATGTCATTATATCCTAACCCTGCCAATGGTAGCGATGTTAAGCTGGTGTACGATATTGAAACAGGTGCAAACAGTGCTTCTGTTCTGGTATACGATATAACAGGTAAAATGTTGCTAAACAAAACATTGAGTACAAAAGCAGGTATGTATACAGAGCAAATACCTGTAAGACACTTGCAAAAAGGTATGTATGTTATTACTTTGAGTGTTGACGGGCAAAGAGCTTCACAACGCTTGACAGTAAATTAGTTGATTCATAGAGTGGAATTTATCAATCGACAATAATAATTATCAAATACTGTTATAGTGCCCCCGCCTTGTGCGGGGGCTATTTTTTAACACTTGCTTGTACATGCCTTAACAGTGCTGCAACACATATGCCTGTAATTTTGTATCAGAATTACAAACTTAATGTGAGGAGAGAGCAATGAATAAAGTTTCTACTATAAGGAGGGCTGCCGGAGTAGCAAATACAAGGGGAGTAAGAGAAGGGGCACAGCTGTTTAAAAACAGGAAAACATTGTGGTGTATGCTAAAAGAGGTATGGCGCGGAAAGTACCGTATGTCTTTCCTTACAACTGTAATCACTATACTGGGATTGATATATGTAGTTACTCCTTTTGATTTTGACTGGATACCATTTGTAGGCTGGATAGACGACGGGTTGGTGATATACCTTATTATAAAACGATTGCAAAAAGAAACACAACGTTTTAATCGGCACAAAGCCGCTGAACGCAGGAGGGGGTGTTAATTATACACTCGTCATTGCGAGGAGCCTGCGACGAAGTAATCTCGCGTTCTGAGTTTAAGAGATTTGTGGTATTAGTATGTAAGACGGCGGGTGCAGCCTGTCATGACAAGAGCGACATAACTGACAATTGTCATTTTTACTCTATGTGATCTGTGGTAATTTGCAGGTATCATTCATTTTAAAAAATGTCATCATGCAGAAAGTGAACAAAAAAGTAGTCAAGCAATCATCAGGTGTGTACGGGCTGGGTTTTATAGGCGCACTCATTTACTTTATACAATACGCGACAGGTTTTTGGGATGGAGTACTGGGCGTACTAAAAGCTATTGTGTGGCCGACTATGCTGGTGTATGAATTGCTAAAGCATGTGGGGGCGTAGAGAATGCATAAATAATAACAATGCGTTTAGTTAGTAGTGCGATATACATGTAAGCTATCATTTTGCATTATTACATTAAATACTTAAGATGAAAACCTATATAACAACGGTACTTATATCCCTTTGTATAGCTATAAGCACTAATGCACAAGACATATCTCAAATGGTGAGTTCTGCAGACAGTCTAGCAGAAAAAAAGCACTTCAGCGAAGCTATTTCAATATATAAAAAGATAGAGGCTAATATAAAGCATGATGATAGTTTATACAGTCATTATGTTTATAACTATGCTACTGCACTGTATTTTTTAAGCTATAATTTACTACAAGAAAATAAGTTTGAAAAGCTGTTAGACAACTCATTCAGGTACCTTGATTTTACCGAAAATAATTTAATGTCAACTAAATTACATTATGTAAAGCAAATGGCGCTTGAATTACACTATATGAAATATTGGGTATATAAAAATATTGTTGTAGCAAGTAACGATTTGAAAAAATTAGAATTACTTAAAAAATATAGAAAGCTATTGTATGACGGTTATAGAGCAAGTGAATTACCTCCGGGTATAGATGAATATTATAACTTTCAAAAAACGATTGTTGACAACAAAAATGTTTGGGGGTATGAGTGGTTTGAGGAATTACCTAAAGATAGGAATAGCAAAAGCTTCTCAAAACATGTTTATTATGTGTACTCTCGAAATGAAGATGGTACTGATAAAGACCAGCTATTTGCCATTCATACTGTAATGTTTCATAAGCTAGATGAAGGCCCTGATTATGTGCTTACAAAGAGAACATATACAGAAGGTGGTATTGTCAGTGAGACAACTACAGAAGTCTTTAATGAACCAGTGAATTTGGATGAACTTTATGAGGCGGTGGAGAAAGTAATAAAAGGGGACTACACACCTATTTCAAGGTCTGAATACAAAAACTAAAAACCTACACCTTTATTTCCTTCGGTACAAAGCGGCTCACATCTCCGCCGTTGCGGATGACATCTCGAACAATGGTAGAGGATACGGTAGAATATTCTGGTGCACAGGTTAAGAAGATGGTTTCAATATCAGGGTCCAGCGCACGGTTCATATCAGCAATGGCCTTTTCATATTCAAAATCGGCAATGTAGCGTATGCCACGCATCATAAAGTTAGCACCTACCTCTTTGCAGAACTTTATGGTCAATCCTTTGTAGCTGGTTACTTCAACGGTAGGGTAGTCTTTAAATATTTCCTCTATCCATTCGGTGCGTTGCTCTATGCTGAACATGGGAGTTTTGTTGGTATTCACCCCAATGGCAATGATCATTTTATCGAACAACGGGATAGAACGCTTGATCACATCTACATGCCCCATGGTCATAGGGTCGAACGTTCCGGGAAATAAACAGATCCTACTCATAACTATTCGCTTGGTTGTGTAAAATAGCTGAACACTGTTGTGCCGTAGTTCTTCATCTTCAAAAATCGTGGATGATCCTGATAATCGTTTCTCGGCGTGTGTTCTAATACAAATATACCACCGGGGGCTAACATTTTCTTTTCAAACAGCAAGGCAGGTATCTCATCTATAGCATCCAGCGCATATGGCGGGCCTGCAAAAATAAAGTCGTACTGCTCTGTGCTCTGCTTCATAAAGCGAAAAACCTCGCCTTTTATGATGTTGAATCTATCGGCTACCCCCAGTTCTTTTACTGTTTTGTTGATGAAGAGTATATTACCTCTGTCTTGCTCTATAAGCGTTAGCTCTCCAGCCCCGCGCGATGCCAGCTCGTAGCTGATGCTGCCGGTACCGCCAAACAAGTCGCAGGTTTTTATGCCCTCCATGTCTATCATATTGATGAGGGTATTAAATAGCCCTTCTTTAGCAATATCAGTGGTTGGCCTTGCCGGTGTTTTTGCAGGGGGAGTAAATCTTCGTCCTCTAAAATCGCCGCCTATAATCCGCATGCGTATAGTTGTTGTAACAAGTAGATGTTGCTTACCCAGGTACGTTCGTTGGTTACTACATTACCCGTGCCGTCTTTCAGCCCCGGGAAGAATTGTAGCAGCTCTGTAACATGCGGTGCCAGATTTTTATTGGCAACAGTACATTGCAATTGCATTTTGCTATCGTCAACACCGTACTCTTTAGCCACATGTTTTATATGGTAAGCAATATCTTCAGCAGTTTTATAATCAAATGCCTGGTGCCAGTGCAATTGCCTGTCTACATACAGCGTGGCAAATACCTTGTCTGCGGTAAGGGCGCATTGCATGCTGCACTCGGCCTTAAATGGTTTGTAAAATTGGTAGGTAGAAAAAGGGAACACCTGCGATTTTGTAAAATACCTGTTGATGAGGCTTTTGATGGCAGATGGCCATGCATATAAATAATATGCTTTGTCCTCTCTCAGTTGGTGGGTGTTCACTACCTCATTTGCTTCTATAAAATATAGCTTTCTCAACCACGCTTCAGAGTCCTGCCCTTTGTACAAAGTATCGGGTACCAGCAGATTTTTATCGTTGGCAATGAATACCGCCGTTACTTTGGCAGGTGCTGAAAGCATTTCTTCGTTCAGAAATTGGTGCTCAAAAAAGTCGATGATCCACGGCGGTAGCGCGCGTTTGTAATCGTTATTTTTGATCATCAGCAAATCTCCGCGATCACTAAATCCTGCAACGGTCATACCGCGTGGCATTAGCACGATGTTTACCCTTGCAATCTGTGCAGTAAGGTTTGTACCCGTGTGTACCTTGTAAATTTGCTCGTTCAGTGGACTATTTGTGATCTCTGACATCGTAACTCACAATTATAGAATAAATTTGCGACACTTACACAATCTGCCTGCTGTAAATAGCGGCCAGATAGTATTTTTGGCAAAGCTATTACAGAATACACACAAATCAAGGACAGAAACCGTTTTTTCAGTTAACAAATAATGCAACTATCCATATCCAATAAAGATATCCTGAAGCTCACCGCTCCTATTGCAGTGGCTATGGTTATACCGCAGATCAGTTTTTTGACGGATACGGTGTTTCTGGGCAGGTTGGGTGAGCGAGAGCTGGGCGCTAATGGTATGGCAGGTATCTTCTATTTGATATTGGCTATGGTGGGTGTGGGGCTCACCAATGGTTTGCAGGTGCAAATGTCGCGCAGGGCAGGTGAGAATAACTATACAGATCTGGCAAAGACCTTTACCAACGGTATGATGCTTTGTTTGATGTTTGGTATCGGGCTGATGCTGGTAGCCATGTTTCTGGCACCATTAATCTTTAATGCTACCTTGCACGATAAGGTAAATGCGGAGCTAAGTATTGCATTTTTGAAAATGCGTATGTGGGGCTTACCCTTCCTGATGCTGACGCAGCTGGCCAATGCGTTTTATATAGCCACGGGGCAGTCGCGCTACCTGATACATGGTTCTATTATAGCAAATGCAGTAAATATAGTACTGGACTACGGGTTGATCTTTGGTAAGTTTAATTTGCCGGAGATGGGCATGGTAGGGGCTGCATTGGCATCGGTGATATCAGAGGCCGTATTTATGGTGGTGATGTACAGTATCTTCTACATCAAAAAAATGCAGCGAAAGTTTCCTGTATTGTCTACTGGTAAGTTTGATGTTTCGCTGGCAAAAAGCTCATTTATTATAGCCTTTCCACTTATTGTACAGTTCTTATTTAGTATTGGCGGCTGGCAGATATTCTTTATTTATGTAGAGCATTTGGGTACCAGAGAGCTGGCGGTGAGTCAGATATTGCGTAGTGTGTTTGGAGTGGCAGGTATTGGTTTGTGGTCGCTGGGCTCGTCTTGCAATACTATGGTGAGTAATGTTATCGGGCAGGGTAAGCAAAGGCTGGTGATACCCGTTGTACTGCGTACTATAAAACTGGCAGTTATCTATGCTGTTGGTTTAGGCATCATACTGGTATCCTTCCCCGGTGAGTTTTTGAGCCTATATCGCGACGATCCCGATCTTGTACAGTTTGCTATACCCAGCTTACGTATAGTAGCTACCTCTTCGGTTATTATGGGTATTGCTACTGTTATGTTTAATGGTGTAATGGGCACGGGTAATACCAAAGTAAACCTGTTTATAGAAATGGCTTGTGTACTCAGCTATATTCTATACTGCTCTATTGTTATAGAACACCTTCGCCTGTCCATAGAGTGGGCATGGGCGTCAGAGTTTGTTTATTGGGGTACATTGGTAACCACGTGTTGGTGGTACCTGAAGTCTGGTAGGTGGAAAGGCAAGGCTATTTAAGCAGCCTGTTCCATTATTTCCTCCATATTAATCCCATTGTGGCTTTCGTCGTAGGTACATTCTCCGTTTTTGATGAGTATCACCTGCGGACTCTCATGATGTACACTGAATATTTCTGCTACTTTGTTAGATATAGGACGGTATGCAATTAGATCTAAATAATAAAATTTAACACCATCAGGCTGCTCTTCGTTATCCAATCTGGATTTAGCCATGCTGCTGATGCTGCAACGCGTGCTGTGTTTGAAGATGACTACCGGTTGTGTTTTACTTTCCTCCACAATTGTATCCAATTGTGCTTCGTCTGTTAATGCTATCCAATTCATACTGCAAAAATACTACCGTAGTAAGAATTGCGGATAATGTATCTATAACAACTATTTATACTGCATGAGATTAAGACAGATTTTATACTTTAGCCCTCAAATCAAGTAGATTATTCATGAGTAAACATGCTTACGTATTTCCGGGACAGGGCGCACAGTTCACCGGAATGGGAAAAGAGTTGTACGAGAGTAACTCTGTTGCAAAAGAGTATTTTGAGCAAGCAAATGAAATATTAGGCTTCCGCATTACAGATACAATGTTCGAAGGTAGTTCAGATGACTTAAAGCAAACCAAAGTAACACAGCCTGCTGTTTTCTTACATTCAGTAGTTCGTTTTTTAACGCTGGAAGATGTTCACCCAGATATGGTGGCAGGGCACTCGCTGGGAGAGTTGTCTGCTTTGGTAGCCAATAAAGTATTGACTTTTGAGGATGGTTTGAAACTGGTATCTCAAAGAGCACAGGCTATGCAAAAAGCATGCGAGATCAACTCGTCTACCATGGCAGCAGTATTAGGTTTGGAAGATGCGCAGGTAGAAGAAGTGTGTAAAGGCATTACAGACGATGTGGTAGTAGCAGCCAACTACAATTGTCCGGGTCAGCTGGTGATCAGCGGTAGTATAGATGGTGTGAATAAAGCTTGTGAGCTACTGAAAGAAGCAGGTGCGCGTAGAGCTTTAGTGCTTCCTGTAGGTGGTGCGTTCCACTCGCCTTTGATGGAGCCTGCCAAAGAAGAATTACAAGCAGCTATTGAAAATACACACTTCGGTAACCCGAGTTGCCCGGTGTATCAAAATGTGGATGCAAATCCGTACATAGATCCTGCTATGATACAGCGCAATCTCATCAACCAACTAACGTCTCCTGTGCGTTGGACTCAAACGGTTGAGCATATGGTGAAGAATGGTGCTACTAAGTTTACAGAAGTTGGTCCGGGTAATGTACTACAAGGGCTAGTGAAAAAGGTAGACCGTGCTATAGAAACGGAAGGTATAGGATAGTATTTATATACTGAATCATATTACAGCTCTGTATTGAATAAATACGGGGCTTTTGTTTTGAATATAGCTGTCAAATACTATTTGAAGATGGCAATATCAAGAAAACTGAACTGATCCCCACAGCGTATTCCGTTAATATTGCTTCTATTATCAATCATTAAACAAACTACAATGTCAACAAAAATAGCATTAGTAACAGGCGGTAGCCGTGGTCTGGGTAAAGATATGGCACTATCACTGGCAGCAAAGGGTACCGATGTAATACTTACCTACAACAGCAATAAGGCAATGGCCGAAGAGGTTGTGGCAGAGATCACTAACATGGGTAGAAAGGCTGTAGCACTGCAGTTCAATGCGGAAGATATAGGTTCTATCGACACTTTTCTGAATGAAGTAGGTAACGCACTACAACGCAATTGGAACACCGATAAGTTCGACTTCCTGGTAAACAATGCAGGTGTTGGGGCCTCCATCCCGATTAAAGATGTAACCGAAGAGGCATTTGATAACCTGATGAACATACACTTAAAAAGTGTTTACTTCCTGACGCAAAAATCATTACCGATCATGAATGATGGAGGTTGTATCATCAACATCTCATCGGGTACTACAAGGTTCTGTGTGCCTGGGTATTCAGTATACTCTTCTCTTAAAACAGCCGTTGAAACATTTACCAAATATATAGCTAAAGAATATGGTGAACGTGGTATCCGTGCAAATGTGGTAGCACCGGGACCTATTGAAACAGACTTTAATAATGCGGCGATACGCAACAATCCTCAAATGAAAGGTTTCCTAAGTAGTTTATCTCCTTTAGGTAGGGTAGGTAATGCCGACGATATTGGTAGCGTAGTGGCTTTCCTTTGTTCTGATGATGCAAAGTGGATCAACGCGCAACGTATAGAGGTGTCGGGCGGTATCAATGCCTGATGCAATAAAAGAACTTATCTTTCAAAGCGGCCTGGTGCCGCTTTTTTTGTTCTATTTTGTTTCGGAATTTGATGTTTTACTCAAAACAACTTGCTCTTTGTTAAGTTTTTTTATCAATAATCGTTTTTACAAGAAACGTACGCTGTTTATATAAAGAACCTTACACCTGAAACAAGTGTTTTATTACTTGTAATTTACATTTTTTTATTGTTAATGGCAATTTTAAAAATAGGGTGTTTTTCACGTTGTGAGTGCGATTGTTATATTGTTGTTTTGTATATGTAAATACAAAGCCATGAGTAATAACAATAATGACAATCACGTAATATCATACCTGACACTAAGAAAAACACTGGGTTTTCTTGGAATATTATTGCCGTTTATACTTGTAATAGGTAATGCCATATTTGTAAACGTCATAAATGATATAGCAGAAACGGGTGAGGTGTTCCGTAGCTCCATCAGCCACTATTACTACACCAAAATGGGTAATGTATTTGTAGGTACATTATGTGCTTATTCATTGTTCTTGTTCTCTTATGTGGGCTATAAGGATAAAGATGGTGTGATGAGAGATAAGATAGCAACAAATATTGCTGCTGTTTTTGCATTGGGAGTAGCATTTTTACCAACCGACGAATGTACCTGTTGCGGTTCATCCATTCGCGGTACTATACACCTGGTATCTGCGGTTTTGTTTTTCGGTGCACTTATTTATATCTCTTATGCTTTGTTCACTAAAACAGGGGATAGGGAAAATATGAGTGATGAGAAAAAGAGAAGAAACAAGTGGTACAAGGGGTGTGCTGTTGTAATGTTCCTCTGTTTAGTGTTGATGGGTGTATATGTTTTTGCAGATCTGTGTCATACAAACTTGTCTAAGGCCAACCCCATATTTGTTTTAGAATCCATCGCACTTATAGCTTTTGGTACTTCATGGCTGATAAAAGGTGAGTTTTTGTTGGGCGATAAGTAAATGTTATTGCTACCCCGCCATATCCATAACAGCTGCTGCAAATGTATCTAGCTCTCTTAAACTGGTGAATACGTTTGGTGTAATACGGCAACCATGTACGCCGGCATTATCAATAGCTACAGTGTAAATGCCATACTTTTTAAATAAGGTATCTGCCATGTCTTTGGGCTTCATTCCTTTTATTCCTACGTTGGCAATGGCACAGGCACGTTGAGGTTCTTTTGGTGTAGCAATATCAATTTGGGGTATGTCTCTTAATTGTTTAGTCCAGTATTGTTGTAAGTAACGCAGGCGGGCTTCTTTTACGGAGTGCCCGAGCATATTGTAAAAATCTATAGCATTTTCAATAGCCAGATCGGTAGCAACAGGGTGTGTGCCAGTATGGTTCAATCTGGAGATGTCATTTTCCGGTCTATCATCTTCAGCAAACAACGGCCATACTTTTTTTATGTGTTCTTTTTTTACATACAGCAGCCCGCAACCCAGTGGGGCGCTCAACCATTTATGCAGGCTGGCACCATAAAAGTCGGCACCAAGGTCAGGTATTTTAAAATCCAGGTGAGCAAAAGTATGTGCACCATCTACCATTACCATCACCCCTTTTTCATGTGCCATATCGCATATCTTTTTTACAGGTAGTACATGTCCCGTAATGTTGATCATGTGGCACACCATCAGTAGTTTGGTTTTCGGGGTAATGGCTTTTTCATATAAGCTAACGATCTCTTCATCGCTTTTGGGGTGTTGGGGTACAGATACCACTACATTCTTCATCCCGTAACGCTTGCTCACTTGTTTGAACATGTTTTTCATAGCGCCGTAATCCTGTTCTGCCCATACAGCTTCATCTCCTTTCTTCCAGTTCAACCCGCTAATGATCATATCCAACGATTCTGTCGTGTTGCGGGTGATGATGAGCTCATCTGTAGAACATCCCGCAAGGTCTGCCAGCTTCTTATTGATGCGTTGTTTGTTTTCCTGCTGCATGATACGCATGTAATACGCGCCCAGTTTATTCACCTTGCGTATATGCTCTTGGTACTGTTCCATTATGTCTTTAGGCATAATGTTGTAGTAGCCGTTCTCCAGGTTGATGTATTCTTCCTTCAGGTTGTATTGATTACGTATAGCTTGCCAATAAGGTTCTTGTTGT
Organism: Bacteroidia bacterium; assembly: GCA_030429205.1. Lineage (GTDB taxonomy): Bacteria > Bacteroidota > Bacteroidia > Chitinophagales > Chitinophagaceae > UBA5543. The sequence goes on from JAUICZ010000001.1 coordinate 1,905,151, forward strand.
ACAACCTGGTCGTCTGGCAGACCTGCAGATTGTGCAATGATCTTATTGATGGCAGAAAACTGCAGTAAACTACCCGCAGTAAGTACTGATGAAGTTTTTAGGAAATCGCGCTTGTTCATTGCTTTAAAGTTAATGAAAGGAACATTAACATAATATATTGTCCGGGACATAGTAGTATGGATATTTGAATGGTATATTACAGGGTGATCAAAGTGGTATCTATATTATTTATTCTGTTCGCAAACTCTTTATGTGTCTTTGCGCAAGAAGGTGAAGACTTTGATTTTCCTGTTGAGATAAAATCCAATGATGGGCCATTTAGCTATACGTCCATCTCTGCAGATTCAGTAAACAAGATCAGAGGTTTGCAAAGCACAGAAAAGATTGACTACCTGGAGCCGGAGGTGGATATGTTTAAATACATTCTGGATGATAAGATTTACTTAGCCATAAAACGAGATCACGATTGGATCAGTGGTTTGTTAAGTTACAGATCGGCACTTTCGTTTGATTACGAGCTGGTAATGTTGAACACGAATAATGATAAGGGAATTATAGTAACGAGTAGCTCCATTTTAGGAAAAGGGGGCAGGTATGGCGGGTATGATTATTCATCCACAACATATAGCCTGATAAATATCACTACTGGTAAACGCTACTTTTTAGGAGAACTGTACGAAAATGAAAACCATTGGTACGAAGGTTATACTGCCAGCGATACAGGAAGTGAAGAAAGAGAAATGATAGAGATGGATAAAGAAGAGAATTGGAAAACGAATTCTGAAGTATTACAATTTCAAATAAAAGTGACGCCCGGAAAAGTGCGGTTTGAAAACATAATATGTGATAACTGTAATGCCGAAAATCTAGATGCTGTTTCAGCAGTAGAGTATGTCTGGAAAGAAGACAGGCTAATAAAAGACAAAGTAATACCAGAAAAATAAACAAGCCCCGCAATTGCGGGGCTTATAGTTATACTTCAATGGTTTTCCATTTGCCACGTCTGAAAATAATTATCGATGCCACTGCCATGGCACTTTCTGCAATGGCTATGGCGGAGAATACGCCCTTCGGGCCAAAGCCTAATGTTGTAGCCAGTACATAAGCCAACGGTATTTGAAATATCCAAAAACCGAAGAAGTTGATGACGGTAGGGGTGCGTGTATCGCCTGCACCGTTAAATGCCTGAGCGATAACCATACCATAACCATAAAATATATAACCCATACAAACATAGCGCAGGCAGTCTACTCCGTATTCTATCACCATGGGTTCTTGACTGAACAGTCCAATGATCCAATGCGCGGCAATGAAAAATATCACTGCTACCGATGTGAGGAATACCATATTGAAAAATGCGGTACGCCATACAGAACGTTCTGCACGTTCTGGTTGTTTCGCTCCCAGGTTTTGCCCCATAAGGGTAGCTGCTGCGTTAGACATCCCCCATGCCGGCAATATGGTAAAAGAGATCATTCTTATACCAATGGTATATCCGGCAATTGCATCGCTACCAAAACGGGCAATAATGCGCACCAGAAAAATCCAACTGGCAGAAGCGATCAGGAACTGCGCAGTACCACCCAATGATAGTTTTAAGATGTTACCGATGACCGGCACGTCGATACCAATATGCTTACGCAGTATTTTAATGAACCCTTTGCCTTTGTATAGATGATACAGTTGGTAACATACTCCTACCCCCCTGCCAATAGCTGTGGCTATAGCTGCACCTTTCAGCCCAAGTCCGGGTATAGGTCCCAGTCCATATATCAATAATGGATCCAGTACTATGTTCAAAAGGTTGGCCAGCCATAAAGAGCGCATAGCTATAGATGCATCTCCCGCACCACGGAATATTCCATTGATAAGGAACAACAACAATATAGTGATGTTGCTACCCAGCATAATAGAAGTATACATGTAGTTTTCTGCAGCCAGTTCCTCGCTGGCACCCATAAGTATCAATAGATCTTTTGCAAAGATCACCCCAGCTATGGCGATGAGTATGCTTATGATACTACCGATGTATATAGCCTGCATACCTGCATGAGCTGCGCCATCTTTGTTTTTTTCTCCCGTACGGCGGGCAACTATAGCGGTTGTAGCCATGCTAACACCTATAGCTACAGAGTATATCAAATACAGCATAGACTCTGTTAAGCCTACAGTGGCAATGGCATCAGTACCCAATCGGCTTACAAAAAAGGCGTCTGCAAGTGCAAATAAAGACTCCATAGACATCTCCAGTATCATAGGTACAGATAGCATGAAGATGGCGCGATTGATGCTGCCGGTAGTATAATCTTTTGCTTCGCTGTTTAAAGATTCTTTAAGCAGGCGAAAAATATTTACGAAACGTGAGTTGGTTACACGTTGAGACATGATTGAAAATTTTTGCAATAGTATGTAAAATGAAGTGTTACTCTGCCGAGGTGTCGGTAGAGTGCTTGAATTTGTCGGAGGATGCACCCACCACGGAGGTGGACGCCTGAGTTACAGCTTCATGATTCGTTGAATTGTGAGACAAAAGTAAGACGAATATGTTTACATACCCTTACACCGGTATTTAGAAATCATTAAAAAAAATAAGCCGCTCTGTTTAGAGCGGCTCTGTAACCATGAAAATGAAGGGGTGTTAATCACCACAAAGTTGACCACCACAGTTAGTGTAGGTACAACTGGCAAGTAGTAAATTTGTATTTGGTGATGATGAGCTTGGAGCTGCATACAATGCACAAGTCTTAACATCAGTAAAGTCTACATGGTGCACATTTACCACAGGTTTAGCCCACATGTAAATAGCTCCTTTTCTGTTATCGCCACCTGCATGCATGATCTTAACATAACCTATTTCATTTAAAGGGTTAGATGTGAAAGAGATGCCTATGCCTTCCCACGCACCTGCTACAGCATTCTCGCCTCTGAAAATAATAGGGTTGCTTGCAGTACCTACTGCTTTAATGCCCCCTTTTTCTTGAATGTGAATGTAAGTGCCGGTACCCATGTGCACTTCAACACCTGCTTCTATTGTCAACATTGCATTTGATACTAGCTGCGTGCCTTTGGCTAAGAATGGTACATTGATTTTATGCCATGTAGTAGCTTTGTTTAAAGTGGATGTATAGAAATCTAACAATACAAAATCTTTAGTGTTTCCTGTGTAATCATTGCTACCTGTAGCAATAGCCAATAATTCTGCTTTGATCTTAGCCGGCATGTCGTTAGCCGTAAATGTGTTGTTGTTCAAAGTGACCATAGCTTCGGTATAGCTGGCGTTCAAGCCATATGCTGCAGAGTTTGATACGGTACAGTTGCTCATTGTTAAAGTAGAAGCAGCCCATACAATAACACTACCTAAGTCGCCATTGCTGTTAAATGCTCCACCACCTGCATACATCACTTTGGTGTGCGTCATGCTGTTTTTAGTATCATCACTATCAAACAATAACCCTTTCCAGGAGCCTGGTGTTTTGTCTACACCTGTTAGCGTTACAGGATCATTTGCCGTACCGTTTATTGATAAAGAACCTTTATCATTTACTTGTAAACCCGAACCTGTTGTGAACTCAATTACCGTTCCCGGCTCTATGATAACATCTCCGTTAAGATGTACTTCACAGGTTACTACGTAGTCTACAGGAGCATCTGGATCATTTTTTAGTGTTCCTCCGCTTTTTATTGTGTGGTTACAATCAACCGTGTCCGGTGCTTTTACTACACTCGGTGTAGGGGTAGGGTTGGTGTCGTTTTTCTTTTTACAAGAAGAAACTACGCCGGTTAGTACCAGGCATGTTGCTACGCCCAGTAATGCTTTGTTGAATAATACTTTCCTTGCCATGATTATTTAATTTTTGATTAATAGCAAAGCTACCGTCGTGCATTACGGTAATAATGAGGGAAAAACCTGTATTTGTGATATAGGGGAAAACCCTTAGTTGATCAATCCGTGGTCGAATGCTTTTTTAATAAGCCCTGCTGCATTTTTTGCGTCCAGTTTCAACATCAGGTTGCCTCTGTGTACTTCTACTGTTTTCTCGCTGATGTATAAATGAGCGGCAATCTCTTTGGTGCTCATTTCTTTGGCCACACAATCCAGTACTTCTTTTTCTCTTTTGGTGAGCTTGGGTATGGTGGTGTTAGTTTTAATGCCGGATATTTCGTTCAACAAGTGTGTGCCACTATCGGGGCTGATGTACTTTTCTCCTGATAGCACTTTGTCTATACATTCAATTATGGTTGCTAAAGAGTCTGTTTTTAAAATGTACCCGTCAAAAGCACCTTTTAATGCTGACTTGATAATACCCGGCTCTCCATGGCTGCTTAGTGCAATGTATTTACAGTCAGTATGTATTTTGGCAAGGTTCTTTACTACTGCTCTGCCATCATCTTTCCCGAACTCTATATCAACAAAGGCAAGGTCTATTGCATGATGCTCCATAATAGACGATAGTTCTGAGCTATTTGTAGCCATGTATATGTTTTGTATCGTGCTTTTTTGAAGTAATGAGGCAAGTCCTTCAGCAAATACTCTATGGTCATCAGCAAGCGCTATGTTGATCAGTTTCGTCATTTTTTATTCAGAATAGATACGAGTACACTTGTGCCTTCATGCAAGGTGGAGTCAATATCTATTAGTCCGTCTAAGATAGTTGCATTTTCTTTTACAGAAGATAGTGTTAGCTCATTATTCAGTATATCCGTACTCATTCCATCTCCATCGTCAGATACTGTTATATTAATGTGTTCGTCTGTAATAACAAGATTTACTTCTATAAGTTGAGCATGACTATGTTTTAGCGCATTTCCTACCAGCTCTTGCATGGTTCTGAATATGAGTAGTTGTTTCTCGTGCGATAGTCGAATGTCTGCCTGCTTTATTACGTTCACTTCTATTTGGGCGGTTGTGGTGGGCATACCTTCCAGATACTCTTTTACAGCATCAGCAAACTTGTTCTTTAAAGATGGGGCAGGGTTTAAGTTGTGCGATATTCTGCGTGTTTCTCTATGGGTCTTTTGTGCAGTGTCAGCAAGTGCTTTTAGTTGACTGGCAAGCTGCTCGTTTTTTATATCAAGGGTGGTGTTTTCTATGCCCATTTTAATCACTGCCAATTCATTAGCAATCCCATCATGCAGCTCTTTAGCTATTCTTTTACGCTCTTTCTCTTCGCCGTTTATGTGCGCGTTTAATACTTGCAAGCGTTTTTGCTCGTTTATCTGTTCTATTTTACGTTTACTGCGCATTCTTATCATCACAACAGCAAGCGTCAGTATTGTAACGGCCAGTAGCAGTAAGGCAAGGTATAGATTTCTCTTGCTTATTTTGTTTGCCTGCTCTTGCATTACTAGTTTGTTCTCAGCTATTTGTCTGTCTTTTTTCTCTGTTTCGTATTTGGTGTGTACCTCGTTCAGTACTTTGCTGTTTTCTGTTTTAGTTATTTTCTTGTTTAGTGCATACGCCTTTTTCTGATATGCCAGCGCGCGTTTGTACGCTCCTGTAGCTGCCAGTATATTGCTGTATGTGGTGTAGAACTTGATCTTGGCATACGGGCTATTTTTATTTTCAATATCCTTTGCCAGTTGCTCAGCTATGTTATTCGCTTTGCCGTATTGCTTCAGTAAATAGTAGCTGTTCATCAACCCTGACATTGCCATAAATACGTGATACTTTTCACCGACGGCTTCTCCTAGTTCTTTCGTTAATTGATAATAGTATATAGCAGAGTCATAATGTTTTTTGTCTACATAAATGCCTGCTAATACCCCTGCGGCTTTTGCCTGTGCTTCTATATTCTTATTAACTATGCTCAAATGCATTGCCTCTTGGGCCTGGTTGGTTGCAGTAGCGGTGTCGCCTAGTTTATAGTTCACAAAAGCGATCATACCCAGTGTGCCAGCGGCATTTTTATTTTTGTTTCTGGTAGAAAATATGTGGTATGCTTCGTTTAAAAGCAACTTGGCGTTGTTGTAATCATTCTGCTTGATGTACATATTAGCCACATTGGTTTTTATTATCGCTGCAGACACACTGTCTCCATTTTGTTCGCTAATGCTTATAACGTCAATATATCCCTTGATGGCTTTTGGGTAGTCGCCCGCCTGGCTGTATGCAACGGCAATAATGCTTTTAAAAGCTTGTTGGTTGCCTGTGTTGTTTTCTTGCCGTGCAATTTCTAAGCCCTTGTTGCCATACCAAACTGCAGAGTCGGTTTCTTTACTGCTTATATAGTGGCTCGCCTTATAGTATAGCAGTGTCATCGTTTCATCTGGAGTGTTGTACTGTTGGCTTAACGAGTTAAGGCACGAGATGTAGTTTTGGGTATCTTGTTTACGACACTCATTTATCATACTGTCCAGTACAGATGCCTGTTGCTCCTGCCCATAACACAAAAAGGGACTAAGCACGAGTATAAGCGAAAACAGTCTGTAAAAATGCAACATAGGTGTATGTAATCAACTCTGTTCTAAGTTATTGAAATTAAAGGGCAAAAGAAATAAGTAAACTACAGTTTAATAATACATATGCGTACCATGTATTAATAGTTTGTGTTATTTGTTTTGAAAATTGACAGTATTTTATTGCTACTATGTTACAGTTATAAATAGCAATCGTTATTTTGCAGTAAAGTTTATACATATGTGGGTTAAGATCTCAACTATCGAACAACTGGAAAAGCTACACGAAGGTGCTTTGGTTTCTATATATCCGGTGCAAGGCGCACCTAAAGATGAGTATGATGGTTCAGATCCTGATCAGGCGATATCTCGTCTGGTAGCAGAGAATGATCTTAAGGCGAAGATGATACATATGGCTCCGTTACAAAGAAAGGAAGAGGCCAGAACAGTAACATCGGGCAGCATGGGCAGTATGATATTAGATGCCGGTCATAAGAGCTATGTAGACATCATAGAGCAGGGCGTATGGTGGGTGCAGGAAGGTCTGTAAACTATCGCCTTTTATAATAAAGATCACATCCGTCTATATAGCTGGAGTGTAATACTAACTCGTCTTTACACAGCAATATTTTTCCTTGCAGGTAATGTGTCGCATTAGTGCATTTTAGTGTCCAGAAGTCATCTCCTGTATTTGACAGATTCCACGTGCCTTCTGATATGGTTTTCCCATTTTCCGTTACTTTATACAAGCCACCGTCGTTAAATTGAACAACCACATGCTTATCGGCTGTAAATGTTTGTTGCCCAGACCAAAAGCAGGCTTTCTTTTCCCATACCCAAATGCCCTCGATGTTAGCTGTTATTTGCGACGGGAGCGGGTTCTCTTTTTTATGACATTCAGTTATGCTATTATAATCTACCGCTGCTGTAGATTGTGGTTGGTTGATCTGGTCTGACTTTTTCTTATTGCATGCAGTTGTAGCAATAATGCAAAATATGGTTAGTACTATCAGGGATGTATATATGCTTATTTTCATTCTATGCAATATATAATATTGAGTTATCTCACCCTGTCAGGGGGATGTTATGATTTTCATAATATGACAAGTTTCTGATTATTTACTGTCGGTTAATATGCGCAATTTGGCACATGTTTTGTCGTTTTAGTGTAAAACCTACAGAACTATGAATGCTAAAACTCCAGTATTAGTATGTCTGTTATTACTGGGCACAACAGTTGCCTGTAATGATAAGGACTATAAGGCTTATTATAAGTCAGCAGAAATAACGGTAACAGATCTTTTCTCGCAACAAGTCGTCCAGCCCAAGGATACTGTATCGCATAACAACCTTCAATTGAGGGTGCAATTAACCAAAGAGCGACACCTTGTTACAAATAACATGTGGGCGGGTAATGCAGCCTACGCAACCTCTCGGGACAGAAACAGGGTTACTATAATAGAGAAAGTAAAGAACATTAAGCTGATAACACTGAACGATTATAACAGCAACTTTAAAGCGGGCGATGATATAATGGACAGTTGTTACATCAACAATGTGTATAGAAATGATGAACGCGGGTTGATAAGCTCTATGAATGAGCAAACCTATGGAGATGTGTATGATTATGAGATCAGCGAGTTAGGAATGTTCGAGTTTAAGATAGAAGCCCGGCCCGATGCCGCAACTATACAACGGTTTGCTTTGGTGTTTGAGACTGAAGCCGGCTCTGCATTTACCGATACTACAATTTCATTCATTGTTAAACCTTAAAATCTCGTCATGAAAGTATTATCTGTAATTATTTTATGCTGTCTTGCACATACAGCGCTTGCACAAGATGCAATGAGAGGTGCTGTTAAAAAAGGGTCTCTGCATTGGTATGTTAAACTGGCAGGAGATTATCATTTTAATGAAAACGATACCGGCCCGTCTGTGGATAATGAACCGGAGTCGGGTGGGTTTAGAAGGCAGGAAGATTTGTTGACGGCTAAAGATGCGATAGGTTCCAGAATTGGTATAGGGCTGCAACGGATTACCAGATATCGTATGTTCTTTTTACTGCGTAGCGATGTGAAGTTCCTCAGGCACAGCTTGCTATTAAACTATAAGGCTGCAGAAAATGGATATCCCGGCAGTAGCTATACGTTGCAAGAACGATACAATTTTACAGAGTATGCGCTGAATTTGCATTTAGCGATGGGGTACTCTCTACTGGTAGCTCATGGTAAAGGTGCGGTAGACTTTGCAATGGGAGCAAACTTGCACATACCTGTTGTAGGAGAGTCTAACAAAGGAGAGTTGATACACGGCCAAACAAATAATAATTCGCCCTATCAGGATGCAATTATGTATGTGCAAACCGGCTGGGGCGATCAAAAGCCACATGGTAATACAGACGGGGCTTACATACCAATAAACGTACTGGCAGATTTTCAAGTTGCATACACTTTTAATCAGCCTGCGGTGTTTTCTGACAGGAAGCTAAGAATAGGTTTAGACCTTGGAGTAGCAGGAGAAGGGAACTACCTTAATACGGTAGAGGTGACAACAATACGTGCGAACAGAGAAACCGGCAATAAATACAAGTTTAAAGATCTACATTTATCGCTGGGATTTTTTGTGGCTGTGGAAATATAGAAAAGAAGAGGGTCGCCGTTAGGCGACCCTTGTTACATACACTACGGCTTGCGCCGTGAAAAGTCTTTATCTCAGGTCAATCATTTCCGCTCCGGGAAATTCTTTTGCTGTGTAGGTAAACAAGTTGTCTCCTAAGGTAATATTTGTTTTGTAATTACTTAAAGAATAGCGGTATGTGTTACCGTTCTTTTCCCAAACTTGTCCGCCTACTATCTGACGGTTGTTATCTACAGCCAGCTGTACTTTGCTGAATGCTTTGTCTGCATTTTTGGGTGTAAGCTCAATAACCTCACAGGTTTTGCCATCAATTTTACGTGGGCCAACATACTTGTAGTTGTACTCCTTATCGTAAAAGTTGGTTAGTAGTTTTGCGGGAGAAAGTGCCTGGTCATCCGGGTTGTATGCAGAGGCTTGTATTTCGTTAGTAGCCTTCATATACGTCCATGCGGTTTTATTATCACTCATGATGATGAGCTCCTTATTCTCCATCTCAATACGATACTTTTCTCCTTTCATGTAAAAGGTACCTGTTTTAGTATCGTTGTTGCCGCCACCAAGTAACTCCAGTTTAAAATCTGATTTTAAAGATTTTAAGTTGCTGATCTTCTTGTTAGAAGCATCCAGTATCTCTTTTGCCTTTTTGTCTGCTTGTGCTAATACCGGTTGCGTCGCCAATCCCAATGCTATAAAGCATATAGTAAAAACTCTTTTCATATATCAATTCTAAATATTTCGTTCATCAATAGGGATGCAAAGTTAATGCCGAGAAAACAAAAAGTTATGTTATTAATGCAAATAATGTGATTTGCCCTGTTTGTGGTAATGTTCCTAACTGTTGAATATATTTGTATTCAATGCAATGTTGCACTTGCTATGACAAGAGATGTAATAGATATCAATGATTTTATTATTCTGGTAGAGCACTCAGAAGAAGGGCAGGTAGGTATTGACTCTTGTTTCTTTGATGAGCCTGTGATAGCTATTGCATTTTACGGAGCAGGAAATGTAGACCTTACTGTGAAATACAATGGTAAAGAAAAAGAGTTTTCGCATACCAAAGGGATGGTATTATCATTCTATGCTGATGAAAAAGTAGAATTTGCACATAAAGTATCAGAAGAAAAGAAGCTGCAGTGTATTGTTATAGCAACTGCAGTTAAAAACCTGAAACAGTTACCTAACAGAGAGGGAGATATTTTTTCTGATCTGTTACATCAATTGGTCAACCCTGCAGATCACTATGTGGAGGGCCCCCGGTTTTATATGACACCTGAAATGCACAATGTGCTGGAGCAGGTATTTAATATTCAATACGAGGGTAAAACCAAGATGATGTTCTTCCGCAGCCAGATGACCATTCTGCTCTCACACTTCTTTGGCACACTATCTAATATGAAGGAAGAAGTCGTGCGCGATGATGAACGTGAAAAACTTTATCTGGCAAAGGAAATATTGAATAATAATCTGGAAAGCCCGCCATCTCTTAGTGAATTATCTCGTCAAATAGGGCTGAACGACTTTAAGCTGAAGAAGAACTTTAAAGAGTTGTTTGGTGTGCCCGTGTTCAAGTATCTGCAAAACGAGCGTATGGCCAAAGCTCACGAGCTGTTGCGGACAGATCATATGAGCATACAAGAAGTAGCCTGGCATGTAGGCTACGATAGCCTGAGCTCTTTTTCTAATGCTTTTGCCAAGAAGTATGGCTTCCGTCCCAGCGAAATAAAGCAGTAATCCTTTTCGAACAAATCATTATCCTTTTCAAACTAATGTCTTGAAAGGGCTGGCCGCATCTTTGTCTCGTCAATCAATCAAACGATTTTAAACATGAGACGAAACAATAAAAAGGCTGCGGTTTTAGCTATTGCCTTTATCAGTATAACAACATTGTCAGCATTCATTTCGCCGGTGATAAAGCCTGCTATGACGGTTGCAACTGCTCAGCAGAAAAAGGCTGCATTTCAAGTGCTGAATACAAAGTGTAATGTCTGCCACCGTAAGCAGAACAAGAAAAAGATCTTCTCACTACAAAACATGAGCGGCTTCGCTCCGCTGATCAATCAACAGGTTTTTGTTTTAAGAAGGATGCCCAGGGGCAAGAAGATCAAGCTAACGGCAAACGACTATCAAACACTTAAGTCTTGGTTACTAACACAAAATCTAAATAAATAGTTATGAGTTTACTTATTAAAAACGCGCCACTCTTTCTGGCGATCATCTTAACGGGTTTATCTGCGGGGCTCTTTTATGCCTGGCAGGTATCAGTAATACCGGGTACAAAATTAGTTACAGACAAAGTATACCTGGAGAGTATGCAATCAATCAACAGGGCGATTATCAACCCGGGCTTCATTATCATCTTCTTGGGTAGTATGCTTATGTTGGCTATAGCCAGCTACACACAGTATGGCAATTTTTCCTCCTTCGTTTTAGTAGCGTCTGCAGCAGTTTGTTACCTGATAGGTACAATAGGGGTAACAGGTATGGGTAATGTGCCTATGAATGAAGCACTAGATGCGGTAGACCTGACGGTGTTGAACGATAGCTCTCTTAAAGAACTGAGAGGATCTTACGAGGGACGCTGGAATATGCTGCATGCTATCAGGACAGCTTTTTCTGTAATCGCATTTATACTGGCATTGCTATCTGCTTTTGCCAACATAAAAACCACAGCTTAAATATTTATCAAACTATAAAAATCAAAAAAATGTCAAACAAGATCTTAGTAATCGGAGGTAACGGTAAAACAGGCCGTAAAATTGTAACACGTTTAGAAGCACAGGGAGCAGATGTTAGAATCGGCTCAAGAAGTGGTAGCCCCGCTTTCGACTGGGAAGATGCTAGCACATGGGAGGCTGCATTTGAAGGAGTAAATAAAGCGTATATCACCTTTCAACCAGACCTTGCAGTACCCGGAGCACTGGATGCCATTGAAGGTATCTGCAAAGTGGCTAAAAAAGCACAGGTAGAAAAGCTGGTGTTGTTATCTGGTAAAGGGGAGCGCGAAGCAGAACTGTGTGAGCAAGCAGTGATGAGTTCAGGGTTAAATTATACCATTGTACGTGCCAGCTGGTTCAATCAAAATTTTAGTGAGAGTTTCTTTTTAGATCCTGTAATTGCAGGTCATGTAGCATTGCCACAAGCTAATGTGCCGATACCTTTTGTAGATACAGATGATATTGCTGATGTAGCAGTAGAAGCACTACTGAATGATGAACATAACGGAAATATATATCAACTGACGGGCCCTCGTTTATTGACCTTTAAAGATGTGGTAGCAGAGATCGCAAAAGCATCTGGTAGAGATGTCTCATTTACACCAATAACAGTAACCGCCTATACCGATATGATGAAAGAACAAGGGGTGCCTGAAGAGTTTGTATGGCTGGTAGGCTACTTGTTTACAGAGGTGTTGGGTGGCGAAAGTATATCTGAGCAAACCAACGATATAGAAAAAGTGTTGGGCAGAAAGCCGAAGGACTTTACACAATATGCAGCAGAAGTAGCCGCTACAGGTTTATGGAACCAAACTGAAGAGGCAGCCGTTTAGTTATCTCTGTTTTAAGTAAAACAAAGAGCCGCCAATTGGCGGCTCTTTGTTGATTCTATATAGAATAAATTAGTTACTCCATTTAATAGCTAACCTGTTTTTGTAGAGTATTTCTTTTGATCTGGCATTGTGAGATACAAAACACAGATAAAGTGTTTGGTCTATACTGTTAACGCTGATCTCACTATTGTCATCTACATTAAATATCCTTTCAACTGTTCTGGTGCATACATATTTATCACCCGATTTTTCAACACTGTTAAAGCGGTGCTCATCGTCATTCGCATAGAACAAATAGTTAGAGCCACTGCTTTTTGCCATGATCGCATTTTCAGGGTTGAATTTATGATCTGCCATGCCGGAACCGGGAGCAAAGCAAGGTATATTTAAAACATCGGCGGCATTGGGCAAGCTTTTGTAAGTCTCTTTATCGAAAGAGGCGTTGACCAACATGCCGGATGGCTTTGGCATTTCAATAATGATGTCGAAAGAAGATTTGCTGAGTTTGATCGCATTCTTTTGATCTACATGATAGAGCTTGCCGTTTTGTTTTATAGATACTTTGTAGTCACTGTTGCTTTGTGCTAAAAGGGTAGTGCTGTTTACTGCCAATAAACATATGGCAGTCAGCAAGAGTTTAGTAGTGTTCATAGATATTTTATAAGCTATTTAGTAATTGTTCCAGTTCTGCTTCTGTATGTACCAGTACCTCGCGCGGTTTACTGCCTGCAGAAGGGCCTACAATGTCAGCGGCCTCCAGTTGGTCCATAATCCGACCAGCACGGTTATAACCAAGGTTAAAGCGACGTTGCAGCATTGATGTAGAGCCAGACTGTGAAGTGACAACCGTACGTGCACACTCTTCAAACAATTTATCCCTGTTGGTCAGGTCAGCTTTTTTATCGCTGCCGCCACCTTCGTCACCTTCGTATTCCGGTAGTTCAAATGCAGAAGGGTAGCCGCGCTGTTCACCGATAAAGTCGGTAACGTTCTCAACCTCTGGAGTGTCAACAAAAGCACATTGTAAACGTAGTAGCTCACTGCCAAACGATATCAGCATATCTCCACGGCCAATAAGCTGTTCTGCACCACCTGCATCCAGAATAGTACGAGAGTCTACCTTTGCAGAAACCTTAAAGGCAATACGTGCAGGGAAGTTGGCTTTAATAGTACCTGTAATAACATTTACAGACGGACGCTGTGTAGCGATGATCAAGTGTATACCTACCGCACGGGCTAACTGTGCTAAACGAGCTATAGGCATTTCAACCTCTTTACCCGCAGTCATCATCAAGTCTGCAAACTCATCTATTACCAGTACAATAAATGGCAAATATTTATGCCCTTTCTCGGGATTAAGTTTACGTCGAATGAACTTAGCGTTGTACTCCTTAATATTTCTGGAACCTGCTTCTTTCAGTAACTCGTATCTGTTATCCATTTCAATACACAAAGAGTTGAGTGTATTGATCACCTTTTTAGTATCGGTGATGATGGCTTCTTCTTCGTCTGGCAGTTTGGCTAAGAAGTGGTTTTCTATAGTGCGATATATTGACAGCTCAACCTTCTTAGGGTCTATCATCACAAATTTTAACTGTGATGGATGTTTCTTATATAGTAATGATACAAGAATAGTATTGATACCTACAGATTTACCCTGTCCTGTAGCACCTGCCATTAATAAGTGAGGCATGGTTGCTAAGTCTACTATATAGTTCTCGTTGTCTATCTTCTTACCCAAAGCAATAGGCAAGCTCATTTTTGTTGTGGCGAACTTCTCGCTGGATAGTATGCCTCTTATAGTAACTATTTGCTTGTTGGCGTTAGGAACCTCAATACCAATAGTACCACGCCCCGGTATTGGCGCAATGATACGTATACCCAATGCTGCAAGATTCAGTGCAATATCATCTTCCAGGTTTCTGATCTTTGATATACGTACACCTTCTGCAGGCACTATCTCGTACAAAGTAACCGTAGGGCCAACAGTGGCGCTAATGCGTTGTATCTCTATATTAAAGCTGCGTAGTGTTTGGATGATCTGATTTTTATTTTGCTCCAGCTCATCTTTATCCAGTACTATCTTTTGTTGCTCACGATCTTCAAGTAAATCAAGCGTAGGGAAGTGGTAGTCCGGCAAGTCTAGCTCAGGTGCATACTTCTCGTTATCCTGTATGCTAATGTGGCCGCCGTGTTGGGGAATTATTTTCTCTTCGTCTGTTTGGTTTACCTCAAAAGAGAGGTTCTCTTCATCAGTAGGTTCTGTTTTTTTCTTCGTCTTGTTTTCAGCTTCAGGCACATTCAACTCTACTTCGGTATTAGCTTCCTGAACAGGTGGCTCAGGAGTTGGTGTTTCTTCAACAACTTCATTTACCGTAGGCTCTTCTTTATTAGCATACATGTCGTTAACCGTATGCTGTTCTGCTTGGTTGTCTATCAGTTCTATATTCAGATCTTCCTGTTCGGTTTCTTCCTCTATAGACTCTAGTGGTTGCACACCTTCTGTTGCAGTATTGCCTGTTTTTAGTTCTTCTGCAGGTTCTGCTTCTTCACTGGTAGTTGATTCTGTTTTCTCCGGCTTTAGTGTTGCAGCCGTTTCGGCTACTTTTTTAGCTGCTTTTTTTGCTTTGCGTAGAATAGGTGAGATATCCAGCGCAAATACTACAAAAACAAAGAAGCATACAATGCCTAATAGTAACAACCCAGTGCCGGCGCTGCCTATTAAACCATTCATGTATGCTATGGCTTCGTTGCCCCAAGCACCGCCAAAAGAGAAAGAGGCATCAGGCATTAAGTAAGTAAGCAACGGCGCTACCAGTAATATAAGTATGGCCGACCAGCGTATGTATCGCGCAACAGGTATAATACGTTTGCCATAAAGTAACCCCAGCCCGCCTATTGTAATAAACATACCTATCGCCAGTGATGCGATACCTACCCACTTATAAACTAATAGGTGTGAGATAGCAGCACCCAGTCTGCCGCCCCAGTTGGCGGGTTGATTACCGCCGGCCTTCAGATAAGCCCATATAGAGCCCTGAGACATGAGCTCGCTCTGGTCTTGCTGCCATGTAAAACAATAGCTGATAACTGAAAAACAGATAAATACACCTATAAATAGTAAGAACATACCGGCACCAAGTCGCCATTGTTTTTTGCTGGGCGCTTTTATTGCCGGTGTTTCTGTTGGTGTCTCTTTCTTCCTCTTTGTAGTATTTCTTTTGGACTTTGCCATTGGGTTAGTGTTGCAAAAATAATGCTTTATTGTTCGTTTTGCTGAATGTTGTGTTATAAACAATAATTAGTAAAAATAATGCACTTCGGCAGTATATAAGCTATATTCTTTGTGTGCTGTAACGGTCGGTATGTCTCGCCAACCATTTTTTCTAAGATACTGTCTATAAACTACAAGGTAAAGAATGCGGTTTCAAACTTGGTAAATGACAGGTTTTCAGGCTTGTAGCCAGCTTAGAGTAGACAAAAATTCTATCTTGAAGCATTGTAACTTTGAAATATTTCCGTATTTTCAGCCGTTGAGAAAAGATATTTCGCAAGCTATGTGCATAAAAATATGCCTGTAATTAACGATAGTTACTGTCATACAGTTGCATAGGTGGTTGTGAAAACATATTTTTATAAAAAATTACACTCATAAGGATAATATACTATGATCAGTAAAAGAACCATTAGTCGTGTAGGTCTTGCATTAGCTTTCGCGTTTACTTTAAGTAGTACACAGCAAAAGGCTCAAGCGCAGGATATTCACTTTACACAATTCAATGCATCGCCGCTAATAGTGAACCCGGCGTTCACAGGTAACTTTAGTGGTAAGCTACGTGCATCGGCTATTTACCGCGACCAGTGGAGGACTGTTTCCGCCCCGTTTAAAACTATTGCAGTATCTGTAGACGCTCCGATAGTATCAGATTTGACAATTGACGATTACCTGGCAGCTGGTATACAGTTGTATAACGACCGTGCAGGTGATGCCAACTTGTCTAACCTTTCTGCTTTAGCATCTATCGCTTACCATAAGTTTTTAGGTGCAAGTGCCAACAAAGCATTATCTGTTGGTTTCCAGGGAGGATACACTCAAAAAAGTTTTGATCTAACTAAATTATATTTTGGTGATGAGTTCATCGATGGTTCTTTCCAGCCGGGAACTTTAGATCCATCATTAAATAATAAAGTTAATTACTTCACATTCAATGCAGGTATCTCTTGGGCACATCAGGCAGGTGACGGTTTTTCTTATGCTTTAGGTGTTGGTGCTAATAACATTAACCAACCTCTTGAAACATTTGATAGAAAAGAAGATTTAGCAGATGTTGGTTTAGGTATGCGTTACACAGCTCAGGCTGGTTTCATTGCATATGTAAGTGAAAAATTAAGCTTGCGTCCTGCATTTTTATACCAATCACAAGCTAATGCTACAGAGATGTTGGCAGGTAACGAGTTTCACCTGATTGTTGGTGATCCTGAATTCCGCGCATTTACTACAGCTGTATTCTTAGGTGGTTATTACCGTTTTGATGATGCTGCAATGATTACTGCAGGTCTTGAATTCAAAGGTTTCCGTTTAGGTTTAGCTTACGATTACACAGTATCTGACCTTAAAAATTCAGCTAGAAACGCAGGTGGTTTCGAGATCGCTTTGACTTGGATTGCACCAGATCCGCTAGATTTTGCACGTAAGTTGATCTATCCTTGCTCACGTTTCTAAGATATTAAGATTAAAGTAATAAGAGAAAGGGCAAAAATAATTTGAAAAGCCCTTTCTTTTTTTTAAACCAATTTATATTTTTATACCCATTAACAATTGCGCATGCACATGAGAAAAAATTGGCTGCTACTTGTTTTAGCGACTATTATTGTAACGGCAAACTTTGATGCTGCTGCACAGCAGGGGAATAAGGCGAAATACAGGAACAAAGCTGACGATCCTGTAGCTAAACTACCGTATTACAAAAAGTTACGCTGGGCAGATGGCTTATTTCGCGAAGGGAGTTATTTTAATGCTTCGGATTATTACTTACAGTTGAAGGCAGAACAACCGCGTAATCCATACTTGACATATCAGCTGGCTGAGTGTTATTGGATGACTCGTGATTACAAACCTGCAGCACACTATTATGGCGAGGTTTATAATACTGCTTCTAAATTATATCCTGAGGCTGTGTATAAGCAAGCAATGATGTTGAAGAAAGCTGGTGACTATGAAGCTGCTATAGCTACATTCAACAGGTTCATGGATGATAATCCTAAAACATACAAAAAGCTTAAAAAGCGTGCACTGATAGAAATTCAAGGTTGTGAAATGGCCATGAACTCTATGATGAACCCAATGGCTGCAACTGTAAAGAATGCAGGTCCTAACGTTAACAGTGCATATACAGAGTCTGCGCCTTACCCATTAGGAGATACAGCATTGATGTTCTCTACAATGAGTCAGAACAATCTTATTGAGGTTGACAAGAAAAAGCGTGCTGACTATATGTCTCACTTCATGGTTTCTAAGAAACAGCAATTCACAAGTGAGGTTGACTCTTTTGAGTGGCCTGTGAAGTTCATGGATGGTGAGTTCAACTCTAGCAAAGTACACATCAGTAATGGTAGTTACAGCCCGGGTGGTGATCGTTTCTACTTCACAAAATGTGCTGAAGGTGATTCTATGGCTGTAGAGTGTGAGATCTACGTATCTAAATTTGAAAAGTCTGGTTGGGGTGAGCCTGAGAAATTGGGTGAAGGTATCAACGAAGGCGGTTCAAACACTCAGCCTTTCTGTGCTAAAGTTGGAAAGAAAGAAGTTCTATTCTTCTCTTCTAACCGTACACTACAAAGCCGTGGTGGATACGATATCTGGTATTCAGTGATCGATCCTCGTCGTGGTACATACCGTCGTCCTCAAAACGCTGGTAAGCAAGTTAACACTCCTTTAAACGAGGTTACTCCATACTATGACAGCCGCGAGAACAAATTATACTTCGCATCTGATGGTTGGGTAACAATGGGTGGTTTTGATATCTACTCTGCAGTAGGTGGTCCATCCCGTTACACTAACGTTCAAAACTTAGGTTATCCTATTAATACATCTGCTGATGAAATGTATTACATCCGCGATCCGTTAGGGAAGCCTGATGCATACGTTGTGTCAAACCGTGTTGGTTCTAAAGCATTGAAAAACCCAACTTGTTGTGATGACATTTGGAGAATTCAATATGAGCCTACATTAGTATTAAGAGGTAAAGTTGTTGACCGTGCTAGTCAAGAGCCTATTGACGAAGTGGTTGTGAAAATGATCGATGAGTCTGGTAACACTAAAACTTACAACTCTGAAGATGGTACATTTGGTTTCAACCTTTCTCGTGGTCACTCTTATGTAGTTACCGGTGATAAAGAGAGTTATACTACAACTCGTGCATCTGTAAATACAATGGGCGTTAAGCGTACTGATCCGGATGACACAGTAAGTGTTACTATTTATATGGATGAAGTTGTTCCTTCTTATACTTTCATGGTAAGCAACGTTTACTACGATTATGATAAAGATGAGTTACGTGCTGAGTCAGTAGCTTCATTAGATACATTAGTTCAGTTTATGAATGACAATCCTTCTTTCACAGTTGAGATCTATTCATTCGCTGATGCTAAGGGTAACGAAGAGTATAACAAAGAGCTTTCTTTACGTCGTGCACAATCTGTACTTAGCTACTTGCAAGGTAAAGGTATTGATCCTGCACGTATGGTTGCTAAAGGTTTTGGTGAAAGCGAGCCTGCAGCACCTAATACAGTAGATGGTAGAGATAATCCTGAAGGACGTCAACTAAACCGTCGTACAGAGTTCCGTATTATTTCTGATATTCCAACTCGTCGTGTTATATACAACAGTGCTAAGCCTGGTAACATGGATGAGCAGTCAGAAAACTTACAAATGGATGAGAGTATGAACGACGATTATGACAGTGATTCAGACGACGGATACGGTGAGGTTGGTAGTCGTGTGAACCAATAATATCCTATTTTGTATTGACTATAACAGAGCAATAAATAAAGGGGCTGTACATCAAGTACAGCCTTTTTTATATTATAGAACTATGAATTACATACAGGTAGAGATAAAACATACAGATGCTGCCATTAGAGAAATGCTGGTAGCGCATTTGGCTGATATTGGCTTTGATAGCTTTGAAGATAAAGACGATGCCCTATATGCATACGTTGAAGAAGAAGCTTTCAATAAAGATGAGGTAGAAGCGATAGCTAAGCAATACCATTGTGACTATATACACAGTGTTATTGAACAGGAAAACTGGAACCAGCAATGGGAGGATAGCTTTGAACCGGTTGTGGTAGGTGATTTTTGTGTGATCAGAGCAGACTTTCACCCATCGCCACAAAATTGTGAGCACGAGATCATCATAACTCCTAAAATGTCATTTGGTACCGGGCATCATGCTACTACCAGGTTGATGATACAACAGATGAAGTCTACAAATATTGCAGAGCAACCAGTATTAGACTTTGGTACGGGTACAGGTGTGCTTGCTATATTAGCACATCAGCTAAAGGCAAGTAGTGTATTGGCTATTGATAATGATGAGTGGTCGTACATCAATACACTTGAGAATATTGAACGAAATGAGGCGAAAGAGATAGATGTTCGTCAAGGATCGCTAGATGTAGTAGAAGAGGGGGATTTTAATGTAATACTGGCAAACATCAACAGACACATCCTTCTTAAATATATGCAGCAGATGTTTGATAAGCTATCAAGTAACGGGTGTATTATATTGAGTGGTATATTACTAGAAGATAGAGATGTAATAATGCAATCTGCCACTAACTGCGGGTTAGTATACGACTCTGAGCTTACAGAAGAAAAGTGGTTGTGCATGAAGTTTGTAAAGGATAGTTAACAATATGATAATATGTTACAGTTCTCTTAAAAATGTATTGCAATTTATTGATAAACAGTGCTTTATACGCCGTGTTGGCAAATTTTGTTAGGATTTACCATTCCTAAAAATTATATTTGATGTCTTCTACCAGTTAATATCTGAATGAATATAGCAATCCTGATAGTTTTAGCTTATTTAATTGGATCTATACCAACTGCGGTATGGGTAAGTAAATGGATGTATGGGATAGACATCCGTGAGCATGGAAGTGGCAATGCCGGAGCTACTAATACATTTAGAATACTTGGCAAAAATGCCGGTATCGGTGTTATGATAGTAGATATGCTCAAAGGGTTTATCGCTGTCAAACTATCATTATTTACACATTTCAGCCCCGGTACAGAACAGCTGGTTAACTTGCAGGTATTCTTAGGTTTATTTGCCGTGTTAGGCCACATTTTTCCTATATGGGCAGATTTTCGTGGAGGAAAAGGTATTGCAACTCTTTTTGGTATGATACTTTCAATTCAGCCGGAGGTTGCTGTAAGTATGGTCGGGGTATTCATCTTCATGTTATTCTTAACACGCTATGTATCCCTAAGCTCTATAACAGCTAGTGTTGCATTCCCTATCATGATATTCTTTATTTTTCATGAGCCGGAGTTGAGCTATAAAATATTTGCTATAGCTACCGCTTTTCTGGTAGTGCTTACACACCATAAGAATATCAATCGTCTGCTTAATGGTAATGAAAGTAAGGTAGGTATCTTCAGAAAAAGAAGAGACAGAAGAAATTAATACGCAGCATTCCCTTTAAAGTTTAATATATTTTTCAGAACTTGATATTGATATGCTGTAGCATCAACTACTGCATAATCTTTTTCTACTAGTTGGATATATTATACCGTATTGCGTAAGCCTACAAAACTACAGAAGATACTCAGCTACCTAACGCCGATTAGGTTGTTTAGCGCCACAGGGGGAGACGAAAACCCTGTACTAGAGCTGTGTTATTATCAAGGACAGTATCAGCTGGCGACGATAGACGCTTTGTATTCTGATGGAGACAGGTACAAGCCTGTAAATATTGCTTGCAAACATTTTGCATCTGAACTTAACTCTGTAAAGAATGTTCTAGTACTGGGCACTGGTTTAGGAAGCGCTGTACAGGTATTTGCAAAAAAAGGCCATTATCCGAATTTTACTTTAGTAGATCATGATGCTACCGTATTGGAATGGGCAAAAGAAATACTAGAGCCGGCAGAAGGACAATCTATTGATATGGTTTGTACTGATGCTAATGAACACATCAGTAACGAGAGCAATAAGTACGACATGCTTATTGTAGACATCTTTAAAAGCAGGGTGGTGCCGGAGTTTGTAACAACCAGTGAGTTTTTGGGAAAATGTAAAGCATTGTTGGCGCCCGGTGGTTGTTTTGCTATGAACTATATACAACACAAAAATGCCGATTGGGATACAATAAAAAAGCGCATTGAAGAAATATTCCACAATGCGCGTATTATAAAAGAGAGTATAAATAATATAGTTGTTGCTACAGTTTAGCCGATTGTATACGCAATACCTTTCTGTTGCTTTTCTGCACTTTCATTTTGTCCGGTATTAACTTAAGGATACTATCAGAAACACTTTGCAAAAGAGTCATTTTAACAAAGTGGTCGCTGGTAACCAGGCTGATCTCTCTAACAGGTTCCGGATCTTCGAAATAGCGCACGCGCTCTATCTTGTCGTCGTTAAACTCAAAAGTTGCAAACTCAGGAAGTATGGTTAAACCTTTATTTTTGTCAACCATTTTACGCAGTGTTTCTACATTGCTAGAGTCATATCTATAAGGTCTTTCTGCCTGTAATTTTTCAATATGCTCACCACAAAGGTCTAAAACCTGATTACGCAGACAATGTCCCTCGTTCAGTAACCAAATTCTGTCAAGCGCTATATCATCAGCAGTTACCATGCGCTTTTTTAAGGCAGGCTCACCTTCTGCAAAATATGCTACCAAAGGTTCAGAAAACAGAGGGTACTCTTTTATACCGTTTTCATCCAGCGGTGTACTTAACAAACCCGCATCGATTTCGTTATTACGCAAAGCTTCGATGATCTTGTTTGTCTCCAGCTCTTTAACTTGCAGCCTAACATCAGGATTAGTTCTGTTATACTCTTCCAGTAAGCTAGGTAATACATATGGTGCAATTGTTGGTATAACTGCCAGTCTGAAAGTACCGGAAACTGTGGTTTGATGATCTTGAATAAGTTCGTTGATCTTTTCACATTCCGACAAGATCTTTTTAGACTGCTCAACAATAGCCTCTCCCATAGCTGTAATAGCAATCGGGTGTTTATTTCTGTCAAACAACTTTATGCCAAGTTCATCTTCCAGCTTCTGTATTTGCATACTCAGTGTCGGTTGAGTTACAAAACATTTCTCTGCAGCAGCTACAAAGCTTTTGTAAGTGGCTACCGCAACTACATATTCTAATTGAGTAATAGTCATGTGTTGGTATTTGTAACAAAGCTAAGTCATGAAAGCTCATAAACAAAGTTTATAGAAGGTATAAATGTTAATGTATTCTTTAAGCCAGGTTTAGTTGTATTGGTTAGTTTTTGGCTTACTGTATTGGTAATCAATAAGATAGTTAGATGAATATTTTATCCTTAATTTCGCGCACAAGAATTCTACAATAATGAGTCTTGTCAAAAAGCTGCGTTTTAAGGAGCCTCCCTTGTATATACTTCAATTGCCTGAAGCGAGCATTGGTTTATTTGATGATTTGACTTATTCTAAAACAATTAGAGGTAAAGCTGTGGTAGAGCATGTATTACTTTTTGCAGACTTTCAAAAAGTGCTTAATGATCAGCTACCCAAACTCCTGAACCGTTTAGCCGATGATGCACTGCTTTGGATCGCATATCCTAAAAAGTCGGGTAGTATAAAGTCTGACCTCACGAGAGATGAAGGGTGGCAACCAATTATGAACAAGGGCTACGAGCCTGTTACACAGGTAGCAATAGACGATGATTGGTCTGTTTTAAGGTTTAGAAAGTCTGCAGCTATTGGAGCTAAACTCAGAGATATACTTATGGCTGAAAGAAAAGTAGAAGGAATAGACTTTGTGAACAGAAAAGTGACTTTGCCTAAAGATGTGGCTGAAGCATTTAAACCACACAAAGAGCTGTTGACGCTATTTAAAAGTATGTCGTTCTCTCACCAAAAAGAGTATGTAGAAGCGATAGTTACCGCAAAGAAACCCGAAACCAGAATGAAAAGAATAAACAAAACAATAGAGATGCTGGAAAAAATAAAAGCATCCAAAAAATAGATACTATGACATATAAAGAGATACCGGCCGGTGCAGTACTGGATTATATTAAAGAGCAATATGAAGGGAAGTTGGTAGAAGACTCTCGTTCTCCTGCAGGAAATTGGCTGGAGTTTACACTAGAGCATATTGAGAAGGGCAGTGCTACAATATCTCTGGAGGTGCGTAAGGAGATGACTAACCCGTATGGCAATATTCATGGTGGTATGATGGCATTGGTAATGGACGAAGTGATTGGGTGGGGCGTAGTAAGCTTAGATACTAATAATTACTACACCTCATTGAATTTGAATGTAGACTTTCTGTACGCGATAAAAAAAGGAGACAGGCTAAAAGCTGTTTCTAAAGTTGTGAGAGCAGGGAAGAAGATCATCCATGTAGAGTGTAGTGTTTATAATAAAACAGACGATACTTTGCTTGGAAAAGCAACCAGTAATTTAATAGTAACGGGTATGCGTCCTACAGATGGTGATTATAAAGTGGCTAACTAAACTGTTTTTTTAAAGCTACTTTGTACTTTTAAGGCTTGTAATTATGCTGAACGGTAAAAAAATAGTGGTGGTGTTGCCTGCATACAAAGCAGCACAAACTATAGAACGTACTTACAAAGAGATTCCCTTTGATATAGTTGATGATGTAGTGCTGGTAGATGACAACAGCCCTGATGATACTGTTGAGGTTGGTGCGAAGCTGGGAATTAAGCACATCATTAAACATGAAGTGAATAAGGGGTATGGTGGTAACCAGAAAAGCTGTTATAAAAAGGCGCTTGAAATTGGTGCCGATATAGCTATAATGGTTCACCCTGATTACCAGTACACTCCTAAGTTGATTCATGCCATTGCATCCATAATAGCATACGATGTGTATCCTGTTGTGTTAGGTTCTCGTATTTTAGGAAAAGGTGCACTAAAAGGGGGTATGCCCAAGTACAAGTATTTCTT
The DNA here is from genome assembly GCA_030429205.1 of Bacteroidia bacterium. GTDB lineage: Bacteria > Bacteroidota > Bacteroidia > Chitinophagales > Chitinophagaceae > UBA5543. The sequence goes on from JAUICZ010000001.1 coordinate 1,929,914, forward strand.
TAATCGTATGCTAACGTTGTTTGAAAACATCGTGATCGGGCAGAAGTTGAGTGAGTACCATACGGGCTATCGTGCATTTAATAAAGAGGTGTTAGAGTCTATAGACTTTACACATAATAGTGACGACTTTGTTTTTGATAATGAGATGTTGTCTCAAGTGTTTATGCACGGATATGAAATTGCTGAAGTTACCTGTCCTACCAAGTATTTTGAAGAAGCATCCAGCATTAACTTTAGCCGTAGTATGAAATATGGTTTAGGGGTATTGCGAGTGTCTTTAAGGCATCGCTTACACAAATGGGGTGTCATAAAAAGTAAACTATATAACAAGCTTTAATAATAAAAAAGACCGGTTGTATCCGGTCTTTTTTATTGAATGTATTTGCATTGGATTATTGAATAACCACTTGCTTAGTAAGCTGTTTTTTGTTGCTGGATTGTACAATTTTCAGATGATAAACACCTGAAGCCATTTTGCTGATATTTATGTCAAGTCCGGATGTGGTATGTCCCTTCCATACAGTTTGTCCCAAACTATTCAGTAATCTGAAGTCGTAATCTATAGCATTGTAAATATCTATATGAATAAAATCTTGTGCAGGGTTAGGGAAGATTGATATGTTATCTTCGATACGAATGTCCTCAATGCTATCAGGCCAGTCGTTGATGACAAACCTTTCATCACTTATATCAAAAAATACATTGCCGCTACCTTTTACTTTTACTCTTGCAGAAGCTGTGCTGGAACCAGCGGGTACTGTAATAGTTTCAGAACCATCGTTTGGTGTATTGGCAAGTAACATCATCCATGTAGTGCCATCATCAAGAGATAGGTATATATCTACATTAGAGCAGCTAACAGGTGCACTGGTTGTATTGGCAACATCCCATGTTACATTATAGCTATTGCCATTACGCCAGTAGTTGGTGCTGGAGTTTGGAGTCTTTAATCTGAACGGCCCTGATGAAGTAGTAACGTTGAGTTTTACTGTATTATCAGACCAATCAAAAACTCCTTGCCCCTGGTAAATGTCTCTTACTGTTAATCTGAAGTTCATTTGACGGTCAACAGTAGGTAGCTTCTCGTTCGGGTAGCTGTAAATAGCTTGTTTAAGTTTTTCCAGTTCAGGAAATATGCGCCATCTGGATGTGGTTGGTGTAAATGATCTGAATAAAGGACCATACTCACATGTCGCCAGTCCCTTTCCAAAATCTCCAAGATCATACTGCTCCCAGCAATAGGTTAATACATCGTGGTCAGCATCTGTAACAACGGGCGCTTCCAACTCAAATGGTGTTTCTTTAGGTACCTCGTATGTTGCATTTATATCCGGTACAGAAGGTGCGTTGTTGTTGGCTGCGGATGTGCTTCCGCAAGTTAGCGGGCTGGTTGTTTTTATGTAGCTGGTAATCTGGTCTAAACTTTTAGCATGAAAATAATCGTCGCTGTTGTTCTGCACATTGTTGCCGGTACATAACCCTGCATACCCCATAATAGTAGATGCACTGCCCGGCTCATACGCAGTAGTTTTCACCGCGTGAGATCCGCAACCTGTACCCGTAGAGTTAAATGTATGCTCTGCACCGTATTGGTGTCCCATTTCGTGTGCTACATAGTCTACATCAAAAGCATCGCCTACAGGGCTTTGTTTACCCGTTACACCTCTGGCTTTAAAACCTACATCACAAAGTCCCTTAAGGTCTGCAATCCCTCCGTCACCGGTACAAAATACATGGCCTATATCGTAGTTAAGTGTGCCTATTTTGCTGGCTGTATTGCTTTGGTTTTTAGATTGTGTTTGCCCACCTACAGATGCATTCTCCGAAGCAGTAAAAGGATCTGTGTCCGGGTCTAAATAAATAAGCGTGTCGTTGTTCGGTATCAGCTGCATCACAACATTCATCTCTTTTTCAAATATCCCATTTACACGAGAAAGGGTTTTGTTCATTGCAGTAAGTACACCTGCTTTTGTAGGGGTGTTTCCGTCAACAGCTTTCGCATATTCTCCCGTACATGATAATGCAAGACGAAAGGTTTTTCTGTCAGAACCATAACTTTTTGCAGCACTACGCGGGGCTGTTATTTCTATTCGTTCACCGAAAGTTTCTTCCGTAGGGTCTGCTTTTGTACCACAGTTAAAGTCGAAAGAGTTTTCACGTTTAAAGTCTTTTCTGTAGTATACTATATAGTAACCATTGTTAATGGTGCTGTAAGGGTCAATAAAATACCTTTCTGTACCGCCAAATATCATGGCGTCAAACCCATTCTTCCCGAAGTTTAATACGGCCCATACATCAGGGTTGTTTACAGAAATGGCTTTGTAGCTTTTTATTTCAGGGTACTTTGCGGCTAAGTCAGGATGCATAATGCTGTGTTCCCATACGCGGTACTCTATGTACTCTCCATCAGGCGTGGGTAGTTGAATGGTAACACCTTGCTCAAATGTCTTTCCTGATTTTAATAAAATGTCTTTAAGGAAAGTTTCATTCATTAAGTATAAACGATACTCACTTGGTGTAATACTTCTTATGCCTTCAGAGGGAGCTATTTTCCCATTTTGTTCATTCCAAATAGACGGAAGAGAAAACGCTTGTAAACTAAGTATTAGTCCAATCGAAAAAAGTGCTATTCGTTTCATTCAAATAATTATTTAACGGGTTTATATTCAACTAGCTTTAGGTGCTCGTTGTTTGTTTTTTTGTCTTCTATTTTTTCTTTAGGTTTTTGTTTTTCGTAAACAACATAATAGGTAGTGTTGTCGATATTTACAGGCAGTATCTCGTATAGCAGCCCAAACCAATTAATATGTGCTATCAACTGTTTGTTGTTCTTGTTATAGCTGATAGCTGCTTTTTGCTCTTGCGCTGTTCCGAGTGTCATTACTATACCGGGTGGTATTCTTGCCCCCTCTTTCAAGTTGTTTTCAACTTTGAATAACTGACATTCTGCCGGCTTGGGTAAAGGCAGAACGGTGCTGAGTGTTTCTCTTTTTTCTATTGCGGTAAAAAAAGCATTGGCTTTTAGAGGGTCGGTAGAGTATACTTTGTATGCTTTAGGCAGCACCAAAATTTCTGTGGACTTGCTTAGCACATTGCTGCTCTCTTCAAACCAGTCAAGGTGTGGTGTGTTCATTTCCACATGGGTTTGTGCACAAGCAAGTTTTTTGCGTTCCGGTGTATCTGTACTTTTATTAGATGTCACTTCATTGCTTCCCTTGCACGATGCAAAAACCAGCGTAATTAGTATAGCTGTATTTCTTAAACTCATTACCTGTTACAATATGTTTAAAAATAAGGAATTATGAGGACTTGTATGTAACAGGTGTGTCTGCCGGAGCTATTTTTTAAGCCTGCGAATGCCTAAGAACAGTGAGTTTAGAATGAGCACCACATCACTAAGGGCCATTATGCCCGCACCGAAGGTAGGGCGCAGATAGCCTAACGCAGCTACCGGTATTGCTACAATGTTGTATATAAACGCCCAGAACAAGTTGCTCTTGATGGTACGTTCTGTGTATATCCCCAGCCTGATAGCCTTAGGCAAAGTACTCAGTTGGTTGTTTGATAAGATGAGATTAGCCGATTGTATCGCAATTTGTGTAGCATTACTAAGAGATATACCAACAGTTGCTTTAGCCAGTGCAGGCGCATCGTTAATACCATCTCCCACCATAGCAGTTGGTGCTTTCTCCAAAAGCGATGTTAGTTTCTCATTTTTCATTTCAGGGTTGTGCTCGGCAAATACTTCGTCAATACCTAATTCTTTACCTATACGTTCGCATTTGCTTTGTTTATCACCACTCAATAATATGGTGGTATAGCCCATCTCCTTTAGCTCACTGATGGTTTCAGCAGCGTCAGGCCTTAGTGCGTCAGATATATTGATTGCACCGGCAAAGCTGTTGTTCTTGTACAAATACAAGTCGTAACCGGTGTTTTCTTGTTGGTTACTGTGCAGCCACAGCTCAGACCCAAGTTGCCATTTGTCGCCCGATGCATCTGTCGCTTCAATTCCCTTGCCTTTAACTTCGTTTACTTCGTTAAAGCTATACTTTTCTGCAGCCTTCCATTGGTTAGCTACAGATTTGGCAATAGGGTGAGAAGAGTGACCTTCTAAAGAAGCTACAACAGATTTAAACGTTGCATCATCCATATCTGTAACAAAACCGTCTATTTGCAGCTCGCCGGTAGTGAGCGTACCTGTTTTATCAAAAACAATTTGTTTGATTTCTTTTAGCTGTTGTAACGTATCTCCACCTTTAATGAGTATCCCGTTACGGGCGGCTCTGCCCAGCCCAACAGCCACTGCCGCAGGGGTAGCCAGCCCCATAGCGCAAGGGCAGGAAATAACCATTACCGCTATGCTGCGCATCATTGCATTTTCGAAGCTAACATCACCAATAAAATAGCTGAGCAGGAATGTAGCCACAGCGATAGCCAAAACTGCAGGTACGAATATGGCACTGATTTTATCTGCCAACTTCTGCAAAGGCGGCTTTTGTCCCTGAGCTTCGCGCACCATGCGAATAATATTAGATAATACAGACTCACTACCTATAGCAGTGGCTTGTATACGCAGGTTGCCATCTAACAGCACTGTTCCTCCAACTACTTCATCATCTATTTGCTTGCTCACGGGTAAGCTTTCTCCCGTGATCATATGCTCGTCTATTTGTGCCTGTCCTTTAATGATCTTCCCGTCAACGGGTATGCTGTCACCCGTGTTTACCATTACCACATCATCATGCTTCAGGTATTTGCTGTCTACCTCCATGATGGTTTCTTTACCTACACTGTCGGTCATCACCATCTTGGCTTTTTGAGGTTGCAGCTGTACCAATGCGTCAATGGCTACTGTGGTAGACTTTACGGTTTTATGCTCCAACCAGTTACCAAACATCACTAATGTGATGATGGATGCAGCGGTTTCAAAAAACAGATAGTTATGAACTTCGCTTGAATAGGCCACCATACCTATTACGGAATATATATAGGCTGCAGACGCTCCAATCACAATTAACACATCCATATTAGGGATGCCATGTTTTAAAGAGCGGATAGCGCTTCTGCCAAATTCTTTTAATCCAATGATGTAAACAGGTGTGGCTAGTGCCAGTTGTACCCAGGCATTGTGTAGTACATGCCAATCTGTAAACATATGCGCCAGCAGAGGTACTGTAAGTACGGCGGATATGATAAGGTATAGCGTAGAATTGTCTTTATGCTCATGATGATGTGCTCCATTTGCTGAGGTCTCTTCGTCTTTTTCACGCTCTACGGTATATCCCAGATCGTCAATGGCATTGTACACAATATCTACATCTACATCTTCATCCATGCTGAAGCTTACATCGCCTGATGCCGCATTTGCAGAGATGTTGGTAGCGCCTTTTTTCTCCAACACTTTAGAAATGGTGAGGGCACAGTTCCCGCACGTCATCCCGTCAACCTTTGTAGAATATGTTTTTTCCATTTGCTTTATACAAGCTTACATATATTTGCACACAATGGAGCGAAAGCCTGTATTACAAATTTCTTATTCTTTAGCGACAATAGAAAATGCTGCACATCAGTTGTGGCAATACGCGCATCAGTACAAGGTATGGGCGTTTAAAGGTGAGATGGGGGCGGGTAAAACCACGCTGGTATATGCCCTATGCAAGTATTTAGGGGTAGAGGACGATGTGAGCAGCCCGACGTTTTCCATCATTAATCAATACGATTTCAATAACGAGGGCACAACCCAAACCATTTACCATATGGATTGGTACCGCCTGAAAGATGAGGAAGAAGCGGTGAACGCAGGAGTAGAAGACGCGATATTGCAGCCCAACAGTTATGCTATAATAGAGTGGCATGAAAAGGCAATAGGGTTGATGCCTAAGAATTATCTGTTGATAGAAATAGAGCAGACAGGGATAGATGAAAGGACACTTAATGTTTATGCCGTATAATGTTGTTTGTGCGTTTTTAAATTAAGGCTATGAATATTTTTAAACCGTTTACAGGTATTAGTGGCATTACATTCGGAATGCACAAGAAGGCCGTAAGAGCAAAATTGAACAGTAGTTATAGATGTTTCCCCAAAAGTGAATTTGAGGATAGTCCTCCTGATCACTATGAAGACCTCGGGTTTTCAGTTCAATATAATGCATCAGATATTTGTGAGGGAATAGAGTTCTTCAACACATCAAACTTATATTATAATGGTATAAATCTGCTCGAATTAAATTATCCTGCAATACGAAAGCTGTTTGATGATGTTTCTGAAAATAAAGACGAAGACGAGTATGGAGTGATATATCACGATCTTGGTTTTTCTGTTGGGAACAGTACGCAACGGGGTCTTGTAACGAGTGAGTTGAACGATACTCCTGATAATATTTCTACAATTCTAATTTTTTCAAAAGATTACTGGAAAGACTTAACATAGTTTTGGTTGCTATCTTCTCCATGTTGTTCTGTATCTTGTGACCCTATGCATTTGTGGGACGCATTTCTGAAAGGCCTGGCACTGGGATTGTTCCTGGCAATGTCTGTGGGTCCTACTTTATTTGCTGTACTAAAGTTTAGCCTGAACTATAGTTACAAAGCGGGTTTAGCCTTTGTTTTGGGTGTTTCTTTCAGCGATATATTATATGTTACCATCGCAAATCTGGCTGCTTCGTGGTTAGAGGTGTTGCAAGAGTATTCTAAGCCAATTGCATATGGCGGTGCCATAATATTGATAATCGTTGGTTTATACGGGTTGGTTACAAAGTATAAGCCGGTACGCCCTTCTACAGGGAATTTCAATATATCTAATACAGACTATTTCAAGATATGGTCCAGCGGTTTTTTGATCAATACTTTAAACCCTGCCGTTATTATCATCTGGTTGGGCTCCGTATCGGCAACAGCTGTAGAAACGGGCTGGTACAGGTTTGTTATGTTTACGGTTTGTCTAACAATAGTTTTAGGTATAGACTTTTGTAAAGTATTTCTGGCAGATGTAATACGTAGAAAACTCACATTGAGGCGGGTGATGTATCTGCAAAAAACATCCTCAGCCATTATATTGGGTTGCGGTGTAGCCCTGTTATTAGGTACATATTTTGGTATGGATGTGGAACACAAACTTCCACAATCCACATATCAGGAAAAACAATTTTATCAAAATGTAAATTCTTCTGAAAGCTTAGTACCTTTGCAGCCTCATGTCTGATGCAATACGCCACGAGTGCGGGTTAGCTTATATCCGCCTGAAGAAGCCAATAGCATATTACCACCGCAAATACGGAACAGCATTCTACGGTCTGAACAAATTGTACCTGTTGATGGAAAAGCAACACAACAGGGGGCAAGATGGCGCCGGCATTGCTGCTGTTAAGATGGATGTTGCGCCCGGTAATCAATTTATGCACCGTTTACGCTTAAGCGGCGCAAATGCTATCAAAAGGGTTTTTAACGAAGTACAGAAAGAAACAGCCGAGCTGGAGAAGATGTACCCGAATATCCGTAACCACCCGGGTTTATTGAAAGGGTATATGCGTTTTATGGGCGAGGCGCTGATAGGGCATTTGCGCTATGGTACGCAGGGTAGAAATAATGAGGTGTTCTGCCACCCGTTTGTGAAGGCTGATATCAATCCTAATCGTAACCTGATCATGGCAGGTAATTTTAATCTGGTGAATACAGATGAGCTGTTCAATCAGATCAATGCACACCCGTCGGATGAGATACGTGAAAGTGATTTGGGTGCTATGATAGAGGTGATACAGCACTACCTAAGCAAAGCGGACGAAAAGAACCCAGAACATCTGGATATAGAACAAGTACTGAAAGACGCGACAGTAAACTTTGACGGAGGTTTTGTTTGTGGCGGCCTTGTTGGTAATGGAGATAGCTTTGTTTTGAGGGATGCCAATGGTATTCGCCCTGCATATTTTTATCAGGATGATGAGGTAGTTGTTGCCGCATCAGAAAGACCGGCAATTATGACGGCATTTAATGTTCCTTATGAAGAGGTGCACGAGCTACAGCCGGGACACGCAATTATTACAAAAGCTGATGGTACATTCTCTAACCCGAGGATATTACCGGAGCGTGAAAAAACAGCTTGTAGCTTTGAGCGTATATACTTTAGCCGTGGTAGTGATAAAGATATTTACCGCGAACGTATGGAGCTGGGACGTACTTTGGCACGCAGAGTATTAAGGGCTGTTGATAACGACCTGAAAAATACGATCGTTTCGTTTATTCCTAATACAGCAGAAACTGCATTCTACGGGTTGATCAAAGGTTTGGAAGATTACCTGAACGATATAAAGCTGGACCGTATACGTACTAAGGGCAAAGAGATGACCGATGAAGAGATGCTGGAGATCATCAGCAGACGTGTACGTATAGAGAAGATAGCTATTAAGGATGTTAAGATGCGCACCTTTATTACAGAGGATGCCGCACGCGACGAAATGGTACAGCATGTGTACGATATCACATACGGTACTGTTACTGATAATGTAGATACTTTAGTGGTGATAGATGATAGCATTGTACGTGGTACTACTCTTAAAGAGAGTATCATTAAGATGCTGGACAGACTGAAACCTAAGCGCATTATTATTGTATCATCTGCCCCGCAAATTCGTTACCCGGATTGTTATGGTATCGATATGAGTAAGATGGGCGACTTTATCGCTTTCAGAGCAGCTGTTGAGTTATTGAAGGATAGAGGAGAAGAGGAGTTGTTGAATACGGTATATAATAAGTGCATTGAAGCTGAGAAAGCAGGCACACTAGATAGCGAAAACTTTGTTCAACAAGTATATGATCCGTTCTCTCCCGATGAGATCAGTAAGAAAATAGGAGAAATGCTACGCCACAAAGAAGTAAATGCCGAGGTGGATATTATTTATCAGTCTATAGGTGGTTTGCAGGAGGCTTGTCCGCATAATACAGGAGACTGGTACTTTACCGGTAATTATCCTACAAAAGGGGGTAACCGTGTAGCGAACAAAGCATTTATGAACTATGTTAATAAGAAGACAGGAAGAGGTTATTGATATATTGCACATTTTTTTTATTGTATAATATTTATACCTAACTTTATTATCCTTTTGGCGAACAAGCTGATAGTTGAATCGCCATGTCGCTCCGGCGTGTGAGATAGGGATTTGTTGCAAAGGTTAACAGCCCAATTGTTTAGAAATGATTATACCATTACACTACAACATACGTTGTGGTGGAATTGTATTTGTGTAAGAAATTAGAGAACAAACAAAATGATCAGTATTAAAAACAAAGAACAGGAACAGTGCTTATTGATGGTAGTTGATATGAATGGATGTGTACACTGTGAAACCTATATGGAGCCCAACGATAAATTAACCCTGGATATTAAAGATCTTTTAGCAGGTATTTATACGTTGATCTTCAAAACGGATAACACCAGTTATACCCAACAAATAGTTAAGTACTAAAAAATAAACAGGACTTAAAAAGCCCTGTTTATTCCAATCACGTATCTGAATTTAAAGTAGTCCGGATTTGCATTTGGCGGCCTGTTGACCCATGCGGGAACATCAAACCTAATAGTCAACGGATGAGCTTCTGAGAACCTCCACCACTTTTTAATAGTTGCCGCTACCCCTAAGCCTGCGTCAAGCCTTACTGAACTCCACATTGTAGTAGGGATGATATTCCAGTAATTATTCAAGTTTGGAACCTGACTTAATTCAATAATACCTGCATCCGCAAACAAGTATGCATCTAGGTGCAACCATTTGCGTGTGAATTTTGGTTTTAGCTTTATGTAGTTATCAAACTCTATTTCAACATTGGTAGATACCCCGCTTCGTCCTTTATATCCTATTAATAGCTGTCCATTTCTTTGTTCTGCAATCAGGTAGCCTGCATATCCTCTCAAGTTCAAACCTCCGCCCATATGAAAATGGTTGGTTTCAGTTTGGTTGATGGTACGCCAATCGTCAGGAACAAAACCTTGGCTGCGCGTGTATTTGTTATCCATTAGTTGCTCCGGGTTAGCGCCAGCCAGCCATAAAGCACTCTCATATGGTATTACAGACCCGGTACCATAGCGTGCAAACAAACGTGTTTTAATATCCAGCTTGTGTACTTTATAATAATCTTGCGCTGTAAGCTGCAAGAAGCTGTAATTAAAATCGTTGGCGCTGTTTCCTGTAAAGAATGGGGCTCTGGCCGTTATATTATAAATGCCCCTGCCACCTGTATACTTAGCTGTGTGTGTCCACGATATATTGATGGATGAATTAGGGCGCGCTTTCATACTGCTCCATTCATTATTATATATCAGGTAGTCGCGATCGTAGTTCACGTTGCGCCACATGGTTTGAGCATAAACACGTAAAGTATTGTGTTTGTCTTTCTCCCATTGTACACCACCTCTGTGGTACCACAGCCCATCCAGTAACTTGGAGTTTACCTGTAGTTTAAATTTAGGCGTAAACCTGCTGAACGGACTTTCGTAAGCTATATTGTAATTGACTGGTACGTGCCTGTTATACCAGTTTTCGTAATCGTAAACTTTAAATGTATCGTACTGGCCTACGTGTGTATTAAACCATACTGATGCATGCAGCTTGTGCATCGTGTTTAGGTAATTGGCATTAATGGTAACGCCTGCTTTTATACCATCTATTGGGTTCCACCATAGGTCAGGACGAATATATCCACGATGATGTTTGTGATCTGATGGCTTTCTGTATCCAAAATCTGGTTTTACAATTACCGCTTTGGGAGACAGTGGCAGCCCTTTTGTTTTGTAATTATCTACAGCGTATATGTCTGCCAGTCTGTACGACGTATCAATCTGTACATTTTTTATGCCTGATGGTACTTGTATATGAGCATCGTATGTTTTGTTCCAACTGCCCCATCCATACCACTTATTTAGTATCTTGCCGTCAAACTCCTTCTCAAACCAAGTGTTAGGAATATGGAAATTGTGCACGCTGCCATCCTTTGCAAATACGGTGAAATCTATAGGCATTTGCATTTCTCCATTACGCTTGAATGTTACGGAGAAACTATCATTGCCTTTTAGTCTTTTAATTCCTGTTATGCCATAATCAAGTCTTTTAGTAGTTTCCAGCCATTGATCAAAGAACCAGTTTAGATCAACATGAGTATAGTTGATGATAGAGCGGCGAAAGTCGTTGAAATATGGATGAGCAAAACGCCATTGGTGAAAATAATGCCTCAACGCATTTTGAAACAATGTATCGCCCAGCACATACTGTAAGCTATACAGCATCGTTGCTGTTTTGTAATACACCATTCCATATCCACCTTCGTGATGCAGTGCGTCATTAAAGTCGTTTGAGTGTGTGTTTAGAGGTTTCTCATTTCCGTTAAGTGCTGTACTTATATAACGGTTATACACACGTAGGTCTCTGTATGTAGTAGCATTGTATACAGACTTTTGAGATAGCTTTTTAGGCTCCTTTCTAACCAGATCTCCTTCCAGTTTCGTTAACCCCCAGGCCGTTAAAAATTGTGTAAACCCTTCGTCCAGCGATGCACGATAAGTTTCATTATTACCAACCATGCCGTAGAACCAGTTATGCCCGATCTCGTGTACGAACAACCCCTTGAATCCCGGGTAGCTTCCACCATCCAGTGTTATCATAGGGTATTCCATACCATCAGCAGCATCGGCAGCTACCATTTTAGGATATTGATACATGCCTATGTCTTCTGAAAATGTTTTGATGATCTTAGCTACATAATCAGCAGACTGTTGCCAGCCTCTAGCGTGTGGTTCTTGTACAATACCCACACATTCAATGCCATTCCAGTACTCTGTGTCCAGTCTGTAAGACGGGTCTGCCGTAAATGCAAAGTCGTGCACGTTGTTAGCACGAAACTTCCATGTTTTGCGCTGGCCTTTTACATACGGAGTAATTATAGACGGTGGTTCATTCCATTTTTTGTCTTTAAAGTTTTTTACATCCAGTTGTTCTCGAAGGTCTTTAGGCAATACTTCTTCTCTATTAAGCAATGCGCCGGTGGCTTCTACAACATAGTTCGATGGGAAATTCAACGATACGTCGTAACTACCAAAGTCTGCATAGAACTCCTTGTTTAAATGCTGATAGGTATCCCAACCAAACTTTCTGTCGTAAACACACATTTTAGGAAACCATTGCACACCATTGTAGTGCATTTGCCCCCATGCATCGTACATTTTCATACGGCGGCGCGTGGCACCTTTATCCCAGTAAGTAGTAAAGTCTATTGAGAATGTGGTTTTGTGGTTGGGGTATAGTGGTTCTGGCAGGTACACTTTTAGTATAGTGTTGTCCAGCTCTATTTCTACATTTTTGCCATCTACTTCAAGCTGCTCTATCACACAGCCAAGTCCTTGTTCTTCATATTCGCCCAAACGTGGTTTTACATGTTGAGACCTTTCCAGCTTGTGCAGGTAAGAACCTTTTACAAAAGCGTTTTGCCACAAGTGGAAATACACGTAGTTTAGTGTGTCCGGAGAGTTGTTGTAGTAGAATAAGGTTTGTTTACCTTCTATTTTATGTTGTTCCTCATCAATTTTTGCATCTATTTTGTAATGCACGTCTTGCTGCCAGTATGCGGCATCGGGTTTTCTGTTCTTCCAGTACAGGGCGTTTTCCTTACTGCGGTAAGGAACATCGTTCATGCTTTTTTGTGCAATGGTTTCTATGCTGATTAGGCATAGTGCTAAAAACAGACAGTAATTTCTCATAGATATTTTAACCATAAACCGTGAAAATACGAATTAGTTTATTGCCCCAGTAATGCAAAAAGGGGGATTTATCGCATAAAATTAACTTCGGCTATACTATGTTGCTAAGCCATTTTTTATATATTGGAAGTTGAATATCGATTATCACAAAACAATTCTATACAATGGGAAAATTTGTAATCAGCAAGCGCAAAAACGGAGAGTTCCAGTTTAACCTGAAAGCTAGTAACGGACAAGTAATTTTGGCCAGCGAAGGTTACACCACGAAAGCAGCTTGTAAGAATGGTATTGAAAGTGTTATGAAGAATAGCACTGAAGATAAACGCTTTGATCGTAAGAAATCTAAAAACGGTAAAAGTTATTTCAACTTAAAGGCAGGTAACGGACAGATCATTGGTACCAGTGAAATGTACGAAACCGAGAAAGCAATGGAAAACGGAATAGCCAGTGTAGGTAAAAATGCACCCGGCGCGAAAGTAGAAGATGAAACTGCTTAAACTGTAAAAAACATTTTACTTTTAAAGTGCCTGTATTGAACGGGCACTTTTTTATGTATATGGTGTTCGTAATAGTACGTCATTTAAAAATCTTTAAAATCCGCTGGGGTTTCTTTGATTGATATCAATAAAGAATATATCTTTGCCCCTTTTAAGGGGAGAAGAGCTGGCTACAATGGCCATTTTGTGCTTGCACAAAAGAGATTGATAAACATCTTTTTATAGTGTAAGTGCGTAGTATGGAGTATATCAAAAAATCCGAATCACCAATCTCAAAAATTTGGAAAGTAGCTATAGGTAGCCCTAAAGAACTTTCCGGTACGAACCGTATTTTCAATACCGTTCTCATTATTACAACACTTTTTCTGGTTTCTAGTGCTATTGTAAATGTAGCTGCAGGTTTAAAAGAGCCATTTCTTATTAACTCTATGTTGTTAGTAGTAGCAGCTATCCTGTATCATTTTTCCAGATTTAAAGGGGCGTATAAGGTATGTTTAGTAGTGTATGCTGTATGTTGTTACATAGCCGTTATTTCTACATTTATTTTTAATGACGGCACAAAAGGGCCGGTGCTCTTTTTGTCTTTTCTAAGTTTTCTTTTACTGATATCAATTACGCCGCAGAAGCAGCATTTAATATGGACGTCTTTGCATGTAGTTGTTGGCTTTGGCTTGATTTATATGGAGTATGTTCATCCTGAATTTGTTCGGGTACACTACGATTTTGAGTTAAACAGGTTTACTGATATTGCTTTGACCTATGTGGTCTGCTTGCTGTTTATTTATCTGATCACTATCCACTTGCGAAGAAATTATGAAAAAGAAAAAAAGCTTGCTCAGAAAAGAGCTTCGTTAATGCGCTTAAGGTCTGTATTGATAGGTAAACAAAACAAACAATTAAGGGAGATCGCATGGATACAATCTCATAAAGTAAGAGGCAAAGTTGCTACAATAATGGGGCTGATAGCCTTAATGAATGAAGATGATGTGCAAGATCCGATAAACGAGAAAGTGCTGAAGGGAGTAAAGTCTGCATCAATAGAGCTGGACGAGATTATCAAGGATATTAACGACCTCACCAGCCCATTCAAAAAGTAGTATCAGCTATTTCAATAAAAAAGTAGCTACATCATTAGTCCAATCAACTAAATGCTCTTTTAAAAAGTTTACGTGACCAGATCTGGGGTATATAGCTACCTGTTTATTGCCGGGTATATTGTTCGCTATTGCATCTATTTCACTCTGCATTACTCTTTTGTCTTTTGCTCCATACATAATAAGTGTGGGGCAATGAATAGATTTCGCATACTCTGTGGGTTGGTGTCCGAACCCCCAGAATCCATATTGCATGCCTCCCCAAAAAACAACGAGCTGCGCCATGGGAAAGTAAGGTGCTTTAACCAGATCGAATCTATTAGTTACGGCTTTGTATAAACTGCCAAATGGTGCTTCTATAATTAATTTATCAGGCTTTATGTTGTAGTCCTGTATCGCCTTCATAGCAGCAGCAGCACCCATAGAAATACCATAAATGATAATGTTTTCTGTTTTTTTGTTCACCAGATAGTTGTAGCAATCTCTCACATTCTGCGCTTCAAGATATCCAATTGTTACTTGGTTGCCTTCGCTTTCGCCTGCTCCCATTTGGTCTACCAGCATTGTATTGTAGCCCATTTTTCTGATGAGTGCAGCACGTTTTAATAGTTTAGATTTTTCGCCTTTGTATCCATGAAACATTAATACTGTACCCTTAGGGCTGTCCGCTTCTATCATCCATGCAGTAAGCTTTACATTGCTATTGATGTTGATGGTTTGGTATGCTACTTCAGGTAAAACACCTGTTGTAGGTCTTGGATTAGGAATGCCCAAAAATCCATATTTGATTTTATCTGCTATACCTACACGTTCATATTTAATACGCGGTGTGTGCTCGTCTGTAAAGTGGGTAAAATGCCAGGCATGGTTGAAGGCTATAATGTTTACCAGTAGTATTATGATGATGCTGATGTAGCCAATTCTTTTGAATACTTTTCTGCGAGACATATACTCGGCAAAATAATGTATTGTACTATAGTAAATGTTTTGTGTAAGTAAGTTTCACAAAAGTGTAACAGCTTGCTTATTTTTGCGGAACATTTATAAATAATCAAAAACATGGAAGTAATTATAAAGTCAGTTGACTTTACTGCAGGTCCTGAGTTAGAAGGTTTCATTTCAGAAAAATTAAGTAAGCTGGATAAGCTTGATGATGGTATCATCAGAGCAAGAGTTACATTGCATAAAGGACAAGAATCTGTAGATAACTGTCATTGTGATGTTCGTTTAGAGGTACCGGGCAACGATCATATCGTAAAAAAATCACACTCGTCTTTTGAAGGTGCTGCACTTGCTGTAGTAGATACATTGCAAGATGTGATCAAGAAACATAAGGATAGGTAAATGTCTGAAGTAAAGAAACTTTTTGATAGTTGGGCAGGCACAGAGCGTGGTGAGCGTATGGCGCTGGGGCACGATGTGCTTGTTCAGCACATCCTTGATTTGTGGAAAGGGCAGGATGTTGACCATTTGCTGGATGTTGGCTGTGGTAATGGCAGAGCTTTGTATTTGGCTCAGCAGGTAGGCGCAAAGCAGCTGGCAGGTATAGACCTGAGCGATAAGATGATTGCTGAGGCTAAAAAGAAATTGCCCGATGCTACACTGGTAAATGCCGGTATGGATGATTTGAGTAACTGGAGTGATAATACATTCTCGCATATCATTTCAATAGAAGCACTATACTATTTATTAGATCCATTGCCTGCTATAAAAGAAATGGCCAGGGTTTTAAAGCCAAATGGTAAAGTAGCAGTTGCTATTGATTATTATACAGAGAGCAAAGCATCGCACGTATGGAAGGATGCTTTGGGTTTTGATATTGCCATGTTGAGTGCGGAAGAGTGGGTTAGTTTATTCCATCAGGCAGGTTTGACTGATGTTAAAGCTTCAAGAATCAAACGTACAGAGGGTATTAAAACAAAAGAAGAGTTTGAAGCATCTTCTTTCTTTCCCAGCTATGAGCTGTACGAAGACTATATTGCTTCAGGTGCTTTACTTCTGTCGAATTAATAGTAGTCTTCTAAGGTTAATATGTTAGTATCCCATCGTTATTTAATAATGTATGCGTCTTTATGCCTATCTTCATTATAAATGACAGGTTTATGGATGCTATGGCAATGGTTTTTTGGAAAATAAGAGAGATCAGTGAAAGGACTATGAGCCCGCGTCCTCAAATTGCTATTCAGGAGATCACAAGCGAATTGCTGTCTATTAGCGAAAAGGTTGTACCTGCATTGGACAAGCTAAAAATGATGCGACTAATAGAAAATACCAAAATAAAATCACCATTCGTAAGGCTAACCTTATTGGGTACATCTGTTGTTAAGCATAATACATAAACACCTTCCTTTAGAAGGCAGTTGTCTGTTATTTCTTCTTGCCAACGAACCTTATTAGTTCAGCTGCTCCTTTATGGAAAGCTCCTTCATCCAAAAACTCTGTTAGTGTTTCAATATTAAGTTGTGTAAGAGCTGCAAAGTCTTTTTCTAACATCTCTTTGGTATAGAGCATATCTATATTCTTTGGTCCGCCGGATGGGTTGCCCAGCTGGTTGGGATTGAATGCTTCAATGATCAGTGTGCCGCCTGGTCTCAACCACTCAATCACTTTTTTGTGAAAGCTTACTCTGTCTGGTGGTGGTAAATGAAAAAACACTAAAGCAATAGCATCAAAACTTTCTTTATATGCAACAAAATCATTGCTATCTGCTAGTTGGTAGTTGAATATCACACCTAATGCAGCACTTTTTTGGGTGGCATTTTCAATGGCTACCTTACTACTATCAAAAGCGGTTACATCCCAACCTTGCTGTGCTGCGTAAATCGCATTTCTTCCTTCGCCTTCGCCAGGTAGTAATAATTTACCTGTTGGTATTTTATCCAGCTCTTGCTTGAAAAACACATTAGGCTTAGTGCCGTAAACGTCTTTCTGTTCTGTATAGCGTTCGTCCCAAAAGTTTTGCATTGCGCAAAGGTAGGTAGATATTTAGATACCTATATTATATAAGAGTATAGCCTGTATTTATCGGCACTACTTTGGATGGTTGCAATGTTACTAAATCTATATTGATTTAACATTTGTGATGTTTGTTTATATATTGAGCACTACTTTATATAAGTCCTTAATGATGATGAAAAAGTACTCCTCAGTTATACTGCTAACTATAGCCATGTTGTCAGGTATGAAAAGTATAGGGCAAAGTATCAATACCTCAGATACAGTATATTATTCTGACACATGGCAAAAGATCAGAAAAAAATATGCAACATACTACAGGCCGCCAGTTGTAAAAGATGGACTACGTTATAATGTTAAATATTATAGGTCTGACAGTACTTTGTTAGAAGAAGGATTTGTATTGCCGATAAAGGTTAATTTAAAATATTCTATTGAGAGAGAGGGAGCTATTAAGCATGGCTCATATAAGTATTACACTAAAAAAGGGAATCTGCTCACAGTAGGAAATTATGATAGTGGTACAAGAGTTGATGAATGGAAATGGTATTATCCTAATACCCAAAAGTTAAGGCGTGAAGCTTCTTATTATAGATCGCAGCCTGTAATTTATATTACAGGCTATAATGAAGGTAGTTCCAGTAAACAATATGAAGGACAGAAGTGGAAAGTTCAACGTAGAGATAACGTATATTATGTAAAGCATAATGTTTGGACATATTACTATGAAGACTCTAACCTTATAAAAACTGTTGCTAATTATAACTTAGGTCCATTAGAGGGGAAATACATTCGTTACGATTCTGCTACGCAAAATGTTGTTTTTAAGGGAAACTATCATTTAGGAGAGAGAGTTGGTGAATGGACGTATTATAATCCACGATCAAAAAAAATAATACTTACAGAGCATTATAAAAATGGGTGGCTGCATGGGGCTTCTAATGCTTATGATATAACAACAGGTAAAGTGCTTGCATCTACTACTTATATAAATGGTTACAGGGTGGGCGTATGGAAATACTTTTTTAATGGTACTGATTCTGTAGCTGTTAGTATCGACTATGATTCTGAAGTTAGAAATCCGGAAAAGAAATATGGTGTGCCTCCTCAGAGACAGCGAATATATAATGTGAGAAAGAACTCATTTAAAAACCGCTATACATATGAGAAGAATATTGGTAAAATAACAGCATATGATTCTCTATATCGAACAGTTGTCTTAAATGGGATGTTAGATGGAAAAAAAAGAATTGGAGAGTGGGTACGTTATTATCCTGAAACACAAACCATAAGGTCTAAAGAATATTACAAGGACAATATGTTGGACGGTGTTATGGTTGTCTATGATACCAGCAATAACAAGCTGCTGGAGATGCCTTTTGAAAAAGGGTTTGTAAATGGAGAAGTTGTTTACTTCTATCCCGGTACTTCAAACAAATGGATTGAAATAGAGTTTAAAGAAGGAGAAAGGACTGGCGATCTGTATGTGTACTATGAAACAGGTGAGACAAAAAGAAGTATGAGAACAACCGGTACAGGAGAAATTAAAAATTCATGTTATACACAGCTGGGTGAAAAAATCGAGTGTGGTGTATTTTATGAAGAAGCTTCGTTTAAAGAAAATGTAATGACGTATATAGGTAATAACCTGAATTACCCTCCTGAAGCAAAAGAAAATAGGCTGGAAGGTACTGTTAAGGTAGGTTTTGTGATTAAGGAAACAGGACATGTAAAAGATGCATATGTTGTTAGTGGGTTTGATGAAAGATGTGATGAAGAAGCATTGAGGCTAATAGAGCAAATGCCACCATGGAAACCTCTTATAGTAGATGGAAGACCTATAGAAACATATAAGGTGTTGCCAATTACTTTTTGGTTACCTGAAGAAGACGAATATTAGGTTGACAGATATGCTGGTGTTTCATTTACTGTAAATGCAATAAACCCTCAAAAGCAAAAGACTCTCCATCAGATGAGTATGAGAAACTGTACCTTTCTTTATCGTAGTTAATAAGACCTTCTCCTTGTACTACATGCGATTTGCCTAACCTGTCAATTACGTTCTGTTTAGGTATAGTTATTTTTTTTGAATCACAGTCGATGTTTAGTTCAATGAATTCATCGCCGGAGCTATACGTCCACCTGCTGGGTTCCGGTATGTTTGGGTTATTTGTCCAGTGGGCAATAGGTATTTCGTTGAAGAATAATTTGTGTTCTCGTTTGATTATTTTCATCGGCCTGGCTCCTGATGGGTCCAAGATCTCTATGATATATAAATCTTGTTCTTGTTTGACTTTTTTTTCATGATCAGATATGAAGTAGAAAAATTTATCTTGACACTCTTCATGTGTAAATGGCAGAATGTTTAGATGCAAAGTTTCAATAGTAAGTTTTTGGGGGTCATAATCGTAGGGTATAACTACTTTTATATCATGCTTTGATGGCGGTGCATCTTTTGTTATAAGCAAAAGTTTTTTTCGTAATGGGTCATTATAATCGGTATCATTAAAGACTTTATATTTTAAATACTCCCAAGGGTAATCCTCCAGATATACTTGTACTGGTTTACCCTTGTCTTCAAGTTTTAGAGGTATAAAAAGGCTATCAAAAGTTTTTATCGTCCAGGTTCTGTCAGAAAATGGGGTGTCGGTGATTATAGTATTAGTGTCGGTTGGCGCAGGTGTGTTTTCATCTTTCTTGCAAGAAGTAATTACAATTAAGGTGATAAATAAAGTTGCGAATATTCTGTTCATACTTATACTTAATGGGGCTGGTTATCGTAAATATAACTGCATTGGTGTAATGTTTTGTAATGTTATTGTAACGATGTGAAAAACCATTTGTTTTGGACGAATACTTCCAACCTTAATACGCCTCTTATGATACTTTAACCAACGATCCCATATTGGTAGCTACAGCTATCCTGTTCCACACGTTGATAGTACATACTGCCATAATGATGTGGCTGAGATATTCTTCGCCGAATAAACCTACAGCTTTGTTGTAGGTGTCATCGCTCAACCCTTTTTGGTGCAACAGTGTAAGCTCTTCTGTAATGGATAGTATTAGCTTTTCTTCTTCGGTGAAAACTGTTGTTTCTTGCCATGCACTAATCAGAAAAAGACGAGCCTCGGGTTCTCCTGCATTTTTCAACTCTTTAGTATGCATGTCTATACAATAGGCGCAATTGTTTATTTGAGAAGCTCTTAGCTTGATTAAGCCTTTGTGTTTGTGTGTCAGGGTTGTGCTGTTCAGGTGTTCTTCCATTTTAAGGATACCTGTATAGCTTTCGGGGCTGGTTTGCTGCATGTTCAGTCGTTCTTGCATCAGTTGTTTTTTTATTGTGCAGCAAAGCTAAGTTGGGTCGGTTTGTTACTTCTTAAACTGGTTTAAGAAATTTGTTGTCAAGTAAGTTTTTTGCGTAGCTCACTTAAGTACTCCGGGGTAAAGCCCAGAAAAGAGGCCAGCATATACTGCGGTACTCGTTGCGCAAATTCAGGGAATCTTTGGATAAAGTTGATGTAATGCTCTTCTTTAGAGTAGCTATATAAGTACTTCATCCTCATTTGTGCAGCCGCATGTGCGTGCTGTTCTACACTGTGCATGTATTGTTGAAACGAAGGCACTTTATCGTATAGTATTTGTTGTGCATCTTTATGCAGGCAAAACACTTTGCTGTCTTCAACTGCTTGTATGCTAAACTCTGATGGTGTTTGTTTTATTAAGCTCATGGTATCATTTATCCACCAGTTCTCAATCGCAAACTGCGTTATTTGCTCTGTGCCTTTTTCATTGATGAAGAACATTCTAAGGCAACCTTGTGCAACAAAATAGTTGTGTTTGCATACCTGCCCTTCTTTTAGTAGGTACTCTTTCTTGTTAAGGCCTGTATTTGTAAAGTGTTCCGTAAGCAGGTTTTCCTCCCTTGTGTTTAGGTTAACAAACTTACCGATGTGTGCGAGCAGTTCAGATAGCATTAATTCATATTATTATGTGTAGCAAAAGTATGGGTAAACATTTAGAACATGCACGCTTGCTTTTAATGTTTTGGTACTCTTCTTGAAAAGTTTGAATAGTGTAAACGTGACGAACGACCAATAAAATACAAGGGTATTTTTCACAGTAGCCTGGTGTTGTAAATACCCTATTACAGATTGTTTCTTACAGCTATGTTTGGCGAAGGTTGCACAGCAGCTTTAAATATTTCTAACTAAATCATGAAACAACTATGTCGCACCACACACAAGATTTTTTAACAGCCCCGCGCTCTTTGGTTATTACACAAAACAAGAACAAGATCGTAGATTATGTTCAGCTGATTGTGAAAGGGCAGGGAGTTGTAGGATTTAAGCTAAAGAAAGGATCTCCTTACGAACTTGAGGTTCGTAATCCTGAAGAAACAAATGAAGGTATTACCGCACTGAAATTATCTGCGGAGAAGAACATTGTTACTTTCTCAAAGGAAGAAAATGGTAAATGGTCTGAATTGAGCTCGGTAAAATCAGATGGAATAGGTATTGATGAGGACCCTGACTGTACCTATTGGTTAAGCATTGATTATCATAATCGCTTTTTGCGTTATGGTAAAGGAGAAGTACGTTTAAATACTTGTTTGGCTGAAGCTAATTTGGGCAAAATGCCGGAAGGAGACAAGAAAGACCCATACGAGTGGTTGAATTACGTTACTAAAGTTTTTATCGACCATAATATAGTAGATCCTGTTAAGGTATGGAGAGACCCTGTTGTTATAGATCCTGCAATAATCGTGATCTCAACAGAGGAAATTACCATGGATGATATCGCGCTGAATAATGGTACCGTTCCGGCTAACCTTACTCCTGCATGTCAGCAATTATATGCAAATGTTTCAGGCAGCAACTTTCAGTTAGATACGTCTGATTTTCCTCATTTTGTTGACGCTGTTGAGGCCAGCATCAGGAGCCCTAAAGGTTGGTGTTATCAGATGCTACAGCATAAATTAGAAGAAGAAGAGTTTGGTCCTGATACAGACCCGCATGAGAACTACTTGCGTATAACAATGGGCGTGAATCAGGGAGATTCTCCGGGTATACCTTATGTGATGGAAATATGGCCTCCGGGCAACTATTCTCCGATTCATAATCATGCAAGAGCAAATGCCATTATTCGTGTTTTGAGCGGAGAGATAAATGTGAGCCTGTATCCGATGCTTTCAAAATATCATGAAACACCGTTTATGAATGCTACATTCAGGAAAGATCAGGTAACATGGATATCGCCTGAACTTAACCAGACTCATAAATTACATAATCTGAATAAGAGCGGACCCACCTGTATTACAATACAGTGTTATATGTATAGCGATGGTAATACAGAGCATTATGAATACTTTGACTTTATTGACGAACAAGGCTCAATACATCAGTTTACGCCAAATTCAGACATGGGGTTTGTAGATTTTAAAGCTCAAATGAAATATGAGTGGGATAACGGCATTACCCGTTAATGATACAGTAATTAAGTAACATGCTTACTTATGATGTTTTTGACAGCTAAGCATGTAAATGCTTAGCTGTTGATGGTGAAAATCATCACATGCTTCCTTTTCGTAATTCCACCAAAAAACGGTAAATTTGCGCCTTATTTATAGATAGGTCAAGGTAGCGAATGTCAGCTAAATATAAGGAATACAGTAAGTTAGATATGCCTGCGATAGAGCAGGATGTACAGCATAGTTGGACAGAAAACGATATTTTCAAGAAATCTGTTGATCAGCGCGATGGGCAGGACAGCTTTGTGTTTTACGAAGGTCCGCCAAGTGCCAACGGTATGCCCGGTATTCACCACGTTATTTCTCGTACGTTGAAAGACCTTGTGTGTCGTTACAAAACCATGCAGGGGTATCAGGTAAAGCGTAAAGCAGGTTGGGATACTCATGGCCTGCCTGTAGAGCTGGGTGTTGAGAAGGAGCTGGGTATCACAAAGGAAGATATCGGTACAAAAATCAGTGTAGAAGATTATAACAAAAAGTGCCGCGAAGCGGTAATGCGTTATAAAGGTGAGTGGGAGAGTATTACTGAGAAGATGGGTTACTGGGTAGACATGAGCGACCCGTATGTAACTTTTGATAACAAGTATATCGAAACTCTTTGGTGGGCTTTAAAAGAGCTACACAAAAAAGGGTACTTATATAAGAGTGTGAGTATACAGCCGTATAGCCCTGCTGCGGGTACTGGTCTTAGCTCTCACGAGTTGAACCAACCCGGCACCTACAAGGATGTGAAAGACACAACCTGTGTAGCAATGTTCAAGGCAGTGAAGGATAACAAAACTCAACAGTTGTTTGATGCTGCGGCTAGTGATGAGGTGTACTTCATGGCATGGACAACCACCCCTTGGACATTACCAAGTAACTGTGGCTTGACCGTTGGTAAGAACATCGATTATGTGCTGGTAAAAACATTCAACCCATACACAGGTGACCCAACGAATGTTTTGATTGCAAATGCGCTGTTGGGCAAGTACTTTAAAGAAGAAGGCAAAGACGGAGATTTTGATGGTTATACAAAAGACGAAAAGTTGTTGCCATGGTCTATCATTGCCGAGGTTAAAGGAAGCGATATAGAAGGTGCTCGTTATGAGCAGTTAATGCCTTATGACGGAAATACTGCTGAAATAGCTGGTGGTGACCCGTTCCGTGTAATTATAGGTGATTTTGTAACTACCGAAGATGGTACGGGTATAGTACATACTGCCCCTGCCTTTGGTGCGGATGACTTTAAAGTAGGTAAGCAAAACAATATTGGTATTCTAACACTGGTAGATAAAGAAGGTAAGTTTATAGATAACCTTGGAGATATCAGTGGCAGATACGTTAAGAACTACAAAGACGATCCTGAATATAAAGATGTTAACGTTGACATAGCGGTTGACTTGAAGCTTAGAGGCCAGGCCTTTAAAGTAGAAAAGTATGAGCACAGCTATCCGCATTGTTGGCGTACAGATAAGCCTATCGTTTACTATCCGTTGGATGCATGGTTCATCAAAACCACTGCCGTTAAGGATAGAATGATAGAGCTGAATAAGACCATCAACTGGAAACCTGCTGCAACCGGTACAGGCCGTTTCGGTAACTGGCTGGAGAATATGGTGGACTGGAACCTGAGCCGTAGCCGCTACTGGGGTACTCCATTGCCTGTTTGGGTGAGTAAGGATGGTGAGCAGGAGAAGTGTATAGGAAGTATAGAGGAGTTGATGGATGAATTGAGGTTTGCAGATGAAAAGCTGAACCTGAACCAGGCTGCAGTATACGATAAGAATGTTGAAGAGCTAGATCTGCATAAACCACTAGTTGACCAACTAGTATTGGCAACGGCAGACGGACAACCCATGTACCGCGAGCCGGACTTGATAGATGTGTGGTTTGATAGTGGCGCGATGCCTTATGCACAGTTGCACTACCCGTTTGAGTAT
Source organism: Bacteroidia bacterium (assembly GCA_030429205.1). Taxonomy (GTDB): domain Bacteria; phylum Bacteroidota; class Bacteroidia; order Chitinophagales; family Chitinophagaceae; genus UBA5543. The sequence continues at coordinate 1,954,654 of JAUICZ010000001.1, forward strand.
AAAATGGAGCATGGAGATCAATTCCCTGCAGATTTTATAGCTGAGGGAGTAGACCAAACTCGTGGTTGGTTCTATACATTGCATGCTTTAGCTGTAATGTTGTTCGATACTGTTGCATACAAAACCGTTGTGTCTAACGGATTAGTGTTAGATAAGAACGGTAATAAAATGAGTAAACGTGTTGGGAATGTGGTAGATCCGTTCTCAACAATTGAAAAATATAGTGCTGATGCTACCCGTTGGTATTTGATCACAAACGCCAGCCCGTGGGATAGCATGAAGTTTGATGTAGAGGGTATTAAAGAGGTTCAACGTAAATTCTTCGGTACATTATATAATACCTACCAGTTCTTCGCATTATATGCCAATGTGGATGGCTTTACATTTGAAGAGCGCTATATACCGGTGTCAGAGCGTCCTGAAATTGATCGCTGGATACTTTCTGAGCTACACTCGCTGGTACATAAAGTAACTGATTACTTTAATGACTACGAGCCTACACAGGCAGGTCGTGCAATGGAGTACTTCCTGGACGAACAGTTGAGTAACTGGTATGTTCGTTTGTGTCGTCGTCGTTTCTGGAAAGGTGAATATGGTGACGATAAAATAGCAGCTTACCAGACATTATATGAGTGTTTAAAGACAATGTCGTTCCTGATGGCGCCAATCTCTCCATTCTTTGCAGATTGGTTATATCAAAACCTTAATTCAGTTACCGGTCGTTACGAGGCTGAGTCTGTACATTTGGCAGCTTTTCCGATGATAGACGATAGTGTGATTGATAAGGATCTGGAAGAGCGCATGCAGTTGGCTCAAGACATCTCTTCACTGGTATTGAGTTTACGTAAGAAGGAGAATATCCGCGTACGTCAGCCGCTACAAAAGGTGTTGATACCTGTATTGGATGCACATATGCAAGAACAATTACAAAAGGTGGAAGACCTTATTAAGAACGAAGTGAATGTAAAAGAACTGGAGTATCTTACTGATACTGATGGTTTTATAAAGAAAAAGGCTAAAGCGAATTTCAAAACCCTGGGCAAGAAAATGGGGGCTAAGATGAAAGCGGTTGCAGCAGCAATAGGTAGTATGCAGCAGGCAGACATCAGTAAATTAGAGCAGCAGGGTACATATCAATTAGATATTCAAGGCGAAGCAATCGAAATAGGTGTTGAAGATGTAGAGATCATCGCAGAAGACATACCGGGTTGGTCGGTTGCTAATAAAGATAATTTGACTGTCGCAATGGACATCACGATCACCCAGGAGCTACTGGATGAGGGTAATGCACGCGAGATTGTGAACAGGATACAAAAGGTACGTAAAGACAGTGGTTTGGAGCTAACAGACCGGATTGCTGTTAAAATTCAGGAGTACAATACATTAAAATCTGCTATTATTAATTTCAAAGACTATATTTGCACGGAAATTTTGGCAGATGATATTGAAGTTGTTCCCGAAATGCAGACTGGAACTGATATAGAGGTGAATGACGTTACTCTGAAAGTGTTAATCTCTAAAAACTAAAACACATGGCCACAAAAAAGAAAGCACCCGCTAAAAAGAAAACTGCTACCAAGAAAGCAGCTCCTGCTAAGAAAAAAGCAGCAGCAAAAAGGACTGTGGCATCCCAACCCAAAAAGAAGGCAGCGCCTAAGAAAAAAGTTGCTAAAAAAGCAGCACCAAAGAAAAAAGTGATAGCGAAGAAAACGGCAACTAAGAGTAAAGCCGTTAAGAAGGCTGCACCTTCTAAAACAAAAACAGCCAAAAAAGCAGTAGCAAAAAAGAAAGCCCCTGCTAAGAAAAAAGCAGCTGTAAAGAAGGTTGCGCCGAATAAAAAATCGGTTACAAAAAAGAAGGCAATAGTGAAAAAAGACACAAAGAAAGCAACAAAAAAAGCTGCCGCTCCAAAGAAAAAAGCAGTAGCTAAAAAAAGTACAGCGTCTAAAGCAGCACCTAAAAAGGTAGCAGCAAAAAAAGCTGCTACACCCAAAAAAGCAGTAGCTAAGAAGGCCGCAACACCTAAAAAAGCTGCAGCACCAAAGAAGGCAGCAGCAAAAAAAGCTACTGCTACTAAGAAGAAAACTGCTACAAAAATTAATACACCTGTAGCAAAAGCAGAACCTAAAGCAAAACCACAACCTAAAAGAAGAAATGCTCGTGAGGGTAATAAAAAACAAGTAGTGGTGGCGCACCGCCGCTTAGGTAAAGCAGGAGCAAAGTCTGACAAGTCAGACAAAACAATGATTAATTATAAACCAGAATTTACTAGATCAATCTTGGACGAACCAATAGAAAAGCAAGGGCCGGTTTATCGCTATAGCGATAAAGAGCTTAACGAATTCAGAGACCTTATCAATAAAAGGCTAGAAGCAGCTCGTAAAGAATTAGGATACTTACAAGGGTTAATTACTCGTAAGGACGAAGCAGGTACAGAAGATACCGAGAATCGTTACATGAACATGGAAGATGGTAGCGGTGCTATGGAGCGTGAGCAACTGGCACAGTTAGCCAGCCGTCAAATCCAGTTCATCAACCACTTGGAGAAAGCGATGATTCGTATTGAGAATAAGACATATGGTATTTGCCGTGTTACAGGAAAGTTGATTGAGAAAGCACGTCTACGTGCAGTGCCGCATGCTACATTAAGCATCGAAGCAAAGAAGATGATGTCTAAATAAATTTAGGTGATCAAAAATATATAAGCCACTACAATTGTAGTGGCTTTCTTGTATCTGTTAGTTTCTACGAGATTACTTTGTTGCGTTTATGCTATTCCGTAGTATATCAAATGTTACTTCAGCCATCTTATTTTTGGTTTTGTCCAAAGTGGGGTTGACTTCTGTTATTTCCAGGCAGCATAGCTTGTCTTCTTTTAAAAAGCCTGTAAGCAACTGTTCTGCTTCTAGTTCAGTAATGCCATCTTTCACAGGTGTACCCGTACCTGTTGATATTCCCATGTCTATAGAGTCAACATCAAAAGAAACGTATATACTGTCGCAATGAGCTAAATGTTTCATTGTGGAGCTTACAATGCTTTCCGGTCCATTATCTCTTACATTCTCAACCTTGTATACCTTAATACTGTTTTGATCTATCAAGTAGTCTTCCTCTTCTTCTGTATCCCTCAAAGCGATAAATACAATATCTTCAGCATTGATTTTTGGTGCAATACCACCAAGGTTTTTCATCTGCTCCCAGTATTGAATGGCTTCTTCGGTTGGTTCGTTTTCCTCATTCCTTTTATCAAGATTGTCTGTATTGATGGCGGTAGCTAGTGGCATGCCATGTACGTTGCCGGATGGGCTAGTATACGGTGTGTGTAGGTCTGCGTGTGCATCTATCCACACTACACCAATTCTGTGCTCCGGGTTAGCCATTTTTAGCCCGGCGATTGTGCCGCCCGCGTTGCTATGGTCACCAGCCAATACCAAAGGGAATTTGTTTTGCTTAACAGTTTGCGCAATAGTATCGGCAATTCGTTGATACATAGTAGATATGCCGCTAATGTGTATTGCAGTAGGTGTTGTTGTATTTGTTTTTAAAAGGTGATTTTCTGTTGGAATGCTTTCTGATGGATATTGTGCAAAAAAATCACTTTTCCGGTTTATGGCTGCTTTTTTTAATGCGTCAATTCCAAGGCTGGCTCCTCTTGTTCCGGCACCTAATTCTGAGGTTACTTCAATTATTTTTATATCTCGCATATGGTGACAAATATAGTAATAATCGTATCGGTTAAAATGGATAGCCAATGGCTATATTTAATACTAAGTTTTTGGTTCTCCAGTCTCGTCTGCCCAGTGCAATCTTATCTACAACCCAGCCTCGCTGCACCTCTTCTCCATTTACCATTATGGTACCTGTTCCCGGTTGTTTAACAGGGAAGGCTACATCGAACCTGAACAAGAATAATTCTGCAATATCTATTCGTATACCGGTACCCGCACTAACGGCAAGGTCATTATATAGGTTTTCAAACTTGAATTCTCCACCACTGAATTGACCAGAGTTGTCTTTATTGTACAACCAAATATTACCGGCATCTCCAAACACAGCTCCCTCAAAACGTAATACACTGAACATGGAGAAAATATCAAAACGATACTCTCCGTTCATTTCCAATTTAAGATCACCTGTTCTATCTATATAAAGGCCGGACGTATTATCACTAACAGTTGTGTCTACATAGCTACCGGGGCCCAATGTTCTTACACGCCAACCTCTGATACTGAACGGACCACCAACAAAGTATTGTTTTAAGTATGGTAGGGTTTGAGAGTTTCCGTAGGGTATACCAACGCCTGTATACAAACGGGCGACAGTGGTTGCATGGCGTTGTTTTATGTAGTGCCTTAAATCGGCATCTACTTTAACGTATTGAGAGTAACGAGTTGTTTTGTTATTGGTAATAGCATTAATACCTGTTACCAGTCCTCCTGCTTCTTCAAAACTCAATTTTACAAAACTGTGGTTATCATACCACTTGGCTTGTTCACTGTTGTTGAATGTCCATGTTACATTTTCCCCCTCTATGAATGTTTCTCGGTATACATTTTGAAGGAACTGACTATTCGCTAGTGTGGTTTTAAATGCCTCCTCCGGGTTTATTTTGATATCGTTGATGAAAGCCGGAGTAACTTCCCAGTCTTTTGTTTCAGTTTCCCTCCATTTATACGCAAAACGAGTAGATAGGTTGTATTGTGTAAAGAGGTTAGTTCTGTCTAGTAAACTACCACCGATAGAAAATTCGGTACGTGGGGTATTTCTAATGCTGTAGTGCTTTTTGCTGATAGGGAGTAAGAACTTTGGAAACTCCAAACTGACATTTGCACTGGCTGTTTTTGTTAGTACAAAAAAGTCTTCGAAAAATGTACTCCCTAAGGTGTCTATGTACTGAGTTTCAACTCCGCCGGACAAAGTAAAAGAAAGCAGGTTTGCACCATTGGCCAGGTTCTTATTGCGTAAGCTAGTGGTGATACCGCTACCTAGTGTATAGGTTGTACCGCCAGACACCTCCCAGTCGATATTATAATCATACTTCTGAGCTGGAGACATCAGTATTACGCAGTTTAACCAGTGTGTTCCGTTATCGGTTCCGCGTATTGTATCTTCAAAATAGGAGATTGAGACAGTTGAGAATACCCCGAGGCGATTCAACTCAATAATGGTTTTGTCGTAGTTGTCTTGGTCGTAGTATGTTTCCGGTTTAATAAAAGTATGGTTGTAAATAACCTTTTCTCTTATATATCTTTTGTGATACCTGAAAACAGTTTGTTCAACCTGCCTCTGTATCATAGTAGTATCCCTTATATCCTCTGTGCCCTTAAAGTCAGGGTAAACCCAAACATTGTTAATGCCATATTTGTTAAATGCAGTGCCCTCGTCATTATCTTTAATTACCATATAGATATCCAACTGCGGTCTTGTCTGTTCTTTATTTAACGCCAATCCGGCAACTGTTTCAAATGCAGTAGCTCCTTTCTCTTTTATGTGCTCTTTATTGGCAGTATCTAAAACAAAGCTGATGTTATCATTGGCAAAGTGAAAGAAACCGGCCCTGCGCATCACGTTAGATATGCGCTCTCGCTCACTTTCCATTAAAGTAGCTGTATATGGTTTGCCACCTCTTAAATATGTTTCTCCGAATGTTTCGCGAACAAGCCTTTTTATTTCATCGTCTTTAATATTCTCAAAATAAACTCTTCTTATCAGGTAGTTGATGCCTGTGTTGATATTGTAGTTAACAAAAGCCTTTTTCTTTTTAAAGACTGTAGTATCGTCAATTGTTGCGTAGAAGTACCCTTGTTGAAACAGGTAGGCCTCCATATATTCTTTAGATTGGGGTATGGTTGTACTGTCGTATAAAACAGGCTTTTCTGCTGTTTTCGATTCTAACTGAAAGTTAGTACTGTCGTCTTTGTGCTTGTCGTATTGAAAGTTATACCACCAAAGTCTGGGGGTTATCCAAGGCAGTAGAAAGTCAGTATTCGGTTTTTGTACCGTAGCACCGTATAAGTTGTCAGAGAGCTCACCTTTATTGTTTACGTACTTATCAGACTCAAACTCGATGTTGTTTGCCCTTAATAAATGGTCTCCATCTTTGATGTGCTTAGTGACGTTACAACCCATGCCCGAAACAGCAGCGCAGAATACGACAAATATGATATATAGTTTTATTTTTCTATTCATGCATTAGTTCAGGACAAGAAGCTATAATTTTGCCCTCATGTTGTCAAAAACACAAATTAAATACATTCGTTCGTTAACACAACAAAAATACCGCAAAGAACATCAAGCTTTCATTGCAGAAGGGGATAAAATTGCCAAAGAATGGTTAATGTCTGATCAGGTAATTGAATTTGTGGTTGCAACAGACGATTGGTTGGCTCAAAATCATGAATTGGTCAACAAACATAGCAAGGCAACGATCATTAATATAAAATCTACAGAACTGGACAGGGTAACGGCCTTAAAAACACCTAATCAGGTTTTGCTGGTGGTGAAAATACCTGATGTACAAACAGTACTGCCTAAAGACGGGTGGGTGATAGGCTTATCTACTATACAAGATCCAGGAAATATGGGCACTATCATCAGGATAGCTGATTGGTTTGGTGTAAAAAACATAGTTTGCTCTGCTGATTGTGTAGACCAATACAATCCTAAGGTGATACAGTCTGCTATGGGCGGGCATTTAAGAGTACAGGTTCATGTACAGGAATTGCCAACTTTTTTAGAAAGTACAGATCTGTCTGTATACGCAGCTACACTAGGTGGTGAGAATATTCATAAGATATCGGCAGGCAACAAAGGCATAATTCTTATAGGTAATGAGTCTAAAGGATTGTCAGACGAACTGATAGCTTTGGCATCGCATCAGGTTACCATACCCAAAGGGGGCGGGGCAGAGTCTTTAAATGCAGCAGTGTCTACAGGTATTTTAACAGCTCTGCTCACACAGCGTTAAAATATTGGTAAATAGGCTTTTAATAAATATTCTACCCATATCTATTGTGTAAATTGAACTTATACTAATGCATTTGGTATGAAATATCTATTAGGCACATTACTATTTATATCTACGGCACTTTCTACAAAGGCACAGAATGTCTTAAAAATAATGATGGAAGACCGCTCGGAAATAACAGTTTCTATCGATGGACGAGATTATAAAAGAGTGGGCAGAGAGTTGACGTTCGTGGACATACCCCCGGGATGGCACGATTTAAGGGTATATGAATTTATTGCTTACAGAGATGGTGGGGGTAAGGCAAGGTTGGTACATACCAGCAGAATACGGTTGAAAAGAGGTAATGCTACTACATGTATTGTAGATGGAAGAAGCGGACGAATGATGATAGAACACAAGGATATTAATGAACAAGCCAACATGGCTACTCCGGAACATGAACCTACACAGGTACACACCGTGACACAAAAAGTGCTGACTGACGAAGACCTGGTAGCATGGGAAGAACATGTTGCTCAAATACCTACAGATACAGAAAGGTTGCAATGGTTACAATCGTCATTAAAGGGTAGAGAGTTTACAACAGAACAAATGAAAAAAATGGTTGATTGGGTAGCTTTTGAAAGTACAGGTGTGGAGTTGGCTAAATGGGGGTACAATAAAGTGCTTGATGCACACAACTATAAACAACTGGTAGATGCATTTTCTTTAGAAAGTTCTAAAAAAGAGCTAATGCAATACATAGACCCTAAGTAGTTTGCAACCCTTTGTAAACCTTCATATAGGTTTTTCCTACCAACAGCCCGATTATTATACCAAGAATAGCCCCTACAAATACATCTCCCGGAAAGTGTACGCCAACATATATTTGTGCATACCCTACGGATAATGCCCACAAGATGCCTGCATACCAAACCCATTTCTTTTTAATGGTGTAAGCAGCAAAAATGCCTAAAGCAAAATGGTTTGTAGCATGTGACGAAGGGAAACTATATCCACTGCCACAATGAACTAGCAGGTGCACAATGTCTTGGATGTAAGGGTTGTTACATGGTCGCAAGCGCACAAAGTATGGCTTAATAATGCTGGCACTTACATAGTCGCCGATAGCAAAGCATAGTAAAAAAAATACCAGCCACATCCAGCCCTTACGACCAAAATTAAGCGGCATAAATATCAGCAGGAAAAGGTACAGCGGTGCCCATGTCCATTGATTACGAATAAATGGTACTACAAAATCCAAAAACTCATTTACCCACTGGGTGTTTAGGTAATACCATACGGTATAGTCCCAATAAACAAGTTGTTCATGAATTTTTGCCAGCATAATTATTTTTGAAACACCATTACCAATCTCGGAGAGTTCTGTTCGTCGTATTTGTTTAAATGATAGTCTCCGAAACTATCAACCAAAGTTAGGTTGGCTTTTCCGAAAATCTCCAAAAAATCTGTTAATGTAAAGGCTGCCACGCGTTCTGCGTAATGTAAGTCTTTCCCTTCAGTGTCTTTAAAACGAATATCTTTTATAATGTGTTTGTCTACTACTGATTTGGTGATGTTAAAGGTGTATTCTTCTTTCTCAATAACAGCTTCCGTAACAAGGTTGTTGAGCACGAAGTTGGCATTAAGGTAATCAACTACAAGTATGCCACCTTTCTTTAGACCTCTTGCAAAAGATTTGGCAGCCATTTCGTGGTCCCTTTTTTTATCGAAGTACCCAAAACTGGTAAAGAAGTTGAAGCTGTAGTCGAAATAGTTCATGTAAAAAGGGAAGCGCATATCGTGTACATAAAAATGCAGGTTGTCGCCTTCTGCTTCTTTGGCTTTTAATATGCTTTTGTACGATAGGTCTATTCCCGTTACATCATACCCGTGTTCCACCAGTTGAATAGCATGTCGCCCTTCTCCACAGGCAATATCCAGCATTTTGCTGTTTTGCTTGGGTTGAAGATGCGCTACCAACCTTTCTATGAACTGTTCTGCTTCAGTTTCATCTCTGTCCTGGTATAATATGCTATAGTATTTAGAACTAAACCAGTTCTCGTACCAATCTTTCTTTTTCATAAATAAGCGGGGCTAAGATACAGCTTAAGCTATGTTTAGCGAAACTGCCAAAATACTTTAAATTTGTGCCCTTGAAACAGAAATCATGGTGAACCTTACTCAGGATAATAAGTGGAAAAAGCTGGTGATAGTTGGAGATAGGGTATTGATAAAGCCTACCCAGCCGGATGAGCGCACCAGTTCCGGGCTGTATTTACCACCTGGTGTGCAGGAGAAAGAGAAAGTACAGCAAGGTTATGTTATTAAAACAGGCCCCGGTTTTCCGATACCTGTAGTTGCGGATGAAGATGAGGCGTGGAAAGAGCCTCAGGAAAATGTGAAATACATCCCTTTGCAAGCAAAAGAAGGCGATTTGGCTATATTTCTGGTAAGTGGTTCCACAGAGGTTTTGTATGAGGGTGAAAAGTACTACATAGTACCTCAGCACAGTATATTGATGTTGGAGAGAGAAGAAGACTTATAAAAAATTATATTTGCACCAATTATATAGTAGATGAATTTAACGATCAGACGTTTTTTAGTATTGAATAGACTGCCTATTGCGATAATATTAATAGGCTTAGGTGTTTGGATAGGTATTGAGGTGAACTGGTGGGCACCTATCATTTTGTTCATAATAGCAATTTTGGTAATAGTCGCTCATTTTATGATAGGTCCGATGACTCTTATACAGAAGTATGTTGAGGAGGGGGATCTTGATGGTGCGCAGGCACTGATACAAAAAGTAAAGAGCCCTAAAATGCTGTACAAGCCTGTCAGGTCTTCTTATTACATGTTAAAAGCCAACATCTCTACCATGTCTGATGACTTGGATAGTGCAGAGGCTGATTTGAAAAAAGGCCTTGAAGCAGGTATGCCGGAGAAGGAGTATGAAGGAACTGCCTATCTTCAATTAGGTTCTATCGCCTTTAAAAAAGGAAACATCAAAGAAGCTTACGAGAATTTGCGCAAAGCTGTTAAGGCAGGTTTGCCGGATAAAGACAGCGAGGCTACAGCTTATTTGCAATTATCTGGCATCTGTATGCAACGCAGAGATTTCCGCAGCTCAAAACTATACTTCAATAAGGCAAAAGCTTGTAAGTCTAAGAATGAGCAGGTAGTTGCACAAATAAAAGAGATGACAAAATACATGGCTCGTATACCGGGTTAGTATGTGTTTTCTATAGAATGTTTCACGCCCAAATAGGCAACCGATGAGGACATTTAGCAACCAAGAAGTTGAAAGTTACTACGACCAAACAGAGATCCATTATCGTCGGTTTTGGAAATTAGATAAGATCATGTCTTTGCACTATGGTGTTTGGGACGCGAGTACCAAAAGCCTGGCAGAAGCAATGCTGAATACCAATAAGCAATTGATGCTTAGAGCAGGTATTCAGAAAGAGCATCATGTGTTAGATGCTGGTTGTGGTGTAGGCGGCTCTTCTATTTACATGGCAAAACATGTAGGGTGTAAAGCAACAGGCATTACACTGAGTAAGAAACAAACCGTTACTGCGGCAAACTATGCGGCTCGTGAAGGTGTCAGTGATTTGGTAGACTTTCAACAACAGGATTATACGAATACAAACTTTCCTGACGGGAGTTTTGATATAGCCTGGGGTCTGGAGAGTACTTCTACCGCTACAAGCAAGCCGGCCCTTTTTAAAGAAATGCACAGGGTGCTTAAACCCGGCGGTAAGTTTATAGTTGGCGATTTCTATAAAACCAGAGATTATGGTATTGAAGAAGATGCTGATATGCAGATGATGTTGAACGGGTGGGCAATAGCGGACATTGGTACATTAGATCAGTTTCTGAAAGATGGTGAAGAGGCAGGCTTTACATTGGTGAGTATACAGGACTATACCAAAGACATTAAAAGATCTGTGAACGTGATGTACTATGCTTACCTGGCAGGTGGATGGTACAGCCGGTTGTACAATTTCCTGAATAAGAATACAAGACCGTTTGCCAGAGACCATTACAAAACTGCAAAGGCACAATACAAGGCATATAAAAAAGGATTGTGGTGTTACCACCATATGGTATTCCAGAAAAATAAATAAAACCCGTACAAGTAATGAAGACCTTTACTAATAAGGAAGTTGAGAATTATTACGACGAGACAGAGGTGCATTATCGCCAGTTCTGGAAACTCGATAAGAATATGGGTTTGCACTATGGTATATGGGATGCCACTACTAAAAACCTTTCTGAAGCAGTAATAAATGGTAATAAATTATTACAGCAACTGGGTGGGATAAAAAAAGAACACTACGTGCTGGACGCTGGTTGTGGTGTTGGTGGATCGTCTATATACCTTGCAAAAAATATAGGTTGCAGAGCAACAGGTATTACACTCAGCAAAAAGCAAACCATTACTGCTACAGAATATGCAAAGCGAGAAGGTATAAGCGATCTTGTAGATTTTCAACAGCAAGATTATACAAATACAGATTTTCCTGATAACACTTTTGATGTAGCGTGGGCTATAGAAAGTATGACAACAGCTACAAGCAAGGCAGCCTTTTTTAAAGAGATGTGCAGGGTGTTAAAGCCGGGTGGTAAGCTAGTTGTAGCCGATTTTTTTAAAACGCGCTCTTTTGATATTGAAGAAGACAGAGATATGCTAACGATGTTCAACGGTTGGGCAATAGCAGATATACAAACTGTTGATGAGTTTCAGGCAGATGGTGAGCAGAATGGGTTTAAATTGGCAGGCAAGGTAGATCATACACAAGCAGTAAAGAAATCTGTAAATGCTTTGTACTACGCTTACCTGGCAGGTGCATGGTACAGTAAACTTTACAACTTCTTCAATAAAGACACTCATCCTTTCGCGCGTGATCATTATAAAACAGCGTTGGCGCAGTACAAGTCGTACAAGAAAGGTTTGTGGTGCTACTACCATGTAGCGTTCGAGAAAAAGTAGTTACAGTATGGCAATACTGCGGCGAAGAATAGCGCCCATTGAGTCGCACTTAAGAAACCCGTCATCTTTATAATGTTCTGCCAATTCTTCTCTTAGCTGCATCATTTTTTCAGGTAGAGATATTGTGTCTTGCTCCATTACCGTTAGCAATGCGTTTAAACGAATATGTGCAGATTTGCTTCGACGTGCGATGAGTGTACGCTCCTCTTTTTGATATTGCTCTATGTTCTCTAACGTAAGGTGTTGTTGTACCAATCTTACCAGAGGGTAGTTTTCTTTATAAAACTGTGGTAGGTACAAGGTCTTTTTTCCTTCGTAAGATTGTTGGTCAAAGTCTATGGCTTTAATGCGGAACTGTATTTCTTCAAAATCCGGAGTGATATCAAACACGTAATTGTAAGAGCGCATATCGCCCAGCAAGCGAACAAAAGAACGTTCGTTAAATTTCACAAGCTCTTTAGCTATTCTTACTTTGTTGTATTCTTTATTTTTTAAAAAATTGTCAATGAATATATCTCCGGGTACACCCGCAATATGTTCCTCCAATAAGGTTTTATTATCTACAAAGTAGTTGATACGTGAAGGGGAGAGTATATGTTCTAGCTCCAGCCCGTAAATGCGAGATGCATCAGCCTTTTTGATGTAGAAGTAATCGTAGTTATCGTTCAGGTTGTTTACTATCTTAATACGGAAGGGATTAGAATTGCCAAAAGTGCAGTACTCAATACGGTCGATGTGTAAGTGCTTATGCACCGCACCATAACCTTCGGTTCTTAATATCGAATACATGTTTTTCAACCCTTCGTGTATGCGATGGGTGTTGTTAGGGTTGTATATGGCAGTTAGCCAAAGTGTATCATTACCTTCTTTGTCTAAAGAAGGTATGCCTGTGTCGTACTGTGTCAGTTCATAATAGCTGATAGGCAAATCTATCTCTCTGGCATTATGCAACAGATAGTTTGCCAGCTGCTCATTTACCGGGTAGTTCTTTTTCTTCTTTGATATTTTTTGTTGTCCTGATTGCTCGCCGTACATAGTAGATCTAAAATAAGTAGTTTTAAACGGTGTAAAAAGAAAAATTATGTTGGATGAAAAAAGTGCTGATCCCGCATCTAGGTATTTGATCGTTCATGGTGTATTGTCAGGTAAGATGATTTCTGCTATTAAAGGCAGCTGTATTAAGCTGCATAAGGACAAAGGGCTTGAACCCGAATTATATGAAAAGTTTATTGATTGGCAGCCTGGTAATAATGAACTATTACTTATGACCCTTTATGCTTACGCTGATGTGCGGTTACCTGTAAGTTATGATGTGTTGTTTAACCTTAATAATGTTTCTCAATATGAAAACGTCAATTGTATAATACTTCAGAGTGTGTTTAATGGCTGGTTCCCGATTGATAAAATTGAACATGGACACAAACATGCCTGTGTAACAAAGTTCGCACATATTCCGCAACTTATCCAACAAGCCGCCATAATTGAAAATGTAACCGACTTGAATAATAGCGAAACAAAGTTGGGGTTATGCAGCGCAAATGACTTCCCGCATATTGTAGCTGAACTGCAAAATAAGTGACGTTTCCTTTGCTTATGGCAGTACTACTGCTCCTCTTTTTTATAACCTATCAAATGTCCTTTGGTCGCAAAGAAAAGTATATACAGGTAGCATGGTATCATTATCCAGAAAGATTGTTGCAGGTCGCCTGAGCTTTTACTCAAGCTACCATATATCAAAGGGATAATCGCGCCGCCTGCAATACCCATAATGAGCAATGCCGAGCCGATTTTTGTATGCCCGCCAAGCCCTTTAATAGACATGGGCCATATGGCAGGCCACATGATGGCATGGGTAAAGCCAAGTAACGACAGTAGTAATACTGATACTTTACCTAAGGATAATAATACACCGGTAATTAGTACTAAGCTGGCTATAAGGCATATCCTCAACAGCTTTTCTTGAGACATGTATTTGGGTGTAAGTACCACCCCCATTAAATAGCCTGCTACCATAAAGAATAATGTTAATGATGTGAGGTATTTGGCATACTCTGTAGGTACATCTAAAAACTGTCCATACCTGATGATGTAATCACCCGCTAAGACTTCAACACCTACATAGGCAAATATGGCGAGTGCACCTAAAAACAGGTAAGTATAACTGCTTAAAGGTCTGCGTTTTTCATTTTCTTTAGTCTCATTTTCTTCGTCTTTAATATTGGGTAGAGGCGAAAGGCGAATAAATATTGCTACCAGCACCAAAACAACAGTAAGTATAATGTATGGTGAGATAATTCTTTGTGCTAGTGTATCTAATATCTCGTTTTTTTGAACTGCTGAAATATCTCCTGCAAGTTGCTCATTTAGTTTGTCTACATTCTTTAGTAGGATACCTCCTAGTATAATCGGTATTAAAAAGCCGGCAGCCTTATTAGCAATACCCATAATACTGATACGCTTTGCAGCACTTTCAATAGGGCCTATAATAGTAACATATGGGTTGGATGCGGCTTGTAATATGGTTAACCCCAGCCCCTGAACGAATAAACCTGTTAAAAAGTAATTGTAGTTACGCTGTTGTGCTGCAGGTATAAATATTAAGCAACCAATAGCCATGACGATCAACCCTAACCCCATACCATTTTTAAAACCTGTCTTCTTTAGGATGATAGAAGATGGGATAGCCATTACAAAGTATGAGATGAAGAATGCAAACGTAACCAAGGATGCTTGTTCATCATCCAGCTGGCACGTAGTTTTTAAATAGGGGATGAGTGTGCCATTCAGCCAGGTAATAAAACCAAATATGAAAAAAAGTGTGCCTATTAGAAATATAGATACACCATAAGATTTATCGCGATTGTTAGCCATGAGTAATTATTGAGTGCTAACAACTAAAATACATTAATTGATGAAATACTATAGAAAGGACTTTAAAAAGAAACCCCTCGGCTTTTTGACCGAGGGGCTATTCTCACCTTCTACCTCTGCTTGCACTACTTCCTGACCCTCTACTATTACTACTTCTGCTGCTACTTCTTTGTGCAGATGATGATCTGCTTGTCTGCGGTCTGGATTGTGTAGCTCTCGTTCTTTGCGTAGGCCTTGTTTGAGTTCTGGCCCTTTGTGTATTTCTATTCGCTTGTGTCCTGTTATATGTTGGTCTGCTTTGCGTATTGCTTCTTTGTGCAGGTTGGCTTCTTGTCGGTTGCCTGTTGGTCTGCCATGATTGCTGTCTGCGGTCTGTTATTTTACGTTGCTGTTGTGGCTGACGCGAAGCCTGTGTATTACGTTGTGTGTTTGCGCGTGGTTTATTATATGTTAGCCTGCTTTGTGTTACCGCACGTTGTTGTGTAGGCCTGTTTGTACTAGGTGTCGCAACTCTGCGAGGTGCACTTGCTGTGTTTCTGGTTGCCCCGCCCGGTCTGCCGGTTCTCACGTTAGATCTGGTAGCCACACGTTGCGGACGCTCATTATTACGTTGACGAAAATTCGGGTTGTATACACTCAATGTGTTTCCCCGTACCTGAGACCGACCTGGTTTTAATCCGCTGCGAACACCGTATGTTCTTACAGGGCGACCTGTAGCTTGTTGTACACTTGCTCTTCTGGGGCCTGCCACATATCTGCGGTTGCCACGTACATAAGTATTATTAATTACCGTTGTACGGTTGATAATTGTGGTGTTATACTGTGCGCCTCTCCAGTATCTTTGAAAACGATTACTATATATATGGCGCTGAGGTATAAATACCCACCAGTCGTTGCTACAATACGATCTTGGACCAATGGCAATATTTACATTAATACCGGGTGCTAAAGGTGCCCAGCCGTAATAGCCACCACCGTTTCGCCAGCTTACCCATGCAGGTCCCCATGTGTTACCGGGTACCCATATCCAACCATAATAGTCGTCATAAGTCCAACGGCCATAGTGGAACGGTGCCCAGCCCCATGAGTAATCAGATACCCAGGTATTGCCATAATCAGTCATTACCCAATGACCGTTTGAGTAATAAGGTCTGAAGTTTGAGCCTACGTTGTTAGGTACCCAACAATATCCATGTTGTCCATAGTTTATCCATTGTCCGTATGGTTGCAGGTTGTTGTAAAACATCTGAAACGATACTGACACGTTGGGCTGTGCATTAGCCTTCTTGATAGGAGCGCCTAATATTATTAATGCACTCATCAGTACTGCTATTCCTGTAAATTTTATTAACCTGCTCATAATCGTATGTTTTGGTACATACTAACCTATCCAAATACAATTCCGAATTATCACAAAGGACTGTTAAGGCGTTGAGTTTTAGATAGTTTTCACAAATGAGCGATTTAACAATAGGAGCGTGTATTTGTTAAGAATTTTCTCGGTAAGTGTTTAAGTGGTTGATTTCTAGCGTGTTGTGTTACTTTGTTTGTTAACGAGTTGTTAGCTGGTTGCAAATCGGCGGTTAACAAGAGCTGTTTTTTTGCCTGAGGCGGGTCGTGGTTGCATCTTTGTATTGTCAATAACGACAAACAGAAAAACAACAAACAATTAAATCAAACAACAAACAAAAACAACAATTATGAAAAAGATCATCGCAATCGCAGCATTAGCAACTCTAGGTTTCACAGCAAACGCACAAAACCAGGCTAACCAATCATCTTCAGCTTCTCAAACTACTAACTTAGTATTGAGTAATGCTATCGAGATCACATTCACAGGTAACAGCAGCGCAACAGGAGCAGATGTAAACATTCCATTCACATCAGTTAACGATTACGCCAACGGTGTTGAATCAAGCGCACAAGAGTTGAAAGTACGTTCAAATAAAAACTTTACAGTAGCTGTTAAGTCAAACGCGGCTAACTTCACATACACTGGTAATACTACACCTGCACCAACAATGCCTGTAGAGAATGTATTAGCAGTAAAAGTAACAGCCAACGGAACAGGTGGGTCAATCGCTAGTCCTTTTTCAGCAACAAACTATGCTACATTGAAGAGCTCTAGCCAGGATTTGATCAGTGCGGGTACACGTGGTGGTAACCAAACCTTCAGTGTAAAGTATAAAGCTACCCCTGGTTTTGCATATCCAGCAGGTACCTATGCAGTAGATGTGGTTTACACAGCTACCCAACAATAAGAAATGTCTCTCTCGTTGTAATATTAAAAAGGAGCCCCGTAAGGCTCCTTTTTTTGTTTTATGTTTCTTCGTCGAAGTATATTTTATAATAGTGCTTGCCTACCGCCTCATCATATCCCTTTTCTATTAAATCTCTGTCTCCGTGTACATATACATGGAAGTTCTTGTCCAGCTTAATAACGCTTTTAAACACGCGAGCCGATTTCTTTACCGCAGAACCGGAAATCGAAAAGCTACTACCTAGCTCCATCTCGTGCTCTTGTTCATAGTCTTGTTTATATCCGCTGAAGGATTTGATCAACTCTGGATCTTCAAATACATCATGAGCAAAGGCCTGTTCATTAAATTCACTGTTCTCTTTAAAGAATTTGATTGACTTGTTTAGAAGGTCTACTTGCTGTGCTTTGGTTACCTCATATTCTTCCGGTATTTGTTTGGTAATAAAATCTTTGGTAGCCGTCAGGTATTCTGCAGTGTGGTGGTATTCGTCAGACTTGCCTTTTACTTTCAAAAACTTGTCTATCCAGTAGATGGCATCATTTTTTTTATTGGTTTTGTCTATTATAGATACTGTGTACTGATCTCCTAGGTTATATATAATACAGCCCTTGTCTATCTTTTCCATTTGTATGCCTTCCTGTATGTTTATTTCATATCCGGAAAAGCTTTTGTCGAATTTGAAGAAAAGGTCTCTGTTCTCTGTTTTAAATATACCGATAGCATCAGTAGTCTCCCCATCTATATATACATCCGTTAGGTATACGACATGAAATTCTCCGCTTTTGATATTAGGAGAGTCTGATATCTCAAACAAGTGTTTAGCTGCACTAATAGAGTTGGTCAGTAATGATGACGGATCTTCAAAAACAGACCTAGAGAAATGCATGACAGCATTTAAGTTGATATTACTCTCGTGATAAAATTCATAATATTCTTCAATATCTCTAAAAGGATGAGTGAAGTGTTGCTTCAGTTGCTCGTTTAATTCTTCGTCCTTTATGTCTATTGGTTGCTCAGCGTAGAAGAATTGATCGTCTGTATGTTTATTGCCCACATAGTGGGTAACCATCTGTTCTAGTTGTGCCTCAGAAAAGTCTGCTCTCAATGTTAACGGTTTTAGGACGCAAATCTAATAGAAATATGCGGCAAGTTTATAATGTATTGATATTCATTTGTTTATGTTGTTTTGTTTGTTAATGAGTTGTTAGCGGGTTGCAAACCCGCGGTTAACAAAGGCTGTTTTTTTGCCTGAGGCGGGTTGTGGTTGCATCTTTGTATTGTCAATAACGACAAACAGAAAAACAAACAATTAAATCAAACAACAAACAAAAACAACAATTATGAAAAAGATCATCGCAATCGCAGCATTAGCAACTCTAGGTTTCACAGCAAACGCACAAAACCAGGCTAACCAATCATCTTCAGCTTCTCAAACTACTAACTTAGTATTGAGCAACGCTATCGAGATCACATTCACGGGTAATAGCAGCGCAACAGGAGCAGATGTAAACATTCCATTCACATCAGTTAACGATTACGCCAACGGTGTTGAATCAAGCGCACAAGAGTTGAAAGTACGTTCAAATAAAAACTTTACAGTAGCTGTTAAGTCAAACGCGGCTAACTTCACATACACTGGTAATACTACACCTGCACCAACAATGCCTGTAGAGAATGTATTAGCAGTAAAAGTAACAGCCAACGGAACAGGTGGGTCAATCGCTAGTCCTTTTTCAGCAACAAACTATGCTACATTAAAGAGCTCTAGCCAGGATTTGATCAGTGCCGGTACACGTGGTGGTAACCAAACCTTCAGTGTAAAGTATAAAGCTACCCCTGGTTTTGCATATCCAGCAGGTACCTACGCAGTAGATGTGGTTTACACAGCTACTCAACAATAAGAAATGTCTCTCTCGTTGTAATATTAAAAAGGAGCCCCGTAAGGCTCCTTTTTTTGTTTTAAGCAGGGGTTGTATATCTTGAGGGTATGCAACCTTTATTACTCTTACATGGTGCCATAGGTGCTCATACACAATTAAATGAAATTGAACAGCAGCTAAGCGAATATTATAAAGTATATAAGTTAGACTTTAGCGGGCATGGAGGTAAACCTTTTTCTGATCAGCCGTTTTCAATTGAGTTATTTGCAGATGAAGTATTAGCAGCGTTGGATAAAGACGGGCTGGAAAAGGTATCGATATTCGGTTATAGCATGGGCGGGTATGTGGCAATGATGCTGGCAAAAAAACATCCTGACAGAATAGATAAAATAGCTACGCTGGCAACAAAATTTTACTGGGATGAGCCTACTGCCGAAAAGGAATTAAAAATGCTGAATGCAAACAAGATAGAAGAAAAGCTACCTGGTTTTGCAAAGACACTTAAAGAAAGACATGCGCCAAACAATTGGAAAGAGGTGTTGCAGCACACAAAAGAGATGCTGTTGGTAATGGGGAAAGATAATCCGCTAAAGCTTACGGATTATGAGCATATAGAAATACCATCGTTAATAATGCTGGGTGACAGGGATAAAATGATCACTATGCAAGAAACAGTAGATGTATATAACATAATGCCCAATGCGCAAATGGCAATGCTCCCTAAAACACCACACCCAATTGAGCAAGTGAATTTAAAAGCATTACTGTTTCATCTAAAACAGTTTATTGGGTAGTGCTATACTAGTATTAACAGGCTCTATCTAAGCTTAGTGATTTATTAACAGCTTCATGCTTAGCTTTGTGTACCTAAACACAATGCAATGAGTGATACAATCACATCTATTAATCCCGCTAACGGGTCGGTAATTGCCACATATAATATAGATGACGAAAAGAAAATAGAGCGTAGCCTGAAGGCTTCTGCAAAAGCATATGAAAGCTGGAGGCAAACAAGCTACAGAGAGCGTGCAGCAGTACTAAGACGTATAGCTAAAGCCATTAAGAATAATAAAAGAGAACTGGCAGAGTTGGCAACCTTAGAGATGGGCAAGCCTATTGCACAGAGTATTGCAGAGGTGCAGAAGTGTGCTATGAACATGGAGTTTTATGCAAAGAATGGTGCGGCTTTTTTAAAAGATGAGGTAGTTGAAACAGACGCCAGAAAGAGTTATATATCGTACCAGCCTTTGGGTACAGTATTGGCTATCATGCCATGGAATTTTCCATATTGGCAAGTTTTCAGAGCAATGGCGCCGATACTGATGGGCGGTAACACTATGGTTTTAAAACATGCGTCTAATGTAACAGGTTGTGCAAAGGCAATTGAAAAAATATTGAAAGAGGCAGATGTGCCTAAAAATGTATTTAAGCTATTGGTTGTGCCAGGTTCAAAGGTTACTCCAATAATAGAGCACCCTGCCATTGCTGCGGTAACGTTAACAGGTAGTACAGAGGCAGGAAAACATGTTGCCAGTGTAGCCGCTTCGCACATCAAAAAGCAAGTGCTGGAGCTTGGTGGAAGTGACGCCTATATTATATTGAAAGATGCGGATATGCAATTGGCTGTAGATACATGCGTAAAAGGTCGGTTAGTAAATACAGGACAAAGCTGTGTAAGTGCCAAAAGATTTATTGTAGAAAAGGATGTGAAGCAAGAATTTGAAGAGCAGATGGTGGCACAAATGGAGGCTTCTACTTTTGGTGAACCTATGGATACTAAAAACAGGATAGGGCCTATGTCAAGAAAAGACCTGCGTGATGAGCTGCACCAACAAGTACAGGACAGTATTAAAAAAGGTGCGAAGTTGCTTTGTGGTGGATACATACCTGAGGGAGACGGTGCATTTTATCCGCCAACGGTATTGACTAATGTGAAGAAAGGAATGCCGGCTTATCATGAAGAGCTATTTGGACCGGTGGCTGCGATCATAACTGCAAAAGATGAGCAACAAGCTATTAAAATTGCCAACGATACAATCTATGGTTTAGGTGGTGGCATTTTCTCTAAAAATGTGAAGAAAGCCGAAAAAATTGCTGCTACAGAAATACAATCTGGTAATTGCTTCGTAAATGCTTTTGTACATTCAGATCCGCGCTTACCTTTTGGAGGTGTGAAGCAAAGCGGATACGGAAGAGAATTAAGCAAATATGGTATACGAGAGTTTACGAATATTAAAACGGTTTTTGTGGGTAAGTAAATACAGTATAGTATATACGTGTTGCATATTATTGTTTTATGCAACATCTTTGAATGCACAGAATAATAATATCATGCATACATATTTAGCTTTAGGCGACTCTTACACTATTGGTGAACAAGTAGAGGCGAAGGATAACTTTCCCAACCAAACAGTAAAGCTTTTAAATGAAGCAGGCTTAGAAGTAGAACTCTCTAAGTTAATTGCAGTTACTGGCTGGACAACAGATGAATTGGCTGCTGCAATTAAAGAGGCAAATATCACAGACACTTACTCTTTTGTAACACTATTGATTGGTGTAAATAATCAATACCGTGGTAGAAGTGTTGAAAACTTTAAAGAAGAGTTTACACAGCTATTGGAACAGTCCATTGGTTTTGCAGGTGGCGATCCTTGTATGGTGTTTGTGTTGTCTATACCTGATTGGGGAGTAACTCCTTTTGCAGAGGGTAAGGACAGAGTAAAAATCGCCGAAGAGATAGATGCCTACAATGCAGCAAAAAAAGAGATAACCAAAGCGCATAAATGCCATTGGTTAGAAATAACAGAAAGTACCAGAGAGCATGGCACTGATGAAAGCTATTTAGTCGGTGATAAACTGCACTACTCTGGTAAAGAATATGCTATTTGGGCAGAAGGTTTACTGCCAATGATCAAGAAGCATTTTAAGTAATGGAATTGCTTCAAAAAATAATAGTTGGAATCGTTTTTATATAGCGTTACCTGCGGCTGTCATATACCTTTTTGAATACAGAATTAGAAGACGGGGGAATAGTCCCAATATTGCTTACAAACAATCTGTGTTAATTTCCACAATCTCTACAGTTGTGCCTGCAGTGATACTATTTGTATTCAGTTTAATAAATGGGATGGTTAAAAGAGCAGGGTATGATGAGAAGCTCTTAGGAGAAAACTATGCAAGGAATATAGTATTGATGTTGTGTGGTATTGTACTTTTATATGTAGTATCCTATTTCTTCTCAAGAAAATTACTATTCAAGCGAACTAAATAGTTGCTCTATCTTCTCTTTCCTTAATATCTTTTGCCATGTTTTTCCTGTAGCTACTAAGCGCTCACCGACATGTGCAGTATAATCTACTACGACCTCCTTTTTATTTACTTCGGTTAGTGTGGCTTTAAAAATCACCTCTTGACTCATCAAAGCGGGCGAATGGTGTGTAACTGTTATGCCTGTGCCGATTCCTTCTTCATGAGCCTCCTTCATGTCTAACACAAATAGTCTTCCCGCCCATTCTGCATCTCTGCTCAGGGCAAAGGTGGAATAGACCTTGTGTACTTCGCCACTTTCAAAGCGCGCTGCATCTGCTTCTGTAACAGTATGCCTAAACTCTTTGGTATCGCCTATTTTAAATGGATTGACCATATTGCCAATGTACATAAATTGTATCAATACTGATATACAAGGCTTTTTAGATTTGTTAACAAGCTCTTTTGTATCTTTGCAACAGTGAAAAGACTACTGGTCATACCATTAATGTTATTGTACATCACTGCTGTATCTGGCGTGATGGTGTCGTTGCATTATTGTGGGCATGAATTAGAGTCTTGGAGTTTATATTCAGATCAGTCTGGTTGTGATGGTGATACCTGCGGCGATGAAATGGATAAAAATGACTCCTGTTGCGAAGATGAAGTGTTCATTGCAAAAGTGAATAGTGATCAGGATGTATCTTATGTAAAGGATATAGTTGCTAAGCCATTTATCTCGAATGCTGTAATAACAGATCCTATTATAGTAGTAGAGGCATTGCCATTACAAGCGTATATCTCTTTAGATGGTTGTGCTAACGCACCGCCCGATCTCTGGCAAAACATTCCTCTATATAAGCTTTACTCAAGCTATACTTACTATGGTTAATTGGTAGGTTATATTATAAAAATATAATTTATCCAATAAAAGTGGTTATTTAAAGTAACCGCAGTTTCAAACATTAATCATAGTAAAATGAAATATCTAGTAATAATCTTTTCCTTCATGTTTAGTGCAACTAATATGTTTGCACAATCAGATAAGAACACTGAAATAGTAACCGATACATTGACGGTAAGCGGTAACTGCGGTAGCTGTAAAACCCGCATAGAAAAAGCTGCGTATATAAAAGGTGTTAAGCGTGCAGACTGGAATAAAGAAACCAAGAACCTTATAGTTACTTACAAGTCTTCAAAAACATCTTCAGACGAAATACTTAAAAGCATTGCGGCTGCCGGGCACGATTCCGATGTGGCTTTAGCTACAGAAGAGTCTTACGAAAAACTACCGAACTGTTGTAAGTATAGAACAGGTACGTGCGATAAAGAATAAAAACAACACATAAATGAAACAGAAGAACACTTTTCACGTGTTGTTGCTGTTTGTGTTGTTAACGAGTGTATTAAGCACTCGTGCACAAGACAGGCAGGTTTATGGCACTGTATTCGAGAATAATAATGGGCAAAAGGCTCCTTTGGTTGGAGTAGTAGTAAAAACTATTGACGGCTCAACAGGTACACAGACCGATGTAGATGGCGCATATCGTTTTGATGTTCCTCGCTCAACTGAACGTATTGTGTTTAGCGCAACCAGTTATGTAAGCGACACTATTGATATAAGCCGCGATACTAATGAAGTAGAGGTTGTACTGAGAGCCGTACATACGCTGAAAGAGGCTAAGGTGAAATACCGCAGAAAAGGTAATGAGATAGGCCTGTTAGATACACGAAAGTCTGAGATGATCAGCGAACGCGAAATTCTAAAAGCAGCTTGCTGTAATTTGAGTGAGAGTTTTGAAACGACACCATCTATAGATGTATCGTTTACTGATGCGATCTCCGGTTATAAACAGATACAGATGTTGGGGCTGGCAGGCCCATATACACTAATAACCAGAGAGAATATACCGGATGTAAGAGGGCTGTCTGCAATAACTGGTTTGACATATACACCAGGATCATGGATTGCAGGTATGCAGCTGAGTAAGGGTACAGGTAGTGTAGTGAATGGTTATGAAAGTGTAGCTGGACAATTGAACATTGAACTGAAAAAACCTTTTGAAGAGAAAGAACCGAAAGCTTACATCAATTTATACCAAAACATACAAGGCAGGTCTGAAGCTAATGTAGTGTTGAAGCATAAGTTCAATAAATTCTTGTCTAGCAATTTGATGTTGCACGGAAGTGGGCGATGGAGAAAGAATGATATGAATAACGATGGTTTTATGGATCAACCATTAAACCAACAATTTGTGGGGCTAAACAGATGGTTCTACTTCGGACCCAAAGGTCTTGAAATGCAGTTTGGTGTAAAAGGTGTATATGTAGATCAAACAGGAGGTCAGCTAAACTTTGAAAAGGGAACAGAACAAGTACTTGGTAACCCGTGGGGCTTTAGCATGAATACGAAACGTATAGAAGGATTTGCGAAAATCGGTAAAGTATTCACAGGTAAAAAAGGTACTAGTACAGGTCTGCAATTATCCGGTATGCATCACGAGCAGTCGGCATTGTATGGGGTAAGAAACTACGATGCCAGGCAGAATATGTTTTACGCAAACTGGATATTTCAAACAATTATTAACAATACCAACCATGGTTTAAAAACAGGGTTGAGTAGTTTGATTGATAACTATCACGAACAGTTTGAGAATAAAACCTACACACGTAGCGAGGTTGTGCCCGGAGCATTTGTAGAGTACTCTTACAAGTATTTAACCAAGTTTAATGCAATATTAGGTTTAAGAGGGGATTACCATAACCTTTATGGCTTTTTTGCAACACCACGCTTACATGTACGTTATGCGCCATTTAAGTTGACTGCTATCAGAGCATCTGCAGGTAGGGCGCAACGTACTGCGAATATATTGGCAGAGAATATAGGGTATATGGCCAGTAGAAGAAGTTTTGTTGTGTCGGGTACAGATGCAAGTTTGCCTTATGGCTTACAACCCGAGGTGGCTTGGAATTATGGAATAAATCTGACCCAAAAGTTTCGTTTGAATTATCGTGATGGTGCTTTCTCTGCTGATTATTATTATACTGATTTTCAAAATCAGATAGTGGTGGATGTTGAGAACCCGAATACGGTGAACTTCTATAATTTGAATGGCGCATCTTATGCTAATAGTTTGCAGGGCCAATTGGATTATGAACCAATCGTTAACTTGGATGTGCGACTAGCATACCGCTGGTACGATGTGAAAACTACATATGGAGGGGTGTTGAAAAGGAGACCTTTGGTAGCACAACATCGCGCATTTGTCAATGTGGGATATGAAACGCGCAACTCCTGGAGGTTTGATTATACGGCGCAGTGGATCAGCAGTAAGCGTTTACCATCGTTGATAGATCAGGTTGGCATCACTCAGCCGTCAACAGGTGCGCCGTCATTCTTTTTAATGAATGCACAAGTAAGCAAAACATGGAATGAGCGTTTTGAAGTATATGTAGGTGGAGAGAACTTGGCTAACTATTTACAGCCATCACCAATAATTGGTGCATCGCAACCGTTTGGTAATAATTTCGATGCCTCTATGGTTTGGGGGCCGGTTATGGGTAGGAATATATACACAGGTATAAGGTGGAAGATTAATAAATAACAGTTTTGTAAAGCGGGGAAAGCCCCGCTTTATTATTTTTGTAAGATGCTAACCGATCAATTAAGAGATTTTTGTTTAAGCTTACCTGCAGTAGAAGAAGTCATTAAATGGGATGATCACCTTTGTTTTACTTTGGCAGAAAAGATCTTCTGTATTACAGGTTTTGAGGATACATCTGCTACAAGTATCAAGGTTTCTGAAGAGGATTTCGAATTACTAACAGAGCATGAGCAAATACATCAGGCAAAGTATTTTGCAAAAAGACAATGGGTGTCGGTAGAAAATAGAAATGCGCTGAAAGTAAAAGAATGGAAGGAGTATATTAAGAAGTCTTACGATTTGGTGAAGGCAAAGCTGCCTAAAAAGGTGCAAAAAGAGATTGACGAAACAGTATAGAATAAAATTTAGATGAAGATCAATACGGTATTATTTGATATGGACGGGCTTTTGTTGGATACAGAGCCGCTATGGGGAGAAAGCATGCTACGTGTGGCGCAGCAACATAATATAGATATTACAGCAGATAAGTTTAAAGAAACTACAGGGTTAAGGATATATGAGGTGACAGATTACTGGTCGCATAAATATCCATGGGAGGGAGCATCTTCTGAGAAGGTGGCTGATGATATTTTAGATGACATCATTGCTCTGTCTAAAGAAAAGGGGAGAGTGATGCCGGGTGTTGTATCGTCGTTGGAATTGCTGAAGGCAAATAATTATAAGATAGGTCTGGCATCCTCTTCTCCTGCAAGGATGATAGACGAATTGATAAGCCATTTTGATATTAAAAAATACTTTGATGAAATAACATCAGCAGATGTTGTAGCGCTTGGAAAACCTCACCCGGCTGTTTTTTTACATGCAGCAAAAGCGTTGAATGCTAATCCTTTGGAGTGTGTTGTGTTAGAAGATTCTTTGAACGGACTAATAGCGGGTAAAGCAGCAAGAATGAAAGTGATCATAGTGCCTGATGTTCTTAATTTTCATAAACCTCAAATGGAGGTGGCTGATGCTAAATTGACCAGTCTTGAAGAGTTTGATTTAGGCTTATTACAAAGCTTATAGCTTGGAGACGTTCCTTTTAAATAATAAGTCTGCACATAGCAGACCGAAAATAAGTATGCCAAATACCAGGTAGTTAGAAGGGAGCTTGTCTGTAATAGTTTGTGATGTTTCGGGTGTAATATAGCTGGTTAAAGTCCAGTCGGTTATTGATAGGCTATAGATAGTAAAGCCAGAGATAGAGATAATGAAAAAAGCCACTACTGCTCTGATAGACCAGGTGAAAAAAGGTTTCAGTTTTTGAGGAGTACTGGCCTTAGGAGAAAGCTTGCTCATAGTTGTAGCCGCAAAGCCTGAGCTAACTTGTTCGGTCTTTAGTTCTGTTTGCAAAGAGTGATGAACAGAGAGCAGTTCTTGGTATTTGGTTAGCCAAATCTTATCTGTGGTTATTAGTTTAGATATGCGTGCATTGTCTTCACTACTACATTCATTATCAATGTAGTCCCATACTTGTATTTCAATATCCTGCTCTTGCATAGCCATATAAAGTTACAATTTATCGTGTTAACTCATTCTGGTATTTGTTATGAAAAATATTTTTCAGCTTTTTGCGTGCTCTGAATAGCCTTACTTTGACATTGCTCTCACTTAATTCTAAAATATGCGAGATTTCCTCAATGGTTTGTTCGTGCAGGTAAAATAGTTGTATAACAGTGGCATCCTCTTCTTTTAATTGTTTGATCGCTTCTTGAAGTATCTGCTTCTCTGATCTTTGTTCTACAGTTTTAGTTACATTGTCGTGAGATGCATGCGGGGTTTCAGGTGTTGTCTCTATTTTGTTTTTTCTTAAGTGAGATAAACAAGTGTTCCTGCAAATAGCATACAGCCAAGTGCTGAATTTGCTATTTTTATTATACTGTTGTAGTGAGTTGTATGCTTTTACAAAAACATCCTGTGCTACTTCTTCTGCATCTTCCCTGTTCTGAATGATATTAGTAGCTAGTGTGAAGACAAAGTGCTGGTACCTTTCGATGAGGACGGCATAAGCATTACGATCGCCTCGTAATACTAGATCAATGATATCTTCATCTTGTTGTTCGTGCATTTATTAGTTAGACGTAATAAACGAATATAAGGTTACACAAATATTTTTTTAATTTTCTGTAACCAGAATTGATGTAAGTGCGTCTTATGGGTATAGTATCAATAAAACGACGATCATATGCACGAAGAAATATTTATATTTTTTGCCTTGTTTGCCCTGATATTCGGTTATGTATTTTTACGTAGCAGAGAAAATATGGCATTGATAGAAAGAGGAATTAATCCCAGAAAAAGCCATAGTGGCCCTAAGCCGTTTGCTTATATGAAATATGCCCTGCTCTTGGTAGGTGCAGGCATTGGATTATTTATCGCTTATATGCTAGATATGACGGTGTTAAGAGAGGTGTCGAAAGTAGTTAGAGGCGGTCATGTTTTTTATGAAAACAAACCTATATACTTCTCTTTGTTAGCTATTGGTGGTGGTTTAGGTTTGTATAGTGCATACAAACTTGAGAAAAAATACATGGATAAGTCTGATAGTAATAGTGATTAGACGTTATCCTGCTAACACGTGCTAACCACGTTGTTATTTTAGTTGATTTTTACACGATTTTTTTGGAAACACTTATGTCGAAGCTGAGTCCGCTTAGCGGTTGCTCAGGTTTAAATAAGTTGTCAATTGTTTTACTACTTAAATGCAGTATACATGAAAAATGTATTTTTTTATAGTGTCCTTATTGTATTACTAGCGTCTTGTAGCCCGAAGGTAGAGAGTAGCTTTTATGTAAAAGGCAGGGTTCAAAATATGCCTAATGAATCAGGTGCTCGACATGAGTTGCTATTATTGGAGTTGGCAGATTTGACTGACTTTTTTAGCATTGATAGTAAGAATGTTGTAGATACTGCTGAGATAACTCAAGATGGCTCTTTTGCATTTGAAGATGTGAGTAAAATAAAGGATAGTGTTTACTATCGAGTGTTGTTGGTTTCTCAAGACGACTCAGGCCGGATAGAGTTGAACTTAAACATGGTCGATGAAAATTATACAGTTCTTTTTCTGCATAAAGGTTCTCAGATAGAGTTTGAGACTAATGCTCCGCAGTTTAATTACGACCTGAGTTTGATAAAGGCAGATAGCTACAATAAACGTATCCGCATGTTGTATGATATGCAAAAATATAATAAAGAAAACATGAAGGCATTAGCGAAAGAGCTAAGGTCTGCTCGAGAACAAAACGCGTCTGCTGAAGAGGTAAGTGATATAAGTGAAAAGATGAAGAAGCTCTTCATGGGTAATGCCCAAATGGTTAAGAGTTATGCTGATACTGTTTCAAACCCTCACTTGCTGGTTTATTCGTTGCATTGTTTTCCGTGTTTCAGCGACTCTGCTTATGCGCTAAGTCTGTACGGTAGGTTGTATAATACAATCCCCAATTCCGTTTATACAGCAAGTATGAATAAACTAATAGAAAAGCAGTTTTATATATTGCCTACAGGTAGTGAGGCGCCTACGATATCATTAAACGACATTAATGGGAAGCAGGTCAACCTCTCTGATTTTCGGGGTAAATATGTACTAGTTGATTTTTGGGCTTCTTGGTGTAAGCCATGTAGGGCAGAGAATAAAGAAACAGTAAAGCCACTGTATGAAAAATATAAGACTGATGACTTTGTCGTGTTAAGTGTCTCTTTAGATGAAGATAAAGAAAGCTGGTTGCAAGCTGTTACTAAAGATCAGATGAGTTGGGTTAATGTTTCTGACTTAAAAGGCTTTTCGTCTGATGTTGCAAAAGCTTACAGAGTGGCTTCAGTACCTACTACTTACATTATAGATAAAGAAGGCAACATTGCAGGTAAAAACATTGTTGGTGCTAGCTTAAAAGAGTTTATTTCGAATAAGTTAGGGCAGTAATGTTTACTTGCCCTTTAAAAACTCATCGGTAAAATGGCGGTCGCCTTTTTCTAGAGAGAACTTTTTGTTGTTATACTCAGACGATTTGTTTTTAGGTATTGATAAGCTATCCCAATTGCCGTTTTTAAGCAGCTTGGCAGCATATACTACCTGCCCTACATGGTAGCTGTAGTGTGCCAGTTGTCTGTTGATGGCTTCCAGTACGGTATGTCCTTCATTACGAATGTATACGATCATACCGAGGTCATCATCAGAAATGCTGTTTAGTGCATTGAAGAGGCATTGCCAGCCCTCTTCCCACTTTTGCATCATTAGCTCCTTGCTATCTATATCGTTTTCAAACTCTCCGTCTCGTTTTCTCCATTCTTTCTCTCCGTCTGTTGTAAGAAAGTCTGTCCATCTGCTCAGCATATTGCCATGTAAGTGTTTAACTATAGTGGCAATGCTGTTGCTATCTTCGTTGATCTGTTTGAAGAGTAAAGCCTCATCTAGCTGGTTAATAGCTTTTTCTCCTAAGGATTTATAGTATTGAAACTGCCTGTTTATGCTTTTTAAGTAACCTATGCTTTTCATGTCTTTGAGTATTTTTCTAATGGTACTGCTTTTCGCTTCTCTTTTCTGTACCCTGTATTTACAAGATACACCCCTGAAACAATTGTAACAAAAGCCAGCGCTGTGAACCATGTTAATCTTTCGTCAAGAATAAAATAGCCTAATACAACTGCTACCAACGGGTTGATGTAGGCGTATAATGTTACCACTCCAACAGGGAGTATTTTAAAAGCATACATATAAAAACTATACGCCAGCAAAGAGCCTACAACTACCAGGTATGCCATTGCTTTTAAAGCATCTGGTTGAAAAGGCTCAAAGTTTTCATAACTATCTACTGCTGGGCTAAGTATTACTAACATTAGCCCACCAAAAAATAATTGTACTGCTGAGTTGAATAATGGATTTACTTTTGCTTCTCTGTACCTGTTTCTGATGCTGCCATATGCCCAGCTAACAGTTGCAAAGTATGTAGCTATCATCCCCCAGAAGTATACAGGGTTTACCAAGTCTGCAATATTATCTCTGAAGATGAGCACCACCCCTAGTATGGCAAGAGCAAGCCCCGCTATGATATTTTTGTTCATGTGCTCATTCTTATAGATCATCAAATTGAGCACTACTGCATTTAATGGCATTAAACAGCATATAAGCGCAGCTACACCACTGGGTATATACTTCTCAGCATATGAAACGATGCCATTACCTAGAGTTATGAGCAAGAACCCCACAAATATGTTGTGTAGCAACATCTCTTTACTCAGGTCAGCTTTTCGGTTGAGTAGTAACGCAATGATACCTAATAGTGTTCCGCCAATCACTTGCCTCATACCGGCAAAAAGAAAAGCAGGGTAGTGCATTACTGCAATACGTATAGCTAAATAGGTAGTTCCCCAGGCAATGCTCAGGAATGCTACAGCAAGATATGCTTTGGTTACTTTACTCATCGGAAATGCAAAGATGCTGATATTTCCGTTATGGTGTAGCTATATATCAGCTATGCTGATGGGGCTATTTGTTTTTTGCTTTCTTGGGTTTCTCCTTCTTGCTCACCACTACCCATTCTTCCAGCTTAACAGTAAATGGCATTTTGCCGATAAGCACTAGAGCGCTTTTGCCATCTATACTTTGCAGTGTGCCTACCTGATGGTTCTTTTTGTGTCTTACAAGGTCCCCTGTTTTAGGTTCGCCACCTATGGTTTTGTAGTTCTTGTCAGCTTTTTTGGCAATAGCAGCATTGGCTTGTATTTGCTTTTTCTTAAAGAGAACTTTTTCTGCAGCATTGATGACCTCTTTTTTGTCTTCTGGTTTCTCTGCTTTCTTCCAGTCATGGATGATCTGTTTAAACTTGCGTTCCATATCACGCAGGTATTCCAGCTCTTCTTTCTTTATCTGGTTTTGCAGTTTAAGCGTTTGGTAGTGCTGCTTTTGCTTTTCTTTATCTGTTTCTCGCTCAAACTTTTCTTTAGCTTCTTCTGCTTCTTTAAGTTTTTTGTTGAGCTCTTTTTCCTTCTTCCCTATACGTACAGATTGCTGCTCAGTTTTCAGTAGCATTTTATCCAGCTTAAAGTGCTCTCGCTCTGTCAGTTCGCGTGCTCTTTCTATTATCTCTTTAGGTAACCCTGTACGTTGCGCAATGGCGAAGGTATATGAGCTGCCTGGTTTGCCTACAGTCAGTTGGTATAGCGGCTCCAGTTTTTGTTCGTCAAAAGCCATAGCGCCATTAACAATGCCTTGCACCTTGCCTGCCATTACTTTTAAGTTCAGGTAGTGTGTAGTGATAACACCCAGTGCATGTTTTTTTGCAAGGTGCTCTACTATGGCTTCCGCAAAAGATCCGCCAAGGTTGGGGTCTGATCCGCTACCTAACTCATCAATAAAGAACAGCGTTTTACCATTAGCAAATTGCATGAAGTATTTCATGTCTTGCAAATGGGCGCTATAGGTGCTCAGCTCATGTTCTATAGATTGAGTGTCGCCAATATGTATCATCACTTGTTTGAAGATGCCTACTTCAGATGTTGCATCTGCTGGTATTAGTAGACCTGCCTGAGCCATCAATTGTAGTAACCCTACGGTCTTCATGGTAACGGTCTTACCGCCGGCATTTGGTCCGCTAATGATGAGTATTCTCTGGTGTCTGTCTAATGATATATTTAAGGGTAATGTAGGCTTGTTTTGAGCTTTGTTGTGTAAGAATAGCAAAGGGTGAAAAGCCTTTACTAATTGAAAGCTGGGGTGTGGTGTTAACCGTGGCATATTAGCATTCATGTCTTTGGCTAATAAAGCCTTGGCTCGTATAAAATCATACAACCCGCATAAATGATAATATGCTTCGAGTATAGGGTGGTATAGTGCTACTTGTGTTGTTGTATCTGCCAGTATCCTTCTGATCTCTTTTGCTTCGGCTCGTTCCAGTGCCGCTACTTCATTATTGAGTTCTATAGTTTCTTCCGGCTCCAGAAAAACAGTTCTTTGAGAATCACTCTCCCCATGCAGAATACCTTTGACAATACGCTTGTGTTCTGCTTGTATGGCTACAGTTCTTCTGCCGTTTAAGAAGCTTTCAGAAATGTCGGCTAAATATCCCTGCCTGCCCAGTTTTTTAAGTATACGCTCAAATGCTTTTCTGACATTTGTTCTTTGACGAGATAGGTCGCTTCTTATCTGCACCAGTTCTCGAGATGCATTGTCTCTAACATTACCCAGCTCATCTATTACAGCCGCTATTACTTCTACTACTTCTTTTTCGTAGCTAATGTTAGCGCTCAAATTCCGCAAGTTATCATATAGCTCTTCATGGTTTTTAAACCATTGTAGCATGTCTTTTATACTCAGGGCAAGGTTATGAAACTGTAGTAATTGCTTGCCGTCCAGTACAGATCTGGGTATTGAAAGTAGTTTTAGCTCTTTGGCGATGTTGTTGGTGAAGTCGTTAGGGAACATATCTCCACTATCTAATACAGATTTGTACTCATTGGTTTCTTCCAGCTCTCGTTGTACATAATCCAGCTTGGTATGAAAACGTATGGCTTCAACTCTTTCGCGTGCAGCATCAGTACGGCACTTTTCAGCAAGCAACGTACATATTTTGTTAAACTCTAATGCTTCTGCAGCGTGTGCAGGATACAAATGCAACATAATTCTCAACTAACGGTTTGCAAAGGTACATATAACATTGTCTTATGACATTCATTGTGCTAAAATCCGTTATATTGCATATTACGCCTTATAATGAATAATTACGACCTGCTCATATCGAAACTGGATGCATTTATCCGTAGGTATTATGCCAATAAGCTGATAAAGGGTACAATCATCTTTTTGACTGTTGTGCTGCTCTATGTGCTTACAGTGAGTGTGAGTGAATACTTTTTTTACTTGCCCAGTTGGTTAAGGCTGGCAATTGCAGGTATCTTCATCGTATTCGGTTTGGTTGCGTTGGTTGTATGGGTTGTGATACCGCTTGCCAAGATGGCCAGATTAGGAAAGGTTATTTCTCACGAGCAGGCAGCTACAATTATTGGACAGCATTTTTCAGACGATGTAAGCGATAAGTTGTTGAATATTCTACAACTGAAAAAAAGTACGGACACTTATGCTAGTCAGGAGTTGATCATTGCAAGTATAGATCAAAAAGCAAAACAGATATCTACTGTGCCGCTAGTAAATGCAATTGATTTATCTAAAAACAGAAAGTACTTGCCGTACTTGTTACCTGTGTTGCTAATAGGTGTGTTTATTTTGGTGGCTGCGCCAAATGTTTTTAAAGAATCGTCTGAAAGATTACTGCAGCCGACTAAGAATTTTGAGCGACCTGCACCTTTTAGCTTTGCATTGCAAAATGAGCAATTGCGTGTGACCAGAAATGAGGACTTGCCGATACACGTAAATATTGTAGGGGATATAGTCCCGTCAGAAGTTTTTGTAGCGATTGGTAATGATGTTATTCCCATGTCGGTATTAGAGCAAAATCAATTCAATTACACTTTCAGGAATATAACAGAACCTATAGAGTTCAGGCTTTTTGCCGCTGGGTATTACTCAAAACCATACAGTATAAACGTATTGCAAAAACCGATACTTAAATCATTTGCAATCAACGTTGATTATCCCGGGTATACAGGTAAAGAAGATGAGCGTCTTAATAGCTTAAGTGATTTGACCGTACCTGTAGGTAGCTACGTAAACTGGCAGCTAGTAGCAGAGTATGCTGATCAGGTGGCCATCCGTTTTGGGAAAGGAGCGCCAATAGCACTAAAGAACTCAGGTAACAGCTATTCGGCTCAGTTCAGGTTTTTGACAGATACAACATACACTTTATTGTTGTCGAATACTAAAACCAATATAGTTGATAGCCTGACTTATTTTGTTAAAGTAATACCGGATGAGCACCCTGTATTGCAATTGCAAGAGTTGAGGGATACCGTTTCGGGCACACAAATTCTTTTAGATGGTAGTGCAGGGGATGACTATGGTATTAGCAAGGTGACTTTTAATTACAGTATCACAGACGATCAAAATACAGAGCTGTCTAAAAAGTCAGTTCCTTTAAAAATCACGTCAGGGGCATTAACCGGTTTTCAACATTATTTTGATGTGCAGGATTTTGATCTGCAAGCAGGCCAGAAATTAAGTTATTATATAGAAGCATGGGACAACGACGGTGTGTTTGGTAGTAAGTCTACCAGAAGCGAGTTGATGACTTATGATATGTTCAATAAAGATCAGCTAGACTCTGCAATAAACGCTAATGCACAACAGATAAATGCAGGGTTGAGTAATAGCTCTCAAAATGCTGAGAAACTACAAGACCAATACAAGCAGTTAGAGAACAAGTTGGCGCAAAGCAAAAGCATGGACTTTGAACAGCAACAGGCATTGCAAAACATGATGCAGATGCAGCAAGGGATGCAGAATGAAATGAAGGCTGTTAAGAAAAGGTTTGAAGAACAACTTAGGCAGAGTAAACAGAAAAATTATAGCCAGAATCTTAAGGACAAACAAGAGCAACTTAAAGAGCAAATGGATAACCTGATGAATAAGGAGCTTCAGGAACAGATGAAGAAGTTGCAAGAGTTAATGGCTAAACTCAATAAGCAACAGGCTATGAAAACAATGAAACAGCTACAACAACAAAATAAGCTGTTTAATATGGATATGGAGCGCATGAAAGAGTTGATGAAGAAAATGGAGATGCAAATGCGCATGGAGGATATGGCCAATAAGATGAATGAGCTCGCCCAAAAAGAATTGGACTTAAATAAAAAAACTGAAGCGGGGAATGAATCTGCAGATAAGCTGGCAAAAGAACAAGAGGCTATAAAGAAAGAATTGGATAGTGCTTTGGCTAAGGATATGAAAGAGATGGAAAAGCTGAACGAACAGCTTAAGCAGCAGCAAAACCTGAACAAAGACAGGGAGTTAGCCAAAAAAGCTCAGGATGAAATGAAGAACAGTGAGCAAAGCTTGAAAGAGGGGAATAGTGGTAAGGCCGGTCAGTCGCAAAAAAAGGCAGCACAAAGTTTACAGAGCATGTCTGAAAGTTTAGGTGCTGCTGCAAGCAGTATGGATGTGCAACAGCTGGAGAAAGATATAAAAGCAGTCAGGCAAATATTAACCAACCTTATGCGTTTATCATTCGATCAGGAAAACCTGATATCTGACATACAGAATGTGAACCTGGCAAGTAATAGTTATGTAGCCAAGCAGCATGAACAGAACAGACTACATGAAAACTCTAAAATGATTCGTGATAGTTTGTTTGAGATGAGTAAGGATATGTTTGCGCTCAAAAAAACTGTGAACAAGGAAACAACTGAGCTGGAAAAGAATATGAAGGCGACGGTTGATGCAATTGAAAACAGACGGATTGGTGAAGCTGTAACTAAGCAACAGTATGTAATGACGCATACAAACAATCTTGCTTTAATGCTAAACGAAGTGTTGTCAAATTTGTTGGCTATGCAAAGCCAGTCGCAAAAAGGCAAGGCTGGTAGTTGTAATAAACCCGGAGGTAAAACCCCTAAACCCGGCATGAGTGATCAGTTATCTGATGTGATCACAAAGCAAAAGAACCTTGGTGGCATGATGAAGCAAATGGAGCATGCGCAACAAATGAGAAATGGGGGACAGCCGGGGCAATCCGGAGGAAAGGATAAAAAAGAGCAAGGCTCACAAGATGGTGAGAATATGAGTGCCGAGCAGTTAGCAACATTAGCCCAACAGCAAGCCTCTATACGCAGACAGATTGAAGAACTGACACAAATGCTGAATGGTGAGGGCATGAGTGAGCAAGCAAAAGAGCTTAGAGAGATTCAGGAAGAAATGGATAAGAATGAAACTCAGTTAGTGAATAAGATGTTCAGTAGTGAGTTGTTTATGAGGCAGCAGAAAATATTAACACGCATGCTTGAGGTTGAGAAATCTGTAAGAGAACAAAAGCAAGATGATAAACGTTCTTCGAACACGGCTAAAGAGATCAGCAGACCCGTTCCGCCAGAACTAGAGCAATATTTTAAAAAGGGAAATACGCTTAAAGAGCAATATAAAACTACACCACCTGTATTGCGCCCATACTATAAGAAAGTTGTTGAAGACTATTATAAACAGCTGGGTATATAATATAACACAAATAATCATATTTCAAAGAAAAATGCGTTAAAACATTTTAATTGAGACGTGAATTATTACTACAAATGTCAACTCCCTGTTAAATAATTAAAAATCAGCATATTAGAGCAAACGATTTTGAGGATAACGCTGTCTTTTTTTTATATGCAAAGTACCGGCTATATGACTGGTTGTAACAGCCTGAAAATATGCTTAACTTTCATATAGATCTATTTTTATTATTCATTTAAATCGTGCCTATGATATTCTCAAGGAAGTACAGCTACACATCGTCTAGTACAGAGGAGGACCTGAAGAGCCGCCTCGTTGGTAAGCACATGAATGTGCATAATCTGGATTTTGAAGTATCAGAAAAAGACAGAATGCTCAAAATCATCCCTCATGCAGAGCAAGACACTAACATTAGAACGTTGCCAATAACTCATGTTGAGTTTAGTAAAAGTAAAGAGGGTAAAACCAGTATTGTGATTAATTCTAAAATGCGTAAGATAGATGCAGGAGGGCCTATGTTGATCATGGTATTTGTTTCATTCTTGATTATTGCATCAGTAATACTGCTTATTTTCGGACAGGGTAAATATATGACCTACACTTATACATTGGGTGGTATCGGGTTAGGCATCTTTATCATCTTCTGGGCTAGAATGGAAAGAGGCTATTTCGATTACGTTCGAAAAATAAGAGACTACATCAAAAAACAAGCAGTTTAAGATACAGTCTCTTACTAAGTAGTTTTATGTAAGCCTTGTTTAGTCTATATAAGGCTTCAGGCTATCTATTGGCACTTGTCCGCTAAATACCTTCTCTAGTTTCCTGTCTTTGTTATATATGTTTATTTGTGGTAGAGATTGGTATAAAAAAGTTTTATCTATATAACCGGCACTATCGACACCTAGCACAATTTTAGGATAGCTGCGATATTTCGTTATATTTTGAAAGAATTGCAGATATCCTAACATTGAAGGTGCTGCAACAAATAATATCTTAGTCTTATTGAACATGTCCATATTCTTTTCAAGAATATGAGTTTCGTCCTGACAATGTTCGCAAGTAGGGTTAAACAACATCACTAATAAGTTTGATTCACCTTCGAAATCTTTATTAGTTAATACTGTAGTATCGTGTGTAACAATCCTTACTGGAGGTAATGGTGCGCCTAACGCTTTGTAATCAATATTAGCGGTATCAATAGTTTGTTCTGTTGCTTCTTCTTTGTTTTTTTTCTTCTTCTTGTCCTTTTTTTGTGCATAAGTAACTACAACAGCACCAAAAAGGATTGTAATGATTAGTAATTTGCGTAGCATAGCAGCGAATATATGATTTTAGTTCTAAAGATATTGCTAATACTATGACACCATTATCTCAAGTACCGTTGGCGGAAAGGGTTAGGCCAAATGTTTTAGAAGAGTTTATCGGACAGGAGCATCTTGTTGCGGAGGGTAAAGTTTTGCAGCAGATGTTACAAAACAGAAAAGCACACTCTATGATTCTTTGGGGTCCTCCCGGAGTAGGTAAAACTACATTGGCCCAAATTATTGCAGATGCTCTGGATATGACTTTTTTTACATTGAGTGCAATTGATAGTGGAGTAAGAGAGGTAAGAGCAGTGATTGAGAGTGCGAGGAAGGTTGGCCATGCATTATTATTTATAGATGAGATACATCGTTTCAACAAAGCGCAGCAAGATAGCTTGTTGGGTGCAGTAGAAAAGGGTATTATAACATTGATAGGTGCAACCACAGAAAACCCATCTTTCGAAGTGATCAGTGCCTTGTTGAGCAGGTGTCAGGTGTATGTGTTAGAGCCGTTAACAGCCGAGCATTTAAAGCAAATGGTCAACCAGGCTATTCAAATGGATACCTGGTTAAACGAAAGGCAGCCTGTAATAACCGACTGGGATGCACTACTCCGCTTGAGTGGCGGTGATGGCAGGAGGTTGTTGAATTTGTTCGAACTGGTTATAACATCTCTGGATAAAGGACAAGCTATAACAAACGATCTGGTGCAGAATATTGTGCAGCAGAAAATGGCTATTTATGATAAAACAGGTGAGCAGCATTACGATATTATATCCGCATTTATAAAGTCAATAAGAGGTAGCGATCCTAATGCGGCAATATATTATTTAGCCAGAATGATTGAAGGAGGGGAGGATCCTAAGTTCATCGCTCGCCGTATGGTTATATCTGCAAGCGAAGATATTGGCAATGCAAACCCTAATGCATTGCTGTTAGCCACAACCACTTTCCAGTCAGTACAAATGATAGGTTATCCTGAATGTAGCATCGTTTTATCCCAGTGTGCTACCTATTTAGCATCATCGCCAAAGAGTAATGCATCTTATATGGCATTAAAGAAGGCGCAATCATTGGTGAGGAAAACTGGTGATCTTTCAATACCATTGAATATTCGCAATGCACCTACTAAGTTGATGAAAGACCTAAACTATGGTAAAGGTTATCAGTATGCGCACGACTATCAAGGTAACTTTGTTCAACATGAGTTTATGCCT
Organism: Bacteroidia bacterium; assembly: GCA_030429205.1. Lineage (GTDB taxonomy): Bacteria > Bacteroidota > Bacteroidia > Chitinophagales > Chitinophagaceae > UBA5543. The sequence continues at coordinate 1,994,120 of JAUICZ010000001.1, forward strand.
GAAGAGATAGCCGGTACTAAATTGTACGATCCCGGTAATAGCGCATCAGAGAACAGGCTTCGAGAATACCTGCGTAATAATTGGAAAGAGAAGTATGGATATTAGTCAAGGTTAATACGGTAGAGGTAAGTATTACATCTACAGGTCGACCGCTTTGTATCCCCGGTGTCCATTTAGGCATATTTTGGATAATGCGAATAATATCTTCATTATCTACTGTTTGGCTGCTGTTTACAGGAATCTTTACTTGTTCTACTGCTCCTGTTTTTGATATAATGAAACTGAAAACTAAATCGCCGTTAATGATAATGTTTTTAGCTTGTGTGTAAGCTTGTATCTCTCTTTTTAAATGATCGTTCACATCATAGTCGGCTAAAGGCATATGTTCTACGTACTTAAATAGAGGTATGTCATTATGCCTAGTACACTTTTCAGGTTTATAGGGGTGGTATGGGTTAACAACTAATATTGTATCTATTCCATTAATCACTGTCTTTTGATAGAAAGTATCTCCTTCGCAAATAATACGTTTAGTTTTTTCCGCGATCCTTGGTTGCGCCATGCTATTGTATGTAATAAGGGCGAAAAAAATCAATACAAAAAACTTCATGCAATAACAGATGCATGAAGAATGTGATTCCACAACTAGTGAGCTACCTTTCTCTTCAATACGCCACCTGCAGTTTCTTTAATGGTGTGTGTAAATACAAATGCTTTCGAGTCGATATTATGAACAACATTTTTAAGCTTACGTACTTCAAGGCGTGTAATTACAGTGAACACAATATCGCAGTCGTGACTAACTTCGTAGCTGTCTTTCATAAAGCCGCGCTCACCTTTATATATGGTAATGCCTCTGCCCATGCGTAAAACAAGTGCTTCTTTTACCTCTTCGCTCTTGCCGGATATGATTGTTACGCCTGTATATGCTTCTAAACCCTCGATCACATAATCGATAGTACGCATAGCAATATAATAAGTAAGCATTGCGTATAGTGCTGTTTCAATATCAAAGTAAAAACCTGCACATATAAATAGAACCACGTTCATGGCTAAGATAACTTCTGTAATAGTGAAGCTGGTTTTCTTTAGCGTATATAATGCCAGTACTTCAATGCCGTCAATAGCACAACCGCCGCGCATGGCCAACCCAATACCTAAGCCCAGAAAGAAACCACCGAACATAGAAACCAGCAGGTTGTCTTTGGTTAGCTCCGGAAATGGAACAAATTGCATGACAATAGCCAGCCCAATAACAGCAATGCTGGTTTTTATGGCAAAGCCTTTACCGATTTGATAAGCACCCATTATGATGAATGGAAGGTTAGTAAGTATTATCAGTATCCCAAGGTTCCAGTGAAATACCTCGTGCCCGAAAAGAGAAAGCCCTGTTACGCCGCCATCTATAAAGTGGTTAGGTACTAAGAAGCTTTTCATTGCAAACGCACTGAATAAAATACCCAGAATAATGTAAACAGCATCTTGTATTGCGTAGGAGAGTTTGTATTGTCCGCTCATGTGGTTTTTATTTGCCCAGCTTTGCTTTTACAGCAGCCAGGTTCTCGTCTTTCTTTTTTTGTCTTAGTTCTATTGCCGTTTTTGTGAAGTAGTGATGAGCTTCCAGAAATTTAACCTGCAACTCATTCCACTCGTCTTCTGTACTCAATATGCCGTAAACGCAAAGTTCATCAAATAATTTACCGCCTATTGTAAAGAAATCATCACGTCCCAGATAATCAAGGTCTGCATCGCAAATAATCTCTTCCAAGTGGTTTTGTGGTTTTTGAGGTACTTTGGTAGCTCTTATCATTCCACATATACGTTCTATGTCTTCATTGTTGTAACCATAGTCAGGTAAATGCTCTTTGGCTATTCCGCAAGAAAGCTCTTCGTGGTTTTTAGAGTTGATGAGGAAGCCTGAATCGTGAAATAAAGCAGCCGTTAAGAGTAACGTCAAGTCTGTATTGCTAATGTCTTCTCTATCAGCAATCTCTTTGCAAGAGCGAACAACATCTTTAACATGTCCTACACTGTGGTAAGATAAGTGATCCGGAAGCTCGTTCTTTAGTTTATTTAAGATGAATTCTTTAACCTCTGCGTATTTCATAGGCAGTATTGTATCGCTAATATATTAAATCATTGATGTATTGCTTGCATGGTAAGCATAAAAATGTAATTTTTAGGATATGCGTACTGCACTCTGCATTATTACGTTATTTATGTTTGTGTTTTTTAGTGCTCCTGTCCAAGCTCAAGGTAGGGTGTATGTAGACTCGTTATTGAATGTATTGCATAGTGAAAAAAGCGATACAGGTAAGATAAAACTGCTAACCTCTTTAGCTGTTGAATATAATGATATAAATGTAGACTCTGCAAAATACTATTGCGACCAATTGTTAACACTGGCTGAAAAAACAGGCTGGAAAGAAGGAGTGTATGATGCGTATGCTACAGCCGGGATAGTTTGTCTGGTGAGAACAATTACAGATTCAGGCATCTATTACCACGAGAAGGCATTAAAGGGTTACAAGAGTTTAAAAGATTCAATTAGAATAGCAGAGAGCCTCGCTAATTTAGCTAGTGCGTACAAATCAAATAACGAGCTGTCTAAAGCGCTGAAACTCTATTTCGACGCGTTGACTATTTACAAAAAGCAAGACTACAAAGATGGGATCTTAGTGCTATATTCTGACATAGGGGAGTTGTACAGCAGGGTTGATGAAACAGATAAGGCAAAGGAGTATTACCAAAAAGCATTAGAGTTGAATAAGGAGTTGGGTGTAGCGTTTGAAGATGGTTACATAATGCTCAATATCGCATCATTATTTTTCGAAGAGGGGGACTTCGATAATACATTGAAGTATTGCGATTCAGCAATTTCGATATTTAGAGATATAGATAATAGCTTTTATGAAGCTGTATGCAAAGACATAGCGGCTGAAGCGTATATAGGTAAATCTATGTACAACGAGGCAATGAAATATTTTATTGAATCGGGACTGTTTTATACAGAAGCAAATGATAGGATAAGCATTGCTGTTAACTACTTGAGTAAGGCAAATGTGCATTTGCAAGTAGCAAAAGATACTACCGGTTATAAAGTAGATAAGGCGTTGTTCCCAACATCAAAAAGAGCAAACTATGATAAGGCGGTAGTGTTGCTGGAACTTGCGAAGGAGATGAACGATGAATCTGATTTGTTTGATATGATGCAGCTGGCACAGCTGTACGAGCTCTTGTCTGATGCTTATGAGTCTACAAACAACCCGGCAAAGGCATTGTCGTTCTTTAAAAAGAGAGTAGCGCTTACAGACTCTATAGTACAGCAGGATGAGGGGAAAAAGGTAGCTCAGCTCGACTCGAAAAGAGAGCTGGAGATAAAGAACAAAGAAATAGAGCTACACAAGCTACTGGTAGTAAAGAAACGAAATGAGAGGGTGTATCTAATCGCTGGCATATTGCTCATGTTAATTGTTCTTGGTATTGTGTATAAGAACTACAGACAGAGAGGAGTAGCTAATAAGCTACTTGCTGAAGAGAAACATAAGTCAGAAGAATTGCTATTGAATATCTTACCGGAAGAAGTTGCAGAAGAGCTTAAGGAAAAAGGTTCCGCAAACGCTACACATTTTGATGAGGTAACTGTATTGTTTACTGATTTTGTGAACTTTTCAAAAGCAAGCGAAAGGATGGGGTCTCAAGAGCTGGTTGACGAACTGCATGCTTGCTTTAAGGCCTTTGATGAAATTGTAGTAAAACATCATATCGAAAAGATCAAAACCATAGGTGATGCTTACCTGGCAGTAAGCGGCTTGCCAGTAACGGATAGAAAACATGCTGAAAATGTTGTTGAAGCGGCAAAAGAGATACTGGGTTTTATGAAAAGTAGGCGAGCGGAGTTGGGCGACAAAACATTTGAAATACGTATAGGCGTACACAGTGGTGATGTTGTAGCGGGGATTGTAGGCGTGAAGAAATTTGCATACGATATATGGGGCGATACGGTAAACACTGCAGCGCGTATGGAACAAAAAAGCCAGCCAGGCAAGATCAATATCTCACAAACTACCTACGAGTTGGTAAAGGATAGATTCAGCTGCACTTATCGTGGTGAGTTAGAGGCTAAGAATAAGGGTAAGTTGAAGATGTACTTTGTAGAGGTATAAGAGCCTCTACTTCATATAGTCTATTAGGCTACTGACAGCATCACGAACATAATCGCCAAAGCCAATAGCCATGCCTATGAAAGTGAGTATCAAGATCAATAAGACTAGTTTTGCGCCTAAAGGAAGTTTTCGTTTGAATGCGCTATTAATGGTTGTTCCTGATATAGAGCTGCTTTGGTTGTAGCTGGTATCTTTTAAAAGTAGTTTTGCTTGTTCAACATCGCTATCAACTACCTGAAGTTTAATGCCACCTACAGCAATGTCCAGTAAGGGATCCCAAGTAACTGTTTGTTCATCCTTTACATAACAGGTGATGCCATCAGCTTCCAGCCTGCCTTTTATGACATGTAAATCAAAACTGCTTGAAAAAGTGGCTATTGTTACTAGGTTCATTTGTTGAATTTAAACCATTTCTCTCTTTACCTCATCAAGAAAGTTACGGTGATTGCCTGCGAATGGCTTTTCCGATATAATAATTCTACTTCCTCTGTATGCTGTTGTCGCTTTAATATACTCACCATCGTGCATGGTCAGTTTTATTCCTGCTCTTTTTAAGATGGGCTCAGCGCGGTTTTTGAAATTAGTCATAAGGAGCACATTTTTAGGCTGAAGCAAGCTCAATTCTTCTTTAAATAAGTGTGCTGCATTGGCCAGTTGAGCTTTAAATATAGCTTCAGGGAGTTTGTCGGTGTTTATTGGTATGATTTTCAGCAAATTACTGTATGCTATTATGTGGTTCCAGTCAGTATCGTTGCGTCCATAGCGCTCAATAGACAATTTTTGGGCAATGTTCCAAAAGAAAGATCGATACAAGCTGTGTTTTATCCAGTATTTATTTACCCAGTCTAATGCACACCCCCGAGAAACTACTGATTGTTCGTGAGCCCTTTTTACAATAACCTCTATTTGGGTCTTGTTTTTAGTGAGTTTAAATACAGGTTTCCAATCATTGGCGAGTTCACCGTATACAATAAGCTCTCTTTTCTCTTCGTATTCTTTCCCGATCATAGGGTAGAACATGCTGTATCTTTCCTTCAAAAGCTCTGTTTCTTCCTCTGTTTCAAGAAACCTGGCCAGATCCAGCAATGTTTTCTCTAAGCTGAGATTATATAGCGATATCTTCTCTATTTTTGCCATAATTTTGGTGCGTCAAGCTACAGCATTTATTGTTAATTCAACTTCAATTTTTCAGTAAAAAAGGGTGGCTTGAAAAAAGAACAACAAAAAAATAAATTTTCTCGCTAATTATTTTGTTGAATTCAAAACTTCCGTTTACCTTTGCAGTCCCAAAATTTTAACGGGTAGAAGAAGTTATTTATAAGTATGTCACAGCGTATCAGAATAAAGCTTAAGTCTTACGACCACAATTTGGTAGACAAATCTGCTGAGAAAATAGTGAAAACTGTGCGCAACACAGGAGCGGTAGTTACTGGTCCTATTCCGTTGCCAACACAGAAGAAGATCTTTACAGTATTGCGCTCACCACACGTGAATAAAAAATCACGCGAGCAGTTCCAACTATGCACACACAAGCGTTTGTTGGATATATACACATCTTCTTCTCGTACAGTTGACGCTCTTTCGAAACTAGACCTGCCTAGCGGTGTTGAAGTAGAGATTAAAGCGTAAGAAATTTGGTTCTTTAACAATAATTGAAAAACCATCAATCCCGGCCCACACAGCGGTCAAGTCGGGCGCTTGATGAAACATATATTGACAATGAAAGGTATAATTGGCAAAAAAATCGGCATGACAAGTGTGTTTGACGCAAACGGCAAACAGGTTGCTTGTACTATTATTGAAGCCGGTCCTTGTGTGGTTACGCAGAAAAAAACCGAAGAAACAGACGGTTATAATGCGTTACAGATAGCCTACGGCGAGGCTAAAGAAAAAAATACGCCTAAAGCTCAGCTAAATCATTTTGCGAAAGCAAATACCACTCCTAAAGCTGTAGTTAAAGAAATTCGTAACAGTTCCATAGAAAAAGAAGTTGGTGAAGAAATTACCTGCGAAATCTTTGCAGAAGGCGAAGAAGTTAGCGTGGTAGGTACTTCAAAAGGTAAAGGTTTCCAAGGTGTTGTAAAACGCCACGGATTTGCCGGTGTGGGTGAAGCTACACACGGTCAGCACAACCGCCAGCGTTCTCCGGGTTCTATCGGTGGTGCATCTACTCCTTCTCGTGTATACAAAGGTATGAAGATGGCCGGCCGTATGGGTGGTGAGCGTGTGAAAATCAAAGCGCTTAAGGTAATGAAAGTATTTCCTGAGAAGAACTTCGTTCTAGTTACGGGTTCTGTTCCGGGTCATAATGGTTCAATTGTTTTAATTCAGAATAATAAGTAGTCATGCAGGTTGACGTATTAAATATAAAAGGAGAAAAGACAGGTCGTAACGTAGAGTTGCCTGATTCGGTTTTCGGTATCGAGCCTAATGACCATGTGATCTACTTGTCTGTAAAGCAGTACTTGGCAGCACAGCGTCAGGGTACGCACAAGACTAAAGGTCGCTCAGAAGTTCAGGGTTCTACAAGAAAGTTACACCGTCAAAAAGGTACAGGTGGTTCTCGTAAAGGTAATATCCGTAACCCTTTGTATAAAGGTGGTGGTGTTATCAATGGACCTCACCCGCACAAATACAACTTTAAGCTTAACCGTAGAGTGAAAGATTTGGCTAAAATGTCTGCTCTTTCGTATAAAGCTAAAGATGGTAAGATAGTAGTAGTAGAAGACTTCAATCTAGAAGCTCCTAAAACTAAAGAGTTTGCAGGCATAATTAATGCATTGCAAGGAGACGCAAGAAGATCATTGTTCATTGTACGTGAAGAGAATGATAACTTGTATTTGAGCAGCCGTAACATACAGTCTACTAAAATGACAATATTGAACGATATCAATACTTATGATATCTCCAATGCAAGTGTGTTAATATTTACTGAGTCTGCAGCAAAGTTGTTCACAGAGCAACCGGCAGAGGAGGAAACAGCAGAAGCATAATTTTAAAGAAACAGAAACTAATATAAAATGAAACTTGCTGACGTATTGGTAAGGCCGGTCTTAACAGAAAAGGTAAATGACCAGATGGAAAACACTGGACGCTACACCTTTGTAGTAGACAAAAAGGCAAACAAGCTTGAAGTAAAAGCAGCAGTTGAGGAATTTTACGGTGTAAAAGTGGAGCGTGTAAATACAATTGTTGTACCAGGTAAAAACAAAACTCGCTATACAAAAGCAGGTTTTCTAGAAGGTGTTAAATCTTCTTACAAAAAAGCAATAGTAACCTTGGCAGAAGGCGAGAATATAGATTTATTTTCACTGTAAGCAGAATAAAGAAAAAGGAAAATGGCATTACGTAAATATAAACCGACAACTGCAGGAACTCGTTGGAGAACTGGTAACGCATATGCGGAAGTTACTACCAGCACGCCTGAAAGAAGCTTGTTGGAACCTAATAAGAAAACAGGAGGACGTAACTCTAGCGGACGTCGTGCGATGCGCTACATTGGTGGCGGTAGTAAGCAAAAATACCGTGTTATAGATTTTAAGCGTAATAAGCATGGTGTTCCGGCTACAGTAAAAACTATCGAGTACGATCCGAACCGTACAGCATTTATTGCGCTTGTTGCTTATGCTGATGGTGAGAAAAGATACATTATTGCTCCTCAAGGTTTAGAGGTTGGTGCTACTGTAGTTAGTGGCGAAACTTCGGCTCCTGAAGTAGGTAATGCATCTCAACTGAAAAATCTTCCTTTAGGTACTGTAGTTCATAATATTGAGTTACAGCCTGGTAAAGGTGCAGCGATAGCTCGTTCTGCAGGTACATATGCTCAGCTAAACGCAAAAGAGGGTAAATACTGTGTATTGAAAATGCCTTCTGGTGAGTTACGTAAAGTGTTAGGTAGCTGTATGGCAACAGTTGGTACTGTATCAAACAGCGATCATCAGCTACAGTCTATGGGTAAAGCGGGACGTACCCGTTGGAAAGGAATTCGCCCTCGTACTCGTGGTGTTGCAATGAACCCGGTAGATCACCCAATGGGTGGTGGTGAAGGCCGCGCATCTGGTGGACACCCACGTAGCCGTACAGGTAAGTATGCAAAAGGTGAAAAAACACGTAAACAAAAAGGCTCTGATAAACTAATCATTCAGCGCAAAAACGGTAAAAAATTATAATAAAGTAACTAAGCAATATGGCACGTTCAATTAAAAAAGGACCTTACGTAAGCTATAAACTAGAGCGCAAAGTAAATGCGATCAACGATGGTAGTGCAAAGAAAGGTGTTGTAAAAACATGGAGCCGTCGCTCAACTATCATACCTGAGTTTGTAGGTCATACTTTTGCAGTGCATAACGGTAATAAGTTCATACCTGTATATGTAACAGAATATATGGTTGGACATAAACTTGGAGAATTTGCGCCAACACGCAACTTCAGAGGCCACGCTGGTAGTAAGAAATAATTAATAATTAAAATATTTGGTGCTGTCTTCAGGCAGCCCGCTCATTAGAAATAATAAACAAATGGAAGCTGTAGCTCGTTTACGCAACTATCCTACATCACCTCGTAAAATGAGGTTGTTAGCAGACCTTGTACGTGGGAAAGATGTAGAAGATGCTTTGAATATTCTAAAGTTTAGCCCGAAGCACAATTCTGTGGCTTTAGAGAAACTATTGCTTAGTGCGATAGCTAACTGGAATGTAAAGAACGAAAGTGCTGATGTTGACAATGCAGAACTATACGTTAAAACTATCATGGTAGATGGTGGCCGCGTATTAAAGCGTATGCAGCCTGCACCACAAGGTCGTGCTTACAGAATACGTAAGCGTAGTAACCATGTGACTATTGTTGTAGATAGCCGCAACCCTGTTGCAGTTGCTACTGAAGAAGTTGTTGAAGAAACTGAAAATCAAGAATCTTAAAATATAACTAACGAATGGGTCAAAAAGCGAATCCTATAGGTAACAGGTTGGGTATCATCCGCGGATGGGACTCTATGTGGTACGGTTCTAAGAAAGACTTTGCTAACAGATTAGTAGAGGACCATAAAATCCGTACTTACCTTAACGCGCGTATTAACAAAGGTGGTATTTCACGCATCGTTATCGAGCGTACGTTAGGAAAACTAATCGTTACTATACATACATCAAAACCAGGTATCATTATTGGTAAAGGTGGTTCTGAAGTAGATCGTATAAAAGAAGAGTTGAAAAAACTAACTGATAAAGAAGATGTACAGATCAACATTATGGAGATCCGTCGTCCGGAACTTGATGCACAAATTGTTGCTGAAACAATTGCACGTCAGTTAGAAAGCCGTGTTAGTTACAAAAGAGCTATCAAAATGGCTATCTCTACAGCTATGCGTATGGGTGCCGAGGGTATCAAGATTAAAGTTGGTGGTCGTTTGAATGGTGCTGAGATAGCTCGTTCTGAAGAGTTCAAACAAGGTCGTACTCCTTTGCATACTTTCCGTATGGATATAGACTATGCTTCTTTACCGGCAAATACAGTTTATGGTAAAATCGGTATCAAAGTATGGATTTGTAAAGGTGAGGTTCTTGGTAAGCGCGATTTGAATCCTAACTTCTCTGCAGGTTCTGACCGTAGAGGTGGTGGCCAGGAAGGCGGCGGTGGTCGCGGACGTGGACGTGGACGCGGAGGACGTCGTTAATAAGATAAACTGAATATTAGTACAATTAAAATATTGTAACAATGTTACAACCAAAGAAAGTAAAACATCGTAAAGCCCATAAAGGCAGGATTAGAGGTAACGCTCAACGTGGAGCAACTGTAGCTTTTGGTTCTTTCGGTCTGAAAGCACTAGAGCCTAAGTGGATCACTAACCGTCAAATCGAGGCAGCACGTCAGGCAATGACACGTTATATGAAGCGTGAGGGTACTGTATGGATCCGTATTTTCCCCGACAAACCAATTACTCGTAAGCCTCTAGAGGTAAGGATGGGTAAAGGTAAAGGTAACCTTGAGTTTTGGGCAGCAGTAGTTAAGCCGGGTCGTATCATGTTTGAGATGGACGGTGTATCTCAGGAGATAGCACAAGAAGCTATGCGTCTTGCAGCTCAAAAACTACCGATCAAAACAAAATTTGTTGTACGTCGCGATTACGTAGAAAACAAATAATAACAGAACAATATTTTAAATAAATAATAATGGCTAATACAAAAGCATCAAATGTTGAAGAGTACATCTCGCTTGACGACGCGGCACTTGCCAGCAAAATCGAAGAAGAAGAAGTACGCCTGAAAAAAATGAAGTTCAGCCATGCAGTTAATCCGATCGAAAACCCTAGGGTTATTCGTGAAATACGCCGCGACATCGCACGTATGAAAACGGTACAACGCAAAAGGGAATTAGATAGCTAATAAATTTTTGATATGTCAACAACGATTGATAGAAAAAGCAGAAAAAGCCGTATAGGCATCGTGAGCAGCGACAAGATGGAAAAAACCATCACTGTTGATGTAAAGCGTAAGGTGAAACACCCTATATACGGTAAGTTCGTTAAGAAAACGAAGAAATTCCATGCGCATGACGAGAAAGGAGAAGCAGGTATCGGTGATACAGTGCGCATCATGGAGACACGTCCGCTAAGTAAAACAAAACGCTGGCGTTTAGTAGAAATTATTGAAAAAGCTAAGTAATCTATTAATAGATGATACAACAAGAGTCTAGGCTAAATGTAGCCGATAACAGTGGCGCAAAGCAAGTACTATGCATCCGTGTTCTAGGTAACTCAGGACAAGATTATGCAGGTGTAGGCGACAAAATAGTAGTAACGGTAAAAGATTCTATACCGGGTGGTGCTATGAAAAAAGGTACTGTATCAAAAGCAGTAATTGTACGTACTAAGAAGAAGTTGCGCCGCAACGATGGTTCGTACATCAATTTTGACGACAATGCAGTTGTGTTATTGAACAACTCAGACGAACCTCGTGGTACACGTATATTCGGGCCAGTTGCTCGTGAATTGCGCGACAAGGGGTACATGAAAATTGTTTCATTAGCACCTGAAGTATTATAAAATATGTCGTACCTTTGCAGCCCCGTTGACGGGAATGTATAAGAACGACACCTAATTTGTAAGTATTGTGAAAAACAGATTTAAACCAAAGTTTAACATCAAAAAGGGCGATAATGTAGCCGTTATTGCAGGCAACGACAAGGATCGTACACAGGCACGTAAAGTGTTAGCAGTATATCCTGATGCTGAGCGTGTATTGGTAGAAGGTGTAAATGTGAGAACAAAACACATGAAGCCGGATGCTAACAATCCTCAGGGAGGTATCGTTCAGCAAGAGGCGCCTATCCATATCTCTAACGTTATGTTGTGGGATGAGAAGGAGAAAGCTCCTGCGCGCATCAAACGTGAGCGCACCGAGAATGGTTACGATCGTGTATCTAAAAAATCAGGGGAGGTAATTAAGTAATGGAAGCAACATATACACCACGTTTACGTAAGCAGTACAAAGACGAAGTTGTACCTGCTTTGATGAAGAAGTTTAACTACAAAACTGTAATGCAAGCTCCTCGTCTAGAGAAGATTTGTCTTAACCAGGGTGTTAAGGGTTCTGTAGCTGATAAGCGTTTGATTGATGATGCTGTTGCTGAAATGACATTAGTTACAGGCCAAAAAGCTGTTCCTACATTATCTAAGAAAGATATCTCGAACTTTAAGCTTCGTAAGCACATGCCAATTGGTTGTCGTGTGACTCTTCGTGGTACTAAAATGTACGAATTCTTAGATCGTTTTATTGCAGTTACACTACCTCGTGTACGTGATTTCAAAGGTGTTAATGATAAATCTTTTGATGGTCGTGGTAACTATACTATGGGTATCACAGAGCAGATCATTTTCCCTGAAATCAACATTGACAAGGTGAACAACATCAGCGGTATGGATATCACATTTGTGACATCTGCTAATACTAACGAAGAGGCATATGAGCTCTTGAAAGAGTTAGGTATACCGTTCAAGAATATTAAAAAAGAAACTGAAGAAAACTAAGATAAATGGCTAGAAAATCAGTTATAGCTCGTCAGGCAAAGCGTGAGCGCATGGTTGCTAAGTATGCTGAGAAGCGTGCAGCTTTAAAAGCAGCCGGTGATTACGAAGCGTTAGATAAACTTCCTAAGAATGCATCGCCGGTACGTTTGAAAAACCGTTGCCAGCTAACAGGTCGTCCAAAAGGATATATGCGTCACTTCGGAATTTGTCGTAACATCTTCCGCGATATGGCACTTGACGGCAAAATACCAGGTGTACGTAAAGCAAGCTGGTAATTAATAAACGTAGTAAGGTCGGGCAGGGTAGCTTGAAACCGATTACAATTGAAAATTTTACAAACTAAAAGACAAATGGTAACAGATTCGATTGCAGATTATTTAACACGTATCCGTAACGCACAAATGGCGCGTCACCGTATTGTTGAGATTCCTGCATCAAACGTGAAAAAACGTATTACTGAGATACTTTATGATAAAGGTTACATCTTAAAGTATAAGTTCGAAGATGATAACAAACAAGGTGTTATCAAAATAGCACTGAAGTATCATACGGAAAACAAAGAGCCGGCAATAAAGTCTCTAGAGCGTGTTAGCCGTCCTGGTCTTCGTCAATATGCAAAGCCAAATGAATTACCAAGAGTAATGAATGGTTTAGGTATTGCTATTGTATCTACTTCTAACGGTGTAATGACTGATAAAGAAGCAAGAGCAAAGAATATTGGTGGAGAGGTAATGGCCGCTATCTATTAATAAGAAACTAACAATTGCAAGGTCAATACATTAAGCTGGGCCTATATTAAGCTGACCGGTTGATCTTGATAAACATAAATAACTACATAAATTTTAAATTATGTCTCGTATAGGCAGAAGCCCGATAGAACTACCTGATGGCGTTACCGTATCTGTATCTAAAGATAACGTAGTAACAGTAAAAGGTGCAAAAGGAGAGTTAACTGAAACTCTAGACCGCGATATGAAGGTAGAAGTTGAAGAGGGTGTTGTAAACATATCTCGTCCAACAGACCAAATACGCCACCGCGCATTGCATGGTTTATCTCGTGCGTTAGTAGCAAACATGGTAGAGGGTGTTACAAACGGTTATAAAAAAGAACTTGACCTAGTGGGTGTTGGTTACCGTGCAGCAGTAGAAGGTCAAACTTTAGATATGTCATTGGGTTATTCTCACAACATTGTTTTTGAATTGCCTAAAGAAGTTAAGTGTACTGCTACAATGCAGAAAGGTCTTCCTCCAAGAGTAACTCTTGAGTCTACTGACAAGCAGTTGTTAGGTCAGGTAGCATCAAAGATCCGTAGCTTACGTAAGCCAGAGCCATATAAAGGAAAAGGTGTACGTTACTCTGATGAGATCGTTCGTCGTAAAGCAGGTAAAACAGCTAGTAAATAATTAAATAAAAAACTTCGGTAGCCATCCTGTATGGGTGAGCCCGTAACAAATAAATATAAAAATGGCACTTAAACAAACAGTTGTACGTCGTCAGAAATTACGTTGGCGCATACGCAATAAGGTTAAAGGTACAGCTCAAAAACCACGTCTATCGGTTTTCCGCAGTAACAAAGACATCTATGCTCAATTGATAGATGATGTTACAGGTACTACATTGGCTGCTGCAAACTCTCGTCAAAAAGATATCGCAGGTCAATCAGGAACTAAGTCAGACAAGTCAGCTTTAGTAGGTAAGTCTATTGCAGAAAAAGCTACTTCTTTAGGTATCGAAACATGTGTGTTTGATCGTGGGGGTTATTTATACCATGGCCGTGTTAAATCATTGGCAGATGGTGCTCGTGAGGGTGGTTTGAAATTCTAAATTTATTATTGAACTTATTTCTATTTATATACAAATGTCAAAAGCAACAACAAATCAAGTCAAAGCAGGCGATCTGGAACTACAGGAAAAAGTAGTAGCGATCAACCGTGTTGTTAAAACAACAAAAGGTGGACGTGCATTTAGTTTCTCTGCTTTGGTAGTAGTAGGTAATGGTGCTGGTGTAGTTGGTCATGGTTTAGGTAAGGCGAAAGAAGTGCAGGAAGCTATCACTAAAGGTATTGACGATGCAAAGAAAAACCTGATCAAGGTTCCTGTAATGAATGGTACAATACCTCACCCTCAACTTGCTAAGCAAGGTGCTGCTAAAGTATTGATCAAGCCTGCAGCTCATGGTACCGGTGTTATCGCTGGTGGTAGTATGCGTGCAGTATTGGAGAGCGCAGGTATTACAGATGTGCTTTCTAAGAACTTGGGTTCGGCTAACCCGCATAACGTGGTAAAAGCTACATTTTATGCTTTATCACAATTGCGTGAGCCAATGCAAGTAGCAAAAGACAGAAATGTTAGCTTGAAGAAAGTGTTTAACGGTTAAACACAAACTATTTTTAAAATATTTGAATAATATATAGCGTCATGGCTAAGTTGAAATTAACACAAGTAAAAAGCGGTATCGATCGTCCTGAACGTCAGAAACGTACTCTTGTAGCATTAGGTTTGCGTAAATTAAATGCTACTGTAGAGGTAGAGGCTACACCGCAAGTGTTAGGTATGGTGGAAAAAGTAAGCCACCTTTTAAAAATTGAAGAAGTAAAATAATTAATAATTAACTGCGAGCGGTTTACAGTATTCCGCGAAAGTTCAAAAAAACGTAAGAAATGAGTATTAACAATCTTAAACCGGCTAAAGGTTCAGTAAAAACATCAAAACGTGTAGGACGTGGTGAGGGTAGCGGTTCTGGTGTAACTGCCGGTAAAGGTAACAAGGGTGCACAGTCTAGATCTGGTTATAAAACTAAGAAAGCTTTTGAAGGTGGGCAGATGCCATTGCAACGCCGTATGCCGAAGCGTGGTTTCAAAAATAGAAATAGAGTTGAGTACAAAGTTTTCAATTTAGGAGATATAGATACTTTGGTTGAAAAATACCAAATCGAGGAATTTTCTCTGGAGAGTTTATACATCAATGGTTTAATTGCCCGTACAGATGCAGTAAAAATTCTGGCTACTGGTGAGTTAAAATCGAAAATTCCGTTTAAAGTGAATGCAGCAAGTGCTAAGGCTAAAGAGGCGATAGAAGCTGCAGGCGGCACATTAGAGCTGCTTTAATTAAGGGTTGAAATAAACATGACGCATTTGGTTAAATGCGTCTTTTATCGTTTATTCGCATTTCATTTTTTAGATTAACATTTGTCTCTGTGAAGAAATTATTTGACACGCTTAAAAACATTTGGAGTATAGAGGAACTCCGTAAGCGTATAGTATATACTATCATGCTGATCTTAGTATACAGGATTGGTAGTTACATAACATTACCTGGTATTGACCCTAATAGTTTAGCTCTGGGAGAACAAAAGGGACTGTTAGATCTATTTAATATGTTTGCCGGTGGTTCTTTTAGCCGTGCATCCATTTTTGCACTTGGTGTAATGCCATATATCTCTGCATCTATCTTCATGCAGTTGGCTGGTATTGTAATTCCTCAAATTTCTAAATTACAGAAAGAAGAGAGCGGACGTAGAAAAGTTAACCAGTATACAAGATATCTTACTGTTATAGTAACAGGTGCGCAGGCTAGTGCTTATGTAACATATTTAAACCAACAGAGTGCTGGTGCTATCATATTCCAGCCGTTCATGTTCTGGTTGTCGACTACAATCGTATTAACAGCGGGTACTTTATTTGTAATGTGGTTGGGTGAGAAGATTACCGACAGAGGTATAGGTAATGGTGTTTCTCTATTAATCATGGTTGGTATCTTTGCTCGTCTCCCATCGGCACTAATTCAAGAAGGTTCTGCTAAGATCGTAGGTCAAGGCGGTGGTGGAGGTATCTTCATCTTCTTGCTAGAGATGGTTATATTCATTGCAGTAATCATAGGTTTAATATTGTTGACTCAAGGTGTACGTAGAATACCATTGAATTACGCACGCCGTGTAATGGGTAATAACGCAGCACGTGAGATTGCTGGTGGTTCTCGTGACTTTATTCCGTTGAAAGTAAACTCAGCAGGTGTAATGCCAATCATATTTGCTCAGGCAATTATGTTTGTGCCGGCGTTATTCACAAACTTTAGCTTTGTTGAAAACAGTGAAACAGCATCTAATTTCTTTAGACAGTTAGGGGATTATACTTCAGCTCCATACAACATATTATATGCTATTTTAGTTATCGCATTTACATATTTCTATACTGCGTTGATCTTCAACCCAACAGAAATGGCTGATAACTTAAAACGTAATAATAGTTTTATCCCAGGAGTAAAACCTGGTGAGCCAACAGCAAACTATATTGCTACAATCATGGACCGTATAACATTACCCGGTTCAGTATTCTTAGCACTGGCAGGTATATTACCTGGTGTAGCAGCTCTACTGGGTGTTACAAGTGGTTTTGCTTCATTCTATGGTGGTACTTCAATGTTGATTGGTGTGGGTGTTATACTAGACACTTTACAGCAAATTGAAAGCCACTTATTGATGCGTAGATATGATGGTTTGATGAAAACAGGTAGAGTATCTGGTCGTCAGGCTGCAGGTGCATCTGTATAAAATTCCAGTATGATACATATCAGGAATAAAGAAGAAATTGAAATAATTAGAAATAATGCCTTAATGGTAACTGCCACCTTAACCGAGGTGGCAAAATTTTTAAAGCCGGGCATTACTACTAAATCTATTGATGAAATGGCAGAGACCTTCATCAGAGATAATGGAGGTGTGCCTACTTTTAAAGGTTATGGTCCCAGAAATAATCCATTTCCCGCTTCTCTGTGTATATCAGTAAACGAAGCTATTGTTCATGGTTTCCCATCAGACTATGTTTTAAAAGACGGAGATATTATTTCTGTTGATTGTGGTTTTTACAGAGACGGTTATCATGGTGATCATGCATATACTTTTGCAATAGGCAGTGTAAATCAGGAAACTCTTGATTTAATGCGAGTTACAAAGGAAGCATTAATGCTGGGTATAGAGCAGGCGAGGCATGGTAACAGAGTAGGAGATATAGCATATGCAATTGAAGAACATACGGCAATTAAACATGGTTATGGTGTTGTTAGAGAGCTTGTAGGTCATGGTGTAGGTAAAGACCTTCATGAAGACCCTCAAGTACCTAATTACGGTCGAAGAGGCTCAGGAAAGCGTTTGAAAGCAGGTATGGTACTGGCTATTGAACCTATGATCAACTTGGGTACAAGAGAAATTGCTACGCTAGATGACGGGTGGACGATACTTACCGCTGACGGTAAAAATTCTGTGCATTACGAGCATACTACCTTAGTTGGCAAGGAAAGGGGAGAAAACCTATCGGACTTTGCACTTATTGAAGACGCAGAAAGAAACAATAGTGAGCTAAACACAGGACACTTAAAAAAAGTAATTGTATCATAAATGAACCTCGCATATTGCGAGGTTTTTTATTTTTGTGACTCATATATTCAATTTCATATGAATAAGATATCATTCATGTCTATGTGCCTGGTAGCGATATTGTTATTATCGCAGTGCTGCACAGGAGAACAACATAACGCAGAACAACAACACAAAATCACTATCACTGATACAGGAAGAGCTATAGCAGAAGGGCATGTTAAGGTGTGGGATGAGTCTGTTAAGCAGGTAATTGAGTTAATTGAATATATGCCCGAAAGTAAATTAGATTTTCGTCCGCATGATAGCATGAGAACATTTGCAGAGCAAATAGTGCATATATCTATTTCTTCTGAATTGATAACCAATATGTTTTTAAAAGATGAGCCACGTCCGGATAATATGCCTGAAATAGATGCCAATAGTATGGACAAAGATGAGTTGAAGGCTTTTGTAAACGAGAAATTGGGCAATGCTCGTAATACAATTGAATCTATGACGGATAAGCAGTTGCTGAGTGAAACAGTAACCAGCCTAATGGGCAACAAAATGACACGCTTAGAGGGTATGCTATTTGCAACAGATCACTTAAGTAATCACAAAGCGAAAGCAAATTTATACATAAGGTTGGCAGGGCATACTCCCCCTCGTTATAGATACTATTAAAACAAGAAATCCTTTATAGACATAGAAAAGCCGCCAATTGGCGGCTTTTCTAATTAGTTTCCACGATGACAGGTGAATGTCTTTATCACGCGGAATGGTTTTATAAGGATAGGACTGTAAAGATACCTGAACGCCAAATACAAAACAACGGGAAAAACACCCTTTTTTTAGATTAAAAGAATAAGGTTGATTGTAAGGAATTAACAACGATTTTTTTGAGAAAACTGTTGATAAGTAGGTGATAAATTAATTTATAAGTACTTGATTTCAATAGTGGTAATAACTGTCATAGTGTATTACAAATAATATGACAGAAAAAACAATCTTCTGTGACAAAAACTTTGCAATTTTTTAACAGGAATCTCTATCTTTGATACCACTGTAATTTACATTAGTTTACAATAATTTATAACATGATAAGAAAAGTATTTTCGTTATTGTTTGTTGGGATGATGGCTTCTGGAGTGGCTATGGCACAAAGCAAAGTACAATTGCCTTGTACAACCACAGAAATGAACGATTCTTACAAGCAAACATTCCCTGAGATTCAGAAATATGAGGATGAGCTTAGAACTTATATCCAGGAAGAAATGAAGAGCTTGAAGCTTGGTAACAGGGCTAGCGCAAAGGGTACATTTGGTCCGAATGATGTATTGCACGTACCTGTTGTTGTACACGTAATACACGATTACACGACAGCTGATTACGTTTCTGACAATGACGTTTTTCAGTTGATAGACCAAATTAATGAAGTTTACATGAAGCGTAACGCTGATACTAGTGATGTTATCGCTCCATGGAAACCATATATAGGTAACCCGAATATTACTTTTCACTTAGCAACTAAAGATCCATATGGCAACCCTACTACCGGTATTACTCGTCGCAGATCTTATTTGTCAAATGGTGGTGATGATCAGGCGAAGTTTGATCAGTGGGATCCTACATCATACTTGAATATCTGGATCATCAGAAGAATCGGTCGTGGTATTGATGTTGGTGTTGTTGCAGCATATGCTGTATTTCCTGCATCTGCTGCTGCCTTCCCTTATACAGATGGTATTATTAGTAGTGCAAGTTCATTACTGAGTAATAAAACAATTCCGCACGAGATAGGTCACATCCTAAACTTGATACACACTTGGGGTAATGTAGCTGTTGCTGCATCTTGTACTGGTGATGATGAAGTAGATGATACTACTCCTACAACAGGACACTATGGTTCTAATCCAAGCTACGGTCAAACAGCAAACGGACGTTGTGATGCCTTATCTCTATACGATACATCTTGTACTAATGTAATTGCAACGCTATCTAAAATTCTTTTAGATACAAGCTTAGCACCAAAAGTAAATACTACAAACGGTATTGGTTTTGATTATGAGCCATTGACTCGTTTGAAGGTAGAAGGCGTCAAAATATATCCTACATCAATTGGATCTGAGTTTGAGATAGCTAACTATAACGGTAATACTAAAATTGGTGAGTATGTTACTCAGCGTAAAAATATTGGTATGGTTAGTCTAGGTAGCGACGTCGTTGTTTCAACTTCAGATACTTTACCTATTGAAAAATCAGCAATTGTTTTTGATGCACAAAAATATATGTGGATCGACTCTTTCGATATTTATCCCAATACGATAGGTGATACATTCACTATACAGTTATTTAGAGCGAATAATACAGTAGTTAAATCATACACAGGTGTAACTACTACTAATACAGGAAAACAAGTAGTACCATTTGCTGCTTTCTTTCCTGATGCAACTGGTTACAGACTTCGCATTACTCGTAACCCTGGTTTGAAGTGTGATAGTATAAAATCAACACCTACTTTCCCGCGTCAACTTACTGGTGCAATGTCTTTTGTACAAGATCTTGATACGGCGAATGTCACTTCAGGTTACTTAGGACGTTATAACTTTTTCTATAATTGGAGTGTTAGATATGATGCCTTGACTACAACAGATAGCTCAGAGCAACTAGTACCATTAGCATTTGATGTATTGCCAGGAACTACATATTCTCTTAAGTTAGATAAGAACCCTGGTGTTTGGGGAGATTCTATTGGAGTTGCTCCGTATATCAAATCTAAAAAGTGTATCATAAACATCAGCAACGAGACTACAAATAATAGGTATAACCTTTTATATGAGTTGAAGATCAGGCATGGGTATGTTAAGAATTGTATTGACTACCCTGATACTGCAAATACTCAAAACATAATGGACTATGCTGACTGCCCTAAAATGTTCACAAAACTACAGGTAGAACGTATGCGTGCTACACTAGCTAGTGATATTGCAGGTAGAAACAACTGGGTGAATGATACTACACATGTAAGAACAGGTATCCTGACATCTTTAGGTGGTTCTTACGGTGTTAGAAACGATATGAAACCTGTTCCTGATTTTTCAGTAGAAGCTCAGGCTGGTCCAAACCGTTCAAGAACATACTTCCAGTGTGGTACAGAAACTTTCCGTTTCAAAAACAGAAGCTGGAGAGATACAATTGAATCATCTACATGGACATTCAGCAACGGTGCTGCTAATGCAACTGTAAATGAAACAGCTTTACAGGTTATTACACCATCTTCCATTGTAAATAATACATTTAGCGAGTATGGATGGGTAGATGTTACGATCTCAGCAAGAGGTAATAATACAGGAGACACTTCAGTAGTAATGGAAGATGTGGTTTATGCTGCAGATCCAAACTTTACCATCAATCCTCAAAATGGATATATGATGGACTTTAACGCTGCTGATACAGATCCTAAGAATGACTTGGGTAAATATCCAATGTTCAACTATTATAAGAATGACTTTAAATGGGAAGTTGTAAATAACGTAGGTCACTACGATAACAGTTGTATCAGATTTACAGGTTACGATTCAAGAGTAGCTCCTGCTGCATATAATGGTACTCCTAAAGGAGACTTTGATGACTTCTTTACTCCTGCATTTGACTTAAGCGGTATGAAGAACACGGATTGTCGTTTGAACTTCATGTCTGCTGGTGCATTTAGAGTAACTAATCCTAATCTAATGAGAGATACGCTAGAGATAGCATACTCAACAGATTGTGGTGGTACATGGACAACATTTGCTTGGTTAGATAAATCAAACTTAGGTAATAAGGGTACTGTAGTTGTACCATTCTCTCCACTATGGTTGGGAGACTGGAAGCTGAATAGTTTTGATGTACCTGCTGTTGCAAGAGATAGCAGAGTGTTCTTCAGATTCCGCTACAGACCATCTGCAGATGACATCAACTTCAGCGCGTCTAGAACTGAGCCTGGTACAGGTAACCACTTCTATTTAGATCGTTTGAATATTAGTTCTGATCCACTTGGAACAAACACGTTACTATCAGAGGGTAAAGACATTAGTCTTGCTCCAAACCCAACAAATGGTACCACTCAGTTAATCATCAGAACAGATGCTCGTGACGTAGCTAACATTCAGGTTACTGATGTAACAGGTAAGGTAGTATACACTATACAGCACGAGTTGAATGGTGGAATCAATAACATCGAAATTCCTGCATCTGTTATTAAAGTAAAAGGTGTATATATGGTACACGTACTTGCAGGCGAACAAAAATTCACAGAGAAACTTGTTTCTTACTAAGATCTTAACAGGTTGTAATACAAAGGCCCCAAGCATTATGTTTGGGGCCTTTGCTTTATGAGAATTTTTTAGTGCTCTATGGATTTGCCAAATTTCATTTCTCCGGCAGTTATAGCTATTGGCAGCCTGTTTTCTTTTGGAGGGATTGGGCAGGAGTAACCTTCTCCAAATGCACACCATGGGTTGTAAGATTTATTGAAGTCGAGTTCTATTTTTCCATCATGAATATCATTTTTTGAAAGGTCGAGATATCGGCCCCCGCCATACGAAGTGAGGTGTGTAGTGGCATCTGTAAACGGCAGAAACAAATGGTCTTTATACTCCTCTTGAGCTATTAGCTTCAAGCTTTGAAAAACCTGTAAGGTTACGGGTGTGTCGTTTATAGAAAAGCTTAATAAGCCATATTGACGATATTTTTTCGTAGCACCATTTGCTGTTGGTATGTCAAAAGGTGTTGCATCTGGTGTAAACTCAAGGTTGGCTATTACTTTATAGCTTTTGTTAATTGGGTAAAACTGTATGTCAGCGGTATCTTCTGCCTCCAAAGGGGCTCTCTCGTCAAATAAAAAGCCTTTTTTGTACTCTGTCCGGTATTGTTCAATACTTTGTTCGTACGTCAATTTTCCCGCGCAAGAAGAGGCTAAGAGTGCTAATGCTACATATGATAGTTGAATCTTCATGTTACCAAAAATAAAAAAGGCTTGTAAATACATACAAGCCTTATAGTGTTAAAGTTGTTGAGCTTATTCCTCAGATTCTTTTGTTTCAGTTTTGGTCGATTTTTCAGGGCGCATTTGCGGAAACAATAAAACGTCTTGTATTGAAGAGTGGCCTGTTAGTAACATAGCCAGCCTGTCAATACCAAACCCGATGCCCGATGTTGGCGGCATACCGTATTCCAGAGCTCTTAGAAAATCATGATCAATATACATAGCTTCGTTATCACCACGTTCCATAAGTTGTAGTTGGTCTTCAAAGCGCTCCTTTTGATCTATCGGATCATTCAGCTCACTATATGCATTAGCAATCTCCTTACCGTTCACTATCAGCTCAAAGCGCTCAACCAAGCCATCTTTACTTCTGTGCTTTTTGGTAAGCGGGCTCATCTCAATAGGGTAGTCTGTAATAAAAGTAGGTTGTACATAATGATGTTCGCACATTTCGCCGAAAAGTTCATCTATTAGTTTGCCTCGTCCCATTGTCTTATCAATCTCCACATTGAACTTCTTACATACTTCACGAAGTTGATCTTCATCCATTGTGCTTACGTCCACGCCTGTATGCTCTTCAATAGCTTCGTATATACTGATGCGCTTATACGGTGCCTGGAAGTTAATTTCAACGCCGTTTACATTTACTTTAGAGTCGGCATTGGTAGCAATTGCCGTTTCCTGTAATAGTTGTTCCGTAATGTCCATCATCCAGTAATAGTCCTTATAAGCGGTATAAAACTCAAGAACGGTAAACTCGGGGTTGTGTGTTCTGTCCATTCCTTCGTTGCGGAAGTTGCGGCTAAACTCATATACCCAGTCGAACCCACCGACTATTAGTCTTTTCAGATATAACTCATTTGCGATACGCAGATATAGTGGCATATCCAACGCATTGTGATGAGTTGTAAAAGGTCGTGCTGCCGCACCACCGGGTATGCTTTGCAATACAGGTGTATCTACTTCTAATGCGCCACGATCGTTTAAAAACTTGCGGATCGCATTTTTCATTTTGGTGATCTTCTTGAATGTTTCCCTTACATCAGGGTTCACAATAAGATCAGCATAGCGCTGGCGGTATTTAAACTCTAAGTCTGTTACAGCATCATGCACGTTGCCTTGTTCGTCAACCTTTACTATAGGTAGCGGACGTAAAGACTTAGATAGTAGTGTAAATTCTTCTACGCGTAAAGAGGTCTCTCCTGTTTTGGTAGTGAAGATGTAACCTTTTACTCCTATTATATCACCTATATCCAACAGCTTTTTCCAAACTGTGTTATACATTGTTTTGTCCTCGTCAGGGCAAATGTCATCTCTGCGGATGTATAGCTGTAGCTTGTCTGTACTGTCTTGTATTACAGCAAAGTTTGCTTTACCCATATCGCGCACACTCATGATACGGCCTGCAATAGAAACTTCTTTAAAATCGTCTCCGTTCTCTCCGTTGTACTTGCTCTTTATTTCTTTTGCAGTATGCGTTATATGATACAGTGGTGCCGGATATGGATCTATACCCAGTTTATGTAATTCAGCTAGCTTTTCACGTCTGATTACTTCCTGTTCGCTTAGTGTTCCTTGCATGAAATGTTATTAATATGTGTCTACCTAAAAAATAGTCTGCAAAAATAATAAGATATAAGTCAACTGCCTAAATGAATATTAGTTGATGTGAAGTTTATAAAGGCTACCATTTTCCCCGCCAACTATAAGATTGCCATCAGGAGCTCTTTTTATGCAAAACAGCGCGCTGCCTGTAAAGTCTTTATATTTCTCCCACTTATTACCGCCATCTGTAGTTTTTAATACCACACCATCTTCTCCAACAGCCCAGCCAGTTTGATGGTCAATAAACAATATATCATTGAGCATATATTTTGCTCTGGTTATGGCATTGCCATTCCTTTGCCTTTCCCAACTACTACCACCGTTGGTTGTACGGTATATGCTGCCACCTTTACCACATACCCACATGTCGCTGTTATTTAAAGCATATATAGCGGTAAAGTTATCGTTTTTAATATCCAGAAAATTCCAGGTTTGCCAGCTATTAGTAGTTTTAAGAACAACACCGTAACCTGTAATAAAGCCAGTTTGGTCATCGAGCATCTTGATGTCATTTAGCTCAATAGCAAAGGAGTCTGAGCTTTGGTTTTGCCCGTTAGCATCAATATGTACGATATAGCCAGAGTTGAAACTATTACCACCTATTACAATGCCAGAGTTGTCAGATTTAAGATAAACGTCTTTATATGAATACCAGGGCGATAGTTGTTTGAACTGCCAGTTATTGCCAGTATCTGTAGTGTGCAACATTTTTCCGTCGAAACCTATTGCTTGTATTTTGCCTGATGAGCTTTGATTTATGCCGTACAACCCTTTACCCGCTTCAGGGTAGCTCACTTTTATCCAATTATCCCCTCCGTCAGTTGTTTTAAAAATTAAGGCTTCAGAAAAACGTTTACCACCAACGGCAAAACCTACCTGATTGTCAATAAAAAAAATATCGTTGATTCTTCCGTCTGTTCCTGTTTCAATTTGTTGAACATGGTTAAAGTTGAGTTTACCTTTTTTACACCCCAAAGACAGGGTTAGGCAAGTAGCGAGAGTACATAAGAATAAAGTAGTTTTTCTCATTTTGAAGTACACAATATAAAAATAATGTATCAAATAGGTGTCAGCGTTCTTCAGGTGGAACATCTCGTTTCTTTATCAGTAATATTTGATGTTCTTCCACGTTTACAGGCTGGTGTTTAGGTGATGTTGATGCCGGGTGTTTAAGTAGTTGTCTTTTTACACGAATAGGTCTGGTGGTAAAATTCCCTCCATCACAATTTGGACATACGTTGTGTAAAATGTTATCGACACAACCTTTGCAAAACGTACATTCATAAGTACAGATCATTGCTTCAGTTGAGTTTGGTGGCAATGGTTTAGCACAATGTTCGCATATTGGTCTGATCTCTAGCATTTACTTCAACTGCAATAAGGCCACGTTTTCTATATGATGTGTATGCGGGAACATGTCTACAGGCTGCAGTTTTGTGATATTATACAGCTCTGAAAGTAACTGAAGATCTCTGGCTTGTGTTGCAGGGTTACAGCTTACATAAACAATCTTAGGTGCAGCCATTTTAAGAAGTTGTTGGATTAGTTTTTCATGCATGCCTGCCCTTGGAGGATCTGTAATGATTACATCCGGACGTCCATGCTCGTTAAAAAACTCGTCAGTGCAGATTGCAGATACATCACCTGCAAAGTATTTACACTTATCCAGATTGTTTAAAGCCGCATTTTTCTTTGCATCTTCAATAGCGTCCTCCACAACCTCTATGCCTATAACCTTTTTCGCATTTTGAGAGCAGAAAATGCCTATACTACCGGTTCCGCAATACAGGTCGTAAAGTACTTCTTCGCCTGTAAGACCGGCGAAGTCTCGGGTAATATCATATAATGTTTCTGCCTGGTGTGTGTTGGTCTGGAAGAATGACTTAGGAGAGATGATGAAACGAAAACCTTCAAGCGTTTCTTCAATATACCCTTTACCGCTATATAAGTGCACATCCAGATCATGGATGCTGTCATTCACCTTGGGGTTGATGGTATAGTGTAACGATGTGATGCCAGGTACGTGTTGTTTTATGTGCGCCAGCATATCGTGCAGCTCTTGCTTATCTTCTTGTACTATAAGGTTAACAAGCACTTCTCCCGTCCGAGCCACGCGTATTACAATATTACGTAAGAAGCCAACATGGGCTCTGTGGTCGTAGTAGGGTAGTTCGTTGTCAGTTGAGTATTGTCTTAATACTTTGAGCAGTGTGTTAGTTGGTTCTGGTTGTAGGTGACACTCGTTTACAGGAACCACTTTGTCAAAAAATCCCGGGGCATGGAAACCTAGTGCAGGCTCTTGCGGTAGAATAGCATCTCCTGCAGCCTCTATTTCCTCATATGTTAGATATCTGTGTGTGCAGAAAGTAAACTCAAGTTTATTACGGTAAAAGGTAGTAACAGGGCTTCCTTTAATAGGTTGTATTTCGGGTAGGTCAACATGACCGATACGTTTAAGCTGGTCGATAACTTGTTGTTGTTTATACTCCAGCTGTTGTTCGTAAGGTAGCATTTGCCATTTACAGCCGCCACATACGCCAAAATGTTCACAAAATGCCTCAACTCGTTTGTCAGAAGGTTTTACCAGTTTTAAGATCTTACCTTCAGCATAGCTCTTTTTGTTCTTTAAAACCCGTACATCTACAATGTCGCCGGGTATGGCGTTTGGTATAAATAAAACCTTACCATCTTCAAGCCTGGCTATGCTTTTCCCTTCGGCTGCATAAGCTTCCACCTCAATTGCCTGTAACTCTATTTTTTTTCTTCTTCTTGACAAACCTGTTAGAATTTCGTTAAACAGCGACAAATCTACAACGCTTTCGTTTCTCTTCACCGTCTGATAGTGTAATTTTATCAGTCATATATTAATAATAGGCAATAAGCGTCTGTTATGCAAAATCAGTACCTTCACGGGCTATATTCGATATGAAACAAGTTTTACTTACAGCAACCTTTTTATTTAGTGCATTTACATCCCTTATCGCTGCAGATGGATACAAGATCAATCTAAAGCTAAATGGTTACAAAGACGGCAAGGCGTATCTGGCACACTACTATGGAAAAGCACTGCCCACTATCTATAAGATAGACTCAGCAAATGTTGACGCAAGTGGAAAAGCAACTTTTGACTATGACAAAGAAGTAATTGGAGGTATTTACATTATTTATTTAAGTAATAGTACCGGCTATTTTGAGTTTTTGTTGGATAATGGTGGTAGCTACGATATTACTGCAGATGTGAAAGGGTTGCCTTTGACAGTTAAGTATAAGAATAGTCCTGAAAACGACAGGTTTAACTACTATGTAGGTTATTTAGATAAGGTTGGTCGCCAGCACCAGCAATTGGCGGCAAACTTAAAAGGTGCCAAAACTAAACAGGATACAGCGTCGCTTCAAACTAAAAGCCAGGAGCTATCAAAAGAAGTATCTAAGTATCGCAGAGATTACGTGAGTAAATACCCTCAATCGCTTCTGGCAAATATATTTAAGGCTTTAGAGCCTGTTGAGGTTCCAGATGCTATAAATAAGCAGGAAGATCGTTTTCAATACTACCGTTCCCATTATTGGGATAATGTAGATTTTAGCGATGAAAGGTTGGTATACACACCATTACTAGATAATAAACTGCAAGATTATTTCGATAATATCGTTCCTCAAATTGCCGATACAGTAATATATGAGGCGGACAAATTGATATTGAAGTCCAGAGCATCTAAAGAGATGTTTAAATATGTGTTGCACTGGTTGGCTACATATACACAAGACACCAAAGTAATGGGGATAGATGCTGTGTTTGTACATCTTGTGGAGTATTATTACATGAAAGGCGAAGCTTTCTGGCTAAGTCAAAGTAAATTGTCAGAATATATTGACAGGGCGAGAAGCATAGCACCGAATGTAATTGGTAATATTGCACCTGAGCTGAATTTGAAAGGGATTGACGGGAAGGATTATTCTTTACACGGTGTAGATGCAAAATATACCCTGTTGATCTTCTGGTCGCCGGACTGTGGCCATTGTGAAGAAGAGATGCCTAGAATAGACTCTATGTATAAAGCCGGAGGGTTTAAAGAAAAAGGCATGAAGATAATTGGGGTGAATACTCTGAAAGAGACGAAGAAGTGGGAAATGATAATTGAAGAGAATAAACTGGATGGTTGGATACATGCTTACGACCCTGAGCGTACATCTAAATTTAAATCTAAATATGATGTTTACGGAACCCCGAGCATCTATTTATTAGACCAGCAGAAGATCATCAGAGGTAAAAAGCTCGACCATACAACAATACCTTTAGTGATTGAATATTTGGAAGAAAGGGCGAAAAAAAGTTAAAACAGTATTAGTACTCAATAAAAAAACAACTATGCGTAAATCTTTACTATTTATTATAGTCGCATTATTAGCAGTTGGAAACCTTAATGCCCAATCAAAGTCAAAAAAGGATGGGTATAAAATAAAGGTGAAGTTTACAGATGTAACAGACAGCTCTCTATTTCTAGTGCATTATTACGGGAAGCCGTTACCTACTATATACAGAACAGACTCTGCTAAGCTGGATAAAAACGGCTATGCTGTTTTTGAAAGCGACACTTTTACCCTTGGTGGTATATATATGGTGTTAATGTCAGACAAGTCTACCTATTTTGAGATGTTGTTGAACAATGGTGATGAGTTTACGGTAACAGCCACTAAAAGCGAGTTGCCAACAGGGTTGAGCTTTAAAGGCTCTCCGGAAAATGAACGTTTTGTAAAGTATGTTGGTTACTTGATGGACTACAGCGAGCGTAGCCAGGCATTAAATGAAAAATTCACAGACGCTACTACAGAGAAAGATAGTAGTAACATTCGTAAAGAGTTTAAGAAGCTGTCTGACGAGTTGAAGGACTACAGGGCAGATTATATGGAAAAGTATCCCGGTACTTTGCTGGCAAATATATTTGGCGCATTGAAAGTGCCTGTAGTGCCGGAGGGGCCTCATTATAACGATGATGGTACTGTTGATAGTAACTTCGCGTATACTTATTACAAGGAGCACTATTGGGATGGTTTTGATTTTCAGGATGATAGGTTGATACATACTCCTATATACGACGGCAGGCTTGATGAATACTTTAATAAATTAACGATACCTATAGTAGATACCATACAAGCTGAAGCTGATAAAATATTAGCAAAGGCAGAGGGTAGTAAAGATGTGTTTAAGTATACACTTTGGTGGTTAACAAGGTTTACGGAGTCGAGCAAGATAATGGGTATGGATGCCGCATTTGTTTACTTGGTAGAGAACTATTACATGAGGGGTAAGGCTTTTTGGTTACAGCCTGAAGATTTAGAAAAGTATATTGACCGTGCGCACAAAATAGCGCCGAATGTAATTGGTAATATTGCACCTGAAATAAAAATGCCTGATGTTGATGGCCAGATACACTCATTACATGGTTTAAGCGCAAAATATACATTGTTGGTATTTTGGTCGCCAGACTGTGGTCACTGCTTAAAAGAAATACCGAAAGTAGATTCTTTATACAAAGCAGAATTAAAGGATAAAGGAGTGAAAATATACGGTGTGCGTACAGAAGGTACAGTAGAGAAATGGAAAGAGGTTATAGAGGAAAATGAGCTATTTGACTGGGTGCATGTCTACGATCCGGAAAGAAAATCAAGATTTAAGGCTGATTATGATATATATAGCACGCCTGTTTTATATTTGCTGGACGAAAAAAAGATCATACAGGGAAAACGTATGGACCATACCAATATTCTTGATGTGATCGAGATGGTGGAACGAAAGAAAAGAAACCAAAATAAAAGTTAACTACACTGATTTAAAATTGATATACCAATGCGAAAATTGACCATTATTTGTTCTGTATTGTTGATGTTTGCCGGTACGGCCAATGCTCAAGTACTATTCAAATTTGGAAAATACCCAGTAGAGACAAAAGAGTTTTTAAGGGTATACGAGAAAAACGCCATCAACCAGAAACCCGATTATTCTGAGAAAGCACTGAGAGAATATATTGATCTGTACTCTCTGTTTCGTATGAAAGTAAAAGAAGCAGAGCTTATGAAGCTGGATACAACAAAGTCTATCCAGTATGAGTTAGATAACTACAGAAAACAACTTGCTCAGAACTATCTGACAGATGAAGAGGTAAGAGGCAAGCTGGTAAAAGAAGCATATGACAGGTTAAAAGAAAATGTGCATGTTGCACATATCTTGCTACAGTCATCGCCTATGGCTCAATCAAAAGATACGGTAGAGCCATATCAGTTAATAGACAGCATATACAAAGCTGTAGTTAAAAACGGTGCAAGTTGGGATAAACTGGCTGCTAAGTATTCGCAAGATCGCGGCTCTAAAGATAACGGAGGTGATATTGGCTATATAACAGCTTTGCAAACAGTATATGATTTTGAAAATGCTGCATTCAACACTCCTGTAGGCAAAGTATCTAAACCATTCCGTAGCCCGTACGGCTATCACATCATAAAAGTGTTAGATCGCAAGCCTTCAGAAGGTGATGTAGAAGTAGCACAGATAATGACTTATGCTCCGGAAACAAAAGGAGTTGAAGGAGAAAAAGCTGCAAAAGCAAAAGCGGAAGAAGTACTGGCGAAGCTTAAAAA
Source organism: Bacteroidia bacterium (assembly GCA_030429205.1). Classification (GTDB taxonomy): domain Bacteria; phylum Bacteroidota; class Bacteroidia; order Chitinophagales; family Chitinophagaceae; genus UBA5543. Next base: position 2,024,924 of record JAUICZ010000001.1, read on the forward strand.
AGGTGCAGACTGGAGTGAGATGGTAAAAGAGTATTCTGAAGACAAGTTTTCAATAGATAAAGATGGTAAGCTAGATCGTTTTGGTATTGGTAAAATGGTGCCTGCATTTGAAGAGGCTGCATATTCTCTGAAAAAGCCTGGAGATATCTACAAAGCACCTGTGAAAACAAACTATGGTTATCATGTTATAAAGCTTGTCAAGAAGTATCCTTTGCCTCCTTTCGATAGTATGAAGGCAAACTTGAAAGGGAGAGTACAGCGTGATGGCAGATCAGAAGTTGCCAGAAAGATATTCTACCAAAACATCAAAAAGAAAAATGGTTACAGAGAATATCCGCAAAATATAGAGGAGCTAAAAATGGAGTTTGTTGCAAATGTGAAAGACACTGGTGCTAATGCTAACAAGCTTTATGCAAAAGACTTTAAGAACGACGAGGTGCTTTTTGAAATAAAAGGAACGTCATACAAAAGTTCAGATTTATTGAGTTATGCAGTAGATGTTACTCGTGGTAGAATAATGGGACCTAAAGAAGTGATCTTTAAAAACCTGCTTGAGAACTACTCTAATATGGTATTGACAGATGTTGAAGAGCAGAATCTGATAGATGAAAAGCCTGAGTTTAGAAACTTAATGAACGAATATCGTGATGGTATCATGTTGTTTGAGTTGATGGACAAAAAGGTATGGGGTAAAGCATCAAAAGATACCGCAGGATTAAAAGAATTTCATGCATCACGTAAAGGTAATTACATGTGGAATCCGGGTTTCAGGGGTGGTGTTTATACTTTGAAAACTATGGACGATGTAAAAGCGCTGGAGAAGTTATTGAAGAAAGATGGTACAACAGATGAAAAAGTGTTGAAGACATTGAATACGGATAATAATCCTGATGCGGTAATTGTGCGCAGAGGTTTTTACGAGTACAACAAGTTTGATGCAGTGCCTAAGTCTTATCTTAAGAAAGGGGCGTTATCAGAGCCTAAGCAAAATAGTGATGGTACATACACTGTAGTGTTTGCAGACGAAATGTATGATACAAAACACCCTAAAACACTAGATGAGGCTCGCGGATATGCAATTGCAGAATATCAGGATCATTTAGAGGCTGAATGGAATGCGAAATTACGTAGTAAATATCCGGTTAAGATTAACGAAGATGTTTTAAAGAGCATTGTTAAGTAATGTATTTATAAACCGTTTTTTAGAATATGGCTCTTGAATTTCGAGAGCCATATTTTTTTGTAGTATTTTGTACTTATAAAGCGTTAAGATGAAGATATCATTTCATGGTGCGGCACGCACAGTAACAGGCTCGAAACATTTAATAAACATCAACAATCCGCAAAAGAAGATATTATTAGACTGTGGATTGTTTCAGGGGTTGGGAAAAGCAACCTTAGAGCTGAATTCAGAATGGGGGTTTAATCCTGAAGAGGTGGATATTGTAATTATATCTCACGCGCATATTGATCATATAGGTTTGTTGCCCAAGTTGGTTAAAGATGGATATAAGGGCAAGATATATTGCACTATAGCTAGTAGAGAGTTGATACATACGTTGTTGAAAGACTCTGCCTACATACAACAAGCTGATGTTAGGCATATAAACAAAATTAGAGACAGGCAAGGTAGAGATCATGTAGAAGCGTTATATGACGAGTCTGATGTGGAACAAGTAATACCGTTGCTACGAACAATAAAGTATAATGAACCTTTTCAAATAGAAGATGGTGTAGAGTTAATGTATACAGATTGCGGTCACATATTAGGTAGCGCTGCAGTTAATCTGAAGTTGAAAGAAAATGGCAATGAAGTGCGTTTGACTTTTAGTGGTGATATTGGTAGGTACAGGGATGTTTTGCTAAGATCGCCTGAAAAATTCCCTCAGGCAGATTACATCATTATGGAGTCGACTTACGGAGATAAGTTGCACGACTTGATAGCACCAGCTGTTGATGATTTACACCAGTATATAGAAGATACCTGTGTTAAGAAAAAAGGCAAGTTGATCATACCTGCATTTAGCCTTGGGCGAACACAGGAGTTGTTATACATGCTCAATCGGTTAGAGCTGGAAAACAGGTTGCCTAAAGTGAAGTACTATGTTGATAGCCCTCTGTCTACGGCCATTACCAATATAATAAAGAATCATCCTGAATGTTTTAACTCGAACGTACAAAGGCTGCTACAGCAAGACGATGATGTTTTTGACTTTAAAGGGCTGGAGTTTATTACAGATGTAAAAGATAGCAAAGCGCTTAATTTCACTAAAGATCCATGTGTGATCATATCTGCATCAGGCATGGCAGAAGCGGGTAGAGTAAAGCACCATATTGCTAATAATATCGGGGAGGCCAGAAATACAATATTGATGGTAGGGTACTGCGAACCTAACTCGTTGGGAGCGCGTCTTAAAAAAGCCCCTGAGTCTGTAGGTATATTTGGTATACAACACAATGTACATGCTGATATAGGCGTGATAGACTCTATGAGTGCACATGCAGATTATGAAGACCTTTCTCAATGGCTATCCTGTCAGGATGAGCAGCAGATCAAAAAGCTGTTTTTAGTACATGGTGAGTATGAAGTGCAGGTGAAGTTCAGAAACCGTTTGATAAGAAAAGGGTTCCATGATGTGGAAATACCGGGACTGCATCAAGAGATAGGTTTAGGTATATAGTTTTTCAAAAGTTATAATATCGTAGTTTTGCCAACTGTGGTAAAAATAGGTAACATAGAGCTGGGTGATTTCCCGTTGTTGCTGGCGCCGATGGAAGATGTGAGTGATCCGCCATTTCGTGCAGTATGTAAAGAGCATGGTGCCGATTTAATGTATACAGAATTTATCTCGTCAGAAGGTTTGATACGAGATGCTATCAAGAGTAGGCAAAAGCTGGACATTTTTGATTACGAACGTCCAATAGGTATACAAATATTTGGGGGTGACGAAGAGGCTATGGCAATGGCAGCATCTATTGTAGATACTACTTCGCCGGATATAGTGGATATTAATTTTGGTTGTCCGGTAAAAAAAGTAGTTAGTAAAGGCGCAGGTGCAGGTGTGTTAAAAGATATTGATTTGATGGTGCGTTTAACAAAAGCTGTTGTAAACGCGACAAAACTGCCCGTTACCGTTAAAACAAGGTTAGGGTGGGATGATAGTTCCAAGAATATAGAGGAGGTTGCTGAGCGATTGCAGGATATCGGTATTCAGGCGCTGTCTATCCACGGACGTACAAGAGTACAAATGTATAAGGGAGAAGCAGACTGGACGTTGATCTCAAAAGTAAAAGAGAACCCGCGTATCAACATTCCTATATTTGGTAACGGTGATATAGATACGCCGCAAAAAGCATTAGAATACAAGAATAAGTATGGTGTAGATGGTGTGATGATCGGTAGGGCATCTATCGGCTATCCGTGGATATTCCGTGAGATAAAGCACTATGTCAAAACAGGAGAGATAATGGCGCCACCCACATTGGAGGAGCGTTTAGATGCTTGCCTGAAACATTTTTACGGATCAGTAAAATGGAAGGGAGAGCGTTTGGGAATATTGGAAATGCGCAGGCACTATGCCAACTATTTAAAAGGACTACCCAATATAAAAGAGTACCGTACCAGGTTGGTGACAACAGATGAGCTTGTAGAAATTGAGCAAATATTTCAAGAGATAAAGACGCATTATCAAGGTCTTGAAATGACTGCTCAATAAAGTCATCACACTGTGTGTTTCGTATAATTGTTTTGTCAAATAAGGTATATATTATTGTTAGATTGCAATTATTGCCTTAGCATTGTATTTATACAAACCTTATAAAAGCACTATTATGCGATACCTAACTCTAATTATGCTACTGGCTGCATTCTCGAAATTATCTTACTGCCAGCCATTTAACAATGTAAATAAGATTGATATTAATAATGTTAGCGCGACTATTCCCGTACATGGAGATTTGTTTTGGGATCCTGCTTCAGGTAATGCCGGTGTCGATTTTCCTAAAGGTACCGGTTTGAACCCTACATTTTTGACTTCTTTGTGGATGAGTGCGCATACGTCTACTGCAAGGTATGTTGCAGCACAGCTATATCGGCAAGCAGGTAATGATTACTGGCCGGGCCCTCTTACAGGTGCTAATCCTATTACAAATGTAGAGTCTTCAAAATGGGCTAGAGTATGGAAGGTTAGTTTCTTTGAGATTAATAATCACATAAAGAATACAAACCGAACTACAAGTAATACACCGAAAGATATTTTGGAGTGGCCAGCCAAAGGTAATACCCGAGCTAAGGGTAATAACGGTTTAGCATTAACTGTTAGTCAAGACATGGCACCATTTGTAGATGTTGATAACGATGGGGTATATGATGCATTGAAAGGAGACTATCCGAAGATTAAAGGAGATCAAATGCTTTGGTGGGTGTTTAATGATAACGGACCAGCCCACGATAATACAAACGGCAGACCCTTAAATGTACAAGTTAAGGCCAGTGCGTACGCTTATAAACGTAATACCGTGTTGGATAATATTATTTACTTTGATTTTAATATCACCAACAAATCTATTATTGACTATAATGATTTTCGAATTGCAACATTTGCTGACGTTGACTTAGGCTACTATAGAGATGATTACATAGGTTTCGACTCTGCCAGAAGAATGGGGTTCGTTTATAATGGTACGAAGATAGATGGAGCAGGGCAACAGAATGGTTATGGTACGCAAATGCCCATGTCCGGCTATGTTGTGTTAGAACAACCGGGAGACAATGCAAATAAGAATACTCCTTTGGGAGGGTTCGTATATTATAATAATGATGCTACTGTTATTGGTAACCCCCAAAACGATGTTGAGTATGATAACTATTTGAGGTCGAAAATGAGAGACGGTTCTCCTTTTGTAAACGACTTTTCAGGAGCTCATATTATATCAGATGCCAGGGGTGTCGGGCCTGCTACTAAATATGTTTTTACAGGAAACCCTGCTGACACAGCTGAGTGGTCTGAATGTAACTGTAACAACCCGGTAGGAGATAGAAGGTTTTTATTAACGTCTAACGATTATGCTTTTAAATCGGGTAGCACAACTACATTCTCGTTTGCATTAGTCGTTTCAGATTTAGATACTAATCAGGCCTGTCCAAACGTTGATTTGTCTTCGATAAAGAAGCTGGCAGATACTGCACGCAATCGCTTCTTAAACCCACCTAAAAGCTATGTGTCGGTTGCAGGTGTAAGTAACGTAAACCATTTGCCATTATATCCTAATCCCGTAAAAGAGCAGTTGTACATTACGTTGCCAAACGCTGTGCAAGATGCAGCATCACAGGTTGTGATGTATAACACATTGGGTGAGAAAATGAAGTTTATTTATAAGTTCTCAGGCAGCAATATTCAAGTTGATACACAAACATTGCCTACAGGAGCATACTATATCATTTATGTAAGCAAAGGCATTCAGTATACGGGTAGGTTTATAAAAGAGTAGTTATTTAACCTGTCTGTAGAATAAATAACCGGCAAATACAGAAAATATAATATTGGGTATCCAAACAGCTAAAAGTGGGTCTAGACCCGCTTTTGTTGCGTAGGTATTTGTTAGCTGCATCGCCATAATATATAACGCACAAATAATGATGCCAATAGCTAAGTGTAGTCCGCTACCACCACGTACCCTTCTGCTGGCCATGCAGGCTGCTATTACAGTAAGTATTATAACTGCAAATGGTTGAGAGGTTCTTCTGTGCTTTTCTACATAGAAAAAACTGAGCGTTTCTCTCCCCCTTAGCTTTTCGCGTGCTATGTATCTATTTAATTCTGGTGTGGTGAGTGCATCTTTAATGGCTTCGTCTTCATCAAGATCGCGAGGTTTAAAAGGAAACTCTTTTACCATCTCCGGCATTTCTTTGAATGTCTCACTCAAACTGTCGTTGGTTCTTATTCGAACGTTGAAGAGTTTCCAGTTGTTTTTTACAGTATCGTATGTGATGCGTTCTGCAAATATTTTTTCTTTTAGTTGTGTTCCTTCAATTGTTTCGGCTGTAAAACGGTAGCCAGTATTGCGTTTAAAATCGTAGCTCTGTAAATAAATGTATAGGTCTTTACTGAGTCGTAGGTGTACATTTTTATCAGTTGCTGATGATGCATAGTGCAAATATCTATTCTCAAAGGCAATACGTTCTTTATTGGCAGCAGGTACAATGTAGTGGTTGGCAATAAGTGATACTAAAGTCAGGAATACAGCACTGATGATGAAAGGACGCAATAACCGTTGGAAAGATGTTCCCGAAGCTAGTATGGCAATGATCTCTGACTTGTATGCCATTTTAGAAGTGAAAAAGATGGCAGCAATAAACACAAACAAAGGAAAGAGTAAGGCTGTAATATGTGGTATGAAGTTTTTGAAATAGTTCAGTATTTCAATAGTTGGTACATCTTTTTTTACAAAGTCTTCTACTTTTTCAGAGTAGTCGATGACACAGGCTATTATCACCAATATAAGTATGGCGTAAAAGAATGTTCCGATGAACTTTTTAATGATATACCAATCCAGTTTCTTCATCAACTATGCTACAACCTTTGTTTTAATACAGGTATCATTTTATTCTTCCATTCAGCAAAATCGCCCTGTAAAATATGGTGGCGCGCCTGCTTAACCAAATGCATGTAAAAAGCCAGGTTGTGTATGCTGGCAATTTGTTTGCCCAGCAGCTCGTTGGCTACAAATAAATGGCGCAAATAAGCTTTAGTATAAAAATTACTGATGGTATTCTCTATACCGTTATCAATAACGCTAAAGTCATCTTCCCACTTTTTGTTTTTGATATTGATGACCCCTTGTGATGTAAACAACATGCCATTTCGCCCGTTGCGGGTAGGCATTACACAATCAAACATGTCTACCCCCAGACTGATGTTCTCCAGTATATTCCATGGAGTACCTACGCCCATCAGGTAACGAGGCTTGTCTTCGGGTAGTATATTACAGCACAAGGCACACATTTCATACATCATCTCTTCGGGCTCACCAACAGACAGTCCGCCAATGGCATTGCCATCACATTCCATATTTGCAATAAACTCAGATGATGCTTTTCTCAGGTCGCTAAACGTGCTGCCTTGTATGATTGGGAATAACGATTGTTCGTAGCCATACTTAGGTTCAGTGTTACTCATCTGTTGCACACATCTGGCCAGCCAACGGTGCGTTAACTCCATAGAGGTTTTGGCATAGCTGTATTCGCTGGGGTAGGGCGGACATTCGTCGAATGCCATGATGATGTCTGCACCGATGCTTCTTTGTATGTCAATTACATTTTCCGGTGTGAATAAGTGCTTTGAACCGTCTATGTGTGATTGGAACACGGCGCCCTCTTCTTTTAGCTTTCTGTTGTTTGCCAGAGAGAATACCTGATAACCACCGCTATCAGTAAGTATAGGCTTATCCCAGCCAATAAACTTGTGTATGCCTCCTGCCTGCTCCAGTATGTTTGTACCGGGGCGTAAGTATAAATGGTAGGTATTGCCGAGTATGATCTCTGCTTGTACATCCTCTTTCAACTGTTGTTGAGTAACACCTTTTACACTGCCCACGGTACCTACAGGCATGAATATAGGTGTTTCTATATCACCATGTGCTGTACTGATGACACCTGCCCTGGCGCTCGATTTGCTATCTGTTACTGAAAGTTGAAAATCCATTTTAGTTGCTCAAAAGTCTGAAATATAAACTGAATAGCTTGTTAAACTATCGGCGTTAAGCAGTATTCAGTTTCTTTCCGTTTCTTTGTTAGATGTTCGCAGAAGTAGTGTTTGCTGTTTTCCTGCTGTGCGTAACCATACAACTGGGTTATGTGCTCTACTTCTTTGTACATATTTTTTCTATACCTAAAGGAGGTACTACTTATATACCTTCAAAACCTGTATCTGTACTGATCTGTGCCAGAAACGAAGCTGAAAACCTAAAATTGCACCTGCCTCAAATTTTGTCGCAAAGATACACGAATGAGGCTGGTATCACACTATTTGAGGTGATAGTTGTAAATGACGCCTCTGGCGATGAGACGGCTACAGTATTGGAGGGGTTAAAGCATAAATACCCGCATTTGAAGGTGGTTACCATTACTGATGATGAGCCCAGAACCTATAAAGGCAAAAAATTTGCACTGAGTAAGGCGGTAGCCCAAGCAGAGCATGAAATAATCTTAATGACAGATGCGGACTGTATGCCTAGTAGCGTAGATTGGCTGGCAACAATGGTGCAGCCGTTTTACAAGGGTAAACAATTGGTGTTGGGGTATGGAGCATATACTACTCGTGCCAACTTGCTTAACTCTTTTGTGCGTTGGGAAACAATACACAGCTTTTTGCAATACAGCTCTTACGCGTTGGCTGGCAGGCCGTATATGGCTGTTGGTAGAAACCTTGCCTGTACTAAAGACTTGTTCAGAAAAGCGCAGGGAACTAAACAGTGGAATAAATTACCCTCGGGAGATGATGATTTGCTGGTACAGGCTACAGGCAATAGAAAGAATATAACCGTGGTAGCAGACCGGTCTTCATTTACAAGTACGGCAGCACCAGAGAACTGGCAACAGTGGTACCTGCAAAAAAGCAGGCATTTGTCTACAGGAAAGTATTATGGTTGGTTGACCAAAATGCTGTTAGCGATATATGGAGCAACTCATGCTTTTGTATGGCTGGGTTTCTTTGTATTGTTGTTTACAAACAATTGGGGACTGGCTCTTGGGGTGATGACAATGCGTTCTATAGTATATTGGTTGATATGGTGGCAAACAGCATGTGTGCTGGGAGAAAAAAAGCTGATCAGATTTTTCCCGCTCTTCGATTTTGGCTGGATGGTTTATAACTTTGCATTTTCGCCATACATATTCTGGAAAAACAAACAGCAGTGGACGTAATACAAAAGTATTTCTCTGATTTTACAGATAAGCAAACGGAGCAGTTTGCAGCATTAGGAGACTTGTATAAAGAGTGGAATGAGATGATCAATGTGATCTCTCGTAAAGATATAGACGCTTTGTACGAGAAGCATGTGCTGCACTCGTTGGCGATTGCCGCTATTGTGAACTTTAATAATGGTGCTAAGGTTGTTGATATTGGTACGGGAGGTGGGTTTCCTGGTATTCCGTTAGCCATATTCTTTCCGGAGGTAGAGTTTTTGCTGGTAGATAGTATTGGTAAGAAGATAAAAGTAGTAAATGCCGTAAAAGACGCTATTGGTTTAAAGAATGTAACAGCAGTTCATAGCAGGGTAGAAGAGTTAAAAGGTAAAAGCTTCGATTTTGCAGTTACAAGAGCGGTAGCTCCTTTAGCAAAACTATGGGGATGGATAAACCCGTATCTAAAAGAAGGGCAAAACAGTGAGGAGTTGGCTAACGGACTTATATGCCTGAAAGGTGGCAACCTGGAAAACGAAATAAAAGAGTCGAAGCTAAAGGTACAGGCCTGGGCTGTTTCTGATATTTTTGAAGAGTCCTTTTTTGAAGAGAAGTATGTGGTGTATACCCCTAAGTAGTTATTCCTCCTCTTTCAGCTTTCTATCTACATAAAAAGGGGCAAAAGGTAATAGAGATGCGATAAATACCAGTGCCGCCTTACCAAACTTCCAGTTGTACTGTTGCCAAACCTGTAGTAGCATAGCGGCGTAAAGTACGAACAGTAAGCCGTGTGCCCATCCGGTGTATTTAACAGCCTCAGGCAAATCCGCAAAATATTTTAAAGGCATGGCAATGAATAGCAGTAACAGGTATGATATACCTTCTAAGACAGCTATTTGTCTGAACCTTTTTAGTGGACTCCCTTTCATGGCGCAAATATAGGGGCATAATAATTAGCATTAACGAACGTTATGAATAAAAATCCTTAATTTGTATTTGCGAAATTAAAATACGGCATTGTTTTTGTGCCATATTGACAAACTCAAAATCAGACACCCTATGAAAAAGGTAACCGTTTCCCTTATTGTAGCTGCCGTAGTACTAGCAGTTGCATGTAACAAAAAAGCAGATAATAACACTACTACCCCCGTAACAACAGCATATTTAGACCTCCCAGATACAACAACACAGTTTTTTGTATTTGGTAGTTCTGTTCAATCAGAGCAGGTAAACCAACAGGCACAGCTAGGGCGTGTATTGTTTTATGACAGACACCTGAGCATCAATAATGCTACTGCTTGTGCTGATTGTCATAAGCAAGAATATGCATTTTCTGATAATGCACAATTCAGCAGAGGGTTCGAAAATCGATTGACAGGTAGAAATTCTATGGCATTGCAGAATTTGGGGATGATCAATCTCAAACGTTCGTCTAATGGACAATTCTTACCTTCTTTCAATAGTTCTGTAAACTTATTTTGGGACGGAAGGGAAACCAATCTGGAAAATTTAGTTGTAAGGCCAATAGCTAACCATGTAGAGATGGGAATAAGTAATTTGGAAACCTTACCTGCAAAACTTCAAAAATTGCCTTATTATAACGACTTGTTTGTAAAAGCATATGGAGATAACACGGTTACACTAGAGCGTATATCTGAGAGTGTCGCTGTATTCTTAACGTCTATCACTGCTAATAATACGAGGTTCGACCAGAGCCGTATTAGTGGTGGAGGAACAGTAGAACTAAATGCCAGAGAGCTACACGGGCGTCAATTATTTAACGTCAAATATAATTGTGCTTCATGCCATCAGTTAAACCCCGGACCTTATAATGCCAATATCGAGAACTTTGCGAACATTGGTTTAGATGAGCATACTACAGACAAAGGTGCCGGCGCCATAAAAGGTGCAAATATGGATGGTGTGTTTAAGGCCCCAAGTTTGCGCAATGTTGCTGTTACTGCACCCTACATGCACGATGGACGCTATGCTACATTAGAAGATGTGATAGACCATTACAGTAAAAAAATACAACCGCATAGTAATTTAGATCAGCGTTTGAGAGATAACGACGGTAAGCCTATGAAGATGAATATTACTGAAGATGAAAAACAATCTTTAGTAGCATTTTTAAGAACCTTTACCGACTACCATATGCTTACCGAGCCTATGTATCAAAATCCGTTTAAAACCAGATAATCTATACAAAACATACTGAACAACTGACACGAAATGAAGCAATCAATTCTACTGATGGCATTAGCCCTATTTGTATCTACTGCCGTAACCGCTCAAGATGATAATGTACAATCATTGGCATTGCCTAAAACTAAAAAACTGAACCACCAGGTGGGGGTACAGATGAATGAACTGGTAAGGCAGGTATTCAACTTTAATGGTAACAACAACAATGTAAACAACCCTTACCTGTTGATATATTCTTTGAACTTTGCCAATAGTGGCTGGGGGATACGTGCCGGTGTTGGGCCTAACTTTAATAAGTTTACAGAGAACGACGGTGTGACGGATAGAGAGAACGACATCAACAGTATCAAAGCAAGGTTGGGTTTTGAGAAATCTTTCAGACTGTCTAAAAGGTGGAGTGCCGGTGCAGGTCTGGATGGTTTGTTTGGTACAGAGGATAATAAAACCATTACTAAGGTTACCTCTTTCGATACGACTACTACCGAGATCAAAACCTCAACAGAAACAATAGGTGGCGGGGCAATGGCTTGGTTGCGTTACCATGTTACAGAGCATGTAGTAATAGGTACAGAAGCCAGTTTTTACTATACTACAGGTAAAGAAAAACAAGAGGTGAAGATCACTCAGCGGGGAGGTATTACTCCGGGCCCGGGGCCAATCATTACGCCTCCTTTTACCACCACTACTACTACTTTCGATAATAAGATCGCTAATGGGGTATTTAGCCTGCCTGTGGTGTTCTACTTAATAGTGAAGTTTTAATACGGCTGTGTACTTTTAAAGGTTTTCTTATTTTTGCCTACGCTAATATTTAAAACACACTAATGGGTAGGATATTTGAAGTTAGAAAGTCGAAGATGTTTGCTCGCTATGATAGGATGGCGAAGCAGTTCACTCGTATCGGTAAAGAAATAAACATTGCCGTAAAGGCGGGTGGACCTGAACCGGAGAACAACCCTGCATTACGTAGGTGCATGCAAAACGCGAAAGCTGTAAACATGCCGAAGGATCGTGTTGAAGCGGCCATCAAAAATGCACTGGGTAAAGACACCAGCAACTACGAGGAGGTATTGTACGAAGGTTATGGCCCGCATGGTGTGGCTATATTGGTAGAAACTGCAACAGATAATACTACACGTACTGTGGCTAACGTGCGTTCTCACTTCAACAAAGAGAATGGCAGCTTGGGTAATAGCGGGTCTGTAGCATTTACTTTTAAGCACGTAGGTAGCTTTAAACTAAAGAGTGAGGGGCTGGATCAGGAAGAGCTGGAACTGGAGCTGATAGATGCAGGGCTTGAAGAAATGGGAGAAGATAGCGAAAGCAACCTGGTGATACGTTGTGCCTTTAACGATTTTGGTAACATGCAAAAGGCGCTTGAAGAGAAGGGGCTAGAAACAATATCTGCAGAAACCGACTGGATACCACAAAATGTTGTTGAGGTAACAGACGAGCAGGCAGATGATATATCTAAACTAATAGAGCGTTTAGAACAAGATGATGATGTACAGCGAGTATTCCACAATATGGGGTAGTGCTGGTTTAATAATACTAAGTAAGAGCAGGCTGTATGGCCTGCTTTTTTGTTTGAGATAAGGGTTCGGCATGTTCGGCACTATGCCGAGGCCGCCGAGGTGACTATTCTTACAGTTTTCTGCCGTTTACTTCTACCGTGTTTTGCATATTCATTTTGTATTTCTCTTTTTCATGTTCACTTACATTAGCTTCAAATGTAATAATAAAGTTGTTTTGTATAATAGCATTTAGAGGCCAATGGTCTCTTTCCCTAAATTGTCCATTTGCAATATAATCTCCATTAATGTCTATGACATCAGCTTGAGTGGATTTTTCTAAACTCGTCTTTACGTCTTTAGTATTCATGAGTTTTCCGGTTGCAGAGACACTTACTGTATTGTCCTTATTTCCCTTAACTTTTAAAGAACATTTGTAATCAAAAAAATCTTTTTTACTGCCTTTTAACTGTACTATATTTTCCCATATACCACCATTCTCAATTTTTTCAGTATATAATGTATTTAAGTAGTGGCAAGTTAGGGTCAGAAAAGCAGGCCCTAGCATTGTCATTGTTTCCTGTAGGTGGTCCTCATTTGCCATGCCTTTTAATACATGTTTCCAAAAGTCTTCAATTTTTATTACTTCTAGTTTGTTAGTCGTGTATACTTCAAACTCTTTGTTTAAAATACTTTTCATTAGAGCCATAGATTCTATACTTAAACTATCAAGCCCCGTCGTGTCAACATCTCTTGTCGAAACCAGTACATTCTTTTCAGGCATTTCATACTGCATCTCGATATTTGTTAGATATGATTTGAATTTTATTGAATCCGACTTTACTTCTTGTACTTCCATTATCATATCAGCATTCATCTCTAAATGCATATAATAAGAGATGACCGTTGTTTTTGAGGTCATTTTACAGTTAAAAGCATATCGTTCACCTTCTTTTACATTCAGTAGTAGAGACTTTTGTGCATAGCTAATTGAGGAGAACACCAAAAGGGTTACAAGTATGGATATGTATTTCATGTCTGCTAATATAGGGTATAATTATTCCTTTCTCTTCCCCTCGGCGTGCGGCACTACGCCGCGGGTGCCGCGGTGACTGTTCTTACAGTTTTCTGCCTTTTATTTCAACAGTTGTATAGAATGTAATAGTTTGCGGCTGATTATTGTAATCCTCATGGTTTATATTCAAAGTCATAGCAAGTGTGTTTTTTACAATAACATGTTTTGGCCAGTGCTCTTTTTTAGATAGTTGTGCATCGGCGTAGTATTTGCCATCTATATTTGTCATGGTAATATTCGGGTCTTTGTTTAATGCGGTTAATACTTCTTCCGGGTTTTTAAGTACACCTTTTCCTGTAACATGTGTTATATCACTTTCTTCTAATTTGAAGTTGCATTCATAATCAGTATAAGATTTTGTAGTGCCTTTTAGTGATGCTGTATTTTGCCATTTTTTCTTTTTTATGTTTTTATCAGAGTATATAGTGCTCAGGTAGTGATTGCTAAACGATAATATAGAAGGTCCTATTATACCAATTGCCTTTTCTAGATTTGAATTTTTCACCCCATCAAGCATTGTTTCCCAAAAACCTACTATATCTATTAGTGAAAAACTCTTATCTGTATATATATCAACCTTTTTGTTCAATGTGCTTCTAAGTAGGGTTCTTTCTTCTCTGTCAGTACTGTCATATTCGGATGTGTCTACGTTACGAGTAGTTATAGTTTCCTGAAAGTATAGCATATCCACTTTGAGTTCGATATTCGTCATGTATATATTGAACTTGATTTTATTAGCGTTTACTTCTTGCACTTCGATAATAAGATCAGCGTTTATTTCAGTATATAAAGTATCTTTTCCTCCTACCGTATTACTGTATATTTTGTAGTCATAAGCATATCGTTCACCTTTTTGCACATTCAGTAGTAGTGACTTTTGAGCATGGCTAATTGAGGAGAACACCAGAAGGGTTATAAGTATGGATATGTATTTCATACCTGCTAATATAGAGTATAATTATTCCTTTCTCTTCCCCGCGGCATACCGCGGCATATGCCGCGCCCGCCGCGGTAGGGTATTATGTGTGGTTCGGCATACCTCGGCATATGCCGAGGTATGCCGAACCAAGACTGTGATAATCCATAGCAAAACAATATTACCTTTACAGCGTGAATAAAAGAACCAATGCACTACCACTGGTAGTAGGGCGCAAACCATTGTTAGAAGCTATATCCTCGGGCAAAACGGTAGAAAAGATATTTTTGCTGCGCACTGCTACGGGTGATGAGATCAGCCTGATTAAGAAATTATCTAAGGAGCATAATATTCCCCTTAGTTTGGTGCCTGTAGAAAAGTTGAACCGCCTGACACGTGTAGAGCATCAGGGCGTAGTAGCATGGACCAGCCTGATAGATTATGTTGAACTGCAAGATGGTATTTCTCATATAGTAGAGCAGGGGCAAACACCGCTAATGGTTTTGCTGGACGGTGTCACCGATGTGCGCAACGTGGGGGCTATTGCTCGTAGTGCGTTATGCTGTGGTGCTCAGGCAATTATACTGCCTACTTCTTCATCTGCTTCACTTACAGAGGAGGCTGTGAAAGCATCGGCAGGCGCTTTGCAACAGATCATACTGTGCCGCATTGCTTCTACTCAGCAGGCTATAGATGTGTTAAGCCTGAATGGTATACGGGTTGTTGGTACACAAATGCATGGCAGCACGCCAATACATAAAGCAGACCTTACAGGACCAAGCTGCATTGTAATGGGGGCAGAAGATAAGGGTATTGGTAAAGATGTGCTGAAGCGTGCAGATGAGTTGGTACATATTCCCATGACGGGAGAGTTCGACTCGCTGAACGTATCTGTTGCTACGGGTATGGTACTGTACGAAGCCCAGCGGCAGCGCATTACAGCAGAGTAGTATGTCCTGTTAACAAAAAAAGACTTTCCATTTAAAATTAAACCTATACTTTTGTGCTGCTGAGGTTCTCGCTCTGCGGGATGAAAAGGGAATCAGGTGTAAATCCTGAACATTACCCGATGCTGTAAGCTTCAAAACCAATCTTTTGTTTCCTCAAGCCACTGTTCATAGCGAGCGGGAAGGCGCAAAAGACGAAGTGAGTCAGAAGACCTGCCTTAGTAGATATTATATCGCTGCTTTCGGGAATAGAAGCACAGATAACACTAAGGCGAAGTACACCTTCTTTGTTTCTGAAACTATCTCTAAGCTGCGTAATTGTTTAACTTTTTAAGAACTTTTATGCGCAAAATCTTTACAATCGCATCTGCACTATTACTTAGTGCAACAGTAAACGCTCAAGTCGTTTCAACTTTCGACAGTCTGACTTTATCAGGTACAGACACTTTTTATGTAAACTATAGCAAGCCCGCTACCAATGTTGGTTTTACCAGTGGTGCAGCTGTTTTCGAAACAGTATACGATACTGCAGGTTACTCCGGCCTTCGTCGTGGATTTGTGTACAGCAATATGACCGATAGTGTGACCAGTGGTTTTACCAATCAAAACTCTGCAAAAGCTGGTATCGGTTACAATGGCTCATCGCAATATGCTGTAGCTTTTGTTACCGATAGCGTTGTTGTTGGTATGAAAGATACTGCTGCAAGTGCCAGCACCCAACCTCAGGGCTTCTACATTACCAACAATACTTATGCTTATAATAGTATGAAAGATGGTGACGGTTTTGCCAAGAAATTTGGAGGTGTACCTAATGTAGATAGCGACTGGTTTAAAGTAACGGTAAACGCATACTATATGGGCAACCTGAAGACGGACTATGTAGAGTTTTATCTGGCAGATTTTCGTGACCCGGATAGTACAAAAGATTATATCATGAAAACATGGGAGTGGGTAGACCTTACTCCGTTGGGTGAAGTAGATAGCTTGAAGTTCTCTTTGTCATCAAGTGATACGGGATCATGGGGTATGAACACTCCTGCATATTTTTGCATGGACGATATGAAGATAAATGTAGCTTATGTATCAGTAAATGACATAGTAAAAGCTCCTGCTGCAAAAGTATACCCAAACCCGGCGGTTAATCAATTGTATGTAGAGGTGTTGGATGCTGCAATACAACAAGTAAGCATTTATGACATGACGGGTAAAGTAGTAGCAATGCAAGAAGCTAAACAATCAAAACTGAGCTTTAATGTTGCACAACTACCGGCTGGTAACTACATCATCAGAATGAGTGGTGATAATGGAGTAGCCGTTTCTAAATTTGTAAAACAATAGGATGAAGATATTCGTAACTATAGTCTTTTCACTATTAACTTGTACGTCTGCTGTGGCGCAGTTTGCGCCGCAGGCAGGTGTAGCAGGCAGCGATGCTATAAGTGCGACGGACAAGCGGTTTGTAGCATGGGCTACTACCTGCGATCTGGAAAGAGGTTGGGTTGATATTGCGGATAAAAGCAAAGGACAAACTACACTGGGTAACAAAGCGGCTGCTTTAGGTAAAAGAGATGGATCGTTAGTGAGCCTGGGTGATAGTGGAGTAGCAACAGTCACTTTCCCGGGTAAATTATATAATGGCCCGGGACCTGATTTTGCAGTATTCGAAAATGGATTTACAAATCCCGCCAACCCGGAAGAAGCATTTCTTGAGTTTGCATTCGTTGAGGTGAGCTCCGATGGTATCAACTTTGTACGTTTCCCTGCAAGTTGTCATATCGATACACCGCAAATACCCGGATCGGGAGTGTATGCCAACGCGCGTAAGGTGAACAATTTGGCAGGTAAATATATAGCAGGGTATGGCACGCCTTTCGATCTTGAGGAGTTAAAAGGTACACCCGGGTTAGATGTGAATAGTGTATCTCATGTAAGAATAGTAGACGTCATAGGGACTGTAACAGGTAACGGAAGTTTAGATAATGAAGGCAAAGTTATTAACGACCCTTATCCTACACCGTTTCCATCTGGTGGTTTCGACCTGGATGCTGTAGGTGCCATACATATACCCGGTTGGTGGCCGCAATCTGTAAATGATATACAAGAGCAACAAGTTAGTATAAGCCCCAATCCTGCTTCAGACTATGTTCATCTGTCTGTAAAAAACGAGGGAGTGCTAACGATAATAGATGCTATAGGCAGAGTTGTATATAAAAAGAATAGTACAGCGCAGGTAGTAACGGTAGATCTTCGTAATTTTCATAAAGGCGTGTATTACTTAACGTTCGTTAACCGACAAGGTGAAATATGTACAAGCAGTTTCAGCAAATATTAATAGTAACCTTTGTTCTATTGTCCATTGGTTGTGCTAAAAATAAATCTGCACAGCCGGTAGGTAATGGTAACGGTGTGCCTAATACAAATCCTGAAGCAAGGAATGTATATGTGGCGTGCGAAGGGAGCTTTGGCAGTGGCAATGCCTCTTTGTTCATCAAAGACCTTAATGCCCAAACTGAGTTCGAAAATGTGTATCTCAATAAAAATGGCTCTGTGCTGGGTGATGTGTTTCAAAGTATGCAACGTATTGATGACAGGTTCTTTTTGTGCATCAACAATTCAGATAAGGTTGTAGTAGTAGATGCAAGTACGTTGGAGTATATCGGAGAAATAAGTATTCCCAAACCAAGATATGTGTTGCCTGTTACAAATGGTAAAGCTTATGTGAGCTCTTTGTACAGTAATAAAGTATATGTTATAGACCCTAACGATATGGTTGTAGAGGGTACAATAGATATGCCGGCGCAAAATACTGAAGGGATGGTGGCTTTAAGTAATTATGCTTACATATGTACATGGGATACTGCTTGCAATAAGGTATACATGGTAAACACAGTTACAGATAAACTTGCTGATAGTTTTACCATAGCAGGCAGAGCACCACATAGTGTTGGGGTAGATAGAGATGGAGCAGTTTGGGTATTATCCGGTAATGTGCAAAAGGGCAAAAATGCAGCACTGACGCGTCTGGCTCCGTTGTCGTCAGATGTGATGCAGTCTTATCAGTTCAAGCAAGGACAAGATCCGATAAAGTTAGTGTTCAATCAGTCGCGTGATGCTATGTATTTTATTGGGGTTAATTACGATGGACAATCTAAATATAACGGCGTATTTAAAATGCCTATCAACCAAGGGGCATTACCGACAACACCATTTATACCAACCAGTGGAGTGCAGTATTATTGGGGTTTAGGAGTAGATCCTGTTACGGATGAAGTATATGTGGGCGACCCTAAAGGTTTTATACAAAAAGGCAGTGTGTCTGTTTACGGTGCAAATGGAGATCAGATACGTACTTTTGGGGTAGGTATTGGTCCGGGTTTTTTCTTTTTCGATGAATAGGCTTTACAGCATAAAAATATTATACAAGTGGGCAGTATTACTGGTAGTGATGCTGTCTTCTTTTTATACAGTAAAGGCACAGGTCACAGATACGCTTAAAGAAGCTAAAGTAAAAGCAAAGAGCCCTGCAAAGTCTACTGATGCCCGTATAAATACATTTAGCCCCGGGCAAACAATAGTTAGTATAGACAGTGTTACGATAGAGCAATATAAGTTTACAAGTATGGCCAACTTGTTGTCTCAACAGGTTCCTGTATTCGTAAAGTCTTATGGGCTAAATAATATAGCCACACTCAATTTTCGTGGTGCATCAGCCGCACAATCGCAAGTGTACTGGAATGGTGTGCCGATACAAAATGCAGCGTTGGGTATTGCAGATGTTTCATTGCTGCCCGTTGAATTGATGAACAATATTAATGTGGTGTATGGTAGTTCTTCCGCATTGTGGGGCAGTGGAAATGTTGGTGGCGCTTTAATGCTGGAAAACACTTTGCCGTCGTTTTCAGATGAAGCTGATTTTACATCTAAAGTATCGGCTGTGGCAGGTAGTTTTCAGCACTATCGGTTTGGTATAAAAACAGCGTTAACTAATAAGAGGTTTGCTATTGGCATCAATGCACTTGCCAGAACAATTAAGAATAACTTTCCTTACACAGATGCAAAAGGAAACTCGTACCGTATGTACAATGCTCAATTGGCAAATGGTACAGGGTTGTTACAAGCTGCATATAAACTCAATGAAAAAAACACCATCAGTTTCAAGGGGTGGTATCAGCAATATGAGCGAGAGATACCGCCTGCAATATTCGAAAGTACATCTGTAAAACAACAACGCGACGAAAGTTTGAGGTTATTGTTGTCGTGGGATAGAAAAGGAAATAAAACGAAGTATTATGTACGTAGCTCTTACATAAGAGATTTTATGTGGTACAGAGATAGCTTGGTACAGGTAAATAGTAAGAACATTACCAATCAGATATATACTGAAGCGGGTGTTGAACATCGTTTTAATAAGCATCACCATTTATTAGCATACACGCCTGTACAAATAGCATGGATTGACAGGATAACACTAAAGGATATTAATTATCAGAATCGCTATGCACTAGCATTGGCATATTTGTATACTGCATTTGATGATAAGCTCAATGTATCATTAAACGGAAGGGGAGAAGTGATCAACGACTTGGGAATAATACTGCCGGGCGTTAATGCCTCGTATAAGGTTGCCGGATGGTTGTTGTTAAAAGGTAATGTGCAAAGAACCTACCGTGTGCCAACGCTCAATGAGTTGTACTACACCCCGGGAGGTAATTCTAGTCTAAAACCGGAACAAGGGTGGAACGAGGATATAGGGTATGTAGTAAGAAAGAGAGGGAAAGTAAGTGTTGAGCATAGTTTATCGTACTATAATCGTGTGATCAACGACTGGATATTATGGTTTGGCGGAGCCATCTGGACACCGCACAATATAGCTACTGTACATAGCAGAGGTTTGCAAACAGAAAATACGATCACCTACAGACTAAACGGAAAACTAAAACTCAAGCTGGGGGTAAACGGCTCTTATACTTTAGCTACCACACAAAGTAGTTACATTCCTAACGATGGTAGCATCAATAAGCAGATCCCTTACACTCCGCTTTACCAGGCACAGTTCAATATCGGTTTTAGTACCAAAAACTTGTTCTTCAATTATAATCACACATACACAGGCATCAGGTATATTACAACAGATGAGTCTTATTATTTGCCTGAGTATACTTTAGGTAATATTCAATTATTGTATACAAGCGTGTTGGGTGGCAAGCAGATTCAACTTACAGTACAGGTCAACAATATATGGGGGGCAGATTATTATGTGGTAAACGCAAGACCTATGCCCGGCGTTAACTGGCTGGCAGGCATTAGCTACATGTTGTATTGACTATAATATAATCAAGATTCTATAAATAGTCAATATTTTAATATCAGGGTTTGTATTATATCTTTGCCTATGTATTAAGTAAATCGCCCTTATGAAAAAGAAGATATTCAAGTGGATTGGCGGAATAATTCTTACAGTAGTGCTGCTTGTTTTTCTGCTAGTAGGTTATATACTGAACTTTAAGCCGGGTATAGAAGCTCCTGATCTTAAAGTTGATGCGACACCTGAAAGAATAGCCAGAGGTAACTATTTAGCAAACTCTGTTTGTGTATGTATGGATTGTCACTCTACAAGAGATTGGAGTAAGTATGCAGGGCCAATAACGCCTGGTACCTATGGAGCAGGTGGTGAACGCTTTGACAGAACAATGGGTTTCCCTGGCATATTTTATTCGAAAAATATTACTCCGTTTGGTGTTGGCGACTGGACAGATGGGGAGCTGTACAGGGCAATAACATCCGGTGTTGACAAAGATGGAGAACCATTATTTCCTGTAATGCCATACCATTATTACGGTAAAATGGATGATGAGGATATACACTCAATTATAGCATATATACGTTCTTTACCTTCAATAGAGTCAGAAGCACCACCAAGAGAAGTGGACCCGCCGCTAAATATATTCATGAGGTTGATACCCCAAAAAGGAGAGCCAAGAACAATGCCGGCACCTAGTAATCAGTTGGCATATGGTAAGTACCTAACCAATGCTTCCGGTTGTATAGAGTGTCATACCCCGGCAGACGAAAAAGGAATCATTAAACTGGATTCTGCTTTTGGTGGCGGTAGATTGTTTCAAATGCCATTTGGAGCGTTACGCAGCTCAAACATATCTCCGCATAGTTCAGGTTTAGGTTCTTGGAACGAAGATATGTTTATAGCAAAGTTTAAGCAGTATCAAGACTCTAGTTATCAATCTCCACAATTAGACATGATGAATGGCGATTTCAATACCATCATGCCTTGGATGATGTATAGCACAATGAAAGAAGATGATTTGAGAGCTATTTACGCATACTTGCAAACAGTAAGGCCAATTGAGAACGAAGTGACAAAAATGAAGCTGAATAAGTAAAGTGTTAAAATTATAAGATGTGTAATGCAGCAAATTGATTTTTGCTGCATTTTTATATCTATGAATTTACCCGCTGTAAAACCATTAACTGTATTTGCTGTATCTACTCTGCTGTTTTGTGCATCGTGTAGTAACATGTTGCTGAAGATGTACGGAATAAAAGAAGCAGAGCCTATGTCTGTACAAGAAGTAATAACATTGGCAAAAGAATATAGCTTACCTGTTGGTGATGTTTATATGCTGGACAGTAATTACAAATCGTTTATTTACGGAGAAAGCAGTAGTAATAGTGTTGTGACGTCTGGTGCTGATATTTGTATTATGGATGACCTGAAGTTTAGCCTAAACCAACCGGCACAGTACATGCTTTTTGACAGCAGTAAAAAGCTGATATCACATACGGTAAATTGTAATGCAGGTGGTTTTCCTAATTTAAAATGGAATAGAGGAGGTAATTTTGACGTATTTCCACCTCGTTCTTTGAAAAAAGTAGATAGTAGTTTTTCCTTATCGCAAATAGAGCAATACTTTATTCCTGTACAACATTCAACAGACGCCAAGAATTACAAGTATTACTGTGTGGTGTATTGGAATGAGTTTATGGGTAGGCAAAGTGATCATTTGCTTGAACTGGCTAAGAGAAGCGACAAGGAAAATGTGAAGATGATGTATGTAAATGTTGATGATTACTTCTCTGATAAACTATAATGCATCTCCTTCATCAATGTCTTTCAAATAATCAGGATAAGCTTGGCTTTTAGGTAACAATAGCAAATGGCACCGGCCCCTATGCGCTATTTGTTCTGCTTCGGTAAGTTGTTTGTGTTCTTTCATGTAATAGGCCTTGTAGTTGTTTTCATTGCACCAGTTTAATATCAATTGTGCATTCTTTGCCATAGGCATTTCATCAGGCCCATGCATTTCAATCAGGAATGTGGTGTTTTGCTGTTTTGCTAGGTTGGCAGCACCTGCCAATACAAAACTTTCCGCAGCTTCTACATCTACTTTTATTAGTTCAGGAGCAAAACCAGTCATAGCTACTACATCATCCAGGCGGATAGTTTCTACCATTGAGTAGGCATTTACTTTACTGGCGCTATCTGCATGGCTACCGAACATACTACCTGCAGAACCTGCTCCGAGAGTAAAAAACTTAACGTGCGCACCGGTATTATCGCTGATAAATGCGGTCATATACTCTTTGTTAGTGCCTAAACCGTTGATTTCCAGATTTGTTTTAGCAAGAGCAATAGCATCTTTATTAGGGTCTATCAGTAGTATTCGCTTTTCGGGCTTGTTAATTGTAGCAAGTATGGCAGAATAGCCTACATTAGCCCCTATGTCATAAATATTTTCATGTTTGTTTGATAAAGCATACCACCAGGCATCATCTTTATCTGCTTTTTTGTTAACGATGCCAGATGATAACGTCATTGACTTGCCCAATACAGTTGTTTGTTCAAATCTTGGTTTTTGCCCGAAAAGCTTCACCCTGTATGCAGAAATGAGTTTTCTAATGTTCACAATATCAATGATATACAGTAAATATACGATTATAACTCATCAATAAAGGTTTTAACCATATTTTGCGCCGCAGTATGCTGAAAATCAGCGTTTAGCTTCTTATATTAGCTATTGATAAAACTATTTTGTTAACCTTATTTTAATAAGTAACGATATTACCCAACTATTCTGCAAATGCAGCAGTCTTATATGGTTGTAATTAATTAAGACCCGTTACTTGCCTATAGCTTTGGCATATACTGTACCTGGACAGCAAAGTGAGTTAGAAGAACTCATAAATGGATGCGCGAATAACAATCGAGCTTCTCAAGAAAAGCTGTACAAACTTTTTTACCCCCGTATGATGGGTGTTGTAAGAAGGTACATAGACCACTATGAGCAAGCAGAAGAGGTTTTAAATAATGGTTTTTTAAGAGCGTTTCAGAAAATTGAGCAGTACACGTTTCAAGGTTCTTTTGAAGGTTGGTTGAGGAAAATAGTATTTCATGCAGTGTCGGATTATGTGAAGCAGAACACGAAATACAATGAGAAAATACTACTGGTTGA
The DNA here is from genome assembly GCA_030429205.1 of Bacteroidia bacterium. Classification (GTDB taxonomy): domain Bacteria; phylum Bacteroidota; class Bacteroidia; order Chitinophagales; family Chitinophagaceae; genus UBA5543. Next base: position 2,048,948 of record JAUICZ010000001.1, read on the forward strand.
AAAAGACGAGTATGTAGAAAAAGATTTAGCAGACAAGTTGTATTACGATCAACTGTTAGAGTTAGTCCAGGGTTTACCCGATGCAACAAGGTCTGTTTTTAATATGTACATCATGGAGGGGTTTTCGCACAGAGAAATTGGTAAGATGTTGGGAATAAGTGAGGGAACATCAAAATGGCATCTATCGGAAGGTAGGCGAATGTTAAAAGAGAAGATTGAGAAATTACAACTACATTATAAAAAATAATTATCCTAATGGATAAAAACATGATCAAAATTGACGACTTGCTGAAACAGCGCCTTGGTGATGCCGAGGAGCATGAGCGTGCCGGCGCATGGACAAACATGCGTGATCTGCTCGATCAGCAAATGCCTACTACTGTGGCAGCGTCTACAAACTGGCGTCGTATGCTTGTATACGTAGCCGGTATCTTAGTATTGGCAACTGTTGCAGTTGGCGGTTACGAAATGGTAGACAGTTTTAGTGGTAGTGGTACAAATGAAATGGCAATGAATAGTAGCACAGATAATAACCATTCGGGTATTATTGCTACAGCTACAGCTAAATTGCCTGAAGGAGCAACAGCTAATACCGTTAATACAGTTAACGAAGAGAATAGTACGGTAGCAACACCTGCTCCTGTTCAGCAAACTGCTGTTAATCACAACAGTGCTGCGGCTTCTACTCCTGTAATGGCTGGTACAAGTAATAAGCCATCGGTTGCTGATAAGGAAACCCCACAGACTACACTTGAAAAAGCTAAAGCAGTTATTCCTTCAAGTGGTAACAACAATCAAAAAGCTCCGACTGAAAACATCGCAGCTAATGCTCCAGTATCAAAAGATGTATCTCCTGCTCAAACGGCACAAACAGCAGCAGAGACGCAAAATGTAGTTGGTAATGATAATGGAGTAGCAACTAATAACCAGAATAATAACACAAATCAGAATAGTAACAATCCAAATAAGATAGGTAGAGAAAAAGAAGAGCTTTCTCAAATGCCAACTTCTGAGCCTCAATTGGCGAAGAATGATGTAGATGGGCCTCAGTTTGACGAAGAGAGAAGAGAGGTGAGACTAGTAGAAATGAGAAAAAGGCTAAATGAAAATGGTGAGCTGGAGAAAGATACTATGTCTGATAGAACAGAGGAGTTAGTAATTAGAACTGAAAAACAACAGACTGCTCCTTCTGCCGGAGAAGTGAATACGGATGAAGACGATAATAGTGGTTCTAACATCATGCCAGCTTCTGCAGCACCTTCTGATGTAGCACAGGCTAACAGTGCGGCAGATGAGAATAATGGAAATGTAGACTCTAGAGGAGGCAAAAATAAATACAAAAACCCTCGTCGTTTTGAAGAGTTAGTGAAGAATGCTAAGGTGAGAATGGGTAAGATGAAGTTTTATCCTGGTGTAATTGCAGGTGCTAACACTTCATTCAGCAAAACAAATATCTCAGGCTTTAACTTAGGGTTTGCTGGTAAGTTAACTATAGATGAACGTTGGAGTATCTTAACAGAAGCGAAATACCTATATCGTTTTAACGGTAAAGAAAGGTTACAAGACGATTACATCACAAATGTTAAGTCTGTAGCTATTAATGGTCAATCTCTGTTAGCATACGACTCTGTAGAGCACTACTATAACTTTAATAATTATGGTAGCATAGAGTTGCCAATAGCAGTTAACTATAACCTTTACAAACGTTTTGATGTGTTTGGCGGTGTGAACATGACTTATAACTTCAAGATCAATAATCTTCAGGAAGTTGAATTGATACACAGTAAAGAAGCCGGAGCAACATCAACTAATGTAAATGTTTCTGCAACAGATAAGAGCATATTGTTGAGCGACTTTAAACCAAGCTTTGGTTTGGGTTATGTAGCGGGTGTTGGTTTACAGGCTACAAACAACATAAGGTTAGACTTAAGGGTTACACAACCATTGTTGATGAGAACGAAAACTACAGGTCAGCAAGAAATCGCAGACAGGTTATATAAAATGCCGAATGTACAGTTTAATATGACTTTCAAGTTTGGAGGTAATAAGTACAAGCCATACAAGAAATACTAGAATTTAAGCATAGACATAAGATGAAACGGCTGCTATTGCATAGCGGCCGTTTTCATTTTTTTAGCAACATCCTCACCCAGGTATTTGTCTATCATTCCTTCCGCAATATAAATTACAGGGGTAAGTAGGAGGGCCATTAATGCTTTGTAAGAGTAATTTACAAGACCTATTGCGATCACTCTTTGTACAGACCAGTCGCTACCTAAATGAAATGCAATGTACAGTACAATAAAGCTATCTACCAGTTGAGAGAATAGGGTAGAGCCTGTAGCTCTTAGCCAAACTTTTTTATCGCCGGTTATTTTCTTTATCTTATGGAAAACCCAAACGTCCAATAGCTGACTGACAAGAAATGCTACAAGACTTCCAAAAATAATCCACATACCTTGGCCGAGTATACTGGCAAAAGCTACTTGCATGTTGGGTACTCCATCAGCTTTTTTACTGCTTACCCAAAATGATTTATCTGCCGGAACCTCTATAGCCATATAAAACATAATAAAAGCATAGCTGATGAGTGCTATTGCTATATACGATATACGCCTTACTGCTTTGGGGCCATAATATTCGTTCACAATATCCGTCATCACAAACTCTATAGGCCATAGTAATACACCGCAGGTAAGTACATAGGTGAGTCCGTCTTGACCAAGTAAAGAAAAAGGAGAAGGTTCTAAACCAACTAATACTTCAAGAGAAAATAGTTTTGTGCCGATGCATTCTGCAATAAGAGCATTGGCAACAAAGAAAGACGTTAGAATAACAAATAGCTTTGTTGGCTTGTCTTTAAGTATGTATTGGATCATTTGATAAGTTGAGTGTTCTTACCTCAAGATACAGAATACACTGTATTAGTATGTAAGATCCCAGTCGTTATCAATTTCAGATGTGCTGTTGTTGGATAGAAGTTGATTGTCGTTTTCCATCTCGTAGTAATTCCATATTTGCTCACTACCATCTTCGTCAAAAACTCTCTCGCCTAAATATGTAAAACCAATTGCGTGATATAATTCATTTTCAATGATGCCTTTTTCAGCCCTTGCACAAACTTTATCCAGATTTAGCTCGTTGAATGCATAGTTGATCAGCTGATCTATTATCATGCTGTACCCAACTTCTTCAACATATTTAGGAGAGATAATGCAAACTGTTTCGTAGAGCTTTGTTGCATTTAAAAAACGTAAACCTGCTAAGCCTACAACTTTGCCGTAAGGGTTAATGAGGCAGCCAAGCCCTAAACCATGCTCTTGTTGATGAGCCTTAAGGCTATCTAAGAATTCATCAATGTGAAGTCCCTTGCAGAAAGAGTTGTTTTCTTTTTGTAGCTCAATTAATAATTGTTTGAATAATGGCTTGTTGCCTTCTTTCAAATATTGTATCGAGATGTCTTTTGCAGGTAACATTTTTGATCTTTTATCGAAATGGAATGTAAAGGTAATCAATTTTATACATAATATATTAATATCAATATTTGTTACTAGGATTGCTTGCTGATGATAGTCGTCTTTTTAGTTAAGTCTTGTAAAGTGCTGACAATCAACTGAAATATGATAAGGTTGCCTTGTTTGGCATAACTGTGTGTAATTCGATTGTCATAAATAATTATTATTTAACATTTGACCCAAACCCTTGGCACAGTTTTTACGTTTATATAAGTATAAAGCACAGCTTATGCGATTGAAAATATTATTAACAGGAAAAGACGAACAGCAGCAGCAGCCTGATGCTGAACTGCTATCGCAAAGAGGGTTTTTGGTTTATCGTTGTGGAGAAAATGTAGTTGGTGACATGATAGACGAGATTCACCCTGATGTAGTAATTGTTAATCCGATTGAAAAAGACAACACTACAAGTTCTACGCTTTATGAAAAGCTATTGAATAACATTAAGTATGCAAGATTGCCACTTATCTACACACTTTCAGAAGACGATGTGTATTTAGTAAATCGTAGACGTACTGCAACAAGAGGTAAAAGAAATTTTATTGCAGATAATATTATAGATGGTATTAAAACTGCCTTAGGTTTTAACAAGGATAACACAAGGGGCATACCAGGCTTAAATTTGGGCATGGCATCCTGATCTACTTTTTATCAACAGCATATTTGCCTGCACCTATGAATAATAGGCCGGCAAAAACAAATGCTAATTCAATAGCATGAGATGCTCCCATAATTCCATCGCCTGCATTGATGTGTTTAAATGCAGCAACGAGCATTGTAATCAGTAGCAGCACATTCGCCAGCCTGAACTGCCAACCAACTGCAACCAATAATCCACCGACAGCTTCAGCAAAGGCTGCCATAAAACCCCAGAACGCAGGATATATATCAATACCCAAATCTCCCATAGCAGCTCCGATCTTCTGCCATTTCTCTGGCCCTCCAATAAGTTTAGGGTAGCCGTGTAATATCATCATTACCCCTACGCCTAGTCTGAGTATCAATAATCCAAAGCTGTTGTATCTGCCAAGTTTAGCTAACATAAATGTTGGGATTGTTTCTGCTAATGTAACGCAAGTTCTTCTTTTGAAAATCTTAAACGTCTGTTAATCGTTTACAAAGTGTATGTTATTCATAGTGTGAAATATTAATAAGTGTAGCTTGTCAGGTTATATTTGGTAACATATAAAAAACACCCCCAGCAATGGATATACAATTTACAGGCTACCAACCAATACAGAAAGGCATCAATGCCATGCAGCTTGTATTTGATAAGGTTGATAAGAGATTGCCTCAAAATAAAGAAGAACAGATAAACATTCCGTTCAACAAACCATATATGACAGGTTTTGAACAGAAGTATATAAATGACGTTCTTTCAACGGGTAAACTATCAGGAGATGGTACGTATACAAAGCGTTGTCAAGAGTATTTTAAAATGATGTACGATGTAAAAGAGTGTTTCTTAACTACATCTTGCTCCGATGCATTAGAGATGAGTGCAATTTTGTTAGACATTCAGGAGGGGGATGAAGTAATTGTACCTTCTTATACATTCGTTTCTTCTGCCAACGCTTTTATTATGCGTGGTGCAAAAATAGTCTTCGCAGATAGTAGAGCAGACCATCCCGGTATAGATGAAGACAGCCTTGAAAGTTTAATAACAGAAAAGACAAAAGCGATTGTTGTTGTCCATTATGCTGGTGTAGCATGTGATATGGACAAAGTGATGGATGTGGCAGACAGGCATAATATATATGTTGTAGAAGATGCTGCACAAGCAGTTGATGCATATTATAAAAACAAACCATTAGGGACTATTGGTCACTTGGGAACACTGTCTTTCCACGAAACAAAAAACATAGTAAGCGGAGAAGGGGGAATGTTGTTGATTAACGATGACAGATTTATAGAAAGGGCCGAGATCATTCGAGAAAAAGGAACCAACAGGACCAAGTTTATGCGTGGGGAGGTTGATAAATACGGTTGGGTTGATATAGGTTCTTCGTACTTGCCAAATGAAATGACCGCTGCATTTTTATATGCGCAGTTGGAGCAGCTACAAAAAATACAAGCCAAAAGAATAGCTGTTTGGAATAGGTATATGGAGGAGCTGAAAGAGCTTGAGGTACTAGGTTTTGCGCAAATGCCTAAGGTGCATGATTATGCAGTACACAATGCGCACATGTTCTATATTGTATTGCCAGATCATGATACAGAAGAAAGGCTAAGAAAGTATTTGGTCTCTAGTGGGGTTAAAGCTGTGTTCCATTATAATCCGCTGCACAACTCTAAATATTTTGCTGATAAGCATGATGGTAGAGTGTTGCCAAACTCAGAAAAATACGATAACTGTTTACTTAGGTTACCATTATATACAGGGATGACTACTTCTGAGCAAAAGGTGGTTATCAATAAGGTCTGGCGCTTTTTCTTGAGGGAGCATAAGTAAGTAAAAAATATATAATTGGTTATTAGTCAGGGCAAGTATTGTAATATTTGCCCTGATATTTATAGGTGAGTTTTGCTGAGCGTAGTGTGTAAAGAAAGTAGCACAATAATAAGGGCGTTTTGATTAAATTTGCTGGCAAAATAATAATTCATGCATAACGCTTATTTCGAATACGATGAGCCGGTAAATGAGCCGGTATTAAGTTACGGTCCTGGTACTCCTGAAAGAACTGCATTGCAGGCAGCAGTCGCTGATTTGAAAGCTCAACAAAGGGATATACCAATGTATATCAACGGGCAGGAAGTACGCACCGGCAATACAAGAGAAATTCGTCCTCCGCACGAAACAAGTCACTTACTGGGGCATTTCCATCAGGGAGAAGTAGAGCATGTACAGCAGGCGGTAGATGCAGCATTGGCAGCTCGTGAGCAATGGGCAAATACTACATGGGAGCACCGTGCAGGTATCTTTATGAGAGCTGCGGAATTGCTGGCAACAAAATATCGTTACCGCATGAATGCTGCTACTATGTTGGGGCAAAGTAAAAATGCTTTCCAGGCAGAGATTGATTCTGCTTGTGAGCTGATAGATTTCTTGCGCTTTAATGTACATTACTTGAGTGAAATATACAGGCAACAACCTTTATCTCCGGAAGGCATTCATAACCGTTCAGAGTATCGTCCGTTAGAAGGGTTTGTGTTAGCTGTAACTCCATTCAACTTTACGGCAATTGGTGGTAACCTGCCAACAGCACCAGCTATGTGTGGTAATGTTGTGGTGTGGAAGCCTGCTAATACCCAGATATACAGTGCTAGTGTTTTCATGGAAATATTAAAAGAAGCAGGTTTGCCTGATGGTGTTATTAATCTGGTATACGTTAGTGGACCTACAGTAGGTGATGTTTGTTTCGATCATCCTGACTTTGCTGGTGTACACTTCACTGGTTCTACAGGTGTATTCCAAACTATGTGGAAGACGATAGGTATTAACATAGCCAAGTACAAAACATATCCGCGTATTGTTGGTGAAACGGGGGGTAAAGACTTTGTTATGGTACACCCAACAGCAGATGTAGATACTGTAGTTGCCGGTATTGCTCGTGGTGCGTTTGAATATCAGGGACAGAAATGTTCAGCTGCCAGCCGTGCTTACTTACCAAGCAACTTAGCTGCAGAGATCAAAGAAAAATTGGTTGCAGAAGTGAAGACCATGAAAATGGGTGTAGTTGATGACTTTACCAACTTTGTGAATGCAGTTATCGATGAGAAATCATTCAACAATATAGCTAAGTATATTGATGGTGCTAAGAGTAGTAAAGACGCAGAGATAATTTGCGGCGGTAACTACGATAGTTCTAAAGGGTGGTATGTAGAGCCAACAATTGTTGAAGCAAAAGACCCTAAATATGTTACAATGTGCGAAGAGATCTTCGGACCTGTATTGACCATTTATACTTATGATGCAGACAAGTGGGAAGAAACACTTGATTTAGTGGATTCAACTTCTCCATATGCTTTAACAGGAGCAATTTTTGCAACTGATCGTTATGCTGTTGAGAAGATGACGCAAAAGCTGGTAAACGCTGCTGGTAACTTTTACATCAACGATAAGCCTACTGGAGCTGTAGTAGGGCAGCAGCCATTTGGTGGTGCACGTGCATCGGGTACTAACGATAAGGCTGGTTCTGCATTGAATCTATATCGTTGGTTAAGTGCAAGAACAATTAAAGAAACATATGTAGCACCTGCTGATTATCGTTATCCATTTCATCAGGCAGACTAATAATAATGTTTAATAAAGCTGCATACATACTAATACCATTATTACTGGTTTTTGCATCGTGCGATTGTACCAGGTATACTAATGGATATGTGGCTGATTATGAAACTCGAAAAGTCATCAAGGGAGCATTGATACGTAGTCATGCAGCCCTTGATGGCAAAACGAGTGATGAACGTTTTCGATACACAGATAGTTCGGGTTGGTTCGAAACTGCTTTTTCTCTTAAAGGGGTTGCAAAGTGCGGGTCGTTAAAAATAGAGGTAAGTAAAGACGGTTACCAAACAGTAAGGTTGGTAGACATGGCGATTGGCGACACCGTATTCCTATTCAGGCAAAACTAGCTACTTATTGTAAGCGTTCATTGTATTCTGTATCCCTCTAAACACAAAGCTTTCTACCATTTCTACTGCTGTTACTATTTTCTCTTTCACAATAGTAAGTTCGTCTCCTGTCCACTTACTCAATACAAAATCTGCTTGTCTTCCTTTAGGAAAATCATTACCTATACCAAACCGTAAACGAGGGTATTTAGCTCCGATCAATTCTTGTATACTTTTTAAACCGTTGTGCCCGCCGTCGCTACCTTTTCCTCGCATTCTTAACGTGCCCAATGGTAGGGCCAGTTCATCAACGATTACCAGAATATTCTCTATAGGGATGCTTTCTTTATCCATCCAATACTTCACCGCTTTACCGCTTAGGTTCATATAGGTAGTTGGCTTTATTACAATCATGTTACGCCCCTTATATTTTAACTGAGCTACATCTGCCAGCCTGTCGCTTTTATATGTTTGCTCGTTTTTCAATACAAGTACGTCCGCCACATCAAACCCTATGTTATGTCTTGTTCCGTCGTATTCTGCTCCAATGTTTCCTAATCCTACTATAAGATACTTCATCTCGTAAAGACTCTTTAACTAAAAGTAAATAATTGTTAGTTAGTGTTTAACAAATAGAAATAAAAAAGAATATAATGTTGTGTAACCCAACTTTATAGCTGAAAACATAAGTCTTTTTGTTAGGCTAAGATACGTTTTAGCCAATAGTATATTATACAACCTACTTGCGATAAATATTTTAAAATGAAAAAGGCCTTTTACTTACTAGCTACAACAGCAATTGTACTCTGCTATACATCTGTTCATGCTCAGATAGATACATGTAATCTTCCATTCGTTGCTACTGTATCAAATCCGGTATGTTCGGGTAAAGATGCCCAGTTGAGTGTTACTCTTTACCCTAATACAACATATACATGGTCAAAGCCGGGAGTCAACCCAGTGTATTCGCCCTCAGTAAATAACAGAACCCCCAGTATATTAAACTTAACAGCTGCTCATTCTGGTACATATACAGTTGTTGGCACAAGGGGAGTGTGCAATTACCAGGCAACAGTAAATGTAACTGTTAACCCAACTCCGTCTGTAGGTAATGTATTACAAACAGGCCCTGTTTGTCCGGGGGAGAATGATAGCATTAATCTGCCAAACGTAAATGTGCCTCTAGGTGGAAATGTTATTGCTTTTGGAAGTTTTCCGGGATCTCCGGTTGTGTTTAACCCCAATGGATATTTTTTAGCTAAAAACAATGTAATGCCTGCTGATGCGGGTACCTATTTTGTATATGCGGTGAATAATGGTTGTTTTTCTGATACCGTAGCATTTGATTTTAAAGTTCATCAGGGTGTAACAGCTGATTTTGATTTTGACCTTACAGAAGGTTGCAATGAAGATAAAGTGGTGTTTACCAATACCTCTACTGGTCAAACAAAAAATAGCTGGAACTTTGGTGATAATACAAACGGAACAGACTGGAGTCCGATACATTCTTATGTTGTGCCTAAGCCCAACAATGCGTCCAGAACATATGCGGTGAAATTAGTTGCCAGTAATGCTTTTTGTGCAGATAGTATTACCCAAAATGTAATAATCAATCACCCGATTACATCTGTATTTACAATAGATGATGATAGTATTTGTGAGGGAACTGAAATTACATTTACAAACAGCTCTGTTGTAAAGCCGGGAACAGGTATAAATGTTCAGTGGGATTTTAAAGATGGTAATACGGACAATACATATGATACTAAGCATGTTTTTGATAAGCCGGGGATTTACCATCCGGAGCTAACTGTAACAGATTTTCTGGGTTGTGTAGAAAAACAAACAGTAGAACTTGTAGTAGATCCTAATGGCTATATCTCTTTTGTAACAGATAAAGATGAAGTATGTGTAGGCGATGGCATAACGTTAAATGGAGATTATAACGATTGGGGTGTGCTTAGTGTGAATTGGGATTTAAAAGATGGTGCTGATGTTAACGGGACAGACAAAGAAGTATTTCATTCTTACTTAAATGAAGGAATCTATACTGTTAGCTACAGTGTAGATTACCGTATTTGTCCTGACCTGAACTTTGAAAAGGATATTACTGTAAAACCACTACCAGAAGTATTTATTGGTAACGATACTACAATATGCCCTAACAGTACGCCTATCAGGTTGAGAAATATTCTTGATGCCAATAATCCATCTGCAATTACTTATAAATGGAATAATATCACACGTGATGTTGCTGATAATATTACTGTCAGGTCGCCGGGTATTTATGCTGTTACAGCAGAAATGGATGGTTGTGTAGCATCGGACTCATTAAAAGTTTCCAGAAGTTGTTATATCAATATTCCAAATGCTTTTACACCTAACGGAGATGGAAGAGGAGATTACTTTTTACCTCATCAAATACTATCAAGAAACGTGAATAAGTTTGAGATGAATATATTCAATAGGTGGGGGGAGAGAGTTTTTGCAACAAATAATGTTGATGGTAGAGGATGGGATGGAAAGTATGGTGGTGAAAATCAGCCTGTTGGGGTATATATATATACAATCTCTGTAGAGTTTGAAAATGGGGTTTATGAAAAATATAAGGGAAATGTGAGCTTATTGAGGTAGTCAATAATTGAAAAAAGATTAGTACATAAAGTTGTGAATACTAGCGTGTTGATTAACTATTGGCAATAAAACATCCATGTATTTAAATATATACTAATGTTTAAAAATATTTATTTGCTTCACCCAACTAAAATACTTAATTTTTTGTCCTATTTTAGTAGCTATTATACTATTAGGATACCTGTATGTGTACAGGATTAACTTTTTAGAAACAAATAAAATATATATATAATGCGAAAGGTCCTACTCTTTCTAACAGCATTGTTAACAGTTAGCGTTGTAGATAGTAATGCACAGACATTCTTTTGTCTGACTCAAACAAACGGTAACCAAACCATTGGTGGAGTTACTACTACAGTTACACGCTCAACACCAGCACCGAACTCAAATAACTTTTGTGGTGTTGGCCCTTATCAAATAGGTAAGGATTATTCAGACTGGTATAACTATGCCTTTAATACACCTGTTACACATGCTAGGTTACAAATGGTTCGTTTTCATGACGATGATACTGTGAGGCTTTATGTAAATGGTGTACAGTGGGACCCTACGGGTAATACTCAAGCTTTTGCCGGTAGTTGTGCTCAACCATCTGCAAATATTACTACAGGTCCATGGGGTATATCAACTACAGGTCACCAAACAGGTTCCGGTAATGGTATTCAGGTAAATATTTCACTAACACCTGCATTAATCAATAGCATTCGCGTAGAACACATCAGAGCAGCAACTAATAACATTGCAAGTGATGTGTATTATTCTATGTGTTTTGCTGATGACTCTTGTTCTCTAGGTTTTGTTGCAACAATTGATACCCCGCAATGTTCGGGCAGAGATATTCAATTGGATGTAACGAACATGCCTAATACTACATATTCCTGGACTCAGGTAGGTACGGTTAACAACCCTACTTATTCGCCTTCTAATACAGTAAGAAACCCTCAGCTTACATCCGTGAACGCAACACACAATGGCCAGTACATTGTAACAGGTACAAGAGGTACATGTGTTTATAAAGACACCATTCCTTTGTTGGTTACACAAACACCTTCAGTGGGTGTAGTAAATCAAGCAGGTCCTGTATGTCCTAATGAACCAGATTCTCTTTTCTTGCCGAGTGTAAACCTCCCAACAGGTGGTAGGGTATATATACAGGCACCATATGGTTTCGATTCGTTTAATAATGTATTTGAGAAGTACATCCCGACTATGACTACAGCATATGAAGGGGTATATAGAATATTTGCTATTGGTACACAAGGTTGTGTTTCTGATACAATTGACTTCAACATGACTATGAAGCCTGATGTTAGTGCCTCATTTACATATGAAGTAAAAGAAGGTTGTGACAGAGATACGATAATTGTAAAGGATAACTCAACTTCGGGTTCTATCATTAACACATGGTGGTGGGACTTTGACTTCCCTGCAGGTGCAACCAGTAACAAACAAAATGACACTTTCTACTATCCAATTCCTGCTGTTGATACAGATACCAGAACATACACAGTACGTTTAGGTGTTACTAACGGGGCTTGTTACGATTCTATGCAGGTTAATGTCAATATCAACCATAGGTTGTGGTCTCATTTTGATATTGATGATGATAGTGTGTGTCAGGGTGCTACAATTACCTTTACAAACAATTCGTTTGTAAAAGCGGCTACAATACCTAAATATCAATGGTCTTTTGGAGATGGTACAGAGGATACTACTTATGATGTATCTCACCAATATAATTTATCAGGCGTTTACGATGCGGTGTTTACTATAACAGACTACTTAGGTTGTATAGATAGCTTTAAGAGAACCATTGTTGTGGATTCTGCCGGTGGTATATTCTTTGAAACTAACCAAGATGAAGTTTGTTTGGGAGAGGAAGTGGTATTTACGGGTAACTTCTCTTCTGCAGGATACAACAGTATTACATGGGACTTTAAAGATGGTGTTACGATACCTGATTCAACAAAAGTGTTCCACTCTTACGAGAGCGCAGGTACTTTTGATGTTACATTCTCTGCTGATTACAGGATATGTCCGGATACATTCTATGAGCGGACTATCACAGTTAAGCCATACCCTAATGTTTATTTAGGAGAGGATACAAGCATATGCCCTAATGGTAAAGAGTTATACATTAAAGACCTTGTAGAAGAAGCAGGAGTTACGTATGCTTGGCATACACCTACAAAAGATGTAACTTCTGGTATCTTCGTTCGCCATCCTGGTAAGTACTCAGTAACAGCAGAACTTGACGGTTGTACCGCTGCTGATACACTAGAGGTGAAGAAAGATTGTTACATAAATATTCCAAACGTATTCACTCCAAATGGAGACGGTCGTGGAGATTACTTCTTGCCACGTCAGCTACTATCAAGGAGCGTGTCTAACTTTGAAATGGTTATCTACAACCGCTGGGGAGAAAAGGTATTTGAAACCAAAACACTGAACGGCCGAGGCTGGGATGGTAAGTATGGTGGAGAAGATCTTCCGGTAGGTGTTTATATATACCAAATGAAGGTTGCATTTACCAATGGAGTAACTGAAAATTATCAAGGAAACGTCACGATGTTGCGTTAATAATAATAATTGATATAAATAAATAATAAAGGCGGCTAATAGCCGCCTTTATTATTTTAGTATTGTAAGAAAATTATTCAATAATAACTCCTGTAGCTAAAATTTGAAGCTCTTCTTTTGGTTCTGTGATTTTGGCAATCTCTTCAGCCGTAGCACCTGCATCTGCAGCATAGTGTTGTAGATCTGCTACAGGTGTAATCTCTTTTGTTGCTTTACCATATACTGTAGCTTGTCTGCCCGCAGCATCTTTAGGTGCAAAGAAGTCATGACCTTCGAATTTTACAAAAATATCTTCACCGCCATCATTCTTTAGTTTCACCCAACAGCCCATTTTCTGGCAAACCTCAGATAACTCTCCTTTAACAGTGACATTATTTATACTGTCACTCTCTGCTATTTCTTTTGATAGATCAGCTACGGTAATCGGGTTGCTGGCGTCAAACTCTGCACCGAATAAACCGGACTTTCTTTCTTCTGCTACTTCTTCAGTAGCACTTTCAGCTGCCTCTTCTTTAGGCGCTTCTGACTGACATGCATAAAAAGCAATGCTCGATGTTACGAACAGAATAAATAGTTTTTTCATAAATCAATTTTTATTAAAAGTATAAACCTTTTTCCAGATAATTGGTAACATAGTCGCTTACACCATCCTCTAAGGAGGTGATAGGCTGATCATACCCGCTGCTTGTAAGCTTGTTCATATCGGCCTCTGTATAGTACTGATACTTGTCTCTGATATCCTCAGGTGTATCAATATAGTCTATATGAACGGGCAGATTTAAGGTGTTGAATATGGCAATTACAAGGTCGTTAAAAGTACGAGCAGTGCCTGTACCTACATTATATAAGCCGTTTTGCGGTTGATTTTGCATAAGCCAATAGCAAATATTGGCAGCATCTTTAACATAAATAAAGTCTCGTAGTTGTTCCCCGTTTTTATAATTAGGATTATGAGATCTGAAGAGCTTTACTTTACCGTTATTCTTTATTTGGTGGTAGGCATGAAAGATGACGGACGCCATTCTGGCTTTATGATATTCATTAGGCCCATATACGTTAAAGAATTTTACTCCAGCCCAGAAAGGTGGTTGTTTGTCTTGTTGAAGCGCCCAAATGTCAAACTCATTCTTAGATATGCCGTATGGGTTTAGCGGTTGTAATTTAGATATGATATCATGATCATCTTTGTAACCTAGTTCTCCGTTACCATATGTGGCTGCAGATGATGCGTATACAAGTGGAATGTTTTTGCTCGCACACACTTGCCACAATTGTTGAGTATATTCAAGGTTGAGTTTTCTGTGTACTTCATAGTCCATCTCTGTAGTGTCGGTTCTGGCACCAAGGTGGAATATATATTGTACATCAGTGTCGTTAGCTTCCAGCCACTTGATGAAGCTGTTACGCTCTATCTTTTGAAGAAAATCTTTGGATAAGAGGTTCTCTTTTTTGTAATCTTTACTGAAGTCGTCAACGAGTATCAGACGCTGATAACCGGCACGATTGAGCAACCCTACAAAGTAGCTGCCAATGAAACCCGCCGCACCTGTAACTACTATTGTGTCGGTGGTTTGCATAAATGTTTATTTATATAAATTAATGGTGCTCTTCTTCGTGTGCTTCGTGCTCATCTGCGTGATGCCCTTCATCATGACTTTCATGTTCAGTAGCTTCATGATGTGCAGGTGCACTATGCTCAGTAGCGTGTCCTTCACCATGTCCTCCTTCTTCATGGCCCATGATCTCTACAAAGTTTACCGCACTTATAAATAAGAATGCTAGTAACAGCATGAATAAGATAGAAGACGTGTAAGAAGATTTTATGCTTTTGCCCTCAGTGTTATTAGTATCGTGTGACATCGATGAAAAATTTATTAATTGTGCAAATCTAAGTCTTTAGCTTGGTTTTTCTATGCGTTTACCGCTACAAAATACTATTTAGCTAATGTAGGTTTTGCCATAGCTTCTCCACAGTTTTTACATGTGCTCTTTTCAGGGTCAGCATAAAAACGCTCCATAATAGGGGGTAGCTGCTTTACAATATCATCTAGTTTAAAGTACTCGTCGTATAGCTTCTCATGACAGTTTTCACAGAACCACATAAAACCGTCAGTATCATTATCATCACGAACCTTTTCTATTACAAGTCCGATAGATCCTGATGAGCGTTGTGGAGAGTGGGGCACCTTAGGGGGCAGTAAAAACATATCTCCCTCTTTAATCTCAACGTCTTTTATTTTACCGTCTTCAACAATACGTACTACTATATCTCCTTCTAGCTGGTAAAAGAGTTCTTCACTTTCATTATAGTGAAAGTCTTTTCGACTATTAGGGCCTCCAACAATCATCACTATGAAATTGCCTGCTTCTTTATATATACATTGGTTACCAACTGGTGGTTTTAGTAAGTGTCTGTTGTCTTCTATCCATTGTTGTAGATTGAAAGGACTCTGAATAGCCATAATGTTCAATTTTTGCCAGTGATAAATTAATTCAAAATTTTCATTTTCACAGTTTCTATCCTCGTATCGCTAACTCTAAGTACATCAAATTCAAAATGCTCTATTACAATACGTTCTTTAGGGTTAGGTATTGCTTCATGTTTAGCAATAATATAACCCGATAGCGTTTCAATATCTTCTGTGTTAAAGTTTAGGTTGTACTTTTCGTTTAGATAATCTAACTCAAGCCTCCCAGAAAATAGATACTCGTTTTTAGATAACTGTTCTTCTACATATTCTTCCGTATCAAACTCGTCATTTATATCCCCAAATATCTCCTCCAGTACATCCTCCATAGTAACTATGCCTGCTGTTCCTCCAAATTCATCAACAACCCATGCTATACTTTTGCGATCTTTTGTAAACCTATTCATTAGGTCAACTGCACTTAATGTTTCCGGCACAGCAGTTATGTTATGTAGCACCTCTTGTACTTTCTTGGGTTGTCTGTTTAGGTCAAGGTGGTGTATATAGCCAACAATGTTGTCTATACTCTCTTTGTATACTATGATTTTTGAGAGTTTAGTCTCAATAAACTTTTCAGACACTTCATGTATTGGTGTAGAAATTTCAATGGCTTGCACTTCATTTCTAGGTACCATACATTTCCTGATCTTAACGTTTACCAAGTATAATGCATTCTCAAAAAGCTCTGTATTCAGTTCTGTATTATCATCCTGCCCATGCATTGTTTGTTTTACAAAGTGCTCTAGATCTACACGGTTGAATATTTGTTTCTTTTCGCTAATGCGTACGTTAAATAAATACTTTAAAATAAACTCTGATAAAGCAACAAATACTTTTGCAACCGGGTACAAGATGATGTAAAGGAGTTGCATAGGTATGCTGAAGAATGCTAGCAGTCGTTCTGCTTTAGAACGAAATATAGCCTTAGGTAAAAACTCTGCAAAGAACAGAATAACAGCAGTAGCTATCAACGTGTCAGCAAACAAATGGAAATATTCAGAATTAAAAGGGTAGGGTAAATGTTGTAGGATAAGCTTATAGGTGATCTCGGTCATATTTAAACCGTATATCACTAATAGTACATTAACACCTACCAGGCTGGTACCGATAAACTCAGCCGGATTTTCCATGAAATGAGCCAGTATCCTGCCTGTTAGCGTGCCTTGCTTTTTGCGTAACTCTATGTTCAACTTATTTACGGAGATAAATGCAATCTCTATCCCTGCAAAAAAACCTATTAATAGTATGCATCCTACTATATATAGTATCTGTGTTAGTAATTCCGGATTATCCATTTTTGAATGTTATAATAAAGATAAGGAAAGTGGATATCAAAAACAGCATATTGGGACTACTCATCAGGCTCATCACCCGATAAAAAGTCTGTTACGGTATTAGTTAGCTTATTAGTGGCTATTTTTAGGTCGTCATTAATAATAATTGCATCAAACTCTGGAGCGGAATGTTGTTCTGCTTTAGCTTTATTAATGCGCTCTTCTAGTGTTTCCGGTGTTTCAGTTCCTCTCTTTATTAATCTGTTCCGAAGCTCTTCTAATGATGGAGCCTGAATAAATATGCTAAGTGATGAGTGTGGGTACTGTTTTTGTAAATTCATGGCTCCTTGAACATCAATATCAAAAATTGGAGTTTTCTTATCTTCCCAAATACGTTCACATTCAGATTTTAAAGTGCCGTAAAATTTACCTTCGTATACCATTTCCCACTCCAGAAAAGCCCCTTTGTTTGCCAGATTTTTAAACTCTTCAACAGAGTAAAAGTAGTAGTCTTTGCCATGTACTTCGTTTTCTCGCGGCGATCTTGTGCATGCAGATATAGAAAAGGCTAAGTCCGGTACATTTTTCATGAGCTCTTTTACAAGTGTTGTTTTGCCCGATCCCGATGGTGCAGTAATAATGATAATCTTCTTGTCCTCCAAAACTCTAGATTGATGCTATGGAGCAAAAATAAAATAAAAATATACAGTATATAATTTGTTGAAAAGAAAAACCCTCTGTAAGAGTACAGAGGGTGGTTAATACTACGGTGTTACTACTTAGTCAGTAACATTTATACTAATGCTTCTTTTATTGCCTTTTATAGTCATGTTTTTAGCATCCATCATAGGCTCATATTTCTTAAATACCTCCTTAGACTGTTTTATGCCATCTATATAAAGTACACTGCCTTTTTTCTCTACTTTATATCCTTTTGATTTATTGATCAATCCGTCTTTTTCTAAGCTTTCAATTAGCTCATCTTTACTGCTTGAAATATGTATTCGAGAGCTAGCTGTACTTAATTGTTTTTTACGTAAATCCCTTCTCGTTTCTTCCAGTTCTCTAGTTGCGCTTAGTTGTTTTTTGCGTAAATCCCTTCTCGCTTCTTCCAGCTCTCTTCTTGCTTCTTCCAGTTCTCTTCTTGCCTCCTCTAGCTCTAAATTAGCTTCCCTCATATTAGTGCTATGCACTTTTTTTGCTACTACAATATGCTTGTTTGCATTTGTAGTAGCCTCTTTTGTGGCGTCTTGAGCTTCTTTTATTTCCTGTTTAATTTCATCCCAATCAATACTCTGCAAAGCACTGTCTATGATCTCTTCAATATCTATTTCTTTTAATACTTCTGACGCTGTACTGATAGCAACTTTTGCCGCATTTGTAGCTGTAGCGGCTGCGTCACTCACATCGTCGATGTCAATTGTAATCTGGTGGTTGTCATTACTGCTCCTGTCAAAGTCGATGTCATCCGTAGTGTATGCTTTTACCAGTACTTTCTTTTTCGGCCCGATGAGTATTGTTGCATCAGATCCTTCAAACATCTTTTCTAGTTTTTCTCTTTCCTTTTTAGGAACATCCTCCAAGGAGGTATATACCTTTTTCTTGCCATTGTCATCTACAATAACAATTTTCTCTTCTTTTATTACTACCGTTTTTTCTATTTTCTTTTTGTCTTTATCATCTTTCTTTTGAGCGTAAATATTGCCTGATAAGAATATTACAGATGCTATGGTTAACAGTGCAACTATAGAAACTGTAATTAGCTGAGATTGATTGATGTTCGTTTTTTTCATCTCCATAATTCTTTTTATACGATTTAATAGATAGTTTTTGTTTCCTGTAGCAGCCATAGCAACATGCTCCGGCAATTGTCGATAGCTTTCTATAGAGGCCAGCGCTTTGGCATAAGGCATTTTTTGGTCGGTATTTTGTACTACTATATCATCACAGCAGTGTTCTCTTTCTTTACGAATAATAGATGACATAAGCCATGTGAATGGGTTGTAAAACATGATTGTTTCTATTATCATTTGAAATAGGTTGACAAGGAAATCGTTCCTTTTTATATGTGCCAACTCATGCAGGAGTATGGCTTCTGCTTCTTGTATTGATAGCTGGTTGGCAATAGCAACTGGTATAAGAATTACCGGTTTAAAGCTCCCCATTGTAATAGGGGTGTCTACTTTTGTAGAAAAGTAAATCTGCACATATCGGTTAATCTTTATTTTTTGTAAGCAACTGCTTATTGCCTGTTGCCACTGATTGTCTATTTGACTAATGCCACTTTTCTTTAAGGATTGCGTGTTATATATATTATAAGCTAAACGTATAATAAGCAAAGAGATGCCTATTGTATACAATCCTGATATAAGCCCTGTGTTGTTATTATATAAGATGATTAATTGAGTGATCGCTCCTGTAGATGTAACGTTTTCTACTGGTGCCGGGTCAATATTTGTAATTGGGGTTGCATTGCCGGGTGTAATAAGTAGAGCTGTTCCATGATATCCAAGGTTATTAATGATATTGCTGAAAAACCAAATAACCTGTATTGTAATAAAACTAATTGCAGTATAGTACCTGGCAGCGCTATACCTTCCCGGTATAGATTTTAGAACGATTTTTAGTAGGACATACAGCAGTAACCCTTGCCATAAAGAGTGGAGTATAGCCCAGCCTAAAGGTTGCGTTAGTGTTTGTAAAGTTTCCATAGCAGGTTTTTTATTTCTGTTTGGTTTCTATTTTTTCCAGATATTCTTTAATCTCTTTCAATTCTTCTATGCTGGCTTTGTGGTTACCCAGTGCTTGTAATACCATTTGAGAAGCAGAGCCATTGAACGCAGTATCTATCATTTTCTTAATCAGCTGCCCTTGTGTTTGTTTTTGTGTAACAGCTGCTTTAAAGATGTGTACTTTGGCACTACTATCTCTTGTTACAAGACCTTTATCGTCCATTATCTGCATTAGTTTAAGAGTTGTAGTGTAGCCAGATTTTTTTGTCTGCTCAATTACTTCATGCACTTGCCTAACACTGCAAGCACCTTTCTGCCAGAGTATATTAAGTATTTCCAGCTCTGCTTCTGTAGGTTTAGTATTTTTCATAAGCTCTACGAATTGTTTCGTAAACGAATGTACGAAGCTTTTCGTTAATAAGGTATGCTCTCGAGTAAAAAAAATGTTAAAAGAAAAAAAGTCCCGTTTCTGAAAAGAAACGGGACTTTTAAATATGGTAGATGTAAACTTAAGCCATAGTGTTTACCTTATTGGTAACACCTCTTTTTAAGTTACTAGCTTTGTTCTTGTGAATGATATTACGTTTAGCTAATCTGTCAATCAAAGAAATCACTTTTGGCATCGCGTCAGTAGCTTCCTTCTTGTCAGTCATAGCCAATAAGTTACGAATCGCATTACGTGTTGTTTTACCATAGTAACGGTTGTGGTCACGACGTTTAGCGTTTTTACGTACACTTTTCTTTGTAGCCTTATGATTTGCCATTTATATAAACAATTTTGAGGGTGCAAAGTTAAATTAAAAAAACATTATGTCAAAAATATTTTTTCAGGAATTATAGGCCTAATTCTGCGTATACATCCTGACTGCGTTTTTCAAGGTAGTTCTTGCTTTTGAGGAACTTGCTCACCTTGTCTTTGGGTAGTCGCAGCTTATATTCTTCAGAAGGGTAGGTGTTGTACTCAAACAGTTCATAGTCTTCGTTCCAGTCCTTCAGTATTTTACTGTCTACGCCTAATTCTTGTGCCATAACCTCTAAATGTATTGGTGTGGATATACGCACAATAGCCATATTCTTAAGCTCGTCTTCTGTAAAAGGCGACTTTTCGATACGCTCTTTAATTATAGACTCTTTAGTAGGAGGTTTTACATAGCTGATAACGGATGGGATGTTAGAACCTATGTAATGGTCTAACTTTTCAAAAATAGTAGCTGTCGCTACAAATGCTAATACATGCCCTTGTGTTTCTCTGGGTAAGTATCTTTTTATATCCCAGAAGTTTGTACTTCCAGTACGTTTTACTGCTTTTCTCACAGGCCCCGGCCCACTGTTGTATGCTGCAATAACCAATAACCAGTCATCTAGCTCTTCATAGAGTCTTATCAAGTACTTTGCAGCAGCGTTTGTAGATCTTCCCCAGTGTTTTCTGTCATCTCTGCTACCGCGTATCACCAAGCCCATCTCTCTGCCTGTGTATGACATAAATTGCCATGGCCCAACAGCACCAACTCTGGAGCGTGCATGATTATTCAGTGCACTTTCAATAACCGCAAGATACTTCAGCTCTTTAGGCACATTATACGTTCCCAGTATGCTGTCGATCATAGGAAAAACGTTTTCGCCCCTTTCTTGAACTGTTGTTAGCGTTCTGTTGTGAGATTTTAAATACTTCTCAGTATAATTTGAGATGTAATCTACTTTAGTGCCAAAGTATGATGTGTCAATAGCTAAAGGAATATGTTTGTATTCCTTTGGTTTGTTAGCTTCTAAATTTGCAGCAT
Source organism: Bacteroidia bacterium (assembly GCA_030429205.1). Classification (GTDB taxonomy): domain Bacteria; phylum Bacteroidota; class Bacteroidia; order Chitinophagales; family Chitinophagaceae; genus UBA5543. The sequence continues at coordinate 2,070,486 of JAUICZ010000001.1, forward strand.
ACAATTTAGGGTCAATACCTTTCCTTACAACAATTACTTCTTTGCGTTGCTTGTAAAAGCTAGCATCCAGATCTTGCCCAATGCAGCTTATGTACGAGGCAAATAATGCCGAAGTAATTAAAAAGGTTTTTAATTGCATACTTACGTTTCAATCCACTAATGACCAGCAGTGCAGCACTAGCAGATTTGCAGATTTAGGTTAGTAACAGTTCCTCTATTTTGATTTTTTATCTCCGCTGTCTGTCATTCCAGCCTCAATTTCATCTTTAACTCCTTTCTTAGCATCGTTGAATTCACGAATACCTTTACCGATACCGCGAGCTAACTCAGGAATCTTTCTACCACCAAATAAAACTATGATAGCAATCAAGATGATGATCCATTCACTACCGCCGGGCATACCTAATAATAATACCGGACTAATCGTTAACAAAGACATATTTGTGTTTTTAAGCTATTTATACAAAATTAAGGTTAATAAATGATTAATATAGCGTTTTAGGTCTTTTTCTTATTAAAATTTTAATTGTCTGATAATCAGGTGTTTGGGTGATTATCCCATCTTTTCTTTGGTTTGTTTACTCATCCCTTTTGTGTAAGTACGCCATTTTTCTATTACCTGTACCATATCATCTGGCAGCTCAGAATTAAAGAGTACTTGCTTTTTTGTTGCAGGGTGTTCAAAACCAAGCTCCTTTGCATGTAGTGCATGCCTGGGCATTATCTTAAAGCAGTTTTCTACAAACTGTTTGTATTTAGTGAAGACAGTACCTTTTACAATTTTATCACCTCCGTATGTTCCATCATTAAATAAAGGGTGTCCTATCATTTTCATGTGTACACGAATTTGATGAGTACGACCGGTTTCTAATCTTAACTCTACGAGTGTTACGTAATTAAAACGTTCAATAACCTTGTAGTGTGTAACAGCTTCTTTCCCATATTCACCGTCGGGGAAGGTTTCCATTTTTTTACGATGTTTTGGGTGTCTGCCAATATGAGCTTCAATCGTACCTTCATCATTTTCCAGATCTCCCCAAACAAGTGCAATGTATCTTCTATGTACGGTATGAGCTTTAAACTGTTTGGCTAAATATGTCATAGCCAATTCTGTCTTTGCAATAACCAGTAATCCGCTTGTGTTTTTATCAATTCTGTGTACTAAGCCTACTCTTTGCAGGTTGGTTGTATCTACATTCTGTTTGTTTAGGTAATGTAATAAACCGTTCACAAGAGTACCGGTATAGTTTCCATTGCCGGGATGTACAACCATACCAACAGGTTTATGGATGATCATCACATCATCATCTTCATAAACTATATCAAGTTCCAGCTCTTCGGGTATTACTTCTGTGCTTTCTTGAGACCTGGTTTCAAACACAGTGATTTCATCTAAAGGCCTGATCTTATAGTTTGCTTTTGTAGGCAAACCATTTACAAGTATAACTTCCTGCTCAATGGCTTGTTGTATTTTGTTGCGAGTAGCATGTTCTATTTTGCTCATCACAAACTTGTCTATACGAGTAGACTCTTGTCCCTTATCTACAGTTATTTTAAGCCGTATTACAGGTGGGGTGTCACTCTGTTCATCCAACTCGTCATCATCAATAATATCGTCAATGTCGTCTATCATGCTATTGGCAAAAATAAAAAACTGCTACCGGTAAAGTAGCAGCTTTTAAATATGTTTAGTATATAACGGTATTCCTATTAATATAAATCACAGGTTTCTACAGTTGTTACGCCGTTTTCTGTACTTTCTTTAGAGTTTTCTTTACAAAGAGATTCAGCATTTTTCTTGGTATCCGTTAGCGTATACTCTGTTATTAAGGTATCCGGAAGGCCTGGTTTACCAGTATAAGCTATTTCGCACTGACAAATATAATCGCGAGTACAAGAACTGAGCCCAAATATAAAAACAGATGCAATTGCTACTAATAGCCCTGTGCGTAGTTTCATGTAGTTGTTATTTAACGGTTGAAGATAAAATGAATTTTTCATTCACACAAACACAAATTTCTGTGAAATATATGTTTAAGTGAATGTTAGGTAAACAATCGCCTTGGTTTTATTCTTACATTAGTAGTTACAGAGTGGAATAAAAGATGCTTTTAGAACAAACACACATAGATAATCTTGAACTGATAGCTAAACAGGTTGTGGAAGGTTTTATCATTGGGTTACACAAAAGCCCTTTTCATGGTTTTTCTGTAGAGTTCGCAGAACATAGGTTATATAATAATGGAGACCCGTTGCGACATATAGATTGGCGAGTTTATGGTAGAACAGATAAACTTTTTGTGAAAAAGTATGAAGAGGAGACAAATTTAAGGTGCTGTATAGCTATTGATACGTCTTCATCAATGTATTTCCCGCAGAACAGACCAAGTAAGTTGCAATATTCTATTGTTGGTACCGCCAGTTTATTGCATTTGCTTAAAAAGCAGTTAGATGCAGCATCGCTGGTGTTATTTGATGAGGATATCCGATATTTTTCAGCGACACGTTCATCTGCAAGTCACTATAAGTTGTTGATGCACCAGTTGGAAACTGTACTTGCAAAAGAAATAAATGCTCAAACAGGTACAGGAGCAGCAAGGGCCTTGCATACTATTGCCGATCAGATGCATAAAAGATCTCTGGTTGTAGTTTTTAGTGATATGTTAGACGATGCGGCGCAAATAGAGGAGGTGTTTTCTGCTCTTCAACACTTAAAGTTTAACAAACATGAGGTAATTCTTTTTCATACGCTGGATAAAGAGCAGGAGCAGCTTTTTGAGTTTGATAACAGACCTCTTGAGTTTGTAGATATGGAAACTGGTGAAAGGGTTAAATTGCAGCCGCAGCAAGCCAAAGAAGAATATATGGCAAAGATGGAAGCTTTCAGAAAGGAAATAGAGAGTAAGAGCCATCAATATAAGATAGACTACGTGCCTGTAGACCTTTCTGAGCCAATGGAGAAAGTTTTACACGCGTTTCTTTTGAAAAGAAATAAATTGCAGTAATTCAGTATAAATTCTTACCTTTGCAGCCCGTTGAAGGTTTTTGATAAGTAGGGTTCTTTGTAAGAGTAGTAAGGGTAAGTAAAACAAGTAGTTACATATTATTGGTAGTTGTTTTGTGATTACCGGTAATGCCAAATAGTCAAAAAATGAAAAGCCGCCGCGAGTTTGAAATAGCATGGGAAGGGTTGAAGCAGGGGGCTAGTGTTTTTGAGTACGAGTTAGATGACAGCTTTTTTACTGCCGATGATGCTGAAAGAGACTACAGAGATCTGGATGCACAGGTAACATTAAAATTTGACAAGAAAACCAGTTTTTTTCTTTGTCATTTTGATATAGATGGAAGTGTTACAGTACCTTGCGACAGATGCGGACAGGATTTTAAGCTTAGGCTTTGGGACGAGTTCGACCTGTTGATTAAGCTTGGTAGTGCAGATGATATGGAAGTGAGGGATGATGATGCAGATGTAGTATTCATTCCGCGTAGTGAGACAGTGATAGATATAAGGGATTGGTTGTATGAGTTTTTAACCTTGAGTATTCCGTTACAAAGAGTGCATCCCGACAAAGCAAACGGAGAAGAGGGGTGCGACCCTGAAGTGTTGAAGCTGTTAAATAAACTGGCAGCCAGTGAAGAGGAAGAAAAGCCAAAATCAGATATCTGGAAAGGTTTAGATGCCTTGAAAGAGCAAAATAAACGTAAATAGAATTAACTTAAATTAATAGAAATGGCCCATCCAAAACGACGCCAATCGCAACAACGTACTGCTAAACGCCGTACTCATTACAAGGCAACTCCTGAAACTTGGAGCGTAGATAAAACTACGGGTGAAACTCACCTTCGTCACAGAGCGCATTGGTCTGAAGGTAAACTATACTATAAGGGTAACGTAGTAGTAGATAACACACCTTCTGTAGAAGAAGATAATCAATAATAGCTCAACAGGTTAACCTATTTGATGAAAATAGCGTTAGATATAATGGGCGGAGATTTCGCCCCGGAAGAAGCTATAAAAGGTGTACAGCTGTTCTTTGATGAATATCAGGGGCAGGATGTACACTTGTTGCTTATTGGACAGCCGGAAGCTGCTAATGAGTATATGCATCTTTTAGAATCTCATAAGGGTAAGTTTACCTTTGTTGAGGCTTCTGAGGTGATAGGTATGAATGAGCACCCTACCAAAGCTCTTAAAGAAAAGCAGAACTCAAGTATTGCCATCGGTTTTGGTATGCTTCAAGCTAAAAAAGTAGACGCTTTAATTGGTGCGGGTAATACAGGTGCCATGATGGTTGGTGCTATGTACTCCGTTAAAAATATTGATGGTGTGCAGCGCCCTACAATTGGTTCGCCTGTGCCAAGGGCAGATGGTGGAGCTAACCTGCTTTTAGATGTGGGGTTAAATGCAGATTGTAAACCAGAGAATTTGGTGCAATTTGCTGTCTTAGGCAGTATGTATGCCAAACATGTTACCGGTATAGATAATCCTAAGGTAGGGTTGCTTAATATTGGTGAAGAAGAGGGGAAAGGAAATATCCTGGCACAGGCTACATACCCGCTTTTAAAAGAGCAAAAAGACATCAACTTTGTTGGAAATGTAGAAGGAAGAAGTGTGTTTGACAACAAAGTAGTAGATGTTATTGTCTGCGAAGGTTTTGTTGGTAACGTTATGTTGAAAATGATGGAGTCTATGCATCACATATTCGTTACTGAAAGAAATTTAAAAGACGAATATTTAGATTCTTTAGACTACGAGCAGTTTGGTGGTATTCCTATTCTTGGTATTAACGATATCGTCATAATCGGACACGGTATTTCTCATGCAACCGCGTTTAAGAATATGATAGAAAATGCAAGAAGGAATGTAGCTGCAGACTTGCCGAATATTTTAAAGTCGTACTTTAAGGCAGAAGCCTAATCGACCATCTCAATACCTTTACTTTCCACATAATCTTTTACAAAATTAGACGCATCAGCAATGCTGATACTCGAGTGGTATTCGTATGGTATGGTGATGCCGTTATTGATATTTACAAACCATATCATAGGAGTGAAGTATTCATCTGAGTATTCTGATGATAATCCCATAATGCCCACAATATGATCGTTATACCAAAAAGCTTTCTGTATTTCGCAAGAAGGGCCGCAGAACAATAATCTTGTTTTTGTTTTCTTAGCAATGTCAACAACAGATACTTCGTGATCTACCTCGCCACCTCTGGCAGTAAGCTTCCCATTTTTGTCAGCTTCAATAATTAACGAGTAGCTTAAAGGGTCTATGAATTTACTGGAATCTTTGTTGTACGTAATCAGTCTTTCATAGTGTTTGAAGAATGTATCAGAAAGGTTTGCAGTTGTAGTGTACAACTCACCTGATATGGTGTCCGTCAGTCTGAAGCTATCTATGGAAAAGCTAATGTCCTCCTTACTATAAAATTCATCCCAACTTTTATAAATATCATCGTTCACATTCAATGATATTGTATTTGTCGTGTCAACATTTATAATGGCAACATCTTCAGTCGGTTCTTCCTCAGTACACGACTCAACAAATACTAAAGTGAATAAGCAAAGAAAAAATGATATATAGTTTGCCCCTCTCATAAATATATCCACAAGGTACAATGAATATTACACAGATAGAACATTTAATATGCCTATTACATTATCTTTAGAAGTATTCTATGACTGATATATATTGCATTAGCGGACTGGGTGCAGACGAACGCATATTTGCAAACCTATCCATCAGAAACGCAAACCTCATTCACATTCCCTGGCCGGAATATGATGTGCACGACGAGTTGCCTTGTTATGCACAAAAAGTATCAGCATTGATCAAGGCTGAGAACCCTATAGTAATGGGTGTGTCTCTGGGAGGGATGTTAACGGTTGAAATTGCCAAGATGAGGCCGGTTAAAAAAACTATCCTCGTATCTACAGCAAAAACAACGTCGGAGTTACCCCCATATGATGGGCTGTTTGGTAAGCTGGTAAAATCTAAGATTGTGCCGGCATTTGTTTACAAAATGCCCAATAGAATATTAATGAATTTGTTCGGTGCAAAAAGTGAAGAAGATGATGCTTTAGTAGCTGCTATTTTAAAAGACTCTGATGGTAAGTTTATGAAATGGGCTATGCGTGCAATTGCTTTGTGGCAAAACGATACCTTCAAAGAACCTTTGACGCATATACATGGCACAGATGATAGGATGTTGTTTCCAGACACTGTCCATGCAGAACATTGGATAGAAGGAGGTGGGCATATGATGATATATAACAGGGCAGATGAAATAAGCAGAATAATAGAAGATGAGCTTAGGGTGATATGATAAGCACAGCAAAAATAAAGACACCGGTAGGCGATATGATAGCAGGGGCTACAGACAATGGCATCTGTATGCTGGATTATGAGTATCGTAAAATGTTGCCTGCTATACAGAAACGTATAAGTAATCACCTTCAGGCTGATTTTGTTGAGCAGGAACACCCGCTTTTTATTGAACTGAAAACACAACTAGACGAATACTTTGCCGGTGAAAGAAAAGAGTTTGATTTACCCTTAGTGCTGTCTGGTACCGATTTTCAACAAGCAGTATGGAAGGCTTTGTTGCAAATACCTTATGGCAAAACCAGAACCTATATGGAGCAAGCAAAGTTGCTTGGGGATGTAAATGCAATAAGAGCTGTGGCAAGGGCTAATGGGGAGAACTGTCTCGGTATTATCATTCCCTGTCATAGAGTAATAGGTAGTGACGGAAGCCTCACAGGCTACGCAGGTGGCTTAAGAGCAAAGAAATGGTTGCTGGAGCATGAAGCTAAATATGCAGGAGCTGCAGTACAACAAGCCATGTTTTAACTTATTTATCTAATTTTGCAAGATTACATGCCGGGTTATCGCGCTATTTAATTAGTGAGGAAAGTCCGAACAGCACAGAGTAGCACACCACCTAACGGGTGGGGTCGTGTAACAGCGATACAGATAGTGCCGCAGAAAATAACCGCCACAGCTTGCTGTGGTAAGGGTGAAAATGTAGGGTAAGAGCCTACGCGAGATCATGGTAACATGGTTTCGGGGTAAACCTTGTGTGCTGAAATGCCCAATAGGTGGATGCTTGAGGGTGACTCGCCCGATGTTCATGGGTAGGCAGATACAGGTGTTGTGTGAGCAACATCGCAGATAAATGATAACCGCCCGTAAGGGTACAGAATTCGGCTTATAAGCATGTATTAAATAAAAGAGCCCCGTACGGGGCTCTTTTATTTAATGTTTAATAACTGATACAAAAAATACTTTCTCCTTCAACAAAGTTGTCAATAAAATTTTCTTTGAAGTTTTTCAAGTTCTCATCAAAGTATTCATCTTTTTTATTTAAGAAATTGTATGCAAAGATCACATCGCTTAAGGAAAGGTACGGTTTCTCATTTTCAAAATGATCAAAGAAATCTCTGGCCATTCCCTTTCGCTGATAGCTCACCACTTCAAAATATAATGCGTCCGAAGGGTCTGCTTCAGTGTCCGGAGATGGTACAAACAAATGCTGATACTTCTTAATGTACCCAGGAGCTTCTTTTAATTCATTCATTGAGAAATAATCGAAAGCATTCTTTTCGGGAGGGCTTTCAACTGGCTTTACATGATATATGTCTAACCCCATTTCTTAATGTTGTATTATCACTTTTTCTGTGAACTTATTGTGTGTGGTTCGCAGTTGTAATATATAATTGCCATCAGGTAAGTCAGTAACAGAATACGGAGTTGCATGATAACCAGCAGCTGTTTGTTCGTCGCGTGTAAATTTCTTTACAATACGTCCTTGAATATCTATCAGGCTGATACTTACCTTGTCTGCTTTTTTCAAATAATACTTCACAAATAACTCCTTACTCGTAGGGTTTGGATAAGGGGTAAACATTTGTTGGTTATCGTAAGCAGTTAAGTTTTGAGATTTGATACCAACAGGGGTAGATGTATCGATGTAGATATTTTCATCTCCTGTTTGGTATTGTGTCCATATCAAATAAGTGATCATCATCTCATCCGTAGTAGCGTCCCCTGCTGTAACCTGTTTTGGTGGGTTACTAGGATTGTACGGATTATTGGTCGTGTTATCGTAAAATGCTTCAGAGTGAATTGTGTTGCCTTTTTCAAGCCTTTTTAACTTTCTGAATAAATAAAAGCCTTGCCAGCTAAAGTCCCATTTGGGAATGTCTATAAACTTGGTAGTGTCTGATCCTTTTACAGCATAACAATTAATGCTTCTGCCTATCAAGTGCATATGCGGTGCTACTCCAAGAATAGTAGCATCTGTTGGTAACAGGCTAAGAACGCTTGATGTTTGTTTATACAGCTGTGTTTGATTGGCAGGTATGTTCAGCGTAGAGGGTTGCATCTGGCAAAAAGCAGCCCCGAAATGATTCATTACAGGGTCTATTCTTACATTACGTGTGCTGGATGCACTGGTTAGGTAGAACTTGATCTTAGTACTATCTATTTGCCCCTGTGAGCCTGCCGGGTAGTGTATTTGAATAACTATATCTGCATTTTTAGGTATTTGTACCCCAAATCCGTTAGGGAAAGACATGGGTTGCGTGCCTGGTACCCAACCGCCAAGCATGATGGCATCATTAGTGCCCGGTCCGCCAAAGCTTACATAACCAGGCCCGGGATGGTTAGCATCTAATTGAGCACAAACACCTGATGTGTCCGCATATACTAATACGTGGTGTACTATATCTCTGTTGCCAGGTATAGCTTCAAAAGCGGTAATATACTGGTCTATAGATTGGTTGCTGGGTACTACAAAACACTGGTATACATCCGCAGCATTAGCAGTCGATGTAAATGTAGGTATTTGAGTAACTAGATCAGGGGTGCCTGTAAGATCTCCGTCTTTACTAAAAGTAGGTGGAGGCGGGGCTAAATTGGGATCTCCCTGCGGCGTTCCGTTTGCTGCCCAATCTTTTATTGTTTGAATCTCTTTTTGGCTTAATAAGCGCTCATGCGCCAATCTGCTAAAGTTTGGGTCTGGTGGCCACGGTGGCATGTATCCTGTTTGTACAGCAGAAGATATAGCTCCCGCTTTATTTACAGCATCTTGATAGGTCATTAGCTCAAAAGGGCCAATGCCCGATGGCCTGTGACACGATGCACAGTTGTTGTATAATATAGGGGCCACATCTGTACTCCATTTTGGTGTTTGAGCCTGTATTGTGCTGATGGATAACAGGGAACAAGTTAATAATAGTAGTTTTTTCATTTGTAAGTACTTGAAGACACTAAGTTAAGTAAAAATGTAATACGTGTTTTTTTAACATTATATCGCATTAGACGATAAAAGGTTACACATCCTTTTAGTTATATTGGTATTATCTTTGCAACCTTTAATTAGCACGTAGCAAGAACAATGGAATTAAGTAAGAATTTTCAGCATCAGGATGCTGAGTCGCGTTGGTATGAACATTGGAACAATTCAGGGTACTTTACTTCAACCCCTGATGAAAGACCTCCTTATACGATAGTCATTCCGCCACCCAATGTAACAGGGGTGTTGCATATGGGGCATGCTTTGAATGATACTGTACAGGATATACTCTTGCGTCGTGCAAAAATGCAGGGGTATAATACTTGTTGGGTACCGGGTACAGACCATGCTTCCATAGCCACAGAGGCTAAAGTGGTGAATATGCTGAAGGAGCAGGGTATAGATAAAAACAAGCTTTCTCGTGATGAGTTCTTAAAGCATGCTTTTGAGTGGAAAGAAAAGTACGGCGGCATTATTCTACAGCAATTAAAGAAATTGGGATGTAGCCTCGACTGGAATCGTACTCATTTTACTATGGATGATGAGTATTACGCAGCTGTAATACGAGTGTTTGTAGACCTGTATAATAAAGGTTACATCTATCGTGGAGTGAAGATGATCAACTGGGATCCTCAGGCACAAACTGCACTAAGCGATGAAGAGGTAATACATAAGCAGACAAATTCTAAATTATACTACGTACGTTATAAGCTGGATGGTGATACTGATGAGTATATTACTATCGCAACGGTACGTCCTGAAACAATACTAGGTGATACAGCGGTTTGTGTACATCCTGATGATGAACGTTATGCTCATTTGAAAGGGCGTAAATGTATCATACCAATAGTGAATAGAGAGGTGCCTATCATATTCGATGATTATATTGATCTTGAGTTTGGTACTGGTGCGTTGAAGGTGACGCCGGCACATGATATTAATGACTACAATCTAGGTCAGAAGCATAACCTTGAAGTAATAGATACTTTAAATGCTGATGGTACAATGAGCAAAGCGTCAGGACCTTACGAAGGTCAGGATAGATTTGCTGTACGTAAGCAAATAGTGAAAGATCTGGATGCTGCAGGACATTTAGTAAAAGAAGAAGATTACAGTAACCAGGTTGGTTTCTCTGAAAGAACAAATGCTGTTATTGAGCCTCGCTTGTCTATGCAGTGGTGGTGCAATATGGAAGAGATGGCTAAGCCTGCTTTGGATAATGTGTTAAATGATAACATCGAGTTTCATCCTGCCAAGTTTAAAAACTTGTATAAGCACTGGATGGGTAACATTAAAGATTGGTGTGTAAGCCGCCAGCTTTGGTGGGGACAGCGTATACCTGCATGGTACGACAAAGAGAATACCATCTATGTTGCTAAAACAGAAGAAGAAGCATTAGCACAATACAAAGAGAAGAAACCGGAGCTTGCTGCTCTAGAACCTACACTACGTCAGGACGATGATGTATTGGATACATGGTTCAGTAGCTGGCTGTGGCCGATGCAGGTGTTTGGGTGGAATGAGAATCCGGATAATGAAGAATTGAAGTATTACTACCCGACACAAACCCTGGTAACTGCGCCGGAGATCATATTCTTTTGGGTTGCACGTATGGCTATGGCAGGGTATGAATTCTTAGGGGAAAAACCATTTGACAAAGTATACTTCACTGGTATTGTAAGAGACAAGCAGGGCCGTAAGATGAGTAAGTCTTTAGGTAACTCTCCTGACTTGTTGAAGCTGATTGAAGATTACGGAGCAGATTCTGTACGCTTTAGCGTAATGATATCATCACCTGCAGGTAACGACCTGTTGTACGATGAAAACTCTCTGGAGCAAGGCAGAAATTTCAGTAATAAAATGTGGAATGCGCTTAAGCTCATTAAAATGTGGGAAGAGCGTGTTGATGATAGTCCTCATGATGAGAATGCAGACTTTGCAATCAACTGGATGAGTAACAGAATTACAGAAGTGAGTGTGCAGATAGAGAAGCTGATGAAAGACTTCCGTTTAAGTGAAGCGCTGAAGTCTATATACTCACTTATATGGGATGACTATTGCTCTTGGTATCTGGAGTGGGTGAAGCCGGCACAAGGTGCTGCTATGAGTAAGCATGTGTATGAACAAACAATTGACTTGTATGAGCAACTGTTGCAGTTGATACACCCTTACATGCCTTTTGTTACAGAAGAGATATTCCACCAGTTGCGTGAGCGTAAAGAAGGCGACGATTTGATTGTGAAACAACTGGCTGAAATAACAACACCTGATGCAGCTGTGCTTAAACAGGGTAGTATGCTTAAGGAGTTGATAACAGCTATACGTGATACACGTAACAAGAACCAGCTGAAGAATAAAGACAGTATTAAAATTTGGGTAAATACACAGCAAGAAGACTTTTATAATCTGGTAAAAGGTATCTTAAGTCGTCAGGTAAATGCTGAGGAAGTAGGTTTTACAAAAGAAGCTAAAGAGGGTAGTATTTCTGCCGTAGTACAAACAGATAAGTTATACATAGAAACAGATGCTGTTTTAGATACCGGAGCGCAAAAAGCAGAGCTGCAGAAAGAGCTGGATTACCTGAAAGGGTTTTTGATAAGTGTAGATAAGAAATTGGGTAATGAGCGTTTTGTGCAAAATGCAAAACCTGAGATTGTAGAAAACGAACGCAAGAAGAAGGCCGATGCTGAAGCTAAAATAAAAGTAATAGAAGAGAGCCTGAGCTTGCTGTAAACTTTTATATAAAATGAAAGGGATATTCCGTTTGTCATTAGTTGCGATCATGGCTTGTGTGGTTGTTACTGCACTTGCAGATGAGAAAGATGATAAGAACAAGAAAAAACCAAAACCTGTAAAGGTGGCTGTTTACTTTGGAAAAAGTGATATAGATAGTGGTATTCTTGTTAAGCCTGCTTTTGATTCTTTACTGAAACAAGGCCTTACATCGAAAGATAGTAACGGTAGAGTTTTTGAAGTAAAGAGTTTTATGATGACCTTTTGTGAAAGGAATATTTATGAAGATTCTGTTGGGAACTTGATGCCGGTCACTGATTACCTTTCTGAATATAGTTTTGATAGCAAACTGAAACCATACCAGCTTACTTATGTGTTAGAGCATAGGAAAAAAGGAGATACGATAATTTTCGAGCATATCAAATTGCAGTCTGTAGATAGTGTTAAGGCAGGTGCAAATGGTAAACCGTTTAGGATAATAGTAGGCAGGTAAATGAGTACTTCTGACAATAGCATACTTGGTTTAGAATTGCCTACAGACCCTCGTTGGGTAGATCTGGCATCCATCTCATTAGAAGAAATATTGACAGACCATGCTTATTGTGAGCAAAAGGCTGCAACACATTGTGTGAGTATTATCCAATTGTATTCTGATAAACAGGATATAGTGGATACTCTTTCTCCTATTGTTACAGAAGAGTGGGGGCACTTTAGGATGGTATGGGCAGAGATGAAGAAGCGAGGCTTTGAGCTGGGGTGGCAGCGTAAAGATGAGTATGTAAACGGGTTGTTGAAGTACATGCCCAAAGGGTTGCACCGCGAAGAAGTTTTGCTGCACAAATTGATGGTTTGCGCTATGATAGAGGCGCGTAGCTGTGAACGTTTTCGTTTGTTGAGCGAAGAGTTGGAAGAAGAAGCTTTACGTAAGTTTTATCATAAGTTCATGGTGAGTGAAGCCGGCCATTACCGTTTATTTATAGACCTTGCAGAAAAATACTTTCCTAAAGAAGAGGTGCGCACTGCCTGGAAGCATTGGTTGGCTAATGAAACTGAAGTGCTTAAAACTCTTGAGCCCAGAGGGGACAGGATGCACTAGTTGCACTAGTTTACGATATCATCAAAAGATACAGATCCTCAACCTCTTTTCTCGCCCATGGTGTTCTTCTTAAAAAAGCCAGGCTCGATTTGATACTAGGGTCGTACCTAAAGCAACGGATGTTGATACGGTTGCCCAGTTCTTCAAAACCATAAGTAGCTACCAATTCTTCCAACATCATTTTTAAAGTAATGCCATGTAATGGATTGTTCTTTTGAGTTTCTGCCATGATGTAAAGTTAGTCTAACTCCAGTTTTCTCAGCTTAGGTGCCTTAAAATAAGTGGTGGCTACAACGCCCAGTGTCATGATGCCGCCAAATACAACAGCAGTTACAGTGCCCATCAGCTTAGCTGTAAAGCCGCTTTCTGCAGCACCCAACTCGTTGGACGATGAAATGAACATAGTATTTACTGCAGCTACTCTTCCACGCATTTCGTCTGGTGTGTTTAATTGTAAAATGGTCATCCTGATGACAACACTCACTGCATCAAACATACCACCCAGCAACAACATAGCAAATGATAGTGCAAAGTTTTGACTGATACCAAATACAATGGTGGTGATTCCGAAACCTGCTATACATGCTAAAAGCTTTTTACCGGCTCGTTTTTGCAATGGGATGAACGACAGTATCATCAAAGTAAGTATAGCGCCAATACCCGGTGCTGCTCGTAGCCATCCAAAACCTACTTCACCTACATTTAAAATGTCAGCTGCATAAACGGGGAGTAGTGCAACAGCACCGCCAAACAATACCGCAAACATATCCAGCGCCAGTGCGGCAAGTACCAACTGTGTATTAAATACAAAACTCAAACCTTGCTTTAAGCTGCGTAATATAGGCTCTTTCTTTTTTTGCATGATAGGCTTCTTCTTGATACGAAGTGTACCCCACAATGCAACTGTTTTTACAAAAAACACAGCGATAAGACTTATTTGAAAACCTGCACCTGCCATCACCAAGCCTGCAAATAGGGGCCCCAGTACAGCACCTAGTTGCCATACAGTACTGCTCCAGGTGGTTGCATTTGCATATAGCTTTTTAGGTACAATAAGGCTGAGCAATGCAAAGTTTGCAGGGCTGCCAAATGCCCTTAGTGCACCACCTATGAACACACCAAGATATATTGCCCATACGGTGTGCTTTATGCCTATCTGATTTTGAAGTGAAGGTTGTGCCAGTAACAGGTAGTATAGCGCCAATGCCATAAAGCCTATTACACACCACATGAATAAGGTGCGTTTCTCTCGCAGATCTACAAAGTGCCCGGATATAATAGAAAAGCCTATGGCGGGTATTACCTCGCATAGGCCTATCATGCCTAAAGTAAGGGGATCTTTGGTTAGCTGATAGACCATGTAACTAACAATGGTCATTTGCATATGCAAGCCCAGCATTAGTGCAAAACGCACTGTTAAGAAGCTGCGAAACTCAGCAAACCGTAGAGACTTATTCTTTATTAAAAATGATATATAAGGACGCAAAAACTACTTGTTTGCGTGCAAAGGTAGGGCTTACAATTAAGAAGCTCTTTTTATAGTACAACCTATAGATTTAGTACTGTTCGGGTCAACTGTTTTACCGCTCAGCATATTGTCAATCGCATCTTTTAAATACATGCTTTCAGACTCTGAAGGGTTAACAGGATTATCTTCCATAGCCCCTTTGTATATCAGTATTCCCTCACCGTTAAATAAGAAAACTTCAGGTGTGCGTGTAGCCCCAAATGCATTTGCCAGTTCAGAGTTCTCGTCTACAACATAAGGTACTTTATAACTTTGTTTTTTGGCATATTTAGCCATTGCCTTGTAAGAGTCGTCACCATCACGCTTGGCTTCGTTTGAGTTTACAATGACCATGCCTATGTTGTGTTTCATAGCGTAGTCTATCATCTCTTTTGTACGCTCCTGACTTTTTATTACGTATGGGCATGTATTGCAGGAGAACATAACCAAAAGCCCTTTGTCTGTTTTAGCATTTGCAAGAGATACACCATCTTTACTTACAGATGTCATTGTTGTGCTGCTCATAGGTATATCGCTACCTATATCAATACTTGTAATATTGTTTTGTGCTATGCTGTAAAAAGAAAAAAGTGTTGCAGTTGCTGCTAGTAATAATCGTTTCATAAAATGTTGTTTTACCTGTAAGGGCTAAAGTTAAGTCAGTTAAGTGGATAGGAAATGTTAATTCTCTACGTCTTCAGGTACCAGGCTGATGTGCTCATCGCCTTCTTTGTACATAACATAGGTAACAATAAACTGAAACATCTCATCTGTGGCACGCATACTCCCGTCGTTGTCTCGTACTAGTCTGGGGGGGCTGTATGGGTTGTTCAGGTTTTTACGCGTGTTGTCGTAAACTCCTTCTGCAATAATAGTACTGCCCTTGGGTATCTTCACCATCTTTTTAAATGTGTAGAAGTACTGCCAGTGGAAATCCCAGCGAGGGATATTTATAAGCCTGATGGTATCTCCATTTGGCTTAAGTGCATAAGCTTTAAAGCTTACACCCAGCAAGTGCATGTGCGGGTTGATGGTGAGTACAGATATATCTTCTGGCACAACGATTTTAGTATGTACGTTTTTAACCGTGTTGGGTTGTATTACAAGGTCCGGTAGTACGGGAGAAACACCCAATGTCCCCATCTGAAACTCAAGCACAGGACGCTTAGGCGGTTTTTTAGCATAGAAGATGTTAATGTAAGAGCTGTCCCATACAGGCTCGTCTGTAGTAAAGCCGTAGTGCAGATCGTTTAACAAGAACGCCCCTTTACGTGGCATTTTATATCCGCCTATACCTTTAGGATATTTTTGACCATATGTACCCGGAAGGTAGTTTACAACAGATTTCTGCAGAACAGGGTATGTCCCATCATCATTAGGTAACCCCAGCTTTTCAAAGGCTAGTTTTATAGTGCTGTCGTGTACCATATTGGTTACGTATTCACCTTCATAAACGTTCTTCTTTTTATGATACTCATATTTGATCATATCTCCGTTTACGTGGTGTACCACGTTGTGTCTGCCGGGTACAAACTCTACCAGACTGGCAAAAGTATCTTCGGGTAATTCAAAAGGGACTTTTACAATTAAGAAGGTGTCGTAATTATTAGCCCTTAGGTATGTAGGTATAACAGGGATGGTTACATCGGGTTCTCCAACCAAAGATCTGCTTGGGTATTCTGGTAACTCAGGCATTTCGTGTTTGGGACCTTCCTGCAAACCGTCTTCCACCCATTTTTTTAAGATCGCAATTTCTGTTTCCGTCATTACTTTTTGCCCTACAAACTCTGTGTAATGCGGGTCTGCCGGCCATGGTGGCATCAATCTTTCTTTTGCAGCAAATGCCATACCTCCTGCATATCTTTTAGCATCTTCATATGTGATCAGATCAAAATGCCCGATACCTTCGGGTCTGTGGCATATAGTACAGTTTTTGTACAGTATGGGTGCAACATGTTGCGTGAAGTTTACTCTGCCCGGTACATTGCTACAAGAGCTTTGCAGTATAAAAAAGAGGGTAGTAAATATTAAGCTAAGCTTCTTTCTTCTTTTCAGCATTTTTCTCCTTGTTCTTTTTTACTACCAGTACACTTACATTCAGGTCGTAGCCAATGAGTATTACCAGTGTGTTCAGCCATATCCAAAGCATAAAGGCCATTAGCGTACCAATAGAGCCATACACCTTGTTATAGTGTATAAAGTTATTTACTAAAAAGAAGAATACCGCAGAGGTAATAAAGCACAGTAGTGTAGCTACTACAGACCCCGGAGAGCCAAATTTTGCTCGCTGGCTTAACGATGGGCCATACCTGTATATGATATTAATAGCCACAAATACAATAAATAGCACTACTATAATACTCACCAGCCTGATAAGTAATAGGTTGTCAAACAGGTTTAGCAATATCTCGTTCAACGCGCGGCTTTGTATGATGAGCACAGCTATGCTCAATAGTGCTACAATCAATAACAATACGGTCATTTTGATAGCGGTCCAGCGTTGCATCAGGTCTGACCGGGGTACATGAACCGACAGGTGCTGACGCTCGAAACTGCGGATAAGCCCCATTAACCCGTTTGAGGAGAAGAGTAGTGTTAATAATATACCCGATGATAATACACCGGAGCGTTCGTTATTAATAAAGTCTACTATTACAGAGCTCATAGAGTTGTATATGTTCTCGTTGGGGGCTATCAGGTGTAAGGTTTCTAAAATAGTAGCCTGTACGCCTTGTAGTGGTAAATATGGTACAAGAGAGAATAACACCAGCAATGTTGGTGGCATTGCCATAACAAAGTTGTAGGTAACGGCAGAACAGCTATCAAACAGGCGGTTGCTATCCATCTCTTGATAGAAGAACTTGCTGATAGAGTACAAAGACAGTTTTCCTGTACCGGGTACAATTATCTTTTTCATAACTGCCGCCAGTAGTTGCATGGGAGCACTGTCGAATATTAGCCTTTCCAGCTTCGTCATACCCTAAAAGTACGCTTATAGATTGTTGAGAACGAAATTGGTCATTTTATTGAACAGATGAAGACGTGTATTTCCACCTGATATACCATGATGCTTATCAGGATAGTATTCACTTTCAAACTCTTTGTCTGCTTTAATTAAAGCATCAGTAAGCATTACCGCGTTTTGGAAGTGTACATTATCATCAGCAGTACCATGAATTAATAAGTACTTACCTTTTAAACCTTTTGCCATTTTCTCCGGTGCATTGTTGTCATACCCCGATTGGTTTTCTTGCGGTGTGCGCATATAACGCTCTGTATATATATTGTCGTAGTACCTCCAGTTAGATACCGGTGCTACGGCTATAGCCATCTTGAAAACATCGTTTCCTTTAAACAGGCAAGTACTGCTCATAAAGCCACCATAGCTCCATCCCCAAATACCTATTCTGTTTTTATCTACATATGGTAGTTTGCCCAGTTGTTTGGCTACGGCTATATGATCGTTGCTTTCTAAGTTGCCTAATTGTAAGTATGTTTTTTTCTTGAATTCTTCTCCACGAGATCCGGTGCCTGTTGGGTCTACACAAACAATAATGTATCCCTTTTGTGCCAGCATTTGGTGCCAGAAGTAATAACCCAGAGGATACCTGTCCATTACCTGCTGAGAGCCCGGACCACTGTATTGATACATTAATACAGGGTATTCTTTGTTTTCGTCAAAGTTAGGCGGTGTCATCATCCATGCGTTCAGGTCTTCTCCCAAATCGCTTTTGAAGGTTTTAAATTCAACTTTACCCAAAGCATATTTCTCGAGCTTCAATACAAACTTCAGGTTGTCTTCCAGCGTACGTACTTTTTTGCCTTTGTTGTCTATCAAGTAGTATACAGGCGGTTCGTTGATAGATGAGTGTTGGTCGAGGAAGTAATTGTAACCCTCGATAGCTGTAATGTTGTGTGTGCCTTTTCCTTGAGTTAATAATGTATGTCCTTTACCATTCCAGTTTACAGAGTACAGTTGTCTTTCCAGTGGGTTGGGCAGTGCTGCCGTATAGTAAACTTTCTTGCGCTTTTCATCAATACCGATAATGCTAGCTATATCATAATTGCCCGGGGTTAGCTCTTTAAGGTCTTTGTTCTTCCAGTCCCACGAGAACAGGTGGTTATACCCATACATTTCGCTGGTGAAGATGAAGGAGTGACCATCTTTTAAGAACTTGATATTGTCGTTAATGTCTATGTAGTATTTATTCTTTTCTGTGTAGATGATCTCTGTATTGCCATTATCCGCATCGGCCAGTAGCAGGTCCAGGTGGTTTTGTAACCTGTTCAGTCTGTATATACAAAGCTTATTGGGTGCTGTAGTCCATTTAATACGCGGAATGTAAATATCTGTTTCTTTACCAATGTTTGTGCTTACGGCTGTATTATTCTCCAGGTTGTGAATGCGTATCTCTATGATAGAATTATCTTCTCCTGCTTTAGGGTATTTGTATGTGTAGTTTTTAGGATACAAACCATTGTATATCGGTAGGGTATATTCTTTCACTCTGCTTTCGTCAAAACGGTAGTAAGCAATATGTTTACCATCTGGCGACCATTGGTATGCCTGTGTAAACCCAAACTCTTCTTCGTATACCCAGTCGCAGTTACCGTTGATGATGTGGTTCCATTTACCATCGTTGGTAATAGCAGTGGTCTTTTTATCGCTCAGGTTGTGGTAGTACAGGTCGTTGTCTTTTACAAAAGCTACTTTGCTGCCATCGGGAGAGAAAGCTGCATGTAGTATTTTTTCATCGTCTACTTTGGTGATAGCACCGCTTACCATATCGTATACGTACACTATGTATTTTGCAGAACGACGGTAGATGCTTTCTCTTTTTGTTTTGATGAGTAGTTTCTTTTCATCATCGCTAAAGCTGTAGCTGCTCAGTCTTATTACCTCGTTATTATACTTTACCTGCTGATTGTTGAAAATGGTTTTCACCCAGCTGCCGCTACTTAAGTTGTAAATGCTGATGGTTTGTTTACCCTTCTTGGTTTCCAGTTTGGTGTAGTGCAGCCCGTCTTTCATTGCCCTGAAACCCGGTACAGATTTCATACGGAATGTTCCTTTTTTCCAAACGTCATCTAAGGTGATCTCTTTTTTGCCGTTTTGAGCAAAAGAGGTGGTGCTGAAAATAATAGCGAGGAATAATACTAGAATACGCATATGATATATTTAGAGTGGTATCAAAAATAACATCTTACCTGCATAGGTTAAAATATAATGGCGTTATAATAGGGGGGAATCCCTGCGGTATTTTTAGTCATCAAAAAAGCCCCTGATCGTTCAGAGGCTTTCTTATGTATGTCTTTATTACTATTAATAGTCTATTGTAGCCTGTATGCCACGGTCGATGAGTGCTTCTGCCTTAGGGCGTAAGAAGTCGAAACTCCCTTTCTTAACACCGTACTTGCCTTTGTGATGTATGAATAGCGCACACTGTTCTGCCTGCTCTGCACTGTGCTCGCAAATGTCTACCAGCGATTCTATAACATGGTCGAAAGTGTTCACATTGTCGTTCCAAACAACAAGGTTGTGCATCTCTTCCACCAATATATCCTCATCTGCATCCTCTTGTGTTTGCCACTGTATACTGTTTTGCATATACTCGTTAATGCTCATCTCTATTCTGGGTTTTTGCTTAAATCGGCCGTAAAGTTACGAAAGAGTTGGCAAACAGAAATAATTAATCTTAATGTTTTTAATAGATTTCTAATACAACTACCTTTGCCTGCTTACAATACACACTGTACAAAACTGATATATGTTTCGTAAGAAAACAATGGAAGAGCTCAACAGGCTCAGCAACGAAGAGGCACAACAGGCAGATAAACACCCTATTATAGTAATACTGGACGATATACGCAGTATGCACAATGTAGGTGCAGCCTTCAGAACATCGGATGCGTTTTTTGTACACAGTTTGTATTTGTGCGGCTATACTCCCCAACCTCCCCACAGGGATATTCATAAAACAGCACTGGGTGCTACCGAAACGGTAAATTGGCAACATTTTGAAACCACTTTACAGGCAGTAGAGCAGGCAAAAACTGATGGTTATAAAATTGTAGCCATAGAGCAGGCGCACGATAGTATACCCCTGAATGAATACAAATGGGACAGGCAGGAAAAGATAGCCCTGGTATTTGGAAACGAGGTAACAGGCGTTAGCGACGAGGTGATGCAAGTAGCAGATGCCTGTATAGAGATACCCCAATACGGTGCTAAACACTCCATTAATATCTCTGTGTGTATGGGTGTAGTGCTTTGGGAGCTGGTAAGGTAGTAAGTCTACTTCTTAAACCTGAAGGCTAAAGAACCGGTAACTACATAGTTGTCGTTATAACCTGCGGCAGAGTCACGTCTTCTAAACAATGGATTAGCATTAGCATAACCCTTTGCTTCTACACGCCATAGTATGTTTTTAGTAACCCATCTGTCGTACCCCAGGCTGTATGCCCATAGGTAGTAACCACCGTTGATAGGTACGTTAGCATTAGCAGGCATAATATTCAGGTAGGGGTCGTTAAAGTATTCTCCGCGTGCTGTAATTGCCGATTGGCGAGAAGGCTTTACTGTAAATATCAAAGATGTACCCATCCACTCTTCAAGGTCGTTTGCGGCATTTTCCTGCAAGCCGGCATCTAGTGTGTATGATATAGATATGCGTTTGCTTAACTGTGCAATAGCATAGAAGTCTGCAAAATATCTTGCCTTGTTTGTACCGTTAGATGGTGCACCTACGTAAGTACTTAAGTTAAGAGTTAGCTTGTCTGTTGGCTTATACATAAGCTGTAACCCGCCGCCCGGCATATAGCTGTTGTTGGGTCTGTAAATACGTTGCCATCCGTTTAAATGTAGTAGTGCTATGTACCATTTCTGGTTGATGGTAGTATAACTCAGACGTATACCAGCCTCGTAGTAAGGAGAACCCTCTGCCGTTAAGCTACGGGTAAGTGTAGGGCAATCCATACTGATGGCACCCTCTGGCCCTATGTGCGATTCAAATACACCTGCATCGAACCACAGTTCTCTTTTCTTAGTGATTTTAATACCTGCATTGGCTTCGTAAATATTTCTGGCTACGCCGGGCTCTGCCGCTAAATTAGCATTGGCATATGTGCCCGCCATGATGCCTACATTGGCACGCACACGATCTTTTCTGTATTGTGCGCGTAGCATAGCAAGGTTTACATTCACCTCGTTGTGCCTGTTGTGAGAGTATACAAACCTTGGTCGGTTATTACTTCTGGGGCTGCCAAAATCAAAACCATAATACATTTCTCCATAGCCTTCGAAAGTGAAGGTTTTTTGCTGACGTTGTGCAAAGGTGCTTACTGTTAGTAGTAATAATACGGCTGTTGCAATGTATTTAATCATACTATAAAATTAATATCTTCTGTTTAGCATACAAGTTTTCTAGATTTATACCCTAAACAGAATAACTATGCGTTGGAAAGGCAGACAAGCAAGCAGAAACGTAGAAGACCGCCGTGGTAACAGAGGAGGAAAGGTTGTTGGCGGTGGTATTGGTGTGTTGGTAATAGCTGTTATTGTATATTTTATGGGGGGCGACCCTACAGAGGTGTTGCAGCAGGCAGGTAATGTATCTACACAACAAACTACGGATTATCAACCTACTGCAGCAGAGAACGAAGCAGCAGAGTTTGTAAAAGTGGTATTAAGAGAAACCGAAGTGTATTGGCAAAAGGAGTTCCAACGCAGTGGGTTTGGTACTTATCATGAGCCGACACTGGTATTGTTTATAGGAAGTACACAAACAGCATGCGGACAAGGGGCTGCAGCTACAGGACCTTTCTACTGTCCTTTAGATAAGAAGATATACATAGACCTGAGCTTTTACGATATGTTGCACAACAGGTTTGGTGCACCAGGCGACTTTGCTATGGCGTATGTGGTAGCGCACGAGGTGGGGCATCATGTACAAACACTACTGGGTATATCAGAGAAAGTTAGAGCATTGAAACAAAGAGGAACACAGGTAGAAGCCAATAAGCTATCTGTAATGCAAGAGTTGCAAGCTGATTTCTTTGCGGGACTTTGGGCACACTATGCCGATCGTTTTGAAGGCATACTGGATGATGGTGATATTGAAGAAGCACTAAATGCTGCTAATGCCATTGGCGATGACAGACTGCAAAGAGAGCATGGCAGCGGCAGGGTAGTACCCGATGCATTTACACACGGTACATCTGAACAGCGTATGCGCTGGTTTAAAAAAGGATATACTACGGGAGATATAGGGCAGGGAGATACTTTTGGGGCTACTCGCTTATAGATCTATCTTAGCCAGGTGAACCAAGTGTGGTAACAAGTATGCACAAAATGCTGTAATGAGAATGGCGGATACAATGTTCATCACTAACCCTGTAGACGTCATGTGTTTTAGTTTTAGCTGACCACTGGCAAACACAATAGCATTGGGTGGTGTACCCATCGGCATCATACTGGCGCAACTGGCTCCTAAGGTCATAGCAATACCTACAGGTAGTGGGTCTATATGCATGGCCTCTGCCATACCCGTAATAACAGGGGCAAACACTATTACCTGCGCTACATTACTCATAAACTCGCTGATGAATATCGAGATGACTGTTACTGCAAATATGAGTATGATACCGCCCGATGCAAAACCTGCCGTCCATTGCCCGATGCTTTCTATAATACCCACCTTCTGCAACTGACCTGCCAGGCAAATACCACCACCAAAGAGTATCAGTATACCCCATGCCATTTTCTTAGTATCGCTCCATGCTAATAATGGCTTATGCTGTTCTGCTTTACCTGCGGGAACAAGAAACATCATCAACCCGCCTATCATAGCAATAATAGGGTCGGTGAGTTTGAAGGAGGTTTGCCAATCGTTGATGAACCCTTTGAAGATCCATAAGAAAGCAGTGCATACAAAAATGAACAACACTCTTTTTTCTGATGTACGTAGTTTGCCCAAAGCGATGAGCTCTTTACCGATCATCTGCTTTGCCTCTTTACTGTCTTTAATATTATTGGGGTAGAGTACTCTGGTCATCAACAAGTATAAAGACCCCAACAGTATGAGTGATAGCGGAAGGCATAGTTTCATCCAGTCGGCAAACTGTATGGTAGTGCCGCTGTGTTTTTCTAAAAATGCAGTGTAGGCTACATTGGGTGGTGTACCCACTATGGTAGCGATACCACCAAAGTTGCTGGAGTAGGCAATGCCTAACAACAGGCACACATTCAGGTTTTTTAAATTACCCTCGCTGGTGTTCGATTCCATTACGCTGATGACACTTAGCGCGATGGGGTACATCATCATAGTAGTGGCGGTATTACTGATCCACATACTGAGCAACCCCGATGAGATGATAAAGCCCAGTACAATTCTGTTGCCACTAGTACCTGTGTATTTAATAATGGTGAGTGCACCACGTTTATGCAGCTCCCACTTTTCTATGGCCAGTGCTATGAGGAAACCACCCATGAAGAGGTAGATGATGGGGTTGGCGTAAGACGGTGCCAGCTCTCGCATATCAGCCACATTCATCAGCGGGAAGAGTATGAGCGGGAACAGTGCCACCACCGGCATGGGCAAAGCCTCGGTTACCCACCATGCGATCATTAGTATGGCAACTGCCAATACCTTATTGGCATCCTCGTTTAAGCCAAACGGATTAATAAAGAGCATGCAACAAAACAGAATGAGCCCTGTTACAATGTATATGATGCGGTTAGTATTCTTAGGCATGGTTGATGATCTAAGTATCAAGATAAGCAACCACTTTGTAATATTAGAATGAGTGTACTTACATCACCCGGTTGATGGCTTGCACTTCTGCATCTGCCAGATCTACAATGGCATATATGGTGACGTTGTTGATGAGCATTTCATCTAGTGTGTTTACCAGATCTTGATACTGCGAAGAGCTGTCGGGCTTGATGAGTACCTGTATTTTACGGGCATTGTTTGAGTAGCTGTCGGGCAACCGTTTCAGGTTGCTTTGCTTTTGTGTGATGATACCCCTTAACTGATGTATGGGTATTACCTCTATCGCTACATCGTTTGTAAAAGCACCATGATAATATGCTACCCTGTGTTTGCTGACAGGTATGATGGTGAGCGTGCTGGTATCTATAAACTTAGTGGGCGACTCTACAGGTTGTGGCTGATAGGGCATGTTGATGACCAGCCTTTTGCCTTTAGATAATGTGGTGGTGAGCATAAAGAAAGTTATGAGCAAAAAGCCCAGGTCTACCATTGGGGTAAGGTCTACCCGCGGGGCAATGTTCCTTCTTCTGCTGTTTCTGTCTTTGGTTTGTATCTCTGCCATGGTTGTTGGTTTATTAGTAAGACCATGGGTTGTGTTTTTTCCATAACACTACAATACATCATTTCGAATGATAGAAACACCTGTCACCCTGAACTTGATTCAGGGTCTCGAGAAACACATTGCAAAACGCGAGATGCTGAATCAAGTTCAGCATGACAAAAAATAAAGGGATATGAGAAATAAGTATATTGAACTATGAACAATTACTCTGTTTACATCATGACCAATCCTGACAATAATGTATTATATATAGGTGTTACCAATGATTTGGAACGTAGAGTTTGGGAACATAAAAATGGTGAAGGGAGTGAGTTTACTAATAAATACAAGTGTTCAAAACTAGTCTACTATGAAGATTATAATAACATCAAAACAGCTATTAACAGAGAAAAGAATCTAAAGGACTGGAAACGTAAATGGAAGTATGACCTAATTATAGAAAACAATCCACAAATGAATGATTTGTCCTTAGAATGGTAATCCGACATTATCCTGTAAGCTATGCCCGGTATGACGAATAATAAATGAACAGTAAAATTTAAGCCTCTATCACTTTTGCAGGATGAGTTCCTTCACCGTCCAGCTGCGTTCTTTCAGGTGTTTGGGATATTCTTCTGCCTTCAGGTACAGCAGTGGTAGGTCTAGCCTTTGCAGGTTTGCTCCCTTTAGTTTGTAATGGTCTCTGCGTTTTCTGCTGCGTTCTTCGCCCAATACATTCATCACCATGTATAGGTATATAATATCGCGCTCAATAATATAAGTGCCGTTGAAGAGCCTGCCACCCATAACGGTGTTGTTCCGTTCCTCCCAGGTGCCGTCTTCTCTTAACAGCAATTCTATGGGGCCACCCATGGGTACATCGGCAAAGTAAAACAAACCACTTATTTGTGCAGAGGCTGTAGTGGCAAAGCATATCGCCAGTAGGATCATCAGGTGTTTCATATCTATTAAAGATACAATATCTGAGCAGGATTTACAGATGCTGTTTTGTTTTATTATAATTGTATTTTTGTTATTGATATAATTGTTGTATTATTGTGGTGTAAAAATAATCACTGATAAACAATATCACCATGACAGAAGAAGAAAAACGACAACTCGAAGAACTCTACAACCGCAATCCCAAAGCCCGTATACTGGCACAGAAAATGCGTGAAGAACACATACGCCTGTGGCATCCGCCGCAAAACGGCAAGATGGGCATCTTTACCGTAAAAAGCGGTAACGAGTGGTTGAAAGACGCATCGCAACTGACCATACCCAAAATGCTGTTTGATGAGTTTTGGTACGAAGATGAGGTGTGCATACTCTTTGCCGACACCAACACGGGCAAAAGCATACTGGCAGTACAAATAGCCGAAAGCATCAGCAGTGGTGTACCCATACCGGGTTTTAGATTGCAGGCAAAGGCACAGCCGGTAGTGTACTTTGATTTTGAGCTGAGCGAGAAACAGTTTGAGCGCCGCTATAGTGCCGATTTTAAAGATCACTATGTTTTTCATGAGAACTTTTACCGTGCAGAGATTGATGTGGATGAAGAAACGCCCGACAAGTACCCCACTTTTGAAGATTACCTGCAGGCGTCTATAGAGTCGATGTTGAAGGATACCGAAACCCGAATACTGGTGATAGACAACATCACCTACCTGAAGCACGATAACGAGCGCGCTAAAGATGCACTACCGCTGATGAAACAACTGAAGCGCATTAAAAAACAATACGACGCCAGCATACTGGTACTGGCACACACCCCCAAGCGAGACATGACCAAACCCATGACCCGCAACGACCTGCAGGGCAGTAAAATGCTCATCAGCATATGCGACAGTAGCTTTTGCATTGGCGAGAGTACACAGGCACAGGGCCTGCGCTACCTGAAGCAGATAAAGATGCGCGCCAGCGAGGGTATATACCACACCGATAATGTAGCCCTGTGCACCATAGAAAAGCCACACAACTTTCTGCAATTCTCTTTTGTGAGCTTTGGTACAGAACGGGAGCATTTGAAGGAACGTAGTGAAATGGACAAATCTGAAAGAGACGAAATGATTTGGCAGTTGAAAGAGGAGGGGCTAAGCCAGCAAAAGATAGCAGACAAATTAGGTATTGGTGCAGGCACAGTAAACCGGGTACTGAACTCTTAGCATTCCAACCGTTCCACTCATTCCATACACTATAACTGGAATGGTGGAATGAATGGAATAGAAAGTAATATCTTTAAGCATCATGAAAAATTACATAACAACGTTCGACATATTTGAATATTTAGCACCAATAAACATCAAAAAGGAAATTTTGTTTTTTGATAAGGTTTTGTTGTTGAATGGTAATTTAGAAATAGCTGAAAGTCTTATAAAATCTGCAACAAAGGAGGGTGAGGAAAACTTCTATAACAACTTAAAAACAATTGATTTTTTAATTGATAGAGGTCTGTGTGAAAAATTTTCGTTTGAAGATGGTGAATCTATTGTCAAAAACTCTGAAAAAGAAAAAGATCCTTTATCAGTTGAGTCGACAAAGAGCATAAACAAAATAACAGAATTGAAGATTATGTTGAGAAAAGGAACAGAGATTCTTGGTGAAAAGGAGAATACAATGAGTAATATACAGATGTTATATAATTTGTTTAATCAAGGTGATTATGTTGATGCGAGATTTTGGGCACTACTCCTAGCATCAGTTAAAGATGAGATATATTATCCTATAATTAAGAAAGATATAATAAGTAACCATGTAGTGGAAAAGAAACAAGAAGTAACGAACTTTTTATTCAATAAAATACCAGTACTTGACCCTAATTCTTCTTGGGAAGAGATATTAGAATATAAATCAGATAAAGATGCACAAAGAAAGTACTATGCTTTGATTAATTGGGTAAATGAAATGTCCATTAGTAATATGAGTACTGCTGAAATAAAAGATAAGTTCGAGCATTTGTACAGAGAGTATGAGCATCAATTAAACCTGCACAAGAAAAAGAAAAGTACCACTACGTTTCAGGTAGTTGTAAATGCTCCGTTAGAGGCAATTGAAAATTTAGTTAAGCTTCGTTTCAGCAAGATACTTAGTCCCTTTTTTGATGTAACAAAAGCGGAAATGGATCTACTTGAAGCAGAAACTAAAATAACAGGAAGAGAGCTTGGGTATATTTTTGATGTAAATGAAAAATTAGGAAAGAAATAAGCCGTTCCAACATTCCATTCCAATAGTATGGAATAGTGGAATGAATGGAATGACCCACTCCCGTCATTACGAGGAGGTAGTTACCGGTTAACTAGCGACGTGGTAATCTCGCAATAACAAGGTCTGTCCCTCGCGTTACGAGATTGCTTCATGCATAACGCTGTAAGCGTTACTCCTTCGCAATGACGAGAGTCGGGTACTCACAGAAATGACCAAGTACTAACAAAGAGCAAAAAGTAAACACATAAATTTATCAACATGAAACACCTGCTTATCATAATGCTGATATTCTATTCGGTAACAACATCGGCACAGGTACGGCGTGCTTTCACAACAGAGCCACCGAGCTTTTTAAAAGAGAAGCTGATTTTCAAGAAAAACGGAACGTACAGCTATATCTTTCACACCTGCTATTATACCAGGTCTGTAAACGGAACATATATACAAAAGGGAGACAGCATCGTACTACAGAGTTTTCATATGTCACCGGCATATTCGCCATTTGGCGAAGATACGGCCAACAGTATATGTTGTAACTACGGTAAAATGAAGTACATGATACTGGGTAAAAAGAAGTTGACATTTGCCGATACAGCGCGCAAACCCAACTACCTTATAAGAAGAACACTCATCAACAGACTTTTTTAAAACCAACCACCATGATAACTAAGTATTACTCCAGTTCACCGTAAATATAAACAGTAGTAACAATGCCAGTAAAAAGTAGAATACGGCTCTGGCTATATTGTAAGCCAATTCGTAACGCTGGTGTTTCTCTGATCCCTTTTGCTGGTTGGCCAAAGACCATTTGCATAATGTTTTTACGATATACATCACCACAACAGCAATGCCCAGCATTATAAAACCCAGTCCCAATGCCATGCCTCCTTGTAGTAACACAATGTTCATAAGTATCACTAAAATAATAAAACCATGAAACACAATCTATTTTCATCCGAAGCCTGGCAGCGCAGTAGTACTGTCGTTGCATCAGTGCGACACCCGATACCGTTGAAGCTTTAGGTATCGGCGCCTTTTCTTTCGTTCTTTCTTTAGGCGAGTAAAGAAAGGACAGTAAAAAATATTCATAACGCGAGACCCTGAATTGCGAAGCACTCATTGAGGTAGCTAAAAGACATCGTGAACGAGATAAATAAATTCAGGGTGACAGATAAGATTTAAAAACCAACCACCATGAATTACAGATACACACTAGAAAAGTATGCAGGTCCTTCGACAAGGTATGCCTGTCCGCAGTGCGGCATAAAGCGCACCTTCACCCGTTATATAGATACCGAGACCAACCAACACCTGTCTGCCGAGGTAGGGCGTTGCAACCGAGAGCAGAAATGTGGGTATCACTACAAGCCCAAACAGTATTTTGCGGATCACCCGGAACAAGTAACACACCCCCAACCCCTCTCAAGAGGGGAGGGCAAGAAACACTTCCCCTCCGAGGAGGGGTGCAGGGATGGGGCATCTACCATCCACGATACCAAAGCTCAGGAGGTCACTCGCGGCAAGCCACTCGAGACGACGAACATTAATAAACAATCCTTCTCCACAATGCCACTTAGCACTATGCAAGAGAGTTTCACCCAGTACGATTGTAACCACTTTGTACACTACCTGCGTAACAGGCTGGGGGATGAGCGGGCCTTTCATCTGGCGAAGCAATACCATGTAGGCACCAGTAATTATTGGGATTGCAGTACCGTTTTCTGGCAGGTAGATGCACAACAACGCATCCGTACGGGCAAGGTGATGCTGTACAGGCCAGACAATGGCAGGCGCATCAAAACACCCCGCAACTACATCACATGGATGCACAGTGTGCTTAAATGTCAGGACTATCACCTGCAGCAATGCCTCTTCGGCGAGCACCTGCTCACCGGCAGATGTATGAACATAGGGTTGGTAGAAAGCGAGAAAACAGCCATACTGGCATCGGCACATTTCCCCGAATATACCTGGCTGGCAACTGGTGGACTTAGTAATATAGGTGCAACGCTGCTCCAAGTGTTAGACGGGCATAACGTCACCCTTTTTCCCGATGCGGGTGCGGCACATAAATGGGCAGTGCTACAAGGGCAGCTGCGCAAGTGCAGATTGTCTTACCTGCTGGAGCAACACGACGACCTCATCAACAATGGCGACGACCTTGCCGATGGTTTATTGACTGCTTAGGGATAAACTCTTTATATGTACCTTTAAACTACTATGAAAAGAGTCGCAATAGCATTATCCCTTACATTATTGTCTATTTGTTCTTGTACTAAAAAAGAAGATGTCTCTAATGTAATTAACATACCTCGAAATGATACAGTAGATAGTAAGGCTTTGGGTTTTGATATTATTCCTTCAAAAAATGTGGTATGGAAGATTCATTTTCAGGGAGTAGATAATATGTCTGGTTTTGATACAAACGGACACTTTTATAATGTTATAAAGTCAACAGGGTTAGATACGATCATTAATAATTATAAGTACAATGTTTATGATTTTGAAAATACGTTTATTAATACTCCTAAGAATCAAAACTTCACAACAAGAGGCAGGGCGTATACAAGGTATGACAGTACGACAAAAAAGTTAATTTGTAGTACATGGGTAGGCAACACATTTAGGGGAGATAGGCTCAATATGCATAATGATCTAGATAGTGTTGTAGGAACTATAACAGATTGTGGAACTAAGTTCTTTCAATCAAAAGTGGTTTATGGGGACTCTATAAAAGTAAGTGGAGTTAATTTGCCTTGTTTGTATATGCTTTACAATGGGCAAAAGTATTTCTATCAAGCAAAAGGAGTAGGAGCATTTTGGAGTCTCATGAGTGGGGTTGGTTGTCCATCGCAATCAATATCAGGTAATGCAGGTGTAATAAGGTCATTTAGTTTTATGTACGGTTCAGACAGCTTATACTTTGAATATCCGAGTTTATAATATCCACACTTATTAAGCATCGATAAATATATAACTGAAATTAGTTGAAAGAGTGCTGTTTGTTCTCTTATATTACTGATTATTAGCTGATTAGGAGTGTTTACCTTACACCTTTCTACTTAGCCCTTCAACAGTGCTGCAGCCTGTAATATGCTGTTGGGGATGTTATATTCCTGATGTAGCTCTTTCATCTTCTTGTAAAACGCAACTCTATAATATTCAGGTAGTTCTGTGTTGTAGCTAAATAGTTTTTTATACCTGTCCAGTAGTTGTGGGTAGTGCTTGGCAATGGCGTTCATCATCAGTACACGGCTATCGGCCTTTGTGTTGCCAAACAGGGTGATGGTGGCGGGCAGCAGGTAGTGTGCCCCGTGTTCTTTAAAGGTGGAAAAGAGTAGTTGCAGGTTTGCTGCCGTATCAGATATGTAGGGTATCAATGGCATCATACTCACCCCTGTTAAGAATCCTTCTTTTATGGTTTGGTCCATGGCAGCCAGTCTATCAGTTGGGCTGGTTGCTCCGGGTTCAAATATCTTACCTACTGTATCATCTAAAGTAGAGAATGAGAAAGACGTTATAACTCCTTGATTTATTTTATTTTGTAAGTCTGTTGGCAATATAGCGGTCTTGTTTATCTGGTGTAATAGGTCAAAGTCCCGAACGATCATGTCAGACTTGGTGATGATGTGTACAGGAAACTTGTATTTAGCTATAAGCTCCAGTGCAGCACGGGTTAGCTGGTACTTTTCTTCTATCTGCAGGTAGGGGTCTGTAGCCGATGAGAGTACTATATAGCCGTATTGACCCTTTTTGGCTCTGTTGTGTAGTTGCCGTTCTAATATCTCTATCGCATTGATCTTGACAGATAAGCTCTGTTCCAGGTTGCTACCATATTTGCTGCCACGTATGTAGCAGTACAGGCAGTTGAAGGAGCAGCTGCTATACATGTTCACCGTATAGTCGTCCAGAAACCAAGAGTCTCTCTTCTTGGTCTTGTTCAAAACGCTCTTTACCTCAACCTCTTTTGGCATAGTTGTTCCTGTTTAGTCCAATCTCAATCTTTTTTCTAAACCAATTTTCAACTTTCTGTTTATCATTTATTTGTGTGTTGTACTTGAATATAATTTTAGGATGAAACTTAGCCGTTGTCTTAGCAGCCCAGCCCACACCTTGCCTTATTTCTTTGTCTTTGGTGTTGGCCATTGTCAGCAGCAGGGCAAATATCTTATCGGTGTCTTTTGCGGGCAAGCCCTTCTTAATGGCATAGTGGCTACCAGCTCCTAAAGAACGTATTACCCAATTGCTATTATGTTGGGATAGGTCTTTAATGATGGGTATGGTTTTCTGCGGATGGTGTAACAGGGCATAACCGTAAGTTCGCTCACCGATGATGTCGCACACATACCATATATCAGCTAATGATATATAATGAGTAGCCATTTGTAAAGATTCCTCAAAATGATGCGATAGCCTTTTTTGTAATATAATGCCGATGAGCACATTACCCCCAATGGTTTTTAGTGCCTCTATAGTAGTACAAAGGTTAATATGTTCTTCTTTGGGCAGGTGCTCATATAATAAAGCTCCTGCATATTCCAGCAGAGGAAACTTTATCTTATTTTCTAATATTCGCTGATGTACTGCTGCAACGCATGATGATAATCCACCATCTTTATAAGCGGTCAGGCAGTGTTCAATCTCCTCTTTTACTATCGGCTTGCGTGTGACGGTTTTCATAATAGGGTTCAATTTACGAGATGCAAATGACAACCCTATGTCAACAGACGCTAACTGGTCACCCGTAAAATATTAATATGATAAAACCATATGTGTGTATGTTGTTACCCTTTTATCATAGCCTGCGCAAATATCACACTTACATTACCACCTTCGGCGTCGTTATTGTTCAGCGATGTGGTAACGCCACCCTGTAGTTTCCAGCCCTGTGTTAGTAGTTCGTTTACTTTAGTTTCCAGCGTCTGTGCGGTATCTCCGTATGCAACTTTGTACTCCATTTTCTGTTGTATTTAATCGCCTCAAATTACAACATAGAAATTAGAAAAGCTTATTAGTTGCAGATACTATTTCAGTGTATTTACGGTATGTTTTACCTTTTCGGCAAATGCCTTTACCTCCTCAGGCATAGCATCGGTACACTCCTCAAAAGTCCAGTTGTAGGTAGTGCCGTTAATTACAGCGGTTACTTTGCTAAAACTACAGTCTGCAATATTTGGGTCGCGGTATTGTGCTCCATTTTGCTCTAAAATGGTAGAGGGTACTTCTGTAAGTATAGATTTTACTTGGTTGTATTTGTCGGCACTTAGCTGATAATCGTAATTAAGGCTGCTGGGGTTGCTGCCCGGTTTGTCTGCTGCTGTGTCTTGGTAAGCACCCGATTGGTCGATATGGAAAAAGTAGAGTAATGTGCCTGTCGGTGCAAAACCCGGGTGGCGTGCTATGGTAATACTTTCTGCAGTAGCAAATGTTACTTGATTGTCTTTCCTTTTGCAAGAAGCTGCAACGCATAATACGGCGATGAAGCTTAGGATTAAATAGGATCTCATAATAAGTGTTATTGATTGGTTTAAAAATATACGTCAGCAAGCATTATGCCAGATGTATCGGTTTATTCTGTGTTTCTTGTGTTTTGATATTTGCGATTACTTTCTTCTTTCATACTCAGTAAATAGTCATCAGGTGTTATGGTTGCAGAGGTGATGTAATTACCGTTTTTGTCGTAGTAAATATTCTTAACGTCACAACGGTTTTTATAAGCAAAGTTGAATCTGAAATTATCTCTCATGTTTTCAATCATGTCCTCTCTGGTAATTTCTTTAAACAAAACAGTATCTGTTTTTAAGAATAGGCTTCTTCCGAAAAGTGTGGTATCAGAAATGTTAACGCTGGTGTCATGTATGTCATAATCCAGTAGAGAGATGTGGTAAACAAGCATCCTCCCTTTTTCAGCACTCAGGCTATCTTCTCTGGTAAATTCATCCATCATCTGTGGTTCATCCATATTTATCTCTTCAATCAGCTCTGCAAGTCTGCGATCTACACGCTCATCTGATGGAAAGTTGAAATAGATAATATATGCTGCGCATAGAAGCATCACCAGTACTATAAATATTACAAAGTTTCTTTTTCGTTTCTTGTAACTCATATCAGGGTATTCTGGTTATCCAAATATACTCATCTATAGTATGTCCTGACAAGATATAGCAGCCAATCTTTACATTTTTCGCTGTCATTTTGACACAGATATACGCGCTGGAATGGTGATTGCTATCTGTAGTGCAGAAAGTAAAAAGTAAAATTAAGATGCAAGAGAAAGGAACTATTTCGATACACACGGAGAATATATTCCCCATCATTAAGAAGTTTCTCTATTCAGACAACGAGATCTTCTTACGCGAGTTGGTAGCCAATGCTACAGACGCTACACAAAAACTAAAAAGGCTGGCTTCTTTAGGTGAGTTTAAAGGAGAATTGCCGGAGGCGATCATCAACGTATCGCTGGATGCAGATAAAAAGACCATCACCATATCGGATAACGGTATCGGTATGACGGCAGAAGAGATCAAAAAGTACATCAACCAAATAGCCTTTTCGGGTGCTACAGAGTTTGTAGAGAAGTTTAAAGAGGCGAAAGATGCTAATGAGATCATAGGTAAGTTTGGTTTAGGGTTCTACTCGGCCTTTATGGTGGCAGACAGGGTAGAGATCAACACACTATCGTACCAAGAGGGTTCAGAAGCTGCTCGTTGGGATTGTGATGGTACAACGGAGTTCGAGATAACTGCAGGTGAAAGAGATACGGTAGGTACAGACATTATACTACACGTAAACGAAGAGAGCAGCGAGTTTTTAGACGAGCACAGACTACAGCAGATACTGGATAAGCACTGCCGTTTCTTGCCGATACCTGTAAAGTTTGGTACACGTACAGAGCAAGTGCCTGATGGTGAGGACGAAGAGGGTAAGCCAAAATACAAGTCGGTAGAGGTAGATAATATAGTGAACAACACTACACCTATCTGGACAAAAGCACCGTCTGAACTGAAGGACGAAGATTACCTGAACTTCTACAGAGAGTTGTACCCGATGACGGAAGACCCGCTTTTCTGGATACACCTGAATGTAGACTATCCGTTTAACCTAACGGGGGTATTGTACTTCCCTAAGTTGAAGGACGACTTCAGCATGATGCAGCAGAACAAGATCAAGTTGTTCTCTCGTCAGGTGTTTATTACAGACGAAGTGAAGGAGATCGTACCTGAGTTCTTAATGTTACTACATGGTGTTATCGACTCTCCGGATATTCCGTTGAACGTATCGCGTAGTTTCTTACAGAGCGATGGTAATGTGAAGAAGATCAACACTTACATTACTAAAAAGGTAGCAGATAAACTGGGCGAGCTGTTCAAGAACGATAGAGAAGGATATCAGAAGAAGTGGAGCGACATTGGTTTGTTTGTGAAGTATGGTATGGTGACAGACGAGAAGTTTTACGACAAGGCAAAAGACTATGCATTGCTAGAGAATGTGAAGCATGAGTTCTTTACCCTGGATGAGTATAAAGAGAAGGTAGCACCGGTGCAAACAGATAAAGATGAGCAGTTGGTATACTTGTATGCTAACGAGCCTGAGAAGCAGAACTTCCAGATACAGGCAGCAGAGAAAAAGGGCTACGATACATTGTTAATGAACTCTCCGATAGACAACCACTTTGTAGGTTTCTTAGAGCATAAACTGGAGAAGATATCACTGAAGCGTGTAGATAGCGATGTGATAGATAACCTGATCAAGAAGACAGACGCGGTAGCTCATGCGCTGACTGAAGATGAGACCCAAAAGGTACAGGAGATATTCGACAAGGCGATACATAAAGACAGTATGAAGGTAGAAGTAGAGAGTATTAGTGCAGATGAGTTGCCTGTTACTGTTACTATGGACGAGATGACACGCCGCATGCAGGATATGGCTAAGATGAATCCGAACATGGCTATGTTTGGTGCTATGCCTGAAAGTTATAAAGTAGGGGTGAACGGTAATCACGAGTTGATCAGCCGTATACTAAAAGCTGGTAGTGAAGAAGAACAAGTGAAGATAGCCCGCCATGCATACGACCTTGCATTACTATCTCAAGACATGTTGAAAGGCGAAGAGCTGACCAACTTCCTGAACCGTAGTGTGAGCATGATGTAAGTCTATTTCATATGATAATAAAAAAGGGTGCCGATTTATTCAGCACCCTTTTTGTTTATATATAGAGTCGATTATTTCAAGTTGATCGAAGTAGTCATAGTATAGTAGTTGCCCACTCCGTTTTGGTCTTGCGCATAGTAGTTGATGGTGATCGTTCCTTTCTCAGGATCTATAGTACCGGTACCACTCATGTCATAATCTTTATATGCCACAGTGCTGCTTAACCTGCGTCCCTGGATTCTTTGGTCTGGTACAGTTACAGTACGTTTAGCACAGTTGGTAATCAAATACAGGCCTTTGTTGTAGCTGATAAAAGGAGTACCGCTACTGTCTTCCTGCATAAACAGGTTGTCTATCATTACCACATTCTTTTTCGTGCTGCTGTCATACTTAGATGTCATGTTGCTTTGGCTGTATATAACAGTTTTGCTGTCTTTCTTAGTCGTAGTAAAGCTTTTAGTAACGGCATTTGGTAAGAAGGAGTCGCAATCCAGCTTATCTACAATAGTTAGTTGCAAGTTATATTCTCTTGTTTTACCATCCTGAGATAAACCTGTTAACGTAATTGGGTAAGAACCCGGATCAGCCAATGTAGTACTAATGCTCATGGTTGTAGCAAAGCCAGGGATACCTGCTTTGGGGCTAAAACTGGCATAACAATATTTAGGCAAACCGGTGATCATTAAAGACACCTTTTTCTGCTGTCCGCCTACAAACTCAAGTTGTATGGGGATGTTAATGCTGTTCTTATTACCGATAGTAATATCCGATAATCCGTTAATGATATATGTCCTGTCTGTATTGTCTACAGGAGGGTTGGGGTTAGTGGGGTTGTTTGTTGTGTTCTTTCCGGGAACAATATTTTCTTTCTCTTTACAAGCCGAAAAAGTAAATACCAGTAATGCTGTAATCAATAAGTAATGCTTCATAATTATCTAGTTGTGGCATGAATATTACAAAAACATTACCTGTTTTTATTAATAAAGTGTATTAAGTTTTGTAAAGGTGTGTGTTAAGCCCTGATTTTCAGTAATTCTTTTTTGTTAGGCTTGTGCGTAATCTCCTCAATAGGGAATATCTTCTTTATTTCTTGTGTTAGTTTTACTATTTGGCGTGTAGGTGTTTTTACGCTAGACTTGAATATAGAAACAGGTACATCTCTGGTCGTTTTACCGCCAAATTCAATAATACTCAAATCATTGTCCATATCCTGTTTGATAATATTGTAATACAGCGGTTTATATTTTTTTGTATGCCAATTTGTAGTAAGCACTCCGTAGCTTCTACGATAGTTTATAGTGTTTTCGCTCACTACAATTTCTTCTTTCCCATAAAGGTTCCAGAATAGGTATTTACTGATGGGGAAAAGTATAGTGGCAGGAAATAATACAAATACAGCTAATATTGCACCTCCTGTTGGGTTGCTATTTAATGTGTGGACTATTGCTGACACATAAAGAATAAGTGCTATTATAAATAACACTATTAAAATGGCTTGTGCGTACTTCTTGGGTTTTACTACACTTATTAGAAATACAGATGAACCATCGCTGCTAACTTCGGCACTATTATGCATAGGGTTGTGTTTATATCACCCTAAGGTATGAAACTTGATAATTACTCAGGCAGGTCCCAGTGGTCGTTGAGTTTCAATACTTTTTCTATTACATCGCGTACACAGCCTTGCCCTCCGTTGATCTTAGATATGTATTTACTCACTCTTTTTATCTCGTTGCAGGCATCGGCAGGGCAGGTAGGTAAGCCACATGCTTGCATTACAGCATAGTCGGGTATGTCATCACCCATATACAGTGTGGTGTTCAGGTCTACCTTATGTTTCTCTGCCAGCTCCAGTAAAAGGGCTTTTTTGTTTTTTACCCTGATGTGTACTTCTTGCAACCCCAGGTTCTCAAAACGGCTTTTGATGGCATCAGAACTACCACCCGAGATGATCCACATTTGGTAGCCCTTTTTTACGGCTAGCTGTAAGGCATAGCCGTCTTTAATATTTACGCTGCGCAGCAGGCTGCCATCTTCCATAGCCAGCAACTGATTATTAGTCAGTACGCCATCTACATCAAAAACAAAAGTCTTTATTGGTTGAAATTGCTTGAGTACATTCATGAGCTTAGTCTTGGTTGTCTCTCCATTCGTACACCCAGCTGCTTTGTATCATTTCCAGGTGTCCTTCGTTACAGTCTTCTCGCTTACCTTCAAAATTATCAATCTCCAACACCCATTCTATCAAGTCTGTAAAACGGATGCGGTATATCTTACCTTCAGGGTAATCATCTCCAAAACGCTCGTATAGCTTAATAGCTATATCCTCATAATCTCTCCAATTGATCGGCGGTTCAAAATGTGCCATTTATATTCAAATATTTTCTGTCAAATAAATTATTCTCCGTGTATCAAAGTTTGGTCGGGTAGTGTCACTTCTACATCTCCGTTACCATCTTCAAGTATACATTGGCAGCCTAGTCTGGAGTTCAGCCTAGGGTTGCGTGCTCTGTCTACAAAATCTTCTTCTTTGTCAGATATTTCGGGTAGATGCTCTTCGCCCTTGTCTACATACAAGTGGCAGGTACTACAGGCACAAACCATACCGCAGTTGTGGTGTAGCTCTATATCGTTATCCAAAGCTACTTCCAATATACTCTGGTCGGGCTCTACGTCTTTTATTACAATAGGGTCTTTCCCCTTCTCTTCGAACTTAAAAGTAATATTATACATTCCTTATATCTTCTGTATTTGCGGCAAAAATAAGGTATGAAGAACTATTCTTCCTTATCATTCCTATACATCTTATCTATCGAGGTAGTGATAGAGTCGTATATCGTTGCCCATTCGGGGTGTTTAGCCAGTAATTCCATGTGTTTTTCCAGCGTATTTACATCGTGCCTTTTGGCAGGCCCTGTTTGTAAATTCTTTGGAGAAGCTTGTTTTATGCGATCTGTAGTTTGGTTGACGATGGGGTATAGCAACGAAAAAGGTATGCGTTGTTTATTACATATTTCCTCGCTAATAGACATGAGGTGGTTCACAAAGTTGTTACTGAGTACTGCACAGAGGTGTAACCACTGCCTTTGCTCCCAGCTGATGGTATAACATATGTCAGACATATCATCTACCAGCTGTTTCAGTACTTTTTCAGAATGTTCTGTAGTACCCTTAATAACTATAGGTATTTCTCTATGAAGGGGTAGGCTGTCTTTTACAATAGAATACACCGGCCATATAATACCTGCGTGTTGGGCGTATGGTTCCAGTACCATTCTACCTACAGAGCCCGCAGTGTGTATTAGTGTGGTATTCTTAAAAGAGAAGTTTGCTGCAACATCTTTAATGGCTTTGTCTGTAATAGCCAGTATGCAAGCATCTGCATCATCTTGAATGTCTTGCAGCTCTGCCAATACAGGAGCATTGATTGCTGCTGCCAGTTTTTTAGCTTTTTCCTCGTTTCTACCCCAAATACCCAGGCAAGAGTTACCTGCTTTCGATAGCCTTTTGGCCATGAACCATGCTGTATTACCGGTGCCAATTATATAATAGGTCATCACTTATTAGCAATATAATATTCTTGCATCAACTTATGTACTTTTTCTTTCAGTGCTGGCAGGTCATTAATAGTTAAGCCCTTTGTAGGTATTGCAGGCAAAAAGTCGAAACGTATAGGCATAGGGCGAGCCCAAAGCTTTTTATCATGTGGTAATATCGTCTTGGTGTTGAAGATTACTCCGGGTATGATCGGTTTTTGCGAGTTAATGGCTACAATAAAAGCACCATCTTTAAACTTCTGTAACGGTTGATCTGTTTTATTGCGTGTCCCTTCGGGGTACAGGCATAGATGTAGTCCCATATCCAGTACATTTTTCATGTCTGCAAAGCTTTTGGCTTTACTGTTTTTACTTTTTCTATCTACCAGTACAGATCCTGTTTTATAGATCATACCAAAAATAGGTATGCGAGACATTTCAACCTTTGCCAGTGTCTTATTCGGGCCGGGTATCCAGGGAGATGATACGGGGATATCTACCAGAGAGTTATGGTTGGTAACGACAACGTAGTTCTCTCCCTTTTTAAAGTGTTCTTTTCCTTTTCTGATGACAGGGCAACCTACTATAGGCATAAATACACCCATCCATAAGCGGAATACCGGGTGTAGTGCTTTTGTCTTTTGAGGTTCTGGTAGTAAAGAGATGATCCATATAGGTATGGCCACTATCAGCATGGTGATGACAAACATCAGCATGCCCAGAAAGAAATATATATGACCTAGTATCCTCTTCATTGGTGGTGCAAGTTATAAACTCCAGTCGATAGGTGTAGCACCTTGTTGTTGCAACCATGCATTAGCCTTGCTAAAATGCTTACAATAGAAAAAACCGTTGTAGGCAGAAAGGGGTGATGGGTGTGCCGCTGTTAATACACAGTGTTTGTTACTATCTATCAAGCTCATTTTACTTTTAGCAAAGCCACCCCAAAGCATAAATACAAGATGCTCGCGCTGTTCTGATAGTGTTTTTATGACGCTGTTTGTGAACTCATGCCAGCCAATTTTACTGTGTGACATGGGCTTGTTCTGTTCAACAGTAAGCGAAGCATTTAGTAATAGTACACCCTGTTCGGCCCACTTTTGCAGGTTGCCATGTGTCGGTCTGGGTATGTTTAGATCTGTGCCCAGCTCTTTATATATGTTTACCAAAGAAGGTGGTGGTGCAATACCGTCTTGTACAGAGAAGCTAAGCCCGTGTGCCTGATGCGGATTGTGGTAGGGATCTTGCCCCAGTATGACCACCTTTACATTTGCAAATGGGGTTGTATTAAAGGCATTGAATATATACTTACCTGCAGGGTAAATGATTTTGCCTGCCTGCTTTTCAGCTTTTAAAAACTGTACAATTTCAGCAAAGTAGGGTTTATCAAACTCCGGCTGTAGCACCTGTTTCCAGCTCTGCTCAATTTGTACGTCCATACTTAGTTATTATTATTCGGCATTAGACTTCAACTGTTGCATAACGGTAAGGCTACCGCAAACCTCTCCGCCACCACGTATCTTCTGTCCCGCTACAATCAGGTACACATCAGATTTTTTAGGCATAAAAGAGTATATAATATAGTTTTTCCCGTCTTTTTCTTTCAGGGTTATGCTTTCCAGCTTTTCATCGTTACCATCAAAAAGTTCAAAAAATATTTTTGAAGATAGTTTACTACCCACAAATACAAACTGGTATAGTTGTCCCTGCTGTAGTTGTAGTGCAATAGGATATGGCTCTTGAGATTGCATGTTAAGCATCGCATTTTTATATACCTCCATCCCTTGTGCTCTGAAATTGTGCTTAAACTGTTCTGATTGAACACGAATGTCTTTATCCATACATCCGATTTTAGCTTGCTGAGCATTTGCATTAACGGATATTAAAATGAAACCGATCAAGAAAGTAACAAGAATACGCATGGGTTGAATTTATGTTGGCTAAGATAACCAATATCTATACTTAAAACCAGAACAAACCGTTAAGTATAATTATTATAATATCTCTGCTACGTGTTTTCTAATATTAGCCGCCAATTTGGCCATAGGTAAATCATTAGCATCGTGCCCAAAAGGGTCTTCAATTTCTTCTGCAATAAGTTCTAAACTGGCCATTACGTAGAACACCATCGCAACAACCGGTATTACCAGATATTGCAAAGAAAACACATAGCCAAGAGGTAATGTCATTATGTAAATAAAGATGAACTTCTTTATAAATGCACTGTATGAATAGGGGATTGGTGTATTCTTAATTCTTTCGCAAGCACCACATATATCTGTAAAAGCGTTCAAATTGTCGTTTACAAATAACAACTGCTCTCCGGTAATTTTTTTCTGTTGGTGCATTAATATAAGCCTGTCACTCATCATGGCAGCTATCTGGTTGGGCGCATGTTGAGAGGCATCAATCTGTTTGAGTTCAGGGTGGTCTATTTCGTCCAGTGAATATCGGGTATATTCAGACTGTAAGTGATCTTTTAATACGCTTGCATACATAGGTATAGCATTCCTAAAGAATACACGATCCTCTTCATCATTATCTCCTGAAACTAGTAATGAGTTGATCTTGATGGCTAGGTTTCTGCTGGTGTTTACCAACGCTCCCCAATGTTTACGCCCTTCCCACCAGCGGTCGTAAGCAGTATTTGTTCTAAAAACCAATAGTAAGGATAATGCAAACCCCAGCAGGTTGTGCATTTGGAATATGTTCTTTACGTAGGGCTTGTCGCTTATTTTAAAATGGTTTAACTCCAGATAAGCAATGATACCTGTATATATACATATAAAGATGATGAGTAAAGAAAGCTTTCTTAGTGTATCAGATTTATGGAACTGAAACAGAATTCCAAACCACTTTTTAGGGTTATATACCTGCATGTTATCTTATATCTACTTTTAATAATTCTTCGCCTTCTAATGTGCCGATAAAGGTGTCGTATACGTTAACAGCGCCAACACCAGCCGGTGTTCCTGTAAATATAAGGTCTCCGATGTTAATGGTAATGTATTGAGATACATACTCTATAATTGAATTAATAGAGAAAATCATATCCTTAGTGTGTCCTGATTGTAACACCTCCCCGTTCCTGGATAGCTCAAACTTTAAGTTGTTGATATCCATTTCAGGGGTAAGTTCTTTAAATTTCCCTACAGCTGCAGATGCGTCAAATGCTTTTGAAAGCTCCCAGGGTAGTCCTTGGTCTTTCAGCTTTTTTTGAAGATCTCTGGCCGTAAAATCAATTCCAACACTAACAGCGTTGTAGTACTTATGTGCAAACTTTTCTTGTATATACTTGCCATTCTTACAGATCTTCACTACCAATTCACATTCGTAGTGCAAGTTGTCAGTAAACTCCGGATAGTAGAGTGGTTTTTTGGGTAGTAAAAGGGCACTTTTAGGTTTCATAAATATTACCGGCTGTGTCGGTACGTCGTTGTTCAATTCTTTAGCGTGATCTGCGTAATTTCGTCCTATACAGATTATCTTCATCCTATATCCCTTTAAAAATTCGTAATGAGTCGCATAAAAATAAAATTTCCTGAACAAAATGCATTGTTTACAACTACGATACCTGTTCGAATAGGAGATTTAAACTACGGTGCCCATGTCGGGAATGATGCAGTATTGTCAATAATACATGAATCGAGAGTGCAATGGCTAAAAAAACATAATTACACAGAGCTAAATGTTGCCGGGGTAGGACTGATTATGGCAGACTCTGCAATAGTATACAAAGGAGAAGGGTTTTACGGAGATGTATTTGAAATTGAAATATTTGTTGATGACCTGACCAATGTTTCTTTCGACCTGTTATATAAGATACAAACAGAAAAGGATGGCAAAGCTATTGCAGAGGCTAAGACAGGTATGGTGTGTTTTGATTATGATGCAAGAAAAGTAACTGCTATGCCCGAGGAATTAAAAAGAGTACTGACAACTGTTTAATAATTTAAGTTTTTGACTTACCTTTGCCGCTCTCTAAAACAAACCACAATTGGCGAGGTAGCTCAGGTGGTTAGAGCGCAGGATTCATAACCCTGAGGTCGAGGGTTCAACTCCCTCTCTCGCTACTCTCTTAAAAGCCGCTTTTATAGCGGCTTTTATCGT
Organism: Bacteroidia bacterium; assembly: GCA_030429205.1. Classification (GTDB taxonomy): domain Bacteria; phylum Bacteroidota; class Bacteroidia; order Chitinophagales; family Chitinophagaceae; genus UBA5543. Next base: position 2,114,442 of record JAUICZ010000001.1, read on the forward strand.
TTTTGACTTGTTTGGCTTTTATCTTTATTTTATTGATGGGTAAAACATAGGTAAAACATTTGTTGTATTATCTTGGTCTCTTTTAAGCCTTATTGGCTTCGCCGTTTTTTTATTTATCCCATTCATATTAAATATTTCATAGCTCCATTTTGCTTATTCCTACGGCTAAGGTAGCCTCAGCTCCGTTGTAAAGTGTACTACAAAAGACTGTTTTTTGTAGTACATTAATGTGTCGTAGTTGCTTTGCATGATTTTAAATAATTATTCCATGCTTAGTACATTTACGTTTTTCTACTCCTTTGCTAAGAAATATTTAATGTCAAGCCAGATAATATACCAATAATAAATAAAATTAGTTCCTATTAACTATCATAGCTGGTGGCAATTGTTGAAGACGAATTATGCGTATCCAAGCTAATAGTTTTATGATAGGATATACGGGATCTATTTCATGCCAACGTTTTCCGAAATTTACCGCAGAAGGCCTTTTGTGGTGATTATTGTGATACGATTCCCCAAGCATCAATATATCAATAAACAAAAGATTGCGAGAGGTGTTTTTAAGTCTGAAATTGATATACCCATATTTGTGAGCAAACCAGTTTATAAGCGCACCATGAAATGCACCCATACCTAGTATAATTGGCAATAAAAGATACATCCAGGGTGTTGTTGCAAATATCACGAATAATGCAATGTAAACTAAACCCCATAATACTCGTGAAGCAGTAGAGTTTGCCCACTTGTCAAATACATCCCATTTAGGAAGATTCTTTGTGAAGCGTTCCTCTACTATCATATGTCCTTTTACAATATCATTATAAAAACGACGAGTACGCAGCATCATACTGATAAGGTTGGATGAGAATGCCGGAGAGTGCGGATCATTCTCAGTATCAGTATAAGCATGATGCATTCTGTGCATTATGGCATAAGCACGCGGGCTCATATAGTGAGTACCTTGTGTTATATAGGTAAATACAAAAAAGAAACGTTCCCAAAACTTGTTCATAGTAAATGCACCATGAGAAGCATATCTATGGTGAAAGAATGTTTGAGAGAATAACGATAAATACCATATTGCTATGAATAAAATAATAATAAACATGACGCACCTTATTTAAAAAGGGTGAAAAATACTCAAGAGTAATACTGTATTTAATTGTAGTGCGACTGTGGTAATAACTGCAGCAAAAGAATTGAAACTTTAATTTTAATCTTGGTGTTACTGTTGTAACTAAATGAAGGTAGTGTATTTAAAGTTAAAGAAAATGTAATGTCATAAAGTTCTTTAGATCCTAAAGAACTTTATTGTTGTGTTAGAGTATTTGCTCTAGGGTTGTCATAGTTATATGCAAAAGACATGAGCGTTTGGTTTTAAGCCAATGCTTTATATGATTATATGCAGAGCATTGGTCATTAAATAAACTTGTCGGTTATGAATGTATTTTATCTCTTAATGACGCTCTCGATACAGTGATTTTGTTATTTTGATATATTGAGCCATTTAGAGTTAGTATTGCATTGTTAGCATCCGATTGCTCTGTCATTATAACCCACCAAAATCTACTTTTGTCATTTCTACTTCGCTTAAAAAAAACAGATATAACACTGCCAAACTCTGAAAATAAATTTTTTATATTTTGTTCTGAGACATTTACACCAGTATTACTTATGAAAACATTCATACAATTGTAGCATTAAGGCTTAAAATAATGTTTTGTCTTTAGAATGAAACTACTATTGGGACAACCCATAGTTTGTCAGTGTAACGGAAATGACTTTAGTTCGATGAAGTTTTATTAAACCTGCTGATTCGAGTTCAGTAATGAGCAATAATAATTCATCATTGGGTAATGTGAGCGCTGAAGCAATATCAATAAGTAAAGTACGATGCTGTGAGTTATATGTCTTCTTGCTCATTTCCTTTATCATCTCAAATACTACAGAACTATCCATTATACTTACGTTTTGTTTAAGGTACACCTATTATTCTACTGTATGGAAACTATTTTACGGTTATTCTATATTAATAAGTAGTACCTTTTGAGTATTCTGCGATTAGAACCCCCCAATGCAGTGTTGAATAGCAACATTAATAAATTGTCAGCATGAAAATATATATAAAATATATGGTCAGTTTAAGATGTAAAATGATGGTCAAAGTAGAGCTTGAAAAATTGAATATCAGTTATATGTCTATTGACTTAGGCGTAGTTGAAATACTTGAAGGACTATCTGTTGAAAAAAGAAAGTTACTTAATGAAAATCTTATGCTTTCAGGTCTTGAACTATTAGATGATAAAAAAAGTATACTTATTGAAAGAATCAGAAATGTCATTATAAATATGATACATCATTCAGATAGTCTGCCTACTCTAAATTATTCTGAATTTATTAGTGACAAGTTAGGTTATGATTACACTTATTTAGCAAATATTTTCTCTGAAGTGACGGGAGTAACCATCCAACAGTACATTATTATAAATAGGGTTGAGAGAGCTAAAGAGTTGATATTATATAATGAACTTACCCTCACAGAAATTGCATTTCAATTGAATTACAGTAACGTAGCACATCTATCTACACAGTTTAAAAAAATAACAGGCTTAACACCGTCCTTCTTCAAGAAAATTGGTCAGAAAAAAAGGGTCGAATTAGAAAATATGTGAATAATGTAATACTACGTTGAAATGATGTAATGATATGTCTTACACTTTTGCCCACCTTTGTATTGCGAGAAAGTTCTTTCGCAAAATAAATTTTACAGATTATGGAAAAGGTACAAGACAAGATCACAGAGGGGTTTAAGATCACCGGAAATTGGGAGAAACAATCTAAAAGTCTAAAAGAAAAGTTTCCGTCACTAACTGACTCTGATTTGAAATTTGAGCCGGGAAAAGAAAAAGAGCTTATTAGTCGTGTCGGCTCAAGGCTAAATAAAAAAGAAGAGGAAGTGACAAATATTATTAAAAAAGGCTTAGAGGTAAAATCTTAAGTTGTTTATTCAATCCATTTTTAAAAGGGCAGTTATCAAACTGTCCTTTTAATGTTTTTACATATTTCACTCTAACTATCTATCAGGTATAGTTTTTTTTAAATCCTAAAAATTAACCCAGTTATGATTTTCGTATTGCTTGGTGCTTTATTGTTTTTTGTTTCTTTTGTCATTACTAAAACTGGCCTTGAAGTTCATAAGCTAATGCCACTTGTAAAAGGTGGGCGTATATTGGGACTTTCTCTTATTCTAATAGGCGGACTACTTGCAAGTATTGTACAGATTGATGCGGGGCATATAGGCGTGAAAAAGCTGTTTGGCAAAGTACAGAACAAGGTATTACCAAGTGGACTACACATGATAAATCCATTGGTTGAAATAGTAGAGATGGACATCCGAACGATGAATTATACAATGAGCAGCACCACGGATGAAGGTAACCGTGCAGGTGATGATGCCATCATAACTTTATCAGCAGATGGTTTGGAAGTAATAATTGACCTTACTGTACTTTACAGGGTGATACCTGAAAAAGCACCGCAACTGATTGATAAAATCGGTATCAATTATGAAGATAAGATAGTTCGCCCTGTTGCCCGTACAAAGATACGTGACAATGCGGTAAACTATAACGCGGTATCTCTATACTCTACTAAGCGAAAAGAGTTTCAGACATTAATATATAAAAGCATAGAGGAAGAATTTAACAAAAGGGGATTAGTTGTGGAAAACCTACTTATACGTAACATTACCCTGCCTACCTCTGTTAAAAAAGCTATCGAACAAAAGATAAATGCTGAACAAGAAGCTCAAAAAATGGAATTTGTATTGCAGAAAGAAACACAAGAAGCAGAGCGCAAGCGTATTGAGGCAAAAGGTATTGCCGATTACCAGCGTATTATTAGTCTAAACTTAACTGAGAAACAACTACAGTATGAACAGATTAAAGCTTTAAGAGACTTAGCTCAATCTTCTAATACTAAAATAGTACTTATGGGTAGTGGTAAAGGTGGTAATATCATTTTAAATGCCCAGTAGCAACTCAACAACGCGATAAAAGCCTTGCAATGCCGCATTCTAAAAAATCCCCGATAGATACTATAACAAAGCCAATACAGAGATTTATCGACAGGGAGAAATCCGGGGGTATTATATTGGCAATTAGTGTTGTCCTTGCATTGATATTAGCAAATTCCCCCTGGTCAGAGGACTATCATTCAATTCTTAATAATAAACTTGGGTTTGAGTGGGGCAATTCCATTTATTTTAAATATAGTCTTCATCAATGGATTAGTGACGGCCTTATGGCTATTTTCTTTTTTGTTGTAGGGCTGGAATTAAAGAGAGAAATAGTAGGAGGTGAGCTTTCGCATTTTAAAAAAGCTTTACTGCCGATTTCTGCGGCATTAGGCGGTATAATATTACCGGCATGTATTTATTTGCTATTTAACCCTTTTGGTGAAGTAAGTAAAGGCTGGGGCATACCCATGGCTACAGACATAGCATTTGCATTAGGAGTTTTGCACTTACTCGGAAATAGAATACCGCTATCTGTAAAAGTGTTTCTCACAGCATTAGCAATTGTAGACGACTTGTGTGCTATTCTGGTAATCGGTGTTTTCTATACCGCAGATATTTCAGTAGTTTATTTATCCGTAGCATTTGGTATTTTATTAGTAATGTATACAGGAAACAGAATGGGTGTGCGGAATATTATATTCTATTCGATATTGGGTATTGGTGGTATGTGGACAGCATTTTTATTATCCGGAATACATGCCACTTTAGCAGCGGTACTTGCTGCATTTGTAATTCCTGCCAATGTAAAAATCAAAGAACAGGTGTTTATAACTAAATTACAGAACTCCTTAAATATGTTTAGCCGAATTGACCGTGAAGAAAATCAACCAACTCTAACTGTAAAGCAACTTCATGTGCTCGAAGATATGAGTAGCACAATTGTAGATGCATCACCACCTTTGCAGCGTCTTGAACGTGCAATGCACCCCCTGGTAACATTTCTTATTATTCCAATTTTTGCTTTAGCAAACGCGGGTTTTTCATTTGATATTGATGTACGCAGTTTGTTTGACTCAAATATTGTAGTAGGTGTTGCTGCAGGCTTGTTGGCAGGTAAAGTAGTAGGGATAGTTGGAATTACTCTATTGTTATTAAAATTAAAGGTTGTGCGACTACCTGATGGTATGAACCGACGCAATCTGGTTGGTGTCAGCTTTTTAGCTGCTATTGGGTTTACTATGTCATTATTCATTACATCGCTTGCGTTTACCAATGATGAATTTATCATTCAGGCTAAAACAGGCATCTTTTTAGCTTCAGTTATTGGAGGTTTGGTTGGGTATATTATATTATTCAGATGTCGAAATGGTAAGGTGCCCCATCATACTAAAAAGAGAACATGTGAATGATATAACATTGTATTAAAATGATGTAACGATATATATTCCGCTTTTGCCCACCTTTGTATAGTGAGAAAGTTCTTACAGAAAGTAAAATTAAATATGATGAACGAGATACAAGGCAAGAACAAAGAGATTTTTAAGATTACAGGAAATTGGGGAGTACAGTCGAAAATGTTAAAAGATAAGTATAATCAATTGAAGGATACTAACCTTTCGATTGAGCATCAAGAGGAAGGTGTTATGTTAATAGCATTGCAAAACATTTTAGGCAAAACAGCAATACAGGTGCAGAATATAATAAGAAGGTTACAAACGGATATATCATACTTTCACAAGAGGTAGAGACTTTATCATACGGCTTTACATGAGTAGTACCTCTTTGTTTAATAACAGACTTATTGATTTTCTACTAATTGCTATAAGTGTGATCATGATATTGTTAGGCTTATTGATCGTTATATAAAAGTACCTGCGGACATCCCTAATACTTACCTGTAAGCAACTATTTTATTTCATATAATCTTTAACATGTTTTCCTGTCAAATAAGAGGTGTCAGATACTGACGCAATATATCAATCAAAGTAATGACTATATCTTAAACTATGGAAACGAAAATAATCTCGGCAGAACAGGTTTCTCAGTTAGAAATTGGAATGATAATAAAACGAATCCCATCAAATGGGATTCATGAAGACATTTTCGATGAAAAGAAAACAAAGCTTATTGATACTTATGTTATAAGATCCATTCATCCGCTTAATAAAATGATTGGGCTGGTTATGACAGATGTGTCCTTAATTTTTAATGCTTCCCCCGGAGATGTGGGCCGTCTGTTTATTCATTCGGACAAGCTTGTGGAACAAAATATTTGGTGGTTAAAGAAGATGCATTAGCCGATGCAATACTAAGATCTTATAATTAACCAGAGTCAAATAGAAAATATTAAAGAATAGAGAATAATATATGTTAAAAGATTTTTTAATCGATTATGCATGGGGTGTTATAGCAATATTGCTAATAGTATTTACCATCACAAAGTTTATAATTATCAGGTTATTCAAGCTTTCAAAAAAGTATTTAAACACTTATTTATCCTCGCTACGCATCGCTAACCAGTATGTAATAGCAACATCAAATGGTAATAACTTAAAGCGTTATTACCGTATCAGTAATAAGGTAAATGCATTATTCTATATAGTGAATGCAGGTGTGGTTTTAACATACATATTTTTAAAGTATGGGGTGTAAAAACGGGTGTTTTGTTAATCTTTTTAAGAATAATGTAGTCGAAAAAAGAAAGTGACATGAGCAAATTAACAATTGGTGTTATAGGTACTTCAAAGAAAAAAGATGAACGCCGAGTTCCAATCCATCCGGAACATTTATCCCGTTTACCAGAGGACATCCGACATCAATTGATCTTTGAAAAAAACTATGGAGCTCCATTTGGGATAGAGGATGCCGAAATAGTTACTCAAGTGAGTGGTATTGCTACACGTAGCGAGTTACTATCTTGTGCTGATGTTGTAATAATCGCTAAACCTACACTAGCTGATTTTGAAGAACTACGCGAAGGAGGTACACTATGGGGATATCCTCACTGCGCCCAACAACAAGCAGTTACGCAGGTAGCAGTAGATCGAAAACAAACGCTTATTGCTTTTGAGGACATGTTTGTTTGGAGTCCTACTGGGGTAATGGGTCGTCATACTTTTTATAAAAATAATGAGATGGCAGGTTATTGTGCTGTATTACATGCATTACAGCTAAAAGGTATTGATGGACATTACGGGAACCAGCGTAAGGTGTTAATATTTTCTTTTGGTGCAGTTAGCAGAGGAGCTATATATGCGCTTAAAGCGCATGGGTTTCGTGATATAACTATCTGTATCCAACGGCCAAATCATGAAGTGAGGGAAGAAATTTTAGATTGCCATTATACACGTGTGGCTAAGGGCTCGGAAGGGAAAGCACGTATGGTTGTTATTGAACATGATGGTACAGAGCGTCCTTTAAATGATTTGATTAGCGAATCAGATATAATAATTAATGGAACTTATCAAAACCCTAATGATCCTGTTCATTTTGTTACAAGAGAGGAAGCGCACTATTTAAAGCCTGGTTGCTTGGTTATTGATGTAAGTTGTGACAAAGGTATGGGGTTCTTTTTTGCTAAACCCACAACGTTTGAAAACCCTATTTTGAAAATTGGTTCTGTAGAATACTATGCTGTAGACCATACTCCTAGCTATTTGTGGGAAAGTGCCTCGCGTGCTATATCTGCTGCGCTCATTGTATACTTGCCAATAATTATTGCAGGTCGAGATAGCTGGCTAGGAAATGATACTGTTAATAGAGCGATTAACATGAATGAAGGGACTATTCAAAAAGATGCAATTTTAGATTTTCAAAACCGTTTACCAGAGTATCCGCATAATTTTAAATAAAGATTCTTAAACGACTAAAGGAAACTATGAACAGGTATTTATACCTGAACTTATTTAATTATATCAAATTGAATTCATAAGCCTGAGGTCGAGGGTTCAACTCCCTCTCTCGCTACCAGATAAAAAGCACCTTAAAAGTAGCTTTTGTCGTTTTAAGTCTTACTGTCTTTTTTGTTAGGTAAAGCAATTTGTCATACAAAATGGTGCCTTTATTCTTGATTAAGGTTTGTATAGCATAAAGGTTATATAAGACATCTTTACAAGCTGTTAACCATGCATGTGACCTCACCTTTATATATTAGAGGTTTAATAAGGGATATCTATAAAGTGCTAGATCATTTTATAATTCACTTTCATACTGCAACAGATTCATTATGAGGCTCAGGCTGATTTTTTTACTACTGGTATTTTGTAATACTTCTTATGCTCAGTACGATTTTTTGTTGCATAAAAGTTATGCAGAGCGTACGCTCCTTTTAGATTCTTTATTAAAGAGTGAAGAAGCAGATAAAGATCAACTAAGTAAAAACATCCGGTTACTTTATGATAAGGCAATAGCAGAGAATGACCAGGGGCTGGTGCTTGAGTTGTCAATAAACGCATCTCGCATACTCAACAAAGATTACGGAGGCAAAAACGACAATGTAGTAGCTTATCTGAGAGATATCCTCAAAGGTCTAAATAAAAAAAAGTATCCTGAGTATGAACTATTGTTGAAATATCGTATCGGGCGTATTCTGTTTAAAAAAAATAAAGATTACCTACCTGCTTTTCGATATTATATCGATGTGTATGAAGGTATGAAGAACTATTCCTACAAAGATTTTCCATATAAAAAAACAATGCTAACGTATATCGGCAATGCCTATTATGGGCTTGGTGATTATGATAATGCAATAAAGCTTTATAGAGAGGCTTCCTATATTCCTGGCATAATGGGCAACACCACAAATGTTCGATACCATCCTATAAATGGTATCGGTATGTGTTACAGAAATTCAGGTGTTTATGATTCAGCAATATATTATTTCAATCAAATAAAAAAACTGGCAATAGCGAATAATAATATTAAATGGGAGGGTATTGCATCTGGCAATATGGGTGCCACTTTTTACAGACAGAACAAATATGATATAGCATTACCGCTTCTTCGCCATGACCTGACAATCAGCCTCAAAACACATAATTACAATAATTATTCACTTAAAGCTTTGATCGCAATTGCTGATATACATGTTCAGCAAGATAGCCTGGGATTAGCAGAGGAAGAGATAGACCTCATCACACGTAATAAAAATAAATACAGCGACAATCTTAAGCTTGGCAGTATATATTTCCCTTTGTTGGCCGGTTATTACTACAAAAAGGGAAATTATAAAAATGCTTATTTATATCGTGACTCTGCTGCTGTCTATATAGATAGTCTTACCCGTCGTGATAATATACTAGAACTGGAAAAAGCAAAATTTAGATCAGAAATAGAACAATATAATGTGGAAATAGATCAGTTGGTCGCAAGAAAACGAATGACTGAACGAGAACGGGATGTGCTATTAGCAGGTATTATTCTTTTATTCGTGATTGTAATATTGGTTGTTAACAGGCATAGACTAAAGAACAGAATCAAACAAAACGAGCTGGATAATTATACCAAACGTCTGCAGGAAAAAAGTGCCTTAATAGAAAAGTTGGAGCATAACCTTTCTGCTACAAAACGAGACGAGGAAAATAATGAGTTGATTCAACAGCTATACACTTCTACAATACTTACTGATGAAGAGTGGGAACAGTTCAGACAAATATTTGAGCGTGTACATAAAGGGTTCATACACAGATTGAAAGAACAATTGCTCGGCCTTACTCCGGCAGACATACGTTTTCTGGTACTCACGAAACTAAAGATGTCCAACAAAGAGATGGCAGGAATATTAGGGGTGCAGCCTGACAGTATTCGAACTTACAAATACCGTCTGCGCAAAAAATTCAACCTTGGCGAGGACGAATCTATAACAAAGTATGTAGATAAGATATAATACAGTATCTTTTGTTATGCGACTATTTTTCATCTATATCAGTTTGGCAGTTAGCCGATAATGAAAATGCTACGTTTTTGTGACGCAGTAACCACCTTATTGCTACGCAGATTTTTTGCATGTAACATACCCCACAACACATCTTTGGGCGAATGCCTGTTTTCAAAAAAAAACTAGCCTTCAGGCCTGGAAAAATAATAATTCCGGTAGTAGTTGTCAGCTCGCTGGTCTGCCTCTGTATGGTATGGTGGATATACGACAGGAAGGTAGCTTCAATGGATGCAGAACTGAAAAAAATGAGACAAGAAGACAGCATGATAAGCAAACGAGACATTGATCAGTAACACTAAAAAATAAATTATGAAAAAAACACTTTTCACTTACAGCTTGCCTGTATTGATGGTACTTACTTGTACTGTGGCCCGGGGGCAATGGGCAAAGGTGGGTAATGCCGGCATTTCTGCAGATGCTGTTTATGGCCAATCCATTGCCATGAGCAATAATGGCACACCATATATAGTTTACAAGGATGACAATAAAAGCGGTAAGACAACAGTAAAAAAATACAATGGCAGTAATTGGGTGACAGTTGGGAGTGCCGGGTTTTCAGCCGGGGGGGCTTTTTACGTAGATATTGCTTTTGATAGTAATGATACACCCTATGTAGCATACAGAGATATAGGGAGCGGCTTTAAAGCTACTGTAATGAAGTACAACGGTAGTAGCTGGGTAACAGTTGGTAGTGCCGGGTTTTCTAACGGTGATGCATACCTTATTTCATTAGCATTTGATAGTAACGATACTCTTTATATCTCCTACATGGATTTTGCGAATAGCAAAAAAGCTACTGTAGAGAAATTCAATGGGAGTAGTTGGACTGTAGTTGGCAGTGCCGGATTCTCAGCTGGGAGTGCAGAGTATATCACTATGGCCATTGATGGAAATGACAATCCTCATGTTGCATTTAGGGATGGGAATAATAGCGATAAGGTTACTGTTATGAAATATAACGGCAGTAGCTGGACAGTTGTTGGTAGTGCCGGATTCTCAGCTGGGGATGTAACCTATACAGATATTGCCTTTGATAGCAATGATACGCCCTATGTAGCCTACCGGGATTTTGGGAAATCCGGTAAAGCTAGCGTAATGAAGTACAATGGCAGCAGTTGGGTAAATGTAGGTAGTGCCGGCTTTTCTGCCAGTAGTGCTGATTACACTTCCTTGTCTATCGATGGTAACGATAAGCCCTATGTAGCTTACAGAGATTTCGGCAATTCAGGAAAAGCTACCGTAATGAAATACAATGGCAGCAGTTGGGTAGTGGTAGGTAGTGCCGGATTTTCTGCGAGTGGCGCAAGTTACTTCTCCTCGTCCTTTGATGATAACGATGTCCTTCATATAGGGTTTACGGATGCCAGCAAGTCCGACAAAGCTACAGTAATGAAATATGTACAAAATACCTGGAATGGCTCTGGCTGGAGCGATGGCACCCCCGATTCTACATTAGACGCATATATTGCATCTGCCACTGCTCCTGCATCATTTACTTGTAAGGATCTATATATTAATGACGGAGCTACACTAAATACAGGAACAAGTAGTACTACAACCATATATGGCGACCTTACAAATAATGGTAATGGAGTTTCCGGGCAAGGCACTTTGAATTTTACTGCAAGTGATAGTGTAGAGATAACAGGAGATACTGTAGAGCATGAAGGAACAGTGATAGTAGAAAGTGGCTGTACACTAACTACCAATAGCTTACTACGTTTAACCTCTGATGCCAGCAACACAGGCCGTATCGGCGAGAGCGACGGAACCATCAGTGGCAATGTTTATGTGCAACGCTACATGCCGGGTAAGAGGTGCTTCCGGTTTTACGGGCATCCGTTCAGTTCTTCTATCCCTCTTTCTCAATTAACTGATGAGATAGATATAACAGGTAGTGGTGGCGCATCAAATGGTTTTACAACGACAGGTAGCAATAACCCTTCTGCCTTTTACTTCGATGTAGACTCTGCTGATAACAGCACAGGGGTTAACCCTGGTTGGCAGCCATTTACATCAGCCAATTCTGCAGATTGGGATCAATACGAACTGCTGCGTTTACTGGTACGTGGCGCTAAAGGTGAGGGGCTAACTGGCGGTAGCTATACACCAAGTGCTGCAACTTTTGAGGCTGTAGGTGTAGTTAACCAAGGCACACAGGTCATCACACTCACAAAGGGTTCTAACTCAACCTTTGTAGGCTGTGGTAATCCATTCCCTAGTCCTGTAGAAATGGACAAAGTTACAGTTGGTAGTAACGTGGGCGCTAACTATTACGCATGGGATGCGACCAGCGGTGCAAGTGGTGCTTATGTAACCAATGCATGGACACTACCATATGACCTGCCTGCTTATGCAGCTTTCTTTACTAATGTTTCTGCTAATAGTAATAATACCCTCACTTTTGAAGAAGCAGATAAAGTGGCTACAAGCGCGAGCCTGTTCAAGACAACTTCTGCTGAAAACTGGGTAGAGTTATACATCTACGACAGTACTACCAAGTGGGACAGATTGCTCATCAACTTCAACACTAATGGTATGGAAGTAGAAGATCAATTAGATGGTAAGAAACTCTACAATCCGAACCTTGATTTCTTCACACTATCAAAAGATGATACACGCTTAGCGGTAGATGTTCGCCCATATGATGATGGTAAGAGTATTCCTCTTGGCCTAACAGCATACAACAGGTACAATAAGTATGTGATCAAAACAGGCATGTTTGATGTGCCTGCAGGTACCAAACTCATTCTGTACGATAAGTACACCAACGAGAAGCACGAACTGAAAGCTGGTTTTGAATACTGGTTTGATGTAACAAGTGATAGTTTAACTCAGGGCAACAACCGTTTCGAAATAAATATGGTGGGCAAGCCAAGTAGTGTTATTGAGGCTGCGGTTACTGAACCAGCGATTCAACTGATACCTAACCCGGCACGAGACGAAGTGAAAGTGTCGTTTAAAGCAGTAGAGGGAGATGCTTATATCTCAATAGTAAGTATTACAGGGCAGGTATTCTATAATAAAGCAGTAACTGCCTCCGAAGGCAGCGTGGTTATTACACTGACTAATATGCCGTCTGGTTTATACTTAGTAAACATGAAAGGTAATAATATCAACTTCACAGAAAAACTAATTAAAGAATAACCCTTCAAAAAACACAATCATGACCAGACTAAAAATAATATTGATATATACGGGACTGTTGTTAGCGATTAGCTGCATAGCACCCAACACATTACAGGCGCAAGGTCCCGGCTTTGATGAAGATGTAGATGACACACCAATAGACGGAGGGGCAACCATTATGCTGGTAGCAGCAGCCGGATATGGTTATAAGAAAATTGCAGACAGGCGTAAAAAGAATGTGGAATAAAGTTTCAGGTAACAAAACAGCAGTACGATTTGTACTGCTGTTTTGTCTTACGTATGGATTATTATATACTACAAACTACATCCTTACAGGCCTGATTCAACCTGGCGGCTACTATTCTGAATGGCTGCACAATCACTTAGATTATGTAACGAGATTCAGAATTTTTTTACTAAGTAGTACAGCATTTGTAGCGGAGTTATTTAGTCATGATATTTACCTAAAGGGTGATATACTATTTGTAAAGGGTGGCCATAATATAAGGATGATTTACTCGTGTTTGGGCATTAACATACTGTGCTTGTGGTGGGCATTTGTTATTACTATCCCAATGCAATTAAAGAGTAAGCTGCTCTATTTCATTACGGGTACTATATGTCTGATAGTATTAAACATTACACGGTTAAGTTTACTCACCATGTCACCTGATGATTTTTTATTCGGGCAATTAGTTGTTGACCATCACACAATATACAACTGGGTGGTGTACGGACTTATATTATTGGTAATGAAACAAGTGATTGATAATAAAGTAGTATTAAGATAATATTCCTAATTATGGAATTCATAACCCTGAGGTCGAGGGTTCAACTCCCTCTCTCGCTACTAGATCAAAAGCCGCTTTTATAGCGGCTTTTGTCGTTTTAAGCTCGTTTGTTTTTTATCTTTATTTTATTGCTGGGTAAAACATAGGTAAAACTTTTGCTGTATTATCTTGTTGTCTCTTAAACCTTATTGGTTTATATAATATTACGTTTACCCCATTCATATTAAATATTTCATCGCTCCATTTTGCTAATTCCTACGGCTAAGGTAGCCTCGGTTCAGTTGTGAAGTGGACCACAATGGATTTGCTTCATGGCTGAATTCCTCCATTGTGGCAACGTGCCCCTTCGGCTTTTTCCTTGCCTGGGAATTAAGCCAATTCCGATGATTTATTACTTAATCCGTCTGATACTCAAATCCAAACCATCAGACACAAATCAAAAGATTATGAGAACTGTAAAAAGTAATCAGAAAAATGGGGCAGCAAGTAAGGCAATTACTCCTGCTCAAACACAAAAAGCAAGTGAAACTTCAACAGCGAAACAGCAGCCGAAAGTTTCGTTAGAAGATCGAATTCAAAAGGTCGAAGAGTTGCGGTCCTTAACCGGGAAGAGACAACGTACCGTTGACACGTATCATCAACTTAGAACCTTTCAGTTTGGAAGTGATGAGAATTGTACACTTGTTCTAACCGACAGTCAGGGTCAGAAATTTGCGACAAACAATTCTGCACTCATCTCAATGTTGACAGATTATTTTGCAACATTGTTGAATGACAAAGTTTCCGAATTGGATGATGAGATCATAGGATTTAAATTGTAGACATTAGGCATCATGGCACAAAGGCAAACCAGTTATTCGGTTTGCCTTTTTAATGTTTATTCTTACTGATTTACTAGTTTATCGTAAAAGAGAGATTGAGGTATATGTATCGCCTTGAAAGTGAAATATAAAAATATTTATTAATTTTGCAATAAATAGAGGGTATTTGTTTGCTGGCAGAAATATTATTTTGATTTCTGGAAATTGATTTAGTATTTTGCTCGCCAATTAGAAGAACCGAACCATTATGGCAGTGAATTTGATAATACACTCACTAGACCTTATCAAATCACTTAAATCATGAAACCGAACATCACCTTTTTAGGCATATGCCTATTCATCACATGGGGCGTAAAGGCTCAAACACTTGATAACAGTTTTGGTCAAAACGGAGTTGTTGTGCTCAAAGCAAATGGAGCGTACATACAGTCTGTAGCAGAACAATCAGATGATAAACTTGTTACGCTTAATCCTGCAATCGGCATAATTGAGGTTACGCGCTTTAACCTCAATGGTACCTATGACAATAGCTTTGGCGTTAATGGAGCATTATCTGTAAAGTTTAATGATGCATTATCATATTATGGTGCAGAAATTCTTATTCAGCAAGACGAGAAGATCTTAATTTCAGGAAGCGCCAGTAAACCTTTGGATGGCGGAACAGATAATAGTCACGACATTGTATTAGCGAGGTTTCTTAAAAGTAGTCAACCTGATTTGACATTTGGACAAAATGGTCAGGTTCGCATAAACCTTGAAGGACGTGATAAATGTAGTGGAGCAGCATTGCAAAGCGATGGAAAGATAGTTTTGTGTGGTAGTGTAGCTCAATCACAAAAGTTGGCTGTACTTAGATTGGATACTGATGGCAACCTAGATACAAGCTTTAATCATACAGGCAGCTTTACGCAGAAATATGGTGATTTTTCAGAGAATTTGAATGCCATTGTAGTGAAGCCAAATGGTAAAATAATTACATGTGGGCAGTTTAATAAGAATGGAGAACTTCAATTTATTCTTATACAATTTAATAGCGACGGCTCACTAGATCATGCTTTTGGGAATAACGGGGTCGTTAAAACCAGTTGGGGCAATGGCGGTGGTTTTGCCCACGATATCGCATTGCAACCTGACGGGAAAATTATTGTTGGAGGTCGCTCTGTAAATGCTTCAAATTCGATGACAAGTTTGATTGCTCGTTATTTAATTGATGGAGGTTTGGATAATTCATTCGGTATTGGAGGTATGGTTGTTTTAACATCTTCAATTGGGCAGCCAGGAATTGAGGAAATCGAAGTAAATGCAAAAGGAAAAATCTATGGTGCAGGACACCTCATCTTAAATAATGATCTCAAGGAAGACTCTTATCTTATTCGATTGAATAATGATGGATCTATCGATCAACAGTTTTCAAAAGAAGGGATAGTTACAAGTCTTAGCTTGGATAATGAACGAACTCATTCAATGATTCTTCAGAAAGACGGTCGAATTTTAACGGCTGGTTATGCTAGTTTTGATGGAGGAAATGAATCAAAAATAATGATGAAGCGACATTTCCCGTGGCCCGTTAGCGTGCCTGAAATTAGTTCGGCAAAAAGTAGTATTCAACTATATCCAAATCCAGCACAAAATTCACTATCAATACATATACCTGAATTTAAAGCAGTATGTGATTATACTATTATAGACATGTTTGGTCATGTTCTAATAAAAGGTCAATTCTCTAATCCCGATATCGAACTAGATATTTCCATATTACCGCCCGGAACATATCTTTTAAACACCCAATTGCACACCTCAGAAAACATAATCTCGAACACTTTTTCCAAACTTTAATACAACAGCATGAAACACTTTCTCAAGTGTGTCATGGGGGTATTGGCTTTAACCTGTATTAGCCAATACGCTCATGCACAAATCGACTACACTAGCTTTTTTATTAGGATTGAAGATGCAAACTATGTCCCTTCTGTTCAAACAATTACCAGTGGCGAAGGAGGAGTTACAGTTACTTTTAGTCAGAGTAATTTAAATACAATATCGTCAAACTACCACTTGAGGCAATTTCATTTAGCATTCCCTGGCACGACTGATGAAGACCTTGATAATATTTATTTAGTGGAAGTCAACGACATTAACTATATGGATGAAATTGTTGCATTTGATGATTCAAAGTTTTTGGACCCAGAGATAGCTGTATTTCATGAATACTATATTGAGATTACTGATCCTAACTATGTTCCCGCTTACTCATTTAATAACTATGTGACAACCATATCCTTTACTCAATCAGCACTAAATGATATTGCAGCTGATTATGCATTTAACAATTTTAGTTTAGCATTTCCTAACTCTACCGATCCAGCTCTTCAGAATGTATATGTTGTTGGGGTAAATAATGGAGGGTTTCCAATTGCACTAAATAACTATAATGCTGGTGTTTTTTTAGCTCCTGTTCCTGGTGCATATTACAAATTTGCAATTTCTGTTGTTGATCCTGATTATATAGCGTTTGCATCTATGAATATGAATTACCAAACACTATATACTTTCAATAATGCCAGTGTACAGGCGATTGCAAACAATTACAGAATTAGAAAGTTTGAACCTCTTTATCCGGGATCTGATTTCGAGCATTTGCGTCAAATCTATATGGTGGAATGTAATGATTTGCAGTTTATGAATGACTTGATCGCTTTTGATAATACAATTTACCCAAGGGGTAGAGAAATGCATCACATTGCACCTTTAGCTACAACAAATGATTACGGATGTACGCAAAATTTATTTCCTAACCCAAGTCATCAACATCAGAGATATTTAGATCTTATTGAAGCAAAAACTGCTTGGGATTACTCTACGGGTGTAGATGCAAAAGTAGGTATATGTGATTGGTATGTTGATATAGATCATCCTGAGATATTACCTCCTGCACAGGCAGGTTCAAAAGTGCATGATATATTTTCAAATAATAAAACACATTTTTATCATAACCCGAATACCAATCAACCTGACCCGGACTATTACAGCCACGGCACAGCAGTATTTGGGACGATAGCCGGGGCCACTAATAATGGCTTAGGGATGGCAAGTATTGGTTACAATGTCAAAGTCGGTATTTATTCTCATCAAGATGCAAATAATGGTCACAACAACGCGAGAATATTATCAAAGAAAGGTTACAGAGCTATAAATTGTAGTTGGGGGTATCAATTTATATGCCGAAATGAAACAGATGACAAGACGGAGAATAGTTTTTATTTAAGTGCTGATCTGGAAGATATCTATAATGAAATATATAATAATGGTGCAGTAGCAGTATTTGGAGCTGGTAATGGAGGTCCTTCATCTACTCTAGGAGGAGTAACTTGTGATAATAGCAGCTTCCGTTATCCAGCATCTTTAAATCACAACTTGTCCATTACCTCAGTAGGCAGCGATGTTAGTCAGTTGAATGCCATTCTTGGATCAAAATCTGTATTTGATGAGCATGAACGAACAAGAAAGGCTACACCTGACCCAGATCGTCAAGAAAATCATCATCATAATACCGAAGTTGATTTGTGCGCACCGGGCTATACAGTACATGCTTTAGATTATGATAGGAAGGATGCTACAAAAAAGTATCAACCTAACATTGCCGGAACCTCTATAGCGGCACCTCTGGTAACAGGTACAATAGGTTTGATGGTAGCAAAAAAACCTTGTTTAACACCTTATCAAATTGAATATTTACTCAAGGATAATGCTGCTAGTAGCATTTATAATTTATCTGCGAATTCACCCTATGTTAACCCCAAAAGGTTAGGTGCGGGACGATTAGATGCGGGCGCTACGTTAGCTGCTGTCAATAATTTTAATTGTAATTCCGTACCTCCTGATTTACAGACGATGTATATCGAGGAAATTAAAATCTCAAATGTTTGCTGGACAGGTAATCCTGCAACATCAAATATTCAACTTACTCCAGTCATTAAAAACGGTAATGGGAATTATGAATATCGTTGGCAATATATCTCAAATGGAACTGCAACATTAGATGACCAATATATCGCAACACCAACTGTTGTAGCGAGTTACCCTCCTCATGTTCTTTATTTACTTCTAATCGTTAAGGAGAAAAATAAAGATATTCCGCGCGTAGCATCAAAGCGTATTAAAGTGAATTTAATTACAGATGTAAACCGTTGGGATATAGCTATAAAGGATGCTTATGAGGATAACTTTAATGAAGCAAATGATATGGATATCGTCTATTCAAAAAATTGGGATTATTGGAATAGTCCCTGGATATGGAATACGTTTGCCTCTAATAATTCTTCTTTACCTCATCACAATCCAGAATACTCAACTGTTTCGGATAACTATTTGCATATACGTGTGAAGAATGTTGGATGTGCTGCTGTACCTAGTAGTGAGGTAGAAGTGAAAACTTATTGGACTATTGCTGCGGCTGGAGAGAATTGGCCAGTTGATTGGACAACTGGTAATATGCAAGGAACAAATGGAACAGAACCACAAGGAAGAGAGATTACTGACCCGTCAAACCCAATCTATGTAGGTGCCTTGGCTAAAGGTGGTGAACAGATTATCTCAATTCCATGGCATCCGATTGATCCGGCGGATTATGTATCAAATAACGAGATTGCTACCTGTATTTATGTTCGATTGTTCGAACATAATACAACCAATCCACCAAATGGGTTAGATGAACTGACAGCACCGATAGATACACATTTGCGTCACAATATCCGACAGAATAATAATATCGCTACTCGGAACTGGTATACAACAGATTACTCCAGTCCCAAACGGGAGCATACAGTAAGAGCATTGTTTGCAAACCAAACTGATGTTGATGAGATTTTGAACTTACAGGTAATAACAAATAAAGATATTATGCCTACTATGACAGGCAATCTTTCAGCGTACCTATATGGTGTAATTCACTTAGGTGACTTGTTTGATATTTGGGTTGATGGAGGTTATGAAGGAAATGTTACTGAATACGATGAGATAGCAAAAACTGTATTTTATGATCCTTCTGTACCTTTGCATTTAAATAATCTTGTACTCGGATCATATGAAAAATATCCTATCGATTTTGAGTTTAAACTCAGAGATAATATTGATGTTCCTGATGAGGTTAAAAGTGCAGTAATACATTTTAGGCAAACAAAAATGATCACACCTCCGAATAGTGAGGTGGCTGAAGAAGTTGTTTTAGGTGCGGTATCTTTTTCTGTCGCAATTGATACAATGTCTGATACATCATCAGGAAGTAAGCATGCAAAATCTCAATTACTTCCTTTTGAAGAAAACGCCAGGCCTTCAACCAATCACTACGTTAAGGCATATCCAAATCCGGCTAAAAGCAATGTCTACTTTAGTTATCAATTGCCAAAGGCAAATGAACATCTAATGCTGACAATCACCAATACAACCGGACAAGTGATTGCGAAATATATTCAGAACGATAAACAACTTGGAACATTCAACTGGGAGGTAGGAAAAAACGCTTCAGGCGTTTACTTCTATAATCTCAGTGATGGAAATCTGATACTCGATAGAGGACGAGTCGTAATAACGAAATAAGAATAAGTCAAAAGCCCTGCATATGCGGGGCTTTGTTATTTATATACACCAATCACAATAGGAAAATATTCCTTGACAGAAGATATTATTTAGGGTAGAAGCTCTATCCTTCAAACACCCCCAATGTATCTAATGAAAGGAATACTCCATGAGTACCAACAACCATGTGGCTTTAAAAGGCCGCCTAGGTGCAGACCCTAAACTCGTTCAACTCGAAGGCAAATGCTTTGCCTCTTTTTCAATTGCCACACAGGACCGTTATCAGGACATGGATCAAAATTTCAAAACCCTTGATACCGTATGGCACCGTTGCCTTGTGTTTAATGCGAGCCTTGTTGATGTTGCTGAGAAGCTGAAAAAAGGCACATTAGTCAAAGTCACCGGAACATTAAGCTATCGTTCTTTTGAAGCACTGCTTGCCGATAATAAAACAATCAAAAAGCAGGAAGCCTCGGTCATTGCGCACCATATTGAACCTTTACCTTCATCTTCCGCTGCTTCACAAATCCCCTCTTAACAATAATTGCGCGTGGTATGGTCTGTTTTCTAACTCTTTCATCGATTAAGTAAACAATCAAGGGGCCGAATTCTGGCCGATACCTCAAGCGCATGTCAATGGCGCAGCCGCAAAGGCGGTTATCAGCATTGAAATTTTAAACAAGTGAAAATTTCTAATGCCTGCTGATGACATCCCCTTGAAGGCTCGTCCTTTATTGAATTCGTCATATTTACTTTAACCAATGAAAGGAGCAAAAACATGGCATACAACAACACAGTTATATTAACAGGAAACCTTGGAACCGAAGCACGGATCATAGAACAGGACGGCACAACATTTGCCGCAGTGTCTATGGCTACTGCCGATAGTTATAAAGACGAGGCAGAGCAGTGGGGTCAAAAGGAAAAGGTTTGGCTGCAATTGAATATTTGCTTTTCGGGGATAATAATAGCATTGGTGCTGTAGTTGATAGCTTGAATGCCATACCAAGAAAACTTGAATGCCTGATTGCATTAGGTGAAAATTTGAAGAATGTTGCAGTTGAAATAAATAATTTATGGATTGAGAGTAACGGCAATTATCAGGCAAGATTTATTAGCTCTACAGGTACTGATTTTGGCAGCAGTACACACCATTTGGTGAACGAAATGGTTGGTTTGTTGGAAAAAATGCTTAAAACTAAAATAGGTAGACCTCTAGGTAAGACTACTGATAATAGTACTTATTTAGAACTACTAGAAGCATATAGAGGCAGATATTCCTTACAGTTATTCAATAGCAACCTTCAGGTATTTAAAAAATGTACCACGGAGGCTCAAACGATTCTGACGCAGGTATTGATGATTATCTGAATGCTGTTGGAGCTAAATATGATGATATGTCGCTTTCAGAAAAGATAGATCAACAATTCACGTTAGTAGAGGATAAAATCAATGGGTTAAACAGTGCTTCTTTATATGACGCTTTGTCTAGTAACAGGCAGACTGTAGAACTGCTTTATGAAGAAACTCAAAATTTGCTAGTGCTATTTAAAGTAGATGTGATCAGTAACTTGTCAATTACACTAGTATTGAATGATAATGATGGTGATTGATATGTGTATGATTGTCTTATTAAACAATCATACACCTGAGGCCAGCGGCTAGTCCTTTTCTCATTCAGCATAAGCATTTTTTATTTACATAGTTTGATAGTCTCAATATAGATTATAGAATTCATCTTTGTTTATTTATGCTTTAAGGTAGTTGTCTGAGTTTTATCCGTAGTATTTGCTGAAAGCGGTACTATCGATGAATTTTCAACAAGTAGCACACATAGGTGGCAACAATCAAATTCTATCAAACAGTTGAAGGAATGATTCTCTTGAGCTTTTGGCAACAGGTATTTCATAACCACCTTCCATAAATACAATGCCGTTACTTTCATAACGTTTTACTTTTCTGATATTAATTATATAAGACCTGTGGACGGAGTGAAAATCATATTGCTCTATCACTGACTTAAACTTACCAATGTTATTCGAGCTTGTATATTCTTTATTTGTCGTAATGATTTTGGTACATCGGGATAATGCTTTCAGGAATAATATATCATTGACATCAATGTAATCAAGCCCGTTACTGTTTTTTATTCCGATCTTCCCTTTTTGGTGAAATACTTTTTCTGATGTAAACCGTTCAGCAAGTTTCTTGTCTTGTATATGTTTGATCGCCCTGTTTATAGCAATGGTGAGTTTGTTTAAATTAATTGGCTTAAGAATATATCCTGTCGGACCGAAATTAAGAGCTTGTAATGCATGTTCCTCATGTGCAGTAACAAATATGATTTCGCAATCAAGTTCAGGCATTTGCTCCAGTAGTTTAATGCCTGTTTTTTGAGGCATAGAAATATCAAGGAATAATAGATCGAAGTCTTCTTGATGCATTACTTCAATAAAGTCTACAGGTGATGAGTATGTCCCTACACAAGTTAAGTTTTTGCAGTGTTTTGACAGTGTCTTTTGTAATAAGTTAATGGCTTTTACTTCATCGTCGATGATGATGTACTTATATCTGTTTTCCATGACTCTTTGTTTTTATTGTAATGATAACTTTCGTTCCGGTTAACGGAGGCGATTTGTCAACGTATTCGATCTCTATTTTTACAGTGTTTTCTGTATTGATAATGTCGATAAGTTCTTTTATCAGTTCATTGCCATAAGAGGCTTCGCTTCTGCCTTTTTCTTCTTTTAGTTGTGCAGATTTTTCACGACCAATACCGTTATCATCAATAGTGCATACAATATGATCATCTCTGCGTAAAAAGCTTAATGTAAGAAGCCCCTGCTCTTCTTTATGTAGTAGTCCATGATTTATTGCATTTTCAACAAATGGTTGAAATAGTAAAGCCGGAATTATTCTTGCATTGAGGTCAAGACTTTCATCAACCTTTATAGAATAGATAAACTTATTCTCGTAACGAGACTGGTATAGTTGTATATAGTTTTCCAGGTTCTCAATTTCCTCTGATAAAGAGATGTACTTGTTTCTGGCAGACCTGATATAGGAGCGGAGCAATTCTGAGAAAGTTGAAATGTGCCTGTATGCATCTTCGTTTTTGTTCTCACTTATATAGTAGAGGCTGGTATTTAGTGTGTTGAAAATAAAGTGCGGGTTTATTTGTGAATATATCACCTTTAATTCTAGCGATAAGAGGTAGTTTTTTTCGGCATTCTTTTTAGAGACAACCTTTACTGTATAATACGCCGTTGCTATAACAACTACAAACGATAGTATGCAAATGCACAGCCAGAAAACAAAGCGGCCTGCTTCTGTTTGCCAGAATGTAGGGATTATATAAATAACAATTGAGTTTAAATTATTTTCCGAGACTTCGTCAATTGCCTTCACATTTATAGTGTAGTACTTGCCGGTTTCTATTTTTGATAAATGGATTTCATTTGCATTCCAAACATTCCAAGTCGTATCAATACCTTCTATTAAAGATTGGAAAGTTACCTGTCCAATACCTGACGGATTAATTATTCCAAACTGCAAACTTCTGTCTTGTTGGTCAATAAGTACAGTGTCGAAGCTTTGTATAGAACGATGTTTGTTTTTATGTTTTAATATAAAACGGTATGCCGGCTCTGTATTTATTGATTTGTTATAATAAAAAGAGTCATGAGGAATAGATATAGATATATGTCCACTGTCTGTAACCAAGGTTGCAATATTACCGTTGATGCTGATGTTGAAAACTACATTATAGGCTAGGTTCTTTGTGTTTGGGTACAGGATATTTTGTGTGGTTGCGTTTTCAGTGTTTATTTTAGAAAATTGTACTCCAAACTTTCCGGCGACTATTAATACATCATTATGTAAATACATTATTGCCTTTTTCAGTTTTTGCTGGTTTAGGAGTTCTTCAAATTTTCGATTATATATATTGTACCGAACTATTTTGTCATAATCTTTTATTAACGCATCGCCATTCTTGTCAATTATTATTTTTTCGATCCTTGAAATGTTATTCTTTTCAAGGATGTCTTTAGGAACTTTAGATATAGTGTTTTTTGAGTTGATTAAGATATTAGTGCCATTATATAGAATATAGGCATTGTTTAATGAGTCGTAAGCAATATCGTTAAATCTACCTGCATCTAGTTCATTACATATAAGCGTATCACCACTATATTTGATGTACACATATCCATAGCCTCTGGTGACGCAATGTAGGCCACCATTCTTGTCAGGAAGAATGCGCAATGTTGATTCTGTCATGTATTTATTATCACCGCTTAAGTCGATGTGCTTGGATAGTAAAGGGTTAATGGAGTTGTAAGTATAATGTCTGGCTCTCTCGCTAAAAGAGGTCAGTTCCATCGTTTTTTTATTTAAAATATAGATGTCACCTTGTGTATATAAAAGCGATTCTGTTGATGTATATGGTGTGATCCCCTCAATATTTCCTATTTCTGAGTATTTTTTTTCTTTATACTCAATATTGTTATATGAATATTTTAAAATTTTACTTTCATTATTCCACCAGTATGTTAGGTTATCTGTACCATTCACTACCAGTTTGAACTTTGCCATGTTGCTTATGTCGTGATGCCTAAAATAAGGCATTTCGAAGCGGAAGAACATCCCCGATTTTTTTGTTGCAATGCAGTCACTCCAGAAACTGTCTTCCATTATATATGCTACTCTGTAATTAGGTTGTATTGTATTTGGTACATAATCAGATAAGGGGTAAGATCTGCTATATTTCAGGTTTTTATCAAGTATATATACTCTTTGGTCAGTAATAATGTAGTTGTCCTGGCCATTCTCATATTGATTATATATTCGGTCGTTGCCTTCAAATTCAAGTTCAACTTCTCTACAGTTTTTTACATTCAGGGCAAACAGTCTGTCCAAAAACAGTCCGCTTTTGGGCATTATAAGGTTCCTCAACAACCCCCGTTCAGGATATCTGTTATTCCGGCATTTCTCTATTAGTTTGAGTTTTCCATTTTTTTCACGAATAGCTTCGTATATCACTTCTTTAGTACAGTATAAAATAGTACCATCTTTTGTTATGCATGCTTCAGACGGACGGTCCCATATTGCGAGTTCGTCAAAGTGTAGGCTGTCGTTTTGTTCTGTAACCAAATAATAAATACCGGCTTCAACTGTAACGAACATTATACCCGTTTCATGTTCTCTGATGTATTTGGGGTAAAATGTAGAAATAGGGCAATTATTAACATGTACTTTGTGATATTCTTCATTGTAAATGTACCCTAGCTCTCCGGATATACGAGACAACCATATACGTCCTTTTTTGTCTTCATAAAAATCCCAAACGTCATCATCGATTAAGCCGTTTGAGACGTTATAAACCTTAGACTCATATCCATTGTATTGTACTACTCCGTTTTCAGTGCCTATCCATAAATAACCCAGCTTGTCTTGAAACATGCAATACACATAATTTGAAGGCAGGCTATTGTTACTGTTTAAGTTGTGGAAATATTTGTTTTGTGCAGCACTGCTAATGCTGATAAGGAGTAGTAACCATGGTGCATATATCCGTAGTAGAGTCAAACGGTCTAATGTAATACGAAGGTTAATAATGTACGTGAGTTATAATTCACGTGATTATAGGGAATCAATACTTTAATAGGGTACTAGCTCAATTTATACTTTAAATGTGATAGCACAGCTAAATAATTGAACAATAGAGGTTTAATGATAAAGTAAAGCAATACTAAAGATTAATACGTAACAATTGTACGAATTGTTCTTTTTTTTAATAAAATGGCTAAATAATGTAATGAATGAATATTTAAACACGTAATGTTTAGTAATTGCTTTACAGAAAAACTCATAATGCAATGTGGAGAATACTTCGAATTTATTTAAAGTTGATATTGTGTTTTTGTAGTATATATAGCCAAATGTTGAGAGGGGGATAAATAGAGCAATAATAAAGTGTATATATATATCAACAATTAAGATAGTATGATTAAGACATGGCAGAGCGTTAAAGCTATATTCAGTTTATGTTCGTACCTGTACAACAGCTTATTGTATAAGCTGATAATCATAGTGTTATATTGACTTCTCTATCTTATATTTGTGATCCTTTTATATGGGTTTGAAAAAGTATATATATGTTACTGTTTTAATTGTTTTCTCTGTGCATGTACAGAGTAATGCTCAGTATGAATATTTACTTGACATACCATATGCTCAGTTAGCTCCTACATTCGATACTGTTGTTTTTAAAAAATTAAGAAACTTACCTCAAGCATCTTTCCAAAAAGAGATATCTATAATAAAAGCGACTGCTAAAAAGCATAATGATGCCCAGCTTTTCATGGAAGCCAGGTTGCACGAGTGGTACTATTTGAATGTAAATAAGCTACACAAGTCTTTAGATTCCAGTTTGCAGTTATTGGAGCTATTGTTGCAAGAGGCCATAGATAAGAAGCTAACTTATTATGTTACACTTATTAGGTTTGAAATAGCACTGGCATACTTTTATGAATTTCATGACTACGAAGCTGCTTTTACACGTTTTATAGTCAATTTTCCTGATGTTATGAATGTTTCTTCTGCAGAAATGCCTACCAAGAAGGCTATTATTATGCATACAGGAAATGTGTATTATAACTTCGGAGACTATTTTAATGCAAAAAAATATATAAGCATTGCAGATACGGTATACTTTGCATGGAGGCCCAGGGTAGCCTTGCAGTGTAAAAACACATTGGGGTTAATTCATAGAGAGTGGGGTAATTACGATTCTGCTATATATTATTTTCAACAGGGTATAGATCTGGCTAAGTTAAATGGTAGTGATATTTGGGTGGCTATATTGTCTGGTAATATCGGCATTACTTACTATTTGCAGGGCGAGTACGATGAGGCAATACCTTTACTAAAAAAGGATATAGATAAATGTTTGGAATACGGTTCATTCGATAATGGTATTAACTCTATAATAAAGTTGATAAGTGCTTATATGACTGTTGGTGAACGAGAGCTGGCAGAGCAAGAAATGAAAAGAGGCTGGAAGTATGTGGACAGTATGTTTGATAAAGTAAAGCACCTGCCCGGCTTGTATACAGCACAGGCAAAGTTGAAAATTGCATCCGGTGAATATAAAGAGGCGCATAGGTATAGGGATTCTGCCAGTAAGTACAGGGATAGTTTGCTTAAAAGAGACAATACCTATCAACTAAGCAAGGTGCAAAACCGTTTAAAGCAAGAGCTACACGATAAAGAGGTAGAATCATTACTAATAGAGAAAAGGCTTATTTCAACCACCCGAAATGCTTTGTTAGGGGCTGTTGCGCTTATCGGTATCATAGCGTATTTGGTAGTAAATCGTCAGAGAACGAAAACCCAGTTATTAAAGTCTCAAAAAAGTTTTGCTATAGCAGAGTTGCAAAATGCAACACATGAACTGGAAAGTTATACAAAGAGCCTTCAGGAAAAAAATGCTTTGATAGAAAAGTCAGTTAAAGAGATAGAACGACTCCATAAAGAGCGAGAAGAAATAGAGGTGCAGGAAAGTAATAATGAAATATTGCAGCAGCTATACTCGTCTACTATACTTACTGATGATGAATGGATGGAGTTTAAAATGTTATTTGATAAAGTTCATAAAGGGTACATACTAAGGTTAAAAGAAAAGTATCCGGACCTTTCTCCTGCTGATATCAGGTTTGTAGTGTTAAGCAAACTTAAGTTGAATAATAAAGAGATGGCTGGTATACTGGGAGTTCGTTCAGACTCTATCAGAACCTATAAACATCGTTTACGAAAGAAGTTCAACCTTCCTGAAGACTCCTCACTAACTCTGATTATCGATAGTATATAGAGTTTTTGTATTTAACTTTTTTGGGTTCATAAGTCCTGCAATATCAAGATTTAATAGTGTTGTAACGGTTTTGCAACGGTGCTGTAACCCTACTGCAACGGTAAATATTTGTGTTCTCACCGGTACTGATAGCATATTTACAGTATGCTCATTTTTGGCAATAACATTATCAATTCGGTAAAAAAATATGCTGCAGTCATTGTGATAGTTGCAATGTGTTTTTTGATATCTGTTGTAGTGTGGTACATGTACCACCAAAGGATTTCTGCTATAGATGATAGAATAAATAATGTTGGCACAGAAAGGGTAGAACGTATAACAACAAGGGATTAACGAAAAAGGGTCATTATGTCCATGCACTACACTAAAAAGCTAGTACTACTCATCAATGTTTTAGTACTATCGGTATTAAGTATTGATGCTTTTGCTCAGGCACCATCCATTTCATCACATCCAAGCCATGATACTGCATGTCAGGGTGGAGCAGGTTATTTTCTGGTAACTGCAAGTAATACCACCTCGTATCAATGGCAAGTAAATACAGGTAGTAGTTGGAGTAATTTGTCTAATGGGGGAGTATATGGTGGTGTTACTACCGACTCTTTATACATAACAGCACCTACCATAGCAATGGATGGATATCAATACCGATGTATTGCTACAGGTAGTACCAGTCCTGCTGCAACATCAAATGCAGCTACATTATATGTGTCAGGTATTACAGCAACAACAAACGATACTGTATGTGCGGGACAAAATGGGCAATTAACAGCTACAGCAACTAGTAGTACATCATTAATAAATTGGTATACCGCATCTTCCGGAGGTACATTGGTAGACACGGGTTCGACATTGACAATTAATGCAGCCAGTGCTACAACTACATACTATGCAGAGACGCAAGGGCCAGGATCTGGTAGCAGTGGAGGCGACTCTTTGGCTACATCATATAACCAAAACAATGGGCAAAGAGGGGCCATGTTTGATGTGGTAGCAGGTAGTTCTCCAATAACAGTTACGGGTTTTGACGCAAACTTGTATACTGGTACTACTGCATACTACGAATTATATTACAGGCAGAGTACACATGTTGGTTACCAAAATAGTAGTACGGGCTGGATATTTTTGGACAGTGCCTACAATGTAACATCACTGGGTAATAATGTGCCAACACCCTTACCATTTACTTTTTCGGTAACCATACCTGCAAATACAAGGTACTCGTTTTACATCACCAATAGCTTTGGTGGCGGTCTCTTATATACTGATGGAACAGCGGTAGGCAATACATTGGCTAGTAACAGTGATGCTACTATTTATGAAGGTGTGGGTAAGTCATATCCCTTTGGTTTAACCTTTACAGTAAGAAATGTAAACGCAACAATGCACTACACTTTAGGTAGCCCTTCTTGTAATAGTGCATCAAGAGTTGCTGCAACGTTGACGGTAAACCCGCAGTCTAACATTACATCAAATCCTTCTAACAGCAGTATCTCTTCAGGAGCAAATACATCTTTCAGCATTTCTGCAACAGGTGCTACATCTTATCAATGGCAGCTAAGCACAAACAGTGGTAGTACATGGACAAACATTACTAATACCGGTGTGTATAGTAATGCTACAACCACTACATTAGGTTTGACTTCCGTTACTGGATCA
Source organism: Bacteroidia bacterium (assembly GCA_030429205.1). GTDB lineage: Bacteria > Bacteroidota > Bacteroidia > Chitinophagales > Chitinophagaceae > UBA5543. The sequence goes on from JAUICZ010000001.1 coordinate 2,144,242, forward strand.
TACAATGGTTATCAATACCGTTGTATAGCATCTAATGCTTCTGGTTGTGACGATACATCTACCGCAGCAACATTATCTGTCAGTGGTACATCTCCTTCTATAAGTGCTCACCCATCAGATAGTACGATTTGTAGTGGTAACAATGCCTCTTTTGCAGTCGCCGCATCAGGTACGTCTCTTACTTACCAGTGGCAGGTGAGCACAAACAGTGGTAGTACATGGAGCAATTTATCTAATACAGGCATTTATAGCGGAGCAACTTCAGCTACATTGTCGTTAACAGCAGCCACAACCAGCTACAATAGTTATCAGTATCGCTGTGTAGTTTCAGGGTCAGTATCGCCTTCTGCAACCAGTAATGCTGCTACATTAACTATAGACAGTAGTTTTACAGCTGCTTTAATAAATGATTACCCTGAAATATGTTTAGGTTCAGATACCTCTTTTACAGCATATGCAACTGGTAGTAGTAACTACACATATCAGTGGTATGTTAGTACTAACTATGGTAGTAGCTTTAGCAGTATTAGTAACGGTGGTATTTATAGTGGAGCAACAAGTTCAACACTTACATTGACATCACCACCTGCATCGGCACATGCATATTATTATTACTGTGCTATAACCAATGGCTGTAGTGTAACTGTAAATACTGATACAGGATTTATAGGCATCTATTCACCTCCTTCAATAAGTACTTCTCCTTCAGACAGTACAGTATGTGTTGGTAATAATGCTAGTTTTTCAGTATCTGCAACAGGTGCATCTCTTACATACCAATGGCAGGTGAGTACTAACAGTGGTAGTACATGGAGTAATATTTCAAATACTGGGGTGTACAGCACGGCTACTACCGCAACTTTGAATATTACAGGTGCTACTTCCGGCATGAACAGTTATCAATATCGTTGTGTTGTAAGTGGTTCTTGTTCACCTTCAGCAACAAGTAGTGCTGCAACTATAACAATAACACCAACACCTTCTATAAGTAGTCATCCTGGTAGTAGCAGCGTGTCTGTAAATGGCAACACTACATTCACGGTTTCTGCAAACAATGCAAGCTCATATCAATGGCAGATAAGTACCAATAGTGGTAGTACATGGAGTAATTTATCAAACGGAGGTGTCTACAGTGGCGTTACAACTAGTACCTTATCATTAACAACAATACCTTTATCATATAATGGCTATCAGTACCGTTGTGTGGCTTCAGGCACTTGTAACCCTGCAGCCAATTCAAACGCAGCGACATTAACGGTTACGGGTTCTGCACCTTCTATCAGTAGCCATCCTCAGGATAGTACGATCTGTAGTGGTAACAACGCCTCTTTTGCAGTTGCCGCATCAGGTACATCTCTTACTTACCAATGGCAGGTGAGTACAAACAGTGGTAGCACCTGGAGCAACTTAGCTAATGCAGGTATTTATAGTGGTGTTACAACAAGCGCATTATTATTAACCAGTGCTACAACAACACATAGTAGTTATCAATATCGTTGTGTAGTGTCGGGTTCTGTGTCGCCATCTGCAACCAGTAATGCGGCAACGTTAACTATAGACAGCGCCTTTACTTCAGCTTTAGGGCATGATTATCCTGAAATATGTTTGGGTTCTGATACATCTTTTACGGCATATCCCACAGGTAGCAGTAACTATACCTACCAATGGAAAGTAAGTTCTAATTACGGATCCAGCTTTAGTAATGTCACTAACACTGGTTTCTACGGAGGTGCAACAGCACAAACATTATCGCTAACCTCGCCGCCGGTATCAGCACATGCATATTATTATTTCTGTACGGTAACAAATGGCTGTAGTGTGTCTGTGAATACAGATACAGGGTTTATCGCTATTTATTCTCCGCCATCTATTAGCAGTCACCCTGTTAACAGTACAATAGGTGCAGGTAGTAATACATCTTTTTCTGTTACAGCCTCTGCATCGTCAATAGTCTATCAATGGCAGGTGAGTACTAATGGTGGTAGCACTTGGAGTAACTTGTCTAATACGGGTATCTACTCTGGCGTTACAACAGCAACTTTAACGCTAACAGCAGCCAGTGCTGCTTACAATTCTTATCAGTACCGTTGTGTTGTAAGTGGAACATGCGCTCCTACTGCAACATCAAATGCGGCAACGCTAACAGTGAATACCGCACCTGCTATCACTGCTCAACCTACTGATAGTACAATTTGTAATGGAGCAAATGCAACATTCGGTATATCTGCTACAAATGCTACTGCCTACCAATGGCAGGTAAGTACTAATGGTGGTAGCTCATGGAGTAACCTTTCTAATACAGGTATCTACTCCGGAGTAACAACAGCTACACTAACACTAACAGCAGCTACTTTATCATATAATAACTACCAGTACCGTTGTGAGGTAACAGGGTTAACAACGCCTAACGCTATCTCAAACGGTGCCACTTTAACGATCAATACAGCCCCTGCAATATCCAGTCACCCAACAGACAGCACGGTATGTGAAACAGCCAATGCCAGCTTCTCAGTATCGGCTACAGGTACTTCATTAAGCTATCAATGGCAAGAGAATACAGGTAGCGGATGGGGTAACATAGCAAACGGGGGGGGGTACAGTAATGCAACTACAGCTGGTTTGACTATTACTGGCGCTTCTGCAAGTATGTCTACATATCAGTATCGCTGTGTGGTAACAGGAGGATGTGCTCCCGCAGCAACATCCAATGCCGCTACGTTGACGGTTAATACTGCACCATTGATCACGGCACAGGCGGCACACCGAACAATCTGTAACGGAGACAACACTACATTCTCTATAACTGCAACAGGTACTTCATTAACCTATCAATGGCAGGTGAATACAGGTAGCGGTTGGTCTAATGTGAGTAATGCAGGTATATACAGTGGTGCAACAACCAGTACGTTGGCATTAACAGCTGCTACAACTGCTGAAGATGGTTATCAGTATCGTTGTGTAGTAAGTGGTGCTTGCTCGCCATCAGAGACTAGTAGTGCAAGGTCATTAACAATATATACAGCTCCTGTAATCAATACCCAGCCAGCCAACACAACAGTGTGTTCTGGTGGTAATGCAAACTTTAGTGTTGCTGCATCGGGTAATGGACTTACTTATCAATGGCAGGTGAACACGGGTAGCTCATGGAGTAACTTATCTAATACAGGTATCTACTCTGGTACTACAAACAGCACATTAACTCTAACTGGTGCTACAACAGGTAGTGTTAGCGGTTATTATTATCGTTGTATAGTAAACGGAACTTGTAGCCCCGCGGTTACGTCAGATTCTGCTGAGCTATCAATCAATTCATTACTTTCTGTTACTACACAGCCTACTAACAGTACTATCTGTTCTGGTAATAGTACCAGCTTTACTGTAGTTGCGTCGGCTTCGGGTCTTACTTATCAGTGGCAAGTAAATACAGGTAGTGGTTGGAGTAACGTAACCAATACAGGTATTTATACTGGTGCAACAACAGCAACACTAAACCTGGCAACACCTGCAACATCTGCCAGCGGTAATCAGTATCGCTGCGTGTTGAGCAGCTCTTGTGCAGCACCGATTAATTCAAATTCTGCGACACTAACAGTAAATGTAGCACCTGCAATTACTGCACAGCCTACTAACAGTACAGTATGTTTGGGTAGTAACACTTCCTTCTCTGTTGCTGCAACAGGTAGTGGTATTGTCTATCAATGGCAGGTGAATAGTGGTAGTGGCTGGAGCAACGTAATCAATACGGGTATTTATAGCGGAGCAACTACAAGCACATTAGCACTAACTGCACCAACTGCCAGTGTGAGCACTTACCAATATAGATGTGTGATAGGAGGTTCTTGTGTGCCTGGCGTTAATTCAGATTCTGTAATGCTTATTGTGAACACGCCACCAAGTATTAATACACAGCCAAGTGTTAGTACTATCTGTTCTGGAAATAATACAAACTTTAAAGTATCTGCAACTGGTACATCACTTACTTATCAATGGGAAGTGAATAGTGGTAGCGGTTGGGCGAATGTTACAAATACAGGTATCTACTCTGGAGTAACATCAGACTCATTGGTGTTGACAGCAGCTACTACTGCTGAAAATGGTAATCAGTATCGCTGTGTAGTGAGTGGAGCTTGCACACCAAGCGTAACCTCTTCTTCAGTAGCATTAACTGTAAATAGTGCTCCAGCATTAACATTGCAACCAGCTAATAGTACGATCTGTGAAGGTGCAAGTACCTCTTTTGGAATTACGGCATCCGGAACATCATTGACATACCAGTGGGAAGTGAATACAGGTAGTGGTTGGAGCAATGTAACCAATACAGGTGTGTACGCGGGAGCAACAACTAATACATTGAGTTTAACTACTCCTCCTGCATCTATGTCATCTTACCAATATCGTTGTATAGTTGGAGGAACGTGCGTACCCGGTGTAAACTCCAATACAGCAACGCTAACCGTGAATACATTGCCGACTATTACAAACCAACCAATAAGCAGTATTATTTGTTCTGGTAATAACACTAGCTTTAAAGTATCTGCAACTGGTACATCGCTTGCTTATCAATGGCAAGTGAATAGTGGTAGTGGCTGGAGCAATGTTGCAAATACAGGTATCTACTCTGGAGCTACAACAGATTCATTAGTGCTGACTGCAGCCACAACTGCTGAAAGTGGTTATCAGTATCGTTGTGTAGTAAGTGGAACATGTACACCAAGTGTAACATCTTCTGTCGTAGCGTTGACAGTAAACAGCGCTCCTGCTTTGACTCTGCAACCAACTAATAGTACAATTTGTGAAGGCGCAAGTACATCTTTCGGAATTACAGCAACAGGAACATCATTGACTTATCAATGGGAAGTGAATAGTGGTAGTGGCTGGAGTAACGTTACGAATGCGGGTGTGTACGCAGGAGCAACATCAAATACATTGAGTTTAACTACACCTCCTGCATCTATGTCATCTTATCAGTACCGTTGTATTGTTGGGGGAACGTGTGTGCCGGGTGTAACTTCTAATACTGCAACATTAACAGTAAATACGTTGCCTGCAATAACTGGCCAGCCAACAAGTAGTGTAATCTGTTCTGGTAGTAATACCAGCTTCAAAGTGTCAGCAATAGGCACATCATTAGCTTACCAGTGGCAAGTAAATACAGGTAGCGGTTGGGGCAATGTAACAAATACAGGTATCTACTCGGGTGCTACAACAGACTCATTAGTGTTAACAGCTGCCACAACTGCAGCAAATGGTTCTCAGTATCGTTGCGTGGTAAGCGGTACATGTACACCAAGTGTAACGTCTTCTGCAGTAGCATTAACAGTAAATACAGCGCCGTCAATTTCTACGCAACCATTAGCGAGTGTTATATGCGAAGGTGCTAATACAAGTTTTACTGTGTCAGCAACGGGAACATCGCTTGCTTATCAATGGGAAGTAAATACAGGTAGTGGTTGGAGTAACGTTGTTAATGCAGGTGTATACGCTGGTGCTACAACTAATACATTAAGCTTAACAGCTCCTGCTGCAGCTATGTCAGGTTATCAATACCGTTGTGTGATTGGTGGTGTGTGTGTGCCGGGAGTAACAACCTCTGCAGTATCATTAACAGTAAATACAGCTCCAGTAATCACAAGTCAACCTGTAAATGGTGTTGTTTGTTTTGGTCAGGATACATCATTTAGTATATCGGCTACAGGAACATCACTTAACTATCAATGGGAAGTGAACAGTGGAAGTGGCTGGAGCAATGTAACTAATACAGGTGTTTATAGTGGAGCTACAACAAGCATGCTAAGTCTTACAACACCTGCAGCAAGTATTAGCGGTTATCAGTACCGCTGTGTAGTAAGTGGTACGTGTACACCAAGTGTTACTTCTTCAACTGTTTCTATAACAGTGAATACTGCGCCATCAATATCAACGCAACCGAGTAATAGTATAATATGTACAGGTGGTAATACTTCGTTTAGTATTTCAGCTAGTGGCACGGCCCTTACTTACCAGTGGCAGGTAAATAGTGGTAGCGGTTGGAGTAATGTAACCAATGCAGGTATCTACAATGGTGCTACAACAAATACACTTAGCTTGACAGCAGCCACAACAGTGGTGAATAGTTATCAATACCGTTGTTTGGTAAACGGTACCTGCAACCCTGGTGTTACATCTAACGTAGCATCTCTTACAGTGAATATACCGCCTGCTATAACGGCTAGTCCAAGTGATAGTACGATCTGTTCTGGTGATAATGCCAGCTTTAGCATAACGGCTACAGGTACCAGTATAGGTTATCAGTGGCAAGTAAATAGTGGTAGTGGTTGGAGTAATGTGACAAATACAGGTGTTTATAGTGGTGCTACAACTAATACATTGAGCTTGACAGCCGCAACTACAACTGTTCATGGATATCAATATCGTTGCTTGGTTAATGGTGTATGTCCACCACAAGCAACATCTGGTGTGGCTACCTTAACTGTTAATGCATTACCTGCAATAACATCTCAACCAACGAACAGTGTTATTTGTGAGCATACCAATACTTCATTTTCTATATCAGCTACGGGTACAGGTATTACTTACCAGTGGCAAGTCAATAGTGGCAGTGGTTGGAGTAATGTAACGAATACAGGTATCTACAGCGGTGTTACAACCAATACTCTTAGTTTGACAGCTGCTACAATAGCAGTACATAATTACCAATACCGTTGTGTAGTAACTGGCACATGTAGCCCAAGTGTTACATCTAATGCGGTAAGTATTACAATACAAACTGCACCAGTAGTAACAGCAGACCCTGTTAGTAAGATCATCTGTGAAGGTTTGAACCATACATTCAGTGCGACAGCGGTAGGTACAGCGCTTACATATCAGTGGCAGGTAAATAGTGGTAGCGGTTGGAGTAATATTACTAATGGTGGTGTGTACAGCAATGCTACAACCAATGCACTTACACTAACTAGTATTCCACCTGCTTATACAACTTATCAATATCGTTGTGTTGTGAGTGGTACTTGTGCTCCTAACGATACAACAACAGCAGCTACATTGACTGTTTATACAAACCCTGTCATCACAGCTCAACCAACTGGTAATATTACCATATGTAGTGGTGATTCTACAGGTTATAGTTTGTCGGCTACAGGTACAGGCCTAACGTATCAGTGGAGAGTGTTTAATGGTAGCACATGGAGTAATGTAACTAACAATAGTGTGTATAGTGGTGCAACTACCAATAGCTTAAGCATTGATGGAGCAACAGCGCCTACAACAGCACTTACTTATCAGTACTATTGCAATATTACTGGTACTTGTGCGTCAGTTAACTCTGATACATCTACTTTGTTGATCAATGCAAGGCCTGCAATAGTAACACAGCCTTCTGCTGTTGCTGTTTGTGATAGCACTACAAATGTTCAGTTTTCAGTTGTAGCTACGGGAACTAACCTTAGCTACCAATGGCAGGAGCGAGTAGGTAGTACATGGGTAAACTTGGCAAATGGAGGTATTTACAGCGGAGCAACTACAAATCAATTAAGTATGTCTCAGGTATACTACTCTATGAATGGGTACAACTACAGGTGTATAATAAGCGGAACTTGTCCACCATCGGTTACAACACAACAAAAACAATTGACTGTACACCCATTAAAGACACCTGCGGTATTCTTAACAGCGTCAAATCTGGATATTTGTGTAGGAACTCCTGTTACATTTACTCCGCATCATATTAACGGAGGTAGTACTCCAAGTTATGTATGGAGGGTAAATAACACTAATGTAGCCACAGGTAGTACATTTACATCATCTACACTCGCTGATGGAGATACAGTTTCTTGTATCATGACATCCAGCTATGTATGCCCAAGGCCAGCAACAGCAACAAGTGCCGGGTTAGGAGTGAAAGTAACTCCATACTCGAAACCAACGGTGACAATATCTTCTCCTAACGGTAATAAAGGGTGTTTGGGTAGAGATGTGAAATTCTATACACAAACAACACATGCCGGACCAACACCAATATTTACATGGCAGGTAAATGGTCAAACAATTGGTGGAAATACGGATTCGTTTATTAACAACACAGTACTTAACGGAGATGTCATTAGTTGTATCATGACCAGTAGCATTAAATGCCCTAAACCCAATCCGGTAAGTAGTAACAGCGTTATAATGGATATGATTAAGGTTACAAAGGCAAGTATACAAATAGCTGCAGCCCCTGATACTGAAATATGTAAAGAGCAGAAAGTAACATTGTATACCTACTACACTAATGGTGGTAGCCTGCCAAGATATCAATGGATGGTTAATGGTAAGGATATAGTAGGAGACACTAATGCAACATTGATAATAACAAACATCAAAGATCTGGATACGATACAATGTCGTTTCATGAGTAGTGCAAGATGCGTGTTCCCTGAAGTCAGTAATCCTATCAAGTTTAACGTAGATAGTGTAAGAACTCCTGTAGTCGATGTGTCGGTATATGGAACAGGTAATAATAGTTACACATTCAGAGCCATAACCCAATATGGCGGTATTAATCCTAAATTTCAATGGTTTAAGAATGGTCGCGTGATTCCTGGTGCTACTGATAGTATATATGTTGCAAATGATTTAAAGAGGTACGATAAGATAACAGTTGAATTGGTAAGTAGCATAGAGTGCGTAAGTAAGAAAGTAGTAATGAGTAGAAATATTACTACAGGTATAGTAGAAAATCAGAGTGCTGCTGATGATTTAGAGTTATACCCTAACCCTAATAATGGATCGTTCTATATAACAAGTACTAGCGGCGGTGTTATGTTTAATAATGCGACGATAAAAATAGTAAACGCAGTAGGGCAGAAGGTATACGAGCGATCAATAAAAATTACAGGTAGTAGGTTGAAAGAGCAAGTCAAGCTGAATGACCTGGCTGCAGGTATGTACATGTTGTATATAAACACTGATAGTAAAAACTACATGAAGAAATTCATGATTAGTAAATGATACTTATTCACACGCACAATTAAGAGCACCTCACTTATCTAAGTGAGGTGTTTGTTTTTAGCAGATTACAGTAAGTGGATTTTTATGTAACCGGATTGAATGAGTGTTTTAGCCAGAGACAGCTTTTGTGATTCTGTAACAAGTCCCTTTATCTCTTTTATAAGAAATGGCTCGTCTTGTAAGAATACATTTGGGTCGATCAATTTAGGTATTGATATTTTTTGATTGCCAAAATTGATAACAATACCATTTTCGTCTTTTGTTACTTGATATTCAACTCCACTATATCTGGCAACTTGAGTAGTGAGTGTTAGTCGCTCGGCCTCAATAATATTACTTAAGCGTCCTTTTAAGTCTAGCGCTTGCTTCTCAATAAAAAGGTTTTGTTGAGTTTGGAGTAAAGATTCTGTTGGGAACTGGTTGATGAGGTTGGTTAGATGCTCGTTGAATAACTTAATGTATTCCTCTCTTTTATTAGTAGAAGTGTATCTGTTAGGAATAGTTTTTCTGAAAAATGTATCATTTTCTTCAGCAAGTTTTGCCAGTTCCTCTATTAAGTGAAACCCATATCGAGGTTTAATGGAGAAGTTTACATGTATTGTTGCTACGTCTGAACTAAAAGCCTCGTGAACAACACCCCTGGGCATGTATAGTAGGTCTCCTGTTTCAATATTGATCTCTTCGAGTAATTTTGGCTCTTTTTTAAAACTATTTACGCTTGTAGGTAGCTCTTCACCACTGTGGTACATGCGCCATGTTTTGGGGCCTTTTATTTGTAGTAAAAATATATCGTGTGTATCGTAGTGTTTTGAAAATCCCTGAGCATTTGGTGGGGTGATGTAAACATTTGCCTGAGATTTTATTCCTAATTCATGCTCAATACATTTATTTATTCTTCCCAGTGCTGGGATCATCATATCCGCAAAACTGATAATAATGGTTGCTCCGTCGTTATAATGACGGAGTACCAGTTCTGGAGCAACGGTAATATTCTTAACTCCATCTAGTATAGTGTAAGTTTTTGTCCACTCTTTTTCCGGAATTTGCTCTCCGTTTTTAGCTAACCGTAAACCTTCCGGCTTAAGGTTTTGCAGGCTTAAGAAATCATCTAATTGGTCAATTGTTATTAGGTCTTCATACGAATGGTTTTCTTTTTGTACATGTATGTAGTTTTGCTCCCAATAGTTTTCGAAAAAATCATTGATAGACAATGGAGCTAAAAGCTGTGATATGCTTATCTGATCATCTGCCATACAATACTTTTTAAAGAAGTTCTCTGAAATCGTTTACGATCTCATTACAGTTTTCGTTTAGTAGGTCAAGGTTATGTTCGAAGTTAATTTTTCGTATTGGTATTTGTTTGGTTAAATACGCAAAAAATGAAAATTCCTGACGTTTTAACTCCTTGTTCAGCATGTAAGCGGCAAAAGAGTGTTCCATAACCTGTACCAGCTTTTGTGCAGCAGTTACAGCTTCAAACTGTGGTTTGTTTCCAATGTTTTCAGTGGGGTTAAGTATGTATATAGCTTTCAGAGGTAGCTCTTTTTCTTCAAAACTATCTTCGATGTTTGTATATCTACTATCTCTGTTTGGGTATACTTGTTGAAAGTCTTCTGCTTGTTTACTGTGTATAGCTTCAAGGCTTTGTGGCCTCAGACGAACTTTTGGATACCCGGGAGCTACTAAAAAAGTGTCTTCTGATTTTGATAAAACAGCTAAATCATCGGCAATGACATTAAACCCATTTTTAACAAAAGTAGCTGCCATTGTAGATTTGCCTGCTCTTTTTCTGCCTATAAATGCTACCGCATTGCAATCGATATTTATTACAGAAGAGTGCAGGCAGACAATTCCTTTTAAGCGTTGTACAGCGCCCAGGGCAGGCCCTACAAGTATAGATTCGATATTGTATATAGGCTCTTTTTTATCATGGACGATCCACATTTGGTCAAAAGAAGGGTTTAGTATAAATAATAGAATGCCTGTATCTGTAAAATAATTTAGTTTGTGATATGTGCCTTCTTTTGACTCAGCTGTAAATACGTGTAAGCGTTGTCTGTTTTCGAGCCCCTTATTCAAGAAACGTTCCCATTTTAATGAATTGAAAGGTGTGCTGTTTTTATCAGTAGTCCAATGTATTGATAAGTCTGTAGTGTCAGTTAGGGTAGTGGGTAGAATATCAATTTCCTTAGAACTGTTGATCTGAAGCCCGTATATTTTGTAGTTAAAATTCATTAATCGCACTTATTGAAATTCTCGGAAGCGTCTTAGAAAATGAATAAGATAAATTCCTTGTGGTAAATAATGCAGTGCAATATTAATAGTATTCCTGTCTTTTTCTGTATTTGAAACAGGTATTTCTGCCCATCGTTTCAGCTTTTCAACATCTACAACATTTCTAATAGGATCGTTTTCAGATATTGCATTTAGGAAGGCTTTACCTATTTCTATTTGCTTGTTGTATTTTCTGTAATAATCCGGAGAAAAAGGTTTTTTGTCATTTCTCCATTGTATTTCTTTAGGCAATATGCCATCTAACCCACTACGTATCATATACCTTTTGTATCCATTTTTTATCTTATACTCAGCTGGTGTGTTCAGTGCAAATTCAATGAGCCGAATATCTTTAAAGGGGTATCTATATTCACCAAGATCAAAGCTCTCTCTTGGGTTCCCTTTATGTTGAATAGTCTTTATAACCTTAATTTGATTGCGTTTATGATCATAGGATGGTGTGGTAAAACGACGTGGCAAATATTCTTTTCTGTGCTTTAACTGTTCTACAAGCTCTGTAGCAAGGTTAGAGTTAATAAAGTTGAATTTATTAGGTTTAAGCAGCTCTGATTCTCCTCTTACTTTGTAAATGATCTCATCTGGCACAAAGGGTTTTAAAGTATGATAGCGTAAGTTGTGTGTTATAGTTTCTTTTGTGATTTTTTTACGGGTAATAAGTTCATCCATAAGCCATAACCAGTTGAACTTCTTTAGCTGCTCTGCATATATACCATGTCCATGAAATGTTGGCCCAAGCTCTCCATATGCACCGTCAAGAATAGTTCTGCTACCTAGTGTGGTTGCTCTTTTTGCAAAAGCATCATAAAGATAATGGCGTGACGTTAATGGTGCTGCTGTATGTGATGTATTTAGCTTATCCAGATTGTCTAAAAAACCAGTATTTGTTTCATCTATGTAGTGGATGTTAATGTTAGGGAACTTTTTAAATAAGTCGATGTAATATCTTTCGTCTTCAATTCCACTTTTATCACCTTCAGGTAGTACAGAAGAAAATACATCCAATGTTTTATTTTCTTTCTCTAATATTTTTGCAGCTACAGCCACGACAGCTGAGGAGTCCAGCCCACCACTTAATAACGCCGTAACAGGGTAGTGGCTATTGAGCCGTTCTTTGACTGATGAAAAGAAAATGTCCTGAAATGCCTCTCTGAAAGCCATTTCATTTTTGAAGTAAAGAGTATTACCCACTGCAGGCTTCCAATATCTTTGGTTTCTTATACCATCTTTACTTACAGTAATTACTGTAGCTGCGGGTACCGGATAAATATCTTTAAACCATGTTTCTGTCCTAAAAAGCTCTTTTGCAGCATCAATAACAAGTGTAGAAAGCTTGTTATCATTGATCTGGTTTGGGACACCATCTACTGCAACTATTTGTTGTATATCTGATGCAAAGATGAATTTTTGCCCATTATAGTAATAGTATAAAGGAACAGTTGCAAAGTGGTCGGCAAAACAATGAAGCTGTTGCTTATTGGCATCCCAAATAACGAAAGCAAAATCGCCCAGAAGGTGTTCTACACAGTTAGTTTCCCACTTTCTGTATGCATTAAGTATAAGCTGTCCGTCAGTTTTGTCGGCGCTACTGCTTAGCTGTAATTTTTTAATTAGCTGTGCCTTGTTATCTAGCCTAATGTCACCAATTAGAACCAAAGATGATTGATCATCTTTTAAAGGATACATATCCAGTAGTGAATCATGAGTATTGTAAACAGTATTCTGCCCTAATGCAATATTGTCAATATACCACGCGTCTGCCCTGTCTGAATTTAAAAAAGGCCGTGATAGTTGCTTAAAGCAAACGTCACAACCTTTTTTATCAATATTATAAATGCCATAAATAGCTGACATGAGCTATATGGATATGTCTTTCAAAATATTAAGACAAAGAACAATCTGCTATACCACCATCAGAACCTACGCCCGGGTTGAATTGTACTAGTTCAGACAGGCTACCGTACTTTTTTAATTCTGGTGATGTGTACTCTTTTTTAGTTTCCTCTTGTTGGTTAACTGGCTGTATGTTATTCTTTTCTCTGTTCATCTCTTAGATGTATTTACTTTTAGATAATTAACTGAGCACAAAGTACGTAAAAATCTACAACTTGTTAATTAAAAGGGTAATACATAGTGGCTGTTTTTACTTAATAATACTTGATTTGTATTAAGTAGCAGCACAATATCACGATGCGGATTAATTGATTATCAATGATAAACACAAATAAGGTTGCAAGTAGTTAACTATACAACCTTATTTAATATGTTTAATTTAGTTAGGGTGTTCTGCTATTAAGACAAAGAACAGTCTGCGATACCACCATCAGAACCTACGCCCGGGTTGAATTGTACTAATTCAGACAGGCTACCGTACTTTTTTAATTCTGGTGATGTGTACTCTTTTTTAGTTTCCTCTTGTTGGTTAACTGGCTGTATGTTATTCTTCTGGTTGTTCATCGTATAGATGTATTTGTTTTTTAGATGTTAATTTGGCTGCAAAATAGTAAAAATTATGCAATCGGCTTATCAAAAGATGTATACTTAATATTTATTTCATTTTCATCCGTAAATGGCTGACCTTCATATTCGAGCCAAGAGTGCGCCTTTAGCTTATTTTCCTCCAAAATCATGCCGAATTTTAGTTCTGAAATAATGCCCCTTCGTCTTAACAAAATCCAGTATGCAATACATAGGGCTAGGCAGTTAAAAAGAGGTTTGCCGGCTCTGTAACTTAAAGCAGATAGTTTATTGTATTTTTTTATATCTACCGGCTGGTATTTATCAGTTTTTCTGAATTTTGAGAATGGGGCAGCCATTTTCATGGTTTTTTTGAACCCTAATACTCGAATACTTCCTCTGAGTGCAGTTGCTAATAAATATGCCCTGAAAAAAAGCCACTTGTCAGCAAGTGACAAGCGGCGAATATTACTTATAATGACCCGAGCCCTCATTAGGCCTCGATGGTAATTAAGTGTTCATTATTAAGTTCATGTAGCAGACGTGATATATCAGAGGTAAGCTCTTCAATACTCACATTGTATTCTCCCATAATTTGGTTCAGCACCCTTTCTGTATTACCATCTTCAGAGATGATATGCCACACTTTCGCTCCAATCTCATCTAAACCGAAGTATTGCTCAGATTCCATGTTTAGCAAAACATACTCATTATCAATTTCTTGAAAAAGTACGTTGTCTGATATTTTTACTTTTTTTGGTAATGTTAGCTCGCTCATAACATCAATTTAAAGGTGAAATTACGTTCTATATCTATTAATTCTAGTAAATGTGCTAAAGTTGCGCTTTGTGTCTTGTAAAATACTGTTTAGCAAAGGTATTAAAGTCCGGTTCTGCTCTAAACCAGCCTACACCTACAGTTCTTGTTCCAGTTTCTACTAAGGATAGTCTGTGCTGTAGGTCAGGGTGTATTTCAAAAATAAAAGCATCCCCTGGTTCTGTCTGCCCAAATTCGCGAATGATAGTATCCGAGCCTTTTTTACGCATTTGAAATTTAGCGCCGGTATATCTATCTCTACCCAAGTTCAATGTCATGGCTAAGAGTCTGGTATCCGTATTGTCTCCATGCCATTTAATTTGATGTTGTTCCCCTCCTTGGCTACGGTGTATACGCCCCATGAAGTTCCCTATACTATTGCAACCTGTTATTTCTTCCAACTGCTTAAATAGTGCTCGATCATTCATTAGCATATGGAACATAAACGGTACAGGATTGTCTAGAGGCATAAATAAAACTTCTCCAAAGGCTCCGGTATGCTCATCTTTCTCAATTTTAGTAAGAAAGTCAGTACGTTCAAGTCTGTCAACAAGTTTGTCTAATACATTCTTTTCTATTAAAGAAGGAAAGAATACACAATGAGTGTCTTTATATTCAGCCTTATAATCGTTTATTTTAGACTGGTCTATATTAAACTTCACCATATTAACTATTTAGTTGTGAAAGCCGGAGTGAGGTACGTCGTCTGTAAACCAACCGGCTGCTGCAATTCTTGGATTTTCACCTGTTGTTTTTGTAACCCTGTGCAGTAAATTATCTGAAATGTCAAAAATATGGGTATCCCCTAATTTACCGCAGGAGACTTCTCGCAAAATGTCGTCAGAGTGTTTATGTTTAATTTGAAATTTGCCACCTTCATAAGGTTCTCTGCTTAAGTTAATGCTTATGGCCAAAACCCTGGTAGGGTCGAAAGTGTCTTCATGCCAGTCGAGCCTGTGTTCTTCATTGGCTTCTAGTTTATAAACCCTACCCTTAAAAGCTTTTATCTCTCTACAACCTGTAATTTGTTGTATCACTTTAAACAGCTCTTTATTATTGACAATAAAGTGAATAAGGTGTGTAGCTATATTTTTACTTTTTAGTGTATTTTCTAGTGTGTAAAGGCCTTTTTTGTTGTGCGCATGATCATTTTCATAAAACTCACCATTGGTAATACCTTGTAATGTTTTTTCCAAAAGTTTCTCTTCTACCAATTGAGGTAGTACAATGCAACGCTTTTTTTCAAACTCTTGCTGTAGTTCAACAATTTCCGTTTCTGATGGTTTGGTCAGGCCTTTTTGTGTTAGTTGTATCATTGCCTACATATTACAGCACAATTATAAGGCTATTTTTCAGCTTTTCCTCTCTGCAATAGTTATATCTTTGGCAGTTAGCAGCGTATAAGAAGCAGATATTATATGGTCTATGTTATCTTTTTTATAGCAATATGTCTTGTTTTAATAGTAGTGACCATTATCGGTAAAGATTTTTGGCCCTTTTCTCACTATCCCATGTTCTCTGTAGAACAAAAGATGGAGGATGTCAAGGTGGTAAGGTTGGCTTTGGAGGATGAGCATGGTAATGTAGAGTGGTGGCGGTCCCGTTTTTTTCGTTATCCTGAATTTACCGGCAGAAAACTTCAGAAAATCTACAACATGAATGTGCAGGGTAAAAAGCTGACGGCTTTTATTAATGTAGAAAGAGATAAGTTGTTACGATCGGTATTAAAACTGGTAGAAAAAGAAGGTTTTGGCATTAATAAATATGCCGCTATACATGTTATAGAGCGAACGGTAACAAACTCTTTTGAGGTAAAAGAAAAAACTATTGATATTATACCAATTGCAGAACTAAATGCAGGAAGTATTAAATAATATATTCGAACCATCAGGTGTTAACCATGTTGCTGCATTTACAAAATTGTTTTGTGGTCTGTTGGCGTTAACTGTAATAATCAACTTTAGAGATCAGTTGGCTTATTACAGGTCTCAACCAATGAATATATATGGGAAGCCTATAAAATTATTAAGAACAATAAGCATACCTCACCCTAATGAAAAGTGGTTTATTATCTTGGGCTTAATGTTTCTTATAAGTTTGATTGTTGTAGTATCAGGCCTATATGTAAAGTTGTTTCTGGCGATAGCACTGATTTGTTACTTCTTCTATTTCAATCCTATATCTACACTTGCTTACATACAAAGGAAAACAAACCTAATATCTTTTGTTTTGTTGATATTATTAGTGTCTCCGAACTCAGGAACGCAATTGTACGCACCAGGTACAGAATGGGAGTTAATACTAGTAAAGCTTGGTTTGGCCCAAGTATATATTTCTGCAGGTATACAAAAGTTGAAGGGCTCTGGTTGGAAATGGGCAGATGGGAAAGCGCTTCAATCTAGTTTAATGAATAATTTTCTTTGGAGTGATAGCAAAAGCGGGTCGTGGCTGGCCAAACAAAATGGGTTATGTGTATTCTTTAGTGCGGTAACTTTACTTTTTGAATTAACTTTTGCTATAATCATATTTGTACCATGGCTGACAGGTATATATGTAATTACAGCATTGTCGTTTCATGCAGTAATACTAATAACAATGCGCATTAATTATTTGAAGTACATTTTACCTGTCTACATGGTGTTTGTTACAGATGTGCTATTTTGGCTAATGAAGTAATGGTTGATAAGCATTTGGATATAGGTGATTTTATGAGGGTTTGGGCTAAAATGCCCGGCCTTATTCCTGTATCAATTCAAAAAGGTAAAGTGGTATGGAAAGATGTAGGTCGGTATCACTTTTATGAAGGTTTCTTTCATAAATCCTTGAATACATTATCATTGCTAACAAATGTGCCAGAGTACACGACAGATTTGAGCATTTTGCTAAACAGTAGTTTAAGTAAAGAGGGCATACAGCCAACTGGTTTTATATTTCATGCCGGAAGGTGCGGCTCAACATTATTAGCTAAAGTGTTAGCCAGTAGTAGAAATAATCACCTTATCAGCGAGGCAGAACCATTAAATAAGATTTTCTTTCATTTTACAAACGACGGTTCTAAAAAATTTGAACTTGATGATGAAAAAGTGCTGATGTATAAAAACTTGTTATTAGCACTATCCAGAAAAAGGGTGGAAACGCACAGTCGATGTTTTGTGAAGTTTAGTTCGTATAATATTCACTTTTTTAATTTTATTAATAAAGCTTTCCCATTAGTACCTAAGATATTTATTTCAAGAGATACAGATGAAATTGTAGCGTCATTTCAAAAAAAGCCGGCAGCGTGGATGCATGAGGAAAATTATAGTGTCGTAAAAGAGGTTTTTAAATTGCAAGGCAGTGACATAAAGGGGATAGTAGAGGGCTTTAAGTTAGAGGCTGAGGGGCTTAATAGGTTAGATTACAAAGAGTTGACGCAGACAAATATCAAGAGGGTTTGTAATTACTTTGATTATGTTCCCAACGAAATGGATCTGAGTAGAATGCAAAAACAATTCAGCTACGATTCAAAGATAGAGTTTAATAAAAAGCAGTTTGAACGTTAAAAATTTCGATGGACTACCTGAAGACACTAGAAGCAGAAGCGATTTTCATATTGAGGGAAACTGCAGCACAGTTCAAGAACCCTGTTTTGCTATTTTCCGGTGGGAAAGATTCTACAGTACTCATCCATTTAGCACAGAAAGCATTTTACCCTTTATCTACTCCGTTTAAAGTTTTGCACGTAGACACAGGTCATAACTTTGATGAAGCGTTAACATTCAGAGATAGTTTAGTTGCTCAAAATAACTTGGAACTTATAGTAAGAAGGGTTGAGGATACGGTTAGAAAATATAATATTGAAGAATCGATACAGAAACTCCCCAGCAGAAATGCATTACAGGCGTTAACATTAACAGATGCTATAAAAGAGCTTCATATAGATGCTTGTATTGGAGGAGGAAGACGGGATGAAGAAAAAGCTAGGGCAAAAGAAAGAATCTTTTCAATAAGAGATGTAGATGGCAAGTGGTTGCCATACGATCAGCGTCCGGAACTATGGAATGTATACAATGGGAAAATGAATAGAGGAGAGAATATGCGTGTTTTTCCGATAAGCAATTGGACGGAAATGGATATTTGGCATTATATAAAGCAAGAACAAGTTGAGATAGCTTCTTTGTACTTTGCACACAACAGGAAATGTTTGATATACAATGACCGGCTTATCGCTTTATCTGAGTTTGTTAATGTAAGTGATGATGATAAAATTGTGACTGAGACGGTGAGGTATAGAACCGTTGGGGATATGACTTGCACAGCAGCTGTTAGGTCCAAAGCTAACACAATAGATGAAGTAATAAGAGAAATAGCCGTTTCCAATACAACAGAAAGAGGGGAAACAAGAATTGACGATCAAGTATCTGATGCTGCAATGGAAGACAGGAAATTAAAAGGATATTTTTAGGTAATAAGTATGGACTTATTGAGGTTTACAACTGCAGGTAGCGTAGATGATGGAAAGAGTACTCTTATCGGACGATTATTGCACGATACGGGTAATATAAAGGAAGATACTGCTTTGTCAGTTATAACAGATGATAAAGGCCTTAACCTGGCATACATTACAGATGGTCTTAGATTAGAAAGGGAGGGCGGCATAACTATCGATATAGGTTACAAGTATTTTCACACCGATAAAAGGAAGTTTATTATATCCGATGCACCCGGGCATTTTCAGTACACTAAAAATTTGGTAACGGGTGCATCAAATGTTGATGTAATGACCATATTGATAGATGCAGTAAATGGAATTACTGCTCAAACAAAAAGACACCTTTTAGCAGCGTGGTTTCTTAAGGTGCCTCATGTAGCTATTGCTGTTAATAAGATGGATGTTGTTGGATATAGTGAAGATGGATTCAATAGTATCAAAACAGATATGGTTAACTATTGTAAAACGTTAGGATTGCCCATGCCGGCTTTTATCCCTGTTAGCGCACTAAAAGGTGACAATGTGTCTATTGCAGGGCAGAACATGCCTTGGTACACAGGAGAAACATTGTTGGGCTATTTAGAAAATGTGACTCCGGTGGCATTTATGACTGATATTAATGAAGGTGTTAGGTTTGCTATTCAGTATGTAATGCACGAGGACGATGCTTGTTACTATTATGGTAAGTTGATTTCAGGAGCAATAAATAACAAGGTGTCTTTAATAGACGTGAAAAAGAGCAAGAATTTACAACTTAAGCGAATTTTTGTTGATATGAATGAGGTGCAGCAAGCAAATACAGGAGATAATATATGCCTGGAGCTAGGGGGGGATAATATTTTTAAAAGAGGGGATGTGCTGACTACTGTTGCAGATGATATGATTATTAGTAATAGGCTAAAAGTAATTATTTGTTGGCTTGATGAAACACAAGGTCTAGATATGAATCACAAATACCTATTACGAATAAATGGGCAAGAAGAATACTGTATGTTGCATCAGCTAGAATGGAAGAAAGACAGCGGGGACTTTAAAAAGATCAGAGGTGTTTCTTCATTGAGTGTAAACGAATTTGGTTGTGCGGTAATTGAAACGGAGGCAGTGATAGCATACGATTCTTATGAGCGAATAAAGGAAACCGGGCGAGGTGTACTGATTGATATAGAAAGCAATAAAACTATTGCGGCTTTTACTATAGTTTAGTCAGCCTAATTATATTTCAGAGTTCTTAATCTTGTTATGCGATCTTACCTAACATTTTAAGTTGAGATATCAGTATGTCCAAGCTCTCTTTCACAGTCAATTTATTGGTATCAATGTGTATTTGAGGAGATGTTGGTGCTTCGAAATTTCCTGTAATTCCTGTAAAGTTGTCAATTTCGCCATTCAGTGCTTTAGCGTACAACCCTTTTCTGTCTCTTGACATGCAAGTTTCTACAGTGGCATCTATGTGCACTTCTACAAAAACATCTTGTCCGATTATTCTTTGAGCGTTGAGCCGGTCTTTTTCAAAAGGAGATATGTAAGCAGCAATAGCTATTATTCCGGCATCGTTAAATAGACGACAAATTTCTGCAACTCTTCTGATGTTTTCTTGCCTGTCATCGTCTGAGAAGCCTAAGTCTTTGTTGATTCCAAGTCTGGTGTTATCGCCATCCAGTACATAAGAGCTATAGCCGTTATTGTACAACCACAGGTCAATTTCTGTAGCTAAAGTAGATTTTCCTGAAGCAGATAACCCTGTTAGCCACACTGTAAAGCTTTTTTGCTTATTTGCTGCTTCTCTCTGTTGTTGTGTAACCTTTAGTTTTTGAGAAAAAACATTATCTAGGTTATTTGTCATTTGTAGGATATAGAACCTTTAGTTTGCTGGGTAAACTTAATATTTTTATAGAAAATAGAGCGAATTGGTAGCATGAGTATATCTTGTGCAATAATTATTGATGAATAAAGGCACACTATACAGTAAAGAAAAGTTTAAAAACTACTTCAGCGATGTTGCTGGTGGAGCAAGACTAGTTGCAGGCATTTCTCCTCGACTAACTGCTATTGTGCTTTGCAGCTACATTATACAGGCTGTTTTACCCTTGGTCTCATTATTGATCTTGAAAAAGTGTTTAGATAGCCTAATTCCTGTAGAGCAAATTGATCAGAGTGAGGTTTTAATATATTTTGCTCTATTTATACTTTCTAATGTTGCAGCTGTTATAGTCACACAGTATAGTGTATATATTCAGTCGTTACACCAACACGCGGTATCCAAATACTTTGCCAGGCATGTATTGGATAAAGCAGTAAGGTTTGATGTTGAAGAGTATGAAAACCCCAAATTTTATAATGAATTACATCTGGTACACCAGCAAACAATATATAAGCCGGCTGCTTTTCTTACAGTGTATCAAGGTGTCATACAAAGTATTATAACCATATTGCTACTTTCGGGTTTCTTACTGACAGTTCATTGGTTGTTTCCCATTTTACTGGTACTGATAAGTATACCCTTAGCTATAAATAAAATCTTGTATGGATATCATCAGTATCTGCAAGACAAAACAAATATCCCTTTGGAGCGCAAATCTGCAGATTTGTATTCTTATTTAACAACAGAACCATATGCAAAAGAGGTTCGCATTTTTAATTACGGCAAGGGTTTTATTGATATGTTCCTCAGCTTAAGAGAACGTATCTTTCAACAAAGAAGGAAGTTGACCTCTCGTTTTATTAAAAGGACTATTCTTATACAAACTCTAGAGGCAATAGTAGTAGCAGGTGCATACTACTTTTTAATAAAGGGTACACTTGCTGGTGCTATCACTGTTGGAGGGTTGGTTATTTATATACAGATGTTTCAACGCTTTCAACAATCTATTAATAGCCTTTTTCAGTCTGGTATAGGGTTGTTCCAGCATCATTTATATATGCGGAATGTGTTGCGTTATATGAAGAGACCTATAAGGGATAATAAACCTATGCCGCCCACACCAGGTATATGGAAAGGAATTGAGCTTTGTGACCTTTCTTTTGCCTACCCAAATACCAGCAAGCAAGTACTTAGAAAGATTAACCTGAATATACCTTCTGGTAGTTTTGTTGCAATTGTAGGGGAGAATGGATCTGGTAAGAGTACGCTCATGAAAATCATTAGCAGGTTGTATGACCCCTCCGAAGGCTCAATTTTACTAAATGGTACAAACGCAAAAGAGTTTGATAAAGATGATTGGTGGAAGAAGAGCTCTATGTTATTGCAGGATTACGGGAAGTACTATTTATCTATAGAAAGTAATATCACACTTTCTGAAAAAGATATTGAGACAGGTAAACTGAAATATGCAGCAAGTGTATCCGGAGTAGATAGTTTCGTGGGTAAGTTGACTGATGGCTACAATACATATTTGGGTAGAAATTATAAAAATGGTGTACAGTTGAGTGGGGGACAATGGCAGAAGCTTGCTATTGCACGCAGCGTATACAAAAAATCAAACATGTTAATACTGGATGAACCAACCAGTTCTTTGGATCCTATTTCTGAATACAATCTGATTAAAGAAATTAAGAATAGTATTGAAAACAAGATTGTAATACTTATAACACACAAGCTATACAACTTGAAAATGGTTGACAAAATATATGTTGTAAAAGGCGGCATGATAGTAGAAGAGGGCAGTTTTAATGAATTAATAGAAAAGAAAGGAGAGTTTTTTAACAGTTATCAAAAGCAGTTTGCATGATACCAATTAACCAGATAGAACGTCAATATGGTTCTTCCATGGCGTTTGTAATTGCAACATGCAGATTGTACTTCAACTCATGCTCTGTACATGAGTTACAGGGGTTTATTGAAGAACGTGATATTGATTGGGATACAGTATATGAAATTGTAGTGGCACATCAAATCAAGCCGGTTGTTTATACAACGTTATCTAAAAATAAAATTGAACTAGGGGCAAGCTTGATGGGGAAACTCAAGCAGGATATGTTATTAATTGTAAGCCGTAATCAGCAAAAAGTAAAACAGACAGTAGATCTGTGCAATGCATTTAAGGACGATGATATAGTAGTATATCCGTACAAGGGTGTTTTTTTAAGTAAACTTCTTTATGGAGACTATGTTGGACGAGAGGTTAATGATATTGACCTGTTGATACACAAAAGAGATTTTCTTAAAGCAAAAGAGGTGTTGGATGAAAGAGGTTTCTTATCTCGCTACGATTGCCATAGGGAAGACTTTTATGAGCATATGCTTAAAGTAGATTGTGAATATAAGTGTGCGGAACAAAAAGAAGGGTATCGTAATAAGGTTGAGCTGCATTGGTCGCCAACGCATAGTATGTTTGATGTTCCAGTGACGAATAGTGGTTTGTTTAAAAGAGGAAAATTAGCTGCCGTTTTGGGTAAAGAGGTTGATGTCCTTGACGATCATGATCATGTTCTATTGACATTAATTCACCATGGTGTAAATGATGTATGGAGGTCTCTTAGACACATAATAGACTGGGGAAGGGTATTGCAAAATGACAATATGGCTATTGAGTGGAGTATACTAAATGAAAAAATAAGGAATGCTCGTTTACAGACTACAGCTGGTGTAGGTGCAAGCATTTGCTATGAACTTTTTGGTGTAAATAATAATGAGCTTATTGCTAAGAAAGGAAATATAAACCACACACTCACTAATCTCTTAAGTTTTCCAATGCTGAATAAGAATAAAGTATCTATCAGCAATTTTAATCAGCAGCTTCAGCTCAGAGACAGTATTGTTGATAGGTTTAGGCTAATATTGAAATATTTAATTGTATTTGTTCAGCCTAGTATAAGAGATATTCAAACATTTAACCTGCCAAAGAAAGCTTATTTCTTGTACTATCTTTTAAAGCCATTCAGGTTTGTCTATTCTGCAATGCGTCCTAAAAAGAATTATAAGTAAAGTGTTGAATTTAGGGCGATAAGTACCCTTACGTCAAGCTAAAAATACCTTTGCTATAGAGTTAGTATTCCATTTCAATCAGTTGCTGTTTCATGTCAGCATTGTCATCTTCTAATCCAAAAGCCTTTTTTTGCTCATCAGTAAGTTTCCCGTCTTGCTCTTTAACAATTTTGCTCATCTCCTTGACAGTAAGGGTGGATTTGTCAGGACTCCATCCGGGAGCACCAAATATATAGTACAACTTGTCTTTGAGGGATTTTGCTTTGCGTACATCATCCCAAATGTTCACAAACTCATGGGTAACGATCACTACAGGGTTGTAGCTATTAGGTGGTTTAGTAACACCAAAATGTCTTTCCTGTCCGTCTCTTCCATTGTGGAATGTACCGAATAGTTTATCCCATACGATCAGTATGCCTCCAAAGTTCTTATCCATGTAAGAGAAGTTCTTACTATGATGAATTTGGTGCAGCTGCGGAGTGTTGAATATCTTTTCGTACCAACCTAGGTGCGGTACAGATAGCGAGTGTAACAGAAATTGGTACAGAGAGTTAATAGACATAGCCATAAGTACCATGATAGGGTGGAATCCTACCGCAGGCATCCATAACCAATACAGGGGTTTTATGAAAAAAATCGTCCAGCTATTACGGAACGATGTGCCGAAGTTGAAATACTCTGATGAGTGGTGGGGTATGTGTGCTGCCCATAATATGCGTACTGTATGCGCAAATCTGTGGTGCCAGTAAAAGCAAAAATCATCGCTTATGATGGCCAGTATCCAAACCCACCACGCTGTACCCAGCCAGTTCTGACCAAACAGTTCAGTGTAGTTTAACCACTCTCGTACAGGTTCAAATAACTTGAATGATGCCATGAATACAGCCAGTGTACCTGCTTTTGTAAGCATTTGCATAAGTACAGCGCCAATGCCAACTCCCGCACTAGCTGCAGAATCTTTCCATTCGTATTGATGTTTGTTGTGTCTGATACTCATAATTACCTCTACAGTAATTATGATGACTCCCAACGGTATAAAGTATGGGATGAAGTATGTGAATTTCATTTCTAAATACTAATATGCTACTATTGTACAGAATTAATACTATGTAAACAAGTAATGAGGTTCATTATTGCCTGTAGATTAATATTCATGTGATATAGATCTATTGTAGCTTTTTTTATATAATAATAAGAGAACTGTTTGCAATACACTTAATACTGTTCCCGGTACCAAGTACCATAATGTACAAATGCTGAGTATTAAAAGGTATTTGTCTGCTTGGTTTACCCGCATAGCAAAGCTAACGGCAATTACCAGCCCCAGAATACCCCATACCAGAAAAGTTGTTTTCATTGTGTTGCTTTCCGGGTTGATGCCTACTGCTTCTACTACATTGCTCCATGGTCCAAGTTCTCCGGCGTGTTCTCCCGTTTCAGGTCGTACATAGTCTCCAACTATCAAACCTCTGGATCCATCAAAACACATATACCCAAAGTTGAGAACAGAAAAGATTACAATTATCCACTTAATGATACCTAACATTTTGTAAATGTAGTAAAGCATGATAAATGTCATGTTTATAAGTAACATAAGTGACAAAAAAAAGATGTTGTTCAAGGTACATTTGTAGTAAATCAATTAGTTAACAATTAAAAATTGCAATCATGAACAAGACAGTAAAAATTTTGATTGCATTAAGTATGACGGCTTCTTTAGGTTTGGGCGCGTGTAATAAAGAAAAGAATGATGTTATACCAAATGCAACTACGACGCAAACCACAGGGACTGCAACCGATTTTGAAAAGCAAAGCCTGACTTTTTCAAGAGAAGAAGAAAAGATGGCAAGAGATGTATACACAGCGCTTTTAGCTAAGTGGAACAACCTTTCTTTTCTGTCAAACATTATAGGTAGTGAGCAAAAGCATATGGATAAAATAAAGGGCTTGCTAGATAAATATGGTATTGCAGATCCGGTAGGGAATAATGCTGACGGAGTTTTCGTTAATGCAGATATCCAAAAGCTGTACAATGATCTTGTAGCTAAAGGTTCTGTTAGTGAAGTTGAAGCACTTGTTGTTGGAATGACTATAGAAGATATGGATATATATGACCTTCAACAGGCTATAGCACAAGTAACGAATGACGATATCAAACAGGTGTATGGGAATTTAATGAAAGCCAGCAAAAACCATATGAGGGAGTTTTATACTCAGTTGACAAAAAGCGGAGGGTCTTATACACCACAGTATATATCTAATGCAGAGTATCAGAACATTATTACCACTCCTAAAGAGCATGGAGGCGGAGGGAATGGTCACGGTAAATAAAACAAACAAAAACAAAAACAAACAAAAGAGGATAGTTAGATAGTGTTTAGTGGGTGCTTGAGGTGATTGATTATGTGGTGTTGGGATAGTTAAGGCTGGTTTATACCAGCCTTAATTTTTTAATTATATAATTCTAAAAGTTTTATAATCGTTTTTCTATTACGAGTTGTGCATTTGGTGTTCAGTTTCTTTTCCACGAGCCCCGGTGTAAATTTAGATTTGCCCTTATCTCGGTATCTTAAAATAAATAGCTCTTTACCAATCACTTTGAAAGAGTCAATATCAGAATTGTAGTTGTGTAGCGTGTCTATATCTTCTTGTGTAGGCTCTTGGTACAAAAGACCATAATATACTACTGCATTACCATCATCTTCTATCTTACTAAAAGGATCTCTCTTGAGCATCTTAGCTAATTCATCTAATGGATATACAAATGTTTCAACTTCAAAATTGAATTCATTTTGCAGACCTTTCTCAATCTTGGTAGCCATGTTGTCTGTATTGTTCGAGCGACTTTCGAAGTAGACATTACCTGTTTGTATATAAGTAGCAACCTTTTTGAATCCCCAGCTTTCGTATAACTCTCGCAGGTGATCCATTTTTATGATTTTGCTGCCGGATACATTTATAGCCCTGTGAAATGCAATGAATTTGCCCACTACTTTAGTTTATCTTTTCTATTGTCTAAAAACTTTACCTGTTTGCGTGTGCCAGACGGGAACTGTATTTTGTTTATTGCAGTTGCTGTATGAAAATGCAACATTGGTGCAACACGAACTTTACTTTGCAAAATAGGACGGAGTTTTGTTTCGCACTCGTCTGCTGCCAGTGGTGTGTTGATGTGTATTTTCAGCTCATCTGTTCCCAAGTCGTTGGTGAATGCTTCCAGAACATATTCACTAACGTAGTCTATATCATTTAGTATATCGAAGATAGCAGGCGGGTATAGAGTAGTGCCTTTGTATTTTATCATTTGTTGTTTACGTCCTAAAACAGGCGAAAGTCTGCTGGCAGTACGACCACAATAACACTTATCGTCAATACGTTTACATATATCTCCTGTCCGATACCTTAATAATGGCATTCCTTCTACCCCCAATGTAGTTATTGTTACTTCTCCATATTTACCCGGGGCAACATTTTTGCCCTTGTCGTCTAATACTTCCAGTATAACAAGGTCAGGTTGCTGGTGACCACCAACACCTGCATTACATTCAGTAAATGCAGTTTGCATTTCAGAAGACGCATAAGTGCTATACATATGTATTGGCCATTCGTCATATATTTTTTGCCCCAGAGTGTTTAGCTCAAGATCTTCACCACGTATGCTTTCGCCTATACATACAGCTTTTTTTATCGGGCTGTTTTTTAAGTCTATCTGGTTTTCATGGGCATACTCAATAAGCTTCAGCATGAATGATGGCACTGTTACAATACAGTTTGATTGCAATCTGTGTATCGCATCCCACTGTAATGCAGGCAACCCCGGGCCTGTACGTACCAAAGCTGCACCGAGCTTCCTAATGCCATGGTAGTATGCTATACCAGCCATGAATTGTCTGTCTAGCGTAAGCATGAGTTGGTATATGTCCTCTTGTTGCCCGTCTGCAGTAACGAAAGATTGTTGCTCGTTATATGCTAAGCGTTGCAGGTCGTTTTCTGTCAGCGCAATTGTTACAGGCTTACCCATTGTGCCAGAGGTGGCAGTGTATTCTTTGATTTCTTCTTCTGCAACACATAAGAAATCCCAGTTGTGTTCTTGCATGTCGGCCTTGGTCGTTGTGGGCAACAGCTCCATGTCCTTTAGGTTTTTAATAGATTTTATATCTACTTTATGCTCTTTGAACTGCCTTTGGTAGAATACAGAGCTAGTGTTGATGTATTGTAATAGCTCTTGAAGCGCCTTTAGCTGGTGCTTTTCCTGGGCTTTTTTAGTCGCGAATGCAAGTTTGGGATCGAACATGATTTGTCTAATTGTTGCTCCTCTAAAATACGTTGAAATAAATCTATTATCCTATTTCTAAAACTGATTTTAGAAATCTAATTCTGTGTTATATCTTTGCGCATGGCAATAAAATCAAAGTTCTACGGCGAAGGCCTTACATTCGACGATGTACTATTAGCTCCCGCATATTCTGAGGTATTACCACGCGAGGTGAGCATTTCTACTCAACTTACAAAAGACATAACCATCAATGTGCCTATGGTATCTGCAGCTATGGATACTGTAACAGAGGCTCCGTTGGCGATTGCATTAGCTCGCGAAGGTGGAATTGGTATGTTGCATAAAAACATGAGCATTGAACGTCAGGCAGAACAGGTTAGAAAAGTAAAGCGTAGTGAGAGTGGTTTGATTGTTGACCCGATAACATTGATGCCAAATGCTAAGGTGGCTGATGCTGTTAAGTTAATGAAAGACAATAAAATAGGTGGTATACCTATTGTTGACAAAAACAACCTTCTGGTAGGTATTCTTACAAATCGTGATCTGCGCTTCGAGAAGAACATGAACAAAATGGTGAGCGAGGTGATGACGAGTGAGAATATCGTTACTGCCACAGCTAGAACCAACATGGTTAAAGCGCAAGGCATTCTTGAAAAGCATAAGATTGAAAAATTGCCTATTGTTGACAAGAAAGGTAAACTGGTTGGACTTATCACTTTCAGAGATATACTTCATCTTAAGAGTCACCCAAATGCTGCGAAAGATGGTATGGGAAGGTTGTTGGTAGGAGCAGCTGTAGGTATTACAGCAGATACTATTGAGCGTGTTGAAGCTTTATTGGCTGCAGGTGTAGATGTTATAACAATGGATAGTGCACATGGTCATTCGAAAGGTGTTATAGATAACGTGAGGTTAATCAAGAAAACATTTAAAAGGCTTCCGGTAATTGCGGGGAACGTTGCAACAGCAGAAGGAGCTAAGGCTCTTGCTGATGCCGGTGCTGATGCTGTAAAAGTAGGAGTAGGTCCGGGTTCAATTTGTACTACTCGTGTAGTTACAGGTGCCGGAGCTCCACAGCTTACAGCGGTTATGGAGTCGGCAGCTGCTTTAAAACGCAGAGGTATTCCTGTAATTGCTGATGGCGGTATTCGCTACACAGGTGATATGGTTAAGGCGATTGCAGCAGGAGCATCTACAGTGATGGCTGGTTCTGTATTTGCAGGTACAGAAGAAAGCCCTGGCGAAACTATTATATACGAAGGACGTAAGTTTAAATCATATAGAGGAATGGGATCTGTGGAAGCCATGCAGGAAGGGTCAAAAGATCGCTATTTCCAAGATATGGAGGCGGATGTGAAGAAGTTAGTACCGGAAGGGATTGTAGGTCGTGTACCGTATAAAGGTACTTTGAATGAGATTATACAACAGTTTATTGGCGGGCTTCGTGCAGGTATGGGATATTGTGGAGCTAAAGACATTAAGACCATGCAGAATCAAGCTCAATTCATACGTATTACTGCGGCAAGTATGGCAGAAAGCCACCCGCATGATGTAGTAATTACTAAAGAAGCTCCAAATTATAGTAGGTAATAGTTGTAGTTGGTGATATTATTTAAGGGCGCTGTTTAACGGTGCCCTTTTTTTATTCATATCCGTTGCCATCTTCCTCAAAGTCGGCAGACATAGGAGAGTTAGTAACAATCTGGTAAATAGCAGGGCCTTGCTGGTATATACTCTTATTGTATTTGTTGCCCAGTACAATGATGGTGAAATTATCGTTGATAAAGCGAAGAAATACAGTATTGTTTCCATGCCACCAGCCGTTATGGAATACAACTTTGTCACCATCAGGATAGCAGTACATTCTCCACCCTAGTCCATAGTTTTTTACTCCCGGTCTTTCAAATGAACATGGGCCGTACGCATATTCGATCGTAGCACTGTCTAAAAGCTCATTGGTGTAGAATGATTGATCCCAACGGTACATATCGCGTACTGTACTGTAAATCCCTTTATCACCATATACGCCATCGGCAAACATCATTGGGTATATAGACCAGTTGTATCTGTAACTTTTTGTAGCACTTGATGGTAGCCCCCAGGCAGGGTCAAATACATACGTATTGAACATGCCTAATGGCTCAAAGAAGTATTGTTGCATGAAATCACGGTATGTCATTTCAGTAACTTCTTCTAAGAGTCTACCAAGTATAGCATAGTTACTGTTGCTATATTTGAATCTTGTATCTGGAGTGAACTCTAAACCTGGTCTGTATCTGGCAAAGAGCTCCATCAAATCTTCATTATATATTGGGGTGTGAGTATCTTTTCTATAGCGTGGATACCATTTTAGATAATCAGGAATACCAGACCTGTGATTTAGCAGCATTTTTATAGTTACCTTCTCATAAGGAAATTCTGGAAGGTACATACTTACTGGGTCATCTATGTTTAAATAGTTATGCTGGTGCAAGTATAGAATTGCTGTTGCTGTAAATGTTTTGGTAGTAGAAGCTAGCTGAACACCCGAGTTTGGTTTTAGTCTTTTATGCAACCCTTTGTCTGCATATCCAAAATACCGCTCATATAGTATTTGTCCCTGATAACCGATGAGTACACTTCCGTTAAAGCCTCTAGCTACTTGTCTTCTGTAGAAAGAGTCTAATTTGTTGCGTAATAGTTGGTATTCAACGGTTGTAGTGTCTTCAAAATATAATTTTACGCTACCAAACTTTTTAGGTTCGCCAGTGTATTTGGGGCAAGCTTTTGTATATGGTATGTATATACAGCATGCCATAAATACTAAGCTTATAGATATAGTTATATGTTTGGCAATATGTTTGCGCATTCCTCTTGGTATCACACAAAACTACATTATTAAAGAAAGTTTATTAAGACCTTAACTCGTGCTTAACAAATTTGTCAGCATGCTCAATGTATTCATAGTAGCATTGGCTAATTTGGTAGTAATATGTAATGAACGTATTGTAGGCTTCATCAATTCCACTCATGTATTTAGCTCTGCGCTGTAACCCTTGCAGAGAGCGGTGTATGCCTTGCATACTTCTGTAGTTGTACAGCCAATTTTGTTCTTTCATGTAAGGGAAAAACATCGCAAACTTTTGGGGAAAGTGCTGTTGGTTGCTTTCTAACTTCTTATACACATCTTGTGTAAAACTCAGTAATTCAGGTTCTGTTTGAAAATAGTGTGGGTCTGTAGCTAAAAAATGGTCAAAAAGTGTATCTACTATTGCTCCTGAATATCGCCCGTATTTCTCTCTGAACCATACTTGTGCTCTTAAAGATGCCGGGTGATTATCTGCATATTCATCAATCTTACGATGTAACAAAATACCCTTCTGTATATTCTCTGGGTATACTTCAACAGGTGCCATGCCTTTCACATAATCACCGATCATGTTGCCAGTAAGGATATCTTTGTCACCAAACGATAATACAGCATGCCCTAGATAGTTCATATAGCTAAACTATTACTTTCTTACGGATAAAAACTAATGGAAATATAGATGGTACTAATAAAGCCTGGATAATTGTTTTCCAACTAAAGGGTTTAACTCTTTAGCTTCAACAATACCTTCAAAAAACTTTGTGTACTTGTTTTTTTTATAGTAGAGTAGTGTAGCCGGTATTGAACCCTGCCATCTGTTATCTATTTTAGGTATGAACTCGTTGGCTTTAGTTTCATTTAGCCACACAACTTCGTGCTGTAGGTTTTTCTTATTGATGAATTTGGGTATTCTCTTTTCGTATTGATCAGGGAAATCAAGGCTTACAAGTAGCACTTTTACATTTCTTCCTCTAAACTTGTCTGCAACCTTATCAAACTCGGGTAATTCTTTAATACATGGTCCACACCATGTTGCCCAAAAGTTTACTACATAAAAAGTATCACTGTTGGTAGAGAGGCGCTTCATTAAGTCTTCTGCTTTGTACGCTGTTATGGTTTGTGCACTAGAGTTGTTTATAATAGCAGCACATAATAGTGCTGTGAAAATGTATTTTAGTTTTAAACGCATAAACCAAAGGTATTAATGACTGATGGGTATTCCTTTAATAAATATCAAAAGAATGGTTAAATGTAAAATTTTGCCCCTTTTGCATTAGGTTTGTCAGGCATTACAAAAAACAATAGCCAAATGGATAAACAAGCAAAGGTGTCCTTACTACAGGAGAAGATTGCTGAAGCGATGAAAGGTGGTGGCGAAAAACGAATAGAAAGCCAACACAATAAAGGAAAACTAACAGCAAGAGAGCGTATTACCTTATTATTGGATGAAGGTAGTTTTGAAGAGATAGGAATGTTAGTAACACACCGCTGTAACGACTTTGGTATGGAAAACCAGAAGTTTTTAGGTGATGGGGTTGTTACGGGTTATGGTACTGTAAATGGCAGGTTGATATATGTGTTCTCTCAAGATTTTACTGTTTTTGGAGGTAGTTTATCGGAAACACATGCTGAGAAGATCTGTAAGATAATGGATCTGGCAATAGAGAATGGAGCACCACTGATTGGTTTAAATGATAGCGGAGGTGCAAGGATACAAGAAGGAGTAGTTTCATTAGGAGGATATGCAGATATTTTTCATAGAAATGTGAAGTCTTCTGGTGTTATCCCTCAGATATCAGCTGTGATGGGGCCATGTGCAGGTGGTGCGGTATACTCTCCGGCTATTACAGATTTTATCTTAATGGTAGAGAATACCTCTTACATGTTTGTAACAGGACCTAACGTTGTGAAAACTGTTACACACGAAGAGGTGACCAGTGAAGAGCTGGGTGGAGCACAAACACATGCTTCAAAATCTGGTGTGACTCACTTTGCTTGTGCGAATGAGGTGGAGTGTATTGAGAATATCAAACAATTAATAAGTTATATTCCTCAAAACTGTGAGGAAGATGCACCCGTATATGATTATGAGCCTGCAGATGAGAAGCGCACTAAGCTGAACGACATTGTTCCTGAAAACCCTAATATGCCTTATGACATAAAAGAGGTGATACAAGAGGTAACTGATGAAGATTCTTTCTTAGAAGTGCATAAGAATTATGCAGAGAACATCGTAGTAGGTTTTGCAAGAGTAGGTGGGCGTAGTATTGGTATAGTTGCCAACCAACCAGCCAGCTTGGCAGGTGTGTTAGATATAGAAAGCAGTAGAAAGGGCGCGCGTTTTGTACGTTTTTGTGATGCCTTCAATGTGCCGTTGTTAGTATTGGTAGATGTGCCTGGCTTCTTACCTGGTACAGACCAAGAATGGCATGGTATTATTACCAATGGCGCAAAACTACTTTATGCGCTTAGTGAGGCTACCGTTTCTAAGATCACAGTAATTACTCGTAAAGCATATGGTGGAGCTTATGATGTAATGAACTCTAAGCATATTGGTGCAGATATGAACTATGCTTGGCCAACGGCAGAGATTGCTGTAATGGGTGCTAAGGGTGCAGCAGAGATCATTTTTAAGAAAGAGATAGCTAGTGCAGAAGACAGTGCAGCGAAGCACAAAGAGAAGGAAGATGAATACACGCATAAGTTTGCAAACCCATATGGTGCTGCAGCGCGCGGATACATCGACGAGGTGATACTACCTGAAGATACCAGAGCTAAACTTATAAAAGCATACAAAATGCTTGAGAACAAAGTAGAGCAAAGACCACAAAGAAAGCATGGTAATATACCCTTGTAATAAAGAGCAATAATAACAGAGTACGGCATTATGCCGTACTTTTGTTTTTGTAGAGTTGTCTAAAAATATTGTACATAGTATACTCGACTGGGTATTATACACCAGTACATTTGCAGCGCTTTGTGCCGTAGGTTTAAGTATTAGCACTGAGTATTTATTGTTAGACAATGTCCCTGATACCATTACTCCGCTACATGGCCTCATCTTTTGCAGTACACTTTTTGTCTATAATGTTCACTATCTGATAAAGAAGTCTGCACCTGAAATTTCAGACAGATTTAATTGGTCGTTGCACAATAAGCATTGGCACTACGTATTTGTAGCCGTAGGAGCTTTAGGAAGTGCATTTTGTGCTTTACAAATGCCTGAACCAGTTATAGTTGCTTGCATAGTACTTGGGGTGCTGTCTTTCTCATACTCAATACCATTACTGCCGTTTAAAGACAAAAAGCGGTTAAAAGATTATGGCTGGTTAAAAATATTTGTGCTTACTGCAGTGTGGACGATAGTAACCAGCGTATTGCCGGTTTTATATTGGGGGCATTCTGTAGCTGATTACCCTTATGAGATAGCCATGCGTTTTGTGTTCATGCTAACGCTTTGTGTTGCTTTTGACATTAGGGATATGCAAACGGATAAAGACGCAGGTATAATTACACTGCCTAATGTATTAGGGCTAAAAGGTTGTTACAAGCTAATGACTGTAGCTATGCTTCTGTTTGTAGGGATGAGCATCGTACAATACTTGAGACACCCTTCTTTAGGTAGGTTGGTTGGAGAGTCAATTGTTGCCGGCGCGACGAAAATGGTTATAGATTATTCAAAAAAACACCCGTCAGACAGAGCTTATTTAGGCCTTGTTGACGGGATGATGTTTTTGTATTCGCTATTAGTTGTATTCTTAGCTTACAGCTTCTAATACACGTTGCTCTACTTGTGTTAGGATATTCCTTTTCAGGTCTTCAATTTTATCAGATTGAGGTTGTCTGTTGTAGTACTCCATTAATAAATAGGCATTGTGCAAGAATACCGCATCTGATACTTCAGGCAGCTCTTCAAAATCATATATCTCATTTTCCGGTAGGTTAAAGAATGCTCCTCCTGTTGTATGTGCTATACGGCCATGCTCTAGCTCGTAATTCTTAGCATCTGCGGTAACGTTCTCGTTTCTGTCGTTACAACCGTAAATATGTAGTGTAAAATAAGGCTCAGATGTAGTGTTTCCCATTTGGTGTATCAAAGCATTATTTACCTTAGCTATAGCCCCTTTGGGTAGAATCTCTCTTTTAGAGAAATCCATGAAGTTGTCTTTTATGCTGTATGTGAAATGGTGGGTGTTACCAAACACTTGCACAACTCCCCATTGAGTATAACCATGATTGTGGATGGAAGAGTAGTCGCCCGGCTGCCAAGACATAACCATAACTTCAAAGTTACCATTGTCATGTACCATTTGTCGGCCGTAACAGTCTTCAATAGGATGATCCAAATCTGCAAAAGCTTTTAGATCTTCTTCCTGAACATCGGCCTGAATGACAACTTCTTTTGCCAGCTGAGGGTTTAATGATCCCTGCTGGTTAATAGTTTCTTTCAAAAGGTTCACCAATCTTTCTAGCGATGGTGTTATTTTATTTGCTGACATAGCTAAACTTTTACTGTATTATATATTGCATGATCACCACATCCTGCCATTCGCCATTTTTATACCCTATCTCTTTTTGAGTACCAACAATTGTATATCCTAATTTCAGGTTATACTCAATGCTGGCTTTGTTTACAGCGAATATTTTGGCAACCAGATGGTGGTAATTTAATATTTTACATTTATCAATCAAAAAATGCTTCATTAAGCTGCCGTAACCTTTTCTCATTTCCGATGAGGTAAGGTATACAGCTGTTTCACAAGCAAAGCGGTATCCTTCTCTGTCACTATACTTTTTAATGATGCCCCAGCCAATCACTTTTTCTCCTCTTAGCAGCACATAGAGCTTTTCACGGGCGTTAAAATTCTGTAGCCAGTTACTGATGTCATCTGCAGAATAGAGTTTTTCCTCCATAGTAGCATTGCCCAGCTTGATATATTCATTGTATATATCAGCAACAGCTTGTGTTTGAGATTGTTGACACTCTTCTATTTTAACGTCTGTATTCATTAGTTCAATGTCAATACTTGACCAGGTTGGGTGTTTTTTATCTTTTTATCTTCAATAACCAACTTGCCATTCACCCATAGATACTCAACACCGTCTGACAAGCTCCTTGGTGATGTATATGTAGCGTTTGCTTTTACTTTAGACGGGTTTAACAACACTAAATCTGCAAAATAGTTCTCTGCTATCTGGCCGCGATCTTTGATTTGAAAGAACTGAGCAGGCAGGTAAGTGATCTTATGTATTGCTTCCTCCCAGGACAACTTGTTCAGTTTGAGTACATAGCGCTCAAGGTACTCCGTGAAAGCACCATAAGAGCGAGGATGTGGTTGCCCAATAGATTTAGGAGCATTAATAGGATAGCTCCAAGAGTCAGTACATATCATGGCTTTCTCCCAAAGGATAGCTGTATCAATATCTTCCTGACCAATGCAATGGTATACTATCCATGTTTCTGTACTCTTTGTCAGAATCTCAGAAATAGCATCGCTTGGAGACAGCTGGTGTTCTTCACATATCTCTGCCACTGTTTTATTATAGTACTCTTCAAACTCGTCTGATATGATCATCATTTGATCCAGCGCATAATCCCTTTCTACGATCCAGTCTGCAATGTCTTTTCTTACTTGTGGGTCTTTAAGCTTTTCGGGTACGTTCTCAATGCCATCTTGTAGAATATACTTAGGCACAAAAGCTCTAAGCTTAGTTGAAATAGCAGTGTAAGGGTACACGTCAATAGCAGCTTGCATGTCGGGGTGTGCCTCGTTAAAGTCCTCGATCTTTTTAATAATCTTAGGTATTTTACCCCAGTTTTGATGTTCTGCAGCTTTTAGGTGACTAACCAGTGTTTTTACATTTGCTTGTTCACTAATGGTCAGTGCTTCCTCTACGGCTTCTTCAATCTTATTCCTTTCATCTCTGATGTGCGATGCATAAACACCCCCGTTTTCTGCCGCTACTTTCGCCAGTTCTACAAGTTCATCTAACTCAGCAAAACAACCGGGAGCATATATTAAACCAGTTGAAAAGCCCAGAGCACCTTCTTGCATTGCCTGCTTCAATGCCGCCTTCATCTCGTCTAGCTGCTCTGGTGTTATCTTGTGCCAATCGTCTAAACTGCCATGGCGTATAGTGCTGTGACCGACTAGGGTAGCAATATTGAACTGTAGCTTATCTTGAATCCTATCAAAATACTCTTCTGTAGTACGCCAGTCGAAAGGGAAGCCGATCTCTTCAGACAAGCGGTTCATTGTTTCAATCAGATGTTTCCCAATAGGAGCAGGAGAGGTACCACAGTTGCCGAATATTTCTGTTGTAATACCTTGATATAATTTATGGTTTGCAGCTTCGGGAAAGAAGTACCCAAACCCTGTAGAAGCATGCGGGTCTATAAAGCCCGGAGCGAGTATCATACCTGTTCCGTCAATTTCTACATTCGCTTCAGCATCGTCATTACACAATACTATCTTGTCTCCTTTTATGCCTATGGTTTTTACCGTTGCTTCTTCTTTTAAGCCTGTGCAAACTTTGGCATTCCTAATTATATAGTCCAACATTTATTTGGTTTCTACTATTTTATCTGTCGTGTATTTTGCAATAGTTTCTGGCACTACATCATATTGCATGGTCTTGTTAACATCAATGTAGCCGTTATTCATGGTTACTTCATCGCTCAGTATATCTTCTTTAAAGTATCTGCTAGACGGACTCATGTCGTGTGCCTGAGCATCTTTTAAGTATGATGCGAACTCCAGATTTTGAAGCCTGCCGACACCTGTCTCAAACATTCCTCCAACCCATACAGGTATGTCTTGTTCGAAACAATAATTAAGAATTTGAATACTGTTTGTAATGCCGCCAACGCGACCTACTTTCAAGTTTAACTCGTCAATCATGTTTAAGGCATTTACCTCAACAAGATCTCCTATATTCTTTATTTGTTCATCAAAACAAACTTTCAGTTCAGGGTACATCTCTTTGGCTTTCATAAAGATGTCGAACCTGCTGGGAGGTGTAGGTTGTTCTATTGCTGTATCATATGTTTTTACAAAATATCCCAGCTTATGAATATCATCTTCGTAGTAACTACCGTTAGCATCAAAGCTTACATGTACATCATTGTCAAATAATATGGGGTTGATTGCATCGAAGTTTTTAGTGTTTACTGATGGTGATATCTTGAATTTCAGGCGATGGTAGCCTGTATCGATTGCATTTTGTACAGCTTCTTTAAATTTTAGTTCGTCTTCATATATGCCAAGTGAAATTCCTACAGGTACCTTTTTTATCTGGTTTGCATTTAAATCATCACTTATGGTATAATCTTCTTTTTGCTTAACTATCTGGTACATGGCTGCTTCAATAGCAGCTTTTGTGAAGTTCCACCCGCGTATACGTTGCATAATATCCAGTACTTCCTGATATGTCTGACTGGGTTTTAAGTGCGGAAGAATAAACTTTTGGACCAATATCATTGAGGCGTCTAAAAACTCGTCAGAATAATAAGGATCAGGCCTACAAGAACATTCACCATAGCCGACAACCCCTTCGGCGTCAACCCACTTTATTAGTAGCGTTTCTTTTGATTTTCTTACGCCAATACCTGATACAAAAGTTGCTTTTTGCGGCAAATCTACCCTGATAAGCTCTATTTGCCTTAAAGATATTTCTTGCTTGAGCAGGTTGTTTTCTTCCATATATATGAGTTACTCAGGTCTGAAGAATATGTCACAAACCTCATTAACAATCGTACAAAGGTAAAAAATAAGCCGCACTAGCCTGAAATAATGGCGCTTGAGCAATGAATTAGTTATAAAATCTTGAATATTCGTATGTATTTTTGCCGCTTAACGTTACTATTATTTGATATGAAAGACAGGCTAAAGAACTTTTTAAAAAAGGTTACAGAAAAGCTAAGTAAAGATGAACAGAAGATTTTGATGTTGCTTGGGCAAAATAAAGCAGCAGAAGTGAAATCTAAAACAAGTATTGAAAGTCTTTCAGAGGTAGAGTTTAAGGTGTTTTCTCAATGGGGTGAAGACGGTATTATTCAGTACTTGGTATCAAAAATAGATATCCCGAATAAAGTTTTTGTTGAATTTGGGGTAGAGAACTATCTGGAGTCTAACACTCGTTTTTTGATGATGAACGATAATTGGAGTGGTTTAGTGATAGATGGGTCAAAGTCTAATATCCAGTTCATACAGTCTGACGATATATATTGGCGTCATGAGTTAACAGCCGTAGAATCTTTTATTACAAAGGATAATATTAACCATTTAATATCCTCGAATGTTAAACAGGAAGATATAGGTATATTAAGTGTAGATATTGATGGTAATGATTATTGGGTATACCAGGCAATTGACGTTGTAAACCCAAGGATACTTATATGTGAGTATAACAATATTTTTGGGGCTGAACATTCTATTACGGTACCGTATAATCCAAGCTTTGTACGTAGAAATGCTCATTACTCGGATCTATACTTTGGTGCATCACTAAAAGCATTTTACAATATTGCTAAAGAAAGAGGATACACTTTTGTAGGTACAAATTCGGCAGGCATGAATGCCTTTTTTGTACGTAACGATCTTGCTGCTCCTTTCAAAGCCGTAACACCAGAAGAGGTATACCAACCTTCAAAAACACGTGAATCCAGAGACAAGAATGGCAACCTCAGTTTTTTAACGGGTGAAGAGCGTATTAAAGAGATAAAGGAGATGCCTATTATTGATACAACCAGCAATAATGAGATGCTGATAAAGGATTTATTCAATATTTAATATTTTATTTTCAGTAATTATTGAAAGTTTAGAATTTTTGTATATCTTTGCATTAGCATGAAGTTACAAGAGGCAAAAACACAATTCATAAATTCATGGGGTCGTTTAGGCTCAGAGTGGGGTATTAACCGTACTATGGCTCAAATACATGCATTATTGTTGGTGTCAGATAAGCCTTTAAGTACTGAGGATGTAATGCAAGAGTTAAGTGTATCCAGAGGTAATGCTAATATGAATTTGCGTGAGCTTATTAGCTGGGATTTAGTACAGAAAGAGTTAATACCCGGAGATAGAAAGGAATACTTTGTTGCCGAGAAGGATATTTGGGAGGTTGCCAAACGCATTGTTAGAGAAAGAAAGCGTAAAGAAATAGAACCAATACTAAGGGAATTGAAGCAATTGCAAGATGTAGATGATAAAAAGTCTCCCGAAGCAAAAGAGTTTGTGAAGTCTGTAAAGAACATTCATGAGTTTGCTGGCAAGATGGACAAAAGTATTGAAACAATGATGAAAGCAGATGAAAACTGGTTTTTTGGAGCCATCTTTAAACTATTGAAATAATTTTTTTGCTATTAGTTTTCAAAATTTATTGAAAATATGAAAATACTAAGAAATTACACGATACTATATGATTCTGAATGTCCTTTGTGTTGCTGGTATACAGGCCTTTTTTTAAAGACAGGCATGCTAGACAATAAGGGGCGTGTCCCGTATCAATATACTATAGAAAATGTATGTCCTTATATAGATAAGGAACGTGCAGTGAACGAAATAGCGCTAGTAGATAAGACAACAGGCGATGTGTACTATGGTATAGATAGCTTATTCACCGTAATAGGTAGTGCATATCCACTTTTGAATAGGCTATTTCAATTTGCTCCATTTATATGGATTATGAAAAAGGTATATGCTTTCATTTCATACAACAGAAAGGTAATAATGCCTGCTAAAAGTATTACTGGTTTAAAACCAACTTTTAGAGCTGATTATAGAGTTCTGTATTTGTTGATTTCAGCTTTGATTACTGGATTAGTATTGTCTAAATATTCATTACTGCTTAGTGGACTTATGCCAGCCGGAGAGGCTTTAAGAGAATATTTAGTCTGTTTTGGACAATTAGCATATCAAGGGATTGTAGTGAATACATTGGATAAGAAAAATGCATGGGACTATTTGGGTAATATGATGACTGTTTCAATTGCAGGAGCAATCGCTTTATTGCCTTTGTTACTGGTGTCAGTTTGGTTCGCAGTACCTCAAATAGTAAGTATGAGCTACTTCATGCTGGTAGTACTCTTAATGTTTATAGAACATATAAGAAGAGCAAAACTGCTTAAGGTAACATGGTTGATGACTGCTACATGGGTGTTGTATCGCATAGGTGTTTTAATGATGATTTTAATAACAGCGTAATATGAAGTACAATAAAATAATATTAGCAGGTGGGAGTGGCTATTTAGGAACGGTATTAGCTGATTACTATTCAAAAATTACTAAAGAAGTAATAATACTTAGTAGAAGACCAAAAGAGGATAGCAGAAATATAAAAACTATAGTTTGGGATGCAGCTAATGAAGGAGGTTGGGTGAGCGCTTTGTATGCTGCTGAT
Organism: Bacteroidia bacterium; assembly: GCA_030429205.1. Classification (GTDB taxonomy): domain Bacteria; phylum Bacteroidota; class Bacteroidia; order Chitinophagales; family Chitinophagaceae; genus UBA5543. Next base: position 2,185,715 of record JAUICZ010000001.1, read on the forward strand.
ATGCTCATTAACTTATGTGGCAAGAATGTAAACTGTAGATATACAGAACGTAACAGAAAAGAGATCATTGATTCTAGAGTAATACCTACACTTCTATTGGGAAAAGTAATAAGAGGTATGCAAGATCCTCCCAAAGTCTGGATCAATATCACATCAGCTACTATTTACAGACATGCAGAAGACTATCCGCAAGATGAGGAAACAGGTGAAATTGGCTATGGTTTTTCTATAGATGTATGTAATAAATGGGAGGATGCATTTGAACAATATGAAACACCATATACCAGAAAGGTTGCCTTGAGGATGGGAATAGTATTAGGAAGAGGTGATGGCGTTTTTCCCAGGTTGTTAAACTTAGTCAGGTTTGGGCTGGGAGGTAAACAAGGTGATGGTAAACAGTACATCTCTTGGATACATGAACAAGATGCAGTAAGGAGTACAGAGTGGGTCATGAACAATAAAATTTCAGGAGTTGTGAATTGTACTGCACCAACAGCAATAAAAAATAAAGACTTTATGAAGGTCTTACGAAAAGCATATGGCATTAATATAGGCATACCTATCCCTGCTTGGTTATTAAATATTGGAGCAATGATTATTGGTACAGAAACAGAGTTGATCTTAAAAAGTAGGTGGGTAACGCCGCAAACGTTATTAAAAGAAGGCTTCTTGTTTAATTTCGACAATGCAGAGAGTGCCATACACGATATAATAAGTATAAGAGTTTAGGGTGGCTACAATTACATTAATAACAGATATAAATGCACCGGTAGATGTGTGCTTTAACTTATCGAGAGATATTGATGCACATCAATCATCAATGAAAGATTCAAAAGAAAGAGCAATAGCAGGCGTAACTACTGGTTTGATAAAAGAGGGGGAGTCTGTGACATGGGAGGCTCATCATTTTGGCTTTAGAATGAAGATGACAGTAATGATATTAGAAATGAAACAACCTGATTATTTTATTGATGTTATGACAAAAGGCCCGTTTAAGATGTTACGCCACGAACATAGGTTTGAATATAACGGTATTAGCACAATAATGACAGATGTCATTGAGTTTAAAGCACCTTTGAGTGTTTTGGGTACAATAGCTGAATTCTTATTCTTGAAGAGATATATGAGAAGGTTGTTAGAAAAGAGGAATGTGGCAATAAAGGATTTGGCAGAAAAAAATAAAGCCCCGCAAAGCGGGGCTTTATAAAGAAACATATCTTATTGTTGATTAGCTCAAACCTTCGATCTCTCCATTTACAAGTTTGATGCGTAATGCTTGTGGGCTCTTTGGAAGACCCGGCATACGCATGATGTCACCAGCAACGGCAACTATAAAGCCAGCTCCTGCATTGATGATGATGTCTTGTATTGTGATCTTAAAGCCGGTAGGTGCGTTGATCAACTTAGCATTATCGCTGAAAGAGTATTGTGTTTTAGCAATACATATAGGTAAATTGCCATAACCAGCCTCTTCAAGCTTTTTGATTTTAGTAATTGTACCTGCACCAAATTCTACACCGTCTGCTCTATATATTTTAGTCGCTATTTTTTCAATCTTAGTGCGAATGTCATCTTCATCATCATAAGTGAAGTTAAGTTCGCCGGAAGGGTTATTCTCAATAACATCAACCACTGTTTCTGCCAGAGCAGCAGCACCTTTACCACCTTCTGCAAAACCGTTGTTGATAGCAAAAGCAACACCTTGTTCCTTACACCACTCAGTTAAATAGTTTACCTCTTCGTCAGTATCGAAATGAAACTTGTTGAAAGAAACCACAACACTCTGACCGAAGTTCTTCATGTTTTCTATGTGGCGTTGCAAGTTCGGCAAACCTGCTTTCATTGCTTCAAGATTAGGGTTCTTGATCTCGTCTTGGTGAACACCACCATGTAGTTTAAGTGCAGAGGTGGTTACTACTATAATAGTAGCCTTTGGTCTTAAACCAGATACGCGGCATTTAATATCCAGGAATTTCTCTGCGCCTAAATCGCTACCAAAGCCAGACTCGGTAACAACATAATCGTTACAGCTCATAGCCATTTTTGTAGCAATTACAGAGTTACAACCATGTGCGATATTTGCGAATGGTCCACCGTGGATAAATGCAGGCGTGTTCTCTGTAGTTTGTACCAGGTTTGGTAGGATAGCTTCTCTAAGCAAAACAACTATAGATTCTGCAATACCAAGATCTTTAACGGTAACAGGTGTTTTATCTCTTTTATGTCCTAATACAACACGTTCAATGCGTGCTTGTAAATCTTCAACACTATTTGCAAGGCAGAATAGCGCCATGATTTCAGATGCAGGAGTAATATCAAAGCCCGTCTCTGCAGTTACACCATTACTGATACCGCCAACACCTGTAATGACGCTACGTAAAGCACGATCATTAACATCCAGTACTCTGCGCCATACAATAGAATTTAAGGCATCTTCTGTGTGACGGTTTTGGTGCTGGTAGTTATCCAATAATGCCGCTATCATATTGTTAGCACAAGTAATAGCATGCATATCTCCGGTAAAGTGAAGGTTGATGTCCTCCATTGGTAATACCTGAGAGTAACCACCACCGGCAGCACCACCTTTCATACCAAAACATGGTCCAAGACTAGGCTCACGAAGAGCTACTGCAGCTTTTTTGCCAATATGGTTTAAACCCAAAGATGTTGCAACACTGGTTACCGTTTTACCAACACCTGCCTTGTTAGGCGTGATGGCTGTAACTAATATCAGGTTACATTTCTTAATGTTCTCCTCATTCATGTAGCTAAGCGGTACTTTTGCCTTTGTTCTACCGTAAGGGATAATGTCGTCTGCTTTAATGCCTAATTGTTCAGCGATCTCTGTGATCGGTTTTAATTTGGCTGCTCTTGATATTTCAATATCTGATAACATATAGCACTGTTTAATTTTAAGAGTGACGAATATATTAATAATGCATTGAAAATGGCAACCATTAGTGCATATATATATGTTATTTAAATGATAGCTCAGGAGGAAAAAGCCTTCTATGCTTGTATTATTTGCATTTCCCTTGCACAAAATGCATCAGCGTGCAATTATTACAACATATAGTGCTGATTTTGAAAGCCTTGGGGGGGCTTGCGGGACATCTTTGCATAAAATATTACTATTATGAAAAAGACACTACTCTCAATCACATTATTAGCTTCAACGCTGGTAAACGCACAAATGCCGGACGGCATAGATTCTTCGTATGGAGTAAATGGTTATGCAATAATTACTCCTTCTGTAAACGGTATTCAGGCAGGTTCATACTCCATAGGTATTAATGATAATGTTTTAGGCATAGGTACTACAGGTGGTAGTAATAATAACATTTATGCCATAAAGTGGGACAAGGACGGAAAACCTGTAAATGGGTTTGGAACCTCTGGGTTGTCTATGTATGATCCTAAGCTTGGAGCTGATGATCATGGTATTTCCATTGTGGAGTTACCAAATGGTAAAGCGCTAGTAGCCGGAACGACAGATGGAAACTCAAATAGGGATGTTCTATTAATGAGATTAAATACCGATGGTTCCATTGATAATACATTTGGAAATAATGGATACATAACATATGACGTTAAGGTAGATGATTATATCAGCGAAATGAAGGTGGTAAATAATTTGATATACATTGGTGGCCACAACAAGGTTAATGGGACAATTACTGATGCCTTTATTATCTGTACAAAAATGGATGGTTCTTTAGAGCAGTCTTTCGGATCGATGGGTATGAGATTGCTAGATCCGAATAATGGAGATAAAGAGACCCTTTCAAAACTAATGGTTGCTCCAAGCGGAAGTATATATATAATTGGTAAAACACAAGGACAGAAAAGCAAGCAATTCTTATGTAAGCTTAAAAAGGATGGTATAATCGATACGAGTTTTGCTGATAAAGGTTTCTTTCAATATACAGAAGCTGGCTCAACCGTTTTTCGCGATGTGATTTATGATGGTGCAGGATCTCTGTTTCTATGCGGTAGTTATGATTTAAATAACGATGATTTAGGCTTTTTAATGAAACTGGATACGAATGGAGTAATGAGCACATCTTTTGGTAGTGGAAACGGTAAGGTTGTATTAAATCTGGGAGCAGGGCAATCGCAAATATTTTTTGATATGATGTTACTAGATAACAAAGATATCTTTATAGCAGGTGCACATCGCAATAATGGAAATCCTTTTAATGGTTTAACAGTTTTATATAAAAAGGATGGTACTCTTAATACGGATTATGAGCAAAAAGGTTATAAAATAGCAGCACTACCTCAAAACTACTTGCAGATGTATTATACAACAGTATTAAAGCAACAGAATGGTCAGCTAGTTTTAGGCGGAGTAGTTGCAGACCCTAATACTCAAGCGGCGTTTTCATGCAGGCTTAAAAAGTACAAGCCGGCATCTGTTATAAATACCGGTATTAGAGATAACTCTGTAACGCTATATCCTAACCCTACTTCTGGAGCTATTATGCTGAATAAAAATGCAAGTGAGGTAGAGAGCTTTTTAATCTATGATGCATCCGGAGCTATAATAGAGAACTTGAAACATATTAATAAGTATACATTCTCTAACACAACAGCAAATGGTTTGTATTATATTAGAGTGAGCACAACTAAAGGAGTCTCTACTAAAACATTGATCTTAAACAGATAATTTGTCTTGGCAAACGTAGTAGTAGCATATTTACAAAAGTCTATAAAACCCGGAGGCACTCCCAGACGTATGAAGGAGTGGGTAGGCGCGATGCTTTTATTTCAAGTATGTGCTACTGTATTACCAGGTAAATCAATATTATCATTATCAACAGTCGACAGTGCAATACTGTTGACTGTTGTCTTGTTTGTTATAGCTGCATGGAGCATTATTAGAGAAACGTGGCAGGTAGGTTTATGTTGGGCCATTTTTGGTGCAGCAATGCTGATGCTACCTATTGATGCCTTCTTTTATGGAGGTGGTAAGCAGGAGATGGTTATCATTAGCAGTTGGTCTGCTGCAATGTATATCCTTGAGCGTCGTTATTATATAACTTTCACTGGTTTTGTAGTAGCAATGCTTTCTACAATTATTGCTTTATCTGTCAGTACCGTGATATCAGTACTGTTTCCAACAGGTGTAGCCGTAAATGCAATCCCTCTTATTATTACGGGAACTATTATGAATATTGCTAATAGTTATCTGTTAATAACCGACTTCAGGTATGGTAAACATAGGTTAGATTATTTTGAAAGACACTTTAATAAAATAAGCGAGTTAGCTAAATCTCTTTCTAACATACTATTGATAGATAAACCTGCAAAAGAAATACTGTGGGATATCACACAAACTAGTATCCCTCTCTTAGGGTTGGAGGATTTTGTTATATACATGTATGATGAAGATAAACGTGTTCTTGTACAGGTTGCAGCATATGGGCAGAAAAGCTCTGGAGTAGGTAACAAGATTGTTGCACCTATTGAAATAAAGCCGGGCCAAGGTATTGTTGGTAGGGTGTACAACACTAAGCAGCCATTACGCATAAATGACACTACTACAGAAGGTGGATATATTGTTGATGACCAGCAGAGGTTTTCTGAGTTGGCTGTTCCTATTATGATTGGTGACAAGGTGTATGGTGTAATTGATTCAGAACATTCTCAGAAAGAGTTTTACAAAGAAATCCATGTGCAGCTGTTCAACGTAGTGGCTGCATTTTGTAGTATAAAAATAGCTCAGGATGAAATTCGTGCACAGAGGTTAGAGTCTGAAAAGCAGAAACTTGAGATTATCAAGATGAAAGAGCTAGAGCAGTTGAAGAATAAGTTTATTGTAAACATATCGCACGATCTGAAAACACCTCTTTCCTTAATAATGGGGCCTGCTAATCAGATTTGTGAGAAATCTGAAAAAGAGTTCATCAAAAAGCAGGCGACTTACATCAAAAAAAATACTGACCATTTAATGTCGATGGTTGAGCAACTATTACAGCTAAATAGAATAGAGCAGGGTAATGAGGAGTTGACGATAGAAACAATAGAGCTAAACAAGTTGTTAGAAAACATAAAACTACAATATGAGTCATTCGCAGTAGAGTCTGATATTGAGTTTGGTGTTTTGTGTGTTGACGAAGTAATAATGGATTCAGATGAGTTTAAATTGTCTCAATGCATACATAACTTATTACAAAATGCATTTAAACACACAAGAAAAGGTGGAAGCGTTATCGTGGAAGCTAAAAAGTCATCCCATGATTCTGTTAAACTCATAATTAAGGATACAGGTATCGGAATTGATGCAAAAGATCAAGAAAAGGTTTTTGACCGATTTTATAAGGTAGATGTAAATAACCATAAGGGTACCGGTATAGGGCTTTCTCTTGTAAAAGAGTATGTAACGCAGTTGAAGGGTAGCGTAAGGTTAGAGTCAGCCCTAGGAGAAGGAACAATTTTTACAATAACACTGCCGGTAATTAACCGTGAAAACCAACTGCAAAGTACAAGTCAACAAGGTGTGTTAAGTAGTGAGGATGACAAAAAGCCTTTGGTCGTTGTAGTTGAAGATCATGTTGATTTGAATGCGTTTATTGCAGAGAGCTTAATCGAAGAGGATTTCAGGTGTTTACAGGCATATAGCGGTAAAGAGTCTTTAGGTATCATAGAACAGAATATACCAGATCTCATTATTACAGATCTCATGATGCCTGAAATGTCGGGAGAAGAGTTGGTAAAGCAAGTTAGATCATCGGATAGGTTAGGGCATATCCCAATAATAGTACTTACTGCAAAAAATCAGGTTGATAATAGAGTAGAGCTGTATCATTCAGGTGCTGATAATTATTTACCCAAGCCTTTTAAAATAGAAGAGTTGGTAGCAATTGTTGAAAATACACTGAAGCAACACCAAAAAAGGCACGAACAGTTTTACGAAAAGTTCATGCATAATGCACCTATTACATCTAATGATAGCAAAGAAGGTGTCTCTGTTGCTATAGAGAGTACTATTTCCCAAAAGTGTATGGATTATGTGTTAGAACATTTAGATGATGCTGATTTGAATGTAAATACACTAGGTGCACATGTGGGGATGGGTAGAAACAAGCTACAGAAAGAGATTAAAGTAGCGACAGGGTTGACTCCGGTTGAGTTTATAAGGTCAATACGTTTACACGAAGCTTATAAGCTGATACAAAGCGATGAAAGTTACAATGTGTCGGAAATAGCCTACATGACAGGGTTTAGTAATTTGTCATATTTCAGTAGGTCTTTTAAAGCGCAATTTGGTCATTCTCCATCAGAAGTTCAATAAGGATGATTGTAATTGTCTTATTTTCAATCAATTAGGATCTTTTTCATGTTAATCGACTGTTAACCGATTGCAAATCGGGGGTTAACAGTTGCTGTTTTTTTGCCTGGATTTGTTTGTGGTCGCATCTTTGTATCAACAAAACAAGCAAACAACAAACAAAACAACTTAACAAACAAAAACAAACAATTATGAAAAAGATCATCGCAATCGCAGCATTAGCAACTCTAGGTTTCACAGCAAACGCACAAAACCAGGCTAACCAATCATCTTCAGCTTCTCAAACAGTAAATCTTGTATTGAGCAACGCTATCGAGATCACATTCACAGGTAATAGCAGCGCAACAGGAGCAGATGTAAACATTCCGTTCACATCAGTTAACGATTATGCAAACGGTGTTGAGTCAAGCGCACAAGAGTTGAAAGTACGTTCAAATAAAAACTTTACAGTAGCTGTTAAGTCAAACGCGGCTAACTTCACATACACTGGTAACACAACACCTGCACCAACAATGCCTGTAGAGAATGTATTAGCAGTAAAAGTAACAGCCAACGGAACAGGTGGGTCAATCGCTAGTCCTTTTTCAGCAACTAACTATGCTACATTAAAGAGCAGCAGTCAGGATATCATCAGTAACGGTAGCCGTGGTGGTAACCAAACCTTCAGTGTAAAGTATAAAGCTACCCCTGGTTTTGCATATCCAGCAGGTACCTATGCAGTAGACGTAGTATACACAGCTACCCAACAATAAGAAATGTCTCTCTCGTTGTAATATTAAAAAGGAGCCCCGTAAGGCTCCTTTTTTTATGCGTTGAAATTTAATGTTCTAAAGGTCACTCTCTATTGTCACTGATTGTTGCATCTCCAATGCTAAGTATCCTAATTGCTACCCGTCGGTTGTTTTTAGGGTGAGTTTCTATGCCTTTACAAGATAAGCCTACATATTTTAGCCTGTTTGAGTCTATACCATTGTCAGCTAAATATTGATACACTGTTTTAGCTCTGGCAGTAGATAGCTCGTAATGCCATCTCCTTTCCTTTATTGCATTTTGACGTTGTTGTCTTACTTGCTCGCGCGTTAACCTGACATTTGGGTTACGCCATTTATTAAAACTATAGCAGTGTACATGCCCCTCTATTTTAATACTTACACTTGGATTCGCTTTCAATACAGCTAACAGTTGTTTTAACGTGGGGATTGACTCTTTTAATAGAATGGGCTTCCCTCCGACGAAATACATGTTTTCTAAATCAAAAACATCGTTAGGTTTTAACTTAGTAATATCCGGTAATGACGATTTTGCTATAGCTTTTTTTGAGCTAACAATGTCCACACGTCTATCGGTAGGGTAACCTTTAGTATTAACTGGTTTGTCTACCTCTCCTTTACCAATTACAGTTTCAATATGTTTTATACCTAATGTGCTTAGGTATTGCGCCATCTCTTCGGCACGCCTTTCTGATAACTTTAAGTTGCTTTGCTCTGTACCCACTACATCGGCATATCCGATAATGATGTATTGATTAGAGCTTACTAATAAATCGTGATAGGCAAGTGAGTCGATAGTTTTTTTCTGTGTACTTGTTAGTTTGTATTTACCGCTGGTATAGTATATGGAAATAGTGTTTTGCTGAGCATAGGTAGTGATGGATACAGAGAGATAGAGTAGTAAGGTTACAAGATAGTTCATAACTGAGTTTTAAAGGATGCATAAATATAAACAAATGATAATGTAGAAAGTTGTTAGTGTTATGGTGTGTATTGATAATATAGAGCATGGAGATTGTTCTATCTATACTAGGAGGGTTAGGCTTGTTTTTATTTGCTGTTAACAACTTGTCTGATGTACTAAATGCATTACTAGGCACAAAGGCAAAAGATATCTTAGAAAAATTCACTAAAAACTTATTTACAGCAATAGTAACAGGTACCGTTATTACTATTATTCTAGACTCTTCATCTGCTGTAATCATTATGACTATAGTATTAGTGAATGCTAGGGCTCTTACCTTTAAAAATGCAATGGGAGTAGTTATGGGGGCTAACATAGGTACAACGTTCTCCAGCCAGTTAATTGCATTAGACGTAGGTAAATACTCTCCTTTACCAATAATTATAGGTTTAGTACTAAGTTTTGCTACTAAAAGAAAGAATGTATCTAATATAGGTAGGGCGATAATGTTTTTCGGTATATTATTCTTTGGGTTATATACCATGGAGCATGCTGTAGAACCACTGAAAGAAAAGCCATATTTCTTAGACTATATGTCTACATTGAATAATCGGTTTAAAGGAGCAGGAACAGGGGCTGTCGTTACTCTAATTATACAATCTTCATCTGCAACTGTAGGTATGGTCATCACTTTAGCAAAAAAAGGTCTGATAGAGTTGCCGGGGGCAATCGCAGTGATGTTAGGTGCTGAGTTGGGTACTTGTTCTGATACGCTTTTGGCTACCATCAAGTCTAACAGGCAAGCGATTAAAACAGGGTTGTTTCATTTGTTTTTTAACTTAACTACTATAATAATAGGTTTATTTGTTTTTCCATTATTTGTAGATTTTATAACATACCTGTCAGGTTCGGCATCGTTAAAGCAGCAAGTAGCAAATGCACATATACTGTTTAATGTATTGGGCGTCTTAGTTTTCTTACCATTCGTAGGTGTCAGTGAGCGTATGTTAAACAAGTTGATACCTGAAAAACAATAAAAAAACCGTTGCTGTACAGCAACGGTTAAAATATGTTTGAATGCTTTATTATTTGATATTGCAATGTGCTACTAAACCATATTCATTACAGTTTTTCTGCGCTTCAGAGCGGTTGGTAGCTAATACAGACTCTACTTTTCGCTCGCCTTGAGTATTAATACACTCACAAGTATAACTTTTTTTGCAAGATGTAAACGCTAGTGAGGCTACTAGAATAGTGCTTAAGAATAAAACTGCTTTTTTCATATTATACCGTTGTCTTTTTTGAACAGTCATCAAATGTAATAAAAAATCAATTTACCTGTTTAAAATACTGAATCTTAATATGTTTTAGCCAATTTAAATATTTGTGTACTGCCAAGTGCTTTAACATATATGAAATACATACCAGTGGTTAAGTCTTTAACATCGATGGTAATTAAATTTTTCCCCTTTATTAAATTCGGAGAAATTCTCTGTACTACTTTACCATCTATGTTAACGATTGTAATAGTTGAGGTTTGAGCTGTTGAAGACTGTAATTCAATATTGGTAGTATTTACAGCAGGGTTAGGGTAGAGCTCTATTTTATCTACAGTGTTAGCAAGTGTATTAATACTAACTTCATCGTGAGGGTATACAACGTTGCCGGCGTCAGCTGCTTCACCTATACTCAAATTATAATAAGATCCCGATGGCGTCATCTGTACCTTTGCTGCGCGCACCATATACCAGTAACTACCGTCTTTCCCAAAAGAGTCAGTAAAGCTGGTTGTTGTTACCAACCCTGAACGTAGTGTATACTTCCCGTATTCACTTGTAGACCTGTATATATAATATCCTGCAGGGTCAGCTTCCGTTGTCGCAGTCCAAGATATGGTAGCACCTGCCTTAGGGTCTTTGTTGATAGATATGTTAGTTGCAGGTTTTACATATTCTGTACGTAAGCTTGGGTCGCCCATTAGCGAAGTATGTACCCACCTTGCTCCAAAACCGGTTGGGTTGTAAAAAGAGTTATTTTGAGATAGCCTGGCAGAGTAACCGATATGTTCTCCAAGCGCCATATGATGCAGGTACCAGTTTGGTCTGCCTGCCCAGAATGATACTAAAGATGGCGTATTTGCACATAAAGGTGATCGCAAAAAGCTATTCTTATAATCCCAGTCTCCAAAATAACTGCCGAATAATATTGTGAAAATAGCATTCATGTCATTAGACGCTATATCGCTAGTTGTTCCTATACCGTTTGCTTTTGTATAACTTCCGCCACCGCAGCCATACGCCCACTGGTATGAACTACTATTAAGGTTAGATATAAAATCTTTTGTGCTAACACTATCCTTACCAACTAAGGGAGGGAAATTTCGCCATCCATTTGCTGCAAAAGCCTCAGGAAAGTACGATGGACTGTTGAAGTTGTCATCTATCAACGCTCTTTTGGTAACTTTAAGTTGCCCTGTTTTATAGTTGTGGGCTTTGTTTAAGTATGATTTTATCAGTTGAATAGTTGTTTTACTAAATGCAGGCATATCGTATAAATCAACTCTGCCAACTTGTAGTTCTAACGAGCTGGGTAGTGTGCTATTATCAAACTTGCCATCGCCTGGTATATTGTGGTTCTTGCTGTTAGATGATGATGTGTTGTTTACTGCATTATCTGTCCAGTTACCATCTACATCAGCATAGTAGCTATCTGCTGCCCATGCACCTACGTGATTTGTATGTGCATCAGGATTTATATTTCCACTGTGTGGTATAGCCACATGGCCAAGTACATATACAGCTTCCAAGTTACTTTGACTATTATATGTACTGACAATATAACTTTTAACTGTTGTTGCAGGAGTTGTGCTTAGTACATCCCTTCGTAAAACCTCCCAGCCGTCTCCTCGAAGGTCTTGCATTAATGTTGTGATCTCGGTTTTACATGAATCTATCAAAGCGGAATCCACTAATAACAAAATAGCGCCTCGGTTGTGTATTGCAGGTTGTTTTATTCCGGCATAAATATATCCTCTGGGAGATGTACCGGCAGATTTGTATAAATAATATTCATAAGCACTATCAGCCTGCACCGTATTATCAGTATATGTAGTTACATTTCCTGCAACTTGTGTTATTGCTGTGCCCCAAGAGGTTGCATTCTTGCTTTTACGATATATTGAGATGTTGTTATTCCCAGCTACAGCATCCCAGTTTAGTGTAATGCCGGGTGGGGTAGTTTGTACAGTTGCGGTTATTCTGATTGCATAATCTTTTGTTGTAACCTGTGCGCATAAGCTTGTACTTATTATTGCTAGTACAAGGCTGAACAATAGTTTCATATTACATGTGTTTATATTACAATATAATGCAAAATAGTATAATGTAATAGGTTTGTTGTTCAGCCATTAGTGGCTCATATCAAGTTCTCGTGTATTCTCTTTGTTTTTGGTAGGTGTTTCTTGTTCTATTGGTAGCCAGATTGAAAATTCAGTTCCTTTTTTAACTATACTGTCTACAGATATAGAGCCCTTGTGAAGTTCGACGATTTGTTTGCAGATATTTAAACCTAAGCCATGAGACTTTTCACCTTTTAAACCTAGTCTTCCCGCTTTTGAGAACCTATCAAACAAGAATGGCTTAATATCTTCCGGTACGCCAATGCCATTATCACTAACTATTACTTGCACAGAACCTTTATCGGGTTGAGTCATTTTTATGTGGATCTTCCCATCTTGATCTGTGAACTTTATAGCGTTACCTATTAAATTGTCTAAGACTCTTGTCATTTTATCCTGATCAAGGTCTGCCATTATTATATTGTCAGGAACGCTTAATAAAAGCTGTTTCTTGTCTGGCATTTTATGCACCCAATGCTGTTGTACATGAGCCAGAAATAAATTAATGTTTAGCTTTTTAAAATGAAGGCTTTGTTTATTGTCTCCTTTTACGATCGTTATTAAATCTTTTATGATGTTCTGGGCCTCATTGCATGCCTCGGTAATCATATAGGCATACTCTTCTCGTTCTTCTTGCGTGTTGTTAGCTTCTTTTGCCAGGTCTGTAAGTGCTGTAATGCTATTAATTGGGCTTCGCAGGTCATGGGCAACTATACCTAGCATCTCTGATCTCAGTTCTGCTATTTTTTTTATTTCCCTGTGATTTTTTTCGATAATTCTTAGTTGAATAAAATAGTTTGCATGATAAGAATATACAATTCTGGATATAAGGTAGAAGCCCACGACTATAATTGTTCCTGCTAGGATGTTTAATACCAGTAGTGTTTTATTTTCCTGTAAAAAGAGCATTCCTGTTATCAAGGAAGCTAAAGTCAAAAAACTAATGAATACAGCACTACGTATACTGAATAACCACAAGACTCCGACAAACAACACACCAAACATAAACATAGTCATGTTATTTGCAGGGGTTTGATTTGTAGCAAAAGACATCCATACAGTACACAGTATAATTACAGTGGGGTAGGTGCTACCTATTATTCTTTTTGACACTAACTTTCTTCTTGCATCCAACTTATTTAAATACTGTATTGCAAAAAGGTATACTATGGAAACAGCTAAAAGGGCTGTAAAACCATATACATATAACTTATTAGCCGGTATAAAGTTGAAATTAAATAATAGGTTGGATGTTAATACGAAGGCACTTAACAAGATCCCTAATATCACAGAAAACCGGGTTACCTTCAAGTTCTGGTTGAATACAAATAATCTAAATGGTACAGCGTGTTTACCGTCTACAGAATTAAAAATGTATAATTGCATATCCTCTTATAGGAGTGGGCACTCGTGCATGTATAATGCAAGTTTAAGTAATTTTTCTATATGTACGGTCATTATATACTTGTATTTATAAATTAATTTTTACTAAACCGTGTATTTGTATCAAAAAAGCTATATTCAGATACCTTAAAACATACATGTGATGACATTAGAAGATGTAATTAAAGAGCTTAAAGAGATGGGTAGCGAAAGCACAGTGAGAATACTCAAGAAGCATGGTGCTCCTGATAATATGTATGGCGTAAAGGTAGCTGACTTGAAAAAAATACAAAAGAAAGTAAAGAAGGACCATGATTTGGCTTTGCAGCTATATGATACAGGTAACTCTGACGCAATGTACTTGGCAGGACTAATAGCTGAGCCTGGGAAGATGAATAAAACACAATTACAAAAATGGGTGAAATCTGCTTCATGGTATATGATTAGCGAATACACTGTAGCATGGGTTACTGCGGAAAGCAACTATGGCTGGGATTTAGCTTTAAAGTGGATTGACAGTAAGAATGAACGTATTGCTTCTTCTGGGTGGGCAACGTTGAGTAGTCTTGTTTCAATAAAAAGCGACGATGAACTAGATATTGATTCGTTAAAAGAGCTATTAAATAGAGTACAAACATCAATAAATGACGCACCCAATCGTGTGCGATATACAATGAATGGCTTTGTGATTTCTGTAGGCAGCTACATAAAGAGTTTAACAAATGCTGCCCTAGCTGCAGGTGAAAAAATAGGTAAAGTAAGTGTAGACATGGGTGGCACAGCATGTAAGGTGCCATTAGCCTTTGAGTATATCGATAAGGTAAAAGCGAAAGGGTATATTGGTAAGAAACGTAAAACAGCTGTTTGTTGATAATATACCCACTAGCACGTATTGTGTACCGCCTGCTTTTTTCGTATATTTAAGTACATATTTAATACCCCTCTTAAACGAAAAAAAATGAATAACACTTTGTACATTACCAACCGTACAGGTAAGCCAATGTCTGCCACAATTTCGGATAACCATACCGGCAATAATGTTATGTGCAGAGAGCTTAAGCCTGGTACTAATGAGATAACTTACAATAAGTTAGATACAGGAACCTATTATATTAGTTTAACAGATCATAACGATGTGCTAATATATAAAGAGAAGATTGTAAAAGGTTAGTTACTCAAGCTCTCTGACGGTTCTTCTTCTGTAATACTTAATGGTTGAGCTGTGCTCCCATGTATGGGCGCATGGTCTAGTTTTTTAAGATCACAGCGGCTATTCATTGCTTTGTTTAAACGATAGGCTGATAGTAGACAAGAAAGTATTACAACTATACTTATGTAGCCGGTTAAGTCATAGTTCTGAATCGTGTTGTCAGGAGTTTTGACGACGATCATCCCTGCAAATATTGAGGCTAAACCGACAGCAAACTGTTGTACTGAAGAGTTAATATTCATGAATTTTCCTCTACGTTCAGGAGGTACAACTTCACTAACAATCGCTTGTGCAGGTATAGCGCGCCCTGTTGATACAACAAACCAGAAGCCGGTTATACATAATACAAAGTAGAATGGTATACGTGGCATATTAGTGATCAAAGCAATTGGTATTACTGCAAACATGATCATTATGCTAAAGAGTCTGAACTTACCAAACTTATCAGCTAACTTGCCAATGATAGGAGAGGTGAATAAAGTAAGTGCTCCGCCAACAAAGTAAATTAATGGGGTTTGTTTAGTTGTAAAGCCAACATTAAGCTCCATAAATGGGTTTAGAAAGGGAATAATAAGGAAGTGCCCCATCATCATTGTAGAAGTAAGCAGCACCGCTAGTCTTTGGTTCTTTTCCTTTATTATATCCCAAACAACTATTACAGGTACAAATATCCGGAGTAATACTTGCTTTGTAAAAGGCTCTTTTTTTACGTGACTATTCATACTAGGTATAAACTTGAATAGCAATGGTAATAAAACGGCCCCAAGCCCTACTACAAAAAAGAAAGGTGCATGCCAGTTGAAAAAC
Source organism: Bacteroidia bacterium (assembly GCA_030429205.1). Lineage (GTDB taxonomy): Bacteria > Bacteroidota > Bacteroidia > Chitinophagales > Chitinophagaceae > UBA5543. Next base: position 2,201,480 of record JAUICZ010000001.1, read on the forward strand.
TCTGCTATGTAAAGCCCAAATGGTACACCAAAAACCGAAGCTACAGAAAACGAAGCCATAATTATACCCATTGCAGCTCCACGTCTTTCAAAAGGTATCATGTCGGCAACTATTGACAGTACCTGTGCTCCTATTAAGCCTCCGAATAACCCTGCTACGATTCTTGCTGATAACAGAGATAGGTATGAAGGTGCAATTGCACAGAAAAAAGTACCTATTAGAAAGCCTGTGTATGCAAAAAGCAAAACTCTCTTTCTATCGAACCGATCAATAAACTGTGCTGCAGAAATACTAGCTGTTCCGGCGCTAATAGTATATGCTGCTACTAAGAATGAGAATTGCTGAGCACTAATGTTAAAATGGGGCATCAGATAGTTACCCAACGGCATCATGATCATAAAGTCCATGATGTGGGTAAAGTTTAGTGAGGCCAATAGTAATAATATAATACGCTCTTGTTTGCCCATAAAAAAGTGGTGCAAAGCTCCGCTTATTTGTTTTAATACAAAAGCGTATTGCTATTCTAAAAAGTGATAGCTACATAAATATTTAGATTGTAGAAATAATACTAGTAGGTAATTATTCTTTGTAATAGCTGCTGTAGTTCGTTATTAGGCAGGTTTAAAATGGGGTGTTGCTCCTTATCTGTTATTAAATGATCATTTGGAGTAGCGTCATCAATCTCTGGAAGTTCATTACCTCCGTTGCAATGTATTGTTACATTAGTGTTTTCTCTTTTTAATAATATTGTTTCTAAGGATTTATGGTCATTATTAGACAATTCTAATAAAAGAGATATGCTTTCGCTGTTAATGTCGGGGAAGTTGTCATATTGTATATGTGAAATTTGCACCCACTTTTCCGGACTTGGGCTGTTTGTGTCTGAAATTTTTATTAAATCATACATTCTGGCATTTCTGTGTGCTTTTTGCCCTTTTGTATCAGTAAGCGAAACGGAATAGGCTTTATTTGAAAGTAGATTATTCCACTCGTTTATATCCAATAACCTGTCTTTTGCTATTAAAAACAGGTCTTCAGCATCTTCTGTAAGTGTTGTGTTAATATGAAATTCCATTGTATGTATCTTTCTCTTAAAACAATACAATAAATTTCGTGCCATATTTTGTTTTATTATAGTTTGTTACAATGTATTTTGTCCACATATGTTAATTTATAAATGGAGTCGATAGATCAACTTAAAGAAGCCATAGATAGTACAGTGTCGCTTGAAAGCAAAGCATGGGATGATATGAAAGCTTATTGGACTGATATATCATATGGTAGAAAGCAAGTGATTACATCGATAGGAGATGTAGCGAAGTATATGTTTTTCATTACAGAGGGCATTCAAAGGGCTTACATTCAAAGGAATGGTAAGGAATCAACTTTGGTTTTTTCTTATGAAGGTTCTTTTTCAGGTATCATTGATAGCTTTTTGCTTCAGCAACCGTCGCTCTATTGCCTGGAAACTATAACCCCTAGTAAAATGCTACGGATACATTATAATGACTTTAAAAGACTTATGGATAGACACAGGTCTGTTGAGACTTGGGCAAGAACGGCAATAACACAGGCTTTATCGGGTACACTCGAAAGAAACATAGAGTTGCTATCGTACAGTGCTGAAGAAAAATTTACTACGTTACTAAACCGTAGCCCTCATGTATTAAATATGATACCTCATAAATACCTGGCATCTTATATAGGGGTTGACCCAACTACGTTTAGTAAACTGTTAAGCAAAATAAGGCTCTAGCAAAATCTTGGTCTAAACCAAGATTTACGGATGTACTGGTAAGTATTTTTGCAGAAACATAATTAACATGCCTAGTTTCAACACAATACAATTAATAGATGAATGCAAAAAGGATGTTGTACGCACGCTGAGTGTAGTTGAAAAACTTAGCAACATACCTGAAGAAAAGCTATTCAGAGAACCCGGTATTGAAAAATGGAGTGTAGTGCAGGTTTTAGAACATCTAAATGGTTATAATCGTTTTTATTTAATTGAATTAGAAAATGCTATTAGTAACAATGTGCATCACCCTATCGCAGTATTCCGCTCAGGAATGCTGGGCAACTATTTTACTAAAATGATGGCGCCAAAGGAGGGGAGTGTAACTAATAAAATGAAAGCGCCCAAAGATTATACTTATACCAATGATCTGAATGTAGAGAAGGTATTAGCAGAGTTTAAAGAAGGTCAGCAAAAGTTGCTAAAAATGCTGGATCAAGTTAAAGAAAGAGATCTAAACAGGATTAAATTGCCAATTAGTATTAGTAAGCTCATAAAGTTGAAAATGGGGGATGTGATACGTTTTCTTATTGCGCATCAAGTTCGTCATTTTATTCAGGTAGATAATACACTTAAACAGGTATAGCTAGGAAAGTAATTTGCCATTACCTTTACTGTTATATGCGTATTGCAATAATAGGTGGAGGGGCTGCAGGTTGTTTTGCTGCAGCTAATATTCCATACCAAAAGGGTAGAGAGGTAGTTATATTTGAGAAAGCGAGTAAAATTCTGCAAAAAGTAAGGGTATCCGGTGGTGGCAGGTGTAACGTTACACACGACTGTAATGATATTGAAGAGTTGTTAAAGCGATACCCTAGGGGCAGTAGGTTTTTGAAAAAAACATTGTATCGTTTCCCTCCCGATAAAACTAAAGACTGGTTTGAGACTAGAGGGGTAGAATTAAAAACAGAAGAGGATGGTCGCGTATTTCCTATTACAGATAGTTCGCAAACTATTATCGATTGTCTTTGGCAACAAATGCAGGCGAATAAGGTACAGCTCCGTATAGGTAAGTCGTTGACTGGTATTACTAAAACTGAAGAAGTTTTCTCTATCTCCTTTTCCGATGGTACAACCTATGAAGCGGATAAAGTGTTGATTGCCTGTGGCGGTTTTCCCAAAACACAGCAGTATAACTGGATTAAAGAACTGGGACATGCTGTAGAAACTCCTGTTCCATCTTTGTTTACATTCAATATGCCACAGCATCCTATTACTAAATTAATGGGAGTAAGTGTACCGAGTGTTACGGTCAAAATTCAAGGGACTAAAATAGTACAGGAAGGTGCTTTATTGATTACTCATTGGGGTATGAGTGGCCCGGTAGTTTTAAAATGTTCAGCGTGGGGTGCACAAAAGCTAAATGAGCTGCTGTACGACTTTAAGGTATTTATTAATTGGATTCAATATGCTGATGAAGAAGATTTGAAGCAAGAGTTTATGAACTTCAGACAAGATAGAGGTAAGCAAAAAATTGCTACTAAAAACCCATTTGGCTTGCCTAAACGCTTATGGGAGTATATGTTGAACCAATGTGAGATAGAAGACGGAGTCCGTTGGGGAGAACTGCCGGCAAAAGCACAAAACTGTTTGATACAAAAGCTGATACGTGATGAGTTTGATGTGAAAGGGAAAACAACTTTTAAGGAAGAGTTTGTGACTGCTGGAGGTGTCAAGCTTAATGAGATAGCCCCGTCAACTATGGAAAGCAGGGTATTGAGCGGATTGTATTTTGCGGGTGAGATCATGAATATAGATGGTGTTACGGGTGGGTTTAATTTTCAGCATGCATGGAGTAGTGCGGCTATTGCAGCAGAGAGTATAGTCGCAACAGAAAAATAATAATAACACAAACATGTATTAAAGCCCTAAAAGCAAAGAGGTTCTTATATTTGCCGATCTAACCAAGTAGCTATGAAGTCACTATCCGGTATGTTTAAAGGATTAATATGGATTGTATTAGTCATTTTAATCGTATTCTTATCTATACAGTATGTATTACCCAAATTTGTAGAAAGTAAGCAAGAGACTGTCTATAACTTCAACCCGGGGCAATTACGTGCTCAAACAAAAATTGTTATTTGGGAGCAAGACTTTTCGTTAAGTTTTACAGAGAAAAAAACAAAGAAGTATTTTAATTCTGATTGGTTGAAATTTACAGAATCTGTTGCTGCAAGCGCCAGTGGAAAAATGGGCTTTCATATAGATCTTTCAGATTCGTCTGAAACCAAAATTGATTTTAAGAATGATACCGTATTTATATCAACACCTTTAGAGCTTACGTATGTGCAAATTGATTTAGGAACAATCGATATGATTAAAAAAGCCTCAATCGATCCTACATTAAATGTCAGTAAGGATTCTATTATAAGACGTTTAGACCAAGCCGCGATCAATCAGTTCTTAGATCCTACTATAGAGACCATTAAGCTTAAGTCTTTAGAGGATCAGGAAAAAAATCTGTCGAAACTTACTCAAAAGCCTGTAAGAATCAGGTTGAATAAAATACCCACCAGAAAAACTGCTATAAATGATTGGTGGTCACATCAGTAGTTAGTCTTTAACATCTAATACATCTCTTAAGGTATTGCCAAGTATATTAAAAGCATAGACTAGTATTAGTATTGCAAGTCCCGGTACAATTGCAAGCAGAGGCCTGTTTGTAAGTAAAAAGTTATAGTGCTCTTTTATCATTAGCCCCCACGATGGTGTTGGGGGTTGAACTCCAATTCCTAAAAAACTTAACCCGGCCTCTATTAGTATAGCAGTAGCAAAATTCGCAGCAGCAATCACCATTATTGGCCCTATAATATTGGGAAGAATGTGCCGGGTTATTATTCTTAAATTGCCTATACCAAGTGTTTTAGCTGCGGTAATATATTCCATCTCTTTTATAGACATAACTTGTCCACGAATTAATCTCGCCGAGCTTACCCACATTGTTAAGCCAATAGCGATAAAGATTTGCCAAAAGCCTTTGCCTATTGTCAGCGTGATTGCAAATACCAATAACAATGTAGGTATAGACCATAATATATTGATTAACCACATGACAAGGTTATCTACAAATCCGCCAAAGTAACCGGCGACAGCACCTAAAAATATTCCGATTGTCATTGACAGTAAAACGGCTATTAGCCCTACAGAAATACTCACTCTTGATCCTACTAACAGGCGAGATAATATATCTCTACCATACCTGTCTGTGCCGAGGTAGTACTTGTGCTTTTGGATGAGTGCTACTGCTTCATCTGTATTTGTAACATTTAAATCAGAATAGCTGTAACTTATTGTATCCTCAACCTCATCGTCTATGTAATGATAAACGATTAGGTTTTTATTTTCTGTAGCATAGCCATTGATAGGTATTGCATTGTGTGTAGATGTTGTTCCTGACAACCAACCTTCAGAGGCATTGCTTTGCTGAATAGTTTTGGGTACATATAGCAGGTCTATTGTAAAGCCAGCCTTTTTTGTACCTAACTCCACAATCATCCTATTTGCATCTGGTGTGTTGTCAGGAGCTATTTGGTATGCAAAAATAGCAATGAGTGTTGTGGCTATAATTATAGACAAAGCAATAACACCTGCTGGTTTCTTTAGCAGCTTTTTAAGTGTACTATCGCTCGAGTCATTTCGCATTTATTTCAATCCATAGTTGCTGATGAGGTAGATTAACTGAGTCATAGCTACAGCACCCAATTTTAATTCTCTATGGTTTACTTGTTCAAATACATCATTAGCTGTGTGATGTAAGTCAAAATAGCGCTGAGGATCTGGGCGAAGCCCTGCCGCAGGTACTCCATGTCTGTGCAGTGGCGAAATGTCTGCTCCTCCTCCTTTTTGCTCAAAGTCGTAAAGTCCGTATGGTTTAAAAAGTTCTCTGTAATATCTTATTTGTCTGGCTTTATCATCTTCCATTGCCAGGCTAAAACCTCTCGGAGAAAAACCTCCGGCATCACTTTCTATAGCAAATATGTGCTCTTCTCCTCTTGCCGTAGCAGAGTCGTCATATGCATATCCGCCGCGCAAGCCATTTTCTTCATTCATGAAAAGTACTGCACGTACAGTATAGCGTGGTTTAATTCCTAGTTTTTTAAATGCACGAATAACTTCTATTGACTGCACACAACCTGCACCATCGTCATGAGCACCATCGCCGGCATCCCAAGAGTCTAAATGTCCGCCTACCAACACAACCTTATTGGGGTATACACTTCCTTCTATTTCACCTATTACATTGTAAGAGCGTACACTATCTTTTAGCATCCTGCACTCGCTGGTTAAATAAGCAGTTACATTACCAGTTTTGCATTTTTGTTCCAGCATATCCGCACTGGAATTGCCAATTGCTACAGCGGGTATTTTTGCTACATCATCAGCGTAATGCATAGAGCCTGTGTGAGGAAAATCATCTATGCCAGTAGAAACAGAACGTATAATTACTGCACTTGCTCCTTTAGCAGACGCTACACTAGGTCCACGCCAGCGATAAGGACCTGCATCAACATAACCATGGAAAGTATGTAATAAGTCTTGCCTGAAACGGTAGTTGAAGAAGACCACTTTGTCTTTTACGGCTTCGTCAGGCATTTTTTCAAGTTCTTCAAAGTTGTTAGCCATTACAATACCTGCAGCAAGTAGTTTTCCGTCTGTTCCCTGAGAGTTACCTAATGAAAGAATTGGTATTTCAACTTTATCGGAACTTCCTTCAAATTCAATTTTTAGTTGCTCCTTTCCTCTTATCCAGTGCGGGACATTGACCGGCTGTAACCAAGCTCTGTCTGCTCCTGCTTCTTGCATGGCTTCCAAACCCCACTCAACTGCTTTTGCAGCTTGCGGGCTACCGCTTAACCTATGACCTACTTCTTTACATAGTACTCTTAAATCATCGTAGCACTTGCCGTGTAACATGATTTCATCACTTATTTTACGCATAATAAGTGAGTCTTGAGCCATGCAAGTAGCGGGTAAGCCTGCCAGTAGTATTATTGAAAAGATTTTTCTCATTACGTAAATATAAAAAAGATGGGTTTATATGTTCTTTACATTTTATTATGACAGGACTTTTGAATATTGACTATATTTACAAATAGAAAATCTAATCATGAATAAGCTTAAGTTTATAACACTCTTTTTAACAGCAGGGCTGTTTTTTGCACAATGTTCTAGCAACAAAAAAGTAGCTAGTAATACAGACAAAAAGATTGATGATGTAAGTATTGTAGCTTCTTTGAATAATAAGTTCAGTGTAGAACAAATTAATGAAGGGAAAACTATTTACGAGTCTAGCTGTAAAAAGTGTCATGAGCTGTATGCACCTGAATCTCGCGATATAGCTGCTTGGGAGTATATTTTACCTAAAATGTATGTACGTACAGAGCTGAATAAAGACGAAGTAGCTAAAATGCGTGCATATTTATTAACTCATGCTAAGCGTAAAGCTTAAGTTATAGACACAATAAAACCATCTTAGTATGAAGATTGGAATAGTATGTTATCCCACTTTTGGCGGTAGCGGTGTATTGGCTACTGAGCTGGGTATGGCTTTGTCTGAAAAAGGGCATGAGATACACTTTATCTCGTATCAACAACCTGTAAGGTTGCACTTTCATCCTAATATATGTTACCACGAGGTGTCTGTGCCTAAATATCCATTGTTTGACTATCCGCCATACGAGACAGCACTTACCAGTACCATGGTGAATGTGATAAGCAATAATAAGCTAGATCTTTTGCATGTACACTATGCAATACCGCACGCATCTGCGGCGTACTATGCTCGTGAAATACTCAGAAAAACAAGAAAAGATATACCGTATATAACAACGCTACATGGTACGGATATAACACTTGTTGGTAAAGATCAAACATACGCTCCTGTTGTTACTCATTCTATCAACGAGAGTGATGCTATTACAGCCGTATCTGATAACCTTAGGGAAGAGACATACAGGTCTTTTGAAATAGAAAAAGATATAGTTGTTATTCCGAATTTTGTGGATACAGAACATTTTAGGAGAGCTGATAAAGACCATTTCAAGAAAATGGTTGCGCCAAATGGTGAAAGGATTTTAGTACATGCATCAAACTTCAGGAAGGTAAAAAGGGTAGATGATGTTTTAAGAGTTTTTGAACGTGTACGTGAAAAAATACCAGCTAAACTTCTAATGGTTGGAGACGGTCCGGAGAGACAGCATGCAGAAGAGTTGGCCAGAACTTTAAGAATACATAATGATACCCGTTTTCTGGGTAAACAAGAGGAAATGAACGAGATATTAAGTATCTCTGACTTATTTGTTTTAACGTCTCAATATGAAAGCTTCGGGCTTTCTGCCTTGGAGGCGATGGCATGTGGTGTACCGGTTATCTCTACTAATTCCGGAGGGTTGCCGGAAATCAACGTTCATGATAAAACAGGCTTTTTAAGTGATGTAGGTGATATAATGAGTATGGCAGAATATGCATTGCACATTCTTTCTGATGATAATACTTTAGGTAGTTTTAAAAATGCGGCAGCTTTGCATGCTCGTAGTTACGAGCAAGGTAAAATTGTCCCCATTTACGAAGATCTATATCAGAATGTGATTGATAACTACGTGAAAAGCGAAGAGAGTAATAAACCTGAAAAGAAGCAAAAAGAAAAAGTAGAAGAAACTGCTGAATCCGATAATGAGTCGAGCTAGCCTTCTTGTAAGGCTTCCCAGTATTCAGCACCTCTTCGTGTATGTGGTATTACAATCGTTCCTCCTACAATATTTGCAACAGCAAAAACTTCGTAGAGCTCCTCTGTAGTTACACCTTGTTCATGACACTTTTCTATATGATACTTGATGCAATCATCACATCGTAGTACCATGCTGGCTACCAATCCCAGCATTTCTTTTGTTTTGACAGGAAGTGCACCTTCTGCATATGTATTAGTATCTAAATTGAATAAGCGATTGATGACCTTGTTTTTTTTGCCTAATATCACCTCGTTCATTTTAGCTCGGTACTCGTTGAATTCTTCTACTTGTTTATTCATGTCACAAAATTTAGAGACACCAAATGTAAGGAAGAAATACATTATCTGGTAGCTACTCCAAAAGGGTATACTGCAACCTCAGAACCGCTTTTGTATACTAATTCTAAGGTGCTCATGTCAATAAATGTCACATTGCCATTTCTGCCTTCACAGTCTGATGAATGGTGAGGCTCGTCACCTTCAGGAGATATATTGGCATTGACAACTGTAACAATATCTTGTTCGTCATCTACAGCAATGCCAAACGGTTGATAACCGCTGTCAATACGCTTTATTTCAGTATTGGTTTTTGTGTCTATAACAATGATAGAGCCTCTGTTTCCGGGAAAGGTCTTTGTATCGTCTGGGCAGCTTACAAACAGTAGCTTACGTTTTTTTGATATGCTGATGCGTGAAGGGTTCGTCTTTATAGGTATAATGGTTTCCAATTTACCTGTAAGCATGTCTACTACTCTTATGTCTTTAGATTGAGAGCATGCTATGTAACACTTTTCGTTTATGACTTTTAGATCTACAGGATTGAGTGAGTTGCCTTTAATTATATTATTTGTCCCGTCAATAGGTAGCTCTTTTATTTCGGGTTTCAATGGTTCTGTTATATCAATGTCATATACATAATTACCTTGCAGGCAACCAACGTACATCTTGTTGAAAGCTTCGTTTAGTGCAATATTGGTTGGATAGTTAATGCCTTTATATGTTGCAAGTAGTTTACTGTTTTGTAAATCAACATAAGCAATTTTTCCATTTTTATTATGATCTGCAAAAAAACCGTACCTGCTGTCTTGAGTTATGGTGAAGTTTAGCCAGTTTCCACTACCTATATATATATCATTTAAAAACTGATCGTCTTCTGCGCTATACTTTTGTACAACCTGCTTGGGTGTGAAAAAAGAAACGTACCAGTTTTGTTTATCAGGAGATACGTTGATGCCATATGGAAACTCCTCTGTTGGTAGGTGACCAACATCAATATATCTCATTTGTAAAAGTGAGTTTGCGTCAAAAACAGTAACAACATCACATAGCTGATTAGTGATATAGATTTTCTTTCGTTTCGGGTTGCCTGCAAATTTTACTATCCCTTTGTTGTTGGGGGCTCCTTTTTCTATCCAATCTTTTAATGTTAAATACTCTTGCGTATTTAAGGGAGTAGCATTTACTGGCATAGTAGGCAACAATGTTACCCCAAGATTGGTATCAATGTTTGTATAATAACAAAGGGTACTGAAATCTGACCTGAAAGGGATAACGCAAGCTCCAATGCTGCCTCCTTCAAACATCTTGTTCCATGTTGTTAGGTTAAGGCTTCCTGCTCCTTTATAGCTTGTGTTATTATGACACCCTGCAACAGCACACTTGCCCAATATAATACTACCTACTTCTTTAGGGTAGCCGCTATTAATAGTAATGTCTGCAGGCTTATGTTTGCAGGCTATAAAAAGTATTATTATTAAAGAAATAAAGTATTTAGTCTTGAGGCGCACCATTTTCTAACCAGCATTTAAATATGTTTTTTTCTGCTTCAGTAAGTTGGCTGGCATTTGCAGGAGGCATAATACCTTTATCCAAAACAAAATCTTTTAAACGACCATTGTCTGCTCTCTCTTTTAAGTTATTATAGTTGTTAAGTGCAACAAGGTTGCTATTCCCATTGTGACAACCACTAACAGCACATTTAGTTTTTATTACAGGTAGTAAGTTGTCGTTAAAGTGTCCGATACAGTTTTCATTTGGTTGTTGTGATGAAGGTGTGTCTTTTGTTTTATTGCAGGCAATCACTGAAATTATTAACGCGATAAAAGTGATGTTGTATTTCATAATAAAAGAATAATGGGTATGCGTATTGCACACCCATTAAACAGGTTGGTTAATTTAATTTGTCTTAGTAATACGTTGAAACGCTGTGTTATTCCCGGATGATAGCTTTATCAGGTATACACCTGCATTTTGTGTGTAGTCATTCATGTTGAAGTTATATCTGCGGGTAGTTTGCTTAGCCTCTCTAATGATATTGCTAATAAGCTTGCCTGTAATGTCATATAAGTCAATGCTGAAGTTGGTGTGACTATTGTTGTTCAGTACTACTGTAATGTTGTCATTTGTAGGGTTGGGGTAGATATTTGCTTCAAGTGTGTTGCTGATTACTTTTACAGATGCAGGAGGGACAATTTTTACATGATAATCCTCCATCTCTCCATGATAGTCTATAGGGTCTTTAGGAACATCACAAGGCGTTGGAATTGTATGCCCTGCGTCAGAACTCATTTTTGCCGTCACACGCAATCTGGTCCACCCCAGTTTTGCATTGGCAGGTATAGTAAAACTATCCGTGTAAGTTCCATATGTCAAAAAGTCCTTGGAGTTGACTTCTTCATTGCTACCGGTAAAGTCCGTGTTCTGGTCATAGTCAATCCACATACGTACATTATTACGAGCGTTGGGGAAAAACTGGTCGTCTCTTGAGTGGGTAATACTAAAAACATATGTCTTACCAATTTCCAATTCAGTAGAATCTGTCGTGAGCACAATAGAAGGGTCTGACAATGGTTTCTCTACATTACTTGAAGTTCTGTCAATAGTAGATAACTTAAAGTTTGTAATGCCTGGCTGTTTTGCACTATATATTGTACGGCCGGGTAACATACAGTATTGAGCATTTGCTGCAGTGGAGATGCTTAACACAATTAATAAAAGTTTAGTAAAGCTTTTCATTAGTAGTTTTTTTAGTTATCGCTAAACTACCGGGCGAAAAGTCATAAACTTTTTAATTATTCCTAATAAACCTTAAAGAATCTTAAATTAAACTTAGGTTTTACAATTAATTGACAATAAGCGGGTTGTGGGTCTTATGTGTTTTTAAAAATATCCGTTAAAGTCTTTTCTGAACTTCCAGATCAAACCCGCATACATATCGAAATTGCGTACTTTCCTGGATGCTAATGTTGAGAATACAGATGATGAGCCAATGAAGAATGGCCCAAAACGCACTGCAGCTCCAATTGTAAATGTTTGAAAACCTGTTAGTGAAAAAGGTATACTAAGTTTTAGGTTTTTACCTCCAAAACTAGGTGTAATGTTGAAGTAATTTACATAAGCTGGTTTATATATGTCGCCGCCATTACCTCTAAGGTTTAATAATACATTGGCAGCAACGTTTACTTTCTCTGACATATTGTAATCGCCCCCAAAACGTAATGCTGTTGGTAAACCTACCCTGAACTTCTCAACCGATGAAGGGGTGCTAAGTATGGAATCCTTTTGAAGCCGTTCTGTAAACTGGTATATTTCTTCGTAGTCGTACTTAACAAGTGTACTGGTGTCTATTTGATTAATACGTACATCATATGTGCCACTACCTCTGTCTGCTACATAACCTATGCCTCCAATATCTGTTAATGATGCATATACGCTGTACATATAAGGGGTGGGGTGGTTTGGATTTCCATCAGGATGGTACTCGTACTGCCAGCCAATATCCAGGCCTAGGCCCCATTTTCCTCCTCTGTTAAACCATGATGTTAGATCGTTTTGCGCATTACCGTCAATAAACGCTCCGATATTATAGCTATATAACATTGTAAGGTCACCCTGTATTTCTCCGATTGTATCAGCATCTTTCCGCTGATAATGTATATCATTTGTATAAATACTACCTGCAACAAAACCCATAAGGAATTTAACACTTACGCCACCACGCATCACATTATAATAATCGTTTTTCAATATCCTACCATATGTGAACCCGATCTCAGAGAAAGTATGTGTTGTAAAGCCCGCATTATTGAAACCTATATTTTGCCCATATAGGCTATTGGGTGTTTCCTGTCCGATAATATCAAACGCTCTTTCGCTAATATTTCCACCTCTTACAATCTGCCTGCATCGTGTAAAAATTCCAACATGATGTATGTCTTTATAGGTATATGAAACAGATGGTCCAACGATATCTATATTAGCCCAAAGATGCTTTGTGTTTTTTGTTTTGTACCTGATGTATGTGCTATCTTCTATGGCATTTCCGTTAAAGCCATTAAAAAGGTAGTTTTTATCAAAAGAGAATGCATTGTTGCCGGCCATAGCGCTGGCAGAAAAGAGCATTATTTCCATTCCATTACTACTAGCTGCAACCCAAGCAGGGTTTGTTGGCATTTGTTGTATTGCGGCATAATCTCTGGTGCTTATGCCAATAAATTGCTGTGCTTGAGATGTAAGCGATATAAGGAACAATATTGCTGTTGTAATAACTGTTTGCAGTAACCTCATTCTAGATGCTTATGCTGTATGTGTTGTGCGGCAAGTTAACGATATATTTCGATCTTAATCTTGTATCAAAACGTTATTATCAAGGTGAAATTGTTAAGTCTTTATTTTTTACAAAGTGATGGCAAAAAAATAACCCCATGCTATTAGCACGGGGTTAATAATTTTACAAGAAGAATAGAAATTATTCAACTTCAACTTCAGCACCAGCATCTTTCAACTTAGCTGCAATATCGTCAGCTTCAGCTTTGCTTACGCCTTCTTTAACTGGGCTTGGAGCACCGTCAACTAATTCTTTAGCTTCTTTAAGACCTAAACCTGTAAGTTCTTTAACAACTTTTACAACGTTTAGTTTAGCACCACCAGCTGCTTTAAGAACTACGTTGAATTCAGTTTTCTCTTCAGCTGCACCAGCGTCTCCGCCACCAGCTGCAGGACCTGCTACTGCAACAGCTGCTGCTGCAGGTTCGATACCGTATTCTTCTTTAAGTATGTTAGCTAGTTCGTTAACGTCTTTTACGCTAAGGTTAACTAATTGTTCTGCGATTTCTTTTAATTCTGCCATGATTATGACTTTTTAATAATTAAGTTCAAAAATAAAAATAATATAGTTGGACTTGGAAGCCGATTTTATGATGCTGCTTTTTCCTCCAACGCCTTAACAAGGCCAGCTAGTTTGCTACCAGCGTTCAACGCGCTCATAACATTCTTAGCAGGAGATTGAAGCAACGTGATGATTTCGCCAAGAAGCTCGTGTTTGCTCTTCAGCGATTTCAACATAGATAATTGTTCTTCTCCAACAAATACATCACCGTCGATAAATGCAGCTTTAAGTACTGGCTTATCTGCGCCGTTGTCTTTACGGAAAGAACTAATGATAACTGCCGGATCTTTAGCAGTTTCAGAGAACATTAAGGCTGTTACACCTTTTAAAGAATCAAATGCGCCATTGTAGCGATCTTCATCTAGTTGTTCTAATGCTTTGCGGATAAGAGTGTTTTTAGCAACTCTCATTTCTACATTTTTTTCAAAGCATACTCTACGCAAAGTACTTGTTTGCTCTGCGTCAAGAGATTCTGTATCTGTAAGGTAGAAGTTGTCGTACTGAGAAAACTTTTCTTTCAGTAGTTCAATCGCTTCTCCTTTTTGTGCTGTTGTCATTGCCATTTTAAAAATGTTTTAAAGGATTAATAACCTTTTGTTACCACTGTTTACGATGCTACACTTTTAGTATCAATAGTTATACCCGGGCTCATAGTGCTAGCCATGCTAATGTTTTTCAGGTAAATACCTTTAGCTGTAGATGGTTTCATACGAACCAGTGTGCTAATAAGTTCCTGAGCATTTGCAGCCAGTTTTTCAGGGTCGAAAGACACACGGCCAACAGAAGCGTGGATAATACCTGCTTTGTCTACCTTAAATGCGATCTTACCTCCCTTAACATCATTTACAGCAGCAGCAACATCATTAGTTACTGTACCTGTTTTAGGGTTGGGCATTAGGTTACGAGGTCCTAATACTTTACCTAATCTACCAATCTTAGGCATTACAGATGGAGTAGCGATTACTACATCAATATCTGTCCAGCCGTCATTGATCTTTTGAACATAGTCGTCTAAACCTACGTGGTCTGCACCGGCAGCTTTAGCTTCTTCTTCTTTATCAGGCGTACAAAGAACCAATACAGTTTTTGTTTTACCGGTACCGTGCGGAAGCGTTACAGTACCACGGATAGCCTGATCTGCTTTTCTTGGGTCTACACCCAAACGTATATGAAGGTCTACAGAACTATCAAATTTTGTGCAGTTAATATCTTTCATTAATCCTGCAGCTTCTGATAGCGTGTAGTTCTTTTCGTTATCTATTTTAGCCTCTGCGGCCTTTCTTGCTTTACTTAGTTTTGCCATTGTTGCAATGTTTTAATGTGGTGAACCAATGGATTAATTTTCCCAAGGTGCTGCACCTTGTACAGTTAGTCCCATACTACGAGCAGTACCTGCTACCATACGCATAGCGCTTTCTACAGTAAAGCAATTTAGGTCTGCCATCTTATCCTTTGCAATTTCTTCTACTTGCTCCCAGGTAACTTTACCTACTTTTTGACGGTTAGGTTCAGGAGATCCCTTCTTTTTCTTAGAAGCTTCAAGTAGTTGTACTGCAGCAGGAGGAGTTTTAATAATAAACTCGAACGATTTGTCTGCAAAAACTGTGATTACTACAGGAAGAACTTTTCCCATTTGGTCTTGCGTACGGGCGTTGAACTGCTTACAGAAGTCCATGATATTCACACCCTTGGCACCTAGTGCCGGACCAATTGGTGGTGCCGGATTGGCTTGGCCACCTTTACATTGCAGCTTTACATAGCCGCTAATTTCTTTAGCCATTAATTTTACAATTTTGGTGTTAACGAATAACCCAGGCTTTTGCCCCGGCTTTTCTCCCAAATTAGCCCTTGTTAAAGGGTATTCTGAGAATTGGACGGCAAAGGTATTTCAATTTTTTTAAAGTAAAAAGAATACCTCTTTATTTTTTAAATGAAAATCATTCTACTAGGTTAATCTACCCAAAGATCTTTATTAACCCAATAAAGACAATGATTATACCCAGGCTAGTTAAACCATAAAGCACTAATCCAACGTCAGTGTTGCTGGATGTTAACGTGAATATGCAACTAAGCAGGCATAGCATAGCTCCGGCTAAAATAAAATATAGCCCTTTAGCAGTATTTCGTGCCCTGCGTAGCTTGAGCACTTCTTTAAAAATGTCATTAAGGTTGCGTTCATCAATACCATGACCCAGTAGTTCTGCTTTTATCTGATCGTCAGAAAGACCTTTGTCCAGCCATACCTTTGCTTGCTCATTAATGTTTAAAGAGGCGCTACTCATTATAATAATATTCGTTCTATAAATATAGTAATTTTATTAATAATTATAGTGCCGGCTTTATTAACGCTATATATCTTAACAATGCTTACCTTTAGAATTACTTGTAAAACTTAGTGATGAGTAAATATATTGTAGGGATATTATTAGCAGTAACCATTTTTGCCTGTAATAAAAGCACAACGCCACTAGTGCCGCAAACCAGTACTAGTGATGATGATTTTACATTTCGTATAAACGGATTAAGGGATACAGCATTAGAGCGGACTGATTATATCAGTTATTTAATATTTGTAGAAAAGCTAACAGGGGCAGGAGAGTTTGTCTCGCTTAGTGTAGATAGTGTACCGAAGGGAATGTCTATTAGTTTTGTTCCTGTTATGGCTGATACAGCTTCGTTTAATACGACTATGAGGATTGAAACTGATAGAGTTGTAGAAGGTACATATGACATTAACATAAAAGCAGCAACAGCTACTGCTGGTGTGAAAAATAATAATGTACAGGTGAAAATATTACCATATTCCAACCATGCAGTAGGTCTTGTTGGAGATTATACTGAAAAAGGAGCTTGCCAACAGCTGGGTAATGTAGAGCACAATGTTACTATTGAAGCAGATGCTCAAAAGAACAAGGTTAAAATTAAGGGTTTACTAAGTGGCGTGAAAAGCAATATTATTATCGGAACTGTAAACCCGACAAATAGTACCATTAATATTCCTTCTCAATTAGTTAACTCCGTAACCTATGAAGGGGATGGTACTTATGACGATGATAAAATTGTTATCAACTATACAGTTAAGGGAGGAGCTTCTGTTAACGAAAGTTGTAGCTCAACTTTAACCAGAAAATAGTTTGTTATAGTTGTATTTCTGTTCTCCCTGAATTTTTATAATATGACAACAGTCAGCGCCAGTTGAATACTGTTCATTGAGAATTACAGTATTGTTGAGCATGCTGACAAATAAAAAGCATTATCCTGTATTATATTGTCAATTAAAGAAGGGTAATACAATTGCCTATAGTTTTAGCCATTTATAGTTTTCTCTAATTGTCTCAGACATTACTTCAATTATATAAACACCCTTAGGGAGTCCTTGAGTGTTTATATCAATTTTTTGTTGGCTTATATTAGAAACGGTTTCAGGCTTTAATATTAATCTTCCGTATAAATCTTTGATGCGTATTTGTATCTGTTCTTTATCTGTAGTATGAATGTTTATGCTAAGTCTGTCTTTGCCGGGGTTGGGATATATTAATACCTGCTTGTTACTTTTTAGAGTATGAGCAATTCCGGTAGGCTTATTTATATAAAATGTGTCAGGTATTAAGTCTATGTCTTTATACTCGTTACCATCTTTGTCAATTAGTTTTGCATTATTATAATTTAATATAACCATTTGGCCATCTTGTGCAGTACTCGGTATTTTGAAATTAAGCGTTGCTAGCTGTCCTGATCCAGCTTGGTTTTGCTGGTCTGTTTTAGCGTATGCCCAGTCAATGCTATTAGCGTTTATCTCTTTTGTGAAGCTAAGAGTATTAATAGTCGTGCCTAACCATGTGTTTGGGTAAGTTATAGTAGGAGCATTTGATAAGTTTAAACCTGTTACTGTTATGTTAGCAGCAATACCATATAGTTTAGGCACAAGTACATTTATCAGCATTTTTATTGATACAGTACTGTCAGGGTTAGGAGTTATGCCTGTATGGTCGAATTCTAAATTATAAACTCCTGTTGTTTTATTACGGCTACCTTTAGCGTGAGTTTTAGTGTAATTGATATTGATTACTTGTAGATCAGCAGTATCAACTTTTCCATCACCATTACAATCTGAATGTTTTTTATCAATATTATTCAGGAAAGACCCATCCCAAAAGTCGCATGATTGACCAGTCCAGTTATTACTAGCATTTATTCTGGTAACACCTGTGTCTCCATAGTTCATGGCTACGGCAAGAGGATCATACATGTTTACAACGTTGTCTGAATTTGCGTCTCCCGGCCATACACTATCGGCTAAGCAACTTTCTGTAACAACCTTATAGATGTATGTGGCCTTACCAACTTGTTTGCATGCATCATCTTCTACATGAGCTTTTATATAAAAAACAGGCAAAGTGGAAGGAATAAAGCTTGTTGGCGTTTTCCAGGTAATACTACCTTGTGCTGCGCCTGTACCATTTCCGGGTGTTGTGCTAAAATTCCAACCGCTTATTGTTGGCGCTTCAATATCCAGCTTAACCTTATCTGTCGATACTGGATCTATAAAGTTGAAGTTTAAAGTGTTACTTTTTCCCGGGCATGTTGACGTTACTTTGTTGTCAATAGTTGCAGGGTAGGGTATTGAGAGTGCATTGCCGCCGGATGCATTGATGCATATGACTACAAAATCAAGGATGCTCTCGCACATAAGCTTTGTGCCACGATACTCCCGTACTCTTATTGCAATTGTGTATTTGCCTGTTGTGGTACTTTTTAGTACCATGTTGTCGCTTGTATCTATATAGCAAAGCCCACCTGATCCAAATGGTTGGCTGAAAGAATATCCTGGATAGTAATTGATATTTTTTTGATGATCATAAACGGGGTTCATGAAGTCATATTCTACTCTGTCTCCATCAGGGTCGTAGCCGTTCAAGGGAACTTTAATGCTATCATTTACAAATATTACGTTTGGTGGTTCTACCGGAAATATTGCAGAGCTGTTACTGGCCGTAGTATTGTCTAGTGAGGATTCTATGTAGAAACTCTGCGAGCTGGAGCTTGATATATTGCTTATACCCGGAAACCTGTTGCTATTAGCTAATACAAAAAGCCAATCGTTAGCACTACTTGGTACAGCTATAGTATCAGAATAGAGACCTATGATATAACCAGGGTATGTTGCTGATATATTATCGCATGAATTAGTAGTACCCGGACAAAATTTATCTACTGTGTCAATCTTAGAAATTGGTATGTTCTTCAATACCTCTGTGTTATTTGTGGCAGATGTCAGCTTTATTTTCGTGAAAGATGGTAAATCTATCGCACCACTTTCGCAAGTTTTATATAAATATAGGTTAACACGATATACAGAGCCTCCTATATGCTCATATCGCATGTATGCTCCGGTAAAATGGTTTGCTGTTGAACTGAAAAATAGTATTGTACCAACTACTGAAAGTAGAAATCTATTCATTAAAGCTTATTTCTTTAAATATAAGCATAATGAGTAAAATAATGTAAACCTTCAAACTTGATGGTTATGGTTGAGTAGCAGTGTATACCACACCAATAATGTAATCTCCTGCAGGGTAGCTTGTTCCTGGTGTAGCTTTGTAGTTTACTGCAAACACCTGATCTCCGCCATTTTTACAGTTTAGCAGTAAATCCTGAGGAGTGTTTGATAGAGACTTGTAGCTGTCAAAAGAGTTGGCAACAGTACCACCTGTATTATTGCTGGCAACAGCTAAATGCAACGTATTGTTTACCGGCATAGTTGGGGCAGGGTAAGTGTTGCCTGTGTAAGAGAAAGAAGAAGCATCTGTTCTGACACTTACTACAAACTTTTTGTTCGACTGAACCTGAAACTTATTGTTCGACGATACGACACCACTGCTGTATTGCCCAATATTATTAAAGCCCATGTTCACGTTTTCAGAAAGTGCACTGATCTTAATGATCGGTTCAATAGTAATCTTAATTGTTTGAGATGCACTACTCGTAGCCGATTGTGCAATTGCTGTCTGTGTTGCTGTAATAACCAAGATAATGGTGAATAATTTTCTCATTTTTTCGATTTCGGTTAACGAAAATTCCCCTATTATAATGCCTCTTGGTCTCGATGTAATTGAATAGCTCTCTACTTCTATTCAATTACAAACATATGTATTTGTTAATCAATTTGCAACTCATTAACAAAAAAGCAAAGACCCGACTAGTCGGGTCTTTGCTTTAATAGTTTGTATATCAATTATTTATGCTATTCTGTTTCAACTACAGATTTCATTGATACTGTAGCCTCCATAGCTTCTAAAGAAAGATCTTCTCCTGCATCGAGCACTCCCAGCGCATTATACTCGCCATTTGGTAAGTTCTTAGGTAGCTCGAAAGTTACATAACGTATTTGGCCCGGAAACATGGGGAATTCTATGTAATCCAACTTTGTTTCTTCACCATCAGCAGCGTTAAGAGACATAGAAGCTTTACACTCTATCATAACTTGACCGGTATTTTTACAAACCAAATCGTATGCGTTAGGTATATCCGGGTTTGCTTTTATATCTAATACTGAGATGCCTTTCTCTGTAACATTTGGTGGAGTTTCATATACGTGTACTCCAATACGTAAAAGGTTACGTACAGAGGCTTGTGCGTTTTTATCGTTTTTCGCAGTGTTTTCTTCAATAGTCTCTATAAATAACATTGCCCATTTCATTTCGGGCGTATCAAGAGTAGCAGGCACCTGCATTCTAACGGTCAGTTGTGTAGATTCTCCGGGCTGAAGTTCAATAAATGTTTTGTCGAGTGTTAACCAACCTGCGCAAGATCTGCTAATGCTGTCCGGAGAGTAGTAGGCATGACCTCCAAGAGAATCTCTTATCCAGTCGTTGAGGTATACTCTAAACTGTACTTTTTCGTTAGATCCGTTTGAAAGGTTGATGACTTGTGCTTCTCCTTGTCCTTGCGAAAGTTTAAAATCAAGAGTAGTCGGATATACTCCTAAGTTTTGTGCGTTTGTACTATAGCTAAAGCATAGCAAGCAGATAGCCATTGCTATAGTTGTTCGTAAGTTGTGTATCATAAGAGTTATGTATGCAATACAAAAAAACTACTTTTGTTAATAATTACAAAGTAATTTACAAGGTAATAGTATGAGGTACTTGTATGTAATTGGTTTGATGTTAGTTACGGGGCTGTACACTTTTTCTGACGGAAAAGGAGGTAGAGATGATGATGATGACAAGAAGAGCTACCATGATGACGACAAGTATAAAAATGATGACGATGATGATGACAACGGAGGCTCAAACGGCAATGGAAATAGTAACCAAAACTATTTGGAGGTAAGTGTTAACTCATTATGCAACTTTACCTGTAGTATGCCGGAACATTTAGAGAACGAGCAGACTATTAATAATGCTGTAAGCTTAAAGTTTAAAACAAAAAATAGCGACTGTTCTATTTATGCAAAAATAGGTTCGTATAGTTACCCGTATGGTGCTTCTTTTTCAACTCTTGATTTTAGACTGAAATATAGGTCTGATAATTCATCTAATGTACAAAGTTTGGTTACCAACGCTATAAGGTTGTCGCAAACAGATCAGCGCTTGTTTCGTCAACCTAAAAGGTCTCAAACATTTCATTTCTATTACGATGCAGTTTTAGGGCCGTTAGGCTACGAAGCTCCAACAGGGCGATATGATTTTACTGTAATATTTACAATGACACAACCATAATGAAGTATTGCCTGACCATATTATTAATTGTAATGCACCAGCTGCTCTTTGCACAGGGCAAAACAGGTAGTATGCAGGGAACTGTAAATGTTTATTCGATTCAGTCATTAGAAATCAAGAAGTTAAGTGGGGTTATTTCATTTAGTTCTCCAAATGATTTCTTTAATGGAGTAACGGTTGCCAATTATGCAAATATTAAAGTAAGGAGTAATGAAAACTGGATTTTAAGTTTTGCTGCTCAGAGCACGTATTTCTCTCCTTTGAGTCAAACCGCGAGTAGTGATATGCCATGTTCTGTATTATCAATAAAAGTTAACGGGCATAATAACTTTAAGAAGCTAAAGACAAATAGTAAAAAATTACGTCAGGGGAATCGTGGTAGTAACACACCCAGACACGATTTTAATATAGATGTACATATGGATCCTGGGTTCGAATACAATGGCGGATTGTACAGCATCAGCGTTATGTACACATTAACCAAGCAATAGATATTTCCCCCTATTGCTCCCCCCGAATATTGCGGCAAAATCTATTACTTTTACCAAGTCTTAAAAATAACGTAGTATAATGAAACGTATTTCTATAGCCATAGCGGCTTTACTTGTGTTTACAGCACCTCAGTTGTCTTTTGCAAAGGCAAAACTGGTAGAAAAGGTTACCAAAAAGTCAGACGAGCTGGTAATACCTTATCAAAAATATGTATTAGATAATGGTTTAACACTTATTGTGCATGAAGATCACTCAGATCCGATTGTTCATGTAGATGTGACTTATCATGTTGGTTCTGCCAGAGAAGAGATAGGAAAATCAGGATTTGCACACTTCTTTGAGCATATGATGTTCCAGGGGTCTGATAATGTTGCAGATGAACAGCATTTTAAGATCATTACAGAAGCTGGTGGTACACTAAACGGTACGACTAATACAGATAGAACAAACTATTTTGAAACTGTACCAAGCAATCAACTAGAAAAAATGCTTTGGTTAGAAGCAGACCGCATGGGCTTTTTGTTAGATGCAGTTACTCAAAAGAAGTTTGAAGTACAACGTGCAACCGTAAAAAATGAAAGAGGACAGCGTTATGACAACGTGCCTTATGGTTTGGTTCGCGAGTTTACTTCAAAAAATATGTATCCATATGGCCATCCATATTCTTGGTTGACTATTGGTTATATAGAAGACTTGAACAGAGTAGATGTAAATGATCTTAAGAATTTCTTCTTACGCTGGTATGGCCCTAACAATGCTGTGCTTACTGTTGGAGGGGACGTTAATACAAAAGATGTAGTAAAAATGGTAGAGAAGTACTTTGGCAGTATTCCTCGCGGACCGGAGGTGAAGCCAACAGTTCTTCCTGCAGTTAAGTTAGAAAAGAACCGCTATGTGTCTATGGTAGACAGCTATGCAAAATTGCCTATGCTAGGTATTTCTTATCCAACAGTTCCAAACTATCATCCGGATGAAGCACCATTAGATTGTTTGGCTGAGATTTTAGGTCAGGGTAAAAATTCAATTTTCTATAAAAACTTTGTAAAAGCTCAAAAAGCTGTTGCGGCAAGGGTATCTCACCCATGTCAAGAGCTTGCGGGTAACATGTCTATAACTATTGTTCCATATCCAGGACAAAAATTGTCTGATATGGAGAAAATTGTCAACGAGTCTTTAGCAGAGTTTGAAGAAAGAGGAGTGACAGATGAGGATATTGAGAAGTTCAGAAATAACATGGAATCTCAAATGATCAATGGATTAGAAAGGGTGTCCGGTAAAGTATCATCACTGGCTGCTTTCTATACATTTACTGGTGATGCCAACAGAATAGGTAAAGAAGTAGCGCGTTATACATCTGTAACTAAGGAAGATGTAATGCGTGTCTACAATAAATACATTAAAGGTCAAAACAGGTTAGCAGTTAGTTGTACACCAAAGGGACAGGAAAACAATATAGCAGCAGCAGATAACTACACGGTTTCTGAAGCTGGTTACAAAGCTCCCGATTATGGATATGATGGCTTGAAGTACAACAAAGCGAAAGATAATTTTGATCGTAGTAAGGTACCTGCAACAGGTGCTAACCCTGTAGTAAGTGTTCCTGATTACTGGACAGAAGAGCTTGGTGGTAATATTAAAGTAATTGGTACTGAAACTAGTGAGATACCGGTTGTTACATACTTGATTGAGTTTAAAGGAGGGCGTATGCTGGAAGCTAATGACCTTTCTAAAGTAGGTTTAGCCAGCATGTTTGCAGGTATGATGGATGAAGACACTAAAAATTATACTGCTGAACAGATAAGCGTTGAGCTTGATAAATTGGGTAGTAGCATTAGCTTTGGTGCATCTACAGACGGTATAAACGTTACAGTAAGAAGTTTGTCTAAAAACCTTGCTAAAACTATGCAGCTTTTAGAAGAGCGTATACTAAACCCTAATTTTACAGAAGCGGCTTTTAAGCGTAACAAAAGAAGAGCTATTCAAGGTTTAAAGAACTCTAAAGTACGAGGTACATATGTAGCAAGTACAGTGTTCCGTAAGCAATTATATGGTAGCAATAATATATTGGGATGGCCATCTTCCGGTACAATGGAAACACTTGAAAATATAGAATTATCAGATATCGAAAACTTCTACAAAAACAGTTTCTCAAAGAACAATGCTAAAGTGATTGTGGTTGGAGATGTAAAGAAGGAAGATGCAATTGCGCACTTAGCATTCTTGCAAAACATGCCTGGAGTAAAAATTACATTACCTAAGCTACCTGCTGCTCCGGCACAAACGAAAGGTAAAATCTATTTTGTAGATATTCCTGGCTCTGCTCAAACAGAATTTAGAATAGGTAAAGTTACTGGTATGACATATGATGCTTTTGGTGATTATAGCAAAAGTAATGTTATGAACTATCCGTTAGGTGGTGCGTTTAACTGTAGATTGAATCTTGATCTTAGAGAAGATAAAGGTTGGACTTACGGCGCACGAGCATTTTTTAGTGCTGACAAATATACCGGTACATACCAATTTAGCTCTGGTATCAAAGCAAATGCTACAGATAGTGCTTTAAGAGATATTATAGAAATACTAAACGAGTATAAGAAAAATGGAATGAAAGCTGATGAGTTGGCATTTACCAAGAGTTCAATTGGCCAAAGTGAGGCACGTAAATATGAGTCTGGTTTTCAGAAAGCTGGCTTCTTATCTCGTATATTAGACTATGATTTACCGGCAGACTACACTAAGAAGCAAGCAGAGCTACTGGCGAAGATGACTTTGGCAGAAGCAAACGAAATGGTAGATAAGACGTTACCTGCTATGGATGAGATGACGATTGTTCTTGTTGGAGATAAAGCAAAGGTTGCAGAAGGACTACAGAAGATAGGGTATGATATAGTTGAGCTAGATGCAGACGGAGAGGTAGTAACAGATTAACCTATAGTAATAACATATATTAAAAATAGTGCTGCCTATAGGCAGCACTATTTTTATGTAATATTCTGAAAGTCTTAACTATCAACTTTCGTATTTTACACTTACATTCGTAATCTTATTTTTTACATAATGCAACAGACAGATTATATACACGTACCATACGGTAAAACAGTACATGGAGAAGAGGAAATAGAAGCAGTAGTGAATGTGCTTCGTACTTCAACTCAAATGGGTAAGCATGTACGAGAGTTGGAAGAGCGTATAGCTAAATTGTATAATAAAAAATACGGTTTAATGGTTAATAGCGGATCTTCCGCATTATACCTGGCTGCAGATCTGTTAGATTATGAAAAAGGATCAGAGATTATTACACCTGCATTAACTTTTTCTACAACTGTTGCACCACAGCTAAAAAAAGGGTGGGTACCTGCTTTTGTAGATGTTGAAGAAGGAACTTATAACATTGATGTAAATAAGGTTGAGGAGATGATTACTCCAAAGACCAAAGCAATGATCATACCTAACCTTATAGGTAATTTACCGGATTGGAAGGTGTTAAGAGAAATTGCTGATAAACATAATCTGTTTTTACTTGAAGATTCTGCAGATACTCTAGGTGCAGAGATTGATGGTGCGTCATCGGGTAGGTTCACGGATATGAGTACTACAAGTTTTTATGGATCACATATTATTAACTGTGCCGGTAATGGAGGTATGATATGTGTAAACAGCGATGCCTTTCATGATAGAGGACGACTGCTTAGAAGCTGGGGTAGAAGCTCTTCTTTGTTTGTTGAGAGTGAAAAGATTGAAAATCGCTTTAATGTAGAGTTGGAGGGGATACCTTACGACGCGAAGTTTGTGTTTGAAGAGACGGGGTATAACTTAGAAGGTTCTGAGATGGGAGCGGCATTTGGTTTAGTACAACTGAATAAATTAGGGCAAAATATTGATGCTCGTACTGATAACTATAATAACCTAAGGAGCTTTTTTGAGCAATATGAAGAATATTTTATCCTGCCAAAACAATTACCAAGTTCACGTACAGCTTGGTTAGCTTTTGCGGTAACGGTAAGGGATAGTGCTCCTTTCATTCGTAGAGATCTTCAGATATTTCTTGAAAAAAGAAATATACAAACCCGTACAGTATTTACAGGCAACATATTAAGACAGCCTGGTTTTAAATCTCAACCTCACAAAGCTACTGCTGCTGGTTACCCTGAAGCAGACAAAGTAATGAGGGGAGGAATGCTGATTGCATGTCATCATGGTCTGGTTGAAGAACAAATAGACCACATTAAAGAAAGTATGACAGCATTCATCAAAAGTTTATAAATGTTCGATTTAATTTTAATATTCCTAATTGTTTACCTGTCTTACCAAAATGGTCAATTGGCTAAACAAAAAGGGAAAAATACAGTTGTATATGTGTTGCTCACGATTGTAGCAATATTAATGACAACAGTATTAGGTGCAATAATTATTTTAATAGGTTATAGAGGTGCGCTAACAGAAGAAGCTTTGGCTAGCTATGTACAACAGCGACCTTTAAAAGTAATAACAATGCAGTTTGTTAGTCTGGGTGGCTATCTGATAATCAGATATATTTTAGAACAAATGCCTAACAAGAAAAAGAAGTAGGTTTACCAACCTAACGTTGTTTTCAGTTTCTCCATACCTGATTTGCTAACAGGAACTTGCGCATTGCACTTTAAAATAGCTATATGGCTATCCTTTTCGTACGGCTCTATTCTTAGTATTTGATTGACTGGTGTTAGGTAAGACCTGTGTACTCTAATGAACTGTTTGGGATCAAAACTTTTTTCAACACGTGTTAGGGTACTTTTCTTTAAATAGTTGCCCGACTCTGTGAAAATCTTAATATAATCATCATTAGCTTCAATATAGTGTATATCCGTAGCTGGTATAATACGTATCATACCATTATCTTTTACTACTATTCTATGTTGATAGCCTTCGTATACATGTTCCTCTGCTAGGTTCTTTATGCCTTCTTTGTTACTGGTTGTTTGTTGTTGGTATTTGTCAATTGCATTATTAAAACGTTCTCTAGTTATGGGTTTTAATAGATAATCAACAGCATTAGCCTCAAAAGCTTTTATAGCATATTCATCAAAAGCCGTTGAGAATACAACTGACGGTGCCTCATCTAATAGCTCAAGCATTTCAAACCCATTTAGTTTAGGCATTTGCACATCCAGAAATATCAAGTCTGGCTTGTGTAGTTGTATTGCCTTATGACCCTCAAATCCATCACCACATTCTGCAACAACTTCAAAGTCGTTGTGTGCTTTTAGCAGGTCGCTCAATAATTGCCTTGCCAAAGGTTCGTCATCTATTAATATTACTTTGTGCATCTTGAGGTATTTTGAGTGTTGTGGTAAATGTATTATCGTCTTTTTCGGTGTTAAGGAGGTCGTTTCTTCCGTATAAAAGAAATAGTCGACGTCGCACTCCCTTCAAACCAAATCCTGTTCCTTTCTGTGGCTTTGCAGAGCTATCGTAAGGATTGGTAATAACAATTGTGAGCTGTTTGTCTGTTATCCCGATCTTTACCGTTATTGTTACTTTTCCGGTATTGCCATATACACCAAATTTAATAGCATTTTCTAATATCGGCTGTAGTAAAAAAGGGGGGATAGTAGCACTTGTTGCTGAGTTCTGTTCAATATCTATATTTAAGCGATCTCCAAAACGAACAGCTTCTATTGCCAGATAATTGTTTAGGTAGTTTAGTTCTTCTAAAAGAGAAACTTTATCATGATTCTCTTTTTTTACAGAGTTCCTTAAAAAGTCAGATAGCTGACCGATCATCTCTTGTGCTTTTTCCGGGTTGGTAATAGTTAAAGCACTAATAGAGTTCAAGCTATTATATAGAAAATGCGGTTGAAGTTGCTGTCTAAGTTTAAATAGTTCGGCTTCTTTTAATAATGTTGTTGCGTCAGTTTGCTCTTTAAAGCTCTTTTTTTGCTCGTCTATATTTTTTCGTGTGGCAAGATGTGTAGACAACCAGCCAAATATCATCCAATAAATGATATACCTGGCCGAAAGGGCATCTTTTTGTAAGCCAATATAGTTGTAAGAGGCATCGCCTAACCACCAGTCTAAAGTTGCTGTACTTAAGTAAACGTGCATTTCACCAAACAAGGCTGCAATAAATAAGCTGTAAGGTATAATCCCGGCTTTAGTAGGGTATAGCCTGATACTTTGTGTTAATGCCCAGCCGGCTAACACAAACATAGCAGTATTGATCAATGCATCCACAAAAGCCACCTCGCATGGTACTGCGAATAGTAAATGCAAAGCAAGCGTATGCAGTACCAGCATGATAATGCCGGATACTGATAGTAGTCGGGTAATATTTTTACCTGATATTGCCACTAAAAGTTATCGCTACCGGTTTGCTGCCACAATGGTGCTACAATGGTGGTAGTGTCTATTACAGCAGATGTAAGTAGCCCACCTTGTTCCAACTGTATTTCACGAACATCTTTTACTGCCAGCATTTCCCAAAAAATCTTTCTGCCTTTTCTGTCAATAATCTCTTCAGATTTTTGGATGCCTGTTTCTTTAGCAATCCTTAAAGCATCTACTTCATTGTCCGCATATATCAGCCTGAACTGCTCGTCATATTGGTCTGTAAATGCACCATCGCATTTAATTGCGTAGACCAGTTGAGATATATATGTCTTCATATTTAGTTGAGTGTGTTTAGCTTAATATGATTTTATTTCGACACCGCCGAAGGTGCACGACCCTTTTAGTGTTAATGTTACTTGCTCTTCATCAATAGGGTTGGTGTGTACGAACCTTTTATCTTCTACACTGCCAAGAGTGGTCGCTATTTCATTCTTTATCTCCCAGTGAGATGGAACAGATAGCTCGATACCACCGAATGAGGCGGAGAGGTGTAATTCGATATTTTTCTCAGTTGTTGCCGCATTAATAAAGTTAAGCTCGATACCACCAAATGTAGCAGAGGCTCTACCTCCTCTAAAGTTTTTAGAAGTGATGATCTCTTTATGCGCGCCAAATGTTACATCAATATTTATGTTGTCATTATCGCTGGTAATGGTAGCTGTTGGTTCGCAGTTTCCCCATTTTCCTTTATTCTTTTTTTTCTTGCCAAAAATTATGAATAAGCCTAGTAATATTAAGCCTGCCGGTAGCAATAGAGCAGTTGTAGACACGCCTAAAATGGTAAAAGGCTTTATAAGGTGTAAGGTGCCGATCAGAATCATGATCCACCATGCATGCCCCCTGAATTGGTTCTTGACACCTACCAGTAGCCCAATACTTACAAGTATCCATGGCCACATGGTATGAAAGTTAAACTGAAAGTCTAATACATTAAACCTTCTCAACATGATAAAAAGCCCTGCAACAACAACTGCCACACCAAACCATACTTTATCATTCTTATGCCTTTGCCTCCTTCTGTTCTTGATATCGCTCATATACGGATATATTAATAACAGTACAAATGTAGTGAGCCGATTAAAGGCCAGTAAGTTGTATTAGGCTGAAAAAAGTAAAAAGTCGGTAAATAACGGCTTGTAGTCGGTAAGTGGAAAGAGGCTTATTGTAGTTTCTTAGGCTGCCATTTTAATTTGTCGAAAGTACGTTTACGCAGCACGAAAAATTGCCAAACAATACTACGTTGCATACGCCCTTCTTCATTTCTATGAGAAACCAGTTTCTTATGTTCTCTCCTTCGTTTCAGCCATTTGCCCAAGCTACCATAAAAGCTAAAATGAGCACGAATAATTGTATACGTGTCGCTTATTCGTCCTGTGAAAAGTGCTCTGGCCCCAGCAATGCCATCCAAAAACATACGATATGGTAATAACCACCAAAGGCGTTTTCTGCTCTCGTTCTTTAATAATAAGATCAGGTTGTTCCTAAAGTTGTAAAAGAGCTTTTGTGGACTTCCATAGCTTATAACGCTACCGCCCACATGATATACTGTTGATTGACCGATATAGCCTATTTTATATCCTGCATTTTTTAAGCGCCAACACAAGTCTACCTCTTCCATATGTGCATATAGGTCATTATCTAAGCCGCCATGTTTGTGATAAAGGTCTGCTCGTACCATAAAACAGCCTCCTGATGCCCAGAATACCTCAATGTCATCATCATACTGGTTAAGGTCTTTTTCTAATTCTGTAAATATGCGTCCTCGGCAAAATAAATAGCCGTATTTATCCATGAAACCACCACCTGCACCGGCATATTCAAAATACTCTCTTTCGCGCCAGTACCTTATTTTGGGTTGGCATGCAGCCAAACCCTGATAGCGCTTCATCGCATTGATTAACGGAGGGAACCATCCTTTTGTAACTTCAAAATCAGCGCTAAGCAGTACATAGTACTTAGCTTGAATTTGTTTTAGAGCCTCTGCATATCCGTTAGAAAAACCTTTATTAACAGGTATGTGTAGTGTCTTAACAGTAGGGAACTGTTCTTGAATGTATTGGAAAGTATCATCAGTTGATGCATTGTCTGCTACAATTACATCGTAACCTGTTGATGCTTCCGCAACAATCTCTGGCAAGAATTTCTCATGCCAATGTTTGCCATTATAGGTAAGTATAACAACCGCCGTCTCGTGCGTGCTAACAATCATTTGCGTAAAGCTAATGATTATTTATACTTGGGGTCGTACTTAGTATTATCGGGCACTTCTACATCCTCATTGCTATCAAACTTATGCTCATATAAGTTGTAGCAACCTGCCCAAGCAAAAATGAAAAATCCAAAAAAGAATAGTAAGAATAAAAACCTTGACTTTGAGGGCTTGTTCAACTCAATGTCCGCAGGATTATCTAATTGGTTTTCTTCGTTGTTATTATGAGTGTTCATGTATGCTTTATTTCAGTCGCAAAAATAGTAGATTTCGTTCAAAAACATAATATTTTTATCCGCTTTTAGTTGTATTATACATAAGATATGCGTCAATACCTTAACTGGAAAACATATTTGATTTTTGCTGCTATATGTATTGTGGCTGCTTCGTTAGTGTATACCAGCAGATTAGCCTCGAAGTTAGCCGAAGAAGAGCGCAAAGGAGTAGAGCAGGTAGTAGAAGCTATTGAAGCACTAAATGCAGCTGGTGATGGCGACGATCTCACATTTCCTGTATCAATTATATCTCAGAACACCACCATTCCTCTAATAGTAACCAATGCCGAAGGTGATATTACACAATATAATAATATAGATACAGCAAAAATCAGTAAAGACCCTGATTACCTCAATAGATGCTTGAATGAGTTTAAAAGCATGCATCAGCCAATTGTGGCGGAGCAAGATTTTGGCTTAGGTAAGAACTATGTCTATTATGGCAATTCTTACCTGTTAACACAGCTAAAGTATTTTCCTTATGTACAGTTGGCCATAATCGCTGTTTTTCTAATAGTGGCTTTAATTGCTTTAAGCTCAGCACATAAATCAATACAAAATCAAGTTTGGGTGGGATTGTCAAAAGAGACAGCTCACCAAATGGGAACCCCGCTTAGCTCAATAGAGGGGTGGTTGGTCCTGTTAAAAGACGATCATGATAATGAAGAAGCATTGGAAGAGTTGCAAAAGGATCTCGACAGGCTCAAGTTAGTAGCAGACAGGTTTAGTAAAGTAGGTAGTGTGCCTCAGTTGCAGGAGGAGAACCTGAATGTTCGTTTGCAAGACATGGTAGACTATATGCAAAAACGTGCACCTAAAAAGGTAACTATTAGTATTAGCGATACTGACAGTGATGTGCCTGTAAATATTAGCGGTTCTCTATTCGACTGGGTTATAGAGAACTTGATGCGGAATGCTCTTGATGCTATGGAGGGAGAAGGTAAAGTTTCGGTTTCTGTTACAGATACGCCTCAACAGGTGTGGATAGATATCACTGATACAGGTAAGGGGATGAGTAATGCACAAGTTAAAAAGATATTTAACCCGGGATATACTACTAAGAAAAGAGGGTGGGGTTTAGGGCTCTCCCTTTCAAAGAGAATAATTGAAAAATATCACCATGGTTCTTTGTTTGTGAAAGAGACAGAGCAGGGTAAAGGGACAACATTTAGAATCATCTTGCGCAGATAGCTTTTGAGTTTATTGAAATAGAGCTTAGCTTTGCATTCCACCAAAAATAATGCGGCGGTGTTGAAACTGGTAGACAAGCAACGTTGAGGTCGTTGTGCTCGCAAGGGCGTGGGAGTTCGAATCTCCTCTGCCGCACAAAGGTCCATTTTAATGGACCTTTATTTATTTCAGTTTATCAGCAAATACTTTTTTGAATTTTTCAAGTTTAGGTTGAATAACGAACATGCAATATCCTTGGTTCTTATTATTACTGTAATAGTCTTGATGGTACTCTTCAGCATTGTAGAAGGTATCATAAGGAGATATTTCTGTAACTATTGGGTTGTCGTAAATATGTTCGCTATCTAGTTCTTCTTTATAAGAGGTTGCCTTCTCCTTTTGTTCTTCGCTGTGATAAAATATTGCTGAACGATATTGAGTGCCTATGTCGTTCCCTTGCCTGTTAAGTTGTGTAGGGTCGTGAGATTGCCAAAATGCAGCCAGTAACTCATTGTAAGTTATTTTGTTAGAGTCAAAATATACGTTTATTGCCTCAGCATGTCCGCTATCACCATTGCACACCTGCTCGTAAGTAGGGTTGTCAATATGTCCGCCAATATATCCGGATACGACCTTTGTGACACCATTCAGTTGTAGAAATTGTGCTTCTATACACCAGAAACAGCCTGCGGCAAACGTTGCCATGTGCTCATTCTCGTTCATTTTGTAAACTTAAATAGAACTATCTAAATAGCATAAATAGGCTAATAGCTGGTGTTTATTGTATGGTAGAATTAAAAATGTTACCAAATTGTAAAATTCTTTTTTGAAAATCCATCAGCTTATCTAATTTTGCGCACGGAGAGATGGCAGAGTGGTCGAATGCGGCGGTCTTGAAAACCGTTGTCTGTCAAAGGACCGGGGGTTCGAATCCCTCTCTCTCCGCATCTTGAATATCATTTAAACACAAAGCCTTCATTTCGTATGATTTGAGGGCTTTGTTCGTTTTTAGGTTCCTCATTTTATACATAAAAATACATTACTCCAGTGAGTGATTCGTTATTTACGTTTCCTGTGTTCTAAGACCGCCAATCTTCAAGATACGTGTTCGGAAATTGTGGATATACTACGCCTATAATATGGGCGTGGCCTTTCTGCATTTGAATACAACGGATCTTGGCGGTCTCGTGAACATAGAGTGTGGATATGAGGTTCACGCCTATTTTTTTTAATCATTATCATCCGCTATAGGACCGTAGCACAAATTGTATTCACGGTATGAAAATACTTACAATTCTATGCAAAAGACCGCCAAGTCTAAACACTGTTCCTTTCGGAGCTATAGTATTTAAGCAATACAAGCTCCATGTTCTCACATTAGTATTATTCTGTTTCTCAAATTTATTACATGCCCAGTATTCTGGCTTTGACTGGTTCTATCAAATCGGTAGTGATCCAGAACTCAAACAAATGACACAAGACAATGCGGGTAACACATATGTCTTTGGTTCATTTAAGGACAGGGTTATTCTCGGTACTGATACTATTAAAGCACCAGTACCAAATACACCTGCACTATTCATTGCAAAAATTGCAAAAAATGGTGCGGTATTAGTTGCAGAGCGATTGCCGCTTAATGACTCTGATAAAGTGAAGTCTATAGAGGTATTTGATATAGTGCTATCTAAATCAGGGAGAGTATTTGTTAGTGGGTATATAGATAGAGCAGGTACAGGGTTGTATAACAATAACTACTTGCTCTCTATGCGACCAGATAAGAGTATTGCATTTCACTATGAGCGAGCATCAAATCTTAGTAACTCTGCAAAGTATCCTCACATTGCTGTTGATGATAACAACAACATCTATTTCCAAGCATATGGAGACTGGTTAGGTTCAAGAGATTCGTTAGGTAATGAACGGTGGGGCTTTTACTTTACACCTGCAAATAGTTGGTATGACGGAGTGTATCAAATGGATGTACTAAATAACGTGCTATACATTCGAGGTTATCACACTCAGAATGTTACATTTTTTGACTCGTCTGGTACATCTAAAAACCTCACAACTATCAATCAAAAGAAGATATCTGTAGCCAAATATTCAGCAAATGGAAAGTTGCAAGATGTGTATAGCGAGCTAGTGCCATTAGAAAACTTTACAGATTACAATGTATTGTTTAATAAGCAGGGAAAAGGATTTTTTACAAGGCATGCATGGCAAGGCTTTGGTAAACCGACAGACATATACATAGAAACATTTAGTATTAAGCCACCAAAAAAGATTGATAGCAATAAAAAGGTAGTTGCTTGTTATGGCGCGCCTTCAGATTTATTTATATCTCCGTATAATAATTATGTCCTAAACGCATATGGAGGGAATTGTAATTTTAAGACACTGTTTTTGTATGATAGCTCACTTAACTTGTTAGATACGATTACGATAGCAAGTGCATGGCACACAGGACAGAAAACTGAGCAACGCTCTTTCCAAATTGACAGTGCAATGGATATTGTCTCTCAGAGTCAATTCTACGGCACATTATCCTATGCAGTAGGTAATGGCCCGCAGAGTGTTTCGAGTTATAACGGAGGTGATGATGTCTTTATAGGCAAACTTCACGAGTACCAAACATATAATCCTGTTGTTACACAATCAGGTAACACACTTAATTGCTCTCTATCAGGTTTGTCATATCAATGGCTAAGAAATGGTACGGCAGTCTCAGGAGCTACAAGTCAAAGTTATACACCAACACAAACAGGTAATTACTCTGTAACCGTATCTGATGGGTGGGAGTGTTCAAGTATATCTAATACTATTCAAGTAACTGTAGGCATTGCAGAGGTACACAGTAGCAATGTTATTGTGGTATATCCAAATCCTACAAATGGAATTGTAAGACTACTGGGCTTGCCAAGCGATCTTACAGTTCAGGTAATTGATGTAATAGGCAAAGTGTTACATACGCAAATAAGTACAGAGAATACACAGATTGATTTTAGCCCATACCCAAGTGGTTTGTATTTCATAAAGACACCACTTGGCATACAGAAAATACAGAAGCAATAAGAATGAATAAGGAAGTATAAAGCCGTATCACATTGTGGTACAGCTTACTTTTTTTAATTATATGCTTGTGCATATCATTATTAGCAACTGTCCCGCCAATGGCTTCACAGTAGCAGGTTAAAAGGTATGAGTTCATCCATTCAATCAATAAACTCCGCCAAACACTTACAAGATTTATGCTAAAACTCGTAAGTCCTTTCCCTTTGGTCAGGCAGGAGTTTGTCACAGTTATTGCATATTGAAAGGATTCACTCATTCGTAGCTACTCAGTCTTTAAACATCTTTCAGTCTGTTTAAATCCAATCGCTCCTTGTCGTCAGTGCTCGCCATGCGCTACCAATAACTGCGATACGGTTGTTTATTTCCCTGCCTATACTTATTTACATGCTTATTGATAAACAACCTATCTGTGTGAATAGCGGATTACATCCTTAGTATTCACGCCAGTTTTTGGTGCTCGCAATAGGTCTTGCATTGTGTTATTTCAATAATTATAAAAAGAAGAAGGCAACTGGTGGGTGTCTGCTATAATTAAAATTACATTATCACTGTATCTTTTTTTATAAGATATGGTTAAAGTTAAGTATGTGTAACTCATAGAAAAATAATTACTGTTTTTCAATTGTAAAAAACAACGTGAAAAACACCCTTTTTTGTTTAAGGAAAGTTAAGATATATTCGCGGCTCAAGTTTTATGCTCTCTATCGAGTTTAGGCACCTATCCGGCAAAACAAACACCATTGAAGTTATTATTGACTGTCATATTATGCCTAGTTATGCCTATCTGTGTTCTCGCTCAGGAGCAACCACAGGTATATTACTCCAAGAAGCACTTGGATACAAACATAAAAGCAGAATATACGTTCAAAGAAAAAGTTACTAGAAAGCGACCCGAGCTTCTTGCTAAACTCAAGAAGAAAAAACAAAAGCTGTCAGCAAAACTTCAAAAGAAAGGTTCTGTAACTCATGTTTTAAACAGTAAGATCCCAAAGATAGAGCTGACAAGTAATACTGTAAGTAAAGTGTCATTAGACTGGCCGCATGAAGAACAGGGTAGAGTTAAGCAGCGGGTACTATACCAAATTCACACAGATGTAATAGCCATAATACATATCAAATCATGGCAATTAAGAGAGCAAGATAGTTTATTGCTATATGATATAACCTATTCAGATAAAGGTCTCAATGCTGGTGTCAACACTATTACCTTGAACATAGAAAAGGGAGGAGGAAACAGGTATGTAGATTATAGTTTCCTAGAGGTTATAAAGAAATTAGGAGAGGTGCCGCCTGGTATGTATGTAAAGAGTATAGATGTAATTACAGATTCAGGAACCAATTTATACAAGAAGCTTTTTTACAATGAGGTAGATAGTGCAATAGGAAAGGGCTCTATTTTGAAAACAGATATTAATGATCAGTTATTCAATAAAAAAGAAAGAAGGCTATTTGATAAAGCAGCAAAACGTATTAAACTAAAACAAGGCAATAGTTTGAATAAGCAATTGTCATACATTCAGACCCAAAATCTAAATAATAAATTAAAGAATAAGGGTTACGAGTTTGAGTCAGTTATAGAACATGGCAGGTCATACACTTATGTGTATTATAAAAGCTGGTTTGTTGGAAAATATGAGCTTTTTGAGAAAAATAAACTAAAAGAAAAGATAAGGCTAGAGGAACTTGATTTAGATCGTAGGCCTTTCAATTTAAATACTCCATCACTTCCGAATTATACTACCATTAGTGGTAAAGCAAAAAAAACTTTTAAGAGAGGCAAAGAGCGAGAGGAGTCGAGGGGGAATATTGATATTGCCTCCTATTTCGGGAATGATCAAGAGCCGGGTTCTCAGCAGGATAATAGTTATCAGGAATATTATGGGGATCTACATACCAAAGTAATTGGGTTACCAATATATATTGAGGGTTATTACACAAGCCAGGATAAGGGCAGGCAGGCAAAGGCTAGTTTTATACGATTCAGTTACGATGTAAGTGAAGCCAAGTCACAACTTTCAGAACATGTATCCGGATATAAAAACGCATATACGCAGAGTTTTTCAAAGTTGAAAGGCATGAATAATGTCTATGGTACATACATCAAACAACTTGAAAAATACTTAGTCCAACAAAAGTTAGCTTTCCAAGCTGATTATGAAGTAGATATGTCAGGTTGGAATTCAACAGAAAATGGCTTGAATACAGTTTTGACTGAGTTACCCGATTCTTCCGATTCAATATATGGTAAAGAGAAGCGAGCTGAGTTAGAAAGAAGATACAAGAAAATACAAACGACAAGACAGTCTATAGACAAGTATAAGAAGTTACTAGAGCAATGGGAGAATAGTCTGTTTTTTGATTCGTCACTTTCTTATGAACCATTATCATCTCTTTCCATGGAGAATAATATAAGTCATAAACGCCTGGCAAAAGCTTCAAAGCATATACTTCCAGAAGGAGCTAATAACAGTTTTCTGGCAGGGTTGACTAAGCTCAATATCGGGGTGATCAATGAGTACGAATCCAAATATACTATGGCAGGGCAAACGCTTAGAGGCGGAAGTGTTGGATATGATTTCGGATATGTTACCGTTGTTGGGGCTTTGGGTAAAACAGAGTATGTCAATAGAGAAGGTAATGTAGATAAGTACAATTCTTATCTGATAGGTTTCAATTCCCTGATAGCCGCAGATCAAACTGTTGGTCTTAACTATTATACTTATAAAGCAGATAAAGGTTCATTGAGTTCTCCAAATTTTTATCAAGATGTAACCCGACAACCTACAACGATAGAGCCTGTGTCTGTTGTCTCTTTAAATTATAAAGGGGTTATTACTGATAGACTGTTAATAACATCGGAAGGCGCTGTGTCATACAGAAATCATAAATTCAGGCAATCTGACCTGAGTTTGAACAATAGTGCTATAAACTTAAATGTTAGCTATGTAATACCTAAAACGCCAATAACTGTAGAAGGTGAATTGGAGCAAATGGGCAAAAACTTTGAAAATCAGTCCTTGCCCTATATAAGATCAGCTATTGAAAGGTACATGATCGCAGGTAAAGCAGATGTATTGAAATCTTTTTTAACCCTGGGTGTCCAATTTAACTATATGAAGCAAAAGGGTTTTACTTCAGTTGGACATAGCAGAAAATGGGGTTTTGATATAAAAACTAATTCAAAGAGATACCCAAATATATATGTTTCTTATAAACCTTTCAGCACCTTCAGAAGTTATGATGACACTTTGAATATAAATCAACGCCCACTGTTTGGAGAGGTATTATTGCTCAGGGGGAATTATCAGTATAAAAGAAGAAAGGTTGTTCATCGGTTTATAGCAGCATTCAATAAGAATAAGACCGTATTCGATACCGCAAAATATAATAGTAATACACTACAGTTAGGTTATATCTACTCTTCAAGTAAGAACATTGTGCATGTTAATGCGGGATGGCTGTCTGTACCACAACAAAATAGCATAGGGCCTTCTGATTCTTACTTTATGGATGTTGGATACAGCAGAAGTATTTTCAAGAATGTAAATATAAATCTTGGGCAAGGGATAGCTCTTGCCAGTTTTGGTGTGCAGCGGACAACCAGTACAATTGGCAGCTCATATAGTTTTGAGCGAATGCCGATCACGTTGAGAGTCTCTGTAAGGTACTCAGATATAAAAATTACAGAGCAAAGTGCAAACCAAAAGATATGGATGGGCAATCTAGCTGCAAACTGGAGGTTTAAATACAAAAATATTAATTCAAAAAATCATTAGATGTCATTATTTAAAGTGGTCAATAAAAGCTATCACATACTCGGTGCCGTATTCATACTGATATTTTATGTCAACATGGTTTCTGCGCAAATTCCGGCAATGGTGGTTAACCTTGCTATGTTAGAAGGGCAAGACCTGACTCCTGACAACATATTTAACATACAAATCATTAGTAATGAATCTGTATCCAAACGGGTCACAGTAATGGGTACGATCTCTTATAAAAGAGCAATACACAATATAAGATACACTTATACAACCACAATTCAGCCAGGAGTTAATTCATTATCAAAAGACGTGGTCGGTCATCCTGATTTTGTTTATTCTTCCACAGCCTTAAAAGAGTTGTTCCAAAACTATCATAAACTTCCTCAGGGGACTTATGAATATTGTGTCTCTATTGCCTTTGAAAAAAACAAATCAGAGCAGTTGCTGGGAGACCCTGTTGTATCCTGTATCTATCAAACCGTCAATGATATTTTCCTTATCAATCTCGTTGCTCCTGAAGACGATGCAGAAATATATGAACATTACCCGATGTTATCTTGGGTAGTGAACTATCCATTTGCAAGTGAACTTCAATATAGATTGAGGGTTGCAGAGCGAAAAGAAGGTCAAAACAAACAGTCTGCAATAAACAGGAATAATCCTGTTTATAAGGATAAGCATGTTTTTGCCACATCTCAGATATATCCGGTTACTGCCAGACCTTTAAAAACACATCAACCATATGTTTGGACTGTTGATGCGTATTACAAAAATATTTTGCTTGGAGGGGCTGAGGTGTGGCAGTTCACTATCGTAGAAGACGATACCACAAAAGTGCCTGATGCAAATACCTCCTATGTTGATGTCAGGAAAGACAGAGGTTTTAACATGATCTATGCGAAAGGAGAATTGAAGCTAAAATACTTCTTAGGTGAAAAAGAAGTCGACACCATAAAGATGTCTATAACTAAACCTAATGGCAAAAACATCAACATGGTTCAACCTGAATGGGTGGTGAAGTATGGAGATAACAGGATGGTTATTCCATTTAGGGAGGATTATAATTTAAAACATAAAAAGGACTATAAATTGGAATTTACTAATGGTAAGGGGAAAAAATACATGTTGTTATTTAAGTATATAAACCCCGAGTTTTAAACTGAAAAGATGAAAGTAAAATATATACTCGTTTGTATTGCGATTTCAGCTCTGGTGAGTGCAGCTACTTATTATATCGTTGGTCAGCAGGATCAGAAGGGCATCGCTGTTATCGATGCTGTAAAACTGTTTAATAGCTATAACCTGAAAGTAGAATTGGAAAATGAAGCCAAGGTGAAATTGTCTTTTTACGGAAAGAAAATAGACAGTCTTACTACATTATTACAGGCTGCAGATTCAAAGAATATACAGGATGAAAAATTGATATCCCGATATCAGAATGTTAAAAGAGCCCTTGACAGAGAATACGAACAGTCAAATCAAGCTATTAATGAAACGGTTTGGATACGGTTGAATCCCTTAATTGATGAATTTGGTCAGAAAAAGGGCCTGCATTTGATTATAGGAGCTAACGGGATGGGTAGTGTTCTTTACCAGGATAATGTATATGATATTACACAGGAAGTGATTGAATATATAAACAACAGATATGAATCAGGCACGTAGATATACTTATTTGACACTATACGGCTTGTTGCTAATGTCTTGTTCTGAGACTTCATTAACTAGTAAGGGCATGATTGATTATGTCCAAAGTAAAGATAATGGATTGGCAAAGGAGGTAAATGTAGATGGTTGGGCTTATAAAATACAATACAAACCAGCTGAGTATATATTGGCAATAGAGCAGTTGCAAGAGCCCGATGCAATTAATAAAAGGACAAAACAATTAGAAAATGCTGCGTGGTTTAATGTAGAAGTGAGTAGAGAAGATAAGGGGATAGCTCCTTTAAGGTATAACATTACTTCTATTGAAGAATATAATTCCAGGTATGACTATATGCTTAACTATGCTGCCGGTGATTTTACATTGATATACAACCATAGCGATACATTTAAACCTATTAGTTACCATTTTGAAACCACATATAATCTTTCACCAACCGAAACGATGATTATTGGCTTTTCATTGCCGAAAAATATTAGGGCTGCAAATAACGACATGCAAGTTGTATTCAGAGACCGTGTATTTAGTGGCAGTATTATTAAAACAATATTTGAAGAAAGCGATTTATCTAAAATACCCAAACTGATCAACCAATAAATAATGGCTTACAAAAGAAGACTCAGATACACTGCAACTTTATTACTTATCAGTTTTACTTGTCAACTTGTATACCCTAATGTGGCATATGCATTAACTACTGGTCCTTCACAGCCTGAAGTGCTGGCATTTGAACCTGTGGGAACTACAGATATGGTGAATATGTTTACTGGTGATTTTGTGTACAATATCCCATTGCTTGATGTGGAGGGGTACCCAGTGAATATTGCCTATCATGGTGGTGTAGGTATGG
Source organism: Bacteroidia bacterium (assembly GCA_030429205.1). Taxonomy (GTDB): domain Bacteria; phylum Bacteroidota; class Bacteroidia; order Chitinophagales; family Chitinophagaceae; genus UBA5543. The sequence continues at coordinate 2,242,757 of JAUICZ010000001.1, forward strand.
AACAAGAAGCTAGTTGGGTCGGTCTAGGGTGGAATATCAACCCCGGAGCCATTAATAGAACAGTGAGGGGGATTCCTGATGATTTTAATGGAGAAACTCTAGAAAAAGAACTGCACATAAAGAAAGAAGAAAACCTCCGTGTTGGTATGGGGGGCGGAGGAGAACTAATAGGAATAGGTGACCCTATTTTAGGGATATCTGCCAGTCTTGGGACAAATTTGAATATTAGTAACTATCGTGGAGTAAGTGCTGATTTTTCATTTAGTGCAGGTGTAAACTTATTCAGATGCGTGTCTGCAGGAGTGAACTTGGGAGTGGGCTCTCAAACAGGTGCTGATATAGACTATAATGCAGGAGTTATGTTTACATCATCACAAATCATGAGTAAAGATATGGCAGCAGGTGTAGGTGTGAATTTTGGTCATGGATATAATACACGCTCCGGAGTAAAGGATATGAATTTCTCTATTTCTACAAATGCGAGAATGGGAGCGTTAGGTACACAAGGCTCCTTATTTAATTCTACTGTACCTATCGGTGTGAAAAACTATGTTCCTGTTATTACGAATAGCAGTAGCATGACTGCGGTATATGGAAGGATCAAATTAGGGCTGGAGTTTGCATGGTGTAATATTTACGGAAATATCAACGCAATGGGTAGTGAGCTAACATATGATGAGAATGGCTCTAGAGAATCATATGGTTTCTTATATGCACAGAATGCAGGAGAAGAAGATATTCTGGATTTTACTCGTGACAGGGATGGAATGTTTAACAAGACTATGCAGTACCTTCCCCCGGGACATATGACATACGATGTTTATTCTGTTAATGGTCAAGGAACAGGAGGTTCATTCAGACCATTCCGTAATGACTTAGGTAGTGTGTTCGATCCTGTAACAAAGGGTAACTCTGAGACTAAATCTGGTCAGGCTGAAGCAAGTTTAGGTTGGCTTTTTGGTGCAGGTGGCGATGCCTCCAAATCAAAAACGAATATTTATTCAGGACCATGGAATAGCTATAAACAATCTTTTACAAGTAAGGGGATCGGTAATTTGTATGAGAATGTCTATTTCAAGCAGGCAGGGGATATGTCTGTGATAAATGGAAGTTATTATTCTGACCTGAAAGGGGAAACCCCAATTAAAGGAGGGCAGATTCATGCATTACCCAAAACTAAGGCTAACTCAACATTGCACCGTGACCCCAGAAGTACTTTGGTTACCTACTTTGATGCGGAAGAAGCATCTATACCAGGGGTTGCAATAGATCATAAGATCAAAAGCTACAACGATACTAATGGGCTGGAAAATTGGCCCAATCTTTCAGTTACTGAAATTGATAGACATGGGGCGGGGACGTATGACCGAAAGACACACCATATGTCAGAATTTACTCAAGTTCAAACAGATGGGAGAAGATATGTTTATGGTATTCCTGCTATGAATAATATTCAGAAGGAAGTGACTTTTAGTATTGATGCGCCAACTAATGCTAATGATAGAGCTTCTGGTTTAGTTCCATATAATTCGGGGACTGACGATACTAAAGGAAATCAAAAAGGTATTGATAATTATTATAGTGGTACCACTACTCCTTCTCACGCACATAGTTATTTACTAACTGAAGTGTTGTCAGCAGACTATGCAGATGTTACCGGTGATGGTCCTTCTAATGATGATGTAGGAACCTATACCAAATTCAATTATACACGTAAGGACGCGGATTACAGGTGGCGTGCTCCTATTACATCGGGGAAGGCTCAATATAATCCGGGTTTTCTTAGTGATACCAGAGATGATAAGGCCAGCTATGTTATAGGTTCCAGAGAGCAATGGATATTACATTCTATGGAAAGTAAGAATTACGTTGCTGAGTTTTACACATCTGAAAGAAAGGACGGTAAAGGCGTAAAAGATAAGATTGATAGCGGAACTGGTACCGCGTATGATAATGCATTGTCAACAGAAGGTAGCTCGTACAAGTTAGATTCAATAATCCTTTTTAGCAAGCACGACCGCTTTATAAATGGTGCTGATGCAACTCCTATTAAAACCATTTATTTTGTTTACGATTACTCTCTCTGTCAAAACGTACCAAACTGGACTGATGCGGGCACTTCCGGTAAGCTTACATTGAAAAGCATCTACATGAAGTATGGTACATCTGAAAAAAGTATGCTAAGCCCATACAAGTTTGAATACCACAGCAGTAATCCTGATTATGATTTGGCTGCAAAAGACAGGTGGGGGAATTATAAACCCAATGGCTCTACTTTAAATAACCATGAATTTCCATTTGTTGATCAAAGTGCAGATAATGATTCTTTAGCTGCTGCATGGTCATTATATAAAGTGCATTTGCCGTCCGGTGGAGTAATACAAGTTAATTATGAAGCGGATGATTATGCTTATGTGCAAGAGCGCAAAGCAATGGAAATGTTCATGATACAAGGAATAGGAAACACAATTACCTACAGAGGCGGTCATGAGTTCTATCATGATAAATTCGCTCCTAATTTATACATATACTTTTTACGGAGAAAGAATGACGAGATACCGAGTTTGTCACTAAAAGATAACTATTTAAAGTCGAGCAAGTCTCTTTACTTTAATTGTAACATGCGCATGGCAAATGGTAGCTATGAACAAATTAAAGGCTATGCTGAGGTTGATGATGTTGGTTATTGTAATAATGATGTTAACTCTGACTATGGATATATAAAGTTAAAACCTGTAGTTCCGAGGGGTGGCGGTGGAATACTCAATCCATGTGTTTATACCGCACTGAATGTTGCCAGGTACAATTTGCCTCATATCACTTATCCGGGTAATGACCCCAATGTGAGTGATATTAAAAACATTATAGCAGGCTTAAAACAAGCATTTAATGAGCTGGTAAGCTTTAGCGAAAACCCTTTGATCCAGTTAATTCAGAAAAGTGTAGCCAAGCATATCAACAAGTCTAAATCATACATAAGACTAAATTCGCCGGGTTTAAAGAAAGTAGGTGGAGGTCATAGAGTAAAATCATTACTGTTTTACGACTCCTGGAATAAATTGGTAGGAGGTAATGCACAGCAGGCTACCTATGGTAAGAACTATGACTATACTATAGATGAAGCAGGCTACGGAACCATTAGTAGTGGTGTTGCCAGTTATGAACCACTTATTGGCGGAGATGAAAACCCGTATAGAGAACCTGTAAAACACTATGCAAGTGGTGGTAGTAAATGGCCTCCTAATGATCCTGTTGAGCTATATCAGGAAACTCCAATAGCAGAGAGCCTGTTGCCGTCAGGAGTGGTAGGTTACAGGCAAGTAACAGTCTCCAGTATACATCAGAATGTAGGTAGGTCATCTCAAGCAGTAGATGTATATAAATACTGTACTGCCAAGGAGTATCCATTCCAAATAAAATCTTCAGCATTAGAAAAGTTAAAAGATGAAAATAACTACAAGCTCAAGAAACAGGAAAATATTTTAGAGGTGACACAGGGGTATACTGTCATACTAAACGATATGCATGGTAAACCAAGAAGCACAGAACACTATGTAAGAAAACCTAAAGGCAATAATCCGTTAGAGCTGATTAGTTATCAGCAGTATGAATATCATGAATCAGGCGGAGAGCTAAATAATCAAGTTCCTGTGATGATGTATAACAATAGTGATACATCGAATATGTTGATGCAGAAGGTTAATCAAACTGTTGGTGTAGAAATTGACATGACCATTGATGCAAGAGAAAAAACAGAGAAGACCTACAATGATAACTTTAATGTCAATGTAAATGCTACCAACGTTTTATTTGTTTTAATACCGATACCGTTTCCTTTTGGGTGGAGTGGTGAATATCATAATGAGTTTAGAAGTGCAGTAGCTACAAAAGTGATACAGCAATACGGTATTCTGCATAAAGTGCATAACTATCAGGATGGTACTAAAACAACGGTAACGAATGAAGCTTATGATGCGCTTACGGGACAGCCTGTAGTTACATCAGTGAATAACGAGTTTGAAGAACAAGAATATTCTGTTACATATCCGGCTTATTGGGGGTATAAGACAATGGGGCCTGCTTATACAAATATTGGGTTTGAGGATACCATGTTAGGAGCAGCATATACATCTAATAGTAGTGGTAATAATATTGTTGATGCCAATGCATTTTTGTATGCATCCAACAATAGGAAGAATTTTGTGCTTGGTGACAAACTATTAGTGAAGTACAATTATCAAGGGCAATCTTATAGTATGATTGCTTGGGTTGTTGGTTTTAGGCAATGTGATGGAGATCCTAAGGCGACAGGAGACCTTTATTGCTGTCCCGTTATCGCTCCAAGGTATCCGCAAGAAACAAGTAATTGGCCTATGCATACTCAAGTTGATATTTACTATGCTAGAGTTTTAGAGTCAGGTGCACAAAATGTACTTAATGAATCAATGCTTGAATATTCTGCCTTATCGCAGCCATTCATAATAGATACTAGTGGGACATATTTTACTGATTCTGTTGGTCAAGCCATCTCTGTACAGGCGAAGGAATATGAATTCATATCAAATAGAACACCGGGGTCGTTTACAATGCCTACATCTACTGTTGCAAACCCTTCCGCAAACTTAAATGACTCTAATGGTATTCAAAATATAGCGTCAATAGGATTCTTTAAAAACAGAGTTTCGAGTGAATATGTATATCAAGGAGAACGTCAATATCCTCAAGGAAGCCGCAAGGCAGGCTTGTTTAATGTAAAATTATACTGGGTAAGTGAAGGTTCATATTATTACTCTGATACTATTACTCCTATTTGTGATTACAAATTTAGTTCAGCTATACATTCTTCCTATTTTAAACCTGATTTAAGTGACGAGCATTGGAGAACTGCCAGAACAATTACTAAATGGAGTTTGTATGGCAATGAGATAGAAAATAAAGATGCCATTGGTAATTATAGTGCAGCGTCATTTGGTTATCAGCAGCAATTGCCAACATCAGTCACTTATAATTCATGGCAAGAAGAATCTTTTGCTGACGGTTTTGAGGATTACACAATGTTGGAGCCTGCTTATAACTTGGTAAAGGTTAATAATTCTCCTTTTAAAGATCTGTTTACTATTGACACATTGGCAGGTTCATCAAAGTATGGACAATATAATATAGGTAGTGGGGTAAATAGTTTTAAAGTAGTTAATGCTACTGCACATACCGGGGACTATTGTTTAGAAGCACCAAGTTCCAGTGCAACAATGACATTTGATGTCATAGACCGTTTAGTTAAACATAGTGATTATCACCACATGTCATTTGCTTTGATGCCTGGCAAGCAATACATTGTCTCTTACTGGATGAGACCTAAAACTATTACAGGTAACGAAATAAGTTACGATCCGTTAGGCACAACTATAGAAATAGGTTCTGCAAAAGATACTGGTGAATATGTCACAAATATTATTGATGGGTGGCAGAAAGTAGAATGCTCATTTACAGTCCCTTCATCAGGAGCATCTACAGTAGACCTGAAGTTTACTTTGAGTAGTTATGTAGATGACATCAGAATACATCCCGCGGATGCTAATATGAAGGCCTTTGTATATCATCCGTTCAACCAAAGGTTAATCGCCACGCTTGATGAGAATAATTTCGCGACGATCTATGAATATGACCAGGAAGGGAATCTAGTTCGTACTAAGCGTGAAACCGATCAGGGAATTATTACTATTTCAGAATCAAGAAATGCAAACCCCAAACAATAAAAGCAGGTGAGAAGTATAATATTAATATTGGCATTTACTTGCATGTACATATTGGGTATATCAGAAATTTCCTCTGCACAGGATGTGTCTGATGTGAAAGAAAGGTATGAATCTCGTAGGTTGGTTTTAGAAGGTCTGAAAAATCTGGATACCTATGGGTACGATTATGTGATGACTGTTAAGCATGACAATGGAGATGTTAACACCTTGCATGGCTCCATGTATACAGACAGTAAGCAAAAGGTGATGTATAACATCTCTACTGCTTTTGACATAGTGTACACAAAACAATGGTTCTTACGTGCGGACCACGAGCAAAAAACAATTTCAGTAATTGATCTGAATAAACAACTAAGTGACAGTGCAAGGCAACTGTTGGAGGCTGAGTTGTTCAGTAATCAGTTATACGCTGTGGTAATAGATTCTGTTTTGAAACATGCCTTAATACCTAAGTATTCAAGAACAGATAGCGAGGTTACTGTTACATTATTGGTTGCAAAGGCTTCTGTTACACCAATACGTCGTGTAGAGATAAGTTATGACGTATTAAAGCACCTGCCGAAGCGAATGGTGTTTCATAACTTCTATCCATCAGGTATTAGGAATGCATACTCTCGCAGTAATGTCAGCCAGGTAATAGACTGTTCTAATTATACTAATCATAAAGATATTGATATACAAAAGTATTTTACTATTAAAGATGGTGAAGTTGTATTGAAGAAATTTAAAGAATACAAACTATATAAAGTTTTATAACCGAACTATGGTACCTACGAATATAACTAAGAAAACAAGATACTTACTGTTTTTTGTAATCGCATTGTTGTTGCAGTCTGTTAACTCAAGTGCCCAGCAGTTTCATTTTGTAACTGATGAGTTCAGTGATACAGCTACAGCCAGGGCGCTGATTACGCATGCTCAGTCTAACCCGTCATATCCGGATACCCTTATAGCAGAACATGATAAGTTCAGTACTGATGGGGGGACATCTGGCTGGAGGAGTGACTATAAGTTTAAAAGTGTAAATGCATTTGTCAAATTTTACATAGATCATAGTGACACATTGTTGCCGGGTTATCCTTATACCTATAAGTTGGTTTACAATGTGAGAGGTTATAAAGATATGGTAGACACCGCTCATCAAATTGACCAGTTTACAGATACCTTGGTTATATCTTACGATTCCGATTCGTTAACGCCATATCAGGATATCCAGGTTAAGAAGTACCCGGGGTATCACAAGATATTGGTAGAGATAACCGGGATCTATGATGTTACAAGCAACCCAGCATCATTACCGCCATCACCACTTAGTTTAGATACTTTGACTATTAAGAATTTTGGTATAGAGGCTAGTGTTCGTAATCAGGTTTATTTCTTGAGTAATTATGGTTCGGGAGCTACCTTAACCTCAGTGAATAAAACGACACCAGTCGTTAATGATTTTTTAGAAATTATATGGAGTCCTACAGGGACGAACTCTCCATCGAGCTATGAGCTGGAATGGACCTATGTAGATGACTACGGTATAGATACTATAACTGTTGACTCAGCAACAGAATTACAAAAAACTACCTCAGACCTTAGATATGATTTTAAACATAATTGCACCAGAGTTTGGACAAAGACAAATAGTTACAAAATCCCATTAATATACCAAAGAGGCTACGTGGTGTATAGAGTCCGCATGGTCAGACCTGATTCTACTTTATACAAAGTGCCGGTATATGGACAGTGGACAGTAACTTCTGACACAGGGACTGTTGCCAGCTTGTCCGGTACACACTATTACGAAATCATAAATGCTCACCTGAATGACAGTACTAATTGGCAATACACAGTTTCATTTGCAGAAGAAGGTAAGTATAAGCATGTGATGAGTTATTATGACGGCCTGCTGAAAAACAGACAAACTATTACCAGGTTTAATAGTGATCCGGAAGAACTTATAGTTACTGAAAATGTACTTGATCATGAAGGAAAACCTGTTATAAAAATATTACCAACACCTGTCAGCTCAGAATCGTTTACATATCAGCATAATGTTAGCTTGAATTCAGTGACGGCGTTGCCTTATAAAGCAGCTGATTTTGATACAATCAGAACGGAAACATGTCCTGGTGAAGACACTTTGTCACCCTTGCATAGTAACGCATTAGCCAATATTTATTATTCCTCTGGTAATCCTGATCAGTCCGGATTACAAAAATTTGTGCCTGATGCAGGAGGTTACCCATTAGTACAAACAGTATATGCACCGGGATACAAAGACCGAATTGAAAAACAGGGTGGTGCAGGTACTGCATTGCAGTTAGTATATGAGCACGTGACAGAAAATGAGTACGTAAATGCTGATCAAATGGATTTGAACAGGCATTTTGGTACAGATATCGGTTTAGGGGGATTTTATGGGAAAACAGTATCCCGAGATCCAAATGGACAGATTTCGATGAGTGTACAAGATTATAAAGGCAGGCATGTTATGTCATCTATTATAGGTACAGGTCCTGATTCCGTTTCGCATGCAATAGTCCCTAATCCTAATATACCGGATACAACCATGTGGGAGCAAGATGTATTAGCATCAGTTCCTCAACAAATTGTAAACAACCATCGTGTTTCTAATAGTAGTTTCTACATGGATAGGGAGTCTAATAGCTTTGTAGAATACGAATATATTTTTAACGGATACCCGCTTGGTTGTGCTAATAAATATTTATCTATAGCGGCATCATATGAATATTCTATTATTGATAAATGTGGTGAACTTAGAATTGATACTTCGGGCATTCTTGGGTATACAGGAGTTGTTGATACAGCCGTGGATTCATATCCGCAAGGCCGTGTTTCGGTATTTTTAGAAAAGGGCAAACACATACTCAATAAAAGACTCACAGTCAATTTAGATGATATTGATGTTGCAGTTGATTCTTTTTTAGCTGATCCTGACACTTGCTTAAAAACAGAACCTGAATTTATTAAAGAAGAGGTTTTGGAAAGGACTTTCCCCTGCAATGATATTGATGATCCATGTGGTAAGTACAAAAGGCAGATGATGGATGAGTTATATCCGGGGAATAAATACGGACAGTATACATTGTCAGGAGGGGGGATTGTACTTACTAATACAGGTACTTCTATATTTGACTTTTATGACAATCATTTTAGGTACCAAGATACTTGTTTGGATAGTATTGTTATAAATCACTTTGGCAGTATCTTTTCAATTAGAAATATTGACCCAGTCACACTAATTAAAGCTTTTAACGACGATATAGCTGAAGCACTTTTACCACTGCATCCGGAGTATTGTAAATTGCTAGCATGCTTTACGGATACATTTAAAACGCAATTAGAGGCTATCCCGAATGCCAAAATCGCTGAAAAAAGAAACTTGTTAATACTTGATAGTATAATAGCTGCGGACCCTATCGTGAGCAGGCTTTCCATATCACCATTGAGTTTTGCCAGTCCGGAAGATTCACTAGCAACATTTAGTGGAGGAGTAGTACGTTTTGATACATTGATGACCCTTTATGCATATTGTGGCTGTACTGATACAGTGATGTACAAAGAGTGTGTTCAAAAGATATTTAGCGGTGAGATCAATATGTTAGATCTGACGAATGATCAGGTAAAAGAAACATACTTCAAATCACTCATCCCAATATATTTGCAAAACAGGGAACGATTTAAGAAAATGATGATCGATCTGGCAGACTCTACTTGTTCTCCATGCCCCGGAACACCAACAGAACGAATGTATTTAATACCAGAACCGGTATTCCCAAAAATGTTTGCAGACTCTACCGGTAGTTATGATACCAGCAATTCAAGTTTTTGGGGACAGTTCAATAACCTGAGTAACCCGAGTGTTGATTCCATCATTAAGATGATGAAGGACATCATCTCTAAACCTCATGATTCCTTATATGCTTATAATGACAGTGCCAATAATATATTCAGTGCCAATAACAGTTTGCTATGTACAGGTCAGGTCGATTCTATAGTTGCACGCCTTACAAACTGTTTTGGAGGTAATACAGCATTAATCGATAGCGTAAAAAGTGATCTGTTAGATTTATGTGCTAATGGGCAGGTGCAATTTGGTAATTATTCTCCTCAGCAAATACGGGATGTATTGGTTGATAATGGTATCTCATTGGGCGATTTGTGTAATCCATATTTAGTCAATTATGATAAATTTCCAATGGGAGACCGTACTACAGAGGTGGGTTTGTCTTGTAAGAATACTGAATATTATACGTCGCAAAAGCTATTCTTTAATAATGGAAATGTAATTGATGCATATAAGAACCTGGGTACAGAATATACGGTTACTCTAAACCCTTCAACAAGTGCTTTTGATGATGAGATCAATACGCTGCTTAGTGCATCCTCCTCGGTTTTAGTAACAGTTTCATTTACGAGTGGAGATAATTTTTATAAACTAAAAGTATATAAAACGGGAGGAACTGATACGCTGGATATATACTTAAGAGGGAGTGGCAGTGGGGCGTCCAGTCAATGTAATAATATATTTGATACACCGGGCACAGACGTTTTCACATTTACAGATGTTAAGTGCATTAAGTCATCAGGGGCTTCACTCGGACCAGGCTATATTAGTAACTTCTCATTTGTCGCAACTGTAGAACGTCAGGGATCATCACAAACAACATCATGTTCTCTGTTGGGTTGGACAAATAGCTTAGAACTAGCAGAGTACAGTGCCAGTAAGATTGTAGACTGTGTTCCTTGTACAGAAATGAGATCCTTATACAGTGAGTTTGCTGATACGCTTAATGTATACGGAGTTAAAGGTGTTGATCACCCTTATTACAGTACCATGTTAAGGACATTTATGTCTTACAGGTTAGGTAAATCGTATACAACAAGTAGATATGAGCGTTTTATAGAAAGTTGTGCATTAGCAGACAGTATGTATATGAAACGATATGTTGGTTACGCACACTTAACCTTTAATGATTCAACAGATGCTGCAAATTTCATTAGTGCAATAAATGGCATTGACCAGACAGTATCGTTTACATATCCATATATAGAAGATGATACCATTGTAGTTCTTGATTTTAGGCATGTACCTAAGCCGCTATTACAGACATTTAAGGATTCAATATCTAATTATACTACAGGGGTTACTGATAAGCAGGTAAATGAATTACTTCAGGTCAACCAGAACAGTAATAGAGTTGGGTTTATATATACTCCTGATGATTACAGTTTCACTCCAAATTGGAGCACTATTCTTGGAGGAACACTTTCTGGCAAATTTAGTTTTGGTAGCGTAGCTACTAAAGTGATTAATATCGGAGGTGTAGAGGTGTCATGCAATGTTTACACAATAGATAAGCGTGATACTACTTCTGAATATGAAGTATCTCGTGCTGTTGAAAAGCTCTATCATTATATTAATGACAGTATTTTACCTGTAATTTTTGCAAGTAATTACCAGCATACAGTTGATGCGGATTACTACACGAGTGAAAAGCAGGCATTCTTAGGCTATGTTTATGGTTTTCAAGGTGCGCCAAGTAATAACGTAGTAGATAGTCTGCAAGCTGAGTATATAAATCAAGTTTCACCTTTCACTTCAAAACCGGCTACTTATACTATCCCTTCAAACCCTGCGAATACTACAAATCTATATGTGACAGATGGTAGTACGTCTCCACTTTATAATACATTAGCTTACATACTTGATACAGTAAGTACTCAAAATAGTGGTCAGATTTTCTTCCTTAATAACACAACACAAATTATATCTAGTAATAATACACTGACAGCTTATCGTTGCTCTGATGGATCTTATTGGTACAGATATTTTGGTGCAGGCGATACCATGTACAATGTATTTTTGAAAATGCCTGAATACCTGGGTAAAAGTGAGCAGACTGCATATAAGTTATTAGATACTTCATATTTAAGACCGGAGCCGGGAGACAGTACAACAAGGAACTTTTCGGTCACTTTGATTAATTCAAATACTAGCGATACTATTACGGTATATGGTATGACCAACTTTGTTGTTGGTTCAAACCTGACATTAGAAGATGTGTTGCTGGGTGATCCTGTAACAGCTAAAAGGCAGGCTCCGGATACATTTAACAATTGTGAGCGGTATAGAATACGAAGTGCTGTTGATGAAGGTAAGATGCGATATGCATTCTATATTGATTCGGTGAGACAATCTTTAAGAGTGAAGTTTAGAGCACATGTGATGCAGAATATCGAGGAACGCTTACTGGTTGGGTATGTAGATCAACGATTCCAAACTACACTATATTATTATGACAGGGCAGGTAATCTGGTTAAGACTGTACCTCCTGAAGGTGTTCAGAAATACGGAGGGAATAATAATATAAATAATGACAGGCAGTATACAGATAGTGTTGACGATAAGAGAAGTGCAAAAGAGCATTTTGTTCCCGATCATAAAAAAGAGAGTAAATATCATTACAACACGCTTAACCAGCTTGTATGGCAATACACTCCTGATGGCGGAGAGGTGAAATTCTATTATGATGCAGCAGGACGGTTGTTATTCTCTCAAAACGAAAAACAACGGATAGGAGGATATTTTACGTACAATTTGTATGACAAGCAATCGAGAGTGATAGAAACAGGGGAGACGGTGCTGGGCTGTTCAGACTATTTCCCTCCGAATGATACTTTAGATACAACAAACACCAGCTATACTTGTTGGTACTACGATGCAAAGAAGGCTGTTTATACTTCCGAGTATCCGCAGGTGTTTAACAGGTATGACATAACCCACGATAGTTTAGTGAAGTTCATTAGGTCAAAAGCCAGAAGAGATGTAGTGCTCACAACCTATGATACGGCTTCTTTGTTTATGACAGGGCCTGCGAATTCAATAGTAGAGCTAGACGCCTTTGCAGGTATGAGCGGTCAGCAAAACTTGCGGAAACGAGTCTCGTCAACCAAGTATTTCAGGTATTTGTCCGTATTGGATACCATGTATATCAACTACGATCATGCCTCTTATTATAGTTACGATGCATTGGGTAATGTGAAAACATTAACGCACGATTTTCCTGTGCTGAAGGGGATAAACCAAAGGATGAAGCGTATTGATTATGATTACGACTTGATAAGTGGCAAGGTGAATATGCTGAGTTATAACAGAGGTTTTGCAGATCAGTATTACCAAAGGTATGCCTATGATGATGATAACAGAATATTGAAAGTAGAGACCAGTGCAGATGGTTACCTGTGGATGCGCGATGCCGAGTATGAATATTACAAGCATGGCCCACTTGCCAGATTGAGTTTGGGAGACTTGCATGTTCAGGGGTTGGATTATGCATATACGGTACAGGGATGGTTAAAGGCTATAAACGGTGATATTCTGCAAGCTGATAAAGATATGGGTAAGTATGCTTACAATGCCAGTATACATTCCGGAGATGTGGCAGCCATGACTTTGGAATATTTTTCGAATGATTATGCCCCCATCGGTTCGCAGCAGGTAGAGTTCTTACCGGATTCTAATAAAGCCTTGTACAACGGAAATATAGCAGGGAAGAAGATGTCCATCAGGCCGTTTGATGATTTGAATACCAAATACATCTACGACCAGTTAAACAGGATACACCGCGCAGACTATCATTCTATAGATGCAGTGAACCAAACACTGTCAGGTATTGATGATTATATGAGCAGGCACTTCTACGATCAGGATGGTAACATCACTAAGCTCACTCGTAGAGGAAATAGCCCTGGTAATACAATTGGCGGTACTACCCAAATGCTGGATACCCTGGACTATATATATGATGCTTCTGAAAGAAACAGGTTGAATGATGTTACAGACAATTCAAATCATACCTATACAGGATTGCAGGATATAGAATACTATACTTCAACCTCAAACTCAAGATACCTGTACGATGAAATAGGGAATACTGTAAAAGACTTGGTTTCGGGGCAGGATACTATTAAATGGAACCTGTACAATAAGGTAACTGAAACAAAAGATACCACTGATAAGTCGACCCTGGATTTTTATTACGATGCACAGGGTAACAGAACGGCTAAGGAATATGTAAAACAGACAGATACCAACTACCGGCAGCAAAATACTTATTATGTAAGAGATGCTCAGGGTAATATATTAGCAACCTACAAACGAGAGTCTGCCTATAAGTGGACTAAAATGGAGTGGCTGACTGCTATCTATACCGACTATAAAGGACAACTGGGCAGGCCGAGCTATTTACAGGAGATAGTAGATGTGCACTACTCCGGAGACCCCGACTTTGGTTCTACCATGGCAGCATATGTAGCTACTACATACCCTACATGGATTGAAGGAGAGGTGTCTTCCAGAGATGTGTCTTTCTTTCTGGAGAAGAATGGCATTTTGGACCGTATGTTAACGGGTACGACAAATTATCTTGACCCGCTTTACACCTATACCGATAGTGAGAGTATACCTATTATTGCAGATGCATGGAAAAGCATGTTTGCCGGTAATGTAACCAGCGAGCTGGAAGACTGGACCGAAGCATTGTTTGCTAACCCCGACGACCCGAGTAGGACACATTTGTTTGAGTTGATTTGTGATGCAGACATATATAACCAAATGATACCCGACCTGGAGACCTGGTACAATGTTGACAACCTGGGCACATGTTATGATAAAGCGACAGATATAGCAGCCGCTGTTGACGCTGCTAATGACTACGATCAACTGGCAGGATATATGGCATCTTTATACGCCAATTATACTAATGAATTCAAAAGTTTTTTGGAGGCACTGGCTGCCGATGATGCCGTAATGAATGACAGTTATTATATGAACCAGGCCGGCGGAACATTAGTAGCTGTATTGCAAGATAATCTGGATAAGTATGGTAATACTTTCGACCTGGAAACCTTCTTTAACGGATGGGAAGATGCTCCTACCGAGTTGAATTCTATTGTTGAGACAGATGAATTTAGTGAGATATTGTATAACGATGACCCGCTGACATTTTTACTGGACTATACCGGAGATAATGATGATGATGTAGGCTTTAACGTGGCTTTGGCGGCAGTGCCGGGTATAGAGCTGACATCGTACCTGGATTTGGTGGACGCTACCGTAAGCAGCTACGATGCTACACAGGTAGAAATAGCACTGAACCAGATAAAACAAATAGAGTACGACAGGTATTATCTGGCAGAGCACCATTTGTATGGCAGCAGCAGGCTGGGTACAAAAGACTATTGGAAAGACCAGGTGAACATAACATGGGATGTGAGCCAAAGCTCTACAGACCCGGTGGTAGACTCTACCCGTATGGGGGCTAAAAAACCGTGGTACAGTGCCCAATACCAGGATTTTATTACCAATGGCAAAACAGAGCCTTATGGTAATACCGATGCCACCGTTGCCAGTATGGAGCACCTGATAGGCACCAAACAATTGGAAGTGACCAACCATTTGGGTAATGTACAGGCCACCGTGAGCGATAAAAGGCGGGGTATAGACACCAACAGCAACGGCGGTATAGACCTGTACCGGGCAGATATACCCGCAGCGTATGATTACTACCCGTTTGGTATGCTGATGCCGGGCAGGTACACCCACGACACCAACCAGCATTGCGCATGGGTGACACAAACCAAACTAATGCCGCAATGGGGGCTGGGAGATGTAGATATAAGTTACCCAGCCTCTGCCACTACATGGACGGCTGTGGGCACTGCATCTTTAATTGTAACAGATGGGGCAGAACCAGAACTGGAAGTAGAGACCACAGAGACAGATGCAGGTATGGAAAGCCCGGGCGAAACCGTAGATGCAGGCTATAAATACGAGGTGATTGTAGATGTAAGTGCCATGACGGGAGACTGGGAGCTACTGGTAGAACAAAAGGTAAGCAGCCAGTGGCAACTGCTGGAGAACGAGACCGTAGCGGGCACGGGCGAGATGATACTCTCTGTAAGCCCTGCGGTGAGCGATATGAAAATACGCTTTGCCAACAAAAGCACCGGTGGTACCTCTAGCATAGCAGTAAAAGCATACCACTACAATAAATTGTACTATGTACCGCAAAACGTACTGGTGCAGGTATGTAGCGATGCAGATGATAAATACCGCTTTGGGTTTAACGGACAGGAGAAGGATAATGAGATAGCAGGGATAGGAAACCACAATACAGCTTTGTTTTGGCAATACGATACCAGAACAGGAAGAAGGTGGAACTTAGACCCAGTAGATCAAGTAAGTATTAGTAACTATGCCACATTTGCTAATAACCCAATTATTATGACTGATTTCTTGGGTGATAAAGTTAAGTATGGGTCGAAAGAAGTACGAGCTGATGTGAAATACCTTAGAAAAAACGATGCAGCTTTTGCTGCAAAATTTAAAAGCTGGAAAAAGGAATACAGAGGAAAAAATGATTTATTAATAAGAAGAAGTAATAATGGAACAGGTACACTTGATGAAGCTAGTATAACAGGTGGTTTCAATGGCAGTAAAGGGGCAGATAATAATACTGATCATCTAGATTATACAGCAATCAGAGGGGCGCATCAAGGAGAATATTCTATATTGAATGTAGGGTTCTCGAATACTCAACCAAGTTATTTTAATGTTCCTTTCAATAGTACATTAAATGTAAATAGGAGTATAAATGCACCTAGTAATATCGCCAATAATTTTAGTCACTGGGATTTGTTAGAGGAAGATAAAGTGTTTACTGAAAGTGGTTCCGAAACAATTGGACAACTCAGAATTATGGATCCTAATTCCCCAAATACAAAACTGACAGGAACAATAATAGATAGAGATACACATCCTTTGGGTTCCTACCTTGATGGTAGAGCGCCATCTAGTGGTTATGGTGTAATGTTAAGAGCTTCTAGTAATAAGACTTTAATGAAAGTGCCAAGAAGTTCTTCTGGTGTATATTTGTGGAACCGTGCTACAAAACTAAGTAATTCAAACTATTCTGATTTACAGAAATTAGGTATTACATCTGAAGATTACTATCGTGAAGTGAAGAGTGGTTTCAGTATAGAAGGATATTTAAATGATTTAAAGACAAAATAATATGAAGAAAGCGGCTGTAGTTTTTATTGTTTTTTTTATAAACATGTTTTCTTGCACCTGCTCAGTGTTAGGACAAGACATCATCGAAATTGATAGTGCCGGGTTGACTGTTAATGGTCATTACATTGGAACTCCTAGTGAAGATACACTTTATGAAAAGTATAGTATTAATAATTTTAAAACAATAATTAAAAAACCTCGAAAGTATGTTAGAAGGTCTAATACAAGTTTAGCCCTATGTAAAAATAAGTGTCATACTAAGTTTTTTGCAAACTATTCATTTGTCAATAAAGGTAATGCTCCCGTTATCCAATTTGGTCATACGTATGCGTCAAAAGAATTTTTGACAGTAAAAGTTCTTGATTTGGAGATCAAAAATACTACTACGAGAAAAGATATATTGAATTCGAAATTGTATCATCTTTTTTCGGAAACAAAAGAAGAGAATAAAGAATCCAACAGTTTTTATTTCAAAAACATATTCGATTTAAATATTGATATGATGATAAATGTACCTAAAGAGGACAATGCTAAGGTACTTGATGTGTGGATATACCTTAATTATTTTCATGAGATAACAGACCATGGTGATAACTAATCTCAAGTCCCAACTGGTGCGGTTCTTCCATAGGGAAACCGTGTCTATAAAGTCATTCGGTTTGCAATCAGCATTTATTCAGTGGATATAGCTCAATTATGTACTACGTACCTCAAAATGTACTGGTGCAGGTATGTAGCGATGCAGCCGATAAATACTGCTTTGGGTTCAACGAAAAAGATAACGAATGGGCGGGTATTGGTAATGCCCAGGATTATGGGTTTAGGTTGTACGACACACGTGTAGCCAGGTTTAGAAGTGTGGATCCATTAACGAGAAGTTTTCCATATTACACACCATATCAATTTGCAAGTAATACTCCAGTTCGAGCTATTGATTTAGATGGTCTGGAAGCGGTTATAATGGATAGAGCTGGAAAGTCAATAAATGTTTTTGCGAATATCTACATGGTTACTAAAGGAGAGTATACTGTAAATACAACAATGATAAGATCAGTAGTAGAAAATGAAATAGTCAATAAGATTAAGAATAATCAAAGCCTGTCTCAATATGCAGGTTATAAATACAATATCAATATTGATGTGATAAATGCAGGAACATACAAACAAGCTGTAGAGGCTGCCAAAACTTCAACAATTACCTATGAAAATGGTAATGGGAGTAGTTATTCATATTCTGATTATAGGACAGGTGTCGTAGTGCAAGATTTAGGAGATGATCATCATAACCCTGTATATAATAGAATGGTAGATGGTGGTGCGTTTGCTGAGTATGAAGCTGTTGATGATAACCAAGATGGTAATACTGACTTTAAAAGAATTAATATTAGAAGTCCACTGTCTTATGAAGTGCCTAACTCTACATACCGTGAAAAAGAATATTACAAACGAAAGAAGTTTACTCATGAATTAGGACATTTCATATTTACGATAACTCACCCTTCAGATAATAAATCGAGAGGACCAAAAGGAATAACAGCTGAAGAAGATAGATTGATAGAATTACAACCTGAAGATATTCAAGAACAAATGAGTCCTCTCTATAAACCTGATAAAATTAAGGATGTCGTAAATTAGTAGATATGAAGAAACAACTATTTTTTTTTATTGTTTTGCCATGCTTAATTTCGTTGAAGTTAAATGCGCAGAATGATACGACAGTGTCAGATCTGATAGGAAAGTATACCCAGGAAAACTTATTTGACACAACATATAGAGTTTTTTACTCTAAAACGGAAAGTATTGAGGGGTATATGATTGATTATCGATATTATGTTTCAGGGAACTTTAATAGTTGTGTTAACCTTTACTTTTTTATTCCCAAAACTGATAGCGTGTACTCTGACATAGTACATCTACTAAAAAATGAAGTTGTAGGTGTTTTTGATGATATTGTTGATGCTTATGATGCGCCATATGACATTATGATTAAAAAGGATACCCTTCAATTGAAAAGGTATAAGTATGAGTTTACAAGACTTAAGAAAAAGTTGTATGAAATAAATGACAGAACTTATTCAAAATTATCTGATAAGGAGTATGTGAAAATATTTAAAGTAAAAGCTTTGGTAGATATTTATAAGGGGAATAATATTAGTCTAAGGCGGTATAATCAAATATGTTATTCAAATAAGAAGCATGTATTCCAAAATGATACTATTGTACATTATCAGGTAAGATACCTGATAAATTATAGTACTTGTAGAACAAGTGATTTGTTTAAGAAGAAATACCCTGAAATACCACTGACAAAGTATTGTTCATACAGAGATAGCTACTAAAGCACCGGCGGTACCTCTAGCATAGCTGTTACCGAATACCACTACAACAAATTGTACTATGTGCCGCAAAATGTACTGGTGCAGGTATGTAGCGATGCAGCCGATAAATACCGTTTTGGGTTTAACGGGCAGGAAAAGGATAATGAGATAGCAGGATTAGGAAACCACAATACAGCTTTGTTTTGGCAATACGATACAAGAACTGGAAGAAGGTGGAATAAGGACCCTGTTATAAAGTCATTTGAAAGTGTATATTCAACATTCTCTGGGAACCCAGTTTTATTTACAGATTATCTAGGAGATGATATAGACTATGCAAACGATCAAACTAGAAAAATTATTACAGACTTAGTAAATAAAGATAGCAAAAATTATAATCCGAGATTTGATAAACAATTTAGAAGTCTTGAAGCAGACAGGAATTCTGTTTTTACGTTTGAATTATGGCAAAACCCTAAAGGAGAAGTAGGATTAGGTAAAGAAATAATTTTTGGAGAATTTACAGCGGATGAACAGCCTGATGGTGGAGCAAGAAATGAAAAAGGACAAAACTTATTAAGGATTGGCTTCTCAATGAATATACCTTCATATAAGCATACTTTAGGCCCTTTGTTTGAAGAGACAGATCATGCTGTTCAGTTCCAAGAAGGTAGAATAGGGATGTTTAAGCTATCTGATGGGAAGTGGGGTAATGGAGGTTATGATATTATTGATGAAATTGATAATAAGATATCAAAGTTTCGAACAATAAAAAGTTTTAGTAAAGATTCTAAATATACAACTAACTTATATGCAGAAGAGAATAAAATATATAGAGAATATAAAAAGGGCGGAGATTATTATAGAAGAATTGGAGGGATGAGAGCGATGCAGTTTTATCAGGGGTTATCAAAAACTAGCATAGATGTTTTTCAGGGGGCTGAACAGATGACAAACTTAAGTGCTGAGCAACTTAAACAAAATCATAAAGATGGTATTAAATACAGCAATATTTTAATAGGAACTCCTCAAAAGTGATGTAAATAAATTATTATGAAGTTTATATTAGTTATAACATTATTCTTAAGTTCTTGCGCTTTTATGCACAAAAGCATTGATCGAGGGGCTATTCACCATTCATATATAATAAAAGAAATCTTTGTGTTGGCACAGGTAAATCAAGTTACTACTAAGGGAGACACTGCGTTTGTTTCTTTTCAACAAATTGAACTGTATACAACAGCTATTGTTAATACCGATACTGCTTATTATATAGATTCTTCAGGTAACAGAATTCTGGTAGTAGATACTGGTCAATTTATAAAAAATGAAGTAAGCCAGTTAAAAGCCAAAATTGTCAAAGAAAGTATTAATAATGGTTTGATGTATACATTAATAGAATCCATCCCAGAGTCATATAGTGCACTTAGGTCGGGCCAAACAAACTGTAAAAAATCTAAGAGAAATAGTATAAGAAAAGGGGAAATGCTATTGTTAGCTATAGACGATGAGAATTCCACTTCGAAAAAATTAGTGTTTAAATATTTTTTGCGCCCCGAAAATATTGACATCTCTAAATTGTTAATAGAATAGTATTAGTTTTTTTTAATGTACTGATGCAGGTATGTAGCGATGCAGCCGATAAATACCGTTTTGGGTTTAACGGGCAGGAAAAGGATAATGAGATAGCAGGATTAGGAAACCACAATACAGCTTTGTTTTGGCAATACGATACAAGAACTGGAAGAAGGTGGAACTTAGACCCTAAGCCGAATGTGTCGGTAAGTCTATATAGTCCATTTGGGTTAAACCCAGTTAAAAATAGTGATGTTTTAGGTGATACTATATCTACTAATCTTTTTACGCCTCGTAATTGGTTTAGTCGGTTTGTTAAAGGGGATAATTTTACAATTATTGCAAATTCTCACGTAAAAAGACAAACAAATGATGGTGTCTTTACCATATATGGTCATGGAAATTATAATGTTTTGGTAGCTCCGCCTGAAAAAGAAGGAGAACCTGTAATCAGGATAACAACTGCGGGTCAGTTTAATAAGTACATGAGTAAACACAGTCCAGAATGGAAGGGGGCAATGGGCCGCAATGAAGAAATTACATTAATATTGTACTCATGTAATGTAGGGAACGGGAATAATTCACTTGCCGCTCAAATAAGCAAAAAATTTAGTAATGTCAAAGTAATTGCAGCTGATGGATATGTTCGCTATGGAAGTGATGCTGATGGGAAATATATGGAAGTTGGAAATAAAAGGGTTTTAGATAGAAATCATGAAGACCAAACAGGGACAGTAGAAAGTGAAAATTTAAAAGGACATTTTTATGAATTCAAAAATGGTAAACAAAATAAAGCTCTCAAGCCTGAGCAGATACGGGTTTCGGAAAATCAATAAAGGTATAGTCGCACTTACTCTTTTAGTTGCTGGTACACTTACTCTTTTTATTGCTTGTAAATCAAAGCACGTAGAAACAGGTTATGAGATAACTGAATCGAAAAAAAGGGCTTTAATGGAGAAAGCCTTGCTAGGTAATACGGATGCATATTCTGAATTGCAAACATTTTATATGTTGAATAATGAAGTAGCAGAACCTTATCTGTTGAATTTATTAGTAGCCAACAAATACAATAACAAAGAGGCTTATTTTTCATTGTATTGGTGCTTGATTTATAGTAATGGCGGTGATTATTCTAGAGAAGAAAGATTAGAGAGATTGGATGATTGTACTAAATACTATTGCCTCTATTACCTATTGAAATCACATGAATTAGGTTATTATGAGAGTAATAGTCATTGCGAAGAAATATTTAATTCAGATTATGACTATCCTAAATCTGATGTTTACATGGACTCAATAAAATTGTGTTCTCGCTAATTTGGGCAACTTTACAATTGCATACAAGAAGTCCGTAGTTGAGGGACTTTATTATTTGTCAATTTTATCTTTGGCAATGCTGGTCTTGTGATGACGTATTTCAAAATGTCTGCGCTATTATATAGTTCTACATAATTGTAGTGAGCCATATGCACTCATAGATACGCCAGCCAAAAACCATTAGGGATTGATTTTACTTTTGGGTTTAACGGAAAAGAAAAAGATAACGAATGGGCGGGTATTGGTAATGCCCAGGATTTTACAGCTAGGTTGTACGACACGAGAGTTGGACGTTTTTCAAGTGTAGATCCTCTATCGAAATCTTTTCCATGGAACAGTTCGTATGCTTTTGCTGAGAATAGAGTAATTGATGGTATAGATTTAGAAGGTGCAGAGTGGATGCCTGCATCTAATGGGAATACAACTAATTTTACCACAAAAGTATATATTGTAAATAGGTCGAAGGTATACGATAGTGAAAATTTAAAAGATTTTCAAAAATCTATAGTGACACAATTTAATAAAGTGTATTCTAAAGATTTTGGTGATGCTATATATAATGCAGATTTAATTATTGGAGATTATACTAAGCCGACATATGGCAAAGGTTTGTATATACATCTTAGAGATTTAAACGACTTGAATTTTGATAACTATTCAGGTGAGGTGAAAATAGTTGGAGGTAGCACTACAAGAGCTGACGGAGAAAATATGGGGAGTCAATTTAATCACATAAATTTGAATGTATCAAAAAATGGTATATTAAGGGATATAGATGAAGCAGCATCAGAGGCTGTTCACGAATTAGGCCATACCGGAGGTTTGCCTCACCCTTGGGATAAAGAGTCTCCTCCTGATATATCACAACCAAATAGCATCAAAAAGGCTAGAAAATTGAATATCGATCAGAGGAAGAAGATTAGAAAGAATATTATGAATAGCGAAGATAACCGAGTTCCATTCTTACAAGGTTATCCAGGAAATGATATTACTCCAGGGCAACTTAGGATGATTAAAGAAATAACTGAAAAAGAATATAATAAATGATGAAATTAAACGCATTGTTTTTAATAATATTTCATTCCTCTTTAAATTGCTTTGCTCAAGACATTGATGACTATAAAGACAGTTATGAACGGTTTGAAATAATATTAACGTACAGCGACTTTAAAGGCTATACTTTTACCGAAGACGGAAGAAGAAAGAAGAAATACCTTAAACTATATGGTGAGGTTAATGATAGTATTAGTGTATATGTTGATAATTGTTTGATCGCAACAAGACATATTCAATATGATAAAAATCTTGCAAGTGATTTGTTGGCTAGATATAGCTTGGGAAAGCTTTCTAAAAAATTTCATTGGGTAGATATTGTCTTTCATAAATCTAAAGAATACATAGAGTTCCCGGTTGATCAACGCTATTTTGTCATAGATGTACATCTCTCTGATGATGGTTGGACAGTTATTTACAATAATAACTATTGACTTTATAAGAGGTAGTTATTCGACTTCATTACTATAAGGGGAGCTTGCTTGACTAGATGAATACACAAATAAAGCAGAAACAGAATATCGTTAGTATACTGTTTGTAATTACTATTGTTTTAGCAGGCTGTTTTTCGAAAAGGGCTACTAAGGTTCCATGCATGATGGTGCCCACTGAGTTTTTAGAGTTGAAATATAAAAGTAGAAAAAAAATTAGTGTTGATACATTGCAATATCGTTTAGCTAGAGTTCAGTTAAAATCTACATATTTAGAACATCAAATAACCAACCATGTTGATCATGCTAAAGAATTTTTTAAGCAAAAAGGAATAGCATGTTTTTATGGCCAATGCTTCTTAGATAAGTTTAATAGATTTATATTAATATATTCCAATAAATATTATTTGGTAGATACTGCTGCAATTTGGCTAGAGGATGTGTCTGATATGCAATATCAATTTGATGTTGCTGGTGTTGACCATATAATATGGAAAGGTAAGTTAAACAGCTTATTGGTAGACAGTTTATTTACTAAAACGGAAAAAGATAGCTTGACTTTTGAAGTTATGCGTTTAAATTACAATGAGATAAATGCATCTGAATTATATAAAACATACGAAATGAAATGGGAATATGATATAGAGGATATTGAACATCAAACCCCTGTTCCTATTATTGATTCGCTCAAGTAATATTATAAGTAGGCCTCGTTTTTTCTAAACGAGGCCTACTTATTTGGGTTTAACGGAAAAGAAAAAGATAACGAATGGGCGGGTATTGGTAATAGCTTAGATTTTGGAGAGAGAATTTATGATAGTAGAGTAGCTAAATTTTTATCAATTGATAAATTGACTAAAAGCTTTGCAGCATTATCACCATATGGTTTTGCACAAAACTCTCCAATTGCAATGAGAGACAAAAAAGGTAGTCATGGTGAAATAGTAGTCGCAAAGGGTAACCCAAGTTCGGAAGATCAAGAAGCGAAAATCACCAAGGTTACAGCTAATGCTGTATATTACACAACTCTTAACAGAGTTAAAGAATTAAGAGGTGATTACACTTTTTTTGATAGAGCAAAATCTGAATTAAGTGGTGATGGTGGTGGCTGGAATAAGAGTTGGAATACTGCTAAATATAAAGCGACATTTAATGTTACTGTGAAGAAACCTTTAAATAGTGAAGACGAGTTAACCAATAAATTGATTGAGAATCCCGTTTCAAATTATCTTACTATAATTGACCCTTATAGTAAGGAAGGCAGTAAAGCAGGAGGTCGATTTATGAGGTTTAGAACAACACAAAGAACTCCTCCAAACAGTGTTGCGCATGAGAATGGGCACAATTGGGGTTTAAAGCATAATCCTAATTACAAAGATTTTAATACAGGTAAGTCTTCTATAATGTCTTATCAAGCTGATAGAGCAGTTACTTTGAGGGATGTTGAGGACATTCTTGATCCTGCTGTTGAGTTAGCAAATAGAGTTGATAGAGATATAGTAATTATCCATCTCTTTGCAAATGAGGGTGCTAACGGTACAGTAAGCAGAGATTACAATACATACAAAGTATATAATCCTGAAACAAAGGCTTATGAACAAAGCATTACAATAGAAGCTAAAAAATATACTAAATAATGATTAAAATTATATCAGTAGTGATTTTGTTTACTATATGTTCTTCTGCATATAGCCAAAATATTTTGGATACAAAAGGTATTGCGTTATTTAAACTTCGAAATGTTAATAGTAGCAAAGCTTATGCACTATCTGAGTCTTATATAATAATAAAAGGAGTTAAATATAATCTAGGAGAGGGGGGAGTGTTTCTTACAACTGCAGAAATGGTCATTGATAGTGTTGAATTTAATAAGGTTAGTAAGATGGCTATAAATTACAATGCTTTTGATACTAAATTATTTAGGGATAGTATTAGATATAATGCAGCTAATCAAGAAGTTAACTATGGAGGCCAAATTTTTGTAAATGATAAAAAAGAGTCAAATAATGACAGCCTTTATATTGCATATAATATTAGAGGGGTGTTTATTTGTTTTGATTCTGTATCTGGTAGGAAAATTATATTTAAAAGTCTAAACTGTTATGGAGATGAGAGCCCTTATTCATATCCAATTTATACACCATTGCATATTAAAAAGTATTGGAAATTAACTAACAGACAAATACGGCGACTATCATTTCGTAGAGTGAAAGTTCCACAATATATATACATAGATTGTGACTAAACCTCTTTTAAATATATAAAATAAGGCATTGAGCAAAGAAAAATAAGTAGATGAGAATATTGTTAGTGATATCAGTGTTTTTACCTGTAGTATTATTCGCTCAAAATGCAAGTGAAACTGTTTTAAATAGGATGAAAGATTTGCCTATTGATCAGTCTGGTTTAAATTTTGAATATACGGGTACTGATACTGTTGTTGGTATTGAAATTAACTACTTCCACAAGAGAGATGATAAGTGTGATGCTCACTTGTTTTTTATTACAGATACGTGTTTGGACTTAATAAAAGAAGGGGTTCCGGCTGCGTATGTAAAAGATAAAGTTAAAGAAACAGTTGATGAAGCTAGGGATAGAGCAGCAGTCGAATTAGAAGATGAAATAAAGTAAAATCATGAAAAGAAGGTCAATATTAGATTTTTTAGGTAAAAGGTCTCGTGCTTCCTTAATAGGAAATGGAATTATTACTTTAGTAGGAGGGGGGATATTAATTATTGTACTCTTTTTTAAGAAGATAACAAGTACGACAATAAATAAGGAAAGTCCGAATTATTGGCTTGAATATAAAGTTCTTAATCCTAGCTGCCGATACGATTCTTTGAGTAAAGTAAGTCACTTTGTAAACTTAGGGGTTCCTTTAGAGGAGGTGGAGAAATTTACAAACTATATAAAGGAAAATGTAAAAGGCGGAAAAATCATAAAAAAAATCACTCCAGATGATTTAGATAGTATTAGTAAAGAAAGAAATCTTGAGTTAGAATTAAAATATACTGATAAGGACTGGATATTCTATGTTAATAGCCTTCAATATGAAGATTTTATAATTGTGACTAAAGATAGTACAATACAAAACATTGTCTACAATGTGTCTAATAGGGTTGAGTAAACTGCAATGCTGTAAATAAGAAAGGTATTTTACTTGTAAATAATTGTAAAGATTCAGTAGAATACCCTGAGCAAATTAATTTAACCGTCAATGGTTATATAATCGCAACCGCAGACTTGATAAATGAAAAAGGCGATTATTTAGTTAATAATATTGACGAAAAAGTTTTCTTTACTAATAAAACTATATTCAGAATTCATAGTGTAGATATTTTTAATTCAGATTATGAAATGGAAGTTGAAAATATAATAGATACTGGTATAACTTCACCACCAAATGATACATTTTTTTATAAATGTGATAAGGCAAAAGAGTCAGAAAGACTAAATGAATTTATTGATGTGTTTAACCAACTTGTAGATACACTAATTGAGAATAGAAAAAAAGTAGTAACAGATACTATTTAACGAAAAATAAAGAGTTACTATGCGCTGGTTATTTCTTTTGATGTTTTTAGGAAGTGGTTGTATTGCAAGACCTACACGTGAGAATAAATGCTTAAAGTGGGAATATTCTAATTGTTTGGATAATAATTTAAGTACTATTGAATACTGTGTTGATACAACAGAAATAAGAGTCCCGATATTTAAATATCCAATACCACGAAAGGTAGTGGATAGCTTATGCTATAAATTTTTGAATGATTATAATGATACGCTTTTGGTAAGTAATAGTGTTGTACAGGTTGATTTTGGAGAATATTATTATACAGATTCTTTGTTAACTATTACAATAACTGATGCAAATAGGGATAATAACAAAGAGCTTTCGTTTAAATTTTATGTTAGTGAAAAAAAATATTCTTTATCGGAAAATAATAGTTGCCAAATAATTTATGTTCCAACTGTAGGCGCAATTTATGCACTTATTGAAGGGTATGATAGTCCAAAAGTTGCTAAGTTAATACAGAATTGTTTGGATACTAAAAGTGTATGGAAGACAAAGTATAACGCATATATATCGTCATATTTTACTGTAGATTGTGGAAATAAAAAGTAAATACTACTCATTTGATTAATTTGTTTGTATTGAGTGTGTAGATTTGTCTATAGTTTTTCCTTTACAAAATCTATCATCAAAGTGAAGAATATAATATTTAGTCTTTTACTGTTATTGGTTTCATTTTCCGGCCATTGGAGTAGATATTACACCTATTTGCCCCTCTATGGTAAACAACACTAATTGCGTTAACCCTGCAAACCCCATACCGGGCGTTAAGTATTTTAAGTACACAGGAACATTTACATTAAATGCACGTTCAGCCAATTGGAGGTTCAGATATAGAGGATATATGACAAATAGCTACGCCGTTAGGAGTAACAGTGTTACTAATATATACATAGGAGCAGAGTTAGCACTCGAAGCATCCTTAAATAACGCAACGGTAGATAACTCTTCATCTCAATCAGGCACTATAATCGCTCCGTTTTATTGTATCAATAGGAATGGAAGCTATAGCACAAATATTCTGGACCCTGATAGTGATAGCATGATTCACTCATTGGTTGCGGCTGAAAAATATTATGTTCCAGTTTCCTACCAGCCTGGCTACTCACCTACCATGCCGCTTGCCGCCAGTTCTTTTTCATTTGACAGCACTACAGGTAAAATACTCTTTACACCCAATTTGGTGCAACAGTCAGTTGTTGTAATTAAAACAACTGAATATAGAAATGGGGTAGTGGTCGGCACAACTATGAGAGAGGTAACTTTTTTAGTTTTACCTAATTGTAATAACGATGCTCCAGAAGGTTTTATCAGTAACAATAACAGAGGGTCTTTAGATACCTCAAAAACTATACTGGATGTTTGTAAGTTTAACGATACCCTTACATTCGAAATTAACCCAACCGATATTAATAATGACAGCATTGATGTGACTTATACAGGCCTGCCATCTGGCATCGCTTTGATGTTAAGTAATAATAATACTAAAACACCACAGTTGAAATTTAGGTGGTATATAGGAAATGTGCCATCCGGTACTTATAAGTTTAATGTTACTTTGAGAGATAATGGTTGTCCGTATTACAAAGAGCAAACATTTAATTATACTATTAACCTATATCCTGATCCTAAGATACTCGTTAACCTGCAAACCTCATCCACTTGTACCCGTAAAGCAGTATTGTCAATGACACCTGTCAGTCAATCTTCTCCGCTAGAGATACAGTATATACAAAACAATACTGTAGTTAAGTCTTATAATAATGTAACAAATACAATCGTTGATAGTATTTCAAATGGGAATTATATATTAAGAGCCATCAATTCTGATGGCTGCTTCAGAGATACTTCTTTGCAGCTTACACCTCCTGAGATATTCTCTAGTGTGTCTGTAACTAATCCTGTTTGTTATGTAGATACTACGGGGGTAATTAATGTTAGTGCATCAGGTGGTAAGCCTACACTTTTATACTCAATTAATAATAAACCTTACGATACAATAAGCTTGTTTGAGCATTTATACAGGGGTAGCTACCATATAAGTATTAAAGATGATAATAATTGTGTGAAAGATACTATAGTGACCCTTACTACGCCAGATAGGTTGATGATTGATAGTTTAGGCATAAAGCATCTTAACTGTAACGGAGCTAAAAACGGTGCTGTAGAGATCAGAGGTACTGGTGGAGAACGACCATATTTGTACGAGTTGAATAATGGAGGATTTAGTTCTGATACTTTCTATAACAACCTCGATGCTGGTTATGGGACTTTACATATAAAAGATAAAAACGGGTGTAAGGTAGACTCGGTAGTCAAGATATTACAGCCAGAAAGAATTACAATAAATCCGATAGTTAAGGAGCCATTATGCAGTCCATTAAGTAACGGACAAATACAAGTATTTGCAAAAGGGGGGGTAGCCCCTTTGTACTATGCAATAGATACAAACCAATATAATTCAACAGGAATATTCAGCTCTTTAAAACAAGGGGAGTATAATATCTACGTTATAGACAGGTATGCTTGTCGTGTGGACACGACCATATTTATAAAGGATTCAATAGCACTTGCCGGAGTGTTTGATTTAAATAATATAAAGTGCTATGGAGATACTACAGGTATGATTGATATAAAAATTAATAATGGTATAGAGCCATTTTCGTATTACCTAAACAAACAATTATATACTTATTCAACTATATCAGGACTCAAAGCAAATCAATACAAAACAACAGTAATAGATAGTTTTGGTTGTGAGTTGGATACTTTATTATCATTAGAATCCCCTGAAGAGATTTTGATAGAGAAGTTAGTTACCCCTAATAACTGTGATAAAATTACTAACAGCGGAAAGATATCTCTTAATGTTAAAGGAGGTGTTGAACCATATACTTATGTCTGGAATAACAACACGATATTAAATGATAGGGTGTTAGAGAATGTTATTGGAGGGGTACAGGATATAAAAGTGATTGATGCTAATGGATGTATAAAGTCTGATACTGTTCTCATGAAATATGACAAATGTTGTCAGGTTTTTGTGCCAACTGCATTTACTCCAAATGGTGACGGGTTGAATGATATTGTTAGAGTAAGGCATAAGGATGAGTTTAGTTTAGAGTTGTTTTCTATTTACAATAGGTTTGGTGAACGGGTATTCACTACAGAAAGTATTTCTCAAGGTTGGGATGGCAGTATTAATGGGATTATTCAAGAGTTGGGTACCTACTTCTATTTCGTAAAAGGGAAGTGTGGTAGTGATGACGTAATATACAAGGGGAGTATTGTATTGATGCGATAGTATAAGAATAAAGCCCGACTTAGAAAAGTCAGGCTTGCTGTTTCAAACCAATGACACAGCTATTCAGACGAATCTTCCCCAACCTAAGTTGGTTGTAAAAATAACTTCATATAAACGAGTTGCATGTGTAGTTGTAGATTTTTAATATGCTGGGTTTGTACTACAACTTAATGAGTATGTTTCTCTATATGTGACATCAAAGTTCTACAATTCTATACTATTAATTCATCCCGAAACCAGTTAGCAATACTACAGGGTTCGTAACTCTTATGTTGAGAGATCAAAGTTCTGTGAGTGAAAATGTTATCTATCTTATCAGGGTTAAGTCGCCTTTCATCATTTCATCCTTGTTGCTGTACCTGAATTTAATATAGTAGTAATAGGTAGTCATCGCTGCTGGCTTTCCTTTATACGTTCCGTCCCAACCAATATTAACATCATTACTAGCGAACACCTCATTGCCCCAGCGATTGAATATATGCAATTCGTATTGACTGACATTAGCAATATCACCCACCAAGTGGGCATTATCATTTTTCCCATCACCATTTGGTGAAAATATTGACGGGAAAAATAAATGGCATAGATGCACTGTTATGTTAACGGTATCTCTAAGCGTCTGGCAATGACCAAGCACTTCTACATGGTATGTACCCGACTCTGTTACTCTGAAAACTCTGCCTGTACTTCCGTTTTGCCACTTGTATTTATCTTCTTCTTCGGAGGTGACGATTGTAGGCAGCATAATAAGTTCGTCCGAGCATACTTCTCTGTCTTCGCCCAGTTCTATCATAGTGTTTGGGTATTGAGTAAGGTTAATTCTGTCATCAACTTCGCATCCTTCAAATTCGGCAACAAAAGTGTAAGTCCCTTTATCATATACTTTGATAACAAGACCTGTATCACCATGCCCCCAAACAACATGGGTTCCATTCGGAAAAATGCCGGCTGATAAACTCATGGTATCATCTGGACAGATAATGGTGTCGGGTGTTGGGGTAAATGCTAATGTTTTGATTCCTATGTTAAAAGTATCTATCACTTCGTGGCATGTATTGTTCTTTGTGGTCACCCAATATTTCCCTGGTGTCAAAATATTAATACTATCGTTAGTGCTACCAGTATTCCAGATTCTGGTGCTACCAGAATGACTCGAATTCCCTTGAGGGAACAGTGTTAAAGATTGACCTACGCAAATACTATCTTCAATGGTTTGGGTTTCGTAAGACATATTGCCCTGTACTATATTGAAAGTATCTATCGCTGTATTGCATCTATTGCTCTTCATGGTCACCCAATATTTCCCTGGTGTCAAAATATTAATACTATCGTTAGTGCTACCAGTATTCCAGATTCTGGTGCTACCAGAATGACTCGAATCTACTTGAGAGAACAGTGTTAAAGATTGACCTGCGCAAATACTGTCATCAACGACTCGGATCTTGTAAGACGTATCGCGGTATACTATATTAAAAGTATCTATTGCGGTATGACAGAAATTGTTCCTCATGATCACTATATATTGCCCTGGTGTTGAAACGGTAATACTATCGTTAGTACTACCTGTATTCCAACTCCAAACTCTGGAAGGATCATCTATCATATCCCTATAATGGAATAATATTAAGGAGTCACCTGGACAAATAGAATCCTGAGTTGTGTGGCTTTCATAAGATGTATAGCCAACAATAAAAAAAGAATCAGCAAAAGTTGCACAACCATCGGTTGCAGTAACCCAAAAGGTACCTGGTGTATTTACTATAAAACTATCTGCAGTGCTACCATTCTGCCATTTATACGAAATCATTCCTTTCGGTGCGTATAACACTGTTGGTGGGTTTAGACAATCTGTTTTTTGACTCATGCTCACAAAAGCACTATCTCCTCCTTGTTGGATCGGGCGAACAACTCTTTGCGGTAAGCCAAATAGTGCACTGCTTGAAGTGCCAAATATTGTCGTACTGATATATTTGCATCCAGGGAAAAGGGTGTTGGCATTACGTATTCTACCCAACCAATTTGCATGTTCCATTGCTATATACATACTTCCATCGGGCCCCAATTGTATGGCTCCTGTAAAAAGAGTATCGTGGTGAACTGTTTTTCTGGAAGCGATGACTGCTGCTGTAGTAGCCTGCGCTAGGTCGTACTGGTAAATATCTTTTTTATTGTGTGCAGATATATAAAACCGTTTGCTATTGGGCGAAAAATCGCACCCATAAAATCCAGATGCACTATTCATGTTTGTATCAATCAGTCGGGCATTTGTCACAGAGCCTAAAATCGGGTCAAAATCATGCATCGCCACAAAGCTGCCAGCCCAAGACGTAAGTCCTAGCAAGGACCTGTCGGGAGAGACTTTGATAGTCACTGTGTCGCCAGTAGTTTTTGGGTATACCGTAGTAGAAACAACAGGAGTAGTGCTAATACCAGATGTAGTAATGCGGTAGGCATAAAAACTGGATGTAAGCTGTTTATAAACGATAAGCCAATAGCCCTTACACCCTTCTACAACTGTCATAGCTTCTGAAAACCCACTATCAATAGGAATGTTTTTTTGTCCAACTATCACATCTCCCAATCCTCCATTGAGAGTAGTGTTCACTATAGAGTAAGCAAGTAATCCATTTACGCCCCCTAATGTAAAAACGTAGTACTTTCTGATATCATTTACAACAGGCACTATGCAGACCCCCTGTGCAGAAGTGCCATTTTTATCGGCACTGATACCTATGCCATTGGGCATAGGGTTGTAGTTCTTATCATACAGATCTCCTTTATTAGAATAAAAAAGGAGATTGCGTGTAAATCTATGGCTGACAGTTGCTACCCCTTCGGAGGCATTAATAACAGGCACAAAATGTCCTGGTCCAAAATTAACATTGGGGGCAGAACCTGAATTATTTCCAATGAATGATAAGCCTACATTTTGCCCGAAACACCAATTGGCATTCTGGAATTGACCATAGCAACTTAGTGATATTACTGATGCTAGT
Source organism: Bacteroidia bacterium (assembly GCA_030429205.1). Taxonomy (GTDB): domain Bacteria; phylum Bacteroidota; class Bacteroidia; order Chitinophagales; family Chitinophagaceae; genus UBA5543. The sequence goes on from JAUICZ010000001.1 coordinate 2,276,170, forward strand.
AAAAAGAGGGTTAAACGCATGGTAATGAGTTATAAATTTTGAAAATGATTTAAACATTTATAGGCAGCAACCATGCCAAAAAAACTACTCCTTTGTCACGATAATGTCAGATTCATAATTCACCATTTTTTTTACATAAGCTCCTATGTTTTGCTAGTAACAAAGCGATTAATTGACAATGCTTTATTTAGTATTTTTACTCCAGAATAAGTTCTTTTCAACCCAGTGAGTGATTCGGTGAGTGTTGAAATGCTGAGTTTTGTAATTATTTGACAGCCAACATATTGGGAGGTTAGGTTCGAATCCCTCTTTCTGCGCAAAAAACGTAAACGTCTGCAAGCAAATTACTTACAGACGTTTTTTTTATGTGCTATTTGTATTCTTGAGAAGAATAGGGAATACACTTAGTGACTATGCCCTCCTTCTTCTGTATTCTTCAGTTTTGCCAGCAAAGAATACCCACCATTTAGTACTATATGGCTTTCCTTTGTTATTATATCTGATAAAGATACTTGAGTATACCCTCTATCTGTAGGGCCAGTAGTAACTTCGATCATTTTATAATGATGGCTATTGTTGTCATTAACCAATTTTTGTTCCACAAAAACATAATCTCTGCCTTCATATTTTATGATAGCAGATTCGGGTAGAGTGTGTACATCAGCAGCATCTGTTTCTATGTATGCTTTTAAGAACATGCCTGGTAATAGTTTAGAATCTTCATTGTCTAAGTGGCAATGAACAAGTACAGTTCGCTCACTACTAATTTCTCTGCCAATTAGATGTACTATAGCACCGCGCTCATTTGTTTCATTAGCTAGTTTTATCCTTACCATTTGCCCTGCCTCCAATTTAGAAATGTCTTTTTCAAAAACTGTCAATTCTACATGCAGATGCTCTGTGTTTACAATACGAAATAACACGTCTTGAGGAGATACATACTGCCCTACATTTACATTAGCTTTAGTGATGTAACCATTAATAGGTGCGTATACATTGATCGTACTACTGATGTCTCCTTCTTGTATTGAATTAGGGGATATATGCATTAATTTAAGTTTGCTTTCTAAGCCTTTGTACCTGGCTTGTAATGATTGAAAGTTAGCTTTAGACTTTTGTAGTGTCTTTTTTGCGTTTATCTTTTCTTTTGCTAGCTCTTGTTGCCTGCTGTATTCCGTTAATGCATATTCGTATTGGCTTTTGACATCAAGATAGTCTTGTTGAATCTGAACATAATCCAGGTTTTGCAATACTGCTATTACCTGACCTTGTTTTACATATGTGCCTTCTAATAAACTTGTTTGTTTTACAAAACCTGCGATAGGTACAGATACACTTACCATTTGTTGAGGGGGAACATCTAGCTTACCATTCACAGTAATAGTATTGCCGACTCTTTTAAGAGCTACTTTGCCTGTTTCAATACTAGCATTATTGAATTGATCTTCCGTTAGTATTACTTCGTTTTCTGAATTTTGGTGAGTATCGTGACTGTCTTCAGGTTGTTGATCGTTACCACATGCTGATAATACAAGTAGTGGTAATATGTATAATGTATGTTTGAATGATTTCATTTTATATCAATTTATAAATTACTGCCAGATAAGTATTGTAACTTAAGTACAGACTGGTTGTAACTATTTACTGTTTTTAAATATTGTTGCTTTATGTCTTGAGCTTGTTGCAGGTTGATGAGGTATTCTGTATAGCTTATTTCTCCTGCATGGTATGCTTTCGTTGATTGTGTTGCGATCAAGTCTGCATTCTCAAGTGCTGTATGTTTATAGTAGTTCAGGCTTGTATTAAGTTTGACATACTCTTGAATACTTTGCTCATACATGCCTTTAAGTGCAATATTGCTGTTATAGTATTTCATGGTGACACTTTCTTTTCTTGCAGTTTCTGCTTTTACTTTAGCAATATGCGGTCCTATCCACAGTGGTATAGAAACACCTACCTGAATACCTGTAAACCTGTTTGCCGATGTTGCAAGAGAAGGGTTCGCTGCATCGCTCAATGGTATGCCTATCATTGTTTGTGTAAAATAACCTACATGTAAATCTGGCAGTATTGAGTTTGTAGCCACCGCTTTATGTTTGTTGCTAACAGAAATATCTTGCAGCATCTTTTTTAACATAGGGTTTGCTGTAACTCCGCCTAGTTGTTCTATAGAAAAACTTAAAGGTTTAAGACCAGAGTTGTCGGTATCTACAGAATCATTGGTTGATAGCAATACTTGCAATATTCGCTTTGCAATTGCAATATCAGCTTCATTTTGCGTTAGCATGTTATGTACCTCTACGCTTTTAGCGGTTGCTGTAGATTGCTCTAAGAGTGTACTTTCACCTGTTTTATAACGTACAGAAGCTGCAGACATAAAGTCACTATATAAACTATCAAGCTGCGTTAGTAATAGCTGTAAGGCTTTTAAGTATTGGAGCTGATAGTAGACTTGCTTTACATTGTATATTAACTCATTCTTAGTAATATCCTTTTGAAGTGAAGCATTCTTCATTTGTTCCCTTGCTAATGCAGATTTTGCAAATAACACAGTAGGAAAAGGTATTTGTTGGGAAAAGGTATAAGAATTATCATTTTCAATACGGCTGTTGTATTGACCATATTGAGCATTTATTTGTGTCTTCGGTAATTCAAATGCAGCTTTCCTAACCTGTCTGTGATATTCAATATCAGATATAGTGGCTTTGAGTCTGTAGTTATTCTCTATAGCTATGTCGATTGCCTCATTAAGTGTTAACTGTTGAGCCTTAACAGTAGTAGCCCCAGCTAAGACAAATATTGTTAGTGCTACTTTTTTCATGTCATTACGTTTTTTGCTGATTTGCTCAAACATGTAATACAAGCAGGGTAGGATAAAAAGTGTTAGTATAGTTGCTGTTATTAACCCGCCTATTACTACCGTTGCTAATGGTTTTTGTACTTCGGCTCCACTACCTTGAGATAAAGCCATAGGTAGAAAACCCAGTGATGCAACAAGCGCCGTCATTATTACCGGACGTAAGCGCGTTTTTGTTCCACTCATAATAATGTCTTTTATATCTGTGTTACCACTTTTCTTAAGTCGATTGAACTCTGCTATTAATACAATACCGTTTAATACGGCCACACCAAACAATGCGATGAAACCTACAGCCGCAGATATACTGAAAGGCATACCCCTCAGCCATAGTGCTAATACACCACCAATAGCAGATAATGGTATAGCGGTGTATATCATCAACCCTTGTTTTATAGATTGAAAAGTGAAGTATAGTAAGACAAATATGAGTAATAGAGCAACGGGGACAGCAATCATTAATCTTGCACGCGCTTTCTGTAAATTTTCAAATGTACCTCCATAAGTGATGTAATAACCCGGAGCAAAGCTAACTCTGTTGTTTATCTTGTCTTCCAGCTCATTAACAACGCTTTCTATATCTCTTTCCCTTACATTAAAGCCAACTACAATTCTTCTTTTTGCATCGTCTCGTTGTATTTGGTTGGGGCCTGCTTTGTATGATATTTCTGCAAGCTGTCCCAACGGTATTGTTCTTCCATCTGTGGTATTGATAAGTAGATCACGCACATTGTCAATGTTGCTTCGTGCATTTTTCTCTAACCTTAGTACAAGATCAAACCTGCGTTCCTGTTCATAAATTTGTCCGACAGCAAACCCCGCAAATGCTGCATTAACTGTTTTGTTAATGTCATCAATGCTAAGCCCATATCGTGCAATAGCTTCTCTGTTGTAGTCCACTACTATTTGAGTTAGCCCTGTTGCTTGTTCTTCATAAATATCTTTTACACCAGGTACTTCGGCGGCAATACTGCTTATTTCTTTAGCATATTTAGTCAAAATATCCAGACTCTCTCCATAAACCTTCAACACAACATCTTGCTTAGCACCTGTCATTAGTTCATTAAACCTCATTTGAATAGGTTGCTGAAAACTGATGTTTACTCCTGTGAGCTTGTTAAGCGATTCTGACATTTTATTTGCCAACTCTTCTTTGCTACTAGCCTTGCGCCACATTTCTTTGTCATTTAGAATTATCATTAAGTCACAAGCTTCAATAGGCATAGGGTCTGTAGGTATTTCACTGCTACCTATTTTGCCCACTACTTCTTTGATCTCATCGGGATATTCTTCTAATAGTATCTCTGATGCCTGAGTTGTAACATCAACAGTTTGATCAATGCTGGCACCTGGTAATAGTCTGACCTCAACTGCAAAGTCTCCCTCATCTAAAGAAGGAAGGAACTCTGCCCCCATATTACTAAATAGCAATATTGTGCCACCGAATAATAGAAATGCTGAGAATACCAGGCTTCGTCTGTATTTCAACGATTTTTCCAGTAAGGGACTATACCAGGATTGTAGTTGAGCAATAAGTCTATCTGAAAATGTTTGCTTAGAGGTCGCTTTTCGTGATAAGAATAAAGCGCTCATCATAGGTACATATGTCAGAGATAGAATGAATGCACCCGCAATTGCAAATGAAACTGTTTGCGCCATAGGTCTGAACATTTTTCCTTCAATACCTGTAAGAGCAAGTATAGGCAAGTACACAATCAAAATAATAATTTCTCCAAATGCTGCAGAGTTACGAATCCGCCCCGCTGCCTTAAATACTTCAGCATCCATTTCTGTGCGAGAAAGCTTTTTGTCTTTAGTTATCTTAGATAAATGGTGCATTGTTGCTTCTACAATAATGACGGCACCATCTACAATAAGACCAAAGTCAATAGCGCCTAAGCTCATTAAGTTGCCCGATACCCCAAAAAAGTTCATCATGCTGAAAGCAAATAGCATAGATAACGGGATGACTGAAGCTACAATTAAGCCCGCCCGCATATTGCCTAGTAACAATACTAAAACGAAAATGACTATCAGGGCTCCTTCAATTAGATTTTTAGAAACCGTACCAATAGCATTATTAACAAGCTTTGTACGGTCGAGGAATGGTTCTATTTCAACACCCTCAGGTAGTGTTTTTGTTATTTGTTCTACACGGTCTTTTACATTTGCTATTACCTCAGATGAGTTTGCACCTTTTAACATCATTACGATACCACCTACAGCTTCTCCTTCCTTGTTGTAAGTCAGTGCACCATAACGGATAGCATGCCCTTCTTGTACTGTGCCTATATCCCTTATTTGTATAGGTATACCATCTTCTTTTACTTTTACTACTATCTGTTCAATCTCATCAAAGCTCTCAACAAAACCTTCTGTTCTTATGAAGTAGGCATTAGGCTTACTGTCTATGTATGCACCACCGGTATTCTTATTGTTCTTTTCTAGTGCATTTATTACTTCTGATATGCTAATACCTATACTACGTAGTTTATCTGTATTAACAGCTACTTCATATTGTTTCAGATATCCACCGAAGCTGCTGATGTCGGCAACACCTTTTACTCCCAGTAATTGCCTGCGTACTATCCAGTCTTGAATTGTTCGCAAATCAGATGCTGAGAATTTATTCTCATAGCCTTTTTTAGGATGAAGTACGTATTGGTAAATTTCACCCAGACCAGTAGTTACAGGTGCAAGCCATGTATGTCCGATAGCTCCTGCACTATTGTTTTTTATATCTGACAGCCTTTCTGTTACTTGCTGTCTGGCCCAATATATATCAACGTCTTCTTCGAAAACTATTGTGATTACACTAAGCCCGAAACGGGAAAAGGAACGTACTTCTGTAATGCCCGGTATGGTAGCCACTGCTTGTTCTATGGGGAAGGTGACCAGCCTTTCTATATCTGCAGCAGCTTGAGAAGGTGCATTAGAAATTACTTGTACTTGATTGTTTGTTATATCTGGTACAGCATCGATAGGTAGTTTTTTAAGAGCGTATCCACCCCAGGCTATGAGTAGTACGGTAAATAAACCTATGATCAGCTTATTCTTTATTGAAAAGAATATGATTTTATTCAGCATAAATATTAAGCATTAATAGTTGTATGCACATTCAGATGGCATTTAGTTTGCAATCCGAATGTGTCATTAATTACGATAAAAAATGTATGGTACTCTATTAGCTTAACAAGCCTTCGGCGGCTGCCATATATTCTGCCGGAAGTCTACTTTGAGGAAAGGGTTAGAATACCCTGTCGTAATACCCTTACTTTCCGGAAGTAACGGTTTTAACTCAACATGTACTTTGTCTGATACAGTTGTGAAAACTAAGAAAAGTGGAGCGCTGCAATTTTTGAAAGGTAGTTGCATATCTCTATCATAGTCGCTATCAACTATATTGTCCATGTAATGGATCTTTAAAAAAGAAAAAAGGTTGATATTCTCATCTTGCTCTTTGTGCTCCATAAAATGAGACACGAGTACAGGAAGCTTGAAAACCTCATGTAAAGGTGTTTGTAATGACAAGAACGTCAGTAGTAATGATATGACTATGAAGTGTTTCACAAGAATGTGACGATATGCAAATATAGTGAAATAGTATTTATGTACACAAAAGGACCTGCTACTAAAGCAGATCCTTTATTTATGATTACTATCTGTTGTATTTTATTTACTTGCTCTTACTCCTTTTATTAGTAACCACACACATATGGTCAGCTCTGTCATTACAGCAGTAACAAGTAATATTATGTCAGATATAGCTATGTAGTCTGGAGCTAAAAAGTTCGTAAAGCTATTGATCATGTATCCGAAAGACGCCATTATCAACATTAAGCCAAGTATTTTCGGGAAGTATTGTGATTTGTAGAATAAATATCCCGTAATCAAGCAGTTTGCACCGAAAAACACGCCACTGATTAAATACCCGTATTTATGCATTTCTAAAAACAACGAAACCTTTGCATAAAGCTCTGTTGTGCCAAAAGCATTCAGATACTCTGGGTTGTCCAGAACGATTATTGCGCTAAAATGGTTTAAAAGGTTCATGCCTATAATAGCTGTTTGTGCTAGTCGTAAAAACGCTGCTAATAATGCTAGTGTCTTGTTTACAGGTTTCAGTAGTGTATAAAATATCACACCGATAGATACATCACATAGGGCCATGATTATATCGCTGGTAAAACCTAATCTGAAAAGCCCTTTTGATGAAATAATGTTGGCAGATGTAGCTGCGGCATCCTCGGGTACTATAATACTTGCTCTTACAAACATCTCGCCGAATAGTCCGCATGCTATTATTAAAAGATATAGTAACCCGGCAATTCTGCCATATTTTTTTGCTGTGTTGTTGTTTAATGTAGTCGTCATAATAATTGTGTTTAGTTGTTATTGATATTGTTGACGATGCAAAAGTCATACAGCAGGGGTGCGTATTCATTGACTTAAGTCAAGAAATGTAAATGCCTCTATTTTGTATGGTTTTTGGTTGATAACCGTTAGCTATGTAGAGGGGGAGTTGTATTGTTTGATGTAGCTATTAGTATTTATACTTAAGATAAAACAAAAGGGCTGCACTATGTGCAGCCCTTTATAATACATAGGGGGTAATAATTAACGTTTGATAATCATTCTTGCTCTGTATATTTCATCGTTATTGATCACTTCCAACATATACATGCCGTCTGCCACTTCAGGCATACTAAACTTCAGTTGAGCATCTGGCATGAAGGTTAGCGTTTTAATAACCTTACCTGCCATATCCCTGAATAGCACCTGACCACCTTTAACAGACTCAGGTAATTCTACCGAGAATGTACCATTGTTCGGGTTAGGGTAGACCCTAAGTGCTCCATCATTGTTTAATAGACCGTTATGATCCAATGCTGCTAACCCTTTAGCCTCACCGTCATTTATTTCATCATCTTCTGCTCCTGGATCAGGGCAGCCTTTACATTGAGATTGGCAATAACCCAATCTGTCACCATGAGCCAAGTGTGCAGCTACAGAGTTGTACGATACTTTCTTATTCTGACCGTTGTGGCATATCCTCACTTTTTCACCATACCATTGTACATTCTGTACATATATTCTACGGCTTACCGTTTCACTACAACCTTCATCATCTGTCACTTTCAAGTAGTACTTAGTCGTATTGTTTGGACTAGCGGTTGTGCTTGATGTACTGCTGCCCGACAAACTATTTGTCGGTGTCCAACTGTAGGTATACGGTGAAGTGCCTCCTGATACATTAGCTGTTAGTGTTACTGATTGCGGACCATAACCTTTGAAGATAGTATATGGCGCCTGACCACTAACCGTTGGGTTAGGGCTAACTGTAATATTCACATTTGGTTTGTTGGCCGGAGCGACTGTAAAAGTCTTAGTAACCGTACAGCCGTTTCTGTCCTTAACTACTACTTTGTAAGTGCCTGCACTGATACTCGAAAGATCTTGCTTGTTACACTTATTATTCCACCACCAGTACCAAGACCAGCTCCAGTAATAATTGTTCTTGCTCCAGTAGTAAGTGTACGGCCCTGTACCGCCTGCTACACTGATGTCGATACTACCGCTATATGAGTTGTCACAATTTACATTAGCTACAGTGCCTGATACAGACAATGGAGACGTTGGCTGTGCTACAGTAAAGCTATCTGTCATGGTACAACCATTATTGTCTGTTACTGTTACTGCATACGAACCTGCACTTAGGTTGTACCTGTGTTTGCTAGTGGAATTATCATTCCATAAGTAAGAGTAGTTTGGTCTGCCTCCGTAAGTATTCAGGTATATTTTACCATTGTTGTCGCCATAGCAGGTAACATCTTTCACATACTCGTTGATATTGATCTTGCTATACTGTTCCACCTTGAAAGTGCGTGATGTAACCTCGTTATTAGCAGCTGTTACTGTTAATGTGTAATTGCCTGCTGAAAGACCGGTTAAGTCTTCCGTAGTAGCATTTGTATTCCAGCTGTAAGAGAATGGAGGGATACCACCTTTTACGGTTACATCAATACTACCGTTACTGCCACCGTAACAACTCACTTTACTGGTGTTGGCTTGAAGCTTGAAGCACTCGCCTAGTTGATCGCCATGATTTAAGTGTGCTTGTACTGCATTTACTGAGACCTTCTTTGTTCTGCCTTTGTGGCAAATGATCACTTTGTTATTGCCGTATCTGATATCCATCACATAAATGGTCTTAGATACAGACTTGGTACAACCGTTCTCATCTGTTACCGTCAGTGTATAAGTTGTGGTCACTGTTGGTGATACAGATGTAGTTGCCGATGTTGGGTTAGCTACACCTGTAGTTGGCGACCAGCTGTAACTATAGCCCGGTGTGCCACCTGATGCTGTACTGCTCAATGTTACCGATTGTGCCCCATAACCTAAGTATATGGTATTCATCGATTGTCCGCTTACCGTTGGGTTAGGACTAACACTTACTGCTGTTAATGTCAGCATAGTTGGCTCCGTTACTGTATAGGTAGCTGTTGCTGTACAACCTGCACTGTCCGTTACTGTTACAGTATAAGTGCCTGCTGCTAATCCGCTCACATCTTCTGTTGTGGCATTGTTACTCCAGCTATACGTAAGGTTACCAACACCACCTGTTGTGGTCAGGTTAATACTACCTGTATTGCCACCGTTACACAATACATTGCTGACAGAAGCGGCTAGCCTCAATTGCTGTACCGTAATGGTTTGCGTGCAACTATTGCTACTGTTATCATTTACATCTGTTGCTGTCCATACACGTGTAATTGTATAATTGTAGTGTGTTGCGTCTGCAGGATTACTGCTATAAGTGCTGGTTTCTGCATAAGTAATGGTGTCAATACCACAAGCATCTGTTGCCGTAGCTACACCTGTGTTAGCCGTAATTGTTAGGCAACTAACCGTTACATTTGCAGGACAAGTAATAACAGGTTTTACCGTATCTACTACAGTTATTGTTGCTGTGCCTGTCGCACTGTTACTATGAATATCTGTTACTGTTAGTGTTACTGTGTTGCTCCCAACATCACTACATCCAAACGATGTTTTATTTAAACTCATGTTGTCAATACCACAATTATCATAACTACCATTATTAATGTCAGTAGTCGTGATCGCAGCACTACCTGATGTATTCAGATATATAGTCTGATTTTGTGTAGCAACGATAGGTAGCTGATTATCAACTACTGTTACAGTTTGTGTAGCCGTAGCACTGTTGCCATTTACGTCTGTTACCGTCCATGTGACTGTTGTCGTACCGACAGGATAGCTTGATGGTGCATTGTTGGTAGTTGATGCAACACCGCAATTATCACCTGTTGTTGGGGTGCCTAAACTCACATTCGTCGCTGCACATATTCCGTTATCTGCATTTACAGTTACATTTGCAGGACATGCAATCGTTGGGTTTTGATTGTCTACTACTGTTACTGTTTGTGTAGCTGTTGATGAATTACCATTTACATCTATCACTGTCCAAACAACATTTGTCGTTCCTACAGGGTAGCTACTTGGCGCATTACTTGTTGTTGATGCTATACCACAATTATCACCCGTAGTTGGTGTGCCTAATGCTACATTAGTAGCACTACATTGTCCTGCATCTGCATTTACTGTTACGTTTGCAGGTGCTGTAATTGTAGGGCTTTGATTATCAACTACAGTTACATCTTGTGTACAAGTAGCAGTATTGCCGTTTACGTCAGTTACCGTCCATGTTACTGTAGTAGTACCTACAGAATAACTGGATGGTGCATTGTTAGTAGTAGAAGCAACGCCACAATTGTCAGCTGTTGTAGGGTTGCCAAGGCTAACATTAGCAGCACTACACTGTCCTGCATCTGCATTCACCGTCACATTAGCCGAGCAAGTAATAGTCGGGTTCTGATTGTCTACTACGGTTACCGTTTGATAGCAGGTATCCTTATTTCCTGAAAGGTCTGTTGCAACCCATTCTACTGTAGTAGTTCCTACATTGTAAGTGCCACTGGCATTAGATGATGCATTGGCATTATTAGTTAGAACAATATTATTAATAGCACCTGCACCTTGCACCCAGTTAGATGTACTGCCATTCAAAGAGAAGTTGCTCAACGAACCGTTATTACCATTTGAGGTTTTGTCGGTTAATATATTTACTGCAGGGCTACTGTTATTACCACCTGCAGTGCCTTGGTTCATGTCGTAATATCCAACAAGTCCTGATTCAGAACCTGAAAGCTCCATGTTCATTGTTGCTCTTAAATCTGATTCAGAGCGAGCCGTATTCCAGATACGCATTTCGTCTAAGCCTCCTTTAAAATATCTTGGATAAGAACTTTGTGAATTACGACCTATTCTCCATACATCGTTAGACTGAGTGAATCCTGCATTGAATGATTTTGAAGTCATTAATACACCGTTTATATAACCTTTTATGCCGCTTGTAGCATCTGCAACAACAGCAACGTGTTGCCATGTGTTTGGTGTAAGGTAAAGAGCAATAGCCCTCCAACCACCGGCACGAACATAACATGCCAATTTGTTACTACCTATCATTTCAAATACAAGCCCTTGGCTATTACCATTATTGCGGTGTGCTATAATGGTATTATCACCTGAAACGTTTGTTGGTTTTACCCAAAACTCAATTGTAAGCTCACCTGTAGACACATAACTATTCAACGATATTGAATTTGCCATTTGCACATAATCGTTGCTTCCATCAAAGTCTAATGCATTACCTACTGCCTGACAATTATCTGTAACCGTGGGCTGAGGGATAGATACAGAGGTAGAACATGCACCATTGTCTGCATTAACTGAAATGTTTGACGGACAAGTAATAGTTGGAGGGGTAACATCATTAACTGTCACTGTAAAGCTACAGGTATCGTTACCGCAAGAATCTGATGCAATAACCATAACGTTTGTAACGCCTGTATTGAATGTTGACCCACTACCAGTTCCGTTTCCACTTCCCGATGTTGCTCCACTAAATACATAAGAGAGGGTAGGGGTACTTGCTCCTGTTGCTGTTACGCTATATGTTGCTGTAGCATTACAATTGCCTGATGCATTCAATATTATATCAGAAGCACAAGCTGTGATTGTTGTAGCTTGTTTTACATTTATATTTATTGAGTCAGAAACTGAAGAGCACCCGTTTGACGTAATGCTTACAGTATACGTTCCTGATGTAGTTGCATCATATGTAGCACTATTTGCTCCACTAATAGTTGTTCCGTTCTTCATCCATTGGTAAGAGCTACCATTACAAGCGCTAACACTTAACTGTACGCTATTGCCCGAGCATATATCTGTTGGACCGTTAGCTGCAATAGTTGTTACAGGAGATGGTCCTGTTTTCATAACTGTTAACCTGCTGCCAGAGTTGAAATCTCTGAAAGCAACATACATATTATCATCACTATCAATTACGAATGATCCCTGATTTGCTGTGTTTGTCGTAATACCCTGCGCACCAATTGGTGTCCATACACCGTTGTCATACCTTTGCGTAGTGATTGACAAATTATTAGCATCATCCCTGTAAGAGGCGATCAGTTTGTTTTGGCTGTCAAAAGCTAAAGTTATATAGTCCATATACCCTTGAGAGAAACCTGAGTTACCTACGGTCACCCATGACGAACCATTATACTTTAATACTGTTGCAGGGCCTTGAGGGTATCCATCCTTATACGCAGCAAACAAAGTATTGTTTGCATCAAAAGCAATTGTTGGGCTTACAGCAGGTCCTGATGAAATATTCGGGCCACCTACAGACACCCAAGAAGTACCGTCGAATTTATATACCTGTAGCTTACGTGCTGTATTATTATCAGCATATACTACGTGAGGCACGTCGTTATTATCAATAACTATTTGTTGGCTCACTGCATTACCTGTTGAAATACCTGTTGCACCAACATGTACCCAGCTTGTACCGTTGTACTTCATTACAGATGTTTTACCACCATTGGCATTATCCTTGAATGCTACATAAAGGACACCACTGCCATCTATAGCTAATGAAGTGTGATTTACAGCACCGGGAGAGAAGCCGGCAGAGCCTACAGTGATCCACGAACTGCCATTGTATTTATACACAGTTGCACCGATACCAAACTCTTCAACGGCCATGTACAGCATATTATCAGGCCCTACAGCTAATGACTGTGATTGACCTGCGCTAGAAAAACCTGCTGTGCCAACGATAGACCATGAGTTACCATCGTATTGCTGTACTGTTGTTTTGTTGCTTTGTGAAGCATCTGTATATGCTGCGTATACAATACCATTTGTATCAACAGCAAGTGATGTTGTATGTGCGGTACTTGTTGAAATGCCCGGACAGCCTGCAGGTGTCCAAACACCTTTTTCTGTTACAGTTGTAACAGATGAAGTAGCAGAGCACCCGTTAGCATCTGTGACTTTTACAGAGTAGTTACCGCTATTACCGGTACTATAGCTATTGTTGGTTGCACTACTTATGTCCATACCACCAATCTGCCATTGATAGCTACTGGCTGAAGAAGCTGATAATGTAACAGAACCGCCTGTGCAAAACGTAGTTGTCCCGCTAGCTGTGATTGCGGCTGTAGGTATAGCATTTACTGTAACAACGGTTGGCGTAGATGTAGCTGAGCATCCGTTTGCTGAAACTACAACAGTATAGTTGCCCGCTGCAGATGCTGTATAGCTTGCATTTGTTGCACCACTTATGTTACTACCGTTTAGTTGCCATTGATAAGTATAGCCTGTACCTGCGCTAGCTGTTAATGTTACAGAGTCTCCTGTACAAAAAGTTGTAGCACCTGATGGTGTCACAGTGGTTGCAATTGGTGTAAAGGCGCTACATGTACCGCTTACAACACCTGTAGTCCAGTTTGAAGCAGTACCTGTTAATGCAAAATTGACCAGTGTACCGTTATTACCATTTCCACTTGCATCTATAGCTGTTGTTACTGTTGAGTTGTTTGCATTTACGAAGCCTTGGTTAAAGTGGTACAATGCTACTAAGCCTGTCTGTCCTGCAGGATTCAACTCGCAATTCATATTGTTCTGTATCTCACATTGAGATAATGCTCTATTCCAAAGGCGAACTTCGTCAATAGAACCATCCCATGTGTTTGCATTACCAAAAGATCCTATTGCAATATTACCCGCAGCATGACCGATAGCTGAAGTGTTTGTTGCTACTAAAGTTCCGTTTTTGTACAGCTTCATTGTAGCTGATGCAGCATCATATGTAGCAGCAACATGTACCCATTGATTTAATGAGAGTAAGTTAGGGTCTTGTACGGCTGTGCCGCCAGAGAAACTATTCTCAGCTCTTAAGTACCCTGCTTTTGTTACATAGAAAGGAGCTTTGGAGCTACTTATGATATTTTTTTCATCATTTGGATTTGTTTCCAGATAAACCCATGCCTCTTTTGTGTAAGACGAGTTAGTAGCTAATAAATTGCCAATATCTATTCTATCGTCATTCCTTTCAAAGTTTATAGCTGTTGCGGGAACAGATACCGATTGTGCTGAATGTACTTTAACCGTAGTTTTTGAACTATTAGGCAAATCTGCATAAGCAACATAAACTTTATTATTATCACCTATTGTTATGTCTGCAGTACCATAATATGTAATTGTGGAGTCGGAAAAGCCGGTGCCTCCTAATTTCACCCACGAGCTACCATTATAGCTCATTACCACTCCCTTATCGTTATCAGCACCATCTTTATATACAACATATGGTGTTCCGTTACCATCTATAGCTATTTTATTATCTTTTACCGCACCCGTAGAAAAGCCTGCTGTACCTACAATTGTCCAGCTGGTACCATCATACTTCATTACGGTAGCCTTATTACTATTAGCACCGTCACTAAAAGTTACATAAGCATCACCATTGCCATCAAATGCAATATCAGTATAATCAGCCCTGCCGGCAGAGAAACGCCTGTTTCCTGCAAGCACCCAGTTGGTACCGTTAAACTTCATTGATGTAGCTTGAAAACCAGTATTATCTCTGTACACTACATAAGGGACATTGTTATTATCAAATGCTAAGTTGACAAAGTTTGACTGGCCGGAAGCTCCAAAATTGGCACTACCTACAGTAGTCCAACTAGTACCGTTAAACTTCATTACAGTAACGAATTGATAATTCTCTCTGTATGCGAGGTGTGGAACATTGTTCTTATCTACTTCTAATGATATATAAGAAGCATTAGCTAACGTAAAGCCTGCAACGCCAACAGTAACCCAATTCGTACCATCAAATTTCATTACAGTAGCACTTCTGTTATTAGCATAATCTTGGTATGCTACGTATACAACACCATTTGTATCTATAGCAATATCTATCTCGTTTGCAGTACCTGCTGAAAAACCGGCAGCACCGAGAACAGACCAGCTACTACCGTTGTATTTCATTACAGTAGCTTTATAACTATTGGCATTGTCTCTGAACGCAACATATTTGTTATTGTTTTTATCTATTGCTATGCTGTTAAAGAAACTTTGACCGGGCGAAAATCCGGTGCTGCCCACTGTGGTCCATTGAGCTTGTGCACTGACGACCGACAGTAAAATGACCGGCAGCCAAAGCATAAAAAATTTTGAAAAAAGTTTTTTCATACAATTAGAGGTTTTTGCAGTGCATAGCATAGTGTATGTACTACGAGTTATCGATTAAATACTTGAGTGTTTTCCCTTATATGTCTATAGTGCCTGTACCTGCGCCTGCTCTTCCAGACGCTGTACTTTTTGGGCATAGTAATTCCACACTACAATTGCCAAAAGAATAGATATAGCTATCACTAATGTGTAGCTCGTCCATAATTTCTTATTTGAAGAGGTGAAATAACCCATGACGCAAATATGCGAGTGGTATGGTGCTGAATGCAAGAAACACTCGTCCCGAACGCGTCTCGAGTAGCGTCCCTAAAGCGTCTCAATAAATTATATGCTGATTGTCAGCATTTTATAGTTGGTGTTATATGCTATCTACTAATTGCTCAAAATCTGTATCATCGGCCAGTTGAAGCTTTTTGCGGAGCCTGTATTTGTAATTTCTCATGCCCGATAGGCCAATACCCAACATATTAGCCATTTCTTTATTGTTGAGTTTGAGTTTTGAGAGTGCCATGAATCGTGTTTCGGCAGGGGTGAGTTCTGGTAGTTTTTCTTTAAGCCTGCTTAAGAAACCACTGTGTACCGTCTCGAAGAGTTCCCTGAATTCATCCCACTGGTCATCTGTAAGAATTATAGAGTTTTGGAGCTTGGTGAGATTTTCTTTGGTGTTTGGCAGCTCGTTACTACAAGGTAGTGCCTGTAGTCGTTCTATCTCTTCAGTAAAGTTCTCGATCAGTTGATTTTTCTCCTGCAGATTTTTGGTGAAGATGCTCAGCCTGTGTGATGCGCTTATGAGTCTATTGTCTGCCAGGTCTTTCTCTGCCTTTAGCTTTCTACGCCTGTTGTATTGGTTGGTCAGCAATAACAAACCTATTACAGTGGCTAGTGATAATATAATAATGAGGCTATTACGTTTCTGTATACTCAGCTCTTTTTCTTTTACTATCTGTGCTACCTTTATTTTATTAGCTTCTTCCTGCGCGGTGATCTGTGCTTTCGCCATGATGAGTACATCCCGTTTTCGGGCAACACTGTCTTTTGCTATGGCAACACTGTCTTTATATAGCAAAGCTCGTCGGGTATTTCCTTCTTCCAACGCCATCTCACTGAGGAGTGAGTACAACTTTACAGCATGCTTATATGTATCTCTGCCATAGTGGATGTATTGGTGTGCTATACGGCTGTAGTAGCGGGCGCTATCGTCATTACCCAATCTGCGGTAGATATCTGCCAGACGGATGAGCTGGTTGCTGATGTTATTGTACTCGTGTGCTACCAGTGCCCGGTCTATATCTTCTTTCAATAATGGTTTTGCCTCTTTGTATCTGCCCTGCATATAGTACACGATACCAATGTTGCCATTTGATATTGGTATCCATGGATCATTTTCATCAATAGCAAGACGCTGCACCTTGTTGAAGTAATACAGTGCTGAATCATACTTACCCGTGTTGCGCATAACAAGCCCGAGCGTATTTAGCAAACCATTGTCGCTATGCCTTGCACCCGGTGCTTTGAGTTTTTCAGCTAATAGTAGGTTTTTCTGTGCCTGTTCGTAATCTTCAAAAGCATAATACAGGTCTCCCAGCAAAGCATTATAAAACTTCTTGCCGGGGTATTCCTCATAAGTAATTTCATCCAGCAGGTATTTATAACGCAGCAGATAGTCAAATGCCTCGGTAAATTCATCATTGTGGTAATAGTGGATACCACTTAAAAAACTAATGTTCAATACCAGTTGGGGGTATTTACTCACAGATGGCAACAATGCCTGCAACTTATCTACACCCTCTTCGTAATTATATATCCAATGAAATATGCAATATTCGATCTGGCTTATCTTTGTCAACCAATACAATTCATCATCCTTGGCTTTTTTTGCCATAGCCGCTACATCATCCAGCATCCTGAAGTATGTAACAGAGTCAAGATTACGTACGCCGCCTGTGGCAAACAGCAATGAGTCGACAGACTTACTACGTTCAGCATATGATCTATTGAGCAGAAAGTCGTACTGCGCAGTACTTTCTGTGCAACAAAAAGATAGGAATAGCGCTATTATTAGCCTGGATCTTAATCCCATTAGATAAATTCAATTGCTAATATACAAACTGTGTTATAATGCTTAAAATACTTGTATTGGTTACCCGGTTTGTAATCTATATTTTGTAAGTAATCGTATATATAGACGTCAATAGTTGATATGTCTTTTTCTCTAAGAAGGTTTATAAGTACATGTGTGCTTTTCTCTTTATGTGTGCTGTTAGTTGTTGATGCAATGGCAAAAGATGCTGATAGTACAAAAACTAAAGCGGTAAGCATTTTCCCCTTTCCGGTGTTTTCATACACTCCTGAAACGAACTTTCTTTTTGGCGCAGGTGCTTCTTTTACATTTAGGTTTAAGAAAGACCCACCAACAGCAAAGCCAACCAATATTTTTGCCGGTGGGGCATATACACTCAATAAACAGATATTACTGTACACATTATATAAAGTATTTTACGATAGTAGTAAGTATTACTTTTTTGGTGAGGTAGGCTATTTTAAGTACAATTTCTTTTACTACGGGGTAGGGCAAAATGCGGTGTCAGAAGAGTTGTATGATGTGGATTTTCCGCGTATTATGGTCAATGCCACACGAAGAGTTTTGCCTAACATTTATCTGGGGGTACGCTATCAATACGAGAACTTTCAGGTACATAACCAACAACCAGCAGGCGAGCTTATTAAGGGCAATATTCCCGGTAGTTTAGGTAGTATAGTTTCTGGTGCAGGTATTGGTATGGTGTACGACTCTCGGGATAGTATATTTTACCCGAGAAAGGGCATTTATAGTGAGACTCACTTTACTAATTATGGTAAACTGTGGGGTGGCAACTTCAATTACAACAGGCTAATAATAGATGTAACAGGATATAAAGTATTGTTTAAGGATGTTGTGTTGGCGACCAATAGTTATAATAGTTTTATAACGGGTACAGCACCGTTCCAGCAGATGTCTTTGATTGGTGGAACAAAGAAAATGCGCGGTTACTACGAGGGGACTTTTAGGGACCAAAACCTGATGATGTTGCAGGCAGAAACGCGTTTCCCTTTATTCTGGAGGTTTGGCGCAGTTGCCTTTGGTAGTGTCGGCTTTATAGGTAACAATACAGACTTTATACGCTTTAATGACCCCAAGTATACCTACGGAGCAGGTTTGAGGTTCAAGATTACACCCAAAGACCACCTAAACCTAAGAATAGACTATGGTATTGGCCCGGGCACCAGTGGTGCTTATATAACTATTGGAGAAGCGTTTTAAAGCGCTGCAATAACAGCAGCAAACAAGTCACTTAACTTACCATCTGCCTTGCCTGCCACCTCAATAATTTCTGCAATGTTTACAGGCTTTAAGTTGTCTGGGTCGCACTCGTCTGTAACAACACTTACAGCAGCACAAGGTAGTTTCAGTTGGTTGGCAACTATTACTTCAGGTACAGTGCTCATCCCCACAAGGTCTGCACCTATAATCTTTAAATAGCGGTATTCAGCTTTAGTTTCCAGATTTGGTCCCATTACAGAAGCGTACACGCCTGACCTAATGTTTAGCTCTTGCTCTTGTGCTTTCTTTTTAATGGTGTAGCCCATTTCATTATCATATGGGTTGCTCATGTCAGGGAATCGCTCTCCATATTCAGGGGCGTTTAATCCCCTCAATGGGTTTTCTGGTTGTAGGTTGATGTGATCTTTTATAAGTATTAAGTCTCCTTTTTTGTAATCTAGGTTAACACCGCCTGCGGCATTGCTTAGTAAAAGTTTCTGTATGCCTAATGCGTGCATTACTCTTACCGGGAATGTGATTTGTTGCATGCTATAGCCCTCGTAGTAATGAAAGCGACCTTGCATGGCCAATACTTTGGTAGTGCCGATTGTACCGTAAATAAGCTTTCCTGAATGAGACTCAACTGTAGCAGTAGGGAAGTGAGGGATATCTTCGTAAGAAATAGTACTTATGATAGATATCTTATCTACCAGCTTACCTAAGCCTGTTCCTAAAACAATACCAACAGTAGCATCTGTTAGTCCTTTTTCTGTTAAGTATTTCTTCGCTTCTTGTATGCTGTCTAAATAGCTCATTTCAAATCTTTGCAGGCTAAAATAAAACCAAATCTATAGATAATTCGTTATTACGGTATAACTTATGTAATGTTAAGAGTATAGCAACGTCAATAACATAAATCAAGTATAAATATGGCAAATCATTATTACAATGCAGAAGATCTGAACAAGTTTGGTAAAGTAGGTGAGTTTCAAAAAGAGATGGCAGATAAGTTCTTCGATTGGTACGGAGAGGTTTTTAAGGATAGTGCATTGTCAGCAAAAGAAAAGTCTTTGATCGCACTAGCTGTAGCACATGCGGTACAATGTCCGTATTGTATAGATGCATATAGTAGTGATGCATATGAAAAAGGATATAACGAAGCACAAATGATGGAGGCGGTGCATGTGGCTACTGCAATTCGTGGTGGGGCATCATTGGTACACGGTGTGCAAATGATGAATAAGGTGAAGAGTATTGCTATGTAATAGCATTAGATAAACAGGTAGGATATATGAAATCATTAAAGGCATTGGCCAACAAGCTGGCTGATACAGATTATCAATTAGAGGTGTTACAACGAGAACCTGAACGTTTTCCTTCTTTTGAGGAGCAACTAAAAACGATTGGGTTGTTCCCATTGAAGCCGACAGGTGTTGAGGTGTTTCAGATCAACATAGGTAAAATGTGTAATCAGGTGTGTAAGCATTGCCATGTAGATGCAGGCCCTGACAGGAAAGAGATCATGACTCAAGAAACCATGCAGCAATGTCTGGATGTTTTAGCTGCAAATCCCTCGTTGCAAACAGTTGATCTAACAGGTGGTGCACCGGAAATGAACCCCAATTTCAGGTGGTTTGTTGAAGGCATTAAAGCATTAGATAGGCATGTTATTGTAAGGTGTAATTTGACCATTATTAGAGCAAATAAGAAGTTTTACGATCTGCCTGAGTTCTATAAAAAACATGATATAGAAGTAGTTTCTTCATTGCCGTTTTATACACAAGACCGTACGGACAGGCAGCGTGGAGATGGTGTTTTTGAAGATAGCATCAAAGCCTTGCAAATGTTGAATGAAGTGGGCTATGGTAAAGAGGGAACAGGTTTACTACTGAACTTGGTGTATAACCCCGCAGGAGCATTTTTGCCTCCTCCGCAAGAAGGCCTAAAAGCAGAATATAAAAAGGCATTAAAACAAGATTTTGATATAGAGTTTAATGATCTTTTTGCCATAACTAATTTGCCTATTAGCCGTTATTTAGATTACTTGCTAGTGTCTGGCAATTATGAAGATTATATGCAGAAGCTGATAACCGCGTTTAACCCTGCGGCCGCTGTGGGGGTAATGTGTAGAGATACTATATCTATTGATTGGGAAGGCTATCTATATGATTGTGATTTTAATCAGATGCTGAACCTTAAGGTGGAAAGTAAAGGAAAGCATATATCAGACTTTCACCTTGAAGAGTTAAATCAAAGAAGTATTATTGTAAACCAACATTGCTATGGCTGTACCGCAGGTGCTGGTAGTAGTTGTGGCGGAACTACTGCTTAATAATATTAAATAGGAATATGTCTACTAGTTATTTAGAAACAACAAAAGATGTTTATAAGAAAGCAGCAGAAACCCCGGATGTGGGTTTGTGTTGTACAACAACGCCTGTATGGCAACTGCCTGAATTAAGTATACCGCAGCGTATGTTAGAGATGAACTATGGTTGCGGTAGTACGGTGCATCCAAGAGATCTTATTAATAACCCTAAGATACTATATGTAGGTGTTGGTGGCGGAATGGAGCTACTGCAGTTTGCGTACTTCAGCAGACAAGACGCGGGTGTAATTGGTATAGATGTAGTAGATGAAATGCTGACAGCTTGTAAAGAAAACTTTCAACAGGCAGAGCAAGAGAACGCATGGTTCAAATCGAACTTTGTAGACCTTAGAAAAGGAGATGCATTACACTTGCCTGTAGAAGATAACAGCATAAATGTTGCTGCTCAAAATTGCCTCTTCAACATATTCAAACAAGACGAGCTTAAGTTAGCATTGAAAGAAATGTATCGTGTATTAAAGCCTCATGGCAGGTTGGTGTTGTCAGACCCAACATGTGAGGATGAGATGCCAGATAACCTTAAAGAAGATGAAGAACTGCGAGCGTTATGCTTAAGTGGTGCTTTGCCATTAAAAGAATACATAAAAATGTTGACAGATGCAGGTTTCGGTACTATAGAGGTCAGAGCAAAGCGTCCGTACAGAATACTTTCTCCTAAACATTACGATACACCACATCAAGTTTATATAGAGAGTGTAGAAGTGTGCGCTATCAAAGATCCGATGCCAGCAGATGGGCCTTGTGTATTTACAGGAAAAACCGCTATCTATTTTGGTGATGAAGAGTATTTTGATGACGAAAAAGGACATGTGCTGATGCCTAACCAGCCACTGTCGGTTTGTGATAAAACAGCTGCAGCATTAGCTGGTTTAGGTAGGGATGATATTCATATCTCAGATTCAACTTGGTTTTACGATGGTGGCGGTTGCTGCTAATAAAAACTTTTTTATAGCCACTCTGTAAGGGTGGCTTTCCTTTTTATGAATAAGAACGCGCTTATAGTATTTGTAAAGAACCCAATAGTGGGAAAGGTGAAAACCAGGTTAGCCAAAGACATTGGTGATGCAAAAGCAGTAGAAGTATATAAGAAACTATTACGTCATACTCGTGCTATTATTGAAGGTGTTGATGCTGATAAGTATGTGTTTTACGGCGATTATATTAATGATGATGATATTTGGAATGACGACTTTACGAAAGTATTGCAACAAGGCGATGATTTAGGACAACGAATGTTGCAGGCTTTTAAGCAGTTACTGGAGAAAGGGCATGAACAAGTGGTCATCATTGGTAGCGATTGTTATGAGTTGAATACTACTATCATTAATAAAGCGTACAGCAGCTTACAGGAAACGGATACCGTAATAGGTCCTACTTTAGATGGCGGTTACTACTTACTTGGCATGACGCGTTTGCAAGACTTTTTATTTAAGAATATAGAGTGGAGTACAGATACTGTATATGCTAATACGATAGATGTTATAAAACAAAAGAAACTTTCATATACATCATTGCAGCAGTTGAGTGATGTTGATTATGTGAAAGATGTTCCTGAAAATTGGTTGTAAGCTGTATATTAGGTGCTGAATGTTATACCTACTGGCAAAAGTACTGGTTTGGTCTGCCTCCAAGATATATTGCAGCAGATTTAACTATAATAAAGAACACTTGTATAATGGAGACAAGCCATTGATATTGGCATGTAACCATCCCAACTCTTTTTTAGATGCTATTGTGTTGGGTGGTTATCACAGACGCCCCTTACACTTTTTAGCCAGAGGAGATGCCTTTAAGAACCCACGTGCAGCAAAGGTCATGCGTGCGTTGAAGATGATACCTATTTACAGGATAAGCGAAGGCAAAGAAAATCTGGATAATAATAAACAGACTTTTCAAGACTGCATGGAGGTGTTTAGGAATAATGGTATTGTACTTATTTTTTCTGAAGGTATCTCTATTAACGAGTGGCGACTGCGTCCCTTAAAGAAAGGTACAGCTCGTATTGCCTGGATGTGCTGGAAGGAAGAAAACATCGCAGATATGCTGGTGCAGCCTACTGGTATTAATTACAACTCTTTTGATGGTCCTCCTAAAGTGATGGATTACCGTTTTGCTCCAGTGTTTGGCATGAATGATTTTGAGTTGAACAGTGCACCTGAGTTTTACCAGGCATTCAATGAGCGATTAAAAAAAGATTTGGAGCCATTAGTCTTAGATAAAGAACACAAAGACTTACAACAGAAAAAGAATCTTTTTAAAAAGTTTTTGATAGCACTGCCCGCAATTATCGGGTATTTAGTACACCGTCCTTTTTATGTGCAGTGGAAGAAGTTTATTTCTAAAAAAACTAAAGGAACCGTTTTTTATGACTCTGTAATGTTTACCAGCTTAATGCTGATCTATCCCATACTGGTGTTCTTAATATCACTCTTTACGGTAATGCTAACAGGTAACGCAGTATTCTGGTTCTTGTTTTTGGTACTACCGTTTACAGCTTGGTGCTACAAAGAGTACAAGGCTATTTAACCTTACTGAGTGCCAGGAGCTTTATCATCCAGTCGGGTAGAGGTTTTTCTAAGTTTCGCTTTTTTAAATTGATGTATAGCCCCAGCTTTTTCATTACAGGTACTTTGTGTGTTTCTACCAGTTCTATTAATGTACCCTCAGGGGACTCTATATAGCAAAACCTGCCCGCTGCGCTTTCCATGTCAAAAGAATTCTCGCTATCTACAGAAAAAGCAAAGCCGTGTTTCTCGGCAGTTTGTTTCAAGCCATCCATATTGATAACATCGAAGCACAGGTGTACAAACCCTAAATCGCCCCAGTATCTGCCATCAAATATTTTTCGAGGTGTTTTGTCCAGTACTTGTACCAGTTCAATATCAATATCGCCCAGAAGTTTACCAAAGCCGCCTTTGCCACTTTGAGGTTTTCTTAATAACACTCTTCTGTATTTATGATTGCCTTCTTGAGGTACATCTTTAAAATTATCGGTAGTGTCGTATATCAATTCTGATATGCCTAAAACATCTCTGTATAGGGTAATGGCTTTCTCCATGTCAGATACACCGATTACCGCACCACAAACACCACCTGTAACGCTAGTTGTATTTTGAAACCAGTGGTTGCAACCCACCATGTTGAACACATTGCCATAATCATCTGTTATCCAAAAATGTTGTTGCTGGTCTGGTCCCGTGTGTAAGTCCGATAAAGTATATCTGCCATCATTTTTATAATATTCATATGCAGCGGCTACATTTTTACATTTCATTTTCGCTGCAAATATGCCATAGTCGCCATACTTCGGAGTGTGTTCTGCCGAAACAGGTGTGCGGCTTTTGTACTGCCATATCTCAAAACCACCGCCACCGCTAAGGTTCATTGTTAAGGCTGCTCTGCGAGAATGAACATTACCTCCGGTATATTGGGTCATTAGTGCAGCTTCAGCCATATCATCAAATATCAATACATTCATGCCGAACATATCTTTGTATTTGAGCATTCCTTCACCGGTATCGGTTACACCAATACCTATCTGTTGTATTCCTGAAATATAATCGTGCATCTATATCCTATATATCAGACAGGAAGATAGAAAATTCTAGTGTTTTATTGCATACCTTTTTTGTGTGCAATGCGATAATATAGGTTGGGGATAAACCACCAAAACCACCAGAGCAACCTTTCGCCAGTAGCGATCACAATATGCTTTTTGTTTTTAGTCACTCCGTCCAGTATTTTTTTTGCACATGTATCAACGGGTATTCCGTTTAGCTGGCCGTCATCCATTTGGCTGTGAGGTGTGCCATCTTTGGTTAGTGCAGACATGGATATAGGTGTATTAATTCTGCCGGGGCTTACTATAGTCGTATGTATGTTGGTGTTTAGTAATTCGGTTTGTAATGTTTCGAAGTAACCTTTTACAGCATGTTTTGCTGCTGCATAGCCTGTTCGCATAGGGAAGCCCATGAGCCCTGCCATACTGCTCAATGCTACAATGTGTCCTGTGTTGCGTTCTTCAAAATGAGGTAGTAAGTATCTTGTAATAGCTACAGCAGTGAAGAAATTGATCTCCATTAATTCTCTGTAAACTTTCATATCCGTTTCAGTAGCTAAAGATCTTTGGCTGATTCCTGCAGAGTGTATGACTACGTCAACCTGCCCGTATATAGATACAGCTTGTTTTGTTAGTGCTTTAATGCTATTTGATTGATATAGGTCTGCAGGCAAAACAGAACAATCTGTATGGCAGCTTTTCTTTACTTCTGCAAGCTTATCTGCCGAACGTGCAGTAAGAACAAGCTTAGCGCCTAGCTTGGCTAGTTGCTTAGCTAACTCTGCGCCTATGCCCGATGAGGCACCTGTGATCCAGACAACTTTATCTTTAAAATGCATTTTTTCTGTAGTTCAACATTCTGTGGTAAGTATTGACAATATCCTGCTGTGCAGCACCTTGCCTATACATTTTTACCGCTTTTAAATTAGCTAACTGAACGGCTAACCACGAATTATTATCATACTTTCTGGCAGAAACCAATGTGCTTTTCTGAAATAGCTTGAACTTTCCATGTTTGCAAATGTTTTCCAGAAAATCATAATCTTCCATGATCTGCATGTTCTCCTTATAACCACCCACTTTTTCAAAAAGTGACCGTGTAACAAATATACTCTGATCACCACCGCGAACAAACAGGTAATTTAAACGAGTGCACAGCGCATTTACTTTTAAGATGAACTTGTTGCTGTCGAATTTGGTGATATAGGTACCGCAATTATAACCACTGTTAAGCGCGCGCTCTATATCACTAGGGTAGGTTATAGGTGGCTTTGTGTCTGCATGTACATAATAAAATATATCCCCTTTAGCATGTCGGGTAGCATAGTTCATTTGTCCCGCACGTCCTTTTATTGGAGAGATGAGCGTTTTAGCTCCAGCTGTTTTAGCAATTTCAATAGTATTGTCTTCGCTGCCTGCATCCGATACAATGATCTCGCACACCTTGCCGCATTCAGCCGCTTTTAAGTGCTCAATAGTATTGCTGATATTATCTGCTTCATTATATGTTGGTATGATGATGCTGATCTGCATAGTGTACTACTAATATACTTGAATAGTGTTTGCCTTCCGTTGTTGCCAAAGCTCAAAACATAAAAAAGCAAATACACAGGTATATTCGATAAATACCACCCAGTAGTTTTCTTTATATGGTACAGTATGGTAGGTGATATATGTAAATCCTATTAACGCAGTCCACAGTATGGCAAAACGATATTGGGTAAAAATGCTCAAAACCAGCAACAGGCTTATGTACCAGGGATGTACAACAAGGGCTAATGCATAATAAATGAACAATGCATATACCGAAGTATGAATAAGTTGCACTTCAGTATGAATCTTTGATTTGATTAGCAGAACCAATAAGCCTGCAATAAATACTAACGGCAACACTTTGCCTGCTATATCAATAATATCGTACCCTTTAGCAGCAAAACCAATAGTCCTGATGATATAGAAAATACTTGCATTGAATTCAAAATGCTGAAAGTACAGTTCCACACTGTCATACATATTCAGCACCATATCATAACTATAGAAAGGTAGAAAAGCCGCTGCTATAGTTACAATACAAATAATGCTGAAAACAATAAACTGCTTAATGCTTAATCGTTTTAAAAGTAGTGGCAGTAATACCAACGGTATCAGCTTAGTACTTACTGATAAGGCAAATGGAATAGCCGCCAACAGGTGCTTTTTCTTTACTAAAAGGTAGAAGAATAAAAGCAGAAAAAATATCAATATACCTTCAAAGTGTAGGTTGCCTGTCAGTTCTATAATTACAAGTGGGTTCAACACATACAGCAATACTTTGCCAATGGGTAGCTTAAAATGCTGCAGTAGTTTTATGATGAGAAAACAACTGCTTACTTCTGCCAGAATGATTATAGTACGGATGAAGATGATGCTTCCTGTAATATTATCGGGGAACAGGTAACATGCTGCGCCGGAAATGTATTGTGTAACAGAGGGGTAAACAGAGTAGTAGTTCTGTGAGTTTAAGCCCTCATATAGTTCAGGAGTTAAATTGCAGGATGCTAATATATCTTTGGGTACTTCTGACGGTAAATACATAAACGGGTTATAACCATGAGCGGTTAATCGACCATCCCATATAAAACGGAAATAGTCGTCAGAAAGGTTAGGTACTGTGCTTATAAAGCAAAGCCTGAAAATAATACCAATAGATAATAATAGGTATATATGATTTTCCTGCCAGCTTTTACTGATGATAAAAAAATACCCAACGAAGAGCAAACTCCATGTGCTTAATAGATATATGCTGTCAGTACGCTCTATATAATACCCGATGAATATATAAAGCACTGTGGATAGTACTGCCCATATGAGAATTGTGATATGGTTTTTGTCGATCGGCAATTCGATTGGTAGTTACCTATATTTAAAAATAGTAGTAATGATCTTATACCCTGCAAGAACTGTGCCTTTTACGGTGCCGCTTATTTTAGAAAAACCAATACGCTTGCGATAATTAACTGCAACTTCTGTGGTTTTCATTTTCATCTTTGCTGCTTTTAGTTGCATTTCAACAGTCCAGCCATAGGTTCTGTCTTTCATATCCAGCTTTATCAGTGCATCCCATTTAATGGCACGGAAGGGCCCCAGGTCTGTATACATTACTCCGTATAAGATACGAAGTAACCTTGTGGCCAGCCAGTTCCCGAATACCTGTTGCGGTGTCATAGACCCTCTCTGTTTTTTACCCAATGCACGAGATCCGATCACTATATCATAATCCTGCTCAAGAATAGGTTGCACCAGTTGTACCATCTCCTCGGGGTAGTCTGAATAGTCGGCATCAATAAAGACGATAATGTCCGGCTGTTGCTGCATGGCTTTTACATAGCTGATCCCTTTTAAGCAGGCATTGCCATAACCTTGTGTAGGTTCGTCTAAAACAGTAGCACCAGCTTCTTCTGCTTTTTCTTTAGTGGCATCGTTCGAGTTGTTATTAACCACCACTATCTCGGCAACCAAGTCTTTAGGGATCTCTCTAATAACATTACCCACTGCATTTTCTTCGTTAAATGCGGGGATGATGACTACTATCTTTTTGTTGTTATTGCGCACTGCTGATATTTACTTCCGCTCTGTGAAAAATGGTGTAATAGCTCACCAGGCCAAAACCGTAGGTCAGCATTAAGTGGAAGGGTAGCATAGTAAAGTCTAATGTTTTAAATGCAAAGTAGATGCCGTATGAGAAATATACAACCATCAATAGCTCTGCTATGGATAGGATAGTGATATTATTCTTTATATAAACGTTCTCGCTTAAATGCTCGCTGAATTTTGGTGTACGTATAAATGGTGTTTTACGCCCAATATAACCTTCTATAACGGCTACTGCATTGTGCAAAGACATACCCATTGATACGGATAGGAATAGTGGTAACGCCTTCAGGTAATTGTTCCAGAATTCTTTACGGTTATTGATTTGCCCCTTGTTGACGATATAGAATATCCATGCTACTATAATGAAACTGAGTAAGAATACACTCAACATCATATACAGGTTTCGGTACTCAGGGAACATTTGTTTGAAGTGGAGTAGCGGTATGCTGCATATAGCAGAAATGAATACTGCAATAAATACAGAAGAGTTCAATAAATGAAAAGCTCCCTGCCATTTTACTTTCAATGGTTGCTTGGAGCGTAGTAATTGACCACCGAGTTTCTTAGCTGTTTCAGCAGCGCCTTTGTTCCAGCGGTATTGTTGCGATTTCATAGCACTCATTACGGGTGGTAGTTCTGCCGGTGCCATTGCATCTTCTATATAAATGAATTGCCAGCCTTTCATCTGTGCACGATAGCTCAGGTCCAGGTCTTCTGTAAGTGTGTCTGCCTGCCAGTTGCCCGCATCGGTAATGCAGTCTTTACGCCAAACACCTGCTGTACCATTAAAATTGATAAAACATCCGGATGTATTGCGTCCGATCTGCTCCACACTAAAATGGGCGTCAATAGCAAATGCCTGTGCTTTGGTGAGTACAGAATAGTCTCGGTTTAAATGTCCCCATTTAACTTGAACCATACCAACATTATCTGCTTTGAACTGCGGAATAGTTTTCTGCAAAAAATCAGTCTGCGGCACAAAGTCTGCATCGAACACTGCAATGAATGTTCCTTTTGCAGTAGCAAGCCCTTTTTTTAAGGCTCCTGCTTTGTATCCTGTTCTCTGCTCTCTGCGTATCTGTTTTATGTCAAAACCTTTAGCTCGCCATTCATCAACCTTCTTGTTGACAATATTCACGGTTTCATCAGTAGAGTCGTCCAGTACTTGTATCTCGAGTTTGTCTTTAGGATAAGAGATGTTGGCTACAGCATCTATCAGGCGTTCTACTACATACTGCTCATTGTATATAGGTAGTTGTATAGTTACAAGCGGGTAGTCTTCTAATATTGAATTAGATTTTGATATCCCTTTTTTCTTTGCTTTAAGAAAAGTAAATGCCAGATAGGCCTGCGAAATACTGTACATGAAGATGAACAGCAATGCAAGAATGTAGATGACCAGTACTGTTATAATGATGCCTTCCGTAAAATTCAATTTCTACTAATTATTAACCTTAATACCATCGTTACCTATTTGTATCGGGTTTTCGTTGATGCGCCCTTCTTCCGGACCATTTTCTAACTTCAATACACCCCTGGGGCATACTGCTGAGCAAATGCCACAACCCACACACGATGAACGAACGATATTTTGTCCACGCTGTGCGTACCAGCGTACATCAATACCTTGTTCGCAATAGGTAGAACAGTTGCCGCAAGATATACATTGTCCGCCATTTGTGGTGATACGAAACTTTGATTTAAACCTTTGGAAAATACCCATATATGCTGCCAATGGGCAACCAAACCTGCACCAAACCCTGTTGCCCATCAAAGGGTAAAAGCCTACACCTATAATGCCGGAGAATATAGCACCTATTAAAAAGCCATAGGGCCTGCTAAAATATTTATAAGTATCTAAACCTAGAAACTTGCCTGTGCCTGATAAATAACCATATAGAACTGCAATAGTCATGATGGTGACAAATACCAAAACAGCATGTATCAGGTAACGCTCAATTTTCCATGCACTCACTTTTTTTGATGATAAGTGACGGTAGGGGTCGCCTGCTGTTTCTGCCAGTCCGCCACAACCACATACCCAACTACAATACCACCTTTTACCAAAGAAGTAAGACAGGAATGGCGTGATGACTGTGAACATGCCTATTCCCCATATCAGGTAAGACATGCCCAGTGCTCCGTTTGCTCTCATGGCATCCAGGCTCCAGTCTTCAAAAAAGTAATAGTTGAGGGGCCAGAAGTATTTAATATCTTTGTTATAGTATGCTGCTTCTGTATTCAGCCCGTTGAGTATTTCAGGTATCAGGTAGGCCAGGAATAGTTGAGATATCATCACTACTACAGTGCGTATCAACTGGTATCTATTATGCCTGTACTTCAACATAAACTTGATGCCTAGAGTAAGAATAGCTACTGTATACAGTGTTCCATATACAAACCACTGAGAGGCAGGCTTGCCACTGAAGAACTTACTTAGCGGGTCGAACAGAGCAACAATACCTTTATTACTCGCTCCATCACTTCCTAACCCCAGATATTCAGGATACCAATAGAGTTGTACATAGAAAGCCGTTAATATAATGCCCGCTATCCATCCCAATGCACCGCGATTGGTCATAGAGTTGAACCATACACCATTGTTTTTGATACCTGCAGGTTGCGTTAAGTAGGTACGCACTGCATAGATAACAGTACCGATGAATATACCTCCCAGCGATAACCAAAGCATCAACCCACTATCTGGTAATTCTATTTGTGCTATTGCTAAAAAGAGTATCAGCACGCCAATACCTGCAATTGCCAACCCCAGTTTTTGTACCGCATCTGTTTTGTTGGGGTGCGGTTGTGCTATTGAAAAATCAGTATCAGGCATTTTGCAATTTTTTCAGGTTGTTCAATATCCTTTTCCAACTTTTCTTTTTAGGTGCCAGGTTGGTACCATATTGCTGGTTGTATGCGTTAATGATATCCAGCTCGTAATGTTTATAAAATTCAGGGTCGAAGTTAGCGTCTGGTAGGTGTACCAGTACCTCTTCAACAGATGTTCCTTTTTTTAGCCATGTGTCAAATAGCTCATGCCTTAATCTTAACCCAAATACATTTAAACCGATCAGCTTTTTTGAGGCCTTATCAAAGTTTGCTCTTAAGGCTATTTTACTTGTAGTGTCCTCCCAGTAAAATACTTCGTGATTTGGGGCGGGGTCTGCCGGTATCATCCCGTAGTTCTGGTACTCTATATCAAAGAATTTAGCTGAGTTGAACCATGGTCCCGGCTTATATGCTGTTTTAGTACCGCAGATTGTTTGTGCTAATGTCTGCCCGTGCATCCGTCCTGTATACCAAACTTGTTCTAAAGGTCTTCTCCCTTCAACAGGTGTGTTAAACTCTGCGCAATCACCTATAGCGTATACATCTGCTGTGTTTGTTTCAAAATATTCGTTGATGAGTATCCCCCTGTTAGTTTCGATCTTGCTATCCTTCAAGAAGCTAATATTGGGACTAACACCTGCCGTAATACCTACAAACCGGCAGGGGATCTCTTTTCCGTCTTTGGTGATAACAGATTTTACAGCACCTGTACCATCATCCACTATTTTATCCAACTCGGTATTCATCAGTAGTTCTACATGGTGCTCTTTTATATGCCGTTCTATAAGTTTCGCTTCCTGTTCTGCTAATACATTGCGCCAGAAACCACCTTCTCGTACCAGGAAGGTTACATCGATGTTTCTTGAACGTAACATCTCTGCCATTTCAATACCTATCAGTCCGCCACCAACAATTACAGCATGTTGTACGTTGGTGGTGTTATTTTCCATTTCCTGCAGGTCTTGAAAACTATACAGGCCTTGTACGCCTTTCAGGTCTTGCCCTTCCCAGCCAAAGAAGTTTGATTTTGAGCCACAGGCCAGTATCAGTTTATCATAGTTTAGGTTAATGTCATCTTCAAAGAGTAGAGATTTATTATCCGTGTCAACTTTAGTAACATATTTATGAATGAGCTCAATCCCGTTTTTCTTCCAAAAACTATCTTCATAAGGTTTGGTATGCTCAAACTTCATATGCCCCATGTAGATGTACATCAGTGCCGTACGCGAGAAAAAATGACTGGTCTCTCCGCTGATGATGCTGATCTTTACATCGCTGTTCTGCTTACGAATGTATCGTGCACAGGTAACACCTGAAATCCCATTTCCTATGATCGCTATATGTTGCATTTGTTATTTCTGTTCGTTCAACGACCAGTTGTAGTCTTTATACTCAATGTCTGCACCTTCATTGATCTTAACAGGAGCATATTTATTAAGGTACTCAATTAAACTGCTATTCTTAGTAAAATCTCCTTTGTACCAGGTGAAGTATTTAGAAAGCTCCAATTTACTTGGCGTGATCTCGTTTTTATTCTTATTAGCTAAAAAGTGTTTCGCTTGCTCTATTAGTTGTTTATCCAACTTGTCTGCTGTATATGCTTCATTTAGCAAACGAGGGCAGGAATATGAGGCACAAACTATGGCAAAATGTATACGCGGGTCATTAAACTCTTTGCGTAATATTTTATGCTCTATCTGGTCGAGCTTCATTTCTTCGCCACCTATTTTAAAGAACTTGTGTTGCCATGGGGTATTCACAAAAGGGATCTGTATACTACTGCCAATGTCTTTAATGCTTTTAACAGGGTAGTGGTCTGTAATGAGTTTTACAGTAAAGGCATTGTAGGCATTTATCCAATAAGCCATTTTCTGCTCTTTGGTCCATTTGGGTCCCGGAGGATGACTGCTTAACAAGTCCAGGTATTGCTGAAATTTATCTTTATCCTTTATGATGCCTTTATAGTCCACAAAACCATCTTTATCTACATGCTTTTGCAGCAGGTTGTTCCATATATCATGCGATGGTGGTTGTGCAGATGAGCCTGCAGGTATGGTATTACATGCAGCAAAAAATATCAGCCCGAAGGCCACCATTAACTTCTTCATGATCTTACTATTCATATAGATTTCAGTATGACGTTTTTAACCGATTGTCCTTACGAAAAACAGTTGTTTATAATCAAACATATGTTCGAAGCTAATGTTTAGTTGGTTGTTAATTAATTTTTAAAATACCATGTTTCTGAAAAAATGTGTATATTCTGTGCCCTGTTATTGCGTATTCTTGTAGTAACAGGATTTTTATAAATACACCACTTAACACTATATGTCAACACTCTCGACACCAAAGGATTGGTTTGCCGGTTTGGCAGAAAACTGGAGAAGCGATCTGGTTGCGGCACTCAGTGTGTCGCTGGTAGCATTACCATTGGCATTAGGTATTGCTATTGCCG
Organism: Bacteroidia bacterium; assembly: GCA_030429205.1. GTDB lineage: Bacteria > Bacteroidota > Bacteroidia > Chitinophagales > Chitinophagaceae > UBA5543. Next base: position 2,309,823 of record JAUICZ010000001.1, read on the forward strand.
CTGGCGCACCTCCTATGTCAGGGGTATTATCGGCAGTAATAGGCGGTATTGTGACTACTTTTTTAAGAAGCAGTCATGTAGCCATTAATGGTCCGGCCAACTCGCTGATCGCATTGGTACTTGTGGCGATAGGACTATTAGACGATGGCACAGGGCATACATTCAGTTATGTATTGGCAGCATTTGTAGTATCGGGTGCTATACAGGTGGTACTTGGTTTATTTAAACTGGGGCGTATAGCAGAAGTGATACCTTCTTCGGTACTCAACGGAATACTGGCAGCTATAGGTATTATCATTGTAGCTAAGCAAATGCACGTGGCTATGGGTACAACATCCGATGCCCCAAATATGGCCGGAGTGTTTATAGATGTGTTTAGGAAAATGCCGGAGACAAACCCATTCATAGCCATTATTTCCATTTTAGGATTACTGCTCCTCATCTTCCATGCGCGCATTAGCTATAAGCTATTCCACTTTTTGCCTGCGCCCATGTGGGTGTTGATATTGGCTATTCCTTTTGTTTTCGGGTTTAACTTCTTTGAAGAGCACCAGATGTCTTTATTTGGTAAAGGCTATACCATTGGGCCGCAGCTATTGGTACATATACCTGATAATATAATGGATGGTATCAGGTTCCCTAATTATTCCGTATTAACCAGAGGCTCTTTTTGGTTGGTGGTTATATCTATCACGTTGATCACCACTGTTGAGACACTGGCAAGTACAAAAGCCATAGATAAACTGGACCCATATAAACGTAAAACCAATTTAAATAGGGATCTTACTGCTGTGGGGTTGAGTACCATAGTTTCTGCGTTGGTAGGCGGACTGCCTATCGTAACGGTGATTGTACGTAGTACCGTAAACGTACACAATAATGGTAAAACCCGTTGGGCAAACTTTTTTCATGGCGTTTTATTATTAGTGTTCATAGTATTGCTGGCTCCAGTAATTCAAATGGTGCCATTGGCTGCACTTGCTGTGATACTAGTATTTAGCGGTTTTAAACTTACAGCCCCGAGGGTATACTCGCATACATATGAGCAGGGCATGGAGCAGCTTTTATTCATGATCAGTACATTGATCATTACATTGTATACGAACCTGCTCTGGGGGGTGTTGGGCGGTATTGCATTTACATTGCTGATACATATACTTTTAGCAAGGGTTCCTGTAACTGTGTTCTTTAGTATGGTGTTCAAACCGGGTAACAGGCTGGTAGAAAAGAAAGACGGTAGCTTTGAGCTGAAAGTAAAAGGGGTGGCCAACTTCTTAACTATACTCCGTTTGAATAAATTATTAGATAAAGTGCCTGATGGTGCTAACCTGAAAATAAATATTTCTACTGCCCGCCTTGTTGATTTAACTGTGCTGGAGAGTTTAGACGATTTTAAACGTTCACACAGGTTAACAGGTGGTAGGGTAAATATCACAGGTACAGAACATCATGTGGCATCTACCAATCATAGGTTTGCTTTAAAAAGTCAGGCTACACCAATGCCTACAAAACTATCTGCACGTCAACATGACATGAAAAAGCTGGCTACAGATAATGATTGGACATACCGCCCCGATATGGATTGGGAAACATACAATCTTCAAACTTTCCACTTCTTTGATTCAAGGCCTATTGAATACAAGACCAATATTATATCGGGAGTGTACGATGGCGGTGTGACATGGGAGCTAAGTGATATTACATTTGATGAGGGGGCGTTACTGGCAACAGAAGTATATCATACTACTGTGCAGATCATAAAACTGCCGTTTACAGTACCTGAATTCACTTTGGAGGCAGAAGGAATCTTCGAGAAGATATTTGATAGGGTTAAATCTCTGCCTAAATACAGGGATATAGATTTTAAGTTGTTCCGTAAATTCTCTAACCAATTCTTGCTGAAAGGTGAAGATGAGCAGGCAATTCGCAACTTTATGACACCTGAAATCATCAACTTTTTAGAGAACGAAGAAGTGTATCACATAGAATGCAATGGTAAGATGTTACTTGTGTTCAAATCCTTACGTTTTGCCCGCATTAACGAGCTGGAAAATATGATCGGGTTTTCTGAGCGCTTAATGGGTAAACTTTTAGTTGAAGTGTAGGGATAAAAACGATAATTTTGCGCCAAAATTTGCAGGAAATGAAGTTTTGGAAGAAGTTATCGCATGCAGAGCAGGATGCAAGGGTATCAGAGGCACTAAGTTTAAACATAGATTATAAGCAAAAAGTATCTTTAGGTGTACCGGCATCAAGGCTGGATGGTAATGTGTTTTACGAGCAAGCTCCTTTCTTAAAAGATGCCCCTTTACTACGCACATATGTCGCCAACCCCAATCATATCGGTTGCCATACATTAGGAGAGTCTGAATTGTTTTTTGAGGGCACACAGCAATTGGAGCGTGAGGTAATAGAGCTGTTGAGTGTAGATGTTTTATTTGCAGAAGAAGACAGCTGCGATGGATATGTAGCTGCAGGCGGTACGGAAGCCAATATTCAGGCAGCATGGATATACAGAAACTACTTCAAAAAAGAATATGGTGCTTCATACAGCGAGATAGCACTGATCGGTTCAACAGATACACACTATTCCATTACTAAAGCAGCAAACTTGCTGAATATAGCGTGTTACCAAGTGAAAGTAGGTAATGATGACAGGGTAATAAATGAAGAGCACTTAAATGAAACAATCACCACAGCTAAAGAGCAAGGTGTGAAGTATTTCATTGCCATTTCAAACATGGGTACTACTATGTTTGGTAGCATAGATGATCCTGATGTATATGCCAATGCTTTTACGAAACATGAAGTGCCTTTTAAGATACATTTAGATGGTGCTTTTGGAGGGTTTATATATCCGGTAAGTAGTCAGGATAAACATGTGAGCTTCTACAATAAAAATGTGTCTTCGGTAACACTGGATGCACACAAAATGCTACAGGCGCCATATGGCACCGGTATCTTCCTTTGTCGTAAAGGTTTGATGCAAAACGTGTTTACAGAAGAGGCGCAATATGTTCATGGTATGGATATTACACTTAGTGGCAGTAGGTCTGGTGCTAATGCTATTGCTATTTGGATGATATTGGTAACATACGGCCCGCATGGATGGTTCGAGAAAATAAACAAGCTGCTTAACCGTACCGACTGGATATGTAAGCAACTGGATGCGAGAAATATTTCTTACTTCAGGCATCCGAAAATGAATATCGTCACCATCAAGGCCGATGATATTCCGCATGAGGCTGCACATAAGCATGGATTAGTGCCTGATACACACGGAGGCGATGCGCATTGGTTCAAAATAGTGGTGATGGATCATGTTGAGGTAGAGCATCTGGAGGCTTTCGTGAACGATCTGGGCTAGTTTTTCATTGCAATTTTCAGGCTTTTATTGCAAATAACAACAGTTGTTTGCATGCTGCTTTTGTGTGACAATCAGACTGTGTTATTTGTTGATATTGAGATGATTAATCTTAAAATCAACATGTTATGAAACACATTCTATGTACGTTATTCGCACTATTGGCCATTTATCAAACACAGGCACAAAAAGTAGATTTTCAGAAACTGTATAGTACTACCGGCCCCACAAACCAAGGTAGTGATGTCGTTGAATTATCTAACGGCGATTTCATTGTTTGCGGTGTACGCAGTGTCCCGATGGGTGGGGTGCAATACATCGGTAATATTATACTGCTTAGGTTAGATAATAAAGGGGACACAGTTTGGACAAAAGAGATAGGCACAGCTACAGATCGTGAACTTGCTTTGGGTATGACGCAGTTACCCAATTCTGATTTGGTAATTGTGGGTAGTATCAATATCCCGCCCGATGCTACTACTACTGATGCACTAATTATCAGGGTAGATGTAAATGGTAACGTGATATGGCAGAAGCGTTACGGAGGTAGTATGCAGGATTACGTTGCAGGTGTAGCTGTAGACAATAATCATATTATCGTATGCGGACAAACCAACAGTTATGGCGCGGGTGACACAGATGCATGGTTGCTTAAATTGGATATGAATGGTGATACTGTATGGACCAGCACTTTTGGTGGAACTGCTTTTGATGACTCATGGGATGTAGTTGTAGTGAATGGTGAGTACTATATCGCGGGTGGCACATATAGTTTTGCCAACGGGCAATATGATGATGCATGGATAGTAAAAGTGGATGGATCCGGTAAAGAGGTTTGGAAGAAGAGCTATGGTGTACAGAACAAGGTAGATTGGGCATGGGCATTGGAAGCAGATATAAATAACGGTATTGCAGATGGGTTGGTATTTGTAGGCATAAATAATACAGAAGAAAATCAGCCGGGTAATGCCAATGGTAATTTGTACTTCATGAAGATAGATCTGGCAGGTAATGTGGTATGGAACAGGACTATAGTTGGTACCCCATGGCGTAGAGAGGGCATAGATATAAAACAAACTAAAGACAGGGGATTTGTTATAGCAGGGTATAAGTTAGAACCCTCCGTGCAAAGCCAGCAACTATATGTAGTAAGAACAAATAATGCAGGCTATGTAATGTGGGATACAGCCTATGGACAGTCAGACTCCAGCTATACACCCAGTGGCGTTACTGTAACTAGTGACGGCGGTTGGATAGTTACAGGGGCTGTGTTTACACCGGGCCAACAGATCAGGTATATATTCGTAACAAAGTTCAGTGGCGGAGGTACAAGTATAGAAACCACATTGCAGGAAGCATCTGATGTGATTGTTTTTCCTAACCCGGCTGAAAGTCAGTTCTATGTAAAAACAACCGGGGGTGATTATATAAATAGAATTATAATAACTAATATAGATGGCAGGGTAGTACAGGATATTCAATACAAGTTGAAGAAAGAGGTTGCATTGAAGATTCTTACACAAGGTAATTACATTGTTGATGTGTATACAGAAAACGGTGTGACAAGGCAGAAACTATTAGTGAAATAATACAGCTTAATGGCTAAAAGAAAGATCAAATACAACTCATACAGGTGGTTGTTACACATACTTGTATGGGTTGTATATTTTTCAATTACTTTCCTGCCTGTGCTTTTTAAAATGCCAATTGCAGCAAGACTCTTCTACATCGGGCATTTTATAATACTGGCCGGTACAGTTTATATGAATATTTACGGATTGATGAAGCTGTACTTCTATAAAGAAGAATACAGGAAGTACATTTTTTCATTAATAGCGCTGTTGCTATTGGGCGAGTTGATGATATATGGCTCTTCATTAATATTCGACTATCCGCCCGAGGGAGAAAAGTATTTTCAAAAAATGACTTCTTCCATGTTGGTGTATTGTGCGGAGTTCATTTTCTTATCAATGTATAAAATAGCCAAAGAGCTATATTTCAAAACAAAACGCTCTAAGGAGCTGGAGTTTGAAAAGATGCAGGCAGAACTGGTGCTGCTGCGCAGCCAGTTAGACGCTCATTTTTTATTTAATACACTCAACAATATATACTTGTTAGTACTCAATAAATCTGCTAAAGCGGCTGATGCTATACTTATGTTGTCCGACCTGTTGAGCTATAATATATACGATAGCAGGCAGCAAAAAGTAGATGTTGCTAAAGAATGTGAGTTTATAGAAAATTACATCAACCTGCAAAAGCTCAGGTTGAATGATGACCAGAAAGTCTTCTTTGATGTGGAAGGCGATAGAAAGGGGCTGATAGAACCTCTGATACTATTTAATTTTATAGAAAACGCATTTAAACATGCTGCTGATACCGTTGAGGTAAATGGCAAAATGTATTATGTATATATGAAAATGTACTTGGATAGTGATAGCCTTACACTAACGATTGTGAACGGGTATAAACGAAAAGAGGTGAATACAGAAGGGGTGGGTATAGTTAATGCCCGTAAAAGATTGGATATAGTATACGGTGAAAACTATGAACTGGATATCGATACTTCAAAAACAAGAGAGTACAGGGTGCATTTAAAAATAAATGAACTGCAATGATCAAATGCCTGATAGTAGATGATGAACCTTTTGCAATAGAGCTGATAGAAAAGCATATATCAGCCTTTGAGGATATGCAGGTGGTAGCCACCTGCAAGGATGTGGTAGAGGCTGTTAATGTACTACAGGCTCACCAGGTAGATCTTATGTTTTTAGATGTACGTATGCCCGAGATAACAGGCATTGAGTTTTTGGAGAACACCCAAGACCCTCCCCAGGTAATTCTTACCACAGCATATCGTGAATATGCAGTACAGGCATATGAGTTTGGTGTATTAGATTATTTGGTAAAGCCTATATCCTTTATGCGTTTTGCAAAAGCTGTTGAACGTTACCGACAGTTGAACCAATCGCCTAAAGCAGATATAATGGGTGTGCCTGTGGTGGTAAAATCAGGTGCTGATTATCATAAAATACTCCCCAAAAACATTAAGTATATAAAGAGTGCAAGGGAGTATGTAAGTATTCAATGTTCAAAAGCACAATACCTGGTTCGCAGCTCTATGACGGAAATATTGGAAGAATTGCCTCAGGGCTTTTTTGTACAAGTGCACAAATCTTATATAGTGCCTGTAGGTGATATTACTTCCATTACTTCGTCGGATGTGATATTGGCGGATGATAGCAAAATACCTTTGGGTCGGTCATATGCAGATGCTGTAAAAAAGAATTTTTCTGCCTGATTGATTATTTTAGCTCATTATTTCTCTAACAGATAATTTATTGAAGGGTGACTCCCGAACGTGAAGCCAATATAAAACGCGTATTGAGTATGCGCCAGCCCGACCTGGCTGTACTGATGGAAGATGTGGAAGACCCGCATAATATCTTTGCCATTATGCGTACCTGCGATGCTGTAGGCGTGCAAGATCTGTATATCGTCAATACCAAATTCAGAAGGCATAGAAAGCACGGTAAGCGCAGCTCATCCTCTGCAAAAAAATGGGTTACGGTACATGAGTTTGAAGATAAAGAAGCCTGTATCAAAGAAGTAAAACAGAAGTACGATAAGCTACTGGCAACGTACCTGGATGAGGGTGCTAAATCTTATTACGATGTAGACTATACAGAATCATTGGTGCTGGCATTTGGTAACGAGCGTTACGGTATTTCTGAAGAACTTTTAGCTCAATGTGATGGTTCTTTTTATATTCCACAAGCCGGGATGATTAAATCGTTGAATGTATCTGTAGCTTGTGCTGTTACACTGTACGAGGCTAAAAGGCAAAGAGTAGAGAAAGGGTATTACAATGGGGGAAAACGCCTGCCTGATGAGCACTGGAATGAGTTATATACTAAGTGGAGCATCAACGAAAAGAAATAAAAAAAGCGCTGAATCATCAGCGCTTTTAAAAAAAATATTGTCTCTTTAATTTAGTTACCTAAATAAGACTTCAATAGTTGGCAACGTGTTGTTGTACGTAATTTTGTGATCGCTTTGTCTTTGATCTGGCGTACACGCTCGCGAGTTAAAGAGAATTTCTCACCGATATCCTCTAAGCTCATTGGGTGTTCAACACCGATACCAAAGTATAGTTTGATCACATCGCGTTGGCGCTCAGTAAGTGTACCTAAAGAACGCTCTATTTCACGACGTAGTGAATCGTAATGAGATAGCTCTGAATCAGCAGCTTCTGAATTTGGGTTTTCTAATACATCCAAAAGTGTGTTGTCTTCGCTATCCACAAATGGTGCATCAACAGATACGTGACGAGCTGCAACACCAAGTGTTGTTTCTACTTCTTCAGTACCAATTTCAAGAATGCTGGCTAACTCTTCTGTAGAAGGCTCACGCTCAAACTCTTGTTCTAGCTGTGAGTACGCTTTACTGATTTTGTTAGATAAACCAACTTTGTTTAATGGTAAGCGAACAATACGAGATTGTTCTGCCAATGCTTGCAATATAGATTGACGGATCCACCATACTGCATAAGAAATGAATTTGAAACCACGTGTTTCATCAAAGCGTTGCGCAGCTTTAATAAGACCCAGGTTACCCTCGTTGATCAAGTCACTTAATGATAAGCCCTGATTTTGATATTGCTTAGCAACAGACACGACGAAACGCAAGTTGGCTTTTGTTAGTTTCTCCAATGCAATTTGGTCGCCTTGTTTAATTCTAATAGCTAAGTTTACCTCTTCCTCCGGTGTAATAAGATCTACTTTACCAATCTCTTGTAAATACTTCTCTAACGATTGGCTCTCACGATTTGTAATGGATTTCGTGATTTTTAGCTGACGCATAGACATAGGCAGAGCTTCTTTTTTTTTAGTTAAAAATAAGCCACAGTGTGACTCTTTAGAATGACATAAGTATGGCAAATCTAAGGTTATAGACAATTCAACCCAAAAAAAATTAAGAATACCTTAACAGCGGGGACACAAAAACATATTTTAAAACAAAATATTTCGTGTGATTTTTTTATAAAAATTTTGATTGTTCACCCATTTTTATATAATTGCAGCTTAGAAAGTGTAAGAATGAGTCAAAAGAAAATAATGTACTCTCTGGAGTTCCCGATACGTTGCTCCCCATCAATATTGTTTGAATTTTTATCAACTCCGGTAGGCCTTTCAGAATGGTTCGCAGATAAAGTTGACAGTAGAGATGATGTATTTAAATTCACATGGAATGGTGCAGTTGATACCGCGTATAAGATAGAAGAGATAGAAGAAGAATATGTAAGGTATCGTTGGGATTACTACAACGACGATGAATTCTTTGAATTTAGAGTTGAACAAAGCCCGGTTACAAACGAAACGATTTTAACCATTACAGACTTTGCAGATAAATTTGATATAAAAGATTCTGAAAGTTTGTGGGATTCTCAAGTTGCAGACTTGAAACATAGAATCGGTAGCTAGCACTAGCCATTATATCAATTTATAGTTTCTTTATCATTATTGGTAGTGCTTTTGTGTAGTTTTGTGTAAATATCCGCGATTTGATCAAAAAGCTGGACATACTTATTCTCAAAAGCTTTATTGGCCCATTCATTGTTACCTTTTTTGTTACATTGTTTGTACTGGTAATGCAGTTTTTTTGGCTGTATATGGACGAACTTCTGGGCAAAGGTTTAGGTGCCTGGATGATTATACAGCTGCTGTTTTACATGTCTACAACTATGGTGCCTATGGCATTGCCGTTGGGTATAGTATTAGCTTCAATAATGACTTTCGGGAATTTAGGTGAAAGCTTTGAGCTGGTAGCTATTAAATCCGCAGGTATTTCATTGCTTAGGTTCATGAGGTCATTGTTTTTCTTCATGATCGTTATTGGGTGTTTGGCATTTGTATTCAGTAACAATGTAATTCCATATGCTAACCTAAAAGCATTGTCACTCTTGTACGATCTGCGTAACTCAAAACCTGCTTTTGATATTAAAGAAGGGCAATTCAATAGTGATATTGAGGACTTTTCCATCCATGTAGGACACAAAGATAGAGATGGGAAAACCATTAGAGATGTGATCGTATATGATCATACATCAGGCTATGGTAATGACAAGGTGATTATTGCAAAAGAAGGAGAAATGATCCCATCACCCGATAATCAATTTCTTGTTTTTAGGTTGAAGGATGGTTGGCGATACGAGGAATACTCTAATAAAAATGGTAGCCAGACAAAAGAGCAGGTACGTATGTATTTCAAGCAGTGGGATAAAGTCTTCGACCTGTCTTCCTTTAAACTGCAACGTACCAACCAGGACCTATTTAAGAATGCTTATCAGATGATGAATGTTAAGCAGCTGAATCACGAAATTGATAGTCATAAAAGGTTCTTAGATCGTTTGCCGCAAAAGGTTTACCATCACTTACGCCCATACGTTACGGTACTTGATACTGCTCAAAGAGATAGTTTATTAGAGTTAATCTCTAATGCATCTGTGCCGCAACAGACATCCTTTAAAGGTGGCTTTATTGATTATGTACCTGATAGCTTAAGACAAAAAGTGGTGCAGCTCGCCGTTAGTCAGGTGCGCAGTAGTAAACAGATGGTTAATATTAGTGTATCAGAAGCGTACATTAAGAACAATAAATTTGTTACCTGGAATATAGAATTGCACAGAAAGTTTACACTTTCTTTTGCCTGTGTTTTGCTGTTTCTAATAGGAGCACCTTTAGGAGCAATAATCAGAAAAGGAGGTATGGGGATGCCATTGCTGTTTGCTATTGGCTTTTTTGTGGTTTTCCATATTATGTCCATTGTTGGTGAAAAGCTGGCAAGGTCAGAGGCTGTAGAAGAATGGGTAGGTATGTGGATGGCAACGGTGATGTTGCTGCCAATATCATTTATACTAATACAGCAGGCACGTAACGACTCTCAGGTATTTAACAAAGAACTGTATATTAGAATTTGGAAGGCTGTATCCGGGGTATTCAAAAAATCTAAATAGTGCAAAAGCCACACACGTCTTATAATCTATATTTTTTGCTGCCTTTTTTAACGTGGGTAATCATTGGTGGCGCAATACAACTGCTATATACACAAGAAGAGATATTTAAAGCTATCAACGGGACGCATAACGATGTTTTAGACCATTTAATGTATTATGGTACCTATGTTGGTGAAGGTGCAGTGATATCATCAGTATTGCTTGTTTTAATGTTTTTGATACCGTCGTTAAGAAACTGGTGGTACTTTACAGCAGCATTATTATCAAACGTAATACCTTCTTTACTAACACAGGTCATTAAACGTTCGATAAATGCTCCACGACCTTTAAATGTGTTTAACGAAGCAGGGTGGATACACATATTGCCTGATTGGCCAAGACATATGTCTAATAGCTTTCCTTCCGGTCATACATGTGGCGCATTTACTTTCGTTACATTTTTGGCACTTTTATTATGGCCCAGATACAAGTATTTCGGTATAGTGTTATTTCTATTGGGTTTATTAGTGGCATATTCACGGGTATATTTAGCTGTACACTTTTTTAAAGATGTGTATGTTGGTAGCATAATAGGTACAGTAGCTACACTGCTTATTGTGGCTTTAATGAACAGGTACAAAAGCTTGTTTTTCAAAAAAGCGCAGTAATATTGTGACATGTCTTCATTTGTAAAATATTTATTGATCGCGATAGGCGCATCAATACTATTCTTTCCGTTTTTAGGACAAGTCCACCTGTTCGATTGGGATGAGATAAATTTTGCTGAGTGTGCCAGGGAAATGATCGTTACTAAGGACTACTTACGCGTACATATAAACTATCAACCTTTCTGGGAAAAGCCTCCTGTGTTTATATGGATGCAGGTATTGGCAATGAAGTTGTTTGGAGTAGGGGATTATGCTGCACGTTTTCCCAATGCATTGATGGGTGTTGCTACACTGATGACCTTGTTTTATGTAGGGAAAAGAGTGGTCAATGAGAAAATGGCTTGGATTTGGGTAGCTTTATATGCTGCCAGTTGGTTACCTCATTTCTACTTCAAGTCAGGTATAATAGACCCTACATTCAATTACTTTATCTTTCTGGCATTCTTCCAGATATACCTTGTAATAAATGGAGGTAAAAAATGGTTGCATGCTATACTGGCCGGCGTTTTTCTAGGTGTAGCAGTACTTACAAAAGGCCCTGCGGCAATATTGATAGCAATATTGTCGCTAGTGACATATATTATTATTCGCAGAGGGTTGAATGGCTTGAGCATAAAGTATATTGTTACTACAACCCTTGCGGTCTTTTTTACTACCTGTATATGGTTTGGTTTAGAGGTGATAAATAATGGCTGGTGGATGGTAAACGAGTTTATTACCTATCAGATAAGGTTGTTCCAAACAGAAGATGCAGGACATGGCGGTCCCTTCTTTTACCATTTTATCATATTATTGATAGGGTGCTTCCCGGCATCAGTATTTATGTTTCAAAACAGGAATATGAAGCAGGAAGCTCAGTCAACAAAAGACTTTACAAGATGGATGTGGGTTTTGTTTTGGGTTGTTTTGCTGCTATTCTCCATTGTTAAAACAAAGATTGTTCACTATTCTTCACTATGCTATTTCCCTTTGTCTTATTTGTCTGCTCTTGCTGCGTATAAGCTTTTAGTTGGTGAGGTGAAGCTGACTAAGCTGACCAAAGTTTTAATGCTTTTTATTGGTCCTGTAGTTGGCATAGCTCTTGCTGCGCTTCCCATTGTAGGTATCAATAAAGAGAAGCTTATACCATACATCAATGATCCTTTCGCCGTTGCAAACTTTCAGGCAAATGTGTCATGGAGCTACACTGAAGCATTTTGGGGACTTTTTTATATAACAGGCGTTGTATTGGGCGTGATTCTCTTATCAAGACAATTTAAAAAAGGTTTTATAGTACTGGTAGTTGTACAGCTTGTAGTTATACAAGCAACGGTGCTGCATTTTACCCCTAAAATAGAAGCTTTCTCACAAAGGGCTGCAATTGAGTTTTTTGAGCAGTTTCAGGACCGGGATGTATATGTATCTGTATTAGGTTACAAAAGCTATGCACACCTTTATTACACGCGTAAAATGCCACAAGACAACCCTAACTATACTAATGAAGAATGGCTGTTAAATGGCGATATTGATAAACCGGCCTATTTTGTATGTAAAATAATGATAGCGGATAAATACAGAGCTTTACCGCAGCTAAAGGAAATAGGTAGTAAAAATGGTTTTGTTTTCTTTGAAAGGAGATAGTTAATACAAAAAATGGTACAAAATAAAAGGCGCACATTGTGCGCCTTTTGAATATATATTAGATTATAGTTATCTACCTGATAAGTACTACTTCACCCGCTTGATCTACGATCTTACCCTCACATCTATAGCTGATAAGATAGAAGTATGTACCTAAGTCTAGTGGTTCGCCATTCATTGTACCATCCCAACCTCTAACAGGGTCTGTCGTTTCAAATACAGTTTGACCATATCTGTTGACTACTCTGAATGTTCTGATCTCTTGATTACCTACAGTTATCGGACGGAAACGATCATTACTACCATCATTGTTAGGAGTAAATGCGTTAGGGAAGTAGATATCACAACATTGACGTGTTGGTATAAACAGTGAATCTGTGTTATGACAACCTAATTCGTCTTCTACTCTTAATACGATTGTATCACCTCTGTTCAACCTTGTATAGGTAATAGGCTCAGTGTTATTGTCTAAGAAGTATATAGAAGGAGACCATTGGTATTTTGCAGAAGCGTCAAGTGTATTTACATATACTTTTAAGCTGTCAGAAGAACAAATTGTATCACCTTCTGCATACATTAAACCTCTACCATAAGAAGCCTCATGAGCATATTCAGCAACAATTTTTGCATCTGGCTTTTCATGAACTAATACTGTGTCTGTAATAACTGAAGTACAACCACTGTCAGTTAAGGTAACACTGATAGATTTGATACCGGGAGTAGACCAGTGGATACCATAAGGTCCTTGATCCGTAGTGAAGTGCGTTCTGATACCGCCATCAAAATCCCATGCAAAATCATCAGTAGTTTTTGTGTATGTGTTCATAGAGATCAAATCACTCTGATTTAGACAAAGATCATCTTTAGCCAGGATAGTTCCTGTTGGACGAGCTTTAACTCCTATGAAACCTTCGTATGGTGGGCTGAAACAACCAGAATGACCAACCTGTAAAGTGATTTTTTGTATACCAGGGCTGTCTAATCTCATTCTTAAAGGCCCTTGGTTTAAACCTCCGTTAGTAAGTGTTGATCCGTCAGGCAGGCTCCATAAATAACCAGAACCAGGGAATGCACTACCATAGTAGTTAACTTCTATGCTGTCGTTTTCACAAATCTCATCTTTATCAATTAGTATCTGACCATTAGGACGGAATGTAACAACAACATCAATTTTATTACGCTCACTTTCACAACCATCTATGTATTGAGATACATAGTATTGGAATGAGTCTAATTTAGAAGTATTTGGTGTAGGAGCAATGCTGGTATATATACCACCAACATCCTGATAATACCATCTAAGAGTATCACCAATAGCTCTCAATTGCTCAGCAGTTACATCTTCACAATAGTATATTGGAGTAGTAACTACAGGTGGAGCTGGTTTCGGCGCTGCGTTAAACTTAACTAAAGTCCTTTGGCTACTTTCACAACCTAATGCATCTGTAACTGATACATAATGGAAAAGAGTATTAGGTGTTGATGTATTAATAGTTGGTGTAACTGGTATTGGAGAACCTCCGGTTGCAGTATAATACCATTTTGCAGTACCACCTAGGACAGTAACAGGCTCAAAAGCTTCGTTTAAGCAATAGTTGAACTTACCTGTAACAACTGGTGCAGGTGGGTCTACAACTTCAACAGTAAGTATAGTTGCATCAGACGTATGGTTCGTATTTGTACCTGTAACAGTTACACGATAGCTACCTGAATCTGTAAATGCAGCTGCAGGAATAGTAAACTTCTTACCTACAAATATTGGTGTAGTTGAAGAACCTTTATACCAGGTAAATGTTGGGTTTTGATAGTATGGATCAGCTGTAGCCTCAATTTCAAGAACATCATCCAAACAAACTTTATATTTAGCAAACTGAATGATTGGCGGCTTCAAAGACTCAAACTTTATACCACCCCAAAAACCAACAGTGTCACCAAATTGGTTTGCATTAGGGAAAGTACCTATGAAAGCATTCTCAGCAGATGTTAATACAACACCATTTGACGCAAAGAAAGTTGGAGCAGTAGGTACAATATTTGTACCGCTAACTGCTACGTTTGTAGCTAAAGAATCATCAATAACAACAGCAAAACGATGTGTTGTGTTAGGTGGTATAAGTAAGCTTGTGTTTTGGAAGATTGGAGCAGGTCCATTAGCACCGGCACTATAATTCAATGTAGTATCAACAGGTGTCCATCCGCCACCTGTGGTAATTGTTGCTGCACCATTCAGCGCAGTAGTTGTACGCCATAACTCATAGTTTGCACCATTGTTTGACACGTTGTTTGGCCAGTTTGGTGTAAAGTCGACAGAGACCATGTGGTACTGTGAAACCTCTGTAATGATAATAGGGTAACTATTACCATTTGATACAGAAAAGGTAACACACGTTTTTCCTGTTCCTGATGGAGTGCCTAAAATAGTGGCCGACGTGTAGTTTGTGTTAATGGTCGTTTGTGCATTTGCACCAAATGCAAATGTTAATGCCAAAAACAATAAACAAAACCTGTTAGATAACTTTCCTATCATGTTAAATAATTTCTAAGCTTAATACAATCACGAATTAACTTAAATGTTAAGACACGATTTCAGTGAATTTAGTTGGTTTAGTTAAAACATTTTTAACCTCTTCCACAATGGAATACAGCTTTATAGCTGTCAAATTAGTAATAATTTTTGCTATCACAAAGCATTTTGTTAAAATATCATGCCCGATTTTCAAATGTGGATACTTTCCTATAACTCCTTCAAAAACACCATAGTATCTACACCATCAGCGTATTCATGTAGCGTAGGAAATTGTGACAATCCGAAGGGGGTGAGCCCTTCTCCTACAACACATTGTATATTGTCATCTTTTTGTAAGTTTTCGATGACATTTTGTTTGTCTGTGTAAAACTCATAATGTAAAACGCTTATATGAGAGAAGGGCTCCTTGTTTTCTACCATTAGCAGGCTGTCATTCGTTAGATATGGTACTTTGTTTAATAAGTATATTGCCAGGTAGTAATCGTAGTTATTCTTATACTTATGATGTAATATCACATCTTTATATATGTCTAACTTGTCTAATAATATGGTAGGGTCGTAGCCTTCAGGAAGGTAAAGTTTGGTTACATTTCTACAGCCCAAACCAAAGTAGCTGAATATGTCAAAACCAAGAGATTTGATATCTTCATCTGTCTCAGCACCATCTAGAATGGCAACAGAGGTTCTGTTTTTACGGATGATATTAGGGTATTTGCTAAAGTATTGTTCAAAGTAGCGAGAAGAGTTGTTACTGCCGGTGGCAATATATGCATCACAACCTTTTAGTTGTTCTGATATATTTAGCTCATTTTTTAAGTTAGGAGACCATTCTTGCAGCTTTTCTATAATGTGTTTGATCAGTACAGCATCTTTAGATGATAATTTTATGTTTAGGTGATGCCCCATAATGAATCCGCATAAAAAGTCATGGAAACCTACCATCGGAATATTGCCTGCCATAACAATACCCACTGTTTTAGGGCTTTTGGGCAGGTTATAGCTTTTGAACCATTCTTCCAGTAGGTCTTTTTTTAGAAAGTTGTCTGCAATATTCTTTGTAGCCAGCTCTATGCTTTCCTGTGTAAACCACCCATTCGTGTTTTGTGCAAATACTTTTGCCGTCTCCCACTGTTCATTATCAGACATTAGGTATTTGCCTAACCTATCCAGCAAATCTATACGCTCATTTACAGTAATCATCATGCTTATTTTATGGCTGCGAAATTGTAACTTTATCCCCAGAATAAAAATACTGATTTAGAGATATGGCCATTAAAATAACTGAAGAATGTATTAACTGTGGTGCCTGCGAGCCGGAATGTCCTAATAACGCGATATATGAAGGCGGAGTAGAGTGGGCGATAACAGATGGTACGTCTGTAACAGGAGACTTTGCATTGATGAGTGGTGATGTAATAGACGCTGAAAAGCGTAACGAACCGATTTCAGTCGATGTATATTATATCTCTCCTGATAAATGTACTGAGTGTCAAGGTTTTCATGAAGAACCGCAATGTGCTGCCGTTTGTCCGGTAGACTGTTGTGTTCCTGATGAAATGTACGAAGAAACTGTTGACGAGCTACTCGGTAAAAAAGAGAAACTTCACTTATAAAAAAGAGCCGCTTTTAGCGGCTCTTTTAATTTATTTATGTTTTTCAGGTTCTGCTATCTTCTTCCAACTGTCATCTACAACTACTAAGGCATCTACTTTTCGCGCCAACTCCTTTAAAAATTCAGGTCCAAACTCAGCCTGTCTGATCACCTGCTCTTTACCATTTTTATATGTGAATTCATATATAATACCCGGAAGGTCTTGTACCAGGCTCTTATACTCCTCCTGGCATGTGTCAACATGGTACTTAGCAAACTCATTAAAGAGTTCAGCCGTTTTCTCTTGATCCAGTTGCTTTTCAAAAGTACCTTCATACTCTGTGTAGTACCTGCTGATGTATTTTGTCTGGCCATCTTTGTTGATGATGATCCTATATGCCGGGCATGTGCCAAAACATGCAGTGCGCTCCATAACAATCTGCTCTATACCAAGAGCCTTTTTACCACTATTGGCGAATACTGTTCCTTTTGTAGTTTTCTTTTGCTGCGCACATGCTGAGAAAATAAGTACGCCTATTGTAATAAACCCTAAAATCGTTTTCTTCATTTTTTTTCTATTTTCCACCTCAAAGATAATTGTTAGTATTACTCTTTACTTACTTTTCTTATAACAAATATGCTGCCCGAAAACCAACAAGAACTGTTTTATAGAATTGCTTTAACATTTGTAAAAGATGTGGGGGCTGTAACAGCTCAAAAGCTAGTAACGCACTACGGTACAGCTTCTGCTATTTTTAATGCTCCTCTAAAACAACTGAAAACAATCGCAGGGATGGGCGAGGTGCGTTCAAAAGCATTTAAAGATGAAAAGGTGTTTGAGCGTGCAGAAAAAGAGTTGGAGTATATTGAAAAAAATAATATTGACGTGTTATGGTGTGTTGATGATGATTATCCAGAGCGCTTGAAGAATTGTGTAGATGCGCCTGTATTATTATACTATAAAGGTGATCGCCAATACCTCAATTACGATAAAGTAGTTGCTGTGGTAGGTACACGTAAATTTACAGACTATGGTCAGCGTGCTTGCGAAAAAATGATTGAAGAATTGAAAGGTGCAGGTGTGATGATAACGAGCGGGCTGGCTCATGGTATAGACACTATTGCGCATAAGGCAGCACTTAATAGCGGTTTGCCAACAATAGGTGTGGTGGCACATGGTATGGATAAGATGTATCCTGCGGCTAATAGAAAGTTGGCAGAAGAGATGCAACAGCAGGGTGGTGTGCTTACAGAGTATGGGCATGGTGCGATAGCTGATAAAAGCAACTTTCCTATGAGAAACAGGATAGTAGCAGGCATGAGTGATGTTACGGTTGTAGTGGAAAGCGATATAAAGGGTGGTGCGTTGATAACGGCAAAGCTGGCAGATAGTTATAATAGAGATGTTGCTGCTTTTCCGGGTA
This sequence comes from Bacteroidia bacterium, assembly GCA_030429205.1. Taxonomy (GTDB): domain Bacteria; phylum Bacteroidota; class Bacteroidia; order Chitinophagales; family Chitinophagaceae; genus UBA5543. Next base: position 2,328,011 of record JAUICZ010000001.1, read on the forward strand.
GGGTGTTCGATAAAAAGTCGTCAGGTTGTAACGAACTCATCAGAACCAATATGGCTGCTATGGTCACATCAGCAGAAGATTTGCTGGAGCTAATGAACTGGGACGAAGCAGTGAAGAAGAAACCTGTACAAAAACAGTTGTTCATTAATCTATCTGAAGAAGAACAAGCTATCTATAAGCTACTAACTGATAAAGACAATGTGCATGCAGATGAAATACTACACCAAAGTGGTATGAGTAACTCAAAACTAGCTGCTACCTTATTAGGTATGGAAATGCAGGGGTTGATTAAGACTTTACCGGGTAAGTATTATCGGTTGGATTAAACGACAGTCCCCTCAAGGTCGTAATCGTAAGCACGGTCAATCTTCACGTTTACAAACTCACCTATTGGTAGTTCTTCGTCTGTGTTGATGATGACTTCGTTGTCTACTTCTACGCTATCAAACTCTGTACGTCCAAGATATCTCCCGGCTTCTTTTTTGTCTACAATTACTTTGAAGGTTTTGCCTACGTGCTCTTGGTTCTTTTCGTAAGAGATCTCCTGCTGTACCTCCATTATTTCCTGTGCACGTTCTTCTTTTTCTTCAGCAGAAATATTGTCTTCCAATTCGTATGCCGAAGTATTCTCTTCGTGAGAATAAGTGAATATACCTACACGATCTAGTCTTGCTTTTTCTAAGAAGGCTTTAAGGTCTTCAACGTCTTGCCTGGTCTCTCCGGGGAAACCAGCTATCAGTGTGCTGCGGATACAAATACCGGGTACTCTATCGCGGATGGTATCAATAAGTTCGTAAATGTCTTTGCTGGTTATCTGGCGTTTCATGGCTTTTAGCATGTTGTCAGAAATATGCTGCAATGGCATGTCCAGATAGTTACAGATGTTATCACGCTCGCGCATTACATCCAGTACATCCAGTGGAAATTTTGTAGGGTAGGCATAGTGTAAACGTATCCAGTGTAACCCTTCTACATCTGACAGTTGTCTTAGTAGATCGGCCAACATTCTTTTCTTGTAGATATCTAAACCGTAATAAGTAAGTTCTTGTGCAATAAGCATCACTTCTTTAACGCCCATGCTTACCAGCTTTTTAGCTTCGGCAACTATCTCTTCAATAGGTTTAGATACGTGTCCGCCTCGCATTAATGGTATCGCACAAAACGCACAGGTACGGTTACAACCTTCTGATATTTTTAAATAAGCGTAATGCTTAGGTGTACTCAATAACCTTTCGCCAATTAGCTCTTGCTTATAATCTGCTTCAAATTGTTTTAGTATCAGTGGTAGTTCCATCGTACCAAACCAAGCATCTACTTCCGGTATTTCTGCTGAAAGGTCTCCTTTGTACCTTTCGCTGAGGCAGCCTGTAACATATACCTTCTCCAGTTCACCATCTTTCTTGCGTTCTACCTGATCGAGAATTGTATTGATACTTTCTTCTTTTGCTTTGTCGATAAAGCCACAGGTGTTTACTATAACAATATTGTGGTCATCTTGAGTGCTTTCGTGTTGAACATCAATATCGTTCGCACTCAACTGTCCGCTCAATACCTCACTATCCACCAGATTTTTAGAGCAACCCAGTGTAATGATATTTACCTTGTCTTTATGAAGCTTTTTCGTCTGCACTAAATCTCAATTATTTTTTTCTGAAGAATATACGTATTGGCACTCCTGTAAAGTTGAAGTGGCTGCGCAGTTTATTCTCTAAAAAGTTTTTATAAGGTGTTTTAATGACATCGGGGTAATTAGCAAAAAATGCAAATGATGGAACAACTGTAGGGATTTGTTGAACAAACTTGATCTTTACAGCATGTCCGCGTGTCATTGGAGGAGGAGTGTGGTTGATCTCCTTCAGCATAATGTCATTCAGTTTAGAAGTAGGTATTCTGCGTTTTCTGCATTCGTATACTTCTAAAGCTTTTTCCATTGCCTGGAATATTCTTGTTTTTTCAGTTGCTGAAATAAATATAACTGGCACATCGTTAAACGGTGCTATCTTCTTTTTAATAGCTTCTTCGTATTGTTTGGCAGTATTAGTTTCTTTAGCAACGGTATCCCATTTGTTTACAAGTAAAACAACACCTTTACCGCGGCGTGCTGCCAGACTAAATATATTTACATCCTGAGAGGTTACACCCTTCTCCGCATCTATTACTATCATACACACATCCACATCGTCCATAGCACGTACAGCGCGTATAACAGAATAGAACTCCAGGTTGTCGTGAACGTTCTTTTTCTTTCTTAACCCGGCTGTATCTATCAATATAAATTCTTTGCCAAACTGCTTGTAGTGGGTATGAATAGTGTCGCGGGTAGTACCTGCAACATCAGAAACAATAGTACGTTCTTCGCCGGTTAATGCATTCAGTAGAGTAGACTTGCCTGCATTAGGCTGTCCAATGATGATAAACTTAGGTAGTGGGTTTTCTTCTTCCTCTTCTTCAGGTTCTTCCGGTATATGGTTAGCTACTTCATCCAGAACTTCACCTGTTCCGCTACCTGATATAGACGATACAAAGAAGGTTTTGTCAAACCCCATAGAGTAGAATTCTGTTGCTTCCAGTGCACGTTCAGAGTTGTCTACCTTATTTACAAGCAATAGTACGGGCTTGTCACTTCTCCGCAATATTTTAGCCATTTCCGCATCCTGATCTGTAATGCCGGTAATAGTATCACACACAAATATCAGCAGGTTGGCTTCTTCCAGCGCAATCAGTACTTGCTTCTTTATCTCTTTTTCAAATACATCGTCAGAGTTAGATACAAATCCTCCTGTATCTATTACGTTGAAACTCTTACCATTCCAGTCGGCAACGCCATACTGACGGTCGCGTGTAACCCCACTCACGTCATCTACAATAGCCTTACGTTGCTCAAGCAGTCTGTTGAACAAAGTTGACTTCCCTACATTGGGTCTTCCTACAATAGCTACGGTAAATCCGGCCATAATTTTAAATTAGTGCGCAAAGTTACTATATATATACTTCCCACATGAAAAAAATGACAATTAATTAATACCTCTATATTTTCTAAATTTACTGACTAAACTAGTTTTTATGAAGAGGATTCTATTGGTCTTAGCTGCGGTGGTTTGTTATGTTGGAAGTTTACAGGCTGCACCGGGTGACACTACAACAATTCAAGCGCATTATGATCTTAAAATGACAAAGCATGGTGCATTTGATACGTTGGTAGCATTTCCGGACGGTAGTAAGAAATACAGAAAGATTATTATGGAATATACCTTAGGCAGGTATGCTTGCCCGGGTAGCCCGCAATATTGTGGAGATTGGGATTATACTATTTCTACATCAGTAAGGACAAAGAATGGAGATACTATGGAGATTGGTAGGCTAATATCTCCGTATGCAGGGGATGGCTGGCCACGCACCGGACCGACATGGAAGCATAGATATGTTTTTGATGTTACGGACTTCTATAACCAATTAAAAGATACTGCATATATCCGTAATCACTTTGGCGGATACTCTTGGGGCTTTACAGCAAACATTAAGTTCTACTTTATAGAAGGTACACCACCAAGAGATGTGGTAAAAGCAGAGAATTTATGGAGAGGCAGCAAAGCTTTTGGTAAAACACCGTCTATAGATGATAGGATAGACTCTAAAAACAGAACGGCTCCATCGGGTACTCAATCAACAGAGCTGGCGTTAACGATTACAGGGCATGGTAGCGATGCTGCACAATGTTCTGAATTTTGTAAAAAGTATTATGAAGTAACGCTTAATAGCAACAATTTTGATAAGACTGATCTTTGGAGGGATAACTGTGGCTATAACCATATGTACCCGCAAAACGGTACCTGGATATATAACAGAGGTAACTGGTGTCCCGGTGATACTATACAGCCGAGGAAGCACAAGCTAGCCGGTGTTACAGGTGGCAGCAGCTATGACATAGATGTTGATTTTGAAGACTATACCAGCACCAGTGGTAATGCATCTTACATTTTTGAGGGTAATGTTTTTTACTACGGCGGGTTTAATAAAAACCTTGATGCCTCTTTGGATGATATCATTGCTCCAACAGATCATGAACGTCATTTCCGCGAAAATCCATTTACGGGTAAACCAATGGTTACTGTAACGAATACAGGTGCTACAACCATTACCAGTATCAAGTTTGAGTTTGGTATTGATGGTGGTGCTACACCCATTACACATACATGGAATGGTTCTTTGGCGTCATTACAAATGGCAGACATAGAATTAGAAATTCTTCCTGAGTTGCAAACATTATCTAACAGCAGTACACACAAATTCAATGTGCGTATATTGGAAGTGAATGGAACAGCAGATGATGATGCTACAAATAATGCTTTAAGCAGCACATTTAAAACAGCCTTGAAAATACAGAAAGACTTTAGAATTGAATTAAAGACCAATGGAGGTACAAGAGGTACAACAGGTGGTGTCAGCGAAACAGAGTGGAAACTATATAACTTATACACTGGTAAATTAGTTGCTGAGCGTATAAATAATACTCCTAACACTTTCTATAATGATACAATTAGATTGTGGGATGGCATGTATAAGCTAGTCGTTACAGATGCCGGTTGCGACGGAACTAATTGGTGGGTTTATCCGAATTATCCGGTAAATCCTGGGCCGGGTACAATTGCTGTTAAAAGACTGGGTAGCTCTTTGCCATATACGCTAGATGGCTACTTTAATGGTGATTTCGGTTGTGGTTTTACACAGTATATTAATATAGGTACTATGCTGTCCGTTAGCGAGGTAAGTACACAACCAATATCTATGTCTGCATATCCAAACCCTGCAACTGATAATATTACAGTATCTTTTGAGGGTGTAGATAAAGTTGGCGGTACTATTCAACTTATAGATATGATAGGTAGGGTTGTATTGCGTAAAAAAGTAACTACTCAAAATACTAGTATAAGCACTACAGACTTTGCTAATGGAATGTATACAGTAGTGTATACAGACAGCAAATCGGGTAATGCAAAGCTGCAGACCAGAGTGTTGATAGCTAAGTAATAAATAGTATTATTTGATATTTTTGAACAGGCTACCTATTGGTAGCCTGTTTGTTTTTACATTTGCAAATAATGAGCGATAGAATAGAAAAGCTAAAATCATTTTTAGAGCAAACACCAGACGACTGTTTTTTAAACCATGCCTTGGCATTGGAGTACATCAAGCTGGGAGATGAGGAAAGTGCAGCAGAATTGTTTAAGAAGAATATGCAAACAGATGTAAGCTATGTGGCAACGTATTACCACTATGCAAAATTACTGGAGCGTATTGGTGATGAGGATGCTGCAATAAAAATATACGAGCAGGGTATGGAGCAAGCCCAAGCGGCTAAAGATATGCACTCTTTAAGTGAGTTGCGTAGTGCTTACGAAGAACTTACTTTTTAATTTATGAGTCTACAGGCATCTTTTAAGCAATCTTTCGGGCAGTTAGGTCTGCCACATGACAGGCCGGTGTTACTTGCTGTTAGTGGTGGGGTAGATTCTATGGTTATGTGTCACTTGTTTTTGGGTGCTCAACTCTCTTTTGCTATAGCACACTGCAATTTTAAACTACGTGGTGCTGACGCCGACAAAGACGAACAGCTGGTGTCAGAATGGGCAAAAGAGAATGATATTCCGTTTTATAACACATGCTTTGATACACAACAAAAAGCTGATGAATGGAAGAAAGGTATTCAAGAGACAGCGCGCATACTACGTTACGAATGGTTAGAGGATATTAGAAAGAAAAACAATTATACTGCTATAGCCACTGCACATCATGCTAATGATAACGTAGAAACAGTGCTAATGAATTTGTTTAAAGGTACTGGTATTGCGGGGCTGCATGGCATTCAACCAAAGAATGGAAAGATCATTCGCCCATTATTATTTGCGCATAAAGATGAATTGCGGGCTTATGCTCAGGAACAAAGCGTTACTTATCGTGATGACGCATCGAACAAAACGGATAAGTATACGCGTAATGATATTCGCCTGAATGTAATACCCGCTATTGAAAAATCATTCCCTGATGTAGTTGCCAATATCAATGATAGTATTACACGTTTTGCAGAGGCAGAAGAAGTCTACAACAATGCCATTGCAAAAGAGATAAAGAAGCTTACAGAGCAAAGGGGTAATGATATTTATGTGCCTGTGCGCAAGCTGAGGTTAAGAACTCCGTTAAATACGATTTGTTATGAGTTGTTCAAACCTTATGGCTTCACCCCGCAACAATTGCCACATATAGTTGACCTGATGGAGTCAGAAAGTGGCCATTATATAGACTCACCCATACACAAGATCATTAAAGACCGGGAGTTCTTAATTATTACAGAACAGGATATCGAAATTGCGGATACTATACTCATTAGTGAGTTACCTGCAACCATTTCTATTGGTGATAAAACTATAAGTTTTAAATCATCGAATATACCGGACAAAATACCAGGTGACAGTGATACTGCATATATAGATGCCGGCAAGCTCAAGTTCCCGTTATTGCTACGTACATGGAAACAGGGTGATTACTTCTACCCCATAGGTATGGGCATGAAGAAGAAGAAGCTTAGCAAATATTTTAAAGACCAGAAAGTGCCACTACACGAAAAAGATAAGGTGTGGGTACTGGAAAGTGATAAGCGCATTGTTTGGCTGGTGGGGCATAGAATGGACGAAAGGTTCAAGCTTAAACCTTCAACACTCAATGCAGTCGTAATAAAGCTTTCTTAATTAGAAAAATGGTATCTGTGTAATTTGTGATACAAAGGTTTTACCATGGCTGGGGTCTACTGCCAATGTAAACAAGAAGCCAAATACAGAACCATAGAAGTGCGCATCGTGCCCAATATTATCTTGTCCTCTTTTTGCCGCCCAAACAGAGTATACCAAATACCCTATGCCAAATAAAATGGCAGGTATAGGTACTATTCCAAACAAGTAGAGCATTGCCCAGGGATTGTAATATATAAATGAAAATATCACTGCCGCTACAGCACCTGACGCTCCCAGTGCACGATAATGGTAATTGTCTTTATGCTTAAAATAAGATGGTAAAGAAGCGGCAATTAAAGCCAGTATATACATAGCGGGGAACAAGAAAAGACTACCGGAAATTCCAATAAAAATACGTTCAATGTACTCTCCAAATATGTACAATACATACATGTTGAAGATCAAATGCATCCAGTCGGCATGTAAAAAGCCAGAGGATATAAAGCGGTGGTACTCTTTGGGGTGTCCTTTCATTAAGGCAGGGTAGAGTAGCCCTTTATTAAGCATATCATGGTTATTGAAAGCTAATACAGATGTAATAGCTGTAATGACAACAATTATTATTGTAATTGAAAATGACATAGAACGTTGGCTTTAACTATGATGATAAGGACTATTATGCAAGATACTGAATGCTCTGTAAACCTGCTCGGCAAGTAACAGCCTCACTAGCTGGTGTGGGAATACAAGTTTTGATAAAGACCACTTTTGTTTTGCCTGTTTCATTATGTTTTCTGATACACCAAAAGCACCGCCGATAAGTAGCACCACTGTTTTGGTCCCCATATTCATGAGTTGTTGAAACTGCTCTGCCCATTGCGGCGATGTATGTAGTTTGCCTTTCTCATCCAATAGTATCAAGTAGTGGTGTGGTTGCAGACGTTTGAGAATAGCTTCTTCTTCCAACTGTTTGGTTCGTTGAACATCAGTTGTTGCCGCTTTTTTAGGTAGTTGTATCAGCTCCAGACTAATGTTTATATACGGTTTTGTTTTTTTGAAATAGTGCAGCACTCCTTCATTGATAAAGGTGTCATTCTCTTTGCCTACACTCCATATCTCTATTTGCATCGTACGGCTAAATTAATAAGAACATATGAATTGATTTTACCTCTTGTATTTTGCGGGAACACAAACCGGGACCTCTATTATATGTGCTTTTTTATATTGAGTAATGTATTCGGGGATTTTATGCTCAGCTCCGTACCTAAATACAGCTACAGGTGTTTTATGTTTTTTTATAGCTACATCAAATTCTTCTTCTGAAAAACAATATTGATAAACATTAAGGTCGTTATTATAGAACATTATATCAATATTATTATACACATGAGCATTTATTACCACTTTTACATTTGGTGGCAAGTACTTATGCAGGTCTCTGTATATTGTAGCATTACTCACTCTAATATCACGATACTTATTACTACCATGATTTTTAAACAACTTAACAGGAGTTAGTATTATTCCACCACATATTACTAAGGCTCCTATGAGTGTTGCGCCTGTTATTTTAGATGGAAGTTTCTGTATTACTTTGTCAATAGTAGTAGCTATATATATGAACCCTATAGGAGCAACAACAAAGAAGTACGCGCTTACTTTGGTTTGTACAACGAACGAGAAAAAAGAGTAAACAGTAGCTATGTATATACCCAATGCAAGGCTTTCTTTATTATGACCTTTTTTGAAAATACTTATCAGAAACCCTGTAAGTACCATCACCCATATGTACCGTCCAAAGTATTCAGGAAACCTGTTCAGGTAATATTCATTATGTCCAGAATGACCTTCTACCACTTCGTAAATATGCCTGGTATTATGTGCATATTCATACGCAGCTTCTTTAGGAAATTCATGAATAATATATACTTGCCATGGAATTACAATTGCAGCGCATATACCTAATGATAATAGAAAGTAACCGGCTTCTCTTTTAAAGCCTTTTTGTTTTATGGATAATAGCAGGTTGATGCCCCAGCCCGAGTATACCAGTAACCCTGTTAGCCATTTTGTAAGTATGGCGCTGCCCGAAAAAACTCCGGTTAGTATCGCCCAATACCATTTCTTTGTTCTGTTATATTCAAGGTAAGTCCATATACTTGCCAGTACATAAAAAGAAAAAGACACATCGTTATGATCCATACCGTTATACCCTGATATCAACTCCAGTTGATAACCCGATAAGCAAATGAACAAGGCCGCAGTAAATGGAACATATTTAGATGTGGTATATAGTTTCGCAATTCTGTAAGTTAAAGGCACAGTAATTGTTCCAAGTATTACACTAGGTAACCGCATGGTCAATTCTGATACGCCCAGTATTTTCATGCTCAATGCCATTTGCCATAAGAACAATGGCTGTTTATGCAGCCATATATGATTGTAGCACCATCCGGTATAGTCGTAATCAATCAGTGGGTCTTTAAAGAGCATGGGCTTCAAAGGGTGGTCCATCATATTTCTGGCAACTAAAGCATGGAAACGCTCATCCCACTCATGTAAGAAAGGGTCTGCAGCTAATGTATATCTTAATACAAACCCTGCAACCGTAAGTGTTATTAAAGAGAGGTTTGTTTGTTTATTGCTTTTTAAAATCAGCGCACACGCAATCATGCACATACTAAGTGTAAATAGGTATACCGACATAGGTAACAGACATAGTTCTTATCTATTAACTTTCGGTAATGTACGTTTATTGGCTATTGTAGCTGTATTGCTGATTATTTTACATAAAGCTGACCAAGTGAAATATTAGCGGCAGTTAATGAGCAATAACAGTACCTGCATATATATTCCTTTCTTTTTTGCCGATGTCTTTTTTCCAGAAAGCAACGCTGTTTGCCTGCTCTTCCTGGTAGTCGTCAAAAGCATTTCTGCTCAGGTATATTGTACCTTCCAGCGCATTGATCGTTTTATCGAAGCATCCATTACCATCCGTTTTAAACCTGTCCGATCTAAAGGCGTTATAACCTAGTATTGCAGGTCCTTTGTAGTACGAATAGGATATGTAAAATGTCTTTGAAGGTATTGGCGCGTTTGTACTGTCGTTTACAATACACCCGTATACTTTACGGTCTCTGTTTTTATTGCAGGATGTTAGTGACATAGCTAACAGTGCTATCATCAAGGTAATAATGGTTGTTGCTTTTATAGTAAAATGTTTTATGTATTAGTAATTGCAATTTTAATGCCACTAAAAAATTGGGTTTAATTTTAAGTTTTAATGTTGTATATTTGTTTTGAATAAAGGCCTCAAAAATCTCCTCTTATTTGGGTAGGGTGAAAGGAGAGGCTCCTTTAAAACTTTATCACATGAATTTTAAACAACAACGGTTTATTACCGAATTCCTCCGTTATGGCGATAAGATCATCGCATACAAGACAGCTTATGACAATCCCAGTTCAGACCCAGAGGTCATCATTTCAGCAGCTAACAGGCTATTACGTCAACCTGAGATAAGAGAAGCTATTGAAGCCGCTCAAAACCGTATTCGCTATCAGGTAGAAGCTGAATTGAAAGAAGAGCTAAAGCAAGAGTTGCTGACAATACAACGCAAACGTGAGATATTAGCGCAAATAGCTACAGGAGAAGCTTTGATAGAACAACATTCAAAAGGTAAAAACTGCAATATGTGTACCATTCTACAGCGCCCCAATTTCAATCAAATACTCAAGGCTATCGACCTGGATAGTAAGCTGGCGGGGCATTATAGCCATAATCAAAAAAGCGTGATCAGCCAGCTGCAAACAGATACACAGGAGGCTCCTCAGGCTGTTACAGATACTGAACGTAGAGGTATTTTCTTTTCAGAAATAGAAGAAGAACTCTACCGTAATGATGAACCGAAAGAAGAGATCGTTCAGCCCAATAAAAAGACGCTAATTCTGAAACAAAATGAAACAAATCTGATTCCGGAAAATATACTGAATAGCATGCAGGTAAATGGAGTAGGCGATAAGGGCACAAAACTGCAAAAGCTTAACTTATTGGAATAGATAGGTCATATATAAGGATTGAACTCAACAATCACCCTTTATGCGTGATAAACCGTCCAAGTTTATTTGAGTATATTCGCTGACCAATATTTCAAACATTTATATATTATATGAAAAAAGCAGCATTATTATTTGGATTGATGCTACCGCTCATGGTTTCAGCTCAGGACGACCTGATCAATAAGCTGGACAAAAATGAGAGCGATAGCGCGAAAAAGAAGTTTGAGTTTAAACACATTATTGACCTTGATAACACAACGGTTAAAAACCAAGGTAGCTCTGGTACTTGTTGGAGTTATTCTACAAACTCTTTTTTAGAGAGTGAGATGATACGTATGGGTAAAAAGCCTGTAGATATTGCAGAGATATATACTGCAAGGCGTGTTTATGAAGAGAAAGCAGAAAGGTATGTACGTATGCATGGCGACTTCTCTTATGGAGATGGTGGTGCTTGTCATGATGTGATTAATATGTATGCTAAGTATGGTGCATTGCCACAAAGCGTTTACAGCGGTCTTAACTATGGTACAGACAAAAACCGTTTTGGTGAAATGCAAGGTATGCTAAAGGCGATGTTGAATGTTGTGGTGAAGAACCCCAACAAAAAAATAACACCAAATTGGAAGAAAGCATTTGAAGCAGTTTTAGATGTTTATTTAGGAGAAGTGCCGGAGACGTTTAATTACAATGGTAAGTTGTATACTGCTAAAACATTCGCTAAGAATGTAGTTGGGATCAACCCTAATGATTATATGGAGTTTTCTTCATTCTCATATCAGCCGTACTACCAAAAAACTATGCTTTGGGTGCCAGACAACTGGAGCCTGGACAAAGTATATAATGTGCCGTTCAATGATATTATTACAATAATAGATAATGCAGTTAAGAATGGTTACACAGTTACATGGGCAACAGATGTAAGTGAGAAATATTTCAGCTGGAAGAATGGAGTAGCATTTGTTCCTGAAAAAGACTGGTCTGATATGGAAGATGAGGAAAGAAAAGACCTTTTCAACGGACCAAAACCCGAAAGAAAAATAACTGAGGACATGAGACAGGAAGCTTTTGATAACTATACTACTACTGATGATCACGGAATGCATATTGTAGGTATGGCAGAAGATCAAAATGGTAAAGAGTACTACATAGTTAAAAACTCATGGGGAGAAAAGAATGACTACAAAGGTTATCTGTATGTAACAAAAGCATACGTACAGTATAAGACTACTGCATTCTTATTACACAAGGGTGGTGTACCTAAAAGTATTTTATCTAAGTTCTAGTTTCTTATATACGTAAAACAAAAATCCCGATAGCAATGCTATCGGGATTTTTTATATGATTAAGTTATTGTTCTTTCTTATCGGATCAGTGTCACCTCTCCATTATAAGTCTCTACATATCCATCAGGAAAGCTTACTCTG